>NZ_KB893669.1 GCF_000374145.1 Neomegalonema perideroedes DSM 15528 | reverse complement strand
CGCGTCGCCGGGGCCCGCGGGCGTCGTTCTCCAACCCATCGCTCAGGATGAGGAAACTTCGCATGACCGACGAAACCGAGGCCCTCAGACCTCCCCCCGGGCTGGAGATCGAGCGCAAGGCCATGGGCGTCGGGAAAAGCCTGCAGCATCGGACCATGGCCATGGCCGCCCTTGAGGAGCTGCGCGACCGGATCCTCAACGCCGATTATCCGCCCGGCTTTCAATTGCGTCAGGAGGCTTTGGCCCGCGAATTCGGCATGAGCCGCATTCCTCTGCGCGAAGCCTTCCTCATGCTGGAGAAGGAGGGGCTCATCCGCATGTCGCCGCATCGCGGCGCGGTGGTGGCGGAGCTGACCTTCGACGAAATCGACGAACTTTTCTCCATGCGCAGCCTGATGGAGCCTTGGCTGATGGAGCGCTCCGTCGGCAAGCTGACCGCCGAGGATTTCGCCGCCCTTGAGCATATTCAGGAGCAATACGCTCTTTCGCTCGCCCAGCCCCACGACAGCCACGACGTCGCCAGATGGAGCGGGCTGAACAAGGACTTCCACATGCGGCTCCATCGCCACGCCGCGAGTCCGCGGACGATGGGCCTTGTGGCCAATCTGCTGACGGAATGCGACCTCCACACCCGCATTCAGCTTTTGGGCGTTCCCGGCGCCCGCGAGCGCGCCGTGGCCGAGCATCGCGCCTTGCTGGACTTCTGCCGGAGCGGCCGCCTCGCCGAGGCCACGGAGGCCATGCGCGGGCATATCGACAATATTCGTCAGGGCCTGCTGGCCATGGCTCTGCGGCGCAAACGCGAGGCTCCGCCGACGGAGAGCGAGGCTTCGTCCGACTGAGGAGGAGGCCGGAGAGCAGGAGAAAGCCATGTCCCCAGATCCCCGTCCCTCAGATCCCCGTCCCCGAGACCATCGGATCGCCACGCCGCAAGGCGAGATCTTCGCCCGTTCATGGGAGCCGGAGGGGGAGGCTGGAAGCGCAAGCGACGCGGCTCCGGCGATCCTCCTCGTCCATGACTCCCTCGGCGCCGTGACGCTCTGGCGCGATTTCCCCGAGGCCCTCGCGCGGGCGACGGGGCGGCGGGTGGTCGCCTATGACCGGCTCGGCTTCGGGCGCTCGGCGCCGCGCGCCGACCGGCTGAAGCGCGGCTTCATCGCCGAAGAAGCCCGCGAGATTCCGCCTCTCCTGCGCGAGGCGCTGGAGATCGGGCGCTTCGTCGTCCTCGGCCATAGCGTCGGCGGAGGCATGGCCGTGGAGATCGGCGCCGCCTTCCCGCAAGATTGCGCGGCGGTCGCGACCATCTCCGCTCAATCCTTCGTCGAGCCGCGCACTCTGGAGGGAATCCGCGAGGCGAAGGCCGCCTTCGCCGACCCCGCCGCTCTGGAGCGTCTGGCGCGCCATCACGGCGAAAAAGCCCGCTGGGTCCTCGACGCATGGACGGAGACCTGGCTCGCGCCGGAATTCGCCGATTGGACTTTGGACGCGGCCCTCGGACGCCTGACCGCGCCGCTTCTCGTCCTGCATGGCGAGCAGGACGAATACGGCTCCGCCGCCCAGCCAGAGCGCCTAGCGCGCCTGACGCAAGGACCGGCGGAGATGCGGCTCCTCGCCGATTGCGGCCATGTTCCGCATCGCGAGAAGCCGCAGGAGGTCTTAAGGATCCTCTCCGAGTTTCTGAAGCGCCCTTGAGGGGCGCGAACCCTCATGGGGCCGGGCGCTCCGGCCGTTCGGCCTCCCGAGCGCGGGCGGCGCCCCAAACCGGAATCTCCAGAGGCTTCACCCAAGGATCCGCGCCGAAAGGGTTGCTCCGCACTTGAGTCAAATCGACCTGCGGGTCGATGAAGTCCTGACAAGGGCGGCCGTTCAGAGATTTGCAGATCTCCGCCCGCACCGAGACCTCATAGCCCGCCGCGCGCCAGACCTCCGCCAGATGGGCCGCGAATTGCCGCACGAGATCCGAGCGGACCAGCATCTTATCGGCTTGACGGGGGGTCAGAAAGGCGACCGGATCGACGATCCATTCTTGGCCCGTTGCGCGATCCTTCACGAGGAAACGCCCCTCGGCCTGACGGTCGTAAATGCGCATCCGCCATGAAAAACGGTGGCCGTCGCCGCTCCAGCGGACTTCCGAGTCGAAGAACGTCCCGCGCAGAGGCAAGGCCAATTGCAGGGCGATCCAGCAGGCCATGGCCGCCAGAGCCAGAGAGGAGACGGGCTTTCTCGGCGCCGCCTCAGGCGTCGCGGCGAGGGGGCGGCGCAAGAAGCGCGCGGGCCAGTCGGGCGCGAAGAAGATCGTCGTGGCGGCGATGGTCAGCCAAGGGAAGATTCCGATGTTGAAGGCCCAGGCGTTGCCGATGTGGAAGACGCCATAGATCAGAAAGACCGTCAGCCGCGTCCTGCGCCAGAGCAGCAAGGGCGCGCCCAGCACATGCAGCGCGATCACCGCCCAGCAGGCCGCGACGATCAACCAATCCTGTCGCGCCAGAGGCTCCAGCCAAAGGCCCGCCGTCCGCTCGCGCATCCAGATCCCGAGCGGCTCGCCCGCCAGCCAATCCGGCGTCAGCTTCACCAGACCGGCGAAGATCAGCATGATCTCCGTCTGCGCGCGCAGGAGAAAGACGGCGGCGTAAGGGACGGCCTCCGGCTCGGGGCGGCCCCGGCGACGGCGGATCAGCGCGTCCAGAGACCAGACCCGCGCGGCGGGCAGAAAACAGAGCAAAAAACCGTAAAGCAGGACCAGATAGAAATGATTGAGATATTCCGCCGCGTCGATCAGAAAGAACCACGCGAAGAGCAAGGTCAGGACGATCACGGCCAGCCGATAGAACAGCCCCAGCGCCACCATCAGCGCCGCCAGCCCCAGAACTCCCCAGAGGATTTGAATCCAAGGCTCGGGCGGCGCCGAAACCCAGGAGAAGCCCGGATAGGAGAAATGGAACTCCGGCGCGACCCAATAGCGCCAGACCCGATCATAATGGATGAAGCGCAGGACATCCCAGAAGATCAGCGCCCCGAAGCAAATGCGGAAAACCGCGAGCGACAAAGCGGAGACGGGTTGCGAGAGCCGCAGCCGAAAGGCGCTCAGGCGGTCCTTCAAGATCGGCGTCCTCATCGTCTCTCCTTTCGAGCGCGGAAGCGAAAGCTTTGGGGAATAACGCGCCAAGCCGCCGCGTCATTCCCGCAAGGCGGAGAAATTCCGCGCCCTCTCTTCGGAGTCCCCGCCCATGGCTGAAGGTTTGGAGATTTTCTATGACGGCGAATGCCCGCTCTGCGGCGCTTATGTCCGAATGCTGAATCTGCGGCGGGCGGTCGGGCCGGTGGAGCTGATCGACGCCCGTTCAGACGACCCCCGCGCCGTCGGGCTGCGCGCGGCGGGCGTGGATTTCGACTCCGGCATGGCTCTGCGTCACGGCGGGCGGCTGCTGCAAGGCGCCGAGGCCATGACGCTGCTGTCGGTCCTCTCGGAGAAGGGCGGAGTCCTGCGGGCGCTGATGCGCTCGCCGCGCCGGGCGGCGCTGATCTATCCGGTTCTGAGGGCGGGGCGCGGCCTGCTCCTGCGGCTGCTGGGCCGCAAGAGGATCGGCTGAAGCTCAGGGCGCGAAGCCGAGCGCCGCGGCCTCCTCCTCCGGCGAGAGCGGCGCCCCCGCCTCGCGGCTCGTCATCCAGAGGTCGAGGATCTCCAGAGAAGAGGCGGGCTGATAGCCCTCCGCCGCTCCGGTCGCGAGGGCGAAGCGCAGCTCCCAGCCCTCCGCGCCCCGGCAGGCCACCGCGACCCGGGCCTCTCCGCGCCGCTCCTCCTCGAATTCGCGGCAGAGCGCGCCCGCGCCGTCCTTGAAGCTGGCGATCATCCGCGCCTCGCCGCCCTCCAGCGCCGCCGCGCCGCCCGAGGGCGTGCGCTCCAGCGCCGCCGCGAGCTGCGGAGCCAGGCCGAAGCCGGAGGGCGCGGCCTCCGGCGCTGGGCGCGTCAGCAAGGAGCCCAGCGCCAGCCCGACCGCCAAAGCCGCCGCCGCCGCGAGCGGAGGCGCCCAAAAAGGCGCGGCGCGGCGTCTCGGCGCCAGCGGAACCACCTTCGCCTCCGCCTGAGGCGCGGCCGCCATGGCGCGCAAACGGGCCTCCAGCCCTGCGGGGGCCTCGGGGAGCGGCAGACGCGCCACGGCCTCGCGGCTGCGGCGGAGCAGATCCACGCGCGCCGCCAGAGCCGCATCCTCCGCCAGAGCCGCGCGCAGGGCTCCGGCTTCAGGCTCGCGCAATTCGCCGTCGGCGAAAGCGGTCAGGGTCTCGTCGTCGAAATGGGTCATGTCGTCCCTCCCGGCCCTTTCATCTTCAACGCGGCGGCGCTCATTTCATTCCCAGCCTCCGCGCGACGGCCAGCCGCCCGCGCGCGAGGCGGCTCATCACCGTGCCGAGCGGCAGCCCGAGGATCTCCGCCGCCTCGGCGTAGGCGAATTCCTCCTGACAGACGAGGATCATCACCTGACGCTGCTCCTCGGGCAAAGCCTCCATGGCCTCCTGAGCCGCCTGCAGCATGAGGCGCGTCTCCAGAATCTCCCGCCCGTCGGTCACGAGGGACTCCGGGGGCGCCTCTTCGAGATCCTCCACGGCGCAGGCCTCGCCGCGAGTCTTTTCGCGGCGGGTCATGTCGAGGAAGGCGTTGCGCAGAATCCGGAACATCCAAGGCGCGAAACGCAGATCCGGCCCCATGCGCTCCCGCGCCGCCAGAGCCCGCTCGGCGGCGATCTGCACGAGGTCGTCGGCCAGATCCGGCCTGCGGGTCAGAGAAAGCGCGAAGCGGCGCAGATTGGGCAAAAGCGCGATCAGATTCTCCAGAAAGGGGTCTTGCGGCTGAGGCGGCATGAAAGGCCTTTCGGCTTGGAGCGTCGAAAAATCGGCGGGAATAAGTTTCAATTGGGAACGTCGTTTAAGTAGAACGCGGCGGAGGCCGTTTCCAGTCCCGCCGAACCCCGCGAAATCAGGAAAACTTCATGCGCCCGAACACATTGACGCTTTTGGCCGTTCTGGCCGGATTCGGCCTCGCCGGAGCGCCTGACTCCTCTTTCTCGCCCATCTCCCCGGCCTGGGCGGACGACGATGACGACGACGACGGTCCGAGCAGAAGCGGAGGGCGCGAGAACGACGACGACGACGATGGTCCGGGGATCGTCCTCGCCCCGCCGCTCGCCGCGCCGGAGGCCCGGCCCGAAATCCTGACCTTCGACCTCAGCGACGCGGATCTGGCCTTCCTTCAGGCTCAGGGCTTCGTCCTGCTGGAGACTCAGGCCATGTCCTCCCTCGGCGCGACTCTGCGCCGCTTCGCGCCCTCGCCGGTTCTGGGGCTGCCCGCCGCGCGCGATCTTGTGCGGAATCTGCCCTCCGGAACGGGCGCCGACTTCAATCATTTCTATCGTCCCGGCCAAGGCCCGGCCCAAGGCGCGGCTTTCTGTCAGGGGGCGCATTGCCCCTCCTTCGCCCAAATCGGCTGGACGCCGCCTCAGGGATCCTGCGGCCCTGAAATCCGAATCGGCATGGTGGATTCCGGCGTGAACGCGGCGCATGCGGCCTTCGGGCGGGCGCGGATGACCGTCCACCGGATCGGGGCGGCGGAGGGCGTTCCTTCGGATCCGCAGCACGGAACTTCGGTGGCGGCTCTGCTCGCGGGAGATCCCGCAGGCCAGACGCCGGGCCTCGCGCCGGAGCTGCCCCTCGTCGCGGTGGACGCCTTCCGCAGCGTCGGAGGCGACGAGCGGACCGACGCCTTCGTCTTGATTCAAGCGCTGGATCTTCTGGCGGGCGCAGGGGCGCGGGTGGCGAATCTGAGCCTCTCCGGCCCTCCGAACGCGATTCTGGAGCGCGCTCTGACGCGGTTCGTCCGGGAGCGCGGCCTTGTGATTCTGGCGGCGGCGGGCAACGTCGGGCCTTATGCGGCGCCGGTCTGGCCCGCGGCTCATCCCGAGGTGATCGCCGTCACCGCCGTGGACGTCCGGGGCGGAGTCTATCGCCGGGCCGGGCGCGGCGCGCATATCGACCTCTCGGCGCCGGGCGTCGGAATCTGGACGGCGGCGGCCTCCGGCGGAGGCCGCGCCCAGACGGGAACCTCCTTCGCGGTCCCCTTCGCGACGGCGGCGGCGGCGCGTCTGCTGCAAAGCCAGCCGCATCTGACCCCGCCCGAGATCGCGCGCATGCTCGCTTCGGCGGCGACGGATCTCGGCGCGCCGGGCCGGGACCCGGTCTTCGGCGCAGGCTTGCTGCTCATGCCGCCTTGCGCGCCTCAGGCCGCGCCGCGACATGTCTGGCCCGTGGCCCAATAAGATGAAAGAGAGGCGCCGGTCTCCCGGCGCCTCCCGCTTTCAGGTCGGAGAGCGTTTCGTCTTCTTCTCAATCATCGTCGTCGTTGTCGTCGCGCCCGCCCGAACGGCCCCCGGAGCGCCCGCCGCGGTCGTCGTCGCGGGAGGAGGCGCGTCCGCCGCGACGGCCGTCGTCATCGTCGTCGTCGCGCGAGAAGGAGCGGGTGGGAGAAGAGCGGCGGCGGCCATCGTCGTCGTCGTCGTTCCAGCCGCGCGGCGCGACGTTTCCGCCGCCGGAGCCCGGCTGCCAGAGGGGGCCGGCCTGAGCGAGGCGCTCGGAGACGGAGTTTAGGGAGGCGGGGTTTGGGGAGGGGAGGCTCTGGGCCTGAACGGCGCCGGAGAGCGTGGTGGTCGCCAGCAGCGCGGCGGCCAGCATGCGGTTCAGGGTCATCATCATCCGATCCTTTCTCCTGAGCGGCCTCGTCCGGCCGCATGGGAGAGACGCGGAGCCCGAGGGGTTTATTCCGCCCCATCTGAAAAAATTCAGAGCCGCAAACTCAAAGGGTCTCCCGCGCCGCCTCGATCTTCTCCATCCCGCCGACCGCCGCCGCGAGATCCCCCCAGACGCTCCGCCCGCCCGCCTCCCAAGCTTCGCGATCCTCAGGCTGCAAGACCTCTCCGCCCTGAGCGGCGGCGGTCGCCATGGAGAGCGCTTCATCCTCAAGGATCCAGGCGTCGAAAGCGGCGGCGCCTGCGGCGGCGGCCTCCTGAAAGACCTCCTGCTCCTCCTCCGTCAGAGCGTTCCAGAAGGGCGCCGCGAAATAAACCACCCCCGAGGCCCAGATATGCCCGGTCTCGGTGAGGAAGGGCGCGACCTCGTAAAGCCTGAAGCCCGCATAGGCGGATTTCGTCAGATCCATCGCCTCGGCCACGCCGTTGCGCAGGGCGTCGTAGGTCTCCGGGATGGGCAGGCCGATGGGCGTGGCCCCGAAGGCGCTCCAGAGCCTGCGATGCGTCTGGTTCTGAATCACCCGGATGCGCGTGCCGGAGAGCTGTTCCGGTCTGACGACGGGCGCTTTCGTCAGCAGATGGCGCGCGCCGTAATTGATGAAGTCGGGGACGATGAAGTGCTGAGCGGCCAGCTTGCTTTTGATCTCCGCGCCGATGGGGCCGGAGACCACGGCGCGGAGATGGGCGGCGTCGTGGAAGAGAAAGGGCAGATCGAGAAGCTGGACCTCGGGAACCCAGCCCGCCAGCGCCGAAACCGTCGAGAGGCTGGCCTGAACCGAACCGAGGCGCAGGCCCTCCGCCACCTCCTTCTCGCCGCCCAGAGCCGCGGAGCCGATGAGGTTGAAGCGGAAGCGTCCGGGGAGCTTCTCCTCGACCAGTTTTTCAATCAGCCGCCAGATCCTGGTCTCGGGCTTATCCTCGCCGAAAAGCGAGGCCAGAGTCAGACTCCGCCGCGCGCCCGGCCGGGCGACCGCAGGCGCCGCCAGAAGTCCCGCCCCGAAGAGGGCCGAGCGGCGCAGAAGGCTCCGGCGTGTGAGGATGGTCATCTTCAGGGCTCCGTCATGGGTTCAGAGGAGAAGCGCGCCCGCGACCAGCAGGCCGAGCGAACAGAGCAGCGCCGCCAGATAAGGCCCGACCGCGCGGAACAAAGCGCCTGCGGGAATCCGCGTCGCGCCGCTGACGACGTAGATCAGAATCCCGGCGGGGGGCGTCAGGCCGCCGATCATCAGATTCGCCACCAGAATCACGCCGAAATAAACGGGGTCGATCCCCGCCGCGACCGCCAGAGGCAGGAAGATCGGCGCGAACAAGAGAATCGCCGCGCCGACGTCCAGCACGAGGCCGATCAGCAGCAGCATCAGATTCAGGAGCAGCATCACGCCCAGCGGCCCCCATCCCAACCCGGAGACGAAGCCCGAGAGCAGCCCGGAAACGCCGTCCATCGCCAGCAGCAGGGCGAAAGGCCCCGCCGCGCCGATGAGCAGCCCGACGACGGAGGCCTCGACCGCCGCCTGACGAAAAACGCCGAACAGCGCGCGCGCCCTCATGCCCGCACTCAGGCCGAGGAGCAGCGCATAACAGGCGGCCAGAGCGGCGGCCTCCGTCACCGTGGTCAGGCCCATGCGGACGCCCGCCACGATCACCACGCCGAGGCCGAGAGCCGGAAGCGCGGCTTTCGCGGCGCTCAGGCGTTCCTGCGCTCCGGCGCGCGGCCGCGCGGCCTCGGGAGGCGCCGTCAGGCGGAGGACCGCCGCGAGGCAGAGCGCCATGACGCCGCCCGCCGCGAATCCGCCGAGCATCAGCGCGCCGACGGAGAGATTCGTCGCCGCCGCGAGCAGCAGAAAGGCGATGGAGGGCGGAATCACGTTGTCCAGCGTGGAGGCCGCCGCGACGATGGCCCCGGCCTGAGCGGGCGGATAGCCGTTCTTCGCCAGCTCCGGCTGAAAGGCCGTCGCGCCGAAGGCGGCGTTCGCCACCGAAGAGCCGGAGGCGCCGGAGAAGAGGACGCTCGTCAAGAGCGCCGTCTGCGCCAGACCTCCCCGGCGATGGCCGACCAGAGCCGCCGCGAAGCGCAGCATCCGGGCCGCCGCCCCCGATGAGGCGAGGAATCCGCCCGCCAGCAGAAAAAAGGGAATCGCCAGAAGCAGGAATTTCGACACGCCCGTCACGACGGCGGCGGCCACGGATTGCTCCGGCAAAGGGCTGCCGAAGGGAATCGCCAGATAAGCCGCCGCGATGAAGGCGTGCGGCAAGGGCGCCCCCGTCAGCAGCCCAAGCAAAGCGATCAGACCCAGCGTCAGACTCGGCGGAAAGGCCGCGGAGACCGAGAATCGCGCGGCGGCCAGATGCAGCGCGAGGCTCAGAGCCAGCGCGAGAAGGAGCCGCGCCGTCTCGCCCCCGGCGATCCGCCGCAGCGCCAGAGCCAGAAGGATCAGCGCCCCGCCCGCCCCGAGGAAGCCGAAGCGCATCCATTCCGGCAGGCCGAGCGTCGGCGAGGTTCCGCCCAGCATCACCCCGATGCGCAGCCCGCCGGAGGCTAAAACCAGCCCGGCCAGCAGTGTGAAGACGTCGGCGAGGAGCCCCGCCGCCGCCTTCCCCCGCTCGGGCAGAAGCTTCGTCAGCAGGTCGAAGCGCATGGCCAGAGCGCTTCCGAGCGCCAGAGGCGCGCCCAGAGCGATCAGCGCGACATGCAGCCAGATGCCGAGATCCTCCGAGCCGGGAAAGCCCGCCCCGAAGACATAGCGCAGGATCGCCGCCGCCAGAGAGGCGATCAGCACAAGCGCGAGCAGCCCGGCGCAGAGCGCGCCCAGCAGGCTTTCCAGCGCGGCGAGAAGCCCCGCCGCCGCGCCGGAGACTTTCACGGCCTCCACCAGCGATGGAAATGATGGGCGGGCCCATGCCCCGCGCCGATCTTCAGAGCGGCGCCCGCCGCCAGCGCGCCCTGAAGATACTCTTTCGCCTCCCCGACGGCCTCCCGCAAAGCCAGACCGCGCGCCAGACCCGCCGCGATGGCCGCCGACAGCGTGCAGCCGGAGCCATGGGTGTTCGGCGTGGCCAGACGCGGCGCGGCGAAACGGGTCATGGAGAAGCCGTCCCAGAGGATGTCCGCGCTCTCCGGGCCCTCGCCATGGCCGCCCTTGACCAGAACCGCCGCCGCCCCCAGACGTAGGATCGCTTCGGCCTGCCTCAGCATCTCCGCTTCGGTGCGGGCGGGCGGCTCTCCGGTCAGCAGGGCGGCTTCCGGCAGATTGGGCGTCACGAGCGCCGCGAGGGGAATCAGGCGGGTCTTCAGCGCCTCAAGGGCCTCCGGCTGCAAAAGGCGATCTCCCGAGGTGGCGACCATCACCGGATCCAGAACCGGCCTCAGCCCATAGCGCGGCAGACTCCCGGCGATGGCCTCGATGGTGGCGACGCGCGAGACCATGCCGATCTTCACGCCTTTGACCTCCATGTCTTCGCAGACGGCGGCGATCTGGGCGGCGACCATCTCGGGCGAAACATCCTCCACGGAGCGCACGCCCTGCGTGTTCTGAGCGGTGAGCGCGGTGACGGCGCTGGTCCCGAAGACTCCCAAAGCGGAGAAGGTCTTGAGATCCGCCTGAATCCCGGCTCCTCCGCCGCTGTCCGAGCCCGCGATGGTCAGGGCGACGGGCGTCATGATCCGCGCTCCGCAAGGGCCTGATCCACGATGCGGCGCATCCTAGCTGCGGCGGCGGCGATCTCCGGCGCGCGGAAGATCCCGGAGATGACCGCGACGCCCGAGGCGCCCGCCCGCAGGACTTCGCCCGCGCGGGCGGCGTCGATTCCGGCGATGGCGCCCACCGGAAGCTCCGGACGGGCCTCGGCGAAGAGCGCGCGGAGCCGCGCGAAGCCCTCCAGACCCAAAGGCGGATCGGGATTCCGCTTGGAGAGGGTGGCGAAGACCCCGCCGACGCAGACGTAATCCACCGGCGCCGCAAGAGCGGCCTCGGCGTCGGCTGCGTTCTTGACCGTCGCCCCGATGAGCGCGTCCGGCCCGAGAATCCGGCGGGCCATGGCCGGATCCATATCCTCGCGCCCGAGATGGACGCCCGCCGCGCCGACCGCCAAAGCGACGTCGACTCGATCATTGACGATCAGCGGCGCGCCGGTCCCGGCGAGGGCCGCCCGGATCGCAAGGGCTTCTCCGATGAGGTCGCGCGTGGAGGCCTCCTTATCGCGATATTGGATCAGGGTCGCGCCGTTGCGGGCCGCGAGCGCCGCCAGATCGGCCAGATTGCCCCTGTCGCGCAGAGAACCGTCCACGATGGCGTTGAGCCTGAAATCGACTTTAGAGCGTTTTTCGATCATGCTGGATCGCTCAAACGCTCCAAGCTTTTGTTCGGTCGCCTTTTCACGACGCGAAGCCGTTTCGGCTTCTCTGGAAAATGCTCTACGCATCTCGAATCCTCGCCAGCCGAAGGAGGTCGGAAGGGGTCAGCGCGTGCAAAGCGTCGAGCAGCGCCGGTTCGAAGCTCCCCGGCCCGCGCGCGCCCTCCGCCGCGATCTCCGCCGCCGCGCCGAGCGCCAGAGTCGCGGAGGCCGCCGCCGTCAGCGGATCGGGCTCGACCGCGCAAAAGGCCGCGATCAGCGCGCCGGAGAGGCAGCCGGTCCCCGTGACCTTGGCCGTCAGGGGATGTCCGTTCTCCACCGCGAAGCCGCTTCCGGCGCGGAGGATCAGATCCGTCTCTCCGCTGCGAACCGTCGCGACTTCGGGCGGCGGCGCCAAAAGCGCGCATTCGGCGGCGTTGGCGCGCAGAACGGCGAGGCCGCGGCTCAGAAGCTCCTGAGCGAGGGCGGCGCGCGGCGGCGAATAATCGCAATGAGCCGGGTCGAGCGCCCAGGGCTTGCCCTCTTCGGCGGCGGCGCCGAGGGCGAGGTCTATGGCGACGCGGCGCTGGGCGTCGAGCGTGCCGAGATTCACCGTCAGGGCCTCGGCCTTGCGGACGAAGCTGCGAATCTCCTCCGGGGAGGAGGTCATGGAGGGGCGGGCGCCCAAAGCGGAGAGCCCGTCCGCGACGAATTTCTGAACCACCGTGTTCATCAGGCAATGGACGCGCGGCGCGCGGCTCCGGATCCGCTCCAGCAGATCGGCGGCGCGGGGAGGCAGATCATGCGCGTTCATTTCAGCTCCACCGCGATCTCCTCGACGGCGGGGGCCTTCTCGATCAACCCGCTTTCGGCGAGGAAGGCGCCGAAGCGGGCGTAACGCGCGCGATCCAGCGCGAAAGGCCGTTTGGCGAAGCGCGGCAGGGTGTCGGCCCAAGCCGCGCGGTTGAGTTCGTCGTCCAGATCGGGATAGGCGCGGATGAACAGCGCCCAGCTTTCCTCTGGATGATTGGTTAGATGGATCGCGCCCCGCTCCACCGCCTGCAGAAAGCGCGGAAGCCGGTCGTCGCCGATCAGCTCGGGCCGCGCGACGAAGATCAATTCGTCGTAGACCGGCACGCCATGCTCTTCGGGAAAGAAGGATTTCCCCACACGGCCCTCAAGGCGCATCTGCGTGAGTTCGAAATTGCGGAAGCCGCCGATGGTCGCGTCGACGCGGCCCGTGATCAGCGCCGGAGTCAAAGCGAAATTGACGTTGATCAATTCGACGCTCTCCCGCTCCACGCCCGCCTGAGCCAGCATGCGGGCGAGCATGGCGTCTTCGAAGCCGGAGACGGAGAAGCCGATCTTCTTGCCCGCCAGATCCTTGATCTCCTTGATCGGGCCGTCTTGAAGGACGGTCAGAGTGTTGAGCGGCGTCTCCACCAGAGTGCCGAAGCGCGTCAGCGTCACGCCCGCCGCATGGTCGAGATAGAGATTCGGCTGATAATGGACGCCGATCTCGGCTTGTCCCGCCGCCACGGCGCGCGGAACGCTCGAAGGATCGGCGGGCGGCAAAAGCTCCACCTCAAGTCCGGCCTGCTCGAAAAATCCGAGTTCGCGCGCCACGACCAGCGGCGCATGATCCGGATTCACGAACCATTCGAGCAGCACCGTCAGCCGGTCTTCGGCCCGCGCGGCGCCGGTCAGGGCGACGAACGCGAGCAGGGCGCAGAAAAAAGATCGCATCATGATCAGGAATCCCTTCGGATCGCAGAGCGCGGGGCGTCGGGTTCGTTCTCCCGGGCCCAGGGCGTGAAAAGCGGAGCGAGCAAGTCCACGGCGCGGCGCAAAGCCAGCGTGCAGAGCGCGAGAATGGTCATGGCGGCGAAGACGACCTCCGTCTGCATCCGGGCGTTGGCCTGAAGCATGACGAAGCCTAAGCCCGCCGAAGCCCCGACCCATTCCCCGATCACCGCGCCGAGGGGCGCCAATGGCGCCGCCACCCGCAAACCGGAGAAGAAAGCGGGCAGAGCCAGCGGCAAACGGACGTGAATCAGCGCCTGCCAGCGCGTGGCCGGAGTCAGAGCGGTCGCGTCGAGCAGATCGGGGTCGATCCGGCGCAGGCCGTCGGCGAAGCTGGAGGCCACCGGGAAAAAGATGACGAGGGTCGTCATCACGATCTTCGAGGCCATGCCGAAGCCGAACCACAGCACCAGAAGCGGCGCGAGGACGAAGACCGGAAAAGCCTGCAACACCAGAATCAGCGGCCAGACGGAGCGCCCGAGCCTCGGCAGAGCCGCCGCCCCCAGCGCCACGGCGAAGCCGAGCCCCGCCCCCGCGACGAGTCCGATCAGGATTTCGCCGAAAGTCACCAGCGCATTGTCGAGAAGCATCCGCCAGCGCCGCGCGAAAGCCTTCGCCACCTCCAGCGGCGCGGGGAGGATGAAGCGCGGCGGCGCGAAGATCCAGATGACCGCCTGCCAGACGAAAAGCAATGTTCCCGTCGTCCGCAGGGCGGAGGCGAAGCCGGAGATCCGCATGGCCTCAGGGCGGCGGCGAGGAGGGGCGAAAAGCGGCGTTCATTCTAGAGATCTCCCATCACGGAGATCCAGGCGAAGCGGGGAATTGGGAAGGGCGAGCGCGCGAGTCGGGCGTCCCTTGTTCCGTTCCTACGCCGGCATGACCCGGATCAGGTTCAAGGGTCCGGCTCATCGCCGTCTCAGCGCCGTTCGGCGCTCCCCTCGGAATGGGGGGATTTAGGCGGGGAAAGGAATTCAAGTCAAGCCGGGCGCGCAGAAGCGGTCCGAATTCTTCGGGCCTCCCGTTTTCAGCTCATGCGGCGACGGGGCGGCGGCCCTCCCAAGCCGCCTGCAGCAGAGCGCGGATCGCCGCGCGGTCGAAGGGGCGCGGATTCGGATAGGGCTTCGCCACGGCGAGATCCGCCGCGCGGTCGAGATCCGCCTCCGCGAGCCCCAGCCCCTTCAGCCCCAGAGGCGCGCCGAGCCGCTCAGAGAAATCCCAGAGCGCGCCCCCCGCCGAATCCGCGCCGAAGGCCGCCGCCAGAGGCGCCAGAAGCTCCGGAACGGCGGCTTCGTTGAAGGCCGTCGCATAGGGCAGCAAGGCGGCGTGGGTCTCGGCGTGGGGCGTCCCGAAGGCGCCGCCCAGCACATGCGCCAGCTTATGATGCAGCGCCATCGAGACCTGACCCAAGGCCGTCGAGCAGCACCAAGCCGCGTAAAGCGCCTGACTCCGGGCCTCGGGGTCGCGCGGCGCCTCGGTCAGACGCGGCAGGCTCTCGCGGAAGGCGGCGAAGGCCTCGCGGCACAGCGCGAGGATCACCGGATTGCGGTCCGGCGCGTAAAGCGCCTCCATCCCGTGAGCCATGGCGTTCATCGCCGAGGCGAGGCTGACCGGAACCGGAAGGCCGAGAGTCAGATCCACGTCGTAGATCACCGTCTCCGGCCTGATCTCCGGGCCGCGACGGGTGGTCTTCTCTCCGTCCGAGGTCTCGCCGAGGATGTCGGTCGTCTCGGAGCCCGCGTAGGTCGTCGGAATCGCGATCTGGTCCGCGCCGGTCCGCGCCGCCAGCGCCTTGCCCAGACCGATGGTCGAGCCGCCGCCGAGGCTGACCACCGCCCCGGCGCCGCTGGCGTCAAGGGCCTTGAGCGCCCGCCCGGTGGCCTCGACGGGCGTATGCTGGACCGCTCCGGCGAAGATCCCGGCGGCGCGCGGCCCGAGATCCGCCGCCAAAGCCTCCGCCAGAGCCTCGGAGCGCCGCCCCGGAGTCGTGAGGATCAGCGCCCGCTCATGGCCTAAAAGCTCCAGCTCCTCGCCCGCCCGCTTCAGCGTTCCGGAGCCGAAGACCACCCGCGTCGTCAGGCCGGGAAAGACGAAGGCCCGCATCATGACGCCCGCCCCCAGAACGCCCGCAGCAGCTTCAGCACGGCCTCGGGGGTTTCGACGCAGGGCAGATGCCCCGCCCCCTCGATCAGGGTGAAGCCCGCGCCCGGAATCCGCGCGGCGGCCTCGCGGACCAGATCGGGCGGCGTGGCGCCGTCCTCCGAGCCGCCGACCACATGGACCGGCAGGCGCAGAGCGGCGGCCTCGGCGGTCAGATCCGAGGCGGCCAGCGCCTCGCAGCAGCCGAGATAGCCCTCCAGCCCGCAGCGCAGGAACATGCTCCGCCAAGCCGAGAGCAAGCCGGGCTCCGCCGCGCGATAGGCCGGAGAAAACCAGCGCTCCATCACCCCATCCGCCACGCCCTCCAGCCCTTCGGCCTCGATTCCGGCGATCCGCGCGCGCCACATCTCCGGGGAGCCGATCTTCGGCGCGCTGTTGGAGAGGACCAGAGACGCGAGGCGCCCGGGGCGCGCCGCCGCCATGGCCAGCGCGATCTGGCCGCCGATGGAGAGCCCGACCACATGGGCTTTGTCAATCCCGAAGCCGTCCAGAACCGCGAAGGCGTCCTGCGCCAGCCCCTGCATGGCGTAGGGGCGCGGCCTGCTCCCTGAAAGCCCGTGGCCGGGCTTGTCGAAGCGGATCACACGAAACCCCGCCGCCGCCAGACCGGAGGCCAAAGCCTCCCAGATCCGCAGATCCGTGCCGAGAGAATTCAGGAGCAAGACCGCCGGAGCCTCCTGAGGCCCGTCGCTCCGCGCATGGAGCCAGACGCCCCCGGACAAGATCATCTTCATGTCGGCCTCCTTCGGATCCCTGAAGAGGAGGCCGCCCGCCGCGCCTTGACAAGAGTCCGCCGCGTGTCATGCGATACCTTTCAGGTATTGGCAAAGGCTCTCCGAACATGCGTGAAATCCGGGGCTCGCGCCTCTGGCCGGGCGCGCGTCGGGAGAGAGAGATGGAGTTCAAAAGGCTGAGATATTTCCTCGCGGTGGCCGAGGAGCTGCATTTCGGCCGCGCCGCCACGCGGCTCGACATGGCCCAGCCTCCTTTGTCGCGCCAGATCGCCGCTCTGGAGGCGGAGCTCGGCGTGCAGCTCTTCGACCGCAGCCGCAGCCAGATCCGTCTGACTCAGGCGGGCCAGACGCTTCAGGAGCACGCCCGCCAGATCCTCGCGCGGCTCGACGCGGCTTATCGCGAGACCAAGCTCATCGGCGCGGGCGGCGCTGGGCGTCTGCGGATCGCCTTCGTGGGCTCGGCCTCGCATGGGATTCTGCCGAACCTCATCAAAGCCTTCCGCTCCGCCTATCCCGAGGTGGAGCTGGCGCTCTCCTCCATGAACAACGCGGATCTTCAACGGGCGCTCGTGCAGCGCGAGATCGACGTGGCCGTGGCCCGCCCCGAACTTAAAGACGAGGAGTTTCGCCGTGAATTGCTCTATCGCGAGAAGCTGATCCTCGCTTTGCCCGACACGCCTCATTTCGCCGCTCAGGCGGAGATCCGCTTCGCCGATCTCGCGGATCAGACCTTCGTGCTTTATCCGCGCCGTCCGCGCCCGAGCTATGCGGACGTGGTGCTCGGCATCTGCGCCCGCGAGGGATTCCAGCCCGCCCGACTCGAATTGACGCAGGATTTCCAAAGCGCCATCAGTCTGGTTTCGGTGGGAGTGGGGCTTTCGGTGGCGCCGGAATCCGTCGCGCGGACTCAGCGCCCCGGCGTGATCTATCGGCCTTACGTCGGCTTCAATCCCGGCACGGCCCTGACCATCCATGCGCGGCTCGACAATCGCGCGCCGCAGGTGATGAATTTCTTCGGCATCGCCCGCAAACACGCCCGCCGCCACGCTCAGGAGCGGAAGACCGCTCAGGACGCCTCGTGACTCAGCCCGTCGGCCGGGGATCGTCGCGGAAGGCGGTCGCCTGCACCGAAGGCCGCGCCGAAAATCCCGCATGCCAGGCCGCCAGCTTCGGACGACCCTCGCGCCAGCCTTCGGCGTCGAAACGGAAATCCAGATAGCTCAGAGCCGCGCCGATGGTCAGATGGCCGATGTCGAAAGGCCGCGCCTCCAGCCGGGGCGCATGGGCCTCCAGCCAATCCGCCGCGCGCCGCAGCTTGGTCCGGTAGACCGCGACCATCTCCACCGAACGCTGCGCCTCGGGGCGCATGCGCGTCTCGACCAGCCAAGGCAAGGCCACGTCGAGCAGGCCGGTCCCGAGGGCTTCGTCGCGCTCGGCCTCCAGCCCGGCGGCGCCCTCGGGGAAGAGCCGCGGGCCGGAGCCGCCTTCCTGATCCGCCCAACGGCAGATCACATGGCTGTCGAAGAGGACGCGCCCGTCCTCCAGTTCGAGCGTCGGAATCTTCGAAAGCGGATTGATCTCCATGAGCCCCTCATGCGGGATCATGGGATCGGCGTGGGTGCGGAGGATCTTCACCCGATCCGCGAGGCCCTTCTCATGCAGCGCGAGCATGGCCTTGCGCACATAGGGCGAGCGGGGCGACCAATGGAGAATCGGCATGGCTCAGCCCTTCCGTCTGGCGGCGCGCAGCGCCTCTTCGTCGATGGTCACGCCGAGGCCCGGCCCCTGCGGCGCGTGGATATGGAAATCCTTGAACAGGATCTCTCCGTTGGTGAGATCGGTCTTGAGGATCTTCGGGCCGAAATGCTCGCAGCCCCATTCGAGGCGCGGCAAGGTGGAGAAGACCGCCAGATGGGCCGCCGCGCCGATTCCGGTCTCCAGCAGACAGCCGCCGTAAAGCTCCATGCCGCAGGCCTGCGCGATTCCGGCGGCGCGCTTCAGCTCCAGAAGTCCGCCGCTCTTCACCAGCTTCAGCGAATAGACGCTTCCGGCGGCGGCGGTGGCGGCGGCGACGATCTCCGGTCCGGAGAAAGCCGCCTCGTCGGTCATGATCGGAATGGCGCTGCGGGCGGCGATCCGGGCGGTGGCCTCGGTCAGGCCGGGGCGGAGGGGCTGCTCGATCAGCACGATCCCCAATTCCGCCAGACGCGGCAGGTAACGGATCGCCGTCGCCTCGCTCCAGCCCTGATTCACGTCGCAGACGATTTCGCAGCCGGGCAGAGCCTCGACGATCTTCGTCAGCCGCGCCATGTCCTCGGCGGGAGGGTGGAAGCCGAGCTTGATCTTGAAGCGCCGGTGCTCGCGGGCGGCGAGCTTGGCTTTCGCCTCCTCGATCTCCTGATCGGCGTCGCCGGAGGCCAAAGCCCAAAGCACCTCGATCTTCTCGCGGACCGCCCCGCCGAGCAGAAGGCTCGCCGGAAGCCCGAGGGATTTGCCCGCCGCATCGAATAAAGCGGCCTCCAGAGCGCCCCGCGCGGCGTTGTTGCGGCTGGCGGCTTTGGCGGTCAGGGCGGCGTTGGCCTCGAAATCCAGAGCGCAGCGCCCGATCAGAGGCGGCGCCAGATAGGCGTCGATATTGGCCTTGATCGCCTCGACGCTCTCCTCGGCCCAGCGCGGGCCGCCGAGCGTGGCCGCCTCGCCCCATCCGACGGCGCCGTCGGCCAGAACGACGCGCAGGATCACATAGGATTGATGATTGATCTCGGTGTTCGACAACCGATGACGCCGGGTGGTCGGGCAATCGACGATCATCGTCTCGACGGAGCGGATTTCCCGCCCGGCGCGCAGATCCCGCAGAAGGGCGGCGGAGTCTTGAGGCTTCAGGTCGTGCATCGCGGCGCTCCTTCCCTGAGGGCTCCCTGAGGCGGGCGCCGCGCGTCAGGGAGAAGCGCGCGCGGCGAAGACGAGAGGTCGAAGGCTTATTCCGCCGCCATGCGCTTCGCTTCGGCGCGCGGCAGAATGAAGTCGAAGCGCAGGGTGAGATCCGTGTCCGCGCCCTCGGGGGCCTTGCGGAATTCGCCGATGAGGGCCTCCTTCACGGCGAAGACGGAATCGTCGTCGAGATGGGGGCTGCTGGAGTCGTAGATCTGCGAGATCAGCGAGCGATAGCCGTCGCGCGTCACCATCATATGCAGATGGCCGGGGCGCATGGAGTGATGGCCCATATAGCGGATCAATTCGCCCGCCGTCTCGTCGCTGGGGATGGGATAAGGCACCGGGCGAATGGCCCGCAGCGCGTAATGGCCGTTCGCGTCGGTCTCGAAGCGGCCGCGCAGATTATAATCGGGCTGGTCGTGGTCGTGGTTCTCATAGAGGCCGTTGGGGGCGTCCTCCCAGATGTCGATGATCGCCCCGGCGATGGGCGCGCCCTCCACGTCGCGGACGTAGCCCTCGACGAAGACGGTCTCCTGACCCTCGAAGTTCTTCCGCACGGTGGTGGCGCCTTTGGGCATGACCGGCGCGTTCTCGCGGAAGAAGGGGCCGAGCACCGTGGAGATGGTCTCCTCGCCCTGAATGGGATTGGTCAGCATGTCGACCAGCACCTCGACGCCGAGGATGTCGCCGAGC
Source organism: Neomegalonema perideroedes DSM 15528 (assembly GCF_000374145.1). Lineage (GTDB taxonomy): Bacteria > Pseudomonadota > Alphaproteobacteria > Rhodobacterales > Rhodobacteraceae > Neomegalonema > Neomegalonema perideroedes. The sequence continues at coordinate 10,087 of NZ_KB893669.1, read as the reverse complement.
AGGATGAACTCCTGACGCTTGTCCGAGCAGATGGCTCCGGCGCGGCCGAGGTAGTCGCAGGCTTGCAGGAATTCGCCGTGGGTCAGCCTCACGTCTTTGCAGAAGCCGTGCAGATGGCGGATCAGGCTCTCCATGATCTCGCGCTGACGGGCCGGGATCTCCTGATGCCGGCCGAGAGATTCGATGACCACGTCCGTGACGTTGTCGATGGTGACGTTGCGCATTGCTTTCCTCCTTGGGTCGCGGCCTTTTTTCGGTCGTCGCTCTTGGGGCCGCCTCCTGATCGACCATGCGCCTCCAGACTGCATGAGGCGCGGAGGCTCGGCCAGACCCGCGGGCGGTATCTTCCAATACCTTCCGATTCCGCGCCTCCGCCCTCAGGCTCGGGGGACGGAAGCGGGCGAAACGAACCCGCCCGCACCAGGGAGGACGACCCCATGCAAGAGAAGCCCGCCGCCCGGACGGCGCCCTACACCGGCGCGGAATATCTGGAGAGCATCCGCGACGACCGCGAAATCTACGTCCACGGCGAACGCGTGAAGGACGTGACGCGGCATCCCGCCTTCCGCAATTCGGCCCGGATGGTCGCGCGCTGGTACGATAAGCTCAACGCCGAGAAGGACCGCCTCGGCCGCCCCACCGACACCGGATCCGGCGGCTGGACGCATCCTTTCTTCAAGGGATCCAGAACGGCCGAGGATCTGATCGCCGGACGCGACGCCATCGCCGAGACTCAGCGCGTGGCCAACGGCTGGATGGGCCGCTCGCCCGATTATAAGGCGGCCTTCCTCGGCACTTTGGGCGCGAATTCGGAGTTTTACGGCGAATACGCCCCCAACGCCAAGCTCTGGTACGCGCGGACTCAGGAGCGGCTGGATTACTGGAACCACGCCATCGTCAATCCGCCCATCGACCGCCATCTGCCCATCGAGGAGACCGGCGACGTCTTCATGCAGGTGGAGAAGGAGACCGACGCGGGCCTCGTCGTCTCGGGCGCCAAGGTGGTGGCCACCGGATCGGCCCTGACCCATTATAATTTCATCGCGCATTACGGCGTGCCGATCAAAGAGAAGAAATTCGCTCTGATCTTCACCGCGCCCATGGGCAGCTCCGGCGTGAAGCTCATCAGCCGCGCCTCTTACGAGCTGAACGCCGCGGTGATGGGCACGCCCTTCGATTATCCCCTCTCCAGCCGCCTCGACGAAAACGACTCGATCCTCGTCTTCGACAAGGTGCTCGTGCCTTGGGAGAACGTCTTCATCTACGGCGACATCGAGAAGATCAACGCCTTCTTCCCGGCTTCGGGCTTCGTGCCGCGCTTCACGCTGCACGGCTGCACAAGGCTGGCGGTGAAGCTGGACTTCATCTCCGCGCTCTTCTCGATGGCTCTGGAGGCGACGGGCTCGCGCGCCTTCCGCGGGCCTCAGACGGCGGTGGGCGAGGTTCTCGGCTGGCGCAACCTCTTCTGGGCGATCTCGGACGCGATGGTGAAGAGCCCCGTGGCTTGGGAGGGCGCGCAAGGCTATAACCTGCCCAACCTCAATTACGGCCTCTCCTACCGCATCTTCGCGCCCATGGCCTATAGCCGCATCAAGGAGCTGATCGAGCGCCATGTGGCTTCAGGGCTGATCTATCTGCCCAGCTCGGCGCTGGATTTCGACTCCCCCGCCGTGCGCCCCTATCTGGACCGCTTCGTGCGCGGCTCCAACGGCATGGTCGCGCTCGACCGCGTGAAGCTGCTCAAGCTGCTCTGGGACGCCCTCGGCTCGGAGTTCGGCGGACGCCACGAGCTTTACGAGACCAATTACGCCGGGAATTACGAGAACATCCGCGTCGAGACCATGCTCGCGGCTCAGGCGACCGGCGAAATGGAGGCGCTGCATCAGATGGTGCGCGACTACATGGCCGAATACGACCTGAACGGCTGGACCTCGCCGGATCTCGTGAACCCCTGGGACGTCAACCGCCTGAAGGCGGGCTTCAACTGACGTCGCGGGAGGCCGGCCTCCGGCCTCCCTTCCGCCCATCGGAAAAGCCGGACAGGGAGAATCCCCATGAGTCTGGATTTCAGCGGCGCCCCCACGCGGATCGTCACGGATCGGCAGATCCGCCTCGATGCGAGCGTTCTGGCCATAGGCGCCTTCGACGGCGTGCATCTCGGCCATCAGGCCCTGATCTCCGCCGCCGTGGCCGAAGCCCGCGAGCGCGGAGTCCCGGCGGTGGTCTGGACCTTCGATCCCCCGCCCAAGGTCTTTTTCGGACGCGCCGCGCGCATCTCGCCGAGCTTCGAGAAGCTCGCGCGGATCGCGCGTCTGGGACCGGACTGGATCGTCGTCGCCCCCTTCACCGCCGCCTACGCCGCCCGCTCGGCGGAGGATTTCCTCGAAGACCTCGCGCGAGCCGGACCGCTCGCGGCGCATGTCGGCGCGGATTTCCGCTTCGGCGCGAAGCAATCGGGCGACGCGGCTTTGCTCGGACGGCGCTTCCCGCTGCGTCAGGCGCCGGTCGTCGCCTGCCGCGAGGGCGAACGCATCTCCTCTTCGCGCATCCGGGCTCTGCGCGCGGAGGGCCGTCAGGGCGAGGCGGCGGCCTTGCTGGCGGCGCCTCAGGCTCTGGCCGCTTTCGGCGCGGGCCTTTTGACCCTGGACGTCCGGCAAGGAGAGGATGAATTCAATGTCTGAAGCTCAAAAGCCAGATTTCGACGCCCGCGCCCTGCGCGACGCCTTCGGCGCCTTCGCCACCGGCGTGACCGTCATCAGCACCTCCACCGAGGAGGGCGACCACGGCATGACCGCCAACGCCTTCATGTCGGTTTCGCTGGATCCGCCTCTGATCGCCATCTCGCTCGACCGCAAGAGCCGGATGCATGAGAAGGTCCGCGCTTCGGGCCGCTACGCCGTGAACATTCTGGCGCAGGGCATGGAGCATGTGGCGATGCATTTCGCGGGCCGCCATAATCCCGAGCTGGCGAATTTCTTCGTCAATCATCATCATCTGCCGGTGGCGCCGGGGGCGGTGGCGGTCTTCCTGACCGAGGTGGCTCAGGAGGTGGAGGCGGGCGACCATACGCTCTTCATCGGGCGGGTGCTCCATCTGGAGCGCGATCCGAAGGCGGCGCCCCTGCTCTTCTCCAGCGGAAGCTTCCACGTCCTGAGCGCGGCCGGAGCGCCTTCATGAGCGCCGCCGAACATCCCTGCGTGATCTGCGTGGCGATCACGGGCTCTTTGCCGACCAAGGCGAACAACCCCGCCGTGCCGATCTCCGTCGCGGAGCAGATCGAGTCCGCGCAGGAGTCCTTCGAGGCGGGGGCGAGCGTCGTCCATTGCCATGTCCGCGACGAGGAGGGCAAGCCCACCTCCGACCCCGAACGCTTCGCCCGCCTGAAGGAAGGTCTGGAGAAGCATTGTCCCGGCCTGATCATCCAACTCTCGACGGGCGGACGCTCCGGCGCGGGACAGGCGCGCGGCGGCATGCTGCCGCTCCGCCCGGACATGGCCTCGCTTTCGGTGGGCTCGAACAACTTCCCGACCCGGGTCTATGAGAATCCGCCCGATCTGGTGGATTGGCTCGCCGCCGAGATGCTGAAATACGAGGTCAAGCCGGAGATCGAGGCTTTCGACCTCTCGCATATCGTGCAGGCGGCGAAGATGCAGGCCGACGGGCGTCTGAAAGGCCCGCTCTACGTGCAATTCGTCATGGGGGTGAAGAACGCCATGCCTCCCGACGAGCCGATCTTCGACTTTTATATCGAGACCCTGAAGCGCCTCGCGCCGGAGGCCCGATGGTGCGCGGCGGGAATCGGTCCGGCGCAGCTTCAGATCAACGAATGGGCGATCAAGAAGGGCGGCCACACCCGCACCGGACTCGAGGACAACGTGCGGCTCGACCGCGAGCGGCTGGCGCCCTCCAACGCGGCGCTCGTGCGGCGGGCGGCGGAGCTTTGCGAGAAGCACGGACGCCCCGTCGCCACATGGCGTCAGGCCCGCGAGATCCTCGGCCTGCGCCAAACCCCAAAAGCCGCCTGACCCGAGGGCGGAGGCGGAGCGAACCCGCCTCCGCCTTCATGTCGGCGCAGCCCCATCGACCTCAGATCCGCTTCGCCGCCTCATGCCGCGGCGCCTCTCCTGCTCCGGCTCCCGCCCCCCCAAGGGCTCCGGAAAGGCGGCCTCCGCGCCCCGAACGCCGTTTCGTCCCGACCGAAGATCTCCCTCCGGAATCCTTCCGCTCTCCGGCTTGTCGATTGACAAAGCCTATGAAAAGGCGAAAGCGTTGGGCCGGTCGAGCCCCCCGAGGCTCGGCGCCGGATGCGGCGCCCTCGTCGAAGCCCTCTGCGGGTTTGCGGCGATCTGAGGAGAAACCCAATGGAACTGACCATCAACGGCCAAACCCGCCAGATCGATTCGGAGCCGGACACGCCTCTGCTCTGGGTCCTCCGCGACGAGATCGGCCTGACGGGCGTGAAATACGGTTGCGGCGTCGCGCAATGCGGAGCCTGCACGGTGCTCGTGGACGGAGTCGCCACGCGCAGCTGCGTCACCCCCGTCGAAAGCGTGGAAGGCGCCTCCGTCGCCACCATCGAGGCGGTCGAAGAGGACGAAGTCGGGCGGCGCGTGGTCGCGGCCTGGGTCGCCGAGCAGACGCCGCAATGCGGCTATTGCCAGTCCGGGCAGGTCATGGCCGCGACGGCGCTCCTCAAGGAGACTCCCAAGCCGAACGACGAGGAGATCGCCGCCGCGATGACCAATCTCTGCCGCTGCGGAACCTACAACGCCATCGCCGCCGCCGTGCGGCGCGCCGCCGCGCAGGGCTGAGGGAGGAAGACGCCATGAACGACCTCGATCCCAAAGCCTTCGACCTGCCCGCCACGGGCGCGCCGGTCAACCTCTCCCGACGCGGCTTCCTCGGCGCTTCTCTGGGCGCTCTGGTGCTGGGCGTCTCGCTGCCGGCGAAGGTTTCGCGCGCGCAGGAGGCGCCGGCGAAGATCATCCCCGGCACGCGCGTTCCGGCCTTCCTTGAAATCAATCCGGACGGAAGCGTGCTCTTCCGTTGCCCCTTCATGGAGGGCGGACAGGGCGTCCACACCGCCTTCGCCCAGATCATCGGCGAAGAGCTGGACGTCGATCCCGCGCGCTTCAAAGTGGAGGCGGCGCCTCCCGGCCCCGATTATCTGCTGGTGATGGGCGGCATGCGCATCACGGGCGGCAGCTTCTCGGTGCGCTCGAGCTATCAGACCATGCGCAAGCTCGGCGCCTCCGGGCGGATGATGCTGCTTCAGGCCGCCGCCAAAAAGCTCGACGCCCCGCTGGAGGAGCTGACCACCGAGCCGGGCGAGGTGGTCCACGCCGCTTCCGGACGCCGCGTCCCTTACGGCGAGATCGCCGCCGAGGCCGCCGCTCTGCCCATCCCGGAAGAGGCTCCGCTGCGCGACGCGAGCGATTTCCGCTGGATCGGCAAGCCGGTGGCGCGTCTCGACGCTCATGACAAATCGACCGGAAAAGCCGTCTACGGCATTGATCTGAAGGTCGAGAACATGTTGCAGGCGGCGGTGGTCCACGCCCCGCGCCGCGGGCAGGAGCCGGGCGAAATCGCCAATCGCAAAGAGGTGGAGGCCATGCCGGGCGTGGTCTCGGTCCACGCCCTGCCGGGCGCGGTCGCGGTGGTCGCGGATCGCTGGTGGCGGGCGCGGCGGGCCGTCGAGAGCCTCGAAGTCTCATGGAAGGAGCCGGAGGCGGAGGCGAAGAACGTCATGCCCGCCGATTTCTCCAGCGAAGGCTTCAAGCAGCAGCTGATCGCAACCCCCGGCCCCGGCCTCGTCGCCGAGAATCATGGCGAAGCCGCGACCGCTCTGGAGAAGGCCCCGAAGAAGCTGGAGGCCGTTTACGACGCGCCTTTCCTCGCCCATGGCCAGCTTGAGCCCCCTTCGGCCCTCGCCCGCTGGAACGAGGACGGCACGCTCGACCTCTGGACGCCCAATCAGGCGCCCGAGATGTATCAAGCCTCCGTGGCCGCCGAAAACGGCCTGAAGCCCGAGCAGGTGCGGATTCATTCGCCTTTGCTCGGCGGATTCTTCGGGCGGCATTTCCTCTATCACGGCGCGAGCCCCTATCCTCAGGCCATAGCTCTGGCCAAGGCGACGGGGCGTCCGGTCAAGGTGATCTGGACCCGCGAGGAGGAATTCCTCCGCGACGCCTTCCGGCCTCTGGCGGTGGCGCGCTTCCGCGCCGGACTCGACGCCGAGGGCCTGCCGGAGGCCTTCTTCGCGGAGGCCGTCGGCGAGGGTCCGACGGGGCGCTGGTTCGGGCGCAAGCCGGAAGATCCCGATCCCTCCGCCGTGGAGGGCATCGCCGATAAGCCTTACGCCATCGCCAACCGCCGCGTGGAGCATGTGGTGGTTCCGAGTCCGGCGATGATCGGCTGGTGGCGCTCGGTCGGGCATTCGATGAATGATTTCTTCTATGAAGCCTTCTTCGATGAAATGGCGGAGGCGGGCGGCCATGATCCCTATGAGCTGCGGCTGAAGCTGCTCGCCGGGATGCCTCGCCATAAGGCCCTTCTGGAGGCGGTGGGCGAATTATCCGGCGGCTGGAGACGCGGCCCCTTCACGGCGGAGGACGGCACCCGGCGCGCCCGGGGCGTGGCCATGGCCTCGCCCTTCAACAGCGAAGTCGCCACCATCGCCGAAGTCTCGCTTCTCGACGGCGAAGCGGTGGTGCATGACGTCTGGGTGGCCATAGATCCGGGCAGCATCGTGAATCCGGCGATCATCGAGGCTCAGGTGAATTCGGCGGTGGCTCTGGGGCTCTCCTCGGCGCTGCTGGAGGAGGTCGTCTACACCGACGGCGAGCCCGAAGCCCGCAATTTCGACGCCTATCCCATCCTCCCGCCCGAGAAGATGCCGCGCGTCCATGTGCGCATCCTTGAGAGCGGGGCGCCGATGGGCGGAATCGGAGAGCCGGGCCTGCCGGGCGTCCCGCCTGCGGTGGTCAACGCCGTCTCCGTGCTGACCGGCGAGCGGATCCGCAGTCTGCCGCTCTCGAAGCTCGACCTGACGCCGAGCGGCGCCTGAGTCCCGGAGCCCCGGGGCCGGATGTCGTCTGGTCGCGTCGTCGCGCCGCGAAGCCTTGCGGCTTCGTCGGCCGACGCTTCGGATTTCGTCTGGTCGCGTCGTCGCGACGCGAAGCCTTACGGCTTCGTCGGCCGACGCTCCGGCGGCCGCCCTGCACGAGGCGGCCGCTCTTCCCCTCATCTTCTCATGGCCATGCTCATGCTCTGCGACTGGAAGCTTTCGCCTCTCGCGGCGGAAGGCCGCCACCCCGCTCTCGAAGACCCTTGGGAGGCCGCCTTGCGCGGCGGTCCCGGCTTGGTCCTCGCCCTGCTGACGGCCACGCAAGGCCCCTCCTATCGCGATCCGGGCGCGGCCATGGCTATCTTCTCAGACGGGCGTTTCGCCGGCGCCGTCACCTCGGGCTGCGTGGAGGCGGATTTGATCCTCCGCGCCGAAGAGGTCCGCGCGAGCGGAATCCCGCAGCGTCTGCGTTATGGGGCGGGCTCGCCCTTCATGGATCTGCGCCTGCCCTGCGGCGGCGCGGCGGAGGTCTCGCTCTTTCCGCTCCGCGACCGGGGGGCGCTCTTCGACTTGAGCCGCGCCCGCGCCGAGCGTCGCGCCGTCGCGCTGGAGATTTCGCCGCAAGGAGACCTCGGGCTCGGGCCCTGGCGTCCGACCGGACCCGCCGAAGAGGGCTTCGTTCTGGGATTTCCGCCCGCTCTGCGCTTTCTGGTCTTCGGGGCGGGGCCGGAGGCCGCCGTCTTCGCGCGGCTGCTGCTGAGCCTCGACTACGACCATCTCCTGATCTCGCATGAGGAGGAGAGCCTGAACTCCGCCGCCGCCTTCGGCTGCCGGACGCGGCCTCTGCGGCGGGCGGAGGAGATCGCCGAGCTGGATCTGGACGCCAGATGCTCGGCGGCGCTTTTCTATCACGATCATGATTATGAGCCTGAGATCCTCAGCCGCCTGCTGGAGACCCCCGCCTTTTACATCGGCGCGCAGGGCAGCCGCTCCGCCCAGCGGACGCGGCTCCTGCGGCTGGCGGAGATGGGCGTGACGGAAGCCGCTCTGAGCCGCCTGCGCGGCCCCATCGGGCTGGTGCCTTCGGCGCGCGATCCGCAGACTCTGGCGATTTCGGTTCTCGCCGAGATTCTGGCGGCGGCGCCCAAAGCATGAAGCCGCCCTTCGGCGCGCTGCTGGCGGCGGGGGCCTCGCGACGCTTCGGGCCGGAGGATAAGCTTCTCGCGCCTTGGCGGGGGCGGCCTCTGGTCCTTTGGGCGGCGGAGGCGATGCGGGAGGCCGGATGCGGCGCTCTGGCGGCGGTCGTCTCCTCGCCTGAAGTCGCGGCGGCCTTGCCGGAGGGCTTCGCGCCTTTGCGGGTCGCGCCGGGCCTGCCCATGGCGGAATCTCTGCGGCGGGCGGTTCTGGCGGCTCAGGAGGCGGGCGCCGAAAGCCTGTTGATCTGCCTTGGCGACATGCCGGGCGTCTCCGGAGAGCTTCTGCGGCGGCTGATCGCCGGAGCGGAGGGCCGGACGCGGGCCTGCCTCCGCGAGGGCGTCCGCTCTCCGCCCGCGCTGCTCCTCGCCGCCGATTTCGCGGCGGCGCTGCGGGCGGAGGGAGATCAGGGCGCGCGGGCGATCCTCCGGGGGCTCGCGCCGGAGGATCTGCTCGACCTCGCGCCGGAGGAGGCCGCCGACGTCGACCGCCCCGAGGATCTGACGCGTTTTCAGCGTCCCAGATTATAGAATTCGGGATTGGGCCGGATGTCGGCGATGTTGGCCAGCCGGTTGGACATCGCGAAGAAGGCCACGATGGCCGCCATGTCCCAAACGTCTTCTTGCGAAAACCCATGCTCCGCCAGAGCCTGAAGGTCGGAGGCTTCGACGGCGGCGGCCTCTTGGGAAGCCTTCATGGCGAAATCCAGCAGGACGCGCTGACGCGGCGTGATCTCGGCTTTGCGGTAATTGGCGGAGATCTGATCGGCGATCAGCGGATTCTTCGCCCGGATCCGCAGGATCGCTCCATGGGCCACCACGCAATATTGGCATTGATTGGCCGCCGAAGTCGCCACCACGATCATTTCGCGCTCGGCCTTGGTCAGGCCGCCCGGCTTCTCCATCAGGGCGTCGTGATAGGCGAAGAAGGCGCGGAACTCGTCGGGCCGATGGGCCAGAGCCAGAAAGATGTTCGGAATGAAGCCGGATTTCTCCTGCACGGCCAGAATGCGGCTGCGGATGTCCTCCGGCAACGCCTCCAGATCGGGAACGGGAAAGCGGCTGACGGGCGAAGTTCGGGTCATGGCGGTCCTCCGGAACGGCTGCGGCTGAGGCAGCATAAAGCCTCCGCCCCGGAAGCGGAACTCCGGCTGAGCGGCGATCAGAAGGGAGGCGGCCAAGACCGAAGCGCTTCGCGAATCAAGGCGGCTCAAGGCGAAGACAGCCATATTTCCGCCTCAAGATCGCGTGAGACTTGCATTCACGAACGAGAGATCGCCTGTCGGCGTATAAGACTCCTCGTTTCCCAGAGCGTGGTCTAACATGAATTCCGACGCGACTCCCGCCGCATGAGCATGAGGACGCCATGAAAGACGAATTCAAACCATTATTGCTCGCCGTGGGCGCTTTGCTCACGCAGCTCGGCTCTCCGAACGCGGCTCAGGCCGCCCAGACGCCGGAGCCCCTCGCCAGCCAGCCCTCCGCCGTCGCGACGCCTCAGGGCGTCCGCGCCGTCGCGCCGCTCCAGACGGCGCAGACCGGAGTCCGCCCCCTCTTCCTGCCTCAGCCGGTTCAGGTCCAGCCGGGGCAGCTTCAGGTTCAGCCCGGCGTGCTTCAGGGCCTGCCGCAAGCCTCGCATGTGAACTCCGGCCCCACCGGACACGCCAACACCGGCGGACACGCCAATTTCAGCCGCGAGCAGTTTCAGGGCCAGTTCCGCGATCCCCGCGTGAATCCCGGCGGCTTCGCGGGCTCGCATGCGAATTCCGGCCCCACCGGACACGCCAACGTGCCGGGACACGCCAATTTCAACCAGCAGATCAATCCG
>NZ_KB893668.1 GCF_000374145.1 Neomegalonema perideroedes DSM 15528 | reverse complement strand
CTCATTTGGGCTACATTTCCTGTAGCCTAATCAAGTGCCAATGGGAGGCCGACTATGACCGCGAACGCCTTTGTCCGGGTTCGAATTGAGGAGGATCTGCGCGATGACGCGGCCGCCGTCCTGAAGGAACTGGGCCTCACCGTTTCCGACGTGATGCGGATGACCCTGACCCGCATCGCCCGCGAGAAGGCCATCCCCTTCGAACTCACCACCCCCAACGCCAAGACCCGCGCCGCCCTCGAAGAGGCCGAGGCGATCCGCGCGGCCCGCAAGGGTCGTTTCGCCTCCGCGCAGGATCTGTTTGATGACCTCGAAAAAGACCGCCGCTGAAAAGCGGACGAACCTCCCGCGCGTCTCCGATTATACGAAGGAGTTTAAAAGAGATTGGGAAAGGCTCTCACGCTCCGGGCGCTATGACATGAAGAGGCTGAAGGAGGCCATGCTCCTCCTCATCTCGAACGAAGCTCCTCTTTCAGCCGAATGGTTGGATCATCCCCTGAAGGGCGATTGGAAGAACGCCAGAGAATGTCACATCGGCGGGGATTTCCTTCTGATCTATCGGATCGACAACGAGTCCATACAATTCGCCAGGGCAGGCACGCACGCCGAATTGTTTGAGTGAAGACGCTCAGGGGCGGCGCGTCACATAATGGACGCGCCGCCCCCTTTGTGTGATTTTGATTGCGCGTTGATTTATGCTGTCGCGGATCGCCGCCAAGGCCTCGAAAACCCCTCCCCTCCCCTCTGGCGGCTCAAATGGTCGTTTGTGGTTTCTCGGAGAGCGTCATGCGCATAGGCTACGCCAGAGTTTCGACGGCCGAGCAAAGCCTCGACCTTCAGCGCGACGCGCTCCAGGCGGCGGGCGTCGCGCCCGATCAAGTTTATGAAGATCGAGCGAGCGGCGCGGCCGAGGCCCGGCCCGGACTGGAGGCGTGCTTACGCGCCCTGCGCTCCGGCGATGAATTGGTTATTTGGCGTCTCGACCGCCTCGGCCGCAACCTGTCGCACCTGATCGAGACGGCCGAGGCTCTGGCGGCGCGTGGCGTGGTGTTGCGCGTTCTGACCGGCGCGGGCGCGGGCCTCGACCCCTCGACCCCTGAAGGGCGCTTGATGCTCCGCCTCTTCGCCATGCTCGCCGAATTCGAGCGGGAGATCCTCCGCGAGCGCACCCGCGCAGGATTGGCCGCCGCTCGAGCTCGAGGCCGCAAGGGCGGCCGTCGCTTCGCGCTCACGGCGGCGCAAGTCCGCCTCGCCGCCGCCGCCATGAAATCCAAAGAAACGGAGCCTGACGAACTGGCGAAGACGCTCGGCGTCTCACGCGGAACGCTCTATCGCTATGTGTCGCCGGACGGCGAATTGCGAGACTATGGCCGCCGCGTCTTGAAAATATGAGGCATGTTGTTTGCATGTAATAATCATGCTAGAAGCATGATTGATTCATGTCTCTAGCATGGGAAAACCTGTCATGATCATAGCCGTCGCCCATACGAAAGGCGGCGTTGGGAAAACCACCATCGCCTTGAATCTCGCCATAGAGAGGGCGAGAGCGGGCCGCGATGTGTGGTTGATCGATGCCGACCGGCAAGGAACCGCGCAAGCCGCCATCGCCCAACGCGCCGCCGATGATCTCTCCCCTCCCCTCGCCTGCTCTCAATTCACCACGGCCGCCACGCTTCGCGATCAGCTCCGCCTCCAAGGCCCGAAATTCGATGATGTTGTGATCGATGTTGGCGGCCGAGACGGCGAGGCTCTCCGCGCCGCCTTGGTTCTGGCGGATGTTGTCTTGACTCCCTTCGCCCCTAGAACCTTCGACGTTTGGGCGCTCGAAGACATTGCCGCCTTGATCAAGGAGGCCGAAGCCTACAGGGCCGAGCCGATTAAGGCCTTCGCCGTGATCAATCAGGCGGATTCAAGAGGCGGCGACAATGAGGCCGCCGCAGCCGCCGTGGTCGAGCCTTTCAAGCTGATCTCTCCAGGCATAGGGCGGCGCAAGTCCATAGCCGACGCGGCGGGCGGCGGGAGATCAGCCGCCGAGGCCGTCCGGCGCGATCCTAAATCCGTGGCGGAGATCGAGGCCCTTGTTTCTCAGGTTTTCAGCATGTGATAATCATGTATTTTGAATGTAATAATAATGTATATATCAGGTGTACATCATGACAATCCGCAAGAAGCTCTCCCCCGCCCTCTCTCCCGCGCCTGATCCCTCCGCCTTCATCTCCGCCGCGCCAGACGCCGCCAAGCCGAAGGCGGCCGCGAAAGCGAAAGTTGAACTTTTCCTTGATCAGGCGGACCTCGCCAGACTGGACGCAGTAGCTGCCCGCACCGGCGAGAAGCGCGCGAGCTTTATACGGCGCGTTGTGCTTGAGCGCCTGAACGCCGAGTGATCAGAACGCCGAAAACCGGCGCGACCATAAAGGCCGCGCCGGTTGCTTAAGAAGATCGCGCCGAGCAAATCCGCGCCTGATCGCGCATGGCTCCCCAATCCGCCACGGCGGCGCGGAGCGATTCCGAATGGCGCGGCTCGAGCTGCTCTCGCGCCGCCTCGAGCGCCTCGATCAGTTCAAGGCGGCGTCGCTCCGTCAGAGCCTCGACCGGCGGGCAGGCTGTCACGAAGCGCGTCAGGATTGGCGAAGAATGACCCCTCCCGCAGCCGGTCAGGAACAAGGCCAGGATCAGGGCGCACGCCCCGCATATGATTCTCGATTTCACGGCGCGACCTTTCCGCCTGAGCTTCCGCGAGCGCTTCTTTCGTCCGCCAAGTCAGCTCGCAAATTTCCCGCGAGCGAGCTGCGGCCGCTTTCGCCTCCCCCGCCGCCGTCCAGTCCCGCGCGCCCCATGCGATCGAGGCCGCCAGAGGCGCGGCGAGCCATGGCGCGAAGGACCGAAGCAAGCTCCAAAGCGCGGCGATCATCGGAAGCTCCGGCGAAGCCCGGCGACGATCAGCGGCTTGAAGACCGTCAGAAGCCCCGCGAGGATCGCGACGATCATGGAGAGGGCCGGAAGCGTGACCGCATATCCGAAGGCGTGAAATAGCGAAGCCTCCGCCAGCCGCGGCACTTGCTCGGCCGCCATGCCGCCCGCCGCCGCCGCTCCGCTTGTCGCCGCCATGGCCTTCGTCGTCAAAAGCGCGCTCAATCGATCGATCCAATCTAATTTCTGATCCAAGCTCGACTCCCCCAAGTCGCTAGAGAAGCCGCCCCGCAAGGCGGCGGGCGCGTGGCGCCACATGAGGCCAGAGCACGACGGATGCGATCAGAAGGATCGCCCATTGCTCCGGCGAAAGGTTTGAAAGCGCGGCCCAGATCCGCACGGCGATCTCGCCGAGATCGAGCCGGAGGCGATCCGCCCATGCGGCGGCCTCTTCGCGGAACGTCGCTAGGGCGGCGAGGATCGCGCCGATCTTCCCGCGATGCCTCATGGCTCGGTCGAGCTCGAGATCGACCCGCCTTGGTGGCTCTTCGACCGCCTCCATAAACCCGGCGCGCTCGAGCGCGGCCCAAGTCAAGGCCCCCACCACACCATCGGACCGGAGCCCTTTGGCGGACTGGAGGCGACGCACGGCGGCTTCCGTTTTCGGCCCGAAGATTCCATCCGCCGCGACGCTGTATCCTGCGGCTTCGAGATCCTTTTGGAGCTGCTCAACATCTTCGCCGCTATGGCCGAGGCGCAGGATTCGCGCGGCGGCCTTCCCGGAGATCCGGGCATATGCGGCGGAGAGCTTCAGGTGATAGCCGAGCCGCGCATATGACGGGCCGTTGTAGATCTCGGAGACGTCCGGAATGGAGAGCGCGCGCAACGGCCCGCCCATGCCGGTGGCCTCGGCGTAACGCCTCATGGCCGAGATCTGCTCTTCCCATCCGCCTTCGAGGAACGCGGCGCGCATGGCCTGCGCCGAGGCGTAGCCGAGCGCCTGCGCATGGTGTCCCATGATCTGCGCCGCGCCATGGCTCGAGGCCGCCTCGGCCGCCTCCGGATCGATCCGCGCGGCCCCGGCGTGGCTCGCCGCCCCGCCGCCGGTGATCCGCCGGAAGACATGCGGTTCGAACCGGCGAGCGCTCAAGCGCGCGGATTCATCCCGGATGGATCCGCTCTCGACCTCGAGGATCGCGGCGAGAATGGCCGCCTCGCATTTCAGGGATGCGGCGGCTTCCTCCAGAGCGGCCAGCGCCGCCGGAGGCAGGTTTGTTTTCAGGGTCAAAGTGGTTGCCTCGGCGATATGCGTTTGACCCGGTTTCACGGCCGCAAGGCGGATCAACCCTCTATAGTCGATAGAGGGATGGAAACAGGGACAAGGGAGGGGAAGGGAGGGACGCCCCGCAACAGGGTTAAATTCAGCTTGTGCGAGAGTCGCCGGAGGCATATCGTCAGGCGCGATGCGGAGGAATTGAGCCTCCTCCGCATCGCTTCACATAACCCGACTTACAGGAGTCAGGCCATGCGCAAGACGCATTTAAGCCCCGCGACGGGGCGAGTCCATCCTATCCATAAACAGGCCTGCCAGCCCTCGGCGATCGGGGGCGGACAATGACGCCCGCCGCCGCCGCCGAAGTCCGGCGCAAGGTCGAAGAGGCGGACGCGAAAGCCGCCGATCGGCAAGTGCGCGAGGCGAGCCGCTGGACGGGTTTCATCGGCCCGCTGACGTGGTTCTTGCTTCTCATCAACAGCTATTTCGCCGCCCGCGCGATGTTCTATTTCGCGGATCTCGGCGGCGCTTCCGTTGTCGGAGGGGAGGCCCTCCTTGGAACCGGCGACCGCGTTTTCATGGTGCTGACCGCCGCGAGCCTGATCTTTGCGGCGCATGTGCTCGCCGTCCGCCTCGCCATGCTGACCGGCCTCGCAAAACTGTCTGGCCTTGTGATCCTCGCGGGCCTTGCCCTCTATTCGATCATCACCAGCACGCTTTGCATAATGCTCATGATGCAAGGCGGAGTCGAAGCGGACGCCCTCAAAACTGATGCTTACCAGCTCGCCAAGACCCAAGCCGAAGCGGCCTCCGCGCGCGCCTCGAGCGCGGCTCGCAGCGTCACAGAAGGGGAGGGGAGAGTGAGAGAGGCCGAGGCGGCCTTGAGCGCGTGGCGCGCGCAAGTCGCCGCGACCTGGGAGGCCGGTTCGGCGGCCTATAACCGGCGTCAGGATCCAAGCCACCCCGAGCACGCCGGATTGGTTTCGGCGATCGAGCGCGCCCGTTACGACCTCAGCCAAAGCCAAGCCGCCGAAGCCGCCGCGACCTCGGCCGCGCCTCAAGCTCTCGCGAGCATGGAGCGCGCCAAAACCGAAGGCGGCGGCGCGACCTCGGCCGTTATGGCGTCCGTGGCGCGAGTTTTCGGGACGGACACTGAAGGATTCATTTTCGGGTTTAGCGTGTTCGTGAATATCCTTATGGAGCTCGCGCGACTCTTCTTGGCCTTTGTGACCGGCCGAGGCATTGCCGATGCGCTCAAGCGCGCGGATCAGAGCGGCGGCGGTTCGCCGATCGTGATCCGCGAACGCCCGGCCCTGCGCCCTGTGCCAGATCCGGCCCCGGTTGAACCGGTCGCCGAGCGGCGTGGCCGAGCCATGCCCTTTGCGAAGTCGCGTGACGACTGGAGCCTGTCCGCCGTTCCAAAGGAAGATCCAGCCCAAGAGGAGCCTGCCGAAGGAGAAGGGCAGGGGGGAGAGCGCTACGGCCTCCCGCCGCATCGCCGCGCCGCCAGCTATCAGCAGGCTATTGAGAAGGCTAGACAAGCTATCAAATCCGGCGATCTCAAGACGGGCGGCCTCTCCGCCATCCGCAAGGCGACCGGAGTTTCTGATCAGGTCGCGGGCCGGATCCAGCTCGACCTTGAAGCCGAAGGCCTCTTGATCCGGAACGGCGCTCGCCTGACCCCGAATCCGGCGGCGCGCGCCGCCTAAAACCGATTCCTCTCACATCGCGGGTGGTCGTGACGGTAGCTTGAGAATCATCGCAATATTTTGATTTTGGGTGATTTTTATGATCGACCTCTCCACTGCCACCGAGATGATCTCCGCAACGAGCGAGCTGAAAATGGCCCTCCTCATACTTCTGGTGCACAGCCTTGCGAGTTTGCGTCGGAGGCCATGAACGGGCAGGGGGTGCATATGCGCGCCCCCTTATGCCTCAGCCTGCGGCCCGTGGTCGGATCTCGACCACGGGCAAATCTTCGACGGATCCATGCGTGCGGCTCACCAAATGGATCGGAAGATAATCCGTATCGAAGCGCACAGGCACGTCATACAGAAATCCCGCCGTCACGCGCGCGCCCTCCGCCGGAGGCGTGGCGAACGTGAGCAGGCCCGTCGCCGAGACGATCGGTGCAGCTTGAACGCCTTCGACGGCCGCGAGGATCGAGCCCTCGACCGGCTTATAGATCGGCCGAGCATATGAGCCGCCGCCGGAGAGATAGTTCTTCACAAGCTGAAAAGCCCTCGTCTCGCCATCGCCGATCCCCAAGAGCTGATCTGTGGCGACGGGGGCTTTCTTCCGATCGCAGGATTTCCAGTCTGTGAAGTCGCGCCACCGGAAGCCATAGAGCTTCCCGCGCCGCGCCTCGAAGAACTCGACCAGCCTATATAATTCGTCATGCGGTCGGAGACGCAAGGTCGCGTCGAAG
The DNA here is from genome assembly GCF_000374145.1 of Neomegalonema perideroedes DSM 15528. GTDB lineage: Bacteria > Pseudomonadota > Alphaproteobacteria > Rhodobacterales > Rhodobacteraceae > Neomegalonema > Neomegalonema perideroedes. Next base: position 24,237 of record NZ_KB893668.1, on the reverse strand, counting down.
CGCCGCCGAGAGCTGCGCCAAGCGGCGGCGCGTTTCTCCCCGCCGCCATGAGCGACGATCCGGGTCAGTCTTTCCGGCGACGCGCTTGAGCCTACGGAAAGGCGCAGGGGGAAAAGAACGTCATGGAAGTCCGTCATCCGCAGCCTCTAAACCGCTGAGATAGTAGGAAAGAAAATCCTGCCCTGCGGGGCTCAGCTCCAGCCTATAGCGATGCGCGGCCTTCGTCTTGCCGAGCTGCTCAAGGTTTGTGAGCCAACCAACTTCAGACAGGATTGGGAGTGTGATGATGCGCAGCGTGTTGTACATGCCTGACACACGCGGCGGCGCGACATGAAGCGCCAGCGCGTTGAGGCTCAGACCGGGGCGCTCCGCTAGAGTCAGCAGCACGGCCAGCGTATCGAGGCGCTCCAGCACCCGCAGCGCCCGCGCGCGATATATCGGTGTGAGGCGCTCCAGGTTGGGGATATGAGCACGCCGCAAGGCGCGCGGCCAATCGCGGAGCGCGCTCAGCAGAGGCGAGGGAGATAACACGTCGAGAGGCATCACAAATTCCTCCTGCCTCGTGCGGCCATGCGCTGCATTGCGGCCGCGATTTGGGTTTCGCTCCGCCGGAAGCCTTGGACGTCCGGAGTGGAGATATAAAAATTATTGGTGGTCGCATGGCGGGTAGGGGAGGCGAAGACCTCTCCAGGCGCGGTTCTGGACGCGGCCGCCCGCGCCTCGACATTCGGAAGGCTTGGCAGAGTTAGGGCGGGCATACGCCCGACGCCGCCGCCCGCCGCGAACGCCGGAAGTTCCGGATGCCGGTTGATCGCCTCCAGAAGAGGGAGATGTTTCCGCACGGCGCGCGCTCTCACGACATATTCGCCGTCAGACAGTCGCGCCAAAATCTGATCGTCCGTTGGGCCCCCAGGGCCGCGCACCTTGCCGCCCTCGGCGAGCTTGAGGCTTCCGGCCACCGCGTTTCCCACAGACGATGATGCGCCGCCGGAGAAGAGATTCCCGGCGATGTTGCCAAGGAAGTTTCCGAGCGGTTGCGTCACGGCCTTCTGAAAGGCGAGCTTGCTCACTTCTAGAATCAGATCGCTGATCGCCGCCCGCGCGTCCTTGGCCTTGAAAACGACGCTCTCCAGGGCTCCGGCCAACCCGGTTCCGCCCGCTTCCGCGATCTCCGCCAGGCCGGATTTCGCAAGCTCGAGCTGGCGCACTTCCTCCGCCACGATCCTTTGAGCTTCGGCCTCGGCTTGCGCCGCCGCCGCCGTGTCGCCTTGAGCGAGGGCGCGATCTCGGATCAAGGCCGCGAGCGCGCCTTGAAGGCCGATCGTATCGCGGATCTTTTCGTTGATCGCTTCTTCGGCCGAGGTTTGCGCCTCGAGCAGCTCAAGCGCGCGCGTGCGCATCTCTCCCTCGGCCTCTGCGGCTAATCGCTTCGCCTCCTCGCCTTGGATCGTCGTTCGGAGCGAGGCGGCGTCCTGACCGCCCGCCGTCGCGCCCTCTGGAATTTCAAGACGCCGCACGCGCTCATCGGCGAGCCGTGCGGCTTCTCGCGCCCTGAGCGTTTCCGGCGACATGCCTATATCGGCCGTCCTCTCCCGCGCCGCCGTCACGCCGCGCCGCGCATCTTCGAGAGCCTCCGAGGCGCGCTTGTCGAGATCCTCTTGCTTCTGTCGCGCCTCGATCGCCTTGCGCGTCCTATCCTCCGCCGCGACGCGCTCTTGAGCCGCTTCGCGGAATCGCGCGGCGGCGTCCTTACTCGCCGCCGCGCCCGCCTTTTCGGCCTCGGCCAAGGCCGCCTCGGCGGCCGCAAGAGCTTCATCGGATTTCCGTTGCAGCTCTTGCGCGGCCGCCCGTTCCTCATATGCCGAGACGCTCTCTCCCGCCGCCGTCTCGAGGGCCTTTTGGCGCTCGAGCTCGCGTTCGGTTCGATCCATCGTATCCGCAAGAGATCGCGCCGCCTCATCGCGGCGCTTCGCCTCGGCGGCGGCTTCTTCGGCCTTCCGCCGTTCCTCAAGCGCGCGCCGCACGGCGGCTTCGCCCTGGACGGCGGCGACGGCGGCCGCGTGCAAGCTTTCGGCTTGTGCGTCGGAGATCGCCACGCCCGCCGCCTTGGCGGCCGTCAGAACTTCTTCCGCGCTTGTCAGGGCTTCGGCGGCCGCGCGCGCCTCATCGATCGATTGGGCCTCGGCGGCGTGCGCGGCGTCGCTTTCTTGCGCAGCGGCGAGCAACCGCCCGGCGGCGGCCGTGCGCGCCTCGATCTCGGCGGCGTAAGCCCGCAGAGTCTCGGCTCCGGCGTCTCGGCGCTTGGCGGCCTCGGCCGCTTCTTCTGCCTTCCGCCGTTCCTCGAGCGCCTGACGCACGGCCGCTTCGGCCTCAACCACGGCGACGGCGGCGGAGCGCACGGCCGCCGCCTGATCTTCCGAGATTGCAACGCCGTTCGCCTTGGCGCGTGCTAGCTCGTCTTCCGCCTCTTTGAGAGCGTCCGCGCGGCTTTTGGCCTCCGCAAGCGCGCGCGTCGTTTGCGCGTGCGCCTCTTCGCCCTCTTGGGCGGCGGAGAGCAGGCGCGCGGAGGCCGCGCGGTTGCCTTCCAAGGCCGCCGTATAAGCAGATAAGGACGCTTCGCCTTGCGCCCGCGCCTCGAGAGCCTTGGCCTCGGCCGCGATCTCTTCGCCGAGGCCGCGCGTGCGATCACGTAAACCATCCCGCAGGGCCTCCGTTCTGATCCGCGCCTCTTCGAGCGTCGCAGCGGCCGCGCGGATCTCCTCCGCTTGCGTCGCCGTCGCCCCCTCTGGGATTCGCGCGTCTTCCATCGCCTTCGCCACGCGGATTCGCGCCTCGGTCGAATAGATCGCGGCCTCGAGCGCCTCCAGTCCGGCCGCGCCGCTCGCCGTCAAAGCTTGCCGCGTCACGGCGTCAAGCTCGGCCATCTCGCGCCCGACGGCCTCGAGCTCGGCGCGCATCCGCGCCAAAACCTGCTCTGGCGTCTCGCCGCCCGACGATCCGCCCTCCGGCTTCGGCGGCAAAACACGCGGCGGCGTTGTCGCCGCTGGAACTTCCGGCACGGGCAGAGGATTCGCGAGGGCGTCGCGCCGAGCCTCGAGCCGCTCGAGCGCCTCCTCAGCCTTTTCGAGAGCGGTATTCGAATCCGAAAACTCTCTCTGGCGTGGGTGCATGTCGCCCCGCGCGCGGGCCTCTCGCGCCACTTGGAGCGCATAGGCGCGGAGGGCGTCCTCTCCGGCCTCCATCGTCTCGCCGATCTTATCGACCTCGGCTTGGAGGATCGCGCGCGTCGCGCTGCTTCCTTCCTCTTTGATCGCGTTCAGCAAGAAATCCAGTTGAGCGCCGATCAGCGCGCGCGCGCCGTCTCCCACGCTGTCGCGCATCTCATCGCGGGATTGCTGCGCGTCAAACAGCTTGTTTTCAGCTTCGTCTAACAGCGCCGCCCGCAGGGCCTCGCGTCCCGCGACTCTCTGGCGGATCGCCTCGAGCTCACGCGCGGCGGTTTCTTGCGCCGCCGTTCCTTCATCGCGCACGGCCGCCGCGTAGGCCTCGGAGGCGCGCTTCAGGTCCTCGCGATCCGTCTTGAGCTGCCCCTCGAGCTCGCGGAGTTTTTCATAAGCGCCGCCGACCTCGAAGGCGGCTTGCTCTATATCCTCGAGCCGCTCGCTCGCGGTTTTCGCCGATCGAGCGAACTCTAAAAACGTGACGCCAGCCAAGGCGATAACAAAGCCGAGCGGGCCGCCGAGAGCGCTCATCGCTATGCCGAGCCGGGCCGTTACGGCGGTTGTCGCGCCTATGTTGCGAGCGAGACTGATCAGAGTCGCGCCCATCGCGATCGCACGGCCCGCCGCGAAATTCAGACCACGCGCCACCAGCACGGCCGCAAGCGCCGTGGCGAGCCGCTCGATCCAAGGATAGATCGTCCCGAAATTCTCGCCGAGAAACTGGACGGCGCTTGTCAGTCGCTCGACCGCCGCCGTCGCCGCCTCGAGCCCGCCTTGATCCGCGGCCGTCAGCAGAAAATCTTCCCAGGCCGCGCGGAGCTCGAGCAAGGCCCCGTTGAATCCTTCCATGCGCGCCTGAGCCTGATCTTGCGCCGAAACGCGCCCGATCGCTTCCGCGAGCCGGTTGATCCCGGCCGCGCCCTGATCGGCCAACGCCGCCGCCGTTCTGATCGCATCATCTCCAAAGATGACTTTCAGAGAGTTGGTTTTGGCTTCCTCGGAGAGCCCGGCGAGAGACGTGCGGAGAGTCTCGGCTATGGCAGGCATGTCCTTGAGATTGCCTTGGGCGTCATAAAAGGACATGCCGAGGCGCTTCATCTCTTCGCCCGCTTCCTTGCTCGCAGGCACAAGGCGAAGAAGGAACGTCCGAAGGGCGGTTCCGGCGTCCGCGCCCGCCGCGAATTGGCTCGCGGTTCCGGCGAGCGCGCGCATCATATCTTCAAAGGAAAGACCGGCCGTCGCCGCCACGCCGCCCGCGTTCGCGATCGCATAGCGGAAATCGTCAAACGTGAATTTCGAGGCGTTGGCGGCTCCGGCGATCTGATCCACGATCCCGCCCATGTCCTTAGCCGAGATTTTGAATTGGCCCATGACATCCGTCGCCAGATCGGCGGCGGCCGAAAGGTCTGCGCCCATAGCGCGCGCCAAGAGGAGCGAGCTTTGCGCCGCGCCGTCCAGAATCTCGCGCACGCTCAAGCCGTTGCGAGCGAGGATTTCAAAGGCGTTGGCGGCTTCGTTCGCCGTCACGCCGAAAGGCGATCGGCCCATCTCGCGCGCGGCGGCGTCAAGAGCGCGCATTTCATCCGCCGAGGCGCTCGCCGCGACCCGCACGCGGATCAAGGCGCCTTCGAAATCCGCCGCCAGAGTGATCGCCTCGCGGCCAATCTGAGCCGCTCCGAAGCTCGCGAAAGCTCCAGCCATGGCGGCTTGAACATTGCGCGACATGGCCCGCGCTCTTTGCTCCATCGCAGCCATCCGCCGAGTCGTGACGCCTTGGGCGCGATTGAGCGCGTTCTCAAATTCTTTCGTGCGCGCTTCGAGCGTGAGCGTCAGGCGCTCGAGATCTTCAGCCATGTCCGATCATCTCCAGCATCTCGAAATAATCATCATCGGAGGGGGGAGGGGCGGCCTCATCCTCATCGGACCCGTGAAGCTCATTCCAAGAGCGGATCAGGAGGCGGAACTCGGACAAAGTGAGATCGTCCGCCTCACGCGGGCCGAGCCCCATTGCTAGAGCGTTCCGATAGATGGTCCCGAATTCGAGGGGCTCCGGCCCCGGTTCGGTTTTTTTTTACCGCCCTTTTCGCCGTCCTCTTCCTCATCTCCGGCTCCGGCGTCAGGCAACAAAGCCCATGCGAGCACGCTCAAGGCGGGCGTGACGCTCTCCAGGAGCGGGCGATCTTCGACATATCGCCGCGTGAGCGTCAGAGCCTCCGGCGGCTTGAGGCCGCCGCCGATCAGCCCGAGCCGCAAGGTTTCGACAAGATCCTCGACTCGCCAATCCCCAGACAAGAGACGGCGGTAAAGCGCATAAGGCCCCACCGCCGTCTTGTCTTGCAATTCGCGAAGCCGTCCGATCGGAAGGGCGAAACGGTGCCGACCGTCTCCCCAATCCATTTCGACATATGGCGACCGCATAGATTAAGCCGCCGTCCAGGCGACCGGCCCGCTCGCCTGAATCGAAACGGACACATCAACAAGGCCGGTGTCGCTCTCCTGTCCGATCTCCAGATCCGTGAGGAGCGCGATCATGGAGAAATAGCCCTTGAGCGTGGTCTTGTCCTTCGAGCGGAGATAGACGCGGATATTCTTGTCTCCGCCCTGAAACCACGTCCACCAATCGTCTTGGTTTTCGCCAGCGAGTTTGCCGGAGCCCGTGACGGCGGCGGAGAGAGCGGTCTTCACTTTCTCGACCCATCCGGCGCTCGGCTCGTAGTCGTCAGGCTCGTCGCCAGGGCAGTCGAAAACCACATCCTCCTGAACCTGCGCCGAGAATTTCAAGCTCTTGGTCGAGAGGGCGCAGGGCGACGTGAAGTTTTCCGTCGCCGCCCCATCGCCCAAGAGGATCAGCATCGTGTTCACAGTTTTAGACCGAGACATTTAGTCCTCCGAAGTTTCAACGCGCGCCTCAAAGACGACGACGCCGTGCCATGTGAGATTGTCAGGATCTCGGAATGTCCGACGCGAGCGCCGCGCCAGACTGGAGAGGGCCGCGCCGGATCCGAGATCAAGATCCGCATCATGCAAGGCCGCCTGGACGGCGGCGCAGATCAGGCGGCATTCGCTCGAGGTCCCGTTGGTGTGGCGGCTCCAAACGTGGATTTCAAAAGCGAGATCATCGCCCTCATATTCGGAGCTGAAGGCCGCGACGCCGCCGCCGTCCGAAATCGTCAAGTAAGGCCAAGCGATCCGAGACGGGACCGATTCATAAACTCGATTCCCGACGAAGGCCGCGACGCGGGGATTCGCTAGGAGCGCCGCTCTCGCCGCGCCCATCAGGGCGAGAGAATGATCTCCTTCACCCGCCACGAACGGCCCTCTTCGCGGCTTCGCGGAGCGCATTGCGCGCTTCACGTTTCAGCTTCGGGCGTTCGGACCTATAGGCCGGATAGAAGAACGGTTGCGCAGGCGTTCCCGGATGCTCGACCCGCCGCCCGAAGACGCCGCCCGCGCCCATGGGCCGCTCGCTCTCGATCACATGCGGGCCGGTTCCGAACTCGACCAAATGGGCGTGAGGCGCGCGCGGCTTTCCGTTGCTCTTGCTGTAATTCACGAAAACACGGGTTGAAGCCGTTCCCTTCTTCGTCTCCCACATGATCGCGTCGCGAAGCTCGCCGGAATCCTTCGGCGCAAGGCGTTTCTGCATGGCGACGATCCGGGCCGCTCCGGCCTCGAGCGTCGTCCTCGAGGCGGCGACCATGCCGCGATTCAGCTTGGCGAACTTCCATTGCAGCCGCTTGAGCTGCTGGCTCATGTCGCAACCCCCTCTTCAAGAGTGAAGGAGAGACGCCTCCGCCGTCCGTCCGGATCGGCGACGCCCCGAAGATTGAAAACCAGCTCGCCAGCCCGAAGACGCCATGTCTCCGGCCGGACGGCCTCTGTGTCCGGATCGAGCAACGCCTCCCCAATCCAACGGCCGCTCCCGACAAGCGCGGCCCCTTGCTCGGCTTCCTGCAACGCCAAGGGTTTGAGCTGCATCCACCGCTCGAAGCGCGCCGTCCAGATATGCGGATCTCCGAGCGGATCGCCGCCAGGCGCAAGGAGAGGATCGGCGGCGAGAGGATCTAGGGGCAGGGCGGGCGGATCTTCGGCGGCGGCCGAGGCCGAGAGCACGCGCTCTTCAAAGATCACGCGCCGGTTATAATCTCCGGCGGAGATCATGAGCGCTCCCTCCCGTCCAGAGCGAAGCCCAGACGCGGCCGCGCATACCGCTCTTTGCGGATCGTCGCGACCAGGCCAAAAGGTACGGGGCTTTGAGAGCCCTCGGCCGTCGCCTCGCGCGATCGGGCGCGATCGGCGGCGAGCATCAAGATCGCGTCGCGCAAAACCGCTCCGGCGGCGTCGCCAGGATCGAGGCCGATCTCGGCCTCGACCTCGAGCTCATCAAACTGGAGGCCGGAGGGCAGGGCAAGCCGCGGCTCATCCCATCCTCCGATCAGCCGCGCGCCCTCGATCTCTGCGCCATCCGCCCGCACGGCGATCAGCTCGCGCACGGGCGCGGCTGGAAACCACCATTGCGATAAGCCCGCCGGAACGGTGAAAGCCGCCCGCCGAGGCGTGAGAGGGCGGCCCGTGCTTTTCTCGACATGCAAGATCGCCGCATCAAGCATGACCTGAAGCACGGCGTCTTCATGCGCATGATCGATCCGAGCGCGCGCCTTGAGCTCGCCGATCGTCACGGCCGCCACGGCGGGCGGAGCGAGTATCCGCATGACGTCAGGTCGCCGCCGCGCCGTCGCCGGCCTTGGTCGCGGAACCTTTGGCCGTCGCGCCCTTGGCGGCCGAGCTCTTCGCTTCGACGAATTCGACATAGCCGCTTTTCCGCAGCGTTTCGGCCGCCGCCTCCGAGAATCCGGCCGTCTCGCCAACATTATAAGGCGGATGCTTTTTGATGAATCGAACTTGCTGCATGGGAATCTCCGAAGATCAGAAAGGGGAAAGATCAGGCGGCGAGCGACCAGCCGACGCCGGTGATCACGGAAATGGCCTCGACATGATCCGGCGCGAGATCATGTTCGGAGATCGCGCGAACCAGCGTGAGATCCCTTTGGAAGGCGGAGACATAATCGCCGCTCCCGTCCACGTATCCGGCCTGATCGCTCATATCGAGCGCGAGACTCAGGGAGTCGCCGATCACGATTTCCCAGAAATCGGCGAAATAAATCTCGGTATGGGTGCCGCCGCCGAGGTTGCCCGGAATATGCGCCGCTTTGTGGATCGGATAGCCGAGCAGCGTGTTGGAGCTGTCGATCTCCGGATAGAGCTTCGCGCCGGAGGCGTTGGTGAGCTCGGCGAGATAAGCGCGCGTGCTCGGCCGCATGAACCAGCCCGGCCGCGTCATGGAGACGCCGCTATCCTCGACCAGCGCGACGGCCTTGCGAATATCCCGCGCGACCGTCCCGGCGTTCGTCGTGGCGTTGGCCGCATAGACATGCGCGGATTTCGCCCAGTAGCGAAGTCCCTTGGGGGCGTCGCCGGTGCCATCATCACGGATGAAGGCCAAATCCTCGCGCAAGCTCATGTGGTGCACAAGCGTATCGCGGACGAAGGCGGCGACGGAGGGCGAGCCCTGACGGATCAGATTATTCGTCAAGGGAATCATGCCGGAGAGCCGTTTGAAGCTCAGATCCACCTTGTCGAATTCGGGCTCGGAAACGAGAATGGCCGAGCCTTCCGCGCCATAAGAGGCGGTCGGCGCGGCGATCTGTCGAGCGCGGCGGATATTTCCGGCAGGCATATCGATGACTCGCGCGCCCGCCTGACGCACCACGGCGCGCGCGGAGAGGAGCCGGATCAGTTCGGCCGAATAGACCTCCGGCACAAGCACGCCGCCCGCCTCCGGCTCGCCTGTGTTGAGCGCCGCCGTCAATTCATTCGCGACGCGAGAAGCCCCGAGTTTGCGCTCGGCGTAGCGCGCCGCCTTTTCAGTGTCGCCGCCAACGGCCGCCAAGGAGAGCACATAAAGCCCGGCCTCCATGCCGAGATCCTCCGGCCTGGACGCATCCGCCGGACGGCGCGGCGCGGGCGCCACTTCGCGCGCCGAGGCCGCCCGCGCGGATTCCGTCTCTTCGGCGCGCGTCACCTGATTATCGAGCTTATTGAAATCGGCGCGCGCGGCGTCGAAACGGCTCTGAGCGGCCGAGATCGCGGTTTGATCCGGCGTCTCGGCGTTCTCGAGAGCCTCGAGCGCATCCGCCTCCGCAGACATGCGGGCGGAAGCTTCGGCGCGATTGCGCCGCAGATCGTTGACATCAGCCATAAGGCTTCCTTTCGATTTAAGAAAAGGTCAGAGGCGCGCGCGAGCCTGAGCGGCGGCGGCCTGAGCGAGAGCCGCGCGGCGCGGCGAACGACCGCCAGGCGCAAGAATGGCCTCATAGAAGCTCGCTCGCGTGGCGATGCGATCGGCGAGGCCTGCGCTCACGGCGGCCGCGTCATAGAGCACGCCGCCCGCGCCGAAGCGCTCTTGAGCGGCGGCCGTCGTCACGCGGCGGCCGGAGGCGACCGCGCCGAGGAAATCCGCCTCGATCTCGTCCAGCTCGCGCCGGATCTCCGCGCGGCCTTCTTCGGTTTGCGGATCGGGCCGCTTGTTCGGGGCATGGCTTGAAACGAATTCAAACCATTGATCTCCGCCCATGTCAGGCTGAACGGCTTTGGCGAGCGAGACGGCGACGCCGATGGATCCCACCGCGCCGCCAGGCGAAAGCACGATCTCGCGCGCCTGGGAAGCAAGCCAGTAAGCCGCCGAGGCCGCAAGCGGATCCACAAAAGCCAAAACCGGCTTGATCTTGGCGACCTCGGCGATCGCGCGGGCGGCGGCGGCGCATCCATAGGCCGCGCCTCCAGGTGAATCGAGATCGAGGGCGATCGTCTTGACTTCATCATGAACCGCCAGCGCTCGCATCGCGCTCTCGATCCCCTCATAGGTCGCCCACCCCATCCACTCGGCGAACCAACTCCGCTTTGTGAGGATCCCTCGGATCGGCAGGATCGCGACGCCGCGCGAGATCGTCCAGAGATCGCGATTCTCGGAGGCGGTGGAGATCTTTACTTCGCCGTCATGGGCCGAGATTTCTCTAAGCCACGGCCCCGCATGAGATTCGGCGACGGCCATGGGCAGGCCATGAAAGGCCGCCGGAAAATCATTCATCCTCGGATTCCTGTTCTGGTAGGGCCGCCATATTGGGCGGCGGCAAGAGCCCCTCGGCATCCGCGCGCCATGGAAGATTGCTCGCCGAGCGCGCCTCGGCGCGCGTCATGTATGGCCCGCCCGCTGCTCTCACGAAGGCCTCGATCCGCTCGCGCGTGGTCGCGCGCATGAGGCCGTCGAAGAGATATTCGAAACGCAAGCCGGAGCGCCGCTCTTCCTCTGTCAGCAAAGCAAGACGGAAGTGATCTTCATTCAACTTCGCCCACCCGAGCAGGCAATCCGTCACATAATCGATCGCCTGTTGCTCGACCGATCCCTTCAATCCATGTTCATAAATGCCCGCCTTGGCGGGCGGGACGCGGTAGATCGTGGCGATTTGCTCACGGTCAAAGCGTCGTTGAGCAAGAAGCTCTTCATCGGCCGGAGAGAGCCCGACCGTCTTGAAGCTCATGCCGAAGGGCAGGATCGGAATTCCGTTCGCCTCTGGATCATCCAAAGCATTGCGGATTCGTTGGGCGTGCCGCCGCGCCTCGTCATCGTCCTGAAACCAATCGGGATGCTCGACCACGGCCCGGATCGCCTCGCGCTCTGTGACGTGGCGGCCCGCATGGGCTTGAGCTCCGAGCGCAAGCGCCATCGTATGAGACGCGACGGCGAGCGGCGAGCGGCCGAGCCAGCCGTCTTCCGCGCAGAGGCGCAGATGCAGCATATCGCGCCAGCCCACGCGCCGCCGTTCACCCTCGGCATCCTCGAAATCATAGTAGCGTCGCGACCCGTTCCGGTAGATCGAGACGTGATCATTATGGATCGTCTCGAGCGATTTGATCCGCCCGTCGCCGCCTCGGCGGATGAAGGCGAAGGCGTTGCCGCGCAGGCTCACAGCCCATTGGAGGGCGTAGCGTGCGACAATCGCGGGGACGCCTTCCGAGGATTGGATCGTCAGGGCCTCGAGGGCCGGATGATCATAAACCCGCTCTTTATCGCCGCTCTTTGTTCGCCGATACAGATGAAGCGGAACCTTCGCCATATCCTGCGCGATCGCATTGACGCAGGCGTAAACCGTGCCATGAGCAAGAGCCGAATCCTCGCTCACGCGCGGCAGGCCGCCGCGACGGCCGCGCCCGATCTCGCGGAGGCCGAACCATCCCGGATCCTTCTGCGGCGGACTGGACGCCGCCCCAGGCGAGCGCCCAAGAAGCCGAGAGAGGTTGAAAGAAAGAAAGCTCATATGGCGATATCTCCCGCGCGGCGGCGCTTGGGCGCGGCGGCGTCCGCTCGGCCAAGCGCCATGATCGAGGCCACGGCCGGATCAATGCGGCCAAGGCTTTTCGCTTTGCTCGGCTTGATGTTTTCGGCCGCGTCGCTTTCGCGGAAGACGTTGCGCACAGCTCGAGCGAGGGCCTCGTTTCCGCCATGACGGATCCGCCCTTGCATGGCCTTGAGCTCAAAGCGCTTCATGGGCGCGCTCATGCTGGCGTAACCTTGGCCGTGCTCGACAAACCTTTGACCGAATAGATTCTTGAGCTCGCCTCTTAATCCCGCCATGCCCCATCGATCATAGGCGAATTCGCGAATGTCGAAGCGGGCGGCGTCCTCTTTGATCCGCTCGAGGATTCGAGCTTCATCAATTCCGCCGTGATGTTGCTCGAGCCATCCGCGAGAATGCCAGGCGACATAATCAGCGCCGTCTGATCGTGCTCGATCAGCCAATGATCCCAAATTCCCGCCGGTCGCGATGAAGCTGCGCACAAGCAAGAAGATCTCTTCGCCGATCGGGAAGGCCAAAGCATAAGCGGAAAGATCGAGCGTGTTTGAGAGATCGAGCCCCGCATAACAGGGCTTCCTCTTCAGGAAATCCTCTTCGATCGGCTCTCCGCCTGTCGCCCAAACCTCAGAGGAGATCCAAGCTTCCGCGCCATCCGTGAAGCGATTGCAATGGAAGCGCAGAAAGCCAGGCAAGCGGCCAGGTATCGCCCGCGCCTCTTGCCAAAGCTGCCGGATCTCCTCCTCTGGCACAGAGACGCCTAAATTCGGATTCGCCATCGCCCAAGTTGTCGGATCGCCAGGATCAGCCGAGGCCGGAGGCTCAGAGACGAACGCGAAAAACTGATCATCCAAGACGGCTCCGGTCGCGACGGCCTCGGCGTAGAGCCGCATCTCGCCGCAATAGCTTTGCAGACTGTCGCCCGCCGTCGTGATCATCCAGTAGATCGGTTGTGAACGGGCGATCATGGATTTTCGGATCAGCTCGCCGAGCTCGCGGCCGCGCCACCTGTGAACCTCATCGCCGATCGTCACATGCGGATTGAACCCGTCCGCGGCATCCGGCGAGCGCGTCAGAATGCGCATGACGCCGTTCGTCGCGGGACAACGGATCTCATAATGGCGAGCGTCCAGAAGAGGTCGAAGCTCGGAGCTTTGCGCCTGAGTGCGGGCGTCTTCAAAGAGGTTGCCAGCTTGGCGGCCGGTCGTCGCTGCGGCGTAAACCTGCGGCGAGCCCTCGCGATCGAAAGTCAGGCCGTAGAGAGCAGGCAAAACCGCCATTGTGGTTTTGCCGTTCTTCTTGGCGATCTGATTATAACCGATGCGGAACCGCCGAAAGCCGTCTTCCCTTTTCCAGCCATAGAGCGACCCGAAGGAAAAAACCTGCCAAGGCTCCATTTCGAGCATTCGCCCGGCGAGCGGCCCGGTCGTATGGTTGAAAAACCGCGTGAAATTCAGAAAGCGCGTCGCGGCCTCGCCATCGAACCAAAGCCCCCGATCGCCGCCTGTCTCCAGATCGCGCAAGTGTCTCTCGCATTGCGCTCGCACGAGAGGCGCGGCGATGATCTTTCCTTCAATGACATTCAGCGCATAGCGCGAAACCTCATGATCTAACCCGCTGCTCATGCGCCCCGCCCGTTCAAACGATCTTCGAGAACGGCGAGGAAGTCGCCTTGCTTGCTTTCGCCGAGTGCGGCGTCATCGCGTGGCGACATGCCGAAGAAGCCGCCAACGCGGATCATGGCCGACCACGCTTCGTCACGTTGCACCAGGGCTTGTTTTTTCTTCTCGAGCGCGCCGTTTCGGCCCGTCGTCAGGTAGAGAAATCCCTCGATCTGGAGGAGCTTCTGATTGCGGCGATAGTCCGCATAGGCCTCGCAATAGATCTCGAAAAAATCCTGATACTCTGGATTCAATCGGCTTTTGCGCGTGAGCTCCGGCGCAAGCTGGCGCCATTTCTCTTTTGCGGCGTCGCTCATGTGACCCGGAGGATCCGGCACATTCAGACGCGCCGCTGAAGCTAGGCGATGCACATTCGCCGAAGCCTTGGGCTTGTCGCCTCGCATGGTGTCGCCTCGCGTGGGTTTCTAGATTGAATCCCGGCGCGTGAAAGAGTTGCCTCCCTCGCCGGTCCTATGGCGGCGGCCGGAATTCCGACCCACCCCCCCCTTTTCGCCGCCCGAAGCCCGCATCCTCCCGCGCCGTCTTGCGACTATGGCAAGACCAACAGAGCGGCCTCCAGTTGCTCGCATCGAACGCTAGATCAGGCCGGACGCGAACCGCGATCACATGATCAACGGCGCGCGCGGCCTCGACTATCCCGGCCGCCGCACAATCGGCGCATCTCGGATGCTCAGCGAGGAACGCCCTGCTTTCGCGCAACCATCTCGCCGTCTTGTAGATCTTCCGGTGCGGATCGGCGGCGCGGCGCTTGTCGAAGGCGCGGCGCTTGTCTTGCCGCTCGAGCTCACAGAGATCGCAGCGCGGCCCGGCGAAGGCGACGCGCTCGCATCCCGGCGCGGCGCAGATCCTCGCCATCAAGCCCCCTCTCGGATCTGATAGAACTCGACCAGACGACGCAGCGCGATCTTCAGGACGATTTTCCCGGATCGCGCCGACCACCCCATTTCGCGCTCGACCGCCTCCAGACCCTCGCCGAAGCAGATAGCGCGCAACGCTACGTCCGCTAGGTCGGATCCCAGCACGACGAAGGCCGAGAAAAGGCGTGCTCGCGCCGCCTCGGCGGCTTCTGACGGCGTGAAGCCTGACCGCCCGCCATCGACGCCCGCCGTCAGGAAGCCTTCCCAATTCTGCGTGACGCGCGGCCCAAGCTGCGCCCGCTCGAAGTCCCGCCGCAAAGCCTCTCCGGCCTCGAGCTCGGCGGCGGAGATATGCCCGCGACTGGATAGCCATCCAATCACGCTCTCCCCCATGTTGACCGCCCGCCGCTCTCTCTCGCCTCGCTTCCCGCCCGGCGTGTCGACGTGTCGCCACTGGAGGAGCGCATGAGCGGCCGCATAGGCGGACGGCGCATCCGGCCATGTGACTCGAGCCGTCAGGCGGCGGAGCGTCGCGCGCCCGGCCTCCGTGATCAGATGCGTCGCCTCGGAGCTCCGCACGCGCGCGATCGCGCCGGAGCTCATGAGGCCTTGCGCCTCGGCCGTCGTCAGGATCAGAGAGGGCCGAGAAGCCCTCGGCGGATATGCGCCCGCGACCTTTGAGCCGCGAGGCCAGATCAGGCAAGCGCCGCGAGGCGCAAGCTCCAAAAGCGCGCGCCGCATCCGGCGCACGGGCATTGCTTGAGCCATATCATCCTTGGAAAACAAAAAAGCCCCGGCGCAAAGCGGCGGAGCTTGGGCGATCATGTGCGTCCGGCGCACTTCTGATCAATATCTGAATCAATACGCGCTCGTTCCGCGCCCGTCAACGCCCCTCGGAAGACGTAAGCCAGGCGGTCGCCAAGTCGAGCGCCTCGCGCAGATCCTGCATAGCCCGCACGGCCGCCCTTCCCCGCCGCCCTATATGAGCTTCGATCGTCAGGCCGTCGCCGATCACGGCGCGCACGACGGCGGCGCGCTCAGGCCCGCGCGCGCCTCGCGCGATATAGGCTTGCACGGCGGCCAGATCCTCGAGCGCCCGCAACCGATCTTCGACGCCTCCGCGCCCTGATCCGCCGCTGACCCTGACGCCTGCTTGAACCGAGACGCCGAGCGCCCGCGCCTCGGCCCAAACCATTTCGCGCAACACTTCGCCCGCCCATGCCTGATCCGGCGTCAGAGCCCCGCGCGCCGCCAGAGCCGCAATCCGGCCCTCCGCCGCATAGCGCGCCCGCGCGCCGTCCTGATCCGTGATCAGCTCATGCTCGATTCTGGCGTGGCGCTCCTCCGGCCCAGCGTCGATTCCCGCCTTCAGAGCCTTTCGCGCCAAGGCCCGCCGCCCCTTCTCCGGCGCGGCCTGCGGAGCTGTCGCGGCCTTCATGGCTACAGGCTCAAGGCGCAAGGCCCATCCCCCGCTCCGGAGCCTTGGGGCATGGTTTTCGAGATTCTTATATATTCTATAGAAAACATATGAAAAACGCACATGCACGCCCAAACACGGCTTAAAGGAAAACTCCGCCCTCCATGCCCCAACCCTCCCCGCCTTCTGATATTTCATAGGCTTAAGCGGTGCATGGTTGGGGAGGCATGGGGCGAGGTCGCCTCGCTTTCTTGGTCCGGCCCTATACGTCTTTAACGTGCATTCAAGCTTCATATCTCACCCTCGCGCGCGACCAAAACTTGCAACCCCGCCCCAACTCTCCCCAACTCTCCACCCGCCGATGAAACGGAGCCGCGCGTTAAAAATCGGCCTCATCGGCGTGCGGCGCGGCCTTCGTCTTCTTTGTGCTCGCGCCACTGGCGGAGGATACAGGCCCTTGAAGCCATTCAGAAATCCGCGCGTGTTCTTCGTTCCAGACGAGATCTTTCCGGAACAAGCGCCCATGGCTCTTGAAGCTCCGCACGCCCTTCTCCGTCAGAAGGCGCCCGAAGCCGGTTTGAGAGATCGCCCGCGCCTGATTTTCGGCGCACCACGCCTCATAAACCCGGTAAAGATCGCCGGATGGAATCCGGCCGCCGTCTTCCGCGACGGTGCATTCTGAAATGAACTCCCCGACCGGATCCGTCATGGCGCGAAGCTCCGTCTTCAGAGCCTCGACCGCAGGCGGCGCGACCAGCCGCCGCCCGTCCGCCACATAGCCGCGCCATCCCTCAAGCAGCCAATTGAGAATCCCGCTCGCCTCGGCCTTCAGAGCGGCCGCGATCTCCGAGCTTGTGCGTTGCTTCTCAGGCGGCAATTCCCGCAAATTCACGTCGAAGGGTATGAAGACCAGCCGCCGCCACGTCCCGAGATCATCGCCTTTGATCTTGGGTGTACGGTTGAAGCTCAGGATCGGACATCCTCGCGGCGTGTAGACGAAGGGCGGTTGATGCAGAGCCCGCGCCTGCCGAGGCTCGCCGCCGGTCAAGGCTTTGAGCTTCGCGGCCGAGAGCGTCGCGTCGGATTCCGGCTCCGAAGCCAGATAAAGCCGCGCGCCGGGCAAGACGACTTCCTCCGGCGAGGGCGCCCCGGCGGATTGCGTTTGCGAGAGCAAAAACATCTCGATCCGGCATGTGACCGCATAGGAGCCGAAGACCATGGCGAGGGCGTTCACCAGCGTTGATTTGCCGTTTGCGCCTTGCCCTCGAAACAAAAGCGCCACCTGCGCATCATTCGCGCCCCAGAGCAGTTGACCCAAGGCCCTTTGTAAAAAGGCCCGGATCTCTGGATTCGGCTGGATCAGGCCCATGAAAGCCTCGAATTCCGGACAATCGGCCGCCGGATCGAATCCACACCCAAGAACGCGCGTGTTGAGCATGGCCCGATCATGTCGCCGCAGCCATCGCCGCGCCCGCTGCGCGAGCTCTTCCGCTTCTTCGGCCTCCGGCCCCGGCGCTCCGGCCGCGTCCAGATCTAGGACGCCGTTTTGCGTGACGATCCGGCTAGGCGTGGCGTCCAGGTCGTCAATCGCGATCAGGCGATGCGGCGCGGCCAACTTGAGCGCGCTTTCGACCTTCCCAACATTCCCGCATTTGCCCGCCCACTGAAGCAGCGCGCGCCCGCGCTTCCCCGCGATCTCGCCGAGAGCTTCCTCCCTCACCTCTTCAGCCGTCATTTGCGCGCCGTCCGCCCGGCTCCTGATCTCGGCCTCGACCTCGGCCAGCCGCTCCGGCCCGACCGCGCCGCGCGAAACCGCCCAAGCCTCATCGCGCAAGGCCTGCCCGAGCCGCTCGACCGCCAGCCGCCGCGCGGCGTGCTCTCCGGCCTCGAAATCGTAAAACGCGCCGTTCCAGACGCCCCAACCTCTCCCGACCACATATTGCAGATCATCGCCCGCGACGGCGAGCAGGCGTTGGGCGTTTCCCCAATCATTGAAGGGCAGTTTTGCGCGCACCGACGGATCTTGCGGCCCGATCCCGGCCCCGCCCGCCTCTGGATATGGATGATCCGGCATTGCGCCCTAAACCTCTCTCAAAGCCAAATCCGCATGATCGAGCCCTGAAGCCGCCGAGCCGCCCGCCCAATCGACGCGCACGGCGCGCCTCATCACGCGCCCCTCTCCCGCGTGGCGGCGTTGAGCTCGGCCGAGCAACGCCCGCGCGGCGGCTGGATCCGTCATGTCGCCATCGCCGAGCAAAACCAGCTCGCGGCATTCGTCAGGCGCGATCCATCCCGGCCGCGTGAAATCCGGCACGGCCGCCGAGGCGGAATCCCGCGCCCCGCCCGAAATATTGCCGAGCGAGATTCCACAGGTCGCGGCCCATCCCGGCCCGGCGGCGCTCGCCGGATCGGCGGCCCATCCGCCGAGCGCCAACCGCCCCAACTCGGCCAAGGTCGTCTCGATTCCTTCGCCGATGATCATGCGCGCGCGCGGCGGCCCAAACCGGATCTCGGCTCCTCGAGCTCGGCCTAAGAACTTCTTTTCCCACTTGCGCCCGGCGGCGTCCTTCGCGCGGCCGGAGCCGTCGCGCGCAAGCCACGTCCGATGGACGCCCGCGACGCGGCGCGGCTCGCCGCCGGTCGTGGTCGCCAACCCGATCAGGCACGGCCCGCGCCAGAGGATCCGCGACCCTTCCCAGATCGGGAGATCCGGATGGATCCTCAGAACTGGCGGCGGCCCGTCGAAGAGCTGCCAGAGCGCCCGCGCGCGCCGCGCGCCGAGCCGCGCCTCGAGATAGGCCGCGAGCAAAGGATGATCGCCGCGCGCCTGACGCCAGATCCGCCCCGCCCTTTCCAGATCGCGCGCCTCGCGCTCCGCTTTGGAAAGGGCGGCCTCGGCTTGCCGCTCGGCCTCGCGCGCCTCGCGGCGTCTTCGCGCCTCTGGATTGACCGGCCCGCCGTCCAAGCCCGCCCATGCGGCCATTTTTTTGAGGGCCTTGGAGAATCCGACGCCCTCGAAGGCCATAACGAAATCAAAGATCGAGCCGCCGGAGACTTGGCACCCGAAGCAATGATAGGAGCCGTCGCCGATCCTCGCTTCCCGGACGTGAAAAGAGGCCGTCTTTTCCTTGTGGAAAGGGCATGGCGCCCAATAGCTCCCGAGCGCCGCTTGGGTTTTCGTCCGGTCCCATGTCACATGATCGCCGATCACGGCGACAAGCGAGACGCGCGCCCGCACCTCGCGCGCATCAAGCCGCCGCATCATGCCTGAGCCGCGCCGGTTGGCGCGACGCTCCGCCCCAGTTTCTCGGCCCGCGCGCGGTTGATCCGCCCGCCGATCATCCTGAGCAGCAGCCGCTCGGCGTCGTCCAGGCGCGGGTCGTCATAGAGGACGACGAAAAACCCCTTATCATGCGCCTGAAGCGCCGCGACCTCGGCATGAGGCCGCAGGATTCGCCCGCCGCTCGCCTCCGGATCTCTGGCGTAGATGCGCGACACGCCGGTTCGGCTCATGTCGCGCCTCCCGCCAAAAGCCGAACCGGCGTCCCGCGCTTGATCGCGGATTGGCAAACCTCGACCACCTCCGGCGCGCTCTCCCATCCATCGACCGGCGCGACCACGACGAAATCAGACCGCGCCAAAAGCGGCCCGCACCAATTCGCCCAAAGGCGTTCGTCCTTCAGATCGATCCGGCCGAGATCCTCGCGGCCGATCAGCGCCCGCGCGCCGGAGAGCAGGCACAAGGCCGGACTGATCGCCGCCACGCCCCGCGCTCCGAGCATCCCAATCCACATCGCCGCGCCCATGCGCGCCACATCCGCCGCGCCGATCCGCGCGAGCTGGGCCGCAGGCGTCGCGAGGAAAACCAGCCGCCCCCGCGCTTCTTCGGCGAAGGCGTCCAGCGTCACGCGCTCACGCCATAGCCCTTCCCTTTTCAAAGCCGCCCGCGGGGCGGCCGCGCCCGCCATTACATTGACCATCCGATTCAAACGCTCGCCTCCCAAATCAGTCTGGAGCAACAATCAAGGTCGAAGCTCGCCAATGCCCATTTTTGCGGCCCGCTCTCGCGCTCGAGCGTCGCGCCGTCCGCGTCCAGATCGAGGACGACGAAGGGCTGAAAGATCAGCCCCGCCGCTGAAACCCGCGCCCGCACTCTGTTTTCGTCAAACCCGAAGATCGCGATTTCCGGCCACCCCATAGAATCGGCCCTTCGGACCCATCCGGCGCTCCAATTCTCCCGCGCACGCTCGAGCGGGAAGCGCGCCCAGGCGACGCCCTGAATCGTGCGGAGCTTGGTCGTCCAATCCGCCATTCGCGCATCGATTTTCGCGGAATCCATTGAATGTTTTATCCATGTTTATTGCATGTTATATTCATGCATGTGACATGATGAGAGCATGAGTTTTCATGTTCTCGCCTTCCATGATGAGGCGTCGGATGTTCGCGGTTCTTTGGCGCTGTCTTGAAATCGCTTATTGGCTCTGGACCGCCGCCGTCGTGGGTTTCTGCCTCGCCGAGTCCCTGACTCGCCTCATCCGCAGATGGTGGCGCGAGACTCCAGAGGAGCGCGCCTCACGCCGCGAGCTCAAGGCCGAGGAAGACCGCCGCGATAGGAAGCGCGAGAGAGTCAGAAGCGGCCTCGAGTGAAGCCTCATGACCGCCTCGGACTGGACGAAACGCCCGCCTCGCTCAACGTCCCGCCCAACGGCCAACGACAATTCCCGCACGCCTTCGCGCCGCCTGGATTGATCGCCCCGCAAACCGGGCAAACCTTCACGGCCGCCCCATCCGAGGCCGCCGCCCCCGCCGTCAACGCGACGCCGGAAACGGAAGCGGCGGCCATCCTCAGAAACTCACGCCGGTTCATACGCGCCGCCCGCGCGCGCGGTTGCGCGCGATCGGCCCCGGATTTTCGTTTAGGCTGAAAGCCGCCTTCGCCGCTTGCCCGATTCCCTTCATGGCCCGCACATGCGCCAGAGCGGCGCGGATCTCCTCCGCCGTCGCGTCCTGCTCTTGCACCAGCTCGACCGCCGCCTCGATCTCATCGACTTCGCTTGCGTCGAAGGCCCCGCCGATCAGGCGGCCCGCGACGAAGGAAGCTCGCTTCCGCGCCGCCAACTCTGCCTCGGCCGGGCCGCCGCTGGCCGCGTCAGGCCCGCGCCGCGCGAGGGCGAAGAGAAAGCCTTGATCGCGCGCGAAATCGCCGAGCTCGACCATTTGCTCGAGGCTCGGCTTCGCATGGCCGATCGCCAGCCTGCGCCATTGCTTGATCAGCGAAACCGAATAGCCAAGCTCGCTCGCGACCGCGAGCGGCCCCCCGCCCTTCTGAATCAGATGCGCGGCCCATTCGGCGCGGAATTGATCGTCTGACGGCGCTTGGATCTCGGATCGCTTCTGTCTCATCGGTAGATGATTCCTTGCGCGAATTCGGGGAAAGATGGGGCGGGCTGTCCGGAACCCGCCCCCGAGTTGGTCTAGGGAGGATTTCTGATCCGCAGCCCTCTTACAGGATATGGATCAGATAGCGGATAATCTGTAACTAATGGAGGACTTAAAAATCAACAGATTTGCGCCATGCTTTCATGGACTGTCCGCATGGACAGTCTCAACATAGCCATATGGGACAGAAATATTTACAAAATCGGATTTACGAGCTGAGAACCGCACACGGCCTGACGCAAGAGCAGTTGGCCGATATGATCGGCATATCAGTTACTTATCTATCTCAACTGGAAAGAGGCGATAAGCGCCTGAACAGCACTCACATAGAAGCTATATCAAAGGCTCTGGGAATTTCCCCCGGACAGATCTTCGATAAACCCGCTGCCGTCTCTGTGCCAGCGCCAGATGGGCATTTACCAGAAACGCTCCTCCACCGCCAAGAAATGATGCGCAGCATGGGAGCGCGAATCGCGGAAATGCGATTGCTCAGAAACTACACGACCCCAGAACAGGCCGCGCTCGGGATCATGACGCCCGAAAAATGGGCGGCGATGGAACGCGGTGAAGCCATGCCTGACGCCTATGACTTACCTTTGATTACAATGCGCCTAGGCGTGACCCTAGCATGGCTGATCCGTGGCGTTGACAGCCGTCCTCTAGGATCTTGAGGGTCAGCAAGCTGGCGTCCCACACCCGATAACTAATCTCGCGGAAGGTGGACGGCAGATTAGCTATTTCATCCCGAGACTGGATGGCCCGCCCATCGACATAAAGCGTGAGGCCAGCGCCCTGCACAACAAGCTGCAACTCAACCTCCTCGCGAACAAAAACAACAACAATCTGTTAACTGTTCAATTTTGGCGGAAATGCGCCATAAGGCTCACATTATCCTGAGCATCCTCATAAGCATTGCGGAAAACTGCTCATGGCGGATATGGATTGACACAAATAGGGTATGCAGCGCATTTTGTCAGCGCCATACGCTGGCAACGCGACACAAACGGCATGGATTAACAAAACCTTGACTCCAGCTCGGAGTCGCGCGCCAAATGAGCGCACCAAAAAAGATGAAAGCCCCGCGTGGTCGAAGACGCGAGGCTTTCTGGAATGGATGCTGGCTTAGAGCACCCAAAAGACAAGTGTAATTTAGGCGATCAGCCATAATTGCGCAAGCTCTTGGTCAGCTATCCTCAGATAGAGGAATCGCGACCGATGACCGCCCTACGCCTCACCCCCGCCCAATGCTCCGCCTATGCCTCGACGCGCCCCGTTCGCGGCTCGCGCCGCGCCGTGCTCGACTCCCTCGCCCGCCATGCGGACTGGCGCGGCCCGAACATGGGCTCGGTTCAGATGCGCCTCTGCGTGATCGCCGAGGAAGTCTCGCTCTGTGTCCGCAGCGTCCGCCGCCATATCCGAGAGCTGCTCCAGTCCGGCGAAAT
The DNA here is from genome assembly GCF_000374145.1 of Neomegalonema perideroedes DSM 15528. GTDB lineage: Bacteria > Pseudomonadota > Alphaproteobacteria > Rhodobacterales > Rhodobacteraceae > Neomegalonema > Neomegalonema perideroedes. The sequence goes on along the minus strand of NZ_KB893668.1, from coordinate 1,768 downwards.
CGAACGCATCGACAACAAACGCGCGGACGGCTCCCAGACTTCGACGCGCTGGAAAATCCCCGGCCTGATAGCCATATCCCAATTTGTTACGCCTCCGGCGCAAAAAATGTCCGGGGGGGAGGACAGTTCTGTCCGCGCATATCCTATGTCTGAATCCTCAAACAATATTCCCCCTACCCCCAAGAGCCGTTCTGAAACGGCTCGGCGGACCCGCCGAGAGGAGGGGGGGGAAGAAGTGAAGGCTTTGGGAGAAGAAGCCCTGAAGGCCTATGGCGAGCATCGGGCCGAAGCTTGGGAAACGCTCGAGGCGACCACCGAAACGCCCGAATGGTTCGGAGCCCGCATCCGGCGGCTTGGAGGCTTGGAGGCTTGGCGAGAGCTTCTCTCCCGCGCCAAGTCGTCCAATTGGCTCCGGTCGATGCCCTTCGGCCCGACTTTCTTTTCTGCACCGGTCAACGTCCAGACGATCCGAGCCGGAGGCTTCGGCGTCCGCCCCGCGCCCCGCACACCGGAGCCCATCGCGGCCGAGGCGCTCGCCAAAACGCCTTGGCTTGCCTTGACCCGCGCGCCGGATCTCCCTTACCGCTTAGCCGCCCTTCCCTCTCACGCCCTTACCGCCGGACTTGATGAGGCCGACCGACGCCGCATCTTCGGTCGCGCCCGCGAACTCTTCGCCCTCTGGTTTTACGAAACCAAATAATCAACGGAGAACTGAAACCGAGTGGCGGTTAGATAATGTCCTCAAATTTAATAAATCAGGAGCAATGATCTCATGCTTAATAAGCCTTCTATTAGTCGTGGTGCAATCTCTTCAGTATGTGATATCTTAGAAAGATCTATCAAAAAAATTCAGATATAGAAGGGTTTTTGATTGAACATAATCTTCAATCATTGGTCACTGCGCAAGGGACAATAAATAAGACTATACTTGAATTGAAGATATTTGCTACGTCTAATCCAGATTATATTGTCAAAACTGATTATGGTGATAAGAAGATTTCTGACTTACTTATTGAGTATGCAATTTCTCGATGTGAAGAATACGAAGATTGGTCTAAGGTTGAGCGATATCTTAATATAGATGGATACTCTCTCATTAGGGAAAAGAAAGAAGGACTTTTTAAACCTAAATTTATTGTCACTGGCTATACTGCAAGTCTTCCTAGTTTTGCACAAATTGCTCAAAGCGCCAGTGAGTTGGAGGAACTTCTTTCGAAGAATAATTTCATTACCACAATGCGTCACTTGGAAAGCGCAAGGAAGAATATTGTTCAAGAGCAGTGGGAGGCGGCTAATAGCCAGTGCAGAACTTTTTTAGAATCTTTGACTGACGAGATCGCAAACAAACTTTACCCAGATGAAGCAGCCACAAGAAAAAGTGGACTTGCGAAGCGACAACTGCTTGCAGATAAGGGTTTTTTGTCGCGTGAAAAGCATGAATTTGGCGACGGAAACGGCCAAACTTTTTTGCCAGGATTAGTAAAGCTTCTTCATACTGATGGTTCCCACCCAGGTGTTTCTACACATGAAGATGCTATTTTTCGCCTTCAGCTCGTTGTCGTCACTGCAAGTTTGTTCTTGAAGCGTTTAGAGCTCCAGAAGGGAAAATAATATTCTGAACGCGCAGTCATTGAAGCCGACTGCTAATCGCAAAAACGGTCTTTTTTTTGTAGCTCATTTGGGCTACATTTCCTGTAGCCTAATCAAGTGCCAATGGGAGGCCGACTATGACCGCGAACGCCTTTGTCCGGGTTCGAATTGAGGAGGA
>NZ_KB893667.1 GCF_000374145.1 Neomegalonema perideroedes DSM 15528 | reverse complement strand
ATATAAAAATAAAAACCAAAATAAAACCACAGATAAAATCTTGAATCTTGAATTCATTGTTTAAAAATGGTGCCGTGATAATTTCAAAATCGTTCCCGAAACTGCCCTATCAAACCGCGTCAGGCGCAACACTGGCTTCAAGAAGTAACTGAAAAAACTAAACATAAAAAACCTTAATTATTTGGAAAATAAATATAATAAATCCATTAAATATAAACCTGCATATTATAAAATAATTACACCCCAACAAACCACATGCATGGAATAAAAACACCATGCCTGTATATTTATCTTGGCTTTCTAAGAGTTATCTTATGATCATATTCAATATACACCAGGAATTTTATTTTAGTTTATGTAAACCCAGAACCTGCAGCACCCGATCACGGTCGGCCAATGAGAATTTCGCAAGCCACACGTAGTGGCCTGGAGGCAGATCGAGCGCGGCGCGGCGAGATGTTGGCCTCGAACGGCAGATGCCAGGGGCTCGGAGAAGGTGAAGGCGGTAATTCCTGTTGAGGGTTTTGATCGGAGAGCTCCGCGCTGTTAGCGGAGATCTTCTCAATTAGGTCTTTTAATTGCGTGACATTTTCCTGAACGGTGAGGATCGCCTCTTCATGGCCAGGTTTCTCCGCCAAGGTCGCAACTGCCTTCTCAGAGGTGGCGGGAAGCGCGGCCTTCGCCACTCCCATCACGTTGTAGTTCGGGGGAACCCGCTCCGAGCCCAGATAGCTCAAGGTCAGCAAAGAACCCCCGCTCATCAAAGGCAAAGCCCGACGCGCTAAATCCACAAAGGAAAAACAGGAGACGTCCAGAGAATGCAGAAAATTCGTCCGGCTCGTCTCACGTAACGACCCTTCAACTTGTTCTTGTCCGGCCTTGTGGTCTCATTCGGCAAGGAAGCCGCTCCCTATCGACGCTTCTTCAGAGTCGGTCGTCTGGCGCGCCCTGATTTTAGGGCGTTTTCCAACCAATTTGTTCGCGCTCACTCAAAGGCGTTAACTGCTTTTTCACGATGCGAAGCCTGATCGGCTTCGATGGAAAAGGCTTCTCAGTAGAGCGCGGTGAAATTCACCCCCGCTGTTTTTAGTTCAGAGGCGGAGGAGTCGGATTCACGGCGCGCGCTCTGACGATCCGCTCGCCTTGCGCGTCTTCCGGCCCGCGCGTTTTGATCACCGCGAAGACGGAGCCCTCTCCATCCGCGACGACATGGTTCGGATGGCCGCCCACATCGAAATTCGCGACGACCGCGCCCTGCGGATCCACGCCCGCCAAAGTCCCGGATTCGCGGCAGGCGACCCAAGCCACGCCGGAAGAAGGATCGACCGTCAGACTCAAAGCTCCGGCGCCTACCGGCGTCCGAAAGATCATCGCGCCGGATTCCGCGTCGAGGGCGGTCAGGTCGTCGCTCTCCTGCGCCGCGACGAGCAGGCGATTGCGCGAAGCGTCATAGGCGAGCCCCGCCGCATTGCGGAGTCCCGGCAGCGGGAGCAGGCGCGTCAGGCGGTTGGTCTCCAGATCGATCTCCGCGATCTCCGGCAGAACGCGGCTGACCGCGAAAAGCCTTCCGCGCGCGGCGTCCAGCGCGAGCCCCATCGGAATGAAGCCGCCTTCGCGTCGCGCCGGAGAAATGCGGATGGTCGTCAGGGGCTCCAGAGCCTCAGCGTCGAAGACGCCGATCTCGTTCGAGGCGGAGCCGGAGACATAGGCCCGGCCGCGCGCGGCGTCCACGACGACCTCGCGCGGATGGCGCAGCAGGCCGGGCGTAAACTGCTTGACCGACTCCAGCCCGTCCTGAGCATAGACCGCGACCGTATCGTGCAAAGTGTTGGTCGCCCAGACCCGCCCCCGCGCTTCGTCGATCCCGAGGCCGAAGACCGCGACCGGAGTCGGACCGCTCCGGCGCAGCATGGCGGCGGTCTCGGGCGGAAGAGGGGCTTGCGGCGTGGAGGCCTGCGCCTGAATCTCCAGAGTTTCGGGGTTCAGCCTCAACAGCGCCGAAACGGGGTCGGCCCCGGAGCCGGGGCGCCCGAGGCTGGCCGTCGCGACGAAGAGGGCGCGGCTTTTCGCGCTCCAGGCGGCCTGATAAGGCCCCGGCGAGAGAACGCCGGAGCTCACAGCGAAGCGCTCCGCGCCCAAGGCCGGAAGATCAGGCGAGATCCGCAGATCCAGCAGCCGGACGCTCGGCGGGGCCTCCGCCAGCAGAGCCAGAATATGCGTCCCCACCGCCGCGCGCTCCGGCAGGCGGAACCGGAAGAGCAGCGCGCCCGCGTCGTCGACGGAGAGCGCTCCCTCATGCAGCGAAGTCGCGCCGCGCGTCAGACGCAGGCGCAGGCCGGGCGGCAAGCCCTCGCCGCGCAGCAGAACCGCGCCGCCGGGGCGGATGGGGCCGCCCGCCTCCGCGAGAAGCCGCAGCTTGCCGGAGAATTCCGCGGGCGTCTCGAAGAGCGCCTCCGGCGTCTGATCGTGAGTCATGGAAGCATCCTGCGTGAAGGGAGAGCGTCGGAGCCGTCGCGCGATTCCGCCAGCATGGGAATCAGCTTTCCTCCAGATGCTCCAGCAGATTACGCCCGCGATAGCTCCGGCGGAAGAGGCCCGCTTCCGCAAGGCGCGGAATCGGATCCTCCGGCGTGATCCGGCGGTCCCCGGCCAGCTTCCGAGATCCAGCCCCGTGGCCTCCTGCACGCGGGCGATCCTGTCGGCGCGCCGCCCCTGCTCTGAAGGGCGGCGCCGTCCCGGCGCTCAAGGGTCAGAAGAGCTTCATCACCCGCAGAGTCGCGACCACGTCCTGCTCGAAGCCGCCTTTCGCCTGAAGATCCGTTCCGATCATGCCTTGCACCTGCAAACTCGGCGAGAGCATCGTGGCGCCGAAGAGCCGCAGTTGATCGGAGCGCGTCTTCGTCCCCTGATAAACCCCGTCGACGTGATCCTCTCCGCCGAACAGCCCCGAATAGCCGACCGAGACCGAAGTCGCGGGCGAGATTTGATAGCGCAGATAGGTCTGAACTTGCGTCGAGGGATCGCGGGAATGCTTGAGGCCGAAATCGTCATGATCCTCGCGGAAGGTCATGTCCGCCGCGGCGTCGAGGAAGAACGAGCCCCCGAGATTCTGAATCAGCCCCACTTGCGGCGTCACGTTGATGGAGCCGGAGCCGAGGCTGAGCGAGCCAGGCGCGCCGCTATGATCGCCGCTCGGAAAGGCGACGTAGAGCGTCACGCCTAGGGTGGTCCCGTAAGGCCCCGGCCTGTTCAGCGGCCAGACCGTCGCGCCGAAGGTGACGTCCCCAACGCCGTTCTCCCGCTCCAGATCGGCGCCGCCGATCCGGGCCTCCGTCAGCCCCCCGAAAGGCAGGATCGCCTGTCCCGCGACCGGGACGCCGCCGATGTCGGAGTAATGCAGCAGACGGGCGATCCCCACCGCCGTCTCCAGCTTGGAATCAGGGATTTCGCCCGCGCCCTCGACATGCAGCTTGCCGGCCGTGGCGTATTGCCCGTAGAGCAGCGCCGCATTCGTCCCGGAAGGGAGAACCGTATAATCGCCCGGCATGATGTCGATGGCGGCGGCGGGACTCGCCGCCAGAGCGCCGACCAAAGCTGAGGTCAGGGCGTGAATCTTCGTCCGCAGACGCCAGATGAGCATCTTCGCCTCCCATGTTCGATTTTGTTTTTGCGGTGGAGTTTCGCCGCGCCGCCCGATCTAGGCGGCGCGTCGATAGAGCGTCACGACGCAGGCGCTCCCCAGCCCGAGATTATGCTGAAGCGCCCAACGCGCGTTTTCGACCTGACGCGCTTCGGCGGCGCCGCGCATCTGCCGGGTCAGCTCGAAACACTGGGCGAGGCCCGTCGCGCCGAGCGGATGGCCCTTCGACAAAAGCCCGCCGGAAGGATTGGTCACAACCCCGCCGCCATAGCTGTTGCGGCCCTCGACCACGAAAGCCTCGCCCTCGCCCTCGGGGCAGAGGCCGAGCGCCTCATAAGTGATGAGTTCGTTATGGGCGAAGCAGTCATGCAGCTCGACCACGTCCAGATTGGCGGGCGCGATCCCCGCCTGAGCATAAACGCTTTCGGCGGCGCGGCGGGTCAGATCCGCGCCGACCACCCGCCGCATGTCGCCGCTCTCGAAGCTGGAGGGCTGATCCGTGGTCATGGCCTGTCCGGCGATCTCGACCAGCCCGCTCAGGCCGTGGCGCCGCGCGAAGCTTTCATTGCAGACCACCGCCGCCGCCGCGCCGCAAGTCGGCGGGCAGGCCATAAGGCGGGTCATCACGCCTTCCCAGAGCATGGGCGAGGCGAGGACCTCCTCCTCGCTGACCTCCTTGCGGAAGAGCGCGAGCGGATTGCGCGCCGCGTGACGGCTGGCTTTGGCGCGGATCTTGGCGAAGGTGGAGAGCTTGGTGCCGTAGCGGCGCATATGCTCCAGTCCGGCGCCGCCGAAGAAGCGCAGAGCCATCGGCACCTCCTCCGCCCCGACGAGGGCGTCGGCCTGTTCGTCGAAGGCGCCCAGAGGCGAGGGGCGGTCTCCGAAGACCACGCCCAGAGCGCCCGGCGTCATCTGCTCGAAGCCCACCGCAAGGGCGCAGTCGACCACGCCATGGGCCACGGCCTGACGGGCGAGAAACAGCGCCGTCGAGCCGGTGGCGCAGTTGTTGTTGACGTTGACGATGGGGACGCCGCTCAGACCCACCTGATAGGCCGCCCTCTGGCCCGCGCAGCTGTCGCCATAGACATATCCGGCGTAGATCTGACGGACCTCGCCATAGCCGGTTCCGGCGTCGCTCAGCGCCAGCCGGATCGCCTCGGCGCCCATGGCGTCATAGCTCGGCGAGGCGCCGGGTTTGGAGAAGGGGATCATCCCGACCCCCGCCACGAAGGTTTTCTCGGTCATCTCAGAGGGCCTTTCCCGCCAGCAGAGCCGCCTTGATCTCCGCCTTGAGCACCTTGCCCACGCGGGAGCGGGGAAGATCGGTCCAGACTTCGATCTGCTTCGGCGTCTTCACGCCTCCGACGCGCCCTTTGACGAAGGCTTTCAGCGCCTCGGGGTCGATCTCGCGCCCCGGACGGGGTTGAACCACCGCCACGACGCGCTCGCCCCATTTCTCGTCGGGCAGGCCCACCACGGCGCAATCCTGAATCGCCTCATAGGCCTGCAAGGCGTTCTCGACCTCCACCGAATAGACGTTGAAGCCTCCGGTGATGATCATGTCTTTGGCGCGGTCCACGATATAGAGGAAATTCTCCGCGTCCAGATACCCGACGTCTCCGGTGCGGCGCCAGCCGTTCACGGCGGAGTCCGCCGTGGCGACGGGGTCTTTGTAATAGCCCTCCATGACGAGCGAGCCGCGCACCACGATCTCGCCGCGCTCGCCCTGCGGCAGCATATTCCCCTCCGGATCGACGATGGCCAGACGCACCAGAGGACTCGGGCGCCCCGCCGAAGCCAGACGCGCCGGATTCACCGAGCCGTCGGGGTTGTAATGATCTTTGGGCGCCATGGTCGAGATCATCATGGGGGCTTCGGTCTGGCCGAAAAGCTGCGCCATGGGGCCGATCCGCCGCAGAGCCTCCGCGAGGCGGCTCGGCGAGATGGGCGCCGCGCCATACCAGAAGCAGCGCAGAGAAGAGAGATCGGCGGAATCCAGCCCCGGATGATCAAGCAGCATGTAGATCACGGTGGGGGGCAAGAAGACATGCGAAACCCGATGGACCTCGATCAGCCGCAGGAATTCGCCCATATCCGCATGATGCATGATCACGATCCGCCCGCCGAGGCAGAGGATCGGGAAGCAGAGGACTCCGGCGGCGTGGGTCAGCGGAGCAAGGGCCAGATAGACCGGGCGATCCTCGAAAGGATAGCTCATGAGCGTGATGGCGGTCATGGCCTCCAGATTGCGGCCCGACAACATCACGCCCTTGGGCTTGCCGGTGGTGCCGCCGGTGCCGGGGATCATGGCCAGATCATCGGGCGGCGCGCGCTCGAAGGGGGAGGCGGGGGCCTCCGCCAGCCAGCTTTCCAGCGAGGGCGCGAAATCCAGATCGCGGTCGAGGCAGACCAGCAGCCGCAGCTTGGGCAGCGAAGGCCGCAGAACCTCGACCATCTTCTGGAAATCGCTGTGGAAGATCAGCGCCGCGCAATCGAAGGCGTCGAGGATGAAGCGGTTCTCCGAAGCCTCGTTGCGCGGATTCACCGGGCACCAGACCGCGCCCGACCGCGAAATCCCGAAGACGCAGGAGAAGGCTATGGGGTCGTTGCCCGAGAGGATCGCGACCTTCTCGCCGGGCGCGATCCCCGAGGCGTCGAGGCTCCGCGCCACCCGCCAGCTGATCCCCTGAACCTCGGCGTAGGCGAGGCTGCGCTCGTCCATGGTGAGGCAGGGGGCTTGCGCCCCCAGACTCGCGCCCTTGTCGAGATAATCGACCAGCCGGGCGCCCGATCCCTGAATGCGGGGATCGGCTTCGGAGGCGGCCATCTCAGGCGTTCACGGTGACGATGGGCTCGGCGACGAGCCCGAACATGCGCAACTGGCCGAGCAGGCTGCGATGTCCGAAAGCCTGACAGGCCGAGGCGAAGCCCACCCGCAGCGGCGGCGCCTGAACCAGCCAGCTCGCGGCGTAGGCCTGCAACATGCCGGTCTGCTTATAATTGCTGTTGCCGTGGATCACGACATGGGAGCGGCCCAGCGGCCCCGAGGCGTGGACCGAATCCACCGAGGTGTTGACGCGCGGATTCTCGCGCGGCGGCATGGAGCCCTGAACGCTGGCGGCGATCTTGCCAAGTTCGATCTCTTGTTGCTCCATGGGCAGCGGTTTGATCTTCTCCTTGACCATCTGCATGGTCTGGACGACGCCCTGCATGATCTCGCGCTGGATCACGCCGCCGATCACCTTGCAATTGGCCACGCGGGGATCGTTCTTGAACCAGACCGGATGCGAGGTGCCGCCCCAGGGCACGGCGATGGCGCTCATATGCTGGCCGGGCACCGAGACTTCGAAATTCGAGGTCAGATCCCATTCCACATATTTATTCTGCTCCAGATAATACCAGTTCGCCTTGAGGATCGTGAAGATCGTCTGAGTCGAGGCGATGGTGGGCAGGCCCTTCCAGAGCACCAGCATGTCCAGCGTGTCGAGGCCCGGCGTCTCCAGCGCGATGTTCGCGGCGATCTCGCCGGTGGTGTACATATGCGCGATTCCGGGCGAGAGCAGCAGCGAGGCTTTCGCGAATTTCGCGCCCCATTCCTCGTCGCAGAGCTTCACCCAATCCTGTTCGCCGGTGGTGTCGAGGTAATGGCATCCCGCCGCGAGGCAGGCTTCGACCACCGCCGGGCCCAGCTTGATGAAGGGGCCGACCGTGTTGCAGACCACCTTCGCGCCTTTGAAAAGCTCGGTCAGAGCTTCGGGCGTATGCTCCACGCCGACGACTTCGTAATCCGCCGTCTCGATGCCCGGAATCTTCGCGACCACTTCCGCCACGCGGTCCTTATCGCGTCCGGCGGCGATGAAGGGGATGTGATATTCGCGCAGATATTCGCAGATCAGCCTGCCGGTGTATCCCGAGACGCCATAGACGACGACGGGCTTCTTGTCGGACATGGGAAGGACTCCTGATGGAAGATTCCAGAATGGGAGATGCGGGGATCAAGTCCCCATGCCGCCCTCGACCGGCAGACCGACGCCGGTGATGAAGCGGGCCTCGTTCGAGGCGAGGAAGACGGCGGCGTCGGCCACGTCGCCGACCTCCGCGAGGCGTCCGAGCGGCGTTTGGGCGATGACGCCCCCGACGGCGGCGTCCATATCCGGCGCCAGCCCGAGCCGCACGATGTCTTGCGCCAGTGCCACGCCCATATCCGTGGGGATGAGGCCGGGATAAAGGCAGTTCACCCGCACCCCATAGCCGAGCTTGCCCGCCTCCACGGCGGCGACGCGGGTCATGCGGTCCACGGCGGATTTCGTGCCGGAATAGGCCGAGATGGCCGGAAAGGCGATGGTCGCCGCCACCGAAGAGATGTTGATCACCGCGCCGCCCTTTCCGGCGGGGCCTCCGGGACGCATGGCGCGGAAGGCGTGCTTCATGCCCAGACCCGAGCCCACCACGTTGACTTCGCACATGCGGCGGATGTCCTCGGCGGCGAGATCGGCCACCAGAGACGTGATCTCCAGCCCGGCGTTGTTCACCAGAATGTCGAAGCCGCCGAAAACGGCGAGGGTCTGCGCCACGGCGCGCTCCCATTGGGCTTCGTCGGTCACGTCATGCCGGATGGCGGCGGTTCGGGCGCCGGTTTCGGCGGCGATCCGCGCGGCGGTCTCGCGGGCGAGATCCTCCAGCAGATCGCCGATCATCACCGAGGCCCCCGAGGCGGCCAGAGCCTGAGCGACGGCGGCGCCGATGCCGCGCGCTCCGCCCGTGACGAAAGCCGTGCGGCCTTCGAGTCTTTGAACGCTCACCTGAAGATCCTCCCTAAGGATCGGCCCGTCTTCGCGCGGGCCCCTGACCGGGCGTGGTCGTTTTGATTGTTCCGCCCGTCTCCAGATTTCAAAAGAATCTGACCAACTGTCAAGATTATTTATGACAATCGTATAAATAACTTTTGACGACCGTCAAATAGCGTCAAGCGGCGTGACTTTTCCCTGCGTCCTCCCTAAATCTTCGCTCTGAACGCGCTGAATCTGACAGAATGCGAGAGGCGGAATGATCGGGCGGCTGAACGAGGCGGAAGCGAGACGAACGGAGGCGCAGGAAGCGCCTCGGCGGACCCGGCGTCCGCGGGCGCCCGCCCTCGACAAAGCCCTCGACAAGGTGGAGAGCCGCCGCATGGCGCTGGCCGGGGCGGCGCTGGAGACGCTCGCCGAATTAGGCTACGCCCGGACCAGCCTGCGCGACATCGCGGATAAATCCGACTTCACGCATGGCGTTTTGCATTATTACTTCAAAGACAAGACGGATCTGATCTGCTGCGCCATGCGCCAATACAAGGCCGTCTGCGCGACGCGCTACGATCAGGTGACGATCCGGGCGGAGACCCCCGGCGAACTGATCGAAGGCGTGGCCGCCAAACTCGCGGAGACCCTGCGCGAGGACGCTTTGACTCATCGGCTCTGGTATGATCTGCGCGCGCAGGCCATGTTCGAGGAGGCCTTTCAGGCCGATGTGGTCGAGATCGACCAGCGCCTCGAAAACATGGTCTGGCGCATCGGGGCGCGGCTTTCGGAGCTGAGCGGCCGGGCCATCGGGCTGTCTCCGGCGGCGCTTTACGGCCTCTTCGACGGGATTTTCCAGCGGAGCCTTCTGCGCCATCTGACCGGCGAGGCCGCCGCCTCCGCCGAGCTTCAGGAGGAAGCGCGTCGGATTCTGACGACGCTCATCCGCTGAAGCCTCGCCCCTTATCGCCAAGATGAGAAAGGGGCCCTGAGAAACCTCAGAGCCCCCTGCGATCGCGCGTCCGTCTGCGGCCGCTCCGGCCTGACGCCTTAATATTGGATGGACAAGGCGTCGATCCGCGGAGCCTTCGGCGGGGCGAACTTGGTCAGATCGATCCCTTCGACGGCGGCCTTATATTCATCCACGTTCGGCGTGCGGCCGAGGATCGCCGAGAGCACCACCACCGGAGTCGAGGCCAGCAGCGATTCGCCCTTCTTCTCGGCCGTATCCTCCACGACGCGGCCTTGGAAGAGGCGCGTCGAGGTCGCCAGAACGGTGTCGCCCTTCTCCGCCTTCTCCTGATTGCCCATGCAGAGATTGCAGCCGGGGCGCTCCAGATAGAGGATGTTCTCGTATTCGGTCCGCGCCTTGCCTTTCGGGAGCAAGTCGTCGAATTCGAAGCCGGAATAGCGCTGGAGGATCTCCCAATCCCCTTCGGCCTTCAGCTCGTCGATGATGTTGTAGGTCGGGGCGGCCACCACGAGCGGCGCCTTGAACTCCACCTTGCCCTGAGCCTTCTCCAGATTCTTCAGCATCTGGGCGACGATCTTCATATCGCCCTTATGCACCATGCAGGAGCCCACGAAGCCCAGATCCACCTTCTTGGAGCCGCCGTAGTAAGACACCGGGCGGATCATGTCATGGGTGTAGCGCTTGGAGACGTCGGCGTTGTTGACGTCGGGATCGGCGATCATCGGCTCGTCGATCACGTCCAGATCCACCACGACCTCCGCGAAATATTTCGCATTGGCGTCGGGCGTCAGGGCGGGCTTCTCGCCGGAGCGGATTTCGGCGATGCGCGCGTCCGCCTTGGCGATCAGGCCCTTGAGCGTGCCCGCGGCGTTCTCCATGCCCTTGTCGATCATGATCTGGATGCGCGATTTGGCGATCTCCAGCGACTCGATCAGCGTGTCGTCCTGCGAAATGCAGATCGAGGCCTTGGCCTTCATCTCGGCCGTCCAGTCGGTGAAGGTGAAGGCTTGGTCCGCCAGCAGCGTGCCGAGGTGGACTTCGATGATGCGGCCCTGAAAGACGTTGTCGCCGCATTGTTTCAGCATCTGGGCCTGCGTGGCGTGGACCACGTCGCGGAAATCCATATGCGGCTGCATCGCGCCCTTGAAGGTCACCTTGACCGATTGCGGAATCGGCATGGTCGCCTCGCCGGTCGCCAGAGCCAGCGCCACGGTGCCGGAGTCGGCGCCGAAGGCCACGCCCTTGGACATGCGGGTATGGCTGTCGCCGCCGATGATGATCGCCCAATCGTCCACGGTGATGTCGTTCAGCACCTTGTGGATCACGTCGGTCATCGAGTGATAGACGCCCTTGGGATCGCGGGCGGTGATCAGGCCGAAGTTGTTCATGAAAGACATGAGCTTCGGAATATTGGCCTGAGCCTTCTTGTCCCAGACCGAAGCCGTATGGCAGCCCGATTGATAAGCGCCGTCCACGAGCGGAGAAATGACGGTGGCCGCCATGGCCTCCAGCTCTTGGGCGGTCATCAGGCCGGTGGTGTCCTGAGAGCCGACGATGTTCACCTTGACCCGCACGTCGGATCCGGCGTGCAGCACCTTGCCCGGCGTCACGCCGACGGCGTTGCGGTTGAAGATCTTCTCGACGGCGGTCAGGCCCTGGCCCTCGACGCTGATCTCTTTGTTCGGCGCGAAGACGAGGGGCGCCTCGATTCCGAGGGTCTGGGCGGCGAAGGTCTGGAGCTTCTTGCCGAAAACGATGGCGTAGGAGCTTCCGGCCTTCATGAACTCCATTTTCTGGGGCGTGAAGGCGGCGGCGACGTCCACCAATTCCTTGCCGTCCGCGTCGCGGAGCTTCTTATTCTTCACGTCGATGACGAGGACGGTTCCGGTCTCGACCGAGAATTTCTGTTCGAGGATCGGATTGCCTTCGCCGTCGAGGACCGGCTTGCCGTCGGCGCCGGTCTTGCGGACCCAGTTCTTCAGATTGACGCCGATGCCGCCGGTCACGTCGACGGTGGTGGCGAAGATCGGCGAAATGCCGTTGGTGCCCGCCACGACCGGCGCGAAATTCACGAAGGGCACATAGGGGCTCGCCTGTTTGCCGGTCCAGAGCGCCACGTTGTTCACGCCGGACATGCGCGAGGAGCCCACGCCCATCGTGCCCTTCTCGGCGATCATCATCACCCGCTTGTCCGGGTGCTTGGCCTTCAGCGCCACGATCTCCTGCTGAGCCTCAGGCGTGATCATGCATTGGCCGTGCAGCTCGCGGTCGGAGCGCGAATGCGCCTGATTGCCGGGCGAGAGCAGATCGGTCGAGATGTCGCCTTCGGCGGCGATGAAGGTCACGACCTTGATCTCGTCCTCGACCTCGGGGAGCTTGGTGAAGAATTCGGCCTTGGCGTAGCTTTCGAGGACGCCCTTCGCGACGGCGCTCCCCGCCTTATAGGCGTCGCGCAGGCGGAACATGTCGGCGTCGTAGAGGAAGACCTGAGTCTTCAGCACCTCGCCCGCCTGCGCGGCGAGCGCGGCGTCTTTCCCGAGGGCGATGTCGAGCAGCGCCTCGACCGAGGGTCCGCCCTTCATATGGGACAGGAGTTCGAGCGCGAAGGCGGGCGTGATCTCCGGGACGACCGTTTCGCCGAGGATGATTCGCTTGAGGAAGGCCGCCTTGACGCCCGCGGCGCTCGTGGTGCCGGGCAGGGTGTTAGTGATGAAGAACTTCAGGGCGTCCGCCCGGCGCTCGTCGCCGGGGGCCTCGATCAACGCGATGATTTCGCCCACGAGGCCGCCGTCGTCGATCGGCTTAGGCGCGAGCCCTTGAGCTTTTCTGCTTTCGATCTCAGCCAGATAATCTGAATAAAGGTTCATCGCAATCCCCATGTCATGAGGCGTACGGAGCTGAAACCCAGCGCCACCAACCCGCATCGTTCCTTCGCCCAAGGTCTTGGGAGCCTTGGCGCGTCCGCCGAGACCGCCCGCCGAGACCGCCCGACGAAACCGACCGACAAGTTATCGTATTTCATCACCGGATTTCAGCAAAAAAAATGCTTTCGCTCCTGCGAAGACCGATCAAGAAAGAGCGATGCGCCGGGTGATCGCATGGGATCTCCCGAAGGCGTTGAATTCGCCGCCTTTGGCTTATCCGCCGCCCCGCCCCGGCGCCCCGGCGCGGGCGATCTTGCGGCGCAACCTGCGCGGAGGCCGACAGCGGCGCGGCGCCTCCGGCCCGACCGATCGAGAGGCCGCCCCAATGGACCGCCCGCGATTGACTTTCGCAGGCGCTTGAAGCTTGAAGAAGCGGCGAAGGCGGAAAATCCGGCGGGGCTTGCGAGCAGGGCTTCAGCCGCGCCGGAGAGCTTGAGGAAAGGAAGCGCTTCATGATGCGGTTAGAAGTTTCGTCCGGTTCGGGGCGGATTTTGGCCGAGGCCTCCGGCGAAGGGGAGATCTTCCTCGTCCATCGCAAAGCCTATGAGCCGGGCGACCGCCTCATCTTCTCCACGACCAGCGAGGCGCATGTCTGGTTGGCTCTGGACGACGCGGTCGCTCCGGCGCTCGTGTTCATGCGGCCGGGCCGCCATGAAGTGCCGGTCCCCTTCGGAGATCGCAAAAAAACCTACTCCCCCAAATCATTCACGGGAGAGCTGCACCGGCTCTGGCTGCGCCCGGCCCGTCCGGAGGAATTGGCGGCGAGGCGGGATCTCGCGCTGAATCCTTGGGACGACCCCGGCGCGGCCGCGCTGTTTCCGCACGCCAGCGCGAACGTCGAGACGCGAGGAGAGGCCGTCTTCGCCGCGCGCAACGCCATAGACGGGGAATGCGCCAACGACGATCACGGCTTTTGGCCCTATACGAGTTGGGGGATCAACCGCGATCCGGAGGCCGCGCTCACGCTGGACTTCGGACGTCCTGTGCTTCTGGACGGCGCGGCGCTGACTCTGCGCGCGGATTTCCCGCATGACGCCTGGTGGAGGCGCGCGACCCTCGGCTTCTCCGATGGAAGCGAGGAGATTCTCGACCTGCGGAAAACCGGCGCGGCGCAGGAATTCGGCTTTTCTCCGCGCGTGGTTTCCGGAGCGAAGCTGCACAGGCTCGTCAAAGCCGAAGATCCTTCGCCTTTCCCCGCCCTCACGCGGCTGCAGCTCTTCGGCGTGGAGGTCGTCTGACGCGCTCGCGGAAGACGCTCCTTGTTAAGGCGCGGATCGAGGGGATCGGGGCGTTCTGAGAACCGCGAAGGCGTAAGCCCGGCTCCATGGCGGAGAGCCGGGCCCGAGCGAGATCATTTCGTGGTGTAGCCGCCGTTGACGAGGATGGTCTGGCCAGTCATCCACCAGCCTTCGGTGACGAGGAAGCGGATCCACGGCGCGATGTCCTCGATGTCGGTCAGGCCGGTCTTCGAGATCGAGGAGAGCGCGGCGGCCGACTTATGATAGGCCTGCGCGTCGGGCGCCTCCTGACCATAGAAGAAAGGCGTGTCCATGGGGCCGGGGCCGATGGCCGTCACCGAGATTCCCCGCGCGCCGAACTCCTTCGAGGCGGCGCGGGTGAAATGCTCCACCGGCGCCTTGGTTCCGGCGTAGCTGGCGTAGAAGGGCGTATAGGCGCCCAGCAGCGAGGTCACCAGCGTGCAGATCGATCCATTGTCGTTCAGCGCCGCGCCCGCCTCTTTGATGAAGAAGAAGGCCGCCTTGGCGTTGACGTCGCTCATCTCGTCATATTCGGCTTCGGAGATCTCGGCGATGGGCTTCTTGAGCACCTTGCCCACGGTGTTGATGGCGATGTCCGGGCGTCCGAAGGCGGCCTGAGCGTCGGCGAAAAGCTTCTTCATCGCGCCCGCGGTGGTCAGATCGGCCTGAAAGGCGGCGGCTTGGGCTCCGGCGGCCTTGACTGCGGCCACGGTGGCTTCGGCCTCCGCCGCCGTGGCGGGGCTGTTGTAATGCACGGCCACCGCCTTGGCGCCGAGTCCGGCGAAGTCGCGGGCGAGCAGGCCGCCCAGATTCTTGGCGCCGCCTGCGATCAGAATGGTCTTATCTTTGACGCTGCGAATGGTCATGGTGGTTCTCCATATGCCGTCCGTTGATCTTGAGCGGAGAATATCTGCTGGGATTTTCGGTTTAATCCGCGTATTCCAGCTTCACTTGTCAGGATCGGCGAACAATGGACCGCATCGACCTTTATCGGATCTTCGTCCGGGTCGTGGAGGCCCGCAGCTTCACGCGCGCGGCCGACACCTTGCAGAAGCCGCGCTCCAGCGTTTCGGCGGCGGTGGCCGAGCTTGAGGCCCGGTTGGGCGCCCGCCTCATGCAGCGCACGACGCGCCGCCTCCATCCGACCGACGAAGGCGTGGAGTTTTACGAGCGCTGCCTCGCTCTCCTCTCTGAGCATGAGGAGATGGAGACGATGTTCCGCAGCGCCGCGCGAGGTCTGGAGGGGCGCATCCGCGTGGAGGTTCCGGGGCGGGTGGGGCGCCTGATCGTCGCGCCCGCTCTGCCGGAGTTTTTGGAGCGCTGGCCGGGCGTCCTCGTGGAGCTGGGCGCGACGGATCGTCCGGCGGATCTGGTGGGCGAGCGGGTGGATTGCGCTTTGCGGATCGGCGTCTTGCCGGATTCCAGCCTGCGCGCCCGGCGCCTTGGGGAGATCCTTCAGATCAACGTCGCCAGCCCCGCCTATCTGGCGCGCCACGGAACGCCGCAAGGTCTGAGCGATCTTGATCGTCATGTTCAGGTGGCTTACGCCTCGCCCGCCTCGGGGCGGGTGGCGGATTGGGAATGGATCGAGGGCGGGCGCGTGCGGACCCGTCCTGCGCCCTGGCGGGTCAGCGCCAACAACGCCGAGGCCTATATCGCCTGCGCCCTCGCAGGATTGGGGATGATCCAGATCCCCGCCTATGACGTCGCCGCGCATCTGGAGGCGGGCGAGCTGGTCGAGATTCTGCCTGAGGCCCGTCCTGCGCCTTTGCCGGCGCATCTTCTGTTCCCCGGCGGGGCTCGCCCGACGCGGCGCCTCAGCCTCTTCGCCGATTGGCTGGCTGAAAAGATCTCAAGCGCTTTCGCCTGAGCCGCTTGCGCGCCGGACCGCCGCTGATTCAGGGCTCGCTCCGGATCGCGGCGAGAAACGCGGCCGCATCCGCAACCGAAGCCGGGATTGTAGATGCGGTTCGACGTCTGGTTATGACAGACTAACCGCGCGCTCGGCCCCTCCCAGATTCAATCGCGGCTTCCCGGATTTCCTCCTGACGGACGCGCTGCGCCCCGGAGCGATAGCTCCGAGCCCGCTCCAGCTCCGCCCGGGGGATTTCGAAATCCACAGCCCCTGCGTAGCCTTCAAGGCGACCGCTCTAGGCGCTCAAATGTGTCAAATACATAAATCTAAGAAATTACAAATAAATTCAAGGAACTATCTTCAATTCGATCAATCTTCATCAAATTAATCATCGCAATTTTGGCATGAAACCTGAGTAATTTTATCTGATATCGTTCTGCTGCAGGACATAATATGATGATTTTTATATAAAATATTACCTTACTAATAGTAATTTTTATTAATTTTTTGAAATTCATAATTTCAATAATAATTCAATTTCAATAAAATATTTCTCTTCATGAAGAATGACTGCGATAAATATCGTGCCGCGCAGATGGATCCTCTTCTCGTCATGGCCATAGTCGCCAGAACGCCGTATTTTCTGCAATGGCCGGTGTTCGACATGATGCGCCTCGGTTGTGAGCATACCGGCATCGAGGTGGGCCACATATCGGCCTTCGGGCGGCTCACCACTGCGACCCATGCTGACCGTCTGGCTCGTGGAGCAAGACGAACTCACATGAACAAGCATGTGCATACGCCCTTCGTGCCCGCCGGTCGGACTCGCGCAACCGCACTCTCCACTGCGTTCGCCACGCTTCTGCCCGCGCTAGCGGAATATATCCGGCTGAACGGGATCTTGAAGGCATCGGCTACAATCTGGATCCGGCCTATGTCAGCTGGAACGAGGCGTCTGCACGCGCTCATGATCGCCTGATCGATGTTCTGCGCAACTTGCGCTAAGCACCTCTCGGTATCGCGATGAATGCGCCGCTACGAAGAGTGGTGTTGCTGATCCACGCCATGCGTTGCGATCCTGAACGGGCGCGCAGTCTGCATCAGGAGAGATGGACGCGCAGTTCGAGACCTGCTTCCGCGTTCCCGGGATGGAGCCGATGGCGCAGCACCGTAAGGTCTTGCTTGCGTGACGCCTTACCCTCATCGCGCAATTCGTTGCCCTGCCAATCTTCGATCAAGGTGAAGAAGATAGAAGGAGAAATCGGCCAAGGCGATGCCCCGCTGCCGTGAGACGCCATGATCATCGAAGGCGGCACCGCGGAACCCTGCCGGCGCCGGCTCCACCGGCAACGTCATGCAGTCGCCATGCGGATAACGTCGACATCATCTTCCCCTAGGATGCATGCTTTTGAATTTAGAGCTTGACTCTGGCCACCCTTGAGTCTAAATTCCTCATATCAGTGGCGTGATTGCCGCCTTATGCGCTATACAGCTTAGACGAAACACCTACCCCTACACAGCTTTCAGCCCTACGGGCACCTTTTAAAGATCTTCCTCGAAAGAGGATATAGATAAATAGCCTCGGGGCATCAGATCCCGAGGCTAATATCGTCTCTATCCCGCCTACCACACAAATAAACCCACACAAAGGATAGCTACTATGAAGGCATATGCAAGCCTGTTTAAGATGCATCGCGAACAACCGGTCGATGAGGTGTTTGCGCATTTCTACGCGATCAAAGGCGACTACAACGAACCCTTCGCCCTCGTCGCCCGCCAGACCGTTGACGGTGTCGACGCGTGGCACTTCCACCAGCAGCGCTTCAAAGATAAATACGCCAACCAAGCGTATCCGAAGCTGCGGAACTACCTAAACTACACGTTCAAACGCTTGGTCGTCCTCGAGCAGCAGGAGCCTGGGCGGTTCTTCATCGAGTCCCCATGCGGGGACTGGATCACGTTCAACACCGGCCTACAGAACGCCCACGGTGCCGATCTAATGGCGGTCTTCGAGAAATATAAGCCTCGGCCCGGAATGCCGGAGCGTGAGACGCCAGACTGGGTCTTTAAGGGGTGCTACGCACCAAATGACCGGAACTACCAGAGCAATTTTGGGACGAAGCAACCCGACATCGCATGGTACTCAAAGGATAGCCGGGACTTCATCTTCGACACGGAATACAGCCTTGACCGAGAGGTCTTCGACCATCTCTTCGAGCGGGCGAAGGAGCGGGCTGGCATGCCCAATTTCTCCGACGATGTCGTCAGGAATTACCTCCGTGGTGCTTTGGAGAACCTGATCCCGAAGATCCGTCGCAACTACAAGGTCGCGATCCCAGTGTTTTTCGTCGAAGAGCAGAGGATGCAGCTGCTGCTGCCGTTTAGCTCCGCCAGCAACGTGAGCGAGGTGTCGTGCTTCTTAGTGGAACGGGACGACGCCCTGCGGACCTATCGGATCAAGACTATCTTCGATCTAGACCACGCATATTTTTCGGCCCGCCTGATCACGCGGCCTGACAAGGACTGGCTTAACCCGTAAAATGGACGTCCCGAAAACGGGTTCCTGAAACGATGCGGGACGCCATTCGGCGTCTCGTCATTCATCCGTCTACTGATGATCTTGCCCCCATTCCGGACATGGTATCCAGAATCCACGGACATGCGAATGTCCGGCTTGGACCCAAACTTGCGTTTTTACTTCGGGCGGCGGAACCATCCCTAGGCGACCACACATCTGACCCCGACCGATCGGTTTGGCCAGACATGCAGCATGCTCAAGTTCGGCCTTCAGCGCGTAGAACTTCCGGGCCCCGTCCCTCTCCATCAGCAGGCGGATACCGGCACGCACCACTTCGCTGAGATTGGCATAGGCCCCAGACCGGATCTGGCCGTCCACATAGTCCCGCATCGGTTCTGTCAGCTTCGAACATACCCTCAACAGGGGGGCAGGCTTGAGATGCGCCGCCTGCCGCGGCGCACCCGGAGCAGCCCGCCCAAAGTCATACGGATTCCGGGATGTGCGTCCGGGTCGCCCAGCTAATCAGGCACGAGGAAAACCTCAGTCAGCGCCAGACACCATCGCCCCGCCCTTGGCGCGGGCGGGGCGATTTGAGATTTCAGGCCTTCTGCGACAGGAACCCCGCGCGATATTCCGACTGACGCTCCAGCATCCAGCCCGGATACTCGGCAGGCTGTGTCGTCACTTTGTCCAGCGCCGCAAGATCCTCGATCGAAAGCGCTAACTCGGTCGAGCGTATATTGTCCTGCAACTGCTCAATCCGTTTCGCACCCACGATCACACTTGTCACCACCGGTTGATGCAGCAGCCAGGCCAGCGCCACCTGCGCCACCGTGCAGCCTTTGGCCGATGCGATCCCGCGCATGACCGCGATGGCCGCATCGCCCCGTTCCAGATCGACGGGCGGGAAGTTGAAGCTCGCCCTACGGCCGTCATTCGCACCGTCACTGCTGTATTTGCCCGAAAGGAACCCGCCCGCCAGCGGACTCCAGACCATCAGGCCGATACCCTCGGCCCGCAGCATCGGCACGATCTCACGTTCCAGATCCCGGCCGACCAGCGTATAATAGGCTTGCAGCGACAAGATCGGCGCCAGCTTGCGCGCTTCAACGATGCCGACCGCCTTAACGATTTGCCAGGCGGCCCAGTTCGACAACCCGACATAGCGCACGTGACCCTGCCGGACGAGCGTATCAAGGGCCTCAAGCGTCTCGGTGATCGGGGTCAGCGGATCGAAGCCGTGGATCTGGTAAAGGTCGATATGGTCCAACTGCAAGCGCGACAGGCTGGCCTTGGCCTGCGCCATGATATGCGCGCGCGAGGCGCCCCGCGCGTTTGGGCCTTCACCCATCGGGCCAAGCACCTTGGTCGCGATCACCACATCGTCGCGTGGGATGCCAAGGTTGAGGATCGACTGACCGAGGATCCGCTCGCTCTCGCCGCCCGCATAGACATTGGCGGTGTCGATGAAATTGATGCCGGCGTCAAAGGCCGTCCTGACCAGCGCGTCGGCCTCGTCCTGCTGCAACTGACCAATCTGGCCCCATATGCCGTCGGACCCGCCAAAGGTCATAGTGCCAAGGCAGAGTTCCGAGACCAGAAGGCCGCTGGGACCGAGAGTGCGATACCGCACGGGACATTCCTTTCGCGTCGGGAGAAGGACCGGGTTCAGTGCCCCGAACTCTGGGCCAAGATAGGGCATTCCCGCCCAGCGCCTCGACGCCGATCCTCGCATATCCTTGCACGATCCTCTCATCCGTGCCGATTTTAGGCTGCGGAACGCCCGAACGAAGCGTAGATTAGAGGGCATGGAAAACGACGCCCTTGCCTTGCTCAAGGCCCTGATCGCCCGCCAATGGCAGGCGCGTGGCCGAGAAGCCCTGATCGATGGGCTGCTTCTCACGTCGGCCGCAGCGCCAACGGGACCGATCCACGCTGTCTATCGCCCCTCGCTCTGCGTGGTGGCACAGGGCGCCAAGACCAGCATGCTGGGCAACCGCGCCTATCGTTATGATGAGGGCAAATGCCTGATCGCATCGATGGAAGTGCCGATCCGGGCCGAAATCACCCGCGCGACGCCAGACCTGCCTTATCTGGCCTTCAGCCTGGCGCTGGACCCAGCGACGATTTCAGATCTGCTATTGGAACTTGACGGAACCGGGGCCGCCTCCACCGAAGCGGCGCTTGCCGTCCATGATTTCGGGGCGGATCTGGCCGATCCGCTCTGCCGGTTGTTTGCTTTGTGCGACCGGCCGCGCGACATCCCGGTCCTCGCGCCGTTGATCCGGCGGGAGATCACCTGGATTTTGCTGAATGGTCCGATGGGGCCGACGTTGCGCCAGATAGGCCTTGCCGGCAGTCCCATGGCGCGGATCGGCCGGACCATTGCCTGCATTCGCGAGGGCTTTGCCGACCAGTTGAACGTGCGGCAACTGGCCGAGGTCGCCGGGATGAGCCCCGCCACCTTCCACCGCCATTTCAAGGCAGTAACAGCAATGACGCCGATGCAGTACCAAAAACAGCTCCGCTTGCAGGAGGCCCGCCGCCTGCTCCTCGCCGACCGCGCCGACATAGCCCGCATCGGCTATGCGATCGGTTACGAAAGCCCCTCTCAGTTCAGCCGGGAATATCGTCGCCTGTTCGGATCGCCACCGGGCCGGGACGGCAAAGCCATTCGCAGCACGTTTGCGCCGCATATAGATGCCTGATGATGCGCCATCGACATATTGGGCGGTGAGCGGAAATTCGCTGCGTGAATCACAGAGGTCCGCTTCGTATCTGAAGATACGTTGCGGAGCGCAAGCTGTCGTCACCGATTCTGACAGCGACTTGCCTGCTCTGGTGCGGGATGAGCGCCATGATCTGCTTGAACAGACACCGACCACCGGCTCCTGAAACCATCATCCAGATGGACGAAAGCCCGATCATACGCTAACCTCCAAACTGGATCACCGAAGTGGGCTGATCGCCAGCATGAAAATCGAAAAAGCACTTATCGTCGACGAGCCATGGATCACCAAGATCATGAATGGCACCAAGATCTGGGAAATGCGCCGCACATCCGCAAAGCTGCGCGGCTGGATTGGTCTGATCAAAAAAGGCGGTGGCCATGTGGTTGGTGTCGCCAGAATGATCGGAACTGACGGGCCGCTATCTGATCAGAGGATGATCGACAACGCCGACAAGCATCATATTCCGTCTGATACTTTCCTTACCGGGAAGTTCTCCAAGCATCGCCATGCATGGATCATGTCCAGCGCAGTACGCCTTCATCGCCCCATTCGTTATATTCACAAAAGCGGCGCTGTCATCTGGGTCGCACTTGATCAACAGGTTGCCGATGCCTTAGCAAACGACGAAGCGGTTAAGGACCTAGGGTAATCCTCCTCGTGTTAACGGGACGCGACCACAAAGCGCATAGAGATAAAAGATGTCGGATGCCCTCGCCAAGCATCTATAGTAATTCCTAGATCAAGAAAAAGGCGGTCTGGAAAATGTTTCTTGTCACTGGTGCATCTCGAGCAGGCAAGACCTCGACCCTGACGGCATTAGTCTCACAAGAAACAAGATGGAAGCACGTTGTAGCAAGCAGTGTGCTCAGAGAGATCGGTCGCCCTTTAATCCTGCGAGATCATGAGACAGCTCACCAAAACCAACGGGCGCTAGTGGATGAACTGCACCGAAGAGGACTACTTAACGCCTCAAACACAATTCTAGATGGGCATGCTGTGCTTGATGTTCGATCTGATCCGCTACCTATCTCAAACGAGGATTTCGATGCGCTTGGGCCATCCGGCATCGCTGTCGTTCGCGCGGATGTTCTATGCATACAGCGGCGCCGGATCGAAGCAGCCCGCCCCGAGATGTCATTTTCTAGCATAGAGCGTTTCCAAAGCGAAGAAATCGAGCACTCCAGATCCCAAGCTGAACGGCTCAGCGTGCCATTTCTTCTTCTAGATTCCGGAGATATCTCTGCTCTATCCCGCTGGCTCAGAGAGGCTCAAGCATGAAGTGGAGCTTTAAGCACACCGTTGAAAACATGCTCAATACGCCCAATTCCGTAGTAATCTGACTCTGTTGAGCGGTACTCAAACCCCAATTCCCTGACGAGTCCGGCGAACTCCTGCATCCGTTCATCCGGAACCGTAAACAACGGCTTTGTCGTCCCCAGCCAATCGAATGCACCTTGCATCAGATGCCGAGCAATTGAATGCCCCCGAAACTCTCTCGGCACCCAGACAGTGCAAATCTTTTTTTCATTTTGAGATTTAGCAATAACGATGCCACTCAAGACACCGCCTGCCGTGGAAGTCAGAATCTTACGGCTGCCATCGTGGAGACCAGGAACAACTTTCTTCCAATACCACGAGCCGAAACCCGGATACACGCCCTCCAAATGACGAAGCTCAGACCACACCGACCACAACGTGACACTCGCAGCGCAAGGTGTCACAAGTGGGCGTGAGGATGTCCAGATCATGGATGGGGCTTGCCTGTTCATCACTCTTTCCTACTACATCTAGGGCATGTCGGGGAAGGTGCCATCGGGCACTCTAGAGAATTTTTCTTCGCCAGGAAGCGATCTGCCGTAGCAGACGAAGCGACGGCGGAGCCAAGAGCCTTGCCAGCCCTCCAAAAGCCACTCCAAACAACACAATCAGCATCAGCCACCCCTCCCATCCAGGAGGACCAACATCATAATCACGCCATTTCAATATATTAGCCACCCCCGTTGCCAAGGAGCTCCCGACCGCTCCAAGCAATACAGCAATCAGTAGATACACCCAGATGTTCCTCGCGCTCGCTCGGAAGCTGGCAAATGCAACGAAGTCTTCGACTGGACTCTTGTCCTGAGCGTCCTCGCGCCAATGGTAGATTACCATGCGATCTGCTAGGCGCTCATACTCCGCAACGCGCCGCTCATCTCCATTGTCGAGCAAATAATGCCGCCAGAGCTTACCCTCTAGCCTGCGAACCTTCCTGAAAGGTTTATGTTGCATTGTAAGCTCATGGCGAAGATCTCGAATAAGAAAATAGTGAATCTGAGCTACATTAAATTGTCCTTTACGAGCAATTTCGGCAATACTACTCGGGTAGCTCCGTTTCTCGTTCAGCCTAAATTCTGTCAGTTCAAGGCGCCCGATAAGTGGAACAGTGAAATGATCATTCACATCAATTTCTTGACTGAAAACCTCTGAAGCAGGCCCCTTAAGATATAATCGGAAGCGAATGTACGAGTTCAAACATCCTTCTGCCTGCTGTTTTCGAATTCGACCACACAACTTTTCGGTAAAAATAATGAGAGACCCGGTACTTTGATCATCATTTTGAATATATTCGACATGCACATCACCATCTACACTAAAATCAATGCTATAAATTGTCGTGAAATGACGTCCAGCATTCGTGGTCTTGTAATATCTATCCCCTTGATCTCCAAGGCTAATTACAGAATTAAATACTGCATCAAGTGTTTGGCCAAATTTAAGAACCTGGCTGATATCTCTCAAATGCTCACTATGAATTTTACAAGGTATATATATATAAAACTGCTTAACTGGCTCGAGAGAAGTTCTAAATCTAAGGCCAATATCAAGAAAATTAGTCTCTATTGATGTATTAAGATCGCGCCAGAGATTGAAATGCAGTTCAACTTCTGGCCGCACACATCCAATTTCTTCCAACCCTAAGAGACGTTGCGCGCCACGCACCATCTCAGTTCCTTTATCTCTTTCATCATACCAAAGAGCAAGCGTTCCACCCATTTCTAACATACCCTACCTACAGAAAAACTCCCAATCGAAACGGCAGTAAATGTAATATAATAATCAATTGGCTCCCCCAAATTTCATCTATGAATACATAAATTACGTGTATCAATTTATAATAACAGCTGGAAATTTTGCATCTTTCTCAGCTAGCTCCCAAACTCTTTTTCTACAAAAATATTATCCGAAAACATATATTATGTTTGAATATATAGATATAACATCCTTGTTATCTTTCATGCTTCCATAGTGAATCATATAAGCACTGAGAGCACAATCCAAGCGTAAAAATAAGATATAATTTCGCATCTGGCGCGATCTCGCTGCCAGCACTACTTTAGCAGATGTTATTAGGGTCGGTATGCGACACCCCTGACAAGAAGAAATTGCTCTCTCTTTGTTCTTGATCACCGAATTCCCACTGCGCTGCACACTGCAGATGTTATGGTTCGCCAAGCATCGTTGCATCTGCTTTGCCGCACCGCCCGTCAGTCAGCTTTCCGCCCGATCTGTCGTGCGTCCCTGTCGCGATCTGCCGACAACTGCCGTTCGGGTCTGCGCCGCGAATGGGGCTTCGTCCGCTTGTGTGAGTACGTCCTGCTCTCGCCCGTGCACGAGCAGCGAACTGGTAGCTCGGGTAAGTTGTACTGCGGCGCGCCACCATCGACGAGCGGCAGCAATGGGCCGAGGCTATGTCAAAACTCGACTTTATGACAATGACACAGAATGAAATTCCGCCATGACGCCAATCTCAGGCCACCTAGGTGCGCTGATGCAGACACAGGAGGCGCTGTGGAGAAGCGCATTCTCCGGTGCCGTGCCGGAACCGAGTTTTGACATAGTCTCGGCTGCACCTCAGGAATTACCGACTCTCGCGCACTGATGCGATCGCCCAGCCTACCCTGATTGACTGGGTCTTGAAGTAAGACGATTGGCTGCCGGCGGTCCATGAGTTCTTCAGTTTTTTGCCTGATGAGACGTCATGCTGCCCATAGGTGTCCAGCATCACTTTAGCATACTTATTAGTATACTACTACTATTTAATTTTCACAGACGTTATCGCGCCCAAGTCGGGCCATACGAAAGAAATTATAGGCCATTTTTTGGCGATTTCGACCTCAAGACCAAGCAGTTCTTCTACAGTGATCGCCTCGGCCAGCTCCTTATCTTCCAGCCAAATTTCTTCCTCAAAGCAGATCTACACGCAATCCGCATCAATGATATTGATCTCAGCCTGTAGTGCGCCAATTTTTCGCTGATTTTGATCGCGTCATCGAGCAGAGCACTACGGATGGGAAGGACAACCCTCTCTTCATTGGGGGTGAACTTGGGCATGCCGTCGACAATCTAAAAATTAGATTTGCCTTCACCACAGCCGCCTGCCTGTATGGGGGAGAAAGATTCGCACCCATCGCCAGACCAGAAGGGTGTGGCAAAGATGTCGAGAGGAGATGATCCGCCCCCCGGGCAATGCCACATGTTTTGGGCGAACTGGATGCCAGTGCTCTTTCCATCGCAATGCAGGCAGAACCATACGTCCGCCTCTTCGCCACTCAACGGATGGCAAGCCACATCACTAAAGTCCGGCTTTGTGGATCGTCGAGGCCATTCGATGGAGATTTCCGCGCGAACGGGAAAGATGATGACCCCGATCGGCATGGTGCCGGGCATCTGGCCGTTGCGTTTGAACGGTGCCACCTTGGCATGTTTCGCCCAGTCGGGTTTGCAGGCGACCTATGCGAGCTTGCGGTTATTGGCCCAAGTGGTCGCGATGCGTTCCGCGCCCTTGGGCGATCCGCCATGCAACAGCACCATGTCCGGGTGCTTGGCGTGGACCTGATCGAGTCTGGCCCAGATCCCGGTGATCGGTGGTGTCACCGCCCGAAAAGGCGATCTTCGGTCCGGCGGGCAGCAGAACCTCGCTGTCGGCCCAGCGTTTTGCGGCGGTGAAGTCGCGGCTATCGATCATTGCCGAGGTCATTTGGCGATAAAGTTGACCCGAGAGCGGAGCTTTGCTACTAGGGCGTTCCGGTGGTGCGCAGATAGATGTCGGCGGCGCTCGATCAGGCTTTGGCCTGCGCCGATCAGGGTTTCTAGCTGGACGGATTTGACTTCGCTGCCGTCTTGTTCACGCTGAAAGCGTTTTTTGGGCCTGCTCATTATCGTCGAATTTCGTCTCGATCTGCTCGACAGCGCGGTGGAAGCTGTTGACGGCGGATCAGCCGCGTGTCGATCGTGGTGCCGTGCTTTGCACAGACCACGCCATCGACAGCGGCGGTGAACACCACATGGCCGCGGGCCTGCAAGCGGATGAAAACGTCCCGCCATGCCGGGGTTTCGGGACCAAAGCCTGCGCCGATGAGATCGTCGCCAGCCGACCCACAAGGGCAAGGCGGGCCAGCGCCGAGACAACATGGCGGTAGGCCGCATCAGCGACACGCCCGCTGACATTGGCCATGACCGAGAATGGCTAGTTCATCAGCACCACGGACGGGACAGCATCCACAGCCAGATGATCATCGATCTGGACCGCGTCGAACCGGGAAACGGCGAAGGCCGGAAAGAGCTGGGCAAGAAGATCTGCGCGGATATCGGCCGGTTCATTGAGGATCAGCGAGCCGCCGATGGTCTGCGCTAAGATCGCCAGGAGGCCGGTGCCCGCCGACGGTTCCGGCACCCGATCATCAGCGTGATCGCGGCAGCCGTCAGAGCGGCAAGGCCGAGCTAGATCGGCGTCGAAAATTTCTGAAAATTCTGACTTTCCTTGGAATGCCGGACCTGCGTGGGCAAAAGGCCCTTGATCTTTGCCAGCACGGAAATCCGTGAAGCCGGAGACGCGGCTTTACGAAAAAGCGCCTTTCGCATTTGCGCAGGAAGAGGGCGGTGGCGACCTCGCACGCCTCACAGGCCAGCTCCACCGCACCGCGTAAGGTGACAGATCGCACGCTCGCCGCGTTCGAGATGGGGGAGAAGAAGACTGGCCGCCGCCAGGATGGCGGGCGCAGTCACCAATTGCGTGGCCGAACGGCCACAGGGAAAATCATGTTCATATCGGGAAGCTCAGGAGAGCTGATAGGACAAGTCTGGACAGCGCTCTCTCTCAACTGCCCGGACTTACCCATTTCCGGCCCGCCTCCTACTCTCAGATGACGAGTATTCAACTGTACAAACGCAACGTATGTCTTTGGTTATCTTAATCTCTCCAAAATATCTGACCAATATCAGGTGTTCTTTGGAGGACGCACAGGCAAGACGAGATTGCCCGATTCTAGCGATTTCAGCGCGCAGTTTCAACCTAATTTGGTGCATTGGATGAATCGTTCCTGGGGCGTGGTCGGCCATTCGGTGTCGCGCGTGTTCTGAACGCAATTGGCAGCGGAAAATCAGATGTGAGCGAGATCTGTGGCTATCTCGGACTGGATTCAGGATTGATGAGCCGCATGCTTCGTAGCTTGGAAGCGGAACAGTTGATAGAAACGGCTGGAACTTATATTTGACGTTGCGCAGTCAAAATACCCTGATTCCGAGGATATGACAAGGCCACAGGGGAGCATTTGTAATTGCTGCGTCAGATGAATCGACCATCGGATGTGGCGGCCTGACGGGAACCAACCAAGGGTCTGCTGCAATCAAAAGGTTCTGGATTTCGCCAGTCGCAAGGGGCTTAGGCGGATCCAAGATGATAATGTCTGAATTGGAATGACTGGCTTGCGCACTAGAAATCAAGACACTGCGCCTTGATACGAACAGCGCCCTGACAGAATTATTCAGCCTCTATGAGAAAGTAGGATGGAAGGAGAGTCCCCCGCTTCAATGACGTTCCATACTCCGACCGGATGGTAAGGGCGCTTGCCACCATCACCCGAAGCGGCGACCGACCTCGGCGAATATATATTTGTTGGCGGCGATGGCTTCATCGCCCACCTCATCCGATGACAGATAATCATATTCGTGCTCAAGCTGGCGGTAGAGCCAGCGTGCCGGATCGCGCAGCGCCTTGATGATCGTCTCCTCGGCATTAGCGGTCATGTGCCAAGTCAGGCTGTCTCGCTCGACCAAGATCGACATGCAGTATTCGTGATAATAACGGCCGTGATGGGAAGCGTCGGCGCGAAGCCGATAGAATTTGCGGCACTGGACCGTCTGAAGGGCATCGGCAATGCAGTGCAGTTCGGCGTCCTGCGGTGCATATTCCCGGATCAGGCGCGGTGCATGTTTTCCGGTAGGAATAGCAAGCATGCTCCATCACCTTGCGACCAGAAGCCCAGAAACCAGATATCGGGCTCCTGTCTTGTACCGCCACCGATGAGCCGAACGGTACGGGTCTTGAGGTTCAGCCCGGGGATTTCCGCGATGCGCTGGAAATCCTCATAGACGGCATCATACCCATCATAGTCGAAGCCGCCTTTGCGATACTAGGGCCAGGCCTTATCCTTCGCTGTGTCCGACAATTCATCAAGGCAGCAAATAGTGGTTTCGATGATCTCAGACATAGGGGTCTCTTCCCTCCAGAACCGAAGAGAGCCAGCCATCGGTGTAGATCCAGTCCACTGGCTCACTGATGGCGAGATCAGGGACATGCGCGCCGCCGCTGAACCCGTCGATCCTTGGGCGTCCGCAACTGTTTGCATAATGAAAACCCCATAACCCGCTCATCCGACACGGTGAAGACCATGGGTTGTTCCAACGTCATGCCATCATCCTCGGCATAGATGTCGGGCAACGCAGGTGAGACGGAGACCAGACGCAGGCGCTGCTTCACCACCCTGGCGTCGACGAAGAAGGCAATGGCGGTGGCGTCCTCGGTCCTGCTCTTTTCGCGGATGGCCAGAAAGGCCCGGAACCGATCGAGTGGATGCAGCGGCACGGATGCTGCCTGTCTCGCGC
The DNA here is from genome assembly GCF_000374145.1 of Neomegalonema perideroedes DSM 15528. Classification (GTDB taxonomy): domain Bacteria; phylum Pseudomonadota; class Alphaproteobacteria; order Rhodobacterales; family Rhodobacteraceae; genus Neomegalonema; species Neomegalonema perideroedes. Next base: position 6,582 of record NZ_KB893667.1, on the reverse strand, counting down.
GCGGCGTCGACCCAGACCGAGATCGGGAAATCGCCGGTGAAGAGCAGATCCCGCTCGATCCCCATGCAGAAGGGCAAGCGGACGGAACGCAGTTCCTCAAGGCTCCATGAACCCAGCTCGAGATAGCCGAGATCAGCCAGACCGAATATGATGTCGCCATCCTCATCGAGTTCGGTGGCAAGCCAGACCCCGACGCCGAAGGGGTTGAAGAACATCACAACCGGGAACCGGGATGTGATTCTGATTGCGTTGGTGTCCATTCGCCAGCAACCGGTCGCGCTGTGTGCCGGTCATGAGGATCATGCCGCAACCCTCCGTTGGGTCGCCGCCGCATCCGGATCCCCGGGACCCCCAGCTGGCAGATGCGACAGAATCCAGTCGGCGGCCTTGCTCGCCTGCGACGCCGCGCGCATGATAGCGTGATTATCCTCGCGAAGGCACTCCAGCCACGACCCGATGTAGTCGGCGTGGCGCACTGTTGGCACGATACCGAGCGAGGCGCAGCATAAGGCCGCATCCATCTCGGCCACCAGCTCCTCGAAGGCGTATTTCTTCGTGCTGAAACTGCAGGAGAAGCCCCGGCCCAAGCGCAACGCATGACCTATCGCATGACCCATCTCATGCAGGGCTGTCCGATGCCAATTGATCGGCTCGAAATAGGCTTGCGGAGGCGGCACCTGCAGATAGTCGAGCGACGGCATATAGAGGGAGCAACTTCCACCAATCTGGAATTCGATGCCTGTGGCGCGGATCAGCGCCTCGACCCGAGGTTCGATCAGACCGGCGCTTCGACGGCGATTTCCTCGGGCAGTCTCTCGCATTGCGCGGTATTAAGCGCTTCAGGAACGGGATGATGTGGCCCGGTTTCTCGCCGGTCTCGCGGGCACAGCGCTTTTCGTCCTCGGGCGTGAAGCGGTCGGCATAGACGACGATGGCGCCGTGTTCGCCCTTCCTGACATTGCCCCCAGCGATAACGCCTGTCGGACAATGAGCCAATGTCGGTGCCGGATCACAGCGCCCCAGAGGATCAGCGCGGTGATCCCGGAATATTGCTGGGATGTCGTAGCATTTTTCGGCATGGCGAGCAGCGCCTTCGCTGCTGCCGTTCCCTCAGGTGGGACCTAGGGCAGCCGCCCTTGCTTCATTCGGCGATGGTCTTGTTGGCGATGTCGTCGTAAAGGTTGGTGCTCCAACCCACTTCAACGGCAGCGCGGTCATGTCTGATTACCGAAATGATCTCCACGACGGGCGCCAGAAGCCTCTCTTCTAGCCCTCAACCCGTCAGGCAAACCCCGCCCTCTCAGGGCGAGTTGCGGTGACTCACCGCTGTTGAGGGGGAGTCCGCAACGCCAGCGCCGATCAGCGGAAAGGCCTGCGACCACCGGATAAACCAACCCCGCAACAGATCAGCCGCAGATAAAACCAACATGCCGAGTGGGCTACGGCGACAACCACCTCGCGAAGGCATGCATAAAGATGAACGTGCCGCTCTCACGCTGATGCGCGTTGATAGGGAAGCCAGACGCTGAAATTGCTCGCTGGCACAATATGCATCAAGCGCGCCACGATCCGGCCATTCCTCGATGAAGACGAAATGCCCGGGATCCGTAAACAGATCATAGGCGATACAAAGCGTTTTCTGCCGGATCTTGTCGATCAGTTCACGATCAAGCGGCATCATGATCCCTATGGATTCTATCTTGATGAAGTCCTGAGCGATCATTTCAATATGATCTTACTCTTCCTGACGTACTGAACGGGTCGCGACTGCGACCGCATGTTTTTGCACCATCATTGCGGTTTATGCGCTCTGCCGCCGACCATCATCCGACCTCTGCGTTCGGGCCATACCATGCGCCCTGAACCAGCCGACCTCGTCGCGGATGGTGTCGGCGATGGGGCGGAAGGTCAGGTCCAGTTCATCGCGCGATTTCGCCGGGTTGAAGCGGGTGCGCTCGGCCTCGGCGCGCATGGTGCGTACAGCGGCAAGGCTCAGCAGCGCCGGGCGACCGGTAAGGCGGGCAATGATCTCCTGCATTGCCGCGATCGGCCACAGCACCGCCACCGGGATCTGGCGCGTTGGCGCAGGCGCGCCGATAACCTGTTCATAGATACGCACCAGATCAGGCATGGCAATATGGTGACCGGCGGCAAGATAATGCTCGCCCCGACGCCCCTTTTCCGCTGCCGCGACCAAAGCAAAGGCGACATCGCGGGCGTCGACGAAAGAGAATGTCCCCGGAGGAATGCCGGGCAGCGCACGCCGCAGGTAGTCCAGCGTGAACTGACCCGCCGCGGTCGGCCCCAGATCGCCGGGGCCGTGCATCCATCCAGGCATGACAAAGGCCGCGAACATCTCCGGGCGATCTCGCAGAAAATCCTGCACGACCCGGTCCGATTGCATCTTGCTGCGATAATAGTCGTCGGCATCGCGCGGATCGCGAGTCATGCTTTCGTCGATCAGCGCGCCGCGCGGTCCGTTCACCACCGCAATTGAGCTAGTATGAATGAAGCGCCGCATGGGCTGCCGCGATCAGCTCGCTCGTCGCATCGACATTGATCCGTTTCAGCATTGCCCAGTGCTTGCCGCCGCCATAGCTCTCGCGGAAATAGGCTGCGGTGTGGAAAACAACGTCACAGCCTGCCAGCGCCGGGACCAAATGCGCGACGGCCTGCATATCGCCCTCGATGACCTCAAGCGCCGGGATCTGGCCGAACTGCGCCTCAGCCTTGGCGCTGGATCTCGCCAGCGCCCGCACCCTTACACCGCGTTCAAGCAAAAGCCGCACGAGGTTGTTGCCAAGAAGTCCAGTCGCGCCGGTAACGAATACGGTCTGCATGTCGCTGCCCTTTTTCGGCGCGGAGTGCGCCCTTTCCTGCAGCAGATAGGTAGAGGCGGCTTTGCGCAGAATTCATGATGTGGCAAAACGGCTTTGCACAAACGCAAAGCCAGCCGGATTTGTAAGATGAATTGGGACGATCTTCGCCTTTTGCTGGCAGTGGCGCGGCGCGGCAGCTTTCTGCGCGCGGGCGAGACGCTCGGCATGGCGGCCTCGACCCTGTCGCGGCGCATCACCTTGCTGGAGGCGAGGATCGACGCGGCACTGGTCGAACGCGGTGCCGACGGCGCAAGGCTGACGGCCCGTGGCGCGGCTCTGGTCCAGGCAGCGCAGGATTTTGAATCCGCATTGGCCCCTCCCCCGGAAGCTGCGGGACTGACCGGCAGGATCAGGGTTACTGTGGGCGAAGGCTTCATCGATCCCCTGACCGATATCGCGGCGGAATTCACCGCTCTGCATCGCGGCTGCACGGTGGATCTTTCGATCACTCCCGAGCTGGTGAAACTGGCGCAGGGTGCGTCCGACATCGCCATCCGCACCCTGCATCTGGGCGAACCCTCGCTGATCTATCAGCGCCTTAAGGATGTTGAGTTCCGGATTTTTTCCACCCCCGAGATCGCCGGGCGCCCCGGCCTTCGCCCCGAAACGCTGCCGATGATCGGATTGCTGCCGCCGCTAGACCAACTGCTCCATATGAAAGCGGCGCGGGCGGCGGGGTTCGGGGCGATCCGCATCCGGGTTTCATCCTTTTCCGCACAACTGGCCGCAGTGCAGCGCGGCCATGGCGCAGCCGCCCTGCCCTGCGCACCGGCAAAGGATCTAGTCGAGCCTTTCCCCGGTCAGCCCCTGCCCGGTCTGGAAGTTTTTCTGGTCACCCGCCCCCAAGCGCTGCGACAGCCGCAGATCAGGGCCTTTGTCGACCTGCTGAAGAACCGGATGTTGCCGGAGCAGCACAGGTGATGGCTATCAGCGCGCGACATCCGCGAATATCAGATAAAGCGCAACCATAACATCACCCGCCAGCGAAACCAGCCGATCTGATGGACCGGCTTCGAACACACGCAGCTCAGACTTAGATCCTCCACCCCGCAGCTTTCGCGTGGGGGTTACAAAGCCGGGCATAAGCTCCGCCCGCGTTCGACAATACAGCCCCGGTCCAGCACAAGGATCTGGTCTGCCGCCTGAATAGTGGATAGCTTGTGCGCCACGACAACGAGCGTCCGACCCTCGACCAGTTTCGCCAAAACTCTCTGGAATGGCGCGTTCGTTGGTGGGGGCGATGGCGGCGGCTGACGGCCCCACGATGGCCATCATCGAGCATTCCGGCGCGCTGAAGGACCCCCCTTCAACACCGGCCCACTCTGCGGATAAGCGCAAGAAAACTCATCGAAGCAGGGTTCTAACCCTTTCGGTTCTGCCGGCAACGCGGCTTTGGGCAGGAGCGGCGCCTTCAGAATGCGGTCCATCCAGATGAGCTAGGCATCAGCCATGCGAACCGCTTCCATCACGCCAAGCAGCGCAAGCAATGGCGAATACATCGCAAGGATCAGCATCAGAGCAACAATCGCCGTTCCGGGCGTCATCAGCCCATCCGCCGCCCGCGATCCAGTCAGCCAAAGGACCGCGGCACTCCGATAGTATCCCCCCATGCCCTGAACGTATTCGATCATTTTGGCTCCTGCCTCGGCCTGCATATCCCGCCGCCGGATCCCGATCCGCGACAGAAACCGCGATGTGACGAGGAACACCAGCATGGCCAAAGCAACGGAAAAACCTGCAACCAGTCCCACCCGCCAATCCTGCATGATCAGCACAATAAAGATGACCAGCGGCGGACCCATCGCCTGTGCGATGCGCGGCAGGCTATCAGAAAAGAAGCTTTCAAGCATCTGCATGTCGCTGGTCGGCACCGTCCGTATCTCCTCGGCGCCGCGCCCAATGGAAGCCTATCGGCAGGTAACGGAGATGGTCGAGGATGCGCAGCCGCAGCTCCCCAGCTATTTCGTATGAGGCCAGCTAGCTCTCGCGCACCAAAAGCCAGCCAAATAGCATTTGCCCGACCAGCACCAGCACCATCAGCCCCGCCACCTGCCAGATCTAGGCCGAGGTCAGCTCCCACCCCCGGCCAGTTCGGTGATGACTTGAACCACGGCCCAAAAGTCAGCCCCAGCATAATGCTCTGCATAAAGCGGAAGGCAACACGCGCCACCCGACCTTTCAGCGATCCGACCAGCGCCCATGCTCGGCGCAGACTGTCGAGATTGGAGCGAGCAAGATCAGAACGGGTCTGGCTTATGGTGCGGCCTCCTGCGCGGGGCGCAGCGGGATCGCCTGCACTGCCGTGCAATCGGCCCAGAGGCGTGCATAAAGCATAAGGCCCACACCTCTCGCCCACCAACTCATCATGCCGCCCGGTCTCGGCCATCCGAGCCGGAGGCGCGTCGACCAACCTCTCCCATCATGAGAGCATGGTTTCCTCCACGGCCCTCAGGAAGAAGGGCGCGGCAAGACCCATGCTTAAGTCTGATCCTCAACGCGGCGGCCATGCAGGTCAGGCGTCAGGTTCCGGCCGAAGGCGCGGCGGCCCGCGCCGCCGAACGCGAAACTGATCGCGGGGCCAGCCGGACGCGGTTCGCCTTCCTTGCGCAGAGCCTGACGCTCGGCCTTTTTCGCCGCTTTTTCCTCAGCAGCCCGGGCGCGCCGCTCCATGGCTTGGCGACGGGCCTCTTTCACGCAAGGCCTGACGTTCAGCCCTCATCGCCACCCGTTCCAGATCTTCAGGCGCAGCGCGAAGACCTAATCCTCTGCGCCCACGCCTTCGTCTGGGTGACGCCCGGCGCGATCTCCCAGACGAGGCTTGGAGCTATCGGCTATCACCCCCCTTGCTCTTGCCGGAGTTCCCCGACCGCCACGCCGTCGAGGCGGCTCTGGCGGCGGGACGCGACGTGACGGGTGGGACTCTGACGGAGTGCTATGACGCCGGGCCGATCCTCGCGCAGCGCTCCTGCGCGATCCTCCCCGGCGAAACCGCCGTCGAACTCTGGCGGCGTGCCCTCGCGCCTATGGTGCGGAGATGCTCATGGAGGAAGCGAGGCCTCTGAAAAGCGCCTGCCGACCGCCCTTCAATGATCTGACATGAGCGGAGGGATTCAGTCCCCGAGGACCGCCTCAAGGCCGGGCAGATCAAGGCGCCCCTCGAAATGATCGACGAAAACCTGGACGATGCGCTGACGCTCGGACGGCAGAGCTTCGATGAAAGGCATGGTCTCCGAAAACGCCAAAACATCAAGCTTAACGCCTTCGGCGAGCCCTTTGATCGCGGTAAGCACATCGGCTTGAGAAGTCTCGGCCGGATCTGCGAGCCAGATGTAGCACGGCATGATCGCGGAGATATCAGCTGGCATATTGATTTGCGCCATCACGCGCCGCGTGGTCGACGGCCTCGGCGTTTCGCCCCAAGAACAATCTCGCCTCTACGGTGTTCGTCAAGGCGGACATGGCTCGTTCTTGAATATCCGGATCCGCCGAATTCACAGAAGCGCGCAAGCAACTCGTCGTAAGCCCTGACGCTCTCCTCAAAGTTCCTGGACAGGATAGAGGCGTAGCTGGGCTCGGAGCGGGTTCTCCCGAACTACAACGTGATGGGCGGCGAAGGCTGCGCTTGAGGCGAGCGTGCGCTATCTGGCTGCGGATCTTGGTCCTCAGGGGGTGCGGGTGAACGCGCTTTCGCCGGGTCCGATGC
>NZ_KB893666.1 GCF_000374145.1 Neomegalonema perideroedes DSM 15528 | reverse complement strand
CGCGTCGCCGGGGCCCGCGGGCGTCGTTCTCCAACCCATCGCTCAGGATGAGGAAACTTCGCATGACCGACGAAACCGAGGCCCTCAGACCTCCCAGCCCGGCCTTTTCTTTTGCGCGGGCGGAGGCTTACAGAGTCCCTGTTTGGGGATGATGCTCATGGCCGCAGAGGCTGTGGTCGCCCAGCACCTCGATCACCCGGCAATCCGCGACGACCCCATGGGCGCAATCGGCGATCATGCGCTCAAGCTCCGCCTCCAGCGCCTTCAGACGCAGGATGCGCGTTTTGACCGCAGCCAATTGCGCCTTCGCCGCGCCGTCCGCCGCCGCGCAGGAGCTTTGCGGCTGATCCGCGAGATCCAGCAGATCCCGGATCGCCTCCAGCGGAAAGCCGAGCTCCCGGGAATGGCGGATGAACCTCAGGCGATTCAAAGCTTTGTGGTCGTAGATCCTTTGTCCGCCTTCGCTGCGCGGCGCCTCCGGCAGCAGGCCGATCTGCTCATAATAGCGGATGGTGGGGATCTTCACCCCCGCCGCCGCGCTGAGTTTTCCAATGGTCGACATGCGCGAATCCTCTTGAAGCTCTAGCCGCTATAGGGGGTAGCCCTGACTTCGGCAAGGGAATCGCCCCTCTGCCCGGCCTCTCTGAACGGTTCAGCCGCGGCGCTTCAGCGCTCGGCGGCGACGATCGGAAATCTCAGATCGCCTGCAGGTTGTCGGCGGAGTTCTTGCCGGAACGACGGTCCTGAACGATGTCGTAGCCGATCTTCTGGCCGTCGGCGAGCGAGCGCCAGCCGGCGCGCTCCACGGCGGAGATGTGCACGAAAACGTCCGGGCCGCCATTGTCGGGCTGGATGAAGCCGAAACCCTTGGTGGCGTTAAACCACTTCACAACACCAGTATTCATAACGATCTCCTTCTAAGCAATCGTTGTGGTTCCCGCGATGCCCTGCGGGGTTGGATCGATTCTTTGAAAGGAAATCGGACGAAGCGAAAACTCCGAACCGGCGTCACAAGCAATGGTCGATGCGCGTGATATAGGCCAAATCTCCAGATTTGCAATATGGAAAAGCCATGAAGGCCGCAAGGTTTTCACGCAGCGAAGCGACGCAGCCTCAGAGCGTTCCCCAGCACGAAGACGCTCGACAGCGCCATGGCGCCCGCCGCGAAAACAGGCGAGAGCAGAATCCCGAAAGCCGGATAAAGCGCCCCCGCCGCCACGGGAATCAGGGCGGCGTTATAGGCGAAGGCCCAAAAAAGATTCTGGCGGATGTTGCGGATCGTGGCTTTGGAGAGCGCCGCGGCCCGCGCCGCGCCGCGCAGATCTCCCGACATCAGCACCACGTCCGCCGCCTCTATGGCGATGTCGGTTCCCGCGCCGACGGCCAGCCCCACGTCGGCCTCGGCCAGAGCGGGCGCGTCGTTCACCCCGTCGCCGACGAAGGCCACGGCGCCATATTCGCGCCGCAGACGCCGAATCGCCTCCACCTTGCCCTCGGGAAGAACCTCCGCGACCACCTCGTCGATTCCGAGCCGGGCGGCCACGGCGCGCGCGGTGCGGGCGTCGTCTCCGGTGATCATGGCGGTCTTGAGCCCCAGATCATGGAGCGCCTTGACCGCCTGAGGCGTGGTCTCCTTGATCGGATCCGAAACGGCGAGGATCGCCGCCAGCCGCCCGTCGAGGGCCGCATAGAGGGGCGTCTCGCCCTCCTGCGCCAGACGCTCCGCGATAATGGCGAAAGGCGCGGCGTCGAGCCCCAGAGCCTGCATGAAGCGCCCGGCGCCCACCGCGACGCGCCGTCCTCCGGCCAGAGCCTTCACGCCATAGCCCGTGACCGATTCGAATTCCGAAACGGGCGGCGGCCTCAGCCCTTCCCGTTCGGCGGCCGCGACGAGGGCCTGAGCTATGGGATGCTCCGATTTCGCCTCGACCGCCGCCACGGCCTCCAGAACCTCGGCGCGCGAGAAGCCCGCCGCCAGCTCCAGCTCCGTGAGGCTCGGGCGCCCTTCGGTCAGAGTGCCGGTCTTGTCGAAAGCCACGACCCTGGCGCCCTTAAGTACCTGTAAAGCCTCGCCCTTGCGGAAGAGGATCCCCATCTCGGCGCCGCGCCCCGTCCCGACCATGATCGAGGTCGGCGTGGCCAGCCCCATGGCGCAGGGACAGGCGATGATCAGCACCGCCACCGCGTTGACCAGCGCGAAGCTCAGAGCGGGCGAGGGTCCGAAGATCAGCCAGAGCCCGAAGGTCAGCGCCGCGACCGCCATCACCGCCGGGACGAACCAAAGGGCGATCTTATCCACCAAAGCCTGAATCGGCGGCTTGGAGCCCTGAGCCTCCTCGACCATGCGGATGATCTGCGCGAGGAGCGTCTCGCCGCCCACCGCCGTGGCCGTGAAGGCGAAGGCGCCTTTCTGATTCACCGTCCCGCCGACCACCTCGGCGCCAGGAGACTTCAGCGCCGGAATCGGCTCGCCGGAGATCATGGATTCGTCGACGTAGCTTTCCCCCTCGACCACGCGCCCGTCCACCGGAATGCGCTCGCCGGGGCGGACCTCCAGCAGATCGCCCGCCACGACGGCGGAGATGGGCGTCTCGACGATTTCGCCGCCGCGCCGCACCCGCGCCGTCTTGACCTGAAGTCCGACCAGCCGCTGGATCGCCTCGGAGGTCCGGCCCTTGGCGCGGGCCTCCAGCAGACGCCCGAGCAGAATCAGCGTCACGATGACCGCGGCGGCCTCGTAATAGACGTTGACGGTTCCGGACGGCAGCAGCCCGGGCGCGAAGGTCGCCGCGAGCGAATAGCCGTAGGCCGAGAGAGACCCCGCCGCCACGAGGGAGTTCATATCCGGCGCGCCGCGCAGCAGAGCCGGAATCCCCGTTTTGAAGAAGCGCAGTCCGGGGCCGAAGAGCACGAGAGTCGTCAGGAGGAACTGGAGAATCCAGCTCGCCTGAACGCCGATGGTCGAGGCGATCAGATGATGGACGCCCGGAATGAGATGAGACCCCATCTCCAGAACGAAGACCGGCGCGGTCAGGAGCGCCGCCCGCCGGAAGGCGCGGGTCAGCTCGTGAAGCTCCTCCTCCTTGCGGGCGGAGCGCTCTTCGGCTTGCTCCTGCGCCGCCTCGGGCGCGGCGGAGGCCGGAACGGCGTAGCCGATCTTCTCCACCGCCGCGACCAGCTGCGCCCGATCCACGGAGGCCGAAGCCTGCACGCTGGCCCTCTCCGTGGCGAGGTTCACATTGGCCTCGGTCACGCCGGGCACGGCCCTCAGGGCTTTTTCGACGCGCCCCACGCAAGACGCGCAGGTCATGCCCTCGATGGGCAGAGCGAAGACCGCAGAGCCTGCGGTCCGAACAGGGGCGTCCATGATCGCCTCCTTCATCATTGACTCGAATCGATCGCCTACGGATGTGGGGCCTCCCATCGTGGGAAGGTCAAGCCCGGATTCTCCTGACGCGCCCCTTGACCTTCCCATGGTGGGAAGCCCTAGATCAGAAGGCGGAAGATGGAGCCCTAAGGAGATCTCCCATGCGTTTGCACATCGAAGACATGGCCTGCGGCGGCTGCGCGCGCTCGGTCAAGGCCGCCATCCTCGGCCTCGACGCGCAGGCCGAGGTCGAGGCCGACCTCGCGACCCGAATCGTGAAGGTCGAGAGCGCGGCCTCTCCGGAGGAGCTGCGGAAGGCCCTCGCCGAGGCGGGCTTTCCGGCGACCGCCGCCTAGAACGGCGGCCGCAGCCTTTTTCTTCGTCGCCGGAAAGCTTTTTCCGGGCTAAAGGGGGAGTCTGGCGGATCTCCGCCGCGCTTAGGATTCGGCTTGGCCGGACGAGCGCCCCCCTCCGAAACTGGTGACGAAGATGGATGGAGACGCCTCCTCAGGCGAGCCCGCGCGCATGTCTTTCAGCGAGAGCGCGCCCGCGCGTTCCTGGTTGGAGCATGTGAAGGCCACGATCCGGCTGGGCTTGCCGCTGATCGGGTCGCAATTGGCGCAACTCGCGCTGAACGTCACCAACACCGTGACGCTGGGCCGCCTCGGACCCGACGAACTGGCCGCCGCCGTGCTCGGATGGCAGGCCTTCTTCGTGATCTGGATGTTCGGCTCGGGCTTCGGCTACGCGATCATGCCGCTGGCGGCCAACGCCCTCGGCGCAAGGGATCCGCGCGGCTTGCGCCGCTTCCTGCGCATGGGGCTTTGGCTCGGCTTCGCCTATGCGCTGCTGGCGACGCCTCTGCTCTGGCGCGGCGAGGCGCTGTTTCTGGCGCTCGGGCAGGAGGCGCGGATCTCGGCGCTGGCCGCCGAATATCTGCGGATTCTGCAATGGTCGCTGTTTCCGCAATTGGCGATCATCGCGCTGCGCTCTTTTTTCGGCGCGCTGGAGCGGCCCGGAATCGCGCTTCTGGCGCTGGTGATGGGCGGCGCGCTGAATCTTCTGTTGAATCTCCTCTTGGTCTTCGGAGGCTGGGGGATTCCGGCCATGGGCATGGCGGGCGCGGGGCTGGCGACCTTGCTCTCGACCTCCTGCGTGGCGCTGTTTCTGGCGGCCTACGCCGCAGGGGCGCCTTCTGTGAGGATCCATGCGGCGTTCGGGCGATTCCTGAAGCCCGACCTCCCCGCCCTGCGCGAAGTCTTCCGGCTCGGCTGGCCCATCGGCGCGACCATCGTCGCCGAGGTGGCTTTGTTCAGCGCCACGACGATCATGATGGGGTGGGTCGGCGCGCGCGAATTGGCGGCGCATGGCGTGGCGCTGCAATATAGCGGCCTCGCCTTCATGATTCCGCTGGGCCTCTCGGCGGCGGCGACGATCCGGGTCGGGCGCGCCCAAGGCCGGGGCGACGCCTCCGGCGTCTCGCGGGCGGCGATTGCGGCGCTGGGGGTCGGCGCGGTCTTCGCCTGCCTCTCCGCCCTGGCTTTTCTGACCATCCCCGAGACGCTGGCGGGACTTTACCTTGACCTGAAGAATCCCGAAGCCGCCGCCGTGGCGCCTTTCGTGGTCGGATTTCTGGCGGTGGCCGCCGTCTTTCAGATCGTGGACAGCCTGCAGGGACTCGCCAGCGGCGCCCTGCGCGGGCTGAAGGACGCGCGGACGCCGATGCTCATCGCTTTGGTGAGCTACTGGGGCGTCGGAGCGCCGGCCAGCTACGGATTGGCCTTCGGGCTCGGCTGGGGCGGAATCGGGATCTGGTGGGGATTGGCCCTCGGCCTGACCACAGCCGCCGCGCTGATGACTTGGCGGCTGGCGGGGCGGCTCCGTCGACCTCTGGCCATGGCGGCGGCGGGATAAGCTCCTCATGCGGGAGCGCCTGCGCGCCCTCCTCGCCGCACAAGCGCGGCGGGGAAGGCGTCCAGCGTTTTGATCTGCTTTTTATATGCGATAATATCACAATAAAAGACCCCTACGGATTAAATTCTCCCGAATCTCTCCGCAAATCTCTGGCGCCGCACGGTTTTTCCATCGCGCTTCCAAAGCCCCTTCAGATAAAGGACGCCAAGGCGGATATTTTCCCAAGCCTTTCAATAATCGCATATAAATCAGTTAATTAAATCGAAAACCCCTTCGTATTTCCTCAAGTTTCTTCAAGAATCGCGCCTTTCCGTCGCAGCCTCCCGAGAATTCCACGGATCTTTACAGCCGGACGCCGGGGCGTAAGATCGTTTTTGCGAAAAGATCATATATGCGAATAATTTATAAGGAAAGCGGCGAATGGGCTATCGCATCGGCCTTCTGGATAAAAGCCCCATCCCGCCTGGCGCCTCCGCCGCCGAGGCTCTGGCGCTGACTCTCGCCTATGCGAAGCGCGCCGACGAATTGGGTTATCATCGCTTCTGGCTCGCCGAGCATCACGGCTTCGCGGGCTTCGCCAGCGCCGCCCCCGAGGTTCTGGCGAGCCATGTCCTCGCCCGGACGCGCCGCATCCGGGTCGGCGCGGGAGGCGTGCTGCTCCAGCATTACAGCGCCTATAAGGTGGCCGAGGTCTTCGGCGTTCTGGCCAATCTCGCGCCGGGGCGGGTGGATCTCGGGATCGGCAAGGCGCCGGGCGGCTTCCCCCTCAGCACGCAAGCCCTGCGCGCCGATCTCCAGCCCGCCCCCCATGAGGATTTCGCCCGACGCCTGACCGATCTCGAAGCTTGGCTGCGCGGCGCTCCGCCTGAAGGCGCTCCCGCCGCCGAGGCTCTGCCGCGCGCGGAGATCCTCCCGGAGCGCATCCTGCTCGGCGCCAGCGTGGAGAGCGCCGAACTCGCGGCGCGGCTGGGCTGGGACTTCACTTACGCCGGACATCATGACGGCGATCCTCAAACCATCGAGCGCAGCCTCGCCGCCTATGAGGCCATTGCGGGCGCGCGTCCGAAACTGGCGCTTCTGGCGGTGGCGGCGCGCACGCAGGCCGAGGCGGAGCGTCTGGCGGAGGGGGCGCGGGTCTTCCGCCTCGTGCTGCCGAACGGCCAGAGCGTCAATCTCGGCTCGCCGGAGGGCGCGCAGGAATACGCCCGCCAGCTCGGGGCCGAGGATTTTAAGATCGTCGAAAAGCGCCCCGAGGCTCTGGTGGGCACGCCCGAGAAGGTGCGCGCGCGGCTCGACGAGCTCAGCCGCCGCTTCGGGGTCGAGGAGTTCATCCTCGACAGCCCCATCGCCGAGGCCGCGCCGCGTCTGGCCGCCATCGAGCTTCTGGCGGGCGTTCCCGCTCAGGCCGCCGCCTAGAGGGTTTTCCAGCGAAGCCGTTCGGCTGCGCGTCGCGAAAACGCGATCACAAAAACGCTCCCCGGAATCTTGAGAAAGGACCGCGCCATGAGCCTCGAAGCCGCTCCCCGCAAGCTTTCCTTCGGCCTGATGCTGCATGGCGCCGGAGGCCATATGAATTCCTGGCGGCATCCCTCCGGCCCCGCCGACGCCAGCGTTAATCTCCCCTTTTACGTCGGGCAGACCCGCAAGGCCGAAGAGGCCGGATTCGCCTTCGTCTTCGTGGCGGACGGGCTTTATATCAATGAGAAATCCATTCCGCATTTCCTCAACCGCTTCGAGCCTCTGACGATCCTTTCGGCTCTGGCGGCGGTCACGACGCGGATCGGGCTGGTGGGCACGGTCTCGACCTCCTATTCCGACCCCTTCACCGTGGCCCGGCAATTCGCTTCTCTGGATCTGATCTCCGGCGGGCGGGCGGGCTGGAACGTGGTGACGACGCCGCTGGAGGGCTCGGGGCGCAATTACTCGCGGCCTCATCCCGAACACGCCCTGCGCTATGAGATCGCCGAGGAATATCTTCAGGCGACGCAAGGGCTCTGGGACAGCTGGGACGAGGACGCCGTGATCCGCGACCGCGAGACGGGGCGCTTCTTCGATCCGGCCAAGCTCCACCGCCTCGATCACAAGGGCCGCTTCTTCCAGATCGAAGGGCCGCTCAACGCGCCGCGCTCGAAACAGGGCCAGCCCGCGATCTTTCAGGCCGGGGCCTCCGACGCCGGAATTTCTCTGGCGGGGAGATATGGCGAGGCGATCTTCACCAACGCCGCCGATCTGGAGGAGGCCCGCGCCTTCCGCGCCCGCGTTCAGGACGCCGCCGTCGCTCATGGCCGCGCCCGCGAGGAGGTGAAGATCTATCCGGGGATCCATCCCGTCGTCGGCGCCACCCGCGCAGAGGCGGAAGCCAAATACGCCGCGATTCAGGCCCTCGTGAGCCTTGAGGAGGCCCTCGCCTATCTCGGGCGCTATTTCGATCATCACGACTTCGCGCAATATGATCCCGACGCGCCTTTCCCCGAACTCGGCGAGATCGGGCGCAACAGCTTCCGCTCCACCACCGACCGCATCAAGGCGCGGGCCAAGGCGCGCGGCCTTTCTCTGCGCGAAGTCGCGCTGGAGGAGACGTCGCCGCGCAGCGCCTTCCTTGGTTCAGGGGCGGAGGTGGCCGAGGAGATCATCCGCTGGCTCGACGGGGGCGCGGCGGACGGCTTCATCCTCGGCTTCGCGGTCTCGGCGGAGGGGCTGGAGGATTTCCTCCGCCATGTCCTGCCGGAGCTGGAGGCCCGGGGCCGCTACGACCGCGCCGCCCCAGGCGAGACTCTGCGCGACCGGCTCGGCCTGCCCTTCAAGATCAGCCGCCATGCTTCGCCCTCGGCGGAAGCCTCCCGGAGCCGCAGCGCATGAGCCGCGACCTCGCCCCGCTTTCTCCGCGCGCGCTGAGCCGTCGCCGCGCCATAGAAGCCCGGATCGGGGAGTTCGTCGAGCTGCGCCGCGAGCTGCATCAGCGCCCCGAGCTGGCCTTTCAGGAGCAGGAGACCAGCGAGCGTCTGGCCGGGCTCCTGCGCGGCTGGGGCTATGACGTGGCCTCCGGGCTCGCGGGAACGGGCCTCGTCGCCAGCCTGACGCGCGGCTCGGGAAGCCGCATCCTCGGGCTGCGCGCCGATATGGACGCTCTGCCGATTCAAGAGACGACGGGGCTCGACTGGGCCAGCGTGAATCAGGGCGTCTCGCACGCCTGCGGCCATGACGGACATATGGCGATTCTGCTCGCCGCCGCCCGCTGGCTGGCCGAGGAAGGCGAATTCTCCGGGGTTTTGCGTCTGATCCTCCAGCCCGCCGAAGAGATCGGCGCGGGCGCGAAGAAGATGATCGAGGAAGGGCTCTTCACGCGCTTCCCCGTGGACGCCGTCTTCGGGCTGCATAACTGGCCGGGCGTTCCGGTCGGGAAGTTCGGATTCGTGACGGGGCCGGCCATGGCCTCGGTGGATCTGGCGGAAGTCCGGATCAAGGGCCAGGGCGGCCATGGCGCCGAGCCTCATGAAACCATCGATCCGGTGCTGGCGGCGGCCCATGTGGTCACGGCGCTGCAATCCATCGTCTCGCGCAACGTCGATCCGCGCGAGATGGCGGTGGTCACGGTCGGAGCGATCCATGGCGGGGCGGCGGCCAACGTCATTCCGGAATTCGTGGATCTGCGGCTGTCGCTGCGCGCCTTCACCCCGGAGAACCGCGCCTTTCTGCAAGAGCGCGTCCCCGCCGTGATCAAAGCGGCGGCGGCGGTCTTCGGCGCCGAGGCGGAGGTCCGGCTGAAGACCGGCTTCCCGAGCCTGATCAATCCGGCGGCGCAAATCGCCTTCGCTCAGGAGGCCGCAGAAGAGGCGCTCGGGCCGGAGGCGGTCCTGACGGATTTCCGTCCCCGCACCGCCAGCGAAGATTTCGCCTACATGCTTCAGGCGCGCCCCGGCGCTTACCTTTTCGTCGGGATCGGCGAGGGCGCGCCCCTCCATAGCCCGGCTTATCGCTTCAACGACGCGATTCTGGCTCCCGCCGCGACCTTCTGGGCCGCGCTGGCCGAACGCTTCCTTCAGGAGAGCCCCGCATGACCGATCTCCTTCCCGATCTCCTGATCGAGAGCGGCCCGACGGATCCGCGCGCCCGGCCTTTGGTCGAGGATCTGATCCGCGAATACGACTCGCGTTACGGAACGCTCTTCGACCGCGAGGGCGCGAAGACCGAAGTTCATCGCTATCCGCCCGAGGCCTTCGCGCCGCCCGATGGGAATTTCCTGCTGCTCCTGCGCGAGGGCGAGGCCGTGGCGGGCGGCGCCTTCATGCGTCACGCCGATCCCGGAACCGCCGAATTCAAGCGCATCTGGACGCGCGGCGATCTGCGCCGCCAAGGTCTGGCGCGGCGGATCGTGCGGGCTTTGGAGATTCAGGCGACGCGTCAGGGCTATCGGCGGGTTTATCTGACCACCGGATTCCGCCAGCCCGAGGCCGCCGGACTTTATCTCACCGACGGCTATCGGCCGCTCTTCGAGCCTGATCTCGATCCGGCTTTCTACAAGACCTTGCCTTTTGAAAAGCACATCGGCGCCGAGGCCGGAAAGCCCGGCTCCGCGCCGCTGAAGACGCCGGATCCCGATCTGCCCGCGCAGCTCGGCGTGACGGTCTCCGCCGAAGCCCTCGCGGCTCTGCGCGCCCGCGCCGGACTGGAGGTCCAGATCCGATGACCAGCATTTCAGATTTTCCCCGCAGCCGCCTTCCCGCCGCCGAAAGCTCCGCCCCGCAGGATCTCCCCAAGGATCTCCGTAGCCTGACCATCGTGCCCGCGCGCAATTACGGAAGACTGGCGGGCGGATTGCTCGGCGCGGCGGTCCTGCTGCTGGTTCTGAACTCGGTGCTGGGGAATCCGCGCTGGGGCTGGGACGTCTTCGCGGAGTGGTTTTTCTCGGAGCCGGTCCTCGCCGGACTCGGGCGCACGCTGCTGCTGACGCTGCTCGGCTCGATCTTCGGCTTCGCCTTGGGCACGGTTCTGGCTCTGGCGCGGGTGTCGGGCGCGCCGCTGCTGGCCGCCACGGCCTGGGGCTTCATCTGGCTTTTCCGCTCGATTCCGCTGATCGTGCTGCTGCTGATCCTGAACAACCTCGGCTATCTTTACGAGCGGGTGTCTTTGGGTCTGCCCTTCACCGAATATAAGCTTTTCGATTACTCCACCACCGCGCTGATCACGCCTTTTCTGGCGGCGGCGATCGGCCTGACGCTGAATCTCGGCGCCTTCTCGGCGGAGGCGATCCGGGGCGGCATCCTCTCGGTGGATCAGGGCCAGCATGAGGCCGCCGCCGCTCTGGGTCTGCCGAAGGGGCGTCAGGCGCGGCGGATCGTGCTGCCTCAGGCGATGCGCGCCATTCTGCCCACCGCCTTCAATGAGATCATCGGCTTGGCCAAAGGCACCTCGATGGTCTATGTGCTGGCCCTGCCGGAATTATTCTACACCATCCAGATCATCTACCGCCGCAATCTGGAGGTGATCCCGCTGCTGATGGTGGCGACGGTCTGGTATCTCGTCATCCTGAGCGCGCTTTCGGTGATTCAATATCACGTCGAGCGCCATTACGCCCGGGGCGCGCTGCGCAATCCGCCGCCCAACGCCTTCCGCGAACCCTTCGTCAAGCTCGGGCTGCTGCGCCCCGAGGCCCCTTCCCGCCCTGCGCCGATCCGGGAGACTCCCCGCGCCGCCGCCCCCCTCGCCGGAAGCTGGACCGAAAGCCCGCCTCCCGGCGGAGAAGTGGTCGTCCGCAATCTCTCCAAGAGCTTCGGCGATCTGAAGGTTCTGGACGACGTGTCTCTGACCCTGCCGCCCGGCAGCGTGACGGCGATCCTCGGGCAATCGGGCTCCGGGAAATCGACGCTCCTGCGGGCGATCAACCATCTGGAGCGCGCGGATTCCGGCTTCGTCGCGCTGGACGGCGAGCTGATCGGCTATCGCCGCGAAGGGGATAAGCTCTATGAGCTGCGCGAAAGCGAGATCCTCGCCCGCCGCGCCGACCTCGGCATGGTCTTCCAGAACTTCAACCTCTTTCCGCATCTGACCGTTCTCGAAAACCTCGTCGAGGCGCCGATTTCCGTGCGGGGCGTCCCGCGCGCCGAAGCCGAGGCCCTCGCCCGCGAGCTTCTGGCCCGCGTCGGGCTGGCGGATAAGGCGAACGCCTATCCGCGCCAGCTTTCAGGCGGACAGCAGCAGCGCGTCGCCATCGCCCGGGCTCTGGCGCTCAAGCCGAAGGTTCTGCTCTTCGACGAGCCGACTTCCGCGCTGGATCCCGAACTCGTCAATGAAGTCCTCGACGTGATCAAGCGGCTGGCGCGCTCCGGCGCGACCCTCGCGGTGGTGACTCATGAGATCGGCTTCGCCCGCGAGGTCGCCGACCGCGTGGTCTTCATGGACAAGGGCCGCGTGATCGAAAGCGGACCCCCGGAGCAGGTGCTCGGCGCGCCGAAGCATCCCCGCGCCGTCGAATTCCTCGCCAAAGTTTTGTGACGCATCCTCCCCAGACGAAAGGCTTTCCCCATGACCGTTCAATCCCGAATTCGCGGCCTGCTGCTCGGCGCCGCTCTGGCCTTGGCGCCCGCCGCCGCTTTCGCCACAGAGCGAAACGCTCCGGTCGTCGAGATCGACCTCAGCCCCGAGCAGGCGGGCCGCGTGCGCGCCGAGCCCGTTCCGGCGGCCGTGGCGCTCATCCCCGCCGATTTCAAATTCGCGACGCCCGGCAAGCTGACCGTGGCCTCTGTGCCGGGACATCTGCCCTTCGCGGCCTACGCCACGGATACGAGAACCTCCGTCGGCGCCGAGCCGGACGTCGCCCAGCTGCTCGCCGACAGCCTCGGGCTGGAGCTGGAGCTGATCGCCGTGGCTTGGGCCGACTGGCCGCTCGGCCTGACCTCGGGCAAATACGACGCGGTGGTCCATAACGTCACCGTCACCGAGGAGCGCAAGGATAAGTTCGACTTCGCGACCTATCGTCAGGATCTCATCGGCTTCTACGTCGCCAACGACAGCGGGATCCTGAAGATCGAGAAGCCCGCGGATGTGGCGGGCCTGAAAGTGGCCGTGGGCGCCAGCACCAATCAGGAGCAGATCCTCCTGCGCTGGATCGAGGAGAACAAGGCGGCGGGCCTGCCCGACACGCAGGTTCTCTATTACGACGATCCGGCGGTTCTGGATCTGGCGCTGCAATCGGGCCGCATCGACGCCTATTTCCATCCGAACGCGGTTCAGGCCTTCAAGGCCCGCACGGTCGGGAAAACCCGTCTGGTCGGCGTGTTTTCGGGCGGCTATCCGGAGACGGCTGAGATCGCCGTGGCGGCCCGTAAAGGCTCGGGAATCGCTCCGGCCTTCGCCGCCGCCCTCAACGCTCAGATCGCCAACGGCGATTATCTGCTCGCGCTCAAACGCTGGGGCCTTGAGGCCGAAGCCGTGACGGAATCCCGCGTCAATCCGCCCGGCCTTCCGCGCAAGTGATCCCGCCCCGCGCATGACCTTGCGGCGGCCTCTCCGCGGAGAGGCCGCCCGGATTTGAAGGAGCCGCCGCCGTGACCGATCGCGCAGAGGGCGATTTCGCCAGAGGCTTCACCAGAGGCTTCACCAGAGGCTTCAAAGGAATCTCCGAATTCCATTTCCTCCTCCCCGGCAATTTCGCCGAGGCGAATCCCCGCGCCGGGCTGGAGCGCACGCTCGAGCTCATCGCCGAGGGCGAAAGGCTCGGCTATGCGGGCGCCTGGTCGCGTCAGCGCCATCTGGAGCGCGGAGTCTCCTCGGCGGCGGTCTTTCTCGCCGCCGCGACACAGCGCACGACGCGGATCAAGCTCGGGACGGCGGTGATTCAGCTCGGCTATGAGACGCCTTTCCGCCTCGCCGAAGACCTCGCCATGGCGGACGTCCTCTCCGGCGGGCGGCTTCAGGCGGGCGTGAGCGCCGGGCCGCCGCCTTTCGGCCGTCTGCTCGGCGATCTGCTTTACGACGGCGATCCGGAGAAGATCGACTACTCCCACGTCCGCGCCGAGCGCCTCGCCCGGGCGATCCGCTCCGAGCCGCTCCATGACGAGGCTCTGGCGGGCAACGCCGCGGGGGCGCAGATTCCCCGGCTTCAGCCTGTGGCGCAGGGCCTGGCGGATCGGCTTTGGTATGGCGGCGGCTCGCTGAAATCGGCGGTCTGGGCGGGAGGCGCGGGCTTTCGTCTGCTCAGCGGCAACATCGTGACGGGCGAACAGACGGAGGATTTCTTCGCCGCGCAAAACGCCCTCATCGACGCCTTTCAAGCCAGTTGGCGCGGGAGGGGCGCGGCCGAGGTGGGCTTAGGCCGGGTGATCCTGCCGACGGATTCCGCCTCCCCCTCGACCCGCCGCCGCTACGCCGAATTCGCGGCCTCGCGCGACGCCCGCACCAAAGCGCCGCAAGGCGAGCGCCGGACGCTCTTCCTGCCCGATCTCGTCGGGACGACGCAGGAGATCGCCGAGCGCCTGCGCGCGGATCCCGTCGTCGGCCGGGTCTCCTCCTTGCGGCTTGAAGCGCCCTATGAATTCGAGGCGGAGGATTACGCCCAGATCCTCCATGACGGAACGGCGCTGTTCAGGCTCCTCGCGCCCGCAAGCGCGGCTCCGGCCCTATAGGCGCTTGTCATAGCGCAGCCCGCGCGCCAGCCAGCAGCCGACCCGCGCCCCCGCGACCGCCCCCGAGGCGTCGCGCGAGAGCTGAAGCGTCCAGTCTCCCGGCGCGGGGGCGTCCATGGAGCGGCGCGTCGAGATCAGCCAGAGATCCGGCGCGACGAAGCTCAGAGGCTCGGGCCGCCCCTCGCCGAGGAAGCCTTTGAACCAGACGTGAGCCGCCCCGCCCCGCGCCTCGATCCGCATCTCCGCCCCGCCCAGATCCGCCGAGACGTAACGTCCCGCCAATTCCCCCGCATCCTGAGGCGGAGCCTTGGGAAGCGGCCGCAGGCGCTCGGTCAGATTCTCCGAGGCGCGCCGCAGGATCAGCCCTTCGCCTTCCCGCTCGATCCGGGAGAGGGGCGAGACGAGGGCGCCCTCATGCTCGCGCAGAGGCTCGGCGCCCACCGCGAAGCGCAGCGAGCCGCCGCCCTCATGGCGGGAGATCCGCGCGATCAGCCCCGTCTCCGCGCCGATCCAACTCCTGACCCATTCGGCGGAGATCGGCGCGGCGGGAGAGGCTTCGGCCTCGCCGAGCGCCGCCCGCGCCAGTCTTTGCGCCGCGCCATGGGCGTCGGCCTGATGGTTGAACATCACGACGACCGACAGCCGCGCCGCGCGGATGTTCAGCCGATGGCAGCGGAATCCCCGCAAGGCGCCGCCATGGCCTGTGGCCTCCAGTCCGGCGACGGCCGAGCGGCGCAGCCCATAGCCGTATTCCGCCGGAGTCCCGTCGCGGAAGGCGACGGGCTCCGAAATGCGGCGATAGAGGCCGCGCGGATCCTCGCGCGTGGCGTCGATCCAGCGCTCATAGGCGAGCATATCCTCTAAAGACGCGGAGATTCCCGCGTCTCCGATCCAATAGACCCCGTTGACGGCGGGAATCCAGCCGTTCGCCGCATCGCCTTCATAGCCGGTCACGCGGTCTTCGGGGCGGCGGGTGTCGGCGGTCAGCACGGCGCCCGACATGCCCGCAGGCGCCCAGACATGACGCCGGTAAAGCTCCTCCAGCGGGAGGCCCGTCTCCGCTTCGAGCAGATCGGCGAGCAGGCGGTAATTGAGGTTGCAATAGGAATAGCGCAGGCCCGGCGCGAAATGCCCGCTCCGCAGATGCGCCAGCATGGGCGCGAGATCCTCGCGGCGGAAGGGCTGCTCGGCTTTGGCGCCCTCAAGCACCGTCAAAGCCCAGTAATCGCGCAGCCCGGATTGATTATGGCACAGCTCCGCCAAGCTCGGGCGCGGCCCCACGAAAGCGGGAGCCAGGGCGGCGAGGCGCCCGCTCAGACGCTCCGGATCGGGGAAGGCCGCGAGCAAGGCCATGCAGGTGAATTGCTTGCTGATCGAGCAGATCGGCAGCCGCGTCTCGGAGGTCATGGGGCGGCGCGCGTCGAGATCGGCGTAGCCCCATGCGCGCGCGGCGAGAGGCGCGCCCTCCAGCAGAAGGCCCGCCGCGCCGCCCGGCCCCGGATAGGCCGAAGGCAGGGCGTCGAGGGCGGCTTCAAGGGCGGAAAGATCGATTTTGGTCATGATCTGCTCGGCGAAAGGCGGTTTCCGGCCAGCCATAGCGCGCTTCCGCATTGAAGGGAAAGGCCGCCCCTGATAGCGCTGTCGGAAAACAGGGGGAGATCATGCGGCTCGCGACGATGCAGACTCAGGCGACGCGCGGCGATGCGGAGGCGGCTTTCGCGCGCATCCGCGCCGCGCTGGAGGCCGCGGCCCGCGCCGGAGCCGAAATGCTGGTGGTCCCGGAATTGATCCTCCCCGGCTATAACGACCCCGAAGCCCACGCCCGCGAGGCTCAGAGCCTCGAAGGCCCATGGATCTCGCGGCTTTCGGCTCTGGCGCGCGGGGCCGGATGCGGCCTGACCTTCGGTTGGGCGGAGCGCTCCGGCGCGGCTTGCTTCAACGCCGCCACGGCCATCGGGCCGGAGGGCGCGATTCTGGCCCATCACCGCAAGATCCAGCTCTACGGCGAGATGGAGGAGGCGAGCTTCCGTTTCGGCGAAGAGGCCCCGCCGGTTTTCGAACTGGCCGGACGCCGCTGCGGATTGCTCATCTGCTATGAGGTGGAGTTTCCGCAGCACGCCGCCGATCTGGCCCGCCGGGGCGCGGATCTGCTGCTCGTCCCGACGGCCAATCCTCAGGGCTTCGACCATGTGCCGCGGATTCTGGTCCCGGCGCGGGCCTATGAAAGCCGCCTGACCATCGCCTACGCCAATTATTGCGGCCCGGACGGAGACGTCTCCTTCGGCGGGCTCTCCGTGATCGTCGGGCCGGACGGCGAGCCCCTCGCCGCCGCCGGACGCGCCCCCGCGCTGCTCATCGCCGATCTGCCCGCCCCGGAGGCCTATCCCGAGGGGCGGCTGTCCACTCAGGCCGCCGATCTGCGAAAGATCGGCGATCCTCTTGCTTCTGGTGACCTATGACGGAATTTTCAGCCTTCGGCCCCGATTTCCCCTTCGCTTACGACGATTGGCTGAAGCATCCCTCCGGCCTCGGCGTCCTTCCCCCGGAACGCTGCGGCGAGGCGGTGGCGGTGATCGGCGCGGGGGCGGCGGGCGTCATGGCGGGCCATGAGCTGATGAAGATGGGCCTGCGTCCGATCCTCTATGAGGCGGGGAAATTCGGCGGACGCCTGCGCTCGGAGATCTTCGAGGGCACCGAGGACGTCGTCGCGGAATTGGGCGGCATGCGCTTCCCGATCTCCTCGCGGGCCTTTTATCATTACGTCGATCTCGTCGGCTGCGAGAGCGCGCCTTTCCCCAATCCTCTGACTCCGGCGGCGGGCTCGACGGTGATCGACCTCGAAGGCGAGACGCTCTTCGCCCGGAAGCTCGACGACCTGCCGCCGCTTTACCGCGAGGTGGCCGAGGCCTACGCCGCCGCTCTGGAGGAGGGCGCGCGCTTCTCGGAGATCCGCGCCGCCATGCAGGCCCGCGACGCGGCGCGGGTCAAGGAGCTTTGGGATCCGCTCGTCGCCGCATGGGACGAACGCACCTTCTATGATTTCATCACCTCTTCGCGGGCCTTCAGCAGCCTGCCCTTCCGCCACCGCGAGGTCTTCGGGCAAGTCGGCTTCGGGACCGGCGGCTGGGACAGCGATTTCCCGAACTCCATGCTGGAGATCCTGCGGGTCAATCTCTGCGGCCTCGACGACGACCAGCGTTATATCGTGGGCGGCGTGGAGCAGGTGCCCTTGCGGCTTTGGCGTCAGCCTGCGCCCTGCGCCCATTGGCCGGAGGGAACCAGTCTCGCGGGGCTCAACGGCGGCGCGACGCGCGGCCGGGCGATCCGCATCCGGCGCGATCCGGCGAACGGCAAGCTGGCCGTGACGGATCGCTGGGGCCGCGAGGATCTTTATGAGGCGGTCCTCGTCACCTGCCAGAGCCATTTGCTCACCACCTCCATCGAGACGGACGAGGCGCTTTTCGATCAAAAGCTTTGGATGGCACTGGACCGCACGCGCTATATGCAGGCGGCCAAGACCTTCGTGATGGCGGACCGCCCCTTCTGGAAAGACCTCGATCCCGCGACCGGACGCCCGGTCATGTCCATGACCCTCACCGACCGCATCACGCGCGGAACTTACCTCTTCGACAACGGCCCGGATCGTCCGGCGGCGATCTGCCTCTCCTATTCATGGATGACCGACGCTCTGAAGGTTCTGCCTCTGGAGGCGGAGAAGCGGGTGGATCTGGCTCTGGCGGCTCTGGCGAAGATCTATCCGGGCGTCGACGTCGCGAGTCATATCCGGGGGAATCCCATCTGCGTGAGCTGGGAGCGCGACGAGAATTTCCTTGGAGCCTTCAAGGGGGCTCTGCCGGGGCATTACCGCTATAACCACCGCATGTATGGTCAGTTCATGCAAGCGGATCTGCCGCCCGAGCAGCGCGGAATCTTCCTCGCCGGAGACGGGATCAGCTGGACTCCGGCCTGGGTCGAGGGCGCGGCTCAGACGGCGCTGAACGCCGTCTGGGGGATCATGCGCCATTTCGGCGGGGCCTCGCCCGCCGCGAATCCGGGGCCGGGCGAGCTTTATCCGCAGATCGGCCCGCGCGCTCTGGATTAGAGCGCCTCATATCCGTTCGGATTGCCTGATTGCCAAAGCCATGCGCTGCGGCTCATCTCCGGCAATCCGCGCTCGGCGCGCCAGTTCAGCAAGCGGTTCGCCTTGCTCGGATCCGCGACGCAGGCGGCCACGTCGCCGGGCCGCCGCGCCGTCACCTCATAAGGCAGATCCCGCCCGCAGGCCTCCGAAAAGGCGCGGAGCATCTCATGCACGGTGAAGCCCGCCCCCGTCCCGATGTTGAAGGCCTCCACGCCCTGATGCGCGGCGGCGTAGTCCAGCGCCGCCACATGGGCCCGCGCCAGATCCGCCACATGGATGTAGTCGCGCAAGCCGGTGCCGTCGCGCGTGTCGTAATCGTCGCCGTAGATCGAGAGCTTCGCGCGGCGCCCCACCGCCACCTGAGAAATATAGGGCATGAGGTTGTTCGGAACGTCATGCGGATCTTCGCCGATCCGGCCGCTCTCATGGGCGCCCACCGGATTGAAATAGCGCAGAAGCGCGCCGCTCGCTTCGGGGCGGGCGCGGCCCCAGTCGGCGATGATCTGCTCGGCCATATGCTTGGTGCGTCCGTAGACGCTGGCGGGACGGAGGGGATGGGCTTCGTCGATGGGCAGATATTCCGGCTCGCCATAGACCGTGGCCGAAGAGGAGAAGACGATCCGCCGGCATTGAACCGCATTCATCGCGTCGAGCACGTTCATCGTGCCCGCGACGTTGGTCTCGTAATAATCGAGGGGCTTGGCCTCGCCCTCCCCGACGGCCTTCAGCCCGGCGAAATGGATCACCGCCTCGGGCCGGAACTCCTGAAACAGCGCGATGAGCGCGGCGCGGTCGCGGACGTCGGCGCGGGAGAATGCGAAGTCGCGGTTCGACAGGCTCCGAACCCGGTTCAAAGCCTCCGGGGAGCTGTTGGCGAAATTATCCGCCACATGAATCCTGTGGCCGCAGGCGAGAAGTTCGATCAGCGTGTGGCTGCCGATATATCCGGCGCCGCCGGTGAGAAGCACGTCCATTCCGTCTCCCGCCTCAAGGCGATCTCTGCGCGAAGGATCCGCGCGCTCAGGATCCGGCGGAAAACTAACGCAGGATCTCTTTGAGGTCCATTGACGCGGCGCGGCTGAATTCAAACTCTTGTTGTTATAAAGAACAGTTGTTATAAGCAGGCGCAGGACGGGACAAGCGAGCGCGCCATCATGCCCATCACGCCCATCACGGAAGACCTGACGACGCAGGAGACGGCGGTTCTGGCGCTGATCGCGCGCAATCCCTTCATCGGACAACAGGAGATCGCCGAGACTCTCGGCTTCGCCCGCTCCACCGTGGCGGCCCATGTCTCCAGCCTGACCCGTAAGGGCTTCCTGCTCGGGCGCGGCTACGTCCTGCCGCCGCAGGGGGGGCGCGTGGTCTGCGTCGGGGGGGCGGTCATGGACCGGAGCTATCGCCTGCTCGCGCCCGCCCGCATGGAGACCTCCAATCCGGCGGAGGGCGCCCGGAGCCATGGCGGCGTCGCGCGCAACGTGGCCGAGAATCTCGCTTTGCTCGGCCACAGGCCGGGCTTCGTCTCCGCTTTGGGCGACGACGAGGCGGGGCGGCGTCTGCTGGATCATCTGCGCGGAAGGGGCGTGGACGTCAGCCGCGTTCTGACCCTCCCCGGCGCGCATACGGCGGAATATGTCGCTTTGCTCGATCCTTCAGGCGAATTGGTCCTCGCGGCGGCGGATATGGCGGTCTTCGACCGTCTGACGCCTGAGGATCTCTTGCGCATCTGGCCGCATTTCGCCGCCGCCTCCTGGGTCTTCGCCGACGCCAATCTGACGCCGGAGGCCCTCGCCTGCCTTTGCGCGCGTCAGGGCGGCGGCAGCTATCGCCTCGCCGTGGATGCGGTTTCGGTTCCCAAAACGCGCCGTCTGCCCGCCGATCTCGCCGGAATCGACCTGCTCTTTCTCAACGCCGACGAGGCCGCCGCTGTGCTGAACGCGCCGCGCGCGGCCTCCGGCGAGGAGGCGCTCGCCGCCGCCCGCGCGCTGTGCGCCAAAGGCGCGGGACAGGTGCGCCTCTCGATGGGCGCGGCGGGAGTCGCGCTGGCCGGGCGGGGCGTCGAGGCGCTTCTCCCGGCCGTTCCGGCGCAGGTCGTCGACGTCACCGGGGCCGGAGACGCCGCCATAGCCGGGACTTTGCACGGCCTGCTCAAGGGCCGGGACGCGGTCTCGGCGGCTCGGCTGGGGAGCCTCATGGCCGCGCTGGCGCTTGAGGCGCCGGGCGCGGTGCGCGGCGACCTGACTTCCGAATTTCTGGCCGCTCAGGCTGAACTCAGATCAATCCCCGCTGCGGCGGGAGCCCATGGAGAGGACGCATGATCAGCCGCTTCGCCTTAGAGATCGCCCCCGAAGTCGCCGAGGCGCTGGCCGCCGGACGCGCGGCGGTCGCGCTGGAATCGACCATCGTGACCCATGGCATGCCTTGGCCGCAGAACGTCGAGACCGCGCGGCGCGTCGAGGCGGCGGTCCGGGCGGAAGGCGCCGTCCCGGCGACCATCGCCGTTCTGAAAGGGCGGATCAAAGTCGGGATGAGCGAGGCAGAGCTTGAGGCTCTGGTGAAAGACCCCTCCTGCGTCAAGGCTTCGGGACGCGATCTCGCGGTGGCCATGACGCGCGGAATCTCGGCGGGGACCACCGTCTCTTCGACCATGCTGATCGCGGCGCGGGCGGGAATCCGCGTCTTCGCCACCGGAGGAATCGGCGGCGTCCATCGCGGCGCCGAGGAGAGCTTCGACATCTCGGCGGATCTCACCGAGTTGGGCGCGACGGAGGTCGCGGTGGTCTGCGCCGGAATGAAGTCCATTTTGGACATCCCCAAGACGCTGGAATATCTGGAGACGATGCGCGTGCCGGTCGTGACCTGCGGCGCCGATGAATTTCCGGCCTTCTTCTCGCGGAGTTCGGGCCTGCCCTCGGATCACCGGCTCGACGGCCCCGAGGAGCTGGCCGCCATGATCGAGGCGCATTTCTCGCTGAAGACGGGAACCGGCCTGCTGATCGCCAATCCCATTCCCGAAGCCGACGCCGTCCCCGGCGCGGAGATCGAGGCCGTGATCGCCGCCGCCGTGGCCGAAGCGGCGGCGCAAGGGATCTCCGGCAAGGAGGTCACGCCCTTCCTGCTGGAGCGCGTCAACCGCGCCACCGAAGGCCGCAGCCTCACGGCGAACATCGCCTTGGTGCTGAACAACGCCCGGCTCGCGGCGCGGATCGCCCGGGAGCTGGCCGCGTGACGCCTCGCCTCAGCCCTCGCGCCGCAGCCGCAGGATCACGTCCACCCGGGCGAGCTTCGCCCCTTGAGGCGGCTCCGGCAATCGGGCGATGAGGACGGAATCCGGAGGCGCGTCCTCGATCTCGCCCGTCTCCTCCCAGAAGAAATGCGGGTGGTCGTTGAGGCGGGTGTCGTAATAGCTGCGGGCGGCGTCGATGGGAATCTCGCGCAGAAGCCCCGCCTCGGTGAATTGGCGCAGAGCGTTGTAGATGGTGGCCAAAGAGACGTCGACCTTCGCCGCCTGAGCTTCGGCGAAGAGAGCCTCGGCGGTCAGATGGCGCTCTCCGCCCTTCAGGATCAACCGCGCCAGATCGCGCCTCTGACGCGTCGGACGCAATCCGACGCTCGTCAGCCACAGGATCGGCTGGTCGCTTTTTTCAGGCTTAGACGAAGAGGTCATCTGATTCCTTTCTTCGCCGGAGCTTGCGCCCGGTCGCCCGAGTATAGAGGCGATCTCTTCTCCTTTCCACTGGAGCGACCTTCCGCGAGGTCGCGGATTGCGAAGTTTCTGCGAATCCCCGCCTCAGACGGGAGGCGCCGCCTTCCCGGAGGCTCCGGCTCTCTCGCGGGCCATGGTCATGGCGGCGTCCTGAATCATATCCTCCTGACCGCCGATCATCTTCCTGCGGCCCAGCTCGATGAGGATGTCGCGGGCGGGCACGCCGAAGCGTTCGGCGGCGCGGCGGGCGGGCAGAAGGAAGGTCGAATAGACCCCCGCATAACCCAGAGTCAGCGCCTCGCGGTCCACGCGCACCAGATGATCCATCATCGGGACCACCACGTCCTCCGCCAGATCCATGAGCTTGAAGAGGTCCACGCCCGTCTCGATCCCCATGCGGTCGCAGACGGCGGCCAGAACCTCCAGAGGCGCATTGCCCGCCCCCGCGCCTAAGCCCGCCAGAGAAGCGTCGATGCGGCTGGCCCCGGCGGCTATGGCGGCGATGGAGTTCGCGATTCCAAGCCCGAGATTATGATGGCCGTGGAAGCCGATCTCCGTTTCCGGCCTCAGAGCCTCGCGCATGCGCGAAACGGCCTCGGCCACGTCCTCGGTGAGCATAGCCCCCGCCGAATCCGTCACATAGACCGTGTTCGCGCCGTAGCTCTCCATGAGCAAGGCCTGTTCGGCGAGGCCCCTGGCGTCGTTGAGATGGGACATCATCAGAAAGCCGGTCGCGTCCATCCCGAGCTTGCGCGCAAAGGCGATATGCTGCGGCGAGACGTCGGCCTCGGTGGAATGGGTCGCCACATGCACCGAGCGCGCGCCGCACTCGTAAGCCTCCTGCAATTCGCGCATGGCGCCGAGGCCGGGGATCAGCAGAACCGAGATCTTCGCCTGCTTCACGACTCCCGCCACCGCCGAGATATATTCCGCGTTGGAGGCCAAAGCCCGCCCATGCTGGAGGGAGTTTCCGCCCAAACCCGCGCCATGGGTCACCTGAAGATAGGGCACGCCCGCCGCATCCAGACCGGCGCCGATCTCGACCATCTGCGCCACGGAGATTTGTTCGCGCTTGGCGTGCATCCCGTCGCGCAGGGTCATGTCATGGAGGGCGACCTTGCGGCCTTCGAGCTTGCTTTTGGCCATCATGCGGTCTCCTTCTGCGCGCCTGCGGCTCTCAGGCCTTCGGCGAAAAGCTCCGCCGTGCGGGCGGCGGCGGCGGTCATGATGTCGAGGTTTCCGGCGTAGGTCGGCAGATAATCCCCGAGCCCCGCCACCTCCATGAAGACCGAAACGCGGTTGCCGTCGAAATCCGGCCCGTTCACCAGCTTATAGCCGGGGA
The DNA here is from genome assembly GCF_000374145.1 of Neomegalonema perideroedes DSM 15528. Lineage (GTDB taxonomy): Bacteria > Pseudomonadota > Alphaproteobacteria > Rhodobacterales > Rhodobacteraceae > Neomegalonema > Neomegalonema perideroedes. Next base: position 31,283 of record NZ_KB893666.1, on the reverse strand, counting down.
CGTAGATCTGAACCTGAGCGATCATCTCCAGCACCGAGGCCGTGATCGCCGCCTGATCGGGCGCGCCCTCCACCTCGCAGGAGATGGTGTTGCGCATGATCAAAGGCGGCTCGGCGGGATTGATGATCGCCAGAGCCTTGCCCTTCTTCGCGCCGCCGACCTTCTCCAGAGCGCTGGAGGTGGTGGAGGTGAATTCGTCGAGATTGGCCCGCGTGCCCGGCCCGACGGATTTCGAACTCAGCGAGGCGACGATCTCGGCGTAGTCCACCGGCTGCACCGCGCTGACCGCCGCCACGATGGGAATCGTGGCCTGTCCCGCGCAGGAGATCATATTGACGTTGACCACCCCGCCCTGAGCCGCCAGAGCCTTGAGGTTCACCGTCGGGGCGCAAAGCGGGCCGATGGCGGCGGGGGTCAGGTCGATCATCAGCACGCCCAGCTCATTGAGCTTGCGGCTGTTCTCGGCGTGGACATAGGCCGAAGTGGCGTCGAAGGCGATTTGAACCCCATCGGCGGCCACATGAGGCAGCAGCCCCTCGATTCCCGCATGGGTGGTCTTGAGGCCCATCTCCCGCGCCTTGGCGAGGCCCTCGGATTTTTCGTCTACGCCGACCATCCAGACCGGCTCCAGAATCTCCGAGCGCTTGAGCTTGAAGAGAAGATCCGTGCCGATATTGCCCGATCCGATCAGGGCGCATTTGATCTTGCTCAATGATTTCTCCCGATCTTTCGCCCTCAGGCGATGAAGCGCGCCCCGACGGAGCCCATGTCGAAAAATCGCGCCGCGACGCAATTCCCGGCCTTGACCGGAACCGCCTGAGTGATGGCTCCGCTGAGGACGAGGCTTCCGGCGGGCAAGGTCTCGCCCATGTCGTGCAGCACGCCGACGAGCATCGCCACGGCCTCCGCCGGATGGCCCAGCACCTCCGCCGAGGCCCCAAGCGCGACGATCTCGCCGTCGATCTCCATGACCACGCCGATGGTGCGCAGATCCAGCGCCTCCGGCCGCCGAGGCCGCCCGCCCAGCACGAAGCGCGCCGAGGAGCTGTTGTCCGCCAAGACGCTTTCGAGGTCGAATTTGAAGCCCGTGAAACGGCTGTCGATGATCTCCAGCGCGGGCTGGACGTAATCCGTGGCGGCGAGAACCTCCGCGCGGGAGACCTTCCCCGCCAGCTCCGCCTTGGTCACGAAGGCCAATTCGCATTCGACGCGCGGATGGATCAGATCCGAGACCGTGATCGCCGAGCCCTCGGGCCGCGCCATGGCTTCGGTGAGGAAGCCCACGCCGGGCTGATCGACGCCCATCTGAATCATCTTGGGCCGCGAGGTCAGCCCCGCCTTCCAGCCGACCACCCTTTGTCCGCGCCGCTCATAGCTGCGCCGCAAGGCGGTCTGGACGCGATAGGCGTCGGCGACGGTCATGCCGGGATGATCGTCGGTGAGCTTGCGGATGGCCCGCGCATAGGTCTGGGCCGTCTCGACGCGCTCGCTCAGGCGCGCGACGGCTTCGGCGTCGAGGCTCATGCCTGCGCCCTCCCTGTGAATCGCGCCATGCAGCGCCCGACGCCTGCGATTTCGCAGGTCAATTCGTCGCCGTCCTGAAGCTCGATCAAAGGCGCCTGCGCTCCGGAAAGGATGACGTCGCCCGCCTTCAACGGAATCCCGAGCCGCCCGAGCGTATTCGCCAGCCAAGCCACGGCGTTGACCGGAGAGCCCTGCACCGCCGCCCCGACTCCGGTGGAGTGCAAGGCGCCGTTCTTCTCGATGACCAATCCGGCGAGGCTCAGATCAAGGTCGCGCGGATCCGCCCGCCCCTCGCCGAGCAGGAAGACGCCGCAGGAGGCGTTGTCGGCGACGGTGTCCTGAATCTTGATCCTCCAATCGGAGAACCGCGTGTCGACGATCTCGAAGCAGGGCGAGACGTAATCCGTGGCGCGGATCACGTCGGTCGCCGTGATTCCGGGGCCAAGGAGATCGCGCTTGAGGATGAAGGCGAGTTCGGCCTCGGCGCGCGGCTGCATCAGCTTGCCGAGGTCGATGGCCTCGCCGTTCTGGTGGAGCATCTCGCGGGTGAGCTGGCCGAAATCGGGCTGATAGACGCCGAGCGCGTCCTGAATGGCTTTGCTGGTCAGGCCGATCTTCTTGCCGATCACGGAATCGCCCGCCGCGATCCTTCGGGCGAGCATCCGGCTTTGAATGCGGTAAGCGTCTTCAATCGTGCTGTCCGGCTCCAGCTCGCTGATTTTGGCCGTGGGAACGCCTGACGTCATCGCTTCGTAAAGCGCGTCGCCCAGAGCCTGGATCCTCGTCTCGTCGATCATGCCGCCTCCCCTTTCTGATTTTCGAAAAGGATAGGAAGAGGAGGCCCCATGCTTCAAATACTTTGGACAGGCTGGCTCCATGCGATTTTCGTATGGCTTCAATCCGGGCCTCCATACGAAAAAGCTATGGGACTCCTCCCTGAAAAGCATTGGCGGGCATGGAGAGCCTCGCGCTAGCCTCGCCGCGCCAAAAAGGCGCTACGAAGCGCATCGGGAGGATCCGCCTGTGAAAACTCATGAACTCTTCATCGACGGCGCCTATGCGCCCGCGGCTTCGGGAAAGACCTTCGCCAAGATCTCCCCGGTGGACGGACGTCAAATCTCCGTGGTCCATGAGGCTCTGGCCGAGGATGTGGACCGGGCCGTGCGCGCCGCCCGGGCCGCGCTTGAAGGGCCTTGGGGGCGCATGCCGCTGCGACAGCGGACGAATCTGCTTCTGGATCTCGCGCGGGCCATCGAGCGCCGCGCGCCGGAATTCGTCGAGGCCGAGATTCAGGACACCGGCCATACGCGCCATTTCTCCGAAACCATCGAGATTCCGCGCGGCGCGGCGAATTTCGAGATCTTCGCCAATCTGCTGAAGAACCTCGGCGGCGAATTCTTCTCCATGGACACGCCCGACGGCAAAGGCGCCGTGAATATGGAGCTGCATCGGCCCAAAGGCGTGATCGCGGTGATCTCGCCATGGAACGCGCCTTTCCTGCTGATGACGTGGAAAGTCGGCCCGGCTCTGGCCTGCGGCAACGCCGTGATCGTCAAGCCCTCGGAGGAAAGCCCCGCCACCGCCGCGCTGCTCGGCGAGGTCATGAACGAGGTCGGGATTCCCAAGGGCGTCTATAATGTGATCCACGGCTTCGGCCCCGGCTCGGCGGGCGAATTGCTGACCCAACATCCGGGCGTCGACGGAATCACCTTCACCGGAGAAACCCGCACCGGCGAAGCCATCATGAAACAGGCCGCCGTGGGCCTGCGCGACGTCTCCTTTGAACTGGGCGGCAAGAATCCCGGCCTGATCTTCGCCGATTGCGACATGGACAAGGCCATCGAAGTCACCATGCGCTCGGCCTTCGCCAATTGCGGACAAGTCTGCCTCGGCACGGAAAGGCTCTATGTCGAGCGCCCGATCTTCGCGGAGTTCGTCGCAAGGCTGAAGGCGGGCGCCGAGGCGCTCAAGCCCGGCGGCCCCGATGATCCGGGAACCACCCTCGGGCCGCTGATCTCGGCGGAGCATCGGCGCAAGGTGCTGTCCTATTACGACAAGGCGCGCGAGCTCGGCGCGCAGGTCGTGACGGGCGGCGGCGTCCCGCATTTCGGCGATTCCCGCGATCAGGGCTTCTTCATCCAGCCGACCATCTGGACCGGCCTCGAAGAGGACAGCGCCGTCATCCGCGAAGAGATCTTCGGCCCCTGCTGCCATATCCGGCCCTTCGACACGGAGGAGGAGGCGATCCGCCTCGCCAACGACACGCGTTATGGATTGGCCGCCACGGTCCTCACCGAAAATCTGTCGCGGGCCCATCGGGTCGGGCGGCGGCTGGAGGCGGGGTTGATCTGGGTGAACTCCTGGTTCCTGCGCGATCTGCGGACCTCTTTCGGCGGCTCGAAATCCTCCGGGATCGGGCGCGAGGGCGGCGCCCATTCTCTGGAGTTCTACACCGAGCGCAGCAATCTCTGCGTCAAGCTCTGAGGGCCTCCGCCCTTACGCCTCCGGCGCGGATCTGTCAGACTTGGGCGCATGCGAAGGAGAGGCGCGCATGAACATCCGGCAATTGAAATATTTCATCGCCGCCGCCGAGGAGCTGAACATAGGTCGGGCGGCGGCGCGGCTCAACGTCTCGCAGCCGCCCGTCACGCGCCAGATCCAGCAGCTTGAGGAGGAGCTGAAGGCGCAGCTTTTCCTGCGCACCCCGCGCGGCGTCGAGCTGACTCAGGCGGGCGAGATCTTCCTCGCCGAGGCCCGCAACATCGTCGGCCTGCTCGATCAGGCGGGCGGACGCGTCCGCCGCGCCGCGCAGGGCGAGGAAGGGCGGCTGGACGTGGCCATCTTCGGCTCGGCCATCATCGGCTTCATCCCGAGGATCGTGCTGGAGTTCAAGCGGCTTTATCCCAACGTGCATGTCGCCTTGCGCGCCATGGACAAGATCCAGCAGGTGGAGGGCCTGCGCAGCCGCGCCATAGATCTCGGCTTCAACCGGCTGATGAATCCGGAGGAGGGCCTCATGATCGAGGAGATCGCCCGCGAGCGGCTCGTGGCGGCGGTCTCCAGCGAAGGGCCGCTCGCGGGGCTCGGGCGCGCGACTCTGGCGGAGCTGGCGCGCGAGCCGCTGATCCTCTTTCCGGCGAGCCGGGCCTTCGGCTTCGTGGACGTGGTGAAGGATCTCTTCCGCAGCCAGAGGCTCAAGCCGGAGGTGGCGCAGGTGGTGGGCGACGCCTTCACGGGGCTGGCTCTGGCGGCGGCGGGATTCGGCGTCTGTCTGGCGCCGGAATCCATGAAGTCGGTCAGTCTGCGCGGGGTGGTCTTTCTGGAGATCGACCTCGATCCGGCGCCGACGGTGGATCTGAGCTGCGTCTATCGCGCGGGCGACGTCTCGCCGGTGCTGCGGAATTTTCTGGAGGTCGCCCGCGAGGGCGGCATCCGGGAATTGGGAGATCTCCGGCGCCCTTCCTGACGCGCCTCCATACGCGATCCGCATGAAGGGCGGCCTGAAATAGTATTTGAAGGCAAACCGCGCAGGCGCCTAAATTTTCCGGGCCAGAGGGCGAAGCCGCCCCGCAGAGGCTCCGCGCCGGATCGATGGGGCGGAGGCGCAGGGAGATGCGAAATGCCGATCATCCATGTCCATATGATGGAGGGCCGCAGCCCCGACCAGAAACAGGCGATGATGAAGCGCGTCACCGAGGCCGTGGTCGAGACTCTCGGCGTGCGGACGGAGGCGGTGCGCATCATCCTTCAGGAAATCCCCTCCGGCCATTTCGCCGTCGGCGGAGAGCCGCGCTTCGCGGAGCCTGAAGCCAAGCCGGAGCCTTTCCGGATCGGCGCCCAATAGCCTCCCGCGCGGCCGTCCGGCGCGCGAAGGCCCGCAGAGCCCAATCAAAGCCAGAAGATCCCGGCCCCCGCCGAGGATCTCGCCCCATCCTATCCTCAGGGAGGAAATCATGAGCCGTCAGGAACCCATCCACGATGTGGCGCAGCTCGCCATGGTGGAGATCTTCAGCCCCAAATTCGACGAATCCGCCCGCTTCTTTCAAGATTTCCTCGGGCTTTATAAAAACGACGAAGACGCCTCCTCCGTCTATCTGCGCGCCTATGAGGACCGTTATCATCATTCGCTGAAGCTGACCCGGGCCGATCAGGCGGGCGTGGGCGTGATCTCCTGGCGGGCGATGTCGCCTCAGGCTCTGGAGCGGCGCGTGGCGGCCATCGAGGCCTCCGACTCGCCGGGACGCTGGGTCGAGGGCCATAAGGGCTATGGCCGGGCCTATGAGTTCCATATGCCCGACGGCCACACCCATCATCTGTTTTGGGACGTCGAATATTTCAAACCCGACGAATCCCAGCGCTCCAATCTGCTGAGCCGCGCGCAGAAGCGGCCTTTGTCGGGCGTGCCGGTCCGGCGCCTCGACCATGTGAACCTCATGTGCGGCGACGTGACGGGCAACGCCGAATTCATGCAGAAGCATCTCGGCTTTCAAAAGCGCGAGAACGTCGTCTTCGGCGGCGCCGACGAACTCGCCTGCTGGCTTTCGGTCAGCCCTCTGGTGCATGAGATCGCGCTGACCAAGGACCGCAGCGGCGTTCCGGGCCGCCTGCATCACGTGGCCTTCTGGTACGGCCATCAGGGGCAGATGCTCGACATCGCCGATCTTTTCGCGGAATACGGCGTCCAGATCGAAGCCGGCCCGGCGAAGCACGGCATCAGCCAAGGCTATTTCATGTATTTCTACGAGCCGGGCGGCAACCGCATCGAGCTCTTCGGCGACAGCGGTTATCTCGTCTTCGATCCGGAATGGAAGACCGTCACCTGGACGGAGCAGAATTTCTGGACTCAGGGCGGCACTTGGTACGGCGGCCAGCTGCCGCAAGACTTCTTCGTCTACGGCACGCCCATCGTCGAGGCCGCGCAAAAGGCGGCCGAACCGGCGGAGTAAGGCCCTCCCGCGCCGAGGGGAGGACCGGACCGGCGCGCCTTCACGGGGCGCCGGAAGCCTTCTCCGCCTCCTGAACCGCCAGCTCCGCCATCCGCAGGATCGCCTCCCGCGTCCCGGCGACGGCGATGAAGCGGGCGTTATGGCAGAAAATCGCCCCCTTGACGCCGCTGGCGGCTTCAAGCGCCGCATCGGTCAGGCCCGCCCAAGCCTCCGGCAGATCGGCGCGCTGCGCGAATCCGTCCTTGTTCAAACGGATTCCCACCAGCGCCCAATCCCGCCCCCGAGGATGGACCGCGAAAAGCAGATGCTCCGCCCCGCTCTCCTCCAGCGCCGCCTGAAAGGGCATGCCCTGCGGCAATTCCAGAACCCGGCCCGCGCCCGCCTTGGCGACGGCCTCCAGCACCGCGGCCCGCGCGCGCAGCTTGGCCGCCTGACGCGAGATCGCGGCCTCGACGAAGCTGCGGGCGATCCCCAGAGCCTCGTGAAAGGCGCGCTCTTCGGCCTCAGGAGAAGCCTCGTCGAAGGCCGGCTTCAGGGTCTCCAGCAAGACCGGCAGAGTCAGCCCCGCCAGCAAAGGCCCGGCCGTCGCGGGACTCAAGGCGCCGTTGTCCATCAGATCCACCGGCAGGACGAATTTCGCGTCGACATGCGCATGGATCGCCTCCAGATCGCGTTCCGGGACCTGCGACGCGCGCAGATATTCCGCGCCGAACCGCCGCCAGATCAGCCCGAAGGAGCTGAAAGGCTGGCCGTCGTCGCGCAAAGGCGCCCCGTTCTGATGATGGTCGAAGATCCGCTCGCCGTCATAGGCGCCCCCGACGTCGTAGACGACGCGGTCCGGAGCGGGCGAAGTCCAGGCCTTGTCGCGGCTGCGGATCAGACGCGCCTGCGGAAAAACCCGCGTCAGGATCACTGTGGAGAGCAGTTCGTCCGCATGGAAGCCGCCGGAATGAGTGACGAGGAAATCAGGAATCATCGGTTGGTCTCGCGAAGTTCGGGGCCTGAGCCGGATCAAAGCGAGGCGATAGCGCAATTCCGCTCTTCTGTCTCGGGCGCTCTGGCCCGCCCGACCCTTCAGGCGGAAGCGGGCAAAGAGGCGCTGAGCCGCGCGGAGGCCCAATCGAGGAAGCTCCGCACCCGCGGCGACAAAAGCCGCGCATGCGGATAGACCATGCGGATCGGCGCGCCCGGAATCTCGAAATCCCGCAGGATGCGGATCAGACGCCCCTCCGCCAATTCCCGCGCGACCTGATAATGCAGCAGCCGCGCGACGCCCAGACCCTCCAGACAAGCCGCCCGCGCCGCCCGCGCCTGATTGGTCGAGAAGACCGCCGGAACCTCCACCATCCGCGCCTCGCCCGCCTCCCGGAACTCCCAGAGCGGGCCGGGCGGATGAAAGACGACGCAGGCGGCTTCGCGCAGATCCTCCGGGCGCCGGATCGGCCCGAGCCGCTCCAGAAGCTCCGGCGCGGCGCAGACCACCGGCCGCGTCTCGCCCAGCCGCGCCGCGATCAGCCCTGAATCCGGCAAAGGCCCGATGCGGATGGCCAGATCCATCCCCTCCTCCAGCAGATCCACCACCCGGTCCAGCAAAATCAGCTCGACCCGCATCTCAGGATGGGCGCGCAAATAGGCGTTGACCAGAGGCGCCGCGTATAGCGCGCCGAACTCCGCCGGGGCGGTCAGACGCAGCAGGCCGCCCGGCGCGGCGCGGCGCGCCTCGAAGCTCTGCTCCAGCGTCTCGAACTCGCCGAGGATGCGGCGGCACCAGAGCAGATACTCCGCCCCCTCGTCGGTCAGCGCGAGGCGGCGCGTGTTGCGGTTCAGCAGCCGCAGCCCCAGAGACCGCTCCAGAGCCGCCAGATTCCGCGCCACCGAAGCGTTGGAGCATCCGAGGCGCTCGGCGGCGGCGGTGAGGCTGCCCGCCTCCACGATGCGCAGGAAGGTCTCCATGGCCTTGAGCTTGTCCAATCCGGAGCCTCCATCTTTGCGTCCGGCGCAGAAGTCTTCTCCGCGCGGCGGCGTTTCTCCCGGCGAGGGGATCGGCGAAGAATGGTCCTCATCCGCGAGGCGGAAGCAAGGAGGACCCGCATGACCCCAGACCAATCGACGAGGCCGGAGGAGGCTCCTCCGCGCAGCCGCGCCCGGATCTCGGCCTATGACCATGTGGGGATCCGCGTCAGCGACCGCCGCCGCGCCATGGCCTTCTACGAGGGGCTCGGCTTCGTCGAGCGCGCGCGTTTCCCGGCCTATGAAGCCAATGAGATGGTCAGCGCCGACGGGGTGCGGATCAATCTGATCTTCAACGCCGCCCGACGCCCCGGCCTGCGCAACGCGCTGCTCGACGAGCCGGTGAAGCTGCCCGGCGTGACGCATCCGGCCTTCGTGGTGGATGATCTGGAGGCGCTTCAGGAATGGCTGAGCGCTCAGAACATCCGGATCACCGAAGGCCCCAAGCCCATCGGCCCGCGCCGGATCGCGCTCTTCATCCGCGACCCGGACGGCAACGTCCTCGAATTCAATCAATTGATTCCACAAAGGGGGGAATGATCATGAAGCTTTACGACCTCGGGCCTTCGGGCAATTGCTATAAGGTGCGGCTCTTCGCGGCTCTGGCGGGGATCGACGTCGAGATCGTCCCGGTGGATTTCCTCGGCGGAGAGCATAAGCGTCCGCCGCTGACCGACCTCAATCCCTGGGGCGAATTGCCGATCCTCGTGGACGGCGATCTGGTCCTGAGGGATTCCCAGGCGATTTTGGTCTATCTGGCGGGCGCCTATGGCGGAGCGGCCTGGCAGCCCCTCGAGCCCGCCTTGCAGGCTCAGGTCGCGCAATGGCTCTCGACCGCCGCCAATGAGATCCAGCATGGCCCCGCCTCGGCGCGGCTGGCGGATAAATTCGGCTACGACCTCGACAAGCCGGGGACTCTGCGTCTGTCGGCCCGCATCCTCGGCCTGCTGGAAGCGCATCTGGCGCGACAGGACTGGCTCGCCGTCGGACGCCCGACCATCGCCGATTGCGCGGTCTATCCCTATGTGGCGCTCGCGCCGGAGGGCGGGATCGATCTTACGCCCTATCCGGCCATCGGCCGCTGGATGGACCGCATCGCCGCTCTGCCGGGATATGCGCCGCCTCCGGTCTGAGAGGCCGCGGGCGGGCCTTTCCGGGGCCCGCCTTCTTCTTGCGCGGAGGGGCATGCGCATGCGTCGCGCGCGGCTGCGGCGACCGGGGTCAAAGACGAAAAAAGCAGTTGGTCATGCTTTCTAATTCCATAAAAACTCGAAAATTTCGGTCTATGGCTCAGAGCGTCACGCAATTCTCCGCGCCCGCCCATGCTCGGCGGGGGCGGATTGGGGGAAGACCGCATGAGCGAAGAATCCGCCGCCCGGCGCACCTTAAGCGAAGCCGCCGCGCGCCAACTCGCCAACGCGACCAAGACCCGGGCTCAATGGTCCGGAGTCACGCCGCGCTGGCTGGTGTCCTTTCTGCCCTGGACTCCGGTCGAGGCGGGCATCTATCGGCTGAACCGCGTCAAGGAGGAGGCCGGAGGCCAGATCGCCGACGCGCAGGTCGAATGCTCGCCGGCGCGCGACCGCGACCCGGACCTGCCTGAGGCTTTCGTCGATTACGAACTGAATCCGCGCGAATATTCGCTGAACGCCGTCACCACGGTGCTGGACGTCCAGACCCGCGTTTCGGATCTCTACAACGCCCCCTACGACCAGATTCAGGAGCAGCTTCGCCTGCTCGTCGAAAAGGTCAAGGAGCGGCAGGAAAGCGAGCTGATCAACAACGCCGAATACGGGCTTCTGGCCAATGTCGATAAGCGGCAGAAGGTCAAATCCCGCACCGGCGCGCCGACTCCCGACGATCTCGACGAATTGATCTCCCGAGTCTGGAAGGAGCCCTCCTTCTTCCTCGCCCATCCGCGCGCCATCGCGGCCTTCGGACGCGAATGCACCCGCCGGGGCGTCCCGCCGCCGACCGTCACGCTCTACGGCCAGCCCTTCCTGACCTGGCGCGGCCTGCCGCTGGTGCCCTCGGACAAGCTCTATATCGACCAAAACGGCAAATCGAACATCCTGCTTCTGCGCACGGGCGAGAAGAAGCAAGGCGTGATCGGCTTGTTCCAGCCGGGCGTCCCCGGCGAGATCCAGCCGAGCCTTTCGGTGCGCTTCATGGGCATCAACCGCAAGGCCATCGCGTCTTATCTCATCTCGCTCTACTGCTCCTCGGCGATCCTGACTCACGACGCCATCGCGGTTCTCGAAGACGTGGATGTGACGAAATATCATGCCTATCCTGACTCCTATGTCTGAGCCGGAAGGCGGATCGGGCGGAGGAGCGGCGCCTCCGGGCTGGCCCGACGCGGGCGCGATCGCCGCTTTGGCGAACGCCCTGTTTCAGGCGCCGCCCGGCGCGGCTCATCCGCAGGCCCAGCCTCTCGCGGCGCCCTCGCAGGCCGCCTCGCAGACGCCGAAGCCCAGCTTCGGCGGAAGCTTCGGGGGATCGCCCGCCCCCAGCCCGGCCCTCGGCCCCTCCGAGACGGGCGGGATCGAGCCGCCTCATGTCCAGCCTCTGGCGGCGCCCTCCGCCGCGGCGCTGCATGCGCCGCGTCCCGGATTCAGCGCCGGCGGCTTCGGGCTTCCTTTCCCGCCGCCGCAGGAATTGCCTCAGGTTCTGGCCGAGTTGCTGAAGCTCGCGCCGCACGCCTATTGGGAGGGCGAGGCGCCGGAGGCGTCCGCCCATCCTTCCCCGGAAGGCGGCTACGGCTTTCTTCAGGAGGCGCGCGGCCCTGAAGCCCGCGCCCCCTTGGCGGAGGCCCCCCGCCTCCCTCAGGCCGAAGCGCGCCCGCCCGCTGCGGCGCGCGCGCCGGAGATTTCTCCAAAACTCGCGCCGGGGCTGAGCCGCGATCTGGATCAAGGCCCCCGGATTTTCGACGTGGCTTCGATCCGCAAGGATTTCCCGATCCTCAGCGAGCGCGTCCATGGCGAGCCGCTGATCTGGTTCGACAATGCGGCCACCACGCAAAAGCCTCAGGCGGTGATCGACCGGCTGGCGCATTTCTACGCCCATGAGAACTCGAACATTCATCGCGCGGCCCACGCCATCGCGGCCCGCGCGGATGAAGCCTATGACAAGGCCCGCGAGACCGTGGCGCGGTTTCTCGGCGCGGGAAGCTCAAGCGAGGTGGTCTTCGTCCGGGGAACCACCGAGGGAATCAACCTCATCGCCAAAAGCTGGGGCCGCGCGAACCTCCGCGAGGGCGACGAGATCCTCGTCACCCATCTGGAGCATCACGCGAACATCGTCCCCTGGAGCCAGCTTTGCGCCGAAACCGGCGCGAAGCTGAAGGTGGCTCCGGTGAACGACGATGCGGAATTGCTCGTCGAGGAGTTCGAGCGCCTGATCACGCCGCGCACGAAATTGGTCTCCTTCACGCAGGTGGCCAACGCCGTGGGCACGGTGAATCCGGTGGAGATCCTGACCGCCGTCGCCAAGCGCCATGGCGCCACGGTGCTGGTGGACGGCGCGCAATCGGTTTCGCATATGCCGGTGGACGTTCAGGCCATCGGCTGCGACTTCTTCGTCTTCTCCGGCCATAAGGTCTTCGGGCCGACCGGCATCGGCGCCGTCTGGGGCCGTAAGGAGATCTGGGAGAAGACTCCGCCTTGGCAGGGCGGCGGCAATATGATCGCCGACGTGACTTTCGAGCGCATCGTCTATCAGCCGCCTCCCTCGCGCTTCGAGGCGGGGACCGGCAACATCGCCGATGCGGTGGGGCTGGCGGCGGCTCTGGATTACGTCGAGCGGATCGGGCGTCCGGCCATCGCGCGCTATGAGCATGACCTGCTCCTCTACGCGACTCAGCGCATGCGCGAGATTCCAGGGCTGAAGCTGATTGGAACCGCCAAGGAGAAGGCGAGCGTGCTGTCCTTCACGCTGGAGGGCTGGGAGACGCGGGCCGTCGGGCAGGAGCTGGATAAGGAAGGCGTGGCGGTGCGGGCGGGGCATCACTGCGCTCAGCCTATCCTGAGGCGTCTCGGGCTGGAGACGACCGTGCGGCCTTCGCTGGCCTTCTACAACACCTGCGAGGAGGTCGACGTGATGATCGACGTTCTGCGCCGCCTTCAGCAGGGGCGCCGCGCGCGTCGCTGAAGCCGCACACGGTCGAAAAACGAGCCCCCTCTCTTGCGGGAGGGGGCTTAACTTTTTGGGCCTCAGGCGAAGCTGCGGAAGCGCGTTTCGTCCGGGACGAAAGTCTTGGCCGCGAGGGGCGCCTCATTGGAGCCGAAAGGCATCTGCGCCATCAGCTTCCAAGAGGTCGGGAGATTCCAGGCTTTCGCCACCTCGGCGTCGATCAGCGGATTATAATGCTGAAGGCTCGCGCCCACGCCGATATTGGCCAGAGCGGTCCAGACGGCGAATTGCGCCATGCCGCCCGACTGCATCGAGAATCCGGGGAAATTCGCGGCGTAAAGCGGGAATTTCTCCTGAAGATCGCGCACCACGGCTTCGTCTTCGAAGAACAGGACCGTTCCGGCGCCCGCCGCGAAGGAATCGATCTTCTTGTCGGTGTTGGGGAAATCGGCGGCCGGAACGATGGGGCGCAGAGCCTCCTTGACGATGTTCCAGAACTTCACGCTCTCCGCGCCGAAGAGGATGACCGCCCGCGAGCTTTGCGAATTGAAGGACGAGGGCGCGAGACGCACCGTCTCGCGGATCAGGGCGTCGATCTCCTTGGGCGGCAGCGGCAGGTTCTTGCCGAGCGCATATTGCGTGCGGCGCTTCTTGAAGGCTTCGATCATTGGGGAACTCGCTCCGTCTTCATCGCTCCCCCGCCGCTTCAGGCCGTGAGGCGCGGCGTCCGGGATATTGCGATGCGATAATCCAAGCAAGGTAAGCCCGGATTTTCCCCGGCGCAAGATGGGCGGGGTCGGAGTTTCTCCTCACAAATGATTGAACAGGCGGAGAAAGGCGGCGCGGCGCCTCGATTTTCGCGACGCGGCGCCGATTTCCCCGACCATCTTCAGATCGCGACCGCGCGCCCCTCCTTCACCGAGAGCAAGGCGGCCTCCGCGATCTCCAGAGCCTTCAGCCCGTCATGGCCGCTCGGAGAAGGCGCGGCGCCCTCGACCGCCATGCGGATGAAGGCGGCGATCTCCGCCTCATAGGCGGCGGCGTAGCGGGTCATGAAGAAATCCTGCAAAGGCGGCCGCAGATAGCCCGCCTTCGTGGCCAGCTCGATGTCGTAAGCGCGCTGATTCTCGGCGGAGATCATCCCTTCCGAGCCATGGACCTCGATGCGCTGGTCATAGCCGTAGCTCGCGCGGCGCGAATTGGAGATCAGCGCCTGACGCCCCGAAGCCGTAGCGAGAATCACGCTGGCGCTGTCGAAATCGCCGAGCTCCGCCACGCGCGGGTCCACGAGCGCCGCCGCGCTGGCCTGAACCGTCGCGATCTCCTCGCCGAGCAGATGCCGCGCCATGTCGAAGTCATGAATGGTCATGTCGCGGAAGATCCCGCCCGAACGCGGCAGATAATCCAGATGGGGCAGGCCGGGATCGCGGCTGGTGATGGTCGCCATCTCCACCTCGCCGATCTTGCCGGCCTCGATGGCCGCCTTGACCGCCGCGAAATGCGGATCGAAACGGCGGTTGAAGCCGATCATCAATTTGCCGCCGACCGCCTCCACCGCCTTGAGGCAGGCGCGCACGCGGTCGATGTTCAGATCCACCGGCTTTTCACAGAAGACCGCCTTGCCCGCCGCCGTGAAGCGCTCGATGAGGTCGGCGTGGGTGTCGGTGGGAGTGCAGATCAGCACGGCGCCGATGGCCGGATCGGCGAGGATCTCCTCAAGGCTCCGCCGCGCGCAGCCATGGGCCGCCGCCAGAGCCTGCGCCGCCTCCGCCGAGGCGTCATGCACCGCGACCAGCCGCGCCGAGGGCTGGGCCGCCACCGCCTTCGCATGGACCTTGCCGATGCGGCCCGCGCCCAGAAGGGCGATGTTCAGCGTCATGATTCGAACTCCGAAAGGCGGACCCTCCGCCCCTCCCGGGCGGCCAGAGCCACGGCGTGGATGAAAATCTCGATTTTAAGGGCTTCGGAGAAATCCGGACGGGCGGGCGCTCCGCCGCCCAGATCGCGCAGCAGCTCCGCCGCCTCGATGGTCTTAAGGTCGAGGAAGCCGAGCTGATGCCCCGGCGCGGGCACGAAGCTGCCGAAAGGCGGATGCTCCGGCCCGGTCAGGATGGTCCGGAAGCCCTGCGCCGCCTTGGGGCCTTCATCGACGTAAAGCTGAAGCTCGTTCATGCGCTCCTGATCGAAGATCAGCATGCCCTTCAGCCCATGGACCTCCCAGCCGAGGCGGTTCTTGCGGCCCCAAGCCGAGCGCGAGGTCGTGAAGACGCCTTGCGCGCCGCTCTCGAAGCGGATCAGGGCGTTGGCCACGTCCTCGTTTTCGACCGGCCCGCGCCCGCCGCCCTCCGGCAGAGGCCGCGTCTCATGGATGATCTGAGTCTCCGCGAGGAGGCTCTCCGCCGGCCCCATCAGCTCGCTCATGAAGGAGACGAGATGACAGCCGAGATCGCCCAGAGTCCCAAGGCCCGCCTCCGAGAGCTTCGCGCGCCAGGTCCATGGCAGATCCGGATCGGCCTGATAATCCTCGTCCACCCAGCCGCGGAAATGCACGGGGCGCCCGATGACGCCTTCGCGGATGAGCTTCAGCGCATGGCGGAAAGCGGGATTGCGGATGTAGTTATAGCCCACCAGCGTCTTGCGCCCTGAAGCGCGGGCGGCGGCCTCCATGGCGCGGACCTGCTCCAGCGTCAGAGCCATGGGCTTCTCGCACCAGACATGCTTGCCCGCCGCCAGAGCCGCCAAGGCCATTTCATGATGCAGGGCGTTGGGCGTGGTGATCGAAACCACGTCGATTCGCGGATCGGCCATGAGCGCGCGCCAGTCCTCGGTCGCGGCGGCGAAGCCGAATTGATCCGCCATGGCCTCGGCGCGGGCGAGCGGCTGATCGCAGAGAAGCTCCAGTCTCACGGAGGGCAGATCGCCCCCCATCGTCGCCCGCGCGCCTCGCCAAGCCAAAGCATGGGTCTTGCCCATGAAGCCCGTTCCGACGAGTCCGACGCCGATGCTCCGCTGAGTCATGGCCGGATCGCCCTCCCTGATTTAGAATTGGAATTTTTTATCCATTCGCTGGATGATGCGGAACAGAGTTTCCGTCTGTCAAGTCGAAAGGCGCGCATGGCTTCTCCGCATTCCTCCTCCGCCCCGCCCCCTCCCGCCGATCTGGAGGCGCTGCAAAAACGCATCGCGGCGCTCGCGCCGGATCTGCCTAAACGTCTGCGCCAATGCGCGGAATGGGTGCTGGCCCATCCCGACCGCGTGGCCGTCTCGACGGTGGCGCAGTTGGCGGCGGGCGCCGAGGCGCCGCCTTCCGCCTTCGTGCGGTTTTGTCAGGCGCTGGGCTATGCGGGCTTCTCGGATTTCCAGACCGTCTATCGCGAGGGCTATCTCTGGCCGGATTACGGCGTGCGGCTGGAGAAGCTCCGCGCCCGCGGCGACCGCAGCGCGCCGGGCCTGCTCGCGGCCTTCGTCGAGGCCGGGCGCGATTCGCTGGAGACCCTCGCCAAGACCCTCGATCCGGCGGATCTGGAGGCCGCCGCCGCTTTGCTCGCCCGCGCCCGCATGATTCACGTCATGGGCCTGAGGCGCGCCGGGCCGGTGGCGGGCTACCTGGCCTATGTCTTTGAGAAAATGGAGATTCCGGCCATGAACCACGATCTCGCCGGGCGGCTGGAGCGGCGGGCGGCGCTGCGTCCCGGAGATGCGGCTCTGGCGATCTCCTTCGCGCCCTATTCCGAGGAGACCGTGGCTTTCGCCGAGGCCGCCGCCGCGCGCGGGCTTCCGGTCGTCGCCTTGACCGACACCCTCGCCAGTCCGCTGCATCCGCATATCCGGCGGGCTTTGCTGGTGAAAGAGGCGGATGTGGGCGCCTTCCGGCCGCTGACGGCCACGCTCTCGCTGGCTTCGGCTTTGGCCGTGGCGGTGGGCATGAAGCGGGAGGAGGCGCTTTCAGAATAAAAAACTGGACAAATCCAAATTTTGGAATAAATTTTCCAAAAATAAGGGCGAACAACAGCCCCTTCACCTCTAGGGAGGATCCCATGTCCAAAACTCGCGCCGCCCTCGCGGCCGCCCTCGCCTTGACGGCCGGCGCCGTCGGACCGGCTCTCGCGGAGGGCGAGCGCTTCGTGCTCGTCAGCCACGCCCCCGATTCCGACAGCTGGTGGAACACCATCAAAAACGCCATTCAGGTGGCGGGCGACCAGATGAAGGTCTCGGTCGAATACCGCAATCCGCCGACGGGCGATCTGGCCGACATGGCCCGCATCGTCGAGCAGGCGACCGCCGCCGGAGCCGACGGCATCATCGTCACCATCGCCGATTACGACGTGCTCTCCGGCCCGATCCGCGCGGCGGTGGACGGCGGCATTCCGGTCATCACCATCAATTCCGGCACGGTGGCGCAATCTCAGAGCCTCGGGGCGCTGCTGCATGTCGGCCAGCCGGAATACGACGCGGGCCATGGCGCGGGCCTGCGGGCCAAAGCCGACGGCGCGACGAATTTCGTCTGCGTCAATCATTACATCACCAATCCCGCCTCGGTGGAGCGCTGCCAGGGCTTCGCCGACGCGCTCGGCGTTTCGCTGGACGGGCGCATGATCGACTCGGGCATGGATCCCGGCGAGGTCTCCAATAAGGTTTCGGCCTATCTCAACGCCAATTCGGACACCGACGCCATTCTCGCGCTCGGCCCGAACTCCGCCGAGCCGACGCTGAAGGCGTTGCAGGATCAGGGCCTCGCGGGCGAGGTCTATTTCGCCACCTTCGACCTCTCGCCGACCATCTCCGAGGGGATCAAATCCGGCGCCATCGCCTTCGCCATCGACCAGCAGCCCTATTTGCAGGGCTATCTGCCGGTGGTGATCCTGACCAACCTCGCCCGCTACGGCGTGGTTCCGGGCAACTCCATCAACTCCGGCCCCGGCTTCGTGACGAAGGACAACATCGGCCTCGTCGAGGAATTGGCCGGCGTTTATCGCTGATCCTTCAGACGGCTCCAGAGATCTCCGGCGGGCGGCCTTCCGCCCGTCTCCTCGAAGCATGTCTTGAGGAGTCTTTCCGATGAGCGCCCCAACCGCCGCCGCAAAGATCGACGACGAAAGATTGAAGCAAGTCTCATGGCTTCGTCAGGCCTTGGTGCGGCCTGAACTCGGAGCGATCTGCGGGGCGATCCTCGTTTTCGTCTTCTTCCTGATGGTCGCCGGAGACAGCGGCATGTTCGCGCCGCAGGGAATCCGCAACTGGACTCTCGTCTCGGCGCAATTCGCCATTCTCGCGGCGGGCGCCTGCCTGCTCATGATCGCCGGAGAATTCGACCTCTCCGTGGGCTCGATGATCGGCTTCGCGGGGGTGGTGATCGCCATTCTCTCGGTGCAATGGGGATGGCCCGTCTGGGCGGCGATCCTCAGCGCCTTCGCGGTCTGCCTCTTCATCGGAGCGGTCAACGGCTTCCTCGTCATCAAGACAGGTCTGCCGAGCTTCATCGTCACGCTGGCCTTTCTCTACATCCTGCGCGGGCTGACCATCTGGCTTTCCGTCGCCACGACCCGCCAGACGATCATCGGCGGCGTGGGGCAGGCGGCGCAGGGCGACTGGCTGGCGCCGATCTTCGGCGGAATCGCCTTCCGGGGCCTCTTTCAATGGATGGGGGACCAAGGCTGGATCGCCACCTTCACCCGCGGCGCCCGCATCGGAGAGCCCGTCGTCGAGGGAATTCCGGCTCTGGTCTTCTGGGCTCTGGGGCTGATCCTCTTCGCTCATGTCCTGCTGACCCGCACCCGCTTCGGCAACTGGATCTTCGCCTCGGGCGGAGACGCCGAAGCCGCCCGCAAGGTGGGCGTGCCGGTGAGCCGGGTGAAGATCCTGATGTTCATGTTCTCGGCCTTCTGCGCCTGCGTCTTCGCGACCTGTCAGGTGATGGAGTTCGGATCGGCGGCGGCGGATCGCGGCCTGCTCAAGGAATTCGAGGCCATCATCTGCGTGGTGATCGGCGGCGCGCTTCTGACGGGCGGATACGGCTCCGTGATCGGGGCGGCGCTCGGGGCGCTGATCTTCGGGGTGGTGCAGCAGGGATTGTTCTTCGCCAACGCCGAAAGCTCGCTGTTCCGGGTGTTTCTGGGCGTGATCCTGCTCATGGCGGTGATCATGAACACCATCATCCGCCGCATGATCACGGGAGAACGCTGATGTCCGAAGCTGCTCCTATTCTTGAGATGCGCGGCATTGAAAAGCATTTCGGCCCGGTGGTGGCTCTGGCGGGAGTCTCCTTCGACATCCGCCCCGGAGAATGCCATTGCCTGCTCGGCGACAACGGCGCGGGGAAATCCACCTTCATCAAGACCATGTCGGGCGTCCATCGCCCCACGCGCGGCGAGATCTTCTTCGAGGGCCGGCCGCTCCGTTTCTCCAGCCCCCGCGACGCCATGGAGGCGGGAGTCGCCACGGTGTTTCAGGATCTGGCGATGATCCCGCTGATGTCGGTGACGCGGAATTTCTGGATGGGCCGCGAGCCTCAGAAACGCCTCGGCCCGCTCAAGCTCTTCGACCGCGCCCGCGCCGAAGCGGTGGTCGCCGAGCAGATGCGCGAGATGGGCATCAATCTGCGTCAGGCGGATCAGGCCGTGGGCACGCTTTCTGGCGGCGAACGCCAGACGGTGGCCATCGCGCGGGCGGTTTATTTCGGCGCCAAGGTGCTGATCCTCGACGAGCCGACTTCCGCGCTCGGGGTGCGCCAGACCTCGCATGTGCTGGCCACCATAGACCGCGCGCGGGCGCGGGGCGTGGGGGTGGTCTTCATCACCCATAACGCCCGGCACGCCCTCGCGGTGGGCGACCGCTTCACGGTGCTCAATCGCGGGCGCACCCTCGGCACGGCCCGCAAGGGCGAGGTCGCGATCACGGAGCTTCAGGATCTCATGGCGGGCGGCGGCGAAATGGCGGATATGTCCGCCCTTGGAGAAGGGGCGCTCTGATGGCGGAGAAGCCGAAGCTCGACGTGATCACCATAGGACGCAGCTCCGTCGATCTTTACGGCGCGCAGGCGGGCGGGCGTCTGGAGGACATGGGCTCCTTTCAGAAATATCTCGGCGGATCTCCGGCGAACATGGCGGCGGGCGCGGCGCGGCTCGGTCTGCGTTCGGCGCTGCTGAGCCGCGTCGGCGACGAGCATATGGGCCGTTTCCTCCGCGAGGAGCTGGCGCGCGAGGGCGTCGACGTGCGGGGCCTGCGCACCGATCCCGACCGTCTGACGGCTCTGGTGATCCTCGGCATCCGCGACGAGACGAACTTTCCGCTGATCTTCTACCGCGAGAATTGCGCCGACATGGCCTTGTCCGAGGAGGACGTGGACCCGGCCTTCATCGCCGAGGCCGGGGCGGTGGTCGCCACCGGCACCCATCTCAGCAATCCGCGCACCGAGGCGGCGGTCTTCAAGGCGCTGACCCTCGCGCGGGCCAACGGCGCCCGAACCGCGCTCGACATCGATTACCGCCCGAATCTCTGGGGACTCTCCGGCCATGGCGACGGGGAGAACCGCTACATCGCCTCCGGCATGGTGACGGAGCGTCTGCAAAGGCGGCTCGGGCTGTTCGACCTGATCGTCGGCACCGAAGAGGAGTTCCGCATCGCCGGGGGCTTTGAGGACACGCTCGAATCTCTGAAGGCGGTGCGCAGGCTGACTCCGGCGGTTCTGGTCTGCAAGCGCGGGCCGATGGGCGCCGCCGCCTTCACGGGAGAAATCCCCGAGACCCTCGACGAAGGGATCTCCGGTCCCGGCTTTCCGGTCGAGGTCTTCAACGTGCTGGGCGCGGGCGACGGCTTCATGGCGGGCCTGCTGCGCGGCTGGCTGCGCGGCGAGGACTGGCCGACGAGCCTCACATGGGCCAACGCCTGCGGCGCCTTCGCGGTGAGCCGCCACGGCTGCGCCCCCGCCTATCCGAGCTGGGAGGAGCTTCAGTTCTTCCTCAGGCGCGGCGTCGTCACGCCCGCCCTGCGCCATGACGCCGAGCTTGAGCGGCTGCATTGGTCCACCACCCGACGCGGCGCATGGCCGAGCCTCAAGGTCTTCGCCTTCGACCACCGCGCCCAGCTTGAGGAGATCGCCGCCAAGGCGGGAGTCCCTGCGGCGGAGGCCCCCGCGCGGATCGGCGCCTTCAAGCTGCTCTGCCTTGAGGCGGCCAAACGCGTGGCCGGAGGCCGCCCCGGCTACGGCTTCCTCTCGGACGGGCGCCTCGGCGCGCGGGCCTTGCATCGGGCGGCGGGCTCGGGGCTCTGGATCGGACGCCCCGCCGAGCTGCCCGGCTCGCGGCCGCTCGCCTTCGAACCCGAGGTGGGCGAGGATTGCGGCGGCTTGCAGGAATGGCCGCTGGAGCATGTGGTGAAAGTCCTTTGCTTCATCCATCCCGACGACCCGCCGCAGATGCGCGCCGAGCAGGAGGCTTCGGTGAAGCGCCTCTTCCTCGCGGCGCGGCGGGCGCGTCTGGAGTTCCTGCTGGAGATCATCCCCTCCAAGGTGGGTCCGGTCGGGTCGGAGACCACCGCCGATCTGATCCGCCGCTTCTATGAGATCGGCGTTTATCCGGATTGGTGGAAGCTGGAGCCCTTCGAGGACGAAGCCGCTTGGGAGGCCGCCTGCGCGGCGGTCGAGGCCCATGACCCGCATTGCCGGGGAATCGTGGTCCTCGGGCTGGAGGCGCCGGAGGCGCTTCTGGCGCGGTCCTTCGCTCTGGCGGCGAAACAGCCCCTCGTGAAGGGCTTCGCGGTGGGGCGCAGCATCTTCGGCGCGACGGCGCGGCGCTGGTTCGCCGGAGACCTCGAAGACGCGGCGGCGGTCGAGGAGATGGCGGCGCGGTTCTCGGCGCTCTGCGGGCTTTGGGACGCCGCGCGCGAAAAGGAGACGGCGCGATGAGCAAGACCCTGCGTCTGACGGCGGCGCAAGCGATGGCGCTTTGGCTGACCCGTCAGGAGTCCGAAGCGGGCGGACGCTTCATCGAAGGCTTCTGGGCGATTTTCGGACATGGCAACGTGGCCGGAATCGGCGAGGCGCTCCACGCCTGGCGCGAGGAGCTGCCGACCTGGCGCGGCCATAACGAACAGACCATGGCTCACGCCGCCGTCGCCTACGCCAAGGCCATGAACCGCCGCAAGGCCATGGCCGTGACGACCTCCATCGGGCCGGGCGCGCTGAACCTCGTGACGGCGGCGGCTCTGGCCCATGTGAACCGCCTGCCGGTTCTGCTGGTTCCCGGAGACGTCTTTGCGGATCGCGGGCCGGATCCGGTGCTTCAGCAGGTCGAGGATTTCGGCGACGGAGCCGTCTCCGCCAATGATTGCTTCCGCCCGGTCAGCCGATATTTCGACCGCATCTCCCGTCCGGAGCATCTGCTCACCGCCCTGCCCCGCGCTCTGGCGACCTTGACCGATCCGGCGCGCTGCGGCCCGGCCACGCTGGCTTTTTGCCAAGACACGCAATCCGAGGCCTTCGATTATCCCGAAAGCTTCTTCGCGCCGAAACTCTGGCGCATCCGGCGCCCCCGGCCCGATCCCGTCGAATTGGCCGAGGCCCTCGCGGCGATCCGGGCGGCGAAGGCTCCGGTGATCGTGGCGGGGGGCGGCGTGCATTATTCCCTCGCCTGCGAGACTCTGCGCGCCTTCGCCGAGGCCCATTCCATCCCGGTGGTGGAGACTCAGGCGGGGAAATCCGCGCTGGTTTGGGATCATCCGCTGAATTTCGGACCCGTCGGCGTGACCGGAGCCGCTTCGGCCAATGCTCTGGCGGAGGCGGCGGATCTCGTCATCGGGATCGGCACGCGGCTTCAGGACTTCACGACCGGATCATGGGCGCTCTTCCGCAATCCGGAGCGCAGGCTCCTGACCATCAACGTCCAAGCCTACGACGCCGCCAAACATGGCGCGCGAAGCCTCGTCGCCGACGCCAGATCGGCTCTTGAGGAGCTGACCGCCGCCCTCGGCGGACATCGCGCCGCCGCGCCCTCCGCCGCGCTGAAATCCGCGTGGTTCGCCGAGGCCGACAAGGTCACGGCGCCGCCCGAGGCGGAGGCCAACGCCCTTCCCACCGACATGCAGGTCATCGGCGCGGTCCAGAGGTCGGGCGGGCCCGACACCGTGGTCATGAGCGCCGCCGGAACCATGCCCGGAGAACTCCATAAGCTCTGGAAGGCCCCGCAGGGCGGCTATCATATGGAATACGGCTTCAGCTGCATGGGCTATGAGATCGCCGGAGCCATGGGAATCAAAATGGCGCGTCCCGAGGCGGAGGTGGTCTGCATGCTCGGCGACGGCAGTTATATGATGGCCAATTCCGAACTCGCCACGGCGGCCATGCTCGGGATCAAGATCACCGTGGTTCTGACCGATAATCGCGGCTACGGCTGCATCAACCGCCTGCAAAAGGCGACGGGCGGCGCGGCCTTCAACAATCTCCTCGACGACAGCCTTCATGCGAACCCGAGCCATATCGACTTCGCCGCCCACGCCGCCGCCATGGGCGCGCGAACTGAAAAGGTCGCGGGGATCGAGGCTCTGGAGGCCGCGCTCCTCCGCGCCAAAGCCGATGAGGGCCCGGTGGTCCTCGTGATCGACACCGACCCCGGACCCTCCACCGAGGCGGGCGGCGCATGGTGGGACGTGGCTCCGCCGGAAGCCTCCGCCCGCGCCGAAGTCCGGGAGGCCCGCGCCCGCTACGACCAAGCCCGCCGCAACCAACGCGCCGATTGAGGCCCATCATGATCCTTTACGGAACCAATCCCATCGCCTGGTCCAACGACGACGACCGCCGTCTGGGGGCCTCGATTTCTCTGGAGCGCTGCCTGAGCGAGGCCGCTCAGATCGGCTTCGACGGCATTGAAAAGGGCCATAAGATGCCCACTGAGCCGCAGGCGCTCAAGGCGGCGCTCGCGCCCCATGGGCTGCGCTTCGTCTCGGGCTGGTGGTCGACCAATCTGCTGGCCCATGATCTGGAGGCCGAAAAACAGGCCATCCAACCGCATCTGGATCTGCTCAAGGGCATGGGCTGCAAGGTCTGCATCGTCTGCGAGACCTCCAACGCCATCCATGGCGAGGATGGAACGCCCCTCAGCCGGCGCCCCGTCCTGCCCGCCGAGCGATGGCCCGCCTTCGGCGCCGCGATTGAGGCTCTGGCGGCCCATCTGGAGACGCAGGGCCTGACCTTGGTCTATCATCATCACATGGGCACCATCGTCCAGACGCCCGAGGAGATCGACCTGCTGATGGCCCATGTCGGCCCCAAGACGCGGCTGCTCTTCGACACGGGCCATTGCTTCTTCGGCGGCGGAGATCCGGCGAAAGTCGCGGCGAAGCATATGGACCGCGTGGCGCATCTGCACGCCAAGAACGTTCGGCCCGAGATCATGAAGCAGGTGGAGACGGAGGGCCTGTCCTTCCTCGAAGGCGTGCGTCGGGGCGTCTTCACCGTGCCGGGAGATCATGAGGGCGGCGTGGATTTCGCGCCCGTGCTGAAGCTCGCCGCGGATCACGGCTATCAGGGCTGGCTGGTCATCGAGGCCGAGCAGGATCCCGAGGTCCGCGATCCTCTGGTTTATCAGAGCATGGGGCTCGAAGCCCTGCGCCGCATGGCCCGCGAGGCGGGCCTCGACCGCGCCTCAAGCTGAAGGAGGCCGAGATGTCCCATCTGCGCCGCAAGCCCCTCGCCGAACATGGCCTGATCCATGACGTCACGCCTGCGAGCGCCGGATGGCGCTATGTCGGCTTCGCGCTGCATCGGCTCGCGCCGGGCGAGCGCGCGGAGGCGCGGACGGGCGGCCGCGAGGCGATCCTCGTGCTCGTCGAGGGCAAGGCGCGGCTCTCGACGCCGGAGGAGGATTTCGGCGAAATGGGGGAGCGCATGGAGGTCTTCGAGGGAACGCCGCCTCATGCGCTTTACGTCCCGGCGGAAAGCGCATGGCGCGCCGAGGCGACGACGCCTTGCCTTTTAGCGGTCTGCACGGCGCCGGGCGGCGGAGATTTCAAAGCCCGCCGCCTCGGGCCGGAAGGGATCCTCGCGGCGGAGCGCGGGACGGGAACCAATCTCCGGCGCATCCATAACGTCGCCATGGAGGACCGCGAGGTCGCGCGGAGTCTGCTGGTCACGGAGGTCTTCACCCCGGCGGGACATTGGTCCTCCTATCCGCCCCATCGCCATGACGAAGACGATTTCCCGCGCATGACCTCTCTTGAAGAAACCTATTACCACCGCCTCAGACCCGCGAAAGGCTTCGGGATTCAGCGCGTCTTCACCGAGGACGGATCGCTTGATGAAACCATCGCCGTGGCGGATCACGACGTGGTGCTCGTGCCGCGCGGACATCACCCTTGCGCGGCGCCTCATGGAATCGAGATGTATTATCTCAACGTCATGGCCGGCCCCTTGCGCAAATGGCGCTTCGCGGCCCATCCGGATTTCGACTTCCTCGGCTGAGCGGCCTCAAGAGCGGATGTTGCGGCGGAGATAGCGCTCCATCGCCAGACCCACGGCCCAGGATCCCATGATCCAATAAAGCAGATACATCGGGTCGTAGATCGGGGATCGGTAACTCGCCGCGACGCCCTCGCGCATCATTTCGGTCGTGTGGAAGATCGGATTCCAGGACAGAAGCTGCGCCAGCGGGAGCGGAATCTCCGACGCGGCGTACATCACGCCTGAAGTGAAGAGCAAAGGCCGGTTCATCACCTGAATCAGAACCCGCAAATTCGGCCGCAAGGTCTGGACGCACATCAGAACCAGACCGACCCCCCCGCCCAGCAGCCAGGCCGCGACCAGAGACATCAGAGTCTCCAGAGGGTCATGAAGCTGCGGAACCGGATTGAACTGATAATTGACGGCTAAGATGATCGTGCAGGTGGCGACGATCGTCACGCCCTCCAGAGCCGCGAAGGAGAAGACGAAATCCAGCGGCCGCACGCCCGGATAATACAGCAGGGCCCGATTGGAATCGAGCCCGTTGGAGGCGCCGCTCATCGTGGTCCGGCAGAGGAGAAAGGGGAAGAACCCGACCAGCAGCGAGGTCAGCAGATCCACCGGAAGCACCGAATGCGCCCCGATCGCCCGCCGCATGAAATAGAAGATGCCGATCAGCGCCAGATGCGTGACGATCAGCCTCAGATAGGCGAAGCGCCCCTCCCCGAGCCGCGACCGCGCCTCCCGCAGGAAATTGGCGATGAAGACGCGCCGAACGCCCATCAGGCCGTCCAGGAAGCCGCCGCGGCGACGGACTTGCTCCGGGATCGCGCTCATATCTTCGCATGCTCCCGGATCGCCATGAAGATGAGCGCCAGAATGTTATAGAGAAAGAAGAAGAAGACCAGCACCAGCAGCGTCGAGCGCATCACCTGAGGATAACGCGGATCGATGGGCGCCAGAGGATCGTTGATCACCGCCAGATAGCGATGCTGACGCAGAGCCTCGGCCTGAGCCTGCTCGGAGGCGGCCACGGCGCTGGTCCAGATCGTCTGACGGGTTTCGCGCTCGAAGAGCGCCGCCTCGAATTCGTTCAGCCGGGGCGCGCTGGCGGCGATCTCGCCGCCGACCTGCCGGGAGACGTCGCGCAGAGAATCGATCTCGGCCAGAAGCTTGCGGCCCGCCTGCGTGCCGCGCCCGTCGCCGCCCGGATTCCACTGCATGGCCTGATATTCGGCGTTTTTAGTGGCGATGGTGGTCTCCAGCCCCGCGAGGCGGCTCACCATGGTGGCGAGGATCGACTGCGGATCCGGCTCGCCGTAGCGCTGCTGGAGGTTCAGCACCGCCTGACGCGCGTTGCGCAGATCGACCCGGCGCTGCTCAAGGGCGCGGTCGGCGGTGCGTAATTGGTCGTCGCGGATGCGCGAGGAGATGTCGTTGATCTTCTCCTCGCTGTAGCTCAGGAGATGGCCCACGATCTGCTGCGCGGTGCGCGCGTCCGTCGCCTGAGCCGAGAGGGTCATCACCTTATCATTGGGGTTGAAGGAGACCTTCACCCGCTTGCGGTAGAATTCAAGCTGCGCGTCTTCGTCGGCCTCGGCGGAGAGGCGGCGCAGAGGATCGACCTTCTCCGAACGGAAATGGCTGAGATAGCCCTCATCCTCCTGAATGCGCCGCATGGTGTTGCGCGAGAGGATGAACTCCTGAATGGTCGCGGCGTCCTGCGCGTTGGCGACGCCGGTGAACTGGCCGCCGAGCGTCTCCAAGGAGGGGATGGAGCTCGTTTCCGAACTCTGAATGGTGAAGGTGGTCTCGCTCTCGTAATAGGGCGTGGCCCAGTAATGCAGATAATAGGCCGTCAGCAGGGTCGGCGCGATCACGAAGAGAAACAGCCGAAGGCCCACCATCCGGCTTTTATGCCGCCTCTGGCGCTCGGCTTCGCGGCGCGCGCGCTCCAGAAGCCCGTCCGGCACCACCGCCGAGGCCGGCGCCGGAGCCTGAGGGCCTTTCGCCTCCGGAGCGGGCTTCGCCGCCGGAGGAGGCGCAGGCTTCGCCGCCGGGGCGGGGGCGGCTTTCGCCGCCGCGGGGGCTTGGGCGGGCGGAGCGGCGACAGGGGGCGCCGAAGCCGCCGCCGCAGGCGGAGGAGCGGCGGGCGGCGGCGCTTTCGCGGCGGGCGCCGGGGCGGCCGCCACCACCACAGGACGACGCGCGGCGCGCTCCGCCTCGACCGCCGGCTTGCCCGGCGCGGCGGCGGCGGGGGGAGCGGCCGCAGGGGGCGCTTTGGGCGGGGCGGCGGGGGAAGCTTTGGGCGGAGCCGCTTCAGATGCGGCGGGCGGTTGAGGCGGCGGTTTTGAAGCGGCGCTGTCCGTCATGACCGAATCCTGATTCTTAGAGTTCATGCGCGCGACGCGCGTCTTGCAAATCGTCGTAAAAGGTCAGCTCGCCGCTTTTGAGCACGGCGGCGCAATCGCAGAACTCCGCGATGGTGGCCGCCTGATGCGACACGATCACCATGGAGGAGCGGCCCTTGCGTTCATGGAAGAATTTTTTACACTTCTCCCGGAAAGCCTTATCGCCCACCGCCAGAACCTCGTCGATCAGATAGACGTCGAAATCGACGGCGGCGGTGAGCGCGAAGGCCATGCGCGCCCGCATGCCCGAGCTGTAGGTGCGCACCGGCATATAGAAGTAATCGCCGATTTCGGCGAAAAGCTGACTATAGGCGACCGTCAGGCCGGGATCCTGATCATAGAGACGCGCCGCATAGAGCACGTTCTCCTCGCCGGTCAGTTTGGGATTCAGCAGCCCGCCGAAGCCGATGGGCGGCGAGATGCTCCGGTCATAGACGATCTCGCCCATATCCGGGGCCTCCACGCCTGCGATCATCCGCATGAGGGTGGATTTGCCCGCGCCGTTGCGGCCGAGCACGCCGACGTTGCGATCCGTCGGCAAAACGACGTTCGCGCCTTCGAGGATGACTTTCGCGCCTCGGCTCGTCTGATAGGATTTGAAGACGTTCTGAAAAGCGATCATGGAAGCGACAAGAGGTTCACGCGACGAATACGCCCCCAATGTGCGACGCGCGTCCCCTTTCCGCAAGGGGGGCGCCGCAAGAGGGAGCTCAAGTCTCAGACGCGGAGGCGAGCGGGCGCGCGAGGATCTTGTCGATCCGGCGTCCGTCGAGATCCATGATCTCGAACTCCCAGCCTTCGGCCTCGACCTTGTCGCCCACCTTGGGCAGCATGCCGAAAGCCTGAATCAGGAAGCCCGCCGCCGTCTCATAGCCGCGCTTTTTAGGCAGGACGAGATTCAGAGCCTCGGCCACGTCGCTGATCGGCGCCCAGCCCGAAACGAGGACCGATCCGTCCTCGCGCGTGACCATCGCCTCCTCGTCCTCCTCCTCGGAGCCGCTGGCGAAGACGCCCACGATGGCCTCCAGCACGTCGGCGGGGGTGATCACACCGAGGAAATTGCCGTATTCGTCGTGGATCAGGCCCATATGGGCCGGAGATTTGCGCAGCACGTCCACCGCGTCGAGGGCGTCCACGCCCTCAGGGATGATCGGCGCGTCGCGCACCAGCGAGCGCAGATCCTCGGTCTTCAGGCCGTTTTTATCGAAGAGGTCGCGGATCCAGATGACGCCGATGATCTCGTCGGGATCGCCCTCATGCACGGGGAAGCGCGACTGGCGGCTGCCCATCACCAAGGCGACGTTCTCCTCGACGGGCTCGGAGAGGTCGATCATGTCCACGTCCACGCGGGGCGTCATGACGCTCTGCACCTGACGGTCGCTCAGGCGCATCACGCTGGAGATCATGCGGCGCTCGCTCGGTTCGAGAACGCCCGCGCTCTCGGCCTCCGCGACGATGCTTTTGACCTCCTCCTCGGTGATCGATTTCTCCTCGTCGCCGCTCTGGCCGAGCAGCCGCAGCACCAGCTTGCCGGATTTATCCAGCACCCAGACGATGGGCGAGGCCACCTTGGCCAGCCCGGTCATGAAGGGCGCCACGAGGCAGGCGATGCGCTCGGGATCGCGCAGGGCGATCTGTTTGGGCACCAGCTCGCCGATGATGAGCTGAAGATAGGTGATCAGCGTGACCACGATTCCGACGCCCAGAATCCCGGCCAGCCCCGGCGCGAGCCCGGCGCTCTGCAGCGTTCCGCTCAGCCTCTGGCCGAGGGTCGCGCCGGAGACCGCGCCCGACAAAATGCCGATCAGCGTGATGCCGATCTGCACCGAAGAGAGGAATTTTCCGGGATCCGCCCCGAGCGCGAGGGCTTTTTCGGCGCCCGCCACGCCCTTCTCCGCCATGGGCCTCAGGCGCGCAGGACGGGAGGAGACGACCGCCAGCTCCGACATGGCGAAGGCGCCGTTGATCACGGTCAACAGCAGCACCAACGCAAGCTCAAGGTAAACCATTGGGTCCGATCACTCAGCTTCGACAAGCGGGGCGGACTATGGACCGACGCCCCCATGGACTGCAAGGGCTCTGACGGAGGGAAAAGCCGCGTCGTCGTCGCAGCCGCCGTCCCTCGGGGAAGGCTCCCGCCCTCGTGAAGCGCCCCGCCGGGGGGGTCAGAGGCGATTCGCACCGTGATTCGCACCGTGATTCGCGCCGTGATTCGGGGCCCGATTCGATCTCTGATCCGGTCTCTGATCCGGTCTCTGAATTCTGGGCCCGGTTCGACATCGCCGCGCTCAGCGCAGAGAAGCGCGGCTCGGCAGATCCGGCTCCGAAGTCACGGCGCTCAGGCGGCGGCGGTCCTCCTCCAGCGTCAGGGCCGCCTCCGCGCGCTCCAGAGCCATGGCCGCCTGAACCCGGGCCGCCTCCTGAAACTCCGCGTCGCCCATCCGCGACAGCCCGAGCAGCGCCTTGCGCAGACGCAGCTGCACCTCGATCAGCCCGGCGCCGTCCCGCCCGATGAGCATGAAGGCGTCGTCGAAGAGATCCGCCGTCCGCAAAGGCGGGACGTGAACCCGCGGATGAGCCGGGGCCTCCTCCGGCGCGGGGGCCGCCGCGATCCCCCGTCCCCAGAGGCTCAGCATCGCCGCCAGACGCCCGATCATTCCGATGGCCGTGCCCGGATCATTGGCGGTCGGCGGCAAGGCCCGCGTGGCGATCTCGCTCATCACGGAAAGCCCGAAGCGGGGATCCTGCTCGTAATCGCGCTCCAGACCGAAGGAGAAGGCCGCGCGCAAGCCGCTCCGGATCTCTTCGGCGCGTTCTCCCGTCTCCTCGGGCGGCTCCAGCCAGAGCAGCGGCGTGTCGGGAAAGACGAAGGCGCCGGGCAGGACGGAAAGGCGGATCCCGCGGTCGGTCCCGGCCGCGATGCGGGCGAGCTCCTCCATATCCACATGCCGCAGATAGCCGACTTCCCCGGCGCGGATCTCCCAAGACCCGGCGGGCGGCGTCCGGTCCTCCTCCTTCAGCCGCTCTCCGCCGAGATAGGGCGCCTTGAGCCGCGCCTCCAGAGCCGCGCGGGCCGCCGCCTCGACGCGCTCGGTGGTCTCGCCCAGACGCCCGAGCTTCAGCAGATGGTCGATCCAGCGCAGCAGCGCCAGCACCACGAGGGCGATCACCAGAATCGTGGCGGCGAAGAGCACCACGCGTCCCCGGTCGCCGTAAGCGCCCGTCTTCAGCATCACGATCCCCACGATGCTGAACAGAAAAGACCCGATGAAGGTCGAGAGCGCCCCATGGGTCACGCGGTCGTTCATGAGCAGCTTGGTGGCGCGCGGCGTGGCCCCGCTCGCGGCCGAGCCATAGGCCGAGGTCATCACGCTGAGCGAAAAGGTCGTCACCGCCAGCATGCTGGAGGCGATGACGTTCAGCACCGAACTCACCGCGTCGGCGTCGAGCTTCGTCGAGAAGCGCCAGGGCAGAAAGGGCTCGGCGAAGGCGGAGATGATCGCCGTCGCCACGCCGAGCAGGCCGTAAAGCGCGGCCCGGACCCAGAGGCGTCCCGCAATCTCCTGCGCCCAGCGTCTCCAGCGCGTCATGGCCTCTCCTCCTCTTTCCGCTCGCGCCGGGATTCAACCCGAGCCGCTCGTCCCTGTCGACGCCTTTGGCGTCGCCCCCCGCGCCGGAGGATTCCGCGTAACAATCTTGCGAATCCACAACCTTCATGAGACAAGATATTTCGAGACGCCGCAAAGATCGCAGGAGGATCGCGGATCTGAAGAATCCGGCGGCGCGGCCGTCACAGGCCGGACAAGAGCGGCCGTCACAGGCCGGACAAGA
>NZ_KB893665.1 GCF_000374145.1 Neomegalonema perideroedes DSM 15528 | reverse complement strand
CGTTCCTAATGTGCCGAGGGTTCGTTCCTAATGTGCCGAAGCCGATTCCGCAGCCTGTGGATAACCCCCGGAATCGCCGGTTTCCTGTGAATCATGGGGATAACTTTCTGATCTCTGTGGATAAGCGTTCCTGATGTGCCGAAGGCGCCGGTCGGCCCGCCAGAGCTTTACGGCGTTTCTGGGAGGGCTTCCGGGCCGGGTCGAGGCGTTCCTGATGTGCCGAAGCCCTCCGGGATTCCGCCCCTCCGAAGGAATAAGGAGAGGCGCGGGAGCGTTCCTGATGCGCCGAAGGTCGTGGCGGAGGCGCGGCGTTCCTGATGTGCCGAAGGATCGGCGGGCCTGAAATCGGCGCGGAGAGGCGCCGGACGCCTTCAGGCGTTCCCAATGTGCCGAATCCGGCGCGCGAAAGGCGTGTCCCCGTGGGGACGGGGACGGAAATCCGCCTCTGCGGCCTGAAATCAGGCCGGATTCATCGAAGCGTCATATGATCTTAAGAATTCAGGCGAGGGAGGGAGCGACGTCCGCGCCCGCCGTCGGCACATTGGGAACGCCCGTCAGCCCTCGCGGCGGCCGCTCTGTTTGCGGGCGAAGCCATAGAGGGCTTTATTGTAATCCTGCGGCGCGCGCTTGGGATCCTGCTCGATCCAGAAATCGAAGCGTTTTTGCACGCTGGAGAGTTCAAGTTCAGGAAAATCTTTTTGAATCAATATCTTGGTTTTTTCATCCAAGGTTTGATCCTCCTCCTGCGCGGCGGCCTTGCGCGGGCGCGGCCGGGGGGCTCCGGAGGAGGCCTTGCTCTTGCCGATCTGAGCGGCGCCCTTGCCGTCCGCGCGGGTCATGCGGACCAGAAGATTGGCCTCGGCGCCCTCCAGAGCCAGATCCACTTGCGGGATGGCGTTTTCGCGGACGATCTTCAGCATCTCGAATTTAAAGCGCCGGAAGCCGCCCTCGGAGCCGGATTTCTCGTAGAGCGTATTCAGAGAAATGGCGAAGCCTTCCTCTCCGGCGCCGCCCGCATGTTTGCGCGCCACCCGATAGAGCCAGCGCTCGCGGCCTCCGGTGATCGAGAAATACAGCGGGTCGATGGAGAGCACGCCGCCTTCCATCAGCACGCCCTCGTAGAACCATTCCGCCAGCGTGACGCTCATGCCCTTGCTCTGGCCGCTGGCTTCGTCGATGAGGTCGGTCCAGCTTTCGATCCAGCTGAATTGCCGGTGCTTCTTACCCTTGGAGGCGCGGATGTTGGTCACGACGGTCGTCGCCTGAAGCCGCGCCAGAGCCTCGCGGAGCAGCATATATTGTCGGCCTCCCGTCGGGCGGCAGATGGTCTGCAAAAGATCATAGGGCTGGAAATGGATGGTGCGCGGCACGTCGTTCAGGCCCTTGCGCTTCATCTCGCAGAGGGTGGAGGCCGCCCAGATCAGCACGTCGGCGTCCCAGATGGTCGCCATGCCGAATTCCTGGTTCGGGAAGACGTTCACGAAGACCGAGCCGTCCGGGCTGACGTATTCGATGGGCTTCTGACGGCGGCGCTTCGCCAGCGAGAAGAAGGGACGCTCCATCATCTCCATCTGATCCCGCAGCGGCATATCCGCGATGTAAGGGACGAAGAGATCGAATTGGGTGTCCGCGAAGCGTTTGGGTCCGGCCATGGCGCGCCTGTCTGGAGAGGGCGGGGAGCCGGATGATAGCCGCGCCCTCGGCGAGGGTCACGCGCAAAGCTTCCGGCCCGCCTTGCGGGAAGGCGGGCCGGAGGGGTTTTGTTTTTATTCGGCCGCCTGCGCGTAATCCTCCAAAGGAGGACAGGAGCAGATCAGATTGCGGTCGCCATGGGCGTTGTCCACCCGATTGACGGGGGGCCAATATTTATCCTGCGGCGAGACTCCCGCCGGGAAAAAGCCCTGAGCGATGGAGTAAGCGCGATTCCAGCCCTCCTGAAGATCGGCGGCGGAATGGGGCGCATGGCTTAAGGGATTATCGCCCTTGGGCAGACGCCCGTCCTCCACCGCGCGGATCTCCTCGCGGATGGCGATCATGGCCGCGCAGAAGCGGTCCAGCTCGGATTTGGCCTCGGATTCCGTCGGCTCCACCATCAGCGCCCCCGCGACGGGAAAGCTCATGGTCGGGGCGTGGAAGCCGAAATCCATCAGGCGCTTGGCGATGTCGTCCACCGTGACGCCCGCAGTCTCCTTCAGCCCGCGCGGATCGAG
This sequence comes from Neomegalonema perideroedes DSM 15528, assembly GCF_000374145.1. Taxonomy (GTDB): domain Bacteria; phylum Pseudomonadota; class Alphaproteobacteria; order Rhodobacterales; family Rhodobacteraceae; genus Neomegalonema; species Neomegalonema perideroedes. Next base: position 86,709 of record NZ_KB893665.1, on the reverse strand, counting down.
GATGCATTCATGCGCCACGCGGCCCTTGGCGCCCGAATAAAGCACCGGGAAATGCGGAGCCAGACGCGCCGCGATGTAATTGGCGTTGAGGATCGCCAGCTTCGTCGCTTCGGTCAGGCCGTCGGGGCCCATCATCCGGCAATACATCCACGAGATCGGCAGGATCGACGGCGAGCCGCAGGCCGCCGCCGAGACCGCGCCGCCCTGGCCCGTCGCCGGATCGCCCGGCAGGAAGGGCGTCAGATGCGCCTTGACGCCGATGGGGCCCATGCCGGGGCCTCCGCCGCCATGGGGGATGCAGAAGGTCTTATGCAAATTCAGATGCGAGACGTCCGAGCCGTAATCGCCGGGCCGGGAAAGCCCGACCTGAGCGTTCATATTCGCGCCGTCGAGATAGACCTGTCCGCCATGCTGATGCACGATGTCGCAGATCTGGCGGATGTTCTCCTCGAAGACGCCATGGGTCGAGGGATAGGTGATCATGATCGCCGCGAGGGCGGCGGCGTGCTTCTCGGCCTTGGCGGCGAGATCGGCCATATCCACCTCGCCCTCCGGCGTGGAGGAGACCACCACCACCTCATAGCCCACCATCTGCGCCGAGGCCGGATTGGTGCCATGGGCCGAAGCGGGAATCAGGCAGATCTTGCGATGCGCATCGCCCCGGCTGGCGTGATAGCCGCGGATCGCCAGCAATCCGGCGTATTCGCCCTGAGCGCCGGAATTGGGCTGCATCGACACGGCGTCATAGCCGGTGATCTCGCAGAGCGCCGCCGAAAGCTGGTCCACCAAGGCGCGATAGCCTTCCGCCTGATCGGCGGGGGCGTAGGGATGCATATTGGCGAAGGCGGGCCATGAGACCGGAGTCATCTCGGCGGCGGCGTTGAGCTTCATCGTGCAGGAGCCGAGCGGAATCATCGTCCGGTCCAGCGCGAGGTCGCGATCCGCCAGCTTGCGCAGATAACGCATCATCTCGGTTTCGCTGCGATAGCGCGAGAACACGGGATGTTTCAGCGGGGCGTCCTGACGGCGCAGAGCCTCGGGGATGGCCGAAGCCTTGGGCGCGGCGCCGAAAGCCTCCGAGCCGCCGAAGGCCCGCCAGACGGCTTCGACCACAGCGGGCGTCGTCGTTTCGTCGAGGTTGATCCCGATGCGGCCGCCGCCGGAATCGCGGAGATTGATCCCCTCGGCCCGCGCGGCTGCGAGGATCTGCGCGGCCTGATCGCCCGCCTGCACGGTGAGCGTATCGAAGAAGGCGTCCGCCTCCGGCGCGAAGCCCAGAGCCTTCAGGCCCTCCGCCAGACGCAAGGTCAGGGCGTGGGTCCGGCGCGCGATGGCGGTCAGGCCCTCGGGGCCGTGCCAAGCGGCGTAAAGCCCGGCCATGATCGCCAGAAGCGCCTGAGCCGTGCAGACGTTGGAGGTCGCTTTTTCGCGGCGAATATGCTGCTCGCGGGTCTGCAAGGCCAGACGAAGCGCCGGAGCGCCGCGCGAATCCACCGACAGGCCGACGATGCGGCCCGGAATGATGCGCTTATGGGCGTCACGGGTGGCCATATAGGCGGCGTGAGGTCCGCCCCAGCCCATGGGCACGCCGAAACGCTGGGTCGAGCCCACGGCCGCATCCGCGCCGAGATCGCCCGGCGAGGTCAGCAGGACCAGCGCCAGAGGATCGGCCGCGAAGATCGCAAAGGCGCCCGCCTTATGCAGAGCCTCCACCGCCGGGCGCGGATCGCGGAGCGCGCCGCTGGAGCCCGGATATTGGATCAAGGCGCCGAAGACTTTCGCGGCGTCGAGATCCTTCAGCGGATCCCCCACGAGCACCTCCCAGCCGAGCGGCTCGGCGCGGGTGCGGATCACCGCGAGGGTCTGCGGATGGACGTCGGAATCCACGAAAAAGGCGTTGGCTTTCGACTTCGCCCCCCGCTTGGCCAGAGCCATGGCTTCGGCGGCGGCGGTGGCCTCGTCGAGCAGCGAGGCGTTGGCGATCTCCAGCCCGGTCAATTCGCCGATCATGGTCTGGAAGTTCAGCAAAGCCTCAAGACGGCCCTGAGAAATCTCCGGCTGATAAGGCGTATAGGACGTATACCAAGCCGGATTCTCAAAGACGTTGCGCAGCAGCACCGGCGGCGTCAGCGTCCCGTGATAGCCTTGGCCGATCAGCGAGATCATCGGCTTATTCCGCGCCGCCAAAGCGCGGATCTCGTCCAGCGCCTCATGCTCCGTGAGGGCGGCGGGCAGATTCAAAGGCGTCTTGACGCGGATGGAGGCCGGAACCGTCTCGGCCATCAGGGCGTCGAGGCTCGGCGCGCCGACGACCTTCAGCATGGCGGCGGTTTCAGAGGCGTCCGGGCCGTTATGGCGACGGGCGAAAGCGTTCTGTTCGGTCATGAGATCACCCGACGCTCGCCTGATAGGCGGCTTCGTCTAAAAGGGCTTCAAGCTGCGCGGGCTCGCTGAGGCGGATTTTGAAGAACCAGCCTTCTCCCTGAGGATCGGCGCTGACCTGCTCGGGGGCGCCGTTCAGAGCCTCGTTGATCTCGACGATCTCGCCGGAGAGCGGCGCATAGACGTCGGAGGCGGCCTTGACCGACTCCACCACGGAGATGGCGTCGCCTTGCGCGACCGTCGCGCCCACTTCGGGCAGGCCGACGTAAACCACGTCGCCCAATTGGTCGCGGGCGTGCGTGGTGATCCCGACCGTGGCGAGATCGCCCTCGATGCGGATCCATTCGTGATCGGCGGTGAATTTCAGCATGGGAGGTCTCCTGGGAACTGAAGGCGCCGGATCAGCGCGCGTAGCCTTGGCGGACGAAAGGAAGCTCGGCGAGCGCCACAGGCTGACGCTGGCCGCGAAGCTCGGCGAAGAGGGGGCGCTCCAGCGCCTCGGGCTTGAGATAGGCCATGGCCATGGGGCCGCCGAGCGTGGGGCCGAAGCCGCCGGAGGTCACGATTCCGGCCTCGCCCTGTTCGGCGAAGATCTTGACGCCCGCCCGGATGGGCGCGCGGCCCTCAGGCTTGAGCCCGACGCGGCGACGGCTCGCGCCCTTGGCCATCTGCTCCGCGACGCGCCCGGCGCCCGGATAGCCGCCCGCCCGAACGCCGTCCGGACGCCGAGCTTTGCCGATGGCCCATTCCAGAGCCGCTTCGACGGGGGTGGTGGTCGTATCGAGATCCGAGCCGTAAAGGCAAAGCCCGGCTTCGAGCCTCAGGCTGTCGCGCGCGCCCAGACCCGCCAGATGCGCGCCTTTGTCGAGCAGAGCCTCCGCGAAGGCCTCGGCGAGGGCGGCGGGCAGCGAGATCTCATAACCATCCTCGCCGGTGTAGCCCGAGCGCGAAACCCAAGCCTGCGCCCCCATGAGCGGCAGAACCCGATAATCCATGAACTTCATCCCGGCGGCTTCCGGCGAGAAGCCCGCGAGGATTTCGGCGGCCTTGGGGCCTTGCAGCGCGATCAGCGCGCGATCCGGGATCGCCTCCACCACGCAGAGATCCGCCAGCCCCGCCTTGAGGATCGCCTCGTCATTGTCTTTGCGGGCGGCGTTGGCCACCAGCAGCACATGATCGCCCATATTGGCGAACATGAAGTCATCCTCGATTCCGGCGTCGCGGTTGGTGAAAAGCCCGTAACGCTGGCGCCCCGGCTTGAGGCTTTGCGCGTCGGCGGGCGTGACCCGCTCCAGCGCCGCGAGGACCGTCTCCACGCCGCCCGAACGCGGGCGGATCGCGATCTGGCCCATATGCGAGACGTCGAAGATTCCGGCGCCCTCGCGCGTGGCGAGATGCTCCTTGAGCACCCCAGCCGGATATTGAATCGGCATGTCGTAGCCCGCGAAGCCGGCCATGCGCGCGCCTTGGGCGCGATGGAATTCGGTCAGCGGCGTGGTCAGCAGGGGGGCGCTCATGGCGGTCTCCGGCGGATGGCTTCAGAGGCGGCGGCGCCGCGCGGCCGGAGCTTATGCTCCTTCCGGTCGGACGAATCCGCGCCCCCTCTGTTTCCTGCGCCTGAGAGCGTTACTCCTTCGGCGGGCGGATCGCGGCTGCGTCCGCCTCTTTCCAGAGTTGTCTTAAGGCGACGGTTTGGGGACCTGAGAGATTCCGGGGCGGTTGCTCCTTCGGCGCCGGATCCCCTCGCGGAGTCCGGACTCTCCCGTCGCTTAAGGGCGCAGATTACGCCGTCGCGCGCGGCTTGGGAAGACTTTGTGCGGAGAAAGCATGAGCTTTCCCTCATGAGGGCAAGTTGAAAAGTTGACGCATTTAGTCCGATTTCATATATCCCTCTCTACGCCTTTCGGCTGGAGCGCCGCGCGCCTCCCTCTGCGACGCGTTCGCAGGAACGCGTAGATCCGATCAGATTTCCACGCCCCATATGGAGAGCGACGATGAAACGACTGACGGCCTTCGGTCTCGCCATGACCCTGAGCCTGCCCGCCGCCGCCGCCGATCTGACCGTGTATTCAGGACGCGGAGAAGCCCTGATCGGGCCGGTGATCTCTCTCTTCGAGGCTCAGACCGGGCTCGACGCGGAAGTGCGTTACGGCGGCACTGCCGAACTGGCGAATCTGCTGATCGAAGAGGGCGCCAACAGCCCCGCCGACGTGTTCTGGGCTCAGGACGGCGGCTCGCTGGGCGCGGTCGCGCCCTATTTCGCCGACCTCCCCGCCGAGGTGAACGAGGGCCTGCTGCCCGTCTATCGCAATCCGGCGAATAAATGGGCCGCCACTTCGGGCCGCTCGCGCGTGCTGGTCTACTCCGCCGAGCGCGTGGAGGAGGGCGACCTCCCGGCCTCGATCAAGGATCTGACCGACCCGAAATATAAGGGCCGCGTGGCTTGGGCCCCGACCAACGGCAGCTTTCAGGCCTTCGTGACGGCCTTCCGCGTCGCCGAGGGCGACGAGGCCGCCAAGGCTTGGCTTGAGGGCATGATCGCCAACGAAGCCAAGGTCTATCGCAACAACGGCACCCAGATCGAAGCCATCGCCGACGGCGAAGTCGATTTCGGCCTCGTGAATAATTACTACCTCGGCCGCTACACCGGGCCGGATCCGGAATATCCGGTGGCGCAGACGCCCTTCGGCGCGGGCGACATCGGCAATCTGGTGAACGTGGCGGGCGCCGGAATCGTCGCGGCGAGCGATAATCAGGAGAACGCGCGCGTCTTCCTCGACTTCCTGCTTTCGCCGGCCGCTCAGCAATACATCACGCTGGAGGGCAACGAATATCCGGTGACGGCGGGCGTGATCCCCGATCCGACGCTGATGCCGCTCGACAAGCTGCTCGAAGTCAGCCCGCATGTGGACATCGACAAGATCTCCGATCTTGAAGGCACGCTCGCGCTGCTGCGCGACGTCGGGCTGCTCTGACCGCGGCGCCTGCGGCTTCCGGCGCTCTCCGTCCTGCGGGGCGGAGGGCGCCTTTCGGCTTGCTCCTCCCGGCTCTGGGAGTCGGGGCGGCCATGCTGATTCCCTTCGGCTATCTCCTCGCCCGCGCCTTCGAGGCCGATCTCGCGACGCTGCAAAGCCTGATCTGGCGGCCGCGCAATCTGCGGCTGCTCGGGAACACCCTGAAGCTGACGGCGCTCGTGCTGGCCTTCAACGCGCTGATCGCTCTGCCTCTGGCTTGGCTGACTCTGCGCAGCGACCTGAAGGCCAAGGGGCTTCTGACCTTTCTCTGCGTCATGCCTCTGGCGATTCCGGGCTACGTCATGGCCTATGCGATCTTGGGCATGTCGGGCTATTACGGCTTCGCCCATCAGTTCTTCGGCCTGAGGCTGCCCCGGCTTGAAGGGCTCTGGGGCGCCGCGACGGCGCTCACGCTCTACACCTTCCCCTATATGTTTCTGAATCTGCGGGCGGCTCTGGCGGGGGTGGATCCCGGCCTGATCGAAAGCGCGCGCAGCCTCGGGCGCTCGCGCTGGGGGGCCTTCTGGGCGGTGGAGGCGCCGCATCTGCGGCCCGCTTTGCTGACCGGATCTCTGGTGGTGGGGCTCTACGTCCTCGGGGATTTCGGCGTGGTGGCGCTCATGCGCTACGAGGCCTTCAGCTGGGCCATCTACACGCAATACAGCTCCGCCTTCGACCGCACTTACGCCGCCTGGCTCTCGCTGATGCTCATGGCGCTGACTCTGGTCTTCGTCTGGGCGGAGGCCGCCTTCGCCCGCAATCGGCGCTTCGCGCGGGTGGGCACGGGCGTCGCGCGTCAGGCGACGCCGGCGGCGCTCGGCGCCTGGCGGGTCGCGGCTTGGGCCTTTCTGGGGGTGGTCTTTCTGGCTTCGCTCGGATTGCCGCTGCTGGCGCTGATCCACTGGATGATCCGGGGCCTGCCCAATATGGATTGGGCGCAGCTCGGCGGAAGCTTCCTGCGGACCGTCGCGACGGCGGGGCCTGCGGCTTTGCTGGCGGTGATCTGCGGTCTGCCCGTGGCGCTTCTGGCGGCGCGCTGGCCCTCGCGCTTGTCGGCGCTCACGGAGCGGCTGGCCTATCTCGGCTATGCTCTGCCGCCTCTGGCTTTCGCCTTGGCCATGGTCTTCTTCACGCTCAGGGCCGCGCCTGCGCTTTATCAGAGCTTCGCCGTGCTGATCTTCGCCTATGTGCTGAGCTTCCTCGCGCTGACGCTCGGGCCTTTGCGGCTGGCGCTCTGGGGGATCGGGACGCGGCGCGAGGAGGCGGCGCGGGCGCTGGGCTCTTCGGGGCCCGGGGCCTTTCTGCGGGTGACTCTGCCGCAATTGCGCCGACCCATGGCGGCGGGCGGGCTTCTCGTCTTCATCATGATCTGCAAGGAATTGCCGATCACCTATCTGCTCGCGCCCACGGGCTACACGACGCTCTCCATGAACGTCTTCAGCCGCACCTCGGAGGGCATGATGGCCGAAGCGGCGCCTTTCGCTTTGGCTCTGGTGGTGTTCTCGAGTCTGTTCGTCGGACTCATCCTGCGTTACGAGGGTTCGGGACGCGGCCGACTTCCCAAGGATCGATCATGAGCCAGCCCCTTCTGCGCGCCCGAGGTCTGACCAAACGCTTTCCCGGCGCGGCGCGCCCCGTGGTCGAGGAGGCGGGCTTCGATCTGGAGGCGGGGGAGATCCTCGCGCTGATCGGGCCTTCGGGCTGCGGCAAGACGACGACCTTGCGCATGATCGGGGGCTTCGAGACGCCCGATGCGGGCGAAATCCGCATTGAGGGCCGCGACGCCCTGCCGCTCGCGCCCGAGAAGCGCGGCGTGGGGGTGGTCTTTCAGGATTACGCGCTGTTTCCGCATCTGACCGTGGTCGAGAACGTCGCTTTCGGCGTGAAGGGCCCCCGCCTTCAGCGCGAAACCGAGGCGGATCGTTTTCTGGATATGGTGGGGCTTTCGGGCTATGGGCCGCGCTATCCGGACCAACTCTCCGGCGGACAACAGCAGCGCGTGGCTCTGGCGCGGAGCTTCGCGGCCCGCCCCAAGCTGATCCTGCTCGACGAGCCCTTTTCGAACCTCGACGCCGCCTTGCGGGCGAAAACCCGCCGCGAGATCCGCCGCATCCTCAAGGCGACGGGCTTGGGCGTGCTCTTCGTGACCCATGATCAGGAGGAGGCTCTAAGCTTCGCCGACCGCTTGGCGGTGATGCGCGAAGGCCGGATTCTCCAGATCGGCCGCCCGGAAGAAGTCTACGCCCGCCCGGCTTCGGCCTTCGTGGCGCAGTTCCTCGGGCGGACGAACCTCCTCGCGGGGGCGGCGCGGGGGGCTCAGGCCGAGACGCCTTTGGGAGTTCTGCCTCTGGCGGCGCCCGCCGAAGGCGAGGTTCTGCTCTCGCTGCGCCCCGAGGATCTCGGGCTGGAGCCCGACGCCGCGGGCTTGGGCGAGATCGTCGGCCGCGAGTTCAAAGGCCATGACGCGACCTATTGGGTCCGCGCCGCCGGGGCCGAATGGCAGGCCGACGTGATGGGCGGGCCGCTGCTGGAGTTGGGCGCCCGCGTGACGATCCGCGCCAAGGCGCCCGCCGCGCCTCTCGGGCCGGAATGACAGGATTCCGAAAATCGGACGCCCCATCGCGGTTTTTTTATGCGAAGCGACATGGAGATTGACCCGAATCTAACGGGCGAATACCTCTTGAGGCGCGCGCAAAGGCGCGGATGAAGTTTTACGGGGAGGCGCGGAGCGACGTTATGGCGAATAAAGTCTATTCCACCGCGGCGGAGGCGCTCGACGGCCTTCTGTTCGACGGCATGACCATCGCGGCGGGAGGCTTCGGCCTTTGCGGCATTCCGGAGCTTCTGATCTCGGCCTTGCGGGATGCGGGCGTGAAGGATCTCACCGTCTACTCCAATAATGCGGGCGTGGATGATTTCGGCCTCGGAATCCTGCTCCAGACGCGCCAAGTCAAGAAGATGTGCGCCTCCTACGTCGGCGAGAACGCCGAGTTCATGCGCCAATACCTCTCCGGCGAGCTTGAGCTGGAGTTCAACCCGCAAGGCACCCTCGCCGAGCGCATGCGGGCGGGCGGCGCGGGCATCCCCGGCTTCTACACCCGCACGGGCGTCGGCACGGTCGTCGCCGAGGGCAAGGAGCATAAGGAGTTCGACGGCGAGACCTACGTCCTTGAGCGGGGCATCCGCACGGATCTCTCCATCGTCAAGGCTTGGAAAGGCGACGCGCAGGGCAATCTGATCTATCGCAAGACGGCGCGGAACTTCAATCCGATGGTCGCCACTTGCGGCAAGGTCACGGTGGCCGAGGTGGAGGAGATCGTGCCCGTGGGTTCGCTCGGCGCCGATGCGATCCATACGCCCGGGATCTTCGTTCAGAGGATCATTCAGGGTCCGCATGAAAAGCGCATCGAACAGCGCACCACCCGTCCGGCTTGAGGAGAGAGCGCCATGGCTTGGGACCGCAATCAAATGGCGGCGCGCGCCGCCCAAGAGCTGCGCGACGGATTTTACGTGAATCTCGGCATCGGCATTCCGACGCTGGTCGCGAATTACATCCCTGAAGGCGTGGACGTCACGCTTCAGTCGGAGAACGGCATGCTCGGCATGGGGCCTTTCCCCACCGAGGACAAGGTCGACGCCGATCTCATCAACGCGGGCAAGCAGACCATCACCGAGCTTGACCGCACCTCTTATTTCTCCTCGGCGGACAGCTTCGCCATGATCCGCGGCGGACATATCAACCTCGCGATCTTGGGAGCCATGGAGGTTTCTCAGGAAGGCGATCTCGCCAATTGGATGGTGCCGGGCAAGCTCGTGAAGGGCATGGGCGGCGCCATGGATCTGGTGGCGGGCGTCGAGCGCGTGGTGGTCATCATGCAGCACGCCGACAAGACCGGCGCCTCTAAGCTGCTGAAGGAATGCACTTTGCCGCTGACCGGCAAGAAGGTCGTGGATCGGATCATCACCGATCTCGCGGTCTTCGACGTGGTTCCGGGCGGGCTGAAGCTGCTGGAGATCGCCGAGGGCGTGACGGAAGAAGAAGTCCGCGCCAAGACCGAGGCGAATCTCGTCAATTGAATTTGAATTGATCTGAAAGAAAAAGCGGCGGGGCTTCGGCCTCGCCGCTTTTGCGTTCATTCGGCGGCTTGCACGGCGGGCCGCATATAATTGAGGATCGGCCCGAGCCAGCGCTCGACCTCCTCGACGGACATGCCCTTGCGGGCGGCGTAATCCTCGACCTGATCGCGCTCGACCTTGGCGACGCCGAAATAATAAGCCTCCGGCGCGCCGATATAGAGCCCTGAAACCGAAGAGCCCGGCCACATGGCGTAGCTCTCGGTGAGCTTCACGCCCGTGGCGGCTTCGGCGTCGAGCAGGCGGAAGAGCGTCGATTTCTCCGTATGGTCGGGCTGGGCCGGATAGCCCGGCGCCGGACGAATCCCACGATAAGGTTCGAGGATCAGCTCCTCCGGCGCGTAAGCCTCATCGGCGGCGTAGGGCCAGAACTCCTTGCGCACGCGCTCATGCATGCGCTCGGCGAAGGCCTCGGCGAAGCGATCCGCCAAAGCTTTGACCAAAATCGCGGAGTAATCATCGTTGGCGCGCTCGAAGCGTTCGGCGAGGGCCACCTCTTCGATGCCCGCCGTCACCACGAAGCCGCCGACCCAATCGCGCTTGCCGGAGTCCACAGGCGCGACGAAATCCGAGAGGGCCACGTTCGGCTTGCCGTCGCGCTTGGTCGCCTGCTGGCGGAGGGTGAAGAAGGTCGCCAAATCCTGCGCGCGGCTTTCATCCGTGAAGAGGCGGATGTCGTCGCCCACGGAATTGGCGGGCCAGAAGCCCACCACCGCGCGAGGGCGGAACCATTTCTCATCGAGAATCTTCTTGAGCATGGCTTGGGCGTCGGCCCAGAGCGCCCGGGCCGCCGCGCCTTGGCGCTCGTCGTCGAGAATGGCGGGGAAGCGGCCTTTCAGCTCCCAAGTCTGGAAGAAGGGCGTCCAGTCGATATAGCGCGCGAGATCCGCGAGATCCCAATCCTCGAAGACCTTCGTCCCGAGGAATTGCGGCGCCGGAGGATCATAGCTCGCCCAATCGGCCTTGAAGGCGTTGGCCCGCGCCGCCGCCAGAGGCAGACGCCGCTTTTCGGCCTCGGCGCGTTCATGGGCCTCGGCGACTTTCTGATATTCGGCGCGGATCTCCGCCACATAGCCGGGCTTCTGCTCCGGCGAGAGCAAAGCCGAGACCACGCCCACGGCGCGGCTGGCGTCAGGGACGTAGACCGTCTGGCCGCGGGCGTAGCGCGGATGGATCTTCACCGCCGTATGCACGCGGCTGGTGGTGGCGCCGCCGATGAGGAGCGGCAGGTCGAATCCCTCGCGCTCGATTTCGGCGGCGACATGGGCCATTTCGTCCAGCGAGGGCGTGATGAGGCCCGACAATCCGATGACGTCCACTTGTTCGGCGCGGGCGGTCTCGATGATCTTCGCGGCGGGGACCATCACGCCCAAATCGACGATCTCGTAATTATTGCAGGCGAGGACCACCCCCACGATGTTCTTGCCGATGTCATGGACGTCGCCTTTGACGGTGGCCATGAGGATGCGTCCGGCGCTGCGGCGACCCTCGCCGCCGTTGAGGCGCTTCTCCTCCTCCATGAAGGGCGTCAGCACGGCCACGGCCTGCTTCATCACGCGGGCCGACTTGACCACCTGAGGCAGAAACATCTTGCCCGCGCCGAAGAGGTCTCCGACGACGTTCATCCCCGACATCAGCGGGCCTTCGATGACGTGCAGAGGCCGGGCCGCCTGTTGGCGAGCCTCCTCGGTGTCGGCCTCGATATATTCGGTGATCCCATTGACGAGGGCGTGCTCAAGCCGCTTTTCGACGGGCCATGTGCGCCAGGTGAGGTCTTTCTCCGCCTTTTCCTTGCCGCCCGCGCCTTTGAAGCGTTCGGCGATCTCCAGCAGGCGTTCGGTGCCGTCGGGGCGACGGTTGAGGATCACATCCTCGCAGGCTTCGCGCAGATCCGGCTCGATGGAGTCGTAGACCGCCAATTGCCCGGCGTTGACGATGCCCATGTCCATCCCCGCCTTGATGGCGTGATAGAGAAAGACGGCGTGCATCGCCTCGCGCACGGGCTCGTTGCCCCGGAAGGAGAAGGAGAGGTTCGAGACGCCGCCTGAAATATGGACCAGAGGCATGGCCGCGCGAATCCGGCGCGTCGCCTCGATGAAATCCACGCCGTAGTTGTTATGCTCCTCGATGCCGGTCGCCACGGCGAAGATGTTCGGATCGAAGATGATGTCTTCCGGCGCGATCTCGGCCTCTTCCGTCAGCAGCTTATAGGCGCGCGAACAGATCTCGAATTTGCGGTCTTCGGTGTCGGCCTGTCCGGTCTCGTCGAAGGCCATGACCACCATCGCCGCGCCATAGGCCCGGCAAAGCCGCGCATGATGGAGGAAAGCCTCTTCGCCCTCCTTCAGCGAGATGGAGTTGACCACCGGCTTGCCTTGGACGCATTGCAGGCCCGCCTCGATCACCTCCCATTTGGAGCTGTCGATCATCACCGGAACCTTGGCGATGTCCGGCTCGGAGGCGACGAGATTCAGGTAATCGACCATGGCCTTGCGGCTGTCGAGCAGGCCCTCGTCCATATTGACGTCGATGATCTGGGCGCCGTTCTCGACCTGATCGCGGGCCACGTCGAGGGCCGCCGCGAGATCCCCGTTGACGATCAGCTTCTTGAAGCGCGCCGAGCCCGTGACGTTGGTGCGCTCGCCGACGTTGACGAAGGGAATCTCGGGCGTGAGCACGAAGGGCTCCAGCCCCGAAAGCCGCATCTGCGGCGCCGGAGAAGCGATCTCGCGCGGCTTATGCCTGCTCACCGCCGCAGCTATGGCGCGGATATGCTCGGGCGTCGAGCCGCAGCAGCCGCCGACGATGTTCACCAGCCCCTCGCGCGCGAAGACCTCGACCTGCTCGGCCATATATTCCGGCGTCTCGTCATATTGGCCGAAGGCGTTGGGCAGGCCCGCATTGGGATAGGCGCAGACGAGGGTCTCCGCCACGGCGGAGACCTCGGCCAGATGGGGACGCATGGCCTCGGCGCCCAGCGCGCAGTTGAATCCGACGCTCAGAGGCCGGGCGTGGCGCACCGAATGCCAGAAGCCGGTCGGGGTCTGGCCGGAGAGCGTGCGGCCGGAGAGATCGGTGATGGTGCCCGAGATCATCACCGGCAGACGCAGGCCGTTCTCCGCGAAGACCTCTTCGCAGGCGAAGATCGCCGCCTTGGCGTTGAGCGTGTCGAAAATCGTCTCAATGAGGATGAGATCCGCGCCGCCCGCGATCAGCCCGCGGATCTGCTCGGCGTAGGCGAGGCGCAGATCCTCGAAGGTCACGGCGCGATAGCCCGGATCATTGACGTCGGGCGAGATGGAGGCCGTGCGGTTGGTCGGCCCGAGCGCCCCCGCCACGAAACGCGGACGTCCGTCCTCGGCGGTCGCGCGGTCCAGAGCCTTGCGGGCGATGCGGGCGGATTCGAAATTCAGCGCATGGACCTTCTCCTCAAGACCGTAATCGGCCTGAGCGATGCGGGTCGAAGAAAAGGTGTTGGTCTCGACGATGTCCGCCCCCGCCTTGGCGTAGCGGTAATGGATCTCCTCGATGGCCTCGGGGCGGGTCAGGCTGAGCAGGTCGTTATTGCCCTGCTGCGGCCTTCCGTCGCCCTGATGCAGCCCGCAGCCGCAGCCCGCGCCATGGCTGACCGGGCCGGAGAAGTCTTCCTCGCTGAGGCCCAGCGCCTGAATCTGCGTGCCCATCGCGCCGTCGAGGATCAGAATCCGCTCACGCGCCATGGCGTCGAGCTTCGCGAAAACCGGAGAAAGGGGCAGGGCGGAGCCGAAAACGGAGGCGGTCATGGAATGCGAAGCCTTCAGGCGCGAAGCGCGGGGATCTGGAAAGCGGGAATTTGGCCCTGAAAGCTTCAGGGCTCAACCTTATTTAGGAAGAGGGCGGGCTTATTTAGGAAGAAGGCGGGAAATGAGGAAGGGACTCCCGCCCCGATCCTTCCCGAAAGACGGGTTCTGATGGTTTGACAAGTCTTCTCGCGCGCCGCATGTCTCTGTCGTTTAAGCGTAAGCTGCGCGTGGAGGCTTTTGTATGAAGTTCAGCGACAAGATCGGGCCTTGGATGGCCGAAGCGGCCTATCCGCTCTGGGGCGGCCCGGGGATCGATCCGGCGACGGGCGGCGCCTGGGAGGCTCTGCGCGTGGTCGACGGCGCCCCCGCCCGCGCGGAGATCAAGCGGGTGCGGGTGCAGCATCGCCAGATCTACGCCTTCGCCGAGGGCTGGCGCATGGGCTTCGATCCGCAGGGGCTGGAGCGGGCGCGCGGCGTTCTGGCCTTCGCGCGGGCCAAGGCTCAGGCGCCTCAGGGGCCGGGCTGGATCCATCGCCTGAAGCCGGATGATTCTCCGCAGGATTCCCGCCGCGACGCCTATGACCAGATGTTCGCCCTGCTCGGCTATGGGGCGCTCGCCCGCTTCGGCGTGGAGGAGGCCCGCGAAGATCTCGCCAAGACTTGGGCGGGCCTGAGCGGCGATCTGGCGCATCCTCTGGGCGGCTGGCGCGAGGACGACCGCGACACGTCGCCCCGTCGTCAGAATCCGCATATGCACGGCTTCGAGGCGCTGATGGCCCTCTATGACTGGACCGGAGAAGCGGTCTGGATGGAGCGGGCCGAGGCGGTGTTGGAGCTGTTCTTCGCGCGCTTCTTCGACGCGGGGCGCGGATGGCTCATGGAGCATTTCGCCGAGGACTGGACTCCGCTGACCCCGGAGGAGGGCCAGCGTCTGGAGCCGGGGCATTTCTGCGAATGGGTCTGGCTGTTGCGGCGCTATGAGCGGCTCGGCGGAAAGCGCCCCATCGGCGCGGCGGCGGACGCGCTTTATGAAGAAGGCCGCAGGCTGGGGCTCGGCCCGGACGGGCTGCTCTGCGACGAGACCTTTCTCGACGGCGTTCCAAGCAAGCCCACGCGCCGGCTTTGGGGCCAGACGGAGCATTTCAAGGCGGCTCTGGCGCAGGAGCGCGTCCATGGGACGGGCCGCCATCTGATCGAGGCTCAGGAGGTTTTCGACCGCCTCTTCGGCGTTTATCTGACGGGCTGCCATCCCGGCGGCTGGCGCGACAAGCTGAATCCGGACGGGAGCCTCGCGGATCCGCTTATGCCCGCCAGCACCTTCTATCATCTGGTCTGCGCCTTCGGCTACGCGCTGGACTGGGAGGCGGCGAAAGGATAGGACCGGAGCGGATTTTCCCCCGAGAGCGTCGTCCGGCCATGTGGGGCCGCCCGGACGCTCCGATTTCTCTTGTGGTCGCGTTTTCACGACGCGAAGTCCTTCGGCTTCGCTGGAAAACGCTCCAGGATCGAGGAGCGCCGCAGATGTCCCTTTCGTCCTTCGCTCAGCCGCTGCCCGCCGCCGCTCTGCCGGAAGGCGAGGCGCGCAAGGCGCGCGCCGAGGTCTGGTTTCGCGAGCTGCACCGGATGTTCCTCGACGCTTTCGAGGCTCTGGAGGACGGACAGGCCTCCGAGCTTCCGGCGGGGCGTTTCGCGCTGACCCCCACCGAGCGGCGCGGCGAGGACGGATCTCCGGGCGGCGGCGGACTCATGGCCGTGATGCGCGGAGGGCGCGTCTTCGAGAAGGTGGGCGTCAACGTCTCGGCGGTGCATGGGCGGCTCGCGCCGAAGGCTCAGGCGGCCATGGCGGCGCGCCAAGTTCCGGGGATCTCCGAGGATCCGCGCTTCTGGGCCTCGGGCGTGAGCCTCGTGGCGCATATGCGCAATCCGCGCGCGCCCGCCTTTCATATGAACACCCGCATGTTCTGGACGCCCGGCGCCTGGTGGTTCGGCGGCGGCTCGGATCTGAATCCGGCCCTTCCCTTCGACGAGGACACGGCGGCCTTTCATGCGGGGCTGAAATCCGCCTGCGACGCCCATGACCCGGAATATTACGCCCGCTTCAAGGCTTGGGCGGACGAATATTTCTTCATCCCTCATCGGAACCGGGCGCGGGGCGTGGGCGGGATCTTCTACGACGATCTCAACAGCGGCGACTGGGAGGCGGATTTCGCTTTCACGCAGGCCGTGGGCCGGGGATGCCTCGCAGCCTTCCTGCCTCTGGCGGCGGCCCGCAGCCGCGAGCCCTTCACGCCGGAGGAGCGCGAGCGTCAATTGATCCATCGCGGCCTCTACGCCGAATTCAATCTGCTCTATGATCGCGGCACCCGTTTCGGGCTGGAGAGCGGCCATAATCCCGAGGCGGTGCTGATGAGTCTGCCGCCTGAAGCGAAATGGCCGTGAGCGCGCCGGAAGTCTGGTTTTATCATCTGGTTCAGCAGGCGCCCGAGCGTCTGTTGGTCGATCTTTTAGAGAAGATCCTCGCGCGCGGCTGGCGCGCCGTCGTGCGGCTCGGCGACGAGGCTCAGGTCGCGGCGGCGAGCGAAAGGCTCTGGACCTATCGCGAGGATTCCTTTCTGCCGCACGGCTCCGCCGCCGACGGGGAGGCCGCGCTTCAGCCCATCTGGATCTCCGCCGGGCCGGAGATCCCCAACGGGGCGCAGATCCTCTGTCTGACGGCGGGCGGCTTTTGCGACCTTTCGGCGCCGCCCGAGGGGCTGGCGCGGATCTGCCTTTTGTTTCAGGAGGCGGACGAAGAGGCTCTGGCGGCGGCGCGCGGCCAATGGCGCGCGGCCAAGGCGGCGGGGCTGAAAGCCGTCTATTGGGCCGAAACCCCGGAAGGCGGCTGGATCCGCAAAGCCGAGCACGACCCCGCCGCGGGCTGAATTCTAGACGATCTCCGAGGCCGCGAGGGCGGGAGTCATCTCGGTGCGCACGGTCTCCTCGCGCAATTCCGGACGGCAGATCTCAAGGAAGCGATAGGCGAAGCCGCGCATGTAGCGTCCGCGCCGGATGGCGATATGGGCCGTGCTTTCATCGAAGAGATGGCCGCCGTCCAGAGCCGCCAGCCGCTCGTCGGGCTGCTTGACCGCCATGGAGGCCACGATCCCCACGCCCACGCCGAGCGCCACGTAATCCTTGATCACGTCGGCGTCGAGCGCCTCCATGACGATCTCCGGCCGCTCGCCCGCCTCGGCGAAGACGCGGTCGATCATCCCGCGCCCGGTGAAGCCCTCATGATAGGTGATGATCGGCCAGCGGGCGAGTTCGGCGAGGGTCAGGCGCTTCGTTCCCTCCAGCTCGTGGCCGCGCGGCGCGATCACCGTATGGCGCCAGCGGTAATAGGGGAAGGCGGCGACGTCGGGATGATCGGCGACCTTCTCGGTGGAGACGCCGATGTCCGCGCGGCCTTCGAGCAGCATATTGAGGATGCCGGTCGGGCTGGTCTGGTGCAGCGTGAGCTTCACGCGCGGGAATTCGCGGCGGAAGGCCGCCACGGCGGGCTGAAGCGCGTAGCGCGCCTGCGTATGGGTGGTGGCCACCACCAGAACCCCCTGATCGGCGCTGCGCAATTGCGAGGCCACCCGGCGGATGTTCTCGGCGTCGGTCAGGATGCGCTCGGCGTGGACGAGGATCTCGCGCCCCGCCTCGGTCAGCCCGAGGAAGCGTTTGCCGTGGCGCACGAAGATCTCCACGCCCAGCTCATATTCGAGATCCTTGATATGCCGGCTCAGACCCGATTGCGAGGTGGCCAGAGCCTGAGCCGCCTCGGTGAGGTTGAAATTGCGCCGCACGGTCTCGCGCAGGATTCGGATTTGCTGAAGATTCATTCCGCCGCGACCTCCTGCGCCGGGAAGACGCGGAGCGCGTCGGGGACGAGCCGCACGGTCTCGCCGGGCGCCAGAGCCAATTGCGCCAGCTCGCGCTTAGGAATCTCGGCTTCGAAGGGACGGCCGCTGCGGGCGCCCACCAGCTCGATCCGCGCCAAAGCGCCAAGCTCCAGAGCCCGCGCCACTTTAGCCTCTATGCCCGGCCCGGAGGTCTCGCGCGTCACATGGAATTCATGCGGCCGCACATAGGCCGCCACCCGCGCGCCCTCGGCGCCCGAGCCCGCAGGCAGGGCGAGCCCGCCGTCCTCGACTTGCAGAGCCCCGGAGACCACCCGTCCCTCGAAGAGGTTGGAATGGCCGAGGAAGCTTTGCACGAAGGGCGTCGCGGGCTGGGAATAGACTTGAGCGGGCTCTCCCACCTGCTCGACGGCGCCCTTGTTGATGAGCACCACCTGATCCGCCAGTTCGAGAGCCTCCTCCTGATCATGGGTCACGAAGATGGAGGTCAGGCCAAGCTGATGATGCAGATCGCGCAGCCAGCGGCGCAGATCCTTGCGGACCTTGGCGTCGAGCGCGCCGAAGGGCTCGTCGAGCAGCAGAACCCGCGGCTCCACCGCCAGAGCCCGCGCCAGAGCGATGCGCTGACGCTGGCCGCCCGACAACTGCGCCGGATAACGATGCCCAAGCCAATCCAGATGCACCAGCTCCAGCAGCCGCGTGACCTTGGCCCGGATCTCGGAATCCGAAGGCCGCTCGCGGCGCGGCTTGACCCTGAGGCCGAAGGCGACGTTCTCGAAGACCGTCATATGGCGAAAGAGGGCGTAATGCTGGAAGACGAAGCCCACATTGCGCTCGCGGACATGGGCGCGGGAGGAATCTTCGCCGTTGAAGAGGATGCGGCCGGAATCGGCCTGCTCCAGACCGGCGATGACGCGCAAAAGCGTGGTCTTGCCGCAGCCGGAAGGCCCGAGCAGCGCGGTCAGCTTGCCGTCCGGCACGTCCAGCGTGACGTCGTTGAGGGCGGTGAAATCGCCGAAGCGCTTGTTGATATGCTCGACGCGGATGCTCATGATCAGGCTCCTTCCCGCTGGGCGCGGGCGACGCGCCATTCGACGACCGTCTTGATCAGCAGCGTGACCAGAGCCAGCAAAGCCAGCAGCGAGGCCACGGCGAAGGCGGCGGAGAATTGATATTCGTTATACAGAATCTCGACATGGAGCGGCATGGTGTTGGTCAGGCCGCGGATATGCCCCGAGACGACGGAGACCGCGCCGAATTCGCCCATGGCGCGGGCGTTGCAGAGGATCACGCCGTAGAGCAAGCCCCATTTGACGTTGGGCAGGGTCACCCGCAGAAAGGTGGTGAGCCCCCCGGCGCCGAGCACGACGGCGGCCTCTTCCTCTTCGGTGCCCTGCGCCTCCATGAGCGGGATCAGCTCGCGGGCGATGAAGGGGAAGGTCACGAAGACGGTGGCCAGCACGATGCCCGGCACCGCGAAGATGATCTTATAGCCGCTTTCCTGAAGCCAGGGCCCAAGCCATCCCTGAGAGCTGAAGACCAGCACATAGACCAGACCCGCGATGACCGGCGAGACCGAGAAAGGCAAGTCGATCAGGGTGGTGAGCAGGGTGCGCCCGCGAAAGCGATGTTTGGCGATGAGCCATGAGGCCGCGACGCCGAAGACGAGGTTCACCGGCACCGCGATGGCGGCGGCGAGCAGCGTCAGGCGGATGGCGGAGAGCGCGTCCGGCTCGGTCAGCGCCTTGAGATAGGCGCCCCAGCCCCTGCGGAGGGCCTCGGTGAAGACCAGCGCCAGAGGCGCCAGCAGAAACAGCGCGAAAAAGGCGAGGCCAAGCCCGATGATGGTCCATTTCGCCCAAGCCGGATCTTGCGTGGCTCCGCGCTGGGTTTCCCGGCCCCGGGCGTAGAGAGATGCGGTTCCTCCGGCCATGGTTCAGCTC
Source organism: Neomegalonema perideroedes DSM 15528 (assembly GCF_000374145.1). Taxonomy (GTDB): domain Bacteria; phylum Pseudomonadota; class Alphaproteobacteria; order Rhodobacterales; family Rhodobacteraceae; genus Neomegalonema; species Neomegalonema perideroedes. Next base: position 67,570 of record NZ_KB893665.1, on the reverse strand, counting down.
CTTTCCGTCCGCCGCGCGGACCAGACCTGCAAAGCGTTGATGGCGAGCAGCAGCGCGAAGGAGACGACGAGCATGACGGCGGCGATGGCCGTAGCCCCGGCGTAGTCATATTGCTCAAGCTTGGTGATGATGATCAGCGGCGTGATTTCGGAGACCAGCGGAATATTGCCCGCGATGAAGATCACCGAGCCGTATTCTCCGAGCGCCCGGGCGAAGGCCATGGCGAAGCCGGTCAGCAGCGCCGGATAAAGCGCCGGAAGCACCACGCGCCAGATCGTCTGAGCGCGGTTCGCCCCGAGCGAGGCGGCGGCTTCTTCATATTCGGCGTCGAGATCCTCCAGCACGGGCTGGACGGTGCGGACCACGAAAGGCAGGCCGATGAAGATCAAAGCCACCAGAACGCCCAATTGCGAAAAGGCGATCTTGATCCCAAGCTGTCCCTCAAGAAAGGCCCCGAACCAGCCGTTTTTGGCGTAAAGCGCGGTGAGGGCGATGCCCGCCACGGCGGTGGGCAGGGCGAAGGGCAGATCGATCAGCGCGTCCACGAGCTTGCGGCCGGGGAAGCGGTAACGGGTGATCGCCCAAGCGAGGATCAGGCCGAAGACCACGTTCACCGCCGCCGCCAGCAAGGAGGCTCCGAAGCTGAGCTTATAGCTGGCCACGGCGCGCGGAGCGCTGATCGCGGACCAGATTTGGCTCCAGCTGAGTTGGGCGGTGTTGATGAAGACCGCCGAGAGCGGGATCAGGATGATCAGAAAGAGCATCAAGATCGTGATCGCCAAAGTCAGCCGGAAGCCGGGCAGAACCCGGCTTCTGGCCTTAGCCAGAGCGACTCCCAGCAGGGCGAAGAGCGCGTAAAGCGCCAAAATCAGGCCGCTCGGGACGAGCCCGCCCCGAGATGCGAAAAACACCGCCGCGCCGACGAGGAGAAGGCCCGCCCAAAGAGCGGGCCCTCCGAAGCCTCGCCTTGCGGCGACGCCTTGCTGAAGAGCCGCCTCCGCCATCAGCGCCGCTCCGCCATGATCTTGTCGTAGAAGCCGCCGTCGGCGAAATGAGTCTCCTGCGCCTTGGGCCAGCCGCCGAGATCGGTTTCGACCGAGAGAGTCTTGATTTCAGGGAAGGTTTCGGCGTGACGGGCGAAGACTTCGGGATCGCTCGGCCGGAATTGCCGATTGGCGATGATCTCCTGAGCCTCGGGCGTATAGAGGAAATTCAGATAACCCGTCGCCTGCTCCAGCGTGCCGCGCGCCTTGGCCACGCCCTCGACCACCGCCACGGGCGCCGGCGCCCCGACGCTGAGCGAAGGATAAACCACCTCGAACTTATCCGCGCCGAATTCGGCCGCGAGGGCGGCGGATTCGTTCTCGAAGGTGATCAGCACGTCGCCGATGTCGCGCTGGGCGAAGCTGGTGGTGGCGCCGCGTCCGCCGCCGTCGAGGATGGGCACGTTGTCGAAGACGGCCTTCACGAAATCGTAAGCCTTGGCTTCGTCGCCGCCGTTCTGCTCCAGCCCGTAGCCCCAGGCCGCGAGATAGGTGTAGCGGCCGTTGCCCGAGGTCTTGGGATTGGGCACGACCACTTGCACGTCGCCGGTCAGATCGCTCCAGTCCTGAATGTTCTTCGGATTGCCCTTGCGGACGATGAAGACCGAAACGGTGGAGTAGGGGGCGGCGCCGTTCGGGAATTTCTCGCGCCAGTCGGGCGCGATCAGGCCGGGACGGCTCAGAAGGACGTCGATGTCCGGCGACTGGTTCATGGTGATGACGTCGGCTTCAAGGCCGTTCAGCACTGAGCCGGCCTGCTTGCTGGAGCCGCCATGCGATTGATTCACCGTGACGTCCTGTCCGGTCTTCGCCTTCCAATAGGCGCTGAAGGCCGGATTGATCTCCTTATACAGCTCGCGCGAGATGTCGTAGGAGACGTTCAACAGCGTGATCGGCTCGGAAGTCTGCGCCTGAACCGAAGGCGCCAGGGGCGCGACGGCGAAGGCGCCGAAGAGCGCCCAAAGAGCGCGACGAGTCATGAGCATGGGAAAGGCCTTTCCTGCGTTCGGTCTATGGAGGAGGGGAGAGCCCCCTCCTCGCGGCGGCTTCCTCACCTGACCGTGTAAATTTGATCGAAGATGCCGCCATCTGAGAAATGTTCGTCCTGAGCCTTGGTCCATCCGCCGAAGACTTCGTCGATGGTGAACAGCTCGACGTCGGCGAAGCTGTCGGCGTATTTGGCGAGGACTTCGGGATTGCGCGGACGATAGTAATGCTTGGCCGCGATCTCTTGGCCCTCGGGGCTGTAGAGCTCCGTCAGATAGGCCGTCGCCGCGTCGCGCGTCCCATGGCGGTCGACGTTGCCGTCCACCACCGCCACCGAGGGCTCCGCCAAGATGGAGAGCGAGGGCGTCACGATCTCGAATTTCTCCGGGCCCAGCTCGTTGATGGCGAGGTAAGCCTCGTTCTCCCAGGCCAGCAGCACGTCGCCGATGCCGCGCTCGACGAAGGTCGTCGTCGAGCCGCGCGCCCCGGTGTCGAGCACCTTCACGTTGCGGAAGATGTCGCCGACGAATTTCTGAGCCGCCGCCGCGTCTGCGCCAGGCTGGCGCAGGGCGTAGCCCCAGGCCGCGAGATAATTCCAGCGCGCGCCGCCCGAAGTCTTGGGATTGGGCGTGATGACCTCGACGCCCGGCTTGACCAGATCGTCCCAGTCCTGAATCCCCTTGGGATTGCCCTTGCGGACGAGGAAGACGATGGTCGAGGTGTAGGGGGCGGAGTTGTCGGCGAGCTTGTCGATCCAGCCCTCGGAGAGGAGATTGCGGCCGTAGAGGCGCAGGGCGTCGACGTCATAAGCGAGGGCGAGGGTGACCACGTCGGCCTCCAGCCCCTCGATGACGGAGCGCGCCTGTTTGCCTGAGCCGCCATGCGACTGGCGGATGGTGACGTCGTCTCCGGTCTTGTCCTTCCAGAGCTTGCTGAAATGCGCGTTATATTCCTGATAGAATTCGCGCGTGGGATCGTAAGAGACGTTCAGCAGGGTGATGGAGGCCGCGAAGGCCTGAGCCGAAGCGGTCGCCAGAAGCGCGGCCAGAGCCGCGGTCTTGAGATAGTCGCGCATGAAGGATCGCCTTTTCCCGTTCCTGTGCGTCAGCCGCTAACAAAACCCCAATCCCTCAGAAACAAAGTCTTTGCGGATTGCTTATTCCAATTTCTGCGAAGGCTTCGTCTTTCTGCGAAAAGAACATATGAAATCTCGGGGCTTGGGAAGGGTTTTGACCGCCTTCCGCCATGTGATTTCAGCATATGGATATGTCGCGATCTCTGACGGATCCGAGAGGCGGGCGCGACGGCGCGCGCCCTCTGCGGAGTTCGGCCGCAAACGACGGGGCGCCCCCGAGGGCCAGCCTCGGCGCCGATGTGACAGAGGATCGATCAGACGGAGGAGCCCGCGAAAGCGGAGCTTTACGGGTTGATCACGCCCTTGCGCAGGATGAAGTTCCCATAAGGCCGCGTCTCTCCGGTGCGCAGAACGGCGTAGGCTTTGCGGGCGCGCTCGTAAAAGACGAAGCGCTCCAGAGAGGCGGAGGCGAAGCCCTCCGCCGCAAAGAGCGGCTCCGCTTGGGCGACCGCCTCGGGGATCGCCGCCGGATCGCCCACCACCTGCATGGTCAGGACCGGATCCGGCTCGTAGCCGTCGAGGGGCAGCAGCGAGAGCACCGCCTTCAGCGCCCGCAGAGCGTCGCAGTCCAGACGCAGCGCCCGCCCGCGGATCGTCGAGCGCGCGACGGAATCCGCCGGGAAATTGGCGTCGCAGAGGACGATTTCGTCTCCATGGCCCATGGAGGCCAGAACCGCGAGCAACTCCGGCCCGAGCATCGGATCCACGCCTTTGAGCATCTTTCGTTCTCCTCCGCCTGCGCGCCGCCCTCCGGGGCGTCTGATTGACATCGACCGTGTGAGCTATATCTCTTGCTCCTCCACAACGGAAAGAGTCTCCGCTTATGTCCGCGACCAACGACCTTCTGTTTCGTCCTCTGACCATCGGTCCCCTTGAACTGAAGAACCGCATCGTCATGGCGCCCATGACGCGCAATCTCGCGCCGGAGGGCGCGCCCGGCCCGGCCAACGCCGCCTATTACCGCCGTCGCGCCGAGGGCGGCGTGGGGCTGATCATCTCCGAAGGAACGGTGGTGGATCGCCCCGCCTCGCGCAATCAGCCGGGAATCCCCTTCTTTCACGGCGAAGCGGCTCTGGCGGGCTGGCGCAAAGTGGTCGAGGAGGTCCACGCGGCGGGCGGACGCATGGCGCCGCAGCTCTGGCACACCGGATCGACCCTCGGCGGCGGCGGATGGGAGCCGGAGGCTCCGGTGGAAAGCCCCTCCGGACTTCTGGCGCCGGGCAAGCCGCGCGGCGTGGCCATGAGCGAAGAGGACGTCGCCGACGCCATCGCGGCCTTCGCCAAGGCGGCCGCCGAAGCCAAGCGCCTCGGCTTCGACACCGTCGAGATCCATGGCGCCCACGGCTATCTCATCGACGAATTCTTTTGGTCGGGCACCAATCTGCGCGCCGATCTTTGGGGCGGCCCGACCATCGAGGCGCGTTCGCGCTTCGCCGTCGAGATTCTGCGCGCGGCGCGAGCGGCGGTGGGGCCGGAGTTCCCGATCATCCTGCGCGTCAGCCAGTGGAAGGGACAGGATTACGCCGCGCGGCTCGCGACCTCCCCGGAGGAGATGACGCGCTGGCTCGCGCCTCTGGTCGAGGCGGGGGCGAACGTGCTGCATTGCTCGCAGCGCCGCTTCTGGGAGCCGGAATTCCCGGAGATCGACGGCCCCGAAGGACTGAACCTCGCGGGCTGGGCCAAGAAGCTCACCGGCGCGACCACCATCAGCGTGGGCTCGGTGGGGCTGTCGGGCGAATTCCTCGCGGCCTTCCGCGGCGAGGCCTCCGAGAGCGCGGGGATCGAGGCGCTGCTCCGCCGCATGGAGCGCGAGGAGTTCGACCTCATCGCCGTGGGCCGGGCGCTGATCAGCGACCCTGATTGGGCCGCCAAGACGCGCGACGGAAAAAGCGGCGCGCCCAAGGGCTTCGAGCGCGCCATGCTGGCCGAATTGGTCTGAATTTTCGGCGCGGCGCCCGTCCTGAGCTTCAGGACGGGCGCCCGCCGCTCAGAAGCGGTCCACCACGGCGATTCCGACCATGCGTCCGGCGTCCATGCGGGCGAGGGCCTCGCTGAGCCCCTCCAGCGGCAGGCGCTCCGTGACCAGTCCGGCGAGGTCGAGCCGCCCCGAGGCCGCCAGATCCAGCAAAGAGGCGAAGCCCGCCGCTCCGAGTCCGCGCATGCCGTGCAGAGTCAGTTGCCGGGCGTAGACCAGATCCAGAAGCGGAAGCTCCACCCGCACATGACGTCCCACCGGCATGCCGATTTGCACATGCCGCCCGAGTTTGCGCAAAGAGCGCAGAGAATTCAGGAAAGTCTCGGTCGCGCCGAGCGCGTCGAGGGAGACATGGGCGCCGCCGCCGGTCAGATCCCGCACCGCCGCCCCGACGTCCGCGATCTCCGAGGCGTTCAGAACCTGCTCGGCGCCCATCTCGCGGGCCATGGCGAGCGCCCCCTCCGAGACGTCCACGGCGATCACCCGCGCCTCAAGGATCTTCGCCAGCAGAATCGCCGAAAGCCCGACTCCGCCGCAGCCATGCACCGCCAGCCATTCGCCCGGACGCAGATCCGCGCGGTCGGTCAGGCCCCGCCAAGCCGTCGTGACGCGGCAGCCCATGCCCGCCGCCTCGACGAAGCCCACCGCCTCGGGCAGGCGCACGAGGTTGAAATCCGCCCGGGGAACCGCCAGCCGCTCGGCGAAGGCGCCCCAGCGGGTGAAGCCGATCAGGTCTTGCGTCGCGCAGATGGTGGGATGGCCTGCGCGGCAATCGGCGCATTGGCCGCAGCCGAGGATGAAAGGCGCCGTCACGCGGTCGCCGCGCCGGAAATTCCGGCAATCCGGCCCGACCTCCGCCACCACGCCGGCGAATTCATGGCCCATGACATGCGGCAGAGGCAGGCCCTCTTCGGCGCCCTTCCAGGTGTGGTGATCCGAGCGGCAAAGCCCGCAGGCCCTCACCTCGACCGTCACGCCGTCGGGCGGACAGGCGGGATCGGCGACGGTTTCGACGCTGAGCGGCTCCGCTATGGCGCGGAGAAGGGCGGCTTTCATGGCGGGGCTCCCTGTGCAGGCGGAGAATCAGGCCGTCCGGCGCAGCTTCTCATATTTCTTGACCAGCCGGTCGCGGCGGAGTTTGGAGAGCCGCTGAATCCAGAAGATTCCGTCCAATTGGTCGATTTCATGCTGATGGCAGATAGCGCGGAATCCCTCCGCCTCCTCGGTTCGTTCGAGGCCGTTGAGATCCCGCCAGCGCAGACGAATCCGGGCGGGACGCTCCAATTCCTCCGTGACGCCGGGCATGGAGAGGCTGCCCTCCGCATGGCGGATCTTCTCTTCGGAGAACCACAGGATCTCCGGATTGACGAAGACTTCCGGCCCGCGCTCCGGAGCAAGATCCAGAACCACCAGCCGCTGCGGAATCCCGACATGCGGCGCCGTGATCCCCACCCCCGGCGCGGCGCGCAGAGTCTCCGTCAGATCCTCGGCGAGGCGGCGCAATGCGGCGTCGAAGGCGACCACGGGCGCGGCGGGCAGGCGCAAGCCCGGATGCGGGAATCTCAGGATCGGAAGAAGGGTCATGCGGTCTCCGGAGGCTGGGGCGGCTCCTTCCTCTCATGCTCCGCCCGCTCAAGGCCAGAGCGTTTTCCAGTGAAGCCGAAACGGCTTCGCGTCGTGAAAACGCGACCAACGAAATCTTGCGGCGCTTGATCGATCTTCGATCGCCCGGCGAAAGCTCTAAGCCCCGGCGCGCTCGCCTGAGGCGGCTTCGTCCAGCGCGCGCAGAGCGGCGGCGGCTCCGCCTTCGAGGATCAGGCTGAATTCGTCGGGATGAAGCCGGAATTCGAAGCCCTCCGCCGCCAGTCCGCCCGCGAGCCCCGTCGCGCCCGCCAGAGCCTTGCGGATCTCCGGCTCCATCAGGTCGAAGGCCAAAGAGCCCGCCCCCACCAGAGCCACCGGAGTCGGATCGAGCAAAGTGAAGAGATTGCGCAGGCCGTAGCCTATAGCGCGTCCCGCCGCCTTGAAGGCCTCGCGCTCCGGCCCCGGCCCGGCGCGGGCCAGAGCCGCCAAAGGCGCCTCGGCTTCATGATCCTCGCCGGATTCGGGCGGCGTCTGATCGGAGAATCCCCGCGCGCGGCGCAAAATGGCGTAGCTCCCCGCATAGGCCTCGACGCAGCCCCGTCCGCCGCAGCGGCAGAGCGCCCCCTCCGGCTGATAGACCATATGCCCGAACTCCATCGCCGAACTGCGGGCGCCGAGGAAAGGCGCGCCTTGCAGATGCAGCCCCATTCCCACGCCGTGCGAAAGCAGAATCGCGGCGAAATCTCCGCCGTAGCGCTGCGGCTCGCGGTTGCGGAGCCCCTGCACGATGGCGGCGCAGTCGTTGGCCACGAAGACCGGCGCGGCGAATTCGGACTCCAGACGGGCGGCGAAAGGAATGTCGCGCTCATGCGTGACCGGAGACCAGATCATGCGCGTCCCTGCGGCGTCGGTCACGCCCTGCACGCCGAGGGAGATCCGAAGCGGAGGCCGCGCCTCCGGAGCCTGCGCCAGAGTCTCGCGGATGGCGTCGGCCGTCGCCTCCAGCAGAGCGCCGGGCGGCGCGGCCAGACTGTCGAAGCGCCGCGCGGCCTCGGCGACGGGGCGTCCGGCGTAATCGATGCGTCGGGCCAGAATCTGATTCAGCGTCACCGAGAGGACGACCGCCGTCCCCGCCCGGGGATCGGGCCGCAGCGCCACCTGCGGACGTCCGCGCTTCAGGGCGGAGCCCGGCGCCTCCTCCTCAAGGATTCCCTCCGCCAGCAGCGCCGCCGAGATGGTCGAGACGCTGGCCGGGCTGAGCCTCGTGCGCGCCGCGAGCTCCGTGCGTGAAAGCCCGCCCTCGCGCCGCAGGGCGGCGAGGATCAGGCCGCGGTTCTGGCGGCGCAGATCATCCGGACGCGCGACTTTGCGGAGCGCCAAATCCGATCCTCCATATTGGCCCTCCTGCGTGGCCGCTGTCATGTTGCGGTGCGAATTTCTTATTGCAAAGCAATATGTTCGCCAATCCCGATTTCGAGATTGACAGGAATTCCTTTTGCCGTCACTCTTTATTTCGAGCCTCGAAGAAAAGAGGACGAGATGAAGCCGACGCCGCCTGAAGGGCGCGCGGGGCTTCGGGGAAACGCAAGCGCCTGTCGGCGCCGGGAGGAAGATTTCGTCATGAGAAAAACCGCCACCGCCCTTGCGGGCGCCGTCCTCGCCCTTTCCTTCGCCGCTCCGGCCCTCGCGGCGGGCAAGACCATCGGCGTCTCCTGGTCCAACTTCCAGGAAGAGCGCTGGAAGACCGACGAAGCCGCCATCAAGGCCGCCGTCGAAGCCGCCGGAGACACCTACATCTCCGCCGACGCCCAGTCTCAGCCGGGCAAGCAGCTCACCGACGTCGAGGCGCTGATCGCTCAGGGCGCGAACGCGCTGATCATCCTCGCGCAGGATTCGAGCGCCATCATTCCGGCGGTCGAGAAAGCCGTCGCCGAGGGCGTGCCGGTCGTGGCCTACGACCGCCTGATCGAGCATCCGGAAGCCTTCTACATCACCTTCGACAATCGCGAAGTGGGCCGGATGCAGGCGCGCGGCGTGTTCAAACATGCGGCGACCGGCAATTACGTCTTCATCAAGGGCAGCTCCACCGATCCGAACGCCGATTTCCTCTTCGCGGGCGCGATGGACGTGCTCGGCGAATCCATCGCGGCCGGGCATATCAAGAACGTCGGCGAGGCCTACACCGACGGCTGGCTGCCCGCCAACGCTCAGCGCAACATGGAGCAGTTCCTGACCGCCAACGACAATAAGGTCGACGCCGTGGTCGCCGCCAACGACGGCACCGCCGGCGGCGTGGTGGCGGCGCTTCAGGCTCAGGGTCTGGCGGGCTCGGTTCCGGTCTCGGGACAAGACGCCGACCATGCGGCTCTGAACCGCGTGGCGCTCGGAACTCAGACGGTTTCGATCTGGAAGGACTCGCGCGACCTCGGCAAGGCGGCGGCGGAGATCGCCGTTCGGCTCGCCGACGGAACCGCCCTCGACGCGGTGCCCAATGCGGTGAAGTTCAGCGGCGGCGCGGCGGGCGTCGAGCTGAATTCGATCTTCCTCAAGCCCGTGGCGATCACCCGCGAGAATCTCGGCGACATCATCGGCGCCGGATGGGTGAGCAAAGAGGTGGTCTGTCAGGGCGTGCCCGCCGGGACCGCTCCCGCCTGCGACTGATCTCCGGTTCGGCCTTCTGGATGTGAGACGCGCGGCCGGATCTGCTCAAGATCCGGCCGTTTTCAAATCGAAACGCGACGGAGCGCGCAGACGGCGCGTTTTCCGTTCATCCGGGAGCTTTCAGACGCTCCGGATTTTATTTGGCCGCGCAGTTCACCCAAAACATCTTGCGAATTTTTCGGATTGCGCTCTAGGGGAGGATGGGATGGATCAGGCAGAAGGTCGGGGGGCGGATCGTCCAAGCGCCTCCCGATTGAGCCCGGCGGCGCGCTTCTTCAAAGCCACGGAGATCGACACGCGCTTTCTCGGCATGATCGCCGCTTTGCTGATCATCTGGATCGGCTTCGACCTTTTATCCGGCGGACGTTTTCTGACGGCGCGCAATCTCTGGAATCTGTCGGTGCAGTCGGCTTCCGTGGCGATTCTGGCCACGGGCATGGTGCTGGTCATCGTCACGCGCAACATCGATTTGTCGGTGGGCTCGCTGCACGGCTTTCTGGCCATGGTCATGGGCGTGGCGCAGGCGCGCTATCTGCCGGAGATCCTCGGCTTCGGACATCCGGCGATCTGGCTCCTCACGCTGATGGCGGGGGTGCTGCTCGGGGCGCTGGTCGGGGGGCTGCAAGGCTTCCTCATCGCCTATCTGAGCATTCCGGCCTTCATCGTGACTCTGGGCGGCCTGCTCGTCTGGCGCGGGGCGGCCTGGTGGGTGACCTCGGGACAAACCGTCTCGCCGCTGGATTCGCGCTTCATCCTCATGGGCGGCGGTCCGCGCGGCGCGATAGGCGACACGGCGAGCTGGGTTTTGGCGCTGCTCGCCTGCGCCGCGATTTTGCTGCTTCAGGCCGGCTCCCGGCGCCGGAGGCGGCGTTTCGGCTTCCCCACGCGCCCCGTCTGGGCCGAGGCTCTGATGGCGGCGCTCGGCTGCGGGGCGATTCTGGGCGCGGCGGCGGTGGCCAACGCCTATTACTGGCCCGCCGGAACCGTGCGCCAATGGGCGGCGGCCAATAACGTGACGATCCCCGAAGGCGGCTTGCAGATCTCGCATGGAATCGCGATTCCGGTGCTGATCGCTCTGGCGGCGGGCGTGATCATGACCTTCGTGGCGCGGCGCACCCGCTTCGGACGCTACGTCTACGCCATCGGCGGCAATCCCGAGGCGGCGGAGCTGGCGGGCGTCAACACGCGCTGGGTGACGATGAAGATCTTCATCATCATGGGCGTGCTCTGCGCCATAGCCGGAGCGGTGGCCTCGGCGCGTCTGCAATCGGCGACCAATTCGCAAGGCACCCTCGACGAGCTTCTGACCATCGCCGCGGCGGTGATCGGCGGCACTTCGCTGGCGGGCGGCGCGGGCACCATCGCGGGCGCTTTGCTGGGGGCTTTGCTCATGCAGTCCTTGTCTTCGGGGATGATCCTGCTTGGGCTGGACGCGCCTTTGCAGAACGTGGTCGTGGGTCTGGTTCTGGTGGCGGCGGTCTGGCTGGACACGCTTTATAAGCGCCGCGCGGGCTGAGGGAGGAGCCGTCATGAACGCTCATGTGAAAGACCAGACTCCGCTCGTCGAGATGGAGGAGATTTCGATCTCCTTCGGCGGCGTCCACGCCGTGGAGCGCGCTTCCGTGGATCTTTATCCCGGCGAGGTGGTGGCCCTGCTCGGGCATAACGGCGCGGGGAAATCCACGCTGATCAAGATCCTCTCGGGCGCCTATCGCCGCGATTCCGGCGTGATCCGCATCCGGGGCGAAGAGGCCGCGATCCATAATCCCCGCGACGCCAAAGCCTATGGAATCGAGACGATTTATCAGACGCTCGCCCTCGCGGACAACGTGGACGCGGCGGCGAATCTCTATCTCGGGCGCGAATTGCTGACCCCTTGGGGCACGCTGGACGACGGCGCCATGGAGGCCAAGGCCCGCGAGGTCATGGGGCGGCTGAATCCGCGCTTCCAGCGCTTCAAGGATCCGGTCAAGGCGCTCTCGGGCGGCCAGAGGCAATCGGTGGCCATCGCGCGGGCGATCCTCTTCAACGCGCGGATCCTCATCATGGACGAGCCCACGGCGGCCCTCGGGCCGCAGGAGACGGCGCAGGTCGGCGAGCTGATCAAACAGCTCAAAAGCGAGGGCATCGGCGTCTTCCTCATCAGCCACGACATTCACGACGTCTTCCACCTCGCCGACCGCGTGACGGTGATGAAGAATGGTCAGGTCGTCGGCACGGGGCGGGTGGAGAACCTCACCAAAGACGAGGTTCTGGGGATGATCATCCTCGGGAAATGCCCGCCCGGCGCCACGCCCGGCCCCGGCGCGGCCTGAGCCTCGGAGAAGGGAGGGCGCGGCGGTTTGAAGCCGGGCCCTCCATGGGCTATCCTGCCGCTCCGGCGGAGGCGGGATCATGAAGACGGCGCGGCTTTCCTGGCATGAGGATTTTCCCGAGACGCCGATCAGCCCTTGGGCGGGCTGGCGGCGCGTCGGCTGGATCCGCGAGACCACTCCCGGAGGACAAATCCGCAGGCCGCGCTCCATTCCGCATCCCTTCGCGACGCAGCGCAGGCACTGGGCTTTGCTGGAGGTGAATTTCGCGGATGTGGATCTGTATTTCGCCACGCCTCAGGAGCTGGATCAGTTCCTCGCGGTCATGTCCCGCAATCCGCTGCCTTCCGGACGCGCGCTGGTCCCCTGGCATGGGCGCGGCCGTCCGAATCTGCATTGGCTCTCGCGGGCGCCCAAGGCGGCGAAATCTTGGAAGTTCCGCCGGGCGATCTGCGCCTGGCTGCCGGAGCAGGAGGCCGTGCGCGCCTTCCGGGCCTTTTATAAGGAGCGTCCCGTTCAGACCTATTTCGAGGGCGTCTTCAATTCGCCGCTTGCGGCGATGAGGGCGCCCCCGAGCGATTCGTCGTCCGGAGGCGGGCTTTAGAGCGCTTTCCAGCGAAGCTGACCAAGCTTCGCGTCGCGAAAGCGCGACAAAATAAAGACTTGGAGCGTTTGAACGACCCAATTCGGTCGGAAAACGCTCTAAGCGCCGTAGGTGGCGCGCATGAGCTTCTTATCCAGCTTGCCTACGCTGGTTTTGGGCAATTCCTCCACGAAGACGATGCGGTCCGGCGCGGCGTAGCGCGAGATCAATCCGCGCTCCGCGAAGCCGAGAAGATGGGCCTTCAGATCCGCCTCCGAGACCTCGGCGCCGGATTTCGCCACCACCACCGCCAAGGGCCGCTCGGTCCATTTGGGATCCGGCACCCCGATCACCGCCGCCTCGGCCAGCTTGCCGGATTTCAGCAGGATGTCCTCGACGTCCAGCGAGGAGATCCATTCGCCGCCGGTCTTGATGACGTCCTTCAGGCGGTCGGTGACCTTCACATAGCCATGTTCGTCGATGACGCCGATGTCGCCGGTGTGGAGCCAGCCGCCCGTCCAAAGCTTCTCCGAATTCTCCGGATCATGCAGATAGCCCTGCGTCAGCCAAGGCGCCCGCACGACGATCTCGCCCTGCGAGACTCCGTCATGCGGCAGGTCGTTCATTTCATCGTCCACGATCCGCAGATCCGCCAGACGCACCGGACGCCCCGTCTTGCAGCGGATCTCCGCCTGACGGTCGAGATCCCAGTCCATCCACTCGGGCTTGAGACGGCTGAGGGTGAGGATGGGGCAGGTCTCCGACATGCCGTAGCCGGTGAAGACGTCGATCCCGCGCTCCAGAGCCTCCTTCGCCAAGCTCTGCGGCAGAGAGGCCCCGCCGATGATCATCTTCAGCCGCGAAAGATCGACGCTCGCCGCGCGGGGATGCGCCAGCATCATGTTCAGGATGGTCGGGACGCCATGGGTGAAGGTGACCTTCTCCGTCTCGATCAGGTTCAGCAGCTTCTCCGGCAGCACGCGCCCCGGATAGACCTGACGCGCGCCGAGCATGGTGGCGATATAGGGGAAGCCCCAGGCGTGGACGTGGAACATCGGCGTGATGGGCATATACACGTCGTCGGCGTCGAAGCGGCCATGAGCCCCGCAGGAGATCTCGCCGCCCACGCCCAGCGTATGGGCCACAAGCTGCCGATGGCTGAAATAAACGCCCTTGGGCAGGCCCGTCGTGCCGGTGGTGTAGAAGGTGGTGGCGCGGGCGTCTTCATTGAGATCGGGGAAGACGAAATCCGGCGCGGCTCCGGCGAGCAGGCTTTCGTAATCGGTCGCCAGAGGCAGGGAGGTCGCCGGGGTCGCGGCGTCCTCGCGCAGCAGGACGAGCTTGGGCTTGCGCTCCACCCGATCCCAAATCTGTTCGAGAACGGGCAGGAATTCGACGTTGACGAGAATCACGTCGTCCACGGCGTGATTGATCGTATAGAGGATCTGCTCCGGCGAAAGACGGATGTTCACCGTATGCAGGACCGCGCCCATCATCGGAACCGCGAAGAAGGCTTCGAGATAGCGGTTGCTGTCCCAGTCCATCACCGCGACCGTGTCGCCGGGCTCCACGCCGAGTCCGCTCAGGCCCGAGGCGAGCCGCTTCACGCGGGCCTCAAGCTCGCGATAGGTCAGGCGCTTCTCGCCATAGGTCACGGTCTGATTGGGGGCGCGGCGGAGTCCGGTTTCGAGAATCCGCTTGATGAGCATGGAATAGCCGTAGGCCGAGGGCGAACGGATGATCGGATCTGGCGACAAGACGGCTCCTCCCGGCCCGGCGTGCGGGCGGCCTGCTGTTCTCATGAGCGCTTCGCCGAGGGGGCGGTCCTTCCGCGAGGATCCGACGCGCCGTCTCGGGATCGCTCAGAGGATGCAGAAGAAGGGCCGGAGGTCAATCCGCTTGAGGCGTTTTCTGACCTGCGGGCGCCGGTCCGCGATTGAAAACTGCGCCGACGGCCCGGAGATCAGGCTTCAGGACACCCGCGTCGCCGGATTGAGGAAGGCGGCCGTCTCGCGCTCCTGAATTTCGCGCATCAGAACCTCGATCTCCACCGGGCGCCCATAGCGGAAGCCCTGCGCCAGATGGACGCCATGCCGGGAGACGGCCTCCTCCTCCTCCGGGGTCTCCACGCCTTCGGCGATCACCTCCGCGCCGATGGCCTGAGCCAGCTGCGCCGCGACGCTCAGGATGGTCGCCACGGTGCGGTCGGTCGGGGCGCGCTTCACGAAGGAGCGGTCGATCTTGACCTTGTCGATGGGCAGCTGCGTCAGATAGGCCAGAGAGCTGTAGCCGGTGCCGAAGTCGTCCAGCGCCACCGAGCCGCCGACGGCGCGGTAATCGTCCAGAGCGCGGCAGGCGGCCTCCATGTTCACGATCAGCTGGCTTTCGGTGATCTCGATCACGATGGCGGAGGCCGAAAGCCCGCGGCTTTCGAGCTCGCGCTGCAGGGTCGTCCAGAATTCGGCCTGCACCACCTGTTGCGCGTTGACGTTCAGCGCGACGGGAATCGGCCGTCTGAATTCGGCCTGCAGCCGTTCGGCGGCGGCGCAGCATTGCAGGACCGCCAGACGCCCATGCTCGACCGAAAGCCCCATATCCTCGATGATGGGCATGAAGACGCCCGGCGAGACCAGACCGCGCTGCGGATGGCGCCAGCGGGCCAGAGCCTCCACGCCGACGACCTTGCCGCTGCGCAGATCGAGCTGAGTCTGAAAGAACATCTCGAATTGCCCCTCGGCGAGCGCTTGAGCCACGTTGCGCTCGATCTCGATGCGCGCGGTGGCGGCCTTGAGCAGATCGATGGTCAGCAAAGTGGTGCGTCCGCGCCCTTCATGCTTGGCCTGACGCAGGGCGAGATCCGACATGGCCACGACCATGTCGAAATCCTCAAGCGGCTGATCGGCGTAATAGACGCCGAGGGAGATCGTCACGTCATGGGCCATGACCCCGATGTGATATTCGCCGCTCACGGCCTGACGCAGCCGCTCGGCGAAGGCGTAGGCGCATCCGGAGGAGCCGACGTTGCGCTGAATGATCAGGAATTCGTCGCCGCCGAGTCGATAGGCCTCGGCCTCCTCGCTCATCTCGCGGGTCAGCCGGGCGACCATGTCGCAGAGCAGGGTGTCGCCGCCCTTATGTCCGAGCAGCTCGTTGACCGATTTGAACAGGTCGATGTCGATGAAGACGATGGAGACGCCGGTGGCGCCGCGCAATTCGGCGAAATGGGCCTGAGCCGCGCGCCGGTTCAACAGGCCCGTCAGATCGTCGCGTTCGGCGAGGTCGCGGAGGCGGTCGTTGGCGGCGCGGATCTTCGACAGCGAGCGGTCGTTGGCCTCCATGAACTGATTGAAGGCGCTGAACAGCTCGCCCACTTCGTCGAGCGAGCGCTCCGGCAGGCGCACGTTGCGCTCTCCCGCCAGAGAACGGGCGATGGCTCCGCGCAATTGAGCCAGCGGCTGCGCGATCAGGCGGCTGACCGCCAGCCAGACCGCCGTCACGATGGCCGCCGCCGAAGTGAGCATCAGCACCACCGCATGACGCTTCTCCCGCTCGAAAGCGGCGTGGACGGGCCCCATGCTGGCGAGGACCTCCACCCATCCGGCCTTATCGCTGACGAGGCCGTTCATATAGATCAGATCCGCCCGCCGGCGGATGGTCGGCGTCTGAGGCTCGACGGGCCGCCCGACCTCGCCGACGACGGAGCCGACGTCGTCATAGACCCGGATGGAGGCCACGGCCTCCTCGCGGAGCATGGCGTTCAAAACGCGGTCGAGCTCGTCATATTGCAGACGCCAGACCAGACCGCCGAGCAGCTCGACGCGGGCTTGCAGGAAATACTCCAGCTTTTCGTCGAATTGAGCTCTCGCCTTCTCGGAATTGCCGAAGGCGATGACGAAGCCGGCGCCCGCCTGCACCGCGCAGGTCAGCGCGATGACGACGATCAGAAGCTTGAGGATGACGCTGATCGGCTTGCGGCCGCAGGCTTGGGCGTTCTCCGTCTGCTGCGGCGTTTGCGCGGCGAAGCTTTCGCTCATCGGCCGCTCCGCCGGATGGCGCCGATCAAAGCCTCCCGCGAGAGGTCGTAAGCGCCGCAATCGGTTTGCGCGGTCAGGAATTTCGTGAAGTCGATCCGCTCCAGCGCGCCGCCCCGGAGGATCTTCAGAAGCTCGGGCTCGGTGGCCTTGTCGAGGGCGCTGGTCTCGAATCGCTCCAGCCGGGGGCTTTCGGGGCTGAGGAAGCCGCAGCCGTCGACCAGATCGCGCAGCATCACCATGACCCAGCCCCCCGCGAGGAAATGCCCGCCGTCGCTGAGCAGAAGCTCGTTCTTCTCGATGAGGTCCAGAGCCTCCGCCGACCAGTTCAGCCCGACGACGAAGACGTCCTCGCCCGGCTTGAGGCCGCTTTTCTTCAGCGCGTCTATGGCGCCCATGGCGATGGGGTCGTTCGCGGCCCAGACGCCTGCGGGCTTGATTCCCCGGGCGCGCATGAAGCCGAGATAGCGGCTGGCGAGGGTCTCGGCCTCGGCGCGGTTCCAATTGGCGTAGAGCAGGCGGTCGACGGTCACGTCGGGCCGGGTCGCGACGTAATCCAGCATGCCTTGCGTGCGCTGGGTCGAGACGATGGTGATCTCGTCTCCGGCCAGAGCCAGAAGATGCAGGGCGCCGTCCGCGTCGCGCAGTCCGGCGGCTTCGGCGGCGGCCACGAGCCGCTCCGCCATGCGCCAGCCCGCGGCCTTCATATCCGGCTCAAGCGCGCCGAGGAGATGCTCGGTCGGCCCATGGTCGCGCTCGACCCGGGCCAGCTCCTCGGGAGACAGCGGGCTGGAGATGAAGATGGTCGCGACGCCCGCCTGCTCCGCCGCCGCGAGGATGGGCGGAGCGGCGTTCTCTTCGTTCACCAGCACGAGGAAGTCCGGTTTTTCAGGCCGCGCGACGACGCTCAGGCCCAGATCGCGCATGGTCAGCTTATTGCGCTCGGACCACAGGACTTCGAGCTTAAGGTCGAGTTGATCGGCGGCGGTCTTCATGGTTTGGGCGACCAGCTCCCAAAAGACCTCGCCGCGCTTGCCGGGATTGATGAAGACCACGCTGCGCGCTTCCGCCAGAGCGGAGGCGGCGCTCAACAGGACCGCCGCGGAAGCGATGAGCAGACCCTTCAGATAACGGCGCATGGCGTGTCCTCCCAAGGCGTTTTCTTATATCGAATAGAATATATAGCAGGATTTGATAAATCGATTGCTATGGATTCCCAGTTTTGGGAGGGGCCATTTCGATATTCGATTCAAATTTTCACGGTTGATCTTAGGAGAATCTGAATTTTGATTTCTAAACGACTGAAGAAATCCGTCGGGAACCGAAGATCTGCATGCTGATGTCTTAGGGAAAGGCTCTCGACAAGGCGAAAAACGCTTTTGTTTACTCGCTTGAGAGTTGTGGCGGAAAGGAACGGGAGTCGAACCCGCCCGGGACGGGCTCGCCGCCCCAACCGGATTTGAAGTCCGGCCGCCCCACCGGGGACGCTTCCCTTCCACATCTCATTCGCCGAAGAGATCGGCGCGATGAGGATTTATGCGCCGCATGTCGCCCCGACGCAAGGTCAAGCCGAGGCGGTCGAAGAAATCGAGGATTTCAATCGCCACTTTGCGCCCGTTCCGCACCTGATCGCGGAAGGCCGGCGCCGTGAACCAGCCGTCGGCGCTCTCCTCCGCGAGGCGCCGGGCGATCCGCGCCATCTCCTGCGTGACCTCGCGGGCGAAGAAATGGTCATGGGCGATCTGATCCGCCCGCCCGAGCTTCTGGCTCAGCTTCAGCAGACGCCGGATCTCGCGCTCGTCGAGGCCGAATTCCTGAGCGAAGTCGCGGACCCGCGGCGGCCGGAAGCGGCCCTCGCCCAGAAGCTGCGGCAGAATGCGGGCGTACAGCGCCTCATCCTCGGGCGAGAGCCGCAGCTCATGGCCGGGCAGACGCAGAAAGGCGCCGTCCAAAACCACCCGTCCGGCGGCGGATTCGGCGCGCAGGAAGCTGAGGAAGGGGTCTTTCGGCAGGCGGGGCTTCAGCGCGAGGCGCATCTTCTCGCGGCCGACGCCCGCGACATCCGGGTTTTCGGCGTGGAAGGCCGCCAGAGATTCGCCCAAAGCTCCGCGCAAAGCCTCCAGCGCGGCGCCCGACAGCGCCAGCCCGCCGACAAGCTCCGCTCCGGCTCTGGCGAGGATCTCCGGCAAGGCGGCCTCGGGAAGGGCGCGGTCCCGCAGGAAAGCGGAGAGATCGACCGGAGCGACCGCCGCCAGCCCCGCCAGAGCCTCGGCGGGATCGCGGGCGCGGGAGGCCTCCAGCCAGGCGAGGCGCTCAGGGGTTCCGCGTTTGCGGGCCGGAGCGCGCAGATCGAGGAAGCGCCCGCCGCCGATGGTCCGGCTGGCCGAGACGTCGCGCAGGACGAAGCGGTCGCCGACGGCCGCCGCGATGGGGCGGTCCAGAACCAATTGCGCGAGGCTCCGCGCGCCGGGCCTGATCGGGCCTTGCAAAGGCACGATCCGCGCTCCGGTCTCGACGGCGTGGCTGTGGAGCCGCGCCGGAAACCAGACGTCCAGAGGCTTGGGCTCGGAGGGCAGGGCGTCCAGCTCGACGTCGATGCGGTCGGTCGGGGCGTGGAGCGCGGGCGCAAGGATCAGGTCGCCGCGGTGGATCGCGTCCTTGGTCACGCCCTCGCCCGCGAGGTTCAGGGCGCAGCGCTGGCCCGCCAGACCCTCGGAGGCCTTGCGGTTCTGGGCGTGGATTCCCCGCACCCGCGCAGGCAGGCCGAGCGGGCTGACGATCACGGAATCCTCAAGCGCCGCGCGGCCGCTCAGCACGATCCCCGTGACCACCGTTCCGACGCCCGCCAAGGTGAAGCTCCGGTCCACGGCGAAGCGGAAGAGCCCCGCCGCCTCGCGCGCCGTGGTCTCGGCCTCGGCGGCGGCGAGGGCTTTGCGCAGATCCTCCACGCCCTCGCCCGTTAGAGAGGAGACCGCCATGATCGGCGCTTCGCTCAGGCCGGTTCCGGCGAGGGCCTCGCGGATCTCCCCGGTCAGCTCCTCGCGCCGCTCCGGCCCGGCGAGGTCGGCCTTGGTCAGAGCCACGATTCCCCGCCGCACGCCGAGCAGATCGAGAATCGCCAGATGCTCGCGGGTTTGGGGCATCATTCCGTCGTCGGCGGCCACGACCAGCAAGGCCATGTCGATTCCGCCCGCCCCCGCGAGCATGGTGTGGATCAGCTTTTCATGTCCGGGCGCGTCCACGAATCCCGTGACGGCGCCGCCGCCCAGATCCGCATAGGCGAAGCCGAGCTCTATGGTGACGCCGCGCGCCTTCTCCTCGGCCAGACGGTCGCCGTCGACGCCGGTCAGAGCCTTCACCAGCGCCGTCTTGCCATGGTCGATATGGCCCGCCGTCCCGACGATCATAGCGCCTCCAGAGCCTCCAGAAGATCCGCGTCCCGCTCCAGACAGCGCAGATCGAGGATCAGCGCCCCGTCGTGGATATGGCCGATGATCGGGCGCGGCAGACGCCGCAGAAGCGCCGCGAGGCGGTCGGGGGCGTCGCCGCCTCTCCCCGTCAAACGCAGGCCCGCGCTCGGGATCGCGTCGGTGGGCGAGGCGCCGGAGCCGATCTGACTGGCGCAATCGGCCGCCCGCGCCCCATAGCCCAGACCCGCCAGCAGCCCCCCGACCTGCGGCGCCAGCCGCTCCGCCTGAGCCCGGATCTCCGCCTGAGGCCGCGCCAGAAACCGCAGAGTCGGGAGGCGTCGGGTCAGGCGCTCCGGGTCGCGATAGAGCCGCAAGGTGGCCTCTAAGGCCGCGATGCGGATCTTGTCGAGCCGCACCGCCCGCTTCAGAGGATTCTTGTTGATCGCCGCGATGAGATCCTTGCGCCCGAGAATGAAGCCCGCCTGCGGCCCGCCTAAGAGCTTATCGCCGGAGAAGGTCACGAGATCCGCGCCCTCGGCCACGGCTTCGGCCACGGTGGGCTCGCGGCGCAGGCCGTAGATCGAGAGATCCGCCAGAGAGCCCGAGCCCAGATCGTTGAGCAGCGGAACCCCCGCCCTGCGGGCGATCTCGGCCAGCCTCGGCGCCTCCACTTCGGCGGTGAAGCCCTCGATGCGGTAATTGGAGGTGTGGACCTTGAGGATCAGCCCTGTCTCCGGCGTGATCGCGTCTTCGTAATCGCGGGGATGGGTGCGGTTGGTCGTCCCGACCTCGACCAGTCTGACCCCGGCGCGGGCCATGATGTCGGGCATGCGGAAGGCGCCGCCGATCTCGATCAGCTCGCCCCGCGAGACGATCGCCTCGCGGCCTTGGCCCAGAGCGTTCAGCGCGATCAGCACGGCGGCGGCGTTGTTGTTGACGACGGCGGCGTCCTCGGCGCCGGTCAGCTCGCGCAGAAGGCCGCGCAGATGGTCGTCGCGCTGGCCGCGCCCGCCGCTTTCGAGGTCGAACTCCAGAGCCAGCGGATTGCGCATGGCCGCCAGAGCCGCCTTCGCCGCCTCCTCCGCGAGGATCGCCCGCCCGAGATTCGTATGCAGCACCGTGCCGGTCAGATTCAGCGCCGGACGCAGAGCCGAGCGCGCCGCCGCCCCGAGATCCGCCGCCAGAAGCTCCGGCAGCCCCGCCGCCAGAGCCGCCCCGTCCGCGCCGTCGCGGATCGCCGCGCGCATGGCGTCGAGCCTTGCGCGCAAGGCCGCGAGGGTCGGCGTCCGGCCATGAGCCTCGGCCAGCGCCCGCCCGGCCTCCGAGGAAAGGAACTGATCCGCCGAAGGCAGCGCCCGAAATCCTGACATCAGTATCCCGCGAGATAGGGATTGAAGCCGCCGCGCGTCGCGCCGGAATCCTTCATGAGGATGTCCAGCCCGAGGCTGCCCACGTCGTCGGCGATGGGGTCGAGGCTCGGATTCTTCACCTGATAGAGGATCTTCACCCATGAGCCGCATTCGGCGCAGGATTCCGCCTTCACCGTGGCCTCATGGGTGGCGGCGGAGCGATAGGCGAGGCCCTTGGTCGAGCCGCAGCAGAGGCATTTCACCCGCACTTCGTTCCAGCGCGTGGCGCAGCAGGCGCAGGCGGCGTAACGCAGATTGTCGATCTCCTGACCCCCCGTCACCGAGGAGGTGGCCGGGCGTCCGCCGCAGGAGGGGCAGATTCCCACGCCGACCGGGATCAGGGCCTTGGGATCCAGAGCGGCCGCCAGACGCGCCATATGGATCTGAACCGCCGCCGCCGCGAAGAGATGCGGCGCGGCCGCGCCCTCGGGAATCTGGTCTGAAAGGATGTTGGAGAGCAGCCAGCGGCGATCCTCCTCGTCGGCGGCCCAAACCGCGCTCAGCGCCTGACGCGCGGATTCGGGCATCTCCAGATCGGCGGCGGCCGCGATCAGGGCGACGAAGGTCGCGACGAGGGTCGGATCCTCCGCCAGAGACGCGCGCTCGACGGGCGGCATGGAGAATTCGCGGGCCTGCCTGGCCTTCTCAGGCGCAATCGGCGGGACCGGCGGCAGACTCGCGAGAAGCTTCGCCTGAAGCGCGGTCAGATCGGCGAGGAAGGTCAGATAAGGCGCGAGATTCGCGTCATGCCGCGCGAGGAAGGCGAAGCGCTTCGCCCGCGTCTCGAAGAGCTTCGCCGGATCGGGAAGCAGAACGAAAGGCGGCTCCGGCACGCCGCCGATCATCGAGGGATCCGCTTGCGGGGTCTTCGTCATGGGGCCTCCGGGGCCCTCGGGGCCTCTCGCATGGGTTCGGGCGCGAGCCCTCCGCCGACTGCGGCGCAGGGGCGAAGGGCTCAGGCCGTCACTCTGCCGGATCGGTCTTGCGTCGTCCAGCCAGTTCGCGCAGCCATTTGCGGTGATGCCGATAGGCCCAGCCGCCCGTGACGGTGCCGCGGGTCATGGCGCGGATGGTGCCCCGCGTCCAGATGGCGGCGTAGACATGGACGATGAAGATCAGCACCGCCGCCACCGCCGACAAGGCGTGAACCGCCACCGCGACGCGCCGCACCGGAATGCTGACGAGTCCGGGGAAATATTGCTCCCAGATCATCACGCCGGTCACGATCATCACGAGGATCAGCCCGGACATGCCCCAGAAGACGAATTTCTGTCCGGCGTTGTATTTCCCGAGTTCGGGGAGATTCTCCTCCTCGCCTTTGACCACCTCTTTGATGTTGGCCAGCCATTCGGCGTCCTCCCGCTTGGGCAGGTTCAGACGCCACATCTGAAGGAAGAGCAGCAGGAAGCTGAAGAAGAGCAGAATCCCCATCAGCGGATGCAGCCAGCGCGTGGTCGGGCCGCCGCCGAAAAGGCCGGTCAGGAAATAGAGGCTCGGGTGGAAGAGGGCCATCCCCGAGAGGATGAGCCCGATCATGGTGAAGGCCGTGACCCAGTGATTCAGCCGCGTGATCCCCCGATAACGCGAGACGGTCACCGGCTTGCGGGTCTCGATCTCGTCGCCGGGGGCGGAATATTGGCGCTCTTCGGTCATGGCGCGCCCTCCTGCGGCCTTGCGGCCTCCTGCGGCTCGACGGCCAGACGCTCGGCGGCGTGGGCGACCATCTCCTGAGCCTCGGCGTCGTCATGCGCCGAAACCTCGTTGGCCCGGGCGAGCGCGCCATGGGCCATGGCGCCCACCGCGGCGATTCCCATGGCCGCGAGCCCCACGTCCTTGGCCGCGCCCTTCCAGCCCTTGACCACCGCCGAGATCTTCGGGTCGTCGGGCAGGTCGGCGTAGAGCGAGGGCTTGTCCGCGTGATGCAGCACATACATCACATGGGTTCCGCCCACGCCCTGAGGATCGTAAAGCCCGGCCTTCTCATAACCGCGCTCTTTGAGATCCTCGATGCGCATTTCGGCGTGGGCGATCATCTCGTCCTTGGTTCCGAAGACGATGGCCTGCGTCGGGCAGGCCTTGGCGCAGGCCGGTCCTTGGCCCACCGCCACGCGATCCGAACAGAGGGTGCATTTCTTGGAGACATGCGCCGTCTTATGGATGCGCGGGATGTCGAAGGGGCAGCCCGCCACGCAATAGCCGCAGCCGATGCAGTTGTCGGAGATGAAATCCACGATGCCGTTCGAATATTGCACGATGGCGCCGGGCGCCGGACAAGCCGTGAGGCAGCCCGGATCCTCGCAATGCATGCAGCCGTCCTTGCGGATCAGCCATTCGAGTTCGTGAGTCTCGGGATTCGCATATTCCGTGAAGCGCATGAGGGTGAACATCTCGGGCGTGAGGTCATGGGGGTTTTCGTAAACCCCCACGTTCTCCTCGACGTCCGGATGGGTGTCGTTCCACTCGATGCAGGCCGATTGACAAGCCTTGCAGCCGATGCAGCGCGACACGTCGATGAGCTTGGCCACCTTGGTGAGCTGGCGCTCCGGCGCGGGGAGATCCCGCATCGCCGAGGCGCGCACCACGTCGCTGGGCAAGAGGTTCGAGGCCATCGGCTGAATCGGAGGATTCGCCGCCGCCGTGGTGGGTTGAGGCGCTCTTTCGGTCGTCATGACGTGGCGCTCCCTTCCGCAGGTTCGATGTTCACGAGATAAGCCTTGAATTCAGGCGTCTCGATATTGGCGTCTCCGACGAAGGGCCCGAGCGTGTTCGGGCCGAAGCCCTTGCGCGCCGCGCCCTTGAAGCCCCAGTGGATCGGGATGCCGACCACATGGACCGTCTGGCCGTCGCAGATCAGCGGACGAATCCGCTTCGTCACCACGGCCTTGGCCCAGACCTCGCCCCGCTTGGACCAGACGCGCACGCGTCCGCCCTTTGCGATGCCGCGCTCCGCCGCCAATTCCTCGCTGATCTCCACGAAGAACTCCGGCTGCAACACGGCGTTGACCTTGTTGTGCTTGGTCCAATAGTGGAAATGCTCGGTCAGGCGATAGGAGGTCGCCACGAGCGGGAACTCCGAGCGGTCGCCGAGCTGGGCGACGTCGCCGGGGAACATCCGGGCCACGGGATTGCCCCGCATCTCCGGGTTCAGCGGATTGGCCACCGGGCTCTCGAAGGGCTCCATATGGGTCGGGAAAGGCCCGTCCCGCATGAGCCGCCGCGAGAAGAAGCGGCTGACGCCTTCGGGGTTCATGATGAAGGGCCCGACCTCGCGCGGCTTGGCGGTCACGGCGATGTCCGGGATGTCCGGCCCCGCCCATTTCGCGCCGTCCCAGGCGATGAGCTTGCGCTCGGGATCCCAGGGGTTCCCGTCGAGATCGCAGGAGGCGCGGTTATAGAGGACGCGCCGATTGGCCGGCCAGGCGAAGGACCAGTTCTGATAAACGCCCATGCCGCTCGGATCTTCGTTGTCGCGCCGGGCCATCATGTTGCCCGCCTCCGTGAAGCAGCCCGCATAGATCCAGCAGGCGCCCATGGTGGTCCCGTCGTCGCGCAATTGGCCGAAGCTGGAGACCTGCTTGCCCGCCTGAAGCAGAAGCTTCGTCGGATCATTGGGGTCCGGCACGTCGGTCAGAGCGCGGCCGTTGAGCTCCTTGGCGAGTTCGGCGGCGGTGGGGTCTTCGGGATCGGCGTAGTCCCAAGTCAGATTGAGGATCGGCTCAGGAGCCTTGCCCCCTTCCTTGCGGTAAAGCTCGCGCAGCCGCAGGAAGATGTTGGACATGATCCAGACGTCCGTCTGAGACTCGCCCGGAGGCGTCGCGCCCGCCCAATGCCATTGCAGCCAGCGCCCTGAGTTCACCGTGGCGCCTTCGTCCTCGGCGAAGCAGGTGGTGGGCAGCTCCAGCACCTCGGTCTGGATCTTCGACGGATCGACGTCGTTATAGATCCCGTGGTTCTCCCAGAAGGCGGCGGTTTCGGTCGCCAGAGGATCCATCACCACCAGAAGCTTCAGCTTTCCGAAGGCCTCCGTGAGCTTGCCCCGGTTGGGGAAGGAGAGGAGCGGGTTGAAGCCTTGGCAGAAATAGACGTTCACTTCGCCTTTCGACATCATGTCGAACATGCGCAGCCCGTCATATTGGGCGATGTCGAGCTTGGGCAGCCATTCATAGCCCCATCCGTTTTCGGCGGTGGCGGCGGGCCCCCACATCGCCTTGAGGAAGCTGACCATGAACTTGCGGTAGTTCTGCCAATAGCTCATCTGGTTGGGCCGCAGAGGCTTATTGGCCCGCGTCGACATATAGGTCTCGAAATCCGGCTCGCGCTCCGTGGGGATCGCGAGATAGCCCGGAATGAGATTCGACATCAGCCCGACGTCGGTGAGGCCCTGAATGTTGGAATGCCCGCGCAAGGCGTTCATTCCGCCTCCGGCCACGCCGATGTTGCCCAGCAGAAGCTGGAGCATCGCCATGCCGCGGATGTTCTGCGAGCCCTTGGAGTGCTGCGTCCAGCCGAGCGCGTACATGGAGGTCATGGTCTTGGTCGGCGAAGCGCATTCGCCGATCATCTCGCAGACCTTCAGGAAACGGTCTTTCGGCGTGCCGCAGATCCGCTCCACGAATTCCGGCGTGTAGACGTCCACATGGGCCTTGAGCAGATTCCAGACGCAGCGCGGATTCTCAAGCGTCTCGTCGGTGAGGACGTAGCCGTCTTCTCCGATCTGATATTCCCAGCTGCTCTGATCGTAGCTGCGGGTTTCTTCGTTATAGCCGGTGAACATGCCGTCCGACCAGCCGAACTCCTCGCGGACCAGATAGGCCATGTTGGTGTAGTTGCGGACATAGTCCCACTGCACCTTGTCGTTCGCGATGCACCAGCGGATCACCCCCATGAGGAAGGCGATGTCCGAGCCGGGGCGGATCGGCGCGTAATAATCGGAGACGCTGGCCGTGCGCGTGAACCTCGGGTCCACGACGATCAGCTTGGCGCCGCGACGCTGCTTCGCCTCGGTGACCCATTTGAAGCCGCAAGGATGGGCTTCGGCGGCGTTGCCGCCCATGACGACCACGAGATCGGTGTTCTTAATGTCGGTCCAAGAGTTCGTCATCGCTCCGCGGCCGAAAGTCGGGGCCAAACTGGCCACCGTGGGGCCGTGTCAGACGCGGGCCTGATTGTCGAATCCGACGATTCCCATGGAGCGGACCGTCTTATAGGTCAGCCATGCGGTTTCGTTGGTGGTCGCCGAAGCCGCGAGGAAGCCGGTGGAGGTCCAGCGGTTCACCGTGGTCCCGGCGGCGTTCTTCTCGATGAGATTGGCGTCGCGGTCGTCCTTGAGCGCGCGGGCGATCTTATCGAGCGCCTCGTCCCAGGTGATCTCCTGGAACTGGTCCGCGCCCGGCGCGCGATAGCGCGGCTTGGTCAGGCGGGTCTCCGCCTTGACGTAATCCTTCAGCGCCGCGCCCTTGGGGCAGAGCGTGCCGCGATTGGTGGGGTGATCCGCGTCGCCTTCGATGTGGATCAGCTCGGCTTTTTCGCCCGCGTTCAGGTCGCCCTTGGAATACATGATGATTCCGCAGGCCACAGAACAATAGGTGCAGATGTTGCGGGTTTCGGTGGTGGCGGCGAGCTTGAATTGACGCACATGCGCAGCCACGGCCGCCTCGGCGGCGCCGAAGCCCATGGCCCCGAGCGATGTCGCCGCCGCCCCCGCGCCGAACAGCTTGAGGAAGCTGCGGCGGGAAAGGTCGATGTTCAACGGGACCTCCCTAATTTGCCTGTCGCGCGGACAGGCTTGCGGCCTGTCTCGCAGATGGGTGAAAGTCTCTCTCATAGTCGCTTCTTATCGTCTCATAAGTCAAGGACATCGCCCGGATGGGAAAGCCGTCCGCAAACGAGATGGGTCCGGGCGCACTTGCGTCGGGCTTCGGGCGCTGGCAAGAGGAGGTTTGAAGCGGCTGCGGAGGGTCCGCGCCGCCCTGCGCAGGGAGACCTTTCCCCATGAGCGACCTCGAAGCTTCCCCCGTCTCCGAACCCCGGCTGACCTCTCTGGCCCATGGCGGCGGCTGCGGCTGCAAGATCGCGCCGGGCGTTTTGGAGGGGATTCTCAAGGGCGCTTCGCCTTTGCCGGTCCCGCCGGAGCTGCTGGTGGGAATCGAGACCTCCGACGACGCGGCGGTCTATCGGCTGAATGAGCGTCAGGCCATCGTGGCCACCACCGATTTCTTCATGCCCATCGTGGACGATCCGCAGGATTTCGGCCGCATCGCCGCCACCAACGCCCTGAGCGACGTCTACGCCATGGGCGGGACGCCGATCTTCGCGCTGGCTCTGGTGGGCATGCCGATCAATAAGCTCTCGACGGAAACCATCGGCGCGATCCTCGACGGCGGAGCGGCGGCCTGCCGCGCGGCGGGAATCCCCATCGCCGGAGGCCACAGCATCGATTCCATCGAGCCGATTTACGGGCTGGTCGCGATCGGTCTGGTGGATCCGACCCATCTCAAGCGCAACGCCGAGGCTCAGGCGGGAGACGTCCTGATTCTCGGCAAGCCTCTGGGGGTGGGCGTCTTCTCGGCGGCGCTGAAGAAGGAGAAGCTCGACGCCGCCGCCTACGCCCGCATGATCGCCGCCACGACGCGGCTCAACACGCCCGGCCCCGATCTGGCGCGGCTGCCGGGGCTCCACGCCATGACCGACGTGACGGGCTTCGGCCTCGGCGGCCATGGCTGGGAGATGGCGCGCGGCTCGGGCCTGCGCCTGAGGATCGACTGGGCGGCGGTCCCGCTGTTGGAGGGCGCGCGGGATTTGGCGGAGGCGGGCTTCGTCACGGGAGCCTCGGGGCGCAATTGGGCGAGCTACGGCGCGCATATCCGCTTCGACCGGGCGATGAGCGCCGTGGATCAGGCTCTGCTCTCGGATCCCCAGACCAGCGGCGGATTGCTCGTCTCCTGCGCGTCGGAGGCCGTCGCGGAGGTTCTGGCGATCTTCCGCAGCCATGGCTTCGAGGAGGCCGCCGTGATCGGCGCGGTCGAGGCGGGAGAGCCGGGGCTGACCATCGTCTAGAGCGTTTTCCAGCGAAGCCGCTTCGGCTTCGCGTCGTGAAAACGCGACCAAACAAAAGGTTGGAGCGTTTGAACGACCCAACCTGGTCGGAAAAAACTCTAGAGCGCAAGCCGCCGATGCGGCCATGGGTTTTCGCCTTCCTCCAGCCAGCGGAGGGATTGCGTCCAGAAGCCCGAGGCGTGGCGGTCGTGGAAGAGGTCGAAATGCCCGACCGACTCCCGCCCGAGATCGGCGAGGGGCTCCAGCATGACCGCCTGACGCTCCGCGCCCGCGTAATAGCGCAAGGCGCGGCGCAGGGCGGGGGGCGTGGCGAAGGGATCGTCGGAGACCGAAACCGCGAGGATCGGCGCCCGGACCCGTCCCATCCGCGCGACGGCCTCCGCCCGTTCGGCGTGGGGATGGCTCGTCTCGAAGCGGGGGCCGCGGAAGCTCCATTCATGGGCGACTCCGGCGGGCAGATCCTCCAGCCAGCCGAGCCGCTTGCCGGGGAAATAACCGTAAGCCGCCGTGACCGCGGGCATGAAGACATGCCATCTCAGCCAGAAGCCGAGCCTCTGGCGCGGGGCGTAATCCATCAGCCATGCGTATTGCGCGCCGACGGTCAGCATCCGGTCGACGAGCGGCGCGCTTTCGGCCATGCCGGGCAGGAAGCCGCCGATGCTATGCCCGACGACCATCAGGGGCGCCTCGGGGCGCCGGGCCTTCATAAAGCGGAGGGCGGCCTCGAAATCCTGCTCGCCCCAATCGCGCCAGCGCCAGCCGCAGCCTCTGAGGCTCGTCTTGAAGCTCTCTGGCCGCGAGGCGCCTACGCCGCGATAATCATAGGTCAGGACTTCAAAGCCCCGCGCCGCGAGGAAGTCGGCGTAGCGATGGTAATAGCGCGCGAGGACGCCCGTCGCGCAATTGACGATCACGGCGGCGCGCAAAGGGCCTTCGGCGGGCCGAAGACGCCCCCCGAGCCGCACGCCGTCCTGACAGATGAGTTCGATCTCCCGCATGGCGCCTCAGCCTAAAGCGGGAGCGGGCGGATGGGAACCTCTCTCACGGCATGGCCGCGCGGGGGATGATCGCGCCGGGATGGCGCACCACCTCCGCCGCCAGAAGATGGCCCGCCCGCGCCGCCGCCTCGGGCGGCTCGCCCTGCAGCCGCGCCGCCAGATAGCCCGCCGCGAAGCTGTCGCCCGCCGCCGTGGTGTCGACGACCTTCCCGACCTTCAGCGCGGGGATTTCCGTCCGGCGCCCTTCCGCCAGCGTGAGGCAGCCCGGACGGGCGAATTTCAGCACGGCCTCCGGCGTCAGCTTCTCCAGACGCGCCGCCAGAGCCTCCGGCTCGGCCTCGCCCCAGATGGGCGCGAGATCCTCCGCGCCCGCCAGAGTCAGCGCCGAAAGCGCAATCCCTTCGGCGAAGACGCGCCCCGCCTCGGCGGGATCAGGCCAGCCGCGCGGACGAAAATTCGTGTCGAAGACCACCGCGCCGCCCTGAGCCGAGAACGCCCGCAGAAAATCCAGCAGACGGGGCAGAGCGCCGCCGCGATAAAGCGACAGCGTGATCCCCGAGAGATAAAGCACGTCCACGGCGGCGATGATCCGCGCCGCCAGATCCGGCCATTGCGGCAGATTCAGCAGATCGCGGACCGGCGCCTGATCGCGCCAATAATGGAAGCGGCGCTCGCCCTGAGGATCGGTCTCGATCATATAAAGGCCGGGCGAGCGTCCGGCGAGGCGCGGGACGAACTCCGTCCCGACGCCTTCCGCCCGCCAAGCCTCCAGCATTTCGGCGCTGAAGCCGTCCTGACCCAGCGCCGTGACGTAATCCGTCGGGACGCCGAGCCGCGCGAGATAAACCGCCGTATTCAGCGTGTCGCCGCCGAAGCCGCGGATGATCAGCCCGTCCGCCCGCGTCCGCAGCTCGATCATGCATTCGCCGAGACAGGCGACCCTCGGCGGGCCGCCCTGTTTTCCCTGCGTCGGGAGAGGGTTCATCGCAGATCCTTGGGCTGAATGAACTCCATGTCGGTGTAGTCCACGTTGTCGCCCGCCATGGCCCAGATGAAGGTGTAGCCGCCGATTCCCGCCCCCGCATGCACCGACCAGGGCGGAGACAAGGCGCCTTCCTCATTGGCGATGAAGAGGTGGCGCGTCTCCTGCGGCTCGCCCATGAGATGCAGAACCCGGGCTTCGGGCGTCATGCCGAAATAGAGATAGGCCTCCATGCGGCGGTCATGGACATGGGCGGGCATGGTGTTCCAGACGGAGCCATCCTCCAGCGTGGTGTAGCCCAGCACGAGCTGACAGCTCTCCATGACCAGCGGATGGATGAATTGATTGATCGTCCGCTTATTAGAGGTCTCCGTCGCGCCGAGCTTCACCTCTTTGCTGTCGGAGAGCCGCACCAGCCGCGAAGGGAATCTGCGATGCGCCGGCGCCGAGACCAGATAAAACCGCCCCTCGCCCGCGAAGGTCACGGGGCCCGAGCCCATGCCGAGATACAGCACGTCGCCGCAGGCGAGCGTCCAGCTTTCGCCGCCCGCCGAGACGGTTCCGGTCCCGCCGACGTTCACCACGCCGAGCTCGCGGCGGTCGAGGAAATTCGGGGTCTTGGTCTCGGCCACCACGTCGAGGACCAGCGGCGCCCCCGCCGGGACGGCGCCGCCCATCGTGAAGCGGTCGTAATGGGTGTAGATCAGGCGGATCTCGCCCGGACGGAACATCTCCGAGGCGAGGAAATGACGGCGAAGCTCGGCGGTGTCCATGCCGCGGGCGTGTTCGGGATGGACGGCCTGACGGGTCTCGACGGTCAGCATGGGCGGGCTCCCTTTTTCATGGCGGCGCGTCTTCTCAGAATTCTGCGCTGATACATATGATGTGTCCGCCTCCTGATAGCGGAGGATTCGGCGCTCGTGAAGCCGGAAAAGCGCTTTTGGGGCGAAAATTTCATGCTGCAGATGCTCAATTTTATTGGAATAACCCCGATTTTTCGATTTTCGCGCAAGTTCGGCCAGATTCTCGAAAATTCATCATATAACTCTTGACTCCCAATCCGATTCCCGGGAATGATCCGCAAAACGCAGTTCAGGAGACGCTCAGGATGACCCCTCAGGAGATCAAGACCGCGCTCGGCGCCGGGCTTTTGTCCTTCCCCGTGACTCATTTCGACGCCGAAGGCGCCTTCCGCCCGGACAGCTATCAGCGCCATATCGATTGGCTCTGCGGCTATGAGGCGCCGGTGCTCTTCGCGGCGGGCGGCACGGGCGAATTCTTCTCCCTCGCGCCGAGCGAAATTCCGAACATCGTCAAGGCGGCCAAAGAGGCCGCGAACGGCCGCACGGCCATCGTCTCGGGCTGCGGCTACGGAACCGAAATGGCCGTGGAGATCGCCCGCTCCGCCGAAAAGGCCGGGGCCGAGGGCATCTTGCTGCTGCCGCATTACCTGATCGACGCTCCGCAGGAAGGGCTCTACGCCCATGTGAAGCGCGTCTGCGACTCGGTCGGGATCGGCGTGATGGTCTATAACCGCGACAACGCGGTGCTGAAGGCCGAGACTCTCGCGCGGCTCTGCGAGGTCTGCCCCAATCTCGTCGGCTTCAAGGACGGCGTGGGCGACATCGGACAGGTGCGTCAGGTCACGGCGCTGCTCGGCGACCGTCTGACCTATCTGGGCGGCATGCCCACCGCCGAACTCTTCGCCGAAGCCTATTTAGGCGCTGGCTTCACGACCTATTCCTCGGCGGTGTTCAACTTCGTGCCGGAATTGGCCGTGAGCTTCTACAAAGCCCTGCGCGCCGGAAAACATGACGAATGCGCCCGCATTCTGCGGGATTTCTTCTATCCCTTCATGGAGCTGCGCGCCCGCCGCAAGGGCTATGCGGTGGCGGCGGTCAAGGCGGGCGTGCGGCTTCAGGGCTTCGAGGCGGGCCGGGTGCGCGCGCCGCTCGACGATCTGACCCCCGCCGAGGAGGAGATCCTCGCGAAGCTCATCGCGCCCTGGCGTCGCCAGACCGCCGCCGCGGCGGAGTGAGCCGATGAAGATCGCCGCGATCCGCACCCATCTGCTGGAGCATCGGCTGGAGACCGCTTTCGAAAGCGCCTCCATGCGTTTCGACCGCCGCCTGCATCTGCTGGTGGAGGTGGTTTGCGACGACGGGACCACGGGCTGGGGCGAATGCCTCGGCCCGGCCCGGGCCAATGCGGCGGTGGTTCAGACTTACGCCGGATGGCTCGTCGGGATGGATCCGCTGGAGACCGAAAAGATCTGGGCGGTCCTCTATAACGCGCTGCGCGACCAAGGCCAGCGCGGCCTGACGCTCACCGCGCTCTCCGGCGTCGACGTGGCGCTCTGGGACATCAAGGGCAAGCGCTTCGGCGTCCCGATCTCGACGCTGCTCGGCGGGCGCTTCCGCGCAAGCGTGAAGGCCTACGCCACCGGCGCCTTCCGCCGCGACGGCGTGGACCGCATCGAAGACAACGCCGAGGAGATGGCGGGCCACGCCGCCGCCGGATTCCACGCCGCCAAGCTCAAGATCGGCTTCGGCGTGGCGGAGGATCTGCGGGTGATCCGGGCGGTGCGCGAGGCGGTCGGGCCGGAGATGCGGCTGATGATCGACGCGAACCACGGCTATGACGCTCTGGAGGCGATCCGTCTGGGTCAGGCGGCGGCGGAATGCGGGATCGACTGGTTCGAGGAGCCCGTGACGCCGGAGCATCTGGCGGCCTATCGCGAGGTGAAGGCGAAGCAGCCCATCCCCGTGGCGGCGGGCGAGACCTGGCATGGGCGTTGGGGCTTCCGCGAGCCCATCGAGACCCGCGCCGTGGACGTCGTGCAGCCGGACATCTGCGGCGTGGGCGGCTTCACCGAAGCGCGGCGCGTGGCGGATCTGGCGGCGCTGCATGGGCTGCGGGTGGTGCCGCATGTCTGGGGCACGGCGGTGCAGATCGCGGCGGCGCTGCA
This sequence comes from Neomegalonema perideroedes DSM 15528, assembly GCF_000374145.1. Classification (GTDB taxonomy): domain Bacteria; phylum Pseudomonadota; class Alphaproteobacteria; order Rhodobacterales; family Rhodobacteraceae; genus Neomegalonema; species Neomegalonema perideroedes. The sequence goes on along the minus strand of NZ_KB893665.1, from coordinate 34,436 downwards.
ATTCATGGCGGCGATGGTCCCCTCTCCGGTGCGGCGCGAGCCCATCGAGCCCATCCTCGAATTCGACCGCACGCATAATCCCTTTCGTCAGGCTGTGGTTACGCGGCCCATCGAACATGAGCGCGGCGTGGTGGCCATCCCCGACGGTCCCGGCCTCGGGATTGAAATCGACCGCGCGGCCTTGCGCGAATTCAAACCGAAGGAGGAAGCATGACCGCGCCTTGGAATCCGCCTTCAGGAACCATCGACACGCAGATGCACGCCTATCTCCCCGGCTTTCCGCCGCTGCCGGGAGGTCCGGGGCTGCCCGCCGGAGATCTCCCCACGCCGGAGCTCTACCGCGCCGCGATGCGCGAGCTTGGGATTGCGCGGGTGGTGGTCACTCAGGCCAACGCCTATCAGAAGGACAATGCCTGCCTCCTCGCCTGCCTCGCCGAATTCGGCGCGATCTCGCGCGGGGTGGCGGTGATCGACGGGACGGAATCCGACGCCGAGCTTGAGCGCCTCGCTCAGGCGGGGGCGGTCGGGGCGCGGATCATGGATCTGCCCGGCGGCGCGGTTGGTCTGGATCATCTGGAGGCCGTGGACGCCAAAGCCGCCGAACTCGGCTGGATGATCGCCGTGCAATTCGACGGAAGCCAGATCGTGGCGCATCTGCCCCGGCTGGAGGCTCTGCGTTCGCGCTGGGTCTTCGACCATCACGGGAAATTCTTCTCCGGCGCCGCGCCCGACGGCCCGGAGGTCGCGGCGGTCCTGCGCCTGATCGACCGGGGGCGGATGTGGTTCAAATTCGCCGGATGCTACGAATCCAGCCGCCTCGGCGGCCCGGATTTCGCCGACGTCGCCGCTGTGTCGCGCGTGATCGGCGCCCATGCGCCGGAGCGGATCCTCTGGGGCACGAATTGGCCGCATAACCTCGCGCGCGCCAAAGGCGAGCCGCTCCCCGACGACGCCTTGCTCGCGGCGACGGCGCTCGATTGGCTCCCCGACGCGGCGGCCCGTCGCCGGGCGCTGGTCGAGAATCCGCAGGAGCTTTACGGCTTTCCGGTCTGGTCCGGGGCGTGAGCCAGACGTCCGGCGCGCAGCAAAGCCCGATAGCGCGCCTGACCTCCGCGCAGATGGGCGCGCATGGCGGTTCGGGCGCCCTCTTCGTCGCCGTTGGAGATCGCGGCGACGATGCGTCCATGCTCCTCGTCGAGGCGGGCGATATAGGCGGCGGCGGCCTCCTCGGTCTCCTCGGCCTTGAGCGCGGCGCGCGGGATCACCGCCGCGCCGAGGGCTTCGAGGAATTCGCGGAAACGCGGATTATTCGCCGCCTCGGCTATGGCGAGATGCAGGGCGAAATCAGCCTCGGCGGTGGGTTCGCCCGCCTTCAGACAAGCGCGCAGGGCGTCATGGCGTTCGAGGATCGTCTCCTCTTGGGCGGGGGAGCGGCGCAGCGCCGCCAAACCTGCGGCCTCCGCCTCGACGCCGGTGCGCAGCTCCAGAATCTCTATGGTCGAGGAGATGCGCGCCGGGTCCAGAGCCTGAGGCGAGAAGATCGAGGGCGGCGGCGCCTCCAGCACGAAGATGCCCGCGCCTTGCCGGGGCTCGACCAGCCCGTCGGCCTTCAGCGCGGCCATGGCCTCGCGGATCACGGTGCGGCTGACGCCGTAAGCCTCGGTGAGCTGCGCCTCGGAGGGCAGCCGCGCGCCGGGCGCGTATTCTCCGGCGAGGATGCGCTTGCGCAAAGCCTCGCTCACCTGCGACACCAGACTTCCTTTGCCCGCCGCCTTCGCCCGTCCCGCCATGCGCCATCCTCCGACCGCCGCCCGAAGCTTGGAGATAGGCCGGGGAGGCCCGGGCGGTCAAGCGACGCCTCCGCAGGTGATATAATACGAGTTGACGGATTCCGGAGGGTCCATATGATGACGCCGCAAAAGAGGAAGCTATGAAACGACTTCTGCTGACCGGCGCCGCAGGCGCCATGGGACGCGCGCTGCGGCCGCGTCTTGCGGGCCTCGCGGAGATCCTCCGCCTCTCCGACATCGCGGATCCCGGCGCGCCCGGCCTCAACGAAGAGGCGCGGATCTGCGATCTGGCCGATGCGGCGGCGGTCATGGATCTGGTGGAGGGCTGCGACGGAATCATCCATCTCGGCGGAATCTCCGTCGAGGATAAATTCTCCAAGATCATGCAGGCCAATTTGCTCGGCCTTTATAATCTTTACGAGGCGGCGCGGGCTCATGGCCGCCCGCGGATCCTCTTCGCCAGCTCCAATCACGTGATCGGCTATTACCCCCAGAGCCAGCGGCTGAAGGGCGACGAGCCTCCGCGCCCCGATGGGCTTTATGGAGTCTCCAAAGCCTTCGGCGAGGCTCTGGCGCGGATGTATTATGAGAAATTCGGGCAGGAATCGGCGCTGGTGCGGATCGGCTCCTGCACGCCCCAGCCGAGCAACCATCGGATGCTGTCGAGCTGGCTCTCTTATGACGATTTCGCCGGGCTCGCGGCTTGCGTCTTCCGGGCGCCGCGTCTGGAATGCCCGGTGATTTGGGGCGCCTCGGCCAATGACGCGGGCTGGTGGGACAACGCCGCTTCGGCTTATCTTGGCTGGCGTCCGAAGGACAACGCCGAAGCCTGGCGCGCTGAAATCGAGGCCGCAGGCCCGAGGCCCGCGCCTGACGAGGCCGTCGCCCGCTATCAGGGCGGCGTCTTCATCGACAACCCGATTTTTCAAGAGGACTGACATGACCGCTTCCGCTTCCCCTCTCGCCCTGCGCGGCGAACATTTCATCGCGGGCGAATGGGTCGGCGGGGGCGAGAAGTTTTCGTCCTCTCCCGCCCATGGCCCTTCGCATGACTTCGCCTTAGGGACTCCGGCGCTGGCGGATCGCGCCGCCCGCGCCGCCGAAGAGGCCTTCCCGGCCTATTCCGCCCTCAGCCGCGCCGCCCGCGCCGATTTCCTCGAGGCCATCGCCGAGGAGATCGAAGCCCGCGCCGCGGCGATCACCCTGATCGGAACTCAGGAGACCGGCCTCCCGGAGGCGCGGCTCAACGGCGAGCGCGGACGCACCACGGGCCAGCTCCGGCTCTTCGCCGAGCATATCCGGCAGGGCAAGCACCTCGATTTGCGCCATGACGAGGCTTTGCCGAACCGTCAGCCTCTGCCGCGCCCGGATCTGCGATTGGTTCAGCGGCCCATCGGCCCGGTGGCGGTCTTCGGGGCCTCGAATTTCCCGCTGGCCTTCTCGGTGGCGGGCGGCGACACGGCGGCGGCTCTGGCGGCGGGATGCCCTGTGGTGGTCAAGGGCCATTCGGCCCATCCGGGCACCGGCGAGGTCGTGGCTCAGGCCATCGAGGCGGCGATCAAGCGCACGGGCGTTCCGGCGGGAGTCTTCAGCCTGATCCAAGGCGGAGACCGCAAGGTCGGCGAGGCGGTCGTGACTCATCCGCTGATCAAGGCGGTGGGCTTCACCGGGTCGCTGGCCGGAGGGCGGGCGCTTTTCGATCTGTGCGCCGCGCGCCCCGAGCCGATCCCCTTCTTTGGGGAATTGGGTTCGGTGAATCCGGTCTTCATGCTTCCCGGCGCTCTGGAGGCCCGTGCGGCGGCTCTCGGCGAGGGCTGGGCGGGCTCGCTGGCTCAGGGCGCGGGGCAGTTCTGCACCAATCCCGGCGTGGTGATCCTCGCGGAAGGCCCTGCGGCCGACGCCTTCGTCGGCGCGGCGAAAGCGGCTCTGGAGAAGGTTCCGGCTCAGACCATGCTGACCGACGGCATCGCCAAGGCTTACCGCGACGGTCAAGCGCGCTTCGACTCGCGCAACGCCGTGCGTCCGGTGCTGAGCACTCAGAGCGAAGGCCGCCTCGCCAATCCGAATCTTTATGAGATTTCTTCGGAGGCCTTCATGGCGGATCACGCCCTCGCCGAAGAGGTCTTCGGGCCTTTGGGTCTGGTGGTGCGGGCGCCCTCGGCCGAGGCCATGCCGGAGATCGCCAAAGCTTTCGAGGGCCAGCTCACCGCGACGCTCCATATGGATTCGAAAGACGCGCCTCTGGCGCGGCGTCTGCTGCCCATTCTGGAGCGCAAGGCGGGCCGCGTGCTGGTCAACGGCTTCCCGACCGGCGTCGAGGTGGCGGATTCCATGGTGCATGGCGGTCCCTATCCGGCCTCGACCAATTTCGGCGCGACCTCGGTGGGCACGATGTCGATCCGGCGTTTCCTGCGCCCGGTCTGCTATCAGAACCTGCCGGACGAATTGCTCTTCGACGATCTTCAGGGAGCCTGATTCATGTCGTCTCCTTTCGATCTGAGCGGCCGTTGGGCCGTGGTGACCGGCGCCAACACCGGCATCGGACAGGGGATCGCCGTCGCTCTGGCTCAGGCCGGGGCGGGGGTGATCGCCGTCGGGCGCTCCGGGATGGAGGAAACCGAGTCGCTGATCGCGCCGACCGGGCGGCCTTTCCACGCCATCCGCGCCGATCTCGCGCAGATGGAGGCGCTGGAGCCGGTGATCGCCGAGGCCGAAGAGGTTTCGGGCGGAATCGAGATCCTCGTGAACAACGCGGGGATCATCCGCCGGGCCGATTCCCTCGACTTCACCGAAGCCGATTGGGACGCGGTGATCGACCTCAATCTGAAGTCGCTGTTCTTTCTGACTCAGGCGGCGGCGCGGCGGATGATCCCGCGCGGGCGCGGCAAGATCGTCAACATCGCCTCGCTGCTGTCGTTTCAGGGCGGGATCCGCATCCCCTCCTATACGGCCTCGAAAAGCGGCCTCGCGGGGCTGACGCGGCTGCTCGCCTGCGAATGGGCGGCCAAGGGCGTGAACGTCAACGCCATAGCGCCGGGCTATTTCGTCACCAACAACACCGAGGCTTTGCGGCAGGACGAAAAGCGCTCCTCCGAGATCCTCGGTCGCATTCCGGCGGGGCGTTGGGGAAATCCCGGAGACATCGGCGGCGCGGCGGTCTTTCTGGCTTCTCCGGCGGCGGATTACGTCCATGGCGTGGTCTTGCCGGTGGACGGCGGCTGGCTGGCGCGCTGAGCCTCAGCGGGTCGGGCGGGGCAGGGGGAAGACGGGCTGTCCGTCTTCTTCTCCGCGCGGAAAACGGCCCTCGCGCGCGCGCCGCAAGCTTTCCTTGAAGCCGAGCGGGCTGACCCCGACGTAACGCCGGAACATGCGCGAGAAATAATAGGGATCGGCGTAGCCGACGGCGGCGCCCGCCTCCCCGACGCCGCGTCCGGCCTCTAAAAGCGCCATGGCTTTCTCCATGCGCTTGAACTCCTGAAATTTCTGCGGCGTGAAGCCGGTCCTGCGGCGGAATTCGCGGCGGAAGTAATCCGGATGATAAAGCGCCGCCTCGACCGCCTTCTGCGCGATCTCCGCGTTCAGAGGATCGGCGGCGATCTGACTCGCGGCGATGGCTACCGCCGCCGCGACGCGGTTCTCGTCTCCGACCGGCGCTTCCTCCGCGCGCCAGCCAAGGAAGGCCTCCTCCAGAAAGGCCAGCAGCAGCACCATGAAAAGATGATGCTGCGCGAGGATCGTCGAGGAGGGCGGGGCGATCTCATGATAGCGGCGGACCATGGGGCGGAGCAACTCCCAATCCCGAAAGCGCAGTTTGGGTCTGAGCTTCATGCGCGCGACGAGATCGCGCCCGAAGAGATCCAAGGTGAAATGCTGCGCCACACCGCGATAGGCCGCGCCTTCGGCGTGACGCCCGAAAAACCGCGTTTCGGCGGGAATGAGCATGGCCTCCCCCGCGGAGAGCCGAAGGGCCTCGTCCTCGCCGATCCGATAATCTCCGGCGCCCTCCAGCGCGATGACGAGGTCATGGACGCTGTTGCTTTTCTCGATCCACCAGCTGGGCGCATGATCCATTTTGATGGTTGAGCGCGTGAGAGTCAGCGCAAGCCCGTGGGGTGGGATTCCGGAGAGGGCGCCGCCTACGGTTTTCTCCATCTTTTTTCCCGGATTCGTCGATGTTCGCCGAGTTGTAATATAAGTTAAGCTTGGTCGAAGGATGGGTTCGCTCCGGGAGGCCCGGAGCGCCGAATCCTAACATAAAACGGCGGCCCCTTGTGAAGGCCGCTCGGGAGGAAGTTCATGAGATTCAGGGACGCAAGGTCCGGCGCCGCGCCGGACCGCCTTCGTCGCGCGCGCCTCCGCTCAGGCGCCGCCGCACCCGCCTTTCCACAGCCCCCTCTTCCACAGAAGGAAGGGCGGAGATGAGCGGCGAGAGCAGATTCCTCGGCTTTTGGTATGTGCTGCCCTATGTGATCGGGCTTTTGATCTTCACGGGCGTGCCTTTCGTGGCCTCTTTCTGGCTCTCCTTCACCGATTACCGCCTGATGCGCGGCGCGGAGTTCGTGGGGCTTGAGAATTACGTCGATCTCTTCACCGCCGACCGCACCTTCATGCGTTCGCTGAACGTGACACTGGCCTATGTGGCGCTGACGGTGCCGCTGAAGCTGGCCTTCGCGCTCTTCATCGCGGTGATCCTGAATTATAAGCTCCGGGCCATCGGCTTTTTCCGCACGGCCTATTACGTGCCCTCGATTTTAGGCGGCTCCATCGCGGTGGCGGTGCTCTGGCGCTATATCTTCGCCGACACCGGGCTTGTGAACATGGCTCTGGGCGTCTTCGGGATCGAGGCGATCAACTGGTTCGGCGATCCGGCCACGGCCATGTTCACCATCACCTTGCTGCGCGTCTGGCAATTCGGCTCGGCCATGGTGATTTTTCTGGCCGCGCTGCAATCCATCGACAAATCGCTTTACGAGGCCGCCGCCATCGACGGCGCGTCGAAATGGCGGGTCTTCCTCTCGATCACCCTGCCGCTGCTGACGCCGGTGATCTTCTTCAATCTCGTGATGCAGATGGTTCAGGCCTTTCAGGAGTTCAACGGGCCTTACGTCATCACCAACGGCGGGCCTTTGCGCGCGACCTATCTTCTGCCGCTCTACATCTACGAGACGGCCTTCAAGAAATTCGACATGGGCTACGCCTCGGCCATCGCCTGGGCGCTCTTCGCGATCATCATGGTTCTGACGGTGGTCGCCTTCTGGTCTTCGAAGAAGTGGGTCTATTACGCCGGCGATAAGAGGAGCTGACCGATGAGCCAGACCATGCTCGACGATTCCGCCGCCTTCGACGCCGACGCCGAAGCGGCCCGCCATCTCGCGCTTCAGGAAAGGCGCGGGCGGATCTCCATGATCCTCCGCTACGCCGTGCTGACGGCGGTGGGAGTTCTGATGCTCTATCCGCTGATCTGGCTGATCGGCGCCTCCTTTAAGAACAACGCCGAGATCTTCGCCTCTCCGGGCTTCATCCCGAAGGATCCGACGCTCTCGGGCTATGTCAAGGGCTGGGAGACCTCCACGCCCTACACCTTCGGGCGGTTCTTCTGGAACACCTTCCTGATCATCGCGCCCAAGGTGATCTTCACGGTGATCTCCTGCGCGGCGGTGGCCTACGGCTTCGCGCGCTTCCAGTTCCCCGGCAAGCGGATCCTCTTCGCCTCGCTCATCGCGACGCTGCTTCTGCCCAACGTCGTGACGCGGATTCCGCAATATCTGCTCTTCAGCGAAATGGGCTGGCTCGACAGCTATCTGCCGCTCTGGGTGCCTTCGGCCTTCGCGGGAGACGCCTTCTTCGTCTTCATGCTGGTGCAGTTCCTGCGCTCCATTCCGCCCGACATGGAGGAGGCCGCCCGCGTCGACGGCGCGAAATCCTGGCAGGTGCTGATCTTCATCGTGGCGCCCATGCTGACGCCCGCGCTGATCTCGGTGGCTCTGTTTCAGTTCATGTGGACCATGAACGACTTCCTCGGGCCGCTGATCTACCTCTCCTCGGTGGAGAAATTCCCGGTGTCTCTGGCGCTCAAGCTCTCCATCGACACCTCCGAGGCCTTCGACTGGAACCGCATCCTCGCGATGTCGGTGCTGGCTCTGGCTCCGTCTCTGGTCGTGTTCTTCATGGCGCAGAAATATTTCATCGAAGGCATCTCCGCCGGCGGCGTGAAAGGCTGATCCCATGGCGCAATTATCCATTCGGAATCTGGAGAAGATCTATGGCGGCGGCTTCAAGGCGGTGCATGGCGTCGATCTTGAGGTGGCCGACGGCGAATTCATGGTGCTGGTGGGGCCTTCGGGCTGCGCCAAATCCACCACCTTGCGCATGATCGCCGGGCTGGAGACTATTTCCGGCGGCCATATCTCCATCGGCGGCAAGGTGGTGAACAACCTCGCGCCCGGAGATCGCGGCATCGCCATGGTCTTTCAGAATTACGCGCTCTATCCGCATATGAAGGTGCGCAAGAACCTCTCCTTCGGGCTGCGGCTCGCCGGAGAGAAAAAGGCCGAGATCGAGCGCCGCGTCGCCGAAGTCGCCGAGGTGCTGGAGATCGGGCCTCTGCTCGACCGCCTGCCCAAGCAGCTTTCGGGCGGACAGGCGCAGCGCGTGGCTCTGGGGCGGGCGCTGATCAAAAAGCCTGAGGTCTTCCTCTTCGACGAGCCTTTGTCCAACCTCGACGCCAAGCTGCGCGCCTCCATGCGGGTGCGCATCACCGAGCTGCATCGGCGGCTCAAGGCGCAGGGGCGCTCCTCGACGGTGGTTTATGTGACCCATGATCAGGTCGAGGCCATGACCATGGGCGACCGCATTTGCGTGATGAAGGAGGGCCGCATCATGCAGGTGGCCGATCCCGCCACGCTCTACGAGCGCCCGGAGAATCTCTTCGTGGCGGGATTCATCGGCATGCCGGAGATGAATCTCGTCGAGGCGGAGCTTGAGCGCGGCCCCGAAGGCCATGCTCTGCGCTTCGGGGATCAGGTTTTGCGGCTCGGGCCGGAGCAAAACGCCCGCATCGCGGCCGATGCGCCCAAAGCGGTCACGCTGGGGCTGCGTCCGCAGCATTTCCGCCTTGCCGAGCCCAATGATCCGGAAGCGCTGGCGGCGCAGGTCGGCAAGGTGGATTTCCTCGGCCATGAGGTGGACGCCCATGTGACCATCGGCGGCGCGAAATTCACCGTGGTGCTGCCTGTCGAGCTGTTCCGCGAGGCCGCTCAGGGCGGGACGATCCGTCTGCGCGCGGATGAGAACCGCGTCCATATCTTCGACCGGGCCAGCGGCGCGAACGTCAGCCTCGCCTGAGTCCGTCGCGGAAATCACGGCGCCGGATGAAAGGCGCCTTCGGGAGGAAAATCATGAAAACCATCGTCAGCGCTTTGGCGCTCAGCCTCGGCTTTATCGGAGCCGCCTCGGCGGCGGAGCTGCGCATGTCCTGGTGGGGCGGCGACGGGCGCCACCTCGCCACGCAGGAGGCGTTGAAGCTCTGCGGCGCGAAGCTCGGCCATGTGGTCAAGCCGGAGTTCACCGGCTGGCAGGGCCATGGCGAGCGCGTCACCACCCAGCTCGCGGGCCGCACCGAAGCCGACGTCATGCAGATCAACTGGCCTTGGCTGCATCAATTCTCGGCGGATGGGAGCGCCTTCGCCGATCTGCGCGATTACGCCGACGTCATCGACCTCAGCCAATGGACCGAGGATCAGCTTGCGGGCGGAACCATGAACGGCAAGCTCAACGGCCTGCCGGTCTCGGTCACGGGGCGCGTCTTCTATTTCAACGACGCGGTTTTTGAAAAAGCGGGCCTGCCTCTGCCGAAAAGCTGGGCCGATCTGGAGGAGGCCGCCAAAAAGCTGAATCCCGAAGGCGCTTATCCCTTCGACGCGGTGAAGCTGAACGCGATCTTCATCGTCTCTCTGGCGGCGGCTCAGCAGACCGGCAAGGATCTGATCGACCCGGAGACCGGAAAAGTCGCCTGGACCGAAGAAGAACTGGCCGAAGCGCTGAAGTTTTATCAGAGCCTGTCGGAAAAAGGCGTCATCCGTCCCTGGCGGACGGCGGTCGCGGTGGGCAACATCGAGCTCTTCGACGAAGCCGCCTGGCGAGACGGCAAGGTCGGCGGATCCTATGAATGGGATTCGACCTACGGCAAATACGCCGATCCCCTCGTCGAAGGGAAGCTGATCCCGACTCCGCCCTTCCGCGTCGAAGGCGCGACCTCCGACGGCGTTTATCGCAAGCCTTCGATGGTCTTCTCGATCTCGAAGAATTCGCGCGAGCCCAAAGCCGCCGCCGAAATCGTCAATTGCCTGCTCAACGATCCCGAGGCCGTGACCATCCTCGGCGACACCCGCGGCCTCCCGGCCTCCGCCGTGGCGCTGAAGACCCTCACCGAGGCGGGGAAGCTCTCGCCGGAATTGCTGGAGGCCGCGAAGATCGTCTCCGAGGCCAGCGGCCCCGCCGTCTCGCCGCTGAACGAGCATCCGGCGGTGCGCGAGGCTCTGAACGACGCCATTGAAGAAATGGCCTATGGCCAGATCTCGCCGGAGGAAGCCGCCTCGACCATCATCCGCAGCGTGAACCGGGCTCTGACGCGCATGTGACGCCCTTCACGCGGCCCGAGCCTTCGCGGGTTCGGGCCGCCTTTCCCTTTTAGCCGAGAGGGCCGCCGAAGGGCGGCGACGCCATGTCTCCTGCATCCTCCTTCTCCGCGCTTGCGCCGGAGCGGGCCGAGGCTTCGCATTCTCCGCTTCGCCTTGCTCCGCGCCATCTCGGCGCCCGCCATGCGGCGATTCTGATCCCCGAGCCCGGCGCCCGCCATTTCCTCGCCGCGCCGAGAGGCTGGCGTCTGACGGCTGCGGGGCGTCTGATCGCCGAGGGCGCGGCGCGGCGGGCCTTGCTGATCCTCGACGGGCTGCTTCCCGGCGCGGAGCATCTTCTCGAACTCGAAGGCGCCGAGCCTCTGGCCTTTCGCGCGGCGGATTGCGCGGGTCTGGCCGATGTCTCGCGCTTTGGGGCGCGGGAAGGCTCCGAGGACAATGGCGCGGCCATCGCCGCCGCCATGGCCGCGGCGGGCGAGGGCGGAACGGTCCTGATCCCGGCCGGACGCTGGATCACGGGGCCGGTCTTCCTGCGCTCCGGCCTGACGCTGCGTCTGGAGGAGGGCGCGACCCTCGCCTTGACGCCCGACCGCAGCCGGATTCCCATCCTCCCCGCCCGCGACGGCGCCGGACGCATGCTCGCTTCATGGGAGGGCCTGCCGGAAGCCTCCTACGCCTCTTTGATCACCGGGATCGGCCTGCAGAAGATCGCCGTGACGGGGCTCGGCGCGCTGGAGGGCGGCGGCTCGGCGGGGGATTGGTGGAGCTGGCCTAAGGAGACTCGCGAAGGCGCCCGCCGCGCCCGCACGATCTTCCTCAGCCGCTGCGAAGACGTGACGCTCTCGGGCGTGACGGTGCGGGATTCGCCCTCATGGACGGTGCATCCCTTGCTCTGTCGCCGGGTTTCGGCCTTCGGCCTGCGCATTGAGAATCCGCCCGACAGCCCCAACACCGACGGCTTCGATCCCGAGATGTGCGCAGAGGTTCTGCTCGAAGGGCTGCATGTTTCGGTGGGCGACGATTGCGTGGCGGTGAAGGCGGGCAAGCGCGGGCCTCAGGGCGAGTCGGATCATCTGGCGCCCTGTTCGGGCCTGCGGATTCGTCATTGCCTGCTGGAGCGCGGACATGGCGGCGTGGTCATGGGCTCGGAGATGTCGGGCGGGGTGCGGGACGTCGGGATCGAGGATTGCGATTTTCTCGGCACGGATCGCGGCCTGAGGATCAAGACGCGCCGGGGCCGGGGCGGATCGGTCTCGGATTTGCGCCTGAGCCGCTCGGTCATGCGCCGGGTGGAGACCGGAATTTCGGTCAACAGCTTCTACTTCTGCGACCCGGACGGGACTTCGGATGTCGTGCAGTCCCGCGAGCCCCGTCCCGTGGACGACCTGACCCCCGCCGTCTCCGGCCTCCGCATCGAAGAGCTGCGCATGGAGGAGGTCCGGGTGGCGGCGGGCGCTTTCTTCGGCCTGCCGGAATCGCCTCTGCGCGGCGTGGAGATCCGCCGCCTGAGCGTGAGCTACGACGCCAGCCCGACGGGCGACGTCCCCGACATGGCGCTGAACCTGCCGCTGCTTCATCACGCGGGCCTCGTGGCCCAATTCGCCGATCTCACGCTGGAAGAGACGGAAGTCCCCCTATCCATCCTCGGAGAGCCTTCATGCTGACCGCTTATTTCGACGCCTACGCCCGCGCCTATCAGCCCTATAAGGGCGGGCCCTGGTGCTATGAGGACGGCTGCGTCTATCGCGGCCTCGGGCTGCTGCATGAGGCGACCGGAGATCCCCGCTGGCTTGAGCATCTGCGCCGTCTGATCGGGCCTCAGATCACGCCGGAGGGCGGGCTGAAGGGCTATGAGATCCTTGAATTCAACATCGACAACATCCTGTCGGGCCGTGCTCTGTTTCATCTGCGGCGCGCGACGGGAGACGAGGCTTGGCTCAAGCCCGCGCATCTGCTCGGAAGCCAGCTCCGCGCCCATCCGCGCACGCGCTCGGGAGTCTATTGGCATAAGCTGCGTTATCCGGCGCAAGTCTGGCTGGACGGGCTTTATATGGGTCTGCCTTTCCAGATCGAATGGGCTCAGGCGACGGGCGACGAGGCCGCGGTCGCGGACGCTCTGCGCCAGCTGGAGACCGCCCTTCGCCTGACCTGGCGCGCGGAGACCCGGCTTTACGTCCATGGCGTGGACGAAGGGCGTTTGCAGGCTTGGGCCGATCCGGCCACCGGGCGGTCTCCGGCGCATTGGGCGCGGGCGCTCGGCTGGCTGGCCATGGCGCTCGTCGACGTGCTGGCGCTGGTCGGCCCGGAAGCCGCGCCGCGGATCGCGGAGCCGACGCGGCGCCTCATGGCGCGGCTGCTCGAATTGGCGCGGCCTTCGGGGCTCTGGCTTCAGGTGATCGACCTGCCCGAGCTGCCGGGGAATTACGAGGAGAGTTCGGCCTCGGCCATGCTGGCCTATGCGTTGTATCGCGCGGCGGATCTGGGCCTCGCGGGGCCGGAGGCCGTCGCGGCGGCGCAAAAGACCATGGCGGCTCTGGAGCGCGACGCCCTGCGGCCCAAACCGGACGGCGGGCTGGAGTTCGCGGGCGTCTGCCATGTGGCGGGCCTCGGCGGATTCGGCGGCGCTTATCGTGACGGAACTCCCGGCTATTACCTCACGGAGCAGGTGGTGGCCGACGACGCCAAAGGCGTCGGGCCGCTGATGATGGCCGCCGCCGAAGGGCTCAGAAGGGCGAAGCGCGCGGCGGCGTGAATCAGACATCGCGCAGCGCCTCGCGCCAAAGGGCGGCGTAGGCGGCGAAAGCCGGAGCGGGCGGCGCGGATTCTATCTGCGGCGGAGCGGGGCGCGCGCCTGAATCCGCCAGCAGGGCCGCGCCGAGGGCGGTGCCCGTCGCGCCTTCGGAAGCCTCGACGGGGCGTCCGGAGGCGGCGGCCAGCATCGCGCGATATTCGGCGTTGCGGGCGAAAGGCCCCTCCACGAGGATGGGGCCGCGCGCGCCGATCATCGCGAGGCATTCGGCGGTCATGAGCGCCAGATAAAAGGCCAGCCCCGCCGCCTCCTGAGCTTCGTCGGCGGGGGCGAAGCTCCAGCAGGCCTTGCGTCCCCGGAAAGGGCCGGAAGAGGGCTCGACCGCCGGAAGCAGCAGGATTCCTCGCGCGAGGACCGTCGCCGCGGCTTCGGGCGTCGCGGCGAGGTCGCGACCCTTGCGGATCAGCTCATATTCCCGCCCGCCCATGAAGCGCGCCGAGGGCGTGGGGGAGCCATGGGCGTCGACGTTGATCAGGGCGTCGCGTCGGGGATCGAGGGCTTTCGGCTCCGCGCCGACGGCCATGCAGACGACCCATGTTCCCGTCGAGACCACCGAGAAAGGCCCCTCCCGCGCGGCGAGATGCGGATAAAGCGAGGCGTTGCTGTCATGCAGCCCGCAGAAGACGGGAGTCTCAGGGCGCAGGCCCGTCCGCGCCGCGACCTCCGGCAGGATCGGCCCGAGGATCTCCGCCGCGCGCCGCAAGGGCGGCATGAGCTTCCGCCAGCCCATGCGCGCCACGAGGGAGGAGAAATCCCCCGCATGCGGATTCCAGAGATCCGTATGGCAGCCGAGCGACGTGGCCTCCGTCGAGGGGACGCCGCTGAGGCGCATCATCCAATATTGCGGATAGGTGAGGAGGTGGACGGCGCGGGCGAAATCCTCAGGGAAGGCGCGGGCTTGCCAGTAAAGCTGCGCCCCGAGGTTCAGGCCCATGGCCAGCCTCGGAGAGCCTGTTTCAGCGAAATCGGGGCGGAGGGCGTCGTAATTCCCCGGATCGAACTCATGCTCGTAATCGAGGATGGGAAGGACCAGATCCCCCGCCGCGTCGACGAGGGCGCCCGTGGCGCCATGGGCCGCGATGGAGATCGCGTCGATCTCATGCGCCGCCGCCAGATCCTTCAGCGAGTCGAGGATGAAGGCCCAATGCTCCGCCGTGGGATGATGCGGATAGGGCCCCGAACGCGCGACGAGGTTGGGCCGTCGCCGCAGGTCGATTTCGGCGCGGCGCTCCAGATCGACCAGCGCGAGCTTCACGTTGGTCTTGCCGAAATCCAGCACGGCGATCTTGCGAAGCGGCCTCATGGCAGATGGAACACCGTCTCAAGCGGAACGGAGACCGGGGATTGATCGGGATTGGTCTCCATGAGATCGGCCATGAAGGCCCACCAGCGCTTCATGACCGGATGTCCCGGCAAAGCCTCCATGGCGTGATCCGCCCGCCGCCAGAGGACGCCGAAGAGCGTCCCCGTCTCGCGATCGAGATGGATGGAGTAATCCTGAACTCCCGCCTCATGGAGGAGATCCGCCAATTCCTGCCAGATCTCGTCATGGCGGCGGCGATATTCAGCCTCGAAGCCGGGCTTGAGGCGCATCTTGAAGGCGTGTTTCTCCATCATCGCCGCATTTTCTCCAGAAGCTTGGGAAGCGCGATCACCGAGATCAGCAGGATTCCCACGAAAATCGACATCACCACGCCGGGCACGTTCAGCAATCCGAGTCCGAAGGTGATCAGACCCATGATCAGCGCCGCCAGCATCACCCCGAGGATCGTGCCGGAGCCGCCGGTGATCGCCACCCCGCCCAGAACCACCATGGTGATCACCTCAAGCTCCATGCCCATGCCGATGGAGGGTCGCGTGGAGCCGAGCCGCGAGGTCAGGCAGACCGAGGCGATCCCGGCCATGAGGCCGGTCAGCATGAAGAGCGTCATGCGGATGCGGCGCACCCTCACGCCGGAGAAGGCGGCGGCGGTCGCGTTATTGCCGATGGCGTAAATGCGACGGCCGAAATTCGTCCCATGGAGCAAGACGCCGTAGACCACGGCCAGAACCGCCAGAAGCGCCAGCTCGAAGGTGATCGCGCCCCAGACGTAGCCCTGGCCGAACCAGGCGAAGGAGGCCGGATAACCGCCATAGGCGCCGTCTCCAAGGATGATATAGGCGATTCCGCGAAAGAGGCTCATCGTGCCGATGGTCGCCACGATGGAGGGCAGCCCCAATCCCGCCACGAGGAAGCCGTTGAAGGCGCCGCAGGCCAGCCCCACGCCCGCGCCGATCAGCACGAGTCCCGTGGTCTCGACGCCCATTTGCCGGGCGGCGCCCATGGCCACCGAGGCCAGAGCGATGATCGCGCCCACGGAGAGGTCGATCTCGCCGGCGATGATGAGCAAGGCCATGGCCAGAGCGATCATCGCCTTTTCGGTGAAATTGAAGGTGGCGTCCGAGAGATTCCACGGATCGAGGAAATAGGGCGAGGCCAGAGCGTTGAAGGTGAAGATCGCCGCGGCCACCGCGAGGAGCAGCGTCTCCCAGCTTTTGAGGCGGCGCAGAAAAGAGCCGTTGAGGCGATCAGGGATATGGCGAGGAGGAATAGGGCGGGGAGGGGGGGCCATGGTCATGACGCGGCTCCCGAAGACCGGATGACGGGGGCGGCGGATTGCGCCGATTTCAGGATGATCCGGCCCTTGCGGCGTTCGGCGCGGGCGTTGAAGGCGACGGCCAGCAGGATCGCCGCGCCGGAGATGGCCATTTGCCAGAAGGGCGAGATCCCGGCGACGGGAAGAGCGTTTTTAATCGCGCCGAGGAAGAAGGCGCCGAGCAGCGCCCCGGCCACGGTCCCCATGCCTCCGGCGATGGAGATTCCGCCGATCACGCAGGCGGCGATCACGTCGAGCTCGAAGCCCTGCGCCACCTCGGTGTAGGCTACGGCGTAACGGCTCACCCAGAGATAGCCGCAGACTCCCGCCAGACCGCCGTTGATCGTGAAGGCCCAGAAGCGCGTCCGCCCGACCGAAATTCCCGTATAGACGGCGGCGTGTTCGTCTCCGCCCACGGCGTGGAAGGCCCGCCCGAGCCCCGTCCGCCCGATGAGCAGGACGAAGACCGCGATCACGGCGATCGCGATCCATGAGAGGACCGGCAGGCCCAGAACCACCTCGCGCGGGAAGGCCTTGAAGGCGGGGCTCATCTGATGGGCGTTGACCCATGCCCCGCCCGACAACAGGAAGATCGAGCCGCGATAAATGGTCATCGTCCCCAGCGTCACGACGATGGAGGGCAAAGCCAGCTTCCAGACGAGAATCCCGTTGAAGGCCCCGAGCGCCATGCCCATGCCCGCCGCGAAGAGCAACAGAAGCCCCACCGGAATCCCCGGCAGGGCGGCGTTGAGCATGGCGGTCGCCATGCCCGTCAGGGCGAGGTTGGCCGCCACGGAGAGATCCACGCAGCGCGTCAGGATCACCGCCATTTGTCCGAGCGCCAGAATGATCAGAATGGCGCTGTCGTTGAAGATCGCCGCGAGATTGGCGGGGCTCCCGAAGCTCGGGAAGCGCGCGCGGACCAGCAGGATCAGCAGCAGGATCGCCAGAAACAGCAGGAACTCCCGGCGTTTGAGAAGGGCGCTCATGAGTCGCCTCCCGCCCCGATTCCGACTCCGATTCCGGCGGCGGCGCGCACGAGGATCTCCGGCGTCAGGCCCGCGCGGGGATATTCCCCGACCATCCGGCCCTCGCGCATGACGATCACCCGATCCGACATCCCGAGGATCTCCGGGATCTCCGAAGAGACCATGATCACCGCCAGCCCCTCGGCGGCCAGTTCGGCCATGAATTCATGCACCGCCGCCTTGGACCCGACGTCCACGCCTTTGGTGGGCTCGTCGAGGATGATGATCTTCGGCTGCGTGGCGAGCCATTTCCCGATCACCACCTTTTGCTGATTGCCGCCCGACAGCAATCCGAGCGGCTGATCGAGGCTGGCGGCGCGCAGATCCAGCCTTTCGGCGTAATGGCGCGTGAGGGCGAATTCCTCGGCCTTGCGCAGGAGGCCCGCCCGTGAGAGGCGTCCCAGCGAGGGCAGGGTGAGGTTCTGAAAGATGGGCAGAGCCCGCACGGCGCCTTGCAGGCCGCGATCCTCGGGGGCGTAGACCAGCCCGGCCTCGACGGCTTCGGCGGGCGAACGCGGACTGCGCTCCTCGCCCGCGATGCGGCAGATTCCCGCCGAAGGCCGCGAGATTCCGAAGAGCGCCTGCATCAGCTCGGAGCGTCCCGCCCCGACCAGCCCGTAAAATCCGAGGATCTCGCCGCGCCGCAGGGTGAAGCTCACATCCGCGAACTCCGTCGGATGGGAATAGCCGGAGACGCTGAGGATCTCCTCGCCGATCTGCGGAGTCCGGACGGGAAAGATGCTGTCCATGGCGCGGCCCACCATCATCTCCACGAGGCGGCGCTCGTCGATCTCGGACATCAGCCCCGCCCCGACCATGCCGCCGTCGCGGAAGACGGCGTAGCGATCGGCGATGCGGAAGATCTCATCGAATTTATGGCTGATGAAGAGAATGGCCTTGCCCTGAGCCTTCAGCCGCTCGACCAGCTCGTAAAGCTCGCCGATCTCCTTATGCGAGAGGGCGGCGGTGGGCTCGTCCATGATCACCACGCGGGCCTCCACCGAAAGCGCCCGGGCGATGGCGACCAGATGTTTGCTGGCGATGCCGAGATCCTTCAGCGCCGCGTTCGGATCAAGCGCGGCGCCGATCCGCGCGAGGATCTCCCGCGCCTCGCGGCGCATGCGCGGCCAGTCGATGAGGCCGAAGCGGTTGAGCGGCGCATGGCCGAGGAAGATGTTCTCCGCGACGCTCAATTCGTCGAAGAGCACGGTCTCCTGATGGATCGCCGTGACGCCCTCGGCCGCCGCCGCCGCCGCGGTGGGAAAACGCGCCGCGCGGCCCTCGATGCGGATTTCGCCTGCATCGGGCTGATAAACGCCGGTCAGCAGCTTCACCAAAGTGGATTTTCCGGCGCCGTTCTCGCCGATCAGCGCCGTGACCTGACCGGGATAAAGATCAAGCTCGACGCCCTGAAGCGCCTTCACGCCGGGGAAGCTCTTCACGATTCCGCGCAGGCTCAGCACGGGCCGGGCGGAGACGGAGAAAGGCGCGTCGGCCGCAGAGGCGGCGACGAGAGGCTCGGCGGCCATGGAGCCCTCCTGAGCGAAGGATGCGGGGAAAAGGCCCGCCGGAGAGGATCCGGCGGGCGGGAGTCGCCGTCAGGAAGGGGTCAGAAGACGGTCTTGAACTCTTCGATGTTCGAGGCGTCGTATTTGAAGGGCGTGGACATGGCCGCTTCATTGGCGTCGTCCAGCGTGACGCTTCCCATGCGCCCGATGGAGATCACCGCGCCGGGCTTGGCCTCGGCCTTGTCGGTGGCCAGCTCATAGGCCAGATAGGCCGCCGAGTAGCCGAGATCCACCGGATTCCAGATCGCGAAGGATTTCGAGGCCCCGCTCTCGACGGCGCCCGCCATCTCGGAGGGCAGCCCCAGCCCGGTGACGTTCACCTTGCCGATCTTGCCCGCGTCGGCCACGGCCTGAGCCGCCGCCACGATCCCGACCGAGGTCGGGGCGATGATCGCGTCGAGATCCGGGTAAGTCTGAAGCAGGCCCTGAGTCTCGCGATAGGACTTATCCGCGAGATCGTCGCCGTAGACCGTCGCGACGAGCTTGATGTTCGGATATTGGTCCATGACCTTGTTCATCTCGGAGATCCAGATGTTCTGGTTCGTCGAGGTGGAGGTCGCCGACAGCACCGCGACTTCGCCGCCCTCGGGCAATTCGTCGGCGGCGAGCTTGATGATGGTCTGGCCGATCAGCTCGTTGGAGGAGGGCGCGAGATGCAGCTCGCGGCCGTCCTTGGCCACGCCGGAATCCCAGGAGATCACCGTGATCCCGCGCTGCATGGCGCGCTTGAGCGCCGGAGCCACGGCGTCGGGATCATTGGCCGAGATGGCGATGGCGTTCACGCGCTGGGCGATGAGCGCGTTGATCACCTCGATCTGGCCTTCCGCCGTGGTGGAGGTCGGGCCGGTGTAGATGATCTGGACGTTCCCCAGCTCTTTGGCGGCCTCTTCGGCGCCGCGGTTGGCGGCCTCGAAGAAGCCGTTGCCGAGCGATTTGGCGACCAGAGCGATGCGCACCGGATCTTGCGCCCAGGCGGCGGAGCTCATCAGGCTCGCGGCGAGGGCCGCGCCGATCATGAGTTTTTTGGCGAACATGCCTGTTTCCTCCCAGAAACATGATTTTGATTCTCCGCCCGCCTGATTTTCCCCGGCGCGCGTCTCGTCATCCTTCGGCGGCTTCGGCCTCCGGTTCTTCTCCCTTGGCCGAGCGCGCGACCGGCGCGACGATCAGCCGGACTCCGGCGTCGGCGAGCATCTGAGCATGGCGGTCCTCGATCCCGTCATCCGTGACGACGGTGTGGATCCGCGCCAGCGGACAGAGGATCAGCGCCGAGCGCCGGGAGAATTTTTCGCTGTCCACCAGCAGGACCAATTCGTCGGCCTGCCCGAGGAGCTTCTCCTCGGCGTGGATGATCAGCGGATCCTGCTCCATCACCCCGAGCGGCCCGATTCCCTGCGCGCCCATGAACATGCGGCGGGCGTAGAAATTGCGGATCACGTCGTTCTCGAAGGGCGAGAGCACGATGTTTTGTTCGCGGTAGATCGTCCCGCCGGGGAGCATCACGGTGTTTTTCGTATGGTTCAGCAGATGCTCGGCGATGGGAAAGGAATTGGTCAGAATCTGGAGCCGCCGCGTCGCCAACGGATGGACCATCTGAAAAGTGGTGGTGCCGCCGTTGATGATGATGGTGTCGCCATCCTCGCAGAGATCGGCCGCCGCTTTGGCGATTGCGCGTTTCTGAGCGATATTGATCGAAATATTCACCGAGAAGGGCCGTCCGTTCAGGGCGGTCACATGGGCCGGAGTCAGGGCCTCGGCGCCGCCGCGCACCCGACGCAGCTTTTTCTGCAAGTGAAGCTGGGCGATGTCGCGGCGAATGGTGGCCTCGGAGCTTTCGGTCAACTCCACTAGCTCGGCCACCGAAGCGAAGGGCTTCGATTGGACTGCGGACAGGATGACTCGATGGCGCTCGGTTTCGTGCATAAGGCGACTCCTTGAGGATCAGGATCGGGCGAGTTTGGGGCTTTGTCAATCAGTTTCGATCATTTTATGTCTTTTCGCAGGTGCAATATGATCGATTATGATCGTTTTCGATTGACTTATGTGCGGCTCTGAGGAAAGCCTCGGCGGAAAGCCATCCCTTTTAAAGGCCGGGCCCTTTCCTCAGAAACCATTCCCTCAGGAGCATATCCCAATGTCCGATCTTGCGCCCTCCAATCGTCTGGAGAACCTGTGGGACGACGCCAAGGCGGCGGGCATGAGCGAATCCGAAAAGCTGCTCTATCGCTCGAATCTGCTCGGCTCCGACAAGCGCGTGACCAATTACGGCGGCGGCAACACCTCGGCCAAGGTCATGGAGGCCGATCCGCTCAGCGGCGAGAAGGTCGAAGTCCTGTGGGTCAAGGGCTCGGGCG
This sequence comes from Neomegalonema perideroedes DSM 15528, assembly GCF_000374145.1. Classification (GTDB taxonomy): domain Bacteria; phylum Pseudomonadota; class Alphaproteobacteria; order Rhodobacterales; family Rhodobacteraceae; genus Neomegalonema; species Neomegalonema perideroedes. The sequence continues at coordinate 13,615 of NZ_KB893665.1, read as the reverse complement.
GAGACATCGGCTCGATGAAGATGGACGGCTTCTCCACGCTCTATATGGATAAGCTGCGGGCGCTGAAGGGCAAATATCGCGGCCTCGCCCATGAGGACGAGATGGTGGGCTATCTGCCCCATTGCACCTTCAACCTCAACGCCCGCGCCGCCTCCATCGACACGCCTTTGCACGCCTATGTCCCGCGCAAACATGTGGACCATGTGCATTCGGACGCCATCATCGCCATCGCCGCCTCCGCCGATTCCAAGGCGCTGACGCAGGAGATCTTCGGCGAGGTCATCGGCTGGCTGCCTTGGAAGAAGCCGGGCTATGAGCTTGGCCTCTGGCTGGAGAAATTCGCGGTCGAGAATCCGCAGGCCAAGGGCTGCGTCCTCGAATCGCATGGGCTCTTCACTTGGGCCGACGACGCCAAGGATTGCTATCTGACCACGCTGGAGGTCATCAATAAGGCTTACGCCTGGCTCGAACAGAGGACGGCGGGCCTCTCCGTCTTCGGCGGCGCAGCGAAGCCGACCCTGCCGTCTGAAGAGCGTCGCCGCATCGCCGCGCGGCTGATGCCGGTCATTCGCGGGCTGATCTCGAAGGAGCGCCATAAGGTCGGGCATTTCGACGATCAACAGGCGGTGCTGGAGTTCGTCGGCTCAAAGCGGCTGGAGGAATTGGCGGCGCTCGGCACCTCTTGCCCGGATCATTTCCTGCGCACCAAGATCCGGCCTCTGGTGGTGGAGTTCGACCCCGCCGCGCCGGATCTGGAGAAGACCCTCGCCGGACTCCCCGCCGCCGTGGAGGCTTACCGCCAAGATTACGCCGCCTATTACGAGCGCTGCAAGCGTCCGGATTCTCCGTCCATCCGCGATCCCAATGCGGTGATCTATCTGGTGCCGGGGGTGGGGATGATCTCCTTCGCGCTGGATAAGGCCACGGCGCGGATTTCGGGCGAATTCTACGTCAACGCCATCAACGTCATGCGCGGAAGCTCGGCGATCAGCGCCTATCGCGGGCTGCCTGAACAAGAAGCCTTCGACATCGAATATTGGCTTCTGGAGGAGGCCAAACTTCAGCGCATGCCCAAGCCGAAAAGCCTCGCGGGACGCGTGGCGCTGATCACCGGCGCGGCGGGCGGCATCGGCGCGGCGACGGCGCGCAAATATCTCGGCGAAGGCGCCTGCGTCATGCTGGCCGACATCGACGCCGCCGCTCTGGAGGAGGTGCGCCAAGGCTTCGCCAAAGGCTTCGGCGCCGACATGGTGCGGAGCGTCGCGCTGAACGTCACCGATGAAGCGGGCGTGATCGGGGCCTATGCGGAGGTCGCGCGGGAATTCGGCGGCCTCGACATTCTTGTCTCCAATGCGGGGATCGCCTCTTCGGCGCCGGTCGAGGAGACCACGCTTGAGCTTTGGAACAAGAATATGTCCATCCTCTCGACGGGCTATTTCCTCGTCAGCCGCGAAGCCTTCAAGCTGCTGAAGGCTCAGGGGATCGGCGGCGCCGTGGTCTTCGTGGCCTCCAAGAACGGGCTTGCGGCCTCGCCGGGAGCCTCGGCCTATTGCACGGCCAAGGCCTCGGAGATCCATCTCGCCCGCTGCCTCGCGCTGGAGGGCGCGCCGGAGGGCATCCGCGTCAATGTGGTGAACCCCGACGCGGTCTTGCGCGGCTCGAAGATCTGGTCCGGCGAATGGCTGGATCAGCGCGCCTCGACCTATAAGACCGACAAGGAGGGCCTTGAGGAGATGTATCGTCAGCGCAGCCTTCTGAAGCGCTCGGTTTTGCCCGAGGACATCGCCGAGGCCAATTATTTCTTCGCCTCCGACCTCAGCGCCAAATCCACGGGCAACATCGTCAATGTGGATGCGGGCAACGTGCAGGCCTTCACGCGCTGAGTCGCCGGAAAGGGAGGAAACCATGAAGATTCAGGACTCCGTCCTCGGCGAGGCGAACGCCCGCCGCGAAGCCGATCTGCGTCGCGATTACGAAAGCCTCGGCGAGCGTCTGGCGCGGCGCGGATTCGAGATCGACGCGATCAAGGCGAAGATCTCGGCCTTTGGAATCGCGCTCCCGAGCTGGGCGGCGGGCACGGGCGGCACGCGCTTCGCCCGTTTCCCCGGCGCGGGCGAGCCGCGCGACGTCTTCGACAAGATCGACGATTGCGGCGCCGTCCATCGCCTGACGGGGCTGGCTCCGGCGATTTCGCTGCATATTCCTTGGGACAAGGCCGACCCGGCGGCGCTTCTGGCGCGGGCGGGCGAGCATGGGCTGATCTTCGACGCGGTGAACTCCAACACCTTTCAGGATCACCCCGACCTCCCCTTGAGCTTCAAATACGGCTCGCTTTCGCATACGGACAAGGCCGTGCGGGATCAGGCCGTGGCGCATAATCTGGATTGCGTCGAGCTGGGGCGGAAGATCGGCTCGAAGGCGCTGTCCATCTGGATCGGCGACGGCTCGAACTTCCCCGGACAAGCCGACTTCACCCGTCAGCTCGACCGCTATCTGGAGAGCGCCCACCGCATTTACGCGGGCCTCCCGGAGGATTGGCGGCTCTTCGTCGAGCATAAGATGTATGAGCCCGCCTTTTACTCCACCGTGGTTCAGGATTGGGGCACGAGCTATCTCATCGCGCAGGAGTTGGGCGCAAAAGCCGCTTGCCTCGTGGATCTCGGGCATCATGCGCCGAACGTGAACATCGAGATGATCGTGGCGCGGCTGATCCGCTTCGGCAAGCTGGCGGGCTTTCACTTCAACGACAGCAAATACGGCGACGACGATCTCGACGCGGGCGTGATCGATCCTTACCGGCTCTTCCTCGTCTTCAACGAATTGGTCAACGCCGAGGGGACGCCCGGCTTTTCTCCCGCCTATATGCTGGATGAAAGCCATAACGTCACCGATCCGCTGGAGAGCATGATGGCTTCGGCCATGGAGGTGGCGCGCGCCCATGCTCAGGCGCTGCTAGTGGATCGCGCGGCCCTGCGGGCGCATCAGGAGAGCAACGACGCCCTCATGGCCTCCGAGACTCTGAAGACCGCCTTCCGCACCGACGTCGAGCCGATTCTCGCCATGGCGCGCTTGGAGAAAGGCGCCGCCATAGATCCCGTGGCCGCTTTCCGGTCTTCGGGCTATCGGGCTCAGGCGGCGGCGCGGCGTCCGAAGGTTTCGGGCGCGGGCGGCGGCATCGTCTGAAGGCGCGGTCTCTGAAGATCGGGGCGATCTTACGGGGTCGCCCTATAAATATATGATGAGTAGCGAAAATATCCGCAAAATCATCATATGAATATTGCTTTTCCCAATCGCCTGTGCTCTGCTGACCTCCAGAAACGGCGCTTTCGAATCCGCAAGCCGAGATTCCAAATCAGCCGAAGATCTTCAGGGAGAAACGACGATGGATCCTTTGCTCCGGCGCAAGGAGCGTTTCGTCTCGCGCGGCGAAGTCGAGGAGTTGATCCGGCGTCTGGCCGCGAACCTCACCGCGATCAAAGACGAGACCGGCGAATTCCTGCTCCATCTGGAGGACGGCCGCGTCATCGACACGCGCGGCTGGAGCGGCTGGGAATGGACCCATGGAATCGGGCTTTACGGGCTCTTCAACTCATGGAGGCTCACGCAGGATCCGGCGCTTCTCCAAATCATCCTCGATTGGTTCGAGGCGCGGTTCGCCGAGGAGCAGGCCACCAAGAACATCAACACCTTCGCGCCCTTCCTGACTCTCGCCTCCCTGCATGAGATGCGGCCTAATCCGGCTTGGGTTCCTTATCTGGAGACCTGGGCCGAATGGGCCATGCATGAATTGCCCAAGACCAAGGAAGGCGGCTTTCAGCACATCGTCTATAACAGCGTGAACCCGCAGCAGATGTGGGACGACACGCTGATGATGAGCGTGATGCCTCTGGCGAAGATCGGGCTGGTTCTGAACCGTCCCGAATATGTGGAGGAGGCGAAATATCAATTCCTCATCCACGCCCATTATCTCGCCGACCGCGCGACGGGACTCTGGTTTCACGGCTGGACCTTCGACGGCGATCATAATTTCGCCAAGGCCCTTTGGGCGCGCGGCAACAGCTGGATCACCATCGCGATCCCCGAATTCCTCGATCTGTTGAACCCGCCCGAGAACGACCCTCTGCGGCGACATCTATTGTCCATCCTGCGCCGTCAGGCGGAGGCTCTGGCGCGGACGCAGGACGCCTCCGGCCTCTGGACGACCCTGCTCGACGATCCGCAAAGCTATCTGGAATCCTCGGCGGCGGCGGGCTTCGGCTATGGCCTGATGAAGGCCGTGCGCAAAGGCTATCTCGGGCGGGAATATCTGCCGATGGCCGAGAAGGCGGTCCAAGGCGTGATCGGCAAAATCGACGCCTCCGGCGAATTGCGTCAGGTCTCCTTCGGGACGGCCATGGGCGCCGACCTCGATTACTACCGGGGAATCCGCCTCACCTCGACGCCCTATGGACAGGCCATGGCGCTGCTCTGCCTCTCCGAGCATCTGCGCTCCTATATCTGACGCCTTCCGGCGTAATGGAGAATTTCAATGTCCGGCTCCGCGACTTCGGAAATCACGCTGGCCTATATCGGCGGCGGCTCTTTGAACTGGGCTCAGGTGCTGATGGCCGACCTCGTCCATGACGGCACGGTCTCCGGCGAGATTCGCCTCTATGATCTCGACGAGGAGGCCGCCCGCCGCAACGCCGCCCTCGGCGAGCGCCTGTCTCAGGCTCATGGGCGGAATCTGCGCTATAAGGCGGTCCCGAAGCTCGCCGAGGCCCTGACCGGCGCGGATTTCGTGGTGGTCTCGATTCTGCCGGGCTCCTTCGAGGACATGGCGCAGGATCTCGGCCTGCCGGAAGGCGAGGGCGTCCGGCAATCGGTGGGCGACACGGTGGGGCCGGGCGGATTCCTCCGCGCCATGCGGGCCATTCCGCAGATGGCCGCCATCGGCGAGGCGATCCGCGCCCATGCGCCTCAGGCTTTCGTCTGCAATCTGACCAATCCCATGTCGGTTCTGACCGGCGCGCTTTACGCCGCCTATCCGGGAATCAAGGCTTGGGGCGAATGCCATGAAGTGACCAAGCTCCGGCATATCCTCGCCTGGCTGGCCAATCGGAAGGCGGGAGAAATCCGCTACGACTTCCGCGACGTTCAGGCGAACGTGCTGGGGGTGAATCACTTCACCTTCGTGGATCGCGCCTTCGTCGGCGGAGCGGACATGCTGCCGGAATATCTCGCCTTCGCGGCGGAGCATCGGGCCAAGGGCTGGCGCTCCTCGCCGCTGGATCCGGAGAATGAGGTCCAGCGTTATTTCGAGGACGTCAACCGCGTGAAGTTCGACCTTGCGGCGCGCTTCGGGATCGCGGCGGCGGCGGGAGACCGCCATCTCGCCGAGTTCCTGCCCGCGAGCTGGTATCTCGGCGACAATGAAGGCTGGGGCTTCGGCCTGACGCCCGTCTCATGGCGCCGCAAGGATCGCGACGCCCGGCGCGCCGCCGCTCAGGAGGCGCAGCAGGCCAATGAGGCGCCGCCTCTGCGCGCGCCTTCGGAGGAGGCGCTCGTGGCTCAGATCCGCGCTTTGACGCGGGGCGAAACTCTGGTCGTCAACGCCAATCTCCCCAATCGCGGCCAGCTTGAGGGCTTCGCGCCGGGAACCATCGTCGAGACCAACGCCTTATTCTCGGGTTTGGGCGTGCAGGCCGTCGCGGCGGGGCGTCTGCCTCCGGCGGTGGAGGCGCTCGCCAAGCCCCATGCGGATCGGCAAAACGCCGTGCTGGCGGCGGTTCTCGCGGAGGACGCCGCGACTCTGGAGGGGCTTTTCCTCTCCGATCCGCTGAACGCCCCTTTGGGGCCGGACCGCGCCGCGCGGCTCTTCCGGGCCATGGCCGCCGCCACCGCCGAGCGTCTGCCGCCCGCTCTGCGCAAATACGGTTGAGGCGTCTCATCCCAATCAGAGGGCGCCCGCGAGAGGCGCTGTTTCAGGAGGAAAACCCATGAAAAAGACCATCCTCGGCGCTTTCGCGCTGAGTTTCGGCTGCGTCGGCGCGGCTTCGGCCGCCGAATTGCGGATGTCATGGTGGGGCGGCGACGGACGCCACGTCGCCACTCAGGAGGCTCTGAAATATTGCGGCGGCAAGCTCGGCCATACCGTCAAGCCGGAGTTCGCCGGCTTCGAGGGCTATCTGGAGCGCCTCAGCACCCAGCTTGCGGGCCGCACCGAAGCGGACATCCTGCAAGTGGATTGGCCTTGGCTGCATCAATTCTCGCGCGACGGCTCGGGCTTCGCCGATCTGCGGGAGCTCTCGGACTCCATCGACCTCAGCCAGTGGAACGAGGGCCATCTCGCCCCCGTCACGCTGAACGGCAAGCTGAACGGCGCGCCCGTCTCGGTGACCGGGGCCATTCCCTTCTTCAACGTCGAGGCCTTCCAGCGCGTCGGCCTCGATCTGCCGAAGACCTGGGAGGATCTCGCCGCCGCCGCCAAACTGATGAATCCCGAAGGCGCTTATCCCTATGACGCGACCAAGGTGATCCTCATGTTCACCATCGAGTCCCTTGCGGCGCAATCCTCCGGCGTGGAGTTCGTCGATCCCGAGACGGGCGAATTGGCTTGGACGAAAGAAGATCTCGTCAAAGCGCTGAACCATTATCAATGGATGGCGGATCAAGGGATTCTCCGGCCTTGGCGCATGGCGGCGGCGGTCGGCAATATCGAGGTCTTCGACGATCCCGCCTGGGGCGAGGGCAAGATCGGCGGGACGCTCTTCTGGGATTCGACCTATTCCAAATTCAACGACCCGATCCGCGAGGGAAGCCTCGCCCCCGTCCCGCCGATGCGCATTGAGGGCGCCAAGACGGACGGGCTGTATAAAAAGCCCTCCATGGTCTTCGCGGTGTCGCGCAACTCCCGCGATCCTCAGGCCGCCGCTCAGGTGATCGACTGCCTGCTCAACGATCCCGAGGCGATTTTGATCCTCGGCGTCAGCCGCGGCCTGCCCGCCTCCGCCGTGGCGCGGCGGACTCTGGAGGAGGCCGGACAGCTCGGCGCGGCCAACGTCGAGGCGGCGCGGATCGTGGCGGAGGCCACCGGACCCGCCATGTCGCCGCTGATCGAGCATCCGGCGGTTCAGGAGGTCTTCCTCACCAACATTGAGGAATTCGCCTATGGCCGCGCGACCGCCGAAGAGGCCGCCGACCGCATTCTGAGCGAGCTGCGCCGCGCCTTGCGGCGGCTCTGAGAGGGCTCCGGGCGCGCGGGGGGCGTCTCCTCCGCGCTAGGCGCGGGGCTCCTCCTGCGCCGCTTCGAGGCTTCTCTGCGCGGCGCGCTCCTCGGCCGAGAGCGACCAGACCGAGACGAAGAGCGCCGCGATCAGCGGCCCGATCACGAAGCCGTTCATGCCGATCAGCGCCAGACCGCCGAGCGTCGAGACCAGCACCATGTAATCCGAGAGGCGCGTTCCCTTGCCCACCAGCGTCGGGCGCAGGAGATTATCCACCACGCTGATGAAGGCGCCCACCACCAGCAAAACGCCGCCTTTGAGATATTCCCCCGAGAGCAGCAGATAGGACGCCGCGGGCGCCCAGACCAGAAAAGCGCCCACCGCCGGCAGCAGCGACAGCAGCGTCATGATCACGCCCCAGAGCAGGGCCCCCTCGACGCCGAGCGCCCAAAAGGCGATTCCGCCGATCCCGCCCTGCACGATGGCGATGACGACGTTGCCTTTGACCGTCGCGCGCACGACGTCGGAGAATTTCCGCAGCACGTGATCCGTATGGCGCGCCGAGAGCGGGCTGGCCTCGCGGATGCTCCGCAGGACGTCCTCGCCGTCGCGAAACAGAAAGAACAGCACATAGGCCATCACGCCGGTGCTGATGGCGAATTGCGCCGTATTCTGCCCGATGACCACCATCCGGCTGGCGAGCCATTGCGCCGCTTGCCCGAGAAAGGAGGTGAGACGCGTCTGAAGCTCCTGAAAGCTTTGGAGATGGAGCGAGTCGAGGCGCTCCAGAACGAAGCTGGGCAAGGCGTCGCGGAGCTGCGCGAGCAGCCGCGCGGCGTCGAATTCCTGTCGGGAGATCCGATCATAGAATCCCACGGCCTCCTGCGCGAGCATGGAGAGGATCAACGAGCCGGGGATCACCACGATGCAGACGCAGACCAGCAGGCTCAGCGCCGCCGCAAGGCTGCGCCGCCCGCCCGATTTGCGCGTCAGCAGGCGATTCAGAGGATTGAATAAAATGGCGAGGATCACCGCCCAGAGCAGAGCGCCGTAAAAGGGCAGAATCAGCCAGATGAAGGCGATGGTCACGAGAATCAGAAGGGCGATGAAGCTCGCCCTTTGATAGCCGGCGGTTCCCATGGATCAGGCTCCTCGCTTGATCTCCCGACGCGGGGGCGGGGAGCTTCTCCCCAGACTTACCCGAAAACCCCGGAAGCCAAAAGGCTTTGAGCGGCGTCAGGAGGCCGGACCCGCCCGGTTCGGAGGCGGATCCCCCTCGAACTGGAAGATCGCGAGGCTGCGCTCGCGTTCGTTGACGACGAGCCGACGGTTGATCGGCGCATGGGCGCGGGCGGAGCAATCGGGGCGTTCGCAGAGATAGCAGTTGAGCCCCACGTCCACCGGACGCATCCGCTCCAGATCGATCCCTTCGGCGTAGATCAGGCGCGGGGCGTAAGCCACGTCGCAGCCGAGCCCGATGGCCCAGCGCTGCGCCGGGGCTCCATGGCTGCCGCCCGCCCGCGTCACCGTGCGGGCGATGGAGAAATAGCTCGCGCCCTCCGGCATGCGGATGACCTGCGTCTGCACCTGTCCCGGAGTCTCGAAGGCCGCATGGATGTTCCAGAGCGGGCAGGAGCCTCCGAAGCGCGAGAAGGGGAAGCGCCCCGCGCTGAAGCGTTTGGAGATGTTCCCCGCCCGGTCCACCCGCACGAAGAAAAAGGGGATGCCCCGCGCCTCGGGGCGCTGAAGGGTCGTCATGCGATGGGCCGTCTGCTCGAAGCTGGCGCCGAAGCGATGGCTCAACAGCTCCACGTCGTAACGCGCCGATTCGCAGGCGGCCAGAAAGCGGGCGTAGGGCATCATCAGCGCGGCGGCGAAATAATTGGCGAGGCTCACCCGCGCGAGGCTCGCCGTGACCGGATCCGAGAAGCCCGCCCCGGAAACCAGCCGGTCGATCATCTCCTGACGCTCCAGACGCGCCAGCAACACGCCGATCTGAAAGCGGCGGCTCGGCTGGGCGAGCAATTCGGAGAAGAGAAGCTCCGTGCGATGGGGCTCGAAGCGGCGCAACTGGTCGCCCATCACCTGCGCGGGCAGAATCCGCGCGCGGATTCCATGGGCGGAAAGACGCTCGGTCAAAGCCAGATGCGGCTCATTGCGATGCAGCGCCAGCTCTTCGGCCAGAGATTCCGCCGCGCGGTCCAGAGAATCCACATGGTTTTTCTGGGCGAAGAACCAAGCCCGCACCGCCTCCACGGGCCGTGAGACCTCGGCGAGGGCCTCCACCTTGTCGCGGTCGGTGAGCGGATTGGCCTCGGCCTGAGGCCGCACCAGCTCTTCGCGGTAGCGGTCATGCAGCTTGACGAAGGCGGCGGCGATCTTCGGCGAGGCTTGCAGGACCGCCTCGATCTCGACGCGGGAGGGCGCGCCGCTTCCGGAAAGCGCGGGATCCTTCAGCGCGGCGGAGAAATCGGCGGCGAGCTGGGCGTCCATCGAGGGCGCCAGCTCCGCCACGTTGAGGTCGTAGACCTCCGCCAGCCGCATGAGCAGCTTCGCCGAAGCCGGGCGCTGATCGGCCTCGATCAAAGTGACGTAGCTGGCCGAAACGCCCAGCTCCGCCGCCATCTGCGCCTGAGTCAGGCCCAGAGACTGGCGCAGGGCCTTGAGCCTCTGGCCGATGATCAGTTTCTCTCCGCGGGCGGTCATGGGCGAGCCTTACAAATATGACAAAATCCACGCATGTCTTCTGACATAACTTACAAAATTACCCTTATTCATCCGTTGTTTGTCAGGATCATGCTGCATCTGCGACATAACATGACTAGCGTGACTTCACACCCGAGTCACGGAGCTTCGTCATGCCGCTCGATCGCCCGACCTCCATCGCCGCCCCCCCCAGCGCTCCTATCGTCCTGCGCGACGCGCCCGGCGCGGATCATGTTCTGACCCCGGAGGCTCTGTCCTTCGTCGCGGAGCTGCAAAGCCGCTTCGGCCTGAGGTTGCATGCGCTGATGGTCGCCCGCGCGCGGCGTCAGGAGCGCGTGGACCGGGGCGAGCTCCCCGATTATCTGCCGGAGACTCAGGCGATCCGTCAGGGCGTCTGGCGGGCCGAGCCCGCGCCCGAGGCGCTGATCGACCGCCGCGTCGAGATCACCGGCCCCGTCGAGCGCAAGATGATGATCAACGCGCTGAATTCGGGCGCCAAGGTCTTCATGGCCGATTTCGAGGACGCCACAGCCCCGAGCTTCCCGAACATCGTCGCGGGCCACGCCAATATGCTGGATCACCGCGACGGGACGCTGGAATATGACGATCCGAAAAGCGGAAAATCCTATCGCGTGGGGCCCGAGCCTGCGGTCCTCATCGTCCGCCCGCGCGGATTGCATATGCAGGAGGCCAATGTGCTGATCGGCGGACAGCCGGTCTCGGCGGCGCTCTTCGACTTCGGCCTGAACGTCTTCCATTGCGGGCGGGCTCTGGCGGCCACGGGGCGCGGCCCCTTCTATTACCTCCCCAAGCTGGAGAGCCATGAAGAGGCCCGCTTCTGGAACGAGGTCTTCGTCTTCGCTCAGGACCGCACGGGGCTTCAGCGCGGCATGATCAAGGCCACGGTGCTGATCGAGACTCTGCCCGCCGCCTTCGAGATGGATGAAATCATCTGGGAATTGCGCGAGCACATCGCCGGGCTGAACTGCGGCCGCTGGGACTATATCTTCAGCTACATCAAGACTCTGCGCGCCCATGGAGCCTATCTGCTGCCCGACCGCGCCGAGGTCACCATGGATAAGGCCTTCCTCGCGACCTATGCGGCGCGTCTGGTGAAGGTCTGCCATCGCCGCGGAATCCACGCCATGGGCGGCATGGCCGCGCAGATCCCGGTCAAGGGCGATCCGGAGGCCAATGAGCGCGCCTTCGCCAAGGTCCGCGCCGATAAGCTCCGCGAGGTCCAGTTGGGTCATGACGGAACCTGGGTCGCCCATCCCGACCTCGTGCCGGTGGCCCGCGAGATCTTCGACGCCGAGATGTCCGGCCCGAACCAGATCCGCATTCCGCGCCACACCTACCGCATCGAGCCCGCCATGCTGCTCAAGCCGCATTCCGGCGAAGTCACCGAGGCCGGGGTGCGCACCAATATCTCCGTGGCCATCGAATATCTGGCGCAATGGATCTCCGGACGCGGCGCCGTGCCCATCAACAACCTCATGGAGGACGCCGCCACCGCCGAGATCGGCCGCGCGCAGCTCTGGCAATGGCGCCGTCATGGCGCGGCGGTCGCGCTGAGCCTCGGCGGGGCGCGCAAGCTGGATGAGGAATGGCTGGGCGAACTCTTCCAGTCGGAGATCGTGGCGATCCTCGACCGCGTCGGGCCTTCGGCCTTCCATCGCGGACATTACGCCTCGGCCGCGCGGATCGTTCAGGAGGCCGTTCTCGCCGAGACCCTCCCGGAGTTCATCACCACCCCGGCCTACGCCGTGCTGAACGTGCTCGACTGATGGAAGAGCTGCGCATGGCCTCGTCTTTCGGCGGCCCCGCCTTCTGGACCGCCGTTCTCCCCTTTCCCGATCTGAACAAAGGACTTCTCCCCATGACGACCCGTCCTTCCACCGCCGAGATCCGCGCCGATCTGCTCAAGCGCTATCCCACGGGCGAGGCGCCCGGCGGCGTCGCCATCGACGACATCCTGCAACTGCGCCTTCAGAACACCTGGGACTCGCATCTCGACATCGCCCGTCAGATGGCCGTGGTCATGCGCGCCGACATGGCCGCCTATGACGCCGACAGCTCGAAATTCACCCAGTCGCTGGGCTGCTGGTCGGGCTTCCATGCGCAGCAGATGATCAAGGCGGTGAAGCGTCTGCGCGGCACGGCCAAGGGAACCTACGTCTATCTCTCGGGCTGGATGGTGGCGGGCCTGCGCAATCGCTGGGGCCATCTGCCGGATCAGTCGATGCATGAGAAGACCGCCGTGGCGGATCTCATTCAGGAGATCTACGTCTCGCTGCGTCAGGCCGACGAAGTGGCGATCAACGACCTCTTCAAGACCCTCAAGGCCGCCAAGACCGAAGAGGAGCGCAAAGCCGCCATCGCCGCCATCGACGGCTTCGAGACCCATGTGGTGCCGATCATCGCCGACATCGACGCGGGCTTCGGCAACGAACACGCCACCTATCTGCTGGCGAAAGAGCTGATCAAGGCGGGCGCCTGCTGCCTCCAGATCGAGAATCAGGTCTCGGACGCCAAGCAATGCGGCCATCAGGACGGCAAGGTCACCGTGCCGCGCGAGGACTTCATCGAGAAGCTGCGCGCCTGCCGCCTCGCTTTTGAGGAATTGGGCGTCGAGCAGGGCGTGATCGTGGCGCGCACCGACAGCCTCGGCGCGGGCCTGACGCAAAAGGTGCCGGTCAGCCAGCAGGCGGGCGATCTCGCCTCCGACTACATCAAATGGCTCAAGACCGAGCCGATCACCGCCGAAAACCCCATCCGCGAGGGCGAATTGGCGCTGTATCAGGGCGGCGAATTCGTCAAGCCGCAGCGCTTGCCGAACGGGCTCTTCCCCTTCAAGGAGAACACCGGACGCGCCCGCGTGATCGAGGATTGCGTGGCCTCGCTGAATCAGGGCGGCGCGGATCTGCTCTGGATCGAGACCGACACCCCCAACGTCGACGAGATCGCGGGCATGGTCGCCGAGATCCGCAAGCAGGCGCCGAAAGCCAAGCTCACCTATAACAACTCCCCGAGCTTCAATTGGACGCTGAATCTGCGCAAACAGGTGCGGAGCCAGTGGCTGGCCGAGGGCAAGATTCAGGCGGGCGACTACCCGGACGGCAATGAGCTCATGAAGGCCGAGTTCGACGCCACGGATCTCGGCCGCGAGGCGGATGCGCGTCTGCGCCGCTTCCAGACCGACATCTCGGCGCGGGCGGGGGTCTTCCACAACCTCATCACCCTGCCGACCTTCCACCTCACCGCCAAATCGGTGGACGAACTCTCGCGCGGCTATTTCGGCGAAGACAAGATGCTGGCCTATGTCGCGACGGTGCAGCGCGAGGAGATCCGTCGCGGGGTCTCGGCGGTGAAGCATCAGCATGAGGTGGGTTCGGATCTCGGCGACAGCTTCAAGGAGATGGTTTCCGGCGAGCGCGCGCTGAAGGCGGGCGGACACGCCAACACCATGAACCAATTCGCGGCTGAGTAAGCCCTTGGAGCGCAATCCGAAAAGTTCGAAAGACTGTTCGGGCGCATTGCGCGAGCTGACAAAAAACCAGAGCGTTTTCCGATCCGACAGGATCGGTGAAACGCTCTGAGAATCCGGGCCGGGAATTCACGGCGAGTCTTCTTAGTCCGGAGCGCCGTCCCGCAAGGGGCGGCGCGACCGTTAGAAGCCGGCGCCGTCCCACAAGGGGCGGCGC
>NZ_KB893664.1:5300-120448 GCF_000374145.1 Neomegalonema perideroedes DSM 15528 | reverse complement strand
GGACACGCCAATTTCAACCAGCAGATCAATCCGCAGGTCAATCCGGGCCTGATCCTCAGGCGCTGAAGCGTCCGGCCGGGCTCCCGGCGGAAGGAGGCCGTTCATGATCGACTCCTCCCGAAGCGCCGCCCGGCGGCGCGAGATCCTCGCGGATCTGCTGACCCGCCTTCGGGCCTATCGGACGGATCCGGCGGCCCGAAGACGGATCCTCGTCGAGCCTTGCGCCGCCTTCGGGCTGGCCGAAGGCGCGGCCTCTCCGCCGCTCGTCGCCGAGGACGGCAGGCGCGCGCCGCCTGAGGCCTTCGGCGAGGCGATCACCGGCGCCCTGCTCTTCGGAGAAGAAGGCGCAGGATCGGGCCCCGCGCCGCCGCCTCCCCTTGAAGCCCGGCTGACGGCCCTCGGGCTGCGTCCGGCGGCCCTGCTCCATGGGCCGGAGCCGCTGCTCGCCGCCTGGCTGCGCTGGGCCGAGGCTCATGGGCTTTGGGGCCTGCTCTCGGCGCTGGAATGGCGCAAGGCGGAGGACGAAGGCAAAGGCGGCTACAGCAATCTCGCCCCCGCGCCGACGCCCGCCCGTCCCGGCTCCGGCGCGATGCGCAGCCTGCTCATCGCTCCCGATAAGAACCGCGCTCTGCTCGGCTGGATGGCCGTGGCTCTGGGTTGGGATTCCGTCGTGGGCGAGGTTCTCGGCTTTCCGCCCTGCTGCCAAGCCTTCTTCACCGAGAACTGGCCCAAAGCCGTCGCCGAGCGTCAGGGCGACCTCGCGCCTCTGGTTCTGGAGGCGAGCCGCGCCGCCGGACTCTCCGGCCCCTATGATTGGCGGCTGAACCTCTTCGCCCGCTATTTCGGCGCCGAGATCCTGAGCCATTTTCCTTGCCGCTTCGATTGCGCCGCTTCTCTGACTCAGGCGCGGCGGCTGGAGGCGGGGATTCGCCTCATTGATCCCGACCTCGCGGCCCGGACTCAAAGCCTGATGCGCGGTCTGGTCCTTTATTCGGAGACCGGCGGCGTGGCTCTGGCGCCGGGCGGAGGATTCCGCGCCTCAGGACTCGAAGCGCCGCAAGGCTGGCTCTGCTCCGATCCGCAAGGGCCTCTCGGGCGAGCCTTGGCCTCGGGCGCCGCGCCGGAGCCTCTGCCCGAAGGCCGGGCGCGCCTCGCCGGAACGGATCTCGCCTTGCTCCTCGCCGATTTCAGCGCCGACGGATTCGCCATCGACGCAGAGACTCGGGAAACCGTCGCGACTCCATGATGCGCGGCCCTTCGCGGGCCTCGCCTTCGCCTCAGGAGACCGAACATGCGTTATTACGGCTCCGCCGCCCTTGAAAGAGAGGAAGCGGCCGATCTGCCGATCCGCTTCGGCAAGAGCTACGCCCCGCAAGGCGCCGTGACCCTCTCGCGCGAGGTTTTGGTCTCCTCCGCCGCGACGAGCCTCGTCGAGACGGCTTGGGGGCCTTTGGCGGCGGCGCCCGACTCGGGCTCATGGGCCTTCCTCAGCAGCCGCGAGGCCGAACGTCTGAGCGGCCTGCGCGAGGGGCGGTCTTTCGGCGCCTTCGCCGACGACTGGCCCGCCGAATCCTTGGGCGGGCCGGAGGAATTCATCAGTCTGCTGTTCCGGCGCGGCCTCGTCACGCTGAACGGCGCGACGGCGGCCGATCCGACGCTTTTCGACGATTCCCCCAATATCGAGAACGAGGGCCGGCTGATCGAGCTGCTGCTCTCGGAGAAATGCAATCTCGGTTGTTTATATTGTCTGGCGGGGGCGCGTCCCGGCCAGCCGCATATGAGCCGAGAGACGGCCTTCCTCGCCGTGGACGCCGCTTACGCCGTCGACGACGCGCGCGGCCTGACCTTCGAATATTCCGGCGGAGAGGCCTTTCTCCGCTGGGAGCTGATGCAGGAGCTGACCGCCTATATCCGCGCCCATCCCGAAAGGCGCGGACGCCCGGTCAACATCTGCGTCCAGACCAACGGCACGCTCTTCACGCCGGAGCGCATCGAATGGCTGCGCGCCAATCAGGTGACCGTGGGGCTCTCGCTGGACGGCGATCCCGAATCCCATAACGTCAGCCGTCCGCAGGTGAACGGCGGGGAATCCTTCTCCAAGGTCATGCGCGGCGTGGACATGCTCCAGCGGGCGGGGGTGCCTTTCGGGGCTCTGGTGGTGCTGAACCGCGCCAACGCCGGAGCCCCGCGCAAGCTTCTGGATTTCCTCACGCAGAACGGAATCGGCAGCGTGAAGGTCAATCCCATCGCCTTCCTCGGAGACGCCCGCCAGAAATGGGACTCCATGGGGATGGAGCAGGCCGAGATCGTCGCATGGTTCAAGGAGTTCCTCGCCCTGCTCGTGCGGCGCGACGCCGATCTCGTCGAGAGCAACGCCATCGACATGACGCGCCATCTCGTCAGCAAGCGCCGTCAGAGCCGCTGCATGCGCGGCCATTGCGGCGCGGGCGAAAGCTTCGTGGCGGTGGGCGCCGACGGCTCGTTGTATCCCTGCGGCCGCGCCACGCAATCGCCGGGGCTGAAGCTCGGGAACATCCGCGACGCCCGCCGCATCGACGATCCGGGCCGCGAGAATCCGCATATCGTCGCCATCCGCGAGCGCCGTCCGCAGGATTACGACGATTGCCGCGTCTGCCCCTATCGCGCCTTTTGTCAGGCGGGATGTCCGGCGCAATCCTATGAGCGCTATGGCACGGTGCGCCATAAGACGCCGGAATGCGCCTTCTTCAAATCCATGTATCCGCATCTCATGGGCTGGCTGGCGCATGACGCGGCGGCCATGGGCCATATGAACCGCCGCTTCTTCGCGCCGAGCGGAACGCCGCTCGCGCTGACCTCCCGCGCCCTCCTGCCGGAGCTTCAGCATCATGCCGCGTGACCTCGCCGAAGCCCTGCGGCTGGGAGAAGCCGACCGCCTCGCGCTTCTGGGCGATCTCGAAGGCGTGGTCTTTCCCGGCCCGGCGGGCGGGATCTGCGATTTCGCCGCCCGTCTCGGCGATCTGGCGCGCGCCGCCAGAGCTCGCCGCCGAATCGCCGCCGCCGGGCTCTGCGCCGAAGGCTGGACCCGCCGCGCGCTCGGGACTCTGACCGCCTGGCTCGATTATCTCCCGCCCGAAGACCTCGCCGCCGCCTTCGCTCCGGCGACCGCCGCCAAGGCCTTGAGCCGACCCATCGGCGCCCCGGAGCAGGAGATAGGGCTCGCGCGGTTTCTGATCGGGGCTCCGGGCTGCGCGGGCTTTCGTCTGGCTTTGCCCGCCGCCGCCTTCGGGGATCAGGGCTGGCTCTATCTGCCTCACGTCAATTTGCTGGTCGGATCGGCGGGGGGAACGGTCCTCCTCGCCGATGAAGAGGGCGAAATCCGCCTCTTCTGGACCGACGGCGCGGAGGCCGCCCTCCCCCGCTCCGGACTGGAGCAGGAGGCGGCCATCCTCCCGGACCGGCTCCACGCCCTGCCGAGGGCGGGCGGCTGGCCTTTGCTGAATTTCGCGCCCGAAGCCGCCTTGCTGGACAACCCCGTCCCGCTGCTGGCGGATCCGACGGCTTCTTTGCCGATCCTCGCGCAGGGGCGGAGCCTGCTCGCGGAGGCTTGGCCCATGGCCGCCCGCGCCGCCGAACGGGCCTTTCACGCGCTTTTCGTCTTCGAGCTTCTGCCGGGCGGCGGGACGTCGAGCGTCAGCCGGGGCGATTTTCAAGGCGCCTTCGCGGCTTCTCTGCGCGATCCGGTTCAGGTGGCGGATCTCCTCAGCCATGAGGGCGCCCATACGCGCATCGCGCCCGTCTATGCGCTCGATCCCCTGCTGGCCAACGACGCCGAACGCGTCCATCCCTCGCCATGGCGCAGCGACCCGCGCCCGCTGAGCGGCGTGATGAACGGCGTCCACGCCTTCGTCAACGTCTGCGAGTTTTATCGGCGTCTGATGATCGCCCGGCCCGATTTCGCGGCGGGCGTCGCGCCGATCCGCGACCATGAGGCGGAGCGCGTGCGTCAGGCTTGGGCCTATCTGCGCGGGCAGGCCCGCCCGACGCAGGTCGGCGAAATCTTTCTGACGAAGCTCGGCGCGGCGGCGGAGGCGCTCTGATCATGAAGGACGAAGCTCGACCGACGATGCTGAACCCCGACGCCCGCGCGGCCCTCGCGGCCTCCGACGAGCGCTTGCAGGCTCTGGCGGCGGATCTGGAGCGGATCGGATTCGTGGGGATCGGGGCTCCGGCCCTCGCGCCCGCGCTCCACGCCGAATTGCTGGAGGAGGCCCGCCTCCAACGCGCCGCCGCATGGGAGAACGCCGCCACGGCGGATTTCGACCAACAGCTCATGCGCGCCGAACTCGGCCCCTTGGGGGCGGCCTTCCTGAGGACCATCGGCGAGCCCTTTCTCTCGGCGCTGATGGGCGAGGCTCTGGAGGTCAGCCGGGAAAGCACCTGCTACACCTATTACGACGCGGCGGAATCGCGGCTTGGGGTGCATCTCGACCGCAAGGAGTCCTGCGCCTGCACTCTGATCCTCTATCTGGAGGCTTCCCATCCGCCCGCCGCCGAACCGAGCCGGGGTCTGAGCCTCGAAGTCTTCGCGCCTGGCCATGCGCCCGGAGACGCCCCCGTCCATGTCATCCCCACCGAGACCAACGGCCTCGCCATAGGCCGCGGCTCGGAGGTTCCGCATGGGCGTCCGAATCTGGCGGCGGGCGAGCGGGTGATCGCGCTGACGGCCTGTTTCCACCGGGCCGAGGCCGCCGCCCGGGCTCAGGCGGCGGCCGCCGAGGAGGCTTTGCTCTCCGAGGGGCTGGAGGCTTGGGCGCAAGGCGATCTCGCCACGGCCTCCGCGCGGCTTCAGGCTCTGGCGGAGCGCGCCCCCATGAGCGCGGCTTTGGCGGCGGGCTTCGGGCGGATCTCATGGAGCGCCGGAGATTTCGACGGCGCCCGCGCGGGCTTCAAGGCGGCGGCGGATCTCGAAGGCGACGATCCTTCCCATTGGTCCAACATCGGCCTCGCGCATCGCGATCTGAAGGCGCCGGATCAGGCTTTCGCGAGCTTCCGCGCCGCCCTGACTCTGAATCCGCATTTCGCTCCGGCGCTGAACGAATGGGCCAACACCTTGCAGGATCAGGGCGACTACGCCGCCGCGCTGAAGCTTTACGAGCGCTCGCTCGCGGAGGATTCCAGCCGGGCGGTGACGCATCATAATCTCGGGGTCTGCTGGAGCCGGCTCGGCCATGACCAGCTCGCCGCCGAATCCTGGCTGACCGCGCTCAGGCTGGATCCCGGCTACGCCCATGCGCTGGAGGAATTGGGCGATCTCTACGCCCGTTACGGCGATCTCGCGCAGGCGCAGGGCTATCTGGCGCGGGCGGGCACGCCGCGCGCCGCCGACATCTGGACGCGCCATGGCGGAAGCCTCGGCGCGCCGTCTTGACCCTGAGGGCTCACAGGCGGGCGGCGAAATCCCGGAAGGCTTTCACGAAGGCCTCCGGCTCCTCCAGATGGGGCGCATGGCCGGAATGCTCGAAGCGGGCCGGATGGGCGTCGGGCGCCCTCTCGACCAGCCATTCCGAGGTCTCCGGCGCATAAAGCCTGCTGCGGGCGCCATAGGCCACCAGCCAAGGCAGAGAGATCCGGGGAACCAGATCGCGCATGTCCATGGCGAGCATCTCCTCCCAATAGGGCAAGATGAGCCGCGGATCATTCGCAAAGACTTGCCGGACGGCCTCCTCGCGGCTCATGTCCGGCCCGCCCTCGCGCTCGGCGAAGGTGACGCGGGCGATTTTTTGTCCGGCGGCGGGCCAGTCCTCGCGCATCTCCTCCAGCCCCCGGCGCAGACGCTCCGGCGTCTGATCCCGGAGCCCTAAAGGCCAGTCCGGCCCGAGCTTCGGCCCCATGTCGATGGTGACGAGCCCCGCCAGATCTCCCGGCCCTCGCCGCTCCAGCAGACGCCAGACCGCCGCCGCGCCCATCGACCAACCGAGGAGAATCGCGCCCGGACCCGCCGCCGCGATCTCGCGGGCGGCGAGCTCGACGCAGGCGTCGAGGGTGGCGGGCTGCGCGCGTTCTGCGCCATGGCCCGGCAGATCCGGCGCGCGGCAGGCGAAATCCGGCCCGAGCCGGGCGATGAGCCGATCAAAGCTCGCGCCGCTCATCGTCCAGCCGTGGAGCAGAACGACCGGCCTTGGTTTGACGCCCTTCATGATCCTCATCCCCTCCCCGGCCCCTCCCCCGGCGCGCCGTTTCGCCCCAGATGAGGCGCGCTTGCGGATTCTGTCAATCCGGAGAGACCAGCCCCGGAGACATCGATTCGGCCTGCGGATCGCGCTGAGAATCCCGCTTCGGCGCCGCGCCGCGCTTTTGGACGTGAGCGGATTGTTTAATCCTTTCAAAATCTTCATTTCGAGGCTTCGCCCTCTGGCGCGGACTTATCCTTAATGATAGGTTTACGCCGTGCGGCTCCTGAGCCAGACGGCGAGCGGATGGGGCGGAGGCGCCGCAAGCAGAGGAGAAGATCGCCATGCATCTGATCGGGCGGATGATTCTTCTCGGCGCCTTCGCGGCTTCGGCGGCGCCCTCCCCGGCGCGGGCCCAGCCGGAGGACATCGCGCCGCCCGCCGCAGATTGCGTCGAGCGTTTCGAGGTCCGGCGCACGCGCCCCGGCGCCGCCGACGTGCGCATCTCCTCCTCCTGCCGCGCCGAGGGGGAGGTGGCGGAGTTCTCCATCGGAGATTACGTCTTCCTCGCCCCTTTCGACGCTCTGGGGCAAGCGCAGGCCGCTCTGCCTTTGCTCGGACGCCTGACGCTCCTCAACTGGAGCGACGACGAAGGGCGTCCGCGCGCCGAATTGCTGGATTTCCCCGATTTCGAAGGCGCCCTTCAGATCGCTCTGATCTGGGAGGGCGAGGCGGATCTCGATCTTCTGCTCGCGGAGGCCCCCGGCCCCTTCCCCGGCGAGCGGATCGGCCGCCTGACGGCCAACGTCACGCCCCGCCGCCCCAATCTCGACGAGCCGGGCCTAGAGGCTAAGGAAGGCTACGGGCGGCTCGCGCTCTCCAGCGCGGGCGGCGCGGAGGGGCATCACGCCGAGGTCTATGTCCTTGAGGCGGCGCGCAACCCTGTGCGGCGCGGCCTGAGGACGCGCGGACGGCTCGAGCCCCGCGTCGAGATCTCCCTTGAAGACGCCGCCAAAGAAGCCGCCTGCCGCGCTCTGGCGCAGGGGGCGGCGCGGGTTCACTTCACCTTGCATGTCAACGCCTATGGCGCGAGCCGGGTCGAGCGTCAGGCGCTCGGCGAGACGGCTTGCGATCCGCAGACGCCCCGGGAGCGTCGGCTGATGCGGACGGACGTCGTCGATTTCGGCGCCGGGAGATGAAACGCGCATGCGAGGATCGGATTCGCAGTCGAAAACGCGGAGTCGCGCGGCGCTCAGGGGAGATCCTATGCGGAAAATCACGGCGATCGCGCTGAGTTGCGCTTTATGCGGACCCGCCGCCGAGGCGCAAACCCGCGAGGCCGCTCAGGAGGCGCCCCGGACGCTGCTGCGCTTCTCCGGCTCCAACGCCATGGGCGCGCGGCTTCTGCCGGAGCTTGGGCGGGCCTTTCTCGAAAACTCGGGCCACGCCGAAGTTCTGCGGCGGCAGGGCGCCACGCCGGAGGATCTGACCCTCTCCGCCGTCTCGCCGGAGGATGAGGAGGTGGAGATCCGCGTCTCCGCCCATGGCTCGGCTTCGGGCTTCCGGGCGCTGCGGCGGAACGCGGCGGATTTCGCCATGTCCTCACGTCCGGCGAAGCCCGCCGAAGCGGAGGGCGGGCTCGTCGCCCATGTCCTCGCGCTGGACGGCGTGACGGTGGTGGTCCATCCCGATAATCCGGTCCATGCGCTGTCCTTCGCCCAGCTGCGGGATCTCTTCTCGGGCCGCGTCGCCGATTGGAGCCGCATCGATCCGGCCTTCAAAGGGCCGGTCCGTCTGCTCGTCCGCGACGGGGATTCCGGCTCCGCCGATCTCTTCAGGAATTTCGTCATGGAGGGCGGCGCCTTCGCCCGAGGCGCCGAAGCCTTCGCCTCCAACGCCGATCTGGCCGCGGCGGCGGCGAGCGATCCTTTGGCGCTTGGGTTTCTGGGCGGGCCTCCGGGGGCGGCCAAGCCGCTCGCTCTGGCGCAGGATTGCGGGCTCGTCTCCGCGCCGGAGCCCTTCGCGCTGAAGACCGGAGAATATCCGCTCGCGCGGCGGCTGACGCTGCTGCGGAAGTCCGGCGCGGCCTCCGAAGCGGCGCAGGATTTCGCCGCCTTCACGCTCTCGGAGGCGGCGCGTCCGGCTCTGGCGGCGGCGGAGCTGACCGATCTGGAGGTGGTCGCCAGTCCGCGCGGCTATGGCGACGAGGCCATCCGGCGCACTTTGCTGCTGGCCGACAAGGAGGACGTCGGCCTCGCCGACATGCAGGACTTCGCCCGCTTCGCCGCCGATCCCGAAGCGCGGCGGCTCAGCGTGACCTTCCGCTTCACCTTCGGCGGCTCGGAGCTGGATGAAAACGCCGCAAGGGACGTCGAGCGTCTGGCGGCCTATTGGAAGGCGCTGAAGCAGGAGCAGCCCCGCCGCAAACTGGCGGCTCTGGGCTTCACCGACAGCCTCGGCGTGCATGCGGACAACCGCTGGCTGGCGCGGGACCGGGCGCGGGCGGTGGCGGCGCGGCTGGCCGAGGCGGGGGTGAAGACGGATCTGGTCGTCGGCTGGGGCGAGATCGCGCCGGTGGCCTGCGACTGGAAGGGCCGGGGCGGCGTGGACGAGGCCGGTCAGAGCCGCAATCGCCGGGTGGAGATCTGGATCTACTGACGCGGCCGCGGATTCAGACCGGCTCCCGGAAGGCGGAGGCCGCCGCGCCGGTCTGCCGGATGATCTCGGCGATCTGCGCCAGACGCCCCGCCAGAGGATCGCTTTTGCGCCAGACCATGCCGATGCTCCGCGTGGGCCTCGGCTCCGGCAGGCGCGTCAGAGAGACGGAGGCCGAACGCGCCTCGACGGCGGCGGCCATTTCGGGAATCAGCGTCACGCCGATTCCCGCTCCGACCATCCGCACCAGAGTCGAGAGGGAGCTCCCTTCCATCAATTCGCGCGGAGAAGCCGAAAGCTCGCAGAAAGACAAAGCCTGATCGCGGAAGCAATGCCCCTCCTCCAGCAGCAGGAGCCGCATCCCGCGCAGAGCCTCGGGATTGGGCGGCGGCTTCCCGGCGTCCTCCGGCGGGCGCACGAGGAGAAACTCCTCCTCGAAGAGCGGAGTCTCGGTCAGGGCGGGTTCGGAGATCGGCAGAGCGACGACCGCCGCGTCGAGCCGCGCCTCCAGAAGATCGCCGATGAGCTTTTGCGTCACGGCCTCGCGGGGCCTCAGATCAAGCTCAGGGCTGCGCCGGGTCAGTTCGGTCACGATCTGCGGCAGAAGATAAGGCGCGACCGTAGGGATGATTCCGATCCTCAGCCGCCCGACGAGCGGATTTTGCGCCGCCCGCGCGAGACCCTCCATCTCCTCCGCCGCGCGCAGAATCTCGCGCGCCCTGAGCGCCACCGCCTCGCCGAGAGGCGTCAGACGAATCCGCCGCGCCCCGCGCTCCGCCAGAGGCGCCCCGAGCAGCTCCTCCATCTCTTTGATCTGGGCCGAGAGGGCCGGCTGCGAGACGGCGCAGTCTTCGGCGGCGCGGCCGAAATGCCCGAGCCGCGCCAGAGCCTCGAAATAACGCAAATGCCGCATGGAGAGCTTCGTCATAAGCTGAGGTTATCGCAACCTTCAGAAAATGCAATTAGGCGTTATGGGACGTCTCTGTTACCGATGGCCTTACGAAGCTTCGGGCGGGGGGAGGATCTCCCCGGCGACCCGAGTCACGCAAGCCTTTGGAGGGAAACATGGGCGCTGACGACGCGAAGACCGCCGGCAAATGTCCGGTGATGCACGGCGGCAATACGGAGATCGGCAAATCGGTGATGGATTGGTGGCCCAACGCCCTCAATCTCGACATCCTGAGCCAGCATGACCGCAAGACCAATCCGCTGGACGAGGGCTTCAGCTATCGCGAAGCGGTGAAGGGCCTCGATTTCGAGGCGCTCAAGGCCGATCTGCGCGCTCTGATGACCGACAGCAAGGACTGGTGGCCCGCCGATTGGGGCAGCTACGTCGGCATGATGGCCCGCGTGAGCTGGCACGCCGCGGGCTCCTATCGCACGACCGACGGCCGCGGCGGCGTCAATACGGGCAATCAGCGCTTCGCGCCGCTGAACTCCTGGCCGGACAACGTCAACACCGACAAAGGCCGCCGTCTGCTCTGGCCGATCAAGAAGAAATACGGCGACAAGATCTCCTGGGCCGACCTCATCGCGCTGGCCGGAACCATCGCCTATGAAGTCTCGGGTCTGAAGACCTACGGCTTCGCCTTCGGCCGCGAAGACATCTGGCACCCCGAGAAAGACACCTATTGGGGCGCTGAAAAGGAATGGCTCGCCCCCTCCGACGGCCGTTACGGCGACGTGAGCAAGCCCGAGACGCTGGAGAATCCTCTGGCGGCGGTTCAGATGGGTCTGATCTACGTCAATCCCGAGGGCGTCAACGGCAAGTCCGATCCTCAGGCCACCGCCAATCAGATGCGCGAGACCTTCGCCCGCATGGGCATGGACGACGAGGAGACCGTGGCGCTCACGGCGGGCGGCCACACCCTCGGCAAGAGCCACGGCAACGGCAGCGCCTCGAATCTGAGCCCCGATCCCGAGACCGCCGGACCCGAATATCAGGGCCTCGGCTGGATGAACACCAAGGGCCGCGGCGTGGGCCGCGACACCGTGGTCTCCGGCATCGAAGGCGCCTGGACCACCGAGCCCACCAAATGGGACGGCGGCTTCTTCAAGATGCTGTTCGGCCATGAATGGACTCTGACGCGCAGCCCCGCCGGAGCCACGCAATGGGCGCCGATCTCCATCGCCGAAGCCGATAAGCCGGTCGACGTGGAGGATCCTTCGATCCGCCTGAATCCTCTGATGACCGACGCCGACATGGCGCTGAAGGTGGATCCGGCCTATCGCGAGATCTCGCTGCGCTTCATGAACGACTTCGATCTCTTCTCGAAGACCTTCGCCCGCGCCTGGTTCAAGCTGACCCATCGCGACATGGGTCCGCGCTCGCGCTACATCGGCCCGGACGCCCCGACCGAGGATCTGGTCTGGCAGGATCCGATTCCGGCTGGTCCGACCGGATACGACGTCGCCGCCCTCAAGGCGAAGATCGCCGCGAGCGGCCTCTCCGACGCCGATCTGATCGCCACGGCCTGGGACAGCGCCCGCACCTATCGCGGCTCGGACATGCGCGGCGGCGCCAATGGCGCGCGCATTCGTCTCGCGCCTCTGAAGGATTGGGAGGGCAACGAGCCGGAGCGTCTGGCGCGGGTTCTCGCGGTTCTGGAGCCCCTCGCCCAGGCGAGCGGCGCGAGCCTCGCGGACGCGATCGTGCTGGGCGGCGGTTTGGGCGTCGAGCGCGCGGCCAAGGCGGCGGGCTTCGCTGCGACGGTTCCCTTCTCCCCCGGTCGCGGCGACGCCTCGGCGGAGCAGACCGACGTCGAGTCCTTCGCGGTTCTGGAGCCGATCCACGACGGCTATCGCAATTGGGTGAAGCGGGATTACGTCGTCTCGCCCGAAGAGCTGATGCTCGACCGCACGCAGCTCATGGGCCTGACCGCCCCGGAGATGACCGTCCTCGTCGGCGGCATGCGCGTTCTGGGCGTGAATCACGGCGGCGCGAAGCATGGCGTCTTCACCGACCGCGTGGGCGCTCTGACGCCCGACTTCTTCGTCAACCTCACGGACATGGCGAATAAGTGGGTTCCGGTCGAGAACGGGCTCTATGAGATCCGCGACCGCAAGACCGGCGCCGTGAAATGGACCGCCACCCGCGTGGATCTGGTCTTCGGCTCGAACTCCATTCTGCGGGCCTACGCCGAGGTCTATGCTCAGGACGACCATAAGGAGAAGTTCGTCCGCGACTTCGTGGCGGCCTGGACCAAGGTCATGAACGCCGACCGCTTCGATCTGCGCGCCTGACGTTTCTTCGTCTGAATCGACAGGGCGGGCGGCTTCCGGGCCGCCCGCCTTGGCTTTCAGGCCGCCGAGACCATCGCGATCCAGTCGTTGAGGTTGTAATAATTGGTGATGCGGGCCACCTTGCCGTCCCGGATCTCAAAGAAGGCGCCGGCGGGCAGCACGTATTTTTGCCCCTTGGCCTCCGGCAAGCCTTCGTCGGTGGCGACATACTCCCCGTTGACGACGAATTCCGCCGCGCCGCGCGCGCCATCGGCGCTGCCGAAAATGACCATATCCGTGAGGGTCTCCCGATAAGAGCGGCTCATCTTGGCGACGAAGGCGCGGAAAGCCGCTTTGCCGATCTCGCGGCCGCCTTGATTCACGTCATGGATCACGTCTTCGGTCAGAAGATCGAGGAAGCCCTCGACGTCTCCACGATTGAAGGCGTCGTAGTAAGATTGGATGACTGCTGCGGCGTTCATGATCTTCGCTTTCCGGTTTGCGGGTTGAAGAGGCTCTTTGCTAGTCTCTAGCGCAGGATGGAAGCTGGCGAAATGGATGACGGCGTGAGGATCGAGACCTTTCAGGGACAGGCGGCCGAGCCTTATTTCGAGGATCTGGCGCGGCTGCGCATCAAGGTCTTCCGGGCCTTCCCCTATCTTTATGAAGGCGATCTCGCTTACGAACGCAAATACGTCTCCACCTACGCCCGTTCGCCGCAGAGCCTTTTCGTGCTGGCTCTCGACGGCGAAAAGGCGGTCGGCGCCTCGACGGCCATGCCCATGCGCGAGGAGACGGAGGAATTTCAGCGCCCCTTCCGCGCGGCGGGCTGGAACGTCGAGCGCATCTTCTATTACGGCGAATCCGTGCTTTTGCCGGAATATCGCGGAGGCGGAATCGGGGTGCGCTTCTTCGAGGAGCGCGAAGGCTTCGCCCGCCGCTCCGGGGCTTATGATTTCTGCTGCTTCAGCGCCGTCGAGCGCCCGCAGGACCATCCTTTGCGCCCCGCCGATTATCAGCCTCTGGACGCCTTCTGGCGCAAGCGCGGCTATGTCCATCGCCCGGAGTTGCGGACGGAATTCTCATGGCGCGACCTCGGCGAGGCGGAGGAGAGCCTCAAGCCGATGTCCTATTGGCTGAAGGACCTCCGCTGATGGTGAAATTCGCCGCCTGCCAATACGCCATCGAGCTCTTCGAGGATTGGGACTCCTACGCCGTCCATCTGGAGGGCCTCGCGCGCGAGGCCGCCGAGGCGGGCGCGGAATTGCTGCTGCTGCCCGAATACGCCGCCATGACTCTGACGGGGCTTCTGCCCGAGCCGCAGCGCGGCGATCTGCATGGCTCCATGGCCGGGATGCAGCCGCTGATCCCGCGCTGGCTGGCGCTCTGCGAGGGGATCGCGCGGCGGCATGGGGTTTGGTTCTGTCCCGGCTCGGCGCCGGTGCTGGACCCGGACGGGCTTTACCGCAACCGGGCTTTCCTCTTCGGGCCGGGCGGGCTGCTGGGCTGGCAGGATAAGCTCATCATGACCCGCTTCGAGCGCGAGCAATGGAAGGTCGCGGCGGGCAAGGAGGGCCTGCGGATCTTCGAAACGCCGCTCGGCGTTTTGGGGATCCTCATCTGCTACGACAATGAATTCCCCATGCTGGCGCGGCGTCTGGCGGAGATGGGCGCGGATCTCATCCTCGCGCCGAGCTGCACCGACACGGAGGCCGGGGCGCATCGCGTGCGGATCGGGGCTCAGGCGCGGGCGCTGGAGAATCAAACGGCGGTTCTGGTCTCCTCGACGGCGGGACGGGCGCTCTGGTCGCCTTCGGTGGATGAGAATTTCGGCCGCGCCGCGCTTTACGTCCCGGCGGATTACGGCATGTCGCCGAACGGCGTCCACGCCGAAAGCCCGGAGATCTTCACCAGTAAGAGCCTCTGGCTTCAGGGCGAGATCGACCTCGCGCAGGTGCGCCGCCTCCGCCGCGAGGGACAGGTGGCGCTGTTTCGCGACTGGCCGGAGCAATTCCACGTCTGACGTCTTCGAAACGTCATGAAAGCTTCGCGCTTTCGTCGCCGCTCTCCGCCACAAGGCCCGCATGTTTATGGTCGCGTTTTCACGACGCGGAGCTCAAGCGGCTTCGCTGGAGAACGCTCCGGGGAATCTCTACCTGAGGGGAAAGCGGGATGCGCGTTCATCTGCTCTGTCTGACCTCCGTGCTGGCGCTCTGCGCCGGAGCGGCCGCCGCCGAGACCAATTTCAACCGCGTCGCCAGCTTCGCCACGAGCCTCAATATGGCCGAGGGCGAAGACCGCGCCCGCGAGACCTCGGCGGAGATCATCGCCGTCTCGGCGGATGGGAACACGCTGATCTACACCGACGGCCCCCTTGGCGTGGCCGGGCTGGTCGACATCACGGATCCCGCCGCGCCGAAAGCGCTCGGCAATGTGGACGTGGGCGGCGATCCGACCTCGGTCGGCGTGCTGGGTCAGATCGCTTTCGTGGCGGCCAACACCTCCGAGAATTATATCGAGACCTCCGGCCATCTGGTCGCCATCGACCTCGCGAGCCGCAAGGAGATCGCGCGCTGCGACCTCGGCGGCCAGCCGGACAGCGTCGCCATAGCTCCGGACGGAAGCTTCCTCGCGGTCGCCATCGAGAATGAGCGCGACGAGGATCTGGGCGACGGCCGCGTGGGCCAAATGCCCGCCGGCTATCTCTACCTCGCCGAGATCAAGAACGGCGTGGTCGATTGCGCCTCGGGCCGCCAGATCGACATGACCGGCCTCGCCGAAATCTCGCCGGAAGATCCTGAGCCGGAATTCGTGGACATCAACGCCCTCGGCGAAACGGTGGTCACGCTTCAGGAGAACAACCATATCGCCGTCGTGGGCCGCGACGGCGCGATCCTCAGCCATTTTTCGGCGGGCGCCGTGGATCTGACCGAGATCGACGCCACCGACGAAGGCGCGCTGATCTTCACCGAGAGCCAGCCGGGCCGCAAACGCGAGCCGGATTCGGTCAAATGGATCGACGACGAGCATTTCGCCACCGCCAATGAAGGCGATATGGACGGCGGCTCGCGCGGCTGGACCATCTTCCATAAAAGCGGCGAAGTGGTCTTTGAATCCGGCGCGAGCTTCGAGCACGCCCTGATCGCCCTCGGCCATTACCCGGATAAGCGCTCCGACGCCAAGGGCGTGGAGCCGGAATCCGTGGCCTTCGCCCGTTACGGCGATCAGCCGCTGCTCTTCATCGGCTCCGAGCGCGGTTCGGCGGTCGGCGTCTATGACGTGACCGACCTGAAGAACCCGGTTCTGTTGCAGGTTCTGCCTTCGGGCGTCGGGCCGGAAGGCTACGCGACCATCCCGGCGCGCAATCTGCTGGTCTCCGCCAATGAGACCGACCTTGGCGAAGACGGCGCCGCCCGCGCCCATGTCATGATCTACCAGCGTGCGGAAGGCCCGGCGCGCTATCCCTACCTCACCGCGGAAGGCGCCGAAGAGCGCATCGGCTGGGCGGCGCTTTCGGGCCTCGCCGCCGATCCCGAGGCTCCGGGCCGCCTCTATGCGGTCAACGACAGCTTCTTCAAGGCTCAGCCGACGATCTACGCCATCGACGCGACCCAGACCCCGGCCCGCATCACCTCGGCGCTGCGCGTGACCCGCGGCGGCGCTCCGGCGCTCGGCCTCGACATGGAGGGCGTGACCCTCGCCCGCGAAGGCGGCTTCTGGATCGCCAATGAAGGCGATCTCGACAAGAACGTCCCCCATGCGCTTTACCGCGTGGACGCCTCCGGCGAGATCGTCGAGGAGGTCGCCTTCCCGACCGAATTGACCAATCACGCCAAGCGCTTCGGCGCCGAGGGGATCACGTGGGTCGGGGACCGCCTCTGGATCGCCATTCAGCGCGAATGGGGCGATGATCCGAAAGGCTTCGTGAAGCTGGTCTCCTATGATCCGGCGACCAAGGAATGGGGCGCGGTGCGCTATCCTCTGGCGGCGCCGACCTCCGGCTGGGTGGGGCTCTCCGAGATCGCGACCCGCGGCGACTACGTTTATCTGCTGGAGCGCGACAACCTCATCGGCGACAAGGCCGCGACCAAGGTCGTCACCCGCGTTCCGGTCTCCGAGCTGAACCCGGCGCCTCTGGGCGGCGAGCTTCCGGTGGTCTCCCGCGAGGTGGTCCGCGATCTGCTCCCGGATCTGCTCTCGAACGGCGGCTATGTGCTGGATAAGGTCGAGGGCCTGACCTTCGACGCCGAGGGAACCGCCTGGATCGTCACCGACAACGACGGCGTGGACGACAGCTCCGGCGAGACCATGCTGATCCGCGTGACGGATCTGCCCTGATCCCCCTCCCGGCGCGCGGCCCCCTCCCCGCGCCGGAGTCGACGACAGGCGGAGCCTCCCCCGGCTCCGCCTGTTTCTGTTCGGGTCCGTTCAATCCTCGTCGGATTTCTTCGGTTTTTTCAAGGTCTTCGCGTGGTTGGCGATCCAGTCCATAGCGGCCAGCAAAACGCCCGAAGCCACGAAGACCAGATGAATGACCACCATCCAGCGGATATGTTCGGGGGTGTATTTATTCACGTCCATGAAGACCTTGAGCAGATGAATGCCCGAAATCGCCACGATGGAGGCCACGAGCTTCAGCTTCAGCCCGGAGAAATCGACTTCGCCCTGCCATTCGGGGCGATCCTCATGGCCGTTGATGTCCAACCGGCTGACGAAATTCTCATAGCCCGAGAAGATCACGATCAGCAGCAGATTCGCCCCGAGGCTGAGGTCGATCAGAGCCAGAGCGCCCAGAATCGCGTCGTTCACCGTCATGGCGGGGATGATCATGGCGAAGCGGACAAGCTCCATGATGAACATCCAGACGAGGATGGCCAGCGCGACGACCAGCCCCAGATACATCGGGGCCATCAGCCAGCGGCTGGCGAAAAGAATGCGTTCGATCTGACGTTCCATGGTTTCTCCTGAGGCGGCGGACGCCGGAGCTATATAGAACGCGCGCCTCGCCCGACATCCCCCCTCAGCCGGATTTCCGAAGCGACTTTAGTCGGCCAGAGCCAGAAGCCCCTCCACGTCGAGATGCGCCTCCAGATGGGCGGCGAGTTCGTCGAGAACCGCCTCGACTCCGGCGGAATAGCCGAGCCCCCCCGCCTGCGCCCCCAAGCTCGCCAGATAGGCCGCCCGAAAGGCGTCTTCGGCGAAAAGCCCATGGAGATAAGATCCCGTCGTCAGCCCATCCGCCGAAACCGCGCCCTCCGGCTCGCCCCCGAGATAGGCGAAGGGCCGCGCGCGGTCGGGGCCTTGGGTGCGGCCGATGTGGATTTCATAGCCCGAGACCTTCAATCCGCTCGCCGCGTGCAGCGCCTCGACGCGGGTCAGGCGCTTGTCCGGCGCCATGACGGTCTCCACCTCAAGCAGCCCGAGGCCCGGCGTCTCGCCCGGCTCGCCCTCCAGCCCTTCGGGGTCGGCCACGCTGCGTCCGAGCATCTGATAGCCGCCGCAAAGCCCGAGAATCCGCCCTCCGCGCCGGTGATGGGCCAATAAATCCACGTCCCAGCCCTGCGCCCGCAGAAAGGCGAGGTCGCCGCGCGTGGATTTCGTCCCCGGAATGATCGCCAAGGCCGCGTCTCCGGGCAGAGGCTGGCCGGGGCGGATCATCTCCAGACGGATCGCGGGCTCGATCTTCAGCGGGTCGAGATCGTCGAAATTGGCGATGCGCGAGAGGCAAAGACAGGCGATCTTCACCGGACCCGAGCCCGAAGGCGCGAGATCCAGCGCGTCCTCCGCCGGAAGCCGCGCCGCGCCCGCGAACCATGGAACCACCCCGAAGCCCCGCCAGCCCGTGCGCCGCGCGATCAGGTCATATCCGTCGTCGAAGAGGCGCGGATCGCCGCGAAAGCGGTTGACGAGGAAGCCCCGGATCATGGCGGCGTCTTCAGGGTCAAGCACGGCCTGAGTCCCGATGATCTGGGCGATGACTCCGCCGCGGTCGATGTCGCCCGCCAGCACCACGGGAACCGCCGCCGCCCGCGCGAAGCCCATATTGGCGATGTCGTTTTTGCGGAGATTGACCTCCGCCGGGCTGCCCGCCCCCTCGACGATCACCAGATCCGCGCGGGATTTCAGCCGGGCGAAGCTCTCCAGAACCGCGCCCGTCAGCCGGGGCTTGAGCGCGCCGTAATCCCGCGCCCGCGCCGAGGCGAAGACCTTCCCCTGCACCACGATTTGCGCCCCGACGTCGGTTTGCGGCTTGAGCAGCACCGGATTCATGTCCACGGAGGGCTCGACGCCGCAGGCCAGCGCCTGCAAAGCCTGAGCCCGGCCGATCTCGCCGCCCTCGGCGGTCACGGCGGCGTTGTTGGACATGTTCTGCGGCTTGAAGGGCAGAACCCGCAAGCCCCTCAGCCGCGCCGCCCGGCAGAGCCCCGCCACGAGCAGGGATTTCCCCACATTCGAGCCCGTCCCCTGAATCATCAAGGCGCGGGTCAAAACGCGCCTCCCGGTCGAGCCTCGACCCCCTCGCGGATGGGGCGCTTCGCCATGCTCTTCATCATGCGGCTTTCCAAACTGGGGCGTCGACCGCAGCCGGTCGACGGAGCCCTCTAGGATCTTAGGCGCGCCGGATCAATTCCTCATCTCAAGAAACCGACGGGAAGCGCGCCGAGGCCGCGCCTCAATCCGCGCGGAGACCGGGATTTCCGAAGCGCCCGCCCTTCATAGGCGGAATCAATCGATAAATAAGACCAATCAATAAGATTGAACCTTTCCGCCAGATGCCGCAGTGAAAGGCGAGGCTTGAAGAAAATCGCGTCGATTTTCTCGGGGAACGATAGGAATCGCCTATGTCCAATGCGCTGGATCTGCGGGAAGCGCGGTTGACGCGGAGGCCTCGCGCGAGGCTGCTCCATGCTCGCCTCCTGCGCCCATGACCGGGCCCGCGCGTCCGGAGGCTCTGGAGCCGCGCGGCGGCGCCTCGCCGGGATTCCGGCGCAGGAAGGCGGGCCTATGCTCATCCGGCATCTGAAATTCTTCATCGTCCTCGCCGAGGAAAAGCATTTCGGACGCGCCGCCGAGGCCTGCGGCGTCACGCAGCCGACGCTCTCGCAGGCGATCCGCAAGCTTGAGGAGGATCTCAATCTCGCGCTGGTCATCCGGGGGCACCGCTTCACGGCGCTCACGCCGGAGGGCGAGAAGCTGCTCCGTTGGGGGCGGCGGATCCTCGCGGACCACGACAGCCTCCATGAGGATCTGAGAGGCGCCCAAGGCGGCCTGACCGGAGATCTGCGCCTCGGCGTGATCCCCGCCGCCATGCCGATGGTCTCGCTGATCTCCGAGCGTTTCGCGCGCCGCCATCCTCTGGCCGGGATTGAAATCCGCTCCATGTCCTTTCAGGCTTTGCGCCGGGCTCTGGAGATCTTCGAGATCGACGGCGGCGTCACCTATCTCGACGAAGCCTCGCAGGAGGGCCTGCAAGGCTTTCCGCTTTATCGCGAGCGCTATCTCTTCGCCTGCCGCGCCGGGCATCCTCTGGCGGCGCGCGAGATCGTCGATTGGGCCGAGGCCGCCGCGCAGCCCCTCTGCCTCTTGCGCGAGGAGATGAAGCATCGCCGCATCCTCGACGAGGCGGCGGCGGATTTCGGCGTCAGCCTGAGGCCGAAGATCACCTGCAACAGCTTTCTCGGGGTGGCGTCGCATCTGCGCGCCGGACCTTGGTGCGCCATCGTCCCGCAGGCCTTCCGCTTCGTCTTCGGCGAGGTCGGGGGTCTGGCGCTGCTGGAGATGCCCGAAGCGCCGCGCCGCCACATGGTCGGGCTGGTCCTCGCCGAGCGCGCGCCGCAAACGCCGATGGCCGCCGCTCTGCAAGCCTGCGTCGAGGAGGCGGATTTCGAAAGCCGCCTTGAGACGCTCCCGCCTCAGAAAGCCGCCGAATGAATAAGCCCACGCCTTTTTCAAGGAGTCTCGCGATGAAATTCGCTCCTCTTCTGGCCGCCGCTCTGGTCGGCCTGCCCATCTTCGCCCAATCCGCCTTCGCTCAGGAGGCGCCGCGCCCCGCGCCCGTGGAGGTCGCTCCGGCGACGCTCACCGTGGCCGTGGCCGCCAATTTCAAAGGCGCCATGGAGGTTCTCGCGGAGGATTTCCATAAGGAGACCGGACATACCGTGGTCCCGGCCTTCGGCGCCAGCGGCGGCCTGACCACCCAGATCCGCGAGGGTGCGCCCTTCGACGCCTTCCTCTCCGCCGACGACGAGCGCCCGGAGCTGCTCGAAAAGGAGGGCCTCGGCGTGGTCGGCACGCGCTTCACCTACGCCATCGGCACGCTCGCGCTCTGGACGCCCCGCGAGAAGGTCGAGCTTGGGGCGGAGGGGCTGAAGAACGCGCGTCTGGTCTCCATCGCCAATCCCAAAACCGCGCCCTATGGCGCCGCCGCCATGGAGGTCATCGAGAATCTCGGCCTGACCGCCGATCTCGAAGGCAAGATCGCCCAAGGCGGCAGCATCGGCGAGGCCTTCGCCTCGACGGCCAGCGGCGCGGCGGATATGGGCTTCATCGCGCTCTCGCAGATCAAGGAAGGCAAATTCGTCGATCAGGGGAGCCTCTGGCTGCCTCCGGCGGAGATCTACGCGCCGATCCGTCAGGACGCGATCCTCATCAAGGACACCCCCGCCGGACGCGAATTCGTCGAATATCTGCGCGGCGCTCCGAGCGCTCACGCCATCATCGAGCGCTTCGGCTATGAGCTGGCCGAAGAGCCCGCCCTTCAGGAGCCCGAGCTCGAGCTTGAACCCGCGCAATGAGCGCGAGCGACTGGAGCGCCGTCTGGCTGACGGCGCGGCTCGCGGCGCTGACGACTCTGATCCTGCTGATGGTCGCCACGCCTTTGGCCTGGCGGCTCTCGCGGGCGAGGGGCCGCTGGCGCGCGCCGGTGGAGGCGCTGGTGGCTTTGCCGCTGGTGCTGCCGCCGACGGCGCTCGGGTTTTATCTGCTGCTGCTGATGAGCCCTAACAGCATGTTCGGCGGCTGGTGGCTGGAGCGCACGGGCGGGACTCTCGCCTTCTCCTTTCACGGGCTTTTGCTGGCCTCGCTGGTCTATAGCCTGCCCTTCGCGGTGCAGCCGCTGCAAAACGCCTTCGAGGCGGTGGGGCGCGGGCCTATGGAGGCGGCTTCCTCGCTGCGCGCCCGCCCGCTCGACGCCTTCCTCACCGTGGCCGCGCCCATGGCCGGACGCGGATACGCCACGGCGGGGGCTCTGGTCTTCGCCCATTGCCTCGGAGAATTCGGGGTGCTGCTCATGGTGGGCGGGAATATTCCGGGGCGCACGCGGGTCATCTCCATGGCGCTTTTCGAGCATGTGGAGAGCCTCGACTACGCCGCGGCCCATCGTCTCGCGGGAGGGCTTTTGCTGGTCTCCTTCTGCATTCTCCTGACGGTGGCTCTGCTCAACGGGCGCTTTCGCAGCATGAGGGCCTGATGCGGCTGGATCTCGATCTGACTCTGACCCGCCCAAGCTTTCGGCTGGCGGCGCAAGGGAGCTTCGCGCTTTCGGGCGTGACGACGCTCTTCGGGCCGAGCGGCTCGGGGAAGACGACGCTTTTGCGGCTCATCGCGGGCTTCGAGCCCGAAGCGCGGGGCTCTCTGAAGCTCGACGGCGAGGAATGGCTAGGGCGTCCGCCCTACGCCTTGCCGGTGGGCTACGTCTTTCAGGACGCAAGGCTTTTCCCGCATCTCAGCGTGGAGCGGAACCTCCTTTACGCTTGGCGGCGGGCGCCCGGAGCGTTTTCCAGCGAAGCCGGAACGGCTTCGCGTCGTGAAAACGCGACCAAACAAAAGCCCGGGATCTTCGGAAGATTCAGCCTGACAGGAAGGCGCTCCCAAGACGGCTCGCCCATCGCTTATGAGGAGGTGGTCGCGCGGATGGATCTCGGGCCTTTGCTCAAGCGCCGCCCCGAAACCCTCTCCGGCGGCGAGCGCCAGCGCGTCGCCATAGGCCGCGCTTTGCTGACCCGCCCCCGGCTGATGCTCATGGACGAGCCGCTTTCCGCCCTCGACCGGGCGCGCAAGGCGGCGATTCTGCCGCTGATCGCCGATCTGCCGCGCCGCTTCGGAATCCCCGTGATCTACGTCACCCACGCCGTGGAGGAGGCCCTCAGACTTTCCGAAGGGCTGATCCTCATGCGCGACGGGAAGATCTTCGATTCCGGCCCGCCTCTGGAGGTCTTCGCGCGGGTCCCGCCCGCTGCTCTGGGGCCGGAGGTGGAGTCCGGCGCCGCTCTGGAGGGCCGGGCGGCGGGCTATGATGCGGAATATCAGATTCTCGACGTGGATTTAGGCGGCGCGCGGCTGCGGGTGCCCGTCGAGGCCGCCCCGCCCCTCGGCGCGCGCCTGAGGCTGAGGATCGCCGCCGCCGACGTGGCTCTGGCCCGCCGGGCGCCGGAAGAGATCTCGATCCGCAACGCTCTGCCCGTGCGGCTGGAGGCTCTGGAGGCGGAGGAAGGCCCCTTCCTCGAAGCGAGGCTGACGCTGGAGGGCGGCGGCCTCCTCCGCGCCCGCCTGACGCGGCTCGCGGCGGCGGAGATGGCGCTCAAAGAGGGCGAAGAGCTCTTCGCCCTCGTCAAAGCGGCGGCGCTGGACTCCATGGAGGGGCCTTAGAGCGCTTGGAGTTCAAGCGCTCTCGGATTTCATCCTGTCGCGCAATTCCTCCGAAAAATCTTGCGGATTCTTCGGACTGCGCTCTGACGCCCCTCAGATCACATAGCCGCCGACCAGCACCACCACGGCCGTCGCCAGAACCGGCACGAGCAGAGCCGCGACGAAGATGTCGAGATAAGACTGCTTATGGGTCAGGCCGCAGATGGCCAGCAGCGTGATCACCGCGCCGTTATGCGGCAGAGTGTCGAAGCCGCCCGAGGACATGGCCGCCACGCGATGCATCAATTCGGGGCTGACGCCCGTCGCCTCGGCCATGGCGTTCAGATGTCCGCCGAGGGTCTGCAAGGCGATGGAGAGTCCGCCGGAGGCCGAGCCGGTGATTCCCGCCAGCACGTTGGTCGCCACCGCCACCGAAACCAGAGGATTATTCGGCGAGACGTTCATCACCGCGTCGCGCACCAGAGCGAAGGCGGGCAAAGAGGCGATGGTCGCGCCGTAGCCGACTTCCGAGGCGGTGTTGAAGATCGGCAGAAGCGAACCCATGGTTCCCGCATTGAGGCTCTCGCGCAGAGTCTTCAGCCGCGCCCAGTTCAGGGCGATCAGCAGGACGATGGAGAGCGTCAGAGCCGAAATGATCGCCCAGACGCCCCGCACGGAATCGATGGTCGTCGAGCCGTAAGCGGGCTCCGCGAGGAAGCTGGAATCCAGCCGGGGCAGCAGGACGTAGGTGAAGAGCGCGTTCAGCGCGATCACCGAAAAAGCGGGCGTCAGAGCGATGAGCACGCCCGGCGGGTTTTCGTGAATCACCACGGATTCCGCCGAACTCGGCGGATGATCGCCATAGCCCTCGCCGCGGGCGGCGGCCTGAGCGGCTCGCCAGCGCAGCCAGGCCATGCCTCCGAGGAACATGACCGCGCCGCCCAGAATTCCCGCCAGAGGCGCCGCGAAAGGCGTCGTGCCGAAATAGGGGGTCGGAATGGCGTTTTGAATCGCGGGCGAGCCCGGCAGCGCGGTCATGGTGAAGGTGAAGGCGCCGAGGGCGATGGTCGCGGGGATCAGGCGTTTGGGAATCCCGGCCTTGCGGAAAAGCTCCGCCGCGATGGGATAGACCGCGAAGGCCACCACGAAAAGCGACACGCCGCCATAGGTCAGAGCCGCGCAGCTCAGCACCACCGCGAGAATCGCGTTTTGCGCCCCGAGCTTCGCCACGATCCATTCCGCGATGGCCCGCGCCGAACCGCTGTCGGCCATGAGCTTGCCGAAGATCGCCCCGAGCATGAAGAGCGGAAAGAAGGTCGCGACGTAATCGCCGAGCGCCTTCATGAAGATCTGGGTGTAAGTCCCTAAAATCGGCAGGCCGCCGCTGAACAGAACCGCCAGAAGCGCCAGAAGAGGCGCCAGAATCAGGACGTTCACGCCCCGATAGGCGAGATACATCAAAAGGCCCAAAGATAAGACGACGCCCAGAAGACCCATGGCTCCGCAAGCTCCCTTTCGCAGATGAAGATCTCCGCGAAAGCCGCGCAGGCCGCGCCCCGAAATCCTCAGCACAAGGAAAATCAGAGCGCGCCGCAGGCGTCTTCGCAGATGCGGGAATGCTTACACGAAGTTTCATGACGCCAAGGCTGTGGATCGGCGCTTGCGACGACTCGCCCCAGAGGGGAGCGGAGCAAGGCGCAGGAATCGCAAGGCCCCGCCCGCGCGGAAAAGCGCGGACGGGGTTTTTCTCAGCCGATTTAAGCTCAGCGGATCACTCGGCGACGGGAACCACGGCGCCCTTATAGGTGTCGAGGATGAATTGACGCACCGGCTCGGACTTCAGCGCCTCGACCAGCGCGACGATCTCCGGACGGGTCTCGTCGCCCGCGCGCACGGTCACGATGTTGGCGTAGGGATTGCCCTCGGCGCTCTCGACGGCGATGGGATCCTTGACCGGGTCCAGCCCCGCGCCGAGCGCGTAATTGGCGTTGATGGTCACGGCGTCGGCTTCGTCGTTGGCGTAGACCTGCGGCAGGAGCGCCGCCTCGATGTCGGGCAGGAAGGTCAGGTTCTTGGGGTTCTCGGCGATGTCGGAGATCCGCACCGCCGCCGCCTCGACGCCCTCTTTCAGCTTCACCACGCCCTCGCGCTGGAAGATCGCGAGGATGCGGCCTTCCTCGGCCACGGAATCGCGCAGGATCACGCGGCCGTCCTGCGGCAGCTCGGAGAGGCTCTTCCAGCGCTTGGAGTAGATCCCGATGGGCTCGACATGCACGCCGCCCGCATTGACGAGCTTATAATCAGGATTATCGGCCAGCACCTCGTTCAGATAGGGGACGTGCTGGAAATAATTCGCGTCGATGTCGCCGCCCACGAGGGCGGTGTTCGGAAGGATGTAGTCCTGAAACACGACGACGTTCAGATCCACGCCCTTTTCCGCCAGCAGCGGCTTGGCGAATTCGAGGATCTCGGCGTGCGGCGTCGGCGAAGCGCCCACGGTGAGCTTGGTCTGAGCGAAAGCGGGACCGGCCAGCGCCAGAACAGAGGCGAAAGTCGCGGCGAAGATGCGGTTCAACATGATAAGCTCCTTGAGACTCAAGAGAGAGTCAGCGTTTGTCCAGACGCCGCGCGAGGCGGTCGCCGAGAAACTGAATGACGAAGACGATCAGCAGCACCGCCAGAGTGGCCGCGAGGGTCACGTCGCGGCGGCTGCGCTGGAATCCTTCGAGATAGGCGAGATGGCCGAGCCCTCCGGCGCCGATGGCGCCCGCCATGGCCGTATAGCCCACCAAGGCGATCAGCGTGACGGTCAGGCCGGAGACCAGCGCCGGAGCGGCCTCGGGGATCAGCACCCGGAGGACCACCGTCCCGATTCCGCCGCCCATGGCGCGGGTGGCCTCGATGACGCCGCGGTCGACTTCGCGGAAGGCCAGCTCCACGAGGCGCGCGTAGAAGGGCGCCGCCCCGAAGATCAGCGCCGGAAGCGCCGCGTTCACCCCGAGGATCGTGCCCACCACCGCCCGCGTGAAGGGAATCAGCAGCACCAGCAGGATGATGAAGGGAATGGCGCGAAAGACGTTGGTCAGCGTCGAGAGCGTCCAATAGAGGGGCCGATTGGCCAGCAGCCGCCCCGGCGAAGTCAGATAGAGGGCCGTCCCGAGCAGCAGCCCGAGCACGAAGACCGCCGCTCCCGCCATGGCGGTCATATACAGCGTGTCCTGCGTCGCCTTGAGCAGAGGCGCGAGTCGCACGTTGGGCAGCGCGGCGGAGATCCATTCGGCGAGCATGGCTTAGCCCTCCCGCAGAAGATCGACGCCGATTCCGCGCGTCGCGAGGAATTCGGCCAAAGCCCGCGCCTGAGCCGGATCGGGCAAATGGGCGACGATCTCGCCGGAAGGCCCCTCAAGGGTCTGGCTCAGGCGGGCCTGAAGCAGATTCGCCCGCAGCCCGAGCTTCAAAACCGCCTCGGAGAAGGCGGAATCCTGCGCCGCTCCGCCCTCGCCCGCATAGGTCAGACGCAGCAATGCGCCCTCGGGCGGCGCGAGGGCCGGATCAAAGCCCCCCTCCTCCGAGGTCTGGCGGATGAAGCGGCGGGTGATCGGCTGTTTCGGCGCGGCGAAGACCTCGGAGACGAGGCCTTCCTCCACGACGCGCCCGGCCTCCATCACCGCCACATGATCGCAGATGCGGCGCACCACATGCATCTCATGCGTGATCAGCACGATGGTCAGCCCGAGGCGGCGGTTGATCTCGGAGAGGAGATCCAGAATCTGATCTGTGGTCTGAGGGTCCAGCGCCGAGGTGGCTTCGTCGCAGAGGAGCAGATCCGGCGCATTGGCCAGAGCCCGCGCGATCCCGACGCGCTGTTTCTGTCCGCCGCTAAGCTGCGCGGGATAGGAATCTTCTCTGCCCTCCAGCCCCACCAGCCGGAGCAGCTCCTCGACTCGGGCGCGGCGCTCGGCGCGGGGAATTCCGGCGATCTCCAGCGCGAAGGCGACGTTGGCGCGCGCCGTGCGCGACCAGAGCAGATTGAAATGCTGAAAGATCATGCCGATCTTGAGCCGCGCCTTGCGCAGCTCCGCCCCGGAGGCCCGGCCCATGTCGCGCCCCGCCACCAGAACCGAGCCGGAGGAAGGCTTCTCCAAGCCGTTCAGCATGCGGATGAGCGTGCTTTTCCCGGCGCCGCTCTGGCCGATGATCCCCGTGACCCTTCCCGCGGGGATGGTCAGGCTGACCTCGTCCACAGCGGCGATCTTATTTCCGCCCGCGCGATAGATTTTCGAAACTTGGTCGAGCGTGATCATATGCGACGTCCTGAAGCCCGGCGCCGCCGCGCCATGGGCCAGGACGTCGGGCTTTCCGAGGGATCCCCTGAAGAAAAGCCGAAGCCTTGGCTCGCACGCCGCCGGGCGCGCGTCCAATGCTTAAGCGCCCTATACTTATGCGATATTCGGATAAGAAGACGCCGCCTCCCGACCTCAAGCCGACATGAAGCCCTTTGGATTGAACGACGCCCCCGGCCATGCCAGATTCCCGCCTAGCCTTTTCGGCCCAATGGAGACCCGAGTTGAAAGCCAAGAACGATCTGGTCGCGGCGCCGATAGGCCCCACTTTGCTGGCCTTCGCCCTGCCCACGCTCGCCTCGTCGATGCTGCAATCCGCCAACGGCTCCATAGACACCATCTGGGTCGGGCGGCTGATCGGAGAAGCCGCCGTGGCGGCCACCGCCAACGGCAATCTCGTCATGTTTCTGCTGACGGCCTTCGTCTTCGGCTTCGGCATGGCCTCGACCATCCTCGTCGGCCAGTCGGTCGGGCGCGGAGATCTGGATTCCGCGCGGCGGGTGGTCGGGACGGCGATGGGGGCTTTCCTGCCGGTCTCGCTGCTGCTGGCGGTGGGCGGCTGGTTCGCGGCGCCTCATGTGCTGGGCGTGCTGGGAGTCGCGCCGGAGATCGAGCCTCTGGCCCGCGCCTTCCTGAAGGTCACCTTCCTCGCCCTGCCCGCCTTTCTGCTCATGACCATGCTGATGATGGTGCTGCGCGGCGGCGGGGACGCGGTGACGCCTTTGATCTTCATGGCCTTGGCGGCGGTCCTCGACGTGATTCTGAACCCGGTCTTCATCCTCGGGCTGGGGCCTTTCCCGGCGATGGGCGTCGGAGGCTCGGCGCTGGCCACGGCGGTCGGCAGCTACGTCAGCCTCGCGGCCATGCTGGCCTATGTCTACGGGCGGGATCTGCCTTTGCGGCTGCGCGGGGCGGAACTGGGCTATCTGCGCCCCGACGGCGCGATTCTGAAGCTCATGCTGACCAAGGGCCTGCCCATGGGGATTCAGATGATCGTGGTCTCGGCCTCCATGCTGGCGATGATGACGCTCATCAACGAGCGCGGCGTGGACACCACCGCCGCTTTCGGCGCCACGCAGCAGCTCTGGACCTATGTGCAGATGCCCGCCATGGCGCTCGGGGCGGCGGTCAGC
The DNA here is from genome assembly GCF_000374145.1 of Neomegalonema perideroedes DSM 15528. Classification (GTDB taxonomy): domain Bacteria; phylum Pseudomonadota; class Alphaproteobacteria; order Rhodobacterales; family Rhodobacteraceae; genus Neomegalonema; species Neomegalonema perideroedes. Next base: position 92,317 of record NZ_KB893664.1, on the reverse strand, counting down.
GCCATGACCGCCCAGAACATCGGCGCCGGACGCTGGGACCGCGTGGAGCGCATCGCGCAAGTCGGCGTGGTCTTCAACCTCGCTTTGACGGGCGCTTTGGTGCTGCTGCTTCTGCTGGCCGAGCGGGCCGCTCTGGAGCTGTTTTTAGGCGCGGGCGGCGCGGCCGTCGGGATCGGCGAGCATATCATGCGCATCGCCACATGGGGCTTCATCCCCTTCGGCGTGACCATGGTGCTCTTCGCCACGGTGCGCGCCAATGGGCAGGTGCTCTGGCCTCTGGCGATTTTGTTCATCTCGATGTTTCCGATCCGCCTCGGCTTCGCCTGGGGGCTTCAGGGCGCGATCGGTCCGGACGCGCTTTGGCTGAGCTTCCCGGCGGCCATGGTCGCGACCATGATCATGGCGATCCTCCTTTATCGTTACGGCGGCTGGCGCAAAGAGCGCGACATGCGGGTGCGCGCCGCCGCCCTCCCCGACGCGCGGCCTCCGGCGGCGGCGCTTTACTCCGAGGCGGCGCCTCCGGGCAGTCCGCTGGCGGCCAACGCGCCGCCTCTGCGCGAGGGCGAGCCATGAGCATTATGATGAAGCTGAGCGGCCTGAGCGTGGTCCGGGGCGGGCGCTCCGTTCTGCGCGACGTCGATTTAGAGATCCGGGCGGGCGAATTCGTCGGGCTGCTCGGTCCCAACGGCGCGGGCAAGACGACCTTGCTCCGGGCGGCGCTCGGGCTGCAATCCGCCGCAGGCTCCGCCTCCCTCGCCGAGATGTCGGCCGCCGCCCGCGCGCGGGCGGTCGCCTTCATGCCTCAGACGCGCGAAATCGCATGGCCCATGTCCGTCGAGCGGGTGGTCGCGCTGGGAAGGCTCGCCCATCCCGAAGCCGCCGCCGAAGCCGACCGCCTCGCCGTGGCGCGCGCCCTGACGGCCCTGAAGCTCGACAAGCTGCGCAAGCGCCGCGCCGACGAATTATCCGGCGGCGAGCAGGCCCGCGTCCTCATGGCGCGGCTTCTGGCGCAGGAATCGCCGTTGCTCGTCGCCGACGAGCCCGCCGCGGGGCTGGATCCGGCGGCGCAGATCTCCGCCATGCGGGTCTTCGCGCGCCGGGCCGCCGAGGGCGGCGCGGTGCTGGCCTCTCTGCATGATCTGGGTCTGGCGGCGCGCCATTGCACGCGGCTGATTCTGCTGCGCGAGGGCCGGATCGCCGCCGACGGCCCGCCCGCCGAGGCGCTGACGCCGGAGATTCTGGCGCGGGTCTTCGGCGTGACGGTCTGGAGCGCGCAGACGGATCGGGGCTTCGTGCTTCAGCCGCTCGACGTGACGCCTGAACCGGATTCCAAGCCCGCGCCGGCCCCCTCCTTCGAAAGGATCTGAGCGTCAGACATGATTCTGCAATGAACGCGTGGTCAGAATCGCGAATCGAGCGCCTCCCGGAGCGGCGGATATGATCTTATCCTCTTCGCCCCGGGCCGATTCAGGCGCTAGATTGGCGTCGCGTCGGGGTAGACCATATGTCGAATGAAGTTTCGCTTGTGCCGCTTATCCGCAAAGAGGGTGAGAAAATTCCACAGCAGATCAAACAGGCCGCCAAGGCCGACCGCGGATATTTCGGAACCGACGGCGTGCGCGGACGCGCCAACGCCCATCCCATCACCGCCGAAATGGCCTTGCGGCTGGGACAAGCCGCCGGAAAGATCTTCGGCGGAGAAGGCGGCGCGCGTCGGCGGGTGGTGATCGGCAAAGACCCGCGCCGCTCCTCCTATATGCTGGAATCCGCCGTCGGGGCGGGCTTCATGACCATGGGCTTCGACGTCTATTCGCTCGGGCCGCTGCCCACTCCGGCGGTGAGCATGCTGGTGAAGTCTCTGCGGGCGGATCTGGGCGTGATGATCTCGGCCTCGCACAACCCCTTCCACGACAACGGCCTTAAGCTCTTCGGGGCCGACGGCTTCAAGCTCTCCGACGCGCAGGAGGCCGCGATCTCGGCGCTGATGGACGAAGGCGTCTCCGAAACCGATTTCGTCGGGCCGCGCGCCATGGGCCGCCACACCCACCTCGACGACTCCCACGCCCGCTACATCGAATTCGTCAAAAACACCTTCCCGCGCGAATTGCGCCTCGACGGGCTGAGGATCGTGGTCGATTGCGCCAACGGCGCCGCCTATAAGGTCGCGCCGATGGCTCTGGCCGAACTCGGCGCCGAGGTGATCGCGCTCGGCGTCTCGCCGGACGGCTTCAACATCAACGAGGGCGTCGGCTCCACCGCGCCGCAGGCCTGCGCCGCCAAGGTGGTCGAGACCCGCGCTGATCTCGGAATCGCCCTCGACGGCGACGCCGACCGCGTGCATCTCATCGACGAGACCGGCGCCATCATCGACGGCGATCAGATCATGGGGCTCATCGCCGAATCCTGGGCGGCGCGCGGCGCGCTCAAGGGCGGGGCTCTGGTGGCCACGGTCATGTCGAACATGGGGCTGGAGAAGCATTTGAAGGCGCGCGGGCTGGGCCTCGTGCGGGCCAAGGTCGGCGACCGCTTCGTCGTCGCGGAGATGCGCGAGCGCGGATGCAATCTCGGCGGCGAGCAATCGGGACATATCGTCTTCGGCGACTTCGCCTCCACCGGAGACGGCTTGGTCGCGGCTTTGCAGGTCATGGCCGAGATGGTGCGCCGGGGCGAAAAGGCCAGCCGGATCGGACGGGTCTTCACGCCCTATCCGCAGCTGCTCAAAAACGCCCGCTACGCGCCGGGCGCCGATCCGCTGGAGAAGCCCGAGGTCAAAAGCGCCATCGCCGAGGCCGAATCCCGGCTGGAGGGCCATGGACGGCTCCTCATCCGCAAATCGGGCACCGAGCCGCTGATCCGCGTCATGGCCGAGGACGAAGACGCCGCCCTCGTGCGCGAATTGGTCGAGGATCTCGCGGCGCTGATCGGCCGCGCCGCCTGAGCCTGCTCAAAAGGCGCAGGAAGGGTTGACCGCTCCGCCGCTTTCGTCTTGATGAGCCCGTTCGCTTCTTTTGGGGGCGGCTTTTCAGGGCGGGGGCGGGGCGGATCATGGCTGGAAGCGAGACCGAAGGCGCTTGGGATTTCTGGATCGACCGCGGCGGCACCTTCACCGACGTGATCGGCCGCGCGCCCGACGGGACTCGCCGCGCCCGCAAATTGCTCTCCGAGAATCCCGAAGCCTATGAAGACGCCGCCGTGGAGGGAATCCGCCTCCTGCTCGGCGCGCCGCGCGGGGAGGCTCTGCCCGCAGCCCGCATCGGTCTGGTGCGGATGGGCTCGACGGTGGCCACCAACGCGCTGCTGGAGCGCAAGGGCGAGCGCACGCTCCTGCTCGTCACCAAGGGCTTCCGCGACGCCTTGCGCATCGCTTATCAGGCGCGGCCCGAGATCTTCGCCAAAGAGATCCTTCTGCCGGAGCAGCTTTACGAGCGCGTCATTGAGGTCGAGGAGCGTTTGCGGGCGGACGGCGCGATTGAAACGCCCTTCACGCCGGGCGATTTGTCCGAGCGGCTGGCTCAGGCGCGGGCCGAGGGGATCGGCGCGGTCGGCGTGGCCTTCATGCACGCATGGCGCGACGGGACTCATGAGCGCCTCGCCGGAGATCTCGCGCGGGGGGCGGGCTTCGCTCAGGTCTCGCTGAGCCATGAGGCTTCGCCTTTGGTGAAGCTCGTCGGGCGCGGCGACACCACCGTGGCGGACGCCTATCTCTCGCCGATCCTGAGGCGCTATGTGGCGCGGGTCGCCGAGCGCCTCGGCGCGACGCCTCCGGGCGAGCCCGGCCCGACGCTGCAATTCATGATGTCCTCGGGCGGACTGACCGCCGCCGAGCGCTTCCAAGGCAAAGACGCGATTCTCTCGGGGCCGGCGGGGGGCGTGGTCGGCATGGCGGAGACCGCCGCCATCGCGGGCTTCGGCAAGGTCATCGGCTTCGACATGGGCGGCACCTCCACCGACGTCGCCCATTACGCCGGAGATTACGAGCGCGCCTTCGACGCCGAAGTGGCCGGAGTCCGCATCCGGGCGCCGATGATGCGCGTGCATACGGTGGCGGCGGGCGGCGGCTCGATCCTCCGCGCGGAGAACGGGCGCTTTCGCGTCGGGCCGGAGTCGGCGGGCGCCGATCCGGGGCCTGCGAGCTATCGGCGCGGCGGGCCTCTGACCGTCACCGACGCCAATGTGATGCTCGGCAAGCTTCAGCCGGATCTCTTTCCCGCGATCTTCGGGCCGGAGCAGAACCAGCCCCTCGACCGCGAGGCCGCCGCGCGGGGCTTCGCCGAAATCGCCGCGCAGACGGGCCTGACGCCCGAAGCCGCCGCCGAGGGATTCCTCCGCGTGGCGGTGACCAATATGGCCAACGCCGTCAAGACCATCTCGGTGCGGCGGGGCTATGACGTCACGCGCTATCTGCTCAACGCCTTCGGCGGGGCGGGCGGACAACACGCCTGCCTCGTGGCCGACGCCCTCGGCATGGAGGCCGCGCTCATCCATCCGCTGTCCGGGCTGCTTTCGGCCTATGGGATCGGACTCTCCAGCATCTTCGCCAGCCGGCAAAAGGCCGTGGAGGCGCCGCTCGAAGAAGAGGCCCTCCCCATTTTGCAGGCGGGTTTCGCCGAACTCCGCGCCGCTGTGGCGGAGGAATTCGCCGCTCAGGGCCTCGCGCCGGAGGCCATGGAGGCCCGCGAGATCCTGCATCTGCGCTATGAAGGCTCGGATGCGGCGCTTCCGGTGGTCTTCGGCGGCGATCCCGTCGCCGCCCGCACAACCTTCGAGACGGATCATCTGGCGCGCTTCGGCTTCGCCTCGCCGGAGAAACGCGTGATCATCGAGGCTGTGGAGGCCGAAGGCCGCGAAACGCCGGATTCCCGCAAGGCCGAACCGAGTCATCCGCTTCAACCCAGCCGCCCCGCGCCCGCCGAAACCCGCCGCGTCTTCATGGAGGGCGCATGGCGCGAGGCGGGAATCTTCCGCCGCGAGGCTCTGACGCCCGGCGCCGAAGTCTCCGGCCCTGCGCTGATCATCGAGCCGAATCAAACGATTGTGGTCGAACTGGGATGGAGCGCCGCCGTCACGGCCCATGACCATCTCCTGCTCCGCCGCCATGAGCCGCTGGCTCCGCGCAAGGCGGCGGGGACCGAGGCCGATCCCATCTTGCTGGAGGTCTTCAACAACCTCTTCATGTCCATCGCCGAGCAAATGGGCCTGACGCTTCAGAACACCGCGCAATCGGTGAACATCAAGGAGCGCCTTGATTTCTCCTGCGCGGTCTTCGACGGCTCCGGCGCTTTGGTGGCCAACGCCCCGCATATGCCGGTTCATCTGGGATCCATGGACCGCTCCGTGGAGACGATCATCCGCCGCAACGCCGGACAGATCCTTCCTGGCGAGGTCTACGCCCTCAACGCGCCCTATGACGGCGGCACCCATTTGCCGGACATCACCGTCTGCACGCCGATTTTCGATGAAGCGGGCGCGGAGATCCTTTTTTGGGTCGCCTCGCGCGGCCATCATGCGGATGTCGGCGGCATCGCGCCCGGCTCCATGACTCCCCGCGCGACCCGGTTGGAGCAAGAGGGCGTCCTCATCGACAACCTAAAACTCGTGGAGGGCGGCGTCTTCCGCGAAGCGGAGGTCTTGCAGGTTCTGACGGATCATCCATGGCCCTGCCGCAATCCGGCGCGCAATATCGCCGACCTCAAGGCGCAGATCGCCGCCAACGCAAGGGGCGTCGCCGAGATGCGCCGCATGGTCGAGGATTTCGGCTTAGAGGTGGTCCGAGCCTATATGGGCCATGTGCAGGACAACGCCGCCGAGGAAGTCGCGGCCCTCGTCGCGCGGTTGAAGGACGCTGAATACGTCTATCCTACGGATCAGGGTCGCGAAATCCGCGTCAAGATCTCCATCGACCGGGAGAAACGCGAAGCCACGGTGGATTTCACCGGAACCTCGCCCCAATCCGAAGACAACTTCAACGCCCCCGAGCCCGTGACCCGCGCGGCGGTGCTCTATTGCTTCCGGGCGATGGTGGAATCGCCCATCCCCATGAACGCCGGATGCCTCAGGCCGATCAAGATCGTGATCCCGGAAGGCTGCCTTCTGCGGCCGCAATCTCCGGCGGCGGTGGTGGCTGGGAACGTCGAGACCTCGCAGCATGTGACCAACGCGCTCTTCGGCGCGCTCGGCGCCATGGCGAATAGCCAAGGCACCATGAACAACCTCACCTTCGGGGATGAGGAGTTTCAATATTACGAGACGATCTGCTCCGGGGCTCCGGCGGGGCGGATGAACGACGGGCGCGGCTTCGCGGGAGCTTCCGGCGTCCACACCCATATGACCAATTCCCGCCTCACCGATCCCGAGATTCTGGAATTGCGCTTCCCGGTGCTTTTAGAGGAATTCCGCATCCGCGAGGGCTCAGGCGGAGCGGGCGTCTTCCCCGGCGGCGATGGAACCGAGCGGCGGATTCGCTTCCTCAAGCGCATGGATTGCGCGATCCTCTCCTCTCATCGGCGCATCAAACCTCAGGGATTGGGCGCGGGCGGATCGGGCGAGGTCGGCGCGACGAAGGTCCGGCGCAACTCCGGCGCGGTCGAAATTCTGCGCGCCTGCGATCAGACGGCTCTGGAGCCGGGCGAGGCCGTGATCCTGACCACCCCCACGCCGGGCGGCTTCACGCCGGAATGAACAGGCGGACTCAGGCGCCGCGTTTGCGCCAGAGTCCCTTAGAAGGATCATACATCACGACGGTCAGAGCGAAGAAGGCGACCGCGCATCCCCCGACCGCCAGAAAGGCATTCAAATTGAACTGAAGATAAAGCGCGAAGCGGATCAGCTCCACCGCGGAGGTGAAGGGATTCCACAGGCAGATCTGATAGAGCAGCGGGCTCGATTCCCGAATGCGCCAGAGCGGATAAAGCGCGCTGGAGGCGAAGAACATCGGGAAGATGACGAAATTCATCACCCCCGCGAAATTCTCCAGCTGCCGGATGGTCGAGGAGATGAGCAGTCCCAAAGCGCCGAGCATCAGCCCCGAGAGGATCAAGGCGGGCGCAACCGCGACATAACCCCAAAGCGGCGGCTCCACGCGCCAGAGCCAAGCCACGAAGAGGAAGGCGTAGACCTGAAGGCAGGAGACCAGGACGCTCGCGATCAGCTTGGAGCCGAGCAGAAACCAGCGCGGATAAGGGCTGACGAGCAGGCTCCTCATGGCGCCCGTCTCGCGGTCGTAGACCATGGAGAGCGAAGACTGCATCCCGCTGAAGAGCAGGATCATCGCGCAGAGTCCCGGCGCGACATAGGTGTCATACAGCACATAGGTTTGATAGGGCGGGATGATTGAGAGCCCCAGCACCGAGCGGAAGCCCGCCGCGAAGATGAAGAGCCAGACCAGAGGCCGCACCAGAGCCGCCAGAAAGCGCCCCTTCTGACGCAGAAAGCGCAGGCCCTCGCGCCAGAGAATCCCGCGAAAAGCCGTGAACCAGCCGGGCCTCATGAGCCGCCGCCCTCCGTCTGCGCCCCTGACGCCGCATGGCCCGTCAGCGCGAGAAAAGCCTCCGTCAGGCTTTGATCGCCCGATAAATCCGCCGCGCGGCCCTGAGCCAGCACCTCGCCCTTATGCAGCAGGATCACGCGGTCCTCCGGTTCGATTTCGTCGAATTGATGGGTCGCCCAGAGCGTCGAGACGCCTTCGCGCGCGATCAGCCCGCGCACCAGAGCCAGCACCTCGGTCCGCGCCCGCACGTCGAGCCCCGCCGCCGCCTCGTCGAGCAGCAGAAGTTCCGGCTTATGGAGCAAGGCGCGTCCGATTTCGGCGCGGCGCTGCTGGCCGCCCGATAAAGCCGCCGCCCGCGCCTCCAGCTTCTCCTCCAGCCCGACCAGAGCCGCGATCTCCTCGACCCGCGCCCGCGCGCGCCGCCCGGAGATTCCATGCAAAGCCGCATGATAGGTCAGGTTCTGGCGCAGGGTCAGATCCAGATCCAAAGCCCGGCTCTGAAACACCACGCCCATCCGCGCCAGAGCCTCGCCCGACTGACGGCGCACGTCGTAGCCCGCCGCCTCGATCAGGCCGCTGCGGCTGTCGTAAAGCCGGGTGATCAGCGAGAACAAGGTCGTCTTGCCCGCGCCGTTCACCCCGAGCAAAGCGGCGAAAGCTCCGCGGGGGACCGCGAAGCTCACGTTCCTCAGAGCCTGAAAGCGGCCGAAGCTATGGCCGACCCCCTCGACCCTGAGGGCTGCGTCCGAAGCGGCGGTCAAGCTCACTCCTTGCGCATGCCGATGACGTTGAAGTCCTTATCGAGCTTCACGTCATATTGGCCGTCGAGACAGGCCACGTCGTCCACGTCGAAGCCGCCGCCGGCCTCGACCTCGATTTCATCGGGATCGACGTCGCAGCTCTGGGCGGCGAGGACCTCCGTGATCTTGGCGATCTGCTCGGCGGTGGGATCGTCGTCGGCCATGGCGGGCGCGGCGACGAAGAGGAGCCCGGCGGCTCCGAAGGCGGCGAAAAGCTTCTTCATGGCGAATTTCCTCCCGAAAAGCCGCCTCGCCCCGATGGCGAAGCGGCGAAAAACTCACGAAATCATTGGCCGGTGATGACGAAGGTGGCGCGCTGGCTCTCACCCGAGGATCCGGGGATGCTCAGATGATAGGTGCCCGGCACCACCGCCACGAAGGAGATCAGAGCCTCGCCCGCCGCGTCGAATTCGATGGAATGGACGCCCATGGGGCGGATCTCGATCTTATTGATGACGATCTCGTTGATCCAGATGGCGCGGAAGAAATCGCCGCCCGAGAGCGCCAGCTCCGCCGAGCCGTCGGCGACCAGCTTGACCCGGTAATATTTGCCCGAGATCAGATTATAGGTCTGCTCGGCGACCGGCTTGCCCGAGGCGAGGGTGATCTCCGGCAGATCCTCGCGGTTGGTGCGCGAGAGCAGCCCCGCGAAGCCGAGTTGCGCCTGAGCGGTTTCGGCCCCGAGGCCGAAGGCGAAAGCGCCCGCCAGAAGGGCGGCGGCCAGAGTCTGTTTCATGACGTTTCCTCTTTATTTTCTACTTTGAAGTTCAAGGCCCGGCGCCGAAGCTCAGGGCACCGCCACGACGCCCCAAGGCTGTTCGCCCACCTGAACGGATTTCAGCACCTTGTCGGTTGCGACCTCGATGATCGACACGTCGTTTGAGTTGCCGTTGGTGGTGAAGAGATGCTTCCCGTCCGGCGAAAAGGCCAATTGCCAGACGCGCTGGCCGACGAGGAGATAATCCTTCACTTCATAGCTCGCGGCGTCCACCACCGCGACGCGGTTCGCCGGGCCGAGCGCCACATAGGCTTTCTTGCCGTCTTCCGTGACGCGCAGGCCGACGGGCTGAAGCGCCTCGGGCAGCACGCCGGGGACGGCGAATTCAATCTTATGCTTGATCTCGTAATTATCGGCCGGATCCAGCACCGAAACCGTGCCGCCGATCTCCGAGGTGACGAAGAGCGCGGCGCCGTCCGGAGAGAATTGCGCGAAGCGAGGGCGCGAATCCACCAAGGTGTTGGCGAAGATCTCGAAGGTCTCGGTGTCGATCATATGGGCCATGTTGGTCGTCTCGGAGGTGTTGACCACCACCTTGCCGTCCGGCGAGACGCCCATGCCCTCAGGCTCGACGCCCACGGGGATCTCGGCGAGCACCTGCCGCGTATGGACGTCCACCACCGTGACGATGTTGTCGTCCTCATTGGCGATGAACAGCGGATTCCCCGAAGGATGCAGCACGAAAAGCTCCGGGTCCGGCCCCGAAGGCAGAGAAGGCAGCTCCTCATAAGTCTCCGTGTCGAAGACCCGCACGAGGTTGTCGTCGGAGGCGCAGATATAGAGCGTCTTGCCGTCGGGCGAGGCGGTGATCCCGCGCGGACGCTGCCCGCCGTTGAAGGTGTGGATCACCTCGAAGCTCGTTCCGTCGAGGACGGTGATGGTGTTGCCCTTCTCATTGCTGACGAAGATCTTCGAGGCGTCGGCGGGGGTGGCGAAAAGCGCGGCCGAGGCCATGAGCGCGGCGAAGACTCGGTTCACTGGACGTCCTCCTCTGGATTTTATGGATTATGGCGTTCAGAGCTTGCAGGCCGTCTCCGGCTGGTCGATCCCCAGACTGTCGAGCTGCGAGACCTGATGCAGAAATTGCTCCTGCGGCGAGACGGAGGCCGTCACGGGGCCGGAGGCCAGCAGGATCGGCTGGCGCAATTGGCCGTCCCAAGGCCGGAAGCTCAGGCCCTGCCCCTTGAAGGCGGCGAGCTGGAATTGATCGCCCCGGATATAGGCCGAAAGCGTGGCGAAATCGCCGGATTTGGTCCGCGAAGCGGCCTCGCCCACCGCCCGCAGAGCCGCCCAAGCCTGATAATCCTCCGGGCGGGCGGGACGGGCGGATTGCCGCTCGAAGCGGGTCTGCCATTGGGTCGCGCCCCAAGCCTCATGGGCCGGATGCCAACTCGCCGGGCGCAGCCCCGCCGAACCCGTCACCAGCCGCGGCTCCCAGGTATGATAGGGCAGCCATGAGGCGAAGACGTCGGCGCGGTCGGCGGCCACCACCACCTCATGAGCTTTCGCGCCCTGCATGAAGACCGGAAGCTGCGCCTGAACCTGCGCATGTCCGCTGTCGGTGCGGCGGGCGCCGCCCTTATCCTCGAAGACCCGCTCCTCGACGATGCGGCCGCCGAATTTCTTCGCCGCGCGCCGATAGGCCTCCGCGAGGGCTTTATCCTCGGGATGACTGCCGGAGACCAAAAGCCACTCGTCCCAGCGCTTCCAGATGAGGAATTGCGCCAGAGCGTCGGCCAGCATGGCGTCGCTCGGGGCGGTGTGAAGCAGATTGGCGCGGCAAAGCTCCGCGCGGAGGGAATCGTCCGTGGCGCCGGCGTTGAAGATCAAAGCCGCCTCGCCCGCCTGATCCGCGATCTTGGCGGTGGTCTCGGCGTCGGCCAGCACCACGATGAAGGGAATCCCGGCCTCCAGCAGCTTGGCCGTCTCCGCCTCGACGGTCTCGGGCTTGGCGACGACTTCGGCGAGGGCGAAATTCTGGCCCATGAAGCGGCCCGTGGTGGCGTTGTCGGCGGTGGCGAGCTTCGCCCCCGCCAGCCCCAAATCCGCCGGAGGCAGATCCAACCGCGAGATCGGCGCCGGGCCGGGAGAATCCACCCGCAGCACGGCGGCGCGGATCTCGACGGGCTCCGGCGCCTGAGCCGCGGCGCCTGAAGCGGCCCCCAAAACGGCGGCGAGCGCGGCCCCGCGCAGAGAATTCGCGGCGAATGTCATGAGCTCCTCCCAAAGCCTTTTCGCCATTGGGGAGCCCACCAAAAGATTAGGCAACAGCTTTCTTTTTATTAAGAATTGAATAAGGTAATGAAATCATGAGGACTCATACTTTTGTTTGAAAAGGACGAATGTTGGATTGATCTCAAGACCTTGCTTCTTCGTATTATGGCGCGGGCGAAGCGTTTCCGGAGACTCGAAGAAACGCGCCCTTTGGGAGGATTCCACAGATGCGTCATACCTTCGCCGCCGTCGCGCTTGGCTTCGGCCTCGGCCTCGCGCTGCTGACCAGCGCCGCCGAGGCCCATGGCCCCTCGCGCCAGAAGACGTCTCAGGAGGTTTTGCTCAACGCCGCGCCCGATGAAGTCTGGGCCGCCGTCGGCCAGTTCGGAGACATGAGCTGGCACCCCGCCGTCTTCTCGACCGAGGCCCCGCAGGGCAATGAGATCAAAGGCCATCGCACTCTGACCCTCGGCGCCGAGGGCGGCCCGCAGCTCTTCGAAGAGCTGACCAAATACGACGCCGCCAAGCGCAGCTACTCCTATCGCATCTCGAAGGACGACATCGCGATCCTGCCGGTGACGAATTACTCCTCGACGCTGAAGGTCGAGGACCGCGAGGGCAAGAGCCTCGTGACCTGGAGCGGCGCCTTCTATCGCGGACATCCCAACAACAACCCGCCCCCGGAGCTGAGCGACGAAGCCGCGATCAAGGCCGTGAACGACCTCTATCGCGCGGGTCTGGACAATCTCGCCGAGCGCTTCGGCGCGGGAGAAGGAAGCTGAGCCGCCTTGCGGCGCTCCTCGGCGCGGCGGCCCTGACCGTCGCGCCCCCACTTGCGGCTTGGGCGGCGCAGGCGGGCGAGATCGCGGCGATCACCTCGCAGAACGCCGATCTGCTGACCCTCTACGACGTGGCCGAAGGGACGGAGATCGCGCGGGTTTCTCTGCCGGGCAAGCCCGCCGCCGTGGCGGTCGATCCGCGCGGCGGGCGGGTCTACGCCGTCTCCGTGGAGCCGGGCGCGCTCTGGCTGGTTTCGGCGGAGGGCGAGATTCTGGCCGAATTCACGCTTCCGGGCTGGAGTCCGCTGGGTCTGGCGCTCGATCCCGTTTCAGGGCGGGCCTATGTCTCCGACTGGGCGGAGCGCCGCGTGGTCGAGGTTTCGCCGGATCTCAAGGAGAAACTGCGCGAATTCCCGACCGGCGGCGCGCCTTCGGGTCTGGCGGTCTCGGCGGACGGGCGGCGGCTGGTCGTCGCCGAGCGCGACGAAAACAGCCTGCTCGTGATCGACCTTGCTTCCGGCGAGAGCTTTTCCGTCAGGGTCGGCGAGCATCCCTTCGGCGTGACTCTGCGCGGCGGCCTCGCCTTCACGGCGGACGTGCTGTCGAACACGGTCAGCGTGGCGGATCTGGAGAAGCGCGAGAAGATCGCGGAGATCCCCACGGGAGAACGCCCCTACGCCGTGGCCTTCGCCAAAGGGCGCGGCTTCGTCACCAATCAATATTCGGAAAGCCTCACCGTCTTCGACGCCGAAAGCCTCGCGGCGATCGGAGAGATCGCGGTGGGCGAATATCCCGAGGGAATCGCCGCCACGGCGGATGAAAGCCGCCTTTGGGTCGCCAATTGGTTTTCGGATCATGTGAGCCTGATCGATCCCGAAAAGCTGGAGACGGTCGGCGAAATCCCGGCCCCCGCCGGGCCTCGGGCCTTCGGGGCCTTCATCGGACCGCGCGAAGCCGCGCCCTGAGGCGGCGGCCTTCCTCCTGAAAAGCCATATCTCACAATCGCTTGAGAGCTTCGTGAGAAATCCGCCTCCGGATCGTGAGACTAAAGTCCATATTTGAAAGCAAGATTCCGGTCTCTATGGTCCTAGCATGACGAATTTCTTGGAAACTTCCGTATCCGAGAAGCATTCATCAAAGATAAGCCAAGAATAACGGGCGCCATCGAAGAATATTTCTTCGAGGAGATGGCCGCAATTCGTGGAGGAGGCTCATGAAGAATTCGCTGTTTAAATCGGGAGTCGCGCTTCTTGCGCTGGTCGCCCTGCCGAGTTTGTCCCTCGCCGACGACGTGACTTGGGAGGACATCCTCAACGACGCCGACACGCCGCAAGACGTGCTGGGATACGGCGTCGGCCCCAAGGCTCAGCGTTTCAGCCCGCTTGAGCAGATCAACGTCGAGAACGTCGGGCTCCTCAAGCCGAAATGGGCCTTCTCCTTCGGCGACGAGAAGCAGCGCGGCCAAGAGGCTCAGGCCATCGTGCGCGACGGCGTGATCTACGTCACGGCCTCCTATTCGCGTATCTTCGCGCTGGATTCCAAGACCGGCCGCCGCCTTTGGAAATACGAAGCCCGTCTGCCCGAGGACATCCGTCCCTGCTGCGACGTGATCAACCGCGGCGCCGCCATCTACGGCGACAAGGTGTTCTTCGGCGCCCTCGACGCCAGCCTCATCGCTCTGAACCGCGAGACCGGCAAGGTCGCCTGGCGCGAGAAGTTCGGCGACCACAAGGTCGGCTACACCGTCACCGGCGCCCCGACCATCGTGAAGGATTCCGAGACCGGCCGCGTTCTGCTGATCCACGGCAATTCCGGCGACGAATTCGGCGTGATCGGCCGCCTCTACGCCCGCGATCCCGAGACCGGCAAGGAAATCTGGTCGCGTCCCTTCGTCGAGGGCCATAAGGGCACGCTCGACGGCGCCGAATCCACCCCGACCGGCGATCCCTCCGCGCCCTCCTGGCCGAACACCGAATCCGGCGAGAAGGTCGAGGCCTGGAGCCACGGCGGCGGCGCTCCCTGGCAGTCGGCCAGCTTCGACGTCGAGAGCAACACGATCATCGTCGGCGCGGGCAACCCGGCCCCCTGGAACACCTGGGAGCGCACCCCGGGCGACTCGCTCTACACCTCGGGCCAGGCCTATGTGAACCCGGCGAACGGCGAGCTGATCGGCTTCTATCAGCACACCCCGAACGACGCCTGGGACTTCTCCGGCAACAACGAAATCGTCATCTTCGACTATAAGCAGGAAGACGGCACGACGATCCGCGCCGGCGCCCACGCCGACCGCAACGGCTTCTTCTACGTCACCGACATCGAGAAGCTTTCGGCGCGCGGCGGCGAGATCAACCGCCCGACCGCTCTGCTGGCCGCCTATCCCTTCGTCGATCAGATCACCTGGGCCAAGGGCATCGACCTTGAGACCGGCCGTCCGATCGAGGTCGAGGGCCAGCGTCCGCCTCCGCCCGCCGAAGGCGAGCGTCAGGGCGCGACGATCCAGGTCACCCCGCCCTTCCTCGGCGGCAAGAACTGGAACCCGATGGCCTATAGCCCCCAGACGGGCCTGTTCTACATCCCGGCCAACAACTGGACCGAGGATTATTGGACCGAGAACGTCACCTATAACCCCGGCGCGGCCTATCTGGGCCAGGGCTTCCGCATCAAGCGGCTTTATGACGACCACGTCGGCATCCTGCGCGCCCTCGACCCGACCACCGGCAAGATCGTCTGGGAGCACAAAGAGCATATGCCTCTTTGGGCGGGCACCCTGACCACCGCGGGCAACCTGCTCTTCACCGGCACCTCCGACGGCTACGTCAAGGCCTTCAACGCGGCCACCGGCGAAGAGCTGTGGAAGTTCCAGACCGGTTCGGGCATCATCTCGGTGCCGGTCACCTGGGAAGAGGACGGCAAGCAGTATCTCGGCCTTTCGTCGGGCTACGGCGGCGCGGTTCCGCTCTGGGGCGGCGACATGGCGGTCCTGACCACTCAGGTCAGCCAGGGCGGCAGCTTCTGGGTCTTCGAACTGCCGAGCGACGAGCACGCCGCGAACTAAGCTTGGGCCCCTCGCCGAGACGAGGCGCATGTGAAAGGCGCGGGGCGCGGGCGGAGAACGTCCGCGCCCCGGCGCGTCTCAGGCCCCCGAGGGGCGATCGCATTTCGGAGATTATCGACCATGAAGAAGCTTTTCGCCGCCCTGCTCATGACGGCTTTCGGAACCGGCGCCGCCTGGGCGGTCTCCGCGGGCGACTTCCCGATCATCGTGGACGAGGACGAGGGTCCGCTGGTGATCAACGGCTGCGAGATCAAAGCCGGCGCCAAATGCCCCGGCGCGGATCTGCGCCACGCCAATCTCAAAGACGCCAATCTGGCGGGCGCCGACCTCAGCCACGCCATTCTCGACCGCGCCAATCTGCACCGCGCCAATCTGCGCGGCGCGAATCTGACCGGCGCGAGCCTCGTCGGCGCGAATATCTTCGGCGGATTCATGCAGGGCGCCAAAGCGCCGGGCGCGGATTTCACCGGCGCCAATCTCTATTACGTGCGCGGTCAGGGCGGAACTTTCCAATACGCCAATTTCAGAAGCGCCGATCTGGAGGCCTCGCAGTTCAACCGCGCCGATTTCCTCGGAGCGCGCTTCGAGGGCGCGAATCTGAAGGAGGCGAAGCTCTACGACACGAATTTCGCCAGCGCCTATCTGAAGGACACCCGCATCACCTTCGCCATCTGGGAAGGCGCCTATATGGGCGGCTGCAACGGCTGCCCCTTCGACTGGTGAGCCTGTGAAGCCGCTCCGGATCCTCAGGAGCCCCAGAGCGTCCTCCAGCGAAGCCGGAAGGGCTTCGCGTCGTGAGAACGCGACCGGACAAAAACTCGGAGGGGCGCTTCTGACCGGGGCGGCCCTCCTCCTTTCGCCCGCCGCCGCGCAGGAGGCGCTGCACGACACGCTGTCAGGAATCGCGCCGCGCGGAGCGGAGGGGGCGCTCGTCGCCCGGCTGGAGCATTGCGCGCGCATCTCCGAGGCGGGGCGGCGGCTCGCCTGTTTCGACGCCCTCGCGCTGGATCGGGTGGAGCCCGCCTTCGAAGGCCGTCTCGGCTCCCGCACCGAGTCCTTCGAGGTGACGGCCCCCATGCTGCTGCGCTTTGAGAGCGACGACGTGATCATGGTCGTCTATCTGCTCGACGAGGCGGGCGAGGTGTTTCAGAATCTGCATCGCGCCGGACGGGGCCTCGGGGAATATGAGATCCGCCGCCCTGGAACCTATTCGCTGCAAGTCAACGCCAGCGGCTCCTGGCGGGCCTGGCTGACGCCTCTCGCCGATGCGGAGGAGCATGACGAAGACGAAAGCTCCGAAGCCGATCAGGGCGAGGGCCTGCGGGATGTCTCCGCCCCCTGAGTTTAGAGCGTCTCCCGAGCAATTGGCGTGGTTTAAACGCTCTAAGTTTTTGTTTGGCCGCGTTTTCACGACGCGAAGCCGTAGCGGCTTCGCTGGAAAACGCTCTAGCGCTCCTGCACGGGATTAGGCGCCGAGAAATGCGCTCCGGCGGGCAGGCTGCGGGTGAGCCACGCATGGCCGCCGACCGTCGCGCCGCGCCCGATGGTCACGCGCCCGAGCACCGTGGCCCCGGCGTAGATCACCACGTCGTCCTCGACGATGGGATGGCGCGGCGCGCCCTTGATGAGGAATCCGGCGGCGTCGGTGGGGAAGCTGCGCGCCCCGAGCGTCACGCCCTGATAGATCCGCACCCGCTCGCCGATCACCGCCGTCTCGCCGATCACCACGCCCGCGCCATGGTCGATGAAGAAGCTCGCGCCGATGGTCGCGCCGGGATGGATGTCCACGCCGGTGCGGGCGCGGCCGATGTCGGAGACCAGACGCGCCAGAAGCGTCGCCCCCAGCCGATGCAGCGCATGGGCGATGCGGTGATGCAGAATGGCGCTCACGCCCGGATAGCTCAGCAGGATCTCGGGAAAATTGGTGGCGGCCGGATCGCCCCTGTAGGCCGCCTGAAGATCGCTGACCAGAAGCCCGCGGATCTGCGGCGTCTGGGCGGCGAAGTCGCGCGCCAGAGCCTCGCCCGCCGCCGCGAGGGCTTCGGGGCTCTCCTCCTCCTCGGCGCTCTGATCCGGCGCGCGCGAGAAGGCGAAGCTGCGGGCCGCCTGATCGGCGAGGCGCTCCAAGGCCGAATCCAGCGTGCGGGCGACGAAGTCGTCGATCCGCGCCTCGTCGAGGTCGCCTTGGCCGTAATGGCGCGGAAAGAGCGCGGCCGTGAACTCCTTGACCAGCCCCTCAAGGGCCTCCCGGGAGGGCGCGCGCGGAATCCGTCCGGGCGGACGGATGTTATGCGTCACGTCGCGCGAGCGGCGCAGCTCCGTCACCACCCCGGCGAGGTTCCAGCGCCCGGAAGGGGCGGCGGGCGGCGGGGAGGTCGGGGCGAGGTCGGTCATCTGGCGTGCTCCATGAGCCTCCCCGAAGAGCCTCCGCGCGGAGCTGGCGGATCTTCAGGCCTATTCGCCGGAGTCATGAGAGAAATCCGCGCAAAAGAAAAATGACGATTCCGCATATGAAAATCTCCGCCGCGCGCCTCGCCGGGCTCCGGCGAGAGGCGCCGGGCCGCCCGAGGCTTCTCGGAGGCCCCTTGACCCGTCGCGTCTTTCCCGGCAAACAGGCTTTTTTCGGCGCGACGACCATTCCGCGTAGAACGCCATGCGGCGGAAAAGCCCGGAGTTTCTGGATGCTGAGCCCGCCGGGGGAGCTTGAGTGACGGAGCTTCAGGACGCCGCCGCCGAGATGAAGGGGCCGCTTGTCGGCGTGGGCTTGTTCAGCGCGGCGATCAATCTGCTGATGCTGACCGGCCCCATCTTCATGCTTCAGGTCTATGACCGGGTGCTGGCCAGCCGCTCCTCGGCGACTTTGCTGACGCTCTTCGGAATCGTGGTCTTCCTCTATGGCCTGATGGGGCTGCTCGACCATTATCGCGGACGGGTTCTGACGCGGCTCGGGGCGCGCTTCCAGATCCGGCTGGATCCTCCGGCCTTCGCCGCCGTTCTGAATCAGGCGGACCATCCCGGATTGCGCGAACGCCCCGCCAGCGCCCTGCGCGACGTGGGCGCGGTTCAGACCCTCATGGGGTCTTCGGCCATGGGCGCGCTTTTCGATCTGCCTTGGACGCCGCTTTTCGTCGTCATGCTGTTTTTCTTTCATTTTTGGCTCGGGGTCTTCGCCATCGGCGGAATCCTGATGGTCTTCGGGCTGGCGCTGCTGAACCAGAGGCTCAGCCGCGCGCCGCAAAACGCCGCCGCGCGGCTCTCGGCGGAGGCGGAGGCCCGCACCGAGATGACCCGCAGGTCCATCGAGACCGTCCGGGGACTCGGCATGGTGGGGACTCTGACGGCCCATTGGCGCAAGGCCCGCGCCAGCGCCCTCGCCGCGCAGGTGGAGGCCTCCGACGTGGGCGGCGCCTCCTCGGCGGCGACCAAAACCTTTCGTCTTCTGCTGCAATCGGCGATTTTGGCGCTCGGCGCATGGCTGGTTCTGAGATCCGAGCTGACGCCGGGCGAAATGATCGCGGGCTCCATCCTGCTCGGACGCGCCGTCGCGCCGGTGGAGCAGATCGTGGGGCAATGGCCTCAGATTCAACGCGCGGCGGCGGGCTGGCGCGCGCTGAAGGCGCTGTTCGAGAACGGCGCCCAGCCCCGGATTCCCATGCCCCTGCCCCGCCCGGAGCCGCGTTTGACCATCGAGAATCTCGCGGTGGTTCCCTTAGGCTCCGCGACGCCGGTTCTTCAGGGCGTGAGCCTGCGGGCGGGTCCGGGGGATTGCGTGGCGGTGATCGGGCCTTCGGCTTCGGGGAAATCCTCCTTCGCCAAGGCTCTGACGGGGCTTTGGCCCCCCGCGCGCGGCGAGATCCGCCTCGCGGGGGCGGATCTTGCGCAATATGACCGCGACCGCCTCGGGCGGCTGCTCGGCTATCTGCCGCAAGAGGTGGAGCTTTTCCCCGGCAGCGTCGCCGAAAACATCGCCCGCTTCGATCCCGAAGCCTCGCCGGAGGGCGTGGTGGCGGCGGCTCAGGCGGCTTCGGCCCATGATCTCATCCTCGGCCTGCCCGGAGGCTACGACGCGATCCTCACCGAGGGCGGCGGCAGGCTCTCCGGCGGCCAGCGCCAGAGGATCGGCCTCGCGCGGGCCTTCTACGGCGATCCGGTCCTGCTGGTGCTGGACGAGCCCAACGCCAGTCTGGACGATCCCGGCGTGCGGGCGCTGAACCGCGCCGTGGCCGCCGCCCGCGCGGCGGGGAGGCTCGTCTTCTTCATGACGCATCGGCGCTCCGCTCTGGAGCATTGCAATCTGGTGCTGGTGCTTGAGGAAGGCGGGATGCGCGCCTTCGGCCCGCGCGACGAAGTTTTGCGCCAAGTCCTTCAGCCTCCGCCGCAGCCGCCGGGCGGCGGACCTCCGGCCCCGCGCGGAGCCCCCTGATGGAGCAGGAGAAGGCTTGGTCCGTTCGGCCCGCCCTGTTCAAAGGCCTCGCCGCGCTCGGCTTGGGCTTGGGCGGCTTCGCGCTTTGGGCCTTCACGACGGAGATCCAAAGCGCGGTTCCCGCCTCAGGCCATATCGAGGTCGAGGCGCGGCGGCAGATCATCCAGCATCCCGACGGCGGTCTGGTGGCCTCCATCTCCGTTCAGGAGGGCGAGATGGTGGAGAAGGGACAGGAGATCCTCCGGCTGGACGGAACCGAGCTCGAAGCCCGCCGCGCCGAGCTGGACAGAGGTCTGCGCGAAAGCTGGGCGCGCCTCGACCGTCTGCGGGCGGAGATCCTCGAGGAGCCCCGGGTGGCTTATCGGCCGGAGCTGCGCGCCTCGGCGGAGGCGGACGCCGAAATCGCCGCCCTCCTGCGCGAGGAGACGCGGCTTTTCGATCTGCGCCGCGCCTCTCTGGAGCGCATGCTCCGGCTGCTGGAGGAGCGCCAAAGACACAGCGAGGAGGCGATCCGCGCGCTCCTCATCCAACTCGGCTCCAGCGACCTCCGCCTTCAGATGGCGCAGGAGCTGATGGCGGCTCAGGAGATCCTGCTCCAGAGCGGCGCCAGCTCGCGCGCGACGGTGCTGAATCTGCGAATCGAGCTGGAGCGCCTCAGAGGAGAGCGCGGCGGCCTCGAAGCCCAAATCGCCGACGCGCGCGGCGAGATCGCCGAATATGAAGGCGAGATCCTGCGCATTCAGGACGTCCGGCGCGAAGAGGCGCAGAGCATGATGCGCCAGATCCAGCCCGAAGAAGCGCGGATGCGCGAGCAATCGCGGGTGGTCCAAACGCGGCTCGGCAGATTGGCGCTGCGCGCGCCCATGGCGGGCGCGGTGCTGGATCTGCGGGTCCATACGGTGGGCGGCGTGATCGGCGCGGGAGCGGAAGCCGCCTCCATCGTGCCCGCCGACGCGGCTTTGATCCTCGTGGCGGAGATCTCTCCGGCGGACATAGACCGCGTCTATGCGGGACAGGCGGCGACCATCCGCTTCCCCAACTTCACCGCCCGGACCACGCCCGAAATCGAAGGGACGGTGAAGACCGTCTCCGCCGACGCCATGACCAATCCCGCCACGGGCGCGCGCTATTTCACCGTCGAGCTGACCCTCTCCGCGGAGGGGCGGAGGTTTCTGGAGGCCGACGGGCGCGAGCTCGTCCCCGGCATGCCCGTGGAGGCCTATATCCGCACCGGCGGCCGCACCCCCGCCTCCTTCCTGCTTAAGCCGGTCGAGGATTACCTCTCCCACGCCTTGCGCGAGGAATGAGACGCCGGAGGCCTCAGCCCAGCAGCGCGCCCAGCGCCAGATAGGCCAGAGCCGAAAGCGCCGCCGTGGCGGGCACCGTGATCACCCAGGCCATGACGATGGTCAGAAAATGCGAGCGGCGGACCAGCTTGCGCCTCTGGCGCTCCTCGACCGCGAGATCCTCGGCGGGCGGACGGGCCGCCTTGAGCCGCCGCGCGCGGCGCTCGACGTACCATTCGCGGAAGAAGCCCACGCCGAAGATGCCGCCGATGGCGATATGGGTCGAGCTGACCGGCATGCCCAGCCATGAGGCGGCGATCACCGTGACCGCCGCCGAAAGCGCCACGCAATAGGCCCGCATGGCGTTCAGCTTGGTGATCTGATCGCCGACCATGCGGATCAGTTTCGGCCCGAAGAGCAAAAGCCCGACCGAAATGCCCAAGGCGCCGATGATCATGACCCAATCGGGCACCACCACCGCGCCCCCCGCCCCGCCTGAGGACTGCGCCTGCACGATGGCCGCCAGAGGCCCCACGGCGTTCGAGACGTCGTTGGCGCCATGGGCGAAGGACATCAGCGCCGCCGAGAGGATCAGCGGCCCCCGGAACAAGACCTTCAGAGAGCGGTTGCGGTTCTCCAGCCCTTGGGATTGCCGGCGCACCAAAGGCCGCGCGCCCAGCCAGCTGAGGATTCCAATCGCGAGGCCGATCAGCGTCGCCGAGCCCAGCGAGATCGAGACCACCTGCTTCAGGCCCTTGAGCGCCAGATAAGTGGAGAAGGCCCAAGCCATCAGGCCGATCAGAACCGGCACCCACAGACGGGCGGCGGCGATCTTATCCTCGCGGTAGATGATCCTCCACTTCAGAAAAGCGAGCATCGCCGCCGCGAAGATTCCGCCGCATAAAGGCGAGATCACCCAGCTCGCGGCGATCTTGCCCATCACGCCCCATTGCACCGCGCCGAAGCCCGCCGCCGCGATTCCCGCGCCGATCACGCCGCCCACCACCGCATGAGTCGTCGAGACCGGGGCGCCCACCCAAGTGGCCAGATTCAGCCAGATCGCCGAAGACAAGAGCGCCGCCAGCATGGCCGTCACGAAGACGCCGGAATCGGCGAAGCCCTCCGGCGCGACGATCCCCGAGGAGATGGTGCCGACCACGTCGGCGCCCGCCAGCAAAGCGCCCGCCGTCTCGCAGACCGCGGCGATGACGAGCGCTCCGGTCATCGAGAGCGCGTTGGCGCCCACCGCAGGCCCCATGTTGTTGGCCACGTCGTTGGCGCCGATGTTCAGCGCCAGATAGGCGCCGAAGGCCGCCGCCAGAATGATCGCCAGAGCGCCCGGCTGTCCGCCGGTCAGAATCGCCGCCGCCACCATGGCCAAGGCCACGAAGGCCATGGCCAACCCAAGGCTCACCAAGGGGCGCGAGACGTACATCGTCGCATATTCGACGTAGGAGATGCGGTTGAGATCCCGGTCGAGGGTCCGCCAATGGCCGGCGTCTGAAGGAGGGCGATCGTTCACGGAGGTCTCGTCTTTCGTGAGGGACAGGCGCGAAGGGCTCGGAGGCCCGCAGAGCGGAGCGCGGGAATCCGGTCAGCTTCCAAGCAGGTCGGGCAGGCGTCGCAGGAGCGCCTTGAGTTCGGGCTCATGCACCATCCCGGCGGCGGCCCCCGGCGTGACCCAACGACGCTCGCGGCGTCCGGCCTCGGGGAAATCGTCCAGCAGCTTCTTCACGGGGATGGCGTAGACATGGACCTCGGTGCGCATGGGCGCCCCGCCTTCGAGCTTCTTATCATAGCGATAAAGCCCGATCTTGACGGGCGCGCGGTCCTCGGCGGGGCGCACGCCCGCCTCCTCCCAAGCCTCTTGAAGCGCCACGCCCGAGCTTTCCAGCCCGACCTCCGGCCAGCCTTTGGGCAAGATCCAGCGCCCGGTCGTCAGCGAGGTGATGAGCAGCAGCTCAAGCCGCCCGGCCTCGCGCCGATAGACGAGGGCCGCCGCCTGAAATCTGGCGGGTCGGCGCAGAAGCAAAGCGAGAAAATTCTTCCAGATCGCCCCAAGCATGATCAACCCCTCTTGGAATCGGGATTCCTTATCACTTGGGCCGGGGCGCCGAGCATCCGCATCGCGATCGCCCGGCGCATATGCGACGTAATTGTTATGAATTTGTCACAATGAAGATCAAAAACACGGCCGCCGGGTTCTCAGCCGCCGGGATCCCCGCCTATGGCGCGGTCGAGATGGGTGTAGCCGCCATCCGGAAAGATCCATTGCCCCGTCGTATGGCTGGAGCGCGGGGAAAGCAGAAAGACGCAGGCGTCGGCGATTTCGCGCGGCTCGGTCATGCGCCGCCCCAAGGGGATGCGCGAGGCGATCTTCGCGAGTTGCGCCTCAGGATCCGGAAGGCTGTCCAGCCAGCGGCGATAAAGCGGCGTCATGGATTCGGCCACCACCACGGCGTTGACCCTCACGCCGTCCTTGAGGAACTCCACCGCCCATTCGCGCGTCAGGCCGAGCTGCGCCGCCTTGGCCGCCACATAGGCCGAGGTTCCCCCCTGCCCCGTCAGCGCCGTCTTGCTGGAGACGTTCACCACGGCCCCTTTCGCAGCGCGCAGATCCTCGCGCAGCAGATGGACCATGGTGTAATAGTGGAGAAGATTCTGGTTCAGGCTGGCGCGGAAGGCCTCGGGCCCCTTGTCGAGGCCCACGCCGTCGTTGGCGCCCGCGTTGTTGACGAGGCCGTAGATCACGCCGACCCGCCGCCGCGCCTCTTCGACCGCCGCCACGCAGGCGGCGTCCTCCGAAAGCTCGACCTGCACGAACTCCGCCCCCACCCGCGCGAGCCAGTCGGCTTCAGGCGGGCGGCGGGCGAGGATGACCGGCTTCGCGCCCTCCTCGGCGAGAACCTCCGTGATCGCGGCCCCGATTCCGGAGCCGCCGCCCGTGACGATCACCGCCTTGCCCGCCAGACCCAGATCCATCACGCGCCCCGGAAACGATAGGTCGCCAGAGATTCCGGCTTCATCTCAATGGAGAAGCCCGGCAGGCTCGGCGGCATATAGGCGGCGTTTTCGATCACGCAGGGATCGAGGAAATGCTCATGCAGATGATCGACATATTCGATCACGCGGCCCTCGCGGGTTCCGGCGATGCAGAGATAATCGATCATGGACATATGCTGCACATATTCGCAGAGCCCCACGCCCCCCGCATGAGGGCAGACCTTCAGGCCGTATTTCGCGGCCATGAGCATCACCGCCAGCACTTCGTTCAGCCCGCCGAGACGGCAGGAATCGATCTGAACGACGTCGATGGCGCCTTCCATGACGAATTGCTTGAACATAATGCGGTTCTGGCACATCTCGCCCGTGGCGACCTGCACCGGCGCCACGCCCGCGCGGATGGCCTTATGGCCCGCCACGTCGTCGGGGCTGGTGGGCTCCTCGATGAACCACGGATTCACGAAGCTGAGCTTCTTCACCCAATCGATGGCCTGATCCACCTCCCAAACCTGATTGGCGTCGATCATCAGATTCACGTCGGGGCCGACCGTCTCGCGGGCGATGGTCAGACGACGGATGTCGTCTTCGAGGTCGCGCCCGACCTTCATCTTGATATGTTTGAAGCCCGCATCCACCGCTTCGCGACAGAGGCGGCGCAGCTTCGCGTCGTCATAGCCGAGCCAGCCCGCGCTGGTGGTGTAGCAGGGATAGCCCTCGGCCTTGAGCGTCGCGATGC
The DNA here is from genome assembly GCF_000374145.1 of Neomegalonema perideroedes DSM 15528. Taxonomy (GTDB): domain Bacteria; phylum Pseudomonadota; class Alphaproteobacteria; order Rhodobacterales; family Rhodobacteraceae; genus Neomegalonema; species Neomegalonema perideroedes. The sequence continues at coordinate 67,757 of NZ_KB893664.1, read as the reverse complement.
GCTGAGCCTTGCCGACGGCTTGGCGCTTCAGGAACTCCAGCGCCCATTCCGGGGTGACGCAGTTCGTGAGATAGCGGAAATCTATGCAGCGGACCAATTCTTCCGGCGACATCTCCGCGACCAGCAGCCAGACCGGTTTTTGCTCGCGCTTGGCCCAGAGATCCCAGACCGCGTTGACCACCGCGCCCGTCGCCAGATGGATCGCGCCCTTATCGGGGCCGATCCAGCGCAATTGGCTGTCGGAGGTGACATGACGCCAGAAGCGCCCCATGTCGGCGGCGACCCAATCCATGTCGAGCCCCACCACCAGAGGCCGCAAAGCCTCGACGGCCGCGACGCAGATCTCATTGCCGCGTCCGATGGTGAAGGTGAGCCCATGGCCTTCGAGCGGCCCGTCCGTCTCAAGGACCACATAGGCCGCCGAATAATCCGGATCGGGATTCATGGCGTCCGATCCGTCGAGCTTCGCGCTGGTGGGAAAGCGCACGTCGAGCGTGCGCAGGCCGGTGATCTTCATGTCCGCACGACTTTCTGAGTCTGAACGCCGAGTCCGTCGATTCCGAGACGCATGGTCTCGCCGCCCTTGAGATAGACCGGCGGCTTTTGTCCGAGCCCCACGCCCGGCGGGGTGCCCGTCGAGATCACGTCTCCCGGCTGAAGCGAGAGGAAGCGCGAGACATAGGCGATGATCTGCGGAACCTTGAAGATCATCGTGCGGGTGGAGCCGTTCTGATAGCGCTTGCCGTCGATCTCCAGCCACATGCCGAGCTCGTCCACGTTCGGGATCTCGTCGGGCGTCACGAGCCAGGGGCCGAGGGGGCCGAAGGTGTCGAAGCCCTTGCCTTTGTCCCAGGTGGCGCCGCGCTCCAGCTGCCATTCGCGCTCCGAGACGTCGTTGATGACGCAATAGCCCGCGACATGGCCCAGAGCCTCGGCTTCAGGGATATGTTTCCCGCCCTTGCCGATGATCACGCCCAACTCCACCTCCCAATCGGTCTTGACCGAACCGGGGGGGATTTCAATCTCGTCGTCGGGGCCGCAAATGGCCGAGGTCCATTTATTGAAGACCACCGGCTCGGCGGGCACGGGCATGCCGCTTTCGGCCGCGTGGTCGGCGTAGTTCAGGCCGATGCAGATGAATTTCCCCACCCGCCCCACGCAAGGCCCGAGGCGCGGCGCGCCGGAGACCATAGGCAGGCTCGCAGGATCCAGCGCGGCCAGCCGCGCCAAACCCTCAGGCTCCAGCGCCGCCCCGGCGAGATCCCCGACATGGGCCGAGAGATCGCGCAGGCGGCCCGCTTCGTCCAGAAGGCCGGGCTTCTCCTGACCCTTGGGGCCATAGCGCAAGAGTTTCATATCCGTCTCGCAAGCAAAGGGCCGGGGGCCGCGAAGGCCCCCGGCGAGTTGGGGGAGGAACTCAGTCGTAGAGAACCGCCGAAATCTCCGGGTCGTCGATGTTCGTGGCGTCGTACCAGTAGAAGCCGGTGTCGATCTTGGACTCGACCGCTTCGCCGCGGCTGGCCGCGAGGGCGGCCTTCACCGTCTCATAGCCGATGCCGACGGGATTCTGCGTGATGGCGCCGGCCATCAGGCCCTGACGAATGGCGTCGGTCTGCGCGCGGCCCGAGTCGTAGCCCACGATCACGACGTTCGCCTTCATCTCGCGCACGCCGTTGACCACGCCCACCGCCGAGCCTTCATTGGCGCCGAAGACGCCCTTCAGATCGGGATTGGCCTGAAGGAGGGTCTTGGTGATCTCGGTGGAGCGCAGATGATCGCCGCCGCCATATTCGACGGCCACGATCTCGATGCCCGGATGGGCCTCGCGGATGCGGTTGACGAAGCCGTCGCGGCGGTCGATGCCGGTGCGCGAGGTCTGGTCATGCACCACCAGAGCCACTTTGCCCGCGCCGCCGATCAGCTCGGCCATCTTATCGGCGGCGAGGGCCGCGGCGGCGATGTTGTCGGTGGAGGCGGTGGCGACGGGAATGTCGCTCTCGACGCCGGAGTCGAAGGCCACGACCGGAATCCCGGCGCTCTGAGCCTGACGCAGCAGCGGAATCGCGGCTTGGCTGTCGAGCGCCGCGAAGCCGATGGCGGCGGGCTTCTTGGCGAGGGCGGCGGCCAGCATGTCGATCTGGCGATCCACCTGACTTTCGTTGTCGGGGCCCTCGAAGGTCACCTCGACGTCGAACTCGGCGGCGGCCTTGTCGGCGCCCGCCTTCACGGCCTGCCAGAACTGATGCTGGAAGCCTTTGGAGATCAGCGGAATATAGGGCTTGTCCTGAGCGGCGGCCATGCTGGAGGCGCCGAGCGTCAGGGCGAAGGCCCCGGCGAGGCTCATGAGAAGGGTTCTGCGTTTGAAGAACATGGGGTTTCCTCCTGAGGTTCTTTTTCAGAATTATTTGGTTTTGCCGCGCCGAAGCTGGTCGGCGTAGACGGCCACGATGATGATCGCGCCGGTGATCACGGTCTGCCATTCCGGCGCGACCGAGAGAATCCGCAAGCCGTTGGTCAGCACCGAGATGATCAGGGCCCCGATCAGGGTGCCGAGAATGGTGCCGCGTCCGCCCGCAAGAGAGGTGCCGCCGATGACCACCGCCGCGATGGCGTCCAGCTCATAGCCCTGTCCGAGGGCGGGTTGAGCCGAATTCAGACGGCTGGCGATGAGCAATCCGGCCACGCCGCAGACGGCGCCCGCAAGAGCGTAGATCGCCATCTTCCAGCGGTCGACGTTCACGCCGGAGAGCCGCACGGCCTCCTCGTTGGAGCCCAAGGCGAAGCAATAGCGCCCCAGCACCGTCCGCGCGAGGATGTAGCTCGCCGCCCCCGCCACGAGGAAGAGGATCAGCACGCCGTTCGGCAGAGGCAGAGAGGGAATGAGCTTCCCGACGAGGCTGCCCTGCGAGATTTCGGTGAAGCCCGGCGTGTCGTTGAAATAGATCGGGCGGCCGCCGGTGACGATCAGCGAAAGCCCTTTCAGGATCAGCATCATGCCGAGCGTGGCGATGAAGGGCGGGATCTTCATCTTGGCGACGAAGGCTCCCGAGGTCAGCCCGACCAGCGCGCCCGTCGCGAGCGCGGTCAGCACGCCCAAAGGCAGCGGCATGCCGCCCCAGGTCAGCACGACGCCCGTCGTCACCGCGCAGAAGGTCATCAGCGTGCCGACGCTCAGGTCGATGCCGCCGGTGATGATGACCAGAGTCGCCGCCACCGCCAGAACCCCGTTCACTGAAGTCGCCTGAAGGATCGACATCATGTTCGAGGTCTGCATGAAGTTCGGCGAGGCGAGCGAAAAGCCGATCAGCAAGGCGATCAGGCTGGCGAAGGCCAGAAGCTTTTGCTGCGCGGCGCCGGAAATCAGAGTTTTAGTCTCGCTCATAGGATCGTCCCTTATTCCGCCGCCTGCGCCGACTCGCGGCGGATCGCCAGAGCCATGATCTCTTCTTGGCTGGCGCCTCCGGGGAGAAAACCGGTCAGACGCCCCTCGCACATCACCGCGATCCGATGCGACAAGCGCAAGACCTCGGGCAATTCGCTGGAGATGACGATGATCGCCTTGCCTGCGGCGGCCAGCTCCTCCAGCAGACGATAAATCTCGGCCTTCGCCCCGACGTCCACGCCGCGGGTGGGCTCGTCGAAGATCAGCGCCTCGCAATCGCGCAGGAGCCATTTCGCGATGACCACCTTTTGCTGGTTCCCGCCCGAGAGGAGCCGCGCCTCCTGAAGATCCGAAGGCGTGCGGATGCTCAGAGTTTTGATGTAGTCGCGGGCGATGCGCTCCAACGCGGTCTCGTCGATGCGCCCGAAGCGGTCGGCGTAGCGCGAAAGGCTGGTCATGGCGGTGTTGGCGCGCACGTCCATGCCCAAGGCGAGGCCGAATTGCTTGCGGTCCTCGGAGAGATAGCCGATTCCGGCCGCCACGGCGTCTTTCGGGCTGCGGATCTCGACTTTGCGCCCATGCACGAGGATCTCGCCCGAGTCGCGCGGATCGGCGCCGAAGATCGCCCGCGCGACTTCGGTGCGTCCCGCGCCCATCAGCCCCGCGAAGCCGAGGATCTCGCCCTTCTTCAGGCTGAAGCTCACGTCGTGCAGATCGGGGCGGCGGCTGATTCCGCGCACTTCGAGCGCGGTCTCCGCCTGAGAAAGATCGGGCGCCGGGGGGCGTTCGTCCACGATCTCGCGCCCGACCATCATGGAGATGATCTTCGAGATGGGAGTCTCCGCCGCCGCGACCGTGCCGACGTAGGCGCCGTCTCGCATGACGGTCACGCGGTCGGCGATGCGTTTGATTTCGTCCATCTTATGGCTGATGTAGACGATCCCCACGCCCTCCGCCTTCAGCTGGCGGATGATGGCGAAGAGATCGGCGATCTCCGCGTCGTTCAGCGCGGCGGTGGGCTCGTCCATGATCAGCGCGCGCGAGCGATGAGAAAGCGCCTTGGCGATCTCCACCATCTGCTGACGCGCGATGGTCAGCCGCCCGACGAGCATGCGCGGGTCCATGGGGGCGTTCATATTGCGGAAGAGCGCGGCGGTCTCCTCGTTGAGGCGCTTTTCGTCGATCCGCCCGAAGGAGAGGCGCGGCTCGCGGCCGATCCAGATGTTCTGCGCCACGGTCAGATCGCGCATCAGGGCGAGTTCCTGATGGATGATGCCGATGCCCAGATCCTGCGCCGCCTTGGGCGAGGTCAGCACGGCCTCTTTCCCCTCCACGAGGATGCGCCCCCCATCCGGGACGTAAACCCCGGAGAGGCATTTCATCAGCGTGGATTTCCCCGCGCCGTTCTCGCCCATCAGAGCATGGACCTCGCCGGGGCGGAGGTCGAAGCTCACGCCCTTCAGCGCATGGACTCCGGGGAAACGCTTGTCGATCCCCTCCATCCGGATGAGGTCAGTCATGATCTTCGACCCCGTAAAACCGCGCGGCGTTCGCGCCCATGATCCCCGCGCGCTCGGCGGGGGAAAGATCGCGCAACAGCGCTTCGGTCAGATCCAGCCAATCCGCGTAGGAGGCCGCGAGGGTCAGCACCGGCCAGTCGCTGCCCCAGATCAGCCTTTGCGGGCCGAACAGCTCCAGCAGAGGCGCGAAGACCGCCTCCAGAGCCGGGAGCGGATCCGCCAGCCGATCCGGCGCGAGTTCGGTCAGCAGGCCCGAAAGCTTGCAATGGACCTGAGGATGCGCCGCCAGAGCCGCCATGCCCGCGCGCCAAGCCGCCGCATCATCCATCTGGGGCTTGGCCGCATGGTCGATCACGAGCGGAAGATCAGGATGGGCGGCGGCGAAACGCTCAAGGACTCCGAGATGGCGCCGCGTCACGAGGGCGTCGAAGCGCAGACCGAGCAGCTTCAGCGTCTCCAGAGCCTCCGGGCGCGGGGCGGTCAGCAGCCAATCCGTCTGCGGGATGTCCTGAAGCATGGGCCGGACGCCCTTGAATCTCGGATCGCAGGCCAGATGGCGCAGATCCTCCGCCGCCTGCGGCGAAGCGAGGTCCGCCCAGCCCACCACGCCTTTGATGCGGGAATCGACGCGGGCGAGATCAAGCAGGAATTCGGTCTCCGCGAGGGAATCCGCCGCCTGCACGAGGACGACCTCCGCGTCGTCCGGAGCGTCCTCGGGCAGAAAATCGCGCCGCAAGGGCTGCAAAGGCCCGCCTGAGCCCGCCAGCCAGCGATAATCTCCGCGATCCAGCCGCCAGAGATGACGATGAGCGTCTAAAATCCGCATCTCCCGACCTCCTTCCGCGATCCGGCGTCCGCAGACCCCCGCAAGGGGAGTCAGATGGTGACGCCGCCGTCCGCAAGAACGACCTGCCCGGTGACGAAGCGGCTCTCGTCGGAGAGCAGATAGACGACCAGCGGCGCGATGTCCCCGACGGTCGCGAGGCGACCCATGGGCTGACGGGCGATGAAGTCTTTCTCCGCCTGAACCGGATCGGCCGCCGCGGCGATGCGTCCGCGCAGGGAGGGCGTGTCCACGGTGCCGGGCCCCAGCGCGTTGCAGCGGAGGCCCTGTTTGACGAAATCCGCCGCCACGGCCTTGGTCAGGCCGATCACCGCCGCCTTGGTCGCGCCGTAGACGGCGCGGTTGGGGAAGCCTTTGACCGAGGAGGCCATGGAGGCCATATTTAAAATGCTGGCGGTCCCGGTCTCGGCCGCGCGGGCGAGCATGCCCGGCAGACAGGCCCGCGTCAGGCGCAGCATGGAGGTCACGTTGAGATCGAAGCTGAAAGCCCAAGCCTCGTCCGTCACGTCGAGGATGGTTCCGTGATGCACGAAGCCCGCGCAATTGAAGAGCCCGTCCAGCGGACCGACTTCGGCGGCGAGCGCGAGGATGGCGGCGGGATCGGTCACGTCCAGCGGGCGGGCGTCGATTCCGTCGAGCCCTTCGAGCAGCTCGGGCCTGAGATCCGTGGCGATCACGCGCGCGCCTTCCGCCGCGCAGGCGAGCGCGCTGGCGCGCCCTATGCCTTGGCCCGCCGCCGTCATCAGAATCGTCTTGCCTGTCAGGCGCATGGGGATCCTCCCAGATCCTGCGCTCCTTAATTTGGATGCGCATTTCTTATATGAACTATCTATTCACAGATGAACGCTTGACGCAAGGATTTCTTTCGGTTCGATTCCGGCCGAGCAGGATAAAGCCGAAACGGGGATGAGCATGACGCTGCACGACGAGATGGAGGAGATCGAAGGCGCGGCCTCCGTCGAGCGCTATCGCGCTCCCACGCTCGACAAGGGCCTCGACATTCTGGAGATCCTCGCCGCGCAGACCGGCGGCATGACCCGCGCGGAGCTGGTCAAGGCCATGGGGCGCGGCCCCTCCGAGATCTACCGCATGCTGGAGCGCCTCGTGGCGCGGGGCTATGTGGCGCGCATCGAGGGCGGCGACCGCTACGCTCTGACGATGAAGCTTTTTCTGCTCGCGCACAGCCATCCGCCCTTGCGGCGCATGGCGGCTCAGGCTCAGCCGCTGATGGACCGCTTCGCGCTGGAGACGCAGCAATCCTGCCATCTGGTCCTGCCGGAGGCGGGGGTGGGAATCGTGGCGGCTCAGGCCAGCCCCAAGGCGCATTGGGAGTTCCGCGTGCGGGTGGGGGCGCAGCTGGATCTCTTCGAAACCGGCTCGGGGCAAACCTTGCTGGCCTTCCAGCATCCCGACCGCCGCGCCGAGACCCTCGCGCAATGGGGGGTCTCCGACGCCGAGGCGCGCCTTGCGCCTCTGGCCGCCCATCTGGAGGAGGTGGCGGCGGCGGGCTGGCGCGAGGCGGATTCGCAGCAATTGGTGGGCGTCATCGACCTCAGCGCGCCGATCCTCGGGCCTCAGGGCGATGCGGCGGCGGCGCTGACCTGCGCCTATATCGCCCATTATCACGACGCGCCGCCGGTCTCCCGCGCGGAGACTCTGGAGAAGCTGCGCGCCATGACGCGGGCGCTCTCCCTCAACGAGGCGGGATGAGGCTCCCCGGACCGGCCGCTTGCTCCGCGCGGCCGACCGCGAGGAATTTGCCGAGATTCGCCGCCTTCCATTCTCCGCCGGCGAAGGTCGTCAGCCCGGCTTCCGCGAGGGCCTTCGCCTGCTCCGCCCGGGTCATGCCGCGCAGCCCCTCCAGATGGGAGAGGATCAGCGCCCGATGCTCGGGCTTGGAGGCGGTCCGCCGCTTCTGCGCCGCGCGCCATTCTCTGAAATGCTCCTGAGGATCGAAGATCCGCGGCCTTCCCTCCAGCGGAATGGCGTCCGGACGAAGATGCTCCGCCCGTTCGGGATCGCGCGCCAGAACCTCCGCCACCGCATGACGCAGAGGCGCATGGGCGCGCCAACCGCCTTCAGAGGCGAAATCCACCAGCAGCAGCCGCGCCTCATGCGCCCGCGCCCAGAGCAGCAGCCGCGCCGCCTCCGCCGCGACCTCCGGCGAGCCGCGATCGGGCTCCATCTCCATCAGGGCCTTCTCATGGATGACGACCCCATTGTGATCTTGCGCCCAGCGCCGCGCGAGATCGCGCTGATAACGGATGGTCAGGCTGGCGGCGGCGGCCTCGACCGGATCCTTGGGCAAGGTCTTGAACCCCGCCCAAGGAACCGGCAGCGTCCAATAGAAACCGACGTAGGCTTGGGGCATGGCGTCCTCCGCAGGCGAATCCGTCAGGCCTCGACGCCGAAGCGGCGCAAGGCGTCGTAGCCCAGTCCCAGCCCGACGCTGGACAATTTCTCCTCCTCCGAAATCGCGGCGCGGGGGAAGCGCTCAAGGACGGCGCGGCGCAGAGCGGGAATCTCCGTCGTGCCGCCGGTCAGGATGATCAGCTCCACCGCCCCTTCGCTCAGGCCCGCCTGAGTCAGGGATTCGGTGATCGCCTGAGAAATCCCCTCCACGCGCCGGGCCGCAGCGGCGTCGAAGGCCGCCCGCGAGACGCCCAGCCGCCAGCCGCCTTCGATGAATCCGAGGTCGATCCGCGCCTCCTCCCGAGCCGTGAGCGCGAGCTTGCCCTCCTCCACGGAGGCGAGGAGGCGATGGCCCGTCTCATCCTGCAAAAGCTTCAGGAATCTGCCGAATTTCCGGGGCTCGTGGGATTCGCGGAGCAGCTCCTTGGCCGTCAGGCGGGTTTTCTGGGTGTAGAGGAAATTCACCTTCGCCCATTCCGACATCTCCAGAAACATCCCGGCGGGCAGCGGCAGATTCTTCTCGCCGTAGATCGTCCGATAACCCAGATGCGGCATGAAGGAATCAAGGTTGAAATCGCGGTCGAAGTCGTTGCCGCCGATCCGCACGCCGGAATTCGCCAGAATATCCGCCGAGCGGTCGAACTTGCGGGCGCGCTCGCGCGAGAGGCGGATCAGGGTGAAGTCCGAGGTGCCGCCGCCGATGTCCACGATCAGCGCGAGCTTCTCGGACTCCAGCTTGCGCTCATGGGCGAAGGCGGCGGCGATGGGCTCGAATTGAAACTCGACATGGCGGAATCCGACGCCGCGCGCCACGGCCTCCAGAGAATTCTGCGCCTGAGCGTCGGCTTCGGGATCGTCGTCGACGAAGCGCACCGGGCGCCCCATGACCACGCCGTCCAGCTCGCGCCCGAAGCGCGCTTCGGCGCTGGATTTCAGACCGCCGATGAAATCCGCGAGGATGCTCTCGAAGCTCTTGCGCCGCCCGTTGACGAGGGTGCCCTGCCCCATCAGCGCGGAGCCGAGAATCCGTTTGAGGCTGCGCATGAAGCGCCCCTCCTCGCCCTCGGAGAAGGCGCGCATGGCGCCTCGCCCGAAAAGGGGGCGAGCGGCGCCGGGCGGATAAAACACGGCGCTCGGCGTGGTCGCGCTCTCCTCCTCGAAGCGGAGCAGCTCGACGCCCCCCTCTCCCACAGCCGCGAGCGCGGAGTTGGAGGTTCCGAAATCGACGCCGCAAGACCCGGTCATGCCGAACCCCTCATCTTATGCAGGCGCTCCGGGAGCGGAGGACCAAAGAGGCCGGGAGAAAGCAAAAACCGTCTCCGGCGTCAAGCCGAGGGACGCGGCCCGGTCGGCGCCCTCTCAGCGCCAATAGCCCGTGACGTTGGAATCCGTCTTGTCGAAGCCCTGCTCGCTCCGCAGCCAAGTCCGGGCGGCGTCGGCCTCCTCGCCTCCGGCGGCGAAGAAGACGAAGCGGTCCTCGCCCGGAAGGGCGGTCGCCTGAAGATCCTCCAGAAGGCCCTGCGCGCGACGCGGAGTCCAAACCAGCTCCATCCCCTCGGGGCGCGCGAAATCCTGACGGTCGGCCATGTCGCCCAGAGAAATGCGGATCACGCCGCGCGTCGCGGCGGGCAGAGCCGCGCAATGGCGCGCGATGGCGGGCAAGGCGGTCTCGTCGCCCCAGAATCCGACCCATCCGGCCGAGATCGCGCCGCGCGTGGTCGGGCCCATCAGGCCGATGCGGTCGCCCGAGGCGACGCGCTCCGTCCAGGCCGAGACCCGCCCGCCCTCATGGAGGAAAACATCGACGTCCATCCAACCCGCCGCCGCGTCGATCTCCCGAATGGTGTAGACCGGACGATGCAGCGCGAGCTCTCCTTCCGGCCAGCGCGTGCGCCCGTTCTCGCCGATGCGCGGCCATTCCCGCACCGAGCCGCCTTCCGCCTGATCGGGCGGCAGAGCCGAAATCACCAGACGGAAATGCAGCCCGTCTTCGGCGTAGCGGGCCACGTCCGGGAAGCGCAGCCGCAGACGGCGGAAATTCGGGCTGATCAGGGTCGAGGATTCCACCAGCGCGATGCTGAGATTCGGCGGCAAGGCGCCCGCGTCCACTCTCTCCCATTCGGCTTTGGGCGCGGGGTCCAAAGCGTCGAGACGGTTCAAGACCATCTGCTGCAAGAGATAGAGCCGCCGCTCGCTCTCCGCCGAGAGGCTCAGCGCGAGGGCGTCCCGCGCCGGGGAGAGGCGCAATTCGCCTCCCGCCAGCTTCATCGAGAAGCTCCCCGCCTCCTCGACGCATTCAAGCTCCAGCGCCTCCGCCAATTGGGCGAAGACCGGAAACACCTTGTCAGGCGAGGCGTCGGGGATGCGGCCGTTCAAAGTCTGGGTCATGGTCCGGTCTCTTCTTTGGAGGCAGGCGGGGCGTTCAGGCGAGGCGTTCAGGCGGCGGGGGCTCGGGGGGCGGGCGGATCGAGGTCGGGCGGCAGGTCGAAGACGGCCTCCGCGAGGGGGCGCTCGCCGTAAGGCCCCTGCAAGCCCTCGGCGTCGGGCAGGAGGACGGCCCAGTCCTTCAGCCCGAGATCCTCAAGCTGCCAAGGCGTCCCGAGGCCCCATTCGAGATGTCCGCGCCCGATGATCCCGATCATCAACGGCGGCTCCGGCCGGTCGAGGGCCTTGGCGAGGTTGCAGGCGAAGGCGCGGTCCCAGACCTGTTGCGCCCGCACGAAGCGGTCGAAGCTCGGGGCTTCGGGGGATTGCGACTCGCGGTTGGGCCGGACGCCTCCGGTGATGTCGAAGAGATAGCGGCGATATTCCGGGCTGGCGGCGCGGGCGGGCGTCAGACCCTCGCGGTCGGCCTCGGGGATGGCCTCCCAGCCGAGCTTCCCCACCTCCGAGACGAGGCCGCGACGGCAGTTCAACCCATGCATCGGCACGCCGAATTCGCGGCAGAAGCGAAAGAGCGGCAGATAGATCTCAGGCGGAAAGCCCCAGACCTTCGCCCATTCGGCGCGCTCCAGAAACTCCGCCTCCGGGAGATCCCCCGCGACCCATTCCGCAAGCACCGGGTCCAGCCGCGCGGGAAACATCTCGAAGCCCATGGCCACGGGACGACGGGCCGCCAGACCCGCCGCCACATGCAATTGCCAGCGATGAAGGGCGGCGCTGTCATGGCGCTCGCCGAGCAGCACGACGCTGCGGGCGGCGAGGCGGTCCATCAGATCCGGGTGAGAAATCGCCGCGCCCGCGGCGGGATCGGTCCAGCCGCGCATGATCAGACCTCCTCGCTCAGGCTCAGGCCGATGCGGCGGCCTTCGGCGTCGAGGGCGTGGCTCGCGCCCGCTTCGTCCTTCTCCCAGCCCGCGACGCCGCCCGCCCGCAGATGAAGGTGGAAATCCTTGGTCATCACATTGAGGAAGCCCGAGGAGGGCCGCAAAGCCGCGATCTCGCCGCGCCAGAACTGCGTGAATCCCGGACGCGCGAAGGCGATCACGGCCCGGCGTCCCGAGCCCTCCAGAGCGCGGAAAGGCGGCAGGATCGGGTCGTCCTCGGCCAATTCGCGCGGCTCCGGACGGGGCTCCTCCGGCGAGGGGAATTCCGGCGCGGCGGCGATGTCTTCGAGGACCGCCGCGAAGGGCTCCAGCCCCTCCATGCCGACCATGGCGAAGACCGTCGCGCCTTCGGCGTCGCGGAACTCGAGGCGCGGATAGATCTTGCCCTGCATCTCCGAAGAGCGGTCGTAGATCACCGAGGCCAAAGCCTCCGGCGCGATCTCGGACTCCTGCGTCGCGCCTGAGAGGCGCAGCTTGCCGCCCTCGCGCGCGACGGCCTCCACCACGCCGATCCGCTCATGAGTCACGGGGCCGCTCTGGCCGATGACCATCGTGCGGCCCATGCGCGGCGCCAGTTCGAGCAGACTTGCGGGATCGACCTCCAAACGGAGGGGAAGGGTCATGGTCATGCCGTCATCCTTGCTTCAGGCTGGGCTTCAGACTGGGTTGAATCTTGGGTTTCGTCTTGAGGGTCGGAAAGCTCTCCGCCGATCCGGATCACGTCATGGGCCCCGAGTCCGAGGGGCGGACGATGAGAGACCATGAGAATCGCGGCCTCCGGCGCCTCCTCGCGCAGGAGGCGCAGAAGCGCGGTTTCAGCGCCGAGATCCAGACCGCTCGTCGCTTCGTCGAGAATGATCCAATCGGGCCGCGCGAGGATCGCCCGCGCGAAGGCCAGACGCTGCCTTTCGCCCATCGAGAGCCCTTGCAGCGATTCCGCCGCCGGAGCCTCCAGACGATCCGCCCGATGCTCCAGCCCGAGCCGGATCAACAGGCGGCGCAGATTCTCCGACTCTAAAGCGGCGGGGTCTTCGGGATAGCAGGCCGAGGCCGCCAGACCTCCGGCGAAGACATGGCCGCCTTGCGGAATGAAGATCATCCGGCCTTTGGGAAGCTCGATCCGCCCCTCGCCATAGGGCCAGACTCCCGCCAGAGCCGCGAGCAGAGTGCTTTTGCCTCGTCCCGAAGCTCCGGCGAGCCAGGTCCGGCTTCCGGGGCGCAGATTCAGATCGGGCGTCGGGGCCAGAGCGCGGCCCTCCGGCGTGAAAAGCCGCAGGCCGTGAGTCCGCAGAGCCTCCCCGGCGCCCGGCTCGCGGAGGATGGCGGCGGGCGCCGAAGGCAAAGGCTCAGGCGTCTCCGCCGCCTTGAGCAATCCGTCGAGGCGCTCCGACACCGCCACGAAGGCCGCCAGATCGCGATAGGAGAAGATGAACCAGCTGAGAGTCGTCACGACGTTGGAGAAGGCCGAAGCCAATTGCATCAGCCCGCCGAGCGTCACGGCGCCCGCGAAATAGGCGGGCAGAGCCAGAAAGGTCGGGATGCGCAGCACCGTCTGGAAATAAGGACGGGTGAAGACGCCGAGGATCAATTCGCGCCGGATGAGATGGCGCCAATTGCCCTTGATCTGCGCGAAGAGCCCGTCCAGACGCCGCCTTTCGGCGGGCTCGCCGCCCGAGACGGCGATCTCGGTCGCGTTCTCGCGCATCTGCACCAGCGCATGACGAAAATCCGCCTCGCGCCGCTCCTGAGCGAAATAGAGCCCCTTCAGCGGCTTGCCGAGCCCATGAGTCAGCAAAGTGGAGAGCGCCACATAGACGAAGGCCGCCCAAACCATATAGCGCGGAATCTCGATCTGAGCGCCCCCGAGGGCGAAGCTCAAAGGAAAGGCGGAGAGATTCCACAGCAAAACCACATAAGAAACCAGAGCCACCACCTTCGACAGCAGCTCAAGGCTTTCTCCGAGCAGATGATGGACGAAGAGACGGCAATCCTCCGCAAGGCGCTGATCGGGGTTGTCCACCGGAGTCGGCGAGAGGCCGGGACGCAGCCGCCAATAGGCTTTTCCCTCCAGCCAGCGGCTCATCGCGGCCCGCGTGAGGTTCTCGCGCCAGCGCATGAGCAGCCTTTTGCGCAGCCAGTCGCTGAGCAGGAAGCTTCCCGCCGAAACCGCCGTCAGCAGCGCGAAGACGCCGATCTGACGCGCCGCCGCGCCGCCGTCCATTTGCTCCAGCGCGTCGTAGAAAGCCTTGTTCCAGGCGATCAGCCGCAGCGAAATCCAGACGCCGAAGAACTGAAGCCCGAGAATGAAGGCGTAAATCCCCAATCCGCCCCAGAAGGCGCGCCCCCGGTCGCCGCCGCCCGAGGCGGCCAGAAAGGTCAGACGCAGAATGCGGCCGAGAACGCGCCAGAGCTTCATGTCAGAACCTCACGTCGAGCGAGACGCGGAACTCGCGGCCCGGCTGGGTCTGAAGCTCCAAAGGATTGGTGATGGCGACGCTGGTCAGAGGCGGAACCTCGTAGGAATAGGGCATGGGCGAGGTGAAATAGCGTTTGTCGAAGATGTTCAGCACCGAGAAATTCAGGCTGGCGTTCTCCGTGACGCCCCAATTGGCGTGCGCGTCGAAGACGGCGTATCCCGGCGGCTTGAACAGATTCTCGGCGCTGGCCTTCTTCACGCCCTGGGCGAAGGTTCCGAAGAGCTGAAGCTTCAGATCCGCCTGAGGGATCTCATAGGCGAGGCCGAGCGTCGCGGTCAGGGGCGCGACGTTATAGGGCCTCCAGTCCGCGCCTGCGGCGGCGCGCTGCTCGCCGTTCTGCCAGGAGAGCGCCGCGCTGGCGCTGAGGTTGTCGGTCAGGCGCCAGTCGCCCGAGGCCTCGACGCCCCAGATCTTCACCTGATCCAGATTGACGCTGGTGTAGTCGTTGGTTCCGGGGACGTTGTAGAAGCCCTGAATGAAGTCGTCGTAATCGGCGTAGAAGCCGTTGACCGAGAAACTCCCCCGGTCATATTGGCCGCGCAGACCCAGCTCGAAGCTGTTCACCTTCTCCGGCTTGAGATTTGGATTAGGCGTCTGATTGAAGGAGACGCCCGCCGAGGAGGTGAACAACTGCGAGGCCGTGGGCATTTTGAAGCCCTGAGCCGCCTTGCCGTAGACCGAATATGTGTCGTCCAGCCGCCAGATCGCGCCGAGATTGCCCAAAAGCCGCTGACTGTCGAGCTTCCGGGGCTCGGAGCCGGGAACGTAGCTGTAATGCGCCTGCGGACGCGGATCGATCTTATAAGTGGCGAAGCGCAGGCCCGGCGTGATCTCCAGCCGATGGTCGAAGAGCGAAATCCGGTCCTGCGCGAAGAGGTCGGCGCGGGTGGTGCGGGCGTCGGCGAAATTGGTCGGATAGGTGACGCGGTCGGCGGCGCCCGGCGCGCTGATCACGTTATAGCGGACGTAATCCAGCGTGGCGTAATCGCCGTCGAAGCCCAGAGTCACGGAGTGATCCGCGCCGAGCGCCGCGAAATCCTTGCGCGCCTGAACGTCGAGTTCGAGGAAATCCTCATCCACGCGGGTGAAGTCGCGGGTCTGGGTCTCGACGCCGCCGACCACGTCGCGGCGCAGGCCCTGACGATCCACAGATTGCGGCGAGTAAGAAACCCGCGTGACCACCTCGTCGACCCAAGGCCCGTAGGGCGTCCAGCTATGTTCGAGGCCGTAGCGCTGGCGCGAGGTGATTTGCTCGCGGTCGTAGCTGCGCAGAGTCTCGGTCAGGCCCTGATTATAAGCGACCTCCATTTCGCGGCGCATGACGTCGGCGGCGAACTCCAGCCGATGGGCGTCGTTGGGCTCATAGACCAGCTTGCCCAGAAAGCGGGTGGTCTCCTTATCGGTGGGGTTCAGCTCGTTGCAGGGGGTGGCCCCGAGATCCGTCCGACGCGGACAGCCGTAAAGGCCGCCGTCGGCGCGGGCCTTGGAGAGGCGCGTTTCTTCGGCCCGGCTATGGGAGGCGCCGAGCAGAAGCTTCAGATCCGGCGTCAATTGCTGCGCGAAGAGCGCCGAGCCTTCGGCGCCGACGTCCACGCTGTCATAGGACATGCGGACCCGCCCCGCGCGGTTCTCGCCCAGCAGGACGTCCTCAGGATCGACGGTCTCCAGCGCCACAATGCCGCCGAGGGCGTCCGCGCCCCAGAGCACCGAGCCCGGACCGCGCACCACGTCCGCCTGACGCAGAAAATTGAAGTCGAGATAATCGCGGGTGCCGTCCCCGACGCGCTCGGCGATGCGCGAGCCGTCCACCAGCATCTGCACGCGGTTGCCGCCCACGCCGCGTATGGTGAAGCCGCTATAGCTGGCGAAGGGATCGGCGCCGGAGGTCATGAAGCTGGTGATCACGCCGGGCATATAGCGCGTCAGCTCCTTCATGTCGGAGACGCCCTGCTCCTCCAGAGTCTCGCCCGTGACGACGGTGATGGCGCCCGGAACGTCCATGACCGTGGAGCCGGAGCGGTCGCCGTAGATGGTGATCGGCTCCAGCAGGATCACGAGGTTCTCCGGAGCCGGAGTCTCGGGATTCGGGATCTCGGGGGTCGAATTCTCCGAGGCTGAGCGCGCGTCGGGCGCCGGAGCCTCCTGCGCCAAGGCCCCAAAGGGGAATGGCGCGACGGAGAGCATGAGAAGCGATGAAAGCGAAAGGCGCAGCCGCAAGGAATCCTCCCCGACCCTTTTCGAAGGTCGATGCTGTTTGCGGCTGGCGTCGATCAGGAAGCTGGCTCGAAAAATCCCTTGGGCGCGCCCAAAGGATAGTCTCGCCTATAATTTCTTACTGATTCCGTCAAGAAACTCTATGTGGCTTTTCCATCGGATTGAGATCCAAGCTCCCAATAGGCGTAGAGACGCGCACGTCTTTTCATCTGCGGCGCGACGGAGGCCGTGATCTTGCGCATCCGCGCCGCGACGGCCTTTTCGCAGCCCGCCCAGATGAAGGCGCCTTCCAGCCCGCCTTCCGCCAGACGCGCCTCCAGAGCCGCCTCCAGCAGCCCCGAGCGCCCCGGCGAGGCCGCGCCCCGACGCAGCCAGACCACCCGCGCCCGCGCCAAAGAGACCAGATCCTGCTCTTCTCCGGCGTCGGCGACTTCGATGAAAGCCTCGATTTCGGCTTCCGGCGGCGATTCCTCAAGCATCCGCGCGATGGCGGGCGCGGCGGATTCGTCGCCGAACAGGATCAGCCTCTCCGCCTGAGGCAGGCCGTCGCCGCCCGGCCCCATCAACCCGACCTCCGCGCCGGGAAGCGCCTTGCGGGCGAAATCCGCGCCGGGAGAAGCCCCGCCCTCATGCAGCGCGAAATCCACCGAGATCGTCCCGGCGACCCGATCCGCCGCGCGGATCGTATAGACGCGGTTGACCGGAAGCGCTTCTCCGATCGGCCAATCGGGCTTTCCGTCGGGCTTCGGCTTCGGCCAGCGCGGGGCGCCCTGCTCCGGCGGCGGGAAAAGCCGGATGTGATAGCCCGCCCCCTCCGCATAGAGGCTCGGATCCTCGCAGGCGAAGACCAAACGGCGCATGCGGGGCGTCAGGTCGAAAGCCCGCAGGACTCGCGCCAGACGGAATTTGGCGGGCGGAAGCTCCGCCCCCACCCCGCCCGTTCCATCGCCCGACCATTCCACCGCCGTCTCTTCTCCGGCGAATTCATGGACGTGTTCGGCGACGAAGGCTTGAATCAGCGCGAGGATCTCCGGCGATTCCGCGGCCGCCTCGACGAAGACCCGATCCGAAAAGCGCTCCACAGACACCGAGCCGAAAGGGCTCTCCAGCAAGGCGCCGCTCTCGGTGAGCGTGACCTCGGCGTGCTCGGTCATATGCGCGAGCACTTCGCGCAAGACGCGCTCCGGCTCTTCGAGGAGGATCACGGCGCGGCTGCGGAGCCTCTCCGGGGATTCAGAAAGCTGGGTCATGTTCGGCCTCGCCTGAAGAGCAGAAGAATCAAGAAGGGCGCGCCCAGCAGAGCCGCCGTCAAACCGGCGGGAATCTGCCAGGGGAAGACGACCGTCCGGCCGATCCAGTCGGCGGCGACCATCAGCCCCGCCCCGGTCAGCGCGGCGGCCGCCGTCTGAGAGGCCGCGCGGGAGAAGCCCAGTTCGCGCGCCAGATGCGGCGCCATCAGCCCGACGAAGCTCAGAGGCCCGAGGCCGAGCGTCGCCGTCGCGCTCAGAGCCCCCGCCAAAGCGAAGAGCCGAAGCCGCGCGGAGCGCACCGGAATCCCGAGAGCCGAAGCCGTCTCCGGCCCCAGAGGCAGAAGATCCAGCCAGCGCCGCGCCAGAAGCGCCGGAAGGATCAGAACCACGGCCGCGCCGCAGAGCAGCGCGGCGCCCGAAGCCTCGGCGCCATAGGTCGAGCCGCTCATCCAGCGCAGGATCGTCAGGGCGCGCGGATCTCCCGTGGCGGCCATCAGCCCGACCAGAGCGTCGACCAAAGCGCTCAAAGCTATGCCGACCAACAACACCCGCTCCGGCGCGAGAGCCGAGCGGCGGGTCGAGATCAGAATGGCCGCCAGCACGGCGAAGGCTCCTAGCCCCGCGAATCCGAGCTGCGCGGCGAATCCGGGCGTCGCCAGCAGGAAGACGCCGAGCGCCAGACCCAGAGTCGCGCCGGAGCTGACCCCCAGAACCTCCGGGCTGGCCATCTCATTGCCGGTGAGGCGCTGGAGCAGCAAGCCCGAAACCGCCAGCATCGCCCCCGCCGCCAAAGCCGAGAAGACCCGCGGCGCCCGTAAAGACAGCATCTCCGCGCCGAAGCTCCAGCCGCCGCCCGTCTCGCGCCCGAGGAAGAGCGCCAGAACCAGCAGAACCGCCAAAGCGGCGCAGAGCAGCGCGAAGCCCGTTCTCAGGTCGCCTCTGCGCGGCGGCGCAGGCGGGGCGCGGACGAAGGCCTCGCGGCGGATCTTCAGCCGCGACAGCAGCAGGAGCAAGAGCGGCGAGCCGAAAATCGCCGTGACGGCGCCCGTCGGCAGCAGATCGCTGAACATCCCCGCGACGATCTGCAACAGGGCGTCCGTCGTCAGGAGCAGCAAAGCGCCGATCAGCCCCGAAGACAGCAAAAGCGCCGGAACCCTCCGCGCGCCCAGAAGCCGCGCCAGCAGCGGCGCGACGAGTCCGATGAAGCCGATCACCCCCACCGCGCTGGTCACGAGGGCCGAGAGCCCCACCGCCAGAGCCAGCGCGAGGAACCGCGTCCGCCCCAATTTCAGCCCGAGGGCCGAAGCCTCTTCGTCGCCCAGCTCCAGCAGCGTCAGAGGCCGCAGCAGAAAGCCGCAGGCCAGAGCCAACAGCCCGGTCTTCCAGAGCAGCGCGAGCGGCGCCTCCCAGCTCTGGGTCGCCAGAGAGCCCGCGCCCCAGATGAAGAGGCTCACCATGCGGCGGTCGTTGAGATAGATCAGCACGGCGGCGAGCGCGCCGCTCCAGAGGCCGATCACCAGCCCCGAAAGCACCAGCGTCAGCGGCGAGAAGCCGCGCCGCGCGCCCAGAGCCATGACCAGCGCCGCCGCCAGTCCCGCGCCGACGAGCGCCACGACGTCGCGGCCTAAACCGAGCAGGACCGGGAAAAACAGCATCGCCACGGCCAAGGCCAGATGCGCCCCCGCCGAAACGCCCAAAGTCGTCGGCGAGGCCAGAGGATTGCGCAAGACCTGTTGCAGCAAGGCCCCCGCCAGCGAAAGGGCGAAGCCCGCGATCAGCGCCGTCGCCAGCCGGGGAAGCGTGGAGTGCAGCAGCCGCATCCGCGCGGCGTCATAGCCGGAGACCTCGGGCGCGAGAAGGCCGGGCGCGATCAGCGTCCAGAGCAGGGCCGCCGCAGCCGAAATCCCGATCAAAAGAGCCAGCGCCGGGAGAAGACGAATTCCGCCGCTCATGCCTCGGCCTCCATGGCTTCCGTCACGAGGCGGGCGAAGCGCATCGCCTCATTGACCATGCCGAAGAGCAGCACGGGCGGCAGAGGCCGGATGCGCCCCGGCTGCGCGATGGGCAAAGCGCGCCAGAGCGGGCTGCGGTCGAGCGTTCTGAAGACGTCCTTCGGAACCGGCTCAAAGACCAGCAACAGGGCCTCGGGATCAGAGATGCGGGACAACTCCTCGACGGGCAGAGTCTGAAAACCCCAAGGCCCGGTCGATTCCGGCCATGCGTTCCTGACGCCGATCCGCAGCAGAACGTCGTTGAACAGGCTCGGGTCGGCGCTGATCCGCACATGGCGGGAATCCCAGAAATGAATCAGCGCCGCGGATTTGCGCGCGCGCCCCGCCAGACGCGCGCGGGATTCGGCGAAAACCTCCTCCATGCGGTCCAACAGCGCCTCGGCTTCGACCTCGCGGCCGATCCGCGCCGCCACGGCGCGCGTGGCCGAGATCGCCGCTTCGAGGATCGGCGTTCCGGTCCAGATGAAGGTCTCCAGACGCAGCACGGGGGCGAAACGCTCCAGACGCGGAATCTGCGCGTCCAGCCATGAGGTCGCGAGGATCAGATCCGGCTTGAGCCTCGCCAGAACCTCCAGATTGGGCTCAGAGGAGATCCCCAATTCCGCGACTCCGGGCGGCATGGCGGGCTCGACGACCCATTCGCTCCAGCCCGCCAATTCCGAGATCCCGACCGGGGGCGCGCCCAGCCCGAGCAAAGTCGAGGAGAGGCCGTAATCAAGGCTGACCACGCGGGGCGCGCCCTGCGCGAGAGCCGGAGCGAGGCCGAGCAGCCCCGCCGCAGGCGCCGCCGCGAGCAGCGCGCGGCGCGTCAGGGAGGAAGGATCAAACGACATAGGCGATGGGCGCTTCCCGGCCCGGCGGATGGGTCACGTTCATCTCCACGTCGTAGATCAGACGGAGGGTTTCGGGGGTCATGATTTCGGCGGCCGGGCCGCTCGCGACGACCTCGCCGCCCTTCAGCGCATGGATCAGATCGCAGAAGCGCGCCGCCATGTTCACCTCATGCATGACGACCACCACCGTCAGCCCCTTCTCTTGCGAGAGCCCGCGCAGCAAAGACAGAACCTCCACCTGATGCGCCACGTCCAGCGCGGCGGTGGGCTCGTCGAGCAGCAGACATCTGGCGTCCTGAGCCAGCATCATGGCGATCCAGGCCCTTTGACGCTCGCCGCCAGAGAGGGTCTGCACGAAACGCTCCTCGAAGCCGCCCAAACCCACCGCCTCGATTCCGGCGGCGACCTTGCGGCCGTCCTCTTCAGTGAAGCGCCCAAGGGGGCCATGCCAGGGATAGCGGCCGCAGGCGACGAGTTCGCGCAGGGTCATGCCCGGCGCCGCTCCCATCTCCTGCGGCAGCCAGGCGACCTGGCGGGCGAAGGCGCGCTCGCCGAAGGCGCCGACCGCCCGTCCATCCCACAGCACGGCGCCGCGCGTGGCTTCGGCGCGGCGCGCCATGATGCGCAAAAGGCTGGATTTGCCCGATCCGTTATGTCCGAGCAGCGCGGTCATGCGGCCCTTCGGAAAGGACAACCCGACCCCGCGCAGGATCTCGCGGCCCTGAACGGAAAGACCGACGCCCTCCAAACGGAAGGCGCCGGCTTCGGAGGAGACGGCTTCGCTCACCATGTATGCCGCAGCGAAAGCCGGAAGGTCTGAGGCGTTCCGTAGAATTCGGTGTCCGGCTCGCTCCAAGTCTCGACGTGGCTGACGTATTCCTTGTCGAAGAGGTTTTCGACGTTCAGCGTCAGAGCCGTGTTTTCGGTGATCTGATATTTCGCCATGGCGTCGAAGACCACATAGGGGTCCAGCTTGAAGGTGTTGTTCTCATTGGCGAAGCGCGAGCCGACATAACGCGCGCCAAGGCCCAGCGTGACGTCGCCGCGCGCTCCGGCGCCGGGAATGGTGTGGTCCAGCCAGAGCGAGGCCGTATGCTCGGGGATGAACATCGGCCGGGTTCCGTCATAGGCTCCCGAGGCGGATTTCGTGACCTCGGCGTCGGTGTAGCTATAAGCGAGGGTGAGGTTCGTCCGGTCGGTGAGTTCGGCCTTGCCCTCCAGCTCGACGCCGCGGCTGCGGACCTCGCCGTCCTGCTCGATGCCGAAATAGGGCGGGCCGCTGAACTGCTTATAGCGCGGAACGTTGGTTTGGGTCAGATCATAGACCGCCGCCGAGAACAGGCCGTTCACCCCCGGCGGACGCCATTTGACGCCCAATTCGTACATTTCGCCCATCATGGGCTCGCTCTCGGTCATGAGCATGGCGAATTGATTGCTCGGCAGGACCGGCGTGAAGGATTCCGAATAGGTTCCGTAAATCGAGAGATCTTCGTCGACCTTATAGGTCAGACCGCCGCGCAGCGTGACGGCCTGCTCCTCGATGGGGACCGGAAGGCTGAAGAAGCCGTAGATCTGCGTCGCCGTGGCTTCGACCTCGTCATAGCGCGCGCCGAGCGTCAGGATCCAGCGGTCGTCGAGCGTCAGCTCCTCCTGCGCGTAGACGCCCCAGGTCTCTTCTTCAGTCGCCAGCTTGTAATAAGGCCGGAGGGTCACGCAGGCGCGCCCGCAATAAACCGGATTGGCGAGATCGCCGAGGCCGCCCGCCGTTCCTTGCTCGATCTCTTCGAAGGTTTCGGCCGTGGTGTAGTCGGCGCCGATCAGGGTCCGGCTTTTGACGCGCCCGAAGCCGAGGTCGTATTGCACATGGGCGTCGATGGAGTCGCGGCTCAGATCGCCGTCGACCCGCCAGGCCAGACGCCCGACGTCGGGAGAGCGGTTCCCCGCCGCATAGACGTTTTCGCTAAGGAGATCCAACTCCGTATGGCGGCCATGCGAGCGGAAGACGAGGCCGTTTGAGAAATCATGCTCGAAGGCGAAGCCGACGCCCCATTCGGTGGTGTCGTTGGTCTCGAAATCCGGCTCTCCGAGGAAGGTCCAAGGATCGATTCCCGAACCGCGCGGAATTCCATAGCGGTTGGAGCCGCCGCGGTCGTTGTAATCGGCCATAATGGTCAGGGCGGTGCGGTCGGTGGGCTTCCAGGTCAGGGCCGGAGCCAGATACAGCCGATCATCCGATGAGACGCCGTTGGGCGAAGTGGAATCCTGCTTCTTGGCGGTCAGGCGATAGGTGAAGACGCCTTCGGCGTCCAGCGGCCCGCCGAAATCGGCGCCGACCTCCAGATGATCCTCGCCGCCCGTGGCGTAGACTTCGCCGAATTTATAATCCACCGGGCGCTTGGTGATCATATTGACCAGACCGCCCGGATTATTCGCGCCGTAGAGCGTCGAGGTGGAGCCTTTCAGAACCTCGACGCGCTCCACGCCATAAGGCTCGACGCGCCCGCCGGTCAGGTTATAGGTGCGCACCGGCAGGCCGTCGCGATAAATGCCCGAGGTCGTCTGATTGAAGCCGCGGATCGCCACGAAATCATAACGCTCGTCGCCGCCATACAGATTGGTCGAGACGCCCGCGGTGTAGTTCAGCGCGCCGTCCAGATCGTTCACGCCGCGCGCCTTCAGCTCGTCGGCGGTGATCACCGAGACCGAGGCGGGAACGTCGATGACCTCGGCGTCGGTTTTCGAGCCCGTGCCGGTGCGATGCGCCACGATCCCCGCCACCGGCGCCCAAGTGCTCCCCGCGCCGCCGACGTAGATCGTGTCCAGCAGGATCGGAGCCGGCGCCGCCTGAACCGGCGCGGCGGAGATGGTCGCGGCGTTCGGGCCGGAGAAGGCGAAGGTCAGGCCCGTCCCGGAGAGCAGAGCCGTCAAGGCCGCCTCGGGGGTGAGGTCGCCCTGCGCCCCGGCGGAAGCGCGGCCTGCGGCCTCCTCGGGCGCGACATAGGCCTGAACCCCGGTCTGGAGCGCGAAGGCCGCCAAAGCCGAATCTAAAGGCTGCGCCGGGATGGCGACCGGAAAGACTCCGACGGCTTGCCCTCCGGTCTGCGCCCGGGCGGGAGCCCCCGCCAAACTTAAAGCCGCGCAGGTCGTCAGCAAGGCCAGCAGCCGCGCCCGCCGCGCTTTCGCCGCCTTCTTCGCCATCTCAGTCATGCCATATCCCAGTTTTTTCTGGTTCGGGACGCCAGAGACGCGCCCCCTCCTGATGAGAGAGACGCCGGGACTGGGAAAAAGCATTACTGGAATCGTCGGATTTTTTTCGCGCCTGCGGAATTTTTTTCGGAGGCCGAGACGAAAACCGGGAGAATCCCTTTATTCCCAATAGGCCGCGACGGTGAATTCCGTTTTGGCCAAGCCCCTCCCCAGCAGATGCGCCCGCGCCGCCCGCGCCAGAGAGGCATGGGCCGCGAACCAGACATGGCCGCCCTTCGGCGTCTCGACCGCCTCCAGAGCCGCGAGGAGATCCGTCGAGAGCGCGGCGCGCGGATCTCGCCGCAGATCGCCCAGATCCTCCGGGGCCGCGCAGGAGATCCAGGCCCGGGCCTCGGGCTGCGCGGAGAGCCTCAAAATGCGGGAGAGGGCGGGAATGGCGGTCTCGTCGCCGAAGAGCAGAAGCGGCGCGCCCTCGGGACAGAGCCCGCCGTTCGGCCCCAAAATCCCCAATGTCCGCCCGAGCGGCTCGCGCTCAAACCAAGCGCAAGTCGGGCTGCCCTCATGGCGGAAGACCTCGAATTCGAGCCAATCCTCGCCCTGATCCGTCGTGGTGTAGGCGGGCGCGTGGATCCTATCCTCGCCCTTGGGCCAGATCACGCGGCCCGTCGGCCCGACGCGCGGCCAGATGGGCGCCCGGTCCTGCGGCGGCAGCAGCAGCCGGAAATGAAGGCCATGCTCGGCGGCGAAGCGCGGCGCCTCCGGCCCCTCGACGCGCAGCCGCAGGAAATTCGGACTCCGCAGCCCCGCCGAAGCCACCCGCATCAGCGCGAGGCCCGGCGCCAAAGCGCCCTCCGCGACATCCGTCCAGAGGACTTCCGCCTCATGCAGGGCGAAAGCCTCGGCTATGGCGTCCTGAAGCGCGCGCAGGAATAATTCGTCGTCGGAGCTGAGTTCGATCCCGAATCCCTCTCCGGCGGGGGTGAAGCAGGCCAGAGCCCCCCAGAGATCCAGCCGGATGCGGGTCTCCTCCTGCGTCGCGGGCGCGCCCCATTCCTCCGCATGAGCCAGTAATCCGGGAATGGCGGAGGGCTTCACATTGCGCGCCAGACCTGTCGTGCGAAATTTCATCGGCGTCCTGCGGGAGTTGAGGGAGCGGGCTGAATCTGATTAGGAGAAAAACCTCCGGCGGCCAAGCGATCCGCGCGGCGGCTCAGTCTCCTTCCTCCTCTTCCTCGCCTTCGGCCTCGGTCAGCCTGCGCCGCAGCGCGCCGAGGCCCTTGACCATATGGACCATCACCGTATTGCGGGAGACGCCCATCTTCTGCGCGATCTCGACATAGCTGAGCCCCTCGAACTTATGCAGCCGCACGACCTCGCGGCAGCGCGGCGGCAATTCCGCCAGAGCATGGTCGAGGGCCTCCTCCGCCTCGCGCGCGATCAGCGCCGCCTCGACGGAGGGCCGGGGATCGGCGATCTCCTCGCTGAGGCAGGCTTCCGAGGGGAAGACCTCCCGGCTCCGTCGCGCGCGGCGCAGGGCGTCGAAGAAGAGGTTCTCCGCGATGCGGCGCAGATAGGCCCGCAGATCCCGGATGTCCTCCGGCGGAGTCTGCGAGAGCTTGAGGAAGGCCTCCTGCGTGAGATCCGCCGCCTCCTCCGCTGAAAATCCGCGCCGCCGATATCTGAGCTGAAGCCTGCGGCCTTCCTCCAGATAAAGCTCGGTGAGGGAGATCGGATCGAAATGCATATGCCGAAGCCTGTTCCCAGAGGGGAGAGCTTCCGCGCGGAACGACGCGGAATCGGGAAATGGCTTTCGGCTGACCCGAAGCGTCAGATACAGAGGCGGGGCGCAAAAAGCAATGCGGAGCCCTCCGCCCGAACATAGGCCGGAGAGGCTTGCGCATTTCTCATATATGAGATATTTTCTCATATATGAAGCAAACCAACCCTCATGAAGCCTTGGCCGGACATCTGCGCCGCCTGCGTCAGGAACGCGGGCGCAGCCTGCAGGAGCTCGCCGAGGCCAGCGGCGTCAGCCGGGCCACGCTCTCCAGAATCGAGAAGGCCGAGGTCAGCCCCACCGCCGAGACTCTGGGGCGGCTGGCGGCGGCCTTCGGTCTGCCGCTCTCGCAGTTGCTCGCGCCGATGGAGCGAAGCTTCCCGCCTCTCTTCCGCCGCGCCGACCAGCCCCTCTGGACCGACGCGCGGAGCGGATTCGCCCGCCGCTCGCTCTCGCCGCCCGCCGCCTCTCTGCGCATCGAGATGATCGAGGGCGAAATCGCGCCGCACCGGCGCATCGCCTATGAGCGCCCCGCCTTCGCCGGGCATGAGCATCATCTCGTTCTGCTCTCGGGCGCGCTGAGGCTCACGGCGGACGGCCTGAGCTATGATCTGGAGCCGGGCGATTGCCTGAGATACCGCCTGCAAGGCTCCTCCAGCTTTGAAACCGGCGCGCAGCCGGCCCGCTATCTTCTCGCCATGACCTGAGGAGCCTTTTCATGGATCTGCGGATTCGCGAACTCGACGCCGCGGCGCTCGACGAACGGCTGGGGGCGCTGTCGCGCATCCTCGCCGACAGCGTGGAGGCCGGAGCGGCCGTCAGCTTCATGGCCCCGCTCTCCGACGAGGCCGCGGCGCGCTTCTGGTCGCGGGACGTGCGGCCCGAGCTTGAGGCCGGGCGGCGCATCCTCTTCGGGGCGGAGCGCGACGGCGAGCTTCTCGGCGTGGTGCAGCTGATCCTCGCCATGCCGCCCAATCAGCGGCATCGGGGCGAAATCGCCAAGATGATCGTCCATCCCCGCGCCCGTCGGCTCGGGATCGGCCGGGCGCTCATGCTCCGCGCTCTGGAGCGGGCGGAGGAGCTGGGCAAAACCCTCGTCACCCTCGACACCCGGACCGGAGACGCCGCAGAGCCGCTTTACGCCTCGGTCGGCTTCGAGACGGCGGGGATCATCCCGGATTACGCCTGGAATCCCGACGGCGGCGCCACCCACGCCACGACCTATATGTTCCGGCGGCTTGCTCGCGCCTAACGCCCCTAACGCAGCGCCGCCACGGCGTCGCTGATCAGCACCGGAGACCTCAGCAGGCCGCTTTCATAAAGCCGGTCGGCGACCAATTGCTGTTCGGCCACCACGGAATCGTCCAGAAGATTCGCGCCGAAGCTCATCCGCCGCAAGGCCGTCTCGACGGCCATGGCGTCGAGCTTGATCTCCTGCGCGAGGATGCGCGCCATGCCGGGCGCATGCCGGACGGCCTGCTCTCCCGCCGTCCGCAGCTCCTGCAGCAGCATGTCGACGATCTCGCCGTTGGCGGCCACATAGGCGGGCCGCCCGAGATAAAATTGACGGTTCGGCGCGAGATCTCCGCCGTCGGTCAGCACCTTCACGTCGGCGGAGCGCAAGGCCGCGCTGAGGATCGGATCCCAGATCGCCCAAGCGTCGATCTCTCCGGCTTTCAGCAGCCGCAGAGGCTCCTCGTCGGGCGAGAGATCGACCTGCCGCACGTCGTCGAGGGTCAGGCCATGGCGCTGCAAGGCCCGGATCAGCAGATAATGCACGTTGGAGCCGAAATTCAGCCCGATCTTCTTGCCCTTCAGCCCGGAGGCGTCCCGCAAGGCGCTGTCGCCGCGCACGAGGATGGCCTCGCCTTTGGGGGCGGGCGGATCATGCGCCAGATAGACCAGAGGCGCCCCCGCCGCCTGAGCCAGAATCGGCGGAGCCTCTCCGGTGGCGCCGAAATCCACCGCGCCCGCGCCGAGCGCCTTCAAAAGCTGAGGCCCGGCGCTGAATTCGGTCCATGAGACGCGGATTCCGCGCTCCGCGAGCCGCCGCTCCAGCGTGCCTTTGGATTTGAGGATCGAGCCCGCGCCGTATTTCTGATAGCCGATGTTCAGGATTTTCGGCTCCGGGGCGGATTTTCTCCGGGGCGGCGGCGTCTCGCTCCGCCTTTTGGGCTCCAGAATCCCCAGCTGCGTGAGATGGGTGCGCAGACTATGGCGCGGCATCCCCAAAAGCGCGGCCGTCCGCAATTGATTGCCGCCGGACAACTCATAGGCCGAGCGCAGAAGGCTGGAGAGCGTCCGCTGAAAAATCTCCGGCTCGCCCGCCGCCGCCGCCTTGCGCAGAGCGAAGGCCACCCGCTCCTCCAGAGTCCCGCCCCCCGCCTCCTCGCGCGGGAGATGGGCCGCGAGATTCAAATCCCCCGCCTCGATCATCGGGCCGCGCGCCATATGCAGGGCGCTTTGCACGACGTTCTCCAGCTCGCGGATGTTGCCCGGCCAGCTATGGCGCTCCAGAGCCGCCAGAGCCTCAGACGAAAAGCTCAGATCGGGGCGCCCTGCGCGCAGCTTGCGCTGATCGAGGAAATGTCGGGCCAGAGGCGCGATGTCCGAAGGCCGCTCGCGGAGCGGCGGGATGCTCACCCGCGCCACGTTGAGCCGGAAGAACAGATCCTCGCGGAAACGCTTCTCGCGCACCGCCGCCCCGAGATCGACATTGGTGGCCGCCACCACCCGCACGTCGATGGGCAGGGCCCGGCGCGAACCCACCCGCGTCACCTCCTGCTCCTGAAGCACGCGCAGAAGCTTCACCTGAAGATGCGGCGGCAGATCTCCGATCTCGTCGAGCAGCAGCGTGCCGCCATGGGCGGCCTCGAACCATCCCGGCTGATTGCGCAGCGCTCCGGTGAAGGCGCCTTTCTCATGGCCGAAGAGCTCGGCCTCCGCGAGGCTCTCGGTGAAGGCGCCGCAGTTCACCGCCACGAAAGGCCCCTCGCGGCGGGGGCTGTTGGCGTGGAGATAGCGCGCCACAAGCTCTTTTCCGGCGCCGGTCTCGCCCAGGACCAGCACGGTCACGTCGCTGGGCGCGAGGCGGTCGAGATCCTCCTGAAGCGCCCGCGAGGCCGGATCCGCGAGGATCATGGCCGTGGCGCGGATGCTGGTCTTGAGCGCCGCGCGGGTGGGCTCGTCGAAGGCGAGGATGCGGCTGCGGCCGATTTCGGCCGTCCGGATTCCGCCCTGAGCCTGAAAAGGTGACGTCCTGACCGCCATGGCGCCGCGCCTCGCTCTGAAATTCCGCGTCAGGATAAGCGCCAGCCCGAAGATGTTTTCATATTTTGATCGCATGAGCTTATGCTCGCCTTCGCGGAGAATTCCCGGATCGGGATCCCTCCGCAGAGGACGACCGCTTATTCTCGGCCCTTTATTCTCGGCCATCCGGGGCTGCTTCTTACGGAGATTCGGCATGAAGCCTGTTCTGAAAGCGGCGCCCGCCGCCCTCGCCCTTCTCGGCCTGAGCGCGGCGGCTCCGCCCGCTCTGGCGCAGGAGCGGCCGAACACCATCCTCGTCCTCGACGCTTCCGGCTCCATGTGGGGCCAGATCGACGGCGTGAACAAGATCGTCATCGCCCGCGAGGCGGTGGCCGGAATCCTGAAGGATTTCCCGGCGGATCAGAATCTCGGCTTCGTGGCTTACGGCCATCGCCAGCGCGGCCAATGCTCCGACATCCAGACCATCGTCGAGCCCGCGCCCGGAACCGCGCCGGAGATCGTCAAGATCGTGAACGAGCTGAATCCGCGCGGCATGACTCCGATGACCGACGCGGTGATCGCCGCCGCCCAAGCTCTGCGCCACACCGAGCAGGCCGCTACGGTGATCCTCGTCTCGGATGGAATCGAGACCTGCAATCCAGACCCTTGCGCCGCCGCCCGCGCGCTGGAGGAGGCCGGAATCGACTTCACCGCCCATGTCGTCGGCTTCGACGTGAAGGGCGAGGCCGAAGCTCTGATGCAGATGCGCTGCATCGCCGAGGAGACCGGAGGCCGCTTCCTCACCGCCGACGACGCCGAGGAGCTGACCGAGGCGCTTCAGCAGGTCGTCGCGGCGCCGACGTCGGCCGAGTTCTCCTTCGCCGCGCATCTCTCGCCGGAGCCCATCGGGCCGGAGGCGGTTTGGTCCTGGTCCGCCGTCCCGGCGACCGGAAACCTCGTTCCCGGCGAAGTGCTGTGGGAGATCTCCAGCGAGGCCCTCGGCTTCGCGGCTGAATTGACGGGCAATCCCGTCACGGCGGAGCTTCCTTTCGGCGAATACGTCGTGACCGCCCATGCGGCCGAATTGGACATGTTCGCGCAGCATACGGATTCCTTCGCGCCGGAGGGCGCCCGCGCCCTGACCGCGCTTTTCCCGCCCGCCGAACCCGCGCCCTCCGCCGTGACCCTGACCGCCGTCATGGAGGAGGAGGACGGCCCCGTGGTCGAGACTCCGGTGGTCTGGAGCCTCAGCCTCGACGGCGAGGGCTTCGAGATCGACGGCAATCCCGGCGAGATCGAAGTGCGGCCCGGCCTCTGGCGCGTGACGGGCTATCACGTCGTGCTGGAGCAGGAGAAGACGGCCGAGCTTCAGGTCGTCGCGGGCGAGCCTCTGGAGCATCGGATGGTCTTCGAGGCTCCGGCGCCGAAAGCCGCGCTGACCGCTCCGGAGAGCGCCCCCGCCGGATCCATGCTCGAAGTGGAGTGGACCGGACCCGACGCCGAGCGCGACAACATCCAGATCGCCCCGGTCGGGGCGAGATATTACGACTTCGCCTATACGGAGCGCGGAAATCCGGCGCGGCTGCAAACGCCCGCCGAGCCGGGCGAATATGAATTGCGCTATTCCTTCCGCGACGCCGAAACCATCGCCACGCGCCCCATCACGATCACCGAGACGGAAACCACTCTGACCGCGCCGGAAAGCGCCCCCGCTGGCTCCATGCTCGAAGTGGAGTGGGTCGGCCCCAACGCCTCTCGCGACAATATCCAGATCGCCCCGGTCGGCGGGGGATATTACGACTTCGCCTATACGGAGCGCGGAAATCCGGCGCGCGTCCAGCTTCCGGCGAAGCCGGGCGCCTATGAACTGCGCTATTCCTTCCGCGACGCCGAAACCATCGCCACGCGCCCCATCACGGTCACCGAGATCGAAACCTCCCTGACCGCGCCGGAAAGCGCCCCCGCCGGATCCGTGATCGAAGTGGAGTGGGTCGGCCCCAACGCCCCTCGCGACAATATCCAGATCGCCCCGGTCGGCGGGAGATATTCCGACTTCGCCTATACGGAGCGCGGCAATCCCGCCCGGATCCAACTGCCCGCCGAGCCGGGCGCCTATGAATTGCGCTATTCCTTCCGCGACAGCGAAGTGATCGCCACGCGCCCGATCGCCGTCGTCCCGGCTCCCTGATCGCCGCCCCCCCGCCGCCCCCCCGCCGCCCCAAGACCCTCCATGGGGCGGCGGAGGAAAAAGGCCGAATTTCCTTAAAATCGCTTCGCTCTCCATGGCCCGCCGCCGCCCGCTCAAAGATTGATCGGAGATTTTTGCATAAAATTTAGACTTCATTCATATTTTTGATGATTTTTTAATCCATTATTTTCGCCTAAGCTCATATTTTATGCTGATAAGAAGCTTTGACCGCCTCCATCCTCGCATTTGCGAGGGGGACTCCGGCGAATCCTCCGTGATTCACCCTCTATCCCTTTGATTCCCCACATATGGCTCAGCCTTTGCTTTGCGTTTCGCAGCGCAATAATCATCGGGGACCGAAGATGGCGAATTGGATGGGTTGGGGCAGGAGCGCGCTTCTGGCGGGAGCTTTAAGCGCCCCTCTGACGGCGGGCGTCGCCTTCGCGCAGGAAGGCGAGCCGATCAAGGTCGGAATCCTGCATTCGCTCTCGGGGACCATGGCGATCTCCGAGACCACGCTCAAAGACACGATGCTCTTCCTCATCGAGAAGCAGAACGCGGCGGGCGGCCTGCTCGGGCGGCCTCTGGAGCCGGTGACGGTGGACATCGCCTCCGACTGGCCTCTGGCCGCCGAACTGGCGCGCCGCATGCTCGAAGTCGACAAGGTGGACGTGGTCTTCGGCTGCTGGACCTCGGTCTGCCGCAAGTCGGCGCTGCCGGTCTTCGAGGAGCTGAACGGGCTGTTGTTCTATCCGGTGCAATATGAGGGCGAGGAGAGCCAGCGCAACGTCTTCTACACGGGCGCCTCTCCGAACCAGCAGGCCATTCCCGCCGTCGACTACCTCATGAACGAGGAAGGCGTGGAGCGCTGGGTTCTGGCGGGCACCGATTACGTTTATCCCCAGACGACCAACCTCATCCTTGAGCAATATCTCAAGGACAAGGGCGTGGCCGCCGAAGACATCATGATCAACTACACGCCCTTCGGCCATTCCGACTGGCAGACCATCGTCTCCGACATCGTGGCCTTCGGCTCGACGGGCAAGAAGACCGCCGTGGTCTCGACCATCAACGGCGACGCCAACGTGCCTTTCTATCGCGAACTGGCCAATCAGGGCGTCAAGGCCGAGGATATTCCGGTCGTGGCCTTCTCGGTGGGCGAAGAGGAGCTTTCGGGCTTCGACGCCGCGCCGCTGGTGGGGCATCTGGCGGCCTGGAACTACTTCATGAGCGTCGACACGCCCGAGAACGCCGAATTCATCGCCGATTGGCAAGCCTTCATCAAAAACGACAAGCGCGTGACCAATGATCCCATGGAGGCCCATTACATCGGCTTCAATCTCTGGGTGAAGGCGGTCGAGGCGGCGGGGACCACCGATCCCGACGCGGTGATCGAAGCCATCGTCGGGCTGGAGACTCCGAACCTCACGGGCGGCGTGGCGAAGATGCTGCCGAACCATCACATCACCAAGCCGGTGCTGATCGGCGAGATTCAGGAAGACGGCCAGTTCTTCGTCGTCTCGGAGACCGGGGATCTCGTCCCCGGCGACGCTTGGTCGGATTTCCTGCCCGGCTCCAAGGATCTGGAGGCCGATTGGACCGCGCCGATCAATTGCGGCAATTACAACACGGTCACGCAGACTTGCGGCGCCGCCGCCCAATGAGGCGCGGCCAAGCTGAAGTTTAGAGCGTCGGGACGCTTCTCATCCTGTCCGACGGCGCTCTGAAAGCCCGCCCAAGGGCTCATGCGTCGGAGCGCGGCTTTTTCCTTCGGCCGCGCTCCGATCTCCTTCCGAACAACCCCCAGAGACGAGGAACGCCCTATGAGCGGCTCTGCGCGTTTTCTGAGAATCTGCGGCTTCGCGCGCTCCCTCCTCGTCTTTGCGGCATTTTTGCTTCTCTTCGCTTTCGCGTTTAGTTTGCGGACGGCGCAGGCTCAGGAGCCCGCCGAAGCGCCCTCCCCCGCGCCGCCGGGTCTGGCCGAGATCGTGGCGGGGATGCGGGACGCCGGACTCCCTCAATTGCGGGCCGCCGTGGCGGCTTTGTCGGCCTCGGGCGAGGCGGAGGCCCTGCCGGTTCTTCAGGCTCTGGCGGCGGGGACGCTGAATCAGAGCGCCTCCGGCGCGATGGCCGTCCGGCTCGGCCCGGACCGCTTCGTCGACGCCGTGACCGGCGCGCCTCTGGAGGCGGCTTCTCTGGGCGCGCTGAAGGCTCTGCGCATCAACAACGCCCTGCGCCGCGACATCGCCGCGGCTATCGGCGGACTCACCTTGCGCCATGAAGATCCCGCCGTGCGCCGGAGCGCCGCCGCGCAGATCTTCGCCAATCCCGATCCGGCCAATTCGCCCCTGCTGGAGGCGGCCCTCGCCGAGGAGCAGGATCCCCGCCTCCGCCTGCTCATGGAGCAGGCCCGCGCGGCGATCCTCTTGCGCGGAGGATCGGCCTCGGCGGAGGAGGTCGCGGCGGCGGTGGAGCTTCTCGCGGCGCGCGGCGACCGGGCTTCGCTGGGGCTGCTCAACGGAGCTTTGGCCTCGGCGCCCGAAGCGGCGCGTCCGGCTTTGCAGGAGGGGATCGAGCGGATTCAGCGTCGCCTCGCCTATTGGGGGATCGGCCAAAACATCTGGTCGGGGATTTCTCTCGGCTCGGTGCTGCTGCTGGCGGCCATAGGTCTGGCGATCACCTTCGGCGTGATGGGCGTGATCAACATGGCCCATGGCGAGATGGTCATGATCGGCGCTTACACCACCTTCGTCGTTCAGGATCTCATCCGGGCCCATAGTCCCGGCCTTTTCGATTATTCCCTCGCCATAGCGGTTCCGGCGGCCTTCCTCGTGACGGGGCTGGTGGGCGTGGCCGTCGAGCGGGGGATCATCCGCTGGCTTTACGGGCGGCCTCTGGAGACGCTGCTCGCGACCTGGGGCCTCTCGCTGATCATTCAGCAGGGCGTGCGGAGCATCTTCGGCGCGACCAATCAGAATGTGGGGAATCCTTCGTGGATGTCCGGCGCCTTCGAGCTGGGCGGCCTGACGATCACCTGGAACCGGCTCTGGATTTTAATCTTCGCTCTGGCGGTCTTCGCGCTGTTGCTGATGGTGCTGAACAAGACCTTCTTCGGACTCCAGATGCGCGCCGTGACGCAGAACCGCCGCATGGCCTCGGCCATGGGCGTGCGGACGCCTTGGGTGGACGCCCTGACCTTCGGCCTCGGCTCGGGCGTGGCGGGTCTGGCGGGCGTGGCGCTCTCGCAGATCGACAACGTCTCCCCCAATCTGGGCCAAGGCTACATCATCGACAGCTTCATGGTGGTGGTCTTCGGCGGAGTGGGGAATCTCTGGGGCGCGCTGGTCGGAGCCATGACGCTCGGAATCGCGAATAAATTCCTCGAACCCTATTGGGGCGCGGTGCTGGCGAAGATCGCCATCCTCGTCTTCATCATCCTCTTCATCCAATACAGACCGCGCGGGCTCTTCGCGCTCAAGGGAAGGGCGGCTGAGGCATGATCGCGGCTGGTCTTTATCACAGGCTCGGGAGTCGGGCGCTCTGGGTGGCGGGGATTCTGCTCGCCGTCGCGGTTCTGGCGCCGCTCTCGAATCTCGCGCTGCCGGAGGGGCATGCTCTGCGCCTGCCCAACCACATGATGCCGCTTCTGGGGAAATACCTGACCTACGCCACACTCGCTTTGGCGCTGGATCTGGTCTGGGGCTATTGCGGCATTCTTTCGCTCGGACATGCGGCCTTCTTCGCGCTGGGCGGCTACGCCATGGGCATGCATCTGATGCGTCAGATCGGGCCTTACGGCGTCTACGCCAATCCCGTTCTGCCGGATTTCATGGTCTTCCTCGGCTGGAAGGAGCTGCCTTGGTATTGGCTCGGCTTCGACCAGTTCTGGTTCGCGGCCCTGATGACCATGGTCGTTCCGGGGCTTCTGGCCTTCCTCTTCGGCTGGCTGGCCTTCAAGAGCCGCGTGACGGGGGTTTATCTCTCGATCATCACCCAAGCCATGACCTATGCGCTGATGCTGGCCTTCTTCCGCAACGACATGGGATTCGGCGGCAATAACGGCCTGACGGGCTTTCGCGAGATCCTCGGGCGCCCCATCGCCGCGCCCGAGACGCGGGCGGCGCTCTTCTCGGCTTCGGCGATCTTGCTGGCTCTGTGCTTTCTGCTCTGCTCGCTGATCGTGCGCTCCAAGCTCGGCAAGCTGATGATCGCCGTGCGCGACGCCGAAAGCCGCGCGCGCTTCCTCGGCTATCGGGCGGATCATGTGAAGCTCTTCGTCTTCACGCTCTCGGCGATGATGGCGGGTCTGGCGGGGGCTCTGCATACGCCGCAGGTGGGGATCATCAACCCCGGCGCCTTCGACCCCGGCGCCTCCATCGAGGTGGTGATCTGGGCCGCCGTCGGCGGACGCGGCACCCTGATCGGGCCGATCCTCGGGGCGGGGCTGGTGAGCGCGGGGAAATCCTGGTTCACGGCCAGCTTCCCGGAGATCTGGCTCTTTCTGCTCGGCGGGCTTTTCGTCTTCGTGACGCTGTTCATGCCCAAAGGGATCCTCGGCGTCCTCGCCTCGATCCGGGCGGGCTGGGCGGCCCGGCGCGCCTCGGCGCGCAAACAGGCGGGCGTCGATCCCGATCCTGAGCCTTCCGCCGCCGATCCCATCCCCGCCGCTCAGGAGGCCGCCCCATGAGCAAGGTTCTGCCGGAGGACTGCCTCCTCTATCTCGACGGCGTGACCGTCTCCTTCGACGGCTTCCGCGCGCTGAATTCTTTGTCTCTGGTGCTGAAGCGCGACGAGCTGCAAGCCATCATCGGCCCGAACGGCGCGGGCAAGACCACCATGATGGACATCGTGACCGGCAAGACCCGCCCCGATTCCGGCGAGGTCTATTTCGAGGGCGGAATCGATCTGACCCGCAAGAGCGAAACCGAAATCGCCAATCTCGGGATCGGCCGGAAGTTCCAGAAGCCCACCGTCTTCGAGAGCCAGACCGTCTGGGATAATCTGGAATTGGCGCTGAAGAATCCGCGCGGCGTCTTCGCCTCATGGTTCTACCGCTCCAATCCCGCCGACGAGGCCCGCATCCGCGAGATCCTCGACCTCGTGCGGCTCGGGAGCCGCCGGAACGACCTCGCGGCGGATCTCTCGCATGGCCAGAAACAATGGCTGGAGATCGGCATGCTGCTGGCTCAGGCGCCCCGGCTTCTGCTCGTCGACGAGCCCGTGGCGGGCATGACCGACGCCGAAACCATCGAGACCTCGCGGCTGCTGAAGGAGATCGCGCAGGATCACTCCGTGCTGGTGGTCGAGCATGACATGAGCTTCGTGCGGGATCT
Source organism: Neomegalonema perideroedes DSM 15528 (assembly GCF_000374145.1). Taxonomy (GTDB): domain Bacteria; phylum Pseudomonadota; class Alphaproteobacteria; order Rhodobacterales; family Rhodobacteraceae; genus Neomegalonema; species Neomegalonema perideroedes. The sequence continues at coordinate 31,733 of NZ_KB893664.1, read as the reverse complement.
CGATTGCCGCGTGACCTGCCTCGCGGAGGGCGCGGTTCTGGCTCAGGGCTCGCTGGACCATGTGAGCGCCGACCCCCTCGTCATCGAACGCTATTTGGGACGCTGAATCATGACGGCCCTGACCCTCGATTCCGTGAATCTGCATTACGGCGCCGCTCAGGCGCTGAGGAACGTCTCCGTGACGGCGCGTCCGGCGGCGATCACCTCGGTTCTGGGCCGCAACGGGGTGGGCAAATCCTCGCTGATGCGGGCGGTGGTCGGGTCGCATCGGATCTCCGAGGGCGCGATCCGCATCGGCGAGACGGAGTTGGGCAAATCCCCGCCTTACGCCCGGGCGCGTCTGGGTCTGGGCTATGTGCCTCAGGGCCGCGAGATCTTCCCGCTGCTGAGCGTGCGCGAGAATCTGCTGACCGGCTATGCGCCGCTGAAGCCGCAGGACCGCTCGATCCCCGAGACGATCTTCACGCTTTTTCCGGTGCTGAAATCCATGCTCAAGCGGCGCGGCGGAGATTTGTCGGGCGGCCAGCAGCAGCAGCTCGCCATAGGCCGGGCTCTGACCACGCGGCCCAAGGTTCTGCTCCTCGACGAGCCCACCGAGGGCATCCAGCCCTCGATCATCAAGGACATCGGCCGCGCGCTCCAGTTCCTGCGCGACGACATGGGCATGACCATTCTGCTCGTCGAGCAATATCTCGATTTCTGCCGCGAGATCTCGGATCATATCTACGTGATGGATCGCGGCGAGATCGTGCATGAAGGCCCCGCCTCCGATCTCGACGATCCGCAGGTGAAGCGCCATCTGATGGTCTGAGGGGCCCGCCTCTCCCCATCTCGCCGGCCGAACCGCGAAATTGGCCGGAAATATCACGACCTCCGGGGCGAACAGGCGCTATCCTGTCCGCTCACGCGCGCAGACGCCGGGAGAAACCCGGCGCGACCCCAAGCGCGACATCAGGGAGGATCCCATCCATGACGGAGCCGCGCGACGACGGCTTTCCGGCGCAGGGCCTGTCTTGGGTCCGGGGCGACCGGAGCAGGCCGCTTCTCGAAGTCACGATTCCGCAGCTTCTCGCCGGGCGCATCGCCGCGCAGCCGGAGGAGGAAGCCGCCGTCTTCTCCGCCGAGGGCCTCCGCTGGACTTGGGCCGAATTCGCCCGCCGCGTCGACGCCCTCGCGGCGGGATTCCTGCGGCTCGGGCTGGGCAAGGGCGACCGGCTCGGGATCTGGTCGCCCAATCGCTCGGAATGGCTGCTGACGCAATTCGCCACCGCGCGGATCGGCGTGATCCTCGTGACGATCAATCCGGCCTATCGGCTGAACGAGCTGGAATATTCGCTGAAGCTCACCGGCTGCAAGGCGCTGGTTCTGGCCGAGCGCTTTAAAAGCTCGGATTACCTCGCCATGCTTCAGGAACTCGCCCCGGAGCTTGCGCGGGGCGAGCCGGAGCTGAAGGCGGCGCGTCTGCCGGATCTGCGCTGCGCCATTCTCATGAGCGCCGATCCGCCGCCCGGCCTGCGCAGCTTCCGCGAGGTCGAGGCCATGGGCGAGGCCGCCGACCGCGCCGCGCTCGATAAGATCGGCGCGACCCTCGACCGCGACGACCCGATCAATATTCAATTCACCTCCGGCACGACCGGCCTGCCCAAAGGCGCGACGCTCACCCATCGCAACATCGTCAACAACGCGAACGCCGTCACCGCCGCGCTGAACCTCGGCCCGCGGGACCGGCTTTGCATTCCCGTGCCTTTCTATCATTGCTTCGGCATGGTGATGGGGACCATGGGCTGCGTGACGAAGGGCGCGGCGATGATCCTTCCGGGCGAAGGCTTCGATCCGCAGGCGACCCTCGCGGCGGCGGCCGCCGAGCGCGCCACGGGGCTTTACGGCGTGCCGACCATGTTCGTCGCCATGCTGGAGACGCCGGATTTCGACAGCCATGACCTCTCCAGCCTGCGCACGGGGATCATGGCGGGCGCCCCCTGCCCCATCGAGGTCATGCGGCGCGTCCAGACTCAGATGAACATGACCGAGGTCACCATCGCCTATGGCATGACCGAGACCAGCCCGGTCTCGTTCCAGTCCTCCGTCGGCACGCCGCTGGAGAAGCGCGTCTCCTCGGTGGGGCGGGTCCATCCGCATGTCGAGGTGAAGATCGTCGATCTGGACGACCGCGCGGTCCCGGTGGGCGAACAGGGCGAATTGCTCACGCGCGGCTATTCGGTCATGCAGGGCTATTGGGAGGATCCGGAGCAAACCGCCGCCGCCGTGGATTCCGAGGGCTGGATGCGCACCGGAGATCTCGGGCGCCTCGACGCCGAGGGCTATTGCAACATCACCGGGCGCGCGAAGGACATGATCTGCCGCGGCGGAGAAAACGTCTATCCGCGCGAGATCGAGGAGTTCCTCTTCACCCATCCGGCGGTCAGTCAGGCGCAGGTCTTCGGGATTCCGGACGCGCGGCTCGGCGAAATCGTCTGCGCCTGGATCGTGCCCAGATCCGGCGCCGCGCTGACCGAGGCCATGATCCGCGAGTTCTGCCGCGAGAAGATCGCGCATTACAAGGCGCCCGCCGTCGTGCGCATCCGCGCGGATCTGCCCGCGACGGTCACCGGCAAGCCGCAGAAATTCCTGATGCGCCGCGCCATGGTCGAGGAGCTCGGCCTTCAGGAGGCGAAAAGCGCCTGAAGCTTCAAAAAAACGCCCTAAAAACCATCCGGGAGGAAAACATGTCCGAATATCGGCTTCTCATCGACGGCGCTCTGGTCGCCGGAGACTCCACCATGGAGGTCGTGAATCCCGCGACCGAGGAGGTGCTCGCCCTCGCGCCGCGCGGCTCGGAGGCGCAGCTCGACGCCGCCGTGGCCGCCGCCAAAGCCGCCTTCCCGGCTTGGGCCGCCCGCGACATCTCCGAACGCCGGGCGCTGATCCTCGAATTCGCCGACCGCTTCGAGGCCCGCGCCGACGAATTCGCCAAGCTGCTCACCCAAGAGCAGGGCAAGCCGCTGCCCGAGGCGCAGATGGAGGTCGCTTATTCCTGCGTCTTCATCCGGCAGATGGCGGGCTATGATCTGCCGGTGAAGGTGATCGAGGACAGCGAAACGCGGCTGGTCCAGCAATTCCGGCGTCCGCTGGGCGTGGTCGGGGCGATCATTCCGTGGAATTTCCCGCTGCTGATCGTGGCCTTCAAGCTGCCTTTCGCGCTGCTGGCGGGGAATACGGTGGTGCTCAAGCCCGCCCCCACCACGCCCCTGACCACCCTGCGCCTCGGCGAGATCCTCGCGGATCTTCTGCCGCCGGGCGTGGTCAACATCGTCACGGATCTGAACGACCTCGGCGGGCGGCTCTCGGGACATCCGGATGTGGCGAAGATCAGCTTCACCGGCTCCAGCGCGACGGGCCGCAAGGTTATGGCCAGCGCGGCGGGCACCCTCAAGCGTCTGACGCTGGAGCTCGGCGGCAACGACGCGGCCATCGTGCTGCCGGGCGCCGATCCCGAGAAGATCGCGCCGGGCATCTTCGGCGGCGCCTTCTTCAACGCGGGCCAGACCTGTCTGGCGATCAAGCGCGTCTATGTGCATGATTCCATCTATGACGAGGTTTGCGCGCAGCTCGGCCGCCTCGCCGACGCGGCGGTGGTCGACGACGGGCTCCGGCAGGGCGCGACCATCGGGCCGCTTCAGAACCGCATGCAATATGAAAAGGTCAAGGGCTACCTCGATTCGGCGCGCGCCGACGGGCGCATCGTGGCGGGCGGCGAGGTCGAGGACAGGCCGGGCTATTTCATCCGCCCGACCATCGTCGCCGACGTCGAGGACGGCGACAAGATCGTGGATGAGGAGCAATTCGGCCCGATTCTGCCGATCATCCGCTTCAGCGACGTCGAACAGGCGCTGCACGCCGCCAACAGCCTTGATTTCGGCTTGGGCGGCTCGGTTTGGGGCGACGACCGCGCCTTGGCGCGCAGCGTGGCCGAACGCATGGAGAGCGGCACCGTCTGGATCAACAAGCACCTCGATTTCGGGCCGAACGTCCCCTTCGCGGGGGCCAAGCAATCCGGCATAGGCTCGGAATTCGCGGAGGAGGGCCTGCATGAATTCACCCAGATCCGCATTGTGAACGAAGCCCGCTGAAACCAGCCTGCGCAGCCGACAAAGACGCGCCATGGAGCCCATGGCGCGTTTTTTCACGCCGGACCGGCCTCCCGGGCGAAGATCTCGGGCAGACGCAAAGCCGCCGGACCCCAGCGCGCCGCCAGCTTCTGCGCGCTGTTCTCCGCCGCGAAGAGCCGCCAGGCCTCGACGGCGGGAATCTCGCCGAACCAGCCGATTCCGGCGGGCGTGCGGGGGGTGCGCAGAATCTCCGCCTCCTCGATCAGGCCGCCGCGCACCACGGGCCCCCGCGCGATCTGAAAGCCTTCGCAAGCCTCATGGGCGGGCTGGTCGTCGGGGAAGTCGCGGCGGGCGCGCCAGAAGGGCGCCTCCTGAAAGCGAGGCTCCATGCGGATGAAGTCGCGGCCGATGCGGGCGTTGCGCAGGGCGGTCTCATGGGCTCGCGCCATGAGGAAGTCCCGACAGAGCCGATCCGTCTCCGCCCCCGGACGCGCCGCCCGCGTGCGGCGCGCCGCCGCCGCCGCCAAAGCGCCGGAGACCGCCCAGAATTGGCCATGGCCCGACAGAGGATCCATCGCCGCGCAGGCGTCTCCCACGGCGAGAAAATCCAGATCCTCCACAGGTTCGGGCAGGATCGGCGCGGCCTCGCGGGCGAGGGGCGGTCCGATCAGACGGAAATCCCGCGCCTGAGGCTCGGCGGCGCGGAAGGCTTCGGCGAGGCGTTCGGCGAGAGCGCCCGGCGCGGCGGCCTCGCCGCAGAATTGCAGCCAAAGCCGCCCCTCGGGCAGAGCGACGCGCCAGAGCCAGCCCTGCCTCAGCGCCGCGACGCGCGTCCCCGGCGTCAGGCCCTCGGCCAAGGCCCATCCGCAAATCGCCAGAGTCGCGGGCGCCCGCAGATCCCGCGCGCCGCCCGCCTTGCGCCCCCGCGCGTCGAGGATCCGCGCCGCCGCGAGGCTCTCCCCGCCCTTCAGACGCAAGACCCCCGGCTCGGGCCGCCCCGCTCCACGGATCAGGCGCGCGCCCGCCTCTTGCGCTTTGGCGCGCAGATGGGCGTCGAAAGCGGCGCGCTCCACCACGAACTCCAGATTTTCCGAATTCGGGGACTCGCCCCAATCGACCGCGCGGCGCAAAGGCCCGATCAGACCCGAAAACCCCGCGAGCAGGCCCTGCGCCTCCAGCCAGAGCCGCAGGCGCGGACTCAGGCCCTCCAGCCGGGGCGGCGTCTTCTCCGGATCGACCAGCGCGACCCTCAGCCCCTCGCGCGCGGCGAGCCAAGCCGAAATCGCGCCCGCCGGGCCTCCGCCGAGCACGGCCAGATCAAAGGCTTCCTGTCGGGTCATGGCTCCTCCCTGCTCGACCCCCAGCAAGGCGCGCCTCCGCCCCCCGATCTTGACATTTTCGGCCAGAACCGACGCGCTGCGACGTTCAGCCGCGATTTTGGCCGTGAATGTCAAGAATTCCGGCGCGCTCTCGTCTTCCATGGCCTCAGCAAGGGCGGGCTCGCCAGAAAGCCGCCGGACAGCCAGGGAGGCCAATTCGTCATGACATCGCTTTCGCGTCTTCTCCTCGCGACGACCGCGGTCTTTCTCGGCGCGGGGGCCGCCCGGGCCGCCGACGGCGCGGAGGTTCTGGATTACGCCTGCGGCGCCTGCCACGCCCGCGAGGAGGGCGGATACGACCGCATCGACGCCGTGCGCAAGACGCCCGAAGCCTGGGACATGACCGTCCAGCGCATGGGACGCAATCACGGCGTCGCTCTGGAGCCCGAGGAGCGCGCCGCCGTGGTGCGCTATCTCGCCGACACGCGCGGCCTGAGCGTCGCCGAGACCGAGGATTGGCGCTATATCCTCGAACGCGAACCGGTGGCTCAGGATCTCGGCCCCAACGCGCGGATGAGCGAAACCTGCGGGCGCTGCCATTCCTACGCCCGCGTGGCGCTGCAAAGGCGCACGCCGGAGGATTGGAGGCATCTGGTGAATTTCCATCTCGGGCAATTCCCGACGCTGGAATATCAGGCCCTCGCCCGCGACCGCGATTGGTGGGGCATCGCGCAGAACGAGATCATGCCCTTCCTCGCCGAGACCTATCCTCTGGGCGAGGCTCCGCCCGCGGCGGATCTGGACCTCTCGGGCGAATGGCCTGTGGCGGGGCGTCAGCCGGGGCGCGGAGACTACGCCGGACTTCTCACCCTCACCGCGACGGAGAGCGGTTACGACGCCGCCCTGAGGCTCGATTTCGCCGATGGCGCCTCCGAGAGCTTCACCGGCTCGGGCGCGCTCTACGGCGCGGGCGAATGGCGGGCCAGCCTCGCCAGCCCCGAACGCGAGATCCGGCAAGTCTTCGCCCTCAAGGAGGGCGGCGTTCTGGAAGGCCGCTGGTTCGAGCTCGGCCGCGACGTGATCGGCGGACGCCTGACGGCGGCCCGCGCCGGAGAAGGCGCCGCGCCGCGCATCCTCGGGATTTCGCCCGGTCGTCTGCGGGCGGGCGAGACGGCGGAGGTCTTGATCACGGGCGTCGGGCTGACGGGCGAACTCAAGCTTCCCGAGGGCCTGACGGCGGAGATCCTCAGCGCCTCGGACCGCGAGGTGAAGTTGAAGCTCTCGACGCCTGAAGCGCTGGGGGCGGTCGCGCTGGCGCTCGGCGAGGCCGCCGCGCCGGAGCCCTTCGTGGTCTTTGGAAAGCTCGACCGGATCAGCATCTCGCCTGAGACGGCGATCAGCCGCGTCGGCGGCGGCGGCGGCCCGATCCCCAAGACTCCCGCGCAATTCGAGGCCTTCGGCTGGCTGAACGGCCCCGACGGCGAAGCCTCGACCGAGGACGACGTCTTCGTCGGGCGCTTCCCGGCGCAATGGCGCACCGAGAATTTCGACGCCGCCGCCGAAGCCATGCGCGACGCCGATTACGCCGGCTCCATTGATCAAAACGGGCTCTTCACGCCCGGCGTGGCGGGGCCCAATCCGGAAAGGCCGATGATGGCGAACAACATCGGCAATCTGAAGGTCGTCGCCGAGGTCGAGGACGCGGGCCGCAGCCTGCAAGCCGAGGCGCATCTTTACGCCACCGTCCAGCGTTTCGTCGACGCGCTCATTCGCTGAGGTCCGCCATGGGAGAACTCACCCTCATCCGGCATAACGCCCATCAGGTGGAGGTGGAGGGCCTGAGCATGCTCATGCATCCGCCCACCACCAGCCTCTTCGAGATGGACGCCGTCAGCCGCGACGTCTACGCCCTCTTTCGCCGCCATAAGACCGTCGGCAGCGGCCTGATGCAGGCGGAGCTCGGCGGGCGTCACGGCCCGCAGGAGCTGGCCGATTGCCTGCGCAGCTTCCTCGATCTCGACATCCTGCGCGACGCCGACGCCCCGGAGATCCCGCGCCCCATCGTCAAGGTGGAGGAGATCCCCCTCTCGACCATCGTGCTGAACGTCAACACCGGCTGCAATCTGGCCTGCACCTATTGCTATAAGGAGGATCTGACCACCCCCGCCAAGGGCGAGAAAATGGCCTTCGAGACGGCGCGGGCCTCCTTCGAGCTTCTGCTGAAGCAGGCCAAGGACCGCGACCGCGTGAACGTCGTCTTCTTCGGCGGCGAACCCCTCTCGAATTATCCGCTGATCCGGCAGATGGTCGAATACGCCGAGCCCCGCGCGGCGGAATTGGGCAAGATCGTCGATTTCTCGCTGACCACCAACGCCACCCTGCTCAATGCGCAGATGATCGACTGGCTGAACGCCCATCGCTTCGCCCTGACCGTCTCCATGGACGGCCCCAAGGCGCTGCATGACGTCAACCGGCGCACGGTGGGCGGCAAGGGCACTTATGATCTCGTGGCGCGCAATGTGAAGCTGCTGCTGGAGCGCTATAGGGCCCGCCCTGTGGGCGTGCGCGTGACGCTCACCCGCGGCGTCACGGACGTCATCGGCATTCACGACCACCTCAAGAACGATCTCGGCTTCGCCGAAGTCGGCTTCGGGCCCGCGACCTCCGGCCCGGTTTCGGTCTTCAATCTCGACGAGGCGGGGCTCAAGCAGGCTTTCGAGGATATGAAGACCCTCGGCCGCCGCTATGTCGAGGCCGCCTGCCGGGGCGAGAACATCGGCTTCTCGAACATGCACCAGCTTCTGACCGACATCGCCCAAGGCACGAAAAAAGCCGTGCCTTGCGGCGCGGGGCTCGGGATGCTGGCGGTGGATAAGAAGGGCGATCTGCATCTCTGCCATCGCTTCGTCGGCTCGGAGCAGCCCACTTACGGCAACGTCGAGACCGGAATCGAGATCCCCAAGCTCGCCGCCTTCATCGAGGGCGCGCAGGACCGCAGTCAATTCGGCTGCAAGACCTGCCGCATCCGGTCGATCTGCGCGGGGGGCTGCTATCACGAGTCCTACGCCCGTCAGGGCGATCCCTTCGCTCCGGTCTATCATTATTGCGACCTGATGCGGGATTGGGTCGATTTCGGCGTGGAATCCTACGTCCGGATCATGCGCTCCAATCCCGGCTTTTTCCGCAGCCATCTCGAACCGAGGAGAGCCAAGGCATGAAACATCTCGCCCCCGCCAACGCCAAGGCGAAAGCCTTCGTCGAAGCTCAGGACGAAGGCCGCGCCGAAGAAGTCGCGGCGATGAACACGCTGGTGGGCTGCACCACCTCCTTCGACCCCGGTTGGGAGATCGACGCCTTCGGCGCCCTCTCGAACCTCTGCCAGCCCATGGAGGCCGATCTCTACGGCTGCGCGGATCCCTGCTGGTGGCCCGCTCAGGTGGCCGACACCCTGAACAGCTATCCGGATTGGGGCGCCGACGCCCCCAATGTGATCGAGGACTGGCGCAAGCTGCAATCGGTCTTCCCCGACGCGAAAGGCCGCAGCTGATGAAGATCCGCCCGCTGAGCGCCCTTTTGGGCGTCGCGCTCGCGCTTCCGGCCCTGTCTTGGGCGGAGGCGCGGGACTACATCATCGCCCCCTCGCGCCCCGACAAGCTCGTGGTGGTGGACACCGAGGCCATGGCCGTCGACAAGGTGATCCGCATCGAGGATGCGGGCCCCACGCCCATGGTGCCCGTGCTCAGCCCCGACGCCAAAACCGTCTACGCCATCGTCAACCGCTCGGAGAGCGTGGTGAAGATCGATCTGGAGAGCGGCGAGACTCTCGCCCGGGTCGATTTCAGCACGCCCGAACGACGGGTCAAGGCGCTGTTCGGGATGGATATTTCTCCGGACGGCTCCACCTTGGCGATCTTCCAGACTCCCGTGAAGCTGGGAACGACCCATTACGAGGTCGAACCCACCTCCATCGCCTTCTACGACGCGGAGACTCTGGAGCTGAAGCGCGAAGCGCCCTCGCCGCGCCAGATCACGCTGATGATGTATTCCGCCGATGGTGAAAAGCTCTACGCCATCGGGCGCAACCTCCACATCTTCGACGCCCACACCGGAGAGATGATCGAGGAGCGCCCGATCCAAGGTTGGGAGAACGACAAGCGCACCCCGCCGGACGTCCTCGCGGTCTGGAGCCAATATGAAAGCTCCGGCGTGATGTCGATCCCCTTCTACTCCTTCCTGCTCGACAAGGAGCCCACCGACCCCGAAGCCGGACGCACGGGGCTGTTCACCCTCGACCGCGAGACGGGCGAATCCGTCATGCGGGACGTCGAGGCGATGGACGTGTTTTACTTCTCCACCGCGGTGAATCCGGCGAAAACCCGGGCTTACGGCGCCTATAACGTGCTGCAATCCTTCGACCTGACCACCGGAAAGCCGATCAAACGGGTGGCTCTGCCGCGCAGCTATTACTCGGTCAACGTCAGCTCCGACGGCAAGATCGTCTGGCTGAGCGGCGCCCTGAGCGACGTGGCCGCCTATGACGCCGAGACTCTGGAGCGGCTCGGACATGTGGATCTGCCCGAAGGCGCCTCGATCTCTCTGAATTCGGTGCGGCTTTTCTCGCGGCCGGATTGAGAAGATGGCGCGGGTCGGGGTGATCGACAGCGGCGGGCCGGCTGAAGACCTCGCTCAGGCCCGCGCCTTCCTGCCGGACGGGACCTCTCGCCCCGCCTGGCCGGATCTGCTCGGCCATGGGACCATCGTCGCGGGGATCCTCCGCCGGGGATGCCCCGAGGCCGAGATCCTGCACGGGCAGGTCTTCGACGACAAGCCGCTGACCTCCGCTCTGCGGATTTCGGCGGCTTTGCGCTGGTTCGCGCAAAGACCTCAGGCGGAGCGCGTGGACATGGTTTGTCTGAGCCTCGGCCTCGCCGCCGACCGCGCGCCTCTGCGCGCCGCCTGCGCTCTGGCGCGCGAAGCGGGGATTCTGATCGTGGCGGCGCATCCGGCGCGGGGAGCGCCCTGCTATCCGGCGGCCTATCCCGAAGTGATCGCCGGAACCGGAGACGCCCGTTGCGCCTGGGACGACATCTCCCGGCTCGGCCCGGCGCTCTTCGGGGCCTGGTGCGATTCCCCGGAGCGGCGGGCGCAGGGGCTCGGCGGCGCGAGCCTCGGGGCGGCGCGGCTGGCGGGGCATCTCGCGCGGGAGATCCGAACCAACGGCCGTCCCGCGACCTTCGCCGAAGCTGTGGAGCGGCTGGCGGCCAGAGCCTCCCATCACGGGCCGGAGCGTCGCCGCGCGCCGGATTCCGCCTCATGACCACATGGGCGGCGCGCCTCGCCCGGCCTGCGGCGCGGCTGCTCTTCGGCGCGGCGGATCAAGTCTGGCTGGCGCCGATCATGGCGCGGGCTCTGCCGGGCGCGGGACTCGTGTTGGCGACCAGCCTGACCGCCGCCGCTCTGGGTCTGGCGGCGCCTCTGCTGACCGGCTCCCTCATCGATCAGGGGATCATGGCCCGCGACATGAACGCCTTGCTCTTCTGGGCGGGGGTCGGCTTCGCGGTGGGGCTGGGAGCGGTGGGGTTGGGGATCGTCAACGCCATGCTGCATCTGCGGGCCTCGGCGCGGATGCTGGCCGATCTGCGGGGGCAGGTCATGGCGGCGGCCCTCGCGCGAGATCCGCGCCTGCCCGATCCGCCCATCGGCGAGACCGCCGCCCGCATCGACGGCGACAGCGCCGAGATCCAGCGTTTCGCCTTCGACTCGGTTCTGACGGCGGTCGGCGCGGTCTTCCGGCTGGTCGGCGGGACGATCCTGATGGCCTCGCTCGACTGGCGGCTGACCCTGCTTCCGGCTCTGGCGGCGCCGCTGGAGCTCTGGTTTCTCAGCCGAACCCGCCCCGAGACCGCCCGCCGCGCCGAAGAGGTGCGGGAGGCGCGCGGCGAACTCAGCGCCCATTTGACCGAGAGCCTCGCCGCGCGGGCGACTCTGCGCGGACTCGGCGCCGAATCCCGGCGCATGGAGGCTTTCCACAAGCTTCAGGACCGCCAGATCGGCGGGCTTTTGCGTCAGAGGATCTGGGGCGAGATGGTCGGGGCCTTCGGCCAGATCCTGACGGCGATCATGCGCGCGGGGGTCTTGCTGATCGGCGGCTGGCTGGTGATTCAAGGCCATTGGGGGATCGGCTCGCTGGTGGCCTTCCTCGCCTATACGGGCATGATGTCCGGGCCTTTGCGCAATCTTCTGGGGCTTTACCATGCTCAGGCGCGGGCTCAGGTGGCGCTGAAGCGGCTCTCCGGCCTCATGGCGGCGGCGGTCGATCCTCGGGCCGGGCGAGCTTTGGGCGAGGCGGCGCCCCTCCTCGAATTCCGCGCGGCCCGCGCGGCGGGCGGACGCCATGAGCCTCTGAGCTTCACGCTGCGCCCCGGCGAGCGCGTGCTGATCGACGGACCTTCCGGCGTCGGGAAATCGCGGCTCATGGCTCTGCTGACCGGCGCCGCGCCTCTGGAGACGGGCGAGGTTCTTATGGGCGGGATTCCCGTCGGCGAGATCCGGCGACAGGATCTTCAGGCGCGGATCCTCCATCTTGAGCAGCGCCCCACCGCTCTGCGCGGGAGTCTGGCGGAGAATCTGCGGCTCGGCGCGCCCGAGGCCGGAGAGGCGGCGCTCTGGGAGGCTCTGGAGGTGGTGGGGCTGGCGCTCTGGGCGCGGGAGCGCAAGGGACTGGCGACGCCCATCGGCGAAACCGGCGCCGATCTCTCCGGGGGCATGCGCCAAAGAATCGCTCTGGCGCGGGGGCTTTTGCGGCCCGCCGCGGTTTTGATCTTCGACGAAAGCTTCTCCGAGATCGACGACGAAGCCTGTCGGCGCATCCTCGCCCGCATCGAGGCGGAGCAGACGGCGCGGCTGCGGATCTTCATCGCCCACGCCGGACCCGCCCGCGAGGGGGATTTCGATCAGCGGATCACGCTTTCGGCCTCCGCGCCCATCTTGCGCAAATCGCGCGGCGAGACGCCGAGCCAGCGCGAGAGCGCCCGCGAAAAGGCCGTCTGATCGGAATAGCCGAGCAGAAAGGCGATCTCGCTCATGGGTTTGCGCGAGCGCACCAGCAAGGCGAATCCCTGAGCTCTGCGGCATTCGTCGAGGATGGTCTGAAAGGAGGAGTTCTCCGCCGCCAGAGCCCGCCGCAACGACCGCTCCGAAAGCCCGAGCGCCCGCACGATCAGCTCCTGAGCCACGCTTTCGCGGCCGATCCGCTTAAGGATCTCCTCGCGCACGCGATGGGCGAGCGGCGTCCGGCGGCGGCGCTCGACGAGGGCGTCGTCCAGCGAACGGCCCAGAGCGGCGGCGGCCTCGAATTCGGAATGCGGCGGCAGCCGCCGCGCCGAAAGCGCCCGGGCCGAAACCACGATGGAGTTTTCATCGCGGCCGAAACGGGGAATCACGCCGAGATGCCGGGTCAGGGCGTGGGATTCTCCGTCTTTGTCATGCTCGAAGGCGCATTCGCGGATGGCCTCATGCGGCACCCCGTAGAGCGCCCCGATTCCCACCATCAGCCCAAGCGTCAATTCGGCGTCGGCGCGACGGGGCCAGATCCGCGAATCCAGCACGCGATAGGCGAAGCGGACCTCGTCCTCCTCGACGCGCAGCGAGACCTCCGTTTCGGACTGCACGAGCGGAAAGCCCTGCAAGAACATCCTCAGCGCCTCGCCATAGGTGGCGCAGCGCCCCAGAGCCTCGCCCATCGGCCCGAGATTCTCCTGATGGAGGCTCTCGCCTTTGCGCCAGACGACGAGCTCTCCCGCCTCTCCGGCCTGCTCCAGAAGGCCGATGAAGCTGCGCAGAGGCAACATGTCCTGAGCGTCGGCCTGAGCCAGAATCCGGCTTGCGGCGGAATCCGCCGATTCCGCGCCGAAGACCTCCATGAAGGCGGCCTTGCTGATTTTCGACGTGTCCATTTTCACGGCTCTGCGTTGAGGGGGCGGGCCCCCTTTGCGTGGTCGTTTTTTCTCCCTGTCCTGCGAGGATAGCACCCTCCCCGCCGCTTCGGAAACTTCTCCGAGGTCGGGAGGGGCTCGAGCTTCCCGTTCAGCGGGCGTCGTCTCCGGACGCAGCGGACGGCGGCGATCCGTCCGGTCTGAGCTTGAGGCGTGAAGCGGCTTCAGCGGCAGCAGCAGAAAACATGATCTTCGTTTGAAAAAAACTCGGCTTCAGGTCTGTGGGCGCAGCTGTCGGCGGTCATGCTCTCCTGATTGGCGTGGATGCGGATCATCCCGTCGCAGGCTCCGTTTTCTCTGGTCTTGCAGAAGGCGTCGCAAGTCTGCGGCGTGGAGATTCGATAAGCCCGCCCATAATCCCATCCCGGCGGTTTCGCATCCTTTGCGCCTCTCCGGACGATGCCCGCGTCGGCGTTGACGCTTCCGCAGAGGAGATGCGCCATGCGGCCGATCTCTTGCTGCGCTTGAGTTCTCAAGGTTTGCTCCAGAGCCGCGATCCTGTTCCGCAGGGCGGCGAGATCCTGCGCCCGCCCGTCCGCCTGACGCGCGCTCTCCTCCATGAGCCGCCCCAATCGGCCCGTCAGCTCCTCCAGCTCTCCGAGACGCTGAACCAGACCGCCTTGCGCCTGAGCCGCGACCGCAGGCAGGAGCGCCAGAACGAGCGTCGCGCAGAAGCGACGAAGCGCGCGCAAGGAGAGGCGGGAGAGGCGGGGCCAAGGGCGCTGAGGAAACGGCATGACTTGCTCCTGAATATGAAGCCGGCCGGCGACGGGCGCGCGGCGGCGAATGCGTCGATCAGACCTCGCGCCGCCTTCTTCGACGCGCGGCCTCATCGCAATTGAGGCCGCGGCTTCCGAAGAGGCGCGAGCCGTCCCGGCCGGAGAGCGGGGCCGCAGGACGCGCGCGATGAAATTCAGGCTTTTTATTTTGGTTAAGCTGAATTAACCTTTCAAGAGTTGCATTCTCCGATTCCATTTACTTTTGAGGGATTTCATTCTCTGCATTCTTCCTATGAAGAGACATTCATGTGCTTACGCAGGCGATTGGAGCGGCGCAGATGTTGCAGGTTGTGAAGGAAACGCGGCGTCGGATCTTCGGCGCGGATTCCAGATTGAAGTTCTTGATCGCTCTGGCGATTTTCTGCCCTGTCCTCCTCTCGCCCGTCACAGGCGCGGCTCAGACGGACGGCGCTCCGCAGGCGGGCGCTCCGCAGGCGGGCGCTCCGCAGGCGGGCGCGACGCAGGCGGGCGCGACGCAGGCGGGCGCGCCGGCTTTCGAGTTCGCCGTCAGACGCGTTGAGCAAGGCGTCGTCGTCCTCCTCCGACTGCCGGCCGGCCGACTGACGCGTGATGCGGACGGGTATGCTCCGATCAAGGAGGAGGAGCGGCGATGGCATGTCCTGCTTCCTCCCTTCGACCCCTATCTGTCGCCCCCTTCAGAGGATCAAAAAAAGGTCTATGAGGCCGTCTTCTCGGCCTTCCACGACCAAAAGCCGCCGGACTTCAGGCTTTCGCCTCTGCCGAGACACGAAGACGCCGCTACAGTCGCTAATGGGCTTGAGCTTGAAGCTGAAGCTTTCACCGCGCCCTGCCCCACGGCGGGCGGCGTCGCGGAGCAAACAGGTTTGCGCCTGTTCTGCCTGCTGCGGAATCTTCAGGAGGCTCCGGGGATTCTCCTGCCGATCGACACGCCTTCAGGGCCTGCGGCGCTGATCTTCGAGGCGCGGAGTTTTGAGAACCGCGTCACGGCCTTCGCAAGCTGCGTCAAGGCTCAACCTCCGCCGAAGGACGAGGAGGCGAAACAGGGGCATATGGGCTGCGCGCCGATCCCCGCGCTTCTCGTCCATGATCGCAAAACCCTGAACTCCCTCGCTCTGCGGCCTCCCGCCGCCTCAAGCGGACAAGACCTCGGCGTCCTGAATCTGGAGGGGGTGCTTTCAGAGAGCGGCCTCTTCGAAGTCGTCGATTTCCTCCACCCGACGCAGCTTCTCGCGGCGGCCATGGCCTCCTCCTCCGGGGCGACGCCCTCGGATCAGGACGCCGTCCTCTATCGCGTCAGGTCGCTCGCCGAAGAAGGCGCGGCGCCCTCTCCGCATCTGGCGAGGAAGGCGCTGCTCTTTTACCGCAAAGCCTATGGGCGCGGGGCTGCGCCCGCCGGAGCGGAATCAGGACCGCTCTTCGACCTGCTGCTCAAGACGCCCCTGCCCGACGCGCAAGCCGCCGCCGATCTGGCCGGAGGCGGCGTTTTGAGCGAGGCTTTTCTCCCCGCCGCGGATCGCTCCGTGGAGATCTTGGCCGCGCCCGGCTGGCTCTATGACCGCTTGGCCTCCACGGCCTTCGCCGCTCAGGCGGAAAAGGGGAGGTTTTGCCGGGCGGAGGGCGCCGGCGGGCGCATGATCTTCGGCGCTTCGGAGTTCTCCGCGTTTCTGGGCGATTCGACCCCCTTCTTCGTCGATGAGACGCGGGCGCCGAACGTCAAGCGTCGGGAGCTCTACGCGCAGAGCTGCGGCGTCCCGGCGACGCCCGGCGCCGTCAGGACCATCTTTTTAACCAACCGCTTCGCATCCCGGAATTATGGCGAAGTTTGCGGGCTCCCCCGCGCGGGCCTTGGGGCCGTCGACCATATCTTGGGCGAATATCGTCTGAGCCCGGTCGTCGACGCGCCTTGGAGAGACCCCGAAAGAGAGCCTTGGCGCAGCGCGAGCTTCGTTTTGTCGGATGTCGAAGAAGGCGTCTATCTCCAGAGCCGCCCGGTCAGCCTCGGAGATTTCGCGGAATATCTGACCAGCCCGACCGGATGCGACGACTTCGTGAGGTCGCCAGGCTTCGCGCAAAACCTCGTCCGCTGCGACGGCGGACGCCTGACGCTGTTTCCGGATCCCTCCCAAACGCCTCCGGACAGCGCCCGCTTCAGATATTTCTACGGCGCGATCTCCGACGTCTGGAGGGAGGAGACGCAGACCGAGCCGGCGGGGCTGACCTGTCTGGACAGAGCCTCGAAGGAGGATCGGGGACTCTGCGCGACGCAGTTCTTTTTAGCGGCGCGCGCCGTGGACCGCCTGTTTGGAGAGCCTGCGGATCCGCCGCCGAAAGAAACGGCGGCGGCGGAAGGGGCGGCGCGTCAGGAGGTGGATCTCTGGGCGCAGATCCGCAGCGCCCAAGGCGAGATCAAGGCGGAGGACGCTGGACGCCTGATCGACTTCACGGCTTGCGACGGACCCGAAGCGCAGATGCTCACGGCCGCCGCCCAGCCGCTCTGCTTCGCCTTGCAGCGCTATGTTCGGGCGGCTTTCTTTCCGCCCCCGAAGACGGCTCCGACGTCCGAAGAAGAAGCCTCGGACGCGCGGCTCTGGCGGGAGGCGCCGATCACGATGGTCTCCCATCGCGACGTCGACCTCTATCTCAAATGGCGGGGCGGTTCCGGCTTCTCCGAAGATCCGGCGCAGGTGAAACCCGCCAATTTATGCAAAAGTCAGCTCCGCTTGCCGACTGCGGCGCATCTCGTGCGGGGCGCCGCTTCGGACGCGGCGATCAAAAAGGATCTTCTGCCTGATCTGGAGCGCGTGATGCTGGAGGGCGACCAGTCGGCTCAAAGCGTCTATCGGGCCGCGGTCTTCGCCTCCTCGCGCCATATCGCGATGGGGAAGGCGCCTGCGGAGGTCGGCGTGGCGGGACTGCCTGTCGGATTCAGACAGATCACGGCCGATCCGCCGCCCCCTGCGCCGTCGGGCTCCACGCCGCCGCCCCCTGCGCCGCCGAAGGCCGATCCGCCAAGGGGAGTCGTGGCGCAGATCCCCGACTTCAAAGCGGGGCGGACGCTGGGCGACGGCTTCGGACTCTCGCCGCGCGCGACCTCCCGGTATTTCAAGGAGCTCGCCGACCATGGCGGCTGTCTGGAATGCGTGTCCTCACGCAACGCCTTTTGGTGGTCCATCTGGTTGAGCGACGCCGACGACCCCTCGCGCCCCCTCCATGCGGGGGGCGGCGAGCCCGCAGGCGGCGACCCCGCGACGGGGTTCCGTCTCATGCTGAAACTGAACCATCCAGATGCGAGGAAGTGAAGATGCGTGTCGTCGCCATGGTGATTTCGGGCGTGCTCGGCGCTGTCGTCGGGTCTGCGGCGTCCGCCCAGCAAACGACTCTTGAAGAAGTCTGCGCCCTTTGCCGCGCGGTCGGGGCCAAAGAGGCGAGCGTGGCCCCCTCCTCCGGAGGCGCTCCCGCCTATGAACGCAATCTCGGCCGGATCTCCAATTGCCTTGATCGGGGGATTCTCGGCGACGACCGGCGTTTCGAGGCGACGGGCTACGGACAGCGGGAGATTCAAGAGATCATCCGCGCAAACCGATGGCAGGAGACGCGCGAGGATGGAACGCTCTGCGCGCCTGCTCCGGCGGGGGAGCAGCCCGCATGCCTGAGCAATAGCGAGAAGATCACGGCGCTTTATCTCGTCATGTTCGGGGAGGCGGGCTTCAACGCCGCCACCGCCGTCGGAACGGCCGAGCAGGCCCAATTGACCTGTCAAGCCATGTGGGCGGATCTCCTCGGGGCCTCGACGAGAGTCACAGAGGCGGCGAAATGAGAAGGGGGGCGCTCCTCGCGGTCCTCCTCGCCGCGATCGGGGCCTCGTCCCAAGCAGAGGCGACGCCCTTGGAATGCCTGCCGAGGATCGACGGCTCGCCCAGCTTCGCGGAGAGGCTGGAGAAAGGAATCCGCTTCGCACGCGATCGCGAAAGCTTCCAGAGGCTGAGGGATCGCGCCAGAAACGCCCGCGACGACGGCTGGACCTCCGACCGGATCCGCCGCGAGGAGGCTCTGGATCTGGCGAACGCCGCTCTGATCTGCGCGCCGCATACGGCGAATTTCGCGCGTCCCGAAGACACGCGTCAGGCTCTGATTTATCTGGCCGCTCTGGCTTTGAACCGCCATATGACCGACCCGCTGGCGAGCGCCTCGGCCCGCGACACGGCGCGCCGCCTGCTGGAGACGACGGATCCCCAGCATTTCAATTTGACGCGAGACGGGGCCAAACAGGAAGTCGAGGCGATGCGCAGGGCCGCGGAGGCCGTCATCGGCGCGGCGGCGGGCGAAGCGCGCCCCCTGCGCGAAAGGGTCGACGCCCAGATGGCGAGGATGACCTCCCTTGGAGGCTCTCCAATCCTCGACGACCACCTCAAGGCGATGCAGGCGCCGGTTCGCGAGCGCCTGAAAGTTCTGGTCGACGTGGCCTTAACCCGCGAAAGCGCGCGCAACCTGATCGCGATCGGCGTCGGGCGCTCCTGCGCGCGCTCCGGCGAGAATCCGGACAGCTGCGCGGAGGAGGATCTATCCCTGCTCAGCGATGGAGAGCGGCGAATCCTCGACCATCTGCGGAGCGGATATCTCTCCGTCTTTCAGGAACGCGCGATTCCCGTCCTCGCCCAAGGCGCGGCGGAGCGCCTGACGAATCTGCGCGAAACCCTTCAGAAACGCGGCCTGGAGGCCGAGGAGCTGAAAGGCTTCTGCGTCACACGGAGCCTTCAGGGGAGCGAGGCGCCTTGTCTGCTGAACGAAGGGGGTCTTCTGCTCTCCTCGGGTCAGCCCTATCCCGCTCCTGAGATCGACCCGTCCCATCGAAAGCTTACGGATCTCGTGCCGCTCCGACTTCTGGACGCGGAAGCGCGCAGGGCCGTCGATCTCGTCCTGAAGCCCCTCGTTCAGGGCTTCGGCGGCCAGACGGCGCAAGGGACCATCGCCTTTTTGGAGGCCCTCGCCGCCTATCCTCGGGATAAGTCGCCCGGACTGCTGAACGAATATGGGAGCAGCCGGATGGACGCCTCCGCCTTTGAAATGTCCGGCCGGCTGGATGCTCAGGATTTTTGCGCCCCCGCCGCGCCTTCCGAGGCGCCGGGCCCTCACCTCGCGACCGGCGAGGCGGAGGCGAAACGCGCGCGCGCGACGGTCGAGAGCTTCGTCTCCGAGAGGGAGGCGAGCGGCGAAGATCTGGTCCGCTTCTGCGGGATGCTCAAAACTCTGGCCGCCCAAACGTCAGGAGAACGGCGATGAAAGCGCGTCTTTTCCTCCTGTCTGCGATCGCCGCTCTGGTCTTCCTCGCCCCCGCTTCAGGCCAGCCGCGGCCTCATGCGCTCTGCGCGAGCGCCGTCGCGGCGGACGGAGAGCCGACCCGGGCCGAGGTCGAGCGCGACGCCGTCGCGATTCTCGCCGCCTCCTCTCTCGGCGCCTGCTCGTGCAGCGCCCCTCTTGAGCCGGACGGAACTTGCGCGACGCAGGATTCGGCCACGCGGCTCTGCGCGGCGAGCGTGGTCGAGCGCATCGGCGAGGCGACGATCCTCGCGCTTCGCCATGGCGCGGACGAACGCCGCATGCAGGCGTTGAAAGCCTGCCTCGTCGAGGCCCGCCTCCAACTCCAGACGGGCCGCCAAGCTCCGGGCGAAAGCGGGCGCGACTGGGCGCCGCGTCGGGCCATAGGTTTGGCGGCCTCCGGTCGCCTCATCGCGGAAATCGACTCTGAATTGAACAGGCTCTCCGACGAAGAGCTTCGGCTCTCGCTGGAGGCATGGCTCAAACAGGAGCTCAGCGACAGGAGAGAGGCGTTTCTGACGCGCTATCCGCCGCTCGGCGTGGGCGCGGCGGCCTGCCCGGCCCTCTCCGCCCCATCGGCCGAATGGGACGGGCTGCCGGTGCGGGATCAGGTGAACTGCTTTCTGAAAGCGATCGCCGCGACGCATGCGGACAATACGGATCATGGATCCCCGCAGCCCGGCGTCCCCCGAGATCCGCCCCTCCCGCAGGCTTGCGCGCCTCAGGAGGGCGGCGGCGTCGACCCCACCTGCTGCATGGCCTCGGAGGCGCAGCTTGCGGGAGAGGAGGAGTTGGGCGCCTATGAATTCTCCCGCGGGAAGGACACCTTCCGGACCAGCATGACGCGATTCTGCCGAGAGGCCGACCGCGCCGGATTGCTGGAGCCCGATCGTCGTCCTCAGGGCGAGGCCCCCAAACTGGAGATCGCAGAAGCGCTTGCGGCGCTGGAGGACGCGCCCCCGTCTCTCACGCCGGATCAGATCCGGGCCTTGCTCGCGCCTTTGGCCGACGCCGAGGCCCAAGCCCGCTGGCGCGCCGCCCTTGAGAAAAGCGAGGCTTATGAAACGGCCACGGCGGCGGAGATCGAAGCGGAGATGCAAAGCCTCGCGATCTATTTCCAATCCTATCTCGATCAGCCCAATGGTCGAGAATATCTGCTGAACGGAGCCGTGAACCAACAGCTGACCCTGCGCATGCTGGAGCATCACGCATGCTTCAAGGCGACAGGCGCGGCTTGCCGAGACGAAGGGAAAGCGCAATGAAACGGAAAGCCCTTCTAGGCTGCGTTTTCAGCAGCCTCGTCGTTTTTGGGGGCGAGGCCCTCGCCGCCGGCTGCCTCGGGGAGGCGCAGCCGAACGACGACCTCCTGCAAACCATTCAAAACGCCGCCGCAAGCGCCGCCCCAGAACAAGACGCCTCCGAGGTCGCGCGACAGAAGAAAGAGGCCGCCGAGCGGAGATTGAAGGTCGAGCTGATCGACCGTCTGTTGAGCATAGGGGACGGCGGGGGCGCGCTGGCCTTCGCGCTGCATGAAAAAGGCTTGGCGGTTTCGAGCGGGCGGCCGGATCTGGTCGATCGTCCGGCGGAAGCTCTGGCGGCGCTGAGAGCCATCCGCTTCGTCGCGAACGGCTTCGACGGCGCGCCTCCCCTCGGAGAGGCGGAGTCGAATCACGCCGCATGGCGGCTGAGATGCCTGAACGACGGCGTCGCGCTCGTCGGCATGCTGATCTCGCACATCGAGGGGGAGCTCAAAAAACCGGCGAACGGGCAGGAAGCCGTCGCCATGGAAGACGCCTCTGTGGAGGCTTCCCTTGGGCTTTTGGCCGTCTTCAAAATCGAGGCGGCCGAACTTCAGAGAGATATCGGAGACCTCTATTTCCGGACCATCTCTCTGGACGACCTCCCGCAGAAAGGCGTGAGCCTTGCGGATGAAACGGCGGGCGTCGCGACCGGCAAGGCGCAAATGGCGATGGCCCATTATCGCGAGGCGCAAACCGCCCTCGCCGCCGCGCTCGGCTTCGCCCAAGAGCGCGATGTGGCGCGCATCCGCCTCGCCGCCGGAGATCTGCAGCTTCGGATGGGCTGGCTGCGCGAAGGCCTCGCTTTCGGCGGCCGCAGCTACGACATCCCCACCCGCCCGATCGGCTTCAATCTGCAGGAGGATCCCCTCGGCTTCACCATCCTCAAGAGCCTCTCCGGGAGGATCGAGACCCTCGAAAAGGCGCAGACCGCCCTTGCGCAGGAGAAAAGCGCGGCTCTGAACGCCCTGAAGGAGGATTTCCAGACCTTCGCCCAGACCCATGCTCAAGCGGAGACCCATAAGCATATCCAGCTTCAAGCCCTCTTCGCCGAACTCGGCAGGCTTGAAGGCGTCGACATCGCCGATCTGCGCGTCAGACATGCGCAGGAGGAGCAGAGCGACGCGACGGACGCCTCCATGCTCGCCAGCCTGCATCAGCAAGAGCAGGCGGAGATCGAAGGACGCAGAAAGGCGGCGGTTCAGGCCCTCCTCGCCGACCTCCCGGCGCTGACCAAGCAGGTCGCCGCGCTTACGGAGTTCGGCCCTTTGCTCGTCCCCGACGCCGAGCTCAGCGTCTCCAGCCCCAAATTCAACGATCCGCATTGGAAAGAGGACGCCGCCCTGTTCACGCGCGTCCATGGAACATGCGGCGTGTCTCTGGCGCCCGAAGCCCGACCTGCTTTAAGCCAAAGCTGGAGATCTCTCGAGGTCGCGCCCCGGGACGCCCATTGGATCGCCGCGGATCTGAATAAAACGCCGGACGTCTGGCTCGCCGCAGTCCGCGAAGCCCTCGGGCCGGAGATCGCCGCAGAGCAGGAAACCGCGCTTCAGGAGCATCATCAGCGCCTCACAGGCGCGATGAAGATGCTTGAGGAGGTCGGCAAGACCAACAGCCAAGAGGCTCAAATGGCCGAACGCTGGCAAGCCGCGATGCGGGAATGCTGGGATTTGGCGACCCAGCTCCAGATCGAAAGGGCGCTGCTGCTCAATACGAAAGTCGCTCTGGACGTGCGACGCGTCGAAGAGCTCGCAGAGGTCGTCGCAGAGCAGGCGAAGGCCAGCAGCGACGCCCTGATTCTGCAAGCCGAGCAGGCGGGGGCGGACGCCGCGCAGGTGCTGAACGATGGGCTTTATAAGCTGGGCTCCGAGGTGCTGGACGCCGCGACGCAGCAGATCGAGGAGAAGATCGCCCATACCCAAAAACTTCTGGACGACGCGCAAGCCATCGTCGATCAGGTGATCAGCACCGGGAAGAATTTTCAAGGCGCGGTCACCGCCGCGAAGGGCGTCTATTCCTCTCTGACGACGGTTCCGGTGGGCTCAGGTCCGGGGGGCGTGCATTTCGAACGCAGCACCCTCGTCGCCATGACGAATTCGGCGGTCGAATTGGCCCGCTTCACCTATCGGGCGACAAACGACATCCTGATCATCAAGCGCCAGCTGAACGATCTGGAGAGCGCGCTCAAGGATTACGTGAACGACCTCAAAAAACTCTCTTGGGCAAGGACCGAAGCGGACATCAAGGAGGCGCTGGAGCGAAATCAAAACGACATCCGCAAGGCCGTCGCCGACATCGCCAATCAAAGCAAATCGGCCATCCTGGACAATCTCGACAACGCCCGTCGACGCATCGAGGACGACGCCAGAGCTCTGTTCGACTCCGCGGTCCTCGCATCGGATTCGAAAGCCGGGCTGATCGAGCTGCAGCTTGAGGCGGTCTTCGCCCAACTCCGGCGGCTTGCGGAGGAGCGCGAGGCGCTGCGGGCGCAGCAGACCTACGCGCTTCAGGCTCTGCTCCATGAGCTGACGCGGACGATCGGGCAAGCCCAGACCGCCCGGAGCATTCAGGCCGAGCTTGCGGCGGCGCAGAATCGTCAGGCCAAAACCCTGCGGGAGATCCGGGAGCGTCAGGAAAACGTCCTGCGGGCCCTGAGGGAGAAAGACGCCAGCCTCGCGGCCCGCGTTCAGGAGATCCTCACGCAAATCGACAAAATCAGATCCGGCGAAGCGGAGAACGCATGGTCCGGCGCGCGCAGGCTCGCGGCGAGCTTCCTGTCACCGCCCCCCGCTCTGAACGTCGAAGCGCTGGCGAGCAACCTCCGGGTCAAGCGGGCCTTAGAGGCCGCCGGAGACGATCTGTTCGAATTGGCGGTCGCGCTGAGATATCTCACGGAAGACGAAGGCGTCTTAGCCTATGCGGCTCAGCCGAGCTCGCTCCATGAGGCGGAGCGCCTGCGCGATCAGCTCGTCGAACGCTACATGGCTCACATCAGACATAGCTTGGATCTGAGTCCCTCCGTGATCGCGCTGAGGATCACGCCGGAGATCGCGCGGAGCTGGGGCCGGACCCCGTCAGGGCCGAATGGCGAACTGGAATATCCGCGCTGTCTCGACCCTCAGGCTCTGGGAGGAGATCCGCGTTGCCTGCGCATCACGACCAGCTTCCAGAAGCTCAGAAACTGGGGCGACGAGGCCTCCAACCTTGAGGCGCGCCCGTCGCGGCATTGCAAGGAGGCGCCGCAGATTTCCGAGGTCCTTGGCGATTCGGGACCGCAAAATAATCTGGAGATCTATTGGCCGGTCAACGCCGTCGTCCGAAACGACGCGACGGGCCGTCCTCTGGTCGCCGCGGACGGCTCCGGCTATTGCCCCGCCGCCGAACCTCCGGCCGCCGAGCTTTTCGAGCCGCCCAGCGTCATGGGCGAATTGGTCTTTCATATCGACTCGATGCTCCAGCAAGGCAATCGCGCCCTTTTGGCGGATGCGATGGTGGTCACCACCTCGACCGCCGTCGGAGTGCAGCGCCCCACTAATCTGATCCCCGTCGGCGCGACGCGCGAGGTCTGCCGTCTGGAGGGCGACGCCTTTCAGGAAAGACTGATCGCGCGCCCTTTCACCACGCGCTATCAGGACGCCCAGAAAGCAAAGACGAATCCGGGCCTCAAGCCCAGCCCGAACACGCTTTTACCTGGCGATGGAGGCAAAAAGCTCAGTCTGGCGCTGGACAGAATCGATCAGAAAGGCCCTGAAGAGTTCTTTGGCCGCGGCGTGGCGGGGCGACGTCAACTGTTTTACGGTCGCGGAATGGCCAACACCTTTGAAATCCAGATGCCCCGCAGCGGGACGACCTCAAGCCAGCCGGGCGGCGTCCAGCATTTATCGGAAGAAATCTATGTCTTCTTAATCTTCTTGAAGGTTGATTGCCGGGGAAGCGGCGCGGAGAGCGCGGAGGTCGCCGCAGGACCGCTTTATAAATCCGATTTCGACAGCCTGCTCAGCGCGGAAGAGCTGCGCGAGGCGCCGACCGCAAGGGCGCTGCTCAGATTTGAGCATGGTTTGGCGAGCGCGGACGAGGCGACGCTCAGCGGCCGCCTCGCCCTCATCGAGCAAAGCCTCGACCTCGCCAAAGCTCTGGCCCGCCCCTCCAACCTCAACGAAGCGGAGGAGATGGGGCGCATGACCGCGCGCGATTTTGCGCAAGCCTTGCCTCAAACGCCCCCGAACGAGCGGCCGCAGCGTATGGAGTCCTTGTTTAAATGCGCCCTTGACGGCGATTACGACTGTCGGCTGATGCTGGGAGGCGATGGAGACAGGGTCGCCGGCTTCAAGTCGCATCCCGTCGACAGGCCGGTCCCGATCCGGAATTTCGAGGATCTCATTCGCTTGGCGATGGAGGATTCCGCACGACGCGACGAGCCGGGGCCTTTGCCGCGAGAGCTTGAGCGTAAAGTCGAATGGCTTGGAGAGACGCGGCCTCTGCTTCGTCAAGCCGTCGATTTTCTGGATCGCTCCATCACGACGCTGCGGACTCTCAATATTCTTGAGGATCAAGCGGAGAATCGCCTCCTTTTCCTCAGCGACGCGACCGAAATGCTGCGTGTGGCCGCACAGCCTTCTCCGGCGGGTTTGGGCGAGCTTCTCTGCGCGGATTTCGTGCTCTCGGAGCCCGGATTCTGGCTCCTTCAGCGCAACGAGGGGCGGCTTTCTCATGAGAACGAGCTTCTGGGGGCCTTGCGCGGCTTCAACGCAAGCTGTCGCTTCGACTCCCTTGACGTTTCCGGATGTCAGACGCTCGCAAAGGGGATCAACCGAAATTCGCCCTCTGAAGTTGCGGAAGCCCCATCCCCCGTCGCGATGGAGGATTCCGAGCGCCCGGACAAACCGGGCGTCGGTGAACAATGTGCGCGGAAGCTTGGACTTTCGGATGAAGACGCGGCGGCTTTCGATCAAGCTTTTTCGCTGGCGAAAGGCGTTTTGTCTCCTCCCGCCCCCGCTTCCGATTAGAGGAAAGTCCGATTCCATCTCGCATGGGAGGATCGGGCCCGGAGTAAGAAAACTCTCCCGCCTCCCTCGCGGGCTCCTCCCAACCCCTCATGGGGTGACAGGACAGTTCGGGCCAGACGCTCCCCGAGGCGGGGGGCGTCTCCTAACCCCTCATAGGGTGACAGGACCGGGCGGCGATGGCGACGGCGGCGAGGTCGAACCCGAGCTCCTAACCCCTCATGGGGTGACGGGACCATCGCCTCTGTCAGGTGGTATGACTCCGCGCGACTCTCCTAACCCCTCATGGGGTGACGGGACCCGCCGAGGCCCAGCCCCCGCCGCTCTCCAGCGATTCGAGACCTCCTAACCCCTCATGGGGTGACGGGACGGCTGCGGAGATAGTCGTGCACCTCTCGGGTGATTGTCTCCTAACCCCTCATGGGGTGACGGGACTGGCGAAGATCGAAGCCCTCAATTCCGCGATCCAAGCGCTCCTAACCCCTCATGGGGTGACGGGACGGTTGCAGTTCACGAAAACCTGCATCTCCCCGATGTTCTCCTAACCCCTCATGGGGTGACGGGACCCGTCAGCCGTGCGGAACCGGATCAGGTCTTCGTCCGTCTCCTAACCCCTCATGGGGTGACGGGACT
>NZ_KB893664.1:2301-4925 GCF_000374145.1 Neomegalonema perideroedes DSM 15528 | reverse complement strand
CTCCTAACCCCTCATGGGGTGACGGGACTTCCGGCTGATGCTCCTGCGCATGGGGATCTTGTCCTCTCCTAACCCCTCATGGGGTGACGGGACCTCCGGGCGCATGGGAGGAAGGGAGTCTGACGCTCTCCTCCTAACCCCTCATGGGGTGACGGGACGCCGATAGCAGCAGGCAGAGATGGGCCATGGCATTGCTCCTAACCCCTCATGGGGTGACGGGACACGCCTTGAACTTAAAGACAATCTTATCGTCGTTTACGCTCCTAACCCCTCATGGGGTGACGGGACCTGGGGCGTCTGGGCATCGGCGGCGGGTTGCTCAACTCCTAACCCCTCATGGGGTGACGGGACGTTAACGCATCCCGGTATGTGTCCGTATTCGGATAATCTCCTAACCCCTCATGGGGTGACGGGACGCTTCAAGGGCGGTTCGAACGTCTGCGTCGTGCATGTCTCCTAACCCCTCATGGGGTGACGGGACATGAAATGGGCCGGGCGCATCCTCTCGCGGATGCGGCCTCCTAACCCCTCATGGGGTGACGGGACCAGATGGCGCTGCAGCAGCTCGACCTCCTCGCCCTCTCCTAACCCCTCATGGGGTGACGGGACAGCCCGGACGGAGGCCCGCATGATCTGTCTCGGCCTCTCTCCTAACCCCTCATGGGGTGACGGGACCAGTTCGACATTTGTCGGAAATCGACCTCGGAGATGTACTCCTAACCCCTCATGGGGTGACGGGACCGGCTTCCTCGGCGTGGGCAAGGACTTCTCGAACTGCTCCTAACCCCTCATGGGGTGACGGGACTTTCTCCCGCCATGGGAGTCGAGCAGTCCGCCACGGGCTCCTAACCCCTCATGGGGTGACGGGACGCCCTCGACGCCGAATTGCCTCTGGAAGAGCGGCCTTCTCCTAACCCCTCATGGGGTGACGGGACTCGCGATCCAGCATGGCGTTCACGCGGTCCTTGAGCACTCCTAACCCCTCATGGGGTGACGGGACAACGCCCTCATGTTGGAACTCGGGCTTTACGAAGCCCTCCTAACCCCTCATGGGGTGACGGGACCTGCTCGGGACGGACCCGACGACAGTTCGGCGCTGGGACTCCTAACCCCTCATGGGGTGACGGGACCTGCGCTCAAAGCCGCGAAGGAGGCCCCGCGTTCGCCTCCTAACCCCTCATGGGGTGACGGGACTCTCGCCAGCCCCGACCTTTTGCGCGATCACGCCGAACTCCTAACCCCTCATGGGGTGACGGGACTCGCGCGGGCTTCGTCTTTGGCGGATGTGTCGATGCGCTCCTAACCCCTCATGGGGTGACGGGACCTACGCCAGCTACCGCGCCGGGATGCCGGATGTGCTCTCCTAACCCCTCATGGGGTGACGGGACGACGAGGCTTGCGACCGCGCCGAAACCGAGGCCGCTGCTCCTAACCCCTCATGGGGTGACGGGACGATTTCGGCAGCGGCTTGGGGCGCCCTTCGCGACCACCTCCTAACCCCTCATGGGGTGACGGGACTCGGGCGGGGCGGCGACTGGCGCAGGTGTCTCGCTGCCTCCTAACCCCTCATGGGGTGACGGGACCCGCCTTCCGCGCCAACGTCAAGCCCGGCGTATTGAGCTCCTAACCCCTCATGGGGTGACGGGACAGGAAGGGAGGAGCCAATCGTATCGCGTGTAGCTCGCCTCCTAACCCCTCATGGGGTGACGGGACCGCGTGGGACAGCCCGCGCGCGGGATGCGAATTCGTCTCCTAACCCCTCATGGGGTGACGGGACTCGGCGGCGCTTTCGTCGGATATGGTCTCGAAAGTCACTCCTAACCCCTCATGGGGTGACGGGACCAGCGTCGCCGCTTACCTTGCGACCCTCGCCCGTGTGACTCCTAACCCCTCATGGGGTGACGGGACTACTACATGGCGCACGTGCGAGTGACCCCCAATGGCCTCCTAACCCCTCATGGGGTGACGGGACACCCGGACCTGTGGTCCCCCACCGACTATTGAGGCGCTCCTAACCCCTCATGGGGTGACGGGACTCGATTTTAGCCCTCCGGACGCTTCGCCCGCCGAACATCTCCTAACCCCTCATGGGGTGACGGGACGTGTTTCGCTATGCGATGCAGTCTCAACGATTCCATCTCCTAACCCCTCATGGGGTGACGGGACGCGCAGCGCGTGGTCGAGGAGGCCGGGGATCCGCCAGCCTCCTAACCCCTCATGGGGTGACGGGACGCGATATGAATGTGCGTGACGTCCGCCGACTGCCCCGTCTCCTAACCCCTCATGGGGTGACGGGACGATGTCCCACAGGAAATCCGGTCCGCATTGCGCGATCTCCTAACCCCTCATGGGGTGACGGGACCGGCGGCGCGTCTCTGGCGGCGCAATTCCGGCTTCAGCTCCTAACCCCTCATGGGGTGACGGGACGCCAGACCCGCCCGATGGACCGCCCCGACAATTCATTCTCCTAACCCCTCATGGGGTGACGGGACCGGAGATCATCGGTGCTGACGGTCGAAAGTTCACTGCCTCCTAACCCCTCATGGGGTGACGGGACGCGGGGCGATCCGGATGCCTGCCTGATCCGGGGGGCGCTCCTAACCCCTCATGGGGTGACGGGACTG
>NZ_KB893664.1:0-2181 GCF_000374145.1 Neomegalonema perideroedes DSM 15528 | reverse complement strand
TCCTAACCCCTCATGGGGTGACGGGACTGAAACAATCCGCGCGTCGCGGCGTAAAGCGCCGCCTCTCCTAACCCCTCATGGGGTGACGGGACTGGGCGGCGAGGGCGAGGAGGCCCGGAATCCGCCAGCCTCCTAACCCCTCATGGGGTGACGGGACGCTCATTCTCGCCTATTCCAAATTCCGGGAATCTCTCCTCCTAACCCCTCATGGGGTGACGGGACGTCTGACGGGAAAGGCGCTGAAGGCGGCAGGCTTCTCACTCCTAACCCCTCATGGGGTGACGGGACATAGGCAGAGGATAGGTCGCGCTAATCATCCGAGCATCTCCTAACCCCTCATGGGGTGACGGGACCAGTACCAGGAACCAAGAGCGGCTGACCGGACAAGAGCTCCTAACCCCTCATGGGGTGACGGGACCCGTATCGCGTGGCCGGGAAGCCGCCGCACTGGCGCGCTCCTAACCCCTCATGGGGTGACGGGACTATGGGTTGACGGTCGGCGTCCGCAACCACTATCACCTCCTAACCCCTCATGGGGTGACGGGACCCGCGCTCCGATTTGTTGGGGTGGCTTGAGGAGTCCCTCTCCTAACCCCTCATGGGGTGACGGGACCGGAGGCTTGGGCGAAATGGCAGGCGGAGTGACCCATCTCCTAACCCCTCATGGGGTGACGGGACCTCAGCACCGCCATGGGCGCGCGCTCCGAGCCGTTGATCTCCTAACCCCTCATGGGGTGACGGGACCCGCCGTCCACGAGCTTGTCGGCAAGCTCTGCGATCTGCTCCTAACCCCTCATGGGGTGACGGGACCGGCATCGGAGCCCCCGAGCAAGCCGCGCCGTTCGTCCTCCTAACCCCTCATGGGGTGACGGGACAGAGCAGGCGGCGGAAATCGAGGCCATGACGGCGGCCTCCTAACCCCTCATGGGGTGACGGGACCCGGGCTGAGCGAGGCGGAGCGGGGCGAGCTTGCGCCTCTCCTAACCCCTCATGGGGTGACGGGACTCGCCTTCCGCGAGATCGCGCCCGCCCTCCTCCATGCGTCTCCTAACCCCTCATGGGGTGACGGGACACCCTGGCGCGCATGAGCGCATTCAGGCGCTCGATAATCTCCTAACCCCTCATGGGGTGACGGGACGAGCCTCACGCTCTCCATCGCCGATCTGTGCGACGCCCTCCTAACCCCTCATGGGGTGACGGGACACGAAGCGCGCCTCGGCCGCGCCGACGCCCAGAAGATCTCCTAACCCCTCATGGGGTGACGGGACGCGCAGGCTGGCCGCGAACGCTTCCGGTGGGTTTCCGACTCCTAACCCCTCATGGGGTGACGGGACGCCAGACGGGGGCCATCACCCCATCGCCCTCCCATGACTCCTAACCCCTCATGGGGTGACGGGACGCTGGATCTTCGAACCGCGCATGACGAGAGGATCATTCTCCTAACCCCTCATGGGGTGACGGGACCGGCGCTCCTCGCGCCCGGCGCCGAGGCCGCGATCAACTCCTAACCCCTCATGGGGTGACGGGACTTTCGAGTCGGATGTGTCCAAGCGCCTGCGAAATATCCTCCTAACCCCTCATGGGGTGACGGGACGCTCATTTTCTGCTCTCTGTGTGCGAGTTCGTGCCGCTCTCCTAACCCCTCATGGGGTGACGGGACGACGGCCGAGGGCCGCAAGGCGGCGGAGAAGGCTCGCCTCCTAACCCCTCATGGGGTGACGGGACCCCGGACGCGCCAGCAAGGCGATGGTCTACCTGGCGTTCTCCTAACCCCTCATGGGGTGACGGGACGGGCGCAGGCCCATCGCGCCAGACTGAGGAGGCCCTCTCCTAACCCCTCATGGGGTGACGGGACAGAGGCGGAAGAGGACGGCTACTCCTGCGCCATGTTCTCCTAACCCCTCATGGGGTGACGGGACTACGTCGAAGGCCAGCTTCAGACGCGCAAATGGCAGCTCCTAACCCCTCATGGGGTGACGGGACGGGGGATCTGGCCGCCCACGCCGCCGCCCTCGGTGCCGACTCCTAACCCCTCATGGGGTGACGGGACATTCGTCGGACATCCCGGCGCCGACCAGCTCGCCGACCTCCTAACCCCTCATGGGGTGACGGGACACGAGGCCCGCCGCGACCGCCTCGGCGTGCGGGCCGTACTCCTAACCCCTCATGGGGTGACGGGAC
>NZ_KB893663.1 GCF_000374145.1 Neomegalonema perideroedes DSM 15528 | reverse complement strand
CGTGGGAAAGTCGGTCGCCGCCAGTCCTGATGGACGCAGAGAAAACGCTCTCTCATCACGATCTCGACGCAAGCCGCGCCAAGGCGAAAAGCCAAGGCGCGCTTTTGCGTTCCGAATTGCCGCGGGGTGGAGCAGCCCGGTAGCTCGTCAGGCTCATAACCTGAAGGCCGCAGGTTCAAATCCTGCCCCCGCAACCAAATTCAAAACCCCCGCTGGTGAAAACCAGCGGGGGTTTTTGCTTGGGGCCGGGCTCAAGGGACGGGGGAGGAGCAAGCCGCCCCTCCCGGAGGAAAGGGCGGCGCAAGGCCTCACTCCGGAAGGTTCTCCTCGATCGGCATCCCCATCGCGTGATAGCCGCTGTCCACGTGGATCACCTCGCCCGTCACGCCCCCGCTCAGATCCGAGAAGGCGAAGAGGGCCGCCCCGGCCACCTCCTCCAGAGAGGCGTTCCGGCGCAAAGGCGCATTCTCCGCGTTGAACTTGAACACCTTCCGCGCAGAGCCCACCGCAGAGCCCGCCANAGTCCGCATCGGACCCGGCGAAAGCGCGTTCACCCGCACCCCCTGAGGACCAAGATCCGCAGCCAGATAGCGCACGCTCGCCTCAAGCGCAGCCTTCGCCACGCCCATCACGTTGTAGTTCGGGAGAACCCGCTCCGAGCCCAGATAGCTCAGCGTCAGCAAAGAACCGCCCCCGCTCATCAAAGGCAAAGCCCGACGCGCCAAATCCACAAAGGAAAAACAGGAGACGTCCAGAGAATGCAGAAAATTCGTCCGGCTCGTCTCAACGTAACGACCCTTCAACTCGTTCTTGTCCGAATGCGCGATCGCGTGAAGCAGAAAATCCAGCTGCCCCCAGCGCGTCTGAAGCTCGGCGAAAAGCGCGTCCAAGGAAGCAGGATCCGAGACGTCGGCAGGCAGAACCAGCGAAGAGCCCACGCTCTGAGCCAAGGGCTTCACGCGCTTCCCGAAAGCCTCCCCCTGATAGGTGAAGGCCAATTCCGCTCCCTCCGCCGCCAGACGCCGCGAGATCCCCCAAGCGATCGAATGATCATTGGCCACGCCCATGATCAATCCCCGCTTGCCCTGCATGAGCGCCATGGCCCTCTCCTTAAAACATACGTCGTTTCTCAGGAGAGCCTATAGCCGATCTTTTGGGGATCAATCCACCCGTCCGAATGCGAGCGCCTTCCGCGCCCGCATCCGCAGGTTCTTCCGAGGAGGGGAGGGCGGAGCCTCGCCTTGGCGCTCGTCTCAGTCCGCCCGACCGAAGATCAGGGTGGCGTTGGTGCCGCCGAAGCCGAAGCTGTTGGACATGGCCGCGTCGATGTCGGCGTTATCCTCGCGGGCGAGGAGGATCGGGTCGTTGGCGAAGACCGGATCGAGATTCCGGATGTTCGCCGAGGCCGCGAGGAAATTCTCCTGCATCATGAGCAGGCAATAAATCGCCTCCTGCACGCCGGTCGCGCCGAGCGAATGGCCGGTGAGCGATTTGGTCGAGGAGACGGGCGGCGCCTCTTTGCCGAAGACCTCGCGGACGGCCTCCATCTCCTTGACGTCTCCGATGGGCGTCGAGGTGCCATGGGAGTTCAGATAGCCCACCTTGCGTCCGCCGATGGTCGCCAGAGCCTGACGCATGCAGCGCACGGCGCCTTCGCCCGAGGGCTGGACCATGTCATGTCCGTCGGAATTGGCGCCATAGCCGATGAGCTCGCCGTAGATCTTCGCGCCGCGCGCCTTGGCGCGCTCATATTCCTCCAGCACCACCACGCCCGCGCCGCCCGCGATGACGAAGCCGTCGCGGTCGACGTCATAGGCGCGCGAGGCGAGGGCGGGGGTCTCGTTGAAGTTCGAGGACATGGCGCCCATGGCGTCGAAGAGGCAGGAGAGGGTCCAATCCAGCTCCTCGCCGCCGCCGGCGAAGACGATGTCCTGCTTGCCCCACTGGATTTGTTCGGCGCCCGCGCCGATGCAATGGGCCGAGGTCGAGCAGGCCGAGCTGATCGAGTAATTCAGGCCCTTGATCTTGAAGGGCGTCGCCAGAGTGGCCGAATTGGTCGAGGACATGCAGCGCGGCACCATGAAGGGGCCCATGCGCTTGGGGCCTTTCTCGACGGTGATCTGATGGGCCTCGAAGAGATTTTTCGTCGAGGGGCCGCCGGAGCCCATGATCAGGCCGGTGCGCTCATGGCTGACCTCGTCGGGGGCGAGCCCCGCGTCTTCGATGGCCTGCAGCATGGCGACGGCGTTCCAGGCCGCGCCCTCGCCCATGAAGCGGCGCATGCGCTTGTCGACCAGGGCCTCGACGTCCACGTTCGGCGCGCCCTGCACCTGAGAGCGGAAGTTAAGCCGCGTATGGTCCGGCGCGGCGACGATCCCCGACCGCCCTTCGCGGAGGGATTGGGTCACCTCTTTGGCGTCCGCGCCGATGGAGGAGACGATTCCGAGGCCCGTGACGACGACGCGGCGCATGGCGCATACTCCTGATGCTCTCAAGCGCCGCCCGATCCGGCCGGACCGTTCAAGCGCTTTCATCCTTATATGGGGTCGCGCGAGGGCTCCGAAAACCGATGTCCGGATTCGGATCGCGCGTTTGGCCTCGGGCCTGTGGAGCGCAGCATATCGCTCCGAACCTCCGGGCCAAAGCCCGATGCTTCGGGAGCGGCGAAGCGGCGCGGCCGCGCCTCCCGCGGGAGGCGCGGAGGCGGCGTCAGCCCTCGGCCGCGCCGAAGAGGCCGACGCGCATGTCGTTCACGGCGTAGACCTGTTCTCCGTCGGCGAACATGGCTCCGTCGGCCACGCCCAGCACGAGCTTGCGGTTGATGACGCGCTTCACGTCCACTTCATAGCGGACCAGCTTGGTCGAGGGCGTCACCATTCCGGTGAATTTCACCTCGCCCGCGCCGAGGGCGCGGCCTTTGCCCTTCAGCCCGAGCCAGCCGAGATGAAAGCCCGTGAGCTGCCAGAGCGCGTCCAGCCCGAGGCAGCCCGGCATGACCGGATCCCCGATGAAATGGCATTGGAAAAACCAGAGATCGGGCTTCACGTCGAGTTCGGCGACGACCTTGCCTTTGCCGTGCGCGCCGCCCGTCTCGGAGATCTCGACGATGCGGTCGAACATGAGCATGGGCGGGGCGGGCAACTGCGGGTTGCCGGGTCCGAACATCTCTCCGCGCCCGCAGGCGAGAAGATCGTCGTAGGAAAGGCTCGAAGGGCGGGCGGTCATGCGCGATCCTGAAGAAAAGGAATTCGCGAAGCCCTAGCATCCCCAAGGGCGCCTTTACAAGACGAAGGCGGCTCAAAATTCCAGTAAAGACGCGCGAGGCGAAAGGAAACGCCGCCCTGAAGGCGGCGGATCTCAATTCGGCAGGGGCGCGGCCTTGGGCTCGGAGGATTCGGCCTCCGGGGGCGTCGGCGGCGGGCCCGGAGGCTCCGGGGCGGGCTTCGCCGGCGCGGAGACGGCGGCGCTCTCAGGCGGCGCTTCGACGGGGCGGGGTTCGACCGGAGGCGAAGGCGGCGGCAGCGGCGCGGCGGGCATGGGCGGCCGGTAGGATTTGGCGCCCTGAATCTTGGCGGGGGGGCCGATGGGGCGCGGCGGCTCCAGCCCGGCGCGGCCGTAGCCCGAACCGGGGATGTTCAGATGCGCCAGCAGCTCGCGCACTTCCTGACGGGCCGCCACATGCGACATGTCGACGGCGGGTCCGGCGTTGGGCTCGCGCAGATCCAGCAGCGTGAGGCCGGAGAGGAAAAGCTCGCGGAAGATCGTCCGCTCGGAAAGCCCCGGCGCGATGCGGAAGCCGATGCGGCTGGACAGTTGCTCCAGCATGGCCCCGACGCGGCGTTTGTTATTGGCGTCGTCGAGCGGCATGCGGTTGCGCACCACCACCCAGTCGATGGGGCCAAGCCCCGCCTGAGCCCGCAGCTTGCGGCTCTCCCAGACCATTTCGGCGTAAACCGAGGGGCCGGAGATCTGATAGCTGTAGGGATCGATGCGGGCGAGCAGGTCGAAATCGACGAAGCTGTCGTTCATCGGGGTGATGAGCGTGTCCGCGGCGCTATGGCCCAGCCGCGAGAGATTCGAATGCGCGCCGGGGCAATCGATGATGATGACGTCGCATTGCTCGGCGAGGCGCTCCAGCGCCTCGTCGAAGACCGCGGCCTCTTCGCGCCAAGCCTTGGCGCGGTCGGGGTCGAGGCTCGGGCGGATTTCGGCCAGAAGCGGCGTCAGCAGGTTCACGCCCTTGCGCGAAGACCAGTTCCGCCGATTCTCAAGATAGCGGTAAAGGCTGCGCTGACGCACGTCGAGGTCTATGGCCCCGACGCGCCGCCCCTTGCGGGCCAGCGCCACGAACACATGCATCGCGGTGGTGGATTTGCCCGATCCGCCTTTTTCATTGCCGAAAACGATGACATGCGCGCGCTGACGCATAGCGACCCCTTACGTTTGCGTCGCCCCGCCGCCGATCGGCGGGACGGCCGTACGCGGCGCGGGGATCAGAAGCCGAAGCCTTTGAATTTTTCCTTAAAGCGCGACACGCGTCCGCCGGTGTCGAGCAGGCGCTGATTGCCGCCGGTCCAGGCCGGATGGGTCAGCGGATCGATGTCGAGCTGCATGCCCTCGGGGCGGCTCATGGTCGAGCGGATCTGGATGGTCTCGCCGTTGGTCATCTTCACGTCGATGACGTTATAGGCGGGGTGGATGTTCTTCTTCATGACGGCGCTCCGGAGCGGGCGTAAACCAGCCGCCGCCCAAAGGGGGCGCGGCGTTATCCTCAAAGGCGGGCTTATAGGCGCTTCGGGCTTCGCGCGCAAGCGGGCGGGCCGGGAATCCGTCTTTAAGCGGACGAAAACCGGGCGCCCGGAGATCTCGGCCCGCCGGGGAGGAGGCCGCGGAGGAGGCCGCGTCAGGGCCTCCGGGGCTTTCGGGGGATTTCAGCTCCGTTTTCTCTTCTTCTGCGGGAATCGCCTCCGCGCGCCGGGCCGGCCTCGCCGCTGATCGCCGCGGCTTCGGGCGCCCTCGCCTTGCTATGAAGCGCAAAGAGATTATAACCGCGCGCGAACCGCCCCTTCCCGCGAATCGACGCCCCGTCGCCTCGGCGACGGCCGCGCCTTGACGGAAACGCCGCACATGCCCAAACGCGCCGATCTTCACACCATCCTCATCATCGGCGCGGGCCCGATCGTCATCGGACAGGCCTGCGAATTCGATTATTCCGGCGCTCAGGCGGTCAAAGCCCTCAAGGAGGAGGGTTATCGCGTGGTGCTGGTGAACTCGAACCCGGCCACGATCATGACCGATCCCGAGCTGGCCGACGCCACTTACATCGAGCCCATCACCCCTGAGATCCTCGAAAAGATCATCGCCAAGGAGCGTCCCGACGCCATTCTGCCCACCATGGGCGGACAAACGGGCCTCAACACGGCCATGGCCCTCGTCGAAAACGGCGTGCTGGAGAAATACGGCGTCAAGCTGATCGGCGCCAACGCCCGCGCCATCGAAATGGCCGAAGACCGCAAGCTCTTCCGCGAGGCCATGGACCGCATCGGGCTGGAGAATCCCAAGGCCGAGATCGTCGCCGCGCCGCGCATCAAGGACAGCGCCGGGCGCACCCTCGGCTTCGATTACGCCGAGGGTCTGGCCGAGGCTCTGCGCGCGCTGGACAAGGTGGGTCTGCCCGCGATCATCCGCCCCGCCTACACCTTGGGCGGCACGGGCGGCGGCGTGGCCTACAACCGTCAGGATTATGAGCGCATTTGCCGCACCGGGCTGGAGGCTTCCCCGGTGGGCCAGATCCTCGTCGACGAATCCCTTCTCGGCTGGAAGGAATACGAGATGGAGGTCGTCCGCGATAAGATGGACAACGCCATCATCGTCTGCTCCATCGAGAACATCGACCCGATGGGCGTCCACACCGGCGACTCCATCACCGTGGCCCCCGCGCTGACGCTGACCGATAAGGAATATCAGCGCATGCGCGACGCCAGCATCGCGGTGCTGCGCGAGATCGGCGTCGAGACCGGCGGCTCCAACGTGCAATTCGCGCTGAATCCCGCCGACGGGCGCATGATCGTCATCGAGATGAATCCGCGCGTCTCGCGCTCCTCGGCTCTGGCGAGCAAGGCGACGGGCTTCCCCATCGCCAAGATCGCCGCCAAGCTGGCCGTGGGCTACACGCTGGACGAGCTGGACAACGACATCACCAAGGCCACCCCCGCCAGCTTCGAGCCGACCATCGATTATGTGGTCGTCAAGATCCCGCGCTTCGCCTTTGAGAAATTCCCCGGCTCCTCGCCGGAGCTGACCACCGCCATGAAGTCGGTGGGCGAGGCCATGGCCATCGGCCGCAGCTTCGCCGAGGCGCTGCAAAAGGCCATGCGCTCGCTGGAGACCGGGCTCTCCGGCCTCGACGAGATCGTGGTCCCCGGCCTCGCCGAGGCCGGAGATTCGCCCGACGGCCGCGCGGCGGCTCTGCGGGGCGCCTTGTCGCGCGCGACGCCGGATCGTCTGCGCATGGCGGCTCAGGCCATCCGCGAGGGCATGAGCGACGTCGAGATCAACGCCGTCACGAAATTCGATCCGTGGTTCCTCGCCCGCATGCGCGAGATCGTCGAGGCGGAGCGCGGCGTGGCCGCCCATGGCGTCCCGCGCGAGAAGAACGCGCTGCGGCGGCTCAAGGCCATGGGCTTCTCGGACGCGCGTCTGGCGCAGCTGGCGGGCTCCAAGGAAAGCATGGTGCGCAATCTGCGCCGCTCGCTCGGAGTTCTGCCGGTCTTCAAGCGCATCGACACCTGCGCCGCCGAATTCGAGGCTCAGACGCCCTATATGTATTCGACCTATGAGGCCGACCATATGGGCGAGGCCGAATGCGAGGCGCGTCCGAGCGACCGCAAGAAGGTGGTGATCCTCGGCGGCGGCCCGAACCGCATCGGCCAAGGCATCGAATTCGATTATTGCTGCTGCCACGCCTGTTATGCGCTCGGCGAGGAGAAGGCGAAGGATAAGGACCGGGAGAGCTTCCCGCTGCCCTCCAAGCCGATCGTCTATGAAACGGTGATGATCAACTGCAATCCGGAAACCGTCTCGACCGATTACGACACCTCGGACCGCCTCTATTTCGAGCCCCTCACCGTCGAGGACGTGCTGGAGGTGCTGCGCGTCGAGCAGGCCAATGGGACGCTGCATGGCGTGATCGTGCAATTCGGCGGACAGACTCCGCTGAAGCTGGCGCAGGCTCTGGAGAGCGCCGGGATTCCGATCCTCGGCACTTCGCCCGACGCCATCGACCTCGCCGAGGACCGCGAGCGCTTCCAGAAGCTCATCGAGCGGCTGGGGCTTTTGCAGCCCAAGAACGGCGTGGCCCGCTCCCGCGAGGAGGCCCGGAACGTGGCCGCGACGGTGGGCTATCCGCTGGTGGTGCGGCCTTCCTACGTGCTGGGCGGCCGGGCCATGGAGATCGTGCGCGATCCGGCTCAGCTTGAGCGCTACATCACCGAGGCCGTGGTGGTTTCAGGCGACAGCCCGGTGCTGCTCGATTCCTATCTCTCGCAGGCGACCGAGGTCGACGTGGACGCGCTCTGCGACGGCGAAGAGGTCTTCGTGGCGGGCGTCATGGAGCATATCGAGGAGGCGGGCGTGCATTCGGGCGATTCGGCCTGCGTGCTGCCGCCCTATTCGCTCTCGCCGGAGACCATCGCCGAGATCAAGCGTCAGACCGAGGCGCTCGCAAGGGCGCTGCATGTGGTCGGGCTGATGAACGTGCAGTTCGCGGTGAAGGACGGTCGGATCTATATCCTCGAAGTCAATCCGCGCGCCTCGCGCACGGTGCCCTTCGTGGCCAAGACCATCGGCGCGCCCATCGCCAAGATCGCGGCGCGGCTCATGGCGGGCGAGCCGCTCGCGGGCTTCGAACTCAAAGACGAGCCGCTGAATCATGTGGCGGTGAAGGAGGCGGTCTTCCCCTTCGCG
The DNA here is from genome assembly GCF_000374145.1 of Neomegalonema perideroedes DSM 15528. Taxonomy (GTDB): domain Bacteria; phylum Pseudomonadota; class Alphaproteobacteria; order Rhodobacterales; family Rhodobacteraceae; genus Neomegalonema; species Neomegalonema perideroedes. The sequence continues at coordinate 125,470 of NZ_KB893663.1, read as the reverse complement.
CGCTTCGCGGGCGTCGACACCATCCTCGGGCCGGAGATGCGTTCGACCGGCGAGGTCATGGGCCTCGACCGGCAATTCGCGCGGGCCTTCCTGAAAAGCCAGATCGGCGCGGGCGTGGATCTGCCGCGCGCGGGCGCGGCCTTCATCTCGGTGAAGGAGGGCGACCGCGAGGACGCGCTGGAGGCCGCGCGCATCCTCGACCATCTCGGCTTTTCGATCCTCGCCACCGAAGGCACCGCCGCCTTCCTCAAGGCGGGCGGCGTGAAGGTCGAGCGGGTGAACAAGGTCTATGAGGGACGCCCCAACATCGTGGACCGCATGAAGGACAAGCAGGTCCAGCTCGTCATCAACACCACCGAGGGCGCTCAGGCGATCAAGGATTCCTACGACATCCGCGCGACGGCTCTGGCGCTGAAGATCCCCTATTTCACCACCGGAGAGGGCGGCAAATCGGCGGCCCTCGCCATTGAGAATCTGCGCAAGGGCGGCCTCGACGTGGCGCCGCTCCAGAGCTACGCCCGCAAGATGGGCTGAGGACGAAGCGGGGAGGCGGAGCCCGACTCCGCCTTCCTTCGTCCGCCCGATTCCGCAGGAGCGTGAAATTGCAGGCCCGAACGCAGCATGTTCCCGGGGCCGAAGCCGGGCTCCCAGAACTCCCGCGCGCAGAAATTCCGCAAATCGCCCTCGACGGGGCGAAAGTGATGGCGGCACAGCGCTTGCGCGGAGAAAGGGACCATGGCCGCGCAAAGGCAGAGCGCGAGAAGAGGCGGAGATGTCATTCGTCTATCTCGTTATGTCTTTTGGGTGTTATCCTTATGGCGTAAAGAAAAATCGTCATTCGACGGAGGAATGTCAATGCGCCCTTCGCGATATGGGCGCATTTTCCGCATCTATGAATTGTGGGTCGATCATCGCGCGAGCGATCTGAAGCGCATTCGCCCGACGGGACGTTGAGCGGAAGCCCTGAGGCTTCCGCCGATCTTCGGATTCGCGAGCGAAGGCTCTAGGCGTAAGGGGGCGTCCAGGCCAGAGCGCACTCGAGATGCTCCGCCCCGTTGGGCAGAGTCACGCGCTGGCAAGAGGCGGCTAGGGCCGGGGCGGCGGCGAGCGAAACGGCGATGGCCGTCGCGAACGCCAAGACGATGGCGCGCATGGGTCATCCTCCTCAATCGAGGTTTTTTTCCTGTGTTTGAATCGAGCGGATCCGGCGACGGACCGCGCCGCTTCAGGGCGCGAAATCCGAAATCGGGCGTCGATGCGGCCTTGCGTCCGGGCGGAGTCGCGCCAAGGCGGCGGGCTCGTCCCAGAGGGGAGAGAATCGGCGAATCCGGACCGGAGCGACGCGCGCAGCGTCAAAGGCGCGGATTCAAAGGGTTGCGCGAAGAACGGCGTGAAAAACGCGCGCCGTTCGGAGGCGTTGTGAAATCAGGGGCGGCGGAGCGCGCTCGCGCGCCGCGACTCAGGGTTCCAGAGAGCGAGCTTTTGAGAGAAGGCGCGCAGACGCAGGGCGCGGATCAAAAGCGATGCGGTCATGGGAGCCTCCTTTCTGAATTCTGGTCTGAATTCTGGTCTGAACTCTGGACGACGAAAAGAATTCCCCAAAAATGAGTTGAGGAGCCGCGCGCCGCAACCGGAAATTCTTCGAGACGGCGAAATCGACTCGAATCTGTGGCCTGACGGTCGCAATCCGGCGGAGGGCCGCAGCCGGGCGATCGGCGTCAGACGCGCTTCCTGACCTTGAAGATCCGCCCCGCCGCCAGCGCGAGGAGCGCCGCCGCGAAGGAGAGCAAAGCGCCCATCTTGGCGGAATCCTGATGCTCATGCCCGGAGGGGAAGGCGACTCCGGCCACGAAGAGCGCCACCGTGAAGCCGACCGCCGCCACGCAGCCCAGCACGACGAGATCGCTCAGGCGCATGCCCTCGGGCAGGCCCAAGCCCAGAGGCCGCGCCGCGATCCAGCCCATCAGCGCGATCCCCAGAGGCTTGCCGATCAGCAGGCCCGCCAGCACCAGCCAAGTCGCCGCGCCCATGGCCGAAAGCTGGACTCCGGCGTTGGCGAGCCCGAAGAAGAAGAGGATCACGTCCACGAAGGGCTTCAGCGCATGCTCCATGCGGTTGAGCAGATCCTGACCGCCCTTGACGCGGCCGAACTCCGTATCGGCGTGAGGAATGGCCGGGATCATCGGCAAAAGCCCCAGCGCCGGATGAATCCCCGCCTGCTGAAAGCCCCACCAGCAGAGCGCCCCGAAGACCACATAGGGCCAGAAGCTCAGGCGGTCGCGCGCCCATGTGGCGCGCGGCTTGGCCGGATCCGCCCCGTCGAGCAGCCGCGGAAGCCTGTTGAACAGGAACCACGCCGCCCCCGCCATGGCGAAGGAGAAGATCAGCCAAAGCGGCTGAAGCTCGCCGGTGGGGTAGAAGATCGCGAGGATGATCAGACCGACCGCGTCGTCGGCGATGGCGAGCAGCAGCAGAAAGGCCACCGCCGGATGCCGCGCGCCGAAGACCAGCCGTCCGACCAGATAGGAGAAGGCGATGTCCGTCGCGGTGGGGATCGCCCAGCCGCGCCCGAGTTCGGTCATCTGGCCGATCAGCATGGCGCCGAGCAGATAGACGCAGATCGGTCCGATCACGCCGCCCGCCGTGGCGATGAGCGGCGTCAGAGCCTTGCGTCCGCGCAGCGAGCCGCCTTTGAGCGCCACCGCCTCCCAGACCTCCTTGCCCGCCATGGCGAAGAACAGGGCCATCAGCACGTCGTTGATCAGATAATGGAGCGTCAGAGTCCGCCGGCCCTCATGGAGCTGGCCGACGATGGAGTCGTCGGCCAGCACGCTCTCGATGAAATGATGGTAGTTGAGCGGGGAGAGATTGGCCCAGATCAATCCGATCAGCGCGCCGCCCAGCAGCAGCAGGGAATATTCGCGGATGAAGGCGACGAAGCGCATGAGGGGGCTCTCCCGGAAGTTTCGCGGATCACCCTAGAAGCCTCGATTCGGAGGAGCAATCTTAAACCTCGATTTCGACCAGCACCGGCACATGGTCCGAAGGGCGCTCCCAGCCGCGGGCCGGGCGATGGATCTCCACGGATTTCAACGCGCTCTCCAGATCCGGCGTCAGCCAGAGATGATCGAGGCGGCGGCCTTTGTCGGCGGCGGCCCAGTCCGGGGCGCGATAGGACCACCAAGAATACAGCTTCTCATGGGCGGGGGTGAAGCGGCGGGGCGCGTCGATCCAGCCGCCCGCCGCCTGAATCGCGTCGAGGGTTTGGGTCTCAAGCGGGGTGTGGCTCACCACGTCGAGGAGCGCCTTATGCGACCAGACGTCATGTTCCTGAGGCGCGATGTTGAAATCGCCCATGGCCATGCCGGAGGCCGCGCCCTTCGCCGACCATTCGCCGAGATCCTCCAGAAAGCGGAGCTTATGGGCGAATTTCGGATTGGCCTGCGGGTCGGCGAGGTCTCCCCCGGCGGGGATGTAGAAATTATGGAGCCTCAGGCCCTGCGCCATGGTGGCGGCGATGTGGCGGGCGTCTCCGGCGCGGCCGAAATCCTGCGATTCGACGTCATGCAGCGGATGTTTCGAGAGAATCGCCACGCCGTTATAGCCCGGCTGCCCCTTCACCGCCTGATGCGCGTAGCCGAGCGCCGCGAAGGGCTCGCCGGGGAAAAGCTCGGTCTTGCATTTGATCTCCTGAAGACAAAGCGCGTCGGGCGCGGCCTCCTGAAGATAGCGGAGAATCTGATCCTGACGGAGCCGCGCCGAATTAATATTCCATGTGGCGACGCGCAACCGGGTCATGACGTTTTCTCCCTTCGTGGATTCGCGAAGGGTCTAGCCTGAAAAGGGCGTCGCGCCCAAGGCCGAAAGCCCGGGCGCGGGGAGGGAGGATCAATCCTTCTGCGGAACGGGGCCGTCCGCCCCGCGCCGATCCGTCAGGATCGCGCGAANNTCAAAAGCTTTCGGCGGACCTTACTCAGACGCGGCTCAATCCTTCTGCGGGACCGGGCCGCCCGCCCCGCGCCGATCCGTCAGGATCGCGCGAAACTCAAAAGCTTTCGGCGGACCTTACTCAGACGCGGATCAATCCTTCTGCGGGACCGGGCCGCCGAAAGGCAGCATCCGGCGCAGGACTCCGTCGCGGTTGACGAAGTGATGCTTCAGCGCGGCGAGGGCGTGTCCGGCGACCACCAGCACGAGGCCCCAAGCGATGGCGCCGTGAACCTCTTTCCAGAGATTCCACGAAGCGTTCATGAGGCGGCTTCCGGTCAGCTCCGCGCCGATCAGCCCGAGGCTCTGGGCGAGTTGGGCGGCCGCTTGCGGCGTGGTGAGGTGGGGCAGCGTCAGCCAGTCGAAGATCTTCACGGGAGTCGTCAGGGGCGAGGCCGAAACCGACCACCAGCCCGAAAGCGGCATGAGGATCATCAGGAGGTAAAGCGCCAGATGGCCGAGATGGGCGAAGCCCTTCTCCCAGACCGGCATGCGCAGCGGCAGCTTGGGCGCCGCGCCTCCGGCGAAGCGCCAGAAGATCCGCGCCAGCGCGAGGCCGAGCACGATCAGCCCGAGGGATTTATGCAGATTGGTCGGCGCGATCTTGTCGAAGCCCTTCAGCACGTCCGCGATGTAGAGCCCGAAGAAAAACAGGCCGATGATCAGCAGCGCGAGGGTCCAGTGAAAGAATTTGGCCAAAGCGCCCCAGCGCTCGGGCGTGTTGCGGATGGGCATGGCTCTCGCTCCGGCGATGGCTGAGGGGGGCGCGAAAAAGGCGCGAAGGGAAAAGCCCTCCGCGCCCGAATTTCTTACGAACCGGGGGTCAGCTCAAGGCTGACGCGGACGGGGATCTCGGCGCCGATGGCCGGGGCGTAGGTGCTCATGCCGTATTTCGTGCGGTCGATCACGCCGGTGGCCTCGACGCCGAGGGTCTCGGTCTGGGAGGCCGGATTCGGGCCGAGCTGAAGGATGCGGGCCTCGAAGACCTCCTCATGGGTCTGGCCCAGCAGGGTGACGTCGCCGGTGATCTTCGCGGTCTCGTCGCCGGTCATCTCGATGGACTTCGAGACGAACGAGATCTTCGGGAATTTCTCGACGTTGAAGAAGTCGGCGGTGCGCAGATGCTCGTCGCGGGCCGCGAAGAAGGTCTCCACCGAGGCGGCGTCGATCTCGAAGCTGACTTTGGCTTCGGTCGGGGCCTCGGGATCATACTCGACCTGCGCGTCCAGCGTGCGGAAGACGCCCAGCGTGTCGGAGAAGCCGAAATGATTCACCGTGAAGCTCACGAGGCTATGGCTCTTGTCGAGCGTCCAGGGGGCCGCGGAGGCGCCGGAGACGGAGAGCGCGGCGAAAAGCGCGGCGGCCGGGAGAGCGTTCAGAAGACGACGCATATGGCTGGGTCCTTCCTTAAGGGATGCGGGACGGGCGAGTGCGAAACGGAATCTGCGAATTCTGCGCCGCGAAGGGGGAAACCCCGCCTCTCCTCTGGGGAGCGGGCTTTTTCGCAGCGCGAAAGGAAATAGGCTGCGGCGGGCGGGAAAACCAGAGGTCCGCGCGAGACTCTGCGTTCATCCTCAGGGGACAATCCCCAAGATTCTTCACCTCCGCGTGAGGCCGGAGCCCTTCGGCGCGCGCGCGGGGGCTTTTATCTTTCGCCTTCTCCGCGCCGAGGCCTTATTTCGGGAAACCTCCGAAGAAAGGACGCCCCGCCATGGCCCTCGCAAGCTCCGCCGCGACGCTCCGGACCATTCCCTGTCTGAAGGATAATTACGCCTATCTGCTGCGCGATCCGGCCTCCGGAGAGACGCTGCTGATCGACGCGCCCGAAGAAGGGCCGATCCGCGAGGCGGTCGAGGATCTCGGCGGACGGCTCGACAAGCTGATTCTGACCCATCACCATCATGACCATCAGGCCGCCGCCGAGCCTTTGCGCGCGGCTTACGGCTGTCAGGTCTTCGGCCCCGCCGCCGAGGCCGACAAGCTGCCGCCGCTGGACCGGGCTCTGGAGCCGGACGCCGAGATCCCCTTCGCGGGCGGTTTCCTCTGGACCATCGCCACGGGCGGCCACACGCTCGGGCATCTGGCCTATCACTGGCCGAAGGGCGGGGCGGTCTTCACCGGAGACGCCTTATTCTCGGCGGGCTGCGGCCGGCTCTTCGAGGGCGACGCCGCCATGGCCTTCGCGGGGCTCCAGAGGCTGAAGGCTCTGCCGCCGGAGACGCGGATCTGCTTCGGCCATGAATACACCGCGACCAATCTCGCCTTCGCCGCCACGGCGGAGCCGGAGAACGAAGCCGCCCGCGCCTATCTGGCCGAGGTGAAGGCCTCCGGGCGCTCGACGCCCAGCACCTTGGCGCGGGAGCTGGCGGTGAATCCCTTCCTGCGCGCCGATCGGCCGGAGATCGCGGCGGCGCTCGGCCTCAGCGGCGCGCCGGAGGTCGAGGTCTTCGCCGAACTCCGCCGCCGCCGGGATAAGTTCTGAGAGGTCAGCGCCCGCCGAGCCCGATTTCGCGGCGCGCGGTCTTCTGGCCGACGTAGCGGTCGAGGAGCATGTCGCAGATGCCCGCCAGAACCACGGTCAGAAAGGCCGTGGTCTGGAATTGCGGCACGGCGGCGAAGAGCACCGTCGCCGCCAGCGTGAAGAACAGCGACATCCAGTCGTTGCCGGACCGGTCCTCGACGCCGCGCGTGGCGCGCATGGTCTCCACGCCCACCGAGACGAAGCCCGCGATGACGAAGAAGGTCAGCCAGCTGAAGGCGAAGCTTCCGTCGTTGAGCAGGGGGATCGGAAAGATCTCCGTCTGAAAGAACTGGTCGAGCGTCTGGCCGAGGTTCGCGGGCTGGCCGAATAAATGGCCTGCGCCGAAGAGCGCCGCCACATAGATCAAGCCCGCCCAGACATAGGCCGGAACGCCCCGTAAAACCGCATCCATGCCGATCTCCTTCGTTTTGAAGCCCTGAGAAGCTCCGAATCTCCCGGAGCGTCAAGCGCGCGGAAGACTCAGCCGCCCACCGCGCCGTGATAGAAGAACCGGCCCAGCCCCAGCGTGAAGACCAGACCGCCCCCGATCCAATGCAGCACGAAGACCAGCGGAAAGGACCAAGCCCGCAAATAGGCCCAACCGAAGATCAGCCCCGCCGCGAAGGTGATCGCCACCGGAACCCAGCTTTGAAAGAGGATATGGGCGAAGGCGAAGACCGCCGCGTTGATGAGGATCCGCGCGGCGTCGTTGGGCAGCAGGGCGCCGTAGCGGCGGAAAAACAGCGTCCGATACAGAATCTCCTGACCCAGCACCGAAAACCACGGATAAAGCAGCAGGATCGCGATCCAGAGCAGCGGATTATAGCGCGGCATGGAGAGGAACTGCCCCGGCGCCAGCCAAAGGACCATCAGCGACAGAAAGGCCGCCGCGATCAGCGTGAAGCCGAGAATCAGCCGTCCCTGTCCCTTCAACCCGCTGAGGTCGGTCAGCTCGCGCCAGCGGAAGCCCGGCGTGATCGCCAAAAGCGCCAGCCCGATCAGCGAAGTGCCGATGATCGCGGCGAAGAGCGGAATCTGGGCGATCAAAGCCGCCAGAGCCGCAGGCGCCGCCACGTAAAGCGCCAGAAACTCCGCCCAGAGCCTGCCGCGCGAGGCGGGAAGCGGGGCGCCGTCGGCTTTCCAGAGAAGATCGGTCATGAAGCACGTCCTGCATGGGCGTCGGCGGGGGGCGTCGGGTCGGAGAGACGGAGCCCGCAGAAGCGGAATCCGCAGGCTTTCACAGCGCGCGCGGCCTTGCGCCTCGCCGCGCGGCGCCTATGATGCCGCATCGCGATCCTCGCAGGCGCCCGCCTGGCGGAATAGGTAGACGCAAGGGACTTAAAATCCCTCGACTTCGGTCATGCCGGTTCGAGTCCGGCGGCGGGCACCAACGCCGCGCTTTCGCCATGAAAGCGTCCGGCGGCGCGCTTCAGCGGCCGCCCAGCCCCACGACGGTCTCCGCCAGCCAGGCGTCTTGCGCGCCCAATTCATAGGCCCGCCGCAGATCCGGCGCCGCCTGAGCCTGCTGTCCGGCCTCCCAGGCGATCTTTCCGCGCCGCAAGAATCCGTCGGCGTAGCCCGGATCCGCCTGAACCGCCTGCCCGTAATCGGCGTAGGCGCCCTGACGGTCGCCCATCAGCAGACGCGCGTCGCCCCGGAAGGCGTAAGCCTGAGCGTCCGAGCCGTTCAGCGCCAGAGCGGCGTCGAAATCGCGGATGGCCTCCTGCGGCCGCCCCAGCAGCACGAAGGCCCGGCCGCGGTTGAAGAAGATGCGCGGATCCTGACGATTCGGCGCGATCCCCGCCGCCCGGTCCAGAGCCTGAGCCGCGCCCGCGCCGTCTCCGGCCAGCACCAGCGCCGCGCCGAGCGCGACCAGAGGCTCGGGGTCGTTCTGCGGCGCGAGGGAGGCCGCGCGCTGGAGATCAGAAGCGGCTTCGCCGTAGCGGCCCATGCGGATCAGGGCGTTGCCGCGATTCAGCCAAGCCTCCATGAGGTCGGGCGAGGCCTGAATGGCGAAGCTGGCGTCGCGGACGGCGAGCGAATCCTGTCCGCGTTCGGCGAAGGCCCAGGCGCGGTTGACGTAGGCCTGAGCCTCGCCGCGCGGCGAGAGCCGCCCGCTTTTGATCGCCAAGGTGCAGGTCGTGATCACCTGAAGCGGCGTCTTGGCCACGCCGCAGGCGTCGGCGTAGGTCTCGACCTGCGCGAAGGCGGGCGCCGTCGGGGCGGAGAAGACCAAAAGCGCTCCGGCCAGAAGGGCGGGACGAAGGCGAGTCGGATGCAGCATGAAAGGACTCCCGGAGTTCGGCGCGGCCTGCGGCCCTGAATATTCGGTCTTGAATCTTCGACCCTGAATTCGGCCGCGAATCTTTAAAGCTTGAGGCCCCTTGTATCTGGGATTCGCCTGAGGCGAAATCGAGGCGCCGCGCCCAAGGCGCGAATCTCTTCTCGCGGATGTGGATGGAAGGAGCGGGTCGATGCCTCTCCCGCTTCAGGCGGCCCTGTGGATGACGCTTTCGGCGCTCTGCGCGTCGATCATGAATTTCGCCGTGCGCGAAATGAGTCTCGGCGGGCTTTCGGGCGCCTCGACCGCCTTTTTGCGCATGGCTTTCGGGAGTCTGGTCTTTCTGCCTCTGCTGCTGAAGCCGGGGCGGGAGCCTCTGCGTTTCGCGCATCCCTGGCGGCATGTCCTGCGCGGCCTTTTGGTCGGAGTCTCGACGGTCTGGGGCTTCGAGGCTCTGACGCGCATGCCTCTGGCCACCGCGACCGCTTTGTTCTTCCTCGCGCCGATCTTCGTGACCGCCTTCGCGGCGCTGCTCCGGCTGGAGAAGGTGGGGCTTTGGCGCTGGGGCGCTTCGGCGGCGGGATTCTTAGGCGCTTTGATCATTCTGCGTCCGGGAAGCGGAGAGGGGATTTCGCTCGGCGCCTTCTACGCCGTGGGGAGTTCGGCGCTCTTCGCGGCGGCGCTTTTGGTCGGAAGGCCCTTGTCCCGCGAGGACGGGGCTCTCAGCGTGATGATCTCCTCCAATCTGGTCGGCGCTTTGGCGGGACTGCCTTGGGCGCTGAACGATTGGGGGACGCCCGCGAGCCTCTGGCTCTGGATCGTGCTGGGGGCGGCGCTTTTGGCGGGCTCCATGCGCTCCTTCGCCGACATCAAGGCCTATGACCTCGGGGAGGCGGGATTCCTCGCGCCTTTCTCTTTTCTGCGGCTGATCTTCGTGGCGGTCGGGGCCTATTTCCTCTTCCACGAGACGCCCGACGCGCAGACTTGGCTCGGCGCGACGCTCATCGTGAGCGCCAGCGTGGCCACGGCTCTGCGCGAGGCCCGCAAGAAACGCCCCGTCTCCCGCACAGGACTTCCCTCATGAGCTTTCCCGCCCGCGCCCCGCGCATCGAGACCGAGCGCCTGATCCTCGACGCCCATCGCGCCGAGGATCTCGCCGACCACGCCGCCATCTGGGCCGATCCCGAAGCCATGCGCCATGTGCTGGGTTCGGTTTCGGATCTCCAGACGAGTTGGTTCCGCATTCTGCGCCATGCGGGGCTCTGGCAGGTTTTGGGCTACGGCTTCTGGGCGCTCCGGGAAAAGGCGACCGGGCGTTATGTCGGCGATATTGGGTTTCAGGACGCCAAAAGGCCCCTCGATCCGCCTTTGGAGTCCGCGCCGGAAGCCGGATGGGTGCTGGCGCCCTGGTCCCATGGGCGCGGCTACGCCACCGAGGCCATGACGGCGGCTCTGGCTTGGCTCGACGCCGAGACTCCGCATCGCCGGAGCTTCTGCCTCATCGCTCCGGCGAATCTCGCCTCGCTGCGGGTGGCCGAGCGGATCGGCTATCGCTCCGCAGGCGCGACGAAGCTGAACGGCGAGGTTTCGGCGGTCCTCTGGCGCGAGAAGCTTGACGATGAGCTTTCGCGCGCGTAGAAATCCGCCGTTTCCGGGAAGCATGGCGTTTCCCGGTCCTCGGGGCGTTCCGAGGATCGACGTCCGTCGGCGCGACGCGCTCACGGGCGCGTTCGGTCTTGGGGCGTTTCGGAAGATCCCGCCGCGAAACTCGGTCAGGAGCCTGCGATGTTCGAGAATCTATCCGAACGCCTCTCAGGCGTCTTCGACAAGCTCACCCGTCAGGGCGCGCTGACCGAAGCCGACGTCGACGCCGCCATGCGCGAGGTGCGCCTCGCTCTGCTCGACGCCGACGTGGCCTTGCCCGTCGCCCGCGACTTCATCGCACGCGCCCGCGAAAAGGCGGTGGGCCATACGGTTCTGAAATCCATCACCCCCGGCCAGCAGGTCGTGAAGATCGTCCATGACGAGCTGGTCGCGACGCTCGGCGGCGAAGGGGATAAGGCGGGCGAAATCGACATCGGGTCGCCGCCCGCGCCGATCCTCATGGTCGGTCTCCAAGGCTCGGGCAAGACCACCAGCACCGCCAAAATCGCCAAGCGCCTGACCGAGAAGGGCCGCAAGCGCGTCCTCATGGCCTCGCTCGACACGCGCCGCCCGGCGGCCATGGAGCAGCTCGCCATCCTCGGCGGACAGGTCGGCGTGGACGTGCTGCCGATCATCGCCGGACAAGATCCCGTCGCCATCGCCAAGCGCGCCATGACTCAGGCCCATCTTGGCGGCTATGACGTGGTGATGCTCGACACGGCGGGCCGCCTCCATATCGACGCCGAGCTCATGACCGAGGTTCAGGCGGTCAAGGCCGCCGTGAAGCCCCATGAGACGCTTCTCGTGGTGGACAGCCTCACCGGTCAGGACGCGGTGAACGTCGCGCGGGAGTTCGACGGCCAAGTCGGCGTTTCGGGCGTGGTGCTCACCCGCATGGACGGCGACGGACGCGGCGGCGCGGCGCTTTCGATGCGCGCCGTCACCGGCAAGCCGATCAAGCTGATCGGCGTCGGCGAGAAGATGGACGCCCTTGAGGAGTTCCACCCCGAGCGCGTCGCGGGCCGCATCCTCGGCATGGGCGACATCGTCGCCCTCGTCGAGAAGGCGCAGGAGACCATCGAGCAGCGCGAAGCCGAGCGTATGGCCAAGCGCATGGCCAAGGGCCTCTTCGACCTCAACGACCTGCACGCCCAGCTTGAGCAGATGCGCAAGCTCGGCGGCGTCAAGGGCATGATGGAGATGCTCCCCGGCATGGGCAAGATGGCCGGGAAGATCGACGAATCCAAAATGGACGACAAGGTCATCCGCCGTCAGATCGCCATGATCCAGTCGATGACCAAAAAGGAGCGCAAGAACCCCGATCTGCTTCAGGCCAGCCGCAAGAAGCGCGTGGCCGCGGGCGCGGGCGTCGAAGTCTCCGAGATCAACAAGCTTCTGAAGATGCACCGGCAGATGGCCGACATGATGAAGAAGATGGGAAAAATGGGCAAATCCGGCCTGATGCGCGGGGGACTCTCCTCGCTGCTCGGCAAGGCCGGGATGCCTCAGGGCGCCGATCCTTCGGCGCTCGGCGCTCCGCCTCCGGGTCTGCCGGGCGGAACGCTCTCCGGGCTGCGGCTGCCGCCCAACCTGACCGGCCTCGGCCGTCGCAAACCCTGATCCTGAAAGAGGAAGAGAAGACTATGGCTCTGAAGATCCGTCTGGCCCGCGCGGGCGCCAAGAAGCGCCCCCATTACCACATCGTCGTGGCCGACGCCCGTTCGCCCCGCGACGGCAGCTTCATCGCGCGCCTCGGCGCCTATACGCCGCAGCTCGCCAAGGACGCCGAGAACCGCGTGCGCCTAGACGTCGAGAAGGCCAAAGAGTGGATCGCCAAGGGCGCCCAGCCGACCGACCGCGTGACCCGCTTCCTTGAGAACGCCGGCGTCATCGCCAAGACCTCGCGCGCCAACGCCAAGAAGGGCGAGCCGGGCAAGAAGTCGGTCGAGCGCGCCAAGGCCCGCGCCGAGAAGACCGCCGCTCTTGAGGCGGCCAAGGAAGAAGCCGCTTCCTGATCTTGAACGAAGAGAGCGCTCCATGGCCGCCTCCGCGCCGCATGCCGAAGTCCCGAGCTTTCCCGGCGCCCAAACGCCGGGCGAGGCTCTGCGGATTCTCGGCGCGGGCGTGGTTCTGGAGCGCCTGAATCCGGCGGAGCACGGGGCGGATCTGACCGCCGCCGCTCTGGCGGATTCGCCGGAACGCTGGGATTGGATGGCGGTCGGGCCCTGGGCCGAGGCCGCGCCTTTCCGGGCTTGGCTTGAGGCCTGCGCCGTATCTCAAGCGGCGGCCTTCTACGCCATCCGTTCAGAAGGCGGCCCCGCCTCCGGCGTCATGAGCTATATGCGCTTCGACCCTCCGAACCGCGCGGGCGAAATCGGCTCCATCTGGCTCTCGAAGGCTCTGGCGGGCGGGACGCTCTCCACGGCGGCTTTCGCGGCCATGATGCGCCACGCCTTCGAGGATCTTGGCCTCCGCCGCCTCGAATGGAAATGCGATTCGCGCAATCTCCCCTCGCGCCGGGCCGCTCTGCGGCTGGGATTCGTCGAGGAGGGGCTCTTTCGCCAGCATATGATCGTCAAGGGCCGCAACCGGGATACGGCGTGGTTCTCCATGCTGGACGGCGAATGGCCCCGCGCCAAGGCCGCTTTCGACCTCTGGCTCGCGCCGGAGAATTTCGACGCCGAGGGGCGCCGCAAAAGGGGCCTCGCCGAAATGAGGGAGGCCCTGACGTGAGCGAAGCTTCCGATAAAGACAAAAAGGACGAGCGCGTCTGCGTCGGCGCCGTCGCCGGAGCCTTCGGCGTGCGCGGCGAAGCGCGGCTCAAGCCCTTCACCGAAGATCCGCGCGCCGTGGCCTCTTACGGCCCGGTCGAGACCGAAGACGGCGCCCGCAGCTTCACGCTGAAGATCTCGCGGCCCATCGGCGACGGTCTGGCGGTCTGGCTTTCGGGGGTGAAGACCCGCGAGGAGGCAGAGGCTCTGAAGGGAACGCGGCTCTACGTCTCCCGCGAGGCCCTGCCGGAGCCCGAGGAAGATGAATTTTATCATGCGGATCTCATCGGCCTGAAGGTCGAGGATCTGAAGGGCGAGCCCCTCGGGGTGGTGCGCTCGGTGCAGAATTACGGCGCCGGGGATTTCCTCGAAATCGTGACCCCCGGCCGCAAGGCTCCGGCGCTCATGCCCTTCACCCGCGAGACCGCGCCCAAGATCGACCTCAAGGGCGGGCGGTTGGTGGCGGATCCTCCCGAAGGCGTCTTCGGCGAGGAGGCTCCGCCTCAGAAAGATCCCGAAGCGCCATGACCGAGGAAGCGACGCCCTCGCGCGCCGCGGGCCGTCTGGCCGTGCGGGCGACCCCCCCCCGTTCCAAAGCTCGTCCTCAGCCGCTGGAGGAGCTGCGTCCGGCGTCGCTCTGGCGGGCGAAGATCCTGACTCTCTTTCCCGCCATGTGGCCGGGGCCTTTAAGCTACAGCCTGATCGGCAAGGCGCTGGAGCTGGGAATCTGGTCCTGCGAGGCGCTGGACATTCGGGCCTCCGCACGCGATAAGCACCGCAGCGTGGACGACGCCCCGGCGGGCGGCGGCCCCGGCATGGTGTTGCGCGCGGACGTTCTCGCCGCCGCCATCGACGCGGCCCGCGCCGATTCGCCGGATCTGCCCGTCATCGCGTTGACGCCCCGAGGCCGTCCGGTCTCTCAGGCGCGCGTGCGGAGTCTGGCGGAGCAAGGCGGCGCCTTGCTGATCTGCGGAAGATTCGAGGGAATCGACGAGCGCGTCCTTGAGGCGCGGAACGTCGAAGAAATTTGCGTCGGCGACGCCGTGCTGACCGGGGGCGACATCCCCGCCATGGCGCTCGTCGACGCGACGGTTCGGCTTTTGCCCGGGGTGCTCGGCAAGATCGAATCGACGGCGGAGGAAAGCTTCTCCGCCGGACTGCTGGAGCATCCGCAATATACGCGGCCTGTGGATTGGGAAGGGCGCTTGATTCCTGAGATTCTCCTCTCGGGGCATCACGCCAAAGTCGCCGAATGGCGGCGCGCTCAAGCCGAGGCCGCGACCCAAGAAAGACGTCCCGATCTCTGGCGGGCCTTTATGGACGCCGAGGGAGACCAGAGCAATCGGACAGGCGCCTCGCGGAAGAAAGCCGGGCGCGCCAAGAACCAAGGAGAGACCACATGAACGTCATCCAGCAGATCGAAGCCGAACAGCTCGCGAAGCTCAAGGCGGCCCGCCCCATTCCCGATTTCGCCCCCGGCGACACGCTCCGCGTGAACGTGAACATCCGCGAAGGCGACCGCAGCCGCGTTCAGGCCTATGAGGGCGTCTGCATCGCCCGCTCCGGCGGCGAGACGCTCAATGCGAACTTCACCGTGCGCAAGATCTCCTACGGCGAGGGCGTCGAGCGCGTCTTCCCGCTTTATGGCCCGGTGATCGCCTCCATCGAGGTGGTGCGTCGCGGCCGCGTGCGTCGCGCGAAGCTCTATTACCTGCGCGAGCGTCGCGGCAAGTCGGCCCGCATCGTCGAGAAGACCAATTACAAGCCCAAGGCTCCCGCCGCCGCCGAGTGATTCGGCCCGAGCGCGAAGATTTCGCCGCTTCCTCCGCAAGGAGGGGGCGGTTTTTTTATGTCGGCGAGGGGGGCCGAAAGGCTTCTTGGCCGCCGGATGTCGCGGGCGCAGGATGGCAGCGAAGGAGTTCCGGCCATGCGATTCGCCCCTTTCGCCCTGATGTTTGTGAGTCTCGCGGCCGCTCCGGCCCGCGCCGAGGAGCCGAAAAACCTCTATGGCGTGGATCCCGTCACCGGATTCCGCATGGAGAATTTCCGCGCGCCGACTCCCAACGCCTTGCCGGGCGGCGCCGTGGCGCATCTGGAGATGGCCGAAGCGGCTTCGGAAACCGGCGTCTATCAGCTCATCGACGTTTATTCCGAGGGCATGAAGCCCGTGCCCGACAGCGGCGAATGGGCGATCTTCAACAGCCGCCGCCATTTGCCCGGCTCGATCTGGCTGCCGGGGGTGGGCGCGGGCGCGCTGGATCCGGCGACCGAGGCCTATTTCCGCCGCGCTCTGGAGCGAATCACCGGGGGCGATCCCTCGCGCGGGCTGATGTTCTATTGCATGTCCGATTGCTGGCAGAGCTGGAACGCCGCGCGTCGGGCGATTCTCTGGGGCTATGAGAAGGTGGCCTGGTATCCGCTCGGGACGGACGGCTGGCTGGAGGCGGGCGGCGAATTGGTCGAGGGCGAGCCTCTGAACTTCTTCGATCCGTAAGTCCGGCCCGGATTCCGGCGCCCGCCGCCGCGCGGATGCGGCGAACCGTCTTCCGCCGAAGGTCTTAATTCGTTCATGAAGCCATTAATGGCATGATGCCGACAGGCGCCGCGACGCTCCGCAAGGGGCGCAGCGGCGTGAGAAACGGATTCAATGGGAGGAACGGGATGTTTCGAGGGATCGCGCTGGCGCTCTGCGCCGCGGCGAGCTTCGCGGCTCCGGCCGCCGCCGAGGGCGACGCCGCCGCCGGCCAGAAGGTCTTCAACCGCTGCAAGGCCTGTCACGAGGCGGAGAAGGAAAACAATAAGGCCGGACCGCATCTCGTCGGAATCATCGGGCGCCACGTCGCTTCCGTCGAGGGCTTCAAATATTCCGCCGCCATGACCAAGGCCGGCGCGGAGGACCTCTTCTGGACCGAGGAGAATTTCTCCAAATATATGGTCAAGCCCAAGGACTTCATTCCCGGCAACACCATGTCCTTCGCGGGTCTGCGCAAAGAGGCGGACATCGCGAATCTCATCGCCTATCTGAAAAGCCTCGCGCCGGAAGGCGAAGAGGAGAAGGAGCTTGAGGCGACCGAATAAGCGCGCCTTCTCCGCCGAAACGCGCAGACGCCGCCGAAGAGGATCTTCGGCGGCGTCTCGTCGTTCAGAGGAGGGGAGTCAGCGGAAATTGATGTGGAACGGCAATTCGAAGGTGTGGACCTCGCCTTGAGCCCCTGCGGGAACGGGGGGATAGCGGGGCGCCGCGCGGGCCGCGCGCACGGCCATCTGATCCAGCGCGCCGTTGCCCGAAGTCTGCGCGATTTCAGCGCCGGTCAGCTGGCCGTCGCGCCGGATGCTCAGAGTCAGGACGACGGTGCCTTGAAAACGCCGCGAGCGCGCCGTGCGGATGTCCGGCGAGCGGTTCAGCGCCTGCTCGATCACATTGCGCACCAGAGCGCCGTAGTTGTTCATATCCACCGTGCCGGTGCCTCCGGCCACGCCGCCCGCGACTCCTCCGGCCACGCCGCCCGCGCCGCCCCAGGCGACTCCTCCGCCTGAGGAGGGCGCGGAGGATCCGGCCGAGGCGCCGGCCGAGCCCATGGGCGAGCCTCCGCCCGGCGCTCCGCCCGAGGGGGGGAGCGGCGCCGCGGGGCGCGGAGCCGAAGGCGCAGCGTAGGCGCTCGCCGAGGCGGGCGCGGGATAAGGCGAGGGCGCCGCCATGGCCACGACCGCCGGAGCGGGAGAAGGCGGGGCGGCGGGCGCAGGCGCCGGAACATAAGGCGCAGGAGCCGCGACGTAAGGCGTCGGCGCGACATAGGCGGGCATGGGCGCAGGCGCGGGAATCGGCTCCTGCGTGCGGGCCGCCGCGACCAGCGTGAAGGGCTCCGCAGGCGCGACCACGGGCGCCGGAGGCTGATAGACCGGCGCTTGATAGACGGGGGGCGGAGTCCAGACCTGCTCCAGCGGAATCGGCGTCGCCTCCGGCGGCGCGGCGAGAATCACCGGCTCGGGCGTCGGGGCCTGATAGATCGGCGGCGGCTCGTAGACCGGCAGAGGAACGGGCGGCGGGGGCGGCGGATCATAGACCGGCGGCGGGGGCGGCGGCGGCTCCGGGGGAGGAGGCTCCGGCGGGGGCGGCGGATCATAGACCGGCGGAGGCGGCGGAGGCGGCTCCGGAGGAGGGGGCTCCGGCGGGGGCGGCGGCGCTTCGGCCACCTGCACGGGCTCCGGCGCAGGCGGCGGCATGGGCCGCGCAGGCGGAGGAGGCGCCGAAGCGGGCGCCATGCTGGGCGGCTCGGGCTCCGGCGCGGGCGCAGGAGGTTCGGGCTCCGGCTCCGGCGCGGGAGGCGGCTCCGGCGCGTCGTCGAACAGAGGCTCCTCATCCGCCAGATCGGCCATCTCCAGAGGCGCGGGCGGCTCCGGCGCGGGTTCGGGCGCCGGGGGGGGCGGCTCCTCCTCCGCGAGGTCGATCTCCGGCAGGTCGTCCGTCATCTCGGGCGCGGGCGGCGGCGCGATCTCCTGACGCAGCTGCTCGACCGTCTCGGGTTCGGGCGGCTTGGAGGTCAGCGCCTCGAACTCCTCGACGGTGATCGTCTCGATCTCAAGAGGGATCTCGGGGGGCGGCTCCTCTAAAGGAGTCGGGCCGGGCAGGGCCGAAAACAACAAGCCCAAGTGCAAGGCCCCTGAGAAAACAGCGCCCACCCGCATCAATCTCGTTCCTTCATCGTCATACGCCCCTGGCTCGATTCGCGCGGGCTCCCCTGCGAATCGGTGATTCGGCTTGCGGCGGCTATGGCGTCACTTCGTCAGGAGCAGCTTGCCCTGACGCGTGACGCGCAAAAGATAGGTCTCGCCGCGATGCGCGATGCGCAGCAGGCTGGAGCCCTGGAAAAGCTCCGCGCTCTCCAGCGTGGGCGAGACGGCGGCCGCGACGACCGCGCTCACCACGGAGGCCGGGGCGACGGGCGACGGATTGGCGAGCGACTGGGTGCGCATGGGGACCTCTCCGGATTGGGTTAGGGGCCGCGACTCGATTTGAGGCCGGACCCGACGCCCCCTTATTGACGCGTCGTTTCGTGAAAATCAATTCCTGAATAAAACGCTCGGAAATTATCTTGACTTCCCCGGTCGGATATTTAGAAATCGGGCTCAGCCAAGGTCGGCGGTCGCTTCCGAGAGGAGCGCGGCGAGCGGCTTGAGCCGGGAAATCAGGATCTGTCCGCCCGATGGGCGGCTCCAGTTTTCCGTTTCGCGCCGCCGTCGAATTCCGCCAGAATATGGCGGAGCGAGACGCGGCCCGGGAAGATGCGGCGGCGTTCATCACGCGAAGGAATTGCAGGGATGTCCACCACCGTCATCGATTTCGCCGGACTCGCCCAACGCGAGGCCGAATTGCGCGGCGCCCGTCCTGGGCTGCGTCGGCGCGATGCGGCCGAGGCTTTGGGCGTCAGCGAAGCGGCCCTAGTCGAGGCCCTCCGGATCTCCGAGGGCGGAGCGCTGTCCCTCCGCCGCCCGACGAGTCCGGAGGGTTTCGGCGAGCTGCTTAAAGAGCTGCCGCCGCTGGGCCGCCTCATGGCCCTGACCCGCAACGAGCATTGCGTCCATGAGGTCTACGGCGCCTACGCCGCGCCTCAGCTTTTCGGCGCGATGGGCATGACCCTCGGCGCCATCGACCTGCGGCTGTTTCTGAGCAATTGGCGCTTCGGCTACGCTCTGACCGAGCAGACCGAGCGCGGTCCGCGCCGCAGCCTGCATTTCTTCGACGCCTCCGGCGAGGCCGTCCATAAGATCTACGCCGTCGCCGAAACCGATCTGGCGGCTTGGGAGGCCCTCGTCTCCCGCTGGACCGACCCGGCTCCCGCCGCGCCCGAATACGCCGCGCTCCCCCCGCGCCGCGCCGGACGCCCGGACGCCGAGGTCGATCTGGAGGCCCTCCGGGCCGGATGGGCCGCCATGCGCGACCCGCATGACTTCGAAACCCTGCTGAAAAAGCACGAAGTCACCCGCATTCAGGCGTTGGCGCTGGTCGGCGAGGATTTCGCTCGGCCCGTGGCCAAAGACGCGATCCGGCGGGTTCTCGAAGGCGCGGCGGCGGGCGAGGTTCCGCTGATGGTCTTCGTCGGGAATCGCGGCTGCATCCAGATCCACACCGGCGCGCCCAAGACCGTCAAGGTCATGGGGCCTTGGCTGAACATCTTGGATCCGGGCTTCAATCTGCATCTGCGCGAGGATCGCGTGGCCTCGGCTTGGGTGACGCGCAAGCCCGCGGGCGCGGATCACGTCCATGCGCTTGAGCTTTACGACGACACGGGCTTCTGCTTCGCGCGCGTCTTCGGCGAGCGTCACGGCGACGAAGCCGAACGCGCCGATTGGCGCGCTCTGGCGACGGGCCTCGCGCCCGCCGTGGGAGAACTCGCGTGATGCGGCGCAATCTCATGGGCCTCCTCGCGGGGGCCGCGGCTTTGGCCTTGGGCGCGAGCTTCGCGCCCGCCGGGGCTGAGGAGGCGGCGCCTGCGCGCGTCGTCTCCCTCGGCGGGGATCTTACGGAGATCGCTTTCGCCCTCGGCGCGGGCGAAGCCGTCATCGCGGCGGACGACACGGCCACTTGGCCCGAAGCCGCCGCCGAATTGCCGAAAGTCGGCTATGTGCGCCGCTTCTCCCCCGAGGGCGTGCTCGGCCTGACGCCGGATCTGGTCATCGCGGCGCATGACGCCGGGCCGGAATTGGCTCTGGAGCGTCTGCGCTCGGCGGGGCTTGAGGTGAAGGTCGCGCCGGACGGCGAAGGCTGGGATTCGGTGGCGCCCAAGATCGCCTTCGTCGGCGAGGCCCTGAAGCGGCCCGCCGAAGCCGAGGCGCTGATCGAAGAGACCACGAGCCATATGGCCGCCGTCCAAGCGGTGCTGGCGAAGACGGAGGAGCGCCCCGGCGTGCTCTTCGTCATGTCGGATCAGCGCGGCTCGCCCATGGCGGCGGGGCGCGGCACGGCGGCGGACGCGGTGATCGCTCTGGCGGGCGGACGCAACGTCATCACGGAATACGAGGGCTATAAGCCGCTCTCGCGCGAGGCGGCGGTCGCCGTCGCGCCGGATCTCCTGCTTTTGCCGAATCACGTCCTCGCCTCCATGGGCGGGATCGAGGCGGTGAAGGCGCGGCCGGAATTCGCGGCCTCTCCGGCGGCGCGCGAGGACCGGGTGCTCGTCATGGACGCCATGAAGCTGCTCGGCTTCGGCCCGCGCACGCCCGAGGCGGTCGAGGAGCTGGCGACGGCGCTGCATCCCGAACTCGCCAAGGCGCTGGCGGCGGCCGCGCCGTGACCGAAATGACGCGCGAATCGGCGCCCTTCATCCGCAAGGGGGCCGGGCTGCGCGGACCTCTGGGGCTGATCCTGCTGGCGACGCTCTGCGGGATCGCTCTTCTGGCGGAATTGGGCCTCGGCCCGACGCCTTTGTCGCTGGACCGCATCTTCGCCGCTCTGCGCGGCGAGGCCGACGCGGCGGCGCAGACCATATTCACCCAGATCCGGGCGCCTCGGGCGTTGCTGGCTCTGGCGGCGGGGGCCGGATTGGGCCTCGCCGGCCTCGCTTTGCAGGGCGTGTTGAGAAACCCGCTCGCCGATCCCGGCTTGATCGGCGTGACGGGCGGCGCGAGCGTCGGGGCCGTCGCGACCATAGTCTTCGGCGAGACCATGGTTTCGGCGGCTCCGGCGGCTCTTCGCCCCTGGGTCCTGGCCTTCGCGGCCTTCGTCGGCGCCGCCTTGACGGTGGGCTTCATCCTGAAATTGGCGCGGCGCGAGGGCATGACCTCCGCCGCGACTTTGATTCTGGCGGGCGTGGCGGTGAACGCCATCGCGGGGGCTCTGGTGGGCGTCGCCGTCTATCTGAGCAACGACAATCAGCTGCGCGACTTCACCTTGTGGAGCATGGGCGGCCTCGGAGGCGCGGACATGCGCGCCGCGACGGTGGTCGCGGTCGTGACGCTGATCTCCGGGCTGGCGCTGCTGCGGCTGGCGCGGCCTCTCGACCTTCTTCAGCTCGGCGAGGGCGCCGCCTTCCATGCGGGGCTCGACGTGGAGCGCGCCAAGCGCGCCGCCGCGCTTTGGGCCGCTCTGGCGGTGGGAGCGGCGGTTTCGGTGGCGGGGCCCATCGGCTTCATCGGACTGGTGGGGCCGCATCTGGCGCGGATGATCGTCGGGCCGGGGCATCGGATGGCGGCGCCCGCCTCGGCGCTGCTCGGCGCGACGCTGCTGCTCGCGGCGGATCTGGCGGTGCGTCTGGTCGCGCCCCCTTCGGAGCCTCCGGTGGGCTTGGCCATGGGGCTGATGGGCGGACCTTTCTTCCTCTGGCTGCTGATTCGCCGCCGCAATTCGGGAGGCGGCTTTGCTTGAGGCGCGCGAGCTTTCGGTTCGGCGCGGCGGGCGGCTGACCCTGTCCGGCGTGACTTTGCGTCTGGAGCCCGGTCGGGCGGTGGCGCTCTGCGGGGCGAACGGGGCGGGCAAATCCACCTTGCTGGAGGCGCTTTGCGGCGGACTGCGGCCCGATTCCGGCGGCGCCTTCCTCGACGGCGCCGACCTCAGCCGCGCCGACGCCCTGCAATTGGCTCTGCGGCGGGCGGTTCTGGAGCAATCGCCGCGTCTGGCTTCGGCTCTGACGGGCCGCGAATTGGCCGAGCTCGGGCTTTGGGCGGCGGCGCCGCCTCCGGTCGAGGCGCGGCGGATTCTGCATTGGGCTCTGGAGGCGGCGGGCGCGACGGAGCTTGCGGAGCGTCCGGCGAATCACCTTTCGGGCGGCGAGCGGGCGCGGGCGCATCTGGCGCGGGTCTTCGCGCAGATCCGGGCGGGCCGCGAGCGGCTCGGGCCTCAGGCGGGCGGGCGCTGGCTGCTGCTCGACGAGCCCACGGCGCCTTTGGACCTCGCGCGTCAGATCGACCTCATGGCCGCGCTGCGCGCGCTCGCGGCGGAGGGCGTGGGGGTGGTGGCGGCTTTGCATGATCTGAATCTCGCCGCCGCCTTCGCCGATCATGTGGTTTTGCTGGCCGAAGGCCGCCTGCTGGCCGAGGGGCCGCCGCGCGAGGTCTTCACCGAGGCGCTGCTGACGCGGGCCTATGGCGCGCCGATCCATGTGGCGGAGGGCGAGGGCGGGCGGCTGCGCGTCGCGCCGGATTTCGCCCGCATTCGCGCCGTCGCCTGAAAGGCGCTCCGCGCTCTGCGATTTCCCCGAAAGATGGTAGGATGAGGAGCAAGCCGGGCCTGCGCGCCCCTTGAGCGCGGAGAAGCCCGGAGGATCCGAAGGGAGGCTTCGATGTTTCGTCTGATCGGAATGGTCTTCGGGCGCCGCGCCGCGCCTCCGCCCGGCTTCGTGGATTCCGCCGCTTTGCAGGCTTCCGAATTGGTGGAGTCCTTGCCCGACGCGCCCCCCTGCGAATGCGAGGGCGCCATGGAGGCGCTCTGCGACTGGCGCCGCTGCTGCGGCGAGGCCGAGCGCGAACCTGAAGCCTGATCCCCCGCCTTCGAAGAGAGGCTCCGAGGCCGCATGAAAACGCCCCGCGTCGCAAGACGCGGGGCGTTTCCTCGATGGATGCGGAAGGGCTCCGGAGCGGCCTTTCGACCGCTCCGGCCGCCTCCTTAGTGCTTGCTGGCCGCAGCGGCGCCGAGGCCCGTGTTCTGACGGACGTAAACCTCGTCCCACAGAGCTTCGGAGCGCGGATCGCGCCAGAGCAGCGAGCCCAGAATCACCGCAAGGAAGCCCAGCGGGATCGAGATGATGCCCGGATTGCGCAGGCCGATCAGCGGTTCGCTCAGGCCGAGGAGGTTGGTGGTGCGGCCTTCGACGCGCGCGATGTTGGCGCGGGCGGAGGCGATCGCGGCCTCGGAGCTGGAGATGGCCGTGCGGATCTCGGCCTGACGGGCCGCGTCCGCGGCCGTCGCAAGCTCGGCGTTCAGCGTCTCGATGCGGGCGGTCTGGGTGGCGATCGCCGTATTGGCGTTGTTGCGGACGGTGTTCGGATATTCGGTGTTGGGCGAGGCCAGCACCAGCAGGATCGCCGACAAGGTGCCCACGATCATGCCCAGCACGATGCCGCCCGTGTTGCAGCGCTTCCAGAAGAGCGTCAGCAGAATGCAGGGGAAGTTGGCCGAAGCCGCCACCGCGAAGGCGAGCGCCACCAGATGGGCCACGTTCTGGCCCTCGGCCGCGATGCCGATGACGATGGCCATGGCGCCCACCACCAAGCTGGCGATGCGGGCCGCCTTGACCTGCTCTTCAGCCGTGGCCGAGCCGCCGCGGATCACGCCGACGTAAAGGTCATGCGCGATGGCCGAGGCCGAAGCCAGCACCAGACCGGCCACGACCGCCACGATGGTCGCGAAGGCCACCGCCGCCACGAAGGCCAGCATGAAGTTGCCGAGCATGGAATCCGCGCCGCCGCCCAGATATTGCGCGAGGATCGGAGCCGCCATGTTGCCGCCGCGGTCGGCGAGCAGGATGTTGGGCGCGCCCACCTTCATCGCGGCGCCGAGGCCGAGGAAGAGGGTCAGCACGTAGAAGCCGCCGATGATGGCCATGGCCCAGATCACCGAGACGCGGGCTTCCTTCGCCGAAGGCACGGTGAAGAAGCGCATCAGGATGTGGGGCAGGCCGGCGGTGCCGAAGACCAGCGCGAGGCCCAGAGAAATCTGGTCGAGCGGGCTGGTGAAGTAGAGGCCGGGCTCAAGGAAGCGCTGGCCGAGTTCGGTCGCGGTCATGCCTGCGGATTTATCGCCGAGCAGCTGCACGACGCGGGCCTGAATCTTCGGGTCGTTGACGGCGTTCTCAAGGAAGCCGCCGAAGAAGCCGTATTGGCTCCAGACCAGCAGAACCAGCACGATGGAGGCGATGACCAGCAGAATCGCCTTGATGATCTGCACATAGGTCGTGGCGACCATGCCGCCGAAGATCACATAGGCGAGCATGAGCATGCCCACCGTGACGACCGAAATCTTATAATCGATGCCGATCAGCGTCTTGACCAGCACGCCGCCACCGACCATCTGCGCCGTCAGGTAGAAGGTCGAGACGACGATCACCGAGATCGCGCCCACGATGCGCGTGGCCTTCGGGTTGTTGCGATAGGCCAGAATGTCGGCGAGCGTGTATTTGCCGATGTTGCGGCAGGGCTCGGCGATGACCAGCAGCACGGTGATGTAGGCCACGAGCCAACCCACCGAATACATGAAGCCGTCATAGCCGTAGATCGAGATCAGGCCCGCGATGCCGAGGAAGGAGGCCGCGGAGAGGTAGTCGCCCGCGATGGCCCAGCCGTTCTGGACGCCGCTGATGCCGCCGCCGGCGGTGTAGAAGTCGGAGGCCGACTTCACCTTGCTGGCCGCGCGATAGGTCACGAACATCGTCAGGCCGATGATCGCCGCGAAGACGAGGAAGGTCAGCCAGCGGAATTCCGGCGCGACCACGCCGGCGCTCTGAGCGAGGGCGGGGGAGGCGAAGAGGGCGGCCGCGGCCGCAAGCGCGAGAGCGCCGCCTTGAGTTTTCTTCATGGAAGGCTCCTTAGGCGCGCTGGCCGGCTTGCGCGAGGATGTCGCGCTTGAGGGCTTCGGAGGCGGCGTCGAATTCGCGGTTGGCGCGGCGCGTGTAGATGAAGGCGATGCTCCAGGCGACGATGAATTGCGAAATCGCGAAGAGCAGGCCGAAATTCACCACGCCGAAGATCTTGGTCGCCCAGAGTCCGGGCGCGTAGGCCGCGCCCAGAGGCAGCAAGAAGTAGAAGACCACGGAGAAGGCCATGAGCGAGAAAAGGAACTTCCGCTTTTTCTCCACCATCTCCACGAAGCGCGGGTCCCGCGCCGCTTGCGCCCAATCGATGTTGGGTGTCGTCATAATGCGTTCCCTCTCCCTGATGCTTCCTTTGACGGCGCTTGGCGGTCTTTGCTCGTCGACCGCGATTCGCGCAGGAGTCGACTCCCCACGCCATCCGCCGGCGCATATTTACTGAAATTTCATCAATGCGCAATTTTCTTCTAAAAGCCGGGATAAGAATAAGAGCATCCAAGATCGAATCGGAGGCTCTCCGGCTTTATCCTGCGGCGAAACTTAGATTTCGCCGCTTGCGCGCGCCCGTAAAGACAACCAGCCGCCCCAGAGCCGGGCGCCGAGCCGCCGCGCCGGATTCGCGTGGCGCGCGAGTCGGGGGTCTCGGCGGGCCAAACGCGCCGCGATGAGCTCCGGAGAGGCCGGAAGCCCCGTCAAAGGGTCGAGATAGGTCGGATAGAGGATCAAAGCCGCCGCCGTCAGCTCGTCGAGCGTGGCGCGGCGGGTCCGGCGCGCGGGGATCGGCCCAAGGTCGCGCGTCAGGCCCCAGCCCGCGTAGAAAGGCGCCCCGAGGCAGGTCACGGGGCGGTCGCGCAGGATCGCCTCGAAGCCCAGCAGCGAGGTCATGGTCCAGACCTCCTGCGCGCGGAGAATCAGATCATGCGGCGCCGAATCGCGGGCCGTCGCGTCGGCGAGGCCCTTCAGCGCGGATTCCGGGACCGCCCCCTTGCGGCGCAGGGCCTCCACGTCGGGATGCGGCTTGAAGATCAGGAAAGCCTCGGGATTCGCCGCCCGCGCCGCCTCGATCAGCCCGAGATTCGTCCGCACCGCGCCGCCGCCCCGGAGAATCGAGGCGTCGTCCTCGACCTGCCCCACCGCGAGGACCATGCGGCGTCCTTCGGGAATCGCGATCTCGGGTTTGCGGCCGAGGTTGTATTTGCTCACGTCCGCCGCCGCGAGCATCCGCCGCAAAGCGGCCGCTCTCTCCAGAAGCTCCGGAGGAAAGTCGCCGTTCTGGATGAGGGATTCGAGATCGCTCGGGCGGGTGGGATCGTAATAAATCCCCTGCGAATCGGCCACGAGGGAGGCGGGCGGCAAAAGATCCGCGCCGAGGCCGATGGAGCGCAGGAATCCGTCCTCCACCCGCAGAAGCGGGGTGTTCTGCGCCGCCGCCGCCTCGGCGAGGCCCGCGGGCTCCTTGCCCGCCCAGACGAGAATCCGCGATTCCGGCGCCGCGCGGGCTTCGGTCAAAGCGGCCTCCGGGCCGCGGAGGATCCGCGGCCGCGTCCGGCTGGAGCCGAAATAGGCCCGCAGCACCGGCGGCTTCCAGAAAGCCATCCCAAGGCAGAAGCTCGGGCGGCGGTTGGCCAGATCGCGGTCGCGCGCCTCGGCGAGCAGATCGGCGATGGTTTCGAAATCCGTCAGGGCGTCGAGGCGCGGATCGTAATAGAGGGGGCGGCGCAGCCATCCGGCGGCGAAGATCTCCAAGGCCCCGCGCGGACCATGGGCGGCGCGGCGGGCGGGGGCGGGGAGGTCGTCCGCCGTCGCGCCCCATCCGGCGTAAAAGGGCAGGCCGAAGCAGCGGACGCGCTTCCCGGCGAAGAGCGCCTCGGCGCCCATCTGGCTGGTGACCGCGTAGACCGCAGAGGCCCGTTCGATCAGCGCCCAAGGCGAGGCCGCGCGCGTCCAGATCTCGACGCCCTTCAGCGCGGCGGGATCCTCGAAATGCCCGCGCTTCTTCCCTGCGAGGACGTCGGGGTGGGTCTTGAGCAGGATTCGCGCGCCGGGATTCTCGTCGCGGGCGGCCTCCAGCATGCGGGCGAAGCCGCGCGGCTCCGCGCCGCCGTAACGGATGGAGGCGTCGCCGAAGGTTTGATCCACGACGAGGACGAAGCCCGGCTCGGGCGGATCCGCGAGATCGGGCGGCGCGAGGTTGAATTTCGACAGCCGTCGCGCCCTCAGTCGGGCGATTCCGGCGGCGGCGCGGGCCTCTTCGCCCGGCGCGAGCCCCGCGCCTATGGCGGCCTCCAGATCGCAAGGCGCGGAGCAATCGTAATAAACGCCCGTCGAGTCGATCAGCAGGCTGAAAGGCGGCGCGCCCTCCACGCCCAGAGCCAGAGAGCGGAGAAACCCATCCTCCAGCGCGAGATAGGGAATTCCGCGCCGGGCGGCCAGCTCGCGGGCGGCTTGGGCGCGGCGGTTATAGCCCCAGCCCGCCAGAGCCTCGACCTCGCCGAAGCCGTAGGCCGGGACCAGACGCCAGCCCGCCAAAGCCAAAAACCGGCGCAAGCGCCGGTTTCGGAGGAGATAAGTCGAGAGGCTCCCCAGCCGCCGCGCCCGCAGGGCGGCGGCTTGGGGCTCACTGGACTCCAAACGTGCTGGCGGTGCCGCCCGCCGAGCTGACGGCGCCCGTGCCCATGGAGATCAGGCTCATGATCTTCCTCCATTCGACGATGGGCGCGTTGGTGACGAAGATCAGATCGTCTTCGCGCAGCTGGAAGGCCTTAGCGTAGAAGATCGTGTCCGGACGGCGCATGTCGAGCTGATAGATCACCCGATGCAGGCCCGGCGAAATGGCGGCGCTCGGCAGAGATAAAGTCTCGATTCCCGCCGCGTCCACCGGAGTCGGATCGTCGGGGGCCGTGATGCGCTTGAAGCGATAGCGCGCCAGCCGGTCGGCCTCCTCGAAGCGATAGACGAAGACGCCCGTCGGATTGGCCTGATCGTCGTTCAGGCCGCCGCTCGCGCCGAGGGCGTCCATGAGGGTCATGTCGGGGCCGGTGAATTCGCGGCGTCCGGCGCCGCGCACGGCGCCCATGGCGGTGTAGAATCGCGGATCGCGCTCGAGGATCAGGGCGTCGCCGCTGACCAGCGTCACGTCGTAGCGGGGCGTGGCGTAGATCGTCGAGAGCGGCAGACGAATGCTCTGGCCGCGGCGGCGCAGAGTCACGAAGGTGATCTCCGGCTGAAGGGTCGAACCGCCCGCCCGCGCGAGCAGACGCATCAGCGAATCCTCGCCGGAGGAGAGCGGATAGACGCCGGGCGTGGCCACCGCGCCCTGAATCGAGACGCTGCGGGGCGTTTCTTTGGCGCGGCGGATCTCGATCTGGGGATCAAGGGTCTTTTCGGCGAGGCTGGCGCGGATCTCGCGGCGCAGATCGGCGACGCTGCGTCCGGCGGCGTCCACGAATCCGACATAGGGCAGGAAGATCTGGCCGACCTCGTCCACCGTCACCGTGCCGATTTCGGAGTTGCGCGAGCCGACCGCGGTGAAGACGCCTTCGTCGACGTTCTCCCAAATCCGGATGGACAGCTCCTCTCCCGGCGCGATCTTCGCGTAATCTTCGGGGGCGGTGCGGATATAGTCGGGCGGCATGGCGTAGACGCGGTCTATGCGGGCCAGACGGGCCACGTCGGCGTCGATGGGGATAAGGTCGTAGGGGACCTGTCCCTCCACGGCGGCGTCGGAGATCTCCCAAGCGAGGGGTCCGCCGCGCGGGGTCTTGTCGCATCCTGCAAGCGCCATGGCGGCGAGGAGCGCCGCCGCCATGAATCGACCGAGAATCATATGCCGTCCCTCAAATTCGCTGCGTCCCGTCCGTCTATTCCGCCGCCTCCGGCCAGCCTTCGCGGGCGTCGGAGCGCACATAGCCGTCATAGGGATCTTCACTGGCAAGCATCATGCCGACCAGACGCCCCATGCCGAGACCCCGTTCGTGATCGGCGTAGAAGCCGCCGCGGATCTGAGAGGTGGCTTCGAGGAATCTCCGGAAGACCTGATAGGTCTGTTTATCCGGCGCGTCGGGATCGGAGAAGAAGCTTTTCAGATCCGGCCGCCGCGAAGTCAGGCCGGGCTTGTCGTAGACCGCCCGCCCGAGCGCCATGGTCGGCAATCCGCGCCAGATCGCCTGATGGGCGGCGGTGGAGTTGATGGTGACCACGCCCCGAACCGTCGGGCGGTTGAGCAGATCGCTGAGCATCCCGCCGTCCACGAAGGCGACGCGGCCCTCCAGCCCGTAGCGGCGGGCCGTTTCGGGAATCAGGCGATGCAGCTTCTCGCGGCCGTCCTCCAGAGGATGGGCTTTGAAGACGAGCATGGTCTCCGGATCCATGTCGGGCGCGGCCTCGGCGAAGGCTTTGAGGCAGAACTCCACCATCTCGGTGAGATTGCGGAAGCTGCTGTGCGCGCTCATCGAGGGATCGAAGCCGAGCTGAAGCAGAACCATGAAGTTCGGCCGCGGATCGGCCATGAGCCGCCGCTCCGTGAGGCGCAGCCGCGTCCGGTCCACAGGCCGGCGGGCGGTGCGGCGCAGCCAGACGCCCAGCTCCTGCGTGAGGGTCAGCTCGCGATGGCGCTGATAGTTCTTATAGGCGCGGTTGCGGGTCCAGACCTGGAAGTGATAGCGCAGGCTCTGGACGATGTGCTGGCGCGTCGAGCCCCAGCGCGCGGGCGGCGGCGAGGCCTGAGCCTCAGCCTCGCTCTCCTCGGCGGAGACGCCGCGCATCTCCTTCAGGCTGACGTCCATCAGCCGCGAATAGCCGTTCGCGCCCTGACGCTCGTAAGTGATCCAATGGGGGCGCAGATACCCCTCTTCGAGGATATGCGTGCGGATTCCGGCGCGGCGCGCGGCCTCCAGCGCCAGCCGGTGGGCGGGGCGCGTGTCGCCGTACAGCACGAGGTCGGTGGCTCCGCGCCGCTGAAAGTAGAACTGGAGAAAATCCTGCAAATCTTCGAGCGGCTGGTTGAAGGCCTCGTAAGGAAAGGCCTCCGGCCATTCGTAGCGGTCGCCCTGATTGAAGCCGATGCGGGAGACCTGCGCACCCTCCTGCTGGAGAGCGACGGCGAGCTCGCCGAAAAAGGGACCATGCGGACCCTGAAGAAACACAAAACGCCTAAGCTGATCGGACACGCGCACGCCCTTCTGAAACGAAGCCCCCCGGCATGGGTCGAAACCTAGGAAGGGCCTCGAAAATCGTCAACGAAACTTTACCCAAACGCATTCCTCCCCCCCATGAATGACGGATTGGTGAGGCGTCGATGCGGCGTTTTCGCCTGAAAGGAGAGCGCTGTGCGCCAGAGTGAATATTTTACGCGATCAGGAGACTCCGCCGAGACAAACATACTTGATTTCGAGAAACTCCTCCAGACCGTATCGCGAGCCCTCCCGGCCGAGGCCTGAGGACTTGACGCCGCCGAAAGGCGCCTCGGCGGTGGAGATCAGGCCGGTGTTCACGCCGACCATGCCGTATTCCAGCGCCTCCGAGACCCGCCAGACCCGCGCCATGTCCCGCGCGTAGAAATAAGAGGCGAGTCCGAATTCGGTGTCGTTGGCCAGCTCCACGGCTTCGGCCTCGGTCTCGAAGGCGAAGAGCGGGGCCACCGGGCCGAAGGTCTCTTCGCGCGAGACGGCCATGTCGGGCGTCACGCCGGTGAGCAGGGTCGGCTGGAAGAAGAAGCCGCCTTTCTCATGCCGACGGCCGCCGAGCGCCACCTGTGCGCCTTTCGACACCGCGTCGGAGATATGGGCCTCGACCTTCTCCACGGCTTTTTCGTCGATGAGGGGGCCGAAGTTCACGCCTTCGTCGAAGCCGTCGCCGGTCTTCATGCGGCCCACCGCCGCCGCGAGCTTCTGCGCGAAGGCGTCGTAAACGCCCTTCTGCACGTAGATGCGGTTGGCGCAGACGCAGGTTTGACCGTTATTGCGGAATTTGGCGATCAAAGCGCCCTCCACCGCCGCATCCAGATCCGCGTCGTCGAAGACGAGGAAAGGCGCGTTGCCGCCCAGCTCAAGCCCGAGCTTCTTGATGGTCGGGGCGCTTTGCGCCATGAGCTGCGCGCCGATCTCGGTGGAGCCGGTGAAGGTGATCTTCCGCACGACGGGGCTGGAGGTCAGAGCCGCGCCGATCTCGGAGGCGCTTCCCGTCAGCACCGAGAAGAGTCCTTTCGGCAGGCCCGCCTTCTCGCCCAGAAGCGCGAGGGCCATGGCCGAGAAAGGCGTCTGAGAGGCGGGCTTCAGCACCATGGCGCATCCGGCGGCGAAGGCGGGTCCGGCCTTGCGGGTGATCATGGCGTTGGGGAAGTTCCACGGCGTGATCGCGCCCACCACGCCGATGGGCTGCTTCAGCACGAGCAGGCGTTTGTCGGGCTGATGGCCGGGGATGATCTCGCCATAGGCGCGGCGGCCCTCTTCGGCGAACCATTCGAGGAAGCTGGCGCCATAAGCGATTTCGCCTTTGGCCTCGGCGAAGGGCTTGCCCTGCTCCATGGTGAGGATCGCGCCGAGATCCTCTTGGTTCTCCATGGTCAGCTCATACCAGCGGCGCAGCACGCCCGCGCGATCCTTGGCGGTGCGGGCGGCCCAAGCCTTCTGAGCCTGCTGGGCCGCTTTGATCGCGCGTTCGGTCTCGGCGGCGCCGAGCTTGGGGACATGGCCCACGACCTCGCCCGTCGAGGGATTGCGCACGGCGATCCCTTGCCCCTTCGCCTCGATCCACTCGCCCGCCACATAGGCGGCCTGTTTCAGCAAGGAAGGATCGCGCAAAGCATAGGACATGGAAGGTCTCCCCGGAGAGGTTTCGGCTTCGAGTTTCGGCTTCTCTGGGAGTTTGAGCTTGGAGCCTTTTCCGATCAAGAGAATCGTTTAAAGGCTCCAAGCTTTTGTTTGGTCGCGCAATTTACCCGAAAAGTCTTTCAAACTTTTCGGATTGCGCTCTAGGGCCTGTTGACGTTCAGGGTTTGGAGCGCGGTCTGAGCGTCAATCTCCCGGTTTGAGGAGCGAAATCGCAGGTGAAGTTGATCTTCATCCAGGTTTCGCGACGAAAAAATGGGCGATTGACGCCAGATCCTGTAGGGACGCGGGGGATTTCGCTCCTGAAGGCGTCGAAGCCTCCTTATGGAGCGAACTCCACGGCGGAGCCTTCTCCTGTGCAGAAACGAAATCCCCTCGCGCCGCGCCCGAAACCTGAATGTCGACAGGCCCTAAATTCCGCCCTGAATCCAGTCCTTCAGGCGGCGGGCGCCCTCGATCATGTCCTCAGTCGAGCGGGCGTAGGAGAAGCGCATGCGGCTCAGGCCGCGGGCGGGGTCGAAATCCACGCCCGGAGTCGCCGCCACCCCCGCCTCGCGCAGCATCCGCGCGCAGAACTCCGGAGAATTCGCCGTGAACTTGCTCACGTCGGTCCAGATGTAGAAGGCGCCGTCCGCCGGAGCGATGTCCGCGAAGCCGAGGCCGGGCAGGGCGTCGAGCAGGATCTCGCGGTTGCGGGCGTAGGTCGCGACATGGGCGGAAAGCTCCTCGTCGGCCTCCAATGCGCCCAGCGCCGCGATCTGGCTGACATGGGGCGCGCAGATATGATGATTCTGCGTCAGACGCTCCACCGTGCGCAGCAGATGCTTCGGAACCACCATCCAGCCGACCCGCCATCCGGTCATGCAATGATATTTCGAAAAGCTGTCGATGATCAGCGCGCGATCCGAAATCTGGACCGCCGAGACCGGAGCCCGGCCCTCGAAGAGGATGCCGTTGTAAATCTCGTCGGAGATATAGGGGATTCCGAGCTTTGCGCAGGTCTGGATCAGCGCGGCCATCTCGGGGCGGCCGAGAGTCG
This sequence comes from Neomegalonema perideroedes DSM 15528, assembly GCF_000374145.1. Classification (GTDB taxonomy): domain Bacteria; phylum Pseudomonadota; class Alphaproteobacteria; order Rhodobacterales; family Rhodobacteraceae; genus Neomegalonema; species Neomegalonema perideroedes. The sequence continues at coordinate 92,881 of NZ_KB893663.1, read as the reverse complement.
TGCCCGTGGGATTGGCCGGGCTCGCGGCGAGGATTCCCGCGAGCGGCGCTTGGGCGTGGGCCGCCTCGATCATCGCCGGAGTCGGCTGAAACCGCGTCGAGGCTTCGGCGGGCAGACTCACGGGCTCGATGTTCAGCGATCTGAAGATATTGCGGTAGCTCGGATAGGAGGGATCGGCCATGGCCACCCGCGATCCGGCGTCGAAGAGCGCGAGGAAGGCCAGCAGAAAGGCCCCCGAAGATCCCGTCGTGACCACGATCTGCTCCGGATCGGGCGCGACGCCGTAAAGCCGCTTATAGCGCGCCGCGAGGGCCTCGCGCAGATCCTCGCGCCCGGTGGCCAAGGTGTAGCCCATGGGATCGCCCGAAGAGAGCGCTTTGAGCACGGCCTCGCGGGCCTTGCGCGGGGCGGGAGCGGCGGGCTGCCCGACCTCCATATGGATGATCTGGCGGCCTTTGGCCTCTTCGGCGGCGGCGGCGCGCATCACGTCCATGACGATGAAGGGATCCACCTCGGAGCGGCGGGCGGGGGCGGGATAGAGCGTCATGGCGCATCCTTGGAGAAACGGGCCCGCAGAGCCTCTAAAGGGCTTTGCGGAGCGGGGGAGGGCGCGTCTTCGGCCCCAAGCTTCGCCTCGGCCGACTTGGCTTCGGGCGGTTTGGCTTCGGGCGGTTTGGGCGGCTTCGGGGCTTTGGGCGGCTGAAGCCGCGCCATGATTCTTTGCTGATATTTATCGAGGGCCTTGCCGAGATCCTCTTCGACCAGAATCGGCGCCTCGGCTCCGAGCGCCGAAAGCATCGGCCCGAGCCAGACTTCATCCGCTTTGGCGAAGGCGTGGAGGACGTGATTCGCCACCTCCTCCTTCACGCCCGGATGCCCGACGCCGATCCGGATCCGGTGGAAATCAAGCCCGAGATGCTGGCCGATGGAGCGCAAGCCGTTGTGGCCCGCATGGCCGCCGCCGGTCTTGACGCGCAATTTGCCCGGCGCGAGGTCGATCTCGTCGTGGAAGACCACGAGTTGTCCGGGGCGGATCTTGAAGAAGCGCGCCGCCTCGGCCACCGATTGGCCGGAGAGGTTCATATAGGTCAGCGGCTTGAGGATCAGCGCCTTTTCGCCGCCTAGGCGCCCCTCGGCGAGCAGCCCTTGGAAGCGTTTGCCGAAAGGGCCGAAGCCCGCCTCCCGCGCGATCTCCTCCACCGCGAGAAAACCGACGTTATGGCGCGTGCGTTCATATTCCGGCCCCGGATTGCCAAGGCCCACGAGCAGCAACATGAAAAGGACTCCCCGAACATGAAGACGCCCTCTCCGGGGGCGGAGAGGGCGCTGAACTCAACCTGTGACCGAAGGCGCAAGGCCTCAGGCTTCGGCTTCGCCCTCGGCGTCGCCCGCCTCGGCCTCGGCCGGCGGAGCGATGGAGGCGACGGTGAAGTCGCGGTCGATGACCGTCGAGGCGCCCTGAGGCAGAGCCACCTTGCTGATGTGCACGGTGTCGCCGATCTCAAGGCCGGTCAGATCGACCGTCAGCGAATCCGGGATGGCGTTGTTCGGGACGCGCAGCTCGACCACATGGCGCGCCACGTTCAGCGAGCCGCCCGCCTTCAGACCCGGCGAAGCTTCGTGATTCTCGAAGTGGACCGGAACCTCGACCTCGATAAGGGCGCCGCGCTCGACGCGCAGGAAGTCCACATGGGTCGGCAGGCCGTTGAGCTTGTCCTTCTGGATCGCCTTCGGAATCGCGTGATGCGAGTCGCCGCCGACCTGAATCTCGAAGATGGTGGTGAAGAAGCCGCCCTTATGCAGCGTCTTCAGCAGCGCGTTGCCCTGCAGGCGGATGGTGACGGGCTCTTTTTTAGCCCCATAGATCACGGCGGGAACATAGCCCTCGCGGCGGGTCTGGCGAGCGGCCCCCTTGCCCACTCCCGGACGCGCCTCGGCGACTAGGACGACGACGTCGGACATCTGAATTCTCCATAAATTAGGCGACCCGCCCCCCTCCAGGGGGGAAAGGGCGGGAAGCGCGCCTTATAAGCGCTTCGCGCGCGAAGCGGAAGCTTTATCCGCGCGCCTTATTTATGGCGGGCCTCGCCCTCGCGGGCGAGACGCTCGACGAGTTCGGGCAGGCGGGCGAAATCGGAGAACTCCGCGCGCAGGGCTTGGGTTTTGATCGGGCCTTTGCGATAGCCTTCCGTATGGAGCAGGAAGGGCGCGCCCGCGGCGTCCGCCGTGGCGGCGTCCACCTCGCTGTCGCCGACATAGGCCGTGGCGGCCAGTTCGGCCCCGAGATGGCGCGCGCAAAGCTCCAGAGGCTCCGGCGAGGGCTTGCGCTCGGGCAGGGTGTCGCCGCCGACCACGACCTTGAATAAGCCGTCGATCCCCAATTGCTTGAGGGCCTGATGGGTGAGCGCCTCGGGCTTATTGGTGCAGATCCCCAGATCATAGCCTGCGGCGCGCAAAGCGATCAGCGCTTCGCGGGCGCCGGGATAAAGCCGGGTGCGCTGGGTGGGCTCCTCGGCGTAAAGCGCCTGAAAGCGGTCGAGATCGGTCGCGGCCTGATGCGGCTCGCGGGCTTTCCCGCGTCCGGACCAAGCCTGCTCCAGCAGACGCGGCGCGCCATGGCCCACGAAGCTGGTGACGGTCGGCAGGTCGTAGGCCTCCAGCCCGCGCTCTTCGAGCAGCCGGTTCAGGGCGTGGGCGATGTCGGGCGCGCTGTCGATCAGCGTTCCGTCGAGGTCGAAGATCACGGCTTTCTGCATTACGCGGATTCCCCGGCGCGGCGGATCTCCGCCAGATTGGAGCGATAGAAGGTCGGGCCGCCCTTGAAGGCCGCCGAACCCGCCACGAGCACGTCGGCGCCCGCCGCGACCACCAGAGGCGCGGTTTCGGGCGTCACGCCGCCGTCGATCTCGATGCGGATGTCGCGCTCGCCGATCATCTTGCGCAGATTGCGCACCTTCTCGACTTGGCTTTTGATGAAGCTCTGGCCGCCGAAGCCCGGATTCACGGTCATGACGCAGATCAGGTCGATGCGGTCGAGGACATAGGCCACGGCGCTTTCCGGCGTCGAGGGGTTCAGCGCCACGCCCGCCTGTTTCCCCAGATTCTTGATCGCCTGCAACGTGCGGTCGAGATGCGGCCCGGCCTCGGCGTGGACGGTGATGAGGTCGGCGCCCGCCTTGGCGTAGGCCTCCAGCGAGGCGTCCACCGGCGAGATCATCAGATGGACGTCCATGAAGGTTTTGATATGCGGGCGCATGGCCGAGCAGACCGGCGGACCGAAGGTCAGATTCGGCACGAAATGATTATCCATGACGTCCACATGGATCCAGTCGGCCCCGGCGGCCTCCATGGCCTGAATCTCCTCGCCGATCTTCGCGAAATCGGCCGAGAGGATGGAGGGGGCGAGACGAAGCTGGCGCGCGGACATGAGCGGACTCCTTTGGAGATTTCCAGCGCAGGCTAAGGGGCGTCGCCGGAAACGAAAACCGATTTCCTTAAAGCTCAGGCCCGCTTTTCGGCGGATGCGGCGCGAGCGCGCAGGGGGTAAGATCCGGGCCTCATATGGGGAGCCGCCGCATGACCGGAAAGATGGACGATCACGAAGCCGCGCGTCTTTTCGCCCTGAGCGCCCGGCTCTGGCCCGCCGCCGAGACGGAGGCTCTGGGGCCTTGGCTGCTGCGGAGCGATTCCTCGACGACCAAGCGGGCCAACGCGCTCGGAGTCTTCGGGGCGCCGGATCGGCCTCTGGATCAGGCCATGGCCGAGGCGCGGGCTTGGTATGAGGCGCGCGGGCGGCGGCCTTTGGCGCAGATCCGTCTTGAGGATCGGGCGGTTCGGGATTGGCTGGCGGCGCGGGGCTCGGCGCCCTTCGACGAGACTCATGCGCTGGTTCTGCCGCTTCCCGCCGGGGGCGCGTCGGAGGATCTGCGGGTCGCGGCCGCGCCGGAGCCTCCGGAGGTTTGGGCGCGGATCGAATCCCATGGCCCGGAGGATTTTCCGGCGCGTCTGGCGGTGATGCGGCGTCCGGAGCTTCGGCGCTTCGTCACCTTGTATGAGGGCGAGGCCGCTTTGGGCGCGGCCTATGTCGCGGCGGCGGAGGATCTGGCCTTGATCGCGGCGGTTTCGGTGCGGCCCGAGGCTCAGGGGCGAGGGCTCGGGCGGGCGCTGATGGGGGCGGCTCTGGCTCAGGCGGCGGATTTGGGCGCGGGACTCGCGGCGGTGCAGGTGGAGGCGGCCAATGCTCCGGCGCGGCGGCTTTACGCGCGGCTCGGCTTTCAGGAGGCCTTTCGCTACGCCTACGCCGGGATTCCCGCCTGAGGCCGCGCCGTCAGGCCGCCGCGAATCCGCGCTCTTCGCTGAGGTTGTCGAGCAGCCGCCGCGCCGCGCGCACGAAGATATCGCGCGATTCCGGCGCGACCTCGGCGAAGATCGGCCGTTTGGCGATCTGGGCGGCCAGCGTGCGCGGTCCGAAATCCGGCGCCGCCCCGAGGATGTAGCTCGCGCCGGGAAGGTGGTCGTCCAATTCGCGGGCCATGCTGCGGGTCAGGCGTCCCGCGCCCTCGATCAAAGTCCGGTGGGCTTGGGAATCCACGGAGACCCGATTCGCCAGCCCTCCCAGAAACCGCGCCCGCACGCCGCCGCGCGGCCGCGCGCCCAGAGTCTTCCGCCAATGGGGCTCCCAATGCAGTATCCAGTCCTTGGAGGCGCGCAGCCCGTCGAGGCTGGCCATCGACATGCCGAAAGGAGTCACGAAGCCGTCGGCGGCGATCAGACCCGCCTTGGCCAAGGCGCTCGGGCCGGGCGCGAGATCCAGAAAAGCGAGATCATAGCTGCGATGCAGCCGCAGAAGCAGACGCCGCATCTGAAGCATGGCCTGCGCGTCGCCGCGGCTCCATGCGGCCTCCAGCCGGGGCAGGACTTCGAGCAGGCTGGTGTCGCCGGGCAGGATGTCGAAGCCGAAATGCGGGCTGCGCATCACGAAGGGCGTCGGATCCAGATCCGCGCCGTCGCGCAAAGCCCGCCGCAGGGCTCCTTCGCTCTGGCCGCGCAGGGCGCCGATCTCCAGACTATGGAAGCTGGCGTTGCGTTGAGGATCGGCGTCGGCCACCAGCACGCGCAAGCCTCCCTGCGCGCAGAGAGCCGCCAGATGCAGAAGAAAGGTGGTTTTGCCCGCGCCTCCTTTATGCGCCAGGAAAGCTACGATTCGCATCCGTTCGCCGCATCCTCTCCGTCGTCAGGGCCGGTCTCCGGACGCGCGAGGCCGTCCGCCGGGATGATCGCGCCCGGAGCCGCGAAGCTCCGATCCGCCGCCTGCGGAAGGACGAATCGCCGCGCCTCCCGAAGCGATTCCGCCAGAAGGACGTGAAGAACTGATGAGGAGGACGTTAGAGGAGGGCGGTCGGGCTCAGGCCGCCTTGGCGAGGGTGGCGAAACGCTCCAGATTGGAGAGCATCTGCTCGGCGGCGGCCACGAAGACCTGACGCGCCGCAGGACGAATGCGCGCGTCGAAGATCGGGCGGCGCCAGCGGTTGGCGTGGGCGGCCTCCTCGCCGAAATTCGGCACCTCGGCCACGACGTAGTCCACGCCGCGCACCCGGTCGCCGAGATCGCGGGCCATGGCCGTGGTCAGCGAATCGATCTGCTTGGTGATGACGCCGTATTGCTCCGAGCTTTCGCCCGAGTCCTTGGTCATGCGGTTGGCGATTCCGCCGATGAAGCGCGCGCGCACGGAGGCTTCAGGCGGCGTTTCGGTCATGGCGCGCCATGCGGGCTCCCAGCGGCGGACCCAATCCTTGATGAGCTTCAGCCCTTCGAGGCTGAACATGTCCATGTCGAAAGGCGCGACGAAGGCGTCGGCGGCGATGAGCCCGGCGCGGGTCAGGCCGTTCAGCGTGGGGGGCAGATCCAGCAGGATCAGATCGTAATCCATGCGCTGGGCGTCGAGGACGCTTTTGAGGTTCAGAATATAAGGCGCGTCTCCCGCGGCCCAAGCCACGTCGAATTGCGGCGCCAGATCGGCCATGGCCGCCTCGCCGGGCAGCACATGGCAGCCGAAATGCGCGCTGCCGAGCAAAGTCGCCGGAGGCGCCTTCGGATTGCTGAGCATCCGGTGCAGGCCGCCCGTCTTGGCCACGCCGTTGAAGGCGGGGGCCTCCAGCGTGTAGAAGCTGGCGTTGCGCTGGGGGTCCGCGTCGACGATCAGCACGCGCTTGCCGAGATCCTGCGCGCAGGCCGCCGCGATGTTGCAGAGGAGCGTGGTCTTGCCCACGCCGCCTTTGTTGTTGAAGAACGCGACGATCTGCATCTTGGTTCATCCGTTTCTGGGACGCCTTCGCGGCGCGGGACGCCGTTAAGCGAGCTTAACATGATCTTGCGGGTCTGGTCTTGCAGGTTTGGCGCCTCAGGGGTTCGGCGGCGCTTGCCTTCGTTCCTTTCGTCAAGCTATCGTGCGACGCAACATTTTTGCATCCGTAATCTTCGTTCGATGGAGAGCGCCGCGCCATGACCTCCAAAACGCCCGATTCCGCGGCCCCGAAACTCGGGGATTGGGAGCGTCTCGCTCAGAAGGAGCTCCGGGATCGCCCCCTCTCCGACCTCACGGTGGAGACCCCGGAGGGAATCGCCGTCAAGCCGCTTTACACGGCGGAGGATCTTGAGGGAATCGACCATCTGAACGGCTTGCCGGGTTTTTTCCCCTTCACGCGCGGCGTGCGCGCGACGATGTACGCCGGGCGCCCCTGGACGATCCGCCAATACGCCGGCTTCTCGACCGCCGAGGAATCCAACGCTTTTTACCGCCGCAACCTCGCGGGCGGACAAAAGGGCCTCTCGGTGGCCTTCGACCTCGCGACGCACCGGGGCTATGATTCGGATCATCCGCGCGTGGTCGGCGACGTCGGCAAGGCGGGCGTGGCCATCGATTCGGTCGAGGATATGAAGATCCTCTTCGACGGCATTCCGCTCAAGGAGATGTCGGTCTCGATGACCATGAACGGCGCGGTGATTCCCATCCTCGCGAATTTCATCGTGGCCGGTCAGGAGCAGGGCGCCGAGATCGCCGATCTCAGCGGGACCATTCAGAACGACATCCTCAAGGAGTTCATGGTCCGCAACACCTACATCTATCCGCCCGAGCCCTCGATGCGGATCATCGCGGACATCATCGGCTACACCGCCGCGAACATGCCGAAATTCAATTCGATCTCGATCTCCGGCTATCACATGCAGGAGGCGGGTTCGACGCTGGCGCAGGAATTGGGCTACACCCTCGCCGACGGCATGGAATACGTCCGGGCGGCCATGGCCAAGGGCCTCGACGTCGACGAATTCGCCGGGCGTCTGTCCTTCTTCTTCGCCATCGGCATGAATTTCTTCATGGAGGCCGCGAAGCTCCGCGCCGCCCGCACCATCTGGGCGGACATCATGAGGGATTTCGGCGCCAAGAAGCAAAGCAGCCTCATGCTGCGCACCCATTGCCAGACCTCCGGCGTCAGCCTTCAGGAGCAGGATCCCTATAACAACGTGGTCCGCACCGCCTATGAGGCCATGTCGGCGGCGCTCGGCGGCACGCAGTCGCTGCACACCAACGCCCTCGACGAAGCCATCGCGCTGCCCACCGACTTCTCGGCGCGCATCGCCCGCAACACGCAGCTCATCCTGCAAAACGAGACCGGCGTCTGCGACGTGGTGGACCCCCTCGCGGGCAGCTATTACGTCGAGAGCCTGACCGCCGAGCTGATCAAAGAGGCGCGCAAGCTCATCGCCGAGGTCGAGGCCATGGGCGGCATGACCAAAGCCGTGGCCTCGGGATTGCCGAAGCTGCGCATCGAGGAGGCCGCCGCCCGGCGTCAGGCCCGCGTGGACCGCGGCGAAGAGGTCATCGTCGGCGTGAACAAGTTCCGTCCGCCGAAGGAGGATCCCATCGAGATCCTTGAAGTGGACAACGCCAAGGTCCGCGTGGCGCAGATCGCCCGCCTTGAGAAGATCCGCTCCACCCGCGACGAGGCCGCCTGTCAGAAGGCCCTCGACGATCTGGAGGAGGTCGCGCGCTCGGGGCGGGGCAACATCCTCGCCGCCGCCGTCGAGGCCGCCCGCGCCCGCGCCAGCGTCGGCGAAATCAGCTATTATCTGGAGAAGGTCTTCGGACGTCATCGGGCGGAGGTGCGCACCTTGTCGGGAGTCTATGGAGCGGCCTACGAAGGCGACGCCGATTACGCCGCCATTCAGCAGGAGATCGCCGATTTCGCCGAGGTCGAGGGCCGTCGTCCGCGCATGATGGTGGTCAAGATGGGCCAAGACGGCCATGACCGCGGCGCCAAGGTCATCGCCACCGCCTTCGCCGACATCGGATTCGACGTGGACGTCGGGCCGCTCTTCCAGACGCCCGAGGAGGCCGCTCAGGACGCCATCGACAACGACGTGCATGTCGTGGGCGTCTCCTCGCTGGCGGCGGGACATAAGACTCTCGCTCCGGCGCTGATCAAGGCGCTGAAGGATCAGGGCGCCGGGGAGGTTCTGGTGGTCTGCGGCGGGGTGATTCCGCAGCAGGATTACGATTACCTCCGCGCGGCGGGCGTGGCGGGCATCTTCGGCCCCGGCACCTCGATTCCCGACGCCGCCCGCGAAGTTCTGCGCCTCCTGCGCGCGCGCCACGACAAGGCGGCGTGAGCCCTTCCGAAGGCGAAGACACAAGGAGCGGCCCCGCGAGGGGCCGTTTTCGATTCAGCGCGGCAGTTTGAAGCGGATGGTCAGAGCGGCGCCCTTGCCCTTGAGCGAAGGCGAGAGGACCAGATCGCCAAGGCGCTGCTCCTGCTGCAGGACGTCGCAACAGACGGACATCTGATGATCCGGGCCGGGGTAATCGCCGAGAGCCCGATGAAGCTCGCCCGCGTTCAGATCCACATAGGGCGCGCGGCGCGCGGCCGCTTCGGCCAGCCTGCGGTCTCTTTCTCGGCGGAAGTCGTCTTTCGTCAGGGCCATGGGCTCCTCGCGTTGATTCGAGTTTAAGGAATCAGATTGCGTCCGGCGGCGCTTCTCCGCAAGCTTTGGGCGTCCATGGCCTGACGGAGAGCGGCGAAGATGACGATTCTGGGCGGCCTGATCTCGGCGATGGGCGCGGCGATCCTCTTTCTGCTGCTCCGGCGGGAGATCGACCGGCGGGATCTTCAGGGCGTCGCCGAGGCGGGGAGGGGATGGCGCGCCCTCGCGGACGCCGGAGTCCGGGGGCTGCTGCGGCGTCTGGGCTGGTTCTGCGTGGTCGCGGGGATCGCTCTCATCCTGCTGGATTGGGCGATGTCCCATTGAGACGCCTTCACATCCCTCGGCGGCAAGGCTTCCTTAGCGAGAATCCGGCTTGTCTTGGCCTCGGCCCCGGCTTCTGATAGGCGGAGGCGCGATCCTGAGCCGGAGGCCCGTTCCCGCATGAACCTCATGACCAAGCCCGCCCTCAAGCTTTACCTCGCCGCGCCGCGCGGCTTTTGCGCGGGCGTGGACCGCGCCGTGCGCATCGTCGAGATGGCCATCGAGAAATGGGGCGCTCCGGTCTATGTGCGCCATGAGATCGTCCATAATAAATTCGTGGTCGACGGGCTGCGGGCCAAGGGCGCGATCTTCGTCGAAGAGCTGGAGGAATGCCCCGACGACCGCCCGGTGGTCTTCTCGGCGCATGGCGTGCCGAAATCCGTGCCCGCCGAGGCCGCCCGCCGCGAGATGATCGCCGTGGACGCCACCTGTCCGCTGGTCTCGAAAGTGCATATCGAGATGACGCGCCATCACGCCGAGGGCCGCCACATCTATCTGATCGGCCATGCGGGCCATATCGAGGTGGTGGGCTCCATGGGGCAGCTTCCGCCCGGCGCCGTGACGCTCGTGGACAGCCCCGCCGACGTGGCGGCTCTGCCCGAGCCCGCCGACCGCGCGAAGCTGGCCTTCGCCACTCAGACGACCCTTTCCGTGGACGACGCCGCCGCCACCATCGACGCCCTGCGCGCCCGCTTCCCGGAGATCGCCGGCCCCCATCGCGAGGACGTCTGCTACGCGACGACCAATCGTCAGGCGGCGGTGAAGGCCGTGGCGCCGAAGATTCAGGCGCTGATCGTGATCGGCGCGCCGAACTCCTCGAACTCCCTGCGTCTGGTGGAGGTGGGGCGCCGGGCGGGCTGCGCCTACGCCCAACTGGCGCCGCGCGCCTCGGACATCGACTGGCGCGCTCTGGAGGGCGTGAGCGCCGTAGGCGTGACCGCCGGGGCCAGCGCCCCGGAGGAGCTGGTGAACGAGGTCATCGACGCCTTCCGCGCCCGCTATGAGGTCGAGGTGGAGATGGTCGAGACCGCCCGCGAGGACGTCGAATTCAAGACGCCCCGAATCCTGAGAATCTGAACGCGAAAAGGGCGCGGCCGAAGCCGCGCCCTCCTGTCCCGGGCCCGAAGCCTGAAGCCTCAGCCTTTCTTGGGCAGCTCGTCGGAGCTGCGGATCACCGAGCCGACGAGGCCGTAATCCAGAGCCTCTTGCGTGGTCAGCCAGAAATCGCGCTGCGTGTCCTTGCGGATGCGCTCGACGCTCTGGCCGGTGGCCTCGGCGAAGACCTTCTCCAGACGCTCCTGCATGTAGAGCATCTGCTGCGCCTGAATATAGATGTCCGAAACTTGGCCGCCCACGCCGCCGCTCGGTTGATGGAGCAGGAAGCGGGTGTTGGGCAGGCAGAAGCGGTTCTTCTTCTCGGCGGCGACGAAGATCAGCGCGCCCGCGCTCGCCACCCAGCCCGAGCCGATGGTCCGGACTTCGGGTTTGATGAACTTGATCACGTCATGGATCATGTCGCCGGATTCGACATGCCCGCCCGGCGAGCTGACGAAGAGGTTGATCGGCTTGTCGTTGTCCTCGGAGAGCGCCAGAAGCTGAGCCACGACCCCGCGCGCGAGCTTGTCGTCGATCTGGCCGGTGATCAGCACGTTGCGGCTTTTGAATAAAAGCTCGGCGGCGGCTTTCGCGGCGGGCTCTTCGGATTTCTTTTCGTCTTCGGCCATGGGGAGTCCTTTTCTTCGGGAAGGCGGCGGCCTGAGGGGCGGCCTGCGGCTCCTCGGGGGATGGCGGCCTGAGGGGCCGTCAGCGGTTCTCGCGTCCGATCTCGGCCGCGTCAAGGCGCGCTTGCGCAGGAGGCGCGCTTTTCGGTTTCAGGAAAAGGCCTTTCGCCTGCGCGCAAAGCTTCCTATCTCTGAGGCGACCTGATCCTTTGAGAGGCTTCGCCGATGACGTCTTGCCTGCGCCGCCGCTCCGCCGCCCTGCTCGGGGCTTTGGGCCTGAGCCTCGGGTTTTTCGCCGCGCCCGCCTCCGCCGAGGAGATCGGCGAGGTGACCACGGTTTTCAAGCTGCTCGGGGCCAATCACCGCATCGTGGTCGAGGCTTTCGACGATCCCAAGGTGGAGGGGGTGGCCTGCTTCCTCTCCCGCGCGCGGACGGGCGGGATCAAAGGCTCGCTCGGACTGGCCGAAGACACCTCGGACGCCTCGGTGGCCTGCCGTCAGGTGGGGCCGATCAGCTATAAGGAGCGGCTGAACGCGGGCGAGGAGGTGTTTCAGGCGCGCAGCTCCATCCTCTTCAAGACGATTCAGGTGGTGCGCTTCTATGATCCCAAGCGCAAGACTCTGGTCTATCTGGTCTATTCGGACAAGGTGATCGAGGGCTCGCCGAAGAACGCGATTTCGGCGGTGGCCGTCCAGCCTTGGGGCGCCGAAGGGCTGGAGCCCGAGCCGCCGGAATATCGCGATTGAGGCCGAACTCCCTGCGCGGCTGGGAAAAACCGGGATCCGGAGCGGCGCGCGCGCATTTCAGAGATGTTTCGACAAGATACAGGTGGTAAACCCGCGCGGAGCCCTGAGCGTTTTCCAGCGAAGCCGCTTCGGCTTCGCGTCGCGAAGACGCGACCATAAAGAAGTTGGAGCGTCCGACCGATCCGGGAGGATCGGGAGACGCTCTTGAATCGCGCCGGGAAAGCCTGATCCATCATGTCTGAGACCTCTTCGGAGCCCACGCATATCCTGACCCTCTCCTGCGCCGACCGCCCCGGCATCGTGGCGCGCGTGGCGGGCGAGATCGCGGCTTTCGGCGGCAACATCGCCGAGAGCGCGCAATTCTGGGACCGGGGGCCGAACCGCTTCTTCATGCGCATCGCCTTCATCGCGCCGGGGGGCGTGGACCGCGACGCGATTCTGGCGCGGCTCGCGCCCGCCGCCGAGGAATTCGGCATGGATCTTCAGGTGGCGGATCTGGCGCGGCCGCCGCGGATTCTCATCCTCGTCTCGAAATTCGACCATTGCCTCGAGCATCTGCTCTATCAGATCCGGGTGGGCTGGCTGAAAGCCGAGGTGGCGGGCATCGTCTCCAATCATGACGAGGCGGCGATCATCGCCGTGCGGGCGGGCCTGCCCTTCCATCACTGGCCGGTGAACAAGGCCACCAAGGCGCGTCAGGAAGGTCTGATCGAGGGCCTGATCGAGGCCGAGAATCCCGACCTCATCGTGCTGGCGCGCTATATGCAGGTGATGTCCAACGAGTTTTCGGCGCGGCATTTCGGCAAGGCCATCAACATTCATCACAGCTTCCTGCCGAGCTTCAAAGGCGCCAAGCCCTATCATCAGGCCCATGAGCGCGGCGTGAAGCTGATCGGCGCCACGGCCCATTACGTCACCGCCGAACTCGACGAAGGCCCCATCATCGAGCAGGAGACCGAGCGCGTCGGCCACGCCCAGAGCCCCGAGGATCTCGTGGCCACCGGGCGCGACATCGAATCGCGCGTTCTGGCGCGGGCGGTGAAGCTGCATCTGGAGCGCCGCGTGTTGCTCAACGGACGCAAGACCGTGGTCTTCCGCGACTGACCTCTTTCCCGCTCCGGCTTTCCGGTCCATGAGGGGGCGCGCCGTCCGTTTCGCGGCTTCGCGCCCCTCTTCATTTTCCGGATTCCTCAGGTCATGAATTACGCCCGCGCCGTCTGGCTGCGCCTTTTGGCGACGGTCTTGTTCGCTCTGATGGGGCTGTGCGTCCGCAAGGCGGCTCTGGACGGGGCGGCGGTCGGCCAGACGGTGTTCTGGCGCAGCTTCATGGCGATTCCGCCGATTCTGCTCTACATGGCCTGGCGCCGGAGCCTGCCGCGGGCGCTCAAGACGAGGAACCCCGCCGGACACGCCCTGCGCAGCGGCTTCGGCTGTTTTTCGATGTTTCTCGGCTTCACGGCTCTGGCGCATCTGCCTTTGACCCTCGCCACGGCCCTGAGCTTCCTCGCGCCTTTGATGTCGGTTCCGGCGGCGATGGTCCTGCTCGGCGAGAAGCCGCGCAGCTCGGTGGTGGCGCTGACGGCCTTGGGCTTCGGCGGCGTGGCGCTGATGCTGCTTTCGCCCGCGCCGGAGACGGGATTCTCGCCCGTCGAGACGCCGCAGGGCGTGCTGATCGGGGTGCTGGCGGGTCTGGCGGGGGCGGGCTTCACGGTGATGGCCATGATTCAGGTGCGCGATCTGACCCGCACCGAAAGCCCCTCGACCATCGCCTTTTACTTCTCGGCCTTTTGCGCTCTGGCGGGCGCCGCGACCGCTCTGCGGGGCGACTGGCCGAGCTTCGACGGCCCGACGCTCTGGTGGCTGATGGCGGCGGGAATCCTCGGCGGCATGGCGCAGATCTCCATGACCGAGGCTTTGGCGCGGGCGCCGGTCTCGGCTCTGGCGGCCTTCGAATATGTGGCGATGATCTGGGCTCTGGGCTTCGACGTCTTCGTCTTCGGGCAGGTCCCCGGCTGGATGAAGCTGCTCGGCGCGGCGGTGATCGTGGCGGCGGCGGCGAGCGCGGGGGCGCTCAACGCCCGCGCCCGCGCCGGCGCCGTCGATTCCAGCGGCCGCACGCATTAGATGGCCCCGACTCATTGACTTTCGCGCCGCCCCTTGCGAGAGAACCCCCGCCTTTCCAGAACTTTTCCCAAGTCAGAGGAGCCGCCCATGGGCTTTCAGACCGGCATCGTGGGCCTGCCCAACGTGGGCAAGTCCACGCTGTTCAACGCCTTGACCCGCACCGCCGCGGCTCAGGCGGCGAATTACCCCTTCTGCACCATCGAGCCCAACGTCGGCGAGGTTTCGGTGCCGGACGCCCGGCTCGCGCCTCTGGCGGAGATCGCGGGGTCTCAGCAGATTCTGCCCGCGCGGCTCGGCTTCGTGGACATCGCGGGTCTGGTGAAGGGCGCCTCCAAGGGCGAGGGCCTCGGGAATCAGTTCCTCGCCAACATCCGCGAAGTGGACGCCGTGGCCCATGTGGTCCGCTGCTTCGAGGACGGCGACGTCACCCATGTCGAGGGCCGCGTCGATCCCATCGCCGACATCGAGATCATCGAGACGGAGCTGATGCTCGCCGATCTGGAGAGCGTCGAGAAGCGCCTCGCGCCGCTCCAGAAAAAGGCCAAGGCGGGCGGCGATAAGGAAGCCGCGCTCGCGGCCGATCTGCTGGAGCGCGTGCGCGTGCTGCTCGCCGACGGCAAGCCCGCCCGCAAGCTCGAAATCTCCAATGAGGAGCGCAAAGCCTTCGAGATGCTGCAATTGCTGACCTCCAAGCCGGTGGTCTACGTCTGCAACGTCGAGGAGGCCAACGCGAAGGACGGCAACGCCCATTCCGCCAAGGTCTTCGAGCGGGCGAAAGCCGAAGGCGCGGCCTGCGTGGTGATCTCGGCGGCCATCGAGGCGGAGATCTCCCAGCTCGAGGACGAGGAGCGCGCCATGTTCCTCGACGAGATGAAGCTGGAGGAGCCGGGCCTCGACCGTCTGATCCGCGCGGGCTACGAGCTGCTCGGGCTGGCGACCTATTTCACCGTCGGGCCGAAAGAGACCCGCGCCTGGACCATCCATAAGGGCTGGAAGGCGCCTGCGGCGGCCGGCGTGATCCATACGGATTTCGAAAAAGGCTTCATCCGGGCCGAAACCATCGCCTACGCCGACTTCATCGCCAGCAAGGGCGAGGCGGGCGCGAAGGAGGCCGGAAAGATGCGGCTCGAAGGCAAGGAATACGTGGTGCAGGACGGCGACGTCATGCATTTCCGCTTCGCCTGAGAGGCCGAGCCGCCTTGCGCGGCGCTGAACATGAAAAAGGGGAGGGCTCGCGCCCTCCCCTTGACCTTTGCGGCGCGTCTGAAGGGAGTTTCAGCCCTCCAGAGCGTCGAAGTCGGCGGCCTCCAGCATGAGCGCCCGCAGACGGCTCAGCAGCCGCAGACGGTTGCGCCGCAGCGCCGGGTCGTCGGAATTCACCGTCACGTCGCGGAAGAAGTCGTCCAGCGGCTCGCGCAGGCGGGTCATGGCCATGAGCGCGCCTTGGAAATCCTCGCCTTTGAGCGCCAGCTGCGTTTGGGCCTCGACGATGTTGGCGGCTTCGTGCAGCGCCTTTTCGGCGGGGTGCTGATAAAGCGCCGGATCCGGATGGCGCGAGAAATCGACGCTCTCCTTGCGCTCTTCGGCGCGCAGGATGTTCGCCGCCCGCTTATAGGCCGCCAGCAGATTCTGCGATTCCGACTGCAGGAGGAATTCGGTCAGCATGCGGGCCTGAATCATCGCCAGAGCCGGATCCCGCGCCGAGCCTTGATTCAGCACCGCCGAAACCACGTCGTGGCGAAAGCCCATCTCGTCGCGCATCAGCGCGGTGAGGCGGTCGGTGAAGAAGCCCATGAGGTCGTGAGACAGCGCGAGCGACTTCTCCTTCCAGCCCCGCGCGAGCACGCCCAGCGATTTATCGCGGTCGAGGTCGGCGGCGGTCATGGCGGCGGCTTCGTCGCCCTCATAGAGCCGATCCAGCACCCGCACCGAGAGATTGCGCCGCACGGCGCCCTCGGCGCCGCGCTCGCTCTGCTCGACATGCTGACGCGCGCGCTCGGCGAGGAAGTAATGGCGCTCGGCCAGCTCCTCCAGATCGGCGCGGCGGGCGTTCTCCATCATGATGCGCAGGATGCCCACCGCCGCCCGCCGCAGGCCGAAGGGATCCTTCGAGCCGGTCGGCTTCTCGTCGATGGTCCAGAAGCAGACGAGCAGATCCAGACGATCCGCCACGGCCACGGCGGCGGCGGCGGCGCTGGCGGGCGTGCGGTCCTGAGCGCCGACGGGGCGATAATGCTCCTCGATGGCCTCGGCGACCTGAGGATCCTCTCCGGCGGCTTCGGCGTAGCGGCGGCCCATGCGGCCCTGCAGCTCGGGGAATTCGCCGACCATGTCGCTGACGAGGTCGGCCTTGGCCAACAGCGCGGCGCGGTCGACGATCTCGGGATCGGCGCCGAAGGCCTCGCCCAATTCGCCCGCCAGAGCCCGCAGACGCGCCACCCGGTCGCCCTGCGCCCCGAGACGGGCGTGGAAGACGATGTGGTTCAGCCGGTCCAGACGCGAGTCGAGCGGCGTGGCGAGGTCGTTCTCCCAGAAGAAGCGGGCGTCCGAGAGCCGGGCGCGCAGCACGCGCTCATAGCCCGCGAGCATCTTGGCGCCGCCGTCCTGCGGACGCAGATTGGCCGCCGCCACGAAGCCCGAAATCTTCTCCTCGCCCGGCTTGCGCAGCGAGAAATATTTCTGATGCTCGCGCATGGAGGTCTGGAGCACCTCGGGGGGCAGCTCCTGAAATTCGGGATCGACGCGGCCGATCAGCGGATTGGGCCATTCCACGAGGCCCGTGACCTCCTCGGTCAGCGCCTCGTCGGGGAGCATCTCCAGCCCGGAGCTCGCGAGCTTGGCGGCGATCTGGTCGGTCAGATATTTGCGCCGCGCGTCCTGATCGAGCACCACGAAGGCCCGGGCGAGCTTCTCGACGTAATCTTCGGGGCCGGAGACCTCGATGGGGCCGGGGGCGTGGACGCGATGGCCGTAGGTCGTCCGCCCATAGGGGACGTTCTCGACCTCCACCGGCACGACCTGCGCCGCGCCCTTCTCGCCGAAGAGGCAGATGATCGAGCGCAAAGGCCGCACCCAGCGCAGCGTTCCCGAGCCCCAGCGCATGGATTTCGGCCAAGGGAAGCTCTGGATCACCCGCGGGACGATCTCCTGAAGCGCCTCGGCGGTCGCGCGGCCCGGCTTGCGCTTCACCGCGAAATAGACGGCGCCGCGGTCGTCGGGGCGGACCTCCAATTCGTCGAGCGTCAGGCCGGTGCTGCGCAGGAAGCCCTCGATGGCGGCTTCGGGCGCGTCGACGCGGGGGCCTTTGCGTTCTTCGGTCTGGGCGGCGGTTTCGGCGGGCAGGCCGAAGGCCGCCAGCGCCAGACGCCGCGGCGTGGAGAAAGCCCGCGCCACGCGCCATTCAAGGCCGGCGGCCTTCAACTCGGCCTCCATCAGGCGATGCAGATCCTCCCGGGCGCGCTTTTGCATGCGGGCCGGGATCTCTTCGGAGAGCAGTTCGAGCAGAAGGTCGGGCATGGGGGGCGTCCTCGGGAAGCCGGCCTAAGGGGAAGGGCGGTCAGACGGCTTCGTCCGCGCCTTGGGGCGTGCGCAGATAGGCGTCGGCGCAGGCTTTGGCCAGCGCGCGCACCCGCGCGATATAGGCTTGGCGCTCCGTGACCGAGATCACGCCGCGCGCGTCGAGCAGATTGAACACATGGCTGGCCTTGATGCATTGGTCGTAGGCCGGATGCGCCATGACGATGGAGCCCTCTTCCAGCGAGGCGGCGAGGATGCGGCCGCATTCGGCTTCGGCGTCGAGGAAATGCTGAAACAGCATCTCGGTGTCGGCGACTTCGAAGTTCCAGCGGGAATATTCGCGCTCGGTCTGCAGGAAGACGTCGCCGTATTTCAGCGGAACGGGCGAATCGGGCGAGTTGAAAGGCAGGTCGTAAACGTTCTCGACGCCGAAGACATACATGGCGAGACGCTCCAGACCATAAGTCAGCTCTCCCGAGACGGGCCGACAGTCATGGCCTCCCACCTGTTGAAAATAGGTGTATTGCGAGACCTCCATGCCGTCGCACCAGACCTCCCAGCCGAGGCCCCAGGCGCCGAGCGTCGGGCTCTCCCAATCGTCTTCGACGAAGCGCACGTCATGCTCCGAGGGGTCCAGCCCGATGGCCCGCAGCGAGCCGAGATAGCGCTCCTGAAGATCGGGCGGGCTCGGCTTCAGAATGACCTGATATTGATAATAATGCTGGAGACGGTTGGGGTTCTCGCCGTAACGGCCGTCCTTGGGCCGCCGCGAGGGCTGGACGTAGGCCGCCGCCCAAGGCTTCGCGCCCAGCGAGCGCAAGGTGGTCGCCGGATGGAAGGTGCCCGCCCCGACCTCCATGTCGTAGGGCTGGAGGATGGCGCATCCGCGGCTCGCCCAATAGCGCGACAGCGTGAGGATGAGATCCTGAAAGCAGCGCGGCGGCGCGTTCACCTGAGCGTTGGGCATGGTCCGTCTCTCCAAAGCGGCTCCGAAGGGGCCTGATCGGGGAGCCTCCGGGCGGGCGGAAGCTACCTTCAGGCTGAAGTCCGGTCAATCGCGCAGGGGCGCGCGGCGCCGATCGGCTCCGATGACAAATCGTTCATAATGTTTCTTAAAACATCATCAACGGGATTGCGGGAAATTCGCGGGGCGGACTTGTGCGAGTCGGGATCAGGAGGAGCGAATGCTGAAGATCAAGGAGTTCGTCAGGAACGAAGAGGGCGCGACCGCCATCGAATATAGCGTGCTGGGCTCCATGATGGCTCTGGTGACCATCGCGGCGGGCCATGCGATGAGCGGCGCCATGGACGACATGTACACCAACGGCGTGTTGATGAAGGTGCTCGGGCCCGAGGGTCAGCCCACGGGAACGCCCTGAAAAGGCGCGAAGAAGCCTGATCAGGGGCCTGATCCGGGTCTGGTCGGGGGCCCGATCACAGGCGGTCCGGCGGAATCCCGTTTAGGATCTCCTCCTCCATCCGCGCGCGCAGATGCACGACCGAGCGCTCGAACTCCGTCCGCGCCACGCCGAGCGCCGCGAAACGCGCGGGAATGGGCGCGGCCATGGCCTCGTTCATGGTGAGGCCGCGCGCCACGGCCTCGCGCAGAGTCCCGTCCAGCCAGTCCAGCCAGTCCAGCGTCTGATCCAGAGAGGCCCCTTGCGGATCGACGGGACCATGGCCGGGCAGCAGGGAATCCCGCTCCATCCGCCGCAGAGCCGCCAGAGAGGCGCGCCAGGCGGGGAGGTCCGCGTTGGGCGTGGTCGGCGCCCGGTCGAGGAAGGCCAGATCCCCCGCGAAGACCAAGCCCGTCTCTTCGTCGCGGACGACGAGGTCGCAGGCGGTGTGCCCCTTCATTTCGGTCAGCGTGAAGACCCTTCCGCCGATCTCCTCCCGCGAGGCGTTGAGCGCCCGCCCCGGCGGAGTCGGGACGGTGCCGCGCATCCAATCCCCCAGGATCCGATACATATTGGCCGCCAGAGCCTCGCTTTGGGCCGTCATGGCCTCGATCACCGCCTGAGGGGCCGCCAGAGCCTCGCGCGGGAAAGCCTGATTGCCGAAGACGTGGTCCGGGTGGTGATGGGTGTTGAAGACGCGCAGAATCCGCTTGCCGGGCAGCTGTTCGGCGATGAGCGCGGCCAGAGCCTCGCCGTAGCGCTTCGAGGGGCCGGTGTCGACCACCACCACGCCGTCGGGAGTCTGGATGAAGGCCGCATTGGCGATGGCGCCGCCGTTCGCGCGACTCAGATCCTCCTGAGCGCCATAGACGCACCATGTGCGGGCGGCGATCTCCACCGCCTCCAGCCGATAGCTCCGGGGCGCGGCGTGAGTCTGCGCCCGGATCGGCCCGATGAGCGCCCCCGCGCCCGCGGAGGCCGCCAGAGCCGCCGCCCCGCCGAGCCAAGCGCGCCGGCTCATGCGTTTCATCCGATTCAATTCACCGCCTCCTCAGGCAGAGGAACGGAGAAGGCGAAGCGGTTGCCTTCGCTGTCGCGCCCCGCGACGGCCGCCGTCGCTCCGCCGGCCGTCGGGCGGGCCAGCAGATTGAAGGCGGGATCCTCGCTGATCGGGGCGGAGATCTCCAACTCGGCCAGCTCCTCGCCGGAATCGAGCGTGAGGGTCAGCTCGCTGAGGTGGAAGATGGGGATTCCGGCGGCGAAGCCCGTATCCATCGGATGGCGCATCCGCAGGGAGATGCGGGTTTCTCCGGCTTCGTCCCGGCCCGCCAGAGCCCGCGCCTCGCCGAGGGTGGACATCCAGTCCTTTTGACCATGGGCGGCGGCGGGCGCCGAGCAGCCTCCGCCTGCGGCGTCGATCACGGCGGCGGCGACCCGCCAGATTCCATCCGCGCCCCGCACGCCCACCCGCACGGGCGTCGTCTGCTCCACCTTGATTCTGAGTCCGAGGAAGGGCTCGGCCTTCGCGCCCGGCCGGAAGGTGACCGCATGGATGATCGGATTGAGGTCGGCGGCCACCACCATCTCCGCGATGGGGCCGATCTCGGCGGCGAGTTCGCGGGCGTCGATGGTGACGGGGACATGGAATTGATCTTCGGCGGCGGCGGGCAGACTCAGCTTCACGCGCGGATCGAAGACGATCTCTCCGGGGAAATTCTCCTCGGCGACCAGAGGCCACATGCCGGAGTTCAGAGGATCAGGCGGGGGCTCCTGCGCCGGAGCGGGCGCGGCGCAGAGCGCGAGGACCGCGCCGAGCGCGGCGGGGCGGATGCGGAGCATGGCTTTCCTCCCGGAAGCGGGCGCGCCGGGCGATCGTCGCCTTCATATGCGCCGAAGTCATAAGGCGGGAGGATAAGCGAGGAAGGGGGCGAGGTCGAACCCGCCTTTGGTCCTGAGCGGGGCCTCGCAGGACGCCGCCCCCGATCAAGAGGGCGGCGCGGGGTTTTCTGAGATCAATAGAGCGGGAAGCGCGCGCAGAGCGCGAGAACCTTCTCCTTCACCGCGGCCTCGACTTCGCCGTTGCCCTCGGCGCCGTTGGCGGCGAGCCCGTCCACCACTTCGGTGATGAGCCGGCCGATCTCGCGGAATTCGGCTTCGCGGAATCCGCGGGTCGTGCCCGCCGGAGAGCCGAGCCGCACGCCGGAGGTCACGGTGGGCGGCGCGGGGTCGAAAGGCACGCCGTTCTTGTTGCAGGTGATGTGCGCGCGGCCGAGCGCCTTTTCGGCGTCGGCGCCGCTGACGCCCTTGGGCCGCAGGTCGACGAGCATCAGATGGGTGTCGGTGCCGCCGGTGACGATGGCGAGGCCGCCTTTCAGCAGCTCGTCGGCCAGAGCCTGCGCGTTGGCGATCACCTGCCGGGCGTAGGTTTTGAAGCTCGGGTCCAGAGCCTCCCTGAAGGCGACGGCCTTGGCGGCGATGACGTGCATCAGCGGCCCGCCCTGCAGACCGGGGAAGACGGCGCTGTTGATCTTCTTGGAGATCTCTTCGGAATTGGTCAGCACCATGCCGCCGCGCGGCCCGCGGAGGGTCTTATGGGTGGTGGTTGTGACCACGTCGGCGTAGTCCAGCGGATTGGGATGGGCCCCGCCCGCGACCAGTCCGGCGAAATGCGCCATGTCCACATGCAGGATCGCGCCAACCGAATCAGCGATTTCGCGGAATTTCTTAAAGTCGATTTGACGAGGGATCGCCGAGCCGCCCGCGAGAATCAATTTCGGCTTGTGTTCTGCCGCCAGAGCGGCGACCTGATCATAATCAATCAGGGAATCCTGTTTGCGAACGCCGTATTGTATCGGTTTGAACCACTTTCCCGATTGGTTCGCCCGCGCGCCATGGGTGAGGTGGCCCCCGGAAGGCAGCTCCATGCCCAAAAACAGGTCATCGGGCTTGAGGAGCGCCAGAAAAACCGCTTGATTCGCCTGAGCCCCGGAATGCGGCTGCACATTGGCGAATCGCGCCCCGAAGAGGGCCTTGGCGCGTTCGATGGCGAGGCTCTCGGCGACGTCCACGAATTCGCAGCCGCCGTAATAGCGGCGGCCGGGATAGCCTTCCGCATATTTATTCGTCAGAACAGAGCCTTGCGCCTCCATCACCGCCTGAGAGACGATGTTCTCGGAGGCGATCAGCTCGATCTCCTCGCGCTGGCGGCGCAGCTCGTCCGAGACGGAGCGCGCGATCTCCGGGTCGCCCTCGGCGAGGGAGGCCGAAAAGAAGCCCTGAGGACGAATTGGATCTAGCGTCATGAAAATCCTCCCGGATTCCGTATCTAGGAACGTCGGGGGGCGCCGCCTGTCCGAGGGCGCCCCGATGAACGAGGCCCATCTCTATAAGGCGAAGGCTCCGCGCGTCCAGAGACGCTTGACTCAAGGCGGCGGCGCGTTGAAAACACGGCGGCTTCACGGAGGATTCAGGCGGATCGTTGATCGGGCGCCACAGTTTTGGAGCGTTAACGACGATTGTGCCTTTTTTGAATGAATTCGGGAAGCGGCTATGCTAACCAACTCTTGCGCTTCCGCATAGGCGTTTTCAAGACGCTGGGGAGCGGGTAGGGCGCTTGTTCTCAGGACGTCAGTCCTCGGGCAAGAAGGACGTCGACTGGAACAAGGTTTGCTAAGGTTCGGTCCGAGAGGACGCGTCGGCGCAGACCGGCGGGCCCTCGACACGGGATGAGCGCGAAGGCGATAAAAGTGGAGATTTGCAATGAAGCGTAAGAGCCTGCTTTTGACGAGCAGCTGCTTGGTGGTCGCTGGCGCGGCGACCAGCGCGCTGGTGTCGGCGGCTTCGGCCGACGGCTATGGCGCTCAGATCTACGCGGCGGACGCGGCGGCTCAGGCCGCCTACGCGGCTCAGGCCGGCGGCGCCTATGCGGTTCAGCCCGGCGCGGCCTATGCGGTCCAGTCCGGTCAGGCCGGCTACGCGGCGGCGGCGGCTCCGGCCGGCGCGCTGAGCGCCTCGGCCGCCGCGGCGGCTTTCGGCGGCGCCTACCCGCCGAACGCGGCCCCCGGCCGTTGCTACGCTCGCGTCGTGATCCCGGCCCAGTACCGCACGGTCACTGAGAACGTGGTCGCCTCCGAGGCTTCCGAGACCATCGAAGTGATCCCGGCGACCTACAAGACGGTCACCGAGACCGTCGTGGTTCAGGAAGCCACCGAGTCCCTCGAAGTGATCCCGGCGACCTATCGCTCCGTCTCCGAGACCGTCGTGGTCGAGGACGAGTCCGAGTCGCTCGAAGTGATCCCGGCGACCTACCGCTCCGTCTCCGAGACCGTCGTGGTCGAGGAAGCCGCCGAGCAGCTCCGCGTGGTGCCCGCCCAGTTCCGCGCCGGCCAGCAGCAGGTCGTCGTCGAGCCCGCCTATGAGGTTCTTGAGGCCGTTCCGGCGACCTTCCAGACCCTTCAGCAGGAAGTGGTCGTCGAGGACGCTTATGAGACGCTGACGGTCGTTCCGCCGACCTTCCGCACCGTGCAGGAGACCGTGGTGGTCGAGCCCGCTTACGAGCAGGTTCAGATCGTTCCCCCGACCTTCCGCACCGCCGCTCAGGAGCTGGTCGTCGAGCCCGCTTATGAGACCCTCGAGGTGATCCCGGCCACCTACCGCACCGTCGATCAGACGGTCGTGGTCGAAGAGGCCTCCGAGACCCTGCAGGTCGTTCCGGCCACCTACCGCAGCGTCGCCGTCGCCGGCGCCGCCGAGGAAGTCGCCGAGCAGCTTCAGGTCGTCCCGGCCACCTACCGCACCGTGACCGAGCAGGTCCTGGTTCAGGCCGAGGGCGAGCAGCATCAGGTGGTTCCGGCTCAGTATGAGACCGTGACCGACCGCGTGCTGGTCCGCGAGTCCTACACCACCTGGCAGCGCGGCGTGAACCCGATCGCGATCATCGACGCCGTCGGCGGCGAGATCACGGGCGCCTCGATCAAAGAGACGAAGACCCTCTCCACCGGCGAGATCCTCTGCTTGGTCGAAGTTCCGGCCCAGTACGAGACGGTCACCCGTCGCGTGGTCCGCACCCCGGCCTCCGTGCAGGTCGTGCGCACCCCGGCCCAGTACACGACGATCACCCGTCGCGTGGTGGACACCCCGGCCTCCGTGCAGCGCGTCGGCGGCTACACCGGCGGCACCGTGGTCGTGGACGTCAACGGCAACGTGATCCCGGGCGCCGTGGGCGTCAGCCCTGAGGGCTTCGCCCTCGCGGCCGACGGCCAGGTCTTCCGCGACAGCCAGGGCAACCCGGTCCGCGGCTTCGCTCGCGGCGGCGCCGGCGGCGGCGCGGTCGGTCAGGGCTACACCCGTCGCGTGGTGGACACCCCGGCCTCCGTGCAGCGCGTGGCCATCCCGGCCAAGACCCAGACGATCCAGATCCGCGTGGTCGACCGTCCGGCTGAAGTCCGTCGCGTGACGGTCCCGGCCAAGTCGCAGACCGTGCAGATCCGCGTCGTGGACCGTCCGTCCTCGCAGCAGGTCGTCCAGGTTCCGGCCAAGACCGCCACGATCACCCGCCGCGTCGTCGAGACCCCGGCTCAGGTGCAGCGCATCGCCGTCCCGGCCAAGACCCAGACCATCCAGGTCCGTCAGGTCGCGACCCCGGCCGGCGCCCGCGCCGTCACCGTTCCGGCGAAGACCCAGACCATCGCCACCCGCGAGATCGCGGCCCCGGCGAGCGTCGAGCGCCTCGGCGTCGGCGGCGGCTACGGCGGCAACGTCGTCGTGGACGTCAACGGCAACGTGATCCCGGGCGCCGTGGGCGTCAGCCCTGAGGGCTTCGCCCTCGCGGCCGACGGTCAGGTCTTCCGCGACAGCGCCGGCAACCCGGTCCGCGGTCAGGTTCGCTCCACCGGCGGCGCCGGTCAGGGCGGCGCCCGCACCGCGACGATCACCCGTCGCGTGCTGGATCGTCCGGCCGAGGTTCGTCGCGTGGCCATCCCGGCCAAGACCGCGACGATCACCCGCCGCGTCGTGGATCGTCCGGCTGAAGTCCGCCGCGTGGCGGTTCAGGGCCAGACGCAGTCCGTGCCGGTCCGCGTCGTCGATCGTCCCGCCGACATCCGTCGCGTGCCGGTCGCGGCCGACGTCCGCACCATCACCCGCAACGTGTTGGTGTCGGAAGAGTCGCTGCAGTGGAAGGAAGTTCTCTGCGAGACCAACGCCTCGCCTGAGATCATCCGCCGCCTGCAGCAGGCTCTTCAGGAGCGCGGCTTCTACCAGGGCCCGCTGGACGGCGTCTATGGTCCGGCCACGACCTCCGCGGTCACCCGCTTCCAGCAGTCCGCTGGCGAGGGCACCGGCGGTCTGACCATCGACACGCTGTCGGCTCTGGGCCTGCGCCTCTGATCCGATCCGCGATCTGATCGCTGAAATCTTCCGCGACGCCCCGCCCTCACCGGCGGGGCGTCGTTTTTTGCGCGGAGCGGCTTGCGCTTCTCTGCGAAAGAGCGGAGCCTCCGCAGGCTTCCGGAGGCGAAGCGTCGGGCGTGAGGGGGAGAGGCATGAAGGCGGCTTTCGTCGCGAGCGCGACCGAACAGGCGCGACAGGCGCGGGATCGTCTGGCCGCGCGCTATGGCGAGACGTCGCTGGACGAAGCGGACGTCATCGTGGCGCTCGGCGGCGACGGGGCGATGCTCGACACGCTGCATCGGCATATGGCGCTCGACAAACCCATTTACGGCATGAATTGCGGTTCGGTCGGCTTCCTCATGAACGAATATCAGGAGGAGGATCTGCCGGGGCGTCTGGAGCGGGCGCAGGCTTCGGTCCTGCATCCTCTGCGCATGCGGGCTTGGCGGCGCGGCTCTGCGGAGCCCTTCACGGCGCTGGCGGTCAACGAGGTCTCGCTGCTGCGCGAGAGCCGTCAGGCGGCCAAGCTGCGCATTTTCGTGGATGGGGCGGAGCGTCTGCCGGAGCTGATCTGCGACGGAGCCCTCGTCTCCACGCCTGCGGGCAGCACGGCTTATAATTTCTCGGCCCATGGCCCGATTCTCCCCATCGGCGCGGCGCTTCTGGCGCTGACGCCCATTTCGGCCTTTCGGCCCCGGCGCTGGCGCGGGGCGGTGCTGCCGGAGCGGGCCGAGGTGGTCTTCGAGGTTCTGGAGGTCGAGAAGCGCCCGGTCAGCGCCGTCGCCGACATGGCGGAGGTCCGCGATGTGGCGCGGGTCGAGATCCGTTCCGCGCAGGAGGTCACGCTTCGGCTGCTCTTCGACGACGGCCATGGGCTCGACGAAAGGATTCTGCGCGAGCAATTCGCGCCCTAGAGCGTGAACGGCCCGGAATGCCCGGAAAGCGCTCTCGGTTTTGGTGGGGCCGCATGTTCGCGACGCGCCTCGGCGGCCTGCAAGGCGATTCCTGCGGGGTGGAAAAGCCGCACTGGCCCGTCAAAGCTTTCCGCAGGCGCGAAGAAGCTGGACAGGGCCTTGCGCGCTTCGCATCATGACCCCGACGAAGGCGGGAGCGAATTTTCTCCGGCGCAGGGGCGCGGAGCGTCTCGGACATGAGGACGCCGGATGAAGACCCATAAGATTTGCGTATTGGGAGATTTCGGGGTCGGCAAGACCTCGCTCATCCGACGCTATGTGTTCAACGCCTTCGCGCAGGATTATCACGCGACCCTCGGGGTGAATCTCTATAAATACGAAGACGAGATCCTCTTCGAGGAGGAGCCGACGCGGCTCCGCTTCATGATCTGGGACGTCGAGGGCGCGGCCGAGCCCGGCCCTCACGCCGAGCGCTACGTGGTCGGCGCTTCGGCGGCTCTGATCGTCGGCGACGCCACGCGGGCCACCGCGCTGCAGACCGTCTCCGCCTACGCCGAGATGTTCGAGGAGCAGGCGCCGGGCCGGCCTTTCGCTCTGGCCTTCAATAAGGCGGATCTCATCGCGGCGCCGGATCCGCACGCGAAGCTCGGACTTCAGGAGCTGGATGCGCGCTTCGGCGTGGAGCCTCTGCTCACCAGCGCCCTGACCGGCGCGGGCGTGCGCGAGGCCTTTCGCAAGCTTGGAGAGCAGGTGCTGGCTTATGGGCTGTGAGACGCGGGAGCCTTGGCGCTTCGGGCGCCTTGCGGGGGCCTTGATCCTGCCCCAAGCTGAGGGGACTCAAGTTTTCGGACGGCGCGAGCTATGACGGCGGGCGGCATGCAGGATGCGAGCAGAGGCGCTCCCCACGCGGGAGCCGCGTTAGGAGAGGAGGAGGCGCTGCTCTGGGCGGCGCGGAGCCTGTTTTCGCGCGGCGACATGGCCATCGCGCTGCTCGACGCGGATTTGCGGGTCGCGCAGATTCTCGGCGGCGAGAAATTCGCGGCCGTCGTCGGCGACGACGCTCTGGAGGTCTTTCCCGCTCTGATCGGCTGCGAGGAGACGCTGGAGCGCATCCGCTCCGGCGCGGAGCCTCAGGCTCTGAGCTTTGAAAACATCTCCATCCACAGCGACGGCTATGCGCCGCAATATGTGAATCTGCGCGTTTATCTCGATCCGCATTCCGGCCATCTGGCGCTGGTGCTGCAGGACGCGGGCGAGACCGCCCGGCTTCAGCGCAATCTCGTGCAGCAGCGCAACGAGCTGGCGCTGGCGCGTCAGGCTCTGGAGACCGCCCGCGACGAGGCTCTGGCGGCGAGCCGGGCGAAAAGCTCGTTTCTGGCCAACATCAGCCATGAATTGCGCACGCCTCTGAACGTGGTGATCGGCAACGCCGAGATTCTGCGCCGTCCGCGCGCCGCGGCGCTGAGTTCGGCGGAGGCGGCCGATTATGCGGGGGACATCCTGTCGAGCGGCGAATTGCTGCTGGATCTGATCAACGACCTGATCGACCTCTCGCGGGCCGAGACGGGCGATCTGCGTCTGTCGGAAAGCTGGTGCGATCTGGGCTTCATCGCCCATCAAAGCCTGCGCTACGCCACGCGGCTGGAGGACGGGCGCGACAAGCGTTTCGTCGAGACGGCGGATCCTCATCTGCCGCCTTTCTGGGGCGACGAGCGGCGGCTCAAACAGATTTTGCTGAATCTGCTCTCCAATGCGGCGAAGTTCTCGCCGCCGGGCGGGGCGATCACGCTGCGGGTCGAGCGCGAGCCGGAGGGCCGTCTGCTGCTGGAGGTGGCCGACGAAGGGCCGGGCCTCGATCCCAGCGAGCTGGAGGTGGCTTTAGAGCCCTTCGGCCAATTGGAAAGCGGCAAGCGCCATAAGGGCACCGGGCTTGGCTTGCCCATCGTGAAATCTCTGGCGCGCTTTCATGGCGGCGACCTGCAGATCGTCACGGCGCCGGGACTTGGGCTGCGGGCGCAGGTTCGTTTGCCGGGTTCGCGCTTCTCCCCCGGCGATTCGGCTTGACGCCTCGCTTGCGTCCGCCTAATTCTGCGTCTCAAAATGATAACAGAGGCTTCAGCGCGCCCATGACTCCGAACGCATCGCCCTCCGCCGCCGACCGGCCTTTGCGCATTCTCCTCGTGGAGGACGCGGCGGCTTTGGCGCGCACCTATATGGGCTATCTGCGCGACGAGCCTTATAAAGTCACGCATGTCGACACCGGCGCGGCGGCTCTGGACTCCGTGCGGGCCGAAGAGCCCGATCTCGTGTTGCTCGATCTGAAGCTCCCCGATTGCGACGGCATGGAGATCCTGCGTCAGCTCGGCGAGAGCCATCCGGGGCTTCCGGCGGTGGTGATCACGGCCCATGGCTCCATCGGCGTGGCGGTGGAGGCCATGCGCGCCGGCGCCGCCGATTTCCTCGTCAAGCCTTTCGGGCCGGACCGGCTGATCACCGCCATCGCCAATCACGCCGACCGCCGCCGCTTCGCGCGGGCTCTGGCGGCGCCTCCCGCGCCCGGAGCCCCCGCGCCCGCCCGCCGCGCGAATTTCGAAGGCTTCGTGGGGGCCAGCGATTCCATGCAGGGCGTCTACCGGGCCATCGAGAGCGCGGCGCGCTCCAGCGCCACGGTCTTCGTCACAGGCGAAAGCGGGGTGGGCAAAGAGGTCTGCGCTCAGGCGATCCATCAGCAGAGCCCCCGCCGCGACCGGCCTTTCGTCGCCATCAACTGCGCGGCCATTCCGGGCGAATTGATGGAGAGCGAGATGTTCGGCCATGTGAAGGGCGCCTTCACGGGCGCGGTGGCCGATAAGCTGGGCGCGGCACGTCTGGCGGACGGGGGCACGCTCTTTCTGGACGAGATCTGCGAGATGTCGCCGCATCTGCAGACCAAGCTTCTGCGTTTCGTGCAGACGGGGGCCTTCAATCCGGTGGGGCGGGCGGCGCCGCAGCATGTGGACGTGCGCTTCGTCTGCGCGACCAACCGCGATCCTCTGGAGGAGGTGAGCGCGGGGCGTTTCCGTGAAGATCTCTATTACCGCCTCCATGTGATTCCCATCGGCCTGCCGCCGCTGCGCGAACGCGGCGACGACCTGATTCTCATCGCCGAGCGCTTCGTGCAGCTTTACGCCGTCGAGGAGGGCCGCGGCTTCAAGGGCTTGGCGGAGGACGCCAAAACGGCCCTTCTGGCCTTCGGCTGGCCGGGCAACGTGCGGCAATTGCAGAACGTCCTGCGCAACGCCGTGGTGCTCAACGACGGCCCCGTGCTGACCGCCGCCATGTTGCCCGCCCTGATGCGCAGCGCGCCGCCGCGGCCTGCGCCTCCCCCCGCTCCAGGCTTCGCCTCCCCCAGCTTCGCCGCTCCATCCGCGCGGCCGCATTCCGCCGCGCCTAATCCCGATGATCTGGTGGCGCTCTCCAAGGCGATTCGCCCGCTCTCCGATCTGGAGCGCGAGGCCATCGAGCGGGCGGTGGAGCTTTGTCAGGGCGACGTGCGCAAGGCGGCGGTGTTTTTGGGCGTGTCTCCGGCCACCATCTACCGCAAGCAGAAATTCTGGCGCGAAGGCGGAGAAGCGCCCTTGTTTTAAGGAGCCTGAGCCATGCGCTGCCCCTTCTGCGCCGAGCCCGACACTCAGGTGAAGGATTCCCGCCCCGCCGAGGATCAATCGGCGATTCGCCGCCGGCGGGTCTGCCCCTCCTGCGGAGCGCGCTTCACCACCTATGAGCGGGCGCAATTGCGCGAAGTCATGGTCCGCAAGAAGGACGGCGGCCGCGAGCCCTTCGACCGCGAGAAGCTCGCGCGGGCTTTGCGGATCGCCATGCGCAAGCGGCCTCTCGCCGAGGAGCGGATCGAGCAATTGGTGAGCGGGCTGGCGCGGCGAATCGAGACTCTCGGCGAATCGGAGATCGCCAGCGGCAAGATCGGCGAAATGGCCATGGAGGCTTTGTCCGATCTCGACGCGGTGGCCTATGTGCGCTTCGCCTCGGTCTATAAGGATTTCAACGAAGCCGCCGATTTCGAGGATTTTGCCGCCGCGATCCGTCACGCCGCGGAGGAATCCAAAAGCGCCAAGAAGCCCTCATGAGCCGTGAGGAGGATTCCCGCCGGATGCGGGCGGCTTTGGCTCTGGCGCGGCGGGGTCTGGGCGAGACCTGGCCCAATCCCTCGGTGGGCTGTCTGATCGTGAAGGACGGGGCCGTTCTGGCTCGCGGACGCACGGCGGCGGGCGGGCGTCCCCACGCCGAGCGGGCGGCTCTGGCGGCTTTGGCCGGGGCGGGCGGGAGCGCCCAAGGCGCGACGATCTATGTGACCCTTGAGCCCTGCGCCCATCATGGCCGCACGCCCCCTTGCGCCGAGGCCCTTGCGGAGGCGGCTCCGGCGCGGGTGGTCGCGGCTCTGGGCGACCCGGATCCGCGCGTGGCGGGGCGCGGCTTCGCGATTCTGCGGGCGGCGGGAATCGCGGTGACGGAGGGCGTCGAGGCCGAGGCGGCGGCGCGGCTCAACGCCGGATTCCTGACGCGCCTGCGCGAGGGGCGTCCCTTTCTGACTCTGAAGCTCGCGGCTTCGCTGGATGGGCGGATCGCGCTCGCGAGCGGCGAATCGCGCTGGATCACCGGGCCGGAGGCGCGGCGGCGCGTCCATTTGATGCGCGCCGAACATGACGCGATTCTGCTCGGGCTGGCGACTTTGCGCGCCGACGACCCTGCTCTGGACGTGCGCATCGAAGGGCTCGCAGCGCGGTCGCCCCTGCGGATTCTGCTCGATTCGCGGCTGGAGGCGCCTTTAGAATCGCGCTTGGTCGCCAAGGCGCGGGAGCTTCCGCTCTGGATTCTCCATGGTCCCGAGGCTTCGCCGGAGCGCGCCGAGGCTCTGCGGGCGGCGGGGGCGGAGCTGATTCCCGTTCCCATGGCGCCGGAGGGCGGTCTGGATCTGCGGGCGGTCTTCGCCGAATTGGGCGCGCGCGGGCTGACCCGGGTCTTCTGCGAGGGCGGGGGACGTCTGGCGGCGGGATTGATCCGGGCGGATCTGGTCGATTCTCTGGCTTGGTTCTCGGCGGGGGCGGCGCTCGGGAGCGAATCGCGTCCGGCCATGGGGGCGCTCGGGCTGGAGAAGCTCGCGGAGGCGCCGCGCTGGCGGCTGGAGGCTCTGGAGGCTTGCGGCGCCGACGCGCTCAGCTTCTGGGCGCGGGCGTGAAAAAAAACGCCCGGCTGAGCAAAGGCCAGCCGGGCGAGATCAATTAGGGAGGACAGAGCCTCATGCGGGCTGCGCCCGCGCAAATCTCTGATAGGCCCTTTATAAACCGCTTTGGGAGCCGCGAGGCGCCCGAATTGCGCATAGCGGTCATGCATGGAGGGCTTGTCCGTCCCGGACCGCCCGCTCAGTCCGGAGCGGCCGGAGCGATCGGCTTCACCACGCCGATATAGGGCAGGGTGCGGTTGCGCTGGGCGTAGTCGATGCCGTAGCCCACCACGAATTCGTCGCCCACGTCGAAGCCGATCCAGCGCACGTCGAGATCCGCCTCGCGCCGCGAGGGCTTGTTGAGCAGAGCGCAGACCTCGATGCGCCGCGGATTGCGCAGCTTCATGAACTCCAGAACCTTGGCGAGGGTGCGGCCCGTATCCACGATGTCCTCGACGATCAGCACGTCGCGCCCGGCGATCTCGGTGTCGAGATCCTTGAGGATGCGCACGCTGCCCGAAGACTCCATCTCCTCGCCATAGGAGGAGACGACCATGAAGTCGACTTCGCAGGGCAGATCCAGCTGCCGCGCCAGATCGGCGATGAAGATGAAGGAGCCGCGCAAAAGCCCGACCAGCAGCAGCTGATCCGTGTCGGCGAAAGCGGCGGAGATGTCCGCCGCGAGATCCTGCGTGCGCCGGGCGATGGCGCCCTCGGCGATGAGCGATTCGACTTCATAATCCATCATCGCGCGCCTCCCCCTGCTCTGCGACTCCGGCGCCGCGGCTCCGCGCCGGAAAGCGGGAGCGGAAGCGCCGCCGCGGGCAGGGTGCCGCAAGAAAGGCGCGGGCCGCAAGACGGCGCAAGGCCTCTTGAAACGCTTCGCGCGCGGCTGTCTCCCGAAAGCCGCGCGCGAGCAGGGACCGCGGAGGCTCCGGCGCGGGATCTTCCGCGCGCCGGAGCTTCTCGGCGAATCAGTAGGGCAGCCACTGGGTGGAGCCGCTGGCGACGGGCGCCGGCGCGGCTTCGACCACGGGGGCCGCAGGAGCCGCCGCGACGATCGTCGCGGAGGCCGGGGCCGCGTCGCTGAGGTCGACGCTCAGCGAGGTGCGGGCGGCGCGATAATTGGTCGTCGGGCCGGCGTAGGAGGGGCCGAAGGCCGGGCCGCCGTGCGAGATCGAGCCGGTGGGGAAGTAGGAGCCCGGATTATGGATCGGCGGGGGAGCCGGACGACGCCAGTCGTCGCGGTCGAAGCCGCCATGGCGACGGTCGTCCCAACGATCCTTGCGGTCCCAGCGGTCGCCCCAGCGACGATCTTCGAGCGGCTGGCCGACCACGCCGCAGGAATTGACGTCAGGCTGACGGCAGATGGTGACGCGGACCGGGTTCGAGACCGGAACGGTCACGGTGCGGGGCTCGCAATGGGGCACCTTGATCCGGAAGACGTCCTGCTGGCAAACCTGATTGGGGCCGCAGGCGCCGGGGACCGAAGCCGCGCGGCTGACCGGGATCGAGACTTCGCGCCAGGTCTCATGGCAGCGCTGCTCGGTGCGGTAGGTGGTCTGCCACTGGACTTCGGTGGTGCAGACCGGCGGCGGCGGGGCCGGACGATAGCCGTGGAAGCCGCCCTGATATCCGGCGTGCGGCGCGAAGCCGGGGCCGCAATTGGGCCCGACCGGCTGCTGAAAAACCGGGGGCTGGAAGACGGGGGGCTGGAAGGCGGCGGGGCCGCAGGGGGCGGAGGCGGGGCCGCAAGGAGCGGACGGCGCGCCGTAGCCGCCAGCGGCGGCCGAGCCCGCCCAAAGCGTCGCGCCGACGGCGGCGGCGGCGAAACTGGACCAGAAACGACTCATAATTCCCTCGCTAGACTAGGGGTTCGGTCCCCGGGATCTCTGCGGGCTCCGGATCAAAAGGCCGCGCGCGCAAGGCCTCGACGCAAGAGCGGGTCTTGCGAATCGACGTCTCGCGCTGCGGTTGGGTTTTGATCGCCACCCATCCCGAAGCGTGTGGTCACGTTAACGAATACGGCGGGTTTTTTATACCTGCAAGAGAAAAGAAATAGAAGTCTTTTCCGAGGCTTCCAAGAGGTTTTTTAAGCAGGCTCGGACCTTGACGCCTTAAGCTTCTCCGGACAAGCCCTTAGAACGTGAGGCCGCAGACGGACGATTCGCCGTCGCGCCGCCGCTTCTGGAATCCGCCAGAGCCTTGAGAGAGGACGATCTTTCCAACCCCTCCGGGGACGTGGATTTCGGGCGGATTCCGAAGCGGTCCTAGGTCGATTCGGCGCCGCTTCCGGGCCGAATCGGGGAGGATCTCCGGGCGAGGAGGGGGCGGACGCCTTGACCCTGCGGGGGCGGCGGTCTATATCGCCCCTTCGCACCCGAATTCCGTCCAATGCTGAGGATGACGTCGCCATGGCCCGCGTGACCGTCGAGGATTGCATCGACAAGATCCCGAATCGCTTCGAGATCGTTCTCTTGGCCGCTCATCGCGCGCGCGCCATCGCCTCCGGGGCGTCTTTGCTCGTGGAGCAGGACGGCGACAAGAATCCCGTGGTCGCGCTGCGCGAGATCGCGGAGGTGAAGCTCACGCCCGAGGGTCTGCGCGAATCGGCCATCGAGAGCCTCCAGAAGCATGTCGAGGTGGACGAGCCCGACGACGACGAGATGCTGGAGCGCATGGGCGAGGCCGACGACCGGCCCGACGAGCAGCCGCTCACCGAAGCGGATCTGATTCAGGCTCTCAACGAGATGGGCAAATCCTGATCGTCCCGCGTCGGCGGCCCGCGCCCGGCGCAGGCTTCGGCGCCGGGAGGAGGCTTCGCTGATGATGTCGGCCGATGAGCTGGTCGCCCGCGTGCGGGCCTATAATCCGAAATCGGATTCGGAGATGCTGCGTCGCGCTTACGCGATCGGCGCGGCCTCCCACGCCCATCAGACCCGCGCCGACGGCGTCACGCCCTATTTCAGCCATCCGCTCGAAGCGGCCAAGATCCTGATGGATTATCAGCTGGACGACGCGACCATCGCGGCGGCCATGCTCCATGACGTGATCGAAGACACCCCCACGCCGGAATCGGAGATCCTCGACGCTTGCGGCGCGGACGTGCTGCGCATCGTGCAGGGCGTCACCAAGGTCGGCAAGATGGCCGACATCCGCAAGAAGGCCCTCCGCGAGAGCGCCGCCAAAGACGGAGAAGCCGCCCAGCCGGCGGCCCCCGACGAATTCGCGCGCCGCCGCGTCAAGGAGATGGAGCAGGCGGAGAATCTCCGCAAGCTGATCCTCGCCGTGGCGCTGGACGCCCGGGTGCTGCTGGTGAAGCTGGCCGACCGCTATCACAATATGAGCACGCTCGGGAATCTGCGCCCCGACAAGCGCGAGCGCATCGCCCGCGAGACTCTGGACATCTACGCGCCGCTCGCGGGCCGCATGGGCATGCAGAAGATGCGCGACGATCTGGAGGACATGTGCTTCCGGGCGTTGAATCCGAGCGGCTATCAATCGGTCATCCGGCGTCTGGCGCAGATGCGCCGCGAGCGCGGCGGCGGACGCTCCAGCAGCAATCTGGTGATCGACAGCGTCTCCGAGGCGCTGAAGATGGAGCTGGGGCGCAAATACGTCTCGGACGTCAAGGTGAGCGGGCGGATGAAGCGGCCCTTCTCCATCTGGCGCAAGCTGGACGACAAGAAGCTCAGCCCCGACGACGCGGGCTTTCGTCAGCTTTCGGACGTGATCGGCTTCCGGGTGGTCGTGCAGAGCGTGGATGATTGTTATCGGGCCTTGGGCGCGATCCATCAGCGCTGGCATTGCTCTCCCGGGCGGTTCAAAGACTATATCTCGATGCCGAAGTCCAACGGCTACAGGTCGCTGCACACCACGGTGATGATGACCAACGCCGAGGCCCTCGACGGCGCCCAGCGCGTCGAGATCCAGATCCGCACGCAGGACATGCACGAACTGGCCGAAACCGGCGTGGCGGCCCATTGGAGCTATAAGGACGGCGTCTCCAACGCCGAGCGCTTCAAGATGGATCCCCAAGCTTGGCTGGCCGAGGTCGCCGAGGAGATCAAAAGCGAAGATCCGGAGGAGGCTCTCGCCACCGCGCGTCTGGAGTTCTACCACGACCGCGTTTTTTGCTTCACGCCCAAGGGCGAGGTGAAGCGCCTGCCTCAGGGCGCGACTTTGCTGGATTTCGCCTACGCCGTCCATACGAAGGTCGGCGACACCTGCGTCGGCGGCGAGATCAACGGCCTGCGGGCGGCGCTGGGCGCCAAGCTGCGCAACGGCGACGTGGTGGAGATCCGCCGCTCCGAGAACCAGCGGCCCGAACGCTGGTGGGAGCAGATCGCCAAGACCGGCCGCGCCCGCTCGGCGATCCGCCGCGCCGTGGACGAGCAGGAGCTCGCCGAGGCCGCCATCCGGGGCGAAAGGATCCTCCGCTACGCTTATCGCACGGCGGGTCTGGAGTATGACGCCCGCGAC
Organism: Neomegalonema perideroedes DSM 15528; assembly: GCF_000374145.1. Classification (GTDB taxonomy): domain Bacteria; phylum Pseudomonadota; class Alphaproteobacteria; order Rhodobacterales; family Rhodobacteraceae; genus Neomegalonema; species Neomegalonema perideroedes. Next base: position 57,072 of record NZ_KB893663.1, on the reverse strand, counting down.
GCGGACGTCGCCGCCGTCCGGCTGCAGATGAGCCGTCAGGAGCTTCTGGCCGAGGTCGCCGGCTGGGACGCCAAGACGGCGCCCAAGCTGGTCGGCGCCTCGCGCGTCATCGCGATGATGCATCCGGGCCATGCGCCCAAGGCCATGAGCGCCGCCGGCGAGCGCGCCAGCGAGCCGATCCGCTTCACCGACGCGCCGCAGGATTCCCCGCGTCGGGGCGGCATGAAGCCGGCCGATTGCTGCAAGCCGATTCCCGGCGACAAGATCTTCGCCCTGCCGCATCCCGAGGGCGGCTTCCTCGCCCATCGGCGCGAATGCCCCGTGGTGGCCGCCGACGAGGAGAACGCCGATCAGTGGCGCGAAGCCGAATGGGCGCCCGGCGAGGAGCATTTCGACGATCATGTGGCGGCTCTGCGCATCCGGGCGACCAACACGCGGGGCGCTCTGGCGGAGATCTGCCGGGTTCTCGCGGATCAGGGCGCCAATATCGACGATCTGCGTCTGGCCGTGCGCAAAGCCGCTTTTTACGAATTCCATGTCAATGTCGAGGTCCGCAGCTCGCGTCATCTCTCGGCGATCATCGGGGGGCTGCTGAACGTGGAGCCCGTCGAATCGGCCGAGCGCGTGATCGAGATCGAGGCCTTTCCCGAATTCGTCGCCGCGCGCGACGCCGAGAAGCCGAAAAGCTGAGGAGTTGAGACCCATGTCCGCCCTGTCCGCCCTTTCCTCGGAGGCCGTTCTCGACGAATTCCGCGCCGCCGGGGCTCTGCTGGAGGGGCATTTCATTCTCAGCTCCGGACTGCGCAGCTCCGTTTACCTGCAATGCGCCCGGGTGATGATGGATCCTGCGCGCGGCGCGCGGCTCTGCGGGGCTCTGGCGGAGAAGATCCGCGCCTCCGGGATCGGCCCCGTCGACCTTTGCGTCTCTCCGGCCATGGGCGGCGTGGTGGTGGGCTATGAGCTGGCGCGTCAGCTCGGCGTCCCCTCGATCTTCGCCGAGCGCGTCGAAGGGAGATTTCAGTTCCGGCGCGGCTTCTCCATCCCCGAGGGCGCGCGGATCCTCATGGTCGAGGACGTGGTGACGACCGGGCTCTCCTCGCGCGAATGCCTCGACGCGATCCGCGCGGCGGGCGGAAATCCCGTCGGAGGCGCCTGCCTCGTGAATCGTTCGGGCGGCGCCGCCGACATCGGCGTCCCTCTGGTCGCGCTGACCGGGATCGCCGCCCCCGCCTATGCGCCGGACGCGCTGCCTCCCGAGCTTGCGGCGATTCCGGCGATGAAGCCGGGCAGCCGCGGGCTGGTCTAGGCTTAAGGAGGGCGCGGCGGTGTTCAAGCGGCGGACCCCGCAAAGCTGGCTGGCTTGGGCGCGGAGCATGATCTGGCCGCGCAAGGGCTGGCGTCGCGGCTTTCAATATGTCGGGCGGCGGGTTCAGCGTCTGAACGACACGCCCCATAGCATCGCTTTGGGCTTCGCCTTCGGGGCGCTGATCTCCTTCACGCCGCTGTTCGGCTTCCACATGATCGGCTGTCTGGCTTTGGCCTGGGTCTTCCGGGGCAATCTGCTGGCGGCGGCGGTGGGGCAATTCGTCGGCAACGCCTTCACCATCGGGCCCATCGCGGTGATGTCGGTGACGCTCGGGCGCTGGATGCTCGGGCGCTCCCATCACGGCGAGGCCGAGGGCGAGACCATCCTGCAATCCTTCTCGGATCTCTGGGCGACCTTCCTGCGCTGGGTCGCCAGCGAGATCGACGAGGGCGAGGGCGGGCATATCGTCACCTTCGGACGGGTGATGCGTCAGGCTTGGCGGCTTTTCGACGAAATCTTCTGGCCCTATCTCGTCGGGGGGCTGATCCCGGGGATTCTCTGCGCGCTGCTGTGCTATTCTCTGGTCTATAAGGGCACGGCGGCCTTTCAGAAGCGCCGCGCCGAGAAGCGCGCCGCGCGTCTGGCCGAGATCGCGGCGCAGCGGGCCTCCGCGGAGGCCCTCGCCGAGCCGCGCGAGCCGGGCGCCGCTCTGGTGGGGCGCCGCGCGCTGCAAAGCGTCCGCGAGGAGCTGAAGGGCCGCGAGCGCGGCAAAGACCGCGAGAAGGGGACGCCTCCGGGCGGGGCCTCTGCGGTCGGCGAGCCGAAGAAGCCGGAGGCGCCCGCCTCCTGAAGGGAAGGGCGGGCCTGAGAGGAAAGGGAATCCGCCATGAACGCGCCGCTGCGTCTGGGGGTCAACGTCGATCACGTCGCCACGCTGCGCAACGCGCGGGGCGGGAGCTATCCGGATCCCGTGGCGGCGGCGAAGCTCGCCGAGGCCGCGGGCGCCGACGGAATCACCGCCCATCTGCGCGAGGACCGCCGCCATATCACGGACGCCGACATGGCGCGTCTGGCGGTCGAATTGACGAAGCCGCTGAATTTCGAGATGGCCGCCACCGCCGAGATGCAGGCTCTGGCGCTGAGGCGTAAGCCGCATGCCGTCTGCCTCGTGCCCGAGCGCCGCGAGGAGCGCACCACCGAGGGCGGCCTTGAAGTCGCGGGCGAGAAGGCGCGTCTGGCGGATTTCATCGCGCCTTTGCGGGAGGCGGGTTCGCGGGTCTCGCTTTTCATCGGCGCCGATCCGCGCCAGATCGAGGCCTCGGCGGAGATCGGGGCGGCGGTGGTCGAGCTGCACACCGGCGCTTGGTGCGACGCCCATCACGCGGGCGAGGCCGAGGAGGCCGCCCGTCTGCTGCGCGAATTGCGCGAGGGCGCGCGTCTGGCCCATGGGCTCGGGCTGGAGGTCCATGCAGGCCATGGTCTGACCTACGACCTCGCCCGCGAGATCGCCCGCGCCCCGGAGATCCGCGAATTGAACATCGGCCATTTCCTCATCGCGGATGCGGTCTTCGTCGGGCTTGAGGCCGCCATCCGGCGCATGAAGGCGGCCATGGCGGAGGGGCGCGCTCGGGCGTCTGCGGACTCGTGATCCTCGGGATCGGCTCGGATCTGGCGGACATCCGCCGGATTCAGGGGACTTTGGAGCGTTTCGGCGCCCGCTTCGAGGAGCGGGTCTTCACCGAAGGCGAGCGCGCCCGCGCCCGGCGCTCGGCGAAGCCTGAGGAGCCCTACGCCCGGCGTTGGGCCGCGAAGGAGGCTTGCTCCAAGGCTCTGGGCACCGGCCTGCGGATGGGCGTCGCCTGGCGCGAGATGGAGGTGGCCAATCTGCCCAGCGGCCAACCGACCATGCGCCTCTCCGGGGGAGCTCTGGAGCGGCTGCGGGCGCTGACTCCGGCGGGGCATGAGGCGGTGATCCATGTGAGCCTCACCGATGATCCGCCCTATGCTCTGGCCTTCGTGGTGATCGAGGCGCGGCCCTGCGCCGCCCCCGCCTCGGCGCCCCCTGCGCTTGACAAACCGCCCGCCTGAGGCGTTTATGCGCGAAGGACCAGTCCACGCCCACCGCCCGCCGCGCGAAAGCTCCCTTCATGCCCGCATCGCCCGATCCGAACGACCAGCGCCCTTCGGAGGGACGTCCGTCCGATTCAGCCACGCCCGTCTCCTTCGCCGCGCCGCGCGAAGAGGGCCGTCGCGAGACCTTGGGCGAATTCGTGCGCACGATCATCTACGCTTTGCTGATCGCTCTGGTGTTCCGGGTGGTGTTCTTCCAGCCTTTCAGCATTCCTTCGGGCTCGATGAAGTCGACGCTGCTGGTGGGCGATTATCTCTTCGTCTCGAAATACGCCTATGGCTACAGCCGCTATTCGCTGCCGTTCAGCCCGGATCTCTTTTCGGGGCGCATCCTCGCGAAGGAGCCCGAGCGCGGCGACGTGATCGTCTTCAAGCTGCCGACCGACAACGCCACCGATTACGTCAAGCGTCTGGTGGGTCTGCCGGGCGACCGGATTCAGGTGCGCCGCAGCGTGCTCTACATCAACGGCGAGGCCCTGCCTCAGCGCCGGATCTCGGATTTCTCCGATCTCCTGCCCGACGGGCGGATGATGAGCCATGCGCGATTCATCGAGACCATGCCCAACGGGCGCTCTTATGAGATCCTGAACTACAGCGACCATTCGCCCACCGACAACACGCAGGAGTTCATCGTTCCGGCCGGCCATTATTTCATGATGGGCGACAACCGCGACGACTCCATGGACAGCCGCACGGATCATGTGGGCTTCGTGCCTGCTGAAAACCTCATCGGCCGCGCCGAGATCATCTTCCTGTCGGCGCAGGACAAACCCGACGGCCGCGGCGGCCTGACCGCCAATCCGCTGTTCTTCTGGACCTGGCGCCTGCAGCGCTTCTTCACCCTCGTTGACTGAGGGGCGCAAAGCCATGGCCGTTCAGAGCCCCGAGCCCTTCGCCGGGCGGGCCGCGCGCCGTCGCCCTTCGGAGGGACGGGGGCCGGGCTTCGCCGCTTTGGCGGATCGCCTCGGGCTGGAGGATCCGGCGGGGCGCGATCTGCTCGCCGAGGCGCTGACCCATCAAAGCGCGGCTTCGCGTCCGGGCGACTCCAATCAGCGTCTGGAGTTCCTCGGCGACCGCGTTCTGGGTCTGGTGGTGGCCGAAGAGCTGTCGCGGCTTTATCCCGAGGAATCCGAAAGCCTGTTGGCGCCGCGCCTGAATCAGCTCGTGCGCCGCGAGGCCTGCGCCGAATGCGCCGTCCGTCTGGATCTCGGCGAGCATCTGCGCATGGCCCGCTCCGAGGTGATGACCGGCGGCAAGCGCAAGCTCACGCTGCTGGCCGATTCCATGGAGGCGGTGATCGCGGCGGTTTATCTGGCCCGCGGGCTTCTGGCGGCGCGCGACTTCGTGCTGGATCTCTGGGCGCCGCTCTTCGCGGCTCAGGACGCTCCGCCGCAGGATTCCAAGACCCGGCTTCAGGAATGGGCTCAGGCCCGCGCCCTGCCGCCGCCCTCCTATGACCTCGTGGCGCGCGACGGCCCGGACCATGCGCCGCATTTCACCATTTCGGCGCGGCTCTCCGACGGCCGTTCGGCCAGCGGGCGCGGCGCGAGCAAGCGCGCCGCCGAACAAGTCGCCGCCTCCGCCCTTCTGACCCTCCTGCGCGCAGGAGACGCGCCCTCATGACCCAGAATCAGACCACCACCCGCGCGGGCTTCGCCGCCCTGATCGGCGAGCCCAATGCGGGCAAGTCCACCCTGCTCAACGCTTTGGTGGGGGCCAAGGTCTCCATCGTGACCCATAAGGTCCAGACGACCCGCGGCCTGATCCGGGGCGTGACGATCTCGGGAGAATCTCAGATCGTCTTCGTGGACACGCCGGGCCTCTTCGCGCCCAAGCGCCGCCTCGACCGCGCCATGGGGGCCGCCGCCTGGAGCGGCGCCGTCGAGGCCGACGCCGTGGTCCTGCTGATCGAGGCCCAGCGCGGGCTCTCCGAGGGCGTGCTGGAGATCCTCGCCCGGCTCAAGGAGATGGCGAATTCGAAACGGACCCTCGCGCTGGCGATCAATAAGATCGACCGCGTGAAGCGCGAGGAGCTTCTGGCTCTGACGGCGGCGGTCAATGAGAAGCTGCCCTTCGCGCGGACCTTCCTCATCTCGGCGCTGAAGGGCGACGGGGTGGAGGATCTCAAGACCTGGCTCGCGGGCGAGATGCCGCTCGGGCCTTGGCTTTACCCCGAGGATCAGATCGCCGACGCGCCTTTGCGCCATCTGGCGGCGGAGATCACCCGCGAGAAGCTCATGCTGCGGCTCCATGAGGAGCTGCCTTATCAGATGACCGTCGAGACCGACCGCTGGGAGGAGAAGCCCGACGGCTCCGCCCGCGTCGAGCAGACGATCTACGTCGCCCGCGAGGGCCATCGGCCCATCGTGCTCGGCAAGGGCGGCCAGACGCTCAAGCAGGTGGGGCAGGCCGCCCGCAAGGAGATCGGCGAATTGGCGGGCCGCACGATCCATCTCTTTCTGCATGTGAAGCTCAAAGAGAACTGGCTCGACGATCCCGAGCGCTATCGCGCCATGGGGCTGGACTTCAAAAGCGGCTCCTGAGGGCTTCACGAAAAAGGGCGGCCCCGCAGGACCGCCCTTCATTTTTGGACAAGGCCCCCTCGCGGGGCCTTTCGCGTTTCAGCGACGGGCGCCGAGGGTCTCCGCGCCCTTGAGCGTCGCGGCGGCCAGCGCCGACTTCAGCACGAGGCCGATCAGGAAGGGCGCGAAGCCGAGGACGAAAGCCTTCTGAACGTCGCCGCCGAGCCAATAGGCCAGCCAGGCCGCGCCGAGCGAGAGATGGATCAGATGGGCGCCGACCAGACCCGCGAAGGCGAGCAGGGGCTTCTTGCCGTTCCATCCGCGCTCGGCGAGGAATCCGGCGATCATGGCGAGCAGCGGGAAGGCGTAGAGATACCCGGCGGTGGGGCCGACGAATTTCGCCAGACCGCCCACGCCGCCCGCCAGCACCGGCAGGCCCGCCGCGCCTTGAAGCAGCCAGGCGAGGACCGTGATCGCGCCCAGACGCCAGCCGTAAAGCGCGCCGATCAGCCCGACGGCGAAGGTCTGCATGGTCACGGGCACGGGATAAAGCGGAACCTCAAGGCGCGAGGCGACGGCGAGGATGAGCGAGCCGAAGGCCACGGCGGCGGCTTGCTGAACCAGCGGACGGCTCTCCAGACGCAGCGGGCTATAGGCGGGGGCGAGATTGGTCATGCGGGACTCTCCATGACGCCGGAGGGCTTGAGGCCCCGTCGGACGGTCGGGGGTGGACGAAGGGCGGCGGCCTTGCTCCCGCGATCTCTCCGGACGATCTCTCCGGATTCTGGGGGAGCTTCAGCGTCATCCGGGCGCGGAATCCGGCTTTCGGATTCCGCTCCGCGCCTAAGGGATAGAATCGAACGCGGCCTTCGTCCATGGCTTCCGGAAAGTTCTTTCGCAGGCGCCCACGAAAATCCTCCCGAAACCTTGCGGCGTTTCTCAGCGCAGCGGCGGCAGACGGATGCTCCGCGCCGAGCAGTCGCGGCGGGCGTCGGGGGCGCAGGCGCGCGGCTCGAGATTCCGGTCGAAGCAGATCCGCACCTCGCGCAGCATGCCGCCGCGGCACTCCACCGTCACGCCGTCGGCGACGAAGGCGGGATTGGCTTCGAGGAAAGCCTCCTCGACCACCTTGGGCGCGACGTTCAGCTCTCGATCGAGCCGCCCGAAGATCTCGTTGATCCGCACCTTGCCCCAAGCCTCGCGCAGGGTGGCGAAATAAGCCTCGGCGTCGAGCCCCGAACAGGTGCCGTGCTTGCGCCATTGATGCACCGCCAGACGCCGCGAAGGCACGATCCCGTCCACCGAGGCGAGGGTCTCGGCCTGCACCCAGCCCGGATCGCCGCAGAATTCGGGCCAGCTCTTTTCATATTGCGGCCAGAGCCCATGGACCACGAAGCCGTAGCGGCGGCGCGGGGCGCATTGCGGCTCCGAATCCGGATTCTGCGCTTCGTCGGCGCAATAGGTCGGGGACCAGGACAACGCGAGGACGTAATAATCGAAAGGCGCGTTGCCGCCTTCGCGACGACTCGGCGCGCGGCTTTGGGCCAAAAGATCCCCGGCGGGCGCCCGCGCCGCAGAGGGCGTCGCGGCGGGGGCCGCAGGCGGCTCCACGGCGCTTTGCGGCGAATCGAAAGCCTCCGCGCCTCCCGCTCCGGCCAGAACCAGAAGAGCCCCCGTCAGGAGGGCCCCGAGTCTTTCGCGCGTCGATCCGCTCGCCCGCATCCGCATTTCTCCTCTTTGCAGTCGCCGAGAACGCGCTTATATAGCCCGCAGGGCGTTTTAACGACAATCATGACGGCGCCGGTCCGCCCGCTTCTCCTTCCCCTCCGCGGCGAATGCGATGGCCGCGCCGTTCGAAGGAGCTTCGCCATGTCTCAAGTGCTGATGCCCAAGGCCACCGCCGTCTGGCTGGTCGAGAACACCGCGCTCACCTTCGAGCAGATCGGCGATTTCGTCGGCATGCATGCTCTGGAGATCTCCGGCATCGCCGACGGCGAGGTGGCGCAGGGCATCAAAGGCATGGACCCCGTCGCCAAAGGCCAGCTCGACGCTGCGGAGATCAAGCGGGCCGAAAAAGATCCCAAGATCCGGCTGCGGCTGAAGAAGCCGGTCAGCGCCGTGCTCGCCGACGCCAAACGCAAAGGCCCGCGCTACACGCCCTTGTCCAAGCGCCAGGACCGCCCTGCGGCCATCGCCTGGCTGCTGCGCAACCACCCCGAGCTTTCCGACGCCCAGATCATGAAGCTCGTCGGCACCACCAAGCCGACCATCGAGCAGGTGCGCGCCAAGACCCATTGGAACATGGCGAACATCCGCCCTGTGGATCCGGTGGCGCTCGGGCTTTGCAGCCAGATCGACCTCGACGAGGCCGTGGCCAAAGCCGCGAGCCGCCGTCCGGCGGCCCTGCCCGAGGAAGGCGCCTTGCGCGATCTCTCCGAGACTCTCGCGCCCTTCCCCGGAGAAGCCGCCGCCGAGGAGGAGTCCCCCGCCCTTGAGGAGACGCCGATCAATCCCGACGATCTCTTCCGTCTGCCGAAGACCCCGGCGGCCGAGGACGACTCCGAGCCCTAAGCCTTCACCGCCTCGGTTCCCGGTTTGGGGGTGGGGGCGGCCGATCATTCGACCACCCCCCCCAACACCCTTTTGAGGCCCTCCAATGGACTTCATCCTCGCTTTGCTCACCAGCCCGGAAGCCTGGGCGACCTTCGCCGCGCTCGCCGCGCTGGAGGTGGTGCTCGGCGTCGACAACGTCATCTTCATCTCGATCATCGCCAATAAGCTGCCGCCGCATCTGCGGCCGCGGGCGCGCTACATCGGCCTGAGCGGCGCTTTGGTCATGCGCATCATCCTGCTCTTCTCGATCACCTGGATCATGGGTCTGACGACGCCGCTCTGGAGCTCGGGCGACTTCAACCTGACCTGGAAAGGCGTGATCCTGATCCTCGGCGGCGCCTTCCTGATCTATAAGGCGGTCAAGGAGATCAAAGCCGAGCTCTCCGGCGAGGGGCACGACTCCAGCCTCGGCGGCGCGGCGGCCATGGCCTTCGGCGCGGTGATCGCCCAGATCATGATGATCGACCTCGTGTTTTCTCTGGATTCGATCATCACGGCCGTGGGCCTGACCTCGCATCTCGAGCGCAGCATGAGCCTGCCGATCATGATCGCCGCCGTGACCCTCGCCATCGTGGTGATGATGGTCTCGGCCGGCCCCATCGCCGACTTCATCGACCGCAACCCGACCATGAAGATGCTGGCTCTGGCCTTCCTCGTGATGGTGGGCGTGGTGCTGATCCTTGAGGGTCTGGAGTTCCACTTCGACCGCAAGATCATGTATGTGGCCATGGTCTTCTCGGTGGCGGTGGAGGTGCTGAACCTGCTCCGTCGGCGCAAGCACGACCAACTCGACGCCCAGCATCGCGCCGAGCAGGCCGCCGCCGAACAGAGCCCCGTCGGCCAGAGCCATTGACCTCGCGCCGAAAGGCGGCTTCCTGAGGAGGCCGCCCCCGGACTGAAAACGCCGCGCGTCCGATCCGGGAGGGTCGGGCGCGTTTTTTCTGAATCCTGATGTTCCGAAATTGGGGAGATTCCAACATGACGGCGGAGAAGACTCTGAACGAGCGTCTGGCGGGGCGCCCTCTGGCGCTGCTGGGCTGCGGCAAGATGGGCGGCGCCTTGCTGGAGGGCTGGATCAAGGCGGGGCTGAACCCGGCTCAGGCCGTGATCTACGAGGCCCATGTCTCGCCCGCCGTGGAGCGCTTCGCGGCTCTGGGCGCGCGGGTCAATCCCGCGACGCCGCCGGAGAATCCCGCCGCTCTGCTGTTGGCGGTCAAGCCGCAGAGCCTCGACGAGGCCTTGCCGGGAGTCGCGGCCTTAGGGGGGCCGGGGCGTCTGGCGCTCTCCATCGCGGCGGGCAAGCGGCTGGAGTGGCTGGCGGCGCGTCTGCCCGAGGGAACGCCCCTCGTGCGGGCCATGCCCAACACTCCCGCCGCCATCGGCCGCGGGATCTCGGCGCTCTCCGCCAACGCGGCGGCGGGCGAGGCGGAGCGCGGCCTCGCCGAGGCTCTGATGGCGGCGGCGGGCGAAACGCTCTGGCTGCCCTCCGAGGATCTCATGGACGCCGTGACGGCGGTTTCGGGCTCGGGTCCGGCCTATGTCTTCCATCTGGCGGAGGCTCTGGCGGCGGCGGGCGAATCACTTGGACTGCCCGCGGAGCTATCCCTTCGTTTGGCCCGCGCCACCGTAAGCGGGGCGGGGGCCCTGCTCGACGCCGAACCCGGACAAACCGCCGCAGAGCTGCGCGCCGCCGTGACCAGCAAGGGCGGAACCACCGCCGCCGCCTTAGAGCAGCTTATGCGTGAAGAATCAGGACTTTCCTCTTTGATGACGCGGGCCGTCTCCGCCGCCGCCGCGCGCAGCCGCGCGCTCTCGTCATAAGCTTGTCGGAAAAGCTTTGTTGCAGTGCAACAAAGCCCCTCTTGACAAGCGATGCTGCATCGCACAAATACCCCAACAGGATGAACGACGCCCTTAGGGCAGGTTGAGCAAGCCGCCAAGGGAAGTCTCAGGAGGAATTCGCCATGACCGACAAGAATTGGTTCGACGCCAGCGCCTACGCCGATCTGTTCAAGCCCCAGGACATCAGCAAGATCTTCGAAGCTCTGAAGATCCCGGGCGTGGACGCCAAGGCCCTCGCCGAGGCCCACAGCAAGAACCTGAAGGCCGTCGTCGAGGCGAACCGCATCGCCGCCGAGGGCTATCAGCAGGTCTTCAAGAAGCAGCTTGAGATCGTCCGCTCCCACTTCGAATCGCTGACCGAGTCGGTCCGCGACGGCGGCGTGGGCGTGAACCCGGCGCTGAACACCGAGGCCGTCAAGGCCGCCTTCGACAAGAACCTCCGTCAGATCAACGAGCTGACCGAAGTTCTCCGCAAGGCCAACGAAGACGCCATCGCCGTCGTCCAGGAGCGTTTCCAGGAAGGCGTCGAGGAGATCAAGAGCTTCGGCGCGGGCTTCGCCAACGCCGCTCAGGCCCAGACCGAGAAGGCCGTCGCGGCCGTCAAGGAGAACGTGAAGAAGGCCACCGGCGCCGCCGCCTGACCTTCGGCTTGAGAAAAAGCCTTTCGGCTGAATCCAGAGACGTCAGCGCCGCCCCCGACCGGGGCGGCGCTTTGCGTTCGGCCCCCCGCCTGAGGAGCCCGCCCTTGACTTCCTGCGCCTCCGGAAGCTCTCTGCCCGCAGCAGGCTCCCGAGAGGAGCGAGAGGAGGATGAAGATGAGCGCGGAGACTCCCGCCCCTACGCCCGAGGCCAGCTTCGAGGATTTCCTCAAGATCGACGTCCGCGTCGGCAGGATCACGGCGGCCGAGCCCCTCGCCGGGGCGCGCAAGCCCGCCTATAAGCTGACCATCGATTTCGGGCCCGAGATAGGCGTGAAGCAAAGCTCCGCCCAGATCACCAAACATTACACGCCCGAAACCCTCGTCGGGCGCCTCGTCATGGGCGTGACGAATTTTCCGCCCCGGCGCATCGCGGGCTTCAAATCCGAAGTGTTGACCCTCGGCGTGCCCGACGCGGCGGGCGAGGTGATTCTGATCCAGCCGGGGCAAGACGCGCCGCTCGGCGGCCGCCTGTTTTAGAGCGCTTTCCGACCGAATTTTGTCATTCAAACGCTCTAAGTCTTTATTTTGTCGCGCTTTCGCGCCGCGAAGCTTGGTCGGCTTCGCTGGAAAGCGCTCGAAGCGCCGCTTTCCGCAACCAGATCCGGATTCGTCATGGCTCAGCCGCCCCCCGATTCGCCCCCTCATTCGCCGCCCGCTCCCGACGCCTTCGCCGAGAGCTTCGCCCGCGCCGACGCGCGCGAAATCCGCCGCGAGATCCTGCATCAGGGCTATTTCGCCTTTGAAAAGGCGGATGTGGAGATCGCCCGCTTCGGCGGCGGCCGCGACCGCTTTCAGCGCGAGGCTTTGCGCATCGGCGAGGTGATCATTCTGCTGCCCTATGATCCGGTGGCGGATCGGGTGCTGCTGGTCGAGCAGTTCCGGATCGCGCCCTGGCTGTCGGAGGACGCCCACCCCTGGCTCTGGGAGCCGGTGGCGGGGCGCGTCGATCCGGGCGAGACGCCCGCGCAAGCCGCCCTCCGCGAGGCGGAGGAGGAGGCGGGCTTGAAGCTTCGCCCCGAAGACCTCGATCCTCTGCCGCCTTGCTATCCGTCTCCGGGGGCGCTGATCGAGCATATGCACGGCTTCGTCGCCCGCGCGGATCTCTCGGGAGCGGGGGGGACTCACGGCCTGCCGGAGGAGCATGAGAACATCCGCGCCTTCACCCTCTCCTTCGCGGAGGCCATGGAGGCGGTGGATTCGGGGCGCATGCGCACGGCCACGGGGATTCTGCTTCTGCTGACCCTCGCGCGCCGCCGCGAGGCTCTGCGCGCCCTCTGGCGCTAGAGCGTTTTCCGATCCTGTCGGATCGCGCAGACGCTCTGAGTTCTTGTCTGGTCGCGTTTTCTCGGCGCGAAGCCCTGCGGCTTCGCTGGAAAACGCTCTGAAGGAGTCGGGCCATGGAGGAGCATCTCGCGCTGACCATCCGTTTGCTGGATTACGGAGCGGTCTTCGTCTTCGCGGTTTCGGGCGGGGTGGCGGCGGCCCGCAAGGGCTTCGATCCGGTGGGGTTTCTGGTGCTCTCCGCCGTGGCGGCGGTGGGCGGAGGCTCGCTGCGGGACATGCTGCTCGGGCGCACGCCGGTCTTCTGGCTGACCGATCCCTTCGTGGCGGGGGTGATCGCGGCGGCGGCGGTTCTGATGTTTTTGCTCGGCGACCGGATCGCGGCGCGGGCGGGGGCTCTGCGCTGGGCCGACGCTCTGGGGCTGGCGACGGCGGCGGCGGTGGGGACTCATGTCGGCGCGACGGCGGGTCTGCCTTTCGTGAGCGTGGTGGCGCTCGGGGTGATGACCGGCAGCTTCGGCGGCCTCATCCGCGACGTGCTCTGTCAGGAGACGCCCTTCATCTTCCGCGGCGAGATCTACGCCACGGCGGCGGCGGCGGGCTCGGCGGTTCAGGCGGGGCTCTGGGCGACGGGCGCGCCGGTCTGGCTGGCGGCGCCGCTCGGGGCGGCGATCACCTTCCTGCTGCGCGGCGTAGCGATCCGGCGCAATCTGGCCTTGCCCGCCTATCAGCGCCGCGAGGGGCCTCCCGGCTAAGCCCCCCGGTTTAAGCCCCCCGGTTAAGCGGGGAGGCGCTTCGTCCGCACGGCGTAGGCGGCGGCGATCCCGGCGAGGAAGCCGAAGAGATGGGCCTCCCACGACACCCGCTGATCCGTCGGCAGGACGCCCCAGATCAGGCCGCCGTAGAACACGATGGCCGCCAGAGCGCCCACCACCGGCAAAGCCCGGCGCTCGAACCAGCCATAGGCGATCAGAAAGCCGAAATAGCCGAAGATCAGCCCGCTCGCCCCGACATGGACGTAGACCGTCAGGCCGCTTCCGCCTCGGGCGAAGATCCAAGTGAGCAATCCGCCCAAAACCACGATGATGAAGGTGGCGATGGGGAATTCGCGCCGCGCCGTGACGGCGGCCAGCCCGCCCAGAACCGCCAGCGGAATGGTGTTGCTGACGGCGTGGGTGAAATTGGCGTGGAGGAAGGGCGAGCCGAAGATTCCCAGCAGCCCGCCGAAATCGCGCGGCTCCAGCCCGAACCAGTCGTTGAGCCGATAGCCGAGCATCCAGTTCAGGATCTGAAGCGCCCAAATCGCGCTGAGCAGCACGATCACCGGCGTCAAAGCGCCGAATTTCTCGCGCAAAGAGCCCTCGCCTGCGAGGGAGGCGCGGGAGCGGACGCCGTCGGACATGGGGATTCCTCCTGATTTCACAACCTGCGAAAGATAGCGCGCGCCGGGGCCGAACGGAAGCGGCGGCCCTTCACGATTGACAGGGCGGGGAGACGCGGCGGAGACTCCGCCGCGCGAGCCCGCGCCGCAAGCGGGCGGAAGGCCCGGGGATCAGGGCCGCTCAGGGAGAAGATCAGGATGGAGATCGCGGATTTTCCGAAATTCCCCGAATTCGCGGGCGCTTCCGTGATGATCACCGGCGGCGGCTCGGGGATCGGGGCGGCGCTGACCGAGGCCTTTTTGCGGCAAGGCGCCAGGACGGCCTTCGTCCAGCGCTCCGACGCCTCCGCCTTCTGCGACGAGATGGAGCGCCGCACGGGCGCGCGGCCTCTGCATCTTCCCTGCGATCTGACCGACGTGGAGTCTCTGCGCGCCGCCTTCGCCCAAGCCGCCGAGGCCCATGGCCCCATCGGCGTCCTCGTCAACAACGCCGCCGACGACGACCGCCATAAGACCCTTGAGGTGACCGAAGCCTATTGGGACGCCAATCAGGCGATCAATCTGAAGTCCTATTTCTTCGCGGCTCAGGCGGTCCTGCCGGGGATGCGGACGGCGGGGCGGGGCGTGATCGTCAATTTCTCCTCCCTGAGCTATCTCATGGGTCTGGAGTCCTTCCCCTCCTATACGGCGGCCAACGCGGCCATCGTGGCCCTGACGCGCAGCCTCGCGCGGGAGTTCGGCCCCTCGGGAATCCGCGTCAACGCCGTGGTTCCCGGCTGGGTGCTGACCGAGAAGCAAAAGCGCCTCTGGGTCACGCCCGAGGGGCTGGCGTCCCATGTCGAGCGCCAATGCCTCAAAGAGACCCTCGCCCCCGCCGACGTCGCCGGACCCGTGCTTTTCCTCGCCTCGGAGCTCAGCCGGATGACCACGGGGCAGGCTCTGGCGGTCGACGGCGGAGTCGCCATGACGGGCTGAGCCGCGCCTCGCCGGGTTCGTGAAGGGGCTTGCGCCTTTGCGCGATTTGCGTCTCTCTGGAGGGATATAGGCGGAGCGCATAAGCGATGCGGCGCGCCCTCAGGCTTCGGGGAGAATGAAACATGACGATCGGATTTCGCATGGGCGGTTTTCAGAAGAGCTTTCGGACGGCGCTGATCTTCGGCGCGCTGATGGCGGGCGCCTCGCCCGCGCTGGCGGAGGCCGTGCTCCATCGCGGCAATCCGGGCGAGCCCAATTCGCTGGACCCGGCGCAAATCTCGATCAACGTCGAGAGCTTCATCCTCAAGGATCTCTTCGAGGGCCTGACCACCTTCAACGCGGCGGGCGAGGCCGTGCCCGGCGCGGCGGAAAGCTGGGAGATCTCCGAGGACGGAACCGTCTACACCTTCAAGATCCGCGACTCCGCCAAATGGTCCAACGGCGATCCGGTGACCGCCGAGGATTTCGTCTATAGCTTCCGCCGCCTTCAGGATCCGGCCACGGCCTCGAAATACGCCAATATCCTGCATGTGATCAAAAACGCCAAAGCGGTGAACGACGGCTCTCTGCCGCCGGAGGAGCTGGGCGTGCGCGCCGCGGGCGAGAAGAGCTTCGAGGTCACGCTGGAGCGCCCGACGCCTTATTTCCTCGAATTGCTGACCCATTCGACCGGCCTTCCGGTCCATCGCGGCAATATCGAGAAGGACGGCGCCGCGTGGAATCGTCCGGGCAACTTCATCTCGAACGGCCCCTTCATGCTGGAGGCCCATGTTCCCAACGACAGCCTGACCGCCGCCAAGAATCCCAATTACTGGGACGCCGCGGAGGTGAAGCTCGACAAGGTGGTCTTCTATCCCGTCGAGGATCAGGCCGCCGCCGTCCGCCGCTTCGAGGCGGGCGAGCTGGACATGATCTATAACTTCTCGGCCAATGATCTGGAGCGCCTGCGCGCCGCCCATGGCGACCGCATCCGCGCCACGCCCGCGCTGAACACCGAATATTACGTCTTCGACAATCGCGCCGAGCCCTTCAACGACGCCCGCGTGCGCCGGGCGCTCTCCATGGCCATCGACCGCGACTTCCTCGCGCAGGAGATCTTCCTCGGGGCCTCGCTGCCGACCTACGCCTTCAGCCCTCCGATGGCGGGCTATAAGCCCGGTCAGGCCGATTTCGCCGAGCTTTCGCAATTCGACCGCGAGGATCAGGCCGTCGAGCTGATGAAGGAGGCCGGATACGGCGAGGGCGCCAAGCCGCTCGACATCACCATCCGCTACAACACCAACCCCAATCATGAGCGCGTGGCCACCGCCATCGCCGACATGTGGAAGACGGTCTTCGGCTTCAACGTCACCATGTCCAATCAGGACGTGACCTCGCATTACGCCTATCTTCAGGAGGGCGGCGCCTTTCAGGTGGCCCGCGCGGGCTGGGTGGCCGATTACGGCGATCCCGAGAACTTCCTGACTCTGACCATCACCGGCAATCCGAGCTTCAACTACGGCAAATACAGCAATCCGGAATATGACGCTCTGATCGCCGCCTCCTATGACGAACTCGACCATGAAAAGCGCTACGAGATTCTGCATGAGGCCGAGACTCTGCTGATGCGCGACCAGCCCATCGCGCCGCTGCTGCATAAGGCCGAGCTCTGGGGCCTTTCGGCCCGCGTGAAGGGCTTCGAGGACAACGTCAACAACGAGCACCCCAGCCGCTTCATGAGCGTGGACTGAAGCCTCCCGCGCGGCGCGTCCTCCCTTTCGCGGGGAGCGGCGCGCCGCGTTCCGCTTGGAGCGCTTTCCGATCCGGCTGGATCGTTCCGGCGCTCCCTCTTCCCGATCTGCGCGTTTTCACGAGGCGAAGCCGGTCCGGCTCCGCTGGAGAACGCTCAGGGCGGGGCGGGGGACGTCTTCTCCCGCGCTCCGCTTTTCTGCGGGCCTCCGGCGGCTCTGAGCCTCCCGGAAGGCCGCGCGCAAGGCCCGGAGACGCGCGGCGTCCTCCCGGCCGGACGGCGCCTCCCGCTTCCGCCGCGCCCGGACTCCCGCCCGGAGGAGGGCGCCGCGGCCCCCGGAGGCGCGCTAGGGGGAGTCCATGCTGAGCTTCGTGCTCAGGCGCCTCGGCAGCGCCATACCCACGCTTCTGATCATCGTCACTTTGTCGTTCTTTCTGATGCGCCTCGCGCCGGGCGGGCCGTTCAACCTCGAACGCCCCCTGCCGCCGCAGATCATGGAGAACCTCAATAAGACCTACGGCTTCGATCAGCCGATCTGGAGGCAATATCTGATCTATATGGGCAACGTCGCGCGCGGCGACCTCGGCCCGAGCTACATCTATCGCGACCGCAGCGTCGCCAATCTGCTGAGCGAGGGCCTGAGCTACTCCATCCGTCTCGGCGGACTGGCGTTGCTTCTGGCTTTGGTCGGCGGCGTTTCGGCGGGGCTGCTCGCGGCTTTGCGCCAGAATAAGCCGACGGATTTCGCCGTCATGTCCTTCGCCACGGCGGGCGTGACCATTCCGAACTTCGTCATCGGCCCGGTGCTGACGCTGATCTTCGCCATCATGCTCTCATGGGCCAGCGCGGGAGGCTGGGGGACGGGCTCTTTCCGGGATCTCGTCTTGCCGGTGATCACCTTGGCCTTGCCGCAACTGGCGGTCTTCGCGCGCCTGACGCGCGGCGCCATGATCGAGGCCATGAGCGCCGACCATATCCGCACCGCCCGCGCTTATGGGCTTCCGGCCCGCAGCGTGGTGGGGACTCACGCCATGCGCGGCGCGATGCTGCCGGTGGTCTCCTATCTCGCCCCCTGCGCGGCGGGCCTGCTGACGGGCTCGGCGGTGGTGGAGACCATCTTCGCCATTCCGGGCGTCGGACGCTACTTCGTCCATGGCGCCCTCGCCCGCGACTACACGGTGGTGATGGGGACGGTGGTCCTCGTCGCGGTCTTCGTGATCGTCTTCAATCTGATCGTGGATGTGATCTACGGCCTGCTGGATCCGAGGGTTCGCCATGACTGACGCCTTTTCGACCAAGACGACCCCGGCGCCCAATCCCGGCCCCGGCGCAGGTCTGCCCCTCCCTGAGCCGGAGGCGGTCAGCCGCAGCCTCGGACAGCTCGCCTGGCTGCGCTTCCGCAAGAACAAGGCGGCCATGCTCGGCTGCCTGACGCTGATTCTGGTGGCGCTCTTCTCCTTCGTCGGGCCGCATCTCATCAGCCATAGCTATGACGACGTTTATCGCAGCTATGTCGAGACTCCGCCCTCGATCCATCCCCGCCCCGACGAAGACACCTTGCGCGCCGCCGCGAATACTTTGGCGGTGCGCGGGCGGGTGGCTCTGGAGAGCTTCGAGGTCGAGGATGGGCGCTTCACGGCGGTTCTGACCTCGCCCAATCCGATGGACGCGCGTCTGTCGCGGCTTTTCGACCGCTCGGACGTCTTCTCCGGCGCGGAGCTTCAGGCTCATGAGGACGAAGGGCGGCGCATGACGCTGACCGGCGGCGTGACTCAAGAGACCTTCCTGATGGGCACCGACTCCAATGGGCGCGACCTCATGGCGAGGATCATGCTCGGCGGCCAGATTTCTCTGGCGGTGGGGCTTTTGGCGAGTCTGGTCTCTCTGGCGGTGGGCGTGCTTTACGGCGCGGTCTCGGGCTATATGGGCGGGCGCGTCGACAACATCATGATGCGCCTCGTGGAGATCTTGTATTCGCTGCCTTTCGTCTTTCTGGTGGTGGTGCTGGTGGTCTTCTTCGGCCGCAGCTTCATTCTGATCTTCCTCGCCATCGGCGCCATCGAATGGCTGGACATGGCGCGCATCGTGCGCGGCCAGACCCTCGCGCTGAAGCGCCGGGAGTTCGTCGGCGCGGCGGAGGCCCTCGGCCTGACGGATTGGCAGATCATCCGCCGCCACATCATCCCGAACGTCATCGGGCCGGTGATCGTCTTCGTGACTCTGGTGGTGCCCAAGGTGATCCTGCTGGAGAGCTTCCTCTCCTTCCTCGGCCTCGGCGTTCAGGCGCCGCTGACGAGCTGGGGCGCTTTGATCTCCGACGGCGCGGCGAATATGCGCTCGGCGCCTTGGCTGCTGATTTACCCCTCCATCTTCTTCGTCGTGACGCTTTTCGCCCTGAACTTCATCGGCGACGGGCTGCGCGACGCCTTCGACCCGAAGGATCGCTGACATGACCGAACCTCTGTTGACGATCCGCGATCTGCGCGTGAGCTTCGACACCCCGGACGGCGCCGTCGAGGCGGTGAAGGGCGTCGATCTGGAGATCCGCCCCGGCGAGACCCTCGCCGTGGTGGGGGAATCGGGCTCCGGCAAGAGCCAGACCATGATGGCCGTCATGGGTCTTCTCGCGAAGAACGGCCGCGTGACGGGTTCGGCGAAATATCGCGGAACGGAGATGCTCGGCGCCGGGATCAAGGCGCTGAACAAGATCCGGGGCTCGAAGATCTCGATGATCTTTCAGGAGCCCATGACTTCGCTCGATCCGCTTTACCGGGTGGGCGAGCAGATCGCCGAACCTCTGCGCCATCATAAGGGCCTGAGCAAATCCCAAGCCCGCGCGCGGGTGCTGGAGTTGCTGAAGCTGGTGGGCATCCCCGAGCCCGAGCGCCGCATCGACAGCTATCCGCATGAGATGTCGGGCGGGCAGCGTCAGCGCGTGATGATCGCCATGGCCCTCGCCAACGAACCCGAGATCCTCATCGCCGACGAACCCACCACGGCGCTCGACGTGACGATTCAGGCGCAGATCCTCGATCTGCTGCGGGATCTGCAAAAGCGCTTCGGCATGGCGATTCTGCTCATCACCCATGACCTCGGCGTGGTGCGCCATTTCGCCGAGCGCGTGATGGTCATGCGGCGGGGCCTCGTGGTGGAGCAGGGGAGCGCGGAGGAGATCTTCGCCCGCCCCCGCGAGGATTACACCAAGATGCTCCTCGATTCGACGCCGCGCGGCCGCAAAGAGCCGCCGCCGCCTGAAGCCCCCATCGAATTGGACGGCGAGAAGGTCACGGTGGAGTTTGGTTCGCAAGGCGGGCTCTTCGGCAAAGGGGCGGTCTTCCGGGCGGTGAATCAGGTCTCCTTGCGGCTGAAGCAGGGGCAGACCATCGGCGTGGTGGGGGAATCCGGCTCGGGGAAATCGACCTTGGGGCGGGCCTTGCTGCGGCTCTTGCCCTCGACGGGGGCGATCAGCTTCGAGGGGCAAGACCTCTCAGGCCGGGGACGGGCGGCCATGCGGCCTTTGCGCCGTCAGCTTCAGCTGGTGTTCCAAGATCCCTATGGCTCGCTCTCGCCCCGCCTGACGGTGGGCGAGGCCATCGCCGAGGGCTTGTTGATCCATGAGCCCGCCCTCTCGAAAGCCGAACGCGACCGCCGCGCCTCGGAGGCTCTGCGCGAGGTCGGGTTGGATCCCTCCATGCGCAATCGTTATCCGCATGAATTCTCCGGCGGCCAGCGTCAGCGCATCGCCATCGCGCGGGCGATGATCCTCAAGCCCAAGGTGGTGGTGCTGGACGAACCGACCTCCGCTCTGGACCGCTCGGTGCAGGGGCAGGTTCTGGCGCTGCTGCGGGATCTCCAGACGAAATACGGCCTCTCCTATATCTTCATCAGTCATGATTTGGCGGTGATCCGCGCCATCGCGGATTACGTCATGGTGATGAAGTCGGGCGAGATCGTCGAGGAGGGGCCGACGGATCAAATCTTCGACGCCCCGCAGGAGCCCTACACCAAAACCCTGATCGGCGCGGCTCTCGCCTGGAGCATGGAGACCGCCCCGGCCTCCTCCTGAGGCCCGCGAAAGCCGAGGCGAGGCGCTTTCCCGTTTTTGGAAAAGCGCCTCGCCTTTCTTGACAGGTCTGTAATCCGCTTGTCATGATCGGCCCATAAAACGCCGAGCGGCGATGTCCCGCCAGGCCCTCAGGGAGAAAACCCATGAAGTTTCGCGGAATTCCAGCCGTGATCGCGGCTGTCGCCGCGCTTTCGGCCGCCTCGCCGGCCCTCGCGGTCACGGAGATTTCTTGGTGGCACGCCATGGCGGGCGCCAATAACGACGTGGTTGAGGCCCTCGCCAAGGAGTTCAACGAGGGCCAGAGCGAATATCGCGTGGTTCCGAGCTATAAGGGAACCTATCCCGAGACTCTGAACGCCGGGATCGCGGCCTTCCGCGCCAAGCAGCCGCCGCATATCATGCAGGTCTTCGACGTCGGCACGGGCGTGATGATGGGCGCCGCGGGCGCCGTCAAGCCGGTGGCCGAGGTGCTGGCCTATGGCGGCGAGACCTTCGACAAGAGCAAATATCTCTCGGGCATCACGGCTTATTATTCGAAGCCGGACGGCACCATGCTCTCCTTCCCCTATAACTCCTCCTCGCCGATCCTCTATTACAACAAGGATCATTTCGCGGCGGCGGGCCTCGATCCCGAGCAGCCGCCCAAGACCTGGCCGGAGGTCTTCGCGGCCGCCCGTCAGATCAAGGCGAGCGGCGCCGCCAATTGCGGCCTGACCTCCACCTGGCTGACCTGGATCGGGCTGGAGAATTTTTCGGCCTGGAACAATCTGCAATACGGCACCGAAGAGAACGGCCTCGCCTCGACCGATTTCGAGCTGACCTTTAATTCGCCGCTCCATGTGCAGCATTTCCAGAACTTCGCCGATCTGGCGAAAGAAGAGGTCTTCCGCTACGGCGGCCGCACCTCCGAGGCCAAGGCCCTGCTGATTTCGGGCGAATGCTCCATCCTGACCGAATCCTCGGGCGGCTTGGGCGACGTGGTGAATTCGGGCCTGAATTACGGTCTGGGCTCGCTGCCCTATTACCCCGAGGCCGAGGGCGCGCCTCAGAACACCATTCCCGGCGGCGCGAGCCTCTGGGTCTTCGCGGGCCATGAAGACGCCGATTACAAGGGCGTGGCGGAATTCTTCAAATTCCTCTCCACGGTCGAGATCCAATCGCGTCTGCATCAGGTCTCGGGCTATCTGCCGGTGACGCTCGAAGCCTATGAGGCCACCAAGGCCTCCGGATTCTATGAGAAGAACCCCGGCCGCGAGACGCCGATCCTCCAGATGATGGGCAAGGCGCCCACGGCGAACTCCAAGGGCGTGCGGGCGGTGAATCTGCCGCAGCTGCGCGACATCCAGAACGAGGAGTTCGAGCGGATGCTCGCTGGTCAGCAGAGCGCCCAACAGGCCCTCGACAACGCCGCGACCCGCGGAAACGCCGCCCTTCAGGAAGCGCTCGGCAAATAAGCCCGAGCCCGCGCGCAAGCGGCCTTCGCCCCTTCAGGGGCGGAGGCCTTCGCCTTCCGCTGAACGCGCCTGAAACGGAGGCCGCCATTGTCCGGTCGGGTCGTCTTTCCGAATAAGCTCCTGCCTTATCTGCTGCTGGCGCCGCAATTGGCGATCACGGCGGTGTTTTTCTATTGGCCCGCGAGTCAGGCGCTGAAGCAATCCATGCAGCGCGAAGACCCCTTCGGCCTGCAGACGACCTTCGTCGGCCTCGCCAATTTCCGGCGCGTGCTGGCCGATCCGAATTATCTGAACTCCGTGAAGGTGACGGCGGTGTTTTCGCTCTCCACGGCCTTTCTGGCTCTGGCTCTGGCGCTGCCTCTGGCGGTGATGGCCGAGAAGGTGGTCCGGGGGAAGGGGATCTATCGCACCCTGCTCATCTGGCCTTACGCCGTGGCCCCGGCCATCGCGGGGATGCTCTGGCTGTTTTTGTTCAATCCGGCCATGGGGACTTTCTCCTATCTGCTGCGCGCCAATGGCGTGGCCTGGGATCCTCTGCTCAAAGACGGGCAGGCCATGGGCCTCGTGGTCGCGGCGGCGGCCTGGAAGCAGATCAGCTATAACTTCCTCTTCTTCGTGGCGGGCCTTCAGGCCATACCGCGCTCTTTGATCGAGGCGGCGGCCATCGACGGCGCGAGCGGGCCTAAGCGCTTCTGGACCATCGTCTTTCCGCTTCTGGCCCCGACGACCTTCTTTCTGCTGGTCGTCAATACGGTCTACGCCTTCTTCGACACCTTCGGCGTGATCCACGCGGTGACTCAGGGCGGGCCGGGCAAGGCCACCGAAACCCTTGTTTATAAAGTCTATAACGACGGCTTCGTGAATCTGCAGCTGGGCTCTTCGGCGGCGCAGTCGGTGATCCTGATGGGGGTGGTGATCCTGCTGACGGCGATCCAGTTCCGCTATGTCGAGCGCAAGGTGCATTATGGGTGAGGCCGCGGCATGATCGGAGATTCGCGCTGGGGAATCCGGCTGGCCCATGCGATTTTGATCCTCGGGATCCTGATCGTCGCCTTTCCGCTCTATTACGTCTTCATCGCCTCGACTCATGCGGGGCCGGACATCGTGCGTCCGCCCATGCCTCTGACGCCGGGCGGCCGTTTCATCGAGAATTACCGCGCCGCCTTCTTCGAGGGCGCGGCCAATCTCGGCGGAGTCCCCGTCTGGCGGCTCCTGCTGAACACGGCGATCATGGCTTTGGGCATCGCGGTCGGGAAGATCGTGATCTCGATCACCTCGGCCTACGCCATCGTGTTCTTTCGCTTTCCAGGGCGGATGGTCTTCTTCTGGATCATCTTCGTGACGCTGATGCTGCCCGTCGAGGTGCGCATTCTGCCGACCTATAAGGTGATGGTCGACCTTAAGCTGATCGACACCTACACCGGCCTGATCCTGCCTCTGATCGCCTCGGCCACCGCGACCTTGCTCTTTCGTCAGTTCTTCCTGACCATCCCCGGCGAATTGGTCGAGGCGGCGCGCATCGACGGGGCGGGGCCCTTCAAATTCTTCAAAGACATTTTGCTGCCTTTGTCGAAATCCAACATCGCGGCTTTGTTCGTGATCCTCTTCATCTATGGCTGGACGCAATATCTCTGGCCTTTGCTCATGACCAACCAAGCCGAGATGAACACCATCGTCATCGCGCTGCGCAAGATGGTCTCCTTCGTGGACCACGGCACGCCTTGGCATATCGTCATGGTGACTTGCGTGCTGGCGATTCTGCCGCCGGTTCTGGTGGTGGTTCTGATGCAGCGCGCCTTCGTGCGCGGCCTCGTCGAGACGGAGAAATAAGCCATGGCCGAGGTCGATCTGAAGGCGGTCCGCAAGCGTTATCCCAATGGGATGGAGGCCGTGAAGGGCGTCTCCATCGCCATTCCCGACAAGGCGCTTTGCGTGCTGGTGGGGCCTTCGGGCTGCGGAAAATCGACGCTTCTGCGCATGGTCGCGGGGCTGGAGACCATATCCGAGGGGGAAATCTCCATCGAGGGGCGCGTGGTCAATCAGGTGAGCCCCACCGATCGCGACATCGCCATGGTCTTTCAGAATTACGCGCTTTATCCGCATATGAAGGTCTATGACAACATGGCCTATGGCCTGCGCAATCGCGGCACGCCCAAAGCCGAGATCGACCGCCGCGTGCGCGAGGCCGCCGCCACTTTAGAGCTTGGCCACCTGCTCGACCGCCGCCCGCGCGAATTATCGGGCGGCCAGCGTCAGCGCGTGGCGATGGGGCGGGCCATCGTGCGCCAGCCGAAAGTCTTCCTCTTCGACGAGCCTTTATCCAATCTCGACGCCAAATTGCGCGGCCAGATGCGCGTCGAGATCAAGCGGCTGCAACGCGAACTCGGCGTGACCTCGCTTTATGTGACTCATGACCAGTTGGAGGCCATGACCCTCGCGGATCTGCTGGTGGTGATGAACGCCGGAGAAGTCGAGCAGGCGGGGGATCCGCTGGAGATTTACGAAAAGCCCGCTTCGATCTTCGTGGCGGGCTTCATCGGGGCGCCGCCGATGAACCTCATCGACCCGGCTTCGGCGGAGCTTTCAGGCCCCATCCCCGCCGGAGCGGCGAAGCTCGGCTTCCGCCCCGAGGACGCGATCCTCGACGGCTTCGCCTCCGAGGGCGGTCTGAAGATCCGGGCGATCCTCGACGGCGTGGAGCCGGTGGGCGCGGAAAGCTATCTGCACGCTCATGCGCCTGCGGGCGGCGCGCGGATGATCGTCCGGACGGCGGGCCGGGCGCGGATGGAGCCGGGAACGGAGCTTGAAATCCGGGCCCCTGCGGAAAAGCTCCATTGGTTCGACGCGGCGGGACGCCGGATTTAAAGCCGCCCGGCCTCTTCACAAATCCGCGCTTGGGGCGCCGCGCTCTTGCCGCAGAGCCGAAGAGGACGCAGTTTCCTACGCCTTTAGGAGAGGAGGAGACGCGTTCATGGTCCTCGCGCCTTTAGGGATTCAAGCGCCCGAAACCGCGACCGAACATCGGCGCTACGCCGATTTCTTCCGGCGCAACGGCCTCTCGCGCGAGACGGTGATGCGCGCCGTGGGGCTGACGCATCAGCGCTCCAACGTCTATTTCCATGATCTGCTCGGGGCTCTGGCCGAGACGGGGCGTTTCAGAGCGGCTTGCGGCGCGGGCTGCGCCTTTTGCTGCAACACCATGGTGAGCCTGCTGCCGCCCGAAGCCTTTTATCTCGCGGAGCATATCGAGACCGCCTTTCCCCCCGAGGAATCTCAAGCCCTGATCGCGCGGATTCTGGATCACGACTCGCGCCATCGCGGCAAGAGCGGCGGCCAGCGCTTCGTCGAGCATGCGGCTTGCCCCTCGCTGGATCCGGAGACGAAATTCTGCCGCGTCCATGCGGCGCGGCCTCTGACCTGCCGGGCCATGCACAGCGGCAGCCTGACCGCCTGCCGCAAGGCCTATGACGAGCGGAACGCCTATGTCCCCGCGCCCTCGCATCGGCGCTTCTTCGAGCATACGCAGGTCTATTACAACGCCATCGGCTATACGCTCGAAGACCTCGGGCTGGAGATGGCGCCTCTGGAGATGAACGCGGCCCTCGCGACCATCTGGACTCAGGAGCGCGCCTTCGAGCGTTGGCTGGCGGGCGAAAGAATCTTCGACCTCACCGTCACCTCCGAGATCGCCAGCAGCGACGCCCCGCCCCCGAACTGACGTCATGAAAAACGCCGCCGAGGAGCCCCCGGCGGCGTTTGGATTCTCAGACCGAAAGCGGCCGGATCAGAGCTGAATCAGACCTGACGCTCGACCATCATCTTCTTGATCTCGCCGATGGCCTTGGCCGGGTTGAGGCCCTTGGGGCAGGCGTTGGCGCAGTTCATGATGGTGTGGCAGCGATAAAGCCGGAAGGGATCCTCCAGATTATCGAGCCGCTCGCCGCGGGCCTCGTCGCGGCTGTCGGCGATCCAGCGATAGGCCTGAAGCAGCGCCGCCGGACCCAGATAGCGGTCGCCGTTCCACCAATAGCTCGGGCAGGAGGTGGAGCAGCAGGAGCAGAGGATGCATTCATAAAGCCCGTCGAGCTTGCGGCGGTCCTCGATGGACTGCTTCCACTCGGCGGCGGGCGGCGGAGACTTGGTCTCCAGCCACGGCTTGATGCTGGCGTGCTGCGCATAGAAATGCGTCAGATCCGGCACCAGATCCTTCACCACCGGCATATGCGGCAGCGGATAGATCTTCACGTCGCCCTTGATCTCGTCGAGGCCCTTGGTGCAGGCGAGGGTGTTGCGCCCGTCGATGTTCATCGCGCAGGAGCCGCAGATTCCCTCGCGGCAGGAGCGCCGGAAGGTCAGGGTCGGATCGACCTCGTTCTTGATCTTGATGATCGCGTCGAGGACCATCGGCCCGCAATCGGCGAGGTCGAGGTAATAGGTGTCCACGCGCGGATTCTCGCCCGACTCGGGGTCGTAGCGATAGATCTTGAAGGCGCGGAGATTCTTCGCGTCGGCCGGTTTCGGCCAAGTCTTGCCCGAGACGATGCGCGAATTCTTGGGCAGGGTGAAGGCGACCATGGCTTTCGGCTCTCCCGATCAATAGACGCGCGGTTTGGGCGCGATTTTGGCGAGGTCGATCTCATCGCTGAGCGGATCGGCGTGAACCGGACGATAGCTCAGATCCACCTGCCCATCCTCGCTGAGGCGGGAGACGGTGTGTTTGCGCCAATTGGCGTCGTCGCGCTCGGTGTAGTCCTCGCGGGCGTGGGCGCCGCGGGATTCCTTGCGCGCCTCGGCGCCGTAGACCGTCGTGATGGCGTTGGCCATGAGGTTCTCGAATTCGAGGCTCTCCATGAGATCCGAATTCCAGATCAGCGAACGATCCGTCACGCCGATGTCCGCCTTCTCCTTCCAGATCTCGGAGATCCGGCGGCAGCCCGATTGCAGAGATTCCTCAAGCCGGAAGACGGCGGCGTCCTCCTGCATGGCCTTCTGCATCTTGAGGCGCAATTCCGCCGTGGGGGCGTGGCCCTTGGCGTGGCGCATGCGGTCGAAACGCTCCATGGCCTGCTCGGCGCTGGCCTGAGGCAGCGACGGCACGGGGGCGGCGGCGTCCACCACCTCCTTGGCGCGGATCGAGGCGGCGCGGCCGAAGACCACGAGGTCGATCAGCGAATTGGAGCCCAGACGATTGCCGCCGTGCACGCTGGCGCATCCGGCCTCGCCCACGGCCATGAGGCCCGGGACGACGGCGTCGGGGTTCTCGGCGGTGGGGTTCAGAGCCTCGCCCCAGTAATTCGTCGGCACGCCGCCCATATTGTAATGGACGGTGGGCAGAACCGGGATCGGCTCCTTGGTGAGATCCACGCCCGCGAAGATCTTGGCGCTCTCGGAGATGCCGGGGAGGCGCTCATGGAGCACGTCGGGCGGCAGATGGTCGAGGTGAAGGAAGATATGGTCCTTCTTCGGCCCGACGCCGCGGCCTTCGCGGATCTCGATGGTCATGCAGCGCGAAACCACGTCGCGCGAGGCCAGATCCTTCGCGGAGGGCGCGTAACGCTCCATGAAGCGCTCGCCCTCGGAGTTCACGAGGTAGCCGCCTTCTCCGCGCGCGCCCTCGGTGATGAGGCAGCCCGCGCCGTAAATGCCGGTGGGGTGGAACTGCACGAACTCCATATCCTGAAGCGGCAGGCCCGCGCGGGCGACCATGCCGCCGCCGTCGCCGGTGCAGGTATGGGCCGAAGTCGCGGAGAAATAGGCGCGGCCGTAGCCGCCCGTCGCCAGAACGACCAGCTTCGCGCGGAAGCGGTGGATCGTGCCGTCGTCGAGCCGCCAGGCCGTCACGCCGACGCAGCGCCCGTCCTCGGTCATGAGGAGGTCGGTGGCGAAATATTCGATGAAGAATTCGGCGTTATGCTTCACGGACTGGCCGTAAAGCGTATGCAGAATGGCGTGGCCGGTGCGGTCGGCGGCGGCGCAGGTGCGCTGAACCGGAGGACCGGCGCCGTAATTCTGCATATGTCCGCCGAAGGGCCGCTGATAGATCTTGCCCTCTTCGGTGCGGCTGAAGGGCACGCCGTAATGCTCCAGCTCATAGACGGCTTTGGGCGCCTCGCGGACCATATATTCGATGGCGTCGTTGTCGCCGAGCCAGTCCGACCCCTTGATGGTGTCGTACATATGCCATTGCCAAGAATCCGGCCCCATATTGCGCAGAGAGGCCGCGATGCCGCCTTGCGCCGCCACGGTGTGCGAGCGGGTCGGAAACACCTTGGTCACGCAGGCTGTGCGCAAGCCCTGTTCGGCCATGCCGAGCGTGGCGCGCAGACCGGCTCCGCCGGCGCCCACCACCACCACGTCATAGGCGTGATCGACATAGGTGTAAGAAGACATGAACATCCTCGATCAGATTGCCTGAGGCGACGCCCCCCGCGCCGCCTTCCGGGTCAGCGCAGGGCGATGATCGCCAGCGAGAAGATTCCGGCCGCCGCGAAAGCGGTGGTCAGCAGGGTGTTGGCGAGGAAGGCCGTGGTCTTCAACGCAGGCGAATGGACGTAATCCTCGATGACCACCTGAAGCCCCTGCTTCAGATGGACGAAGGCCGCCGCGATGAAGAGTCCGGCGAGGATCGCGTTCAGCGGGCGGCCGTAGAAGGCGAGAACCTCCTCATAGGGCCGTCCGAGCATTTTGGCGAAGCCGACCAGAAAAATCGGCGTCAGCACGGCGAGCGCCACCGCCGTGACGCGCTGGCCCCACCAATGTTCGGTGCCGGATTTCGCGGAGCCTAAGCCCTCGACCCGGGCGCGGGGCGTGATCATGCCCATGGGAGCCTCCTCAAGCCAGCCAGGCGTAAACGAATAAAACCGCGGAGAGGACGCCCGCTCCGATCAGCACCGCCTTATTGGAGGCGGCGACCTCGGGCTTTTCATAGCCGTATCCGGCGTCCCAGATCAGATGCCGGATCCCATTGCAGAGATGGTACATCAGGGCCGCGCCGAAGACGAGCATCCCCAAGCCCCCGACCCAGCTGGTCAGAAGCCAGTTGATGAAGTCGAAAGCGCCCTTGCCGCTGGCGGCGGCCACCAGCCACCAGATCAGCGCCACGCCGCCGCCCATGAGCGCGCAGCCCGTGACGCGGTGCAGAATAGACATCACCGCCGTGAGCGGCAGCCGATAGACTTGCAGATGCGGCGACAAAGGCCGCGCGCCGCGGCCTACGGCGGCGCCGTGTTCGGATCCGGACATAAGCTCTCCCCCTACGCTGTCCATTGGGAGTCCGACCGAAGCGCGGCCCGGGTCCGCATCTCAGTCCATAGTGCTATAGCAATCTTTCCTGCGACCAAGGAACAAGAAACTTTCTTGCGCGGCGCCGCTGGCGCGAAAGCCCCTTTGCGCAGGACGCAGAGGAGGCCCCATCCGCCCCTGAACGGGATTCGGACCCGATCCGCAAGGGCGCCTTGCGTCAGGACGGGACGCAAGGCATCCTCCTTCAGCGGGAGAGAGCGGTCATGCAGGGTCGCCGCCGGGGCGAGTCCCGAAGGGCCGTCCGGCGCCGCGACGCGCTTTTAAGGAGATCCGACCTGTGGAAAGCTTCATGCTGATGTCGATGGCCAGCGCCTTCCTGAGTTCGGCGGCGCCTCTGGCGCTCGTGGCGGGCCTGATGGGCGACGGCCCCGAGCGCGACGCCGTTCTGCGGTTCGGCGCCCAGAGCTTCGCCGTCAGCCTGCGCGCCGCGACGGATTTCCGCTATGACGAGATCGCGGTCGGCGAGAACAAGCTGGCCTATCTCGGCGCGACTCTGGGCGCGCCGCCCGCTCTGGGGCGTCCGGGCTGCGAGGTCGCGGCCGCGCGGATCGAAATCGGCGAGGCCGCGGCGGGCCGCGATCAAATCTCGATCCGGGCGACCCTCTCGGGAATCGAGGTCGCGGCCGCCTGCCTCAAGCCGCAGGAGATGGCCGCCCTCGCCATGCTCGGGCCGCAGGCTCTGAAGATCGACCGCGCCGAGGCCACTCTGACTTATGAGATCGGGCCTTCGCTGGGGCGGCTCTCCGCCGAATTCGACGCCGCTTACGGGCGGGTCGGGCTGGAGCTGCTGGCGGATCGGCTGCATGCGGCGGAGTGGACGCCGCCCAGCCCCGCGCTTGCGCCGGCGCCGGCGCCCGAACCCGAGCCCCCGACTCTTGAGCCGCCCGCGACCGGCGCCGAGCGCCCTTCGGTCAAGATTCCGCGCGCGCCCGATCTGGAGTCCGGCTGGCCTGAGGAAGATCAGGATTGGAGCGAATTCAACAGCCCGGAGACGCGTCTCGAAGGGCGTCTTCTGCGGGCCGAGCTGCGCGCCAATCTGGCGCCCCGCCTCGCGCAGACGCTCTCCGGGCTCGCGGGCGGGCCTGCGGGAATCGAGGGCGCGGTCCGTCAGGGGCTGGAGAGCCAGCTGGCGCGGGGCGGCGAGCTCTCTCCCGCCGAGAGCAGGCTGGTCGATTCGGCGGCGCGCGAATTGGGCCGGGTCGCGGCTCAGGGCGGCGGGCTGGTGGTCTCGCTGACGCCGGAGACTCCGCCGAGCCTGAGCGCTCTGGTCGATCTTCAGGATCCCAAAGCCGCCGTGGAGGCTCTGCGTCCGGTCTTCGCCGCCGCGCCGCCGCGCCTCGCCGCTCTGATCGACCCGGCGGAGTTCGAGACGGCGCTCTCCGCGCCGGAGTCTCTGCCCGCCGCGCGTCGTCTGATTCTGGCCAAGGCGCTGCTCGCGGGCGAGGGCGTGCCGCCTGCGCCCGCGGCCGCCCGCGGCCTGCTCGCGCCTCTGGCCGAGGCCGGAGACGCCGAGGCGGCTTTGGCCCTCGCCGGGCTGAGCCTCGCGCAGGGCGATTCCGCCGCCGCCTATGCTCAGGCGCTGCGGGCGGGCGCTCAGGGGCTGAGCGGGGCGCAGGCGCTGCTCGACCGGGCCGAGACCGGTCTGAACCTCGCCGAGGCCATGCGGATTCAGGGCGAAGCGCCGAAGCTCGCCGAAGATCCTTTGCTGGCTCAGGCTCAGGCGGGCGATCTGGACGCCGTCGCGCGTCTGGCGCGGGCCGCCGCCGAGGGCGTGGGCCGTCCGCGCGACTACGCCGAGGCGCTGACTTGGGCGGGCGTGGCCGCCGCCGCCGGAGATTACGGCGCGGCTTCTCTGCATGAGGGGCTGCGTCGCCGCTTCAGCGAGGATGGGGGAACCAACGCCGAGGTCTGGAAGTCGCTCTCCACGCGGGTGGAGGCCGAAGCGCTGAAGCTCTGGATGGGCGGTCTGGGCGCGCGCCTGCGCGACGGGGCCGCCCCCGCGCCCTGATCCGCGCGGGATCCGGCAGGCGTCCGAAGCCTGAAGATCCGAAGCCTGAACAGGCCCGCTCCTACGCCGGGGGCGGGCCTTCGATCTTCATCGGATTTTGCGTTTTGGCGTGATTTATTCCTTTATTGGGGCATGAAATTCTTTTCTGTGGGAAAATCTGCGTCTTTATGGTTCAATGCGCGCCATGCGGCAGGATGATCTTCACTTTCGGACCGGGGCGGAACGGGCGCTTTCACGCGGCCTGAGCCTCGTTCTTTCGGCGGCCCTTCTGGCGGGCTGCGACGCCGGGGCGGCTCCCGGCGCCGAGGTTCAGGCGCGGCTCGTCGAGCCTGCGGCGGTTTTGGCGCGTCTGGGCGCCGCGGAGGCTCTGTCCGCCGCGGCTCCGCGCGAATCCCCCTCGGCGCAGACGGCGAGCTATTACGCGCGCCGCGCCTCAGGCGAGGCCGCCGCGCCTGAGGGCCTGAGCGCGGAGGAGGAGGGGGCGGAGGAATGGCCGCCGTCTTCTTTGCGCGCCGGAGGCTTTTCTCCGCAGGCTCTCCCGACTCCGCCCGGCGGCGTGGCCGCCACGCGGCTCTTCGCCTCGCCCGATCTTGAGGCGGCGCCCGCCGCGCCGGAGGGCGGATTCATCCGCAGCGAAGCTGCGCCTTTCCAAACCGCCGCTCTCGGGGCTCCTCCGGGGGGGGCGCCTCTCGGGACGCCCATGGTTTTGGGCGGCTCCGCCGATCCGGCCCCCGGATTTCCGGGCGCGGCCTCTTCGGGCGGCGTGGCGGCGCTCGGCGTTTCGCGGCGCGACCCCTTTCAGGATTTCCTCGAAGCCCTGCATAACGCCCGCTCGGGCGACGATCTGCGCGCCGCCGCCGAGACCCTCGCCATGGAGGCCACGGCGCCCGCCGCCCTGACTCTCGCCGGGAGCTTCGAGAACGAATCGCCGGACGTGGCGGTCGCCGTCTACGACGCGCTCTGGCGCGTGCGGAATCTGCCCGAGGCGGCGCGGCGCATGGGTCTGGCGGCGCGCGACGGGCGCGGCGTGGCGCAGGATCTTCCGGCCGCCGCCGCCTATTTCCGCGAGGCCTCCAGCTTCGGCGATCTTCAGGCCCGCAGATTGCTGGAGGATCTGGAGCGCCAGCAGGCCGCCACCGAATATTGAGTCGCGGTCTTCTCCTCTTCACCCGGCGGCGATGATGACGAACGCCGCTTAACCGCGTTTTTTCGCCTCTCCTTAAGGCGGAGTCTTCACAATCTCGTTCGCGGCTCAGGCGGGCGGGCGGCCTCGCGCCGCAGCCCAAGCGAAGCAGCGGAGCGCTCAGGCGATCCCATCGGATCGGATCGACGCTCAGGAGAGGAGAAGGGACCGATGCTCCAGGCCTCCCCAAGAGAGCGCGCCGCGCCCCTGACGCGCGAGCATGCGCCCGTCTGGACCTGGGCGCCCCTGAGCGAGGAGGTGCTCTGCGCCATGCCTGCGCGCTGGATCTGGAATCCTCAGGGCGCGCCGCAGGGCGGTCCGGGTCCGGGTCCGCGGCACCGCACTTTGCGCCGACGCGGCGTCGCGCCGCTTTATCCTGAGCCCTCTGAGCTTGAAGGCGCCCTGAAAGGGCGCGTCGAGGTCAGCGGCCAAGGGCTGCGGCTGTTCGCCGACGAAGGTTCGGCGCGTCTGGATCTCCCGGCGGATCTGATTCTCGTGAAGGTCTTCCACCGCAACGCCGTGGAGCTGCATCTGGCTTCGGGGGCGCGGGTGCTGGCCGGGATGGCGGAGAAGGACGTCGAATTGCTCGACGTGGTGACTCAGGCCTATCTCTAGAGCATTCTCCAGAGAAGCCGGAACGGATTCGCGTCGTGAAAATGCGACCGAACAAAAGCTTAGAGCGTTTGCGCGATCCAGCGGGATCGAAAAACGCTCTGGGAACGACGCTTTCCCTCTTCGCCTCGCGGGGAAAGATAAGTCATATGGCGTTTGAGGAAATATGATAGGCTTTCGGCGTTCTTCTCAACTCAAGATAGGATGAGTAGGATGATCCGAATTCTCATGACGGCGCTCTTCGCCGTCGCTTTGGCGTCCGCCGTCGCGCAAGCGCAGCCGACGTGCATGCAGTCCTTCACCAACGTCAAATCCGATCGCCTGATCCAGATCGGCCCCGGAGTCGGTCCGGCCAGCCCGCTTCTCGGCCGCAGCTGCGGCGACGTCGAGCGGGAGCGCGCTGCGCTCTATGTCGACCGATTGGCCTCCATATCCAATAAGACTTTCTCCGACTGGAACGACTGGAAGGCGAGACGGGCCCAACTCACCGTTCTGATCGATCAGATGCGTTCGGAAGTGGAGGCCGGGATGAGCGCGCAAGAGTTCGAGCGGAAAAAAGACGATCTCGTGAGCCTTGGAGAGGTCGGGTTGATGCTCGCTGGGTG
The DNA here is from genome assembly GCF_000374145.1 of Neomegalonema perideroedes DSM 15528. Lineage (GTDB taxonomy): Bacteria > Pseudomonadota > Alphaproteobacteria > Rhodobacterales > Rhodobacteraceae > Neomegalonema > Neomegalonema perideroedes. The sequence continues at coordinate 23,362 of NZ_KB893663.1, read as the reverse complement.
CAGAAAGACTCTGTCCTCAGGAAAGAAACTGCGCATCCTCACATGCTTGGGGAGCGTTGCTTTGAGCGCGGTTCAGCCCATCTATGATGCGACGACTCCTCAGGAGATGAGCGCTGGCCTTCAGGCGCTGAAACGGGATCTAGCCAAGACTGAGGAAGACTGGCAGGCCAATGAAGCGAAGCGCGGCCAGATCCTGAGCGAACTTCAGCAAGATTACGTGCGGAAATTCGAAACCATGTGCGCGGTCGTGCGCGATCAATGCCGCTGAGCGGCGCCGCGCGCAAAATCCGTTCTGAAATCCTCGTCTCGCCCCGTCAGGGTCGGGATTGCGCGGCGCGCGCCGAGGCCTGAGGCGCGCAGAGCCTGCGAAAAGCCGTCATGGCCGCCGCCGCCTGAGCCGAAACCTCTTCCGGGGCGGGGAGCGGCGCGACCCGGATCGCCCGTCGGATCTGGCGATCTCCGATCAGCAAGCCGAAGAACCAATCCGCGGCCTCCGCAGGCGAGGAGGCCGCCAGCCGCCCCTCCGCCATGGCCCGCTCCAGAGCCGCCTCGATGAGCGGCTTGATCGCGCCGCGTCCTCCGGCGGCGAGGGCCGCGCCGAGTTCGCCGCCCGGATCGGCGGCGGCGGCCCGGTTCAGCGCCACCGAGCGCTCTCCCAGCAGCATCCCGAGCAGAATCGGCGCGGCGGACTCCAAAGCCGCCAGAGGATCGGCCTCCTCGCGCAAGGCCGTCTCCAGAGCCTTGCGGGTCGCGGCGGCGTTGCGCTCGACCATGGCCCGGAACAGCCCCGTCTTATCGCCGTACCAGCGATAGAGCGTTTCATTGGAGGCCTTGGCCGCTTTGGCCACCGCCAGCATCGAGGTGGGGCCGTAGCCTTTCTCCAACAGCAGCCGGAAGGCGGTCTCCTCGATTTCGGCCTGACGTTCGGCTTTGGCGTCCTGACGCATGTCGCGGCTCCTTCGAGCATCTTCCAGCGAAGCTGAAAGGGCTTCGCGTCGTGAAAATGCGGCCAAACAAAAACTGAGAGCGCTTGCACGATCCAGCTGGGTCGGAAAACGCCCTCAGAAGGTCTTGCCCGTCACCGTATCTTCAGATACGCCTCTGTAAAGACGTATATGAAGATACGGTTTTGGGAGATTCGCCATGTCAGGCTTCGTCGCGGGGCTTTCCACGCTGTCCATTCTGTTTTGCGGCGCGATCTTCGGATTCTTCTACGCCTGGGTCTGCTCGACCATGTGGGGTCTCGATCAGGCGGATCCGCGTGTGGCGATTCAGGCCATGCAGGCCATGAACGCCTCGGTGCGGAACGTGGTTTTCTTTCCCGCTTTTTTTCTGACGCCCGTGATTCTGGCTCTGACGGCGCTGGTCCTCTGGCTGAAGGGCTTCGGCCCGGCGGGCTTTTGGTTCGGCGCGGGCGCGGCGGCCTATCTCTTCGGCGGGATGATTCTGACCATGACGATCAACGTGCCGATGAACGAGGCCCTCGCCGCGACGGCGGTTCCCGAGGACGTCGAGCAGGCGCGAGAGATTTGGCGCGCCTATTCCGAGCGCTGGCAGATGTGGAATCAGATTAGGACGCTCGCTTCCGGCGCGGCTCTGGCGATGGCGGCTTACGGGGCTTTGCGGCTGAATCTCGACAAGGCCCTGTGAGGATTCCGCGATCCGGCGGAGTCGCGCTTGCGGCGAGGCTTCGGCTCTGGTAAAGGCAGGGCCTCGGGGCGACGTGGCGGAGTGGTTACGCAACGGTCTGCAAAACCGTGTACACCGGTTCAATTCCGGTCGTCGCCTCCAAATCTCCTCAAACTCCACAAAACGAAGTCGGCCCCGGGCGCGAGCCTATTCGGGGCCTTGGGCGTGGCCCATTCGGGGGGGGGGCGGGCGCGAGCCCATTCGGGGGGCCCGGGCGTGAGCCCATTCGGGGGGATTGCGCCCCGGCGCGAAACATCGGAGCTTAAGGCCGATCCGGGCGGATCGGACGGACGCTCGGGAGCCGCCGCGCCGCAGCCTTCAGAGGGCGGCGCCTTCGTCCTCCTCCGAACGACGGGAGACTTCATGTCGCTTCGTTCTCTTGCGCCGGCCGCGGCGCTCGGCCTGATTTTGACGGGCTGCGCCTCTTTCAACCTCGGCGCCGACCGCGGCGCCCAGACGGCCGCGCCCGTCTCGCTGCTGCCCGCCGTAGCGCTGGACGTGGCGGTCGAGGGCGCGGGGACCGTTCCGCCGGGCGCCGTGCTGACGATCAGCCTTTTCGACGCGGCCAATCCGGCCATCGCGCTGCATCAGCAGGAAGTCCCCGCCGGGGCCTTCCCGATCACGGCGCGCGTCGACGCCCCCGGCGAGCTCCTCGACGGAAGCCGTCAGCTGGCTTTGGGCGCGGTGGTGAAGGGGCCCGCGGGCCTGCCGCTCTACGGCACCGACGCGCCCGCCGCTCTGGCTCAGGGCGGCGTGACGCGGGTGACGGTGGTCAGCACGGGTCTGTGATCGCGACGCCGAAGCCGCGCATCATCGCCCGATAGCGGCGATGCGCGGCTTCCATGAAGCCCGCCCGAATCAGCAGGGCGCAAGGCAGAATCACCCGCCGATAAAGCTTCAGAGCCTCTGCGCGGCTCAGATCCGCCGCCACGGCGGGCGCCTCGCGGTAATACAGCGCGATTTCGGCGGGGCCTTCGGGGCGTCGGGCGAGCCAATCGTCTCGGAAGCGGCGCAGCTGGCGCAGCTCCCAGCAATCGTCAGCCAGCCCGACCGCCCGCACGCAGGCCGTGGTGAGGAAGCAGCCGCGGCATTGCCCGGCCTCCATGCGCTGGCGCTCTCCGGCGGCGAGTTCGCGCACCTGCACCAGAGCCAGCCCGATTCCCTCCAGCTCGGCGACGGCGCTGGCCAGAATCTCCAGACGCCCCCCGATGCTGCGCGTCAGCCGGGCCTCGATCCGCCGCGCCCCGCCGCCGAGCAGATTTTGCGCCAGAGCGCCGTCGAAGGCGTAGTCCCAGAAGGGCGGACGAAAGCGCGCGGGCGCAGAGCCGGGACCGGTCGGGGCTTCAAGGCCGTCCACGCGGATTTCGGCGCGCATGCCCTCCATGCTGAGTCCCGGCGCTCCGGCGATGTCGGGGAAGCGGGCGATCAGCCCGTTGACGCCCTCCGGCCCGCCCCGGAAAGCGATTCGCGCCGCGCCCGGCGCGCCGGAGGCCGCCCTCAGCCCCGCGCCCAGATCCAGCCCGGCGGGCGCCTCCAGACCCCAGATCCGGCCGTTGGTGGTGAGGATCCACGGCCCCATGCGCTGCTCGGCGATGCAGGGCGGAGGCTGCTGCTGAGCCGAAGCGCCCCAGGCGGGCGCCGCCGCGCCGGAGGCGGCGAGCAAAGCCAGCAAGCGGCGCCGGGTGGGGGCGGCGAACGAGGGTCGGGCGGTCATCGGGGCCTCCGCGGGCGCGCGGTTTTCACGTTTTTCGTGCAAGATATGCATGAACTCTCCTTATGGCGAAGTTAGGGCGAAAGCGCGGCCTTCCGCCATCGGGAGAAGGATCAGGCGAGGAGGAGTCTACGTCTTCTCTTTTCGTTCTTGATAGGTTAATCCTTCCGCCTCATCCGAATCAGGGGGCGCCCAGATGTCCGTCATCTCCGAACGCAAGACCATCTCCGTCAGAGGCGCCCGGGAACATAATCTGAAAAACGTGGACGTGGACTTGCCGAGGGATCAACTCGTCGTGTTGACGGGGTTGTCGGGTTCGGGGAAATCCTCGCTCGCCTTCGACACGATTTACGCCGAAGGGCAGCGCCGCTACGTCGAATCGCTTTCGGCCTACGCCCGGCAATTCCTCGAAATGATGTCCAAGCCCGATGTGGACCACATCGACGGGCTGTCTCCGGCCATCTCCATCGAGCAGAAGACCACCAGCCGCAATCCGCGCTCGACGGTGGGCACCGTCACCGAGATTTACGATTATCTGCGTCTGCTCTTCGCGCGGGCGGGAATTCCCTATTCCCCCGCGACGGGCCTCCCCATCGAGGCCCAGCAGGTGAGCCAGATGGTCGACCGCGCTTTATCTCTGCCGGAGGGGACGCGGGTTTATCTGCTGGCTCCGGTGGTCCGCGAGCGCAAGGGCGAATATCGCAAAGAGATCGCCGAATGGCGCAAACAGGGCTTTCAGCGCCTGCGCGTCGACGGGGCCATCTACGACATCGAAGAGGCGCCCGCCCTCGATAAGAAATTCCGCCATGACATTGAGATTCTGGTGGATCGCCTCGTGATCCGGCCTGATCTGGAGCGCCGCCTCGCCGAGAGCTTCGAGACGGCCCTCCGCCTCGCCGATGGTCTGGCGATTCTGGAGACCGTCCCGGCGGAGGGCGAGGGCGAGCCCGAGAAGATCGTCTTCTCCGAGAAATTCGCCTGTCCGGTCTCGGGCTTCAGCATCCCCGAGATCGAGCCGCGGTTGTTCTCCTTCAACGCGCCCATGGGCGCCTGTCCGGCCTGCGACGGCTTGGGCGTGGAGCTGTTCTTCGATCCGCGTCTGGTGGTTCCGAATGCGGAGCTTTCCTTGATGGAGGGCGCCCTTGCGCCTTGGTCGCGGGCGGGCGAGCCCTCGTCCTTTTATCGCCAGACCATCGAAAGCGTGGCGAAGCATCTGAAGATCGATCCTCAGGCGCCATGGAAGGATCTGCCTGAGGAGGCCAAGGAGTTCATCCTCAACGGCTCCAAGGGAGAGGCGATCCTCTTTCGCTTCGAGGACGGCAAGAAAAACTATGAGGCCCGGCGGCCCTTCGAGGGCGTGCTCCCCAATCTGGAGCGGCGGTATAAAGAGACCGAATCCAATTGGTCCCGCGAGGATCTGGAGCGCTTTCAGGGCTCCAAGCCCTGCGCGGTCTGCCATGGGGCGCGGCTCAAGCCGGAGGCTCTGGCGGTGAAGATCGCCGGCGAGAATATCTCCCAAGTGGCGGCGCGCTCCATCCGCGAGGCCCAGCGCTGGATTGAGGAGGCCGCCGCCGGACTGGATCCCAAACGCGCGCAGATCGCCGAGAAGATCGTCAAGGAGATCCGCGAGCGCTTGGGCTTCCTCATCAACGTGGGGCTGGATTATCTGACGCTCGGGCGCGGTTCGGGCACCTTGTCGGGCGGCGAGAGCCAGCGGATTCGCCTCGCTTCGCAGATCGGCTCTGGCTTGACGGGCGTGCTCTACGTGCTGGACGAGCCCTCCATCGGGCTGCATCAGCGCGACAACGACCGCTTGCTGATCACGCTGCGCAATCTGCGCGATCAGGGCAATACGGTCATCGTCGTCGAGCATGACGAGGACGCCATCCGCAGCGCCGATTACGTCCTGGACATGGGGCCGGGCGCGGGCGTGCGGGGCGGCGAGGTGGTCGCCGCCGGGACGCCCGCCGAGATCGAGGCTTCGCCGCAATCGCTCACCGGACAATATCTCTCGGGCGCGCGGCGCATCGAGGTTCCGGAGACCCGCCGCAAGGGCTCCGGCGCGCGGCTGAAGGTGATCGGGGCTTCCGGCAACAACCTGAAAAACGTCGATCTTGAGATTCCCTTGGGCTGCTTCGTGGCGGTGACGGGGGTTTCAGGCGGCGGGAAATCCACCCTGATTCTGGAGACCCTGCATAAGGCCGCCGCCGCCGCTCTGAACGGCGCCCGCGCCGCGCCCGCGCCTCATGAGAAGATCGAGGGGCTGGAGCATCTCGACAAGGTCATCGACATCGACCAGGCTCCCATCGGCCGCACGCCGCGCAGCAATCCGGCGACCTACACCGGGGCTTTCGGCCCGATCCGCGATTGGTTCGCGGGTCTGCCGGAATCTCTGGCTCGGGGCTATAAGCCGGGGCGCTTCAGCTTCAACGTCAAGGGCGGGCGCTGCGAGGCTTGCCAAGGCGACGGCGTCATCAAGATCGAGATGCATTTCCTGCCCGACGTCTATGTGCAATGCGACGTCTGCAAGGGGAAGCGCTATAACCGCGAAACCCTTGAAGTGCTGTACAAAGGCAAGAGCGTCTCCGACGTGCTGGAGATGACCGTGGAGGACGGCGCGCAATTCTTCTCGGCGGTGCCGGTGATCCGCGACAAGCTGGAGACTCTGGAGCGCGTGGGCCTCGGCTACATCAAGATCGGCCAGCCCGCCACCACGCTCTCCGGCGGCGAGGCCCAGCGCGTGAAGCTCTCCAAGGAGCTCTCGCGCCGCGCCACGGGCCGCACGCTCTACATCCTCGACGAGCCCACCACGGGCCTGCATTTCGAGGACGTCCGCACCTTGCTCGGCGTGCTTCAGGAGCTGGTGGAGCAGGGCAACACCATCCTCGTCATCGAGCATAACCTCGACGTGGTGAAGACCGCCGACTGGGTGGTGGACCTCGGCCCCGAAGGCGGAGACGGCGGCGGCGAGATCGTCGCGGTCGGAACCCCGGAGCAGATCGTGAAGATTCCCGCCTCTCATACGGGGCGTTATCTCAAGCCGCTTCTGCAGCGGGGGAAGGCGCGGAAAGCCTCGTGAAGATCCGTCGCGCGACTGTCTCGATTAAAGCCATATCAACCAAGATGAACGGGGTATAAAGTCCTTATAGATAAAATTCGAGACAAACAGGCCGGCCGGAAATTCTGATTTTTACTATGTCATAGGAACTTGCGGACAATCTCAGCCCCAAGAGAGCGCGGCGTCCCCAGAGGTCGCCGCCGGGAATTTGGGGGACTGACATGCCGAGAAAGCCGCTGACCGAAGAGGAGAAGGCTCTTGTGCGTCGGAAGGCCTGCCGCGCCGCGCGCAAGCTTCTGCACGCCGAGGGCTCCGCGGGGCTGACCATCCGCGCCGTGGCCGCCGAGATCGGCATGAGCGCCATGAGCCTCTACACCTATTTCGAGAATAAGGCGGCTCTGCTCGATTACATGCGCGCCATGGCCGTCGGCGAATTGGCCGATATTCAGGAGACCATCGCCTCCGAAACGCCCGACGCGACGAAGCGTCTGGCGGCTCTGGGGCTGGCCTATCAGCAATACGCCGAGTCGCGCCCCGATGATTTCCGCCTCGCTTTCGGCGGCGGAGAAGGCGGCTTCGGCGCCGAGGCGCCCGAGGCTCTGCGCGAGCAGATCGCCCGCGCCATGGGGCCCTCCCGCGAGGCGGTGGCGGCTTTGGTGGCCTCCAAGAAGCTGAAAGGCGACGCCGCCGAGATCCATACGGCGGTTTGGTCCGCTTGGCACGGCTACGCCATGCTGGCCATGGCCGGATATTGGCCCGCCAAGGGCCGCCCCGACATCGAGGGTCTGGGTCTGCGCGGCGAGTTGACGATGACCAACGTCACGCCCAAAGAGAAGGAAGCGGGCTCCAAGGCCGCCCGTCGCCGCCCGGAGGCCAACGCCTCGCTGTGAGGCTGGCGCGAAACCTGCAAAGCCTGAAGCGTCTTCGCGCAGCCGGAGCGGCTTCGCGGGCCGCGCGCAGAACATGACATCAGCCGGATCCGCCGCGAAGGCGGATCCGCAAGGGATCGCCGCTCTCTCCTCCTCGGGGGAGCGGCGGACGCCGGGGGGCGTCAGCGCGGCGTCTTCGTCCGGAAGGGCGGAGGCGCCGCGCGCGTATGCGTTTAAGGCTTCAGCACGGTCGCGCCCACGGTGCGCCGCGCGGCGAGGTCGGTCTGAACCGCGCCGATCTCCTCCAGCGGCCGCACCGAGTCGATGCGCGCCGGAATCGCGCCAGAGCCCACCGCCTCGAACAGCGCCGCCGAGGCCTTGAGCAGCCAGTCCCGCGAAGAGGCGAAATGAAACAGCGTCGGGCGCGTCACCGAGCCGCCCGAAGGCGCCAGATGCGCGATGCGGAAATTATCGGGCGTGCCGGAGGATTGCCCGAAGCTCACCAGAGTTCCGAAGGGCTTCAGCGCCGCCGCCGAGCCGAGGATGGTGTCCTTGCCGACGCTGTCGTAGACCGCCGCCACGCCTGCGCCGCCGGTGATCTCCTTCACGCGGGCGACGAAATCCTCGCTGCGATAGTCGACGGCTTCGGCGTAGCCGAGGCCGCTCAACAGCGCGACCTTCTCCGGGCCGCCCGCCGTGCCTATGGCCTTGACGCCCTTCAGCTTCAGCCAAGGCCCGAGAATCTGCCCCACGCCGCCCGCCGCCGCATGGACGAGCACCGTCTCGCCCGCCTGAACCGGGTGGCTCTGGTGGATGAGATAATAGGCCGTCAGGCCCTTGAGCATGATCGCCGCCGCGACTTCGTCCGAAATGGAGGCGGGCAGGGGGACCAGCGCTGCGGCCGGGACCACGCGATGGCTCGCGAAGGCGCCGCGCGCCGTTCCGTAAGCGACGCGGTCGCCGGGTTTGAACTCGGTCACGCCCGGGCCGACGGCCTCGACCACGCCCGCGCCCTCCGAACCGAGGACATGGTTCGTCTGCTCGTTGGGCGGCCAAGGGTAAAGCCCGGTGCGCAGATAAATGTCGATGAAGTTCACCCCCACCGCCGTCTGACGCAAGGCGACTTCGCCGGGGCCGGGCTGAGGCGGCGTGATCTCCTCGCGCGCGAAGACTTCGGGACCGCCGGGATGGCGCGCGACGATGCGATAGGCCTCAGCCATGAGGGGGCTCCTGTGCGAGAAAGGCCGCGTCCACCGGGGGGCGGATCGCGTTGAGGATGTGATTCGTGCGCCCGGCGGTGGAGACGATGCGGATCAGCTCGGCGATTTCGGCCTCGCTGGCGCCTTTGGCGCGGGCCGCCGCCAGATGCGAATGCACGCAATATTCGCAGTTATTGGCGATGGAGACGGCGGCGTAAATCAATTCCTTGGTCTTCGGATCGAGCAGCGTCGGCGTCGCCATGACGCTTTTCACGTCGCGCCACATCTCCTCCAGAAGCTGCGGATCAAAGGCCAGATAGCGCCAGACGTTGTTGATGAAGTCATCGCCGCGCGTGGCGCGGATGTCGTCGAAGACGGCCTTCACGCGCGGATCGGATTCCGGATTCGCCGGGGGCGAGACGGTGGACATGAAGCCTCCTCAGATCAGAGCTATGGCGCGGGTGGGTCCGCCGGTGCCGCCCTGGAATTTCGGCGCCCCGACGACGATGGTCGCGCCCGAGGCCGGAAGCTCCGCGAGATTGGCCGCGCATTCGAGTCCCCAGCGTCCCGCGCCGAGCCAATCGCGATGAGTCGCGAAATCCGGCGAGAGGCCATGATCCAGCGAGAGGGTGTCCACCGCGATTCCGCCCGCCTCGGTCTCCTCGAGCAGATAGGCGACGGCCTCGGGATGGAAGCCGGGGAAGCGCATGCGGCCTTCCGCGTCGAGATTTTTGAAGGTTCCCTCCGCCACGCGGGAATCCCAGCCTGAGAGCAGCGCCACGCAGGCGCCCGCCGGAAGCTCGCCATATTCGGCGATCCAAGCCTTCACGTCGTCGGGCGTGACTTGCGCATCCGGATCCTCGGCGGCGCGGGCGCGCAGATCCAGCACCGCGAGAGGCGCCACAAGGCGCTCCACCGGGATCTCGGCGACCGAGATTCCATCGGCGGAGAAATGCAGAGGCGCGTCCAGATGCGTGCCCACATGCTCGTTCACGCGGATGATGTGGAGGTTATAGCCGTCCTTCGCGAGGTCGAATTTCTTCTCCAGCGCGAATTGCGGGCCTTCGTCGAAGGCGGGGAAATCGGGAAAAAGCGTATGGGTGAGGTCGACCACCCGCCCTGTCGCCGCAGGCTGGGCGCGGGCGGGCGCCGGGATTCCGGCCGCGAAAGCCGCGCCTCCGAGTCCGAAGCCCGCGGCGGCCTTGAGCAGGCGGCGGCGGTCGAGCAATTGACGCTGAACGGAGTCCATCACGCAGGCGTGGCACATGGCGCAGAGCCTCCCCAAAATTAAGCTTCGGGGCGATCCTGCGCCGGAAATCGAAGGCTGTCAGCCGTGAAAAGCGCAAAAGCTTATTTCAGGGCCTTGAGCAAAGTCTCCGCGTTGGCGCGCATCATGGAGAGGTAGTCCGGCGCCGCGCCCTGAGGCCCGGACAAGGCGTCGGAGTAAAGCCGCCCGCCGACCTTCAGGCCGGTTTCGGCGGCCACCCGCTCCACGAGCCGGGGATCTGAGATGTTTTCGACGAAGATGGCGGCGGCCTTCTCCGCGCGGGCCTGACGGATCAGCGCCGCGATCTGCGCCGCGGAGGGCGCCGCCTCGGCGGAGCGTCCCTGCGCCGCGAGGAAGGTCAGGCCATAGGCTTGGCCGAAATAGGCGAAGGCGTCATGCGAGACGATCACCCGGCGGCGGGCCTCCGGCAGAGCGGCGAATTCGGCGCGCAATTCGGCGTCCAGAGCCGCGAGTTTTTCGTCATAGGCGGCGGCGCGGGCCTCGTAGCCGGGGCAGCCCTCGGGATCGGCGGCGCAGAGCCCCTTGCGGATGTTCTCCACGTAAATTCGAGCGTCGGCGACGGATTGCCAAGCATGCGGATCCAGCGGGCCATGATCGTGATGGTCGTGGGCGTGGTCCTCCGCGTGGCTTTCGTGATCATGGTCGTGGTCATGATCATGGTCCTCTTCGGCCTCGACGACCTCCACGCCCTCCGAGGCGACGACCACCGGCGCCTTGGTTTCGCTCGCCGCCACCAGACGGTCCAGAAAGCCCTCGAAGCCCAGACCATTGACGAAAACCACGTCGGCCCGCGCCAGAGCCGCCGCGTCGGCGGGGCGGGGCTCGTAATTATGGGCGTCGCCGTCCGGCCCCACCAGAGCCTGAACGCCCACGCGCTCGCCGCCGACCTGCTTCACGAAATCGGCGAGGATGGAGAAGCTCGCCACGGCCTTGACCTCCTGAGCGGCCAGAGGCGCGGCGAATAGAGATGTTATAACGTAAAAGCCGCAGGCGAGAGTCAGACGCATGGGAGGCATGGGGGAATCCTCGAAAAAGGGGAGAGATCAGGCCGAGCGATGGCTGCGGGCGCGCAGATGCGTGGAGATCAGGCCGCGCGGCCCCGCGATCAGTGAGAGAAGGTAAACCGCTCCGGCCGAGAGCACGATGGCCGGGCCGGAAGGCCATTCCAGATGATAGGAGAGCAAAAGCCCCGCATAGGAGGAGACCATGCCGATCCCCACCGCCAGAGCGGCCATGGGAAAGAGCCTTGAGGCCCAGAATCTCGCGGCGGCGGCGGGCAGCATCATCAGCCCGACCGACAGCAGCGTCCCGAGGGCCTGAAATCCGCCGACCATGTTCAGCACCGCCAGCCCGAGAAAGATGAAATGGGCCGGCGCTCCGATCTTCGAGACCGAGCGCAGAAACAAGGGGTCGAGGGAATCCGCCGCCAGCGCCCGCCAGAAGACCGCCAGCGCGATCAGCGTCGTCGCGCAAATCCCGGAGATCAGCCGCAGGGCCTCGTCGTTCAGCGCCAGAACCGCGCCGAAGAGCACGTTGCTCAAGTCCACGCTCGATCCGCGCAGCGAGATCAGGCAGACGCCTAAAGCCAGCGAAATCAGATAAAAGGCCGCCATGGAGGCGTCTTCCTTCTGGATCGTCAGCCGCGAGACCGCGCCCGCGCCCAGAGCCACCAGAGCCCCCGCGATCAGGCCGCCGACGGTCATCGGCAGGATCTCCAGCCCATAGAGCAGGAAGCCCGCCGCCGCGCCGGGCAAAATGGCGTGCGCCATGGCGTCGCCCGCCAGACTCATGCCGCGCAGCATGAGGAAGACCCCCACTGGACAGGCGCTCAGCGCCAGCAGCAGGGAGCCGAGCAAAGCCCGCCGCATGAAGGCGAATTCGGCGAAAGGCTGGATCAGAATCTCATGGAGCAGAGCGATCACGCCGCCCCCCGATGGTCATGGTCATGCGCGTGGTCGTGGTCGCGGCCATGGGCGGCCTCCGCGTCGAAATCCGGGGCGCACCAAGGCGCGGCGTCGTCCCAAGCCTCGGAGAAGCGGCGGGCCTTGAGCAGATTCTCCGCCCGCAGGACCTCGCGCGTCGGACCCCAAGCCACCGGGCGCCGCGCCATGAGCAGAGCCTCCGGGAATTGCGCCCGGACCAGCTCCAGATCATGGATCACCGCCATGACCGTGCGGCCTTCGTCGCGCCAGCGGAGGATCTGGCCCATCAAATCCGAGATGGTCCGCGAATCCACGGCGTTGAAAGGCTCGTCGAGGAGGATCAGATCCGCCTCTTGAAGGATCGTCCGGGCGAAGAGCGCGCGCTGCAATTGTCCGCCCGAAAGCGTGTCGAGGGCGCGGCGCTCGAAGCCCGCCAGCCCCACCGCCCGCAGAGCCTCCGAAAGAGCGGCTTCGTCCTCAGGGCGCCGGCGCCCCAGCAATCCGCGCTTCGGCCAGAGCCCGAGTCCCACCAGATCGCGCAATTGCGCCGGAAAGGTCGGATCGATCTCGGAGCGCTGCGGCAGATAGGCGATCTTGAGCCCCGGCGCGCGGGCCACGCGCCCCGAGATCGGCTTGAGCAGCCCGACGATCCCTTTAAGCAAAGTGGATTTTCCCGAGCCGTTGGCCCCCACCACGGCGGTCAGGGAGCCCTTGCGCAGATCGCCCGAAAGATGATGGACGGCCGGATGGCTCTTGTAGCCGAGCGTCAAATCCTTGAAGCTGAGGCAGGTCGGGGCGGTCTGGATCATATGAGGCGCTCGGCTGGATCGGCTTGAAGGAGTTTGATATGTTATTACATATGAAGCCGCAAGCCCGAAATCCGCTTTTCGGATGAGATCAGGAGGATCAGTCTTGGCCGCTCACGCCCGCGCCCATGCCCATGGGGCCCCCGATCTGACGAAAAATCAGGCTCTGGTGCTGGGCGCTCTGGAGAAGGCGGAGGCGCCGCTCAGCGCCTATGCGCTGCTGGATCAGCTGCGCGCCGAGGGCCTGCGCGCGCCTTTGCAGATTTATCGGGCTTTGGAGAAGCTGACGGCGCTCGGGCTGGCGCATCGTCTGGAGAGCCTCAACGCCTTTGTGGCCTGCGCCCATCGCGGCGGCCATGGCGGCCACGCCTGCCCCCATGACGGGGCGCATCGGCTGATGGCCTTCGCGATCTGCGAATCCTGCGGCGGAGTCGAGGAGTTTTGCGAGGCGGCGGTGGAGCAAGGCTTGAAGACTTGGGCCTCAAGCCATGGCTTCCGCCCCGCCAAGACGGTGCTGGAGCTGCGCGGACTCTGCGCGCGCTGCCCGGCCCGGCCCGAGGCCGAAACGACCGGAGCTTAAGCCCGCGGCGGCCAGAGGACTCCGGCGTCGATCTCCGCGAGGCTGCGGCGCCCGGTGAGCGTCATGGCGGTCTCCAATTCGGCGCGCAGGATGGTCAGCAGATGCGCGACGCCCGAGGCTCCGCCCACCGCCAGCGCATGGAGCAGGGGCCGTCCGACCATCACCGCCGTGGCCCCCAGAGCCAGAGCCTTGAGCGCGTCGGTTCCGCGCCTTATCCCGCCGTCGAGCAGGATCGGGACCGCGCCTTTCACCTCCGCCGCCACATAAGGCAGAGCCTCAAGGCTGGCCGGGGCGGTGTCGAGAACCCGCCCGCCATGATTCGAGACCACGAGCCCGTCCGCGCCCGCCTCCAGAGCGCGCCGCGCGTCGGCGGGATGGAGGATCCCCTTCACCAGCAGCGGCAGGCCGATCCGGGATTTCAGCGCCTCGACGTCGCGCCAGGTCGGGGCGGCGTCGAGCATCCCTTTGAAGACCGGACTTTCCCCCGGTCCCGCCCGCGAAGGCGTATGCAGGGGGCCGATGAGATTGGCCGAAGCGGCTTCTGGCGGGAGACGGAAACCCGCCCGGGCCTCTTCATTGCGCAATCCATTGACGGGGGCGTCGACAGTCAGCAGGACGCCGCGAAATCCCGCCTCCGCCGCGCGTCGCGCCAGATCCAGAGAAGCCAGCCGATCCGGCTGGAGATACAATTGAAGCCAGAGATCCGCCCCCGGCGCCGCTTTAGCGATCTCGGCGAAGCTGCGGCTGGCCTGACAGCTCACGACCATGGCCGCGCCCGCCGCCGTCGCCCCGAGCGCCATGGCCGCCTCGCCTTCGGGATGGAGAAGCCTCTGATGCGCCATAGGCGCGACGAGGACAGGATGCGGCAGGCTGCGCCCGAAGAGATCGCACCATGTGTTCGCGCCCGCCATCTCGGCGAGGACGCGCGGCGCGAGGGCTTGAGCCTCGAAAGCCTCGCGGTTCCAGCGGCGGGTGATTCCGTCGGCGCCCGCGCCTTCGAGCCAGGCCCAGATCTCGGGCGAAAGCCGCGCTTGGGCGTGGCGGCGGTAATCCTCCGCCGAAACCGCGTCCGGAGGAATGAGGAAGCCGCTCACACCTCGGCCCATTGGCGCAGGAGGTTGTGATAATGCGAGGTCAGTCCGCTGACGGCGGGGTCTTGATCCGGCATATGGCTGCGCACCCGCATGATCGCCCGGTCGAGATCGTAAAGCATATGTCGGCGCCAATCGTCGCGGATCATGGATTGGGTCCAGAAGAAGGAGGCCCAGCGGGCGCCTCGCGTCACGGGGGTGACGGAATGCAGGCTCGTGGCCGGATAGACCACCAGATGTCCCGCCGGAAGCTTCACCCGATGCTCGCCGTAGGTGTCGTGCACGACCAATTCGCCGCCGTCGTAATCTTCGGGATCGCTGAGGAAGAGCGTCGAGGAGACGTCCGTGCGCAGGCGCTGGCCGGTGCCGGGCAAGGCGCGGATCGAGCCGTCGACATGGGCGCCGAAGGCCATGCCTTCGTCATAGCGGTTGAACATGGGCGGCAGAATCCGCGCGGGCAAAGCCGCCGTGGTGAATTCGGGACTGCGCGCCAGAGCCCGCAAGACGATCTGCCCCAATTCCTGACCTATGGGGGAATCCAGCGGCACTTGCAGATTCTTCTTCACCCCCGCCGCCTGATCTCCCGCCGTGGCGCGCCCGTCGACCCAAGGCGTGGATTCGAGCGTCTGGCGGATGTAGGCGGTCTCCTCGCGCGTGAGCAGATCGGGAATGGCGACGAGCATGGGCGGAGTCTCCTGAGCAGGGGCGGCGGTCTGCGCCGAATCTCAGGCGAGTCGCGCGGGCCCCGTTCCTCCTAGCCGAAAGGCGGGCGCGGGAAAACTCCGATTCTTTCACTCGGATATTTGCGGGCGCGCGCCTCGGCGCTCCGGATTGCCCCGCCCGCAGGCTTCGGAGAAGATGGCCGCGCGAAGAGGGAGGCGCCCATGGCTAAAGCGATTCTCGTGGTGCTGGACGGGCTGCGCTATGACGCGGCGCGGCGCTGTCTCGGCTGGCTTGAGGGGATGGTCGCGGCGGGCGAGGCGCAGGTCCATGAATTGCGCTGCGCGCTTCCGGCCCTGTCGCGGCCGCTCTACGAGACCCTCGCGACGGGGCTGCCGCCTGTGGTCCATGGGACGACCTGCAACGAGGTCGTGAGGCTTTCGCCGCATCCGAACATCTTCGCGGCGGCGCGGGCGGCGGGATTGGTCACGGCGGCGGCGGCTTATAGCTGGTAGTTCGAGCTGTTCAACCGCGCGCCCTTCACGCCGGAGGATCGGCGGATCGAGGATCATCCGGGCGGGATCCGGCATGGCGTCTTCTACTGGGACGACGCTTATCCCGATTCCCATCTCTTCGCCGATGCGGAGGATCTGATCCGCCGCCATGAGCCGGATCTGCTGCTGCTCCATCCGATGAACGTGGACGACGAAGGCCATCGCTCGGGAGGCGTTTCGCGAGCCTATGACCGCAAGGCGCGGAGGCAGGGGGATTTGCTGGCGCGCTGGGCGCCGCGCTGGCGGGCGGCGGGCTATGCGCTTCTCGTGACGGCGGATCACGGCATGAGCGATTTAGGCGAGCATTCCGGCCCGGAGGCGGCGGAGACCCGCGTTCCGCTCTATACGCTGGGGCCTGTCGGGGGGCCCGCGGGCGAGGCGCTTTTCCTGCCCGACCCTCATGGCTCGCCGACTCAGCTTCAGATCGCCGGGCTGCTCGCCGAGATCCTCGGCTTGCGGGATCACGGCTTTGCGGCGCCTCAGGGGATTCTCACGCCCCGCGCTTGAAGCGCCCCGATCCCGGCGTCTGCTGAGACCAGGCCTTCCAGAAGCGGCCTCCGGCCTCGCGCCACCAGGCGGCGTTGCGGGCGCCGCGCCAGGCGAGCATCCCCGTCTCCTCTTCGGCGGCCTCCAGAAAGAGCGAATAGGCGCTGAAAGGATCCGGCGTGATCTCGCCCTCCATCTCGCCGCCGTCGGATTCGAAGTGGAAGCCGAATTTCCGCCCGAGCTTGAGCATCGGCTGATTCTCGCGGGAGGTCAGCACGATGAAGCGCGTGGCGCCGTGGTTGCGGGCGTAGAGGATGGCGCGCTCCATCAGGGCGGAGCCCACGCCGCGCCTCTGGGCCTGAGGCTCCACGGCGAAGGCGCATTCCGCCGTCGATCCGCCCTGAGGCAGGGAGATCTCGGCGGCGCCGCGCAGGATTCCTTCGTCGAACCAGCCGAAGACGCGTCTGTCAGGGTCTTTAGCCACGCGCGAGGCGTGCGCGCGCAGGGCTTCGGATTTGACCTCGCCGTGAAAACGGCGGCGCCGGGCGTCCGGAGGCAGGCGCTCCAGATGCTCTGCGTAGAGCCGCCCCTCCCAGGGGCGCAGGCGACGCACCGCTCCGGAGAGCGCATGATGGGCCAGCATGGTCCTCGATCCCGTAATGTTGCATTGCGGGATATAAGCGCTTTGGGCGCAAAACCCAAGCCTTCGACTAAAGACGGATCGACCTTTCCGGCGAATCGTGTCTCAGAGACGCCAGAGTTTCGAATCAGTTGAGCCCGCGCGCGACGGATCGCCTCGCGCGTCGTCTTTCGCCTCTCCGGCTCAGCCGGGGATGAGCGCCACCCCGCGCGGCCGCAGATCCACCGCCACGGCCTCGCCGGGCGCGAGGGGCGAATCCGTTTGGGAATCCACGGCGAAGAGCCGTCCGGCCGAGGTGGCCACCTCATACTCCACATGATCGCCGAGATAGGCGGCGCTCTCGATTCGGCCCGGAAAGGCGGCGTGTTCAGGCGCCGAGGGGCTGAGGGCTATGGCGTTGGGGCGAATGGCCAATTGCGCGGCGCCGGGTTTGAGTCCGGCGGGCGCGGGCAGGCGGCGGACGAGTCCCTCGATCCGCATCTGGGCGGTTCCGCCCGCGATCTCCTCCACCGCGCAGGGCACGACGTTGGCCTCGCCCATGAAATCGGCGATGAAGGCTGAGGCGGGGGATTCGTAAAGCTCGCGGGGCGTTCCCTGCTGAGCGATCCGGCCCTCCTTCATCACGATGATTTGATCCGAAACCGCGAGGGCCTCGTCCTGATCATGGGTGACGTAGACGGCGGTGAAGCCGAGCCTTTGCTGAATCTCGCGAATCTCCGTACGCACCCGTCGCCGCAGCCGCGCGTCGAGATTCGAGAGGGGTTCGTCGAGCAGCAGCACCTGCGGCTCCAGCACCAGAGCCCGCGCCACCGCCACGCGCTGCTGCTGTCCGCCGGAGAGCTCGGCCGGAAGCCGCGCGCCCATGCCCCCGAGCCCCACCAGCTTCAAGCCTTCTTCGGCCCGTTCGCGCGCCTCTTTGGCCTTGATCCCCGAGGAGCGCAGCCCATAGGCCACGTTCTCCAGAGAGGTCATATGCGGAAACAGCGCATAGGACTGAAACACCATGGAGACGTCGCGGGCGTTGGCGGGCAGGGCGGTGACGTCCTTGCCGCCGATGCGGATGCGTCCCTTCGTCGGATGCTCCAGCCCCGCGAGCATGCGCAAAGTGGTGGTCTTGCCGCAGCCCGAAGGCCCGAGCAGCGTGACCAGCGTTCCCGGCGCGATCTCCAGAGAGAGGCCGGGAATGGCGGTGAAGGCGCCGAAGCTTTTCGTCACCTCCTCGAAGCTCACCGAGCCGCGTTTGTCGTCGCGCTTCTCCTGAGGGACGGCGTTCATGCCGCGGCTCCTTTTCCATCGGCGGAGGTCGCCGCGACGCGGTTTTCGCGCCGCAGACGCCGCTCGCCCACCAAAAGCTGAAATCCGGAGATGATGGCCGCCATCACCACGATGAGCGCCGAGGAATAGGCGATGGCCACGCCATATTCGCCGTTCTCGACCAGCCCGACGATATAGGCGGTGGCCATGTTGTATTGCGCGCTGACGAGGAAGATCACCGCGCTGATCGAAGTGATCGCCCGCACGAAGGCGTAGACCAGCGCCGCCGTGATCGCCGGGCGCAGCAGCGGCAGAGCCACCCGCCGCAGAGTCCGGGCGCTGTCGGCGCGCAGAGTCAGCGAAGCTTCGTCGAGGCTCTTGTCGATCTGGCTCATGGCCGCCACGCCGCCGCGCACGCCCACCGGCATGTTGCGGAAGACGAAGCACATGACCAGGATCAGCGCCGAGCCGGTCATCTCCAGCGGCGGCATGTTGAAGGCCATGACGTAGCTCACGCCGATGACCGTGCCGGGAATGGCGAAGCTCATCATCAGGGCGAATTCGAAGAGGCCCCGCCCGACGAAGTTCTGACGCACGATCAGCCAGGCGGTGAGCATGCCCACGGCGGCGGTCAGAGGCGCGGCGATCAGCGCGATCTTCATGGTGGTCCAGAAGCTGTTCCAGGCCACGCCGGTCCAGAGAATCCCCTGATCGCCCCAGGAGACTCCGAAAGCCCGCAGATAGTGGCCGAAGGTCAGGCTATGGTCGAGGCCCCAGGTCTTCACGAAGCCGCCCGCGAAGATCATCGCGTAGACGGTCACGGTGAAGAGCAGCCAGGGAATCGTCACGGCGTAGACCAGCCGCCGCACGCCCTCGGGCAAGGCGGCGTGCTGGCCGGGATCGCCTTTGCCCGAGACGGTGGCGAAGTTCTTTTTCCCCAGCCAAAGCCTTTGCGCCATGAAGGCGGTCAGCGTGAAGCCGAGCAGGATGATCGCCAGAACCGCCGCTCTTGAGGGATCCGTCGAGGCGCCGACCACCGCGAAGAAGATCTCCGTGGAGAGCACCCCATGGCTGCCGCCCAGCACCAGAGGATTGCCGAAATCGGCCATGCTCTCGATGAAGCTGATGAGGAAGGCGTTCGCCAGACCCGGCTTCATCAGGGGCAGGGAGACTTGGGCGAAGGTGCGCCAGCGGTCGGCGCGGAGGGTCTGCGAAGCCTCCTCCATGGAGGGGCTGACGCCCTCCACCACCCCGATGAGGATCAGAAAGGCCACCGGCGTGAAGGACAGCACCTGCGCGATCCAGACGCCCGTCAGACCATAGAGCCAGCGCCCCGGCTCCACCCCGAAAAGGCTGGAGAGCCCCTGCGTGATCACGCCGGAGCGCCCGAAGAGCAGCACCAGCGCCAGACCCACCACGAAAGGCGGCGTGATGATCGGCAGGATGGTCAGCAGGCGCAGGCCCTTTTTAAAGGGAAAGCGCGTGCGGGTCGCGAGCAGGGCGAAGCAGAGGCCGAGGGTCGTGGCGCCGGTCGCGGTCATCAGCGCCAGCCAGAGCGTGCGCCAGGCCACGCCGCAGCGCGTCTCGCCGATCACGCAGCCGAGGCTCCAGATCGAGGAGGAGGCCATATTGCGCGTGAAGCCCGCCGTGGTGAAGGAGCCGTCGAAATCCTGAAAGGCGCCGACCAGCATCCGCGTCACGGGGTAGAAGACGAAGATCGCCACCAGAGCCGCCAGAAAGGCGATGGAGGAGATCACGAAGGCGTCGCCGCGCAGCACGCCGCGATCCGCCAGTCCGAAGGAGAAGATCAGCAGAAAGGCCGCGCCCGCCGTCACGGCGCCCGCGCCCATGGCGGGCTGTCCCTGAGACAGCTCGCCGAAGAGCCCGTCCAGCCAGAGCCAGCTCCAGCCCATGAAGCCGATGAGGAAGCCTTGGATGGTCAGCAGCGCCAGCCCGAGGGCTCCGAGCCTGACCCAAGCCCGCCCGCGCGCGTCGGGATCCTTGAGCGCGAAGCGCGCCCAAGCCGCCGCCGCCAGAGCCAGCAAAGGCGCCAGCAGCCAGATTCGCCCGTGCAGCAGAATCTGGAGCAGGCCGGGCGCCGTGTCGGGATCGGAGGGAAAGCCCGCAAGCCAGCGAAAGCCGAAGAAGCCGCCCTCGATCCGATGCCAGGGCAGGATCAGAAAAGCGAGCAGCCCAAGGAGCAAGGCGGCGTCGAGGCGTCGGGGCGGCGGAGGATTCGCGGAAGCGGCGAAGCCCGAAGCGGGGGCGAGGGTCATGGCAGGGCCTCCTCGGAGAGGAAGGGCCGCGACGGCTCAAGAGGCGGGCGCGAGAGACCGCGCCGAAGCCTTGCGGCGAAAGAAGGGGGCGGCGGAACGGAGAAACAGCTGCCGGAGCCTCCGCGCAGGGCGGGGGCTCCGGGGCCGGAGGCGCGGCCGCTTATTGGGCGCTGGCGCCGATCTCCTTGTCCCAGCGCTCCAGAAGGGCGCGGCGGGTCTCGGTGGCGCCGTATTTCTCGAAGTCGTAGTCGATCAGCTTGATCGCGTCGAAATCGGGGGCCTCGGGCGGGGGCTCGGCCAGCTTGTTCGAGGGGAGCTGAAAGGATTTCGCCTCCTTCAGCCGCGACTGCACGTCGGGGCGCAGAGCCCAGTCGTACCAGAGCTTCGCGTTCTCCAGATTGCGCGCCCCCCGCACGATGGACATCGAGCCCACTTCATAGCCCGTGCCCTCGCAGGGCGCGACGGCCTCGATGGGGAATCCCTCGGCGGCCACGGCCACGGCGTCATGCATGAAGACCACGCCGACCATGGTTTCGCCGCGTCCCGCCGACTTCACCGGCGCCGAGCCGGATTTGGTGTATTGCGAGACGTTGTCGTTCAGCGCCTTCTGATAGGCGAAGGCTTCGTCCTCGCCCATGATCTGCACGAGCGAGGCGAGGGCGGTGTAGGCGGTGCCCGAAGAATTCGGATTGGCGATCTGAATCTCGCCCTTGAAGCCCGGCTTGAGCAGATCCGCCCAGCAGAGCGGCGGCTCCAGACCCTTGGCGGCGAGGAGGTCGCGGTTATAGCCCCAGCCGAGGGCGCCGGCGTAGACGCCGACCGTCTTGCCGCCCGAGGCCTCATACTGGCGGATCGCCCAATCGCGCAATTCGCTCTGGCGGGGCGATTCATATTGCTGGGTCAGATTATCGGCGGCGGCCTGCAAATGGGGGTCGCCGGTGCCGCCCCACCAGACGTCGGTGCGCGGATTGCGGGCTTCGGCGCGCAGTTTGGCGTAGGTCTCGCCCGAGGAGAGCCGGACCATGTTCACCGAGACCCCGGTCTCCTGCTCGAAGGCGTTCTCCAGCAATTCGCAGACGACCACGTCCGCCGAGCAGATGAGGTTGAGGTTCCCCGCGGCCTGCGCCGAGGAAGAGGCCGCGACGAGCGCCGTCGCGCCAAGAAGGCCGCAAAACGCGGTCCGGATTCCGAACACCATAAGTTCCTCCCAAAACCCGACGTTCGCGCGCCGAGCCTTTTATGACGATTTGATGAAGGCTCCGCGAAGCAGGGCCGGGCTGTCAACAAAATTCACAGAAGTCGGAACAGACGCCGGATAAGGCTTTGTCCGCGCGCGGCCTCTTGCGCCGGGGAGGGGGCGGCGCCACAAGGGCGGCCTCGCGCCGCCTCTGGAGAAGCTCGCCATGCTCAAGCCCGTCCCGACCAACCACGTCGCCTTCACGACCCTGACGGGGAACGCCGCCGCGGAATCTCTGGCTCTGGCGCTGGAGGAGCTGGATCCCGCGCCGGAGGGCGTCGGCACCTTCGAGGTCGACGAGGCCAAGGAGTTCTGGGAGCTTTCGGTCTACTTCACCTCGGCGCCGGACGGGGTGGCTCTGGATCTTCTGGCGGCGGCCTATGGGGCGCGGCCTTTCGTGGTCTCGCGCATGGACGACCGCGATTGGGTCGCGCAGGTGCGCCGCGAATTGACTCCGGTGGAGGCGGGCCGCTTCTTCCTCTACGGCGCCCATGACGCCGATCAAGTTCCGCGCAACGCCTATGGCCTGCTCATCGAGGCGGCCATGGCCTTCGGCACCGGGCATCACGACACGACGCGCGGCTGCCTTCTGGCGATGAGCCGTCTGGCGAAGCGGGGCTTCACGCCGCGCAACGTGGTGGACGTCGGCGCGGGCACGGGGGTTCTGGCCATGGGCGCGACGAAGCTCTGGCGCAAGCGCGCCCTCGCCACCGACATCGACCCCATCGCCGCCCGCACCGCCCGCGAAAACGCCGTCGCCAACGGGCTTCAGCCTTGGATCTTCACCGGGGCGGCCATCGGATTCAGCCATCCTCAGGCGCGCAAGCGGCGGCCTTTCGATCTGGCTCTGGCGAATATTCTGGCCAATCCGCTGAAGAAGCTCGCCCCTGAGATGCGGGCGCATATCGCGCCGGGCGGGCGGGCGATTCTGTCGGGCATCCTCAACCGTCAGGCCGACGGCGTGGAGGCGGTGTATAAGCGCCACGGCTTCCGCCGCGACTTCAAGCTGGTCCTCGGCGACTGGACGACGCTGACCCTGCGGCGCGGCGCGGATCTGTGAAGCCCGGACGAGAGAAGAAGCGCGTCCTCCGCATCGCCGTCGCCCTGATCGAGGGCGAGGACGGTCGGCTTCTGCTGGTCCGCAAAAGGGGAAGCGCGATCTTCATGCAGGCGGGCGGGAAGATCGAGCCGGGCGAGACGCCGCGCGCGGCTCTGATCCGCGAATTGGCGGAGGAATTGGCTCTGGAGATCCCGCCCGAAGCGCCGGAGTTCATGGGCCGCTTCGAGGCGCCCGCCGCCAATGAGCCGGGCTTCACGCTGGAGGCGGAGTCTTTTCGTCTGAAGCTCGGCGCGGTCGAGGTCCGGCCCTGCGCCGAGATCGAGGAGGCGCTTTGGCTTGAGGATTCGGCTCAGGCGGGGGTTCCGCTGGCGCCTTTGCTGGAGCTCCGCATCCTGCCGCTTTTGCGCCGCGAAAGGGCGGAGGCGGCCGCGCGGCCTCCGGCTCCTTAGAGCGTTTTCCGACCAAATTGGGCCGTTCAAACTCTCTAATTCGTTATTCTGTCGCGCTTTCGCGACGCGAAATCTGGTCGGTTTCGCTGGAAAGCGCTCTAGGCCGCCTGAACGCGCCTTTGCGCCAGCTCCGCCATGCGGCGCGAGAAGAAGCGCGGAGCTTCGGGCTCTTGCGGCGGACGCGGCGCGAGGCGCGCCATGGGCGCCACCGCCGGCGAAGCCGCCGCCGCCCGCGCGAAGCCCGCCAGAGCCGCCACGCCGATCTTGCGGCTGAGGTCTCCGCCCGTGGCGGCCAGAGCCTGAGCCTCGGCCATGCGCGCGGCCCAATCGACGGGAAGAAGCAGAGGGGAGCGTTGCGAAGCCATCAGAAGCCTCCTGCGGAAGGGCCGCGAAAGCGGCGCGAAACCGGACCCGGAGCGCGATCCGAAAAGTTTGAAAGACTTTTCGGCGGATCGCGCGACCAACTCGAAACCTGCGGCGCGATCCGAAAAGTTTGAACGACTTTTCGGCGGATCGCGCGACCAACTCGAAAC
>NZ_KB893662.1 GCF_000374145.1 Neomegalonema perideroedes DSM 15528 | reverse complement strand
AATTTCAGAGACTGCGAAGCCGTCCGCCGAAGCGTCAGCGCCGTCGGTGAGCGGTTTATAGGCCGGGAAATTGTGGGGGGCAAGAAGTATTTTCACAGTTTCATGACCTTTCTTAAAAATCGTTTTAATTCAATGGCTTGAAAATAAGGAAACCGGGGGTCTCTGCGCCGCGCCCCCTTTCGCCGGGCCGGAGATCCGCCTATTTTCCTCCTCAAAGGGGCGAATCCTGCGAATCCGCGCGAATCTCACCCCCGAATTCGGCGAATCTGGAGGAATCATGCGAATCTCGCGGATCGGCGCGCTCGCGCTGCTGGGATCTCTGGCGACGGGGGGCGCGCTCTGGGCCTTCGCGCAAAGCGGACAGGGAGTCGCGACGATCCCGGCGATTCCTTCGGTCGCCGTCTCGGTCCCGCAGAGCCCGACGGAGATGCGGCTCTCCTTCTCGCCGGTCGTCAAGCGGGCGGCTCCGGCG
The DNA here is from genome assembly GCF_000374145.1 of Neomegalonema perideroedes DSM 15528. Lineage (GTDB taxonomy): Bacteria > Pseudomonadota > Alphaproteobacteria > Rhodobacterales > Rhodobacteraceae > Neomegalonema > Neomegalonema perideroedes. Next base: position 135,262 of record NZ_KB893662.1, on the reverse strand, counting down.
GTGGTCAACATCTATACGAAGACCTTCGTTCAGCAGAGGCTGCATCCCTTCGCCGGAGATCCGATCTTCGACGAACTTTTCCGCAGGCGCTTCGGGCGGCCGCCCACCGCGCGCGGAGAAGAAAATTCGCTCGGCTCCGGCGTGATCGTCGATCCCTCGGGAATCGTGCTCACCAACGCCCATGTGGTCGGGGGCGCGGACGAGATCACCGTGGCGCTGGCCGACCGGCGCGAATTCCCCGCCAGGATCCTCATCTCCGACGAAGCGAGCGATCTGGCCGTGCTGCGGATCCAAGGCGCCTCCGCCCTGCCCGCTCTGGAGTTCGGGGATTCCGACACGCTGGAGCCGGGGGACCTCGTGCTCGCCATCGGCAATCCCTTCGGAGTCGGACAGACCGTCACCAGCGGCATCGTCTCGGCGGTCATGCGCGCCAATGACGACGGGCAGGTCTATATCCAGACCGACGCCGCCGTGAATCCCGGCAATTCCGGCGGCGCGCTGATCGACATGCAGGGACGGCTCATCGGGGTCAACACAGCCATCTTCTCGCGCACGGGCGGATTTCAGGGGATCGGCTTCGCCATTCCCGCCAATCTCGCGCGCCGGGCCGTCGAAGCGGCCGCCACCGGAGCCCAGAGGCTCGAACAGCCTTGGGGCGGGATCGCCATCGAGCCCGTCACCGCGGAGCAGGCGGCCAGGCTCGGGCTCGGGGAGGCGCCCACCGGGGTCTCTCTGCTCAGGCTGCATCCGGAAAGCCCCTTCGGGCGGGCGGGGCTCAAAGCCGGAGACGTGATCCTCAGCATGGACGGACTCGACGTCTATGACGAGCCGAGCGCCCGCTATCGCTTTCAGGCCCGGCCTATCGGGACTCCGGCGCAGGTCGTCTATCTGCGCGACGGAAGACGCGAAGCCGCCTCGGTGGAGCGCAACGCGGCCCCGCGCTCGGGCGCGCCGACCCTCGTCGAAATCGACGGGCGGATGCCCATCAGCGGCATGATCGTCGTCGAGCTGACGCCCGTCCTCGCCGCATCCGCCGGGCTGAGCGAGGCGGAGTCCGGAGTCGTCGTGCAGGATGAGGGCTATGGGCCCGGCGCAAGGCTCGGGCTCAGAGCCGGAGACATGCTGCTGGAGGTCAACGGGCGGAAGATCCGCACGACGCAGGATCTCGCGCAGGCGGTCAAGGAGGCGCCCGCCCTCTGGAGCGTCGTGGCGCGCAGAGGCGAGCGCACCCTCAATTTTCAGGCGCGCATGAGATGAGCGGAGACCTCTTCACTTCAGGAGAAGGCGCGCCGACAGGGCCGCAGCCGCCCCTCGCGGAAAGACTGCGGCCTCAGGCGCTCGGGGAGATCCTCGGGCAGGAGCATCTGTTGAATCCGGAAGGGCTGATCGGGCGCATGGCCGCCGCGAGACGGCTCGGATCGCTCATCCTCTGGGGGCCGCCGGGAGTCGGCAAGACCACCCTCGCCCGGCTGCTCGCCGAAGCCGCAGATCTGGAGTTCGTCCAGATCAGCGCCATAGCCTCCGGCGTGGCGGAGCTGCGCAAGGTCTTCGAGGCCGCCGAAGCCGCAAGGCGCAAAGGGCGCGGCACGCTGCTCTTCGTCGATGAGATCCATCGGTTCAATCGGGGGCAGCAGGATTCTTTTCTGCCGCATATGGAATCCGGCCTGATCACGCTGGTCGGCGCCACCACGGAGAATCCATCCTTCGCGCTGAACGGCGCTTTGCTCTCAAGGTCTCAGGTCGCCGTTTTGCGGGCGTTGGGCGCGGAGGATCTCGAAAGCCTGCTGCGGAAGGCCGAGGCCGCCGAAGGGCGCGCTCTGCCGCTGACCGAAGAGGCGCGCGCAAGACTCGTCGAGATGGCCGACGGAGACGGGCGGCATCTGCTCACCCTCGCGGAGGCGCTGCTCCATGGGCCGGAAGGCGAAATTCTCGACGTCGCGGGACTCGGGGCGGCGCTGAACCGGCGCGCGCCGCTCTATGACAAGGCGCAGGACGGGCATTTCAATCTCATCTCGGCGCTGCATAAGTCGGTGCGGGGATCGGATCCCGAGGCCGCGCTTTATTGGCTCTGCCGGATGCTCGTCGCGGGGGAGGATCCGCTCTATATCGCGCGCAGACTCGTGCGCATGGCCAATGAAGACGTCGGACTGGCCGATCCCGAAGCGGTGAAACAGGCTTTGGCGGCCAAAGAGGCCTATGAATTGCAGGGCTCGCCTGAAGGCGATCTCGCGCTGGCGCAGGCCGCCGTCTATATCGCCGCCGCGCCGAAATCCAATGCGCTCTATAACGCCTTCAAAGCCGCCATGGCCTCGGCCAAAGAGACCGGATCCAGGCCGCCGCCCAAGGTCATCCTCAACGCGCCGACCAAGCTCATGAAGCAGGAAGGATACGGCGAGGGCTATCGCTATGATCACGACGAGCCGGACGCCTTCTCCGGACAAAACTATTTCCCCGAAGGCATGAGGCGGCCCGAATTCTATAAGCCCGTTCCGCGCGGATTCGAGCGCGACATGCGCAAAAGGCTCGATTACTGGGAGGAGCTGCGGCGGCGCAGGCGCGGAGACTAGAGGAAGGCGCCCGAAGGCGCCTCCCGGATTTCAGGCTCAGATCACGCCGAAAGCCCGCATGGCCTCGGCCACCCGCACGAAGCCCGTGATGTTCGCGCCCAAGACGTAATCGCCCGGCGCGCCGTATTCCTCGGCGGTGGAGGCGCAATCGTCGTGGATGTTGCGCATGATCTGCGCAAGGCGGGCTTCGGTCTGCTCGAAGGTCCAGCTGTCGCGCGAGGCGTTCTGCTGCATCTCTAAAGCCGAAGTCGCCACGCCGCCCGCATTCGCCGCCTTGCCGGGGGCGAAGAGAATCCCCGCCTCCTGAAAGAGCTTCACCGCATCCGGGGTGCAAGGCATGTTCGCGCCCTCGCCCAGAGCGATCAGGCCGTTCTTCACGAGGGTTCTCGCATCGCGGCCGGTCAGCTCGTTCTGAGTCGCCGAGGGCATGGCCACCTCGCAGGGGACGTCCCAGATCGAACCCTTCTCGATGTAATGCGAGCCCTTGCCCTTCAGACGGGCGTATTCGGAGATGCGGCCGCGGCGGACCTCCTTGATCTCCTGCACCAGATTCAGGTCGATGCCGTTCTCGTCCACGACGTAGCCGCCGGAATCGGAGCAGGCGATCACCACGCCGCCGAAGGACTGCACCTTCTCGATGGTGTAGATCGCCACGTTGCCCGAGCCGGAGACCACCACCTTCTTGCCGTCGAAGCTATGGCCGCGCGTGGCCAGCATCCGCTCGACGAAATAGGTGTTGCCGTAGCCGGTCGCCTCCTTGCGGGCGCGGGAGCCGCCGTAGAACAGGCCCTTGCCGGTCAGCACGCCCGCCTCATAGCGGTTGGTCAGACGCTTGTAATGGCCGAACATATAACCGATCTCGCGCGCGCCCACGCCGATGTCGCCCGCAGGAACGTCGGTGTATTCGCCCAGATGCCGCGAAAGCTCGGTCATGAAGGACTGGCAGAAGCGCATGACCTCGGCGTCGGAGCGGTCGCGGGGGTTGAAGTCCGAGCCGCCCTTGCCGCCGCCGATGGGAAGGCCCGTCAGCGCGTTCTTAAAGGTCTGCTCGAAGCCGAGGAACTTGATGATCCCCACGTTCACCGAAGGATGAAACCGCAAGCCGCCCTTATAAGGCCCCAGCGCCGAGTTGAACTGAACGCGAAAGCCCCGGTTGATGTGGACCTTGCCCTTGTCGTCGGTCCAGGGCACGCGGAAGATGATCTGACGCTCAGGCTCGCAAATGCGCTCGATCAGCGCGTCCTCGGCGTAGACGGGGCGTTTGGCGACCACGCGCCCGAGGCTCTCCAGAACCTCGCGCACCGCCTGATGGAACTCCGCCTCTCCCGCGTTGCGGCGGGTGACGTCGTTGTAGATATGTTCGAGTCTTTCATCGAGATGAGGCAAATGGAATCTCCGCAGAATTTCGACGGGCCTCGTTGATCTGGGTCCGCGCCCGCATGGGCTTAGTGGAAGGCGCGGGTTCTCTCAAGTCGGGCGAAAGCCGCATCCCGCATGAAAAGGCCGGAAAAGCCACGGATTTCGAAATTTTCCGAAGAAGAAGGGACTTGCGCGCCTCTCCGAGCCGTTCCAAGCTCCAGAAAAACATTCATGGGAGGAACATCCACATGCGTCGATTCAGCTTGGGCGCCGCTGCGGCGACTCTGGCGCTGGCGACCGCCACAGGCGCCGCGCTCGCCGCGAAGGAAGTCGAGGTTCTGCACTGGTGGACCGCGGGCGGAGAAGCCGCCGCGCTCAACGTGCTCAAGGAGGATCTGGCCGCGCAGGGCGTCGGCTGGGTGGACATGCCCATCGCCGGAGGCTCCGGAGTCGAGGCCATGACCGTGCTGCGCGCGCGGGTCGCCGCCGGAAACGCCCCCGTCGCCGTGCAGCTGCTCGGCTTCGACATCACGGATTGGGCCAAGGAAGGCGCGCTCGCCCCGCTCGACGACGTGGCCGAAGCCGAAGGCTGGGAGGAGGTCGTGCCCGGCGCGCTTAAGGACTTCGCCAAATATGACGGCCATTGGATCGCCGCGCCGGTGAACGTCCATTCCACCAATTGGGTTTGGGCCAATAAAGCCCTGCTCGACGAGTTGGGAATCGCCCAGCCGACCACTTGGGAGGAGTTCGTCGCCGCGCTGGAGGCCGTGCAGGCCGCCGGAAAGGTCGCGCTCGCCCATGGCGGCCAGGCCTGGCAGGACGCCACCATCTTCGACAGCGCCGTGCTCATCGCGGGCGGGCCGGAGTTCTATAAGAAATCCATGATCGACCTTGATCCCGAAGCCCTCGGGTCGGAGACCATGGTCAAGGCCTTCGAGGTGATGAAGACCCTGCGCGGATTCGTCGATCCCAATTTCTCCGGGCGGGACTGGAATCTCGCCTCGGCCATGGTCATCAACGGCGAGGCCGCCTTCCAGATCATGGGCGATTGGGCCAAAGGCGAATTCCTCGGGGCGGGGAAGACTCCCGGCGAGGACTTCCTCTGCTTCCGCGTGCCCGGCACCGAAGGCGTCGTCACCTTCAACGCCGATCAATTCGCCATGTTCAAGGTCTCGGACCCGGAAAAGATCGAGGCGCAGAAGGCCATGGCGGCGGCCATCCTCTCGCCGCCCTTCCAAATCGCCTTCAATACGGTGAAAGGCTCGGTCCCGGCCCGGGTCGACGTCTCCGACGCGGATTTCGACGCCTGCGGCAAACAGGCCATGGCCGATCTCGCCGCCGCTGACGAAGCCGGAACGCTCCTCGGCTCGATGGGACACGGCTACGCCAATCCCGCCGCCGTGAAGAACGCGATCTATGACGTCGTCACCGCCCATTTCAACGGCGAATACGACTCGACCACGGCGGCCGAAGAATTGGTCACGGCGGTCGAGATCGCGCAGTAAATCCGGCTCTCCGGCCTCGCCGCTTCAGGCGGCGGGGCCTCCCTCTCCGAAACGCAGCCCCGCGCTCGGCGGGAAAGGCGACGTCATGGCCTCCTCCTCCGAAACGGATCTGCGCACGCGCTTGCAAGGGATCCTGCCTAAGCTCGTATTGTCGCCCTCCGTCGCGCTGACGCTCTTCTTCGTCTACGGCTTCATCCTCTTCACCTTCTGGCTGAGCTTCACCGACAGCCGCATGGTGCCGAGCCATAACTTCATCGGGCTGGAGAATTATCGGCGGCTATTCCGGCTCAGCCATTGGACCATCGCCATGACCAATCTGGCGATCTTCGCGACGCTCTACATCGTCGTCTGCACCGCCATAGGGCTGACTCTGGCGATTTTTCTGGATCAGAAGATCCGGGGCGAAGGAATCCTCAGGCCGATTTATCTCTATCCTATGGCGCTCTCCTTCATCGTCACCGGGACGGCGTGGAAATGGCTGCTCGATCCGGGGATAGGTCTCGAAAAGACCATGCGGCTCTGGGGATGGGAGAGCTTCGCCTTCGACTGGATCAAAGATCCGCAAATGGCGATCTATACGCTGGTCATCGCCGCCGTCTGGCAAAGCTCGGGCTTCGTCATGGCCATGTTCCTCGCCGGGCTGAGGGGAATCGACAATGAGCTTCTCAAGGCCGCGCAAATCGACGGCGCCTCAAACTGGAGCCTCTATCGGCGCATCGTGCTGCCCATGCTGCGGCCCGCCTTTCTCTCGGCCTTCGTGATCCTCTCGCATCTGGCGATCAAATCCTACGACCTCGTCGTCGCGCTGACCGGAGGCGGGCCGGGGCGCGCCACCGAAACCCCCGCCACCTTCATGTATTCCTACACCTATTCGCGCAATCAGATGGGCATAGGCTCGGCCTCGGCGGTGATCATGCTCGTCACCATCGCCGCCGTGATGATCCCCTATCTCTACGCCGAGCTGAAGGAGCGGTCCTGATGTCCGGAGCCTCCACGGAGACCGCCGCCCGCATGGGAGGGCCGACGAAGGTCTTCATCTATCTCGTGCTGATCCTCTTCGCGCTGTTTTATCTGCTGCCTTTCTTCGTCATGGCCGTGAATTCGGTGAAGCCGCTGCGCGAGATCACCGGCGGGAATATGATGGCTCTGCCGCAGAGCTGGACGCTCGATCCTTGGCGCTCGGCCTGGTCCACCGCGCAGATCGGCGTGCAGGCCACGGGCCTCAAGCCCTATTTCCTCAACTCCATCCTTATGGTGGCTCCGGCGGTCGTCATCTCGACGCTGGTCGGGGCGCTGAACGGCTATGTGCTGACCAAATGGCGATTCCGGGGAGACCGCGTCTTCTTCGGGCTGATGCTCTTCGCCTGCTTCATTCCCTTTCAGATGGTGCTGATCCCCATGGCGCGGGTCTTGGGCTATCTCGGGCTCTCGGGAAGCGTCGCGGGGTTGGTCATGGTCCATGTGATTTACGGGCTCGGCTTCTCGACGCTCTATTTCCGCAATTATTACGCCGCCTTTCCCTCGGAGCTGGTCAAGGCCGCCATGATGGACGGCGCCGGATTCTTCCGCATCTTCCAGAGGATCATGCTGCCCTCCTCGGGGCCGATCGTCGTGGTCACGGTGATCTGGCAATTCACCAATATCTGGAATGATTTTCTCTTCGGCGCCTCCTTCTCCGGCCCGAACAGCACCCCGATGACCGTCGCGCTGAACAATCTCGTCAGCTCCTCCACGGGGGTGAAGGAATATAACGTCCATTTCGCCGGCGCGATCCTCGCCGCGCTGCCTACGCTGATCGTCTATATTCTCGCCGGCCGCTTCTTCGTGCGTGGGCTGATGGCGGGCGCCGTGAAAGGATGAGCCATGGGCTTTCTCGACATCCGCAAGGTCGCTAAGGCCTATGGGCAGGTTCAGGCGCTCCATCAGGTGGACGTGAGCGTCGAAGAGGGCGAATTCCTCGTGCTGGTCGGGCCTTCGGGCTGCGGGAAATCCACGCTGCTCAATATGATCGCCGGGCTGGAGAGCATCACCTCCGGCGAGATCGCCATCAAGGGGCGGGTCGTCAACGGGCTGCATCCCTCGAAGCGCAACATCGCCATGGTCTTTCAGAGCTACGCGCTTTATCCGAACATGACCGTCGCGCAGAACATCACCTTCGGGCTGGAGATGCATAAAATCCCTAAGCCCGAACGCGAGGCCGCCCTGAAGGAGGTCGGCAAGCTGCTGCAGATCGAGCATCTGCTCGACCGGCGGCCGGGACAGCTCTCGGGCGGACAGCGGCAGCGCGTCGCCATGGGGCGGGCGCTGGTCCGCAAACCGGACGTCTTCCTCTTCGACGAACCGCTCTCCAATCTCGACGCCAAGCTCCGCGTGGACATGCGCGCCGAGATCAAAAAGCTGCATCAGAAGCTCGGCGCCACCATCGTCTATGTGACCCATGACCAGATCGAGGCCATGACCCTCTCCACGCGCATCGCCGTGATGAATAAAGGCTATGTGCAGCAGCTCGGGACGCCGCGTCAGATCTACGACGAGCCCGCCAATCTCTTCGTCGCCGGATTCATGGGCTCGCCCGCCATGAACCTCATTCCCGCGCGGGTGGTCATGGCCGAGGGCGCGCCTCAGGCCGAAGTGACGGACGCCGCCGGAATCCCGCAGCTTCTGCGCCTGCCGCAAGGCTTCATGGCCGCTTGGGAGGGACGGGAGATTCTGCTTGGGTTGCGGCCCGAAGCCGTCACGGATCCCGAAGGCGCCGACCGCAAGGCCCAACATCTCCAGAGCCTGCGCAATCGCGTCGGGCTGACGGAGCCCGCAGGCGCCGACACTTTCGTCACCATGAGCCTCTCGGGGCGCGATTGCGTCGCCCGTCTGCGCGCCGACGCCGAGGCCAAGCCGGGAGAGGAGTTCCTCTTCGCCGTGAATATGGATAAGGCCGTGGCCTTCGATCCGCAAAGCGAGGCCCGGATCACGAATTGAACGGCGCTGCGAAAGAATATTTTCGCATTGCGAGATGATAGACGTCGATCATTTCATGATTGACGTCTGACAAGATCCATCTCATCCTCCCCGGACCAGGGAGGAAACCAACGGCATGAAAAAGCCGACTTTGCAGGATGTGGCCGCGGCCGCAGGCGTCAGCTACGCCACGGCCGACCGGGTGTTGAACGCGCGCGGCGGAGTCGCGGAGAAATCCGAGGCGCGCGTCCGCGAGGCCATCCGGAGACTCGGCTATGTGCGCGACATCCACGCCGCCAATCTCTCCCGGCGGCGCGTCTACGCCTTCCGCTTCCTGCTGCCCGCCGGAGACCATGGCTTCTTCGCCCGGCTGCGCGCGGCTCTGCTCGCCGAAAGACCCCGGCGCGCGGCGGATCGGATCGAGATCGCGTTTCAGGAAGTCCCGGCCTTCGACGCCGAGGCTCTGGCCGATGCGCTGGAGGCCCTCGCGCCGGAGGATTGCGACGGGCTGGCCGTGGTCGCCGCCGAAAGCCCGAGAGTCGCGCAGGCCCTCGCGCGGCTGAGGGCGCAGGGAGTCCCGGTGGTCGCGCTGGTGGCCGACGCCGGGCCGGAGGCGCGGGATTTCTACGTCGGAGTCGACAACCTCGGCGCCGGGCGCACGGCGGGACGGCTTATCCGCCTCGCCCATGGCGGCGGAAGGCGCGGCCTCGTGCTGCCGATCCTCGGGACGCCCGCCGCCCGCGACCATCGCGACCGGCTGGAGGGGCTGCGTCAGGTGCTGGCCGAAGGGCCGGAGCCTCTGGCCGCCCTGCCCGCTCTCGAAGCGCGCGACGATCCCGCCCGCATGAAGGCTCTGGCGCGCGAGGCTCTGCGCGCCGATCCGGCGCCCACCGCCGTCTACAGCATGGGCGCGGGCAATCGCGGGCTCATCGAGGCGCTGCGCGAGGCTGCGCCGGAACGCCGTCCGATGGTCGCGCTGCATGAGCTCACGCCCCATAGCCGCAAGGCGCTGGCGGAGAATCTGATCGACGTCGTGATCGACCAAAAGCCCGCAAGGGAGATCGCCGCCGCGCTCGACGCGCTGAAGGCGCTCGCCGACGGGCGGGCGATCCCGGCCGGACTCGGGGCGATCACGCCCGCCCTTCATCTCAAAGACAATACGCCCGCCGCGCCGAGCGCGCGCGAGGCTTCAGGAGACCTCTTCGCATGAGCGGATATTTCAGCGATTTCGCCCCTCTGGCCTATGATCCGCAAGGCTCCGGGCCGGGATTCCGGCATTACGATCCGAATGAAGTCGTCATGGGCAAGCGCATGGAGGATCATCTCCGCTTCGCCGTCTGCTATTGGCATAGCTTCGTCTGGGAGGGCGGCGATCCCTTCGGCGGCCAGACCTTCCGGCGCCCATGGTTTCCCGGCGACACGATGGATCTGGCGAAGCTCAAGGCGGAGGCCGCTTTCGACCTCTTCCGCATTCTGGGCGTCCCTTACTTCACCTTCCACGATCATGACGTGCGCCCCGAAGGCGCCAGCCTGACCGAAAGCCGCCGGCGGCTGGAGGAGATGGCGGACCTCTTCGAGACGAAGATGGCGGCGGGCGGGCCTAAGCTGCTCTGGGGCACGGCCAATCTCTTCAGCAATCGCCGCTATATGGCGGGCGCCTCGACCAACCCCGATCCCGAAGTCTTCGCCTATTGCGCCGCCACGGTGCGCGCCTGCATGGAAGTCACGCATCGGCTCGGCGGCGAGAATTACGTCCTCTGGGGCGGGCGAGAGGGCTATGAGACGCTGCTCAACACCGATCTAACTCAGGAACTCGACCATATGGGCCGCTTCCTGAATCTCGTGGTCGAGCATAAGCACAGGATCGGCTTCAAAGGCGCGATCCTCATCGAGCCCAAGCCGCAGGAGCCCACCAAGCATCAGTATGATTTCGACGTGGCCACGGTCTACGGCTTCCTCAAGCGCTATGGGCTGGAGCAAGAGGTGAAGGTCAATATCGAGCAGGGCCACGCCATTCTCGCGGGCCATAGCTTCGAACATGAGCTGGCCATGGCCAACGCCCTCGGGATCTTCGGCTCCATCGACATGAACCGCAACGATCAGCAATCGGGCTGGGACACCGACCAATTCCCCAATAGCGTCCCTGAGGCCGCGCTGGCCTATTACGAAGTGCTGCGCGGCGGCGGATTCTCCACCGGCGGCACCAATTTCGACGCCAAGCTGCGCCGTCAGTCCCTCGACGCCGAAGATCTCGTCATGGCCCACGCCGAGGCGATGGACGTCTGCGCGCGGGGCCTCAAGGCGGCGGCGAGGATGCTCGAAGAGGAGGCGCTCGAAGGGCCGCGCCGCGCCCGCTACGCCGGATGGGCGAAACCCGAAGCTCAGGCCATGCTCGGCGCCGGGGCGAGCCTCGCCAGCATCGCCGACCGCGCCGAAGCCGAAGGGATCGATCCTCAGCCGGCTTCAGGGCGTCAGGAGCGTTTGGAAGCCGTCGTCAATCGCTACGTTTAAGAGGCGGATTTAGGGAGGAGCGCGATCCGAAAAGCGGAAGCCGGTTTTCGGATCAATCGCGCGACCAGATAAAGGGGGAAGGCATGAAGACCATCAAAGGCCCCGCGCTGTTTCTGGCCCAATTCGCCGGAGACGAAGCGCCTTTCAATTCTTGGGACTCCATCACCAAATGGGCCTCAGATTGCGGTTATCTCGGCGTGCAGGTTCCGAGCTGGGACGCGCGGCTGATCGATCTGAACAAGGCCGCCGCGAGCAAGGATTACTGCGACGAATTCAAAGGCGTCGCGGCCGCCAACGGCGTGGAGGTCACCGAGCTTTCGACCCATCTTCAGGGTCAGCTCGTGGCGGTCCATCCGGCCTATGACGAAGCCTTCGAAGGCTTCGCCGCGCCGGAGGTCCGGGGAAATCCGAAAGCGCGCCAAGAATGGGCCGTGGATCAGGTCAAGATGGCTTTGACCGCCTCGCGGAACATGGGGCTCAAGGCCATGGCGAGCTTCTCAGGCGCTTTGGTCTGGCCCTATGTCTATCCTTGGCCGCAGCGCCCCGCCGGACTGGTCGAGACGGGTTTCGACGAACTCGCCCGGCGCTGGCGGCCCATCCTCGACCACGCCGAAGATTGCGGCGTGGACGTCTGCTATGAGATCCATCCCGGCGAGGATCTGCATGACGGCGTGACCTATGAGATGTTCCTTGAGCGGGTCGGGAACCACGCCCGCGCCTGCATGCTCTATGATCCCTCGCATTACGTGCTGCAATGCCTGGATTATCTCGACAACATCGACATCTACGCCGACCGCATCCGCATGTTCCACGTCAAGGACGCCGAATTCAATCCGACCGGACGGCAAGGCGTTTACGGCGGCTTTCAGCCTTGGGTGGATCGAGCCGGACGTTTCCGTTCGCTCGGAGATGGTCAGGTGGACTTCGGCGCGGTCTTCTCTAAGCTGACGGCGGCGGATTTCGACGGATGGGCCGTCGTCGAATGGGAATGCTGCCTCAAGCACCCGGAGGACGGGGCTCGGGAAGGCGCCGATTTCGTGCGGAGCCACATCATCCGCGTCACTGAAAAAGCCTTCGACGATTTCGCCGACGGCGGAACCGATCAGGCCGCCAATCGCCGCATGCTGGGGATCGACCGATGAGCCAGAAACCGATCAGATTAGGCATGGTGGGCGGCGGCGCGGGCGCCTTCATCGGGGGGGTGCATCGCATCGCCGCGCGGATCGACGGGCGTTATGATCTCGTCGCGGGGGCTTTGGCCTCCACGCCGGAGAAGGCTAAAGCCTCGGGCGAGGCTCTGGGGCTGGCGCCGGATCGCTCCTACGGAAGCTTCGCCGAGATGGCCGAAGCCGAAGCCGCCCGCCCCGACGGAATCGAGGCGGTCGCGGTCGTCACGCCGAACCATGTCCATGCGGAGGCGGCGAAAGCCTTCCTCGCGCGCGGGATTCATGTGATCTGCGACAAGCCTCTGACCGCCACCATGGCCCAAGCCGAGGATCTCGCGGCGGCGGCCAAGGCCTCGAAAGCGCTCTTCATCCTGACCCATAACTACACCGGCTATCCGATGATCCGTCAGGCCCGCGCCATGGTCGAGGCGGGCGAACTCGGCGAGATCCGGGTGGTGCAGGTGGAATATCCGCAGGATTGGCTCACCCGCCCCGTCGAAGCCTCGGGCGCCAATAAGCAAGCCGAATGGCGCACCGATCCCGAACGCTCCGGCGCGGGCGGCTCCGTCGGCGACATCGGCACCCACGCCCATAATCTCGCCTGTTTCGTGAGCGGGCTGAAGGTCGAGAAGCTGGCGGCGGATCTGCAAAGCTTCGTCCCCGGACGCCGCCTCGACGACAACGCCCATGTGCTGCTCCGCTTCGCGGGCGGCGCGCGGGGACTCCTCTGGTGCAGTCAGGTCGCGCCGGGGAACGAGAATTCTCTGAAGCTGCGCGTCTACGGCTCCGAAGGCGGGCTGGAATGGGCGCAGGAGGAGCCCAACGCCCTCTGGTTCACCCGCGAAGGCGAGCCGAAACAACTCCTCACCCGCAACGGCGCCGGAGCTTGGGCGGCGGCGCGGGCGGCCTCGCGCACGCCGGGCGGACATCCCGAGGGCTATCTCGAAGGCTTCGCCAACATCTACCTCGGCGCGGCCGACGCCATTCAGGCCCGCCGCGAAGGCCGTGACGCCTCGGAGATCCTCGCGCTTCTGCCGGGGATCGAGGCGGGGCTCGAAGGGATGCGCTTCATCTCGGCTTGCGTGCGCTCCTCGGCGGAGGACGCCGCATGGACGAAGCTCTGAGCGCCCCCGTCCTCGCTTTGGAGGGAATCCGCCGGAGCTTCGGCCCGGTGGAGGTGCTGCATGGCGTGGACCTCGCCTTGCGGCCGGGGCGGGTCCATGCGCTGATCGGCGAGAATGGGGCGGGGAAATCCACCACCATGAAGATCATGGCGGGCTATCAGCCCGCCAGCGCCGGACGCCTGCTCGTCGGGGGCGAGGAGGTCCGCTTCAAAACCATGGCCGAAGCCGAAGCCCGCGGCGTGGTCATGATCCATCAGGAGTTCAATCTCGCCGAACATCTGACCGTGGAGCAGAATCTCTTCCTCGGCCGGGAGCTGAAGCGCGGAATCCTCCTCGATAAAGCCGCCATGCGCCGCCGCACCCGCGAGCTTCTCGCGCGGCTCGACCGTCCGCTGGATCCGGATCTTCCGGTCGCGCGGCTGTCGAACTCCGATAAGCAGATGCTGGAGATCGCCAAGGCGCTGTCGCGCGAAGCCCGCGTCCTCATCATGGACGAGCCCACCGCCGTGCTGACCCTCGCGGAGACGGCGGTGCTCATGGAGCAGATCCGGGCTTTGCGCGCGGCGGGGACGGCGATTCTCTTCACCTCGCATAAGCTGGACGAGGTGAAGGCTCTGGCCGACGACCTGACCATCATGCGCGACGGCGCCGTGGTCTATAGCGGGTCGGCCGAGGCTCTGAGCCCTCATGACATGGCCGAGGCCATGGTGGGGCGCGAGATGTCCGACCTTTTTCCGCCCAAACCCTCACTCGATCCGGCGGCGCCTCTGGCGCTCTCCGTGCGGGGGCTTGAAGTTCCGGGCCACGCCTCCGGGATCTCCTTCGATCTGCGCAAGGGCGAGATTCTGGGCGTCGCGGGGCTGATCGGGGCGGGCCGCACCGAAACCTTCGAAGGACTCTGCGGGCTGCGTCCGGCTCATGGCGAGATCCGCCTCTTCGGCGAATCCGTCCGCTTTCGCGCGCCCTCCGAGGCTCTGGCGCAGGGCGTGGCCTATCTCACCGAGGACCGCAAGACGCGCGGCCTGCTGCTCGCCAAGGGCATGCGCGAGAACCTGACCCTTCAGGCTCTGCGCAAATTCGCGCGGATCCTCGTCGATCGCAGAGCCGAAGAGCGCGCGCTCGACCGCGCCGTGCGGGAATTCGACATCCGCGCCGGAAGCCGCGGCATGCTGGTGGGGAATCTCTCGGGCGGCAATCAGCAGAAGCTGCTCTTCGCCAAAACGCTGCTCTCCGAGCCTCGCGTCCTCATCGCCGACGAACCCACGCGCGGCGTGGACATCGGGGCCAAACAACAAATCTACGCGCTTTTGCGCGAGCTGGCGGCGCAAGGTCTGGCGGTCGTCGTGATCTCCTCGGAGATGCAGGAGCTGATCGGGCTCGCCGACCGGATTCTGGTCATGCGTCAGGGCCGCATCCTCGGCGAGGTCGCGGGCGCGGAGATGACCGAGGAAGCCGTCGTCCGCTACGCCATGGGCGTGGCCCGACACGTCAGGCCGGGCGAAATCCGGAGCGAGGAGACCGCATGACCGCCCCCCTTCCAGCCTCTTCCCCGACGCCCGCGGCCTTCGCGCCCCGACGCCGGATCTCCATGACGGTGGTCGGGCCGATTCTGGCGCTGATCCTGCTCGCGGCGCTGGGCGCATGGCTCAATCCGAATTTCCTGAGCGCCGCCAACATCACCAACGTGCTGGCGCGCTCGGCCTTCATCGGCATCATCGCCGTGGGCATGACCTTCGTCATCACCGCCGGGGGGCTCGATCTCTCGGTGGGCTCCATGGCGGCCTTCATCGCCGGGCTGATGATCATGGTCATGAACGCCGCTCTGCCGAGCATGGGAGTGGGGATTCCCATCGTGCTGCTCGGCATGGGGGCGGCGCTGCTGGCGGGATTGCTCGCCGGACTGCTCAACGGCTTGCTCATCACCAAGCTGGGCATAGAAGCCTTCATCGTCACGCTGGGCTCGATGGGGATTTATCGCAGCCTCGTGACTTGGCTGGCCGACGGCGGCACGCTCTCGCTGGATTTCCAGCTGCGGAGCTTCTATCAGCCGATCTATTATGGCGGAATCTTCGGAGTCAGCTGGCCGATCGTCGTCTTCGGGCTGGTGGCGATTCTGGGCGAGATCGTCATGCGCTCGACGGTCTTCGGGCGCTGGTGCGCCGCCATCGGCAGCAATGAGCAGGTGGCGAAATACTCCAGCGTCAAGGTCGCGCGGGTGCGGCTGGCGACCTACGTCATGCTCGGGCTGCTCGTCGGGCTGGCGGTGATCATGTATGTGCCGCGGCTCGGATCGGCCTCCGCCTCGACGGGGCTGCTCTGGGAGCTGGAGGCCATCGCGGCGGTCATCATCGGCGGCACCCTGCTCAAAGGCGGCTTCGGGCGCGTCTGGGGCACGGTGGTCGGCGTGCTGATCCTCAGCCTCATCGGCAACATCCTGAATCTGACCGATCTCGTCTCGCCCTATCTCAACGGGGCGATTCAGGGCCTTATCATCGTGCTTGCGGTGATCCTGCAACGCGAAGGGAAATCGGGCGCATAAGCGCCTGTTTGAAAGAACCTCAGGGAGGAATTCGACCATGAAACGCATTCTCGCCGGGCTTTGCCTGACCACCGCCATGAGCCTCTCGGCGCCGGCCTTCGCCGAGACCAAGACCGTCGGCGTCTCCATTCCCGCCGCGACCCATGGCTGGGCGGGCGGCATGAACTACTTCGCCCAAGAAGCCGTGAAGCGGCTGGAGGCGACTTATCCCGATCTGGATTTCGTCCTCGCCACGGCCTCCGATCCGGCCAAGCAGGTCAACGACATCGAGGATATGGTCGCCACCCGCAACATCAGCGCCCTTGTGGTGCTGCCCTTCGAATCCGAGCCCCTCACCGGCCCGGTCAAGGCCGTGGCCGACGCGGGCGTCTGGGTGACGGTGGTGGATCGCGGCCTCTCCGTCGAGGGGATCGAGGATCTTTACGTCGCGGGCGATAATCCGGGATTCGGACGGGTCGCGGGGGAGTTCATGGCCAAGTCTCTGCCCGAGGGCGGCAAGATCGTCGTGCTGCGCGGCATCCCCACCACCATCGACAATGAGCGCGTCGAGGGCTTTCAGGCGGCGCTCGAAGGCTCCGGCGTCGAGATCCTCGCCATGGAGCACGGCAATTGGAACCGCGACAAAGCCTTTGAGGTGACGCAGGACTTCCTCTCGAAATATCCGCAGATCGACGCCGTTTGGGCTTCGGACGACGATATGTCGGTGGGGGCTCTGGCGGCCATCGAGGCGGCGGGCCGCAAGGACGTCAAATTCGTGCTCGGCGGCGCGGGCATGAAGGAGATGATCGCCCGCACCCGCGACGGAGACGCC
Organism: Neomegalonema perideroedes DSM 15528; assembly: GCF_000374145.1. Taxonomy (GTDB): domain Bacteria; phylum Pseudomonadota; class Alphaproteobacteria; order Rhodobacterales; family Rhodobacteraceae; genus Neomegalonema; species Neomegalonema perideroedes. The sequence continues at coordinate 118,725 of NZ_KB893662.1, read as the reverse complement.
ATGATCCCCGCCAACGTCACCTATCCGCCCGCCATGATCGCCACCGCCATCGAGGTGACGGCGCTCGGGCTGGTGTCGAGCGCGCCGGTTTCGGGCCGCTTCGTCATCGGCTCGGTGCTGGTCACGCCGGAGAACGCGGCGCAATATTACTATCCCGACAGCCCCTTCTGATCGGTGGAAAAGGGCGGCCTCCCTACGCGGGGGCCGCCTCGACATCTTAAGTCAGCCGCCGCTTCGCGGCCTCCAGCCCTGCGGCGAGGAGGGCCTGAGCGGCGGCCTCCTCCGAGGTCTCGACATAGCAGCGCAATTCCGGGGCGTTGCCGGAGGCGCGGTAATGCAGCGTGCTCCCATCCGTCAGGACCATGCGCAGCCCGTCCACGGCGTCGAAGCTCGCGACGGGGTTGGGCGCGACGCCCGCCGCCGCCAGAACTCCGGCCGCGAATTCGGCGGCGAAGGCCGGATCCTGCTTGAGGCGCTCCAGAAAAGGCCCGCTTTTTTCGGCGGGGATCTCCTTGAGGCGGTCGCTGGCGGTGAAGCGCGCCGGAAGCCGCGCCACAAGCTGCGACAGCTTCAGCCCCTCGGATTTCGCCAGAGCGATCACCGCGAGGATGGGCAAGAGCGCGTCCCGCGTCGGCAGGGCCGCGAGGCCCCGCGCCGGAGCGCCGAGCAACACGCCGCCATTGGCCTCGAAGCCGACGGGAATCCGGGACTCGCCCGCCGCCTGCATCCCCGCCACCACATAGGGCGAGCCGACCTTGGTGCGCGTCACGGCGCGGAAGAAGCCGCAGGCCTCCACGGCGGAGGTGGAGGTGACCGGCGTCACGACCAGATCCGCCCCGAGCCAGCGCGCCGTCAGCAGCCCCACGAGATCGCCGCGCAGGAAGACGCCCCGCTCGTCGGCGATCAGAGGACGATCCGCGTCGCCGTCGGCGGAGACGAGGGCGTCGATCTCATGGGCGGCGGCGAAGTCGCGGGCGAGCGCCGCGTCCTCGGGACGCAGGGCCTCGGTGTCGACGGGGATGAAGGCTTCGCTGCGGGCGAAAGGCAGAACCCGCGCGCCCAGATCCTCCAGAACCTGCGCGATCACGTCGCGCGAGACGGTGGAATGCTGATAGACGCCGATGGTCAGGCCGGAGAGCAGGCCCTCGCCTAAAACCCCATAGCGCGCGCGATAGGCGCCCAGAGCGTCGAAGGCCCGCGGCGCGACGGCGGAGGCCGAGCTTGTGGGCGCAAATTCGGCGCGCGCGAGAATCCCGGCTTCGTCGGCTTTGTCGATCTCGCCCTCGGCCCGGTAGAATTTCAGGCCGTTGCGGTCGTCGGGAATATGGCTTCCGGTGACCATGATCCCCGGAGCGCCCCGGCTCATCGCCGCCAGAGCCAGAGCCGGAGACGGAATCTCGCCGCAATCCACCGGAGCCAACCCCTCCGCCGCGATGGCCGCAAGGCAGGCCCGGGCGATGCGCGGGCTGGAGCCGCGCAGATCTCGCCCCACCAGAACCTCGTCCCCCGCGGTTAAGGCGCCTTCCGCCCGCAGATGGCGCAGAAAAGCCCGCGTCCAGAGCGCGCAAGCCTCGTCCGTCAGATCCACGACGAGGCCGCGCAGGCCGCTCGTGCCGAATTTCAGGCCGCTCATCGCCTCTCCTCCTGCGCCCGTTCAGACCCGGCCGAACATGTCTTCGAAGCGGATGATGTCGTCCTCGCCGAGATAGGAGCCGGTCTGAACCTCGATCAGCTCCAGCAGGATCTTGCCCGGATTGGCCAGACGATGCACCGCCCCCAAAGGCAGATAGATGGATTCGTTCTCGGTCAGAAGCTTGGTCTCGCCGTCCACGGTCACCTCCGCCGTGCCGCGCACCACGATCCAATGCTCGGAGCGGTGATGATGCTTCTGAAGGCTCAGCTTCTTGCCGGGCTTCACGAACAGCCGCTTCACCTGAAAGCGCTCGCCGCCCAGCACCGAGGAATAGCCGCCCCAAGGCCGATAGACCGTCTTATGGATCTCGGTCAGCGCCCGGGTCTCCGGCCGCGCCTTGAGCCGCGCCACCACCGCCCCGACCTTCTGAGTCTCCGAGAGCGGGCCGACGAAGATGGCGTCCTCGCTGGCGACGACGGCCACGTCCTTCAGGCCCTCGACCACCACATGCGCCTTATCGGAGATCACCAAAGAGCCGCTCGCGTTGGAGAAGCTCGCCGGACCTGAGGCGGCGTTGCCCTGCGCGTCCTTTGCGCGGGCCTTCCAGACCGCGTCCCAGGCGCCGAGGTCGGACCAGGCGAAGGAGACCGGCAGAACCGAAGCGCGGTCGGTCTTTTCGAAGATCGCGTAATCCACCGAGATATTGGGCGCGGCGGAGAAGCTTTCCTCGTCGATCCGCACGAAATCCAGATCGGCTTGCGCCTTCTCCACCCCGAGGGAGGCCGCGCGGAAGGTCTCCGGCGCGAGGCGCTCGGCCTCCTCCAGAAAGACCTTCGCCTTGAGCATGAACATGCCCGAATTCCAGACATGCCCGCCCGCCGCCAGCATGGCCTCGGCCTTGGCGAGATCCGGCTTCTCGACGAAGCGCGCCACTTTCAGCGCGCCTTCCGGAGTCAGAGGCTCGCCGCAAAGGATATAGCCGTAACCCGTTTCAGGATGGTCGGGCGTCACGCCGAAGGTCACCAAAAGCCCGGAGCGGGCGGCGGCGGCGGCGGCGTCCACCGCGCGCCAATAGCCTTCATCCGCCGAAATGGCGTGATCCGAGGGCAGGATGTGCAGCACCGCCTCAGGATCGATCCGCAAAGCCGCATAGGCCGCCGCCGCCGCGATGGCCGCCGCCGTGTTGCGCGCCGTCGGCTCCAGAAGGATCGCCGCTAGAGGCGCGCCGATCTCCTGCGCCTGCTCGGCCACGAGGAAGCGATATTCCGCGTTGGTCAGAGCCAAGGCGGGGCCGTAACGTCCGTCGCGCGGCGCGGCGCGGGCGAGCGTGTCCTGAAACAGGCTCGTCTCTCCCATCAGAGGCAGGAATTGCTTGGGCCGCGCCGAGCGGGACATGGGCCAAAGCCGCGTGCCTTGTCCGCCCGCCAGAACCACGGGAACGATGGGAGAAGCCATGATGAAACACCCTTACGGAAAGCGTCGCGCGAAGGCCTGATCTTCCGGGAGGGAAGATCAGGCGCGCTCCTGCGCCTCTCGCCGAGGCGGAGGAGATTTCAAGGAAGGCGCCGGGCGCCTCCCCGCAGGTCAGATCCGCTCCAGAGCCTCGACGGCCTCCGGAATGGGGTAATGGTGATTGCCCACGAAAAGGCCGTTCGCGTCGATATAGCTGGCGTTCGAGAGATTGCCGTGAATCTCATGGTCGAAATATTTCAGGACTTCGTTTTTCGCGAAATTCCCCGCCACGATGGGACGGCATTCGAAGCCCGCCTCCGTCAGGCGCGCGACCATCTCCTTGCGGGTCAGGCCCGAGGAGGGACGCAGCAGCAGGCTGAAGCCGAACCAGCTGCTTTCGCCGATCTCCTTCTGGATCGAGAACAGCGGATGATCGCTCAGCTTCTCTTGGAACAGGGCGGCGTTGGCGCGGCGTCCGGCGATGAGGGCCGGAACCTTCTTGAGCTGCTCGATTCCCAAAGCGCCCGACATCTCCAGCGGGCGCAGGTTATAGCCGGGCAGCACGAAGCGGAAGGATTCCTCGAAAGGATCGTCGCTCTTCACCCCGGTGACGCGGTTCACCTTGGGCAGATTGCGCGTCCAGCCATGGGCGCGCAGCGCCAGCATGATGTGATGCAGCTCCTCGTCGTCGGTGACGACGAGGCCGCCCTCCATGGTCGAGATGTGATGCGAGAAGAAGCTGGAATAGCTGCCCATCAGGCCGAAAGTGCCCGTCTGGCGGCCCTTATAGGTCGCGCCCATGGATTCGCAGTTGTCTTCGAGCAAGAGGATCTCGCGGCCCGCCACGATCTTCTCGATCGCGTCGAAGTCGTTGGGATTGCCGAGCAGATTCACGATCATGATCGCGCGGGTCTTGCTCGTCACCGCCTCGGCGAGGGCGGAGAGGTCGTAATTCAGCGTTCCGGCGTCGACGTCCACGAATTTCACCCGCAGGCCATATTGGCAAAGCGGATAATAGGTCGTGCTCCACGAGACCGCCGGGACGATGATCTCATCGCCGCGATTGAGCTTCAGCGCCGGATTTTGCGTGAAGAACAGCGCCGCAACCATGATCAGATTGGCCGAAGAGCCCGAATTGACCATGATCGCATGACGCGCCCCGAAATGCTCGGCGAAGCGGCGCTCGAATTCCTCGACATGGGCGCCCATGGTGAAGCGGTCGGAGGCGATGACGTTCTGGAGCGCCTGATATTCGGCTTCGTCCCATGAGGAGGTCGCCAGAGGGAAACGGAAGCTCATGTCGAGGTTCTTTCCAAATAGAAGGAATAGGTCTTCGCAAGGCCTTCCGCCAAGGTGGAGGGCGGCCGCCATTCCCAAGCCTCCTGACGGGCGGAGGAGGCGAGCTTGCGCTTCATGCCCACCGGCTTGGACAGGTCGTGGACGAAGCGTCCCTTCCATCCCGCCACTTCGGCGACGCGCGCGTAATAATCATTGATGCTGTGATCTTCGCCCAAACCGACGTTCATCAGATCGGGGATGGAGTCGATCTCCGCGACGGCCCGCAAAGCGGCGTCGGCGAGGTCGCCGGCGTAGAGGAATTCACGGCGCGCGGTCCCGTCGCCCCAGATCTCGACTTCCTCCTCGCCCCGCAGCTTGGCCATATGCACCTTATGGATCACCGCCGGGACGAGATGGGAATGGGCCGGGTCGAATTTATCATGACGCCCATAGAGATTGCAGGGAATCAAGGTCTTATATTGCGCCTGCGGATCCTCGCGGCGGATATACTGGCAAAGCCGCATGGTCGCGATCTTGGCCAGAGCATAGCCCTCGTTGGTGGGCTCGAGCGCCCCTTCGAGGATCATCTCCTCCTTGAGGGGATTCTCCGCCTGCGCCGGATACATGCAGGTCGAGGCGAGGTTGAGGAAATTCCGCACCCCGCCCTTCCAGGCGCCCATGACGACGTTGCGCCCAATGGTCAGGTTTTCTTCGAGGAAGGCGACGGGATGGGCGATGTTCGCCTGAATCCCTCCGACCCGCCCGGCGGCGTGGATCACCGCGTCAGGCTTGACCTCGGCGAACCAAGCCTCGACGGCGCGGGCGTCGCGCAGATCCAGCTCGGCGCGGCCCGGCGCGAGAATCTCCCATTCCGCAGCGCGGGGATGCTCCTGAAGATTGAGCCCCACCATGCCCCGTCCGCCGGTGATGAGCAGCTTGCCTCTTGTGGACATGCGGCACCTCAATTCTCGCTGGCGAGGGGCGCGTCATGCCCATGGCTGCGCAGGAAGGCGTGACGCTTGGCGTTCTCCAGATCGGAGGCCACCATTTCAGCGCACATCTCGCGCGCGGTGATCTGGGGAACCCAGCCGAGCTTCTCCTTCGCGCGGGTGGGGTCGCCGAGCAGAGTCTCGACCTCGGCCGGGCGGAAATAGCGCGGATCGATCCGCACGACGACTTGTCCCGCCTTGATCGCCGGAGCCTTGTCGCCGGTCACGGAGTCGACCACCGCGATCTCCTCGACGCCCTCGCCTTCGAACCGGAGCGTCACGCCCAGTTCCTCGGCGGTCCAGCGGATGAAGTCGCGCACCGAATGCTGAACGCCCGTCGCGATGACGAAATCCTCAGGATTATCCTGCTGGAGCATCATCCACTGCATGCGGACGTAATCTTTGGCGTGGCCCCAGTCGCGCAGGGAATCGAGATTGCCCATATAGAGCGTCGATTCCAGACCCTGCGCTATGTTGCTGAGGCCGCGCGTGATCTTGCGGGTCACGAAGGTCTCGCCGCGGCGGGGGCTCTCATGGTTGAAGAGCACGCCGTTGCAGGCGTAGAGGCCGTAGGATTCGCGGTAGTTCACCGTAATCCAATAGGCGTAGAGCTTGGCCACCGCATAGGGGCTGCGGGGATAGAAGGGCGTGGTCTCGCGCTGGGGAATCTCCTGCACGAGGCCGTAAAGCTCCGAGGTCGAAGCCTGATAAAAGCGGGTCTTCTTCTCCAGACCAAGGAAGCGGATCGCCTCCAGCAGACGGAGCGCGCCGATGGCGTCCACGTCGGCGGTGTATTCGGGGGCCTCGAAGCTCACGGCGACGTGGCTCTGGGCGCCGAGGTTGTAGACCTCGTCCGGGCGCACCTCCTCCAGAATGCGCGTGAGGTTGGAGCTGTCGGTCAGGTCGCCGTAATGGAGGCGGAATTGCGGACCGCCCTCCTTATGCAGATCCTGAAAAATATGATCGACGCGCTGCGTGTTGAAGGTGGAGGAGCGGCGCTTGATGCCGTGGACTTCATAGCCCTTCTCCAGCAAAAACTCCGCCAGATAGGATCCATCCTGCCCGGTGACGCCCGTAATCAAAGCTTTTTTCGTCATGTCGACCTTCCTACGCCTCAACAGAGCAACCCATATAAGATTCTCAGGAAGGAGGAAAGAGCGTCTCGGCCTTGTGAAGCGACTGTCATCAACTCGACATGGCCGCCGAATAATCCTTGAGGATTCAGGTCATTCTCTTTTCTCCGCCGTCGGACGAACCCGCGACGGGCGAGCAGAGAGAGCAGGCGTTCAGCTTCCGCGATAGGTGGCCGAACTCCAGGGCGTCGCCACAAGCGGCACATGATAATGCCCTTCGGGCTCGCTGATCCCGAAGCGGATCGACACCACGTCCATGAAGGGGAACTCCGGCAAGGCGAGCCCTTTGGCGCGGAAATAATCTCCGACATGGAAGACCAGCTCATAGCGTCCCGCCCGCAGGGGGCGCCCCGAGATCAAAGGCGCGTCGGTGCGGCCGTCGGCGTTGGTGACGGCCTCCAGAAGCTTCGCAGCCGCGCTGGCGCCCCGCTCGAAGAGCTCGATCCGCACGCCCGCCGCCGGAGCGCCATGAGCCGTGTCCAGCACATGGGTCGAGAGCCGTCCGGCGGTCTTGGGGGCGCCCGGCCCCTCCACCGCCTCGACCAGCCGCAGGCGCGTGATATGGCCGATCTCCGCCATGGCGCGGGAGAGTTCGGCCTCCGCGTCGTTGGCGAGGCGGGGGGCGTAGGAATCCAGAATGGCGTCGCGGGTCTGGCGCCGGACGCAGACGATGAAGGGAAAGCCGAATTTCCCGGCGTAGGCGGCGTTGAGGCTCTGGAAGCGGTCGTATTCCGCATCCGAGAGCCGATCCAGACCCAAGCCCGCCTGTTCGGAGACGGAGGCGGGCGCCATCTCGCCCGCCCGCGCCGCCTTGCCCGCCAAATCCGGATGTCCCCGCAGAAAAGCGATTCGCTCCGCCTGAGGACGGGCCTCCACGGCGGCCAGCATGGCCGCATGCAGATCCGCCACCGTGGCGAAGGGCCTTTGCGCGGCGGCGGCCTCGGCGGCCCAAGGCGCATGCTCGAAAATCGCTCCGAGAACCGAAACGAATTCCGCGAGGGAGGCTTGATTCAGCCTCTCCAGAGAAACGGGCGCGGCGGTCATGGGGCTCTCCTGCTCAGCGTCCGACGACGCATTCGATCTGGCCATGCGGCTCGTCGGTGGGCGTGAAGACGGCGTTCGGGTTGTCCAGATCGAAAGGCGCCAGATTCACGAGGAGATAATGCTTGTTCGGGCAGGCCGCCGAAACCTGCTCAAGCTCGGGGACCGCCGCCAAAGCCGCCTCGCTCATGCGATAAAGGCTGTCCTGAACGCTGGCGCTATAGGTGGTCGCGAAGACCTCCAGCATGGCTTCGAGGATCCTGGCGTTGGCCGCCTCATAGCTGGCGGGCGTCTTGCGCCAGGTCCAGCGGGCCTCCATGGCGGTGGCGCAAATGCGGTCGTCGGTCTCTTTGATGGTGGTGTAGGGATCCTTCGTATAGCCCGACCAGCCTGATTGCGTGGATTTCATGAAGGTGTAGTCGCTCACGCCGGAGGTCACGGAGGAGGATCCGTCGCGGGCGGCTTTGGCCTCGGCGAAGGGGCGTCCGTTGCCGTCGAGCGTGAAGCTGTGCGGATGCGGCTTGCCGCCGACCTCATGGCGCAGCCATTTCGTCTCATAGGCCGTGACGGTCGCCGTCTCGACCTGCGGATATTTGTCGAGGAAGCGCCGCGCCACCGCGAGGGCGAATTCCTCGTTGCCGAGGTTCAGCGACTCGCGGGCCACGATGTTGACCACGTTCTTGACGGTGTCCGTCGAGACCACCTTCGAATTATCGGCGTCGGTGAAGGCGGCGGAGAAATCGCCGGTCAGCATGGGCTGAACCGTGAGCTCGCGGACCTCCTGCCGGTCGCCGTCCTTGAACAGGCGCAGCACGCGCACGCGGCCCTTGCCGTAGACGTTGCTGATCAAAGGCATGTTCTTCTCCCCCTCTTGAAAGCTCAGACGTGTTCGGCCGCCGCCGCCGCGGAGGCGGCTTCGGCGCGCGCCTGCTCGGCGCTCTGGACGCCGTTGAAGAAGACGTTCAGCAAAACCGCCACGATGGCCGCCAGCAGAATTCCAGACTCCAGCAAAGGGTGCAAGTCATGGGGCATGTTCTTGAAGAGAGTCGGCGCCACCAGCGGGATCATGCCGAAGCCCACCGCAATCGCCACGATGAAGAGATTATTGGCGTTGGTGCGGAAATCCACGCTGGAGAGAATGCGGATTCCCGTCGCCGCCACCATGCCGAACATCACGATCCCCGCGCCGCCCAAGACCACCTGCGGCACCGATTCCGCCAAAGCCGCCATCTTCGGCAAAAGCCCCAGCGCCACGAGGATCACGCCGCCCGCCACCGTCACCCAGCGCGAACGCACCCCCGTCACGCCCACCAGCCCGACGTTCTGCGAAAAGGAGGTGTAAGGGAAGGTGTTGAAGATCCCGCCGATCAAAGTGCCGACGCCGTCGGCGCGCAGGCCCTTGGTCAGGTCGTCGCGGGAGAGCCTGCGCTCCGTGATCTCGCCGATGGCGAGAAACATGCCCAAGGACTCGATCATCACCACGATCATCACCACGCACATGGTGACGATGGGCACGAGATGAAATTGCGGCGTTCCGAAATGGAAAGGCAGCACCAGCCCGAACCACGGAGCCGCGCCCACCTTGTCGAAATGCATGATCCCCATGAAGGCCGCCAGCAGGCAGCCCGCCACGATCCCCAGCAGAACCGCCACATTGCGCAGGAAGCCGTCCGTCCATTTCAGCAAGGCGAGGATCGTCAGCAGCACGAAGGCGGCTATGGCGAGGCCCGAAAGCTGGCCGTAATTCGGATTCGGGAATTGCACGCTCACGCCTTCGACCATGCGCGGAAAGCTCGGCTGGCCGCCGCCCGCCCAGTTCACGCCCACCCGCATCAGCGAAATGCCGATCACGAGGATGATCGTGCCCGTCACCACCGGCGGGAAAAGCGGCAAAAGCCGCGAGACGAAAGGCGCGACCAGAGTCCCGAAGATTCCCGCCGCGATCACCGAGCCGAAAATCCCCAGAATCCCCACCTCCGGCGCGGTCGCCATGGAGAGCATCGGCCCAAGCGAAGCGAAGGTCACGCCCATCATCACCGGAAGCCGAACGCCGACGCCGGGAATCCCCCAGCTCTGAATCAGCGTCGCGATTCCGCAGGCGAAGAGATCGGCGCTGATGAGGAAGGCCACATCCTCAGGCGAGAGATTCAGCGCCCGCCCCACGATCAGGGGCACGGCCACCGCGCCCGCATACATCACCAGAACATGCTGCAAGGCCAGAGGCGCGAGCCTCGCGAGGGGAAGGCGTTCGTCTACGGGATGGACGGCGGAGGATGGACTCGAGGGCATGGGCGCGCTCCTGATTCAGGATATGACGATGAGAATTCGCGAAAGGGCTCCTTTCAGAGGACGAGCAGGACGAGGACCGCCCCGGCGGGATTTTCAGGCCGAAGCCTCGGCGGCGCGGCGGCGCAGACCTCCGGCGCGCTCCAGAAAAGCGACGATCTCGCCGAGGCCGATCCGGCGGCGCATGTCGGTGAAGACGAAAGGCCGCTCCCCCCGCTGAGCCGCGGCGTCCCGGCGCATCACGTCGAGATCCGCCCCCACATAGGGCGCCAGATCCGTCTTATTGACAATCAGCAAATCCGACCGCGTGATCCCCGGGCCGCCCTTGCGCGGGATCTTCTCGCCCCCCGCCACGTCGACGACGTAGAGCGTGATGTCGGCGAGATCCGGCGAGAAGGTCGCCGCGAGATTATCGCCCCCGGATTCGATGAAGATCACGTCCAGATCGGGGAAGCGGCGGCGCATCTCGGCGATGGCGGCGAGGTTGATCGAAGCGTCCTCGCGGATGGCCGTATGGGGGCAGCCGCCGGTCTCCACGCCGAGGATGCGCTCCTCCGGCAGGGCCTGCGCGCGATTGAGGATCAGGGCGTCCTCTTTCGTGAAGATGTCGTTGGTGACCACCGCCACGGAATAATCGTCGCGCATGGCCTTGCAGAGCATCTCCGTGAGGGTGGTCTTGCCGGCGCCGACCGGGCCGCCGATTCCGACGCGCAAAGGGCCGTGGGAGGAAGTCATGAGCGAAACACCCGCGAATAGAGCGTCTCATGGCGCAGGGCTATGAGATCGGAGAGGAAGGTCGAGGAGCCGAGATCCTCAAGGCTGGAGCGAAGGGCGCGCGCCGAGGCCGCCAGCAAAGGCGCCTCCAGAGCGGCGAGGATCGCCAAGGCGTCGCTTTGCCCGAGTGGAATCAGCCGCACCGCGCCTTGCAGGAGATTGGCCGCGAAGCCGTGCAGATAGGCGGTCAGAACCGCCTCCAGAGGCAGGCCCGCCCGCGCCGCCGTCTCGCCCAAAGCCAGAGGATAGGCCAGAGGGGCAGGCTCCGCGACGCCCGTCCATGGGGCGGCGGCGCGCAAAAAGGCCTCGCCTTGGAGCATGGTCTCCATATGGCGTTCGCGGCCGCCCGCCAGAGCCTCGGCGAGTTCGGCGAGATCGCGCAGAGCGGCGGAATCCTTGACGCGGGCGGCGCGCCAAGCTTCCGCCAGCAAAACCGCGTCGTTCCAGCCCGAGCCGAGGGAGATCAGATCCTCCAACCAGAGCCGCAGGGACTCGCGGTCATGGATGAGGCCCTCGTGAATCGCCTGCTCCAGCCCGTGGCTATAGGCGAAGGCGCCGACGGGAAAGCTCGGCGAAAGCCAGGTCAGCAGACGCAGAAGCTCCGCGCCGCCGACCCTCTCCCGCGCGAGGCCGCCCCCCCCTCCGGCGCCGAGATCATCCATGCGCATGGCCATGATAGGCGCCTTGCACCGGACGAAAGGGCTCGACCGCCGGAGCAACCTGCGCGCCAAGGCCCTCAAGCATGGCCTTGATCACCGGATCGCGCGGAATGACGAGGCGCTTGGCCTCGATCTGCGCCGCGAAATGGCGATTGCCCAAATGCCACGCCAATTCGGTCAACGGGGCCCCCCGCCCCGCCGTCACGACATAAAGCAGTTCAGAGGCCGCCCGCACCCGAACCCGGCGCCCGTCCTCCAGCAGGAGGCGGTCGCCCTCCTCCAGCCGCGCGGGCTCGGGGAGATCCGCCAGAACCTCCGTCCCGTCGGAGAGCCGCAGCAGGCGGCGGCGCAAATGGCGCTCCTCATGGGAGAGGACCAGATCGCCTTCCAGACGGCCCGGCGCCTCGCCCAAAACCTCGGCGGCGCGCAAAAGCCCCGTGGCCCGAGGCGGCGAAAGGGCGAAAGGAGCGGCGAGAGTCATGATCGGCCAACCTTCAAAACAGAAAATAGCGTTGCGCCATCGGCAGGATTTCGGCGGGCTCGCAAGTGAGCAGCTCGCCGTCGGCGCGGACTTCATAGGTTTCGGGATCGACCTCCACATGAGGCGTGGCGGCGTTGTGGATCATCGAAGCCTTGGAGATCCCGCCCCGCGTGCTCCGCACGGCGGCCATGGGCTTGACCACGCCGAGCTTCTCCTGAAGGCCGAGATCCATCGCCGCCTGAGACACGAAGGTCAGGGAGGAGAGGGCGGCGGCCCTTCCGAAGCTTCCGAACATCGGGCGGTAATGCATGGGCTGAGGCGTCGGAATGGAGGCGTTGGGATCGCCCATCGGCGCCACGGCGATGCTTCCGCCCACCAGCACCATTTCGGGCTTCACGCCGAAGAAGGCCGGACTCCACAAGACCAGATCCGCCCGCTTGCCGGGCTCCACCGAACCCACCTCATGGGAGATCCCCTGAGCTATGGCCGGATTGATGGTGGTTTTCGCAATATAGCGTTTGGCGCGGAAATTATCGTTGCGGCTGGAATCCTCCGGCAGAGGCCCGCGCTGGGTCTTCATCTTATGGGCCGTCTGCCAAGTGCGGATCAGCACCTCGCCGACGCGGCCCATGGCCTGACTATCCGAGGAGATGATCGAGAAGGCGCCGATGTCATGCAGGATGTCCTCGGCGGCGATGGTCTCCTTGCGGATGCGGCTTTCGGCGAAGGCCACGTCCTCAGGGATGCTCGGGCTGAGGTGATGGCAGACCATCAGCATGTCGAGATGTTCGGCCAGAGTATTGCGCGTATAGGGCCGCGTCGGATTGGTCGAGGAGGGGAGGACGTTGGATTCCCCGCAGATCTTGATGATGTCCGGCGCATGGCCGCCTCCCGCGCCCTCTGTGTGGAAGGCGTGGATGGTGCGGCCCTTGATCGCCGCCAAAGTCGCCTCGACGAAGCCGCTTTCATTCAGCGTGTCGGTGTGGATCATGACCTGGACGTCATGGGCGTCGGCGGTGCTGAGGCAATTATCTATGGCTGCGGGGGTCGAGCCCCAATCCTCATGGAGCTTCAGCGCGCAGGCGCCGCCCTCGATCATCTCCACCAGAGCCGCCGGACGCGAGGCGTTGCCTTTGCCTGCGAGGCCGAGGTTGATCGGAAAGGCGTCGAAGGACTGGATCATCCGCGCCAGATGCCAAGGCCCCGGCGTGCAGGTGGTCGCGAGGGTGCCATGGGCCGGGCCGGTGCCGCCGCCGATCAGAGTCGTCACGCCGGAGGCCAGAGCCTCGTCGATCTGCTGCGGGCAGATGAAATGCACATGGGCGTCGACGCTTCCGGCGGTGAGGATGCGGCCCTCTCCGGCGATGATCTCGGTGCCGGGGCCGATCACGATGTCCACGCCCGACTGCACGTCGGGATTCCCCGCCTTGCCTATGGCGAGGATGCGCCCGTCCTTCAGCCCGACGTCGGCTTTGACGATTCCCCAATGATCGAGGATCAGGGCGTTGACGATCACCGTATCCGCCGCGCCTTCGAGGCGCGACAACTGGCTCTGGCCCATGCCGTCGCGGATGACCTTGCCGCCGCCGAATTTCACTTCCTCGCCATAGGTGGTGAGATCCTTCTCCACCTCGATGATCAGCTCAGTGTCGGCGAGGCGGACGCGGTCGCCGATCGTCGGGCCGTAAAGCCGGGCGTAGGAGGCGCGAGGAAGGGCGTAAGACATCAGAGCCTCCCCATGATCTTCTGCTGAAAGCCCCAGACTTCGCGCGCGCCGCCGAAGGGGATCAGACGCGCCTCGCGCTCCTGTCCGGGCTCGAAACGCAGCGCCGTTCCGGCGGGGATGTCGAGGCGCATCCCCCGAGCCGCCGCGCGGTCGAAGTCGAGGGCCTCGTTGACCTCGAAGAAATGGTAATGCGAGCCGACCTGAACCGGCCTGTCGCCGCGATTGGCCACCACCAGCGTGATCGCCTCGGCGCCCGCGTTGAGCAGGATCTCGCCTTCCGCAGGGAGGATTTCTCCGGGGATCATCTCAGCCTCCCACCGCCAGCCAGAGCCCCGCGAGGGCCGTCAGGCCGCCCGCCGCCCGGATCGCGCCACGTCCGAACTCAGAACCGAGGAATCGCGCGAAGCCCAGACCGAAAGCGACCCCCGCGCCATGCAGCAGCGCCGTCGCCAGAGCGAAGCCGAGCGCGAAGCTCCCGGCGCCCGCCTCGCCGAGCTCGCCGCCATGCGCATGGCCGTGGAAGAGCGCGAAGGCGCCGACGATCAGGGCCGCGACCGGAACCGGCGCCCGAACCGCCGTCAGCGCCAGAAGTCCGACGGCGACCACCGAGGCGAGAATGGCGGGCTCGACGAAGGGCAGAGGAATCCCGCCCAGAGCCGCCGCGAAGCCGATCAGCATCGCCCCGACGAAGCTCGCCGGAACCGCCCAAAGCGCGCGTCCGCCGAGCAGCGCCGCCCAGAGCCCCACCGCGACCATGGCGAAGATATGGTCCGGCCCGAAGAAAGGATGCGAGAAGCCCGCCGCGAAGGAGCCGTGTTCGGCCGGATTGAGATGCGCCGCCGCCGGAAGCGGGGCCATCGGCAGCAAGGCGAGGCTGAGGAGAAGGAGACGCTTCATGGGAGGCCCTTTGGTCAGCGGATGGGTTCGTGGATGGTGACGAGCTTCACGCCGTCGGGGAAAGTGGCCTCGACCTGAACGTCGTGGATCATCTCGGCGACGCCCTCCATGACCTGTCCGCGCGAGACCACATGCGCGCCCGCCTCCATGAGATCCGCCACCGAACGCCCGTCCCGCGCGCCCTCCACGACGTAATCCACGATCAAAGCCACGGATTCCGGATGATTCAGCTTCACGCCGCGCTCCAGACGCCGCCGGGCGACCATCGCCGCCATGGAGATCAGAAGCTTGTCCTTTTCACGGGGAGTCAGGTTCATGAGTCACATCCGCCAGAGTCGCGAGAGGGGCCGGCCGCCCCGCAAAAGAGTCAAAGCGGGCTCCAGACGCCGCCGCAAAGCGAGGCCGTCCGGGGCCGTCAGCCGCGCCAGAAGCCGCCCGCGCCAGAAGCTCGCGCCGCCCTGAGCGCCGAGGATCCCGCGCAAGGGCTCAAGCAGGCTCTCCGCCCGCCGCCCCACATGCAGAATGGTCGCCAGAGCCGCCCCGCCCTTCAGCATGGAGGCGCGCGCGAGGATCTCCGAGACGGGGCCTTCGAGCCGCAGATCCTCGGCGTGGAGCAGCGCCCCGCCCTGACGGATCCGCCAGCGGTCGCGCAAGGTCGCGTGGGTCAGGCTCTCGCCCATGGCCTTGCGTCCGAAGAGGATCGCCTCCACCGCGAGGAATTCCGAATCCGGCGCCAGATCCGCCTCAAGGCTGCGCGAGAGCGCCGCGCCGTCGAAGAGGATCGTCTCCTGAGGCAGCCAGTCCAGACGCGCCCCCGGCCCGAGCCTCAGGCGATTGCGGATCTCGACCTCTCCGGCGGAGGCGCGATAAATGCGTTCGCAAGCTTGGGTGCTCGCCATGGCTTCGGCGCCGGGGCCGAGTTCAATCTCGACGGAGAAGCGGTCTCCGCCGGTCAGCCCGCCCGAGGAATTGATGAGGATGGGCTCCGCTTCGGTCGCGCCGAGGGGGCCTTGCACCAGCCGGACCTTGGCGCAGCCCTCCTGATAGACGCGATCAGGCCGCGTGCGGCCCGCCTCCTGCTTCAGAGCCAGCCGCAAGACGCCCTCCGCCCGCTGAGGCGCGGGCCGCGCCGGAGCCTCGGGGTGGGCGACGATCATGGAGGGCTCGGCGAGCAGCGCATGCGGGATCCTCCGAAAGGTTAACCTCGGGAGGATGCAGCAAATCATATGCCATAAGGCTTTTTTGGGTTTTCTTCTCAGAACATCAAATGCTTATGCGGATATGTGCGAAATCCTCCGGGAGGAGGAGGTTAAATTCTCGCCAAGACATGGCGCTTTTTTCAGCAATCATCTCGCAAATGCGTAAAATTTCGCCGCATCGCGGAAAGCCGCCCGCTGCGGTTCAGGTCGCGTCCCGCCCGTAAAAATCCGATTGCGGGTCCTTCAGCACCATCTCGCGCAGCCGCTCCCAGAGATGCGCCCGCAAAGCGGCGTGCTCAGGATGGGCGCGCGGATCCTCCGCCCAGCGCGGACGCGCGAAGGGAAGCCGGATCTCCTCCGCCACCCGTCCGGGGCGCGGCGAAAGCAAGATGATCCGGTCGGCGAGAAACAGCGCCTCGTCCACGCTATGGGTGACGAAGAGCACGGTCATGGGCCGCCGTTCGGTCAGGCGCAGAACCTCCTGCTGCATCAGCTCCCGCGCCTGAGCGTCGAGGCTGGCGAAGGGCTCGTCCATCAGCAGAACCTCGGGCTCCGCCGCCAGAGCCCGCGCTAAAGCCAGACGCTGCTTCATCCCCCCCGACAGAGCCCGCGGATAGGATTCCGCCGCGCGGGTCAGACCGACCAGCTCAAGATAACGATCCGCCCGGGCGCGGCGCTCGGCGGCGGGCAGATGCGGCAGAGCGAAGGCGACGTTCTCGCGCGCCGTCTTCCAGGCGAGCAGCCGGAAGGACTGAAACACCATCGCCGAGCGTCGTCCGGGAACCGGCGGGGCGCCCGCCAGCTCCACCCGTCCCGAGCTCGGCGCGATCAGCCCCGCCGCCAGAGAGAGCAACGTGGTCTTGCCGCAGCCCGAAGGCCCGAGAAAGACCACGAACTCCTCCGCCGCGATCTCCAGAGAAATCTCCGCGAGCGCCGGACGCCCGCCGTAAGTCTTCGACGCGCGGTCGAAGCGCAGCAAAGGCGAGGAGGAGGCCGGAGAAACGAGGTTCATCGCGTGGGCGCGTCCATGCCCTCGACCACGCCCAGACGCGCCAGAACTCCGTCCAAAACGGAGAAATCGACCCAATCCCCGATCTCTAATTTAGGAGTCGCGGCGAAATCCTCGCTCTCATAATACCAGTCGGAGCTATAACGCAGCTCCTCCGCCGACAGGCCGCCGTTCACGCTCCAGCTTCCGGCGTAGGCCAGAGCCAAAGCCTCCAGATCGGCGCGCGCGACGTCGGGGCGGGCCTTCTCCATCGCCGCGACCCAAGCCGCAGGATCGGCGGCGTAATCCCGCGAGGCGAGGATCAGGGCCTCCGCCACCGCCGCGACCTCCGCCGCGCGGTCGCGCAGCACGTCGGCGCGCGTCACGTTGAGCTTGGAGACCACCGGAGCCGCCGCGTAATAGGCGTCCTGATCGACCAGCACATGAATCCCCGTGCGGTCGGGCAGAGAGGTCAGCACGCCGATGGACATGGTGGTGGCGTCGATGGCCCCCGCCAGCAGAGCCTGCGCCCGGACGTTGGGCTGGCCGATGGGGACCACCTGCAAGGCCTCGGGATCCAGACCGGCGGCGGCCAGCACCTTCAGACTCTGGCCATGGTCCAGACTCCCCAGCCGCCCGACGCCGAAGCTCTTGCCCGCCAGATCGGCGAGGCTCGCGATCTCCGAGCGGGCGGCGATCAGGAAAGGCAGAGACTTATTCGGCGAATCCACCGCCTTGAGCTCGGCCCCTTGGGCGACGAGCTGAAGCAGGGCGTCGGTTCCGACATTGGCCATCTCGCCCGAACCCGAGCGCAGAGCCGCCAGAGCCGAAGGAGTCTGCTGCACGCGGATCAACTCCACCTCCACGCCCGCCCGCTCGAAATAGCCCTCCTGCAAGGCCAGATCGAGCACGGAATTGGGCACCAGAGGCGTCTCCAGATGGGTGACGATCAGACGGAAGGGCTCGGCCGCGGCGGGCGCGCCCCCCGGCGCCAAAGCCAGAAAGGCCGTCGCGGCCGCCGTCAGGACTCGGAACATGGCGTCTCTCCCTTGGCTTGCATCATCGTCTTCATTCGCCGCGCCAGCGGCTCAGATGTTTCTCCGCCAGCCGCAAGATCTCCGTGACGACCACCCCGATCAGGGCGAGCGTCAGCAGGATCACGAAATATTCGGCCATGCGGAAGCTGTTTCCGTAAAGCGCCAGAAGTCCGCCCAGACCCTGCGCCGCCGTATAGAGCTCGGCCACCACGGTGTTGATCAGACCGATGGTCGCCGCCAGCCTCAGCCCCACCACGAGGAAGGGCGTCGCGCCCGGCAAGACCACATGCGCGAAGATCCGCCAGCGGCCCGCGCCGGTCGAGCGCGCCATTTCGATCAATTCGGGGTCGGCGTTCTGGACTCCGACATAGGCGTTGAGGATCACCGGCATCACCGCGCCCAGAAAGACGATGAAGACCTTCGCCTCGACGCCGAGTCCGAGCAGCAGGACGATCAGCGGAATGAAGGCCACGCGCGGCGTCGCCGCCAGCGCGTAGACGAAGACGTCCAGCGCCCGGCCCAGAGGCCGGAAGGCGCCCATCAGCACCCCGACCGCGATCCCGGCCACGGCGGCCAGACCGAGGCCTGCGCCATAGACGGCCAGACTCTCGCCGAGGGCCTGAGCCAGCCGCCCGGATTCCCAAAGCCGCCCCGCCGCCTCCCAGGTCGCCGCAGGCGTGGGGACGATCCCCCGCGGCGCGGCGCGGGCGGCCCAGGCCCAGAAGGCCAGCAAGCCCCCCAGAACTCCTAAACGCATGAGCGGAACGGTCAGAGGCGACCCCATGGCCCTCCCCTCCGCCGGACCGCGCGGAGACGCCGATCCCTCCTCGGCTCCGCCGGGCCGACCTTCATCTTTCCTCCCCCGCCGGCCTTGGGCCGATCTTTATCTTCGCGATCTTCGCGCGTCCTGAAGCCGTCGCGCTTCCGACCCCGCCTTCAGAATGGGGCGAAGCCCTTCCGGAAGGAAACTAATCCGTTTGGGGGAGGAAGGCTTGCGGGATCCCGGCGAGGATCCCAGCCCTATGTCGGAAATGCGGCCTTCTTCCGGATGTTGACGCCAATGTGAAGATGCGCGTCGCCGGACAAGGCGCCATGTTTCGTAAAAATCCCAGCGCCGCGCATCTCCGCGGCGCGTTTCGCCTTGCGCGCAGAAGAAAGTCGACGCCCATGGGTTCCCATCCGCTGCGCCTCGCGGCCGCGCTTTGCGTGGCCCTTGGTCTCGCCGCCTGCGAAGACAAGACCGCCGCCTCGGCCGCCCCGCCTCCCGGGGGTCCGGGGGGCGGCATGGCCGGGGCGCCGCCCGAAGCGGCTTATATGATCGTGCGCGCCGAGCAGGTGCCGCGCTCCGTGGATCTGCCCGGACGCGTCGCGCCCTCGGCCGTCGCGGACGTGCGGCCTCAGGCGGAGGGCGTGATCCGGCGGATGCTCTTCAAAGAGGGCTCGCAGGTCAAGGCGGGGGATCCGCTCTTCCAGCTGGAGGCCCCGCGCCCGCAGATCGCCGCCGAAACCGCTCAGACCGCGCTGGTCAAGGCGCAGGCCTCTCTGGCGGCGGCTCAGGCGGCCTATGACCGCTCGGCCAGCCTCTATAGCCGCGGATTCCTCAGCAAAGCCAATATGGACACGGCCACCACCGCCCTCCGCGCCGCTCAGGCCGACGTCGAGAGCGCTCAGGCGGGGGTGCGCAGCGCCCGCGTCACCGTGGATTACGGCACGATCCGCGCGCCCATCTCGGGGCGGATCGGCAAGGCCGCCGTGAACGTGGGCGACCTCGTGACCGCCAATCAGGCCACGGCTCTGGCGACGATCCGCCAGCTCGACCCGGTTTACGTGGATCTCGCCGACACCAGCGCGAACATCCTGCGGCTGCGCGAAGAGATTCAGGCGGGCCAGATCGGCGGCGCCTCCGCCGAGCCCAAAGTCCGCTTCACGCTGGAGACCGGCACCCCCTATGCGCCGGAAGGCCGCATCTCGCTCACCGACATGGTGGTGAGCGAAAGCACCAGCGCCCTGACTCTGCGCGCCACGGTCTCCAATCCGGACGGGCTGCTGCTGCCGGGCATGTATCTGCGGGCCTCGGTGGAGCTGGGATCCAGTTCGGCGGTGCTCGCGCCGCAGAGGACCGTGCTGCGCAACTCCACCGGCGAGCCCATCGCCTACGTCATCGACGCTCAGAACAAGATCGAAAGCCGCAAGCTGACCCTCAACGGCGCCCGGGGCAACGCCTGGGTCGTCATGGACGGGCTGAAGGAGGGCGACAGGCTGGTGCTCGACGGCTTCCAGAAGATTTCGCCCGGCTCGACGGTGCGCGGCCTTGAGGGCTCGGTGGATGAAAACGGCGTCGTCGCGCAGGAGCTGCGCCGATGAGCGGACCCCAAAGCTTCCGGCGCAACGCCATCGCGAGCTTCTTCATCGCGCGGCCGATCTTCGCCGTCGTCCTCGCCATCGCCACCATGCTCGGCGGCGCGGCGGGCCTGATCAGCCTCTCGATCTCGCAATATCCCGACATCGCCCCGACCACCATCCGCGTCAACGCCACCTATGCCGGCGCCACCGCCGAAGCGGTCGAGAACTCCGTCACCACCGTGCTGGAAAGCGCCATGACGGGACTTGAGGGCCTGATCTACATGGAAAGCAGCTCCAGCAGCGGCTCCTCCTCGGTCTCTCTGACCTTCGACAACTCCGTCGACCGCGATCTGGCTCAGGTTCAGGTGCAGAACAGCGTTTCGCGCGTCCTCTCCCGGCTGCCCGACAGCGTGCAGCGGCTCGGCGTGCGGGTGAACCGCTCGACGGCGGGCATCTTCATGGTGGGCAACCTCGTCTCGACGGACGGGCGCTACAGCTCCAACGAGCTGGCCGACATCATGTCGAGCCGCATCACCGACCGCGTCGAGCGCATCGAGGGCGTCGGCTCGATTCAGGTCTTCGGCGGCAGCTACGCCATGCGCATCTGGCTGGACCCCGCCAAGCTGGAGCAGTTCCAGCTCATGCCCTCCGACGTGACCGCCGCCGTCAGCGCGCAGAACGCGCAGGTCTCGGCGGGCGCCATCGGCTCCTCGCCGACCACCGCCGGACAGCAGATCACCGCCGCCATCACCGCCCAGAGCCAGATGACCACCGTGGAGCAATTCCAGCGGATCATCCTCAAGACCGCCCCCAACGGCGCCCTCGTGCGTCTGGGCGACGTGGCGCGGGTGGAGATCGGTCTGGAGAGCTACGGCCGCAACTCCACTTACAACAATCTGCCCGCCACGGGCTTCGGCGTGCAGCTGGCCAACGGCGCCAACGCCGTCGCCACCTCGGAGGCGATCCACGCGCTGCTCGACGGCATGCAGGATTCCCTGCCGACCGGCGTGAAGATCGTCTATTCCTTCGAGACCACCCCCTTCGTCGAGCTGGCCATCGAAAAGGTGATGCACACCCTGCTCGAAGCCATCGTGCTGGTCTTCGTGGTGCTGCTGATCTTCCTTCAGAACCTCCGCGCGACGCTGATCCCCATGATCGCGGTGCCGGTGGTTCTGCTCGGCACCTTCGGCGTGCTGAGCCTGCTCGGCTATTCGATCAACATGCTGACCATGTTCGCCATGGTGCTGGCCATCGGCCTGCTCGTCGACGACGCCATCGTGGTGGTCGAGAACGTCGAGCGCATCATGCATGACGAGGGGCTCGACGCCCGCGCCGCCACCGAGAAATCCATGGGCGAGATCACCGGCGCCCTGGTGGGCGTGGGTCTGGTGCTGTCGGCGGTGTTTTTGCCCATGGCCTTCTTCGCGGGCTCGGTGGGCGTGATCTACCGGCAATTCTCGGTGACCATCGTCACGGCCATGGCGCTGTCGGTGCTGGTGGCCATCGTGCTGACGCCCGCCCTCTGCGCGATGCTGCTGCGGCCCTCGCACGGGACGGGGCTCAAGCGCTGGATGGGGTGGTTCGACCGCGGATTCAACGCTCTGACCCGCGGCTACGTCGGGACGGTGCGGCGGCTGGTCGTGCGGCCTCTGCGCATGATTCTGGTCTTCTCCATCCTCTCCTACGGCGCCTATCACCTCTTCGCCAAACTGCCGAGCTCCTTCGTTCCGGCGGAGGATCAGGGCGTTCTGATGACCCAGATCTCCTTGCCGCCCGGCGCCAACGCGGCCCGCACGCAGGCCGTGGTCGACCTCATCCTCGATTATTATCTGAACGAGGAGGCGGCGGCGGTCGAAAGCGGCTTCTTCAACGTCGGCTTCAGCTTCGGCGGCTCGGGCGAGAACGTGGCCATGGGCTTCGTGCGGCTGCGCGACTTCTCGGAGCGGAGCGATCCCTCGCTGTCGGCGGCGGCGGTGGCGGCGCGGGCGGGCGCGCGGTTCCGTCAGATCCGCGACGCCGAGGTCTTCGTGCTGGCGCCTCCCGCGATTCAGGGCATGGGCTCCTCCTCGGGCTTCAACATGTATCTGGAGGACGCCAGCGGACAGGGCCGCGCGGCGCTGAACGCCGCCAGCAACCAGCTCACGGCCATCTCCAACGCGGATCCGAGCATCTCCAACATCCGCGGCGCCACCCGCGCCCCGGACAACCAGCTGCACGTCGAGATCGATCAGGAGAAGGCCGGCGCCATGGGCGTCACGCCCTCCAACGCCAATTCGGTGCTCAGCGTGGCCTTCGCGGGCAGCTATGTGAACGACTTCCTCCTCAACGGCGAGAGCAAGCGCGTCTATGTGCAGGGCGACGCGCCTTTCCGCATGCAGCCGGAGGACATCGGGCGCTGGCATGTCCGCAACTCCTCGGGCGAGATGGCGCCGCTCTCGGCCATCGCCACGACCTCTTGGACCCAAGGGCCGCCCTCGCTCGCGCGGTTCAACGGCACGGCGGCGGTCTCGATGCAGGGCGCGGCGGCGGAGGGCGTCAGCTCGGGCGACGCCATGATCGCCATGGAGCGCCTCGTCTCGGAGATGGAGGGCGGTTATGCGGCCTCATGGTCGGGCCTCTCCTATCAGGAGCGCCTCGCGGGCTCGCAGGAGGTGATCCTCTACGCGATTTCGCTGCTGGTGGTCTTCCTCTGCCTCGCGGCGCTTTACGAGAGCTGGGCCATCCCCTTCTCGGTGATCTTCGCGGTGCCGCTGGGCATTCTGGGCGCGGTGGCGGCGGCCAATTTCTTCGGCCAGTCCAACGACGTCTATTTCAAGGTGGGCCTGCTGACCACCATGGGCCTCGCGGCGAAAAACGCCATCCTCATCGTGGAGTTCGCCAAAGACCTCAACGACCGGGGCATGAGCGTGATCGCCAGCGTGCTGGAGGCGGCGCGCCTGCGTCTGAGGCCGATCGTCATGACCTCGCTCGCCTTCTCGCTGGGCGTGACGCCGCTGGCCGTCGCCACCGGCGCGGGATCGGGCGCGCAAAAAGCCATCGGCGTCGGCGTGCTCGGCGGCATGATCGCGGCCACCCTGCTCGGGATCTTCTTCGTGCCCTTCCTCTATGTGCTGGTGCGGCGGCTCTCGGGCGGCGCGCCGCATGAGCCGCCGCGTCAGCCGACCCCCTCGGCGGTGGTCGCGGCGGAGAAGGCGCGCCCGGATCCCCTGACGGATCCCCTGACGGATCCCGCCCCGCAGCCCGTCTCGAAACCGCCTGCGGAGGCGGAGGGGGCTCCGGCTTAACGGATCCCGTCCATATCCCTATTTGAAACAAAATTTCAAGAGGCCGCCCGCCGAAGGGCGGCCTCTTCCTTTTTCGGCCTCTCCGAAGGCGCGAGCTTTCTTTACATTGACTTTTCTAGATTTCTTTAAGGATGAACCCCTCGGGGACTCCTTGGTTCTTTGGCGTTCCGGCGTTTTTCATCCTTTGGAATTTGCGCGCGCAGAATAAGCCGTATGATCCATTTTGAAACGAAATCTTGTCTTTAGGGTCAATTTTCATGTAACATAGGCGCCGGACCTAAGGACAATATGCGCCAGAATCATGCGTGGGCTTTTGCGCGCGCCCGAAGGTCTCCAGGCGCGGGACGCGGCGGCCCATGGGCCGGGCGGCGTCCTGTCCGCCCTCTCCGCTCGGAGGGCGGGAGAGGCTCCGCCTCGGCGCCGGGATTTCGGAGAGCGAAGCCACGCCGCTGCGCCCTGAGCGCGGCTTCAGGGGAAGACGAAACATGAATACGATGGTGAGCGGGTCGTCTTATCGACCGACAAGCGCGGGATCGACCCCATGGGCCGCCGCGCGCTGGGCGAACGCCGGAGCGCAAGCCGCTTCGGGCGGACACGCCGGGCATGGCGGAAGCTCCGCCTCCTGGAGCAGCGGCTCCTCGACGGCCGGCCTCAGCCCGTGGAGCGCCGCGCGCTGGGCCAATGCGGGCGCTCAGAGCGGATCGGCGGGACACGCCGGACATGGCGGCGGCTCGACCTCATGGAGCAGCGGCTCCTCGACGGCCAATCTCTCGCCTTGGGCCGCGGCCCGCTGGGCGCAGGCCCCTTCGGGCGCGCAAGGCGGCGTCGGCGCGGGCGCGCAATATGTGGATCCCTACGCCAGCCGTGAGGCCATGTCCGGCCTGCCCTATATCGGCTGGGCCTTCGGCGGCACCACCAACTCCACCCGCGACATGGCCGTGGACGCCGCCGTCGCGGGCGGCAACGTCCGCAGCTATCAGGGCAGCCGCGGCGGACAGCAGGCCTCGGGCAACATCATCGGCTCTCTGCTCGGCGGCACCATCGGCGCGGCGGGCGACGTGATCGGCAAGGGCATCGCCGAAGTCCCGATTCTCGGCAACAACGACCTGCTCGTCGGCTCGACCTTCTCGCCGATCCTCAACGTGGCCTTCGGCCAGCGCGTGATGAACAACGACCAGATCAAGCGCAACGCCATTTATAACTTCGGCCCTCGCGCCGACGCCTACGCCGCCCGCGGCGACGCCTTCGGGCAAGGCGTGGCTTCGGGTCTGCGCGGCGAGCAGGTCTTCACCCCGCCCGAGCAGACTCTGGGGATCGACGCGCTGTCCAACGGGATCAACCGGGGCCTGAAGGTCGTCTCCGACATGAACATCCCGTTCATCAGCTACGCCGCCGACGCGGCCCGCAGCCTCGCGCGCGGCGCGGCGGGCGAATCGGCCTATGACTGGCTCAACGGCGGCTCGGCGGATCCGATGGACCCGACCTGGACCGTCTTCTCAGCCCCGGTCAACCTCGCGGTGAGCGGCATCGCCCGCCGTCTGGCGCCGGTGCTGGGTCTGGATCAGGGGGCCATGGACGCCCGCTACGGACGCGCCCTCGGCGACGCGATGAACGTCTACGACGTCTTCCTGCCCGGCGACCACACCCGCCACGCCTTCGGCTCGCATCTGCCGCGGATGATCTTCGGCTCGCCGCATAACAGCAACGACCATAGCCACCACCACCAGTTCCAGACCGCCGACGTGCCTGCGGGGACCGGACATTTCGGCCAGAGCTATCTCGACACTTGGGGTCGCCCCTCGTCGAGCGAATACGGCGCGGCCTGATCCGGCTCCGGCTTCAGGAGGCCCGGCTCCGGAGCGGCGCGGAATTCGCATCGCCGCTCCGGAGCCGCCGCCCTTCCTGAGCGGTTCATGCAAGAACCCGGCGCGCCGACGGGCGCGTCGCCTTTTCCGTTTTCCGTCCATTCAAATCAGGGAGCCAAAATCATGGCCTCCGGCGTCTCTGGCGGCTCGGCGTATCAAGGCGGCGTTCCCAGCGGACCTTTCGTCGCCCCCAGCTTCAGTTATCAAACCCCTTCCGCGCCTCCCGCGCCGAGATCCGAGGAGGCGGAGGCCAAAACCCGCGCCGGGATTCCCGCGCCGCACCGGCCTCTCCCCCAGAGTCAGGCCGCGGATTCCCGCGCCTCGATTCTCGGCGGCCGCCTCGACGCCATCGCCGCCCCCGGCGACGCCAAACCCACCGGGCTTTCGGCTCTGGCGGGGGCGGCCACGGGGCTCGTCGGCGGCGTCACGGGCATGATCGGGAACACGCTGAACTTCTTCGGGTTGCAAAAGCCCCTCACCGACATGACCGCCACTTTGCTCTCCAGCCCCATCGTCGGGGGCGCGCTGCGCCTCGGCATGACGGGGCTCGGGGTCGGAGTCGGCTTGGGCGGCGCGCTGATCGGCGAGAAGAACGTCTCCAATATGGTGGGCCAGGGGCTCAACGCGATCTCCTCCGAGAAGGGCGGCGCGGCGCTGGCCTATCCGGCTCTGGAGGAGATGAAGCTCGGCGGACAGGGCTGGAAGGGCGTCCTCGACGGGTTGCTGTCTGAAAACGCCGGGATGAATCTCTATTCCACGGCCTTCCTCGGCAATCTCAAGAACCGCACCGACGGCGGAACCGGGCCGGAGTTCTATAAGCAACTCGTGGTCGACACTTGGGACGCCCATCCGGCGGGCCGCGAATTCCTCGCCAGCGTGGGCAAAAGCGCCCTCTCGCGCGAGGACGCCGCCAAATGGTATTCGGAATATTACTACGACATCCTCGATCAGGAGGACGGATCCGGCGTGGCGACCAAGGTCGCCGACACGCTGGATTACCGTTTCGGCCTCGACGCCAATAATATGAACAAGGTCTACGCCCCCGGCGCCGACCGCGCCAACGCCTATGCGCGCGCCTTCCCCGAGCACGCCGCCGACATCATGGGCGATCCCAGCCTCGCCAAACGCGCCGAGGCCGGAAAAGACGCCGCCTCCACGGCGCCGGTCACGCGCGGGGGCTTGTCTCCGGCCAACAGCTCGGCCCCCACCGGGCCGGAATATTCCGGGACCACCTCCCACACCCGCGCCTATCGCAACGAGCCCGGAGACGGCGGCCCGCTCGGCCGTCTGGCCTCCACGGGCGCGACTTCGGCGATTTCGCTGCTGGCGGGGCCGGGCGTGGCGGCGCTGGGCGGAATCTTCGGTCAGGAGGGAACCAGCAAGCTCGCGGCCACGGCCTTCGATCAGATCTTTTCGCAAAACGGCGGCTCGGCCGTCGGCGGCTTTCTGGAGGGCGTGCGCGCCGCCCCCGGCGGAGACGGCACGGCGGCGGCTCTGGTGAAAGGCGCGCTCTCCAGCGGCGCCGGAACGGCTCTGACCATCGCCAGCGCCCAGCAATTCCCCAAGGAGCGCGACGGCGTGGACTTCTTCCGCGAGGCCTTCGCGCCTCTGCGGCGGCCCGGCGCCGACGGACGCTCCGTCTTCGACCGCGTGATGGAGGAGGCGCCGCACAACGAGGTTCTCGCCAACAACATCCGCGCCGTGGGCGAGGAATGGGACGAATCCCTCAGCGCCAAGAACATGCTGAAGGAGATCGGCATGGAAGGGAGCGTCAAGCGCATCCGCGACGCTCTGCCCGTCAACGCGCCCTACGCCTATCTGCGGCAGGGGCCTTACGCCGATCTGGAGCTGAACGACCCCCGCCGTCTGCCGGGGATGTTCGACAACGCCCTGCCCGATAATCTGCCGCTCGTGGATTCCTCCGGCAAGCCGACCGAATTCGGCAATGTCGGCTTGAGGCTCTTCGGCCATGACGTGCTCGACGGCAAGGTCGACGGCGACGTGACCATGCGCACCTTGCTCAATCCGGTGGGCAGCGGCAACGACGATTTCCGCCGCAACGTCGAATACGTCAAGAAATGGGGTCAGATGGACCTCAGGGACGACGGCGCGCTGAACGGCTCGGCTTTGCGGAGCGTGGCCGCCAATCAGCAGACTCAGGCCGCCGCCAATCCCGCGCCTGTTGGGGTTTCAGGCGCCTCGGGAGCGGGCTCGCCACAGGGCGCGCCCTTGGGCGCCCCGACGCTCAACGGGGTGACGGCGCCCCATGGCCCCAAGCCGGGCGGAGATCCGGGGAAATGCCCCTTCCTCGCGGCGCAATCGGCCTTCAAGCCGAATCTGGCCTCGCCGAGCCAGAATCTGATGCAGGACGTGCGGCAGACCTTCGACTTCAAGAATCCCGGCGTGAAGCTCGACGCTTATGACGCTCTGGCCCAGAATTACGGCTTCAACCGCAATGAAATGGCCGACCTCATCCTTTGGGGCCATACGGTGTCCAAGCTGCCGGGCGATCCGGCGGCGCGCAATCAGGCTTTCGATTCCTATGTGCAGCGCGCGCTGGACGGCGACAATAGCCTGACCAGCTTCGATCAGGTCTTCGTGCGCGACGTCCCCGGCCTGCGCGAGCATTACCAGTCGCGGATCGGGAATTTCGACCAGTTCAATACGGACGTCGGCAAGCTGCTCGCCCGCATGAACACGGCCGGGACCCCGCCTCAGGCGTAGCGCGAGAGGCCGAGATCCGCCGTTTCGATCTCCGGCTTGCGGCCGGAGATCAGATCGGCCAGAGCCCGCCCCGATCCGCAGGCCATGGTCCAGCCGAGAGTCCCGTGGCCCGAATTGAGATAGAGGTTCGGCAGGCGCGTCGGGCCGAGGATCGGCGTGCTGTCGGGAGTCATGGGACGCAGGCCCGTCCAGAATTTGGCTTGGGTCTGGTCTCCGGCGCCGCCGAAGAGGCTCTCCACCGTCAGCTCCAGCGTGGCGCGGCGCGCGGGCGGCAGATCATGGCTGAAGCCCGCGATCTCGGCCATGCCGCCCACCCGGATCCGCGAGCCTAAGCGCGTCACCGCCACCTTATAGGTTTCGTCCAGCACCGTGGAGACCGGCGCCCGCGCCTCCTCCTTGATGGGGATGGTGATCGAATAGCCCTTCAGCGGATAGATCGGCGCCTTGAGCCCCAAAGGCTTCAGCAGAGCGGGCGTATAGCTGCCCAAAGCCGCCACGAAGACCTCGCCGGAGACGTCGCCCTGATCGGTCGTCACGGCGGAGACGCGCCCGCCCGCCTGCTTCAGCCCCTCGATCTTCACGCCGTAGCGGAAGACCACGCCTTTCGCCTCGCAGAGCTTGCTCAGGGCGTTGGTGAAGAGGAAGCAGTCTCCGGTCTCGTCATGCGGCAGACGCAGCCCGCCGACGATCTGATCCTGAGAAAAGGCCAAGCCCGGCTCGGCGGCGACGCAGCCCGCCCGGTCGAGGATCTCGAAGGGCACGCCGCCCGCCTTCAGCACCTCGACGTCCTTGCCGATCCCGTCGAACTGCTTTTGCGTGCGGAAGACCTGCAAAGTGCCTTGCGTGCGGTGGTCGTAGCTGATGCCGGTCTCTTCGCGCAACGCCACGAGCTGATCGCGGCTATATTCCGCCAGACGCACCATGCGCTCTTTATTCACGGCGTAGCGCCCCGCGGTGCATTCGCGCAGCATGGCGAGCATCCATGAGGCCGCGCCGGGAACCGCCGAAGGCCGGATGATCAGCGGCGCATGTTTCATGAACAGCCATTTCATCGCCTTGACCGGCACGCCCGGCGCCGCCCAGGGCGAGGAATAGCCCGGAGAGATCTCGCCGGCGTTGGCGAAGCTGGTCTCCAGCGCCGGACCCTCCTGACGCTCCAGAACCGTCACTTCATGTCCGGCCTTGGCCAGATGCCAAGCCGTCGCGACGCCGATGACTCCGGCGCCCAAAATCACGACCTTCATAAGCTCACCTGACGCTCTAATCCGCTTCAGTCCGAAGCGTAATCCCGATGGAGCCGGCCGCCAAGGCCGGTGAGGATTTCATAGTTAATGGTTCCGGCGGCCGCCGCGACCGCCTCCAGACTCTGATTGGGGCCGATCATCTCCACGAGATCGCCCGGCTTCAGCGCTCCGGGCGGCAGAGCCGTGACGTCGACGATCATGCTGTCCATGGAGACGCGCCCCGCCAGAGGCAGGCGCGTCCCGCCGAACCAGACCGCGCCGCGCCCTTCCAGACTGCGCGGCAGGCCGTCGGCGTATCCGGCGGAGAGCACCGCCAGCCGCGTCTCGCCCGGCGCCGTGAAGACGCCGCCGTAACCCACCTTCGCGCCCGCCCGCACGCTGCGGAGCTGAATCACGCGCAGATCCAGCCGCACGACGGGCTCCACGGGAATCTCACGATCCCGCGTCGTGCGCCCGCCGTAGAGCGCCAGACCCGGACGCAAAAGCGCGCCGTGCCAATCCGGCCCGAGCAGCACCCCGCCGGAATTGGCGAAGGAGATCGGCAGATGCGGAAACAACGCCGCAAGACGCTTCATCTCGGCGAGTTGAAAGGCGTTCTGCGGATTCTCCGGCTCATCCGCGCAAGCGAGATGGCTCATGACGTAGAGCAGGCGGATTCCCGTCAGGCGCTCCGGCTCCCGCGTGAGAATCTCCGCTTCGGCGGGAGAGAGCCCAAGCCGCGACATGCCCGTGTCCAGCTGGAGAAAAGCCTCCAGCTCCCGGCCGCGCCCGCGCGCCTGCGCCGACCATTCCGCGACCTGCTCCAGAGAATTCAGCGCCGGAATCGTCCCCGCCTCGAAACAAGCCGCCGCGCCGCCCGGCGCGAAGCCGTTCAGCAGAATCAGACGGGCCTCGGCGGGCAGAGAAGGCCGCAGGCGCTGAGCCTCGATCAGATGGGCGACGAAGAAATCCCGGCATCCGGCGCCGTAAAGCGCGGCGGAGACCGGCGCGGCGCCCAGCCCATAGGCCTCGGCCTTGACCACCGCCCCCACGCGCGCGCCTTCGGAGGCTCGGGCCTTCACCGCGCGCCAATTGCGCGCCAAGGCGCCGAGGTCGATCCGCAGAAGGCCGCCTGCGGTTTCGCGGGCGGGATTTTGAAAGGAGTCTTGCGACATGATCACACCGGCCTCGACCCGCTTGCGACATCGGAACTGATCTTGAGCTTAGCGCAAGAATCGCGCAATTTCGTCTCGAACTGCGCTGAATTCTGCGAATTCGCGCCGATTTCCGCAAACCTTGAGGATAGGACGCAAGATTCAGCATGATCGCCCTCGACGCCAGAGACCGCGAGATTCTGCGCCTGTTGCGCCTCGACGCCCGCATGAGCAACGCCGATCTCGCGGCTCAGGTGGGGCTCTCGGCTTCGGCCTGCCTGCGCCGGGTGCGGCGGCTGGAGGAAAGCGGCGTGATCCGGGGCTACGCCGCCCTCGTGAACCTCTCCGGGCCGGAGGCGCCCATGACCGTGATGGTCGAGATCACGCTGGAGCGTCAGACGGAGGACCACCTCTCGCGCTTCGAGGCCGCCGCGCGCCGCCATCCCGAGATCCGGGAATGCTATCTCATGACCGGATCGGCGGATTATTTCCTCAAAGTGGAGGCCCCCAACGCCGCGGATTTCGAGCGCATCCACACCGAGATCCTCGCCGCCATGCCGGGGGTTTCGCGGATTCACTCAAGCTTCGCCATCCGCAACGCCCTCGCGACTCGGACTCGGACCCGTCGGAATTGACCCTTGTTGTTCGGCCGGACGCGCGGGCCTGCTGAATATTCTTTTAGACTTTTCAGATTGCGCTCTAAATCCTGAGCGCTATGGTCGCTTATCAAGCCTCTGACGCGACAGCCCCTCCGAACGTCCTCCGGTTCGCGGATCGGACGCCAAGGACAGCCCTCACGCCATGACGGCGGCCTGACCTTGCAAGAACCCGGAGATCTTGACCGTGAAACCCATTCGCCTTCTCAGCGCGCTTTTCGCCTGCTCCTCTCTGACCGCCCCCGCGCTGGCGGCCGAGCCTGCGGCGGTGGTCGAGACCTACGCCGACATCGCCGAGGCGGTCTATGCCGACAGCCTCTCCACGGCGCAGAGCCTGCGCGAAGCGGTGGGGGCTCTGACCGCCTCGCCCTCCGCCGAGACGCTCGCCGCCGCCCGGACGGCCTGGCTGGCCTCGCGCGTTCCCTATCAGCAGTCGGAGGCCTATCGCTTCGGCAATCCCATCGTCGACGACTGGGAGGGCAAGGTGAACGCCTGGCCGCTCGACGAGGGCCTGATCGACTATGTCGACGCCTCTTACGGCGAGAGCGAGGAGAACCCGCTTTATACGCTGAACGTGATCGCCCATCCGCAATTCTCCATCGCCGGGACCGAGATCGACGCGGCCGAGATCACGCCCGAACTCATCGGCGAGACCCTGCATGAGGCCGACGGCATCGAGGCCAACGTGGCCTCGGGCTATCACGCCGTCGAATTCCTGCTCTGGGGTCAGGATCTGAACGGCGTCGAGGCCGGGGCTGGGGATCGCCCTTGGACCGATTACGCTCAGGGCGAAGCCTGCACCAATGGGAATTGCGATCGCCGCGCCGCCTATCTGACCGCCGCGACGGATCTGCTCGTTTCGGATCTGGAATATATCGTGGCGCAATGGGCCGAGGACGGCGAGGCCCGCAAGGCCGTGACCGCCGATCCTCAGGCGGGCCTGACCGCCATGCTGACCGGCATGGGCTCGCTCTCCTACGGCGAGCAGGCGGGCGAGCGCATGAAGCTCGGCCTGATGCTCCACGACCCCGAGGAGGAGCATGACTGCTTCTCGGACAACACCCATAACAGCCATTATTACGACGGCCTCGGCATCCGGAACGTCTATCTCGGCAGCTACGCCCGCGTGGACGGCTCAGTTCTCTCCGGCCCCTCGCTCTCCGAGCTGGTCGCGGCGGCGGACCCGGCCGTGGACGCGCAGCTCAAAACCGAGCTTGACGCGAGCGTGGAGAAGCTCGCGGCGCTCAAGGCCAAGGCCGATTCCGGAGAAATGGCCTATGATCAGATGCTCGCGCCGGGCGCCGCCGAAGGCGAGGCGCTCATCATGGGCGCCGTCGACGCCCTCGTGACGCAGACCGCCTCCATCGAGCGCGCGATGAACGTCCTCGGCCTGACCAAGGTCGAATTCGAGGGCTCCGACAGCCTCGACAATCCCAACGCCGTCTTCCAGTAAGCGGAGAAGGCTCCGGGGCGCTGAAAGGCGTCCCGGAACCCAGAGGCGAGGCGCCGAGAGGCGCCCCGGGACCCAGAGGCGAAGGGACCGAGGAGGCGAAGCCGCCATGACGAAACCACGGAGAAGGAAGGCGGCCGCCCTCCTTCTCGCCTCGGGCCTCGCAGGGGGTTGGGCCGCCGCGGAGGGGCTGGGGGATCCGCATCTTCCCGTCGTCCCCCGCACGCCTGCGGAGCGGGCGCGGATCGAGGCCATTCAGGCCCCGACGACGGATTTCTCTAAAGCCGAGCCCTTCGAGGCCATGCAGGGCGGCGCCGCGACCGTGCGCGCCCGCGAGAACGCGGACGCCTTTTCGCTCTCCTCGGCGAATACGCCCTTCGCCCGCGAGATGGATTTCAAACTCGGCAACGCCTTGTTTCGCAAGACTTGGGTGGCCGCCCCCTCCTCGACCAGGGCCTCGGACGGCCTCGGGCCGCTCTATAACGCGCGGGGCTGTCAGGATTGCCACCTCAAGGACGGGCGCGGCCATCCGCCCGAGAGCCCCGAGGATTCGGCGGTTTCGATGTTTTTGCGGCTCTCGATCCCCGGCGGCCCGACGCCCATGGAGATCAAGGAATGGCTGGCGACCTCGCCGGATCCGACTTATGGCCATCAATTGCAGGATTTCGCCGCCTCCGGCCTCGCGCCTGAGGGCCGCATGGAGATTTCTTATGCGGAGATCCCCGTGACCCTCGCGGATGGGGCCGTGGTTTCGCTGCGCAAGCCGACCTACGCCTTCGGCGGTCCGGGTTATGGCCCGCCTCATGCTGAGCTTCAGCTGTCGCCGCGCGTGGCGCCGCAGATGATCGGACTCGGGCTTCTGGAGGCGATTCCGGCGGAAGACATTCTCGCTCTGGCCGATCCGGAGGACGCCGACGGCGACGGAATCTCCGGGCGCGCCTCCATCGTTCCCTCGGCTGAGTTCGGCAAGCCCATGCTCGGGCGCTTCGGCCATAAGGCGGGGATCGCCACCGTGCGCGAGCAATCGGCTTCGGCCTTCTCCGGCGACATGGGGCTTTCGACGCCGCTGTTTCCCGATCCATGGGGCGAATGTTCGGAGGCTCAGGCCGCATGCCGCGCCGCGCCCCATGGCCAAGAGCCGGAGGTCCGCGAGGGGCTGGAGGTGGACGGCCCGAGCCTTGATCTCGTGACCTTCTACGCCCGCAATCTGGCGGTTCCCCAACGGCGAAATGTCGAGGATCCGCAGGTTCTGCGCGGAAAAGAAATCTTCTACGGCCTGAATTGTTCGGGCTGCCATAACCCGAAATTCGTCACCCATCGCCTGAAGGATCAGCCGGAGCAGAGCTTTCAGCTCATCTGGCCCTATACGGATCTGCTGCTCCACGACATGGGCGAGGGCCTCGCCGACGACCGCCCGGAAGGCCGCGCCTCGGGGCGCGAGTGGCGCACGGCGCCGCTTTGGGGAATCGGGCTGACGAAGCAGGTCTCCGGCCATAGTTATTTCCTGCATGACGGCCGCGCCCGCAGCCTGCTGGAGGCGATCCTCTGGCATGGCGGCGAGGCTCAGACTCAACGCGACGCCGTCGTCGCTCTGCCCACGCCCGACCGCGAAGCCCTCATCGCTTTTCTGGAAAGCCTTTAGCCATGCGCCGAGTTCTCGCCTTTCTCTTGCTGGCGGGGCTTCCCGCTCCGGCCTTCGCGGATGTCGGGGCGGTGATCGACCGCCATATCCTGCCCGCCTATGAGGGCTTCGCGGCCGCCGCCGAGTCCCTCGCGGCGGAGGCGGAGAAGACCTGCGCGCCCGAGGCTCTGCGTCCGCCCTTCAACGCGGCATGGGACGCCTGGATGCAGGCGGCGCATCTCCATCTCGGCCCCTCGGAGGAGAAAGGCCGCGCCCTCGCGATTCTCTTCTGGCCCGATCCGAAGGGGCTCGGCGCCAAAGCGCAGCGCGCCTTGCTGACCGGAGACGCCGCCGCTCTGGAGCCCGAAGCCTTCGCCGAGCAATCCGTGGCGGCGCGCGGGCTCGCGGGGCTGGAGCGGCTGATCTATCCCTCCGTCCTGCCGGAGGAGGCCGATTCCTGCCCGCTCATCCGCGCCACGACGCGGGATCTCGCGCGCATGGCCGAGGAGCTGGTCGCGGGCTGGGAGGGGCCGGAAGGCTTCGCGCAGAACCTCCTCACGGCGGGAGAGCCGGGCAATGCGCGCTATCTGGCGCAGAGCGAGGCGGTTCAGGCGCTCTTCACGCAGCTCATGGCGGGGGTGGAGTTTCAGGCGGATCAAAGATTAGGCCGCCCCCTCGGGACGAAGGACCGCCCCCGCCCCGAACGCGCCGAGGCGCGGGCTTCAGAGCGCTCCGCGCGGAATCTGATCCTCGCGCTGAAGGCTCTGCGCGAAATGGCGGTCACGCTCGACGGAACCGCCGCCCGCAGCGCCGCCGCCTTCGACCGGGCCATCGAAGCCGCCGAGGCTCTGGAGGATCCGACCTTCGCCGGAGTCGCCTCTCCGGAGGAGCGCCCGAAGATCGAGGAGCTGCAAAAGCTGGTCCGCCAGATCCGCCGGACGGCTCTGGACGAAATGCCGCCCACCTTGGGCGTGACCGCCGGATTCAACTCGCAGGACGGAGACTGACATGACCACGAGGCGCGGATTTCTGGTCGGGCTGGCGAGTCTGGGCGCGGCGCCGAGGCTCGGATGGGCGGACGTGGGCGCTCCGGCTTGGCTGACCGCCGGGATGAAGCCCGACGGCGCTTATGTGCTGCACGGCCTCAGCGCCGGGGGCGTCAGCCGGTTTGAAATCCCGCTTCCGGCGCGCGGCCATGCGGCGGCGGCCCATCCGATCCGCCCCGAGGCCGTGGCCTTCGCGCGGCGTCCGGGGGTCTTCGCGCTGGTCCTCGATTGTTTCACGGGCGAAGTCCTCAGCCGCCTGACGCCGCCCGAGGGTCGGCAGTTCAACGGACATGGCGCCTTCTCCGCCGACGGGCGCCTGCTCATGACCTCCGAAGTGGTGGCGGAGGGCTCGGCGGGGCGGATCGGCCTCTGGGACGCCGAAAGCTGGCGCCGGATCGGCGAATGGGATTCGGGCGGGATCGGACCTCACGACCTGAAGCGCCTCGCGGATGGGCGGATCGTGGTCGCCAACGGCGGCATCCAGACCGATCCCACGGATCGGACCATGCTGAATCTGGAGAGCATGAAGCCGAATCTCGCCCTGCTCTCCGCAGAAGGCGAGATCCTCGACCTCATGGAGCTGGACGAGGAGCTTCATCAAAACTCCATCCGCCATCTGGCGCTCATCGACGAAGACGCGGGCGTCGCCTTCGCGATGCAATGGCAGGGAGACGCCGCCGATCCGGCTCCGCTGCTGGGGCTTTGGCGGCCGGGCGAGGCGCCGCTTCTCTGCGAGGCCGCGCCGGAGGATCTCTTCGCCATGAAGGGCTATGCGGGCTCCGTGGCGGCTCAGGGCGAGCGGATCGCCATCTCCTCGCCGCGCGGCGGAGCGGTCATGATCTTCGACCGGAGCGGCGCGCCTCTGGCGACCCATCGCCGCGCCGACGTCTGCGGTCTGGCGGCGCTGGAGGAGGGCTTCGTCGCCTCGGACGGATCGGGCGGGCTCTGGCGGATCTCCGCAGAGGCCATGGAGCCGATCGCGCGGCATGAAGTGGCTTGGGACAATCATCTGATCTCCGCGGCGGCCTGAGCCCGGCGATTTCCGGCTCATGACGTCGAAACGACGCGAAACTTGAGATAGGCCCTCGACCGCGAATCGCCGCCGCTGGCGCATTGTCCAGCGAAGCCGCTTCGGCTTCGCGTCGTGAGAATGCGACCAATGCAAAGGCTCTGGGCGGCTCGGAGGGGATGCGATGACTCAAGCGCCTGTGAAATCCGGCTCTGCGGCTGAGGTTTTCCTGATCTTCCTGCGGCTCGGCCTGACCTCTTTCGGCGGACCTGTCGCGCATCTGGCTTATTTCCGCGCCGAATTCGTCGCGAGGCGCCGTTGGCTGGACGAAGGGGCTTACGCCGATCTTGTGGCGCTCTGCCAGTTCCTGCCCGGCCCGACCTCCAGTCAGGTCGGATTTTCGCTCGGCGTCTCGCGGACGGGCGGCCTGCGCGGAGGATTGGCGGCTTGGCTCGGCTTCACCCTGCCCTCGGCCCTGATCCTCTTCGCCTGCGCGGCGGGCGCGGCTTCTTTCTCCGGCCCCGTCGCCGCAGGAGCCTTGCACGGCCTGAAGCTGGTCGCCGTGGCGGTGGTGGCGCAAGCCGTCTGGGGCATGGCCCAGAGCCTGACGCCGGATTCTCCGCGCGCCGGAATCGCTTTGGCGGCGGTCGGGATCGTGAGCTTCCTCGGCGGACCTTTCGCCCAAGTCGGCGCGATTCTTTGCGGCGCGCTGGCCGGACTCCTCTTGCCGCGCGGCGAGGCGGCGCCTGCCGGAGGGGGCTTGAGCTTCCCGGCCTCCCGAAGCCGGGGGCTTTGGGCTTTGGGTTCGTTCGTCCTGCTGCTGCTCGCCCCGCAGATGACGGGCGCGGCGGCGGGACATCAGGGAATCGCGCTGTTCGACGGCTTTTATCGCGCCGGATCTCTGGTCTTCGGCGGCGGACATGTCGTCTTGCCGCTGCTGGAGGCCGAGACCGTGGCGCGGGGATGGACGGATGAGGAATCCTTCCTTGCGGGCTATGGGATGGCGCAGGCCGTTCCGGGGCCGCTCTTCGCCTTCGCCGCTTATCTCGGGGCCCTGACCCAACCGCCCCCGAATGGAATCCTCGGCGCCTCCATCGCCTTAATCGCGATCTTCGCGCCGGGCCTGCTGCTGGTCTACGGCGTTTCGCCTTTCTGGGAGAGGCTGCGCGCCCATCCCGCCGCCCGACGCGCGCTTTCGGGCGCCAACGCCGCCGTGGTGGGCGTGCTCGGCGCGGCGCTTTACGATCCCGTCTGGACGAGCGCCGTGCTCTCGCCGCAAGATTTCGCCTTGGCGCTGGGCGGATTCCTGTCGCTCATGGTCTGGAAGGCGCCGTCATGGGCGGTCGTCCTTCTCCTCGCGGGCTTAGGGGCGCTGTCGGGGAGCCTCTAAGAGATCCGCGACCAGCGCCGCCGCGCCGCGCTCATCCGCCGGGAGGGCGTAAAAGCGGTTATAGAACCAGAGGAAGCGCTTGATCCGCGCCTCTTGCCCCGGCGCGAGCCCCGCGCCGGGCGGAGCCGGGCGATGGGCCGCGATCTCGGCGAAGCTGCGGAAGACTCCCGCCGCCGCAGCGGCGTAATCGCAGGCGCCCGCCGTCCAGACGGGCTTCAGATGGAGCAGCGCCTCCAGACCCACGCCGGAATTCACCGTATGCACCGCCTCGCATCCGGCGATCAGCCCGTGGATCGGGGCTTCGGTCAGGAGGATCTCGCCGGAGGCCGAAAGCTCGCGCAAAGCCCGCCAGAGGCTCAGGCTTTCGCAATAGGGATGGCGCTTGACCACCACCCGCAGCCCGCTCCCCCGATGCGCCGCGACCACCCCGCGCAGATGCTCCAGCCCGGAGACATGCCCCAGAGCCGCCACGACGTCGGTCTGGACTTGCAAAGGCACGAAGACATAAGGCCCCTCCGGCGCGAAATCCGGGCCTTTCTGCGGATATTTCGAGCGCCGCCCCTCGACGAATTCGCGGCGCATCTCCTGAAAATTCGCCTCGATCCGCGCCGGAGCGACGTCGACCGCCGCGGCCTCGATCACGGAGAAGTCGGAGGCGATGGAGGAGAAGCCCGCGAAGCCCGCCCGATCCGCCGAGCAGCGCCCCGCGAGGGTCGATTCCTGCACATGCCGCCAGAGCGGATCCGGCGCTCCGGAGGTGTGATAGCCGATCCCCCGGCCGGAGGTCCGCCGCAGGGCGTGACGCCAGCCGAATTGATGCCGGAAGACGAGGCAGACCTCCGGCCGCGCGGCCAGATCCTCGGCGAGCAGCCGGAAAAAGCGCCGGATCGCTTCATAAGGCGGCTTCTCCTCGCGGGAATCGGCGAAGAAGGCGCGCGGAATGAAGAACTCCACCGGGATCAGTCCGGCGGCCTCCGCCGCCTCCAGAGGCAGAGGCGCGCCCTGATGAACAGCCGTCAGAGGCTCCGCGTCCTCGTTCAGATGCGCCAGCCTGAGGGCTCCGGCCAGCGGGCCGAGCCGGTCGCGCAGAAGATCGAGCCGCGCCCGCGCCGCCCGGTTCGCGCCGGAGCGGGCGAAGCCCTCCGCCGCCTCCAGCCAGCGCCCGGCCAAAGCCTGCTCGACGCCGCCGACCTCCGACAGCCGCCGATAGGCCCGCGCCCGCAAAGCCCCGAAGCGCGGAGCCAAAGCGGCGAAGCGTCCGGAGGCGCGGTCGATCTGCCCGATCTCCGCGAGAATCTCCGCGTCGGAGAGGGCTTCGACCTCCGTCAGAGCCGCCGCCAGATCCTCCTCCCAGCCGAGAACGGCGGCGAAGGCCATGATCTTCAGAGCCCCCGCCGCCGGATGAGCCGCCTTCAGCGCCTGAAGGCAGGCGAGGGCTTCGAGGGGGCGCGCGTCCTTGCGGCGAAGATCGGCGAGCTTCGCGAGGACGCGCGCGTCCTGCGGAAAATGGCGCTGCGCCCGCGTCAGCCAGCGGAAGCCCTCCTCCTCCTCGCCCAGACGACGGCAGGCCTCCGCCATGAGCAGATGCAGAGAAGCGGGCGGACGGGCGATCCGAAACAAAGGCCGCAGAAAGCGCCGCGCGGCCTCCGGCCTCCCGCCGCGGAGCAAGCCTGAGGCGGTCAGCCGCGCGCCCTCCCAAGCGAGAGGCCGCTCCGACCGCCGCGCTGAGGAGAGGCCGCCGCTCATCTCAGGGCTTGGGCCTCGCTTTTCCGGGAGCTCCGCCAGAAGCGCCAGGACGGAGAGGCCGCTTTCTTCATCGCGCGCAGATCCGTCCGGGCGCGCAGAAGCTCCTGAATGTCGCGCCGCATGTAGAGTTGCTGCTGCGAGGGGCGCCAGGCGCCTTCAGCCAAGGCGCGGAGCGCTTCGGCCGCGCGCTCCCCCGCGCCGGGCCGATCCAGAAAGAGGCGCGCGCGCAAGGCCGAAACCTGCGCGACGACCTCTTCGCTCCGCTCCGCGGCCATGCGGATTCCCGCCTCCAGATCCTCCGGCCGGGCGACGACCACGCCTAATTCGGCTCTGCGCGCATATTCCAGACTATAGGCGTCGAGCTTGCGGCCCAACGCCGCCTTCGCCGGATCTCCGACCAGCACCACGGGCTTGCGCGCGAGGACGGCGTCGAAGATCGCGCCGCTGAAGTCGGAGACGAAGACGTCCGCCGCGGCGAGCGCCTCGAAGAGATCGTCGCTCGCGCCGAGCAGCGTCGCGCCGCGCGCCTGAAGCTCCATGAGCCCCAGCCGACGCGCCTCCTCGGTGAAGTCGGTGTTGTGGTGCATCTTGACGATGAGCCGGTGATCTTCGGCCAGCCGCGCCATGACCGGCAGAAACTCCGGCGCGCTGGAGAGCTCGCCCCAGGTCGGCGCGTAAAGGATCGTCTTGCGCCCGTCCGCGGCCTCGGCGCGGCGCGCGCGGGCGGCGGCCCGCCAGAGAGGATTCTCCCAATCGTCGCGGCGCGGATGCCCCACCGCCACGGCGGGCGAGAAATAGGAGATCTTTTCGCAGGCGTAATCGCCATAGGTCAGAGCCAGATCGGCCAGGCTGCGCCAGGGACCGTAATTATGGGGCTCCTTGGCGTAGCCGTATTGCAGGCTGACGAGGGTCGTTTTGGCGAAGCGCTCGACGCCGGTGAAGGGCGTCTGGCAGACGATCATGTCGAAGGCGCCGTCCAGCTTCTCCATCTCCTCGGCGGGATGGACGAGGACCGGAAGCGTCGGATCCTCCAGAGCCCCGGACTGGAAACGCTCGACGTAGTCCTTGCGCTTCTCCAGCAGAAAGACGGCGCCGGGAATCGCCCGGATGAAAGGAGCGGCGTGATTGAGCTGAAACGGGTTCCATCCGACGAAAGCGATCCGAGACTGACGCAACGAAGATCCTCTCATCTGCAAGGATTCGCCGCCTGAAGGTGAACACGTTTAGAGAGAGCATGTCCGTTCCGGCGCGCTATAGGTCGCATGGCGCATTCACATATCTTTCACAATCCGGCCCCTTTCGTCAAATCAGGACATCGTCCGATCACGCTTTAACCGCCCCGCAGCGCAGAGACTCCTTGGCGCGAAGCCCTGCGAAGCTATATCCTCATCGGCGCGACGCGGAGAAAGCCGCAGGAAGGAGAGGAGCCCGGAAGGCCCCCTTCTTCGAGAGGCTTCGCGCAGCGCGCCTCAGGGCGCTTGGGGGAGGGCCGCGCAGATGTTCGCCGAGACGCTCATGCAGCCGCGTCGATTTCCCGCCGCCTCGGCGCGTGGGGAGGATCTGCGCGCCGCGCCCGCCCGCCTTCGCCGTCCGGCGCTCCCGCGCTCATGAACGGACGCCGTTTTCCCATCAGGAGGATCTTAAACATGCAGCGGATCTTCGCATCCTCTCTTGCGGGCGCGATTCTGCTCGCCTCGGCGGGAGGCGCCTTCGCCAAGGACACGCTGACCGCGGGCGAAGTGCTGGAGCCTCCGGGGCTCGACCCCACCGCCAACGCGGCCTCGGCCATCCGCCGGGTGACCTACGCCAACCTCTATGAGGGTCTGGTGCGCGTCGCCGAGGACGGATCGGTGCGGCCCGCCCTCGCGGAGAGCTGGGCGTGGTCGCCGGAGGATCTGGCTTACACGTTCAAGCTGCGCGAAGGCGTGAAGTTCCATGACGGCGCCCCCTTCGACTGCTCGGTGGTGAAGTTCTCCTATGAGCGCGCCGTGGCGCCGGAATCGGTCAACGCCCAAAAGGGCCTCTTCGAGCCCATCGAAAGCACCGAATGCCCCGATCCTCTGACGGCGGTGGTCAAGCTGAAGCGGGTCGCGCCGAATTTCCTCTTCGGCATGGGCTGGGGCGACGCGGTGATGATCTCGCCCGCCTCCGCAGAGACCAATAAGACCAATCCCGTCGGCACCGGCCCCTTCCGCTTCAAGCGCTGGGTGCAGGGCGACCGCGTGGAGCTGGAGCGCAATCCCGAATATTGGGGCGAGCCCGCGCGGCTTTCCGCCGTGACCTTTAAATTCATCAGCGATCCTTCGGCGGCGGCGGCGGCGGTCCTCTCCGGCGAAGTGGATTATTTCGGGCAATTCGAGGCCGCCGAGCTTCTCGACCGGCTGCGGGCGGATCCGAATCTCCATGTCGAGGTCGGTTCGACGACCGGCAAGGTCATGATGTCTCTGAACAACGCCCGCGCGCCCTTCAGCGACGTCCGGGTGCGGCGGGCCCTCGCCCACGCCATCGACCGCCCGAGCTTCGTCGAAGCCGTCGCCTCGGGCTACGGCCTGCCCATCGGCGCGCATCAGACTCCCGCGGAGCCGGGCTATGTGGATCTCAGCGAAACCTATCCTTACGATCCGGACAAGGCCCGCGCGCTGCTCGACGAGGCCGGGGTGAAGCCCGGAACGCGCTTCAGCATCGTGCTGCCGCCGCCCGCCTACGCCCGCCGGGGCGGAGAGGTGATCGCCGCCTATCTCGCCGAGGTGGGGCTTCAGGTCGAGCTCGTGCCGATGGAGTTCGCGCAATGGCTGGATCAGGTCTTCGCGCGCACCGATTACGACGCGACGATCATCGCCCACACCGAAGCCCGCGACCTCGACGTCTACGCCCGCGACTTCTATTATTACAACTATGTTAGCCCTGAATATAAAGAGCTTTATCAGAAATACGCCGGAACCGTGGACGACGAGGCCCGTCTGGAGCTTCTGGGCGAGCTTCAGCGCAAACTCGCCGAGGACGAGCCTAACGTCTATCTCTACGCTCTGCCGAAGATCAGCGTGTGGAATAAGAATCTGCAAGGCGTCTGGCGCAATCTGCCTCTGCCCGTCAACGACCTGACCAAGGTCCATTGGGCCGAGTAAGCATCCCCCCGAAGCGCCGGGGCCGAACTCCCGGCGCTTCGGCCTCCCTCGCAAGGCGGCGCAGAAGGAATCCCGCATGACGAGCTATGTGCTGGGGCGCCTCTTCGCGCTGCTTCTGACGACGCTGGCGGCCTCGCTGATCGTCTTTCTGCTGATGCAGATTCTGCCCGGAGATCCGGCGGCGGTGATGCTCGGGGTGAACGCCCAGCCGGAGACCCTCGCCGCCCTGCGGACCAAGCTCGGCCTCGATCAGCCGCTCTGGACGCGCTATCTCGACTGGATCGGCGGCTTCCCCTTCGGCGATTTCGGCGTGAGCCACACCTATTCCACCCCCATCAGCCAATTGCTGGCGCCGCGGATCATGGTGACTTTGCCGCTGGCGCTGCTCTCCATGGCGATCTCGGTCGGCGTGGCCTTGCCGGTGGGAGTCTATGCGGCCTCGCGGCGGGGAAAGCCCGGCGATTTCCTCAGCATGGGCGCGGCGCAGATCGGAGTCGCCATTCCGAATTTCTGGCTCGGGCTGCTGCTGATCCTCTTCTTCGCGCTGCATCTGCGCTGGCTGCCCGCCTCGGGATTCGCCGGATGGGAGGACGGGCTCTGGAGGGGCCTGCGCTCGCTGATCCTGCCCGCTCTGGCTCTGGGCTTGCCTCTGGCGGCGATCCTCGCCCGCGTGACGCGCTCGGCGGTGATCGAGGCCCTCGGCGAGGATTTCATCCGCACCGCCCGCGCCAAGGGCCTGACCTCGCGGGCGGCGCTCTGGCGGCACGCCACGCCCAACGCCTTGATTCCGGTGGCGACCATCGTCGGCATGCAGTTCTCCTTTCTGCTGGCGGGGACGATCATCATTGAAAACGTGTTCAATCTGCCGGGGGTGGGGCGGCTGATCTTCCAATCCATCGCGCAGCGCGACCTCGTGACGGTGCAATCCCTCGTGACGCTTCTGGCGGCCTGCGTGATCTTCGTGAATTTCCTCGTCGATCTGGCTTATGGCTGGCTGGATCCGCGCCTCGCGGCGGGGGGCGGCCGATGACCCTTGAGGAGGAGATTTCCGCCCCGCAGAGAGGGCGCGGCCTGCTGCGGGCGATCTTCAGGAGCCGCAATCTGACCATCGGGCTTTTCGTGCTGCTGCTGGCGATTGGGATGGCGGTCGTCTCGGAGTTCTGGACGCCCTATCCGCCCAACGCCCTGCGCATCCGCGACAAACTGCAAGGCCCGAGCCTCGCCCATTGGTTCGGCACCGATCATTTCGGCCGCGACGTCTTTTCGATGATCATGGCCGGAGCCCGCAATTCTCTTGAGGTGGCGCTGACGGCGGTGGCGGTCGGGATCGGGATCGGCGTTCCGCTGGGGGCTCTGGCGGCGGCGCGGGGCGGCTGGATCGACGGCTTCGTCATGCGGCTGACGGATCTGGCCTTCGCCTTTCCGGCTCTGCTGACGGCGGTGATCGTCACGGCGATCTTCGGGCCTTCCGCCGTCAACGCCATGATCGCCATCGGGATCTTCAACATCCCCGTCTTCGCCCGCGTGACGCGCGGCGCGGCCATGGGGCTCTGGAAGCGCGATTACGTGCTGGCGGCGCGCTGCGCGGGGCTCGGAGACGCGGCGATCACCTGGCGGCATATCCTGCCCAACGTCAATCATGTGCTGATCGTTCAGGCGACGATCCAATTCGCCTTGGCCGTGGTGGCGGAGGCGGGCCTTTCCTATGTCGGGCTTGGGGCGCAGCCGCCTCAGGCGAGTTGGGGCAAGATGCTCAGCGATTCCCAGACCTATATCTATAGCGCGGCGCATCTGGCGATTTTTCCCGGCCTTGCGATCACCATCACGGTTCTGGGGCTGAATCTGCTCGGCGACGGGCTGCGCGATCTGCTCGACCCCCGCGTGAGGCGCCAGAGATGAGCGCTCCCCTCCTCGAATTGGACGGCCTGACCGTGGCGCTCGGGACCGGCGGCGTGGAGCTTTTGTCCGGCCTCTCGCTGGTTCTGGAGCGCGGCGAGCGTCTGGGGCTGGTCGGAGAATCGGGCAGCGGAAAATCTCTGACCGCTCTGGCGATCATGGGGCTGCTGCCCGAGCAGATGCGGGTGAGCGGCGGACTCCGCTTCGCAGGCGACGACCTGCCCGCCCTGCCCGAAGAGCGGATGCGCCGTCTGCGAGGCCGCCGCATCGCCATGATCTTTCAGGAGCCCATGACCGC
This sequence comes from Neomegalonema perideroedes DSM 15528, assembly GCF_000374145.1. GTDB lineage: Bacteria > Pseudomonadota > Alphaproteobacteria > Rhodobacterales > Rhodobacteraceae > Neomegalonema > Neomegalonema perideroedes. The sequence continues at coordinate 74,322 of NZ_KB893662.1, read as the reverse complement.
GCTGAACCCCGTCATGAGCATCGGCGCGCAGATCGCCGAGGGGCGGCGTCTGCATCTGGGCGAAAGCCGCGCCGAAGCCGAAGCGGTCGCGCGGCGTCTGCTGGATCGGGTGGGGCTGCCCGGCCCGCGCTTCGACCTCGGGCTTTATCCGCATCAGCTCTCCGGCGGACAGCGCCAGCGCGTGATGATCGCCATGGCGGCGGCCTGCGGACCGGATCTGCTCATCGCCGACGAGCCCACCACCGCCCTCGACGTGACGGTTCAGGCGCAGATCCTCGATCTGCTCGACGAGATCGTCGAGGAGACCGGCGCGGCGCTTTTGCTCATCACCCATGATCTCGGCGTGGTCTCGGAGACCGCCGACCGCATCGCGGTGATGTATGCGGGCCGCATCGTCGAGACCGGCGCCACGGAGGAGGTCTTCGCCCGCATGGCGCATCCCTATTCTCAGGGGCTCTTCGCGGCCTCGCCCTATGGGCTGGATCTGCGCCGCGCGCCGGGCGGGCCGCGTCCCCGGCTCAAGGCGATTCCGGGCATGGTCCCCGATCCCGCCCGCAGGCCCGCTCATTGCGTCTTCGCCGAGCGCTGCGGCTTCGTTCAGCCCGATTGTCTGAGGATCTCGCCCCGGCTGGCCCCGTTGGATTCGGGCGGCGCGCGCTGGCCGCATCTGGCCGCCTGTCTGCATCCCCGCGCGGGGGGGCTCGCGCCATGAGGACCGCCGCCCCCTTGCTGGAGGTCCGCGACCTCGTGCGGGAATATCCCCTCCCCCGCCCCTCGCTCTTCGCCCCGAGGCCGGTTCTGCGCGCCGTGCAGGGCGTCAGCCTGACTTTGCCCGCCGGAAGCAGCCTCGGAATCGTGGGGGAATCGGGCTGCGGGAAATCCACCCTCGCGCGCTGCGTCATGGGTCTGGAGCGCCCGCAGGAAGGCCAGGTCCTCATCGACGGAGAAGACATCTACGCTTTGAGCCGCGCCGGGCTGCGCCGCGCCCGCGTGAAGTTTCAGGCGGTGTTTCAGGATCCCTACGGCTCGCTGGACCCGCGCCACGACGTGCGCCGCATTCTGCTGGAGCCCCTCGCCAGCCTTCAGCCCGAGACCAGCCGCGCCGAGCGCGAAAGCCGCATTCTCGAAGCTCTGGAGGCCGTGGGCCTGCCCTCCGCCGCCGCCGGACGCTATCCGCATGAATTCTCCGGCGGCCAGCGCCAGAGAATCGCCATAGCCCGGGCGCTGATCACCCGTCCGGCGCTGATCGTGGCGGACGAGCCGGTTTCGGCGCTGGACGTCTCGATTCAGGCGCAGGCGCTGAATCTCATGATGGATTTGCAGGAACGTCTTGGATTGTCCTATCTCTTCATCAGCCATGATCTCGGCGTGGTGCGCGCGATCACGGATCGGGTGGCGGTGATGCAGGCGGGAAAGATCGTCGAGGAAGGCCCCACCCAAGAGGTCTTCGCCCATCCGCGCCACGCCTATACGCGCCGTCTGATCGGCTCCGCGCCTAAACCCTTCTCCGGACGCCGACGCCGCGCCCGCGCAGCTCAGGAGGCTCCCGCATGACCAATCCCGCCGATCTCTCCGCCGTGGAGCTTATCGCGGCCTATCGGAGCCGCAAGCTCTCGCCCGTCGAGGCTTTGGAGGCGGTTCTGAAGCGGGTCGAGGCCTCGGAGCCGCAGCTCAAGGCGCTCTGGGCCTATGATCCGCAAAGCGCCCGCGCCGCGGCCAAAGCTTCGGAGGCGCGTTGGTCGAAAGGCGAGCCCGCAGGCCCCATCGACGGAATCCCGACGACCCTCAAGGAAAACATCCCCACCAAGGGCCTCCCGACGCCGCTCGGCTGCGCGGCCGTCCCGCTGATCCCCGCCGCCGAAGACGCGCCCCCCGCCGCCCGCACCCGCGAATCCGGAGCCGTGATCTTCGCGAAAACCACCATGCCGGATCTCGGGATGCTCTCTTCGGGGCTGTCGAGCTTTCATGAACTGGCGCGCAATCCTTGGGATCTGCGGCTGAATCCGGGCGGCTCCAGCGCGGGCGCGGCGGCGGCGGCGGCGGCGGGCTATGGGCCTTTGCATGTCGGGACGGATCTCGGCGGCTCGATCCGTCTGCCCGCGGGCTGGTGCGGGCTGGTCGGGCTGAAGCCCTCCTTCGGACGGATTCCCGTGGATTCCCCCTTCATCGGCCGCGTGGCCGGACCCATGACCCGAACGGTGGCCGACGCCGCGCTTTATATGTCGGTCCTCGCGCGGCCGGATTCCCGCGATTCCCTCAGCCTGCCCTTCGCGGATCTCCCATGGACGGATCTGGAGGGGCTGAATCCCAAAACCCTGCGGATCGGCCTCTGGATGGAGCCGGGCTTTGGGCTGCCTTTAGATCCGGAGGTTCGGGCGGCGGTCGCGGCGGCGGCGCGGCTCTTCGCAGATGCTGGCGCGCAGGTGGAGCCTCTCGGCCCCTTCCTGACGCGCCCCATGATCGACGGGCTGGATAAATTCTGGCGCTCGCGCTCATGGGCCGCCGTGAAGCGTCTGCCGGAGGAGGGCCGCGCGAAGATCCTGCCTTACATCATGGCTTGGGTCGAGACGGCGCAGGACCTGAGCGGCGAAGAGGTTTATGCAGGCTTCGAGCAGACGGAGGCCATCCGAGAGGCCGCCCTCAAGGCCACGGAGGCCTTCGACTTCGTGATTTCGCCCACGGCGCCTAATCTTCCCTACGCCGCCGCCTCCGCCTCGCCCATCGACGACCCGCAAAAGCCTTTCGAGCATATCGCCTATACGGTGGCCTTCAATCTTTCGGCGCAGCCTTCGCTCTCGCTGAATTGCGGCTACGCGGAAAACGGCCTGCCCATCGGCTTGCAGATCACGGGGCGCCGTCTGGACGATCTCGGCGTTCTGCGTCTGGCGCGCTTGTTCGAAGAGCTGCGCCCGACGCAAAAGCCTTGGCCCGTTCTCGCCTGAAGGAGCGATCATGACCGAAGTCGAATGGGCGCGCCTGACCGCCCCGCAGTTGCGCGAGCTCGCGGCCCGGCCCGGAGCTCTGGCGATTCTGCCCGTGGGCTCTCTGGAGCAGCACGGCCCGCATCTGCCGGTGATCACCGACGCCGCCAGCGCGAGCGCGGCGGCGATCCGGGCGGCGCGGCTGGTCGCGGAGGAGATTCCCGTCGCGGTGCTGCCGGGGCTCTGGCTCGGCATGAGCGAGCATCATCTCCCCTTCGGCGGCACGATCAGCGTGGATTTCAAAGCCTACGCCGCCATGCTGGAGGGCGTCGCGCGTTCGCTGAAGGCTTTGGGCTTCGCGCGGCTGCTGATCGTCAACGGCCATGGCGGCAACGTCGATCCTCTGGCGGTGATCGTGCGGGAGCTGGCTCCGGCCTATGACCTCCCCATCGTCGCGACCACGCCTTGGTTTCTGGAGCCGGAGAAACTCGCGGCGATCTTCGACTCCGACAAAGGCCCTAAACACGCCTGCGAAGGCGAGACCTCGGTGATGATGGCCGTCGCGCCGGATCTCGTGCGGGAGGATCAGCTTGAGGAGGCCATGCGTCAGGCGCCTCCGGCGGTCCATGCCCCGGCGGGCTTCTCGCGCTTCTATTCTTTTTCCGAGCGCGCCCCGGTCACCGGGACCTGGGGCGATCCCCGGACGGCCAGCCCCGAAAAAGGCGAACGTTTTCTGGAGATTCAGGCGCAGGCCCTCGCGGCGGCGATCCGCGATCCCGCGCTCTGGACGCGCCCGGACCCCATTTGGCGGCCCGGACGCGGACAAGACTCCGCCAGCGGCCGCGTCGAATAAATCATGGGTGAAATCATGTCCTCCTCCCTTCTCCGCCCTCTCGACGGCTCCCATCGCCAGATGTTCATCGGCGGCGCATGGGTCGACGCCCTTTCGGGCGAAGTCTTCGAGACCCGCAACCCCGCCACCGGCGAGCTTCTGGCCACCGTCCCCGCCGGGTCCGCCGCCGACGTCGACCGCGCCGTGAAGGCCGCCCGCAAGGCGCTCGAAGGCCCGTGGAGCCGCTTCAAGCCCGCCGCGCGTCAGGCGCTTTTGCTGAAGGTCGCGGAGCTTTTCGAACAGCGCTGGGAGGAGATCGCCCTCTCCGACACGCTGGACATGGGCATGCCGATCACCCGCAGCCGGGCGAACCGCCATCGCGCGCTCGGGACTCTGCGCTTTTACGCGGGCATGGCCACGGCTCTGCATGGCGAGACCATTTCAGACTCCCTCCCGGTCGGCGAGCATTTCGCCTTCACCCGCAAAGAGCCCGTCGGGGTGGTGGGCGCGATCATCCCGTGGAACGGCCCGACGGCCTCGACGATCTGGAAGATCGGCCCGGCTCTGGCGACGGGCTGCGCGGTGGTGCTGAAGCCCTCCGAAGAGGCGCCTCTGACGCCCCTTCTGCTCGCCGAGATCATGGCCGAGGCGGGAGTCCCCGAAGGCGTGGTCAACGTCGTCACCGGGACGGGACAGGCGGCGGGCGCGCCTCTGGCCGAACATCCCGACGTGGATAAGGTGGTCTTCACGGGCTCCACCGCCACGGGTCAGAGCATCTTGCGGGCCTCGGCGGGGAATCTGAAGCGGGTCTCTCTGGAGCTGGGCGGCAAATCGCCGGTGATCCTCTGCGCGGACGCCGATCTGGAGCGCGCCGTTCCGGTGGCGGCCATGGCGGTCTTCGGCAATTCCGGACAAATCTGCATCGCGGGCTCGCGGCTTTTCGTGGCGCGCGAAATCCATGACGAATTCGTCGGGCGGCTGGCGAAATTCGCCGAGGGCCTGCGCGTGGGTCGGGGAATCGACCCCGAAACCGAAATCGGGCCTCTGATCTCGCGGCGCCAGATGGAGCGGGTCCTCGGTTATCTCGACAAGGGCCGCGCCGAGGGCGCGCGTCTGGAGGCGGGCGGCGGGCGGCTCTCGGAGGGCGGCCTCGCGGCGGGGAACTTCATCCAGCCGACCGTCTTCGCCGGAGTCGCCGACGAGATGACCATCGCCCGCGAAGAGATTTTCGGCCCGGTGATCTCGGCCATGCCCTTCGACGATCTCGAAGAAGTCGTCGCCCGCGCCAACGCCACGCCTTACGGCCTCGCGGCGGGGATCTTCACGCGCGACCTCTCGACGGCGCACCGGTTGGCCGCCCGGATCAAGGCGGGCTCGGTCTGGGTCAACACCTATCACGCCATAGACCCCGCTTTGCCCTTCGGCGGCTATAAGATGAGCGGCTTCGGGCGCGAGGGCGGCGTGGACCATCTTTACGAATATCTGAATACGAAAAGCGTCGTCATCCGGCTCGACTGACCGGAAGCTTAAGGAGACGTCATGCGGCTGAAAGGCGAAATCGCCCTCGTGACCGGCGGGGCTTCGGGATTCGGCGAAGGGATCGCCCGGAAATTCGTCGAGGAGGGGGCGCGGGTGGTCCTCATGGACCGCGACGGGCCGAAGCTGCGCGCCGTGGCGGAATCTCTGGGCGAGGCCGCCGCCCCTCTCGAAGCCGACGTGACGCAGGCCCGCGGCTTCCTTGAGGCCGTCGCTCTGGCGCAAGCGCGCTTCGGCGGGCTGAGCATCCTCGTGAACAACGCCGGGATCGGCCATGCGCCCCGCCCCATGGAGAGCCTCGAAGAGGCCGAATTCGACCGCATCATGGCCGTGAACGTGCGGGCGGTTTACCTCAGCGCGCGGGCGGCGGTTCCGGTCTTCAAGGCTCAGGGCTCCGGCGCGATCCTCAACATCGCCTCGACGGGCGGCGTCAGCCCGCGCCCGAACCTCACATGGTATAACGCCTCGAAGGGCTGGATGATCTCGGCCACGCAGGCCATGGCCGTGGAGCTGGCGCCCTTCGGGGTGCGGGTCAACGCGCTGAATCCCGTGGCGGGCGAGACGCCCCTCCTCAAGACCTTCATGGGCGAGGACACGCCGGAGATCCGGGCGAAGTTTCTGGCGAGCATCCCCATCGGGCGCTTCTCCACGCCGCAGGACATGGGCGCCGCCGCCGCCTTCCTCTGTTCGCAGGAGGCGAGCATGATCACCGGCGTGGCGCTGAACGTGGACGGAGGGCGCTGCATCTGAAGGGGCGGAGCCTCTCTGAAATCTTGAGGGAATTTAAACGCGGGGGCGGCATGTTTCCAAGGCGGCGCCGCGCCGGAGCCGCGCGATTCTCAACCGTTCAGAGAGATCGGCGTCCGCCATGTCCCGAATTCACGACCTTCCTGCGAGCCTCTCCTCTTCGCATCCGCGCAAGGGGCTTTCGTCATGAGCGCCGCGCAAAAATCTCCGGACGTCTGCATCGCGGGCATGGGCTATATCGGCCTGCCTCTGGCGGTGGTGATGGCCGAACAGGGCTTGCGGGTCCATGGCTATGATCTGAACGCCCGCCGCATCGCCACCTTGAGCAAAGGCGAGGCGCCTTTCGACGAGCCCGGCCTCCCCGACCGCCTGCGGGCCGTGGTCGAGTCCGGCGCGCTGAGCGTGAGCCTCGCGCCGGTCGCCGCCGCGCATTTCATCGTGGCCGTGCCGACGCCCGTCGCCGAGGGCCACGCCCCGGATATGAGCTATGTCGAGGCGGCCTGCCGCGCCATGGCCCCCTATGCCGCGGCGGATTCGACCTTCATCATCGAATCCACCTCGCCGGTGGGGACCACCGAATGGGCCCGCGACATCCTGCGCGAGATGCGGCCCGAGCTTTTCGGAAGCGTCTCCGGGCCTTCTTTCTGCTATTGCCCCGAACGGATCATTCCCGGCGCCATGATGCGCGAATTGACCGAAAACGACCGCGTCATGGGCGGGCTCGACGCCGAGGGCGCGCGGCGCGGCGCGGCGCTCTACGGGCGCTTCTGCAAAGGCGAGATCCATCAGACCACCGCCCGCGCGGCGGAGATGTGCAAACTCACCGAGAACGCCTTCCGGGATGTGAACATCGCCTTCGCCAATGAATTATCGATGGTCTGCGCTCGGGCGGGAGTCGATCCCTGGGAGGTGATCCGTCTGGCGAACCATCATCCGCGGGTGAAGATCCTTCAGCCCGGCGTGGGCGTGGGCGGCCATTGCATCGCGGTGGACCCTTGGTTCATCATCAAGGCCTGGCCGGAGCTGACGCCGCTCATGGCTTCGGCGCGGCGGGTGAACCTCGACAAGACCCGCTGGACCATCGACCGCATCGAGGAGACCATCGCCTCGGCGCCGACGGGAGCGCGCATCGCCTGTTTCGGCCTCGCCTATAAGCCCGACATCGGCGATCTGCGCGAAAGCCCCGCTCTGGAGATCGCTCTCCATCTGACGCGGGCGCATCCGGGCCGGGTGGTCTGCGTCGAGCCCCATCTCGAAGCTCAGGACCGCGCCCCGCTGGAGGCTCAGGGCCTGCGCTTCGTCGAGCAGGCCGAGGGCGAGGCGGCGGAGCTTCGGGTGGTGCTGGTGCCGCACAGGGCCTTCGCCCAGATCGAGGCCGAAGAAGCCGCGCGTCCGGTGATCGCCTTCCACCGGGCGGGCTGAGACGCCTCTCAGCGCAAACGCAAACCCAGATAGGTCCGGTCGTCGGCCGGGCCTTCCGGGGTCGAGCCTTTCGTGCTGGCGTAGGCGCCGAGCCTATGCGGATCCTCCGCTTCGACGCGCCGCGCGGCCGCCTCCCAAGCCGCGAGACCGAAGCCTTCGCCGAGGGCGAAATATCCGTCGGTGAACAGCTCCAGCGTCCCGATCTCCGCCAGAGCCCAACTGCGCGCCTCGATGAAGCGCCCGGGAACCGGAGCGCCGTTCAGCGCGCCATAGCCGAGAACCCGCCCCGCCTGATTGAGGAAGCGGTCTTGTCCATGGGCGATTCCTCCGGCGATCAGCTCCGCGAACTCCGTATCTGGAATCTGCGGCCAGAGCCGCGCGCGCTTCGCCCAAAGCCTCGCCGAGACATGGGCCAGCAGATCCGGATCAGAGGTCGGAGACCCCGCCTCCTGATGCGCGAGGCCGCCGTGAACCATGCGCCGGGCGAGGGCGTCGCAGGCTTCGGGCTTGAGGCCCCGCGCTTCGAACCAGCGCCAAGCCTCGCGGCGCAGCAGGGCCGTGACGGAATCCAGAGGCTTGGGAAAGAGCAGCGCCTCCCCGCCGTCGACCCGCGCGCCGCAATCTCCCAGCGCGACGAACTCCAGCCGCTCCCCGACCTGCAACGCCGCCGCGAAGGCGCAGCCGCCCCGCAGACGCGCATCCGCCGCGACCGCCTCCGCGACGCCTGCGGCGGCGTATGCGGCCTCCACCTCTTCGGAGAGGCGGCGGACCAAATCCTCGGCTCCCGCGAACCAGCCGCCCGCCGAACTTGGCCCGCCTGAATCCTCCGCGAAGAACCGCAGGAAGGCCCTCCGCACGGCCTGAGCGACGAAAAGCCCCGTCGCCGCGCCGCCGATCCGCGCGCCCGTGCGGTCGGAGACGCCGTCGATCACGACATAGCCCCGGCCGGGAACGATCAGAAAGGCGTCTTCATTGGCCTCCGGCCGCGCGAGCAGCTTGCCTTGCGAAAAGGCCTCACAGGCGATCATGGCTCATCTCCCTCTTCCCGGCTCATTCTCGGCGGCGCGGCGGAGCTTCGGCAAGCGCGAAACTCGACAAGGCGGCGCGGATTGGACATAGGGGAGACTGAAGGAGCCTTCGGGCTCCGTCCATGCGCCGCCCGGCGCGACCGGAAAGGAAGTCTCCCATGAACGCGGAAGCCGTCATGCCTCTGGAGGCGCTTCAGGCGCTGGTCGAAGAGATCCTCCGCAAGGCGGGCGCGAGCCCTCAGGCGGCGGGCGCCGTCGCGCGCACCATCGTGGCGGGCGAAAGAGACGGCTGCGCCTCGCATGGGGTCTATCGGCTCGAAGGCTGCCTGCGCACCATCAAGGCGGGCAAAGTCGATCCCCGCGCCGAGCCGAGCCTTTCGGACGACGGATCGGCGGTGCTGCGCGTGGCGGCGAAGGGCGGCTTCTCCGGCCCGGCTTTCGAGCTGGGCGCTCCGGTTCTGGCGGAGCGCGCGCGGAAGCTGGGTCTGGCGGCTCTGGTCGTCAACGACTGCACGCATTTTTCCGCGCTCTGGCCGGAGGTGGAGGTTCTGACCGACATGGGCCTTGCGGCTCTGGCGCTGTGCCCGAGCTACGCCGTGGTCGCCCCGACCGGAGGAATCAGCCCGCTTCTGGGAACCAATCCTCTGGCCTTCGGCTGGCCCCGCCGCGAGGCCCCGCCCTATGTCTTCGACTTCGCCACTTCGGCGGCGGCGCGCGGCGAGATCGAATTGCGCCGCCGGGCGGGCGAGACTCTGCCCGAGGGCTGGGCTCTGGACGCGGAGGGCGCGCCCACCACGGATCCTGAGCAGGCTCTGGCGGGCGCCATGCTGCCTTTCGGCGGCCATAAGGGCTCGGCTTTGGCGACCATGATCGAATTGCTGGCCGGAACGATGATCGGCGACCGCACCAGCGCCGAGGCTCTGGAGCATCTGGGCGCGACGAGCCTCGCGCCGCAGCATGGCGAATTGATCCTCGCCTTTGATCCGGAGCGCTTCGCGGCGGGGCGTCCCGGAAATCCCTTCGACCGGGCGGAGATCCTCTTCGACGCCATCCTCGGGCAAGGCGCGCGCCTGCCTTCTCAGCGGCGCTTCACGGCGCGGGCGAAGACCCTCGCGGCGGGGGGCCTGCGCCTCTCCGCGCAGGAGGCCGCCCGGCTGGAGCGCATGCGCGCGCTCGGGCTGGCGGCGGTGGATTGACCCGCTGCGGCGAAACGCCCTGAGCGCGCCCCGATCTTCTCAAAGCCTTCTGAAGCGGCTATCCTCGCCGCAAGGGGGAAAGATGCGATCTCGGCGCGGCCATGTCTCAACCATCAGAGAAGTCGGATCGGCGCTCGCCGTTCTGGCGGTCTGGCTGTTGGTTCTGCTCGCGCCCTTGCATCAGACCTCCAGCCTCATGCGGGATCTGGCGGCGCGCGGCTATGAGCCCGCGGCGGTCTGGAGCCTCTGCAATCCGACCGACTCCGGGACCAGCGATCAGGATCAGGCGACGGTCCTCTGTCCTTTGCAGGGAATCGGCAAAGCCGGACTCCTCCCCGGCTCGGCCGAGACGGCGAAGGCGGAGCTCCTTCCAGCCGCGCATCTGGTTTGGGATCAAATCAGAGCGCGCCCGCCCAACGCCCGCCCGCCTTACGCCCTCGCCCAACCGCGCGCGCCTCCCGCCTTCTCCTGAGGCCTGCGCCCACGCCGCGCTCCGGCTGAGCAGCCGCTCCGCGCGATTTTTCGGCGTCCTCCTTTCGACGCCCGCTTTTCAGCTTCGCCGCCAGAGCCGCGCCCTTCACAGGCGCCCCGGTCGATCCGCCCGCTTCCTTCCCTGACGAAGGCGGGATCCCGCTCCGCGAGCTTCTCCGCAGGCCCTCCCAAATCCTCCGACAAAGCCGCCCCTGAGTTCGGGCGCGGCTCGCCCCTTGCATCTTCCCCCTCAAAGACGCGCAGGTCAGGATTCCAGCCCTATGCGGAGATCCCTTCCCAATCCCGCCCCCTCCGGAGCGCTCAGATGAGCCGCGCGGCGGAAGCGCGCGCCCTGCGCCGGGATGTCGGCCGCGCTTTGGCGCTGCTGGCGCTCTGGCTTTTGGTTCTGCTCGCGCCTTTGCATCAGGTTTCGCGGCTGGGGGGCGAGCTGCGCCTCGCCGGAGTGCGCGGCCTCTCGGACTGGACGCTCTGTCTGCCCGACGGAACGCCGGTGGAGGACGGCGCTTCGCCGATCTTCTGCCCGGCTCAGGCCTTCGCCCATGCGCTGGCCGCGCCGCCTGACGTCACGGGCCTTCGCCCCGATCCGCTCCCGATTCCGATCCGGGAGCTTCCGTCTCTCTCAAAGCCCGCGCCGCGCCTCCGGCCTCGCGGGAGGAAACGAGCGCGCGCGCCGCCTCTCCGGGCGCGATCTCCCGAATTTCCTGTCCATTCCATAGAGAGACGTCAACATGATCCGCAATTGCGTGAAATCCGCCTTCGCCTTCTCCCTTTTGGCCGCCGTCGCCGCTCCGGCCATGGCCCATGTGACCCTTGAGCAGAGCGAAGCCGCCGCCGGCTCGACTTATCGCGCGGTGGTGCGCGTGCCCCATGGCTGCGGCCATGAGGCCACCCAGACGCTGCGCGTCCAGATTCCTCAGGGCTTCGTCAATGTGAAGCCCATGCCTCTGGCGGGCTGGTCTCTGGAGACCGTGAACGGCGCCTATGACGCCCCCGTGACCCATCGCGAGGCTCAGCTGACGGAGGGCGTCCGGGAGATCGTTTGGTCGGGCGGGAATTTGCCGGACGAATGGTATGGCGAATTCGTCTTCCGGGGCGCCTTCGCCACGGAGCTCGAAGCGGGCGCGACCGTCTATTTCCCGGTGGTGCAGGAATGCGCGAACGGCGAAGAGGCGTGGATCGACACGGACGGCGGCGAGGGCTCCCCGGCGCCGGGCGTGAAGCTGACTCCCGCCGCCGCCTCGGCGCATTGAGCCGGCTCCGATCCCCGGAGGGCGGCGCAAGCCGCCCTCCACCCAGACCGGAGGCTCCTTCATGCGCTCTGCTGTTCTTTCGGCCCTGCGACGACGGCTTTTCAGCGGGCTTCTGCTGCTGGCCTGCGCCCTTGCGCCCGCCGCCGCTCAGGCCCACGCCATGCTGCTCGCGACCTCGCCCGCGGATGAGGCGCTTTTGCGAACGCCCCCCGCTCATCTGACTCTGACCTTCAACGAGCCGGTGCGCCCGCTGTCTCTGCGTCTGATCGGCCCCGAGGGCGCGGCGCTCGATCTGACCGCCGAGGCTTCAGGCGGCTTGGAGCTGCGGATTCCCTTCCCTCAGGAGCGGAGCGGCACGCAGATTCTGAACTGGCGCGTGGTCTCCGAGGACGGCCATCCCATCGCGGGCGCTTTGCTCTTCTCGGTGGGCGAGGTTACGGGAGCGGCCTCAGGCGTGCGGGAGGCCGTCCAAAGCGGCCCGATCCTGCGCGGCGCGATCTGGGCGGCGCGGGCGCTTATGCTGATCGGCCTGACGCTCGGAATCGGCGGAGCCTTGTTCCGCGCCTTCGCGGGGCTTCCGCCCGAAGCCGAGGCCCCGATCCGCCTGCTGATTCCGCTCGGCATGGCGGCTTCGGCGGCTTTCCTCGGGCTGCATGGTCTGGACGCTCTCGGCTTGGACCTCTCCGCTTTGGCGAGCCCCGCGCCTTGGGCGGCGGGCTGGTCCACCAGCTTCGGCCCGACCGTCGCGCTGGCGATCCTCGCCGGAGCCGTCGCCCTCGCCGGAGCGCGTCGGCCCGCCGCCGGATGGCTCGCGGCGGGGCTTCTGGCCCTCGGATTCGCCGCCAGCGGACATGCCGCCGCCGCCGCGCCTCAGGCTTTGACCCGGCCTCTGGTGGCGGGCCATGCTCTGGCTCTGACCTTCTGGCTCGGCGCCTTGATTCCGCTGGCGCTCTGGATGAAGCGGGCGGACGGCGCGGCGGCGCTCAGGCGCTTCTCGCGCGCGATTCCTTGGGCCGTGGTTCTTTTGGGCGGAACGGGCTTCGGCCTCGCGGCGATCCAGCTTGGTCCGAATCCGGCGCTCTGGCCCTCGCCTTACGGATCGATCCTCGCGGCGAAGCTGGCGCTTCTGGCGCTGGTCTTCGCTCTGGCGGCCTATAACCGCCTCGCGCTGACGAAACCCGCCCTCGCGGGCGAGGCTCAGGCCGCCGCCCGCCTCGGACGCTCGATCCGCATGGAGACGGGCCTCGTGCTGCTCGTGCTGGCTCTGGCGGCGGGCTGGCGCTTCACGCCTCCGCCGCGCGCTCTGGCGGATTTGGCGGCGGCCCCCGCGCCCGCCGTCACGACGCATTTCGGCACCGGCGAGGCCATGGCGGACGTGACCTTCACGCCCGGAGGCCCCGGCCGGATCCGCGTCGAGATCCTCCCCTATGACGGCGAGATGCTCCCCAGCGAGCCCATGGCCGTCACGCTGGGCCTCGCGCATGAGGGCCATGGACTCAACCGCCGGACATGGACCGCCCTGCGCGGCGAAGACGGCGTCTGGAGGGTTGAAAAGCTGCTTCTGCCGCATCGCGGAGTTTGGGCGCTGGATCTGGAGATCCGCCTCACCCGCTTCAAACGCGTCCGCATCGCGGGCGAAATCGCCATTCCCTGAAGGAAGACCCTGATGAAAACCTTGTTCTTGTCCCTGACCCTCCTCCTCGCCGCGCCCGCCTTCGCGCAGGAGGCCGGCCATGCGCATGCTCCCGCCGCGCTGGAGACCTCCGGCGCCTTCATCCGCGCGACCCTGCCGCGGGCTCCGGTGGGCGGCGCCTATCTGACCATCGTCAACTCCGGCCCGGAGGACGACCGGCTGCTGGCGGTGACGTCGCCCGTGGGCGCCTTCGCCGCGATCCATGAAATGGCGCATGCGGATGGCGTGATGTCCATGCGCCCCCTGCCGGAGGGCCTGCCCATCCCCGCCGGAGAAACCGTCTCCCTCAAGCCGGGCGGCTATCACATCATGATCGAGGGCCTGACCGCCCCGCTCGTCGAAGGGGAGACTCTGGATCTGACTCTGACCTTCGAAAAGGCGGGCGAAATCCCCGTCTCCTTCGACATCCTCGCCATCAACGCCCGCAGCCATCCGGCCGCCGCCGCCCCGGCGCATGAAGGAGGCCATGGCCATGACTAAATCCGGCGGGACGGCTCTGCGCGGCCTGAGGCTCGCGCTTTGGGGCTTCGTGCTGGCGGCGGGTCTGGCCGTCTCCTGGTTCTTCGTCGCCGGAGGAGGCGCGCCGCGCCCGCCTTCTCTGGCCGACGAGATCGGACAGGGCGATTATCGGCTGACGACCACCGCGGGCGAGCCCTTCACGCGGGAGACTCTGCGCGGCGAGCCCTCTCTGGTGTTCTTCGGCTTCACCCATTGCCCGGACGTCTGCCCGACCACCCTCGCCGACATCGCCGATTGGCAGGAGATCGCGGGCGTGAAGATCCGCACCTTCTTCATCACCGTGGATCCCGAACGCGACAGCCTCGAAGCCCTCGCCGATTACGTGAGCTGGCTGCCCGGCGCTCTGGGCGTCGGCGGAAGCCCGGAGGCGGTGGCCGAGGCGCTCGGGGATTTCAAGATCATCGCCTCGCGCAGGCCCCTCGGAGGAGGAGACTACACCATGGACCACAGCGCCTATGTGATGCTCTTCGACAAGGAAGGGCGCTATAATCGGATCTTCAGCTATCAAACGGATTCCGAGAAGGCCGCCGAGGGCCTGCGCCGGATCGTGGGAGGGTGAAGATGCGCAATCCGCTTTTCCGCACATTGACCATCGGGCTCTGGGTTCTGGCTCTCGCCGCCGTGGTCTGGGTCTGGTTCGCGGCGCCTAAGGGCCAGCTCCTCTCCGCCGACGAACTCGGGCGCGGCGCCTATCGGCTCACGACCCATGAGGGCCGCCCCTTCACCGAGGCCGATCTGATCGGCGCGCCTTCTCTGGTCTTCTTCGGCTTCACCCATTGCCCCGACGTCTGCCCGACCACCCTCGCCGACATCTCCGACTGGCAGGAGGCGACCGGGAAGGAGATCCGCACCTTCTTCATCACCGTCGATCCCGAGCGCGACACGCCGGAGGTGCTGAAGGCCTATGTCGGCTGGCTGCCCGGCGCCCAAGGCGTGACCGGCCCCCGCCCGGAGATCGAAACGGCTTTGCGGTCCTTTCGCGTCTTCGCCAGCAAAGGCCCGACGGACGCCAACGGAGATTACGCCATGGATCACAGCTCTTCGATCCTGATGTTCTCCAAAGAAGGCCGCTTCGTCGGAACCATCCCCTGGCAGACTCCGGCGGAGGAGGCGGCCGCAAAGCTGAAGGCCCTCTAAGCTCCCCGCGCGCGGGACGCCTTGGCCGCCAACCGCGCGCGGATGCGCTCAAGATCGATTTTCGGCGTCGCGGCGAAGAGCGTCCGCGTATAAGGATGCTCCGGCGCGGCGAATATCTCGTCGCGGGAGCGATATTCCACCACCTCGCCCAGACGCATCACCATCACCTCGTCGGCGACATGGCGCACGACTGAAAGATCATGGCTGATGAAGACGTAGGTGAGGCCGAACTCCTCCTGAAGATCCTGAAGGAGGTTCAGAATCTGGGCCTGCACCGACAGATCCAGAGCGGAGACCGGTTCGTCCAGCACCAGCAGATCCGGATTGACCATCAGCGCCCGGGCGATGGCGACGCGCTGGCGCTGTCCGCCGGAGAACATATGCGGATAGCGATTGGCGTGCTCGGGCTTCAGCCCCACGCGCGCCAGCATCGCCAACGCCTTCTCGCGCCGTTCGGGGGCCGAAAGGCTGGTCGAGAGGAGGAGCGGCTCCTCCAGCACGTCGCCGATCTTCTGGCGCGGATTCAGCGAGCCATAGGGATTTTGAAAGACGATCCGCACCTTGCGGCGCATCTCGCGGCTCAGCCCCGCGCGGAGATCCACAGGCTGGCCGTCGATCAGCACTTCGCCCGAGCTGGGGGCGTCGATCAGGGTGATGATCCGCGCCAGCGTGGATTTCCCGCAGCCCGATTCCCCGACCACCGCCAGAGTCCGGCCGCGCCTCACCTGAAGATCCACGCCCTTCAAAGCGCGGATCGTCTTGCGGGGCCTCGGGAAGCCGCCGGTTTCATAATCCCGCGTGACGGCGCGGGTCTCCAGCACAGGGGGGCTCATGGGCGCGCTCATGTCCGGACTCCCCAATCCCCGACGGCCACGGTCGGCAAGCGTCCGCCCACGGCGTTCTCCGGCAGAGCCGAGAGCAGGGCGCGGGTGTAGGGATGGCGCGGCGCCTCAAAGAGCGTGAGCGCGTCGGCCTCCTCCATCTTCCGCCCCTGATATTGCACGATCACCCGGTCCGCCGTCTCCGCCACCACGCCCATGTCATGGGTGATGAGGACGAGGGCCATGCCGCTCTCCGTCTGGAGATTCAGCAGAAGATCGAGAATCTGTTTCTGGATCGTCACGTCCAGCGCGGTGGTCGGCTCGTCGGCGATGAGCAGCTTGGGCGAGCAGGCCATGGCGATGGCGATCATCGCCCTCTGGCATTGCCCGCCCGACATCTGATGCGGATAGGAGGCGTAGCGCCGTTCCGGCTCGGGGATGCCCACGGCGGTCAGCAGCTCCAGAGCGCGGGCGCGGCGGGCGGAGCCCGAAAGCTTCGTATGGCGCTTCAGCGTCTCGACGATCTGAAACCCCACGGTGAAGCAGGGATTCAGGCTCGCCACCGGCTCCTGAAAGATCATCGCCATGTCGCGCCCCGAGAGCGCCCGGCGCTGGCGCGGGGTCATGCCCAGCAGGTCGCGGCCCTCGAAGCGCATGGCGTCGGCGGAGACGGTCGCCGTGTCGGGCAAAAGGCCCATCACCGCCAGCATGGCCACCGATTTTCCCGAACCGGATTCGCCCACCACCGCCAGCACCTCCCCCTCGTCGACGGAGACGTCGAGGCCCTGCACGGCGAAGAAACGGCCCGCCGTGGTTTCAAAGGACACCGAAAGATTGCGGATCTCCAGAAGCGCCATGGGGTCAGCTCCGCTTGAGTTTCGGGTCGAGCGTGTCGCGCAGCCCGTCGCCGATCAGATTGATCGAGATCACCGTGATCAGAATCGCAAGGCCCGGCATGGTCACCACCCACCAAGCGGAGGTGATGAACTCCCGCGCTTCGGCGAGCATGGCGCCCCATTCCGGCGTCGGCGGCTGCGCGCCCATCCCGAGGAAGCCCAGAGCCGCGGCGTCGAGGATCGCATGAGAAAAGGAGAGCGTCGCCTGAACGATGAGCGGGCCGAGGCAATTGGGCAGGATGGTCCGGAACATCAACCGCAGATGTCCCGCCCCGGCGACGCGGGCCGCGACCACATATTCGCGGTTCTTCTCGGCGAGGACGGCGGCGCGGGTCAGGCGCGCGAAATGGGGCTGCAGAACCACCGCGATGGCGAGCATCGCGTTGAACAGCCCCGGCCCGAGGATCGCCACCAGCACCAGCGCCAGCAAAAGCGAGGGAAAGGCCAGCAGGATGTCCATCAGCCGCATGATCAGCGCGTCGAGCTTGCCGCCGACATAGCCCGCCGCCAGCCCGATCACCACGCCGGAGGTCAGGGCGATGCTCACCACCACCAGACCGATCCCCAGAGAATAGCGCGCGCCGTGCAGAATCCGCGAAAGGATGTCGCGGCCGACGGCGTCGGTGCCGAGCAGGAAAGTCGCGCGGCCTTTCTCCGTCCATGCGGGCGGAGTCAGCAGGGCGTCGCGATATTGGAGGTTCGGCTCATGGGGCGCGATCAGCGGCGCCAGAAGCGCCATGAGGACCATCGCCAGAAAGATCGTCAGCCCGAGGACCGCGCCCCGGCTGCGCGCGAAATAGCGCCAGTTCTCCAGAAGCGGAGAGACCGGCGGCGGAGAAGCGGCGGATTCGGTCATGCGCGCCTCCTCATTGACGCCGGACGCGGGGATTGACCAGCCCATAAAGCAGATCGACGGTCAAATTCACCAGCATCACCACCAGAGCGATCAGCAAAAGCCCGCCCTGCACGACCTGATAATCGCGGCGGGAGATGGAATCGATCATCCATTTGCCGATCCCCGGCCATGAGAAGATGGATTCGGTCAGGATCGCGCCGCCCATCAGCACCGAGACCTGAAGCCCGATGGTCGTGACCACTGGAATCATGGCGTTGCGCAGCGCATGCAGCCCGACCACCCGCAAAGGCGAAAGCCCCTTGGAGCGCGCGGTCATCATATAGACCTCTCCGAGCACCTCCAGCATGGCCGAGCGGGTCTGACGCGCGATCACCGCCAGAGGAATCGTCGCCAGCACGATGGTCGGGAGAATGAGATGCATGACCGCCGATTTGAAGGCCCCCGGACGCCCGGACAACCAACTGTCTATGAGCATGAATCCCGTCACGTCGGGGAAATAATAGGCCAGCCCCATGCGCCCCGAGACCGGCGTCCAACCCAGCGTCGAGGAGAAGGCGATGATCAGCAGCAAAGCCCACCAGAAGATCGGCATGGAATAGCCGACCAGCGCGATTCCCATCGTCAGCTGGTCGATCCAGCTTCCGCGCCGCACCGCCGCGAGGACTCCCGCGGCGATCCCGAGGACGCTCGCCAGAAGAATGGCGCAGAAGGCCAGCTCCAGAGTCGCCGGGAAGCGGGCCATGAACTCCTCAAGCACCGGACGCTTGGTCGAGAAGGAGATGCCGAAATCGCCCCGGAACAATCCCGCGATGTAATCGACGTATTGCCGCCACATCGGTTGATCGAACCCGAATTGCGCGAGAAGCGCCGCATGACGCTCCGGCGAAAGGCCGCGTTCGCCCGCCAGCAGAAGCACCGGATCCCCCGGCAGCATGCGGATGAACAAAAAGGCGAGCAGCGTGATCCCGAGAAAGGTCGGAATGAGCAGCAGCAGGCGCCGGAGAATGAACAGCAGCATCGAGACCCCAATTCCAGATGAGGGCGGGCCGCCTTCAGACGACCCGCCTCCTGCATCAGCAGTCTGCGATCACTCGGCCTTGTCGACGCCCTGGAAGCTGTGCAGCCCCAGAGGATCCTGCACGAAGCCGGTCACGTTCGAGCGCATCGGCAAGGTCACGATGGAATGCGCGATGGTCGCCCAAGGCGCCTCTTGCTTGAAGATCGCCTGCGCCTCATCATAGAGCCGCTTGCGTTCGGCCGGATCCGTCGTGATCTTGGCCTTCTGGATCAGATCCTCATAGGGCTGATGGCACCATTGAGCGCGGTTGTTGGAGCCCACGCCCTCGCAGCCGAGCAGAACGCCGAGGAAGTTGTCCGGGTCGGCGTTGTCGCCGGTCCAGCCGAGCAGCACCGCGCCGTCGCGGTCCACCCGAGAGCTCTGGCTGAGATATTCGCCCCATTCCATCGACACGATCTCGACCTCGACGCCGACGGCGGCGAAATCGGCCTGAAGCAGCTCGGCCATGCGGCGGGCGTTGGGGTTATAGGGGCGCTGCACCGGCATGGCCCAGATCTTCATCTTCAGACCCGAGACTCCGGCGGCCTCCAGCGCGGCCTTCGCGGCGGCGGGATCATAGGGGTCGTCGGTCAGAGCCTCGTTATAGCCCCAAGAGGTCGGGGGCAGAGGATTGACCGCCGCCACGCCGGTTCCCTGAAACACCGCTTCGATGATCGCCTGTTTGTCGATGGCCATGTTCAGCGCGCGACGCACTTCAGGACGGTCGAAAGGCGCCTGCTGGGTGTTATAGGCGAGGAAGCCGATATTGAAGCCTTCCTGCTGCATCACCTTCAGATTCGGATTATCCTTCAGATTCTGGACGTCGGCGGGATTGGGATAGGGAACGACGTCGCATTCGCCCGCGAGCAGCTTCTGCTGACGCACGCCCGGATCCGTGGTGACGGCGAAAATCAGCTGATCCAGCGGCTGCTTGCCTTCCCAATAATCGGCGAAGGCCTCATAGCGGATCACGGCGTCTTGCTGATAATTCACGAAGGTGAAGGGGCCAGTGCCGACCGGCTGAGTGTTCAGCCGCTCTTTCGTTCCGGCGGCCTCCAGCTGATCGGCGTATTCCTTGGAGAGGATCGAGGCGAAGCCCATCGGGAAGCTGGAGAGCAAAGTCACGTCGGGGCGGGTCAGATCGAAGCGCACGGTGAGGTCGTCCACCCGCACGATGTCCTTGATCCCCGAGGCCATGCCGGTCGAGTCGAAGTAATAATAGGAGATGCCCGGCGTATATTCGAACCAGGGGCCTTCCTTATCCAGCTGACGCTTGAAGGAGAAGACCACGTCGTCCGCGTTGAATTCGCGGGTGGGCGTGAACCAAGGCGTCGTCTGGAACTTCACGCCCGGCCGCAGCTTGAAGGTGATCGAGAGGCCGTCCTCCGCCGTCTCCCAGCTTTCGGCCAGACCCGGCGCGACGTCGGTGCTGCCCGCCACGAATTCGATCAGCCGATTATAAACCGGGCGCGCGGAGGCGTCGAGGGTGGTCCCGGCGGTCCAAGGCGCGGGGTCGAAGCCCTCGGGCGAACCCTCGCTGCAGAAAACCAGAGTCTTCGCCTGAGCGGCGGCGGAGCCCGCGATCAGAATCGCAGTGGCGGCCAGAAGCGCCTTCATCCGTTTCATGGAATCGTCCTTCGTAAAAGATCTGCCGTAAAAGATCTGCGAGGCCGGACCAAAGGCCCGACCGGTTCGGTCGATCAGCGTTCAGGCGCGTCCTACGCCTCCCAAAGTTTTTTCGGCCGGCCGCTTCCTCCTCCAAGTGGGAGGCTGAAGGCCCGGCGCTTTTTGGGCTGATGGGGTCGGGCCTCCATCTCGCCTCAGTTCTTGAAATTTGAGCCAAATACATAGAGTATTCAAGGAATATCTTCCGCTACCCGCAATCCGGAACGCGAAAAGAACGCTCCGGCTTCCCCGCTAGGCCGCCGGGAGTTCAGGGAAGATCGCGCGCCCCAATCCGCTCCTTCAGGAGAACCTCATGCTTCCTTCCGCCCTCTCCGCCGGCCGGACGGCCCGCCTCTTCGCAGCCATGGATCGCGAGGGCCTCGACGCGGCGGCCTTCATTCCGGGGCCGAATTTCCAGTTCCTGACCGGCGTGCGCTTCGGCGTGATGGAGCGTCCGACGGCGCTCTTCGTCGCGCGCGACGGCGCGCGCCATGCGGTGATCCCCTTTCTGGAGAAAAGCCGCTGGAGCATGGATGCGCCGGACGTCGAAACCGTCTATTGGCAGGACGCCGACGGCTATGACGCGGCCTTCGTCGAGGTGGCGGCCAAGCTCTCGGCGCGACGCATCGGCGTCGAGGGGCAGCGCATGCGCTTCTTCGAGGCTCTGGCGCTGCGCAAAGCCTTCCCCAAGGCCGAGGTGGTCGACGGCCACGCCGCGCTCTCCTTCATGCGTCTGCATAAGGACGCCGCCGAGATCGCCGCTCTGAGCCGCGCCATCGAGATCAGCGAAAGCGCGCTGGCGGCCACCCTCGCCCAGACGGGCGCGGGCATGACCGAAGCCGAGGTCCGGCGCCGCCTCGTCGCGGAGATGCTGGAGCGCGGCGCCGCCGATCTCGCCTTCGAGCCGATCATTCTGGCCGGAGCCGCCGCCGCCGATTGCCATGGCGTCGTCAGCGCCGAGCGCAAGCTGGAGAAGGGCGGGGCTTTGCTCGTGGATTTCGGCGCGGTCTGGGGCGGCTATAACGCCGACATCACCCGCACCTTCTTCGTGGGCTCGGTCAGCCAGCGCCATCGCGACATCTACGAGGCCGTGCGGGCGGCCAACGCCCTCGGCCATGAGATCGCCGCCCCCGGCGTGACCATGGATGATTACGACCGCCGCGTGACCGAAGTCATGCGCGCGGCGGGCTTCGCGGATCTGGTGGTGCATAAGACCGGCCATGGCCTCGGCATGGAGGTCCATGAGGCGCCGCAGGTGATGATCGGCAATCTTCAGGCCATGGAGCCGGGCGTGGTCTTCACGCTGGAGCCGGGGCTTTATCGCGAAGGCGAGATCGGCGTGCGGATCGAGGATGATCTGGTCGTCACCGAAGAGGGCGCGCGGTCTCTGACCAGCTTCCCCCGCGAATTGACCGTGATCTGAGGGAGAACGAAAGCCCCCGCCGAGCGGATCGGCGGGGGCCGTGAGCGCAATCCGAAAAGTGGAGACCGGTTTTCGGATGAATTGCGCGACCCAAAACGGGCTTCACTTCACCACGAAGCCATGCGCGAAGGGATCGCGGTCGTCGATGAAGATGGTGTTATAGCCGGTCATCCGCGCCCATCCGGCGATGGAAGGGATGATCGCGGGCTTTCCGGCGACCTCCGTCGCGGCCTCGACGCGGCCCTTGAAGATCGATCCGATGATGGATTCGTGGTGGAACTCATCGCCGGGCTTGAGCTTGCCCTTGGCGGCGAGCTGCGCCATGCGCGCCGAAGTCCCGGTGCCGCAGGGCGAGCGGTCGATGGCCTTATCGCCGTAGAAGACCGCATTGCGGGCATGGGCGCCTTGCGTCACGGGGGCGCCGGTCCAGAGAATATGCGTCAGCCCCTTGATCCGCGGATCGCCCGGATGGACGAATTCATATTTGTCGTTCAGCGCCTTGCGGAGTTTGGGCGAAAAGCCGATCAATTCTCCGGCGGTGAAGTCGGCCATGTCGCGGAAATTCTTCTGCGGCTCGACGATGGCGTAGAAATTCCCGCCATAAGCCACATCGACCGCGATTTCGCCCAAGCCCTCGACTTCGGCGGTCAGGCCCTCGGCGTAAAGGAAGCCCGGCACATTGGTCAACCGCACCTCCTCGACGTAGCGCCCTTCCTGACGATAGGCGATTTCGACCTTTCCGGCGGGGGCGTCGATGGCCAGACGCCCCGGCGCGCGCGGCTGGATCAGGCCGTTCTCGATCCCCATGGTGATGGTGCCGATAGTCCCGTGGCCGCACATGGGCAGACAGCCCGAGGTCTCGATGAAGAGCACCGCCACGTCGCAATCGGGGCGCGTCGGGGGATAGAGGATGGATCCCGACATCATGTCATGGCCGCGCGGCTCGAACATCAGGCCGGTGCGGATCCAGTCGAATTCGCGCAGGAAATGGGCGCGTTTCTCCATCATGTCCGCGCCCTCCAGACGCGGGCCGCCGCCCGAGACCAGCCGCACCGGATTGCCGCAGGTATGCCCGTCGATGCAGGAGAAAGTATGGGTCGCCATGGGTTCAGAACCTCTGGGGGGAGAAGGGAGTCAGGTCGAGGGCGGGCGCCGCTCCGGTCGCCAGATCCGCGACCAGACGCGCCGTGCCCGCCGATTGCGTCAAACCGAGGTGGCCATGGCCGAAGGCGTGGATCACGCGCGGCGCGGCCTTTGAAAAGCCGATGGCGGGGAGGCTGTCAGGCAAAGAAGGGCGAAAACCCATCCATTGCGTCCCGCCTTCGGTTTTCAGGCCGGGCAGGAAGTCGCGGGCCTTGCGCAGCATGGCCTCGGAGCGTTTGAAGTTCGGAGGCCGCTTCAGCCCGCCCAGCTCCACCGCCCCGCCGACCCGGATTCCCGTCGAAAGCCGCGTGATGACGAAGCCATGTCCGCCGAAGGTGATTTGTCTGCGCAGATCAAAGGCGTCGGAGGGCAAGGTGGTGTTATAGCCGCGTTCGGTCTCCAGCGGGATGCGCTCGCCGAGGCTCTGCGCCAAAAGATGCGCATGAGCCCCCGCCGCCAGCACGACCCGCTCCGCGCGGAGGGCCTCGCCGCCGGAAAGGGCGATCTCCACGCCTTCCTCCAGAGGCTTCAGCGCGAGGGCTTCGGCGATTTTGATCGCGCCGCCCTGCGCCCGGAAGCGCTCCGCCAAAGCGAGGACGTAAAGCTTCGGATCCGCGATGGAGAACCAGCCCGGCGTGAAGGTGCCATGGGTGAAGCGCGGGTTGAGGCCGGGTTGAATCTCCGCCATCTCCTCAGGGCGCATATGGCGGAATTCGATCCCGTGATCCGCCCGCGCCTTCCAGCCCTCTAAGCCGGCGTCGAATTCGGCCTGAGACTCATAAACCTGAAGATTGCCGTCCTTGCGCAGCATCCCCAAAGCGCCCGCTCTGGCGAGGAAGGGCTCAAGCTCGGCTTTGGAGAGATCCATCAGCGCCGTCTGCGCGACGGTCGAAGCCGCCACCTGAGCGGGCGAGCAGGCGCGCCAGAACCGAAACATCCAAGGCGCGATCTGCAAGGCGTAGCCCGGGGGCACGCTGAGCGGCCCCAACGGATCCAGCAGCCATTTCGGCGCCTTCTTCAGAATGCCCGGCGAGGCCAGCGGCAAAATATCGGTGAAGGCGAAAGCCCCGGCGTTGCCCGCCGAGGCCCCGGCGGCGGGGCCCTCGCGGTCGAGGACGAGGACGCTCAATCCCCGTTCCTGCAAGGCGAGGGCCGCCGAAAGCCCGACGACTCCCGCGCCGATCACGATCATCTGCAAGGGCGGCGCATCCGGCGAAGCTGACATGCGGATCCCCTCAATGCGTCGCGGCGAGGAATTTTTGCGTTTCAAGATGCTGCGGCGCTCCAAATAAGCGATCCGGCGGCGCGATCTCGGCCATGACGCCCTGATGGAAGAAGGCCACCCGATCCGAGACCTCGCGGGCGAATTTCATCTCATGCGTCACGCAGATCATGGTCATGCCCTCCGAGGCCAGCAGACGCAAAGTATCCAGCACCTCGCCGACCAGCATGGGATCCAGCGCGGAAGTCACCTCGTCGAAGAGCATATAGGTGGGGCTCATGGCCAAGGCCCGGGCGATGGCCATGCGCTGCTGCTGTCCGCCCGACATGCGGGTCGGATAGACGCTCAGCTTCTCCGCGAGCCCGACATGGGTCAGCTGCTTCACCGCGACCTCCTCCGCCTGAGCCTTAGTCATGCCCAGAGCCTTGCGCGGCGCCAGCATGACGTTCTCCAGCACGGTCAGATGCGGGAAGGCGTTCCATTGCTGAAAGACGATGCCGATCTTCTGACGCAGCTTATTAAGGTCGGTGGATTTGGCGTGGACCTCGGTTCCGTCGACCTTGATGCGGCCGGAGTTGATCGGCTCCAGACCATTGATGCAGGTCAGCAGCGTCGATTTCCCCGAGCCGGAGCCGCCGATCACCGTCAGCACCTCGCCTTTGGCCACGGTCAGGTCGATGCCCTTGAGCACCTCCAGCGCGCCGAAGGATTTGCGGACGTTTTCAATCTCAATCATAGGTCCAGCGCCTTTCGAGATAACCGCCGAAACGGGCGATGGGGAAGGAGATGAGGAAGTAGAAGGCCCCGCAGACCATCAGCAGGAACAAGGGCTCCTGAAGCCGCGTGATGAGGACCTGCGTGGAGCGGAGAAGCTCGACCACGCCGATGATGAAGACCAGCGAGGAATCCTTCATCACGCCGAGCGAAAGCCCGATCCACGAAGGCAAAGCCACCCGAACCGCCATGGGCGCCGTGACGCTGGTCATCTCCTGCCCCCAGCTCAGGCCCAGCGAGCGCGCCGCGCGGCGCAGATTGGGCGGAACGGCCTCTACGCCGCCGCGCACGATCTCGGAGCAATAGGCCGCCGTATAGAGCGAGAGCACGCCGCAGGCCACCACGAAGCCCGTGACGTTCCAACTGAAGCCCGTCACGCGCCAGCCGAGCACCGTCGTCACGAAGGCGTTGGCGAGCACCAGTTGGATCAGCAGCGGAATGGAGCGGAAGACGTCGAGGACGAAGGTCAGCGGCGCGGCCCAGATCGGCCCGACCTGAAAGCGGAAGACGCCGAAGATCACCCCGAGGATCGTGCCGAAGAACACGGCGATCGCCGTCACGATCAAAGTGATTCCCGCCCCTTTGGCCAGAAAGATCAGATCGTTCATCGTCAAAGCGGTGTCGAACATGGCGGCCCCCTCAATAGCGGAAGAGTCGGGCCGCGATCAGGCGGGCCGAGAGGGTGATCGCCTTGGTGATCACATAGAAGATCACGGCGGCGATGGCGAAAAGCTCGAAGGTGCGGAAGGTGCGGGCGTTGAGATCGCTCGTGACGCCGTAAAGATCGGTGTTCATCGCCACCACCGCGCCGAGCGAGGTCATGAGGATGGCCCAGACCATCTGATTGGTCATCGGCAGAAAGGCGATGCGCAGCATCTGCGGCAGGATGATGTGGCGGAAGGCTTGAAGCTGGCTCAGACCGAGCGAGCGTCCAGCGCGGGTCTGGGTCTCAGGAATGGCCTTGAGCGCGCCGCGGAAATTCTCGGCGAGATAGCCCGCGTTGTTGAAGGCGATGCCGATCAGCAGCGACACATAAGGCGAGAGATGGATCCCAAAGCCGCCAAGGCCGAAATGCGCCATATAGATCTGAAACAGCGCGGGCGTGTTGCGCGCGATCTCGACCCAGGTCGTCGCGATGGCCGAGAGGATCCGATTGCCGGACAGCCTGCACAGCGTCAGCAGGATCGCCACCGAAACGCCGATGGCCATGGAGAGCAAAGCGATCTCCATGGTGACGAGCGCCCCCTCCAGCATCCGGGGCAGAGAATTCAGCGCCTGATTCCACCTGAAATTATAATTGAACATGACCGCCTCGACTGTCGGAGCGACAAGACGGCGCGGAGGAAGCTCCTCCGCGCCGGGCGATCAGGTTCAGCGATAGACGCCGTTGATCGTCAGGTTGGCGGGCTCGCCGGTCTCGCTGACCCATTTCTTGTAAAGCTCGACGTACCGGCCGGTGCGCACCTGCTGATTCACGAAGAGATTCAGATAATTGATCATGCCGTATTCTTCGCGCAGCGTGATCAGCGCGACGTAATCGGGCACCATGGGCGCCTTGTCCACGATGCGGATTCCGGCGAATTTCCCGCTTTTCACATTGGCCTCCGCGACCTCGACGGTCGAGACGGTGGCGTCGAGCTGGCCCTGAGACAGCGCGAGGAAGACGTCCGCTTGATTCTGATAGGGGCGGAAGGTTCCCGAACCCCATTCCTTCACGCGCTCCTCCAGCCAGATAGCTTCATAGGTGCCCGCGGTGGCGCCGACGGTCTTGCCCTTCAGATCCTCGAAGCTCGCAACGCCCTCGGCCCGCGAGCCCGCGACCACGGCGTTCTCGAAGGCGTAATAGGGAATGGAGAAGCCGACGGTCTTGGCGCGCTCCAGCGTGTCGGAGGTCGAGGCCACGGCCACGTCCACCCGGCCCGACATCAGCGCCGGAATGCGCTCGGGGAAGGTGGTCTCGACCACCTCGGCCTTCACGCCGAGAGCCTTGGCGAGATCCTCGCAATAATCGACGTCGAAGCCGATGGGCTTGTTGTCGGCGTCGCGCGAGCCCATGGGCGGGAAGTCCAGCACCACCGCGCAGCGCAAGGTTCCGGAGGAGATGACGTCGTCCAGCTTATCGGCCTGAGCCGCGCCCGCGAAAGCGACGCCGACGGCGAGTCCGAAAGCGAAAAGAGGGGTCTTCATGAGGTTTCTCCCTTGGTCGTCTGATTCTTGTTGTTCTGAGTCTTCTCAATACGCGCAGCAAAAATCAAAGTAAAAACACAAAGAATATACAAGCAATATCCATTCGCGCGCCGCCGCGCCGGAACCCTTCGCCGGAGGCGGTCCGCGCGAAAGAAGTTGAAAGCCATGGCTCAAGAAATTATTTTATTTGTCGACAAGATACGGATCCATTTCAGCAGGAGAGCGTCCAGATGTCCGAAGCCGCGATCGACGCCGCCCCAGAACGCAAGCGCGGCTCCGGCGTCAAGATGGTCTACGACCTTCTGCGCGACGATATTCTGGATCTGGCGCTTCTCCCCGGCAGCCCCATCGACGAAGTGCAGTTGGCGGAGCGCTTCGGCATGTCGCGCACGCCCATCCGCGAGGCTCTGGTGCGGCTGGCGAGCGAAGGGCTGGTCGAGACTCTGCCCAATCGCTCGACCATGGTCTCGAACATCGATTTTCTGAATCTACATCATTTCTTCGACGCGATCACGCTGATGTATCGCGTCACGACGCGGCTGGCGGCGCGGGCCCGCCGCCCGGAGGATCTCCAGATCATCCGCGCCCATCAGGCGCAATTCGCGGCGGCGGTGGCGGCTCAGGACGCTCTGGCGATGATCTCGACCAATCGCGAGTTTCACGCCGCCATCGCCGAGGCGGCGCGCAATCCCTATTTCCTCAACATCTCGCTGCGGATTCTGGACGACGGCCGCAGGCTGCTGCGCCTCTATTACCAATCCTTCGAGGATCGTCTGCCGCAGGAATACGTCGAGGAGCATGAAGCGATCATCGCCGCCATCGAAGCCCGCGACGTCGAGCTTTGCGACCGCCTCGCCCGCGCCCATGCGGATCAGATCGTGCGTCAGATTCAGCAGCTCTTCGCCCGCGACCACCGGCAGGATCTGGCTTTGTGAGCCTTGTCTATTTTTTGTCGACAAATAAAATTCACGGCATATCATGCCGGAAAGCGACGAAGACCGGCCCCCATGAAACCCCTCTGCGGCGGCGCGGCTGATTAAAATCGGAGGAAGCTGATGAATACGGAGATCTTCACCGGAGTCATTCCCGCCCTGATGACCCCTTGCAAGGCCGACCGCACCCCGGATTTCGACGCGCTCGTCCGCAAGGCCAAGCAGCTGATCGCCGACGGCATGTCGGCGGTGGTCTATTGCGGCTCGATGGGCGATTGGCCTCTGCTGACCGACGCCCAGCGCATGGAGGGCGTCGAGCGGCTGGTGAAGGCCGGTCTTAAGGTGATCGTCGGCACGGGCGCGGTGAACAGCGCCTCAGCCGTGGCGCTGGCGGCTCATGCGCAGAAAGTCGGGGCGGCGGGGCTGATGGTCATTCCCCGGGTGCTCTCGCGCGGCAAATCTCCGACGGCCCAGCGCCATCACTTCAAGGCGATCCTCGCCGCGGCGCCGGATCTCCCGGCGGTGATCTACAACAGCCCGCATTACGGCTTTGAGACCAAAGCGGATCTCTTCTTCGCCCTGCGCGCCGATCATCCGAATCTCGTGGGCTTCAAGGAGTTCGGCGGCGCCGCCGCCATGACCTACGCCGCCGAGCATATCGCCAGCGGAAATCCGGACGTGGTGCTGATGGCGGGCGTGGATACGGGCGTCTATCACGGCTACGTCAAGGCGGGCGCGACCGGCACCATCACCGGCATCGGCAACGCCTTGCCCAAGCAGATCCTGCATTTCGTGGCGCTGGCCAAGGCCGCCGCGACGGGCGACGTCGAGGCCCGCGCCCGCGCCCGCGAATTGGGCGAGGCTCTGGAAGTCCTCTCCACCTGGGACGAAGAGACGGAGCTGGTCCTCTATTATAAATACATGCTCGAGCTGGACGGCGAGGCGGAATATAAGCTCCACTTCAACGCCACCGACGAGCTTTCCCCGAGCCAGCGCGCTTGGGCCAAAGCGCAATACGATCAGTTCAAGGCTTGGTACGCCGAATGGAGCAAGCTCCCCGGCGCCGTGCAGAAATATCGGGTCTGAGACGGCCTTAAGCCTCGACCGGGCTTTCCGGTCGGGGCGGGCTTCAGGTCAGCACGTAATCCTTCGGCGTCGGCGCGGGCGGCAGATCCGTCTCGCCCATGGCGGCGCGGAGGTTGATCTCGATGATCTTGGCGTAGGCCGAGATGGGCAGATCATTCGGATCCAATCCGAAAGGCTCCTCCAGCTCCTCGCCCACGGCGTCGAGGCCGAAGAAGGCGTAGGCCGCCAGCATGGTCGCCAGAGGCGTGCCCCAGCCGAGGCTGTCGGCCAGCCCGAAAGGCAGCATGAAGCAGAAAAGATAAGCCGTGCGATGCAGCAGCAGCGCATAGGGGAAAGGCAAAGGCGTGTTCGCCAGACGCTCGCAGCCCACCAGCGCCTGATTCAGCCGCACGAGGCTTTCATTCAGCGTCAGAGCCTCGACCGGCTCCAGCCGTCCCGCGCGGAGAAGCTCCCCGATCCGGCGCGCGATGCGCATCAGAAAGGCGTCGGCGGGATTGATCAGGCCGAGCCCCGCGCCCGGCGCATGATCCTCGCCGAGGGACTCGCCGCGTTGCCGCCGGACCGCCGCCTCGGCGAAGCCGATCACGGCGAGCAGGATCTCGCGGCGCTCCGGCGAGGCATGATCCGGGCTGGAATCCAGCGGGAGAGTCTGGCGGGCGAGATCGCGCGCCGTATGGATGATCTGACCCCAGAGCTTGCGGGCCTCCCACCAGCGGTCATAGCTGGAGTTGTTCTTGAAGCTCATGAAGACCGACAGGGCCACGCCGATCAGCGCGAAAGGCGCGGGATCCACGCCCGGCGCCCAGTCCGGCGCATAGCGATGCGCCGCCACCACCAGCGCCGAAAGCAGCCCCACGCCGAATAATTGCGGCCAGATGCGCGGAATGATGGAGCCCTTCAGCACGAAAAACAGCGTCAGCGCGCCGGGGCGTTTGCGGATGATCATGCGGGGAGGACCGGACCGGAGGCGAAATCCCGCCTAATCTGCCCAGAGCGCCCCCCGGCGTCCAGCCGTTTGCGCCCGCCTGCGCCGCCATGACGCGCGCTTTCAGACTCCGGCCGCCTCTGTGGAGAAGCGCAATTCGATGCGGGCGGCGTAACGCGCGCCGGGGCGGAGGATCGCCGAGCCCGCGCCCCATTCCGGCGGCATGTTGACCGCATTGGGCCAAATCTGCGGCTCCAGACAAAGGGCGTCATGTTTGACGTAGGCCCGTCCGCCCTTCCCGACCACCGCGCCTTTCAGGAAATTCCCGGTGTAAAGCTGAAGCCCCGGCTGATCGGTCAGAAGCTCCATGCGGCGGCCCGTGACCGGATCGACAAGCTCCGCCCGCCCCTGATCCAGACATAAACAATGGTCATAGCCGCCCGCGAGGCCGGTCAGAGGCTGAGTCCCGTCGCGGAAATCGAAGGGGGTTCCGGCGACCGGCGCCGGAAAAGAGGGAATCCGCGCGGCGTCCACCGGCAGATAGCGCGAGGCCGCCGCCTTGAAACGATAGGTCAGAGCCGATTGCGGACGGCTCTCCAGACCCCGCGCCCCCGCCAGAGCGAAAAAGCTGTGATTGGTCAGCGCGACCGGCGTCGGAGCCTCGGCCTCGGCTTCCTGCAGGATGGTCAGAACCGCCGCCTCGCCTTCTTGGGCGAAGCTGTAGGTCACGCGCAGGCGCAATTCGCCCGGAAAGCCCTGATCCCCATCCGGAGAGGTCAGCGCCAGCCGGACGAAGCCCTCCTCCGCCGCCTCGATCCGCCAGAGCCGGCGGTCGAAGCCCTCGGGGCCGCCATGAAGCGTGTTGTCGCCCTCGTTCCGCGCGAGGCGGAATTCGCGCCCGTCGAGCGTGAAGCGGCCTCCGGCGATGCGGTTGGCCACCCGCCCGACGGTGGAGCCGAAGAAGCTCCGGTGATTCAGATAGCCCGCGAGATCGTCATGGCCCAGCGCCACGTCGTCGAGATCGCCGCCCCGGTCCGGAACCTCAAGACTCTGGAGCGTCGCGCCATAGGTCAGAATCCGCGCCCGCGCCGCGCCCGCCTCAAGGGTGATCCGCTCGACGGAGGCGCCTTCGGGCGTCCGGCCGAAATCTTCGATCATGTCTGGAACTCCTCGACGAGGCGGCGCTCGCCCAGCAAGAAGGCGTCGGCGACCAGCTCCAGCGGCGTCAGATCCACATCCGACTCCCCCGCCGCGATCAGCTCGGCGAAGCGCGCGTAGAGGCGGCGATATTCCTCATCGGCGGCGGCGATCTTCTCGGCGCCCCCCACGAAAAGACGGGCGCCGCCCTCGCGGAGGAGGATCTCCGGGCCGTCGCTCTCGACGCGGACGTCCCAAGTCTGCGGCCCGGTCTGACGCCAGTCGAATTCCGCCTCGACCGGCGCGCCGGAGGCCGCGCTCATGGAGACCCGCGCGGCGATGGGCGCCTGCTTATTGGCGGGAACCTCCAGCAGCGCGGCCCGCATATGGACCGGCTGCGGCAGAATGCGGGTCAGAACCGAAAGCGCGTTGATCCCCGGATCGAAGACTCCGAGGCCGCCCGGATTCCAGATCCATTCCTGACCCGGATGCCAATGACGCACGTCCTCTTTCCAGATGATCTCCACGCGCCGGATCTCGGCGCCGGAGAGCAGATCCCGCGCCGCCTCCACCGCCGCCGCCGCGCGGGAATGCCAGGAGGCGAAGAGCGTCAGACCCTTGGCCTGCGCCAAAGCCGCGAGGCTCCGCACTTCGCTGAGGCTGGCGCCGGGAGGCTTCTCCAGCATGACGTGGCGCCCGGCCTGAAGCGCCGCCCAAGCCTGTTCGAAACGTCCCTGCGGCGGGGTGCAGAGCGAGACCGCCCTGATCTCGGGATGGGCCGCCAGCATGGCCGCGAGATCGCGATGGCTCGGCGTTCCCTCAAGCGCGGCGTTGCGGCTGGCCACGGCGGCCAGCCGCAAAGAGGGCGTCGCGGCCAGAGAAGGGACATGCTGATTGCGCGCGATCACGCCGAGGCCCACAAGGCCGAGCGCAAGAGGATCGGTCATCGGGGATCTCCGCAAAGGTCGAGACGAAAGGCG
Organism: Neomegalonema perideroedes DSM 15528; assembly: GCF_000374145.1. Taxonomy (GTDB): domain Bacteria; phylum Pseudomonadota; class Alphaproteobacteria; order Rhodobacterales; family Rhodobacteraceae; genus Neomegalonema; species Neomegalonema perideroedes. The sequence continues at coordinate 42,445 of NZ_KB893662.1, read as the reverse complement.
GGTTCGGGCTTGCCGGGGACGGAATCCTCCGCCGCGAAGAGCGCGCCCGACAAAGGCGCCTCCGCGATCTGCGCGGGCGAGAGCCCTTGCGTCGCCGAGGAGCAGAACAGCGTCCGATAATCCGGCCCGCCGGAGGCCGGACAAGTCGTATGGAGCGCCGGGAAGCTCAGCCGCGCGCCGATCCCGCCTTGCGGCGAGACCGCGACCACCGCCCCCGCGCCCCAGAGCGCCACGCGCAAAGAGCCGTCGGCCATGGTCACGGCGCCGTCCGGCCAGAGGCCATGGCGCGAAAAATCCACGAAGATCTCCGGCTCGGCGGCGGGCCAGCCTTGGGCGTCCAGCGCCACGCGGAAGAGCAAGCCCCGCTCCGTATCGGCGAAATAGCCCAGAAGCCGATCCGGCGCGAAGCAAACCGCGTTCGGAATAGAGAGATTGGCGTAAAGCCGCCGCAGCTCACCCGCGAAATAGCGGTAAAGCGCGCCCTCGCCCGGCTCGGCGGATTTGCCCATGGTCCCGATCCAGAAGCCGCCCCAAGGATCGGCCCGCCCGTCGTTGGAGCGGGTGGCGGGATTCTCCGCCTCCAGATCGGCCAGACGCCGGACGAAGCGCCCGGACTCCAGATCGAAGACCGAAAGCCCCGTCTCCGAAGCGATCAGCAGCCGCTTGCGGTCGATCCATGCGGCGGCGGAGCAGATTTCCGGCAAGGCGACTTCGCGGGTCGCGCCGCTCTCCGGCGCGCGCGAGAGCAGACGCCGCCCGGTCACGTCGAACCAGAATAATTCTCGCCGCTCAGGATGCCAGAGCGTCCCTTCGCCGAGCGCGCAGATGCGGGAATCGAACAAAGTCACGCCTTGGCCTCCTGCGCGGCGTCATAGGCCGCGACCAGACGCGCCGCCCGCTCCGCGATTTCGGCGAGGGAGAAGCCCGGCTGATAAAGCGCCGTGCCTATGCCGAAGCCGTCCGCGCCCGCTTTGAGCCAGAGGCCGAAATTCTCCGCCCCCGCCCCGCCCACGGCGTAGACCTGAGTCCCCGGCGGCAAGACGGCCCGCAGAGCCTTCAGACCCTCCGGCCCCGCCATGAAGCCGGGAAAAAGCTTCAGCCCCGTCGCTCCGGCCTTCAGCGCTGTGAAAGCCTCGGTGGGGGTGAAGAAGCCCGGCCATGAAGCCAGCCCCAAAGCCCGCGTGGCGGCGATCACCTCGGGGTCGCAATTGGGCGAGACGATCAGCCGCCCGCCCGCCGCCGCGACCCGTCCGACCTCATCGGGCGTCAGGACGGTGCCCGCGCCGATCCCGACGTCCGGATCTCCCGCGAAGGCCTTCGCCATGCGCGAGATCGAGTCGAAAGGCTGCGGCGAGTTCAGCGGCACCTCCATCACGGAGATCCCCGCCTTCACCAGAACCTCCGCACAAGGGACGGCCTCCTCGGGGCGCAGGCCGCGCAGAATGGCGATGATCTTCCGGCTCACAGGTTCTTCCCTTCCTGAATCAAGGCGAGGCCGCGCCGCGCCAGCTCCGCGCCGTCGCAGGCCCGCGCCGCGAGTCCGAGCGACCGCAAAGCCGCCAGATAGGCCCGCGCCAATCCGCCCGCGCCGATCACGACGCAATCTCCGCCCGGATCGAATCCGGCCAGCTCCGCGCCGATCAGCATCCCCGATAATCTCGACCGCGCGGCCTGCGCAGGCAAGCCCTCCAACAGCCCCTCGGCCCGCAGAGCGAAGAGGCCGCGCAGCGCGCGCCCCTCGGCGCCGATCCCCACGCCCTCGACGAAGGCGGCGAGATCCTCGCCCTCCCCGCTCTGGAGCGAATGGCGCAAGACCGAGCCTTGCGAGAGCAACGCGAAAAGCTCGCCGGTCATCCAGGTGGAGAAGCTCAAGACCTTTCCGTCCGCGATCCGCGCCTGTTTGGAATGGGTGCCGGGGAGGATCAAGGCGCCTGCGAAGGCGGGCTCGCCCGCGAGGAACCCCGCGATCTGAGTCTCTTCGCCGCGCATGACGTCGGCGGGAGAGGCTTGACTGAGGCCCGGCGTAATCCGCAGGGAGAGGCGAGGGTCTTGCGTCGGCGCGAGGATGGTCTCGCCCGGCGCGACGGGCGCGCAGGGAACGGCGCGATAAGGCGCTTCGATCCAGCCATGGCGCGCCCCGACCATCCCGCAGGCGAGCACGGGCGTGACGCGCCCTTCGGTCAGCCAAGGCCCGATGACCCGCAGAAGCGCCGGTTCGAAATCCTCGCGCGCCAGACCGGAGGCCCCTTCGCCGGAGGCGGATTCCGCAAGCGGCTCTCCGCCGCGCATCGCGAAGGCGCGCAGATTCGAAGAGCCCCAGTCCACCGCGATCCATTCGGGAGAAACGTTCATGACGGCTTCTCGGCTCCTTTTGGTTTCGGCGCGCCCCGCCGGAGGGGGAGGATGCGGGACGCGCCGAAGCTCCTCAATGGCTGTCTTTGCCCACGGCGTTTCCGCGGCGGCCTTTGAGGAAATCGAGGTCGGCGCCGGTGTCGGCGCCCTGGACATGGGTTTGATGCAGCCAAGCGTAGCCGCTTTCGGCCTGATCGTGATGCGGGCGCCAAGCTTCGAGCCGCGCGGCCAGCTCCGCTTCGGAGACGTCGAGATGCAGGCGGCGGTTCGGCACGTCGAGCTCGATGAAGTCGCCGTCACGCACCGCGGCCAGAGGTCCGCCCGCCGCCGCCTCCGGCGAGACGTGCAGCACCACGGTTCCGTAAGCCGTGCCGGACATGCGGGCGTCGGAGATGCGGACCATATCCGTGATCCCCTTCTTCAGCAGCTTGGGCGGCAGGCCCATATTGCCGACCTCGGCCATGCCCGGATAGCCCTTCGGCCCGCAATTCTTCATGACCATCACGCAGGTCTCGTCGATGTCGAGATCCGGATCATTGATCTTCGCCTTGTAGTCGTCGATGTCCTCGAAGACCACGGCCCGCCCGCGATGGACCATCAGGTGCGGCGAGGCCGCCGAAGGCTTCAGAACCGCTCCATTCGGCGCGAGATTGCCCTTCAGCACCGCGATGCCGCCTTGAGGGGTCAAAGGCTTGTCGGCGGGGAGGATCACCTCCTCGTTCCAGTTGCGGACGTCCTTGACCTCCTCCCAGATGGATTTCCCGGAGACGGTCAGAGCCTCCTTATGCAGAAGCCCCGCCTCGCCGAGGCGCTTCAGCACCACCGGCAGGCCGCCCGCATAAAAGAACTCCTCCATGAGATATTTCCCGGAGGGCATCAGATTCACGATGGTCGAGACGCCGCGTCCGCAGCGGTCCCAATCGTCGAGAGTCAGATCGACGCCCACCCGGCCCGCCATGGCCAGAAGATGGATCACCGCATTGGTCGAGCCGCCGATGGCGCCGTTGGTCCGGATGGCGTTCTCGAAAGCCTCCTTCGTCATGACGTCGGAGGGCTTGAGGTCGTCCTTGACCATCTGCACGATCCGCCGCCCCGTCAGCTGCGCCATGACCCGGCGTCGGCTGTCGACGGCGGGGATGGCGGCGTTGCCCGACAAGGCCATGCCGAGCGACTCGGCCATGCTGGCCATGGTGCTGGCCGTGCCCATGGTGTTGCAGCTGCCCGTCGAGCGCGACATGGAGGCTTCGGCTTCGAGAAACTCCTCTTGGGTCATCTCTCCGGCCTTCACCGCCTCGGAGAATTTCCAGAGATGCGTCCCCGAGCCCACCCGCTCGCCGCGGAAATAGCCGTTGAGCATCGGCCCGCCGGTCACCACGATGGAAGGCACGTCGCAGCTCGCGGCCGCCATGAGCAGGCTCGGCGTGGTCTTGTCGCAGCCGACCATCAGCACGCAGCCGTCGATGGGCTGGGCGCGGATGGTCTCCTCCACCGCCAGAGCCGCCAGATTGCGATACATCATCGCCGTCGGGCGGAAGGTGTTTTCAGAGGCCGAGAAGACCGGAACCTCGACCGGAAAGCCGCCCGCCTCCCAGACGCCCGCCTTCACCTTCTCGGCGAGCTCGCGCAAATGGCCGTTGCAGGGCGCCAGATCCGACCATGTGTTGAGAATCCCGATGATCGGGCGCCCGTCGAAGAGGTCATGGGGCCAGCCTTGGTTCTTCAGCCAGCCGCGATGATAAATCGTGTCGCGGGAGTTCCCGCCATACCAATGCTGAGACCTGAGCTTGCGCGGCCAGGGGGCGGGAGCGAAGGCTTTGGCGCCGGGGGTCGGCTTCGGGGCGGGTGCTGCTGGGGCGGATTCTGGGGCGGACATGGAGGGTCGTCTCCTGAGATCACAAGACGCGCGTGGCGACGAAGCCCGCGTCGGGCGCCGTCTGAAGAGGATTGCGCAAAGGCAGGCCGAAGGCGGGAGAAGAGATCTCGAAGACGTCGCCCGAACGCGGCGCGATCCCGGCGGCGAAGCTCAGCGTGGCCGTGCCGAACATATGGACATGCAGATCTCCCGGACGCCGGAAGGGCGCGTATTTGAAGTGGTGATGCTCCAGATTGGCGATGCTGTGGGACATGTTGTCCTCGCCCGAGAGGAAAGGCTGATCGAAGATCGCCGCGCCGTCGCGCAGGATGCGCGAACGCCCCTCGATGTGGCGCGGCAGATCCCCCACCAGCAGCTCAGGCCCGAAGGAGGCCGGACGCAGCTTCGAATGCGCGAGGTACAGATAATTGATCTTCTCGGTCGCATGATCCGAGAATTCATTCGCCAGAGCGAAGCCGACGCGATTGGGCGTCCCGTCGGGGCCGATGAGGTAGAAGCCCGCGATCTCCGGCTCCTCGCCGCCGTCCAGCGCGAAGCCCGGCGAGATCAGCGGATCGCCCGGCGCCACGGCCTCGGAGCCCGGCCCTTTGTAGAACCATTCCGGCTGGACGCCGGGGCTCCCCGCCTCCGGCTTGCCGCCTTCGAGGCCCATGCGGAACATCTTCATCGAGTCGGTGAGCTGGGCCTCCGGCTTGGCGTGCATGGAGTCCCGCGTCGCGGCCGAGCCGAGATGCGTCAGCCCCGTGCCGCAGAGATGCATCCGCGCGGGCTCGGGATGGCGCAGAGGAACGTCGAGCCGATCCGCCGCCGCCAGAGCGGCGAGGTCCACAGGCTCGCCGCCCTCGGGCAGCAGATCCGCGAGCCTCGCCCCCGCCGCCACGGCGAGTCCGGCGAGTTCGTAGACGCTCTTCAGGCCGGGCAGAAGCCGCGCCTCCGCGCCGAGACGACAGATCACGCCTCCGGATTTCAGTTGGCTCAGGTGCATGTCTTCAGCCCTGCCTGCGCTTGTTGTAGACGTCGAAGATCACGGCGGCGAGCAGCACCAGCCCCTTGATCATCTGCTGATAATCGATGCCGATGCCCATGATCGACATGCCGTTGTTCATCACGCCCATGATGAAGGCGCCGATCACCGCCCCGACCACCTTGCCCGCGCCGCCCGCCATGGCGGCGCCGCCGATGAAGACCGCCGCGATCACGTCCAGCTCGATGCCGAATCCGGCCTTGGGCGTGGCGGTGTTGAGCCGCGCCGCGAAGATCAGGCCCGCCAGAGCCGCCAGAACCCCCATATTGACGAAGGCGAGGAAGGTCAGGCGCTCGGTTTTAATGCCGGAGAGCTTCGCCGCCTTCTCATTGCCGCCGAGCGCGTAGACCCGGCGTCCGATCACCGTGTTCTGGGTGACGAAGGCGTAAAGCAGCGTCAGCAGGGCCATGCTCACCAGCACGTTGGGAAAGCCCCGGAAAGTCGCCAGCTTGAAGGTGAGAAAGAGCAGCGCCCCGATGGCCACGGCGTTGCGCAGCCAGAAGAAGCTCGCAGGCTCGCCCGCCACGCCATAAGCGGCGTCGCGCGCGCGGCGCCTCAGGCCGCTCCAGAGGATCGCCGCCGAGGCGAGGACTCCGACGCCCATGCAGAGCAGATTCAGATTGCGCTGGCCGAACAAGGCGCCGATGGGCTCGGTGACGCTCCGGGGAAAGAGATCCGGCACGAAGCCCGTCGAAAGCCGCTGAAACTCCGGCGGGAAGGGCCCCACGGACTGCCCCTCCAGCAGCCAGAGCGAGGCGCCGCGAAAGACCAGCATCCCCGCCAGTGTCACGATGAAGGAGGGAATCTTCCAATAGGCGATCCAATAGCCCTGAGCCGCCCCGATGGCCGCCCCCATCAGCAGAGAGGCCGCGATGGTCAGCCAGATCGGCGCGCCCATCTTGACGATCATCACCGCCGCGAAGGCTCCCACGAAGCCCATCACCGAGCCCACCGACAAATCTATGTTGCCGGAGACGATGACGATCAGCATCCCGAGCGCCATGATGATGATGTAGCTGTTCTGGAGGAAGAGGTTCGTGATGTTCACCGGACGCATCAGCGTGCCGGAGGTGACGATCTGGAAGAAGACCATGATCGCGATCAGGGCGAAGAGAAGCCCGTATTCGCGCATATGGGTTTTGAGATAGGCTTTGAGTTCGCCAGCTTTGGGCGCGGTCTCCGCGACGGTCATCCGGCGACTCCCTGTTCCTGAGGTTGGGCGACGATGAGCGACATGATGCGTTCCTGACTGGCCTCGGCGGCGGAGAGCTCGCCCACGAAGGCGCCCTCGTTCATGACGTGGATGCGGTCGCACATGCCCAGCAGCTCCGGCATCTCCGAGGAGATCATCACCACCGCCTTGCCCTGCGCGGCCAGCTGGTTGATGATCGTGTAGATCTCATATTTCGCCCCGACGTCGATGCCCCGCGTGGGCTCGTCGAGGATCAGCACCTCCGGCTCGGTGAAGAGCCATTTGGCCAGAACCACCTTCTGCTGGTTCCCGCCCGAGAGATTGCCCACTTTCTGCATCACGCTCGGGGTGCGGGTGGCCATGGCCTTGCGATAGCCTTCGGCCACGCGGGTCTCCTCGGCCTCGTTGAGCACGCCGCCCTTGGAGACGCCCCGGAGATTGGCGAGGGTGTTGTTGAAGCGCAGGCTCTCGTCGAGGATCAGGCCGAGATGCTTGCGGTCCTCGGTGACGTAGGCCAGCCCCGCCGCGATGGCCTTGGGCGCGCTGGAGACGTCCACCGGACGCCCGCGCATCCGGACCTCGCCCGAGACGTTCCGTCCCCAGCTGCGCCCGAAGAGCGACATGGCCAGCTCCGTCCGGCCCGAGCCCATCAGCCCGGCGATCCCCAGCACCTCGCCCGCGCGGACGTGAAAGGAAATATCGCGGATGACCTGACGTTCGGCCTGCTCCGGATGCCAGACCCTCCAGCCCGTCACCTCCAGAACTTTGTCGCCGAGCTTGGGGGTTCGCTCGGGATAGCGATGCGACATGTCGCGCCCCACCATGTCGCGCACGATGCGGTCTTCGCTCAGGCCCTCGCGGGCGTCGATCCGCGAGACGGTCGCGCCGTCGCGGATGACGGTCACCGTGTCGGCGACCTGACGCACCTCGTTGAGCTTATGGCTGATGATGATGCAGGTGACGCCCTGCGCCTTCAGCTCCAGCATCAGATCGAGCAGCTTGCGCGAGTCGGTCTCCTGAAGCGCGGCGGTCGGCTCGTCGAGGATCAGCAGCCGCACGTCCTTAGAAAGCGCCTTGGCGATCTCCACCAGCTGCTGCTTGCCCACGCCCAGAGTCTCGACCAGCACGCCCGGCGCGTCGCGGAGCCCGACCTTGGCCAGAAGCTCCTCGGTCCGCCGATAGGTCTCGCTCCAGTCGATCACGCCGCCCGCAGCGCGCTCGTTGCCGAGGAAGATGTTCTCGGCGATGGAGAGCTGAGGAATCAGCGCCAGTTCCTGATGGATGATCACCACCCCGCGCGCCTCGCTTTCGGCGAGATTGCGGAATTCGGCCAGAGCGCCGTCGTAATGGATTTCGCCCTGATAGCTCCCCGCCGGATAGACGCCCGAAAGCACCTTCATCAGCGTGGATTTCCCGGCGCCGTTCTCGCCGCAGACGGCGTGGATCTCGCCTTTCGCCACGACCAGATTCACCCGGTCCAGAGCCTTGACGCCCGGAAATTCCTTGGTGATGTCGCGCATCTCGAGCAAAGCGGTCATAGGGGCGTTCATGGGATCCCGTCCTGCGGTCTCGTCCCGCCGGAGGCTCCGGCGCGCTTGCGGCCCGGCGCGGAGGGGCGCGGCGCCGCTCCTCCCTCTGCGGAGAGGTCGCAGGCGTCTGCGCGCTCCGCGCGGGAGCCGGCTCCGGACCCGCCGTCCGGAGGAGGAGAGGCCGCCCGAAAGCCGGGCGGCCGGGCCGGATCACTTCAGCTGGTCGGCGGTGTAATATCCGCCCTCGACGAGGATCTTCTCGTAATTGGAGGCGTCCACCTCGACCGGCTCCAGCAGATAAGAGGGGATCGTCTTGACGCCGTTGTCATAGGTCTCGGTGTCGTTGATCTCGGGCTCGGAGCCCTGCAGCACGGCGTCGACCATCTTGACCGCGACTCCGGCCAGCTCGCGGGTGTCCTTGAAGACGGTGGAATATTGCTCGCCCGCGAGGATCGACTTGATCGAGGGGACTTCGGCGTCCTGACCCGTCACGATGGGCATGAGCGCGTCGCCCGAGCCGTAGCCCACGCCCTTCAGCGAGGAGAGCACGCCGATGGAGATGCCGTCGTAAGGCGAGAGCACGCCCTGAATCGCCTTGTCGGTGTAATTGGCCGAGAGCAGGTTGTCCATGCGGGCCTGAGCCACGGCGCCGTCCCAGCGCAGGGTGCCGACCTTGTCCATGCCGACCTGTCCCGAAGCCACGGAGACCTCGCCGGAGTCGATCAGCGGCTGAAGCACCGACATGGCGCCGTTATAGAAGAAATAGGCGTTGTTGTCGTCCGGCGAGCCGCCGAACAACTCGACATGCCAGGGCTTCACGTCGGGGAAGCGGGTCTTCAGCCCCTCCACGAGGGATTCGGCCTGAATCACGCCGACTTTGAAATTATCGAAGGTGGCGTAATAATCGACGTTCCCGCTGTCGCGGATGAGGCGGTCGTAGGCGATGACCCGCACGCCCGCCGCCGAAGCGTTCTCCAGAGCGTTGGAGAGGGTGGTGCCGTCGATGGAGGCGATGACCAGCGCGTTCACGCCCTTGGTCACCATGTTCTCGATCTGGGCGAGCTGATTGGGGATGTCGTCTTCGGCGTATTGCAGATCGGTGCGATAGCCCGCGGCCTCGAACTGGCGCACCATGTTCTCGCCGTCGGCGATCCAGCGCGCGGAGGATTTCGTAGGCATGGAGATGCCGACCAGGCCCTTGTCCTGCGCCCAAGCCTGCGGCGCGAAGACGGCGAGGCCCATGGCGAGCGCGCTCGCCAATTTCAGAAACTTCATATCATCCTCCCTGAAGCGGGGTTTCCCCGCTTTTGTCCGCCCCGATCCGTTCCCGAAAAGGAACATCGGGGGCTTTGCTTTTTTCTAGCTGCGCAAGACATATCATTCAAATATCAATATGGAGAATCCGCATAGCTGAAATGATATGATCGAAACCAAGATGAAGGCGCTCGAATTCCTGCGCGACATGCGCCCGACGCAAACCCGGCTCGTGACGGAGATCGCGGCCCATGGCCAATTGCAGCGCGCCGCCGCCGCCTGCGGCCTGACTCAGCCCGCCGCCTCGCGGAGTCTGGCCGAGATCGAGGCGCGGCTCGGCCTGCGGCTTTTCCTGCGCAAGCCCAAGGGCATGGAGCCGACTCCCGCCGGGGCTCTGGTGGCGCGGCGCGCGCGGAGCATCCTTCAGGAGCAGGCTTTGCTCGCCGAGGAATTCGCCGATCTGACCGCAGGGCGCGGCGGCGCGGCGCGGGTGGGCGCCGTGACGGGTCCGGCTTTGCGGCATCTGGCGCCCGCCATTCAGGGGCTGAAGGGCGAGGCTCCGGGGGTGGACGTCTCGGTCGAGGTGGCGCCTTCGGCGGCGCTCGTGGGCATGCTGGAGCGCGGCGAGCTGGATTTCGCCCTCGCGCGCCTGCCGCCCGGCTTCGACGACCGGGGCTTCGAGATCGAATCCGCCCGCGAGGAGGTGGTGCGGCTCATGGTGCGCGACGGCCATCCGCTGCTCGGGCGCGGGCCGGTCTCGATGCGCGATCTGCACGGGCTGCCTTGGGTGCTTCAGGATCAGGGCGCGCCGATCCGCCGGGTGATCGAGGCGGCCTTCCATGACGAAGCCCTCTCCTCGCCCCCCGACGTGGCGACCACCTCCTCTTTGCTGATGATCGTGGCGCTGCTGCGCGATTCAGACGCCGTCGCGCCCATGTCGCAGGAGGTGACGGATCTCATGCTGGAGCCGCCGGTCTCGGCGGGATTCCGACGGCTGCCGTTGAATCGCTCTCTGATCGTGGAGCCCTATCTGATCCTCCGCGCCAAAGACCGCGAGATCTCGCGCGCCGCCGAGGCTCTGTTCCTCCGGGTGCGCGATTCGATCCGCAAAACCGCCGGGCCCCAGAGCCGCGAAGGCTAGGCGCCCTCCCCGCCCGCCAGCAAGGCGGCGTCTCCGCCTGCGGCGGTCACGTCGACGCAGAGATGACGCTCATGCGCGACATGGGCGAGATCCGGCCGCGCGCCGATCAGCGGCAGGATCGGCCCCCGACGCGCCGCCAGAGCCTGCGCGAGGCTGCGGGCTTCGGCCTCCCCGCCCCACCAGAGGACGCCGCTGAAGCCTTCGAGGCTCGCCAGAGCCTCCGGCGCAAGGCTTCCCTCCGCGCCGACCGCAAGGCCGCCCAAAGCTTCGACGGCCTGAATCTGCGCCCGCATGGCCGCTTCTCCGGGGCCGAGGCAAAGAACCGGCTCGCGCGCGAAGAGCGTCAGGCGATTGGTCTCGCCGGTGGGGCCGGGCATGGCGCGGCTCTCGATCTTCGGGAGATCGGCGCCCTTTTCGGCGAGGCGGCGCTTCAGCGCCGCGAGATCGGCCGCGCGCGTCCAAGCCTCGCCGGAGGGAGCGGGCGCGGGCTTGAGGAAGCGCGCCAGATACAGCGGCCCGCCCGCCTTGGGTCCGGTGCCGGACAGGCCCTCGCCGCCGAAGGGCTGGCTGCCCACCACCGCCCCGATCTGATTGCGGTTCACATAGAGGTTTCCCGCCTGAATCCGGTCGGCCATCTCCTGAACCCGGGAATCGATGCGCGTATGCAGGCCGAAGGTCAGGCCATAACCGCGCGCGTTGATCGCCGCCGCGATCTTCTCCAGATCGCCCGCCCTCCACGTGGCCACATGCAGCACCGGGCCGAAGACCTCGCGCTCCAGATCGTCGATCCCTGAAACGCGGATCATCGCCGGAGCGACGAAGCTCCCCTCCGCAGGTTTGGACAGGCGATGGATCAGACGGCCTTGCGCCTCGGCTGCGGCGACGTAAGCCTCGATGGAGTCCCGCGCCTCGGCGTCGATGGCCGGACCAATGTCGGTGGAGAGCGCCCAAGGATCGCCGAGATTCTGCTCGTCCATCACGCCTTTGATCATCTCGATGAGATGGGGCGCGATCTCCTCCTGAAGATAAAGGCAGCGCAGAGCCGAGCAGCGTTGTCCCGCCGAGCGGAAGGCCGAAGCGACCACGTCGCGCGCCGCCTGCTCGGGAAGGGCGGTGGAATCCACGATCATCGCGTTCAGACCGCCCGTCTCGGCGATCAGCGGGGCTGAAGGAGACAAACGCTCCGCCATGCTCCGGCGGATGCGCAAGGCCGTCTCGGTGGAGCCGGTGAAGACCACGCCCGAGACTCGCGGATCGGAGGTCAGGGCCGCGCCGACCGTCTCGCCGGGGCCGGGCAGAAGCTGCAAGGCGGCGCGCGGGACTCCCGCCTCATGCAGAAGCCGAACCGCCATAGCCGCCACAAGAGGCGTTTGCTCGGCGGGTTTGGCGAGCACGCCGTTGCCCGTCGCCAGAGCCGCCGCGATCTGCCCGGTGAAGATCGCCAAAGGGAAATTCCATGGCGAAATCGCCGCGAAGACGCCCAGAGGCTCCGCATGGAGGGGAAGCTTTTCGGCTTCGGCGGCGTAATAGCGGAGGAAATCCACGGCTTCTCGGAGTTCGCCGACGCAATCGGGCAAGGTCTTGCCCGCCTCGCGCGCCAGAACCGCGAAAAAAGCGCCGAAATCCGCTTCATAGAGATCGGCGGCCCGACGCAGAACCGCCGCGCGCTCCGCCACGGGGGCCGCCCATGGACACGCCGCCGCTAAAGCCGCCTCCGCTTCGCCTTCGCCCGCCTCCCGCAGGAGCGCGACCGGCGCGCCCGTGGCGGGATTAAGGATCGGATGCGCCTCGCCTTCAGGCGCGGCCTCCTGAGCGAGGAGCGGCCCGGCTGCGGGGATCTCCGCCGCGCGGGCTTCCTCGATCCGGGCGAGAGTCTCCGCGTCGGTCAGATCGAAGCCGCGCGCATTGCGCCGCCCGGCGCCGAAGAGCGCTTCCGGGCGCTTCAGATTCGCCGGAGCCTTGGCCTGAGCCAAAGCCGCGATGGGATCGGCGGCGATGGTCTCCGGCGAAACCTCTTCATCCACGATCTGATGCACGAAGGAGGAATTGGCGCCGTTCTCCAGCAGGCGCCGCACCAGATAGGCCAGCAAATCGCGATGCGCCCCCACCGGAGCATAGATGCGGCAGCGGCCGCCCGTCTCCTTCAGGAGGATGTCGTGGAGGCGCTCGCCCATGCCGTGCAGGCGCTGGAATTCGAAGCGGCGACCCTCGGCCAATTCCAGCACGGCGGCGGCGGTCTGGGCGTTATGAGTGGCGAATTGCGGATAAATCCGGTCGGCGTAGCCGAAGAGCTTCTTCGCCAGCGTCAGATAACTGACGTCGGTGGCGGTCTTGGAGGTGAAGAGCGTGAAATCCGGCAGGCCCTCGACCTGCGCCCGCTTCATCTCGGAATCCCAATAGGCGCCTTTCACCAGACGCACCATGATCCGCCGGTCCAACCGAACCGCCAGAGCGTTCAGCCAATCGAGGACCAGCCCCGCCCGCTTGCCATAGGCTTGAACCACCACGCCGAAGCCGTCCCAGCCCGCGAATTCCGGATTGGAGAGGACCGCCTCGATCACCTTCAGCGAGAGGACCAGACGGTCCTGCTCTTCGGCGTCGATGTTGAAGCCCATATTCGCCGCGCGCGCCTGAAGCGCCAGACGCCGCACCACCGGAACCAGCTCGGCCAGAGCCCGCGCCTCCTGAGCCGCCTCGTAACGCGGATGCAGAGCGGAAAGCTTCACCGAAATCCCCGGATTGGCCTCCACCGAGCCTTTGACGCAGGCGCCCGCCAAAGCGGCGATGGCCTGCTGATAGGATTTGGCGTAGCGCGCCGCGTCGGCGGAGGTCAAAGCCGCCTCGCCGAGCATGTCGTAGCTATAGGTGAAGCCCTGAGCCTCGCGCTCCTTAGCGCGGGACATGGCCTTTTCGATGGTCTCGCCGAGGACGAATTGACGGCCCATCTCCTTCATGGCCCGGCTCACCGCCAGACGGATCACCGGCTCGCCGAGGCGCTTCACTGCGCCGCGCAGCAGGCCCACGAGGCCCGGCTGATCGTCGTCCAGCACCCGGCCCGTCAGCATGAGCGCCCAGGTCGAGGCGTTGACCAGAGGCGAAGCCGCCGAACCCAGATGCTTGCTCCAATCGGAGGGCGCGATCTTATCCTCGATCAAGGCGTCGATGGTCTCGGAATCCGGCACGCGCAGCATGGCCTCCGCGAGGCACATCAGCGCCACGCCCTCGCGGGTCGAGAGCCCGTATTCCGCGAGGAAATTCTCCATCAGCGAAGGGGCGGCCTCGGCGCGGATGCGGCGCACGAGATCCGCGGCCCGAAGCGAGGCGGCGGCCCGCAGGCTCTCAGGAATAGCCGCCTCGGCGAGCAGGCGCTCAAGCACGGCGCTTTCATTTGCGAATTTGGCGGCGGGAGAAAACAGCGAAGGGGACTCGACCATGGCGACGATCTCCAAATCCTCGACGGAGGAAGCGCAGAGGTCAGGAATAGCGGATTCTGAATGGTCGATGCGCCTGATCTTGCGCGTTATCCTAGGCGAATAGAGCAAAAATCAGGGGAGATTCAGGCGTGACCTTCGAACTCGACGCCGCCGACCGCCGCATCCTGCTGGAATTGCAGCGCAACGCCCGAATTCCCGTCAGCGAATTGGCGCGGCGGGTGGGCCTCACGAAAACCCCCGTGGCGCTGCGCGTGAAGCAGATGGAGGAGGCCGGACTCATCACGGGCTATCGGGCGATCCTCTCGCCGATCCGGCTGGGGCTGACCCATGTGGTCTATGTCGAGGCGCGGCTCTCGGACACCCGCGAGACCGCGCTGAAGCAGTTCAACGCGGCGGCGCGGGCCATTCCGGAGGTCGAGGAATGCCATATGATCGCCGGAGGCTTCGACTATCTCCTGAAGATCCGGGCGCGCGACATGGCGGATTATCGCCGCATCATGGGCGAAAAGCTCTCCGCCCTGCCCCATCTCCACGCGACTTCGAGCTATGTCGCGATGGAGACCATCGTGGAGCAAAGCGCCTTCACCCTGTGACCTCGACGTCCAGCGCCCCGACGCCTTCGATGCGCGCCTCCAGCCTGTCGCCGGGCCGGACGGCGCCCACTCCCGCCGGAGTGCCGGTCAGAATGAGGTCGCCCGGCCGCAAAGCCATGGAGCGCGAAATCGCCGCGAGGAGATCCGCCACGCCCCAAATCATCTCGCCGAGATCGCCCTTCTGGCGGATCTCGCCGTTGACCGAGAGCGAAATCCCGCCCTTGGCCGGATGGCCGATCCGCGCCGCCGGAGCCAAGGCCCCGCAAGGCGCCGAGCCGTCGAAGCCTTTGGCCGTCTCCCAAGGGCGGCCGAGCTTCTTGGCGACGGCCTGAAGATCGCGGCGGGTCATGTCCAGCCCGACGCCATAGCCGTAGACATGGGCCAAAGCCTCCTCCGGCGCGATCTCCGCGCCGCCCGACTTCAGAGCCACGACCAATTCGACCTCGTGATGAACCTCCTGCGCGCCTTTCGGCAGGCGGAAGACGCCCTCCGTCGCCAAGGCGGAGACCGGCTTCATGAAGAAGAAAGGCGGCTCGCGGTCGGGATCATGGCCCATCTCGCGGGCGTGGTCGGCGTAATTGCGCCCAATGCAGAAGATGCGCCCGACCGGAAACCGCGCCCTCTCGCCCTCGACGGCGAGCGAGGGGGTCGGGGGCGGCGGAATGACGAAGGCCTCGGCCATGGAGCGTTCCTTATGTGAGAAATCGGCGGATCAAAGGACGCCCTTCAGCGCCGGATAGATCCTCCGCCAGCGGGCGTAAGCCTCGTCATAGGCGCCGCGCAGGGCGGGATCCGGCTCGAAGCTCTCGCGGATGGCGGGCGGCGCGCAGACCGCCAGAGGATCGGCCCCCTCCGCCGCGATGAGTCCCAGACGCGCCGCGCCGAAGGCCGCGCCGAAATCTCCGTCGGCGGGGAGGTCCACCGGCAGATTCAGCGCCGTCGCGAGGATCTTCAGCCAGAGCCGCGCGCGCGAGCCTCCGCCCACCGCCGTCACGCGCTCCAGCCGCGTCCCCGCCGCCTCCAGCGCCGCCAGATTATCGCGGAAGGCGAAGGCCACGCCCTCCAGCAGGGCTTGCGTCAGAGCCTCGGCGCCCGCCTCATGCCCGAGTCCGACGAAGGCGCCGCGCGCGGCGGCGTCGTTATGCGGCGTGCGCTCGCCCGAGAGATAGGGCAGGAAGGCGACGCCCGAAGGCGCGCGCGGCGTCTCGCCGAGCGCCGCGACGAGATCCGCGCCCTCGCGGCCCATGACGCGCCCGAACCAGTTCAGGGCGTCGGCGGCCGAGAGGATCACCCCCATCTGATGCCAGATCCCCGGCAGGGCGTGGCAAAAGGCGTGGACGGCGCTCGCCGGATTGGGCGCGAATCCCGCCGTCGAGGCGAAGAGCACGCCGGACGTCCCCAGCGAAGCGAAGGCCGCGCCGGGGCGGGCCGCCCCCACGCCGCAGGCCGAAGCGGCGTTGTCGCCCGCCCCGCCCGCCACCACCACGCCCGAGGGCAGGCCCCAGCGCGCCGCGAGATCCGGCCTCAGCCGCCCGGAGACCTCCGAGCCCTCGACCAGCCGGGGCATTTGATCCTCGCCGAGATCCGCGGCGGCCAGAAGCTCCGGCGACCAGCGCCGCCCCCCGACGTCCAGCCATGAGGTGCCCGAAGCGTCCGACATCTCGGAGACGGCTTCGCCGGTCAGCCAGAGCCGCAGATAATCCTTCGGCAGCAGCACGCGGCGGATCTTGGCGAAGATCTCCGGCTCATGGCGCTTGATCCAGAGCAGCTTGGGCGCGGTGAAGCCCGGAAAGACGATGTTGCCGGTCAGCGCCCGAAAGCGCGGATCGGCGTCCAGCTCCGCCGCCTCGACATGGCTGCGCACGTCGTTCCAGAGGACGCAGGGGCGCAAAGGGCGGTCTTGAGCGTCCAGAACCGTCGCGCCGTGCATATGGCCCGAAAGCCCGATCCCCCGCAGCCCGGAGAGCGCCGCCCCCTGCTCCGCCCGCAGCGCGTCGAGGACGGCCTCCGTCGCGGAGATCCAATCGGCGGGATTTTGTTCGGACCACCCCGAATGAGGCCGCGAGACCGTCAGCGGCGCATGAGCGGAGCCGAGGATGTCCTGATCTTCTCCGATCAGCAGGGCCTTCACGCCCGAAGTGCCCAGATCCAACCCCAGATAGGCCATAGGTCTCGTCTCCCTTGAGTGTCTTGCAGCGCGGGCGGGCCTCAGAGAGAGGCCGGCCCCTCTTCAGCCTTGGCCAGCAGATGGGCGGCCGAAAATTCGGAAAGGTCGAGGCGGCTCGCGCCTTCGGCGATCAGCTCCGCCGCGGCCTCGCCGATGGCGGCGGAATGCTTGAAGCCATGGCCGGAGCAGGGCGAGAGGATCAGCAGATCCGGATTCTCCGGACTGCGGTCGATGAGGAACCGGCTGTCGGGCGCGGCGGTGTAGAGGCAGGTCGCCGCCTTGACGCGCCGCCGCCCGATCCCGCGCAGGCGCGGCGCGAGCCTGCGGTCGAACATCGCCAGAGAGGCGGATTCGGGCGTCTCGCGGTCCACCTGATCGGGATCGACCGCCGCGCCGTAATGCTCGTCCGCCGCCTTGACCGCTCCGCCCCGCGCCGGAAAGCCGTAAAAGAAATCTTCGGGGTCCGAGCCGTAAAGCCAGATGAAGCTGGGTCCGGCCGCCCAGCGGGATTCCCATTCGGGGTCCGGCGCGAACCAATGCATCATCTGCCGCGTCGGTTTGAGCAGACGGTCGTAGGGCGCCCCGAGCAATTCGCCCGCCCCCGCCCCCGCCGAGAGGATCAGCCGCCGCGCCCGGATCTCCCCCTGATCCGTCCGCAGGAGGAGCCCCTCCGCTTCGCGCTCCAGCCCCGTCACGCGCAGATCCGTCCGGATCTCCGCGCCCGCCGCCTGAGCCAGCTTCAGTTGCGCCGCCACGCAGGCTTCGGGATCGACATAGCCCGCGCCGGGCTCGTAAAGCCCGATTTCATCGTCCTGCGGCGCGAATTGCGGAAAGCGGCGGCGGATGTCGTCGGCGGACAGGATCTCATGATCGAGGCCGAAGGCTTCGGCGGCGGCGCGGGCGCGCCGGATGAAGCCGCGACGCCCCGGACGATCCACCTCGTCCTCGGCGCGCGAAATGGTGAGGCATCCCACTTCATGCAGCAGCTTCGCCCCGGTTTCGGCTTCGATCTCGCGCCAGATCTCATGGCTGCGCAGCGCCAGCGGGACATAGGCGAGGCCCTCGCCGATGGCCCGGCGGGTGATCCGCGACTCCCCATGAGTCGAGCCGAAGACATGCGGCGGGCGACGGCGGTCGATTCCGAGCGCCTTCACGCCGCGTCTGGCGAGCTGATGGAGGGTCGCGGCGCCCATCGCGCCCAAGCCCAGCACCACGACTTCCTGTCTCTGCGCGCCCATGCCGCCCCCCTCCCGAAAGAGGCGCCATGTTGCTGCGGCCCGGCGCGGCTGTCCACAGGCTTTCAGGCGGCGGAGAACAACGCCGGGATTTCTCCAAGCGCCGAGACCCGCGCCGCCGCGCCGAAGGGAGTCGGAGCCTTGGGCTCCTCGGAATAGAAGATCGCCGTCAGTCCGAGCCGCGCGGGGGCGGCCACGTCCCAGACCGGATCGTCGCCGATCATCCATGCGGCCTCCGGCGGCGCGTCGAGCAGCGCCAGCAGCGAGAGATAGGCGGCGGGTTCGGGCTTGCCGAATCCCGCCTCCTCCTCGATGCGGATCGCCTTGAAGCGCCGCGCCAGATCGAAGCGCGCGAGCTTGCCGCGTTGCCGCGCGCCGGAGCCGTTGGTCAGCAGCCCGAGCCGGATCCCCTGAGCCGCCAGCCAGTCGAGCAAGGCCAAAGCCTCCGGCTTGAGGGCGATGGTCTCCTCAAGATAGCTTTCGAAACGGTCGGCGATGCGGTCGGCGTCCACGCCATGCAGAGGCTCGGAGCCTTGAGGCCGCGCCAGATTCAACCGGTGGAAGGCCGAACGCACCACCTTGCGCCGCGTGAGGTCGCCCTCCAACCGCCAGAGCTTGCGGCCCTCCTCATGGGCGAGGAAATCCAGCACGCGCGCCAACACCTCGGCCGTGACCCATCGCCCGTCATGCTCGCCGAGGGCCTCGGCGTGTTCGGAGATGATCGCGGACCAGGTGCGCTCCGGCTGGCGATAGGCGGTCAGCAGGGTGTCGTCGAGGTCGAAGAGGACGGCCTCCGGACGCGGAAGAGGGGCTTTGCTCATGGGGCCTCCAGAGCCGCCGCCAGAGCCGCGCCCGCATCCGCCGGAAGACCGAGCGCCCGCAAGGCGGAGGCGAAGGCCGCGAGATCGCCGAGAACCGTCTCCAGCCGCGCGCGCGGCCCGGTGTGGTTCAGCCGGATCAGACGCTCGCCGCCCGGCCCGACTCCCGCCGTCAGAGCATGGCCCTGCGGCGCGGCGGCCAGCAAGGCGGCGGCGGAGATCCCTTCCGGCGGCCTCGCCGCCGTCACGAGGTTGGAGGCTTGCGCAGGCGGAACCCACGCCCGCCCGGTCAGCGCGAGAACTCCGGCGCGGGCGGCGGCGGCCGCGCGGCGATGGCGCTCCTGAAGAGCCGCAAGCCCCTCCGCCTCGACCCGCGCGAGGCTCTGGGCGAGGGCGTGGAACTCCAGCGCCGAGGGGGTTCCGGGCAGGGCTCCCCTGCCCTGCTCCAGCCAAAGCGCGCGCTGATCGGCCAGCGAGAGGATCGAAGGCGCCTCGCCGGAAGGGGCGATCTTCGTCCATGCGGCGGGCGAGACCGCGACCGCCGAGGCTCCCGCCTGTCCGCCGAGCGCCTTTTGCGGCCCCACCACGACGAGATCCGCGCCGAGGGCGGTCAGATCCAGCTCATGCCCCCCGACCGAGGCCACGGCGTCCACGACGAGCAAGGCCCCATGCGCTTTCGCCAGAGCCGCGACCGCCTCCAGCGGGTTCAGAATCCCGGAGGCGCTTTCGGCGTGGACCACAGCGAGGATGTCGAAGCGCCCGCGCTTCAGCGCCGCCTCGACCTGCTCCGCCGCGAGGGGCTTTCCCGGCTCGGCGACGAGGTCGACCGCCTCGACGCCCGCCCGCCTCAGCCATGCGCCGAACCAGCGCCCATAAAGCGAGGTCACGAGATTCAGCGCCCGCCGCCCCGGCGCGCCCAAAGAGACGGCGGCGGCCTCCAGAGCCGCCACGGCCTCGCCCTGAATCAGCAGGACGTCGTTTTTCGTATTCAGGATGCGGGCGAAAGAATCCGCGAGAGCGGCGTATCCCGAGGCCGGGAAAGGCGGCGCATCCGGCGCAGGCGACCAGACGAAGGGACTCATGGCTTGTCCTCCCAAGGATGCAGCCGGGGCGAGGCGGCGATGAGGCGGCGCAGAAGATCGCTCTGCGGCGCCCTTATGACGGCTTCGGCGGGGCCGGTCTCGACGATCCGCCCCGCCTCCATGACCGCGATCCGGTGCGAGATCGCCCGCACCACCGCCAGATCATGGCCGATGAAGAGATAAGCGAGTCCCATCTCCCGCTGAAGCCGCGCCAGAAGCTCCAGCACCCTCCCCCGCACCGAGGCGTCGAGGGCGGAGACGGCTTCGTCCAGCACGATCAGCCGGGGCTTCGGGACGACGGCGCGGGCGACGGCCACGCGCTGACGCTGCCCGCCGGAGAGCGCCGCCAGAGGCCGCGCCGCGAGATCCGCGTCAAGCCCGACCTGCTCCAGCCGCGCCGCGACCTGCTCCGGCCATGCGCGGCGCGGGGCGATCTCATGCAGGCGCAGAGCCTCGGCCAAAGCGCCGAAGACCGTGGCGCGGGGGTGAAAAGCCGTCGAGGGATCCTGAAACACCATCTGCATCGCGCCGCGCGCCCGCCGCAGGGCGCCGCCCTTCAGCGCCAGCCAATCGCGGCCCTCGAAGCGGATCGCGCCCGCCTCCGGCTCGGTCAGGCGCAGCAGAACCCGCGCCAAAGTGGATTTCCCGCAGCCCGAAGGCCCCACCAGCCCGAGGGTCTCCCCCGCCGCGATGGAGAGCGAAACTCCGTCCAGAGCCTTCGCGCCGCCCCGAGCGTCAGAATGCGCGTAACGCTTGCTCAATCCCTCGACCTCCAGCAGGCTCATGGAGCCTCTCCGACGAGGCGCGGGCTTTCCAGACCCAGATGAGCCGCCAGCAAACGGCGCGTATAGGGATCCTGCGGAGTCTCGATCACCCGCCGCGCCGGACCGATCTCCACGAGGCGCCCCTCATGCAGCACCGCGATGCGGTCGGCCAGCCCGGCGGCCAAGCCCATGTCATGGGTGACGAAGAGCAGCGCCAGCCCCTCCCCCTCGCTGAGGCCCCGCAGCAAAGCGACGATCTCCGCCTGAACCAGAGCGTCCAGCGCGGAAGTCGCCTCATCGGCCACGAGCAGACGCGGCCCCGGCGCCATGGCCAGAGCTATGGCGATGCGCTGACGCTGTCCGCCCGAAAAGCGATGGGGATAAGAGCGCAAAGCCGCTTCAGGATCGGGAATCCGGACCTTGGCCAAAAGCCCGGCGGCGCGGTCGAGCGCCTCCTGTCCGCTCAGAGGCAGATGGCTACGCAGAGTCTCGGTGAAATGCCCGCCGACGGAGAGCAGAGGATCGAGGCTCCCGCCCGGATCCTGAAAGACATAACCCACGTCGCGCCCAAGCCGCAGCTCTCCGCCCGGCCGCAGAATCTCGCCTTCGACCCGCGCGCCCTCGGGCGGCAGCCCCGCCAGGATCCGCGCCAGCGTGGATTTCCCCGAACCCGATTCCCCGATCAGCGCCAGACGCTCGCCCGGCGCCATCTCCAGCGAAACGCCCTTCAGAGCCGGACGTCCCGCCTCTGGATAAGTCGCGGTCAGCCCCCGGCAGAGGAAAAGCGGCGCCGTCATGCGCGCCTCCTTTTGGCGAGAACCTCCGTCACGGCCTCGCCGAGCAGATAGACCGCCACCACCGTCAGAGCCAGAGCCGCCCCCGGAATCATCGAGAGATAAGCCGCCGAGCGCAATTGATTGCGGCCCTCGGCGATCATGCGGCCCCAAGTGACGGCGTTGGGATCGCCGAGGCCGAGGAAGGACAAGGCCGCCTCGGTCAGCACCGCCCCCGCGACGATGGTCGCCGAGACGGCCAGCACCGGCGGCAAAGCCAAGGGCATGACCAGCCGCAAGGCGATCTCGCTCGACCTCATGCCCATCACCCGCGCCGCCGCGACGAAATCCGCCTCGCGCAGACTCAGCACGCGCGAGCGGGCCAAGCGCGCCGGACCCGTCCAAGCCCCAAGGGCGATGGCCAGAACCACCGTCCAGAGCGAAGGCCCCAAAGCCGAGACGAAGGCCAGAGCCAGCAGGAAGCCCGGCACGATCTGGAAAGCCTCCACCACGCGCATGACCGCCTCGTCGATCCGGCCTCCGGCGAATCCCGCCGCCGAACCGACCGTCATCCCGAGCAGGATCGCCACCCCCGCCGCCGCCAGCCCCACCGCCACCGAGGCCCGCGCGCCATGGATCAGCCCGGCCAGCAAATCGCGCCCGAGCCGATCCGTGCCCAAAGGGAGTTCGGCGCTGACGAAAGGCCGGATCAAGGGCCGCCCGACGATGGCCAGAGGATCGCCCGGCGCCAGCAGCGACGCGCAGGCCGCCACGAGGATCAAAGCCAGCAAAAGCCCGCCGCCGATCCAAGCCTCCGGGCGGCGCAAAACCTCACGCAGCATCGCGCCCCCCCGACCTGACGCGGGGATCGAGCGCCCCATAGGCGAGATCCGTCAGCAGATTGGCGAGAGTCACCATAAGCGCCGACACCAGCACCACCGCCAGCAGCAAAGGCGCGTCGCGCCCCGCGACGGCCTCTTGCGCCAAGCGCCCGAAGCCCGGAATCCCGAAGACGCTTTCGATCACCACCGATCCCCCGAGCATGGCCCCCGCCTGAAGTCCGAGCATGGTGACCAGCGGAACCAACGCATTGCGGGCGGCGTGGTTCAGCGCGACGCGCCTTTCCGACACGCCTCGGGCGCGGGCGGCGAGCGCGTAATCCTGTCCCCAAGCCTCGACCATGCCCGAACGCATGACCCGCAGGAAGAGCGCCAGATAGATCATCCCCAAAGCCGCGACGGGCAAGGTCAAATGCCAGGCGACGTCGGCGAAGCGGTCGAAGCCGGTCTTGCCCGAGGCGATGGTCTCGATCCCCGAAACCGGAAACCAGCGCAGCCGCACCGCGAAGACCACCGAAAGCGCCAGACCCAGCCAGAAACTGGGAATGGAATAAAGCAGCAGCGAACCGCCCGACAACAGCCGATCCGCCCAAGAGCCCGGCCTCCGCCCGGCGATCAGCCCCAGCGCCGAGCCGATCAGGAAAGAGATCCCCGTCGCCGCGCCCATGAGTCCAAGCGTGTTCGGCAGACGCTCCGCGATCACCGGACCTATGGGCCGGTTCAGCGCGACGGACCAGCCGAAATCTCCCTGAACCAATCGCCCGAGCGTGAAGGTCAGGCGCGAAAAGGCGGATTGGTCCAGCCCATATTCCGCCCGCAGAGCGGCGGCCATCTGCGCGTCTCCCCCACCGACGGAGGCGAGATAGGCGTCCACCGCGTCGCCGCCCGCGCGGTCGAGCAGCAGAAACACGCCCACGGCGACGATCAGCAGTGCCGGAACGCCGCCGATCAGCCGCCGCAGCAGAAAGCCCGCCAGAGACTTCACGCCTCCAACTCAAGATCGGCCCAATTGGAGACCGCCCAGCGCGGATTATTCGCCAAACCGCGCAATTGATCGGAGGCGACCGAGGTGAAGGACCAGTCCGCCACATTGATCAGCGGCAGATCCTCCGTCACAAGATGCTGGAAACGCTTATAAAGATCGACGCGCTTCGCGGGGTCGAGAGTGATCAGCGCCTCGTCGATCAGAGCGTCCAGCTCCGGGTTTTCATAGCCGCCCTGATTGGAGAAGGGCGTTCCGGCGGGAATCCCCGAACGCACGAGATTGGTGGTGGAGATCGCCGGATCGGCCCGGAAGACGGTCGGAGCTATGGCGAGATCGAATTCGTGATCCGTATAAACCGCCTTCTGATGCCCCGCGCTGTCGTTGGCGACGATGGCCGCGTCGATCCCCACCGCCGCCAGAGCCTGACGCAGATAATCGCCGAATTGCCGCGTCTCGTTGAAATAGGGCGCAGGCAGCAGCCGCAGCTTGAAGCGCGTCCCGTCGGCGCCCGCCGGATAGCCCGCTTCGTCGAGCAGAGCCTTGGCCTTCTCGACGTCATAGGGATAAAGCTCGACCTCCGGGGTGTAGAAGGTCGGATCATTGGCGGGCACCGGCCCGGTGGCCTCGGCGGCGTAGCCGAGGAAGATGGCGTCGAGGACGAAGGCCTTGTCGACGGCGTGGGCGACGGCCTGACGCACCTTCAGATTCTTCAGATGCGCATTGCGGTGATTGATCTCGACGGTCAGCTGATAGGTCAGCGCCTCATAGCCCTTGGTCACGACCTGAAGCCCCGGAACCTCCGAAACGCGCTCCAGATCGGCCAGAGGCACCGCCGAGAAGGCCGCGAGCTGGATCTCTCCGGCTTCGAGGGAATTGGCCGCCGCCGCCCGGTCGGGCAGCACGCGATAGACCAGTTCCTCAATCTTCGGCTGCTCCGGCGCCCAATAATCCGGATTGCGCCTGAGGAGGTAATATTCGCCCGGCTTATGCTCGCCCCAGCGGAAAGGCCCCGTGCCGATCAGGGCGGCGTTGGCCGGATTGGCGGCGATCTCCGTTCCCTCATAGACATGCTTGGGCAGCACCGAGGAGACCACCGGCAAGGCGTTGGCGATGAGCTGCAAGGGCGTCGGCTTGGAGAAGCGGAAGACCGCCGTGTGGTCGTCCGGCGTCTCGACGTCTTCGAGATTGGCGAAGAGGCTGCGCCCGATGTTCTGCAAGGGCTTCCAGACCTCCAGCGCCGAGAAGGCCACGTCCGCCGAGGTGAAGGGCTTTCCGTCATGCCAGAGCACGCCCTCGCGGAGCTTGAAGGTCACGCTGAGGCCGTCCTCCGAGCCCTCCCATGAGGTCGCCAGCAAAGGCCGCAGCCCGCCCGCCTCATAAGAGGCCTCCGCCAGAGGCTCCACGATCTTGGAGGCGACGAAGAAGACGCCGTTCGAGGCCACGATGGCCGGATTCAGCTGACGCGGCTCGCTGTCCGAGGCCACGACGAGCCGTCCGCCCGCCGCCAGAGCCAAACGCGGCAGAGCGGTCGAGGCGAGCAGCCCCGCGGCGACGCCGATCAGGCTGCGGCGGGAGATCAGGAAAGACATGAAAGGCCTCCATCTTCGGCGACGGCTTCGCATGCCGCCTTCTCCGGCCCCGAGGCGGCGGAATCCGCTCCGCAGAGCGACGGGCCCGCTTCTGCCGACTATCGGCCAAAGATTCGGCGGAGGGAACGGCTTTCTTGCGGAGATTCAGCGCCTGAGCCCAAGTTTTTCCGCATGAGGATTTCCGCTTTCCGGATTGACGCCCGATCCGGACGCCTCTCCGGGAATTCGTCGCCGCGGCGGATCACCCCTCGGCGTCGAGGATCTTGAAGAAAGCCCGCGCCGCGCGCTCCAGCTTCTCCGGCGGGAGAGCGGCGAAATCGCGATCCATCCGCAGCTCCAGCCGACCCCGCGCGGCGGCGCACCGCACCCCCCTGCCCTTCCAGATGAAATTCACCTCGCGCTTTTCGACCTGCGCCGCCGGAGTCCGCCCGGCCTCCTCCTCAAGCGCCTGCCCCAGAGCCGCCGCCCCGCCTTCGGCGAAGAGCCGCAGCAGCCCCATCTCCTCCTCTTCGCCGCGATCCGGCGCGGCGCGCAGAGTCCTGAGCAGCGCCTTGGCGCCGCCCTCCTCGGCCTCCAGCCGCTTGAGCGTGGCGAGCCCGAGCGCGCGCGGCATGGCTTCGGGATGACGAAGGCCCTCCCCCACCCGCTCCAGCAAATGCGCGAAATTGCGGATGTAGACGCGCTTCTGGCGCCCCGCCGAGCCGAAGAGCGCGGCGATGGCTTCGTCGAGGCTGCGGGCGCCGGTCTGCGGATCCTCATGATAGGCCCGCGCCAGAGCCGCCATCTCGGCGAAGGAGATGTCGCGCCGCACGAGGTTCTCATCGACCATCCGCCGATAAAGCCCCTCCAGAGTCTCGCCCTGCGGGGTCAGAGCGGCGGGAATGCGGCCATAGGCTTCGGCGTCGCCGGTCTCCTCCAGAAGCTCGCGAAAGGCGGTGAGGCGGCGCAGACCCTGCACCAGCTCGTAATCCTCGCCCGCCGCCTCCACCCGGATCGGATTGGAGAGCCCGAGCGCGCGGATGCTGTCCTTCAATTCGTCGATTTCAGAATCGCGCTTCGGCGCGCGGTCGCGGGTGAGCTTGGCCGTCTTCACCCGCTCCAGAGGGATAAGCTCGATCACCAGCCCCAGCCGGCGCAGCCCGACGAATTCATGCGCCAGACGGTCGTTTTCGGCGCGGATCTGCGCCTCGGTGCTTTGGCGTTGGCGCAGAGCCTCGGAATTCTCCTGAATGGCGGTGGCCATAGGTCCGCGCCGCCCGTCGCGCGCGCCCGCTCCGAGTTTGGCGGCGGGCGGGGAGGGGGCCTTCGCGGAGGGTTTCGGCGGCTTTGTCCCCGCGGGGACAGAGGCGGCGGGCTCCGGCGCGGGCTCCGGGGGAGCTTCGGGAAAATCTATGTCGAAGACGCGGCGGCGGCTCATGGCGATTCCTCCAGCTTCTCCCATGCGGCGAGCGCGTAGCCGCGGAATTCCTCATAAGCCCGGTCGAAGGAGGCGCGCGCGCGCCGCCATGTCTCGCGCGTCATGCTGCGATAGTCGATTTCATAGATCGACGAGAGGAAGCGCCCCGATTGCTCGACGGCGCGGGTCATCTCGATCTGGTTCTCCGCCACGCGCTCGCCGAAGACTTTGCGGAAGGCGGCGTCCATGGCGCGATGGAGATCGTTGTTCGCCTCAAAGCGGGTGAGCAGAAAGCGGACGTCGAGGAACTCCTTCACCGGGGGCGTCCCCGCGGGGACGACGGGCGCGGCGGCGAGATCGCCGAGCGCCTCCGCCAATTGCCCGATGAAGGAGGTGGTCGAATCATATTCCCAATAGCCCGGCCCCGAGGGGATATAGAGCATGTCGGCGGCGAAGACCGCGTTCATCGACTGATAGCCGATGGCGGGCGGACAATCGAAGATCACGAGGTCGTAGGCGTCCGGCGCGAGGCTGTCGAGATAGCGCGAGACGGCGGCGTAAAAGGACCATTCCGGATTGAGATGCCGGTATTGCGCCGAAGCGAACTCCACGAAGGCGGAATTGGCGCAGGAGGGGATCATGTCGATGGTCGGCCAGCAGGTCGGCCGGATGAAGTCTTGCGTGCGCAATTCGCCGAGACCAAGATCCATCAGAGAGGAGGGCAGGCGGCGTTTCGGCAGAGCCGCGCCGCTCTCGGCGCCCGTGGGCACGGCGTTGAGCCGCTCCGTCTCGCGGATGAGGTCGCGGGCCATGACGCCCCAGACCGTATGCTCCTCCGAAACCTCGGTGAGGCCCATGGCGTGGGAGAGCGTCGCCTGAGGATCGAAATCCACCGCCAGCACCCGATAGCCGTCGAGCGCGGCGGCGTGGGCGAAATGCAGCGCCACGGTGGATTTCCCCGCGCCGCCTTTGAAATTCGCCACCGCCGCCCGCAAAGCGCGTTTTCCGGCGGGGCGGGGAGGCATCAGCGTTTTCTTGCCGATCCTCAGCCGACGGCGCAATTCGTTGATCTCTTCGAGGCTGTACCAGCGCTGACGGCCCTCCTCCTCCACCAGCCCGGCGGGCAGGCTCGGATCGGCCATCATGCGTCCCCGCAGGGTCGAGGGATTCGCCTTGAGGATCAACTCCCCAAGCTCCCAGCTCGAAAAGCGGCGCAGGGTCTTGACCATCTGCGGGGAGAAGGTCTGCTGCCGAATCCAGCCCTGAAGCTTGAGCGATTGGCTCTGAAGACGGCTCAAATCCTCATGGGTGAACATCGGGGCGGGCCTCGGAATCTAGGGCTGGGGAACGCAAATCGCTGATTCGCGATTATTTGCGTTTCGGGTGAAAAGGCAACGCTCTTTTCTCAGGGCCCGGCATGTCCCCGCGGGGACGCCTCAGGCCGCTCCGACCCCGGGATGACAAAGACCCCCCGGCCATGGGCCGGGGGGTCCGCCGTCGCCTCGCTTTCCGGCGCGGCTTCAGGAGATCGCGAGCGGGGCCGGAGGCGCCGGGGACGCGGCTTCCTCCGCAAGCGGCGCAGGCGGAGGCTCGGCCGGAGGCGGGGGAGGGGGCGGCGCGAGGGGCCGGATCCGGAACCAGGTCACGTAAAGCGCGGGCAGGAACAGCAGCGTCAGGATTGTGCCCGCCATGATGCCGCCCATCATCGAATAGGCCATCGGACCCCAGAAGCCCTGATGCGCGATGGGGTAGAGCGCCAGAGTCGCCGCCACGGCGGTCAGCATGATCGGGCGCATGCGGTGCTCGGTGGCTTCGATCACCGCCGTCCATGGATCGTCTCCATGGGCGCGCAGCTCCTCGATCTGCATGATCAGGATCACCGAATTGCGGATGAGGATGCCCGCCAGCGCCAGAATGCCGAGGATCGCCACGAAGCCCATCGGCGAATTGGTGATCAGCAGCGCAGGCGCCACGCCGATCACCGCCAAGGGCGCCACGGAGAAGACCAAGAACAGGCGGCTGAAGCTCTGAAGCTGGATCATGAGCACCGTGGCCATGGTCAGCAGCATCAGCGGCACCACCGCCGCGATGGGGCCTTGCGCCTTGGCGCTCTCCTCGACGGGGCCCGCCACCGAAATCCGGTAGCCGGTCGGCAGAGAGGCCGCGAAGGCTTCGATCTTCGGCGTGAGCTCCTGCACGATGGTGGTCGGCTGGGTCGAATCGAGCACGCCGCCCTGAACCGTGATGGTCGGCACGCGCGAGCGCCGCCAAACCACCGGCTGCTCAAGGCCGTAGGAGAAGCTCGCCACCGCGGAGAGCGGAATGGAGCCGCCGTCTCCCGTGGCGATCTGCAGGTTCTGGAGGGTCTCCAGAGAGCCGCGTTCGTCGTCCTCCGCCCGGGAGATCACGTCGATCGCATACACGTCGTCGCGCAGCTGGGTGACGGGAACGCCCCCGACCACGCCTTGCAGAATCCCCGCCACCGTCTGAGAGGAGATCCCCAGCTGGCGCGCCTTCTCCTGATCCACCTGAACGGTCAGGCGGAGGGCGGCCTCCATCCAGTCGAATCCGACGTCGTAGACGCGCGGATGGCTCTCGACGACGTTGGCGAGATCCCGCGCCAGACCGCGCAGAATCTGAATGTCGGGGCCGCTCAGGCGATATTGCACCGGGCGTCCGGCGGGGGGGCCGAGGGGCAGCAGCTTGATCTGCATGTCCACGCCCACGAAGTCCTTGCGCGCCAGAGCCTGCAGCCGCGCGCGCAGCCGGTCCCGCGCCTCCACGTCCTTGGCGATGATCACCGATTGCCCGAAGGCGGGCGTGGCGGGCAGAACGTCGAAGGAGAGCACGAAGCGCATGGCCGTCTGGCCGACGTAGCTGCTCCATGAGGCCACGTCGGGATCGCCCTTCAAATGGCTCTCCAGCTGATCCATCCGCGCCTGAGTCGCCGCGAAGGAGGAGCCATGCGGCAAAGACATGTCCACGATCAGCTCCGGCCGGTCGGAGGCCGGGAAGAAGGCCTGCTCCACGAAGCGCATCAGAAAGACCGCGCCGCAGAAAGCCAGAATCGTCGTGAGGATGGTCAGCCAGCGAAAGCGCATCGCCAGACGCAGCAGGCCGCCGAAGATCCGGGCGAGGAAGCCTTTATGCTCGGCGTGCTTCTTGAGCTTATTCGGCAGGATGGTCACGCCGAGCAGCGGCACGAAGAGCACCGCCACCACCCAGGAGACGATCAGCGCCACCGCGATCACCACGAAAAGCGAATGGGTGTATTCCCCCGACATGCTGTCGTTGAGGCCGATGGGCATGAAGCCCGCCACCGTCGCCAAGGTGCCGGTGAGCATCGGGAAAGCGGTATGGGCGTAGACATGGGTCGCGGCGACGGGCAGGGGGTCGCCCGCCTCCAGCCGGGCCACCATCATCTCCACGGCGATCATGGCGTCGTCGACCAGCAGGCCGAGCGCGATGATCAGCGCGCCCAGCGAAATGCGCTGAAGCGAGATGTCGAGATATTGCATCGACAGGAAGGTGACGCCCAGCACCAGCGGAATCGAGATCGCCACCACCAGACCCGCCCTCAGCCCGAGGCTGACCAGACTGACCAGCAGCACGAAGGCCACCGCCTCGAAGAGCGCCTTCAGGAAGCCGCCCACCGCCTCCTCGACCACCACCGGCTGATCGGCCACCAGATGGGCCTCCACGCCGAGCGGCAGATTCTGGACGATGCGCGCCATCTCGGCGTGCAGGGCCTCGCCGAACTCCAGAAGATTGGCGCCCGCCTTCATGCCCACCCCGAGCCCGATGGCCGGTTCGCCGTCGAAGCGGAAGACGGAGGAGGGGGGATCGACGGGCCCCCGCGTCACGGTCGCCACGTCGCCGAGCCGCAGGAAGCGCCCGCCGACGCGCAGATTCACCTCGCGCAGGGAATCCTCGGAGACGAAGCCGCCCGACACGCGGATGCTCACCCGCTGAGGACCGGCCTCCACCACGCCGGAGGGAGTCACGGCGTTCTGCGCCTGCAGGCTCTGGATGATCTGGTTCTGATCCAGCCCTAAGGCCGCCATGCGCCGGGTGGAGAATTCGAGATAGATCGCTTCGTCCTGCGCGCCGATCAGCTCGATCTTGCCGACGTTGGGCACCCCGAGCAGCTGCACGCGCACGTCGTCCACATGGTCGCGGAGCTGGCGCCAGTCGAGCCCGTCGGCGGTGAAGGCGTAGATATTGCCGTAGACGTCGCCGAAATCGTCGTTGAAGAAGGGGCCGACCACGCCGTCGGGCAATTGGCCGCGAATGTCGCCGATGGAGTTGCGGAGCTTCGCGAAGGCCTGCGGCACCTGTGGGCCTTTGACGGAATCGTTCAGATTGACGAAGATCACCGTCTGGCCGGGGGTGGTCATGCTGCGGCTGAAATCCAGCTCGGGCAGGGCCTCAAGGCGGCGCTCGATGCGCTCCGTCACCTGTTCGAGGGTCTGCTCCACCGTGGCGCCGGGCCAGTTGGCCTGAATCAGCATGGTCTTGATGGTGAAGCTCGGATCCTCCTCGCGGCCGAGATTCATATAGGCCAGAATCCCCGCGAGGCTCGCCACGATCATGAAATACCAGACCAAAGCGCGATGATGCAGCGCCCAGTCCGACAGATTGAATTTCTGCTGCGCGCTCATCGCGGCGCTCCCTCTTCGACGCGGACCTTGCGGCCCGGCTCCAGACTATGGACGCCGGAGACCACAACGCGCTCTCCCGCCGTCAGCCCCTCCAGAACGCGCGCGCGCTTGTCGTCCAGCGGCGCGACCCGCACCGCGCGCGGCGAGACGGTGGAATCCGCCGGATTCACCACCCAGACCCGAGTCCCCGCGCCCTGTCCCTGAATCGCGGAGAGGGGCAGCGCGAAGCCCGGAGCCTCCGCATGCGCCGCTCCCTGCGGCAGAGCGTCGATCAGCACCCCCGACCAGAAAGCGCCCGGCGGCGCGTTCTCCAGAGCCAGACGCGCGCGGCGGGTCCGGCTGGCGGAATCGGCCTGAGGCGCGATCTCGCGGATCTTCGCCTGCGCCGTCGCCGAGGGATCGGCGCGCAGCCGGATCTCGAAAGCCGCCCCGACCGCCAGACGCCGCGCCGCCTCCTCGGGCAGATCCACCACCGCCTCAAGGCGGCGCAGGTCGGAGACGGTCACGATCGCCTGTCCGGCCTGCACCGTCTGGCCGGGATCGGCCTGCACGGCGGTGACGACTCCGTCGGATTGCGCGAAGAGCACGCTCTGATCCAGCTGCTCCTGAGCCTTGGCCAAGGTCGCGGCGGCTTGCGAGACCGAGGATTCGGCGGCCTCGCGCCCAAGGCGGGCGGCGTCGAGCGAAGCCTGCGCCGCCACGCGCCCCCGCACCAGAGCCGCCGCGCGGGATTCCGCGCCCCGCGCCTGATCGAGATGCGCCCGCGCGCCCTCCAGAGAAGAGCGCGCCGCCTCCACCGCCAGCCGATAGGGCAGGGGGTCCAGCGCCGCGAGCCTCTGGCCGCGCCGCACGGAATCCCCGACCTCGACGCGGCGCTCGGTCATCCGCCCGATGAGCGGAAAGGCGAGGGCCGCCTGCGAACGCGCCTCGATCGAGCCGGGGAACTTCTCCAGAGAAGCCCCCTCGGGCTGAACGACCAGCGTCAGCGCCGGACGCGGCGGCGGCTCCGGCGGCGGAGCCTTGCTTTCGCTCTCGCCGCAGGCCGCGAGAAAAGCCAGCGCGCAGAGCGCCAGAAGAATCCGCTTCATGATCCGCCCCCAGACATGATCTCGACTTGCTGCCCGGACCGCAGGAATTGCCCGCCCGCCGTCACCACCCGCTCGCCCGGCGCGATTCCGCTCCGGACGGCGACGCGGCCGGTTTCATAGCGCTCGACCTCCACGCGCCGCAAAGTCACGGTGGAGTCGCCCGCCGCGATCCAGACCGCCGGAAGCCCGCCGTCCGAATAGAGCGCCGAGGAAGGCAGGATCACGAAAGGATGCGGCTCGAGATTCATTTCGCCCACCACCGGCGCGCCGGGCTTCATGGCGGCGGCCGGCTTCTCCACGCCGACCTTCACCTGCACGGCGCCTTTGGCGTCCACGCCGGGGGCGACCTGACGAATGCGGCCCTCCGCCGTCACGGTCGGATCGTCCAGAAGCGAGATCTTCACCGGCGCCCCCATGAGCGCCATGCGCAAAGCCGCCTCCGGCGCGTCGAAGACGGCGTCCATGGGGCCGTCCGAGACGAGGGTGAAGGCCGTCTGAGCCGCCGCGAGCACTTGCCCCACCTCGATCTGACGATCCGAGATCACACCGGAGACCGGCGCGACGAGGATGGTTTGGGCCGCCTGATCGCGGGCTATGGAGAGCTGCGCCCTCAGGGCCTCGCGCGAGGCCTGCGCGCGGCGCAGAGCCTCCAAAGCGGCCTCATGGTCGCGCCGCGTGGTGAAGCCGCGGGCGAGCAGGGCGTCCTGCCGCTCGAAATCGGCGGTCGCCTGACGGATCTGCGCTTCGGCGGCGGCCAATCCCGCCTGAGCCGACGCCGCGTCCGCGTCGAGGATCTGCGGATCGAGCCGCGCCAGCTCCTGACCGGCGCGCACCCGGTCGCCGACGTCGGCGGCGCGCGAGACCACCCGTCCGCCCACCCGGAAGCCGAGCGAGGTGGTGCTGCGCGCCTCCATGGCGCCGGCGATGCGCACGGTCTGGGCCACGTCGTCTGAGCGCGCGGTCTGCACCGAGACCGCGACGTGGATTTTGGGCGGAGGAGGGGGCTGCTCGAAACAGCCGCTCAGGGTCGTCGCGAGAATCGCGCAAAACGCGATGCGCGAAAGCGAAGGCGGACGCTGCGTCACGGAGGAACCTTTCGGAGAGGGGCGCGCGGAGGTTATTATTGACTCACCAGTCAGTCAATAGTATTTTCGTCCAAGTCGGCGCGACTCCTTCGCATGCGCAGCATTCCGCTGCCCGCCGCATCTCAAACCCAAAGTCAGGGAGACGCCATGACGGCCCGTCCGCGCGCCCGCCGCAAAGCCGAACGTCCCGGCGAGATTCTGGAGGCGGCCTTCGAAGAATTCTCTGAAAAGGGCTTCGTCGCCGCGCGGCTGGAGGACGTGGCGCGCCGCGCAGGCGTGACCAAAGGCACGATCTACGTCTATTTCCCCACCAAAGAGGCGGTCTTCCTCGCCATGAGCGAAGCCTTCTCCAAGGAGATGGGCGCGCGGCTCGCGGTCTTTCTGGCGGAGGCGCCGAAAGAAGAAGCGGCTCTGGCGGAGGCGGCTCTGGATTATTTCTACGACCTCACCGCCGACTCGCGCGTCGGGCGGATGCTGCTGCTGCTCATCGCCGAGGGCGGGCGCTTCCCCGAAGCCGCCGACGCCAATTTCCAACGCTGCCTCGGGCCTTTGCTGACGCGGCTGCAAGAAGCCTCCGGCGCGAGCGAATCCGCCGCGCCTCTGCGCGCCTTTCCGGAATTGCTCTGCGCTCCGGCTTTGTTGCTGCTGGTCTGGCGGCGGGCCTTCGGCGGGCGCCGCGAGACGGAGCCCCAACCGCATCTCGAAGCGGCGAAAAAGCTGATCCTCGACGGAATCCGCCCGAGGCCGCGGAGCGGTCAGCCGAACAGCGATCCCTGACTTCCCGGCGCTGATTGCGGCGCGGGCTTCAGCGCGCCTTCATGCTCCAGCATCCAGATCTTGCGCGGCAGGCCGCCGCCATAGCCCGTCATGGAGCCGTCCGCCCCGATCACCCGATGACAGGGGACCACGAGGCTGACCGGATTGCGCCCATTGGCCGCGCCGACGGCCCTCACGCTTTTGGGCGCGCCGATCCGCTCGGCGATCTGAAGATAGCTGCGGGTCTCGCCGGGCGGGATCTCGCGCAGAGCCGCCCAGACGCGCAGCTGAAAGGGCGTGCCGCGCATATCGGCCTCCAGAGCCTGAGCCGGGGCGAAATCCCCCTCCAGCCAAGCCGCGAGGGCCTCGGCGACAGGGGCGGGGGGCGGCTCATGGCGGACATCCGGCTTGGAGCCGAAGCGCGCCGCGAGGGCGGGCGCGTTCAGGGCGCCGAAATCCAGCCGCACGAGACGACCCTCCACCGTCGCGATCTCGAAGGAATCGAGCGGGGCGGGCGCGGAGAGGCGCGAGAGGATCAGGGTCGGGAAGGAGACGATGGGCGAGGGCATGGGGCGGCTCCGGCTCGGGGCCGTTAGATGACGCGAAAAGCGGGTGTCGTTCAAGCCTTGTTCTGGTCGCTTTAGGAATTCGGGTTGACGGTCCTAAAAACATATGAACACATGTGCATATATTCATAGATTCAGGAGCCCCCAATGCCGCCCCACGCCCACACGGAGGACCACGACCATGACCATGGCGGCCACGGCCATGCGCCCGCCGTCTCCGCCCGCAATGAAAGGCGCGTGCTCTTCGCCTTCGCTCTGACCTTCGGCTATATGCTGGTCGAGGCGGTCGGCGGCTGGCTTTCGGGCTCTCTGGCGCTCATCGCCGACGCCGGACATATGCTCACCGACGCCAGCGCTCTGGCTTTGGCCTGGGGCGCCTTTCGTCTGGCGCGCCGCCCGCCCGACGCTCTGCGCACCTACGGCTTCGCCCGCTTCGAGGTGCTGACCGGCTTCGTCAACGCTCTGGCGCTTTTCGGGCTGACGGGCTGGATCCTCTGGGAGGCGGCGCAGCGTCTGCGCCAGCCGGGCGAGATCCTCGCCGGGCCGATGCTGATCGTGGCGCTGATCGGGCTGGCGGTGAATCTGATCGTGCTGCGCATTCTGCGGGGCGCCGACCGCACCCACGTCAACATCCGGGGCGCGACGCTGCATGTGATGGGCGATCTGCTCGGCTCGGTCGCGGCCATCCTCGCGGCGGTCGTGATCTGGGCCACGGGCTGGACGCCCATAGATCCGATCCTCTCGGCTCTGCTTTCGGCGCTGATCCTCGTGGCGGCCTGGCGGCTGCTGCGCGACACGCTGGAGATCCTGCTGGAGGCCGCGCCCAAAGAGGCTCAGCCCGCCGCCGTGCGCGCCTATCTCCTGAGCCACGTCGAGGGGCTGGCCGCGGTGGAGCATCTGCACGTCTGGTCCCTCAGCTCCGGCAAGACCGCCGCCACGCTGGAGGCTCAGCCCGCCGCCGGGACCGATCCTCAGGAGCTGGTCCGCGCGATCAAGCGCGAACTCGCGCAACGCTTCGCCGTCGGCCACGCCACCGTCGAGATCCTTTGGGGCGAGGCGGGGGAGGTCTGCGCCCTTGAGGCCGAGGTCGCGGAGGCCGAAGCCCTCGCCGCCAAATCATGAGCGCCCCGCAGGAGGAGGCGCTCGCGCGGGCGGCGGAGATGTTCCGCCTGCTCGGCGACCCGACGCGGCTGCGGGTGATGCTCGCTTGCCTCGAAGGCCCCGCGCCCGTCGGCGCCATCGCGGAGGCGGCGGGAGCCTCGCCTTCGCTGACCAGCCATCACCTGCGGCTTTTGCGGGCGGCGGGTCTGGCGCGGGGGCGCCGGCGCTCGCGGCAGGTGCTGTACGAAGCCGCCGACGCCCATGTGCGGCGCATGCTCGACGAATTGCTGGCCCACGCCGCCCATCCCCATGAGGAGGGTTCTCAGACTGAAATTTAGGATTTTTTCATCTTGGCGGCCTTGGCGCCGCACGCGAAAGGATTATCTCTGAAACGGAGAGCGCCGCCTTCCCCCGCTTTGGAGGCGCGCAGGCTCAGAGATTCGCGGGCCCCCTTCGCGGCGGCCCTTCTTCGTCAAAATCAGAGAGGACTCATCATGGCGACGGATCCGAAAACCGTTCAGGAAGACCTCGAAAAGCAGCTCGCCGACCTGAAGGCCGAACTCAAGACGGCCAAGGCCAAGCTGAAAGAGCAGGCCGAGGAATATCTGGAGGAAGGCTCCGACCGCGCGCGCCAGCTTTACCGCCGCGCCCGCGCCGGCGCCCATGACATCCGCGACCGCGGCGCCCACGCCTTCGACGACGCCAGCAGCGAGCTTGAGCGCCGCGTCGAGGAGCGTCCGCTTCAGGCCGTGGCCATCGCGCTCGGCGTGGGTCTGTTCATCGGCCTGTTGTCGCGCCGCTGATGCTGGGCTTGATGCGTTCCGCCGCCGGCTCTCTGGGCGCGGCGGCGGGCGCCTCGCTCAAGGGGCGCGCGCAGGATATCGGGTTGAAGGTCTTCGCGGGCGTCTTCTTCGCCGTCGCGGGGATCTTCCTTTTGCTGTCGCTGTTCTTCGCGCTGCTGACGATCTGGGAGCCTTGGCTCGCGGCTTTGGCCGTGGCCGGGATTTCGGCCGTTTTGGGCGGCGTCCTGATGCTGCTCGCCTCTTCGGCGAAGAAGCGCGCCCGCCGGGAGCATTTTTTGCGGATGCGCGAGGCGGAGCGCGACGCTCTGACTCAGGTCAGCCTCATCGGGGCGAGCGTCGGGCGCGGCGCGACGAATCTGAAGGGGCTTGGCCTCGCGGCTTTGGCGGGCTACATCCTGACCCGGCGGCGCTGAGGCGTTCAGAGCCGCCAGCTCCGGGCCGCGCCGTCGATGATTCTGCGATGATCCTTCCGCGAAAATCCTTTCGTCTCTCCCGCCGCAGGCTTTTGAAGGGCCTCGCGGTGGGCGGCGTTTGGGGCGCCTCCTCCGCGCGGGCTCAGGAAGCCTCCCAAGGCGATCCCGCCGTTCTGGAGCCGCAGCCTTGGTCCACGAGCCTCGGCCCCGGCGTGGAGGACGGATCCTACGGCCTCCCGGCGCCGCAGGAGGCGCATGTGGTCCGGCGCACGGTGCCTTGGCTCACCGCCGATCCCGCCGCCTCGGTGAGCTTCACGCCGCTGCATGAGCTGGACGGAATCGTCACGCCGAACGGCCTTTGCTTCGAGCGCCATCATTCCGGAATCGCGGAGGTCGAGCCTGAAGACCATCGCCTGATGCTCCATGGCATGGTCGAGCGGCCTTTGATCTTCACGATGCGGGATCTTTTGCGCTTTCCGCGCGAAAGCCATGTCTATTTCCTCGAATGCGCCGCCAACACCGGCATGGAATGGCGCGGCGCCCAGCTCGACGGCGTGCAGTTCACCCATGGGATGCTCCATTGCGTGGAATATGTCGGCGTGCCGCTGCGGCGACTGCTGATGGAGGCGGGCCTGCGCGAAGGCGCCTCATGGCTGCTGGTCGAGGGGGCGGATGGAGCGGGCATGTCGCGCTCTTTGCCTCTGATCAAGGCGCTGGAGGATTGCCTCGTCGCCTTCAAGATGAACGGCGAGGCTCTGCGGCCGGAACAAGGCTATCCGCTGCGGCTGGTGGTTCCCGGCTGGGAGGGCAATCTCTGGATCAAATGGCTGAGGCGGATCGAAGTCGGAGACGCCCCTTGGGGCCAGCGCGAAGAAACCTCGCGCTACACCGAGCTTCTGCCCAGCGGCGAGGCGCGCCGCCAGACCTTCGAGATGGAGGTGAAGTCCGTCGTCACGAACCCGAGCCCTCAGGCGCCTCTGCGTCATGGGACGGGGCCGCTGGTGGTCTCCGGCCTCGCCTGGTCGGGAGCGGGGCGGGTGACGCGCGTCGACGTCTCGCTGGACGGAGGGCGGAACTGGCGTCCGGCGCGGTTCTCGGGGCCGGATCTGCCTTTCGCTCTGCGGCGCTTTTATCTCGACGTCGATTGGGACGGCTCGGAATGGCTCATCCAGTCGCGGGCCATGGACGAGGCGGGCCGCATTCAGCCCACGCGCCAACAGCTTCAGGCGGCGCGGGGCGTGAACTCCATTTATCATAACAACGCGATCCAGACCTGGCGGCTCGCCCCGGACGGCGCGCTGGAGAACGTCGATGTGGAGTAGAGCATTTTCCAGCGAAGCCGGAAGGGATTCGCGTCGCGAAAATGCGACCAGACAAAGGGCGGGCGGCTTCGCTCTGGCGCTCTGGCTCGCGGCGGGCGGGGCTTGGGCCGAAGAAGCGCCGCTCGGCCTCGGGCGGGCGGCCACGGAGGCCGAGATCGCCGCCTGGGACATCGACGTGCGCCCCGACGGACAAGGCCTCCCTGAGGGCCGCGGAACGGCGGAGGAGGGCGGCCTGCTCTATGACGGGCTCTGCGCGGCCTGTCATGGCGATTTCGGCGAGGGCGCGGGCCGCTGGGCGGCTCTGGCGGGCGGACGCGGGACTTTGACCCATCGCGACCCGCTCAAGACCATCGGCTCCTATTGGCCGCATCTCTCGACGGTCTTCGATTACACGCGCCGGGCCATGCCCTTTCACGCGCCGCGCAGCCTGACCGACGACGAGGCTTACGCGATCACGGCCTATATCCTCTATCTGAACGATCTCGTGGAGGAGGAAAGCTTCGAACTCAGCCGCGAGAATTTCACGGATTTCGCTTTGCCCAACGCGGAGGGCTTCATCGAGGACGATCGCTGGTCCGAGCCGCAATATGCGCCGGGCCTTGAGCCCTGCATGAGCGATTGTCTGCCCGGAGCGGCGAAAATCATCGGCCGCGCCCGCGCCGTGGGCGTGACTCCGGATGGCGGAGGGGGCTTCGAATAAGCTTCGAAGCCCCTGCGCGGGATTCCGGCGCGTAATCCTTCGGCATTTCAGGAACGCGGCGCCCGACGTCTTTTCCGGCGTCAAGGAATGATGCGCCGGGCCTCCAGAAAGGCGAGCACCCGCGCGGCGGCCTGATCCGCCGAGACTTCGGCGGGATTCAGCCGGATCTCCGGCGCTTCGGGGGCTTCATAGGCCGCGCCGGTCTCCTGGCCTTCGAGGAAGATCTCGACGAATTCGCCCTCCGCCATGCGGTCGCGGGCCAGCAGCCTTTCCGCCTTGCGCGGCGCAGGCAGAGCCGCCACCACGATCAGCCCCGCGTCGGCCATCAGCCTCAGCGCCTCCACGGCGGCGCGGAAGCCTTCTTCGCCCGATCCGCGCAGATCCTCCTCCGCCAGAGCCATGCTGTGGCGTCCGCGGGCGAGCAGACCGCGCTCCAGCGCCAGCGCCAGCTCCGAACCGCGCTCCGCCGAAGGCCCGGTGATCCAGAGCGCCGCCGGACGCTGCCCCTTCATCTCGGCCCGCGCGGCGCGGTCCACGCGCCGCGCCGCCTGAGCCGACAGCCGGTTGAGAGGCTCTTCGATCAGCCCCATGGCGATGGTGGCGTTGGTGAGGCGGTCGATGAGGATGAAGCCGCCCAATTCGCGGCTCGCGCCATAGCGCTCGAAGGCGATGGGGCGATCCAGCGCGATCTCGCAAAGGCCGATCTCATTGAGCTCCAGCCGCTCGGCGGAAAGGCGCTCCTGCGTGTTGACGTCGATCTTGAAGCGCGGCGCGGCCACGCTCGCCGTGACGAGGCGCGTTCCGATCTTCAGCAGATAATCGCGGCCCGGCTGCAGCGGCTCCTGCGCCATCCAGAGCAGCCGCGTGGAGAAGCGGTCTGCGGCCTCGGCGGGCTCTCCGACGGCGCAGAGCACGTCGCCGCGCGAGACGTCGATCTCATCCTCAAGCGTCAGCGTGACGGATTCGCCGGCCACCGCGTCGGGGCGGGAATCGCGATAGACCACGATCTCCTTGATGCGGCTCTCCACGCCCGAGGGCATGGCCCGCACGCGGTCGCCCGGACGCGCCACGCCCGCCGCGATGCGGCCGCAGAAGCCGCGGAAATCGAGATTGGGCCGCGCCACGCGCTGAACCGCCATGCGGAAGGGTTGAGCCTGAAGGTCGGAATCCACCGGAACCGCCTCCAGATAGCCCAAAAGCGTCGGGCCGTCGTACCAAGGCGCCGCCAAGCTCGGGATCATCACGTTATCGCCGCGCAGAGCCGAAACCGGAATGGCCTGAATCTCCGTGAAGCCCAAATCCGCGGCGAAGGCCGCGTATTCCTTGCGGATCTCCTCGAAGCGGGCCTCGGACCAGTCCACGAGGTCCATCTTATTCACCGCCAGAGCCACCCGCTTCACGCCGAGCATCGAGACGATGAGGCTATGGCGGCGGGTCTGAGGCAGCACGCCGCGCCGGGCGTCGATGAGCAGGATCGCCAGATCCGCCGTCGAGGCGCCGGTGGCCATGTTGCGGGTGTATTGCTCATGGCCGGGGGTGTCGGCGACGATGAATTTGCGCCGGTCCGTCGAGAAGAAGCGGTAAGCCACGTCGATGGTGATGCCCTGCTCGCGCTCGGCGGAGAGGCCGTCCACCAGAAGGGCGAAATCGAGATTCTCGCCTTGGGTGCCGAATTTCTTCGATTCCGTCTCCAGCGCGCTGAGCTGGTCCTCGAAGAGCGCCTTGCTCTCATAGAGCAGCCGCCCGATCAGCGTGGATTTGCCGTCGTCCACCGAGCCGCAGGCGATGAAGCGCAGGAGATCCTTCTCCTCATGGAGCTTCAGATAGGCGCCGAGATCGGCCGAGATGAGATCCGCATTGGGGGCCATCAGAAATATCCCTCCTGCTTCTTACGCTCCATGGAGCCGATGGAGTCGCGGTCGATCACGCGGCCCTGACGCTCGGAGGAGGTCGAGAGCAGCATCTCCTGAAGAATTTCGGGCAGGCTGGAGGCCGTGGACTCGATCGCTCCGGTCAGCGGATAGCAGCCGAGAGTCCGAAAGCGCACCGAACGCAGCTCCGGCTCCTCGCCGGGCCGCAGAGGCATGCGCTCGTCGTCCACCATGATCAGCGCCCCGTCGCGCTCCACCACGGGGCGCTTGGCCGCGTAATAGAGCGGCACGATGGGGATCTCCTCAAGGTGGATGTATTGCCAGATGTCCAGCTCGGTCCAGTTGGAGAGCGGAAAGACCCGGATCGACTCGCCCTTGGCCTTGCGCGCGTTATAGAGGCTCCAGAGCTCGGGGCGCTGGTTCTTGGGATCCCATTGATGCCGCGCGCTGCGGAAGGAGAAGACGCGCTCCTTGGCGCGGGACTTCTCCTCGTCGCGGCGGGCGCCGCCGAAGGCCGCGTCGAAGCCATAGGCGTCGAGCGCCTGCTTGAGCCCTTGGGTCTTCATGACGTCGGTGTGGACCGAAGAGCCGTGGGTGAAAGGCCCCACGCCCTGAGCCAGCCCCTCGGGATTCATATGCACGAGGAGATTCAGATTCAGCTCGCGCGCCATGCGGTCGCGGAAGGCGATCATCTCCCTGAACTTCCAGCCCGTGTCCACATGCAGCAGCGGGAAGGGCGGCGGACCCGGCCAAAAAGCCTTGAGCGCCAGATGCAGAAGCACCGAGCTGTCCTTGCCGATGGAATAGAGCATCACCGGGTTTTCGCATTCCGCGACCACCTCGCGGAAGATGTGGATGCTCTCGGCCTCCAGCCGCTGAAGATGGGTGAGCTTACGCATGTCGACCTTGAGGGCTTGAATCTGAATAAGAGGGCGCGAAGGCGAGGAACTCCGGCGCGACGAATCCCGGCGCGCCGTAGAGCAGGGGCGCGCCCGCGAGATCCTGCGCGACGCCGCCGGCGGCGCGCAGCACGGCGTCGCCCGCCGCGATGTCCCATTCGCGGATGCGGCTGAGCCGCGGATAGACGTCAGCCTCGCCCGAAGCCACGAGGCAGAATTTCAGCGAGGAGCCGATCTGAACCACCCTCAGCCCCGGACGCTCGGCGAGCCAGGCGCGGGTGCGCGCCTCCTCATGGGATTTGCTGAAGACCGCCGTCAGAGGCTCCTGCGGCCCGCGACGGACCCGCAGAGCGCGGCGGAGGCCCGTGGAAGGCGTCTCCTCCTCGGCGCCGCCCTCCGGCAGGCTGCGGTAGAGCCGGTCATGCGCGGGCGCGTAGACCACGCCCGCCCAAGGCGCGCCCCGGACGATCAGCGCGAGATTGACGGTGAAGTCCTCGCCGCCGCGCGCGTAATCCTTGGTGCCGTCCAGAGGATCGAGCAAAAAGAAGATCTCGGCGGGCGCGCCGGAGGCGTGATCGGCCTCGCGCTCCTCGGTGACGATGGGGATCTTCGGATAGGCCGACCTCAATCCTTCCTCCAAAATGGCGTTGGCCGCGAGGTCCGCCTCCGTGACGGGCGAGCCGTCCGCTTTGGCTTTCGTCGCGCAGCCCCGGAGCCTCAGGATCGCTTCGCCCGCCTCCAAAGCCAGAGTCCGAGACAGCGCCGCGAGGGCGAAGGGATCGGGCGGCGTCAGGGCGGACGGGGTGGCGGACATGTCTTGGCTTTCAGCTGGGCCGTCGATATTCGGCTATAGAATGAAGACGGCGGTTTTCCTAGGGAATCCGTATATGGAAATCTCATATGGTTATTCGAAGAGCGAGATTGGACCTGATCCTCTTTCGCTTCGAGTCCCTTCTTCACCGGCTCTGGAATCGCCTGAAATCAGGGCTGTGGATAACTCGGCGGCGGCCGGGTTAGAGATTTAATGAATCTGTTAAAGAGTTAAGGGATTTTTGAGCCCGGATTCGCTCCGAGATTCCAAGGCGTTATGAAAAGCGCGCGTTCCTAATGTGCCGAGGGTTCGTTCCTAATGTGCCGAAG
>NZ_KB893661.1 GCF_000374145.1 Neomegalonema perideroedes DSM 15528 | reverse complement strand
ATTTTATCTGTGGTTTTATTTTGGTTTTTATTTTTATATTTAGGTGTTTTATTTTTAATTAGTAAATTTCTATATATTTTAACTATTAACTGAAAGAAAAATCTGGCGCCATTTAATCAGCAGCGCTTTCATCATCGAGTCTCTGAAACGATATTTTTATTCTAATCATCTGCGTAAATTATAGAATCAGATTTGGCATGGCTGAATTCTCCTGCTTTTCATCTGTCGAACGCCGCCTTCTGGCGTGCTTGCATGAGATCGGCTTTGGCGTTCGTGAAATCGTCCGGGCCTGAAACGAGCTGTCTCGACGATTTCTCTGGAACTGCGGCGCAACCGCCCTGAACAGGAGGGCTATCGTGCGGATCTTGCGGATCGCATTTATCTGCGTTGCCGCCAGCGTTCTTGCGTTTTGGATCGCGACGAGAAGCTCCGCGCTTACGTCCTGGATCGCTTGGCGGAAGGGTGGACGCCAGAGCAGAGCTCAGGTCGCCTTCGGCTGGGATCAGAGGGGGAGCTTCGTGGATTGAGCTCAAAAGCGATCTACGGTTGGCTTCGCCGTCAGAGCGAAGAGGCGGCTCGACTTCGGCGCTTTCTTCCGCGCGGCGGTCGTTTGCTACGGCGGAAAGCCTCTGGTCTGGGGCTTCCGTGCAAGGTCTCCATCTGCGCCCGCCCTGATGCAGCTGAGAGGCGTCAGGAGGCTGGGCATGGGGGGGGGATCTGGTTTTGTGTAAGCGCCGATGACCTGTTCTGGTTCTGCATGAAAGGAAAACTCGGCTGACGCTTCTGACCCGTCTGAGCGGCCAGAGCGCCAGTGAGACATTTTTCGCTCTGACGAGGATGTTTCGGCGGCTTCCTGCGAGGATGCGGGGTTCTGTGACCTTCGACAACGACACCTGTTTCGCCTGGCACGGTCTTCTGCGGGGATTGTTGTCTGCAGGGGCCTTTTTCTGCGACGCTTACGCGCCATGGCAGAAGGGTGGGGTGGAGAATGCGAACGGCCTCGGTCTCATTCGCAGATGGCTGCCAGGGGGCACGGATTTAGACGAGATGGATGATGACGATCAACCTCACTCCACGGAAGTGTTTGGGATACATGGTGCCGATGGAGGTTTTCATGCAAGAGCTTGGGAAGACTTATAAAGTCTCATTTTTATGAGTAGTTTCAATATTGATTTTTCAGGCGCTCTAATATTTCGGTTGTTTTTTTTAAGCATATATAAAATAGATCAATATTTGGTGTGTCCGTGTGGTTTGATCCGGGT
The DNA here is from genome assembly GCF_000374145.1 of Neomegalonema perideroedes DSM 15528. Lineage (GTDB taxonomy): Bacteria > Pseudomonadota > Alphaproteobacteria > Rhodobacterales > Rhodobacteraceae > Neomegalonema > Neomegalonema perideroedes. The sequence goes on along the minus strand of NZ_KB893661.1, from coordinate 39 downwards.
AAAATAAATGAATTTGTTGCATGATCATTTATTATTCTT
>NZ_KB893660.1 GCF_000374145.1 Neomegalonema perideroedes DSM 15528 | reverse complement strand
CCAGCCCCGCCCGCACCAGATCGGCGGGCGAGCGCTCGGAGACGTCCCGCCCCTCGAAGCGGATCTCTCCGCCCGTGAGCGCGCCGCGCTCGGCGGGCAGGAGGTTGGAGACCGCCTTGAGCAGGGTCGTCTTGCCCGCGCCGTTGGAGCCGAGCAGCGCGAGGATCTCGCCCCGGCGCAGATCGAGGTCCACGTCATGCAGAGCCGCCACCGCGCCGCCATAGGCCGCCGAGACGCTCCGAACCGAGAGCAGAGCTTCAGGAAGCTTCGTCATGGGAGATCTCCGTTTCAGGGGCGGCTCAGTCGGTGGCGACCTTGTCCACATCCTCGGCGGTGCGGAGCTTCAGCCCCTGCTCGGCGGCGTAGGCCTCGGAGGAGGCTTCGATGATCGGCCGCAGCAAGGCCCAGTCCGGCGCGATCCAGTCGGAGATGCGGCTCCACTTCGTCCCGTCCCATTGCTGGAAGGCCACGAGGCCCTCGCCTTCATGATTGTCCCAAGTGACGTTGATCGAGTGGAAGAGCCCTTCGGCGCCCAGCTCCTTGACGCGCTCCGGCGACAACTGGAGATGCTCGAAGCCCCAGCGGACTTCGTCGCCGGTCAGGGCGCGCTTGCCGAAACGCTCCTGCGCGATGCGCAGCGCCTCGGTGTTGAGGATGCCGTTGACCACGCCGAGATTATGATAGACCGAGCCGATGCGGGTCTTGTCGGCGAGATCGCCCTTGCCCGCGCCATAGACCTTTTCCGTCACTTCCTGAATCACGGGGGCCTCGGTTCCGGCGCTCACCGAGACGATGGCGGTGTAGCCCTTGGCGGCCTCTCCGGCGGGGAGGACGTCCTCCTCGGAATTGGACCAGACGTTGCCGATGATCTTATCCGCCGGGAAGCCGGTGCGCTGGGCGGTGGTCAGAGCCACCGGATTCATCACGCCCCAGCCGCGCAGCACGACGAAATCTGGGCGCTGACGGCGGATGGTCTGCCATTGGGCTTGCTGCTCGTTGCCCGGATGGGCGACCTCGATCTGCGACAACTCGAAGCCGTATTTCTCGGCGAGAAGCTCGTAGATCGGGATGGTCTCGCGGCCATAGGGCGAGCCGTGATAGAGCACCGCGATCTTGAGATCCTTCAGCTTGTCATGGCCGCCCGAGCGCTCGGCGATGTAGTTCACGATGCCCGAGCTTTCGCTATAGGGGTTCAGCAACAGCGGGAAGACATAGGGGAAGACGCGGCCGTCGGTGGTGTCGGTGCGGCCGTGGTTCAGCGTGATGAGCGGCGTGCGGTCTTCGGCCACGCGGTCGAGCATGGCGTAGGCGATGCCCACCGAGAGCGGATTCCAGGCCGCGATTCCGGGCGCGCTCTTCAGCCGCTCATAGACCTCCAGCCCGCGCTCGACTTCATATTGCGTCTCGCCCTCGCTCCAGGTCAGCTTGACGCCGTTGACGCCGCCGTCGCGATCGTTGAGCAGATTGAGATAATCGATGAAGCCGCCGAAGAAGCCCGTCCCGCCCGAGGCGTAAGGCCCAACGCGATAGCTCTGAAGGGGGAAATGCTGCTCGTCGGCGAAGGCCGGGAAGGCGCTCAGGGCCAGCAGAGCGGCGAGGCTCGCGGATTTCGTGAATTTAAAGAAGGACATGTCCGAAGCTCCGATCAGGAACGAGGAGAGGGGGAGGAGGAGCCGATGAGTCGGGCGGCGGTCGCGCTCAATCTCGCGCCGATCCGGTCGAAGAGGGCCGCCAGACCCTTGGGCTCCGCGATGAGGAAGAGGATCACCAGAGCGCCGATCACAATCCTTTGGGTCATGTCGAGCACGCCGGAGTCGAAGATTCCGCCGAGGAGAAAGGCGCCTGCGCGGGCCAGCAGCAGCGGAAAGACCACGATGAAGGCCGCCCCGAGGAAGGCCCCGCGGATCGTCGCCAGACCGCCGATGATGATCATGAAGAGGATCTGAAAAGAGCGGTCGAGGTTGAAGCCCGCGGGCTCCACGGTGCGCAGATAAGTGAAGGCCCAGAGCGCCCCCGCCACGCCGATCACGAAGGAGGAGACCGCGAAGGCCAGAAGCTTGGTCTGCGGGACGGGAACGCCGATGGCTTTGGCGGCGGTTTCTCCGTCGCGCACGGCGAGGAAGGCGCGTCCCGAGGCGCTGCGCGTCAGGCGCCAGACGAAGAAGCTCAGCAGAGTCACGATGGTCAGGGAGAAGAGATAGCGCCCCGTCGGCGTGTCGAGGGAGAAGCCCGCCAGCTGAAGCTTAGGAACCGAGATCACGCCCGAGGGGTTGTTGTTCGAGAACCAGCCGAATTTGCTCAGCGCCCATTGAACGAAGAATTGCGCCGCCAGAGTCGACACCGCGAGATAAAAGCCCCTCAGCCTGAGGCTCGGCAGGCCGAAGACCACCCCCACTAAAGCCGCCGTCAGCCCCGCGAGGACGAAGCTCACGGGCAGAGGCAGAAAGCCCAGCCGCAGATTGAAGTTATAGGCCGCGAAGGCGCCCACCGCCATGAAGGCCGCCGAACCGAGCGAGAGTTGTCCGGCGTAGCCCGTGAGAAGGTTCAGTCCCACGGCGGCGAGACTCAGCGCGAGGAAGGGCAAGAGCAGCGCCTCGATCACATAGCGCGAGGCGAAGAGCGGCACGGCCACATAAGCGACCGCCAGAACCAGAGCCGACCAGATCAGCGCGGCCGAAGGGCGCGGGAGGATCCGGCGGGAGGTCTCGGGGAGAGCGAGGATGGTCGTCATGGCTCAAACCCTCTCGACGATCTTCTGGCCGAAGAGGCCGGAGGGACGCGCCAGCAGAAAGAGCAGAGCCACCACATAGGCGAACCAGCTCTCAATCCCGCCGCCGACGTAAGGCCCAAGATAGACCTCGGCCAATTTCTCGCTCGCGCCGATGATGAGTCCTCCGACCACCGCCCCGAGGATGGAGTCGAAGCCGCCGAGCAGCAGCACCGGAAGCGCCTTCAGCACGATGATCGAGAGCGAGAACTGCACCCCCAGCCGCGCGCCCCAGAGCAATCCCGCCACCAGAGCCACGAAGCCCGCCGCCGCCCAGACCGTCGCCCAGATGCGCGGCAGCCTCAGCCCCACCGCCAGAGCGGCGAATTGGTCGTCGGCCACGGCGCGGAAGGCGAGTCCGATCCGGGTGCGGGTGAAGAAGGCCCCGAGCGCCGCCACCAGTCCGAAAGCGACCGCCGCCGCCACGAGGTCGAAGCTGGAGATCAGCAATCCGGCGATCTCCATGGGCTTGTCGCTGATCCCGAGATCAAGGCGGCGGACCTGCGTGCCCCAGAGCAATTGCGCCGCGCCCTCGATGACGTAGGCGAGGCCGAGCGTGGCCATGAAGAGCGTGATCGGCGGACGATTGACCAGAGGCCGCAGCACCGTCCTTTCAATGGCGAAGCCGAGGCCGATCATGATCGCGAAGGTCGCGGCGAAGGCCAGCAGGAAAGGCGCGCCGTAATTGACGAGGCTGACGAAGGTCAGGGCCGCGAAAAGCAGCATGGCGCCTTGCGCGAAGTTCAGCACGCCGGAAGTCTTGTAGATCAGCACGAAGCCGATGGCGACGAGCGAATACATCAGACCCGCCAGAAGGCCGCCGACCAGAACTTCAAAGAAGAAAAGGACTTCATACCCATCCATCATGCGGCCTCCTCTTGGGACGGATCCTCTTCGGCGGCGCCGATATAGGCCCGGATGACGGCGGGG
>NZ_KB893659.1 GCF_000374145.1 Neomegalonema perideroedes DSM 15528 | reverse complement strand
CCCCGCCGAGCCGCCTCTGATCATGCGCGACACGGTCTTCGTGCTGTCTCAGGGCGCGACGCCGGAGGCCATCGAGACATCCGTCGCCGAGATGGAGAAGACCGTGCAGCGCTATGTTCCGGGCTATCGGCTCAAGCAGAAGGTGCAGTTCGAGACCATCGGCGACAACGCGCCTCTGCGCGTGCCGGGGATCGGCTACGCCACCGGGCTGAAGACGACGATCTTCCTCGAAGTCGAGGGCGCGGCGCATTATCTGCCGGCCTACGCCGGAAATCTCGACATCATGACTTCCGCGGCCCTCGTCAGCGCCGACGCCTGGGCGGGAAAATTCCTCGAAAGGCAGGCTGCGCGATGACTCGTCCCAATCCTGATAAGCTCTATGTGCAGGACGTGACCCTGCGCGACGGCATGCACGCCCTGCGCCATCAATACAGCCTCGAGTCCGTGCGGGAGATCGCCGGAGCCCTCGACGCCGCAGGCGTGGACGCCATCGAGATCGCCCATGGCGACGGACTCGCGGGCTCGACCTTCAATTACGGCTTCGGCCTGCATGACGACGCGGAATGGATCGCCGCCGTCGCCGAGGTCTGTAAGCGGGCCGTGGTGACGGTCCTCCTTTTGCCCGGCATCGGCACGGTGCATGATCTGAAGGCTGCGGCGGCGGCTGGAGCGCGCTCCGTGCGGATCGCGACCCATTGCACCGAAGCCGACGTCTCTCGCCAGCATATCGAGGCGGCGCGGGCTCTGGGCATGGACACGGTCGGCTTTCTGATGATGGCCCATATGGCCGAGCCCGCCAGATTGCTGGAGCAGGCCCGGCTCATGGAGAGCTACGGCGCGGAATGCGTTTATGTGACGGATTCCGCCGGGGCTCTGCTGCCCGGCCAATACGCCGAACGCGTGAGGATCCTGCGCGAGGGCCTGAAGCCCGAAACCGAGATCGGCGTGCATACGCATCACAACCTGACTCTCGGCGTGGCCAACGCCGTGGCGGGGATCGAGGCTGGCGCGAGCCGCGTCGACGCTTCTCTGGCGGGCATGGGCGCGGGGGCGGGCAATGCTCCGCTTGAGGCGCTGATCGCGGTGCTCAACCGCATGGGCGTCGAGACGGGCTGCGATCTTTATAAGCTCATGGACGCCGCGGATGATCTCGTCCGACCCTTGCAGGATCGCCCGGTGCGGGTGGATCGCGAGAGCCTGTCTTTGGGCTATGCGGGGGTTTACTCCAGCTTCCTGCGCCACGCCGAGACCGCCGCGCGGAGCTATGGCGTGGACGCCCGCGAGATCCTGATGGAGCTTGGCCGTCGGCGCATGGTGGGCGGTCAGGAGGATATGATCGTCGACGTAGCGCTTGATCTCTCCGCCGCGCGGAAGGGCTAAGCGGCTCCTCCCCGGCGGAGTCCTTCGATTCCGCCGGCGATTCCGCCGGGCGTGGCGATGAGATCCGCAGGTGAAGGATTGGCGTGAAGCTAGGACTGGCAAACTGACCGCCCTGAGCGGCGCTGAGGATCTTGGGCTGCCCTTGACGCATCAAGGCTTCCTCCAGCGCTCCGCTGATGTTGTGCGAACGCCAGTATAAACCCCGTCGGCTAGCCCGGTTCATCCCGGCCACGGGATCAAAAAATCCGTGCCCTCGTCGCCCTGCCTTGCCACGACTGGCGACCCCACCTGATCGGGAAAGATCACCGCCGAAAAACCGATCACTGGGGTCATCAGCGCGGCGTTCATCTCGAACCCAATCTACGCCACCGTGAGCGCACATGGCGCGGTGGTGAACAATCCCGTCGCCGACATCGCCCCCAGCCCCGAGGCGTCGACTAACGCGCCAAGCGCCAGCGTCGCCAGCAGCACAGTGGCCGTTGCCTCCAGCGCTCGGAGCGCTGGGAGGTGCGGCAAGAGATAATCCATATAGCCAAAATGCGCGCCGTGGATTATCTCGACCGCTCCCGACGGCATTCCATGTGTCTTTTCGGTCTAATCTGGCGGAGCCATGTCGACAAGATCAGACGCAGGCATACAAGGCTCTCGTGCAGTGGGGGCGAGAAAAGGAGAATGTGGAGGTATGGGGGAGGTTGTTGTGGAGATGGCTACGAATCGTGATTCTCGTCTGCACGATCATGCCTCTAGGCAGGGCCTGAGCGAAATCGATGGCTCTAGCGATCAGCAACCGGAATTACGCGAATCGCGGCGTGCTTAAGCAGGCCATCGAAGACATCGAGGGCTATGTGGCGTTCTGCGGCGGCGGGTTGGCCACCCATCGCGCAATCCGCATTGCTGAAGCTCGACCCGGAGACTCTGGAGATCCTCGCCCGCGCGACTCCGCCTGAGGCGCCCGACGGCGGGCTGGTCGCGGTTTACGGGCTGGGGCTGGATGAGGCGAATGGTCGGGTCTGGGCCACGAACACGCGTCAGGACACGCTCGCGGTCTATGACCAGAAAGACCTTTCTCTGATCCGGCAATTCGAGCCCGGACTCGTCCCCCACGCCCGCGACGTGGTCGTTTCGCCCGAAACCGGCAAAGTCTACGTCTCGGCGGTGGGCGCGCCGGGTCTGGCGGTCTTCGACGCCGCGAGCATGGCCTATGAGGGCCTGATCAATATCGTCGGGCCGAACTCCCGGATCGCCTTCTCGCCGACCAGCCTGCATCTGGATGCGGAGAGCGGACGGATCTTCACGCCCAACCTCTCGGCGCCGGAATTGGCCGTGATCGACAGCCGGGCCGGAAAGCTGGAGAAGATCCTTCCGCTGCCGGGTGCGAAATCGGCCATCGGCGTGAGCTATGATCCGGAGACGAAAAGGGTCTTCGTCGCGGCTCAGGGGAGCGACGCGCTTCTGATCCTCGACGCCGAAAGCGGCGATCTCGTGAAGAGCGTCCCGCTGGGAGCGGGGCCCCTGAGCGTGGTTTTTGATCCGTCTTCGCGTTTGGCCTATGTGAGCCTGCGCGGCGCCGGGACGATCACGGTTCTCGACGCCGAAGGCGAGTTCTTCGCTAATCTCGATGGCGGGCCGCAGCCGAACCACCTCTCGACGGATGGAAGCGGGAGCGTTTTCGCGATCAACAAGGGCGACGCCGAAGAACCGGCAGGCGACAACCTCCGCCGTCTGCGCCCTGCGCCCTGAGGAGAGGCGAGCCCCCGCTTGGGGGCTCGGCCCTTTCAGGCAGGCAGCAGGATGGTTCTGGCTATGAAAGGCGTCGAGGGCTTCGACAGCCTCAAGGCCGATGGGGCGTGCTTACTGTGGTATAATGGGTCATTTCTCCGGGCGTCTTCGGAGCAGTCTGGAGGGTGGTCTTCGCTCTCTTGGAACTGTGACGATCTCTCATTGGCTTCGACGTCATGACGGCGACCTAGCTCGTATGCGGCGCTTTCTTCCTCGGATCAGTGACGGGGCTCGTTCCCAGCGTCAGTTTTCTCATGATCGGATTGCAGACAAGGCGCATCTTTCCGCTTGTTCCGACGAAGAGAATCCGCGCGAGGAGATCGGATTGGGAGAGAGACTTGATGATTTGCAAGCATCGCCAACTTCTTCTGATCTTACACGAATGCAAGACGCGTCTGATGCTGATGACCCGTCTCAGTGGGAAGACTGCGGGTGAATCCTTCTCTGTGCTGAAAAATATGCTGTGCCGCCTTCCTGTCTTGATGAGAGGCTCCATCACCTTTGACAACGACACTTGTTTCGCCAAGCACGCCCTTCTACGTGACCTGTTGGACTGGGATCTTTTTCTGCGATGTCTACGCCTCAATGCAAACGGCCTCATCCGCCGATGGTTGTTTCGCGCAGCGGACCTGCGTGAGATCGACGAGACTTCGATGATCTTGAGCCTGACAATGCCTTGAATCCCGTACCCCTATTGAGGATCATTTCTAATGCTCGCAGTCTTGAGTTTTTTTGTGTGCTTGAAGGTTCGGATTTTTTATGAGTATATATGTGTGCCTCTTAGTGTGGTTTGATCTGGGTTGAGTTCATGGATTTGTCACGCGACCATTTATTATTAATCGTGCGTTTGGGGCGGATTTTGGTCAGGACATTGTGGTAGGTGGTTTTTGTAACCTGATGATTTTATGGAGAGAATTGAATTGTAGGTTTTGAAGTATGGCAAAAAATAATCCGTATAGGGGGTGTGGAATTTTAACCATTTGATATTAAGTGGAAACTCAGGTTATATTTATTTTATCTGTGGTTTTATTTTGGTTTTTATTTTTATATTTAGGTGTTTTATTTTTAATTAGTAAATTTCTATATATTTTAACTATTAACTGAAA
>NZ_KB893658.1:2500-5725 GCF_000374145.1 Neomegalonema perideroedes DSM 15528 | reverse complement strand
CCCCCGTCCCTTGAGCCCGGCCCCAAGCAAAAACCCCCGCTGGTTTTCACCAGCGGGGGTTTTGAATTTGGTTGCGGGGGCAGGATTTGAACCTGCGGCCTTCAGGTTATGAGCCTGACGAGCTACCGGGCTGCTCCACCCCGCGGCAATTCGGAACGCAAAAGCGCGCCTTGGCTTTTCGCCTTGGCGCGGCTTGCGTCGAGATCGTGATGAGAGAGCGTTTTCTCTGCGTCCATCAGGACTGGCGGCGACCGACTTTCCCACGTCTTAAGACGCAGTATCATAGGCGCAACGGGTCTTAACGGCCGAGTTCGGGATGGGATCGGGTGTTTACCACGCGCTAGGACCACCAGCCCAGAAGGAAGCAGAGCGTCTTGATGATTGATATAAGGGAGTGTGTTTCCGAGATTGCTAGGTTGACCGACCGGTCTTTCGACTACTGGATCGAATCAAGCCTATCGAGCGATTAGTATCGGTTAGCTGAACGCATTGCTGCGCTTAAACATCCGACCTATCGACGTGCTGGTCTTGCACGGCTCTCAGGGAGACCTGGTTTTGAGGCGAGTTTCCCGCTTAGATGCCTTCAGCGGTTATCTCTTCCGCGCATAGCTACCCGGCTGTACCGCTGGCGCGATAACCGGTCCACCAGAGGCGCGTCCACCCCGGTCCTCTCGTACTAGGGGCAGCTCCTCTCAAGTCTCCTACACCCACGGCAGATAGGGACCGAACTGTCTCACGACGTTCTGAACCCAGCTCACGTACCACTTTAATCGGCGAACAGCCGAACCCTTGGGACCTGCTACAGCCCCAGGATGTGATGAGCCGACATCGAGGTGCCAAACAACGCCGTCGATATGGACTCTTGGGCGTTATCAGCCTGTTATCCCCAGAGTACCTTTTATCCGTTGAGCGATGGCCCGTCCACATGGGACCACCGGATCACTATGACCGACTTTCGTCTCTGCTCGACTTGTCTGTCTCGCAGTCAGGCAGGCTTTTGCCATTGCACTCGACGAGCGATGTCCGACCGCTCTGAGCCCACCATCGCGCGCCTCCGTTACTCTTTGGGAGGCGACCGCCCCAGTCAAACTACCCACCACGCAGGGTCCCGGATCCGGATAACGGACCGCGGTTAGACGCCAAACAAGGAAAGGGTGGTATCTCAAGGATGGCTCCACGGAGACTGGCGTCCCCGCTTCAAAGCCTACCACCTATCCTGCACATTCCGTGCCTGGCGCCAATGCGAAGCTATAGTAAAGGTTCATGGGGTCTTTCCGTCTGACCGCGGGAACCCCGCATCTTCACGGGGAATTCAATTTCGCTGAGTCCATGTTGGAGACAGTGGGGAAGTCGTTACGCCATTCGTGCAGGTCGGAACTTACCCGACAAGGAATTTCGCTACCTTAGGACCGTTATAGTTACGGCCGCCGTTTACTGGGGCTTCAATTCAATGCTTGCACATCTCCTTTTAACCTTCCAGCACCGGGCAGGCGTCAGACCCTATACGTCGTCTTGCGACTTCGCAGAGCCCTGTGTTTTTGATAAACAGTCGCTACCCCCTGGCCTGTGCCCCCCGCCAATGGTTGCCCATAGACGGGGCCTCCTTCTTCCGAAGTTACGGAGGCAATTTGCCGAGTTCCTTCAACATGGTTCTCTCAAGCGCCTTGGAATTCTCATCCTGTCCACCTGTGTCGGTTTCGGGTACGGTTCATATGGAGGGCTATTTCCAGGGACCTCGCGGCTGCACGCCCAATCCGATGAGGACGCACAACTGTAAAGATCCGTCACACTCTCCAAGCTGCGGAATATTAACCGCATTCCCATCGACTACGCCTTTCGGCCTCGCCTTAGGGGCCGGCTCACCCTGCTCAGATTACCTTTAAGCAGGAACCCTTGGACTTTCGGCGAGCATGTTTCTCACATGCTTTGTCGCTACTCATGTCAGCATTCTCGCTTCTGCACGCTCCAGAGTCGGTTGCCCCTTCTCCTTCACTGCAAACAGAACGCTCCGCTACCGCTCGCATTGCTGCGAACCCAAAGCTTCGGTGCATGGCTTGAGCCCCGTTACATCTTCGCCGCAAGACCTCTATTAGACCAGTGAGCTGTTACGCTATCTTTAAATGATGGCTGCTTCTAAGCCAACATCCTGGTTGTTATGGAAGTCTCACATGCTTTCCCACTTAGCCATGACTTGGGGACCTTAGCTGTTGGTCAGGGTTGTTTCCCTCTCCACGACGGACGTTAGCACCCGCCGTGTGTCTGCCGGACAGTTCTCTCAGGTATTCGGAGTTTGGTTAGGCTCGGTAAGTTGTTGAGACCCCCTCACCCATCCAGTGCTCTACCCCCTGAGGAATACATCCGACGCGCTACCTAAATAGCTTTCGCGGAGAACCAGCTATATCCAGCCTTGATTAGCCTTTCACCCCTAGCCACAGGTCATCACCGACTTTTTCAACAGGCGTGTGTTCGGTCCTCCAGTGCGTGTTACCGCACCTTCAACCTGCCCATGGCTAGATCGACTGGTTTCGGGTCTAACGCCGCGAACTGAACGCCCTGTTCAGACTCGCTTTCGCTGCGCCTACGCCTAACGGCTTAAGCTTGCTCGCGACGCTAACTCGCTGACCCATAATACAAAAGGTACGCCGTCACCCCTCAAGGGGGCTCCGACTGTTTGTAGGTATCCGGTTTCAGGTCTGTTTCACTCCCCTCGTCGGGGTGCTTTTCACCTTTCCCTCACGGTACTTGTTCGCTATCGGTCGCTCAGGAGTACTTAGGCTTGGAGGGTGGTCCCCCCATCTTCAGACAGGATTTCACGTGTCCCGCCTTACTCTAACGGCTCTTCATTTTACTGGTACGGGGCTATCACCCATGTCGCGCAGCTTTCCAACTGCTTCCCATTCTTTCAGAGCACGGCCTGGTCCGCGTTCGCTCGCCACTACTAACGGAGTCTCAATTGATGTCCTTTCCTCCGGGTACTTAGATGTTTCAGTTCCCCGGGTTTGCTTCAAACCCCTATTTTATTCAGGGTTTGATACCTGCTTTCAGAACTCGAATATGAAGCCGCCGAAACGGCCTCATAATATCGAATTCTGTCAGGTGGGTTTCCCCATTCGGAAATCTACGGATCAAAGGGTGCTCGCCCCTCCCCGCAGCTTATCGCAGCGTGCCACGTCCTTCATCGCCTCTGAGCGCCAAGGCATCCACCGAATACCCTTCTCGCGCTTG
>NZ_KB893657.1 GCF_000374145.1 Neomegalonema perideroedes DSM 15528 | reverse complement strand
GGGAGGTCTGAGGGCCTCGGTTTCGTCGGTCATGCGAAGTTTCCTCATCCTGAGCGATGGGTTGGAGAACGACGCCCGCGGGCCCCGGCGACGCGTTTTACGCCGGGGCCCCTGCTTGTTCAACGCGTAAGAGCGGCGTGAAGCCGCTCCCCGCCTGAGGGATCAGAGGCTCGCGCCGATCTCGCGCAGCCGCGCGATCACCGGAGCCTTGGGCAGCCAGATCTTATCGAAGGCCGCGATGAGGTCGGTGGTGTCCTCCTGACGGATCTCATGCATGGGCACGCCGGTCTCGCGGAATTTCTCGATCAGCGCGGGCTCTTCTCCGGCGAGGCTGTCGATCTGCTCGTCGAGCACGGTCTTGACCGTCTCGGCGATCAGGGCGCGGTCCGCCTCGGGCATGGCCCGCCAGACGCGCCCCGAGGCCACCGCCGCCGCGGGCATGAACAGCGCGTTCATCCGCAGAATGGACTTCGCCACCTTGTCGAAGCGCTGGTTCCACGAGAATTCGATGTCCGCCTCCAGCCCGTCGACCTGGCCGTTGGACATGGCGTCGAAGACCTGCGGCGTCGGGATGGGCGTCGGGGCGGCGCCGAGCAGCTGATAGAAGTCGCGATAGACCGGAGTCGGGTTGATGCGCAGCTTCATGCCGTTCAGCCCGCCGAGGTTCTCGATGGGCTTGGCGGAGAAGACCGCGCGCATGCCGGTGATCGCCCAGCCGAGGCCGATGGTCCCGGTCTCCTGCGGCAGCACGTCGAAGAGCTTCAGCACTTCGGGATGACGGACGAATTTCGCCACGGCGTCGGTGGAGCGCACGAGATAAGGCGCGTTGATCGCGGCGATATGGTTCACGCGCGAACCGAGTTCGGCCGCCTGAATGATTCCCATATCCACGGCGCCCGACTGCAGCTGCTGCATCATGGCCGATTCGTTGCCCAGCTGGCCGGAATGGAACACGGTCATATTGAGGCGGCCGTCGGTCTTCTCTTTCAGCAATTCGGCCAGACGCAGGGCGGCGTCGTTCCAGGAATGCCCGACCGGCGTGATGAGGCCGAGGCGCATCTCGGTGGTCTGGGCGCGCGCGACGGTCGGCGCGGCGAAGGGCAGGGCGGCGGCGGCGCCGACTCCGGCGAGCATCTGACGGCGAGAGAGCTTGAACATGAAGATGGTCCTCCGATTGGTTTTCTTATCCGATGAAGATCAGGGAGATGGCCGGGAAGATCGACAGGATCACGAGAAGAACGCAGGTGATGAGGAAGAAAGGCATCGTCACCAGAAACATCCGCCCCGGATTGGCGCCCGTCGCGGCGGCGGCGACGAAGAAGCACAGCCCCACCGGCGGCGAGAGCAGGCCGAGCACCAGATTGATCACCACCACCACGCCGAAATGATGGGGATCCACGCCATAGACCTCGGTGGCGATGGGCAGCAGGATCGGCACCGTCATGATCAGGCCGGGGATGCCGTCGATCACCGTGCCGATGACCAGCAGGATCACGTTCACCAGCAGCATGAAGGCGATGGGGTCTTTGGCGACGGTCTGAATCCAGCTGGCGACCCGCTGAGGCACGTTGCCGTAGAGCAGAATCCACGAGAGCACGCCCGCCGCGACCACCAGAAACAGCACGATGGCGGAGTAAAGCCCGGCCCGGGTCATGATGGTCGAGAGCTGCGAGAATTTGAGCTGCTTCGTCCAGAAGCGGCCGATGAGCAGCGCCATGACCGCGCCCACGGCGCCCGCCTCGGTCGCGCTGGCCAGCCCCGAGAAGATCGAACCGACGATGACGATGGGAATCGAGAGCGAGGGCAGGGCCTCCCAGACCGTGGCCGCGCGCTGCCGGAGGGTCTGCGGCTCGCTTTTGGGGAATTTCTGGCGATGGCCGATGATCGCGATGACGGCGCAGAAGAGGGCGGTCAGGATCAGGCCCGGCGCGAGGCCCGCCATGAGCATGTCCGAAACCGAAACCTGCGCCATGACGCTATAGACCACGAACATGACCGAAGGCGGCATGATCGAGCCGAGCATGCCGCCATAGGCGGTCAATCCGGCTGCGAAATCCTTGTCATAGCCCTTCTTCTCCATTTCCGGGACCATGATCTGAGACATGATCGCCACCTGCGCCGTGGCCGAGCCGAGGATCGAGGCCACGAACATATTGGCGATGGCGTTCACATAGGCGAGGCCGCCCCGCAGAGATCCGACGAAGGCCATGGCCATGGCCACGATCTTCTTGGTGATGCCGCCTGCGTTCATGATCTCGCCGATGAGGACGAAGAGCGGGATGGCGATCAGGCCATAGCTGTCGACGGAGTTGAACATCTGCAAAGGATAGCTTTGGAACAGCACCGTATCGCCGGAGGACAGCACATAGGCGATGGCCGCGACGCAAAGGCAAAGACCAATGGGAACCCCCACCAGCATCACCGCGAGAAACACCAGAAAAGTCGCCATCAGTTCACCGCCTCTTCCGCGTTGATCACCAGATCGCGCTGAGTCTTTTCGACGAGCCCGAGATCCTCCATGAGGTTCGCGAGGCCGTGGATGATCATGGACAGCGCGAAGATCGGCAGGATCAGATAGAGGATCCAAGTGGGCCAGTTCAGAGTCTGGGTGCGTTCGGCGTAGATGAAGTTGAAGGTCTCTCCGGCGAAGGCTCGGGAGTCGAGGCCGGCGCCGAGAATCCCCGCCGGATCGAACCAGAGCCAGCACATCGCCGCCAGAGCCAGACCGAAGGCCGCCACGATGATCGTGGAGAGGACGCGGCAGAAACGAGCCGCGCGTCCGGACAGGCGCTCGGTCATCATGGTCACGGCGAAATCCAGCCGCAGACGGGTCATGGTCGAGGCGCCGACGAAGGTCAGCCAGACCATGCAATAGACCGCGAATTCGTCGATCCAATAGAGCGGAGCGCCCAGATAGCGCGTCGCGACGTTCAACAGGATCGCGCCGGCGAGCAGACTCATCAGCAGAGTGACGGCGGCGCGTTCAAAAGTCAGAAGACCCTCCGAAAGCCGAATGACGACAGCCCATAGCCCGCGTCGTCGCTCCGCCGGATTCGTGGCGCTTGGCATGATGGATATTCCCCCTGACGTCTTTGTCGTAATTTTCCTGAAGCGTGATGTATAAAATCGACGGTGTCAACGCCGTCTCCGGGGCGAGAGGCCGCTTTCCTGCGCCGCCTCTGGAGGCGACGAAGAAAAATCCTGAGAATTCAAAATCTTGGATTTTCAGACGGGAGCGCCGCCGCGCCGCCTCCTCCCTGTCTCCGCGCATGGGCGCGGAGGCGCTCCCCCTGCGATGGGGCGCCGCCGTCCTCGCCGAAGCTCTGCCGGAGGCCGGAGCGGTTTTCAGCGCCGCTTCAACCTCCTTGGAGGATGTTGGAATCCCCACAGCTGAAGGCCGGATTTGTTGGAATCTCAACACTCAAGATGGTGAGGTTAATCTTGTTTTCTTTTGAATTAATTCATGTTTTCACATTGGCACGTCGTTTGCTTTTATGAACCTGAATGTGATCGCTCAGCGCAGGTTGGAAGTCATGGCCTCTGAAAAAACCATCGTCGTCGTCAACGGCAGCCCTAACGCCGCCTCGCGCACGGGACATCTGCTGGACCGCCTCGCCGAGGCCGCCGCCCGCCGCCTCAAAGCCCGCGTCGAGCGCGTGAACCTCTCGGAGAACAAGGCGCTGCTGACCCGCTTCAGCCGTGAAGAGCTTTCCGCCGAAGAAGAAGCCGTTTTTCGCCGCGTCGAAACGGCGGATCTGCTGATCGTCGGGGCGCCGGTCTATCGCGGCAGCTATCCGGGCGCCTTCAAGCATATCTTCGACCTCGTGGACCGCGACGCCCTCGCGGGCAAGGTGGTTCTGCTCTCGGCGACGGGCGGCGCGCCGCTGCATGGCCTCGTCGGCGAGCATCAGTTCCGGCCGCTCTTCGGCTTCTTCCGGGCGGTGACGGTTCCGAGCTTCGTCTTCGCCACCGAAGGCGAGATCGACGCGCAGCGCGTCTCCGAGGGCTTGGCCGAGCGCATCGAACGGGCGGCCTCCGAGGCTGCGCAATTGCTCGCCGCGACCTCCCTTCAGGTCGCCGCGCCGCGGCCCGTCGTGGTTCTGAGCGCCTGAATCTTCTCACCTCTTCAGCAGATGGAGGCCCTTATGGCCGCTTCCCGTGACGACCAGACCGACGCTCCTCTGAAATTCGCCTATTGGGTGCCCAACGTTTCGGGCGGGCTGGTGATCTCCGACATCGAGCAGCGCACCAGCTGGGACATAGATTATAATATCAAGCTCGCGCGGATCGCCGAGGCCGGCGGCTTCGAATACGCCCTGAGCCAAATCCGTTTCACCGCCGGATACGGCGCCGATAATCAGCATGAATCCGTCTCCTTCAGCCATGCGCTGCTCGCGGCGACCGAGAATCTGAAGGTCATCGCGGCGATCCTGCCCGGCCCATGGACGCCCGCCCTCGCGGCTAAGCAGATCGCCACCATCAACCATCTGACCAAGGGCCGCGTGGCGGTGAACGTGGTCTCAGGCTGGTTCCGGGGCGAATTCGCCGCCATCGGCGAGCCTTGGCTGGATCATGACGAGCGTTACCGCCGCTCCGAAGAGTTCATCCGCGCGCTGCGCGGCATCTGGACCGAAGAGAGCTTCACCTTCGCCGGAGATTTCTACCGCTTCCGCGATTATTCCCTGAAGCCCAAGCCCCTCGATCCTCAGCCGGAGATCTTTCAGGGCGGCTCCTCGCGGGCGGCGCGCGACATGGCCGCGCGGGTTTCGGATTGGTATTTCACCAACGGCAACACCCCGGAGGGCCTCAAGGCGCAGGTGGACGACATCCGCGCTAAGGCTGAGGCCGAAGGCCGTCAGGTCAAGATCGGCGTGAACGCCTTCGCCATCGCCCGCGAGACCGAAGCCGAAGCGAAATCCACCCTCGCCGAGATCATCGCCAAGGCGAATCCCGAGGCGGTGGCGGGCTTCGCGGGCCAAGTCAAGAACGCGGGCAAGGCCTCGCCGGAGGGCGAAGGCAATTGGGCGAAATCCAGCTTCGAAGACCTCGTGCAATATAACGACGGCTTCCGCAGCAATCTCATCGGCACGCCCGAGCAAATCGCCGGGCGCATCCTCGATCTGAAGGACGCGGGCGCGAATCTGATCCTGCTCGGCTTCCTGCATTTTCAGGAGGAGGTCGCCTTCTTCGGCGAAAAGGTGATTCCGCTGGTGCGCGAGCTTGAAGCCGCGCGGCGGGAGCGCGTCGCGGCCGAATAAGGCCGCTCCTCTTCGGCGTTCGGCGCTCTCGATCAAGGATCGCTCCATGACCAGTCTTCCGGCTGAAACGCGCCGCCCTCCGGCGCGACGGACCAGTCTCGCCTCCGATTCCGAGGGCGCTTTGCTCGAACTGAAGGAGATCGGCCTCTCCTTCGGCGGCGTGGCGGCTCTGACGGAGGTGAGCCTTGCGGTGAAGCCGGGCGAGATCTGCGCGGTGATCGGCCCCAACGGCGCCGGGAAATCCTCGCTGCTCAACGTCGCGAGCGGGCTGTATCAGGCCGACCGCGGCGAGATCCGGCTTGAAGGGCGCGGCTTTTCGCGGATTCCCGTCGAGAAGCTGGCGGCTCTGGGCGTGGCGCGGACTTTCCAAAACCTCGCGCTCTTCGGCGGGTTGACCGTGCGCGAGAACGTGGCGGCGGGGCTGGCCTGGCGGCGGCGGGCGAATTTCCTTGAGGAGGTCTTCGCTCTGCCCCGCGCCCGCCGCGAGGATCGGGAGATCGACGCGCGGGTGTCGGAGATCCTCGCCTTCCTGCATCTGGAGGAGATCGCCGACCGCGCCGCCGCGACCCTGCCTTACGGGTTGCAGAAGCGCGTGGAGCTGGCGCGGGCGCTCGTGACGCGCCCGAGGCTCCTGCTGCTGGACGAGCCCATGGCGGGCATGACCGCCACCGAGAAAAACGAACTGGCGGGCTATGTGCGCGCGGCGCGGGATCTCCATGGGGCGGCGGTGCTGCTCATCGAGCATGACGTGGGGTTGGTGATGGGCCTCTCGGATCACGTCGTGGTGCTGGATTACGGCCGCAAGATCGCCGACGGCCCCCCCGCCGAAGTCCGCAAAG
>NZ_KB893656.1 GCF_000374145.1 Neomegalonema perideroedes DSM 15528 | reverse complement strand
GCGGCCGTCACAGGCCGGACAAGAGCGGCCGTCACAGGCCGGACAAGAAAAGTCGGATGGGGGGAGTTCGACATGTCGCGCGCGGAATCCACGCAGCCAGAATCCTCCGCGCCGGAAGGCGGCGGAGCCAGACGCGAATTCGTCTCGCTCATGACCTCCCGCGTCGGAGAGGCCCGCCTGCGCAAGCCGCTTTTCGTGGAGGGGAGCGCGGATCTCCTGACTCTCTGCCGCGAATTGTCTCAGCGCGGGCTCAGCGAGGCCCTGATCCGCGACGGCGGACGCGTCGGCGTCTTCACCGCCACCAATCTGCGCGAGGCCCTGCTCAGCGGCCGCCCGCCCGCCGAGATCTCCGCCCGCGAGCTCGCCGTCTTCGAACCTTTCTCCGTTTCGGTCGAGGACGAGCTCTTCGAGGCCATGCTGCTCATGCTGCGCCACAGAGTGCGGCGGCTGGTGGTGACTCAGGACGGCGAGTCCGTCGGGCTGCTGAGCCAGCTCGACCTCATGGCCTTCATGGCCAGCCATTCGCATCTCATCGCCATGGAGGCCGAACAGGCCGAGACGGTCGAGGATCTCGGCGCGGCGGCGCGGCAGATCGACGGGCTCATCCGGCTGCTGCGCAAGGACGGCGTGAAGATCGAGACCATCGCGCGGCTGGTCGGCGAGCTGAACCGGCAGATCTTCCGGCGGCTCTGGGAGCTGCTCGCGCCGGAGGATCTGCGCGCGAACAGCTGCCTGATCGTCATGGGCAGCGAGGGGCGCGGCGAACAGATCGTCAAAACCGATCAGGACAACGCCCTGATCCTGCGCGACGGCTTCGATGTCCCCGATCTGGAGGAGGTCACGGAGGAGTTCACCAAGGCTTTGATCGGCTTCGGCTATCCCCCCTGCCCCGGCGGAATCATGCTCAGCCGCCCCCTCTGGCGCCAGCCGCTGGCGGAGTTCAAACGGACGCTCGACGGCTGGATCGACGGCTCGGATCCGGCGGGGGCGCTGAACGTCGCCATCTTCCTCGACGCCGCCGCCGTGGCCGGAGACCCCGCCTTGCTGGAGGAGGCCCGCGCCCATCTGAATCTCGGGCTTTCGGATAATCCTTTCTGGCTCTCGCGCTTCGCCAAGGCGGCCACGCAATTCGGCGAGGAGCGAAGCTGGTGGTCCCGGCTGCCCGGTCTGCGCGGACGCGAGGCCGCCGAAATCGACCTTAAGAAGCTGGCGATCTTTCCCATCGTCCATGGGGTGCGCTCTCTGGCGCTTGAGGCGCGGCTGAGGGATCTCGGCACGGCGGCGCGTCTGAACGGACTCGTCGCGGCGAGGAAGATCCAGCCGAAGGAGGCGCGCGACCTGACCGAGGCTCTGCATTTCCTCATGGCGCTGAAGCTGGAGAACAACCTCCGGCAGATGGAGGCCGGAAAGCCGCCCGATAATAAGGTGGTCCTCGCCGATCTCGGACGGCTGGAGCGTCAGGCGCTGAGCGATTGCCTCGCGGTGGTGCGCGAGTTCAAAAGCTTCCTCGCGCTGCATTACCGGTTCGACGCGATATGACGGGCGGGACCGAACCAGAGCAAGGCGTCGTCAGAGACGGAGACGAGGCTCAGGCCGCCCCCGGAAAGCCCGGCCCGGGCCCGAAGGAGGATTTCCGCACGCCGGTTCTGATCGCGCTCTGCGCGGCGGGCTTCGCTTTGTTCAATTTTCCCCTTCTGGCGCTCTGGGAGAGCGAGGCCGAGATTTTCGGTCTGCCTCTGACGCCTGTGGCGCTTTTCACCATTTGGGGCGGGCTGATCGCGGCTCTGGCTTGGGCGCTTGAAAGGAGGGGCCCATGACCTCCGCCGCCATCTCCGCCCCTCTGGTCCTGACGGTCTCCGGCCTTTATCTGCTGACGCTCTTCGCCATCGCGGCTTTCGCCGACCGCCGCGCCGCGCAAGGCCGCTCGGTGATCGGGAACGCTTGGATCTATACGCTCTCGTTGGGAGTCTATTGCACGGCCTGGACTTATTTCGGCAGCGTGGGCCGGGCGGCGGCGGGGGGCGTCTGGTTTCTGCCGATCTATCTCGGGCCGATGCTGGCGATGCTGGTCGCCTGGATCGTGCTGCGCAAGATGATCCGCATCGCCCAGAGCCACCGCATCACCTCCATCGCCGACTTCATCGCCAGCCGCTACGGCAAGAGCCCCGCCCTCGCCGCTCTGGCGACGGTGATCGCGGTGGTGGGCGTGGTGCCCTACATCGCCTTGCAGCTCAAGGCGGTTTCGGCGGGCTATCAGATTCTGACCCATGGTCCGGGACCGCAGGAAGAGGCCCTCGTCTGGTGGCGCGACGGCGCTTTGATGGTGGCTTTGGCTCTGGCGGCCTTCGCGATCCTCTTCGGCACGCGGCATCTCGACAGCGCCGAGCGTCATGAAGGGATGGTGGCGGCCATCGCCTTCGAATCCGTGGTCAAGCTGGTCGCCTTTCTGGCGGCGGGCGCCTTCGTGACTTGGGGGCTCTTCGGGGGCATGGCCGACATCTGGGCGCGGGCCAAGGAGCTGCCCGGCCTGACGGATCTCTTGCGGATCGACCGCGGCGCGGGAGGCGCCGGCTTCCCCTACGCCGAATGGTTCGGCATGACCTTGCTGGCGATGTTCTCGGTGCTGCTGCTGCCGCGGCAATTCCAGATGATGGTCGTGGAATGCGTGGACGAGCGCCATGTGAAGCGCGCCGCATGGGCTTTTCCGGCTTATCTTCTGGCGATCAATATCTTCGTGCTGCCCATAGCCTTGGGCGGATTGGTCTTGTTCAGCCCCGGCGCCATGGACCCCGAGACCTTCGTCCTTTCGCTGCCGCTGTCCCAAGGCGCGACGGCTCTGGCGCTCTTCGCCTATCTCGGCGGACTTTCGGCGGCCACGGGGATGCTGATCGTCGAGACGGTGGCCATCTCGACCATGGTCTGCAACGATCTCGTGATGCCCGCGCTCTTGCGTCAGCCTTGGTTCGGCGCGCGGACGGGCGGAGATCTCACGCGGCTGCTGCTCAACATCCGGCGGGCGGCCATCGTGGGGGTGCTGCTGCTCGGCTATCTTTATTTCCAGATCGCCGGAGACGCCTACGCCCTCGTCTCCATCGGGCTGATCAGCTTCGCGGCGGTGGCGCAATTCGCGCCCGCGCTGCTCGGAGGGATCTATTGGCGCGGCGGGACTCTGCGCGGCGCCTTCGCGGGCATGGCGGGCGGATTCCTCGTCTGGATCTGGACGCTCATGCTGCCTTCGGTGGCGAAATCCGGCTGGATCTCCGACGGCTTCCTGCTGCATGGGCCTTTCGGGATCGGCTGGCTGGCGCCGGAGAGCCTCTTCGGGCTGACGGCTCTGGACCCGCTGTCGCATTCGCTCTTCTGGAGCCTTCTGGTCAATATCTCGCTTTACGCGGGGCTGTCGCTGGCGCGGGCGCCCTCGGCGCGGGAGGCGAGCCAGGCTTTGCTCTTCGTCGAGGTCTTCGCGCAGGACTCCGGCCAAGGCCGCGAGCAGGCGCCGATCTTCTGGCGCGGGCGGGCGCGGCTGGAGGATCTCACCGGACTGGCCGCGAGGCTGCTCGGGCCGGAGCAGTCGCGGCGCTTCTTCGAGGATTACGCCCGCGAGACCCGCGCGCCCTCGGTCGCGGAGATCCGCGCCGACGCCCGTCTGGTGGATCGCGTGGAGCGGCGTCTTGCGGGCGTGGTGGGGAGCGCCTCGGCGCGGGTGCTGATCTCCAAAGCGGCGCAGGAATCGCCGCTGGGCATCGAGGACGTGATGGAGATCGTCGGCGAAGCCTCGGAGGTCCGCGCCTACGCCCGGGCTCTGGAGAAGGCGGGCGCCGAATTGCGCGAGGCCAACGAACGCCTGAAAAGCCTCGATCAGATGAAGGACGACTTCATGTCCTCGGTGACGCATGAGCTGCGCACCCCTCTGACCTCCATTCGCGCGCTCTCGGAATTGATGCTCGACGCCCCGGACATGGAGGAGCCCGAACGCGAAGAATTCCTCGGCATCATCGTCTCTGAAAGCGAACGCCTCGGGCGGCTGGTGAATCAGGTGCTGGATCTGGCCAAGATCGAATCCGGCCACGCCGAATGGCGCATCGTGGAGATGGATCTGCGCAAGCTGGTCTCCGACGCCGGGCGCTCCACGGCGGAGCTGTTCCATCAGAAAAACGCGGAGCTGATCCTCACTCTGCCGGAGGGGCCGCGCCTGCTCCGCGCCGATCCCGACCGTCTGACTCAGGTCATGGTGAATCTGCTCTCCAACGCCGCGAAATTCATGCCCGAGACGGGAGGCCGCGCCGAAGCGGTCCTGCGCGAGGAGCCCGGTTGGTTCGTCGTCGAGATCAAAGACAACGGCCCCGGCGTGCCTCTGGCGGATCAGGCGACCATCTTCGAGAAGTTCCGTCAGGCCGGAGACGCCCTGACCCGTCCGCCGGGGACGGGGCTCGGTTTGCCGATCAGCCGCGAGATCGTGGAGCGTTTCGGCGGAAGCATGGGCCTCGTTTCGCAGCCCGGTCAGGGATCCTGCTTCTCCTTCCGCCTGCCCGTCGGGCGAGAGGAGGCCGCGCGGAACGACTCGAACTCATAAGAAAAACAGCCGGGGAGGAGCCAGAATGACAGCCAAAGTCCTGATCGCCGACGACGAGCCCAACATCGTCGTCTCGCTGGAGTTCATGATGAAGCGCGCGGGCTATCAGGTGCTGATCGCCCGCGACGGCCCGAGCGCGCTGGAGGCCATCCGCCGCGAACGCCCCCGACTCGTGCTGCTCGACGGGACCATGCCCGGCATGACCGGCTTCGACGTCTGCGCGGCGGCGCGGGCGGACCCTGAGCTCGGAGGGATGAAGATCGTGATGCTCACCGCCAAGGGCCGCGACGCCGACATCGCGCGCGGCGTGGGCGCGGGGGCGGACGCCTATGTGACGAAGCCTTTCTCCACCCGGGATTTGGTCAAGATGGTGCAGGAGATGCTCGCGTGAGCCGCAAGACGCGCCGGATCGGCGCTTTGCTGGCGCCGGGGGCCGCTCTGGCGCTCTGGCTGATCCTCGGGGCGCTGCTGCTGCGCTCGACTCTGACCCCCGAGCAGGACGGCGCGCTTTCGGGAGCTCTAGGCGCCGCCGCAGGGCCGCTGATCGGCGTGGGATTGGTCTGGTGGCTGGTCGGGTCGGCTTTGGGCGCTTGGGCCGTCGGGCGGGTGCAGAAGCTTTGGGCGGCCCCGGCGGCGCGTCTGGCGGATTCCCTGCGCGTCATGGCCGAGAATCCCGCCGCGCCCGCGCCAGCGCCCGAAGGCGCGCCGGAGCTTCAGGCTCTGAGCGCCGCCGTCTCGGATCTGGCGGAGCGCCGCAAAGCCCTTCAGGACGGCCTTGAGGAGCGGGTGAGCGCCGCCAGCGCCGCCGTGGCTCATGAGCGCGACCAGCTCGCGGCGCTGATGGCCGAGCTTCAGCAAAGCGTGGTGGTCTGCAATCTGGAGGGGCGGATCCTGCTCTATAACGGGCGGGCGCGGGCTCTGACGAAAAAGCTCTCGCGCGCCCCCGGAGGCGCGGGCGGCGCCGAGCTCATGGGGCTCGGACGCTCGATTCACGGCGTGGTGGACGCCGCGCGTTTGGCTCACGCCCGCGAATCCGTGGAGCGCCGCCACGCCCGCGGAGAAGCGGCGGCCTCGGCGCGCTTCGTGGCGGCCACGCCGGAGGGACGGCTCCTTCAGATCGGCATGGCGCCGGTGCGTTCGGGGGGCGCTGGCGCCATGACCGGCTTCGTCCTCATGTTCGACGACGTGACCGAAGACCACGCCGCCCAAGCTCAGCGCGACCGCCATCTGCAGGGGCTGATCGAGGCGAGCCGCTCCTCTTTCGCCAGCATGCAGGCGGCTCTGGACATGCTCGACTATCCCGATCTGGAGGCCGGAGAGCGCGAGCAGTTTCAGCAGGTGGTCCGCGACGAAGTGGGCGCGATGAGCGCCCGGCTGGAGACCACCGCCGCCGAAGCCGCCCGCGACGCGCGGATCCGCTGGCCGCTTCAGGACATGCTCGGCGCGGATCTGCTCTCGGCGGCGGCGCGGCGGATCGAGGCCGAGCATGGCGCTCCCGCCGCCGCCATCGAGACGCCGCCGGAGGATCTCTGGCTCAGCGTGGACAGCTTCGGGCTGATCGAGGCCCTCGTCTTCCTCGCGGGACGCTTGGCGCAGCCGCCGCAGGCCCCGGCTCTGAGCCTGCGCCTGACGCCCGCCGGAGGCCGCGCGCATCTGGACCTCGTCTGGCCGGGCGGCGCCGCTCCGCCCGCCGAAAACCTCTCCGGCTGGCTGGGCGAGCCCATGAACGCGGAAGGCGGACCCTCCGTGCGGGATCTGGCCGAGCGTCATGGCGGCGAAATCTGGCTGGAGCGCGACCGCAAGCGCGATCTCGCCTTTTTCCGCTTTCTGCTGCCTCTGGCCAGCGGCGGCGGCGAGACGGCGGATTCGGAAGCGCTGTCGAGCCGCCCGGAATATTACGACTTCAACCTTTTCGCCGCCAGCGAGGCCAGCCGCCATCTCGACGACCGCCCGCTCATGGATCTGACCTATACGGTCTTCGACACCGAGACCACGGGGCTGAATCCTTCGGGCGGCGACGAAATCCTTCAGATCGGCGCGGCGCGGATCGTCAACGGGCGCATTCTGCGCGGCGAGCTCTTCGAGCATCTGGTCGATCCTCAGCGCGACATCCCGGAGGCGGGGATTCCCATCCACGGCGTCACGCCGGAGATGGTGCGCGGCCAGCCGACCATCGGCGAGGTTCTGCCGGTTTTTCACGCCTTCGCCGCCGATACGGCTCTGGTCGGGCATAACGTGGCCTTCGACATGCGCTTTCTGGCGCTGAAGGAGGAATCGACGGGAATCCGCTTCGATCAGCCGGTGCTGGACACCCTGCTGCTCTCCAGCCTTCTGCATCCGGAAGCGACCTCCCATAGCCTCGATTCCATCGCGGGACGGCTGGGGGTGAAGATCTCGGGGCGGCATACGGCGGCGGGCGACGCCCTCGCCACCGCCGAGGTCTTTCTGAAGCTGCTGCCTCTGCTGCGCCAGAAAGGAATCGAGACTCTCGGACAGGCGCGGACGGCGTCTCAGGACTCCTATTACGCCCGCCTGAAATATTAGCGCGGTCTTCAGCGGAAGCCGAATTTCAAACGGGAAGGCGGCCCGCCCGCCTCTCGGACTTGTGGAGGATTCCGCCGCTCCGCTTTTCATGCCAGCATGAGCCGAGGAGGTTCCCCCCATGACGTCGCCCCTCGCCCATATCAAGGAGATCGAGCGCGTGGCTTCGGGCGCGCGCAGCCGCCGCGACGCGCCGGTGGTCGAATCCTGGCTGCGCTGCCTCAATGATTACAAGCTCGACCCCACGACCGCCCAAGAGGCCTATATCGTCCCGGCGGCCACCCTGCGCGAGCATCGGGAGCAGGCGGAGGATCTGATCCGCATCGGGCGCTCCGGATTAGAGGGCCTCTTTAAACAAGTCGCCGGACAAAATTACGTGCTGCTGCTCTCGGACGCCCGCGGCGTGGCGGTGGAATTCATGGGAGACCCCACCTTCGATAATCATCTGCGCAAGGCGGGGCTTTATCTCGGCTCGGAATGGTCCGAGAGCCGGGCGGGCACCTGCGCGGTCGGGGCCTGCGTGGTCTCGGGCGAGCCGGTGGTGATCCATCAGGACGATCACTTCGACCTCAGCCATATCGGCCTCACCTGCACGGCGGCGCCCATCTTCGACACCCTCGGCGATCTGACGGCGGTGCTCGACATCTCGCAGCTCCGCTCTCCGACCGCCAAGACCAGCCAGCAGCTCGCGCTGCATCTGGTCGCCTCGACGGCGCGGCGAATCGAGCTGGCCAATCTCATGGCCCGCACCCGCGAGGATTGGGTGCTGCGCCTCGCCCGCTCGCCGGAGTTCCTCGACGTGGACCCGGAGGCCGCCCTCACCCTCGACGGCGAGGGCCGGATCACCGGCATGACCCATGGCGGATTCCGCGCTTTGCTCAAGGCGATGAATCTGGAGGATTTCGGCGCGCGGCGCTTCATCGGCGAGCCCATTTCGCGCTTCTTCGACCTCGAAGCCGCCGATCTGCCGCTGTATCTGCGCGGACGCCCCGAGGGTCGGCGCATCCTGCGCGCTCACGACGGCTTCGCGCTTTTCGCCCGGAGCATCGCGCCGGTGGCGGCGAGTCCGCGCCGCGCCGAGACCCCCGCCCCCGCCCTGCCCAAGGCCCTGCGTGAGCTCAGCTTCGGAGATCCGAAGATGGAGCGGCTTCAGGAGCGCGCCGCCAAATTGGCCGGGCGCGGCGTGCCGATCCTGATTCAGGGCGAGACCGGAGCGGGCAAGGAATATCTCGC
Source organism: Neomegalonema perideroedes DSM 15528 (assembly GCF_000374145.1). Classification (GTDB taxonomy): domain Bacteria; phylum Pseudomonadota; class Alphaproteobacteria; order Rhodobacterales; family Rhodobacteraceae; genus Neomegalonema; species Neomegalonema perideroedes. The sequence goes on along the minus strand of NZ_KB893656.1, from coordinate 3,050 downwards.
GCGGGCGATCCATGCGAGCGCCGGGCTTTCGGGGCGCTTCGTGGCGGTGAATTGCGCGGCTCTGCCCGAGCATCTGATCGAATCCGAACTCTTCGGCTATGTCCCCGGCGCCTTCACCGGGGCCCATCCCAAGGGCAAGCGCGGGCTGATCCTCGAAGCCGACGGCGGGACGCTCTTCCTCGACGAGATCGGCGACATGCCTCCCGCCTTGCAGACCCGGCTTTTACGGGTCCTCTCCGAAAACGAGGTCCAGCCGGTGGGGGCTCTGGAGGCGCGTCCGGTGCGGCTGAATCTGCTCTCGGCCTCGCATCGCGATCTGACGAAGCTCGTGGCGGAGGGGCGTTTCCGCGCCGATCTCTATTATCGCCTGAACGCGGCCAGCCTCACCCTGCCGCCTCTGCGCGAGCGGCGCGATCTCGAAGCCCTGATCCGCGCGATTCTGAGGCGGCTCGGCGAGGCGGAGGGCGTCGCCTATCGGCTGGAGCCCGAGGCGCGTCAGGCGCTTTTGCGTCATGGCTGGCCGGGGAATCTGCGCGAATTGACCAACGCTCTGAAGCTCTGCGCGGCTTTATCCGAGGGCGGAGTCGTCGCGCTTGAGCATCTGCCGGAGGCTCTGGCGGAGGCCGCCCCTGCGCAAGCCCCTGAAGAGGCGGGGATTCTTCAGGCCCTCAAGGCTTGCGGCGGCAATGTCTCGGCTCTGGCGCGGGAGATGGGCGTGGACCGCACGACCATTCACCGCCGCCTGAAGCGCCTGCAAGGCTGAGCCCCGCCGCAGGCGCCTCGCCTGTGGCGGGAGCGCGGCGCCTCAGGCGCCGCGAGGAAATCCCTAGAGATCCGGGCCTGAGCGTCGGAAATCCGCTGCGGCCTGTGTTGCGCTCATCGGGCGCGGATAAGCTTTTTTCCAATCAATGAACTGATCTTATTGGTTTTTTTGAAAATGGCGCCGCTTTTGCTGTTCAAACCTCAAAATCACGGTTGGCGCAGGATGTCTCCGCGCCGCCGCCGAACCGCTCAGCGGTCGGACCTTAGGGAGGTCGAAACCATGCGAAATCTCCGCCTTGCGCGGTCGAAGGAGGGACTCCATGCGCCCTCTCCGCTTGCGATCTCCCTCTTCTGAGCTTCACGGCGCCCCTCGCGGGCGCCTTCCGAAGACCCATAAAAATCTCAGGGAGAGAAACCTCATGCTGGACACGTCCCCCACCGCTCAGGCGCAAGAAACCCTCGGCCGCCTCGGCGCGGCGCTGGAGGCCGGAGACGTCGAGGCCGCCGTCGCCTGTTTTCAGGAAGATTGCTACTGGCGCGACCTCGTCAGCTTCACGTGGAATCTGCGCACGATGGAAGGGCGCGGCCAGATCCGCGACATGCTCGACAGCCAGCTCGCCGCGATCAAGCCGGGCGGGCTCCGCTTCGACCCGCAGGAAGCCGTCACGGGCGATGAGAATCTCGCCGAGGGCTGGATCGAATTCGAGACCGAGGCCGCGCGCGGCTATGGCCATGTGCGGATCAAGAACGGCCTCATCTGGACCCTCCTCACCACCATGAGCGAACTCAAGGGCCATGAGGAGCCGAAAAATCTGCGCCGTCCCATGGGCGCCGAGCATGGCCCCGCCAAAAACCGCCTGAGCTGGAAGGAGAAGCGCGAGCAGGAATCCGCCGAACTCGGCTTCAAGGAGCAGCCTTATGTGCTGATCATCGGCGGCGGACAGGGCGGCATCGCCTTGGGCGCGCGGCTGCGTCAGCTCAGCGTCCCGACCATCATCATCGAGAAGAACGAGCGTCCCGGCGACAGCTGGCGCAAGCGCTATAAGTCGCTCTGTCTGCATGATCCGGTCTGGTACGACCACCTCCCCTATATCCCCTTCCCGGAGAATTGGCCGGTCTTCGCGCCCAAAGACAAAGTCGGCGACTGGCTGGAGATGTACACCAAGGTCATGGAGCTGAATTACTGGTCCTCCACCGCCTGCAAATCCGCCAGCTATGACGAAAAGGCTCAGGAATGGACCGTCGTCGTCGAGCGCGACGGCGAGGAGATCACGCTCAAACCGAAGCAACTCGTTCTGGCCACGGGCATGTCGGGCAAGATCAACGTCCCGAAATATAAGGGTCAGGACGTCTTCAAGGGCGAGCAGCAGCATAGCTCGCAGCATCCCGGCCCCGACGCCTATGCGGGCAAAAAGGTCGTGGTCATCGGCTCGAACAACTCGGCGCATGACATCTGCGCCGCGCTCTGGGAGGGCGGGGCCGACGTCACCATGGTTCAGCGCTCCTCGACGCATATCGTGCGCTCGGATTCGCTGATGGAGATCGGCCTCGGCGACCTCTATTCCGAGCGGGCCGTGGCTTCGGGCGTGACCACCCGCAAGGCGGATCTGATCTTCGCCTCGCTGCCCTATAAGATCATGCATGAGTTCCAGATCCCGCTCTACGACAAGATGCGCGAGAAGGACGCCGATTTCTACGCGGGGCTTGAAAAGGCGGGCTTTCAGCTCGATTGGGGCGCGGACGGCTCCGGCCTCTTCATGAAATATCTGCGGCGCGGCTCGGGCTATTACATCGACGTCGGCGCCTGCGATCTGGTGATCGACGGCTCGATCAAGCTGGCCTCCGGCGACGTGGATCATCTGACCGAGACTTCCGTGGTCCTCAAAAACGGGACCGAGCTTCCGGCGGATCTGGTGATCTACGCCACCGGCTTCGGCTCGATGAACGGCTGGGCGGCGGATCTCATCAGTCAGGAGGTCGCGGATAAGGTGGGCAAGGTCTGGGGCCTCGGCTCGGCCACGCCGAAGGATCCCGGTCCTTGGGAGGGCGAACAGCGCAATATGTGGAAGCCCACCCAGCAGGAAGCTCTGTGGTTCCATGGCGGCAACCTGCATCAGTCGCGCCATTATTCGCAATATCTCTCCTTGCAGCTGAAGGCCCGCAAGGAAGGAATCCCGACGCCCGTCTATCAGCTTCAGGAGCGTCATCACCTCTCCTGACGACGAAGCGGGATCCGGCGCCGCCCCTTGTGGGACGGCGCCGGCTTCTAACGGTCGCGCCGCCCCTTG
>NZ_KB893655.1 GCF_000374145.1 Neomegalonema perideroedes DSM 15528 | reverse complement strand
TCAGGTGCTGGAGGGCCGCCATTGCTTCCGCTCGCTGACGGTGGAGGAGAATCTCCTCACAGGGGCCTTGGGCCGCTCCTCCTCCCGCGCCGAAGCGAAAGCCGATCTGGAGAAGGTTTACGACCTCTTCCCCCGGCTCGCGCAGAAGCGCCGGACGGCGGCGGGCCTGACCTCGGGCGGCGAACAGCAGATGACCGCCATCGGACGCGGACTCATGTCGCGCCCCCGGCTTTTCGTGCTGGACGAGCCTTCCATGGGCCTCGCGCCTCTGGTCGTCCGCGAGATCTTCGAGGCGCTGAAGCGGATCAACGCCGCCGAAGGGCTCTCCTTGCTGGTCGCCGAGCAGAATTCGGCGATCGCTCTGAAATACGCCCATCGCGCCGTGGTGGTCGAGAACGGACGCAGCGTCCTGAGCGGGACCGCCGCCGAACTCGCCGCCCGCGACGACATTAAATCCTTCTACCTCGGAGGCGCGGATCTTCCCGCCTCCGCCCCCTCCCTTGAGCGTTTTGCGGTCGCATAAGGCCGCAACACGCTCGGACTCTTGATTTGATCGCGTTTTCGCGACGCGAAGCCGAGGCGGCTTCGCTGGAAAACGCTCTAGCGAAAGAGGTCGCAGCATGACCATTCAGCAGAACGCCGCGAGTTTCGGACAGCCTGTCCCCCCGGTCGAACGCCCAAAGGAGAAGGCCCATGTCATCGCCTCCGACGCGGAGGCGATCGAGGTCGCGCGGAAGATCGCGGCGGAGATCGCGAAAGACTCCTCCAAGCGCGACCGCGAACGCATCTGGCCCATCGAGGAGCTGGACGCCTATTCGCAAAGCGGCCTCTGGTCGATCAACGTGCCCAAGGAATACGGCGGGCCGGGAGTCTCCTACGTCACGCTCGCCAAGGTGATCGCGATCATCTCCGAGGCGGATTCCTCCATCGGCCAGATCACGCAAAATCATCTCGCGGTGGTCGGGGCGATCAATACGGTCTCGGATGAGGCGCAGAAGAAGATCCTCTTCGCCGAGATTCTCGCCGGGACGCGCTTCGGCAACGCCTTCTCGGAATTCGGCTCGAAGAAGGCCACCGAATTCGAGACGAAATTCGAGGATGCGGGCGATCATGTGATCGTCACGGGCAAGAAATTCTATTCGAGCGGCGCGCTTCTGGCGCATCTGGTGCCCATCGTGGCCTTGGACGACGAAGGCCGCGCCTGGTACGTCATCGCCGACCGCGGCGCCGAGGGCCTGACCGTCATCGACGATTGGTCGAGCTTCGGCCAGCGCACCACGCTCTCCGGCACGGTGATCATCGACAAGGTGAAGGCGCCGAAGACTCATGTCGTACCCGGCTATAAGGGCTACGCCACGCCCTCCGCCGATGGTCCGATCATGCAGATCATTCAGGCGGCGGTGGATCTCGGCATCGCGCGGGCGGCCATCAAGGAGACCATCGACTTCGTGAAGACCAAATCGCGTCCTTGGGCCGACAGCGGCGTCGAGAAAGCTTCGCTCGACCCCTACGTCATTCAGGCGGTGGGCGATCTTCAGGTGCGGGCCAACGCCGCCGACGCCTTGCTGGAGCGCGCCGGACATGCGGTGGACCGCGCCGTGGCTCAGGCCACGCCGGAGAGCGTCGCGGAGGCTCAGGTGGCGGTGGCGGAATCCAAGATCCTCACCACCGAAATCGCGGTTTTGGCGACGAATAAGCTCTTCGAGCTGGCCGGAACCCGCTCCACCCTCGCGGAGCATAACCTCGACCGCCATTGGCGCAACGCCCGCACCCATACGCTGCATGATCCGGTGCGCTGGAAATACGCCATCGTCGGAAATTACTACCTGAACGGCGTGAATCCGCCGCTCCACGCCTGGAGCTGAAGACGGAAGGCGCTCCGCCGGGAGGGCGGAGCGCCCAACTCAGGAAGGATCTCCCTCATGTCCACCTCTACGGCTCCCGAACGCATCAAGGTTCTCTGGTTCCTGCCCACCCATGGCGACGGCCGTTATCTCGGCGTCTCGGAGGGCGGTCGGGCGGTGGATCTGCCCTATCTGACCCAAATCGCCCAAGCGGCGGACGGCCTCGGCTATTACGGCGCCTTGCTGCCGACGGGCCGCAGCTGCGAGGACAGTTGGGTCATCGCCTCGGCGCTCGCGCCTCTGACGAAGCGGCTGCGGTTTCTGGTGGCGGTGCGTCCGGGCCTGCAATCGCCGACTCTGGCGGCGCGCATGACCTCCACCCTCGATCGGATCTCAGGGGGGCGGCTGCTGATCAACGTGGTGACGGGCGGCGATCCGGTCGAGAACAAGGGCGACGGGATCTTTCTCAGCCATGACGAGCGTTACGAGGTCACGCGCGAGTTTCTGGAGATTTATAAGGCCGTTCTGGCGGGCGAGACGGTCGAATTCAAAGGAAAGCATTTCGCCATCGAGGACGGACGGCTGCTCTTTCCTCCGGTTCAGAGGCCCCATCCGCCGCTCTATTTCGGCGGCTCCTCGGAGGCGGCTCATGAGGTGGCGGCGCAGCAGATCGACAAATATCTGACCTGGGGCGAGCCTCCCGCCGAAGTCGCGCGCAAGATCGCCCATGTGCGGGCTCTGGCGGAGAAGGCGGGCCGCGAAGTCAGCTTTGGAATCCGGCTGCACGTCATCGTGCGCGAGACCACGGCGGAGGCTTGGGCCGCCGCGGATCGGCTGATCTCCAAACTGGACGATTCCGCCATCGCCGCCGCGCAAAAGGTCTTCGAGCGGATGGATTCCGTCGGGCAATCGCGCATGAGCAAGCTGCATGGCGGGCGGCGCGACAAGCTGGAGGTCAGCCCCAATCTCTGGGCGGGCGTGGGGCTGGTGCGCGGCGGCGCCGGAACGGCTCTCGTCGGGGATCCGGCGACCGTGGCCGAAAGGATCGACGAATATCGCCGCATCGGCGTCGACAGCTTCATTCTCTCGGGTTACCCTCATCTAGAGGAAGCCTATCGTTTTGGAGAATTGGCCTTGCCGCTTCTGCCGCTCGACCATCCCATCGGCTCCGGAGCCCTGACGGCCAATATGGGGCCTTTCGGCGAGACCATCGCCGGCGATCATCGTCCGCCGACGGCGCAGGCGGCCGCGTCATGACGCGCGCGGCGGGAGAAGACGAGGCGCGAAGGCCGGTCGTCGCCGTGGTCGGAGGCGGCTATACGGGCGCGGTGGTCGCCTATAGCCTCGCGCGGCGCCTGCCGCCGGGCTCGGCGCGGATCCTCGTGATCGAGCCCCGGGCCGAGATCGGGCGCGGCCTCGCCTATTCCAGCCTCGACCCCTCCCATCGCATCAACGTGCCCGCCGCGCGCATGAGCGTCTCCAGCGAGGATCCGGGCGATTTCTTCGCTTGGGTGAAAAGCAACGGGGTCGTGGCGGAGGATCCCGAATCTCAGGTTCCCACCGGAGAGGTCTTTCCGCGCCGTCAGGTCTTCGGCAGCTATATCGCGGCGCGGCTGGCGCCTTTTCTGGCCTCCGGCGCGGCGGAGCATCTGCGGGGCGCCGTCGCGCGGGTCGCGCCGGAGGGCGAAGGCTGGCGGCTTGATCTGGCGGACGGCCGCGAGATCCGCGCCGATTTCGTCGTCCTCGCGGCGAGTCATCCGCGTCCGGCGGTTCCGGGGCCTTTGCGGGCCGTGGCCTCCTCGCCGAAGCTCAGGGCCGATCCCTATGACCTTTCATGGCTGGCGGAGGTCGATCCTCAAGAGCGGGTGCTGATCGTCGGATCCGGCCTGACCTCCGCCGATCTCGTGGCCTCCCTCGACGCGCGGGGCCACAAGGGCGAGATCCTCGTCGTCTCGCGGCGGGGCTTCCGCTCGCGCGGCCACGCCTTCGGCGCGGGCGCGGCCCCCTTCGACAGGCTGGAGTTCGATACGGCGAGCGCGAGCGCGCTCTTGCGCTCGGTGCGGCGCCATGTGCGCGAGACCGTTGCGGCGGGCCATCGCTGGCAACATGTGCTGGACGTCGTGCGGACTCAGGGCGGCGAGATCTGGCGCGCCTTAACGCCGGAGGCCCGGCGCCGGGTCGCGCGGCATTTGCGGGTGGCTTGGGACGTCCATCGCTTCCGCATCGCGCCGCAGCCCGAAGCCGTGATCGCCCGCCGCGAAGCCGAAGGCTCCTTGCGCTATGAGGCCGCCGCTTTGGTCGGCTCCGCCGAGGAGGGGGGGCGGCTGATCGTGAATCTGCGCCCCCGGCGCGGCGCGGAGGTCCGGCGCGAGAGCTTCGACCGCGTCCTCGTGACCACCGGCCCGGCCCATGACCGGATCGGCGAGGGGAATCCGGCGCTCGGCGGATTGATCGCGGCGGGGCTGATCGGCCTAGATCCGAATGGCCTCGGTCTGCTGACCGCCCCTGCGGGCGAGGCTCTGCGCCCCGACGGCGCGCCGCAGCCGGGTCTTTACGTGGCGGGGCCTCTGGCGCGCGGCGCGGCGGGCGAATTGATGGGCCTGCCGGAGGTCACGCGCCACGCCGAAGGCGTCGCGGGGCTTTTGAGCGCGCGGCTCGGCGGCAAGGCCGCGGCGCCCGCTCTCTCGGTCGGGTGAGGCTCAAATCAACGTAAGGCGGGATGAGCCCCCGAGATCTGCGCTCCGCCCTTCAGCGCAACTCACTGAGGCGCGTTTTCCCGGCGCAGCGCGGGCAGCCCGACGCCGGTCGCGTCGAATCCGCCGTCCACCGCCAGAGTCTGCCCGGTGACGAAGCTCGCCTTCTCCGAGCAGAGGAAGACGACGCCTTCGGCGATCTCCCGCGCCTCGCCATAGCGGTTCAGCGGAATGGCGTCGTAATAGGCCGCGATGATCTCGGGCGCATGGACAGCCGCCGCGAGCTTGGTCTTGACCGGACCCGGCGCGATGCAATTGACGCGGATTCCCAATTCGCCCAATTCCGCCGCGAATTGCTTGGTCAGATGGATCACCGCCGCTTTCGAGGTGCCGTAGGCCACCCGCAGCGTGGAGGCCCGCAAGCCCGAAATCGAGGCGATGTTGACGATGGCGCCTTTCGTTTCGGCCAGAGCCGGAACGCAAGCCTGCGTGCAGAGAAACACGCCGTCGAGATTGGTGGCCATGACCTCGCGCCATTCCTCGAAGCTGGTGCGCGCGGCGCGCGAGAACAGCGCGACTCCGGCGTTGTTCACCAGAGCGTCGATGCGCCCGAAGCCCGCCAGAGCCTCCGCCGCCATGCGCTCGACCTCGGCGGGGATCGAGACGTCGGCCAGCACCGGCAGGACGTTCTTCAGCTGCGCGGAGGCCGCCTTCAGCTCGGCCTCGTCGCGGTCGACCATGACCACGCGCCAGCCCGCTTCTAAAAACAACTCCGTAGCCGCGAGGCCGATGCCCCGGCAGCCGCCGGTGACGAGAGCGACTTTGCCCATAGCTCATTCCCCCAGATTTTCGATGACAAGCTCCAGCGTCACGCCGACCGGATTTCCCTCTCCAGCCAGCGCGCCGCGCATGATCCGCGCGTGAACGTCGACGGCCTCGATTTCGATGGAGGCGCGGCCTGCGCGCAAAAAGGCTTCGGTGAAATGCAGCTCGGTGGCGAGGCAATCCATCCGGCGGCCGTCGGCGAAAAGGATGTGGTCGATGCTGCCGACGCCATGCAGGCGGGCCTCGCGCAGGCCATGGGCGGCGGCCAGAGCCTCGACGGCGCCCGCCACATCCTCGCCGGGGAGAAGCCGCGCGATCAGCCCTTTCCCGGAGCCTCCGCCTGCGGGGGTGAAGAGCGTGAAGGCGGTTTCTTCATCCGGCAGAGCCTCAAACCAGGACTCCGCCGCGCCGAGGCCCCGAACCTGAAGATTCTCAGCGAGCAAGGTCTCCGGCGGCAGGAGATGCCCCATGGCCTCGGCGCCGCCTGTCTCGGGCCGCCAGCTGCCATGACAATGCAGAAAGGGCGCGCCCTCGCGCCAGCCGACCGAGGTCGTCGCCTGCCGGATCCTCCAGAGGCCCTCCGGCGCCTGAACCGCCGAATACCACGCCGCATGGAGCCCGTCGGTCGAGGGCGCGGGCAGCACGAAACGGAGCGGCGCGCATAAGGCGCCGTCGAGGCGGAGCGTCCCGCCCTTGCAGCCTTGAGCGGCGAAAAGCTCGCCCACGGCCTGAGCCACGGTCTTTCCCTTGGCGAGCACGCCCGTGATGGGCCGCAACCCGGCGCGGCGCGCAAGGATCCGCTCAGGCCCGCGCGGGCCGGGATGGATCATCCGGGCGCTCACCCCGCCAAGCCTCGCTTTTGCAGCTCCTCGCGGATCATCTTTTTCGTGATCTTGCCATAGGCCGATTTCGGCAGGGCCTCCCAGAAGATGAAGCGTTTGGGCGATTTATAGCGGCTGACCTTGCCTTCCAGATAGGCGGCCAATTCGGCTTCGTCGGCGCGGGCGCCGGGCTTGGCCACGCAAACCGCCCAGCCCACTTCGCCCCAGAGCGGGTCAGGCATCCCCAAGACCGCGACCTCCGCGATGGCGGGATGGGCGAGGATCTTCTCCTCGATCTCGCGCGGATAGACGTTGGAGCCGCCCGAGATATACATGTCGGATTCGCGGCCTGTGATGTAGATGAAGCCCTCCGCGTCCATATGGCCGAGATCTCCGGTGCGGAACCAGCCTTGACGGAAGCTTTTCGCGTTGGCTTCGGGATTTTCATAATATCCCGCGAAGACCGCCGGACCGATCACGCAGATTTCTCCGGTTTCGCCGGGCGGAAGCTCTTCGCCTGCGGCGTTTTGAATCTGGACCTCGATTCCGGTGCGGGCGTAGCCGCAAGTCCCGATGCGGGCGGTCGGGCCGTCTTCGGCCTCATGCAGATGAGCGGGCAGCACGGTGATGGCGCCGGTGCATTCCCCAAGCCCGAAATATTGCACGATCTTCGGACCCAGCAGCCTCAGCGCCTTTTGCTGATCCACCCGATACATCGGCGAGCCCGCATAAATCACATAGCGCAGACTCTCCGTCTCCGCCTGAGCCGCCGCAGGATGCTCCACCAGCAGCTTGAGGATGGTCGGCACGGTGAAGAGCGTCGAGACGCGCCATTCCCGCACCAAATCCCAGGCTTCGGCGGGGTCCAGCTTCTCGCCGCTCAGCAGGATGGTCTTCACGCCGCGCGCCACTTGCGTGAGTTGATGCACTCCCGCCCCATGGCTCAGCGGCGCGACCACGAGCGAAGCGTCCTCCGGCGTCAGGCCGGGCATCAGATCGGCGAGGTGGTTGGTGGTCACGAAAGCCATCTGGCCATGAGTCAGGATGCTGGCTTTGGGGCGTCCCGTGGTGCCGGAGGTGAAGAAGAACCAGCAGGGATCGTCGCGGTCCACGGCGAGGGCGGGAAAGCTCCGGCCGAGATATTCCTGCGTCAGATCCCCGACCGAAGGGCCGAAATCCGCCGCGCCCAAGGCGATCACATGCGCAAGCTCGGGGCATTCCGCCCGGCAAGCCGCCGCATGAGCGGGAAAAGCCGCGTCGCAGAGCAGCAACCGCGCCCCGGAGGCCTGCGTGAGATAAACCACCTCCTCCGGCGTCTGGCGGAAATTGGCGGGCACCCAGATCCCCCCCGCCCGCCAGACCGCGAACATGGCCTGAAACATCTCCATGGAGTTCTGAGACTGGACCATGACGCGCTCGCCCTTGCGCAGGCCGAAGCGCTCCTGCAAGGCGCAGGCGAGGGCCTCCGCCCGCGCCTCCAGCTCGCGCCAGCTCCAGCGCCTGTCGCCCATGACGAGGGCGGTCTCCTCAGGCAGACGGCGGGCCGATTGCGTCAGGAGGGTCGCCAGATTCATGACGCGGGTCGAAAAGGGCCTTTGGGCGCCGAGCGGGCCGCTCATCCGACGCGCTCCAGAATCGAGCAGTAATTGGCCACCGCCGCGCCGCCCATATTGAAGACCGCGCCGAGGCGCGCGCCGGGCTTCTGCATCTCGCCCGCCTCTCCGGCCAATTGCATGGCGACCATGACATGCTGCGAAACGCCCGTCGCCCCGAGAGGATGCCCCCGCGACTTCAGCCCGCCCGAGAGATTCACCGGCAAAGCGCCCCCGGCGCGGGTCAGGCCCTCGCGGGCGATCCGCCAGCCCTCGCCGCGCGGCGCCAGCCCCATGGCCTCGTATTGGATCATTTCGGCGGTGGTGAAGCAGTCGTGAGTCTCGACGAGATCGAGATCCCTGACGCCCAAGCCGGATTGCTCCAGAGCCCGCGCCCAAGCGCGATGAGCGCCTTCGAAGGCGACGGGATCGCGGCGCGAGAGCGCGAGGACGTCGCCGGTCTGGGCGCGGGCGCGGAAGCGGATCGCGCGGGCGAGATCCTGCGCGACTTCGGGCGCGGCCAGCACGAGGGCCGCCGCCCCGTCCGAGACCAGCGAGCAATCCGTGCGGCGCAGAGGCCCGGCGACCAGCGGATTTTTGTCGGAAGGCGTATTGCAGAATTCGAAGCCGAGATCCTTGCGCAGATGGGCGTAAGGATTGCGCAACCCATGCTCATGGTTTTTGGCGGCGATCATCGCCAGTTCGGCGGAGCGGTCGCCGTATCTCTGGAAATAAGCGTCGGTGATTCCGCCGAAGACTCCGGCGAAGCCGCCCGGGATTCCGCCCTCTTCGGCGAAATAGCTGGCGGAGAGCAGAATATCCCCGACCTCCGCCGGGGGCGTGGCGGTCATCTTCTCCGCCCCGACGACCAGAGCGATCCTTCCGCGCCCGGAGGCGATGAAATCCGCCGCCGCGTAAAGCGCCGCCGAGCCCGTCGCGCAGGCGTTTTCAGCGCGCATGAAAGGGATTCCGGCCAGCTCCGGCGCGCCCATGGCGACGAGGGCGCCCTGAAAATCCTGACGCGCGAAGCCGTTGTTATAGACGCCGACGAAAAGGCCGTCGACGTCCTCCGGCGCCGCTCCGGCGTGAGCCAGCGCGGGAAGCGCGACTTCGGCCATCAGCGCCAGAGTGTCCGGCGCGGCGGATTTGCCGAAGAGGCTATGGGCCCAACCGACGATCAGGGGATCTTTGACGGAATCTCGCATGCGGCGCTCCTTTCATGGAGGGGGCGGCCCGCGAAGGCCGCCCCCGGTCCTGCGTCAGGCCAGTTTGCGGCCGACGGCGGCTTCGAGCTTCTCCCAAGCCTCGTCGCCATAGGTCTTCTTCCAATCGGCGTAGAATCCGGCCTCGCGGAGCTTGGCTTCGAAGAGGCTCGGATCCGGCGCGTTGAAGACGAAGCCTTCGGCTTCAAGCTCGGTCTTCAGCCCGGCGTTCATCTCCATGATGTCGGCGCGCTGGTTGACGGCGCCTTCGTTGAAATGCTTGGCGACGATCTCCTTCAGATCATCGGGCAGGGCGTTCCACGCCCGGCGATTGGCGAGCATCCAGAAGCCGTCCCACATATGGTTGGTCATGGAGCAATATTTCTGCACCTCCCAAAGCTTCGCCGTCTTCATGATGGCGAGCGGGTTCTCCTGACCATCGACGATTCCGGTCTGGAGGGCGGTGTAGACCTCGGCGAAGTTGATCGAGGCGGGCGCCGAGCCGAAAGCCGTGAAGAGCGAGGTCCAGAGCGGCGAGACCGGCACGCGGATCTTGAAGCCTTCGAGATCCTTCGGCGTCTCGATGGGGCCGCGCGAGGAGGTGATCTGACGAAAGCCGTTGTCCCAGATCTTATCCATCACCGCGAGGCCCGCGCCTTCGATCTGGCCGCGGGCGTAGGCGCCGAGTTCGCCGTCCATGGCCTTCCAGACCGTATCGTAATCGGGGAAGGCGAAGCCCACGCCGTTGATCGAGGCCTTGGGCACCAGCGTCGAGAGGATCACCGGCGAGAGCTGGAAGAACTCCACGCCGCCCGCGCGCAGCTGGCTGAGCACGTCGGTGTCGGCGCCGAGCTGGTTCGAGGGGAAGATCTGAATATCGACCCGTCCGCCGGATTCCTCAAGGATCCGCGCCACGGCCTCGGTGAGGCGGATGTTGCTCGGGTGGGTCATGGGCTGGTTGTTCGCCACCTTATAGGCGAATTCAGCCGCGCGGGCGACGCCCGGACGAATGAAGGGCGCGGCCAGAAGTCCGGCGGCGGTCCCCAGAAGAAGGGAGCGGCGATGGATGGTCATGAAGTCCTCCCGAAGGTTTCTTAAAGCGATTTTGGACGATCACAGCAGCGCGGTCGAGAACCAAGGCACGGCGGCGATCAGCAGAAGTCCGACGAAGAGCGCCCCGATATAGGGCCAGATGCTGCGCATCACCTGATCGGCGGGCACGTTGGCGATCTTGCAGGCGATGTAGAAGCCGATGCCGATAGGCGGCGCCATCAGGCCGATGTTCATCGCGGTGACGACGACCATGGCGTAATGAATGTCATGGATGCCGAGGCTCTTGGCGATGGGGAACATGATCGGCGCCAGAAGCACGATGGCGGGCAGGCCCTCCAGAATGCAGCCCAGCACCAGAAAGATCACGATGGAGGCCAGCATGAAGCTGATCCATCCGCCCGGCAGATCCTTGACGAAATTCATCAGATCCCGCGCGAAGCCCGATTGCGTCAGCGCCCAGGCCATGGCCGAGGCCGCCCCGAGGATCAGCAGGATCGCCCCCGACATGGCGGCGGTCTCGATAAGCATGGGCATGATGCGGCTGCGCGGCACGCCGCCGTAGAGCGTCGCCCCGGCGATCCAAGCGTAGACCACCGCGATGGTGGAGACCTCGGTGGCCGTGGCGACCCCGCCGCCGACCAGACCGCGGATCAGGAAGGGCAGAACCAGAGCGGGCGCGGCGACCAGCGCGACCTTGCCGACGAAGCCGAGGCTCGCGCGGCGGACGCCGGACATGTCCTCATGACGCGCCTTCCAGCGCGCCAGCACGGCCAGCACCAGCAGCAGAACCATGGCGATGGCGAATCCGCTGGTGAACAATCCGGCGATGGAGATCCCCGCCACCGAGCCGAGCACGATCAGCACGATGGAGGGCGGCACGGTGTCAGCCATGGCGGCGCCCGTGGCGAGCATGGCGGTCATTTCAGGCGGAGAATGGCCTCTGCGGCGCATTTCGGGGAAGAGCGCCGGGGCGACCGTCGCCATATCCGAGACTTTGGAGCCCGAAATTCCCGAGACCAGAAACAGCGAGCCGAGCAGCACATAGCTCATGCCCGCCTTCACATGGCCGAGCAGCGAGGCGAGGAAATTGACGATGGCCTTGCCCATGCCTGTGGCGTCGAGGATGCAGCCGAGCAGCACGAAGACCGGCACCGACAGCAGCACCAGCGAGGACATGCCTTCGTCGATGCGCCCGATCATGACGAAGACCGGGGCCCGGCTGGCGAAGGTCAGATAAGCCAGCGTCCCGAGCGCGAAGCAAAAGGCGATGGGCACCCCCGCGACGAGCAGAAGGGCCGCGAAAAGCCCCAGAAACAGCGGCAGATTCCAATTGCCGATGCTCAGCAGCGAAGGCTTGACGCCGATCAGCAGAGCCGTCAGCGCTCCGGCGAGGATCAGCGTTCCGAGGATGATCCGCCATTCGCCGGTCCGCAGGATCGAGATCACGGTGAGCAGCAGCATCAGCCCGATCCCGACCGGCAGCGCGGTGGCGCGCCACGTCAGCGGCAGCCCGAGCGCGGGGGAGCGGACGAAGGATTCCTCATAGGCGTATTCCACCGCGACCGGCAGCAGCCGCGCGAGCAGGATCGCCACCAGAACTTGCCCGCCCACCTCGGCGATGCGGGCCATCCAAGGCGGCATGAGCGGCAGAACCACCGTCAGCCGGATATGCTCGTGTCTGTCGAGCGCCAGCGCCGCGCCCAGCATGGCCATCCAGATGAAGGTGAGCGAAGCCACCTCGTCGCCCCAGATCAGCGGCTTATGCAGCGCGTAGCGGAAGAACACGTTGGCCAGCACGGTGACGATCATCACGACCAGCAGCGCGGCGGCGAGATATTCGACCGGCCGCATCCAAGGCTCGGCGCGTTTGGGTTCGGCGAGCGTCTCCACGCCGCCGAGCACGATTTCGGCGTCTTGCTGCTCTTTCGTCAGCTCCATCCAGTCCATCCTCCCGTCAGGCTCTTGAGGTCTTGTCGCCTCTGGCGCGAAGGCGTCCCGGATAGGAAAATTCGGCCCGCGCCTTGACCTTAGGAATAAGGGGGATGATTCGCGCTTGGCAATCGGAAACAGCGCAACCGAAGGGAGAGCCGCTTCGCGCCGCCGCGCCTCTCAGGCGGGGGAGAGGAACTTCCGGAGGGCCTCAGCCTCCTCCGGGACGAATTCATGTCCGCCGGGATGGATCAGGCTCTCGACCGCCGCGCCTTGGGTCCGGAGATGCTCGATCAGCGCCAGAGAGGCGGGCAGGGGGCAGATCGGATCCCGCCGCCCCGCGCTGACGAAGATCGGCTTGTCCTGAAGCCCCGGCTGAGGCGCGGGCGTCCAGGGGATCAGCGGATGCAGCAAAGCCGCCCGCTCGAAGAGCTCCGGCCGCCCGAACAGCGCCGAGGCCAGAATATTGGCGCCGTTCGAATAGCCGAAGGCGAAGAGCGGACGCCCCGGATGCTCGGCGCGGATCTCCTCCGCGAATCCGATCATCTTGCTGGTCCGCAGGGCCAGATCCTCCATATCGTAGACGCCTTCCGCCTTGCGGCGGAAGAAGCGGTTCGCCCCATGCTCCGAGACGTCGCCGCGCGGCGCGACCAGCGCCGCCCCCGGCGCGATCCAGCGCGCCAGCTCGACGAATTGACGCTCGTCGCCGCCTGTTCCGTGCAGAGCGAGGAGAACGGGTTTGTCGGCCTCGCCCGGCTGGCGGAAGCTCACATAGGCGCTCATGGCTTTTCCTTTTCAACGGCGGTTGCGGCGACGTTCGCGGCGGCGGCCCGACGCCTATAACGAGATCGGCAGCCCTTTCAGCGTCATGGCGTCCCGCTTGGGCGGCGCGCCGAACATGCGCGCATATTCGCGGCTGAACTGCGAGGGGCTTTCATAGCCGACGCGGAAAGCCGCGTGAGCGACGTTCGCCGCCTCGGCGACCATCAGGCGCCGCGCCTCCAGCAGACGCAGCTGCTTATGATATTGCAGCGGCGACATCGAAGTCAGGGTTCTGAAATGCTGGTGGAACGAGGACACGCCCATGCGCGCGGCTTCGGCCATCTCCTCGACGCGCAGCGGGCGGGCGACGTCCCGCCGCATGAGGTGGATCGCGTCGGCGATGCGGCGCGTATGGCTGTCGTTGCGGACGATCTTGCAGATTTCGCCGCCGTTCGGGCCGCTCAGCAGCCGATAATATAATTCGCGCGTCAAGGCGGGATAGAGCACCGGCGCGGCTTCGGGCGTCTCAAGCAGCCGCATGAGCCGCGTGAGGCAATCCTCCATCGGCGCCGAGAGGCGTTCGACGAAGGCGCCCAGACGCCCCCCCGAAGGACGGGGCGGAGAAGGCGTCTGCTCCAGCACCTCGCGCAGCAGGACGACGTCGAAGGCGATGGTGAGGCCAAGGAAAGGCTCCGCCTCGCTGGCCTGAGTCACGCCGCTGCAGCCGGGCATCTCGACGCTGACCGCAAGCGCAGATCCCGCGTCGTAATCGAGGGTCTGGTTCTCCAGCGAGATCCTCTTGGCCCCCTGCGCCACGACGCATAAAGACGGCCGATAGAGTTTGCGGAAAGGCGCCCTCGGCTGGGTGCTGCAGATCACGACCACATCGGCGACCGGAGTCTGCAAAGCCATATTCAGACCGCCGTGGATGTCGACGTAGCGCGCGACCGCGCGGCTCAGCTCCGTCCGCATCTCTCCGCCTCCTGATCCGCCGCCTTGAGCGGAACCATAGACGCGCGCGGGCCGCTTCGCCAGAGTTTTGGAGAATCAGGCAAGTTTTCCTCTCCTCCCGCGCGGGCTCCGGCGCGGGCCTGCGGAAGCCTCTTGCGGCGCGGGGCGTTTCGGCTCTAAAAACGTAATGTAATAACATTACGAAATAACCTGATCGAGGACGCCATGACGAACCATCCCCCCCAGCTTCCGCCTCCGGATAGCCGCCTCCCCGTCGCCGTGCT
Organism: Neomegalonema perideroedes DSM 15528; assembly: GCF_000374145.1. Classification (GTDB taxonomy): domain Bacteria; phylum Pseudomonadota; class Alphaproteobacteria; order Rhodobacterales; family Rhodobacteraceae; genus Neomegalonema; species Neomegalonema perideroedes. Next base: position 15,527 of record NZ_KB893655.1, on the reverse strand, counting down.
GTCGGGATTTCTCGGCGCGGGCAAAACGACCCTGCTGAATCACATTCTGAACAACCGCGAAGGCCGCCGCGTGGCGGTCATCGTCAACGACATGTCGGAGGTCAACATCGACGCCGACCTCGTGCGCGGCGGGGCGGAGCTGTCTCAGGCGGAGGAGAGGCTGGTTGAAATGACCAACGGCTGCATCTGCTGCACTCTGCGCGACGATCTGCTGACCGAAATCCGCCGTCTGGCCGGGGAGGGCCGCTTCGATTATCTGCTCATCGAGTCCACAGGCGTCTCCGAGCCTCTGCCGGTGGCCGCGACCTTCGAATTCCGCGACGAGGCGGGCGCGAGCCTTTCGGACGTCGCGCGTCTGGACGCCATGATCACCGTGGCGGATGCGGTGAATCTGCCGCGCGACTTCGCCAGCCATGACTTCATCGCGGATCGCGGCGAGAGCCTCGGCGAGGAGGACGAGCGCAGCCTCGTGGATCTCCTCACCGATCAGATAGAATTCGCCGACGTGATCATCCTCAATAAGGCGACCGAGGCCGGGCCGGAGCTTCTGGCTCAGGCGCGCAAGATCATCCGCGCGCTCAACGCCGACGCGAAGCTGATCGAAACGGATTTCTCCAGAGTCGCCGCTTCGGAGATCTTCGACGTCGGGCTCTTCGATTTCGACAAGGCTCATGAGCACCCGCTGTGGGCCAAGGAGCTTTACGGCTTCGCCGATCATGTTCCCGAGACGGAGGAATATGGGATCTCCTCCTTCGTCTATCGGGCGCGCCGCCCCTTCGACCCGAAGAAGATCCATGACTTCCTCAATGGCGACCTGCCCGGCGTGATCCGCGCCAAAGGACATTTCTGGATCGCCACCCGGCCGGATTGGGTCGCGGAGTTCTCACTCGCGGGGGCGCTCTCTTCGGTGCGGCCTCTGGGCAATTGGTGGAGTTCGGTTCCTCAAGAGCGTTGGCCGAGCCACCCCGAGGCCCTCGCCCAGATCGCCAAAGTCTGGGAGGAGCCTTGGGGAGACCGTCGGCAGGAATTGGTCTTCATCGGCTCAGGGATGGATCGCGCGGCCATCACGGCGACCCTCGACGCCGCGCTCGTCGCAGCTTATGCGCCCAAGCTCTGGAAGGGACGCCCCGATCCTTTCCCGCAATGGCTTCGACAGGCGGCGTGATCCGCGAGCGCTCAAGCGCGCGCCGCCCGGAGGGGGATCCGAGCGGCGCGCTTTTACGGCGAAATCTTGGGGAGGCCGCCGTAAATCCGGGGAGTTCAGTGGACGAGGCCCGAAGCCGTCACCACGGTCAGATGATAGGGGAGGCCCCCGACGGCCACGGTCCCGACCTCCTGAAGGGTCTCGGCGGAGATGCGGCGCACCAGTCCCGCGCGGGGATCGGTCACGAGAATCTCGTCGCCCGCCATGGCGATGCGCGGACGCGGATCGTTCCAATGGCCCTCCATGGAGTAAGGTTCGGTGGCTTTGGCGCTGGCCGTGATCCGGGCGGCGAGCAGATCCACGCGATGCAGGCTCCCGTCCTCGGTCAGCACATAGCCGTTGCGCGCCCGCACCGGATCCAGAGCGAAATCCACCCGACGGAAAGGCAAGGCGATGCGCTGATAATGCGGCTCCTCCGCGGGGTCGATCACCACGAGCCCGTCGGGGCCGTGATTGCCGAGGAAGACCTGCATCGCCGGGGAGCCGAGCAATGTTCCGGTCGTCACGCCCTGAGGCAGGCCGACGGGATAGGCCAACATCTCATATTCGACGCCCTTGGGGCCGTTTTTGGCGGTCAGAACTCCCTCTTTGCATCCGGCGGCGAGATAGGCGCCAGAGAAGGCTTCGCCATGAATCGCCGTGCAGGCCGCCAGAGCCCCGCGCGGCGCGCCGGAGAGATCGAAGGCCCGCAGCCCGAGGCGCGGCGGGGCTCCGCCGCCCTCGACCGGCTCCTCGGAGGCCACGGTGGAGAGCCAGTCCCCGCCTAAAGGCGCGACGAAGCCATGATGCGCGCGGTTTTGCGGAAAGCGCTTCGGCTCGATCCGGCCCTCCGCCAGAGCGGCCCCGTCGAGGATCTCCGCATAGCCGCCGAGGTCGTAATTGATCGCGACCTCGCCGCCATGGTCCACGAGATGGAAGGGCCGGGGGCCTGAGAGCTTCTGCGCAAAGGCGCTCGGATCCCCGACCTCGACGTCGGCGTGATCGCCATGGTCCCGCAGCCTGACGCCGCTCATGACGAACTGCGTCACATCGAGATCCGACTGCACGGCGGCGATCGCGGCGCCTCCCGCGACCGGATAAAGTTTCGCCTGACCCTGCGTCTCGAAGCTCCAGCGATGGTCCGGATCGGCGAGGTCGAAGACCGTGATCAGCCCTTGCGCATGATCTCCGACGAAGACGCGGCGGACGCCGATCTCTTCATGATCATGCCCATGACGCCCGGGATCATGGTCTTGCGCATGGGCGCAGGACGCGACGCTCATAAGCAGCGCCATGGCCGCGCCGCCGCCGAGGTGTTTTCGCATATGCAGTCTCCTGAGATGGAGCGGACCGCGCGGCTTTTCGCGGCGCGGAACGCGAAGGGGGGTGAGGTTCGGCTCCTCGCCGAAGCCTGAAGCCCGCGATTCGCTCTCATACATAATGTTATTACATTACATTCGAACTTGGCAAGAAGGCGCATCCCGGCGCTCCGGCCCGCCTCGGCTTCAGGGCGCGGCCTGCGCGGGGATTGAAGACGCGGCTTTCCACGCGGAGACGAGGGCGAGGCTCCTCCGCGCGGTTTTGATCGGACGGGCGCTGATCGTGATTCTGGTCGGGCCGCCGTCCCTGCGCGCGGCCTCTCGCCGGGGCCTTAGGGCGGCTCCTCCGCATCCGGAGGCGGGGAGGCTTCGCGTCGTCGGCGGGCTCTAGGAATTCGGCTTGCGGATCGTCGCTTGCGTCCATCGGCGGTCTGAGCCGCGATTGGGATCATAATTAGGGTCGTCGCTGCCGATCAGATTCCCCTCATGATCCTTCCAGACGTAATCCACATGATTGCTGATCTTGGAGTTCGCGGAGTTCTCCGGATTATGGACGGTCTGCTCCTCGCGCATGGCGTCGACGAACTGATCATGGCTCGTATAATCGGAGCGGTCGCCGTCTCCCATCATGTCGGAGGCCGAGAAGACGGACGAGGTCTGCGTCCAGACCGGGTTGGCCATGGCGTCCACGCGCGCCTGCTGCTGGTCGACGTAGGCTTGATTGCGCGCCATGAATTCGCGGCTCGCCTGAGCGTTCCGCGCGATCTGCTCGCGGCCTTGCTGCAGAAGGGCGTCGGTCTGCCGACCGGCCTGCGCGATCATATTCCGCACGGTGCGCTGAACCAGATCTTTGAACTGCGGATTGATCTGAAAAGAGCGCCGGATGCGCAAGGCCGTCGGGAGGGCGGCGTCGAGGCCGCCTTTGACGGCGCCGACGCTGCAGATGTCCGTCAACGTCCAGCTGATCATGGGCGGCATGCCCCAGCCGGAGGGCGGAAAGGCCACGATGCTCTGGAGCGCGCTGAACTCCTCTTCACGGCGCGCGCCGTTGAAGTCGAATTCAATGCGGGCCGTGATGCGGAAAGCCTGAAGCTGAGCTTGCGGCGCGCGCGGATCCGGCGTTGTGGGCTCAGGTTGCGCGTCGATCGCCGAGATCTTCAGATCGGCGACTCCGCCCCGATAGGAGGGAAGGATGATCCGGGCCATCGCGTCCTGCGGCGAGACGGGCTGAATCTGAATGACTCCTTCGACGTTCTGGCCGGGGCTCGTCAGAGGCATGGGCGGCCAGAGGAAGCTCTGCATGGGGTAGAACTGAAAGGAGAGATCGCGCCCCTGAGGCGCGGCCATCGCGCTGACGCGCACAGGCGAACGGCGATGCTGCGGGACCCATTCCACGCGGCTTTCAGCGCGCCAGTCGGCAGGATGCTGGAAGATCGCGGCGATTAAACCGTGAGCATGATCGACGATCTTATGCTGAAGCCAAGATTCTTCGCTCATCTGCGTCTTCCCGCGCTCAATCTGAGATCTCAGCCTATGGCGGGAGAGGAAAAAGGCAAGGACTATCTTCCCCTGTCGAGCCCGGCCGTGCGGGCGGCTTTCCTCTCCTGCGAAGCCTCCGCGCGACCGGGCGGAAGATCCTCATGAAGACGGCTTCAATGCGTCAGGAAATCCAGAGCGAGGCGATTGAACCGGTCCGCATGCTCCCATTGCGCCCAATGGCCGCAATTATTGAAGACATGGAGCTGCGAATTCGGAATCCCGGCCACAAGGCGCAAACCGACCTCCATCGGCACGAAGCGATCATTGCGCCCCCAGACGATCAGCGTCTCGGCGGAGATCTCATGCAGTCGATGGCCCACGTCGGGGAATTGGCGCGGATTGGCCGCCGAGCTCTTGACGAAATTTTCGAGGTGGTCGCGCCGCGCGAGCATGTTCTGAAGGCGGGTTTCAAACAGCTCCTCCGTCAGATCTCCGGCGTCGAAGACGAAAACCTCCATCATGCGCTTCAGGTTGTCGATGGTCGGCTCGCGGTAAAGCTTTTGCAGCAGCTTGATGCCTTCGGTCGGCATGGGGACGAAGGCGCTGACGCCGCCCGTGCCGCCGCCCATCAGGATTAGTTTGCCCACGGCCTCCGGATGCGCGAGCGCGAAGGCGACCGCGCTATGGCTGCCCATGGAGTTCCCGATCACATGGACCCTCGCAAGGCCGAGATGATCCAGAAGGCCCTTGAGGATCCGCGCGTTGAGTTCTGAGCGCGAGGTCGCGCAGATCACGGAGTCGCTTTTGCTCCAGCCGGGGCAATCCAGCAGGATCACGCGAAAGCCCGCCGAAGTCAGCGGCGCGACGTTGCGGCTGAAATTCGCCCAGCCGCTCGCCCCCGGCCCCGAGCCGTGCAGCATGACCACCGTCTCGCCGCCCGCGGCGGGATCGCAGTCGTTATAATGAATGTCGAGATCCTGCGCGCCGTCGCTGAGGCGCGCGAAGCGGCTGGCGGCGGCTTCGGTGAATTCCTGACCCATCTTCGGCTCCTCCCTGAGCGGCTTCGCGTCCCTGCGCGCAGGCCGGTTTTGCGGAGAAGATTTAACGAAGGCGGGCCGCGCGAGGCGAGCCTCGCCGCGAAAGCGTGCGCTGAGTGCACGCGGACGGGCGGGCGCTTCCTTGAAGAGGCTGCGGGAGCGCGTCGGATTTCGTGCACTTTGCGCACCAAACCAAGACGCCGATTGAGGCCGCGCCGCGCGGTTTGTTAGCCAAGATCCAGCGGAGGCCGGGAGAAGCCGGGAAGCGCCGGATCCGGTCGCCGCTGATCCGAAAGCCGCAGCGTCGGCGGCGGGAGCCGCCTCGCCGCCTGATCTCGCCGCGCGCCGGAATTCCGTCCGGAGCGTCGGACGGGCGCGTCGGCGCATTCTCTGGGAGGAGGCCATATGTCCAGAAATTCCGATCGATATGATCCGGGTCCGCAGATCGCCCAATGCGGCGCCGTCAATCTCGGCGTCACGGATATCGAGAAATCCCTGTTTTTCTTCCGCGACACCCTCGGCATGGAGGAGGTCGAGCGGCGGGGGAACGTCTCCTATCTGCGCTGCTATCAGGAGCTTGGGCATCACTCCCTCGTGCTGACCGAGCAGGCCGAAGCGGTGGTCAACGCCTATAGCTTCCGCGTCAAGCGTCCGCAGGACGTCGAGCTGTTTTATGAGGAGCTCAAGCGTCAGGAGATCGAGGTTCTGGAGCTGCCCGCCGGGGCCGAAGCCGGACGCGGCGCCGCGATCCGCTTTCTTCTGCCCGGCGGCGACCATCCCTTCGAGCTGTATTACGACATCGACAAGCCCCGCGCGCCCCAGCATATGCGCTCGCGCCTGCCCTCGAACAGCTCGAAGCGCCGGGGGCTCGGCGTGCGCCGCATCGACCATTTCAACATCCAGACCTCGCCCTCGACGATCAATCAGGCCGAGCGCTGGGTGCGCGAGACGCTCGGCTTCAAACGTCGGGAATTCGCCTATCTGCCGGATCATCCCGAGACGATCATGGCCTCGTGGATGTCGGTGACGCCGCAGGTGCATGATCTGGCCATCGTCGCCAATCGTCTGGAGAAGACCGCCCAGATGCATCACGTCGCCTTCAACCTTCAGGATTTCTCCGACGCGCTCACGGCCGCCGACGTCCTGCGGGATCTCGACGTCTCTTATGGCGTGGGGCCGGGCAAACATGGCGTGGGCCAAGCCATGTATCTCTACATCCATGATCCGGGTTCGGATCACCGCGTGGAGATCTACGCGGGCGGCTATCTGATCTTCGATCCCGACTGGGAGGCCATCGAATGGAAGCCTGCGGATTTCCCTGAAGGTCTGACGTGGTACGGCGATCCCATCGACACGACCACCGGCAGCCGCGGCCGCGACACCACCGGTTCGGCGGGCTTGCGCCGCTAGGAGGGGAGAAGCGGGGCGGCTTCGGCCGTCCCGCCGGGCCGCTCGGCGGCGTCGAGATAATCCTCGACCTTCCGGACGGCCTCCTGCAAAGGCGGCAGATAGCGCTTGCGGGCTTCGGCCAGAGACAGCGCCGAGCGCAGCATCACCACATTGAGGCAGCCGACGACGCGTCCGGCGCGGCCGATGGGCGCGCCGAGCGCCAGAATCTTCTGTTCCGGCCGCCATTCGCCGTTGTTCCAGGCGTGTCCCGCCTCGCGGGATTGGCGGAGGAGATCGGCGAAGCGCGGGCGGCCCATCAGACCGAGCATGTCGTCCGCCGCGGCCTCCAGCCGGTCGAGCAGCTCCTCGCGCTCCTCGCAGGGGCAGAAGGCGAGATAGGCGCGGCCCATGGCCGTCTGCGTCAGCGACAGCCGCCGACGCACCGTGACCTTGTGGAAGGAAAGAGGGCTGAAGCGATGAGTCGTCTCGCGCACGCGCATGTCCAGCCCGTCGAGCGTGGCGAAATCCGAGGGCCAGACCACCTTGACCAGAAGATCGCCGAGAATCGGCGCCACGGCCTCGGCGATCCATTCCTCTTCGCGGAATCCGTCGCTCAGCGAACGGGCTTCGGCGGTGAGGCGATAACTGTCGTCCGAGGTGGAGCGGCGCAGCACGCCTTCGCTTTGCAGAGTCTCCAGAAGGCGCCGCACGGTGGTGCGGTGCAATCCGGTGGCCTCGCTCAATTCGCGGATGCTGGCCCAGCCGCCTTCAGCCTGATTCAACGCGCGCAGGACGCTCAGGCCGCGCGAGAGCCCTTGCACCAACTTATACGTGGACTCGCCGGAGCTGGTCATCGGCGTCTCCGCAAGAAACGTGCACCAAGTGAACAAGACTGACATGAAGATTGTCGCTTTGGCAATGCGCCTATAGCGATTTCGCCTTATAGGGCGGCGAAGACCGCGTCATGAAATCTGGGGAGGAAAGACGATGAAGGCGGTCCCGGCGTTTCGGCGCGCAGATCTTCGCAGGCTTCACGACGCCGCCGAAGGCGAGCCTGAAGGGCTCGGCTAGGCTCAGGCCGCGGAGCCTCTTCGCCTCCCTTTCCATTCCATCCGCAATCCGACGGCCTTCCGCTCCGCCGACGCCGCGGGCGCGAGGCTTCGCGCGCCGCGCGGAGTCCGAAGCCGTCGCCGCGCAGCTTGAGGATCGCATATGTCCGCCCATTCGAGCGAAGCGGCCGCGCCCGCGCTCCAGACCCCCTCTCTGAAGGCCCCCTCTCTGAAGACGGAGGTTCTGATCGTCGGAGCCGGCCCGGTCGGGCTCACGCTCGCCAACCAGCTCGGCGCCTGCGGCGTGGAGGTTCTGCTGATCGAGAGCCTTCCGCAGCTGATCGATTATCCGCGCGCCATCGGCATCGACGACGAATCCATGCGCGCCATGCAGGGGATCGGCCTCGCCGACCTCATCGAGCCGCACACCACGCCTTTTCACTGGATGCGGTTTCTGACCGCCTCCGGGCGCTGCTGGGCCTCCATCGAGCCGCGGACCGACGAATTCGGCTGGTCCCGGCGCAACGCCTTCATCCAGCCTCAGGCGGACCGGATCCTCTTTGAGGGGCTGGCCCGCTTTCCGCAGGTCGAGGCGCGGTTCTCCACGCGCTTCGTCGGGCTGGAGCAGGATCCCGGAGGGGTGCGCGTCCGCCTTGAAGGCCCGGAGGGGCCTTACGTCGTCGAAGCGGCTTATCTCGTCGGCGCCGACGGCGGGCGCAGCCCCGTGCGCGAGGCGCTCGGCCTCGCCTTCGAGGGCGAGACGGCGCCCAATCAATGGATCGTGGTGGATGTGGAGAACGATCCGGTCGGCACGCCCAATCTTTATCTCTGCTGCGATCCGGAGCGGCCTTACGTCTCGGCGGCTCTGCCGCATGGGGTGCGGCGCTTCGAATTCATGGTCATGAAGGGCGAGACCGAAGCTCATTTCGACCGCCCCGAAGTCATGCGCGCCCTGCTCTCCAAGGTGATGGACAAGCCCGAGGAGGCGAAGATCATCCGTCAGCGCGTCTACAACCACAACGCCCGCCTTGCGGCGCGCTTTCGCGTGGGGCGCGTGCTGCTCGCCGGAGACGCCGCCCATATCATGCCGGTCTGGCAGGGTCAGGGCTATAACAGCGGCATCCGAGACGCGGCCAATCTCGGCTGGAAGCTGGCGGCGGTCGTCAAGGGACGTCTCGGCGAGGAGCTGCTGGAGACCTATCAGCAGGAGCGCCGCGACCACGCCAAGGCGATGATCGATCTTTCCGTGCGGGTGGGCAAGGTCTTCAATCCGCCCTACCGCTTCCTGAACCACCTCCGCGACGCGACGACCTGGGCGCTGAACCTCCTTCCGCCCGTCAAGCGCTATCTGCTGGAGATGCGCTTCAAGCCCATGCCGCGCTTCACCGAGGGCGCCGTGGTTCCGGGGCCGGCCGCAAGGGCCAGGACGAGCCCCGTCGGGCGGCTGTTCATTCAGCCCCGCGTCCGCAGCCTCGCGGGCGAGATCCTGCGCATGGACGATCTGATCGGGCCGAATTTCGCGCTGATCGCCTGGGGAGACAGTCCCATCCGCCATATGGCGCCGGAGCAAATCGCCATGTGGCGCGATCTGGGGGCGGTCTTCCTCTGCGTGAAGCCTGAGGTGCAGCTCGGCGCCCGTCCGGACGCGGCGCTCGATTTCACTCAGGAGCCTCAGGAAGGCGTGACGGAGATCGGCGATCATCAGGGGCGGCTGAAGGATTGGTTCGGCGCTCAGCCGGACTCCGTGGTCTTCCTGCGGCCTGACCGCGTGGTGGCCGCGACCTCCTCGCCCCAGCGCGTCGCCGAGGTCTCTCAGGCCCTCGCCCGCGTCCTGCGCTATGAGCCGGAGCGCGTCGGCCCGGAGTCGCGTCAGGTCGCCGAATGAGCCCCTCCCCGCATTCCCCTCAGGAGAAGCCTCCGATGGACTCCGCCCTGATCGCGGCCCTCGCCGCCGAACTCAGAGAAGCCGAGGCGAGCGGCCGCCCCCTCGCCCCCTTGCGCGACCGCATGCCGGAGGACGAAGGCCGCACCGCCTACGCCGTGCAGAAGATCAACGTCGATCTGGCGCTGGCTTCGGGCCGTCGGCTGGTCGGGCGCAAGATCGGCCTGACCTCGAAGGCGGTGCAAAAGCAGCTGGGCGTCGATCAGCCCGATTACGGCGCGATCTTCGCCGACATGGTCTTCGGCGACGAGGAGGAGCTGCCTTTCTCCCGTCTGATCCAGCCCAAGGCCGAAGCGGAGATCGCGCTCGTGCTCAAGCGCGATCTGCCCCATCCGAACTCCAGTCTGGCCGATGTGGTCCGGGCGGTGGATTTCGCGCTTCCGGCTATTGAAGTGGTGGATTCCCGCATTATCGACTGGAGCATCCGCTTCAACGACACCGTGGCCGACAACGCTTCTTCGGCGCTGGTCGTGCTGGGCGGTTCGCCGAAATCTCTGGACTCGCTGGATCTCAGACACGCGGCCATGACCATGAGCCGCAACGGAGAAACCGTCTCGACAGGTTCGGGCGCGGCCTGCCTCGGGCATCCGCTCAACGCGGCGGTCTGGCTGGCGCGCAAGACCGCCGCGCTCGGCGAGCCGCTCCGCGCGGGGGATCTGATCCTGACCGGCGCGCTCGGTCCCATGGCTCCGGCCGATCCGGGCGACCTCTTCGAGGCGCGGATCGAGGGGTTGGGCGAGTTGCGCGCCGCCTTCGGCCGCAGAGCCGACCGGTCGAACTGAAAAAATCATCGCAAACGGGAGGATGTTGAAATGATGAGACGTCACGCGCTGGGCCTGCTTCTGGCCGCCTCCGCCCTGACGGCCGCCGCGCCCGCCGCCTTCGCCGCAGAAACGGCCGAGACGGTGAAGGTCGGGCTGGTGCTGCCCATGTCGGGGCCCTTCAGCCAATACGGCCGGCAGATGGAGAACGGAATCCGGCTCTTCCTGCAAGAGCATGGCGACAGCGTCGCGGGCAAGAAGATCGAACTCGTGGTCAAGGACGACGGCGGCATCGCGCCCGACCGCGCCCGCCGCGCCGTTCAGGATCTCATCGTGCGCGAAAAGGCCGACGTTCTGGTGGGCTTCGCCTTCACGGCTTCGGCCATGGCCTCGGCGCCTTTGGCCAAAGGCGCCGAGCGGGCGATGATCGTCACCAACGCCTCCTCTTCGGGCATCACCTCGGCGAGCCCCTATATGCTGCGCGTCGGGCAGACCCTGCCGCAGATCACCGAGCCCGCCGGGCGCTACGCCGCCGAACAGGGGTATAAATCCATCTACACGCTGGTCGCCGACGTCACGGCGGGCCATGACGCCGAGGCGGCCTTCAAGCGCGGCCTGACGGCGGGCGGCGGCGAGGTCGCGGGGTCTCTGCGGGTTCCGGCGCAGAATCCCGATTTTGCGCCCTTCATCCAGCGGATCAAGGACGCGCGCCCGGACGCGGTCTTCGTCTGGCTGCCGCCGGGCGAGGCCACGATCAACTTCATCAAGGAGTTCAATCAGCGCGGCCTCGCCGCCGAGGGCATCGCCATGCTCGGCACGGGCGACCTCACCGACGAGCTGACCATCGAGGCCACGGGAGACGCCGGACTCGGCGTCGTGACCACCGGCCATTATTCGATGGCCCACGCCTCGCCGGAGAACGAGGCTTTCGTGAAGGCCTATCTCGCGGCCTATCCGAAGGATAAATGGCCGAATTTCCTCGCGGTCTCCGCCTATGACGGCATGGCCGCGCTCTATCTCGGGCTGGAGAAGACCGGCGGCGACGCCTCCGGCCCGGCTCTGGCGGCGGCTCTGGCCGGGGCGAGCTGGGAAAGCCCGCGCGGCCCGCTGCTCATCGACGCCGAGACCCGCGACGTGGTGCAGACCATCTACGTCCGCAAGGTGGAGACCCTCGACGGACGGCTCTCCAACGTGGAGTTCCACGAATTCCCCGAGAGCCGGGATTCCGCCGTCCATTGACGCCGCGAAACGCATTCCGGCCTCCGCGCCCGCCTGACGCTCCGGCGTCGGGAGGGGGCGGGCCGCCGGATCGGAGGGGACGGCGCGCGGCCGTCCCTGCTTTCGCTTTTCGCCGCAGCACAGGATGGATGGAATGACCAGCGTCATCGGCGTTCTCTTCGACGGCCTCGCTTACGGCAGTCTGCTGTTTCTCGTCGCCGTCGGCCTCTCGATCACCATGGGATTGATGAACTTCATCAATCTCGCTCATGGCGCCTTCGCCATGATCGGCGGCTATTTCAGCGTCTGGCTGACGCAGAAGACGGGCCTGCCTTTTCTCGCGACCCTGCCTTTCGCCTTTTTTGGGGCGGGTCTGGCGGGTCTGGCCGCCGAGCGGCTGTTGTTTCAGAGGCTCTATAAGGCTTCGCATCTGGATCAGGTGCTGTTCACGGTGGGCTTCGTCTTCTCCTCCATCGCGGCGGCGCATTATTTCTTCGGCGCCGGACAGCAATTCGTCTCGACGCCCGGATTCCTGCAAGGCCAGCTCCGCGTCGCGGGGGTGGATCTCGGCAAATACCGCCTGTTTCTGATCGCGGTCGTGATCCTGCTGACCATCGCGCTGCATCTGATGTTCGCGAAAACCCGTTTCGGCGCGCAGGTCCGCGCCTCGGTGGATAATCAGGACGCCGCGGCGGGGCTCGGCGTGAACGTCGGTCTGGTCTTCAGCCTGTGCTTCGCTCTGGGCAGCGGGCTTGCGGGTCTGGGCGGCGCCCTTGGCGTGGAGGTTCTGGGCCTCGATCCGACCTTTCCGCTGAAATATATGGTCTATTTCCTTCTCGTGGTGGTGGTCGGCGGCGCCGGGAGCCTGCGCGGACCTCTGATCGCGGCCCTGATCCTCGGCGTCTTCGACGTGGCGGGCAAATATTTCATCCCGCAGGCGGGAGCCTTCATCATCTACGTGCTGATGATCGCGCTTCTGCTGGCCTTCCCCTCCGGCCTCGGAGGCCGCCGCGCATGACTTCTCCCTTTTCATCCGCCGCCGCTCACGCCATTGTTCACGGGGGCTCCTCATGACGCTTCACGAACCGATCGCGATCGGACGGCTGGCCAGTCCGCGTCCGCGCCTCGCGGAAATCCTGCTCTGGCTGACGCCCGCCGTCGCTTATTTCCTCTTTCCCGACAACCTCGCGCTCGGCGTGTCGATCATGACTTACGCGGTCGCGGTTCTGGCGCTGGATCTGGCGCTGGGCTACGCGGGGATCGTCTCTCTGGGCCATGCGGCCTTTTTCGGGATCGGCGCCTATACGGCCGGTCTGCTGACGATCCACGGCTGGCGCGAGCCGCTGACGGGCCTGCTGATCGCGGGGGCGGTCTCGCTCTGCGCGGGCTTCCTCGGGAGTCTGCTGGTGGTGCGCGGCAAGGATCTGACGCGGCTGATGGTGACGCTCGGCCTCGGACTGGTCGTCTTCGAGCTGGCCAACCGCATGAGCGGGATCACCGGCGGCGTGGACGGGCTGTCCGGCATCGACGTCGCGCCGCTCTTCGGAGTCTTCGAGTTCGATCTCTACGGCCGCACCGCCTGGTGGTATTCCTATGCGGTTTTATTCGGCGTGTTCGTCTTCCTGCGGGTGGTTCTGGCCTCGCCTTTCGGGCTCTCGCTGCGCGGGATCCGCGAGGGCGGCAAGCGCATGCCCGCGCTCGGCGCCTCGGTCGAGAGCCGCCTGCGCGTCGCCTTCACGCTCTCGGCGGGGTTGGCGGGGATCTCCGGCGGGCTGCTCGCTCAGACGACGCAATTCGTCGGGGTGGATTCGCTCTCCGTGCCTCTGGCGGCGGAATTCCTCGTCATGCTGGTGCTGGGCGGAACGGGGCGGTTGTATGGCGCTCTGGCGGGAACGGCGTTGTTTCTGATCGCGCGCGAACGTCTGGCCGATCTCAATCCGGTCTATTGGGAGTTCTGGATGGGCGTGCTGCTCATGGCGGTGGTGCTTTTCCTGCGCGGCGGGCTCGTGGGGGCGCTGGCGCGGCTCTGGGCGCGCCTGCGTCCCGCTTCCGAAGGAGGCGCGCGATGAGCGGGACTTCGAGCCTTTTCTCGCCCGAGGCGGGGGCGGCCCTCTCGACCAAAGGGTTGACGCGGGTCTGGGGCGCCTTCGTCGCCAACAGCGACATCGATTTCGCTTTGCCGACGGGCGCGCGCCATGCGCTGATCGGCCCGAACGGCGCGGGCAAGACCACCTTCATCAACATGCTGACCGGCGTTCTGGCGCCGAGTTCGGGACAGGTCTTCATCGGCGGCGAGGAGGTCACGGGGCTTTCTCAGGAGAAGCGGGTGGCGAAGGGCGTGGCCCGCACCTTCCAGATCAATAATCTTTTCCCCGGCCTCACGGTTCTGGAGAGCGTGCTCCTCGCCATTCTGGAGCGCAAGGGCGAGGGCGACCGCTGGTTTCGTCCCCTGCGCGCCTATAAGCCCGAGATCGAGGAGGCGATGGAGCTGATCCGCGATCTCGGGCTTGAGGCTCAGGCGGGCGAGGAGACCCAGCGGCTCGCCTATGGCAAGCAGCGGCTGGTCGAAATCGCTCTGGCTCTGGCGACGCGGCCGCGCATCCTGCTGCTCGACGAGCCTGCGGCGGGCGTGCCCGCCGGAGAAAGCGCCGAGGTCTTTTCGGTGATCGCGCGTCTGCCGCGCGAGGTGAGCATTCTCTTCATCGAGCATGACATGGATCTCGTGCGCCGCTTCTCCGAGCGCATCACGGTTCTGGTGGCGGGCAAGATCCTCACCGAGGGCGCGCCGGAGGAGATCATGTCCGATCCGCGCGTGCGCGAAGTCTATCTGGGAGAGGGCCATGACTGATCTGCTCAGAGTGGAGGCGCTCTGCGCCGGATATGGCCAGGCGCGGGTGCTGGACGGAATCTCCTTCGCCATGAAGCCCGGCGAGAGCCTCGCGCTTCTGGGGCGCAACGGCGTGGGGAAATCCACGCTGATCCGCAGCCTCATGGGCTTGACGAAGCGCCATTCCGGCTCGGTCTTCTTCGGCGGCGCGGATCTCTCCGCGGCCTCGCCGACGCGCCGGGCGCGGGCGGGGCTCGGCTGGGCGCCTCAGGAGCGCGCCATGTTCCCCTCGCTCACCGTCGAGGAGCATCTGACCACCACGGCCCGCCCCGGCCCCTGGACTCTGGAGAAGATTTACGAGGTCTTCCCCCGGCTGCGCGAGCGTCGCCTGAACATGGGCGATCAGCTCTCCGGCGGCGAACAGCAGATGGTCGCCATCGCCCGCGCCCTGACGACCAATCCGCGCCTCCTGCTCCTCGACGAACCCATGGAGGGCCTCGCGCCGATCATCGTTCAGGAGCTGGCCGCCGTGATCGGCCGCCTCATCCGCGAAGGCGGCATGGCGGCCATCGTGGTGGAGCAGCATGCGCGGCTCGCGCTCTCGATGACCGAGCGGGCCATGGTGCTCGACCGGGGGCGCGTGGTGCACGAATCGAGCAGCGAATCCCTGCTGCGCGACAGCGAGACTCTCGGCCGCCTCGTGGCGGTGGCCGCCTGACAAGAAAGGTCCGGGAATGGCGAAGGTCAAATGCGCCATCATCGGTTCGGGCAACATTGGCTCGGATCTGATGATCAAGATCATGCGCAATGCGCGACATATCGAAATGGGGGCGATGGTCGGCATCGATCCCGCCTCCGACGGGCTGGCCCGCGCCGCCCGGCACAAGGTGGCGACCACCCATGAGGGAATCGAGGGTCTGCTGAAGCTGCCGGAATACGCCGAGATTCAGGTCGTCTTCGACGCCACTTCGGCGGGCGCCCATGTGAGGAACGACGCCATCCTGCGCCGCGACGGCAAGAAGGTCATCGACCTGACTCCGGCGGCCATCGGCCCCTTCACCATCCCGGCGATCAACGGCGACGCCAATATCGACGAACCCAATGTGAATATGGTCACCTGCGGCGGTCAGGCGACGATTCCCATGGTCCACGCCGTGGCGCGGGTCTCCGAACGCACGATCTACGGCGAGATCGTCGCCTCCATCTCCTCGCGCTCGGCGGGTCCGGGCACGCGGGCGAACATCGACGAATTCACCGAAACCACCTCGAAGGCCATCGAGCTTCTGGGCGGCGCCGAGCGCGGCAAGGCGGTGATCATCCTCA
>NZ_KB893654.1:330220-1196865 GCF_000374145.1 Neomegalonema perideroedes DSM 15528 | reverse complement strand
ATAAATGATCATGCAACAGATTCATAAATTCTACCCGGATTAAATCATGCAAGGCACTCAAGAGGCATAATTATATATACTTATAAATAATCAAAACCCTCAAGCGCGCACAAAACTCAAGACTGCGACTATTCATACAAATGATATTTTGTAAGGTTTTCCAATCTCTTGCAAAAAAGACCTCAATAGGGGTGCGGTAGTCAAGGCACTTCCTGAGCGTCAGGTTCAAGGTCATCGAAATCTCGTCGATCTCGCTCTCATCCATCTCACGCAGGTCCGCTGTGCGAGGCAACCATCGGCGAATGAGGCCGTTTGCATTCTCCACCCCACCCTTCTGCCAAGAGGCATAGACTCGCAGAAAAAGGTCCCAGCCGACAACAGGCCACGCAGAAGGGCGTGCTTGGCGAAACAAGTGTCGTTGTCGAAGGTGATGGAGCCCCTCATCGCGACAGGAAGACGGCGCAACATCTTTGTCAGCGCAGAGAAGGTTTCACCAGCAGTCTTCCCGCTGAGACGGGCCATCAGAGTCAGGCGCGTCTTGCGCTCGTGCAGAACCAGAAGAGGTTGGCGATGCTTACAAATCACCAGATCGCTCTACCAATGCCCAGCCTCCTCGCGCGCATTCCCTTCGTCGGAACGAGCGGAAAGATGCGCCCTGTCCGAAATCCGATCACGAGAAAGCCGACGCCGGGAACGAGCCCCGTCATAGCTCCGAGGAAGAAAGCGCCGCATATGAGCGAGGTCGCCATCATGACGACGAATCCAGCGATAGATCGTCCCCGTCCCCAGACCGCTCCGAAGACGCCCGGAGATTTGCTGGGGGCTCCACCCTTCTGTCAGGCGATCTACGACATAGACCGCAAGGCGCTTATCCCGCTCCAGAATACACGAGCGCTGACGACGAAGCCGGAAGCGCATCTCTGCTGACGCCGCATGATAGATCCCCTGCTCAGAGCTATTACGCCGCAGCTCTCGAGAAATCGTCGAGGGGGATCGGCGCAGGCGCCGCGCAGCCTCCCGCACGCTGATCCCATCAAAACGCCAACCCGCCAGACACCGACGTTCATCGGACGAAAGATAACAAAAGCTCGCCATCTCGAAGACCACGCCTCCTCTCCTGAAATTCAAGAGCCTTGAAGCGCAGAAAGGCGCCCGTCTTCAAGAGAGCGCCCTCTTTTGAGCCCTGTTATCCCCTGACTCTCAGCACCAAGTAATCCGCATTCTGCATTCTCCAGACAGGTGCAACGACTCTTGCAATGCGGGAGTTCATGAAAATATCAACCAAGTTAAATCGCCACATTTCAAAGCCTTGAAGAAAAAACCACCCGTTGCGCCAGAGTGGTCACACGCCGATCCATCAGGAAAGCGTGGTTCTTCAGATGGTCGTCACGATTCAGCGCCCGCACGTTGAAGACCATGCGGCGAAACATCTCCTCCACGGCGCGTTGATCGCGAGTCACAAATCGGACGACCTTCAGAAGCTCAGCGTAATCCAGCGTCGTCGTGCGGAAATCAACGTCGAGCAGCGCCGCCGCCGTCTGCATGTGAATTCGGCCGGATCCGTCGCGATCGAAGCGCCCTGTTGCGAAAAACGGTTCGCCCGAGGCGACCCGGAGCACCTCGACCGAGGTCATGGCGACGCAGGCCGTTTCGCCATCCCCGCATAGGCGGCCTCCGCTTCGAGGGCTCCGACTTCATCCGTCATGGCGCGACGCTTGACGAGGATATGCCGCCAACCCGCCTCCCATGACCGGCGATGACTGCGCAGACGCGCGCCGTCCGCCGAGATCTGGGCCACGAATTTCGGCCTCGCGCCCTGCGAACCCCCCGCCATCATCCGCAGCCGCTCCAGATCCTCAGAAGTCGCGGCGTGACCGACTTCCGGAGTCAGCCGGTCGAACCAATCGAGGCTGATCTCCCCCTCGACCTTTGGCTCGTCCGCAGGGCGATAGGTCAAAGCGCCCATGCCGTCCTCGCCGATCATGGCGAGGCGGTCCAGACCCGTGACGTCTCGCGCAGAGCGCCCCCGAGCCGCAAGCTCGCGGTCGATGAGCAGACGGCCCCAACCATCCGGCAGGCTATCCCCGAAAAGGCCGGGCAGATCGCCAAAGCCGCGCCCCCTGACCGCAATAATCCGGAGGGCGCCCTCACCAACAGCGGACTGATCGGAAGAGGATCTGCGGCGAAGCCCGCGTCCCATTCGGCGACGGCCTGCCGCGCCGCCGCATCCCACCCGAGCCGCCCGACCGGCTTCCGGACCCCATCGCCGAAATCAAGCGCGACCTGCAGCCTGCGAAGGGTCATCCGCGCCGCCTCGCACGCTTGGGCGGCTTGGCCTGACGCTCGAGTTCCTCCAGACTGCGCGCCTCAGGCTGCGGGAAAAGATGATGGAAGCCGTTCGACGCATCCAGCGCCTCGGCGATCGTCAGAAGCGAGGAGAAGGAAACTTCCCCCAGACGCTCGAAGCGCTTCAACGTGCCGAGCGGCACGCCGGATCGCGCGGCGAGCTCCGCTTGAGTGAGGCCGAGCGCAAGGCGCCGATTGCGGGCGGCGAGCCGGACCCCATCGCGCAGATCGGGAGCCGTGTCAAAGGCGGGGATCATGCGAACCTCAAATATGAGATCATATCTTATCTTTTGATCCAATTTTATACCATATTAGATAATATATGAACCTTTAAATTGATCAACCTTCATGGCCTCTCCAACCCATGGCGACACCGGACTGGGACACAGGCCGAATCCGGGCTGACAGCTATGCGCGGCTTCGACGCGAGCGGCGCGGCTCTTGGAGCGTTTTCCGACCAAATTGGACGTCCCCGGAAAGGGTGATTTTTTGTCGCCTTTGCAGCCCGAATTTCGCTTTTCCGCCGCTTGTTGAGCGGTTTTTAGTTCGCTTGCAGGCTGCAAGCGGCTGATTTTCGGGCTTGTCAGCCTCACGCAGGCGCAATTCTCGCGTCGAGCCAGAGCCATCGCTTCATGTTGAAGGCCATGGCGGCGAGGGTGACGGTCGCCGAAGCGCGGGCGAGGACGATGGTTGGGATCATGAGCCGCATGGGTTCCTTGATGACCGCGAAGGGATGCTCGACATGGGCGCGCACCGCGGATTTGCGGGAGTTGGCTCTCGCAATTCAGGGCGGCATGGGCTTTCCTGCGGGCTTATTGCGATGGATCCGGCTGATCAACCCGGCCTCGCGCAGAAACTCCTCCTTGGCCTCCGAGCGGTCAGCCCTATCGGCCAAACGCCTGAAGCGGTGTTGGCCTTGTATCCTTCGCGCAGAGCCGGGTTCCGTCATGGGCGGCGGCGTGGGTGTTGATCGCCTTATCTAACTGCGCCAAGAGCGCTCTCCAGCACTCCGGCTCCAATCAACAGCTCGTAAAAACACCTGAGCCTGTTCTCATCAGGGACCGCCTCAGCGCGAAATATCCTCGTCTCCTATTTCTCCGTACAAGGAAGAATCAAACTTCATCCGGCCAATCATAGATATGGATCAGCTTGGGGTCGTCGGCGTGGTCGATCAGCATGCGTCGGACGCGCTCCTGCCAAAGCTCCGCGAATCGGGTCAACTCCTCGGCCGTCGCCGCGCCGGACAGAGCGCGCGGAAGCAGAACGCGCAGCTCCGGAGTCTGGGGCGCATGGTTCGTGTCGATGTCGAGGATCACGCCGCGGCCCGTGTCGCGGCGACGCAACCCCATCACGCCGTCGATGGGGGCGTCGAAGCGCAGAAGTCCGCGCCGCGAAAACAAGCCCTGAGGCCCCAGACCGCCAAAGCCGGTTTCCGGCGCCGCTCCCGTCGCCAGACCCGCCACCAGAGCGATCACCCCCGTCACGCCCTGATCCCGAGACTCGCGCAGATGGACCTCCACGCCGCCGCGTTCGGGGATCTCGTCGCCATAGAGCCAGGAAAGGCCTTGCAGCGTCATCAGCCAGGCCCCCGCCACCGCCGGACAGGAATGACCCGCCAGACGCACGACGTCCGCATAGCCGTAGGAGAACAGCCCGTCTTTGGTCGAGCCGAGGAAAGCCGCCAAAGGATCGCGCGTCGTCAGACGCGGCGCCTCGTCGTAAAACTCAGGATGGTTCATCTTCGCTCGCGCCCTCTTGCCGCATGTCGCCTTTCGGCAGCAGATCGGCGAGCGTCCGGGCGTCCATTTCAGCCAGAAAGGCCGCCAGAGCCGCGTCGATCGCCGCCGTCAGCTCCGCCGGACGTCCCGCCTCCCCCGAGGCGCCCTCCGTTCCGGGGCCGAGACATTCCATGCTGGCGAAATCAGGCTCCGTCACGCGCAAAACCTCGCCGAGGGTGAGGCTTTCCGGCGCACGTCCCATCGTCAGCCCTCCCGAGCGCCCGCGCATGGAGGTCAGAAAGCCCGCGCGCGTCAGAAGATTGGCGACTTTCGTCAAATGGCTGCGCGAGATGTCATAGGCCCCGGCGGCCTCCTCGATGGTGACGAGGCGGTCCTGATGGCGCGCGGCGTAGATCAGAAGCCGCAATGCGTAATCGGAGAAATGAGTCAGGCGCATTGCGGATCAGGCTCCTCAGGGGAAGCGACGGAGAGGCGGAGTCGCCGAAAGTCTGACGCGCCCAGCGACGAACAGGCTTTTCCGTTTGGCGAGCGCTTGAGCGGATCCTCGGTCTTGAGCGCTTGGCTTGCAGGCCCCCGCCGAAGGCGGAGAGGAGATATATAGGAGAGGTTCATCTGTAAAACAATGAATTGAATATGAAGGAAAGATCCGCCGCATCCTCAGGTCGCGCAGGCGCGGGCTCTGCGGCGGAATGACCTTGGCGAAAAAACATGAATCCATAAAACATGAATTGAGAATTCATATAATTTCCTTAAACTTTCGTCCAGATTCGCAGAGTCGGCCTCCTCCCCGCGAGGGGGCTTCCGGGTTCGAACGGGGAGCCGGCCCGAGACTCCGCGCCGACGAACATCGCTGAAGACGACGCGAAAGCGTCGGGAGACGAGCGGCGCCCCAAGCGCCGCCGGGGGAGAAGTCATGGCGATTCATCGCGCGAAATCGGCTCAGGCTTCGCCTGCGCTCGTGCTGGCGGTTTTTTGGCTGGGGATGCTGGTCGGCGTCTCCTTTCTCGCCACGCCGGTCAAATTCGCCGCGCCGAATCTGAGCCTGCCCGTCGCGCTGGAGGTGGGACGCGCCACCTTCGGAGTTTTCTCCAAGGTCGAATGGGGTTTGGCGGCTCTGCTGCTGATCGCGGTCTTCGCCGGTCCCCTCGGCGCGGGGGCGCGGCTCGCGGCTCTTCTGGCGGCGGGAAGCGCGGCGGTTCAGACGCTCTGGCTTCTGCCCGTCCTCGACGCGCGGGTCGGCGAGATCGTCGCGGGGGCCGCGCCGCCCGCCTCAAGCCATCACAAGGTCTACGTCGCTCTGGAGGCGGCCAAGGCGCTGGTTCTGATCCTCATCGCCTGCGCCGCCCTCCGCCGCAGGGAGGCGCGATGATCCCCGCGCCCTCTCCCTGCCCCCGCCCGCCGTCGCGACCCAAGACAGCCATCCGGAGACGAAGATGATAGCTCGATTAACGCAGGACGAAAGGCGGAACGCCTTAATCATTTTAGGGCTCGTGGCGCTCATGGGGGCGGTTCTGGGCCTCGCCGGGCGCGACGACCTGCTCGGCTGGCATGGGCTGCTGATCGTGATCTTCGCGGCGGGGCTGGCTTTGCCGATCCTCGGCGCGCTCGACGCCCCGGAGCCTACGGAGGATCGCGAGAACGCTTATTACGACGATCCCACCCGCCTCGGCATTCTGCTGAGCATGGGATGGGCGGTCTTCGGGCTGTTCATGGGCGTCTGGGTGGCGGCGCTTCTGGCCTGGCCGGAGCTGACTTTCGTGGATTCGCCCTGGGCGAGCTTCGGGCGTCTGCGTCCGGCGCACACCACCGGCGTGATCTTCGGATTCGGCGGCAACGCGCTGATCGCCACCTCGTTTCATGTGCTTCAGCGGACGTCGCGGGCGCGGTTGTCGGGACAATTGCTGCCTTGGTTCGTGCTGCTCGGCTATAATCTGTTCTGCCTTCTGGCGGTCACCGGCTATTTCATGGGGATCACCCAATCCAAGGAATACGCCGAGCCCGAATGGTACGCGGATCTCTGGCTGGTGGTGGTCTGGGTCGCCTATTTCCTGATCTACGTCCTGACGCTCGCCCGCCGCAAAGAGCCGCATATCTATGTGGCCAACTGGTATTACATGGCCTTCATTCTGGTCGTGGCGGTGCTGCACATCATCAATAATCTGGCGGTTCCGGTCTCCTTCGGACAGGTCAAAGCCTACTCGGCCTTCTCCGGCGTTCAGGACGCCATGACCCAATGGTGGTACGGCCATAACGCCGTCGCCTTCTTCCTGACCGCCGGGTTCCTCGGCATGATGTATTATTATCTCCCCAAGCGCGCCGAGCGGCCGATCTTCTCCTATCGCATGTCGATCGTGAGCTTCTGGGGCATCACCTTCATGTATCTCTGGGCGGGGTCGCATCACCTCCATTACACCGCCTTGCCGCATTGGGTGCAGACTCTGGGCATGACCTTCTCGGTGATGCTGCTGGTCCCCTCCTGGGCCTCGGCGGGCAATGCGCTGCTGACGCTCAACGGCGCTTGGCGCAAGGTGCGCGACGACGCCACGCTGCGCTTCATGATGATCGCGGCGGTCTTCTACGGGCTTTCGACCTTCGAGGGCTCCTTCATGGCGATCCGGGCGGTGAATTCGCTCTCGCATTACACCGACTGGACCATCGGCCATGTCCACGCCGGAGCCCTCGGCTGGGTGGCGATGATCACCTTCGGCTCGATTTATTACCTCGTGCCGGTGATGTGGGGCCGCGAGCGCATGTATTCCTCGGCTCTGGTCGAGGTGCATTTCTGGCTCGCGCTGCTGGGAACCTTGGTCTACGTCTTCGCGATGTGGAACTCGGGCGTGATTCAGGGCCTGATGTGGCGCACCTATGACGAAAGCGGCAGCCTCAGCTACAGCTTCGTCGATTCCCTCGTGGCGATGCATCCTTATTACATCGCCCGCGCCCTCGGCGGCCTGATGTTCCTGATGGGCGCTCTGGTCGGCTGCTTCAACATCTACATGACCATCCGGGGGGCTTCGGCCTCCGTCGCGCAGGGCGACCGCCCCGCCGACCCGAACGCCGACCGCAGCCTCGTCGCGGGAGAATGAGCCATGGCTGAATTCCATAAGAAAATCGAACGCTCGACCATCGGCTTCGTTCTGGCGATCATCGGCGTCTCCTCCATCGGAGGGCTCTTCGAGATCGCGCCGCTCTTCACCATCGACGATACGGTGGAGAAGGTCGAGGACATGCGCGTCTACACCCCGCTGGAGCTGGCCGGACGCAACATCTACATCCGTGAAGGCTGCTACGCCTGCCATTCGCAGATGATCCGCACCCTCCGCGACGAGGTGGAGCGCTATGGGCCTTATTCTCTGGCGGCGGAATCGCAATACGACCACCCGATGCTCTGGGGCTCCAAGCGCACGGGGCCGGATCTGGCGCGCGTCGGGGGGAAATACTCCGACGCCTGGCATGTGGCCCATCTGGTCAATCCGCGCGACGTGGTGCCGGAATCCAATATGCCCCGCTACGCCTTTCTGGAGCGCAAGGCTCTGAAGGTCGAGGATCTCGGCGCGCATCTGGCGGCCATGAAGGCGGTGGGCGTCCCTTACGACGAGGAGATGATCGCCCACGCCGCGGCCGACGCCCAAGGCCAGGCCATGCCGGGAAGCCTCATGGCGGATCAAGTCGCCGCCCGCTACGGCGACGAAACCAACATCCGCTTCTTCGACGGACAACGCGGCGTGGTCACCGAAATGGACGCTCTGGTGGCCTATCTCCAGATCCTCGGCAAGCTGACGGACGCGGCCCATCGGCAACAACAGCAGCAAGCCGCGCTGGAGGCTCCATGATGGTCTTCGATCATGAAAATCTGGTCCGGATCGCCAAGAGCTGGGGGCTGTTCTACATGCTCGCCATGGCGGTCGGAGTGGTGATCTACGCCTATTGGCCGAAGAACAAGACGAAGTTCGACGAGGCCGGACGGAGCATTCTCGACAAGGACGACAAGCCATGGCGCTGACGGAGAAAGACCCCATCACCGGGCGAGAGACCACCGGCCATGAATGGAACGGCATCAAAGAGCTGAACACGCCGATTCCGCGCGTGGTCTTCCTCTTCCTCGGCCTGACCTTCGCCTTCTCGCTGCTCTGGTGGGCGCTGATGCCCGCCTGGCCGCTCGGCGCCAGCTATACGCGCGGCCTGCTCGGCGCGGATCACCGTCAGGACGTGAGCCGCGCCCTCGGGGCCGCTCAGCTGGACCGTCAGGCTTGGACGCAGGAAATGGAGAGCCTCCCCTACGCCGAGATCGAGGCGCGCCCCGATCTGATGCGCGTGGTCTCCGAATCCGGGCGGCGGCTCTTCGGCGACAATTGCGCCGCCTGCCATGGCGCCGAAGGACGCGGAGGCCCCGGCTTCCCCGATCTGAGCGCCAAGCTCTGGCTCTGGGGCGGCGAGCTCGAGACCATCGAGGAGACCCTGCGCGTCGGGATCAACTCGACCCATGAGGAGACGCGCTATGGCCAGATGCTGGCCTTCGGCCGCGACGGCATGCTCTCGCGGCCGGAGATCGCTTCGGTGATCTCCTTCCTGCGCGCCCATGCGCAGAACGTCGGCGAGCCGGATCCGCGCGACGCTCAGGGCGCGGAGGCGGGCGCCGAAATCTTCGCCGAGCAATGCGTCTCCTGCCATGGCGAGGACGCGCGCGGACTCAAGACCGCGGGCGCGCCCGACCTCACGGACGGCTATTGGCTCTATGGCGGCGACCGGGCGAGCCTTACGCAGACTCTCGTGAACGGGCGTCAGGGCCATATGCCCCATTGGGAGGATCGCCTCTCGCTCGCCGAGCGGCGGATCCTGACGCTCTACGTCCTTGGGCTGAAGCCTCCCGAAGGGGGTCCCGATGACTCCTGAAGCCGCGAAAAGCCCGCCCAAGGCGCGCGTCCCGACCCGCCTCAAGATCTGGGTTCTGATCGGGTTGGGGCTGGGGCTGCTGATCGGGGCCAACGCCCATCTCGTCTATGTGGCCTTCGCCTCGCGGCCCGATTGCGTGGCTCATGCGAAGGCGCCGGTTCAGGTTCAGGACGCCGCCGCCCCGGTCTATCGGGCGGCCCGCTCGGCATGTTGAGCCGGAAAGCGCAGAAAGGAGAACGAAGATGACCTCTTCTTCGGAAGCGGCCTCGCCGCCCCAAACCGCGAAGCTCCCGCTCGACGCGGCCTTCGGCTGGCTGCGCGCCGGATGGGCCGACGCCAAGATTCAACCGGGACTCAGCTTCGGCTATGGCGCGGCGGTCTGCCTCGTCTCTTGGGCGATGGTGGGCGCGATCTTCCGCTTAGGCTGGGGCAATGCGCTGTTTCCGGCTCTGGCGGGCTTCATGATCCTCGGGCCGGTGGTGGCGGTGGGGCTCTATGAGAAGAGCCGTCGGCTGGAGCGCGGCGAATCCGTCACGCTCGGGGAGATGCTCGGGGCGGGCTTCCGCAATCGCGGACAGATCCTCTTCGTGGGGGCGCTGCTGGCGCTGCTCGGGATGGTCTGGATGCGGGCGGCGACGATCATCGCGGCTTTGTTCCTCGGCTGGAAGCCCGTGCCCAACGAGCTTTCATCGGTGCTGGAGCTGCTCTTCACGACGCCCGCCGGACTCGGGATGCTGGTCGTGGGGAGTTTGGTCGGCGCGCTTTTCGCGGGGCTGGCCTTCGGCGTCGGGGCCTTCGCGGCGCCCATGCTGCTCGACCGCGAGCGCGATCTCGACGCCTTCACCGCCATGGGCGTCAGCGCGACCCTCGTCTGGCGGCATTTGCCCGCGATGCTGGTTTGGGGCGCCTGCGTGCTGGCGGGATTCCTCTTTGCTCTGGCGACGGGGCTCCTCGGGCTGATCGTCGTCTTTCCGCTGATCGGCCACGCCACATGGCGGGCCTATGAGGCGTTGCGCGGGGAGGCCGCCGAACTCATCGGCGCGGAGGCTCCGCCTCAGGAGGAAGGGGCCTGACATGACCTGCTGCGCGCCGCCCAAAGAGGCTTTTCTCGGCGAGGAGGCCACGCCCGCCGCTCTGGCGGCGCGCGAATTGGCTTTGGTCAGCCGCCCGGTCGGCGAGGGGCTGACGCAGACGGATCTCGCGGTTCCGGGGATCCATTGCGCCGCCTGCATCTCGAAGATCGAGCGGAGCCTCGGCGCGCTTGAGGGGGTGGAGCGGGCGCGGGTGAATTTCTCGACGCGGCGGGTCTCGGTGCGCTGGCGCGGAGAAGAGCCTCCGCCCATCCTCGCCCGGCTGGAGGCGCTCGGCTACGCCGCCACGCCTTTCTCCTTCGAGGCCGCCCGCGAAGACAAGACCCTCGCGCATCTGATCCGCGCGACCGCCGTGGCGGGCTTCGCCTCCAGCAACATCATGATCTTCTCGGTTTCGGTCTGGTCCGGCGCAGAGGCCGGAGCCCGCGACGCCTTTCATGCGATCTCGGCGCTGATCGCCCTTCCGACGCTGCTCTATTCGGGCAGCGTCTTTTACCGGTCGGCTTGGGCGGCGCTGCGGCGCGGCCGCATGAACATGGATCTGCCCATAACTCTGGGCGTGGCCCTCGCCTTCGCTCTGAGCCTCTATGAAACCGCCGTCGGGGGGCGGCACGCCTATTACGACGCCGCCGTGACTCTGATCTTCTTCCTGCTCGTCGGGCGGACGCTGGATCATATGATGCGCGAGCGGGCGCGCTCGGCGGTGCAGGGGCTGGCGAAGCTGATTCCGCAGGGGGCCTATCGGCTCGACGCGGCGGGCGAGGCGGAATTCGTCCCCTTGCCGGAGATTCTGCCCGGCGACCGCCTGCTGATCCCGGCGGGGGCGCGGATTCCGGTGAACGTCCTTGTCGAGGAGGGCCGTTCGGAGGCGGATCTCTCGGTGGTCACCGGCGAGAGCCTGCCGCGTCCCGTGGCCGAAGGGACGGAGCTGGAGGCGGGCGCCTTGAATCTCGCGGGGCCGCTTGTGGCGCGCGCGCGGTCGGGCGCCGAGGATTCCTTCCTCGGCGAGATGCTCCGCATGATGGAGGCCGCCGAGACGGGACGCGCCCGCTATCGGCGGCTCGCGGATCGGGTTTCGGCGCTTTACGCTCCGGTGGTGCATCTGGCGGCCTTCGGGAGCTTCCTGTTCTGGATGGCCTTCGACGGGGATCTTCACCGCGCGGCGACCATCGCCATCGCGGTGCTGATCATCACCTGTCCCTGCGCTCTGGGGCTGGCGGTCCCGATGACTCAGGTCATGGCGGCGCGGCGGCTCTTCGAGGCCGGGATCATGATGCGCGACGGCGCGGCGCTGGAGCGGCTGGAGGCCGCCGACGCCGTGGTCTTCGACAAGACCGGCACCCTCACCGACGGGACGCCTCGGCTCTCCGGCCTTCGCGAGACGGAGCCCGGCGCCCTTGTCCTCGCGGGGAGGCTCGCCGCGCGCTCGACCCATCCGCTCTCGCGGGCTCTGGCCCGGGCCGCGCGAGGGGGCGAAGGCTCCGCATGGGCCTTCGAGCGGATCGAGGAGCTTCCCGGACTCGGCCTGACGGGCTTTGCGGAGGGGCGGGAATATCGGCTCGGGCGACGCGACTGGGCGCTTCAGAATCCCGCCGCCGCGCCCGAGGCGCAGAGCGTCCTCTCCCGCGACGGCGAGCTTCTGGCGGCCTTCTCCTTCGCCGAGACTCCGCGCGAGGGGGCGGCGGAGGCCGTGGCGGCGCTCAAGGCTCAGGGCTTCTTCGTGGAGATCGTTTCAGGCGACGAGGCTTCCCGCGTCGCGGCGGCCGCGCAGGCGCTGGGGATCGGGAGATTCCGCGCCGAGGCGCGGCCCGGCGAGAAAATCGCGCGTCTGGAGGCTCTGCGCGCCGAAGGCCGCCGCCCGCTGATGATCGGAGACGGTCTGAACGACGCTCCGGCGCTGTCGGCCGCCGAGGTCTCCATGGCGCCCGCCGAAGCGGCGGACATCGGGCGCAACGCGGCGGATTTCGTCTTTCTGCGGCCCAGCCTGAACGCGGTCCCCTACGCCGTGGCGATCTCGCGGCGGGCGGGATCTCTGGTGCGCCAGAACATCGCGCTGGCGATTCTCTATAACGTCGTGGCGGCTCCCATCGCCATGACGGGCCATGTGACGCCTCTGGTGGCGGCTGTGGCCATGTCCTCCTCCTCGGTGCTGGTGGCGCTCAACGCGCTGCGGCTCGGCGGAGGTCTGAAGCGGGCGCCTCGTCCGGAGGCGCCCGCGCCCCTGCTCTCTGAGGATGCGGATCATGCTGAACATGGCGCTTTTGCTGCCCATCGCCCTCGTGATGGGCGGCGTGGGGCTGGCGGCCTTCCTCTGGTCGATGCGCGACGGCCAATATGACGATATGGACGGCGCCGCCGAACGCATCCTTCTCGACGATCCCGCCCCTGAAGCCTTGACGAAGACGCAGCCGGAGAAGGGAAAGAGCGGCGCGGATCTTCGCTAAGGCGATGAGCAGCAGAGCCGCCAGCTAAGCTCTCGCGAGGCTGCGGCTTGCGTCCACTCCAAGGTCGGCATGGAGGAATAGGCAAGTTTTTTGCGAGATCCGGCATGGAGATCGAGCCCTCAGGATCCATCTGAACGACGAAGATGCAAAGCGGGCGTCGAGGCGATCGGCGCCCGGCGCCGCAACGAGCCGTCGAGGATCTCATGAGCAAGTGGACGACCAAAAACATGCCATCGCAACGCGGCCGTTCGGCGGTCGTGACCGGCGCCGGCGGGCTGGGCTATGAGGATGCTCTGGCCTTGGCGCGCGCCGGCGCCGACGTCGTGGTCGCGGGGCGCAACCCGAAGAAAGGCGCCGAGGCCGTGGCGGCGATCAAGGCGGCCGTCCCCGGGGCCCGGGCGAGGTTCGGCGAGCTGGATCTGGCGAATCTCGCCTCCGTCTCCGCTTTCGCCGCGCGCCTCGCGCAGGAGCAGGAGAGCCTCGACCTTCTGATCAATAACGCGGGCGTCATGACGCCCCCCGAACGGCGCGAGACCAGCGACGGCTTCGAGCTGCAATTCGGCACGAATTACCTCGGCCATTTCGCGCTGACGGCGCATCTGCTGCCGCTGCTCAGGAAAGGCCGGAAGCCGCGCGTCGTGACTCTCGGCAGCATCGCGGCGCGCAACGGAGCCATCGACTTCGCAGATCTGCAAGCCGAGCGCGCTTATAAGCCGATGCCGGTCTATAGCCGATCGAAGCTCGCCTGCGTCATGTTCGCCTTCGAACTCAGCCGACGCAGCAAGGCGGCCGGATGGGGCGTCGAGAGTCTGGCGGCGCATCCGGGAGTCTCGCGCACCGACCTCATTCCGAACGGCGCGGGCCGGTCGAGCCTTTCCGGACGGCTGCGCTCCCTCATGTGGTTCCTGTTCCAAACTCCGGCGCAGGGCGCTTTGCCCACGCTCTACGCGGCGACCGATCCGGCGGCGCGCGACGGCGCTTATTATGGACCCGACAAATTTGGAGGAACGCGCGGCTATCCGACCGAGGAGCGCCCGCCCGCTCAGGCGCTGGACGTCGCGGCGGCGGCGCGTCTCTGGGAGAAGTCTCTGGAGTTGACGGGCGCGGCCTTCGAGCGCTGAGGCGGCCGCTTCGATCCGCGCGTCTCATCGAGGGGGCCGCATGCGCCCCCTCCCCCTCGGCGAGGCGGGGAACCCGCAGAACGGGCTCATTAAGTTCGCCTTAAAAGAAAAATCTCCCGACAAGGAAATCAAGCCGAATTCCTCCCCCGGAACCATGCCGGGCTTGACAGGCGCTTGCGCGCATGTGAGCATTTGCCCATAAGATTGGCAAATAATAACGCCAAAGGGAGGATGAGGATATGAACACGACGTTGCGCGGCCTGATGGGGGCCTGCGCCCTGACGGCGCTTGCCGCTCCGGCTCTGGCCGAGACCCTGACGATCGCGACCGTGAACAACGGCGACATGGTCCGCATGCAAAAGATGACCGCGCCTTTCACCGAGGCCAACCCGGACATCCAGCTGGAATGGGTCACGCTGGAGGAGAATATTCTCCGCGAGCGCGTGACGACGGACATCGCCACCAAGGGCGGACAATATGACGTGCTCACCATCGGCACCTATGAGGTTCCGATCTGGGCGAAGCAGGGCTGGCTGACGCCGCTCTCCGATCTGCCTGCGGCATACGACGTCGAGGATCTTCTGCCCGCGGTTCGTCAGGCGCTGTCAGCGGACGGCCAGCTGTTCGCGGCGCCCTTCTACGCCGAATCCGCGATGGTGATGTACCGCACGGATCTGGCGGAGGCCGCCGGAGTCTCCATTCCTGAAAATCCGACTTGGGCCGACATCAAGCTCGCCGCCGAGAAGATGACGGACAAGGATAAGGAGATTTATGGAATCTGCCTGCGCGGCAAGCCCGGCTGGGGCGAGAACATGGCCTTCCTCACCGCCATGGCCAACAGCTACGGCGCGCGCTGGTTCGACACCGATTGGAAGCCCCAGTTCGACAGCCCCGAATGGAAAGAGGCCCTCGTCGACTACCTCGCTCTGATGCAGAATTACGGCCCGCCCGGCGCTTCGTCGAACGGCTTCAACGAAAACCTCTCGCTATTCCAGCAGGGCAAATGCGGCATGTGGATCGACGCCACCGTCGCCGCCAGCTTCGTGACCGATCCGACCGACTCCACCGTGGCCGATCAGGTGGGCTTCGCCCAATTCCCCAATAAGGAAGGCGTCGAGAACCACGGCAATTGGCTCTGGGCCTGGAGCCTCGCGATTCCCGCCACCAGCCAGAAGCAGGAAGCGGCCAAGAAATTCGTCGCCTGGGCCACCAGCAAGGACTACACCGCCCAAGTCGCCGCCGCCGAAGGCTGGCGCGCCGCGCCTCCGGGCACCCGCGTCTCGCTCTATGAGAACCCGGAATATCAGGCCGCCGCGCCCTTCGCCGCCATGACTCTGGCCGCGATCGACGCCGCGAACACGCAGAAATCCTCGGTGCAGGACATCCCCTACACCGGCGGCCAGTTCGTCGCGATTCCGGAGTTCCAAGGCATCGGCACCGCCGTCGGGCAGCAGTTCTCGGCGGCCCTCGCCGGACGCATGACCGCGGAGGCCGCCCTCGCGGCCGTGCAGACGAGCGTCACCCGCGACATGACCCGCGCGCGCTACATCAAATAAGCGGATCCTTCAGAAGCGGCGTCGTCCGGGCCGGTTTCGGCTGCGGGCGACGCCCCTGATCCGGCCGCCCGTCGGCGAAAACCTCTCTTCTCCGAAGGAAATCCGCCATGGCCACCCGCCAGACCCAGAGTCTCGCCCGCTTGATGCGCGCGCCCGCCATCCTCCTGCTGCTTGTCTGGATGGTCGTGCCGCTGGCGATGACGCTCTATTATTCTTTCCTCGATTACAATCTGCTCAACCCCGGACAGACCTCTTGGGCGGGCTGGTTCAATTATAAATTCTTCTACACCGATCCGGCCTTCTTCGCGGCCATCGGCAACACCTTGCTGCTGGTGCTGGGCGTGCTCGCCATCACCGTGATCGGCGGCGTGGCCATCGCGCTGCTCATCGACCGGCCGATCTTCGGTCAAGGCCTCGTGCGGATTCTGATCATCTCGCCTTTCTTCGTCATGCCTCCGGTGGCGGCGCTGATCTGGAAGAACATGATCATGCATCCGAGCTACGGCGTCTTCGCGGACGTCGCGCGCTTCTTCGGCGCTCAGCCGGTGGATTGGTTCGCGCAATATCCGCTGATGTCGATCATTCTGATCGTGGCTTGGCAATGGCTGCCCTTCGCGACGCTGATCCTTCTGACCGCCCTCCAATCGCTCGACCGCGAGCAGATCGAGGCGGCGGAGATGGACGGCGCGGGCGCGGTGAATCGCTTCATCCATCTGGTCGCGCCGCATATGGCGCGGGCGGTCACGGTGGTGATCCTGATTCAGACGATCTTCCTCTTGGGCGTCTACGCCGAGATCCTCGTCACGACCAACGGCGGGCCGGGCTACGCCTCGACCAACCTGACCTATCTGATCTATCGCGCGGCGCGGCTGAATTTCGACATCGGCGGCGCGGCCGCAGGCGGAATCATCGCGGTCGTCTTGGCCAACATCGTCGCCATCTTCCTGATGCGCGCCGTCGGCAAGAATCTGGACTGAGGAGGTCCCTATGGCGCGCGCCGTCACAACCCGCACCAAGATCGGCTATACGATCGCCGCCTGGGCCGTGGCCCTCGTGATCTTCTTTCCGATCCTCTACACGATCATCACCAGCCTCAAGACCGAGCAGGAGGCGATTTCGGGCTTCAGCCTGATCCCCTCCTTCTCGACCCAGAGCTTCTCCGACGTCCAGAGCCAAAATAATTATTGGCGGCCCTTCACCAATTCGGTGATTCTGGCGGTGGGCTCGACGCTTCTGGCTCTGGTGGTGGCGATTCCGGCGGCTTGGGCCATGGCCTTCTCGCCGACGAAGCGCACCAAGGACATCCTCATGTGGATGCTCTCCACCAAGATGATGCCCGCCGTGGCGGTTCTGGTCCCGATCTATCTGATCTTCCTGCGGACCGGGCTGATGGACACTCGGATCGGCCTGACCATTCTGCTCATGCTGATCAATCTGCCCATCGTGGTCTGGATGCTCTACACCTATTTCCGCGAGATCCCGGGGGAGATCCTCGAAGCCGCGCGGATGGACGGAGCCTCTCTGCGCGACGAGATCATCCACGTCCTGACCCCCATGGCGGTGCCGGGCATCGCCTCCACGCTTCTTCTGAACGTGATCCTCGCGTGGAACGAAGCCTTCTGGACCATCCAGCTGACGACGACCAACGCGGCGCCGTTGTCGGCCTTCATCGCCTCCTTCTCCAGTCCTCAGGGCTTGTTCTGGGCCAAGCTTTCGGCGGCTTCGGTCATGGCCATCGCCCCGATCCTGATCCTGGGCTGGTTCAGTCAGAAGCAGCTTGTCCGCGGCCTGACCTTCGGCGCAGTGAAATAAGGGAGCAACGCAATGGGCGGCATCACGCTGAAACAGGTCCGCAAGTCCTTCGGCGACATCGACGTCATTCCGGGCGTCGATCTGGAGATCAAGGACGGCGAATTCGTGGTCTTCGTCGGGCCTTCGGGCTGCGGAAAATCCACGCTTCTGCGGGTCATCGCGGGGCTGGAGGACGTGACCTCCGGCCAGATCACGATCGACGGTCAGGACATGACCGACGCCGCGCCCGCCAAACGCGGGTTAGCCATGGTCTTTCAATCCTATGCGCTTTATCCGCATATGACCGTGCGCAAGAACATCGCCTTTCCATTGAAGATGGCGCGGATGGATCCCGCCGAACAGGACCGCCGGGTCAATCACGCCGCGAACATCCTCAATCTGACCGATTACCTCGACCGTCGGCCGGGGCAGCTTTCGGGCGGGCAGCGTCAGCGCGTCGCCATCGGACGGGCCATCGTGCGCGAGCCCTCGGCCTTCCTCTTCGACGAGCCTCTGTCCAACCTCGACGCCGCTCTGCGCGTGAACATGCGCGTCGAGATCAGCGAGCTGCATAAGAAGCTCGCCACCACCATGATCTACGTGACGCATGATCAGGTCGAGGCCATGACCATGGCCGATAAGATCGTCGTGCTGCGCGCGGGCAAGGTGGAGCAGGTCGGCGGCCCGCTGGAGCTCTATCATAAGCCCGCCAACCGCTTCGTGGCCGGGTTCATCGGCAGCCCGAACATGAACTTCCTCGAAGGCGAGGTCGCCGCCCGCATGGGCGCCCACGCCATCGGCGTGCGGCCCGAGCATTTCAGCATGTCCACCAGCCAAGGGCTTTTGTCGGGCGTGGTGGGCGTCGCGGAGCATCTGGGCTCGGACACATTCCTGCATGTGGATCTCGACAATGGTCCGCATATCATCGCCCGCGCCGCAGGCGAGATGCCGGTCAATCACGGAGACCGCATCTGGCTGACTCCGCAGGAAGGCCGCGTCTATCGCTTCGACGCGAAAGGTCTCGCATTATGAGGCTCAAGGGCAAAACCGCGCTCATCACCGGCGCCGCGCGGGGCATCGGCCTCGCCTTCGCCGAAGCCTACATCCGCGAGGGCGCGACGGTCGCCCTCGCCGACATCGACGCGGAGGCCGTCCGCGCCTCGGCGTCGAGGATCGGCGCGCATCCGGTGGTCATGGACGTGGCCCGTCAGGAGAGCATCGACGCCGGAGTCGAGGAGGCCATCCGGCTGATGGGCGGAATCGACATCCTCGTCAACAACGCCGCGCTCTTCGATCTGGCGCCCATCGTGGAGATCACGCGCGCCAGCTACGACAAGCTCTTCGCGATCAACGTCGGCGGGACGCTCTTCGTCATGCAAGCCGTCGCGCGCCATATGATCGCCACGGGACGGCGAGGCAAGATCGTCAATATGGCCAGTCAGGCGGGGCGGCGCGGCGAGGCGCTGGTGGGCGTCTATTGCGCGACCAAGGCCGCCGTCATCAGCCTGACCCAATCGGCGGGGCTGAACCTGATCGCCCATGGAATCAACGTCAACGCCATAGCTCCCGGCGTGGTCGACGGCGAGCATTGGGACGGCGTGGACGCCAAATTCGCCGCCTATGAGAATAAGCCGCGCGGCCAGAAGAAAGCCGAGGTCGGCGCCGCCGTGCCTTTCGGCCGGATGGGCCGCGCGGAGGATCTGGTCGGCATGGCGATCTTCCTCGCCACGCCCGAGGCCGAGTATATCGTCGCCCAGACCTATAACGTCGACGGCGGAAACTGGATGAGCTGAGATGATCAGACTGAAAGCAGCCAATCTCGACCGGCTTCCGGTCGCCGCGCCGAGCTACGACCGCGCCGGGCTGACCGGCGGAATCCTGCATTTCGGTCTGGGCAATTTCCACCGCGCGCATCAGGCGGTTTATCTCGACCGGCTGATGAATCTCGGCGATGCGCAGGATTTCGCCATCGTCGGCGCGGGGGTCATGCCCTCGGACGCCCGGATGCGCGAGGCTCTGGCCGCGCAGGATTATCTCTATAGCGTGGTCGAGCAATCGGCGGAGGCTTCGGAGGCGCGGGTGGTCGGGGCGATGATCGACCATCTGCCCGCCGCCGACGGCCCCGCGATCATCGCGAAGCTGGCGGATCCGGCGATCAAAATCGCCAGCCTGACCATCACCGAAGGCGGTTATTTCATCGATGCGACCACCGGGCGCTTCGATCCGACCCATCCCGCCGTCGCGGCGGACGGCGCGAATCCCGAGGCGCCGAAAACCGTCTTCGGCATGCTCGCGGCCGGGCTGAAGGCGCGGCGCGCGGCGGGTCTGCCGCCCTTCACGGTCATGTCCTGCGACAACATCCCCCATAACGGCCATGTCGCGCGGGCGGCCGTGGTGGAGACCGCGCGGCTTTCGGATCCCGATCTGGCGGAGTGGATCGCCGCCCATGTGGCCTTTCCCAACGGCATGGTGGACCGCATCACCCCCGCGACCAGCGACCGCGAGCGCCGCATGATCCGCGAGGATTTCGGCCTTGAGGATGATTGTCCGGTCTTCGCCGAGGACTTCATCCAATGGGTGCTGGAGGATGATTTCCCGCAGGGGCGTCCGGCGCTGGAGAAGGTCGGCGTCGAATTCGTCAAGGACGTCACGCCTTGGGAGATGATGAAGATCCGCATCCTCAACGGCGGACATGCGGTCATCGCCTATCCCGCGGGTCTGATGGACATTCATTTCGTCCATGAGGCGATGGAGAATCCGCTCGTGCGGGGCTTTCTCGATAAAGTCACGCGCGAGGAGATCATTCCCGTGGTGCCGCCCGTTCCGGGGACGGATCTGACGGCCTACGCCGCTAAAATCGCCGAGCGCTGCGCCAATCCCAAGATCGGCGACACCATCCGGCGGCTTTGCCTCGACGGCTCGAATCGTCAGCCGAAATTCATCATCCCGACCATCGGCGACCGCCTCGCGCGGGGGCTTCCGGTGGAGGGTCTGGCGCTGGAATCGGCGCTCTGGCGGCGCTATTGCGCCGGGACGACCGACAGCGGCGCGCGGATCGAGCCCAACGACCCCAATTGGAGCCGCCTGACCGAGATCGCCCAATCCGAGCCCGCCCTTTGGCTAGGCATGGCCGAGATCTACGGCGATAAAGGGCAGGATCCGCGCTTCGCCGCGGCTTTCGCGAAATGGTCGGGGCTTTTATGGAGCGAAGGGACGGAGGCCGTCTTGAAACGATACCTGCAGGGGTGAAGATGCGCCATGGTCTGATCTTCGATTGCGACGGGGTGCTCGTCGACAGCGAGCCTTTGGCCGTAGACGAGGTTCAGGCCATGTTCGCGAAGCTGGGCGTCCCCCTCTCGGAGGATCGGATCTATCGCGATTTTCTGGGGCGTTCGGCCAGCGTGATCGTCGAGATGGCGGCCCGCGAGCTGGGGTTGGACGTGGCGCGGGAGACCGCCGCCTGCGACGAAAACCTGCTCCGGCGCTTCCGCCGCGAGCTGCGGCCGGTTCCCGGCGTGGCTCAGGCCATCGCGGCGCTGGAGGGGCCGCGCGCCGTCGCCAGCTCCAGCGCGCCGGATCGGCTGGCGCTGTCTCTGGCGCTGACGGGGCTCGCGCCGCTCTTCGGGCCGCATGTCTATTCCGCGAGCCAGGTCCGCAAGGGCAAGCCCGCGCCGGATCTGTTTCTCTTCGCGGCTCAGAAGCTCGGCGCGGATCCCGCCGCCTGCGTGGTGGTCGAGGACAGCCCGGCCGGAGTCATGGCCGCCCGCGCGGCGGGGATGCGGGTCGTCGGCTTTCTGGGCGGCGGACACGCCGCGCCTGCGCGGCTGGCCGAGCGGCTGGCCGCGCTGAAGCCCGACGCGCTGATTGAACGCGCCGAAGAATTGCCGGATGCTCTGACCCGATTGGGCTGGAGCGCGATCCGAAAAGTTTAAAAGACTTTTCGGGCCAATCGCGCAGCCAAAGGGGAGGAAGCGTCTCGTGCTGATCGCTGGGGTGGATGTCGGTTCGGCGCGCGCTCGGGCGGGGCTGTTCTCAACCGAGGGCCGACTCATCGCGAGGGCCAGCCGCGGCTTCCAGACTCTGCCTTCTCCCGGCGGCGAGGCGGGCTTCGACTTCGCCGAAATCTGGGCCGCCGTGGCCGAGGCTCTGGCCGAAGCGCGGCGCATGGCGGGCGCGAGTCCCGCGCAGATCGAGGCGCTCGCTTTCGACGCGACCTGCTCGCTCGTCGTCGAGGCCCCCGGCTTCGCGCCGGACGTGATCGCCTGGCATGATCATCGCGCCGTGGCGGAGGCTCGCGAGCTTAGCGCCTTCGCGCATGAGGTGGTCGCGCGGGCGGGCGGGACGGTCTCGCCGGAGATGCAGACGCCTAAGCTGATCTGGCTGAGCCGGAACCTTCCCGAGGTTTGGGCGGCGAAGCGCGGGGTGCGGGATCTCTGCGATCATCTCGCTTTTCGCGCCACGGGCCGGCCTGTGCGGTCGCTCTGCGCAGCGGCGGCGAAATGGCCCTATCTGCCCGACCGCAGAGGTTGGGCGCTCGATTTGATGACCCGCTTCGGAATCGCCGGATTTCAAACCGGCGAGGCCGTGCTGGCGCCGGGCGAGCGGATCGGCCCGCTTTCGGCGCAGGGCGCGGCGGAATTGGGCCTTGACCGGAGCTGCGTCGTGGCGACGGGGCTGATCGACGCCTTCGCCGGAGCCCTAGGAGCGGCGCCCGACATGCCCGCTCTGATCGCGGGGACGTCCAATTGCGTCATGGCGCAGGGGGCGCCGCTCGGTCCGGCGCTGTGGGGGCCCTATCCGGGGGCCATCCTGCCCGACGAATCCGTGACGGAGGGCGGCCAATCCGCGACGGGCGCCTTGCTGGAGGCGATCCGCCGCCAATATCCGCAGCCGCAGGATCACGGCCGGATTCTGGAGCGCGTCGCGCGGCGGCCCGAGCCCGGCCGGGGCCTCCATATTCTGCCCGACCTCAAAGGCAACCGCACGCCCTTCGCCGATCCGCTGATGCGCGGCGTCGCGCATGGTCTGACCCTCGAACGCGACGAGGACGCGCTGGACGCGCTCTATTGGCGGGCGGCGGTGGGGATCGCGCTGGGCGCGCGCCAGGTCGTCGCGCATATGGGGCTCGCGCCGCGGCGCCTCGCCATGGCGGGCGGACAGGCCCGCGCCGAAACCATGCGCCAGCTCTACGCCGACGCGCTCGGGGTCGAAATTCACTGGCAGCCCGAAGACGCCGTTTTGCGCGGCGCCGCCATCGCCGCCGCCGCGCCGCGCTTCGGCGGGATCCGCGCCGCCCGCGCCCGTTTCGCGCGCGAGGCGCGGATCACGCGCCCCGACCCCGCCGCCCAAGCCCGGCGCGCAGTCGACTGGGCCGTTTTCCTGAGGATGCAGGAGCATCGCGCGGAGATCTCGGCCATGCAGGCGGAGACGCCGCCTCAACGGGCTTAGAGCGTTTTCCGACCGAATTGGGTCGCGCATCTTTATGTCGTCGCGCTTTCGCGACGCGAAGCTTGGTCAGCTTCGCTGGAAAGCGCTCTAAACCAACGCCTCCGCCGTGGTCGCGTCGGCGATCAGGCCGCTGATCAGGCGGCCTTTCAGGGCGCCGCGCAGAGCGGGCAGCTTCCGCGCTCCCGTGGCCGCGCCGATCACGAGGGTGCGCCCGCGCGAGGGAATCGGCGCGGAGGCCACCCGCGCGTTCGAGAGCCCTTTGATCAACCGCCCCTCGGCGTCATAGGCCCAGCCGGTGATCTCGCCGACCGCCCCGGCGGCGATCAGGGCGTCGAGATCGGCGCGGGCGATGAAGCCGTCCAGCAGCAGCGGGGCTTCGTCGTCGAGCGCCCCGATCCCGACGAAGGCCACCTCCGCCTCGCCCGCCATCTCGATCACGCGGCGGACGCCGGATTGCCGGAGCATCGCCTCCCGCTCCTCGATGGTGGAGAGGATGACCGAAAGCGGCATCGGGAAGCTGCGGGCGGTCACCATCTCCGACATGGAGAACAGGACGTTGTAATAGGCGGTGGAGCCGTCGGTGGCGATGTTGCCCGTCAGAGAGACGATGCGGTGCTGAGGGCAATCTATATGCGGCAGCTGCGCCACCGCGCGGCGCAGAGTCCGGCCCGTGCCGAGCGCCAAAGTCAAAGGCTCGGGGCGGCGGAGCCAGCGCTCCATGGCGTCGGCGACGTGATGCGGAACCCCCGCCTCCGGAGCGTCGGCGGGAGCGATCTCGCAAAAGGCGAGGCCCCATTTGGCGCGCAGAGCCGCGGCCAGCTCCATGCAGCGGGCGGAAGGATGGTCGATCCGGATCTTGACCAGACCTTCGGCCATGGCCTGCGCGATCAGCCTTTGGGCCGTCTGGCGCGACAAGCCCATCAGGCCCGCGATCTCGTCCTGAGTCTTGCCCGCGACATGCGCGAGCCACGCCGCGCGGGCGATCTGATCCAACCTGCGGCTTTGATTCTGCATCGCCCTCTTTCTCCGTTCCGCCAAGGATGTAGAGCCTCGGGCGAGATTCTGTCCAGCTTGCTTGCGGCCCTGCTCCGGCTTCAAACGCGGAGACGGCGGGCCTGCGGGGCGGTTCAGAAAGACTCTGGCGCGGCGCCCTGAAACCCTCTACTCCAAAGCCTCCGAGCGCAAGCGCCGATCCTCCGGCCCAAGCGCGCCCTCGGCGGAGGCGAGGCCGAACGCGAAAGCCGCGCGCGCCCCTTTCAGGAGAACCGCGCGAAGGATGTCGCCACATACGCCCAGAAGCCCCCGCATCGAGCGCCTGATGCAGGGCCTGCCGCTCACCGCGGCCTCCTTCATCGTGACCGTCTATGGAGACGTGGTCGTCACGCGCGGCGAAGTGCTGTGGATGGGCAGTCTGATCGGCGTCTGCAAGCGGGTCGGCATCAGCGAGACTCTCGTCCGCACGGCGGCCTCCCGGCTGGCGGCCGCCGGAAGGCTGGAGGGCGAGCGCAAAGGCCGGCGCAGCTTCTACCGTCTGGCTCCGGCGGCGCGGACGGAGTTCTCCGGCGCGGCGCGGCTGCTCTACGCCGCCGAGATCGAGCCGACGCGCTGGCTGGTGATCCATGCGCCGGGGCTCTCCGAGGAGGAGGCGCGCCGTCAGCGCATGGCCCGGATGGGCGGCGAGGTCTGGATTCGCCCGGACCGG
This sequence comes from Neomegalonema perideroedes DSM 15528, assembly GCF_000374145.1. GTDB lineage: Bacteria > Pseudomonadota > Alphaproteobacteria > Rhodobacterales > Rhodobacteraceae > Neomegalonema > Neomegalonema perideroedes. Next base: position 1,172,734 of record NZ_KB893654.1, on the reverse strand, counting down.
GGCGGGCCGCCGCCGCGCGACGCCCTCGCCCTGCGCGCGGAGGCCATATCCGATCCGGCGGCCCTCGCGGGATTCTGGGATCTCGACGCCTTGCAGAGCGGCTACGCCGCCATGTTGGCGCGCTTCGCGCCTTTGGCCGGGGAGATCGGCCGCAAACCGGGCCTTGAGCCTTCGGAGGCTTTGGCGGCGCGTCTGCTGTTGGTCCAAGTCTATCGCGGCGTGCTGCTGCGCGATCCCTGCCTTCCGACCGCCGCCCTGCCCTCCGGCTGGCTCGGCGCCGAGGCCCGCAAGCTCTTCCGCCGCCTGTATCTGGCGCTTTCGCCCGCCGCGGACGCCGAGATCGGGCGGAGTCTGGAGGGGCGCGAGGGCCTCTTGCCTCAAACGACTCCCGGCAGCGAAACGCGTCTGGCGGCTTTGGCTTAGAGCGTTTTCCGACCCAATCGGGTCGTTCAAACCTTCAAACGCTCCAACCCTTTATTCTGTCGCGCTTTCGCGACGCGAAACCTGGTCGGTTTCGCTGGAAAGCGCTCTAATCCATGATCCGAAGCCTGCGCAGGGCTTCGGAGCGGGCGCGGCCCTCCGCTCAAACATTACAAAGAATCGAAAATATCGCTTCCATATGTAATGTTTTCGGTCTATAAACCGACCATTCGGTCGATGAATGGCGGGAATCGCCGGATCGCCCGCTGAGACATAAGGACGAGGGAGGAAGTCCGAATGCGCGAAGCCTTCATCTGCGACGCGGTGAGAACGCCTGTCGGGCGTTACGGCGGGGCTTTGGCCTCGGTGCGCGCCGACGATCTGGCGGCTCTGCCGCTCAAGGCGCTGATGGAGCGCAATCCCGGCGTGGATTGGTCCGCCGTCGAGGATCTCATCTTCGGCTGCGCCAATCAGGCGGGCGAGGACAACCGCAACGTGGGCCGCATGGCGGTTCTGCTGGCGGGCATGCCGGTCGGGGTTCCCGGAACCACGGTCAACCGGCTCTGCGGCTCGGGCATGGACGCCGTGGGCATGGCCGCGCGGGCGATCAAGGCGGGCGATTGCGAATTCGTGATCGCGGGCGGCGTCGAGAGCATGACCCGCGCGCCCTTCGTCATGCCCAAGGCGGAAAGCGCCTTCTCGCGCGCCAACGCCGTCTATGACACGACCATCGGCTGGCGCTTCGTCAATCCGGCGATGAAGAAGGCCTTCGGCGTGGACAGCATGCCCCAAACCGCCGACAACGTCGCCGCCGATTTCGGCGTCTCCCGCGCCGATCAGGACGCTTTCGCGGCGCGCTCTCAGGCGCGCTGGGCGGCGGCTCAGGAGGCGGGGCTCTTCAAAGAGGAGATCGTCCCCGTGACGATCCCTCAGAAGAAGGGCGAGCCCATCCTCTTCGACAAGGACGAACATCCGCGCCCCGGAACCACCGCCGAGCAGCTCGCGAAGCTGAAGGGCGTGAACGGCCCGGATCTGAGCGTCACGGCGGGCAACGCCTCGGGCGTGAACGACGGCGCGGCGGCTCTGGCGATTCTCTCTGAGGCGGGCGCCAAGGCTCAGGGCCTGACGCCCAAAGCCCGGGTGGTCGCCATGGCGGCGGCGGGCGTCGAGCCCCGGATCATGGGGATCGGCCCCTCGCCCGCCGCGCGGAGAGTCCTTGCGAAAGCGGGGCTGACTCTCGACCAGATGGATGTGATAGAACTGAACGAAGCCTTCGCGTCGCAAGGCCTCGCCGTGCTGCGCGAACTGGGTCTGGCGGACGACGATCCCCGCGTGAACCCCAATGGCGGCGCCATCGCCATCGGCCATCCGCTGGGAATGTCGGGCGCCCGACTCGTGACCACCGCGACCTATCAGCTCCAGCGCACCGGCGGACGCTACGCGCTCTGCACCATGTGCATCGGAGTCGGACAAGGGATCGCGCTGATCGTCGAACGCGTCTGAATCTAAGATCACAGGGAGAGGCCGGCCATGTATGCTCAGCTCGTGCAATCCGAAGGCGGGAAATCCCGCGAAGAGATGACCCCGCAGGAGATCGCCTTTCAGGAGCGCATCGACCGCGGCGAGAAGATCGAGCCCAAGGAATGGATGCCCGAGGGCTATCGCAAGACCCTCATCCGCCAGATGGGCCAGCACGCCCATTCCGAGATCGTCGGCCAGCTGCCGGAAGGCAACTGGATCACCCGCGCCCCGACTCTGGAGCGCAAGGCCATCCTGCTCGCCAAGGTGCAGGACGAGGCCGGGCACGGGCTCTATCTCTATTGCGCCGCCGAGACCCTCGGCGTCTCGCGCGACGCGCTGATGGAGGCGCTCCATTCGGGGAAGATGAAATATTCCTCGATCTTCAACTACCCCACCCTGACTTGGGCCGACATGGGCGCGGTGGGCTGGCTGGTGGACGGCGCCGCGATCATGAATCAGGTGCCCTTGCAGCGCACCTCCTACGGCCCCTACAGCCGCGCCATGATCCGCATCTGCAAGGAGGAATCCTTCCATCAGCGGCAAGGCTACGACATCATGATGAAGATGTGCGCCGGAACCCCCGAGCAGAAAGCCATGGCTCAGGACGCTCTGAACCGCTTCTGGTATCCCTCTCTGATGATGTTCGGCCCCTCGGACAAGGACTCGGTGCATTCCGCGCAATCCATGGCGTGGAAGATCAAGATGAACACCAATGACGAGCTGCGTCAGAAATTCGTCGATCAGACCGTGCCTCAGGCGAAATATCTCGGCCTGACCGTTCCGGATGAAAACCTCAAATGGAACGAGGAGAAGGGCGGCTACGACTTCAGCGAGCCCGATTGGGCGGAGTTCTTCGAGGTGATCGCCGGAAACGGCCCCTGCAACGCCGAGCGCCTCGGCGCCCGCGTCAAGGCTTGGGAGGACGGCGCCTGGTTCCGCGAGGGCCTTATGGCCCACGCCGAGAAGCAGGACGAACGCCGCGCCGCCGTCCGGCTCGCCGCCGAGTGAGCTGAAGCCCCGGAGCGCTGTCCAGCGAAGCCGAAGGGCTTCGCGTCGTGAAAGCGCGACCAACGCTCTCCGGCTCCGATCTTCGCAAGCAATCACGGGCGCGGTCCAACGCGCCCGGCCCTCAACGCTATCCAGCTTCGGGAGGAAGCCAGAGATGTCCAGCGAATGGCCCCTGTGGGAGATCTTCATCCGCGGCCAGCACGGCCTGAATCATCGCCATGTCGGGAGCCTGCACGCTCCTGACGCCGAAATGGCGATCCGCAACGCCCGCGACGTCTACACCCGCCGCAATGAAGGCGTCTCCATCTGGGCGGTGAAGTCCAACGACATCGTCGCCTCCTCGCCTTCGGACAAGGGCCCGCTCTTCGAGCCCTCGAACGCGAAGGTCTATCGCCACCCGACCTTCTTCGACATTCCGGAAGAAGTGGGGCATATGTGATGGCGGATGCGGCTCCTGCGGTCGATCAGGCCGCTTTTTCCGAATGGCTCCAGAGGATGGGCGATAATTGCCTGATCCTCGGACATCGGGTCTCCGAGTGGTGCGGGCATTCCCCCGCCCTTGAAGAAGACATCGCCCTCGCCAATCAGGCGCTGGATCTGATCGGGCAATGCCAGTTCTGGCTGGGGCTCGCCGCCGAAGTCGAGGGGAAAGGCCGCACGGCCGATCAGCTCGCCTATCTGCGCGACGCCGGCGCCTTCCGCAACGTGCTGCTCGTGGAGCGCCCCAACGGCGATTTCGGCCAGACGCTCATGCGGCAATTCCTCTTCGACGCCTTCCATCACGAGCTTTTACGCGCGCTGAAGAGCTCTTCCGATCCGCGCGTGGCGGAGATCGCCGCCAAGGCTGAAAAGGAAGTCGCCTATCATCTGGAGCGCTCCGCCGATCTGGTGATCCGCCTCGGCGACGGCTCGGAGGAGAGCCGCGACCGCATGGAGAAGGCGTTGAAGGCGCTCTTCCCCTATAGCGGCGAGCTTTTCACGGACGACGCCGTGGATCAGGCCATGGCGGCGGCGGGCGTCGCCCCCCTGCCCTCCTCGCTCAAGCCCGCCTGGGACCGCACGGTCTCCGAGATTTTGGCGGAGGCGACGCTGGCCCATCCCGGCGAGGTCTATCAGCATAAGGGCGGCAAGCGCGGCGTCCATTCCGAATATCTCGGCTACATCCTCGCCGAGATGCAGTTTCTCCAGCGCGCCTATCCCGGCGCGACCTGGTGAGCGCCATGGAGAAGACGCCGCATCCAGACATCCCGGAGATCTGGCGTTGGCTCTCCGAGGTGCCCGATCCCGAAATTCCCGTCATCAGCCTGACGGATCTGGGGATCATCCGCGAGGTCGCATGGCGGGAGGACACGCTCGTCGTGACGGTGACGCCCACCTATTCGGGCTGTCCGGCCACGACGATCATCAATCTCGACATTGAAAAGGCTCTGCGGGACCGGGGAATCGAGAAGCTGCGTCTTGAGCGCCGCCTCTCGCCGCCCTGGACCACCGACTGGCTCACCGAGGAAGGCCGCGAAAAGCTGCGCGCCTACGGCATAGCTCCGCCCATCGACGGCACGAACGCCGACGGGCGTCTGGCGGGCCGGGTCTCGCGGCTGATGAACGGCTCGAACCTGACCATCGCCTGTCCGCGCTGCGGCTCGGCGGCCACCGAGAAGATCAGTCAATTCGGCTCGACGCCCTGCAAGGCGAGCTATCGCTGCACGGACTGCCTTGAGCCCTTCGATTATTTCAAATGCATCTAGCCAGTTCTAGGATGCCGAGGACACCCACATGGCGCGCTTCCATCCTCTGAAAGTCACGGACGTCCGGCGCGAAACCCGCGACGCCGTGGTCGTCACCCTCGCCCCGCGCGACGAGGACAAGACGCTCTTCGATTTCACGCAAGGCCAATATCTGACCTTCCGCCGCGATTTCGACGGCGAGGAGCTTCGCCGCTCCTATTCCATCTGCGCGGGCCGCGACGAAGGCTTCCTTCAGGTCGGGATCAAGCGCGTGGAGGGCGGCGCCTTCAGCACCTGGGCCAATGAGAATCTCGCGCCCGGCGACGAGATCGAGGCCATGCCTCCCATGGGCAAATTCTTCACGCCGCTCGATCCGGATTCCGAAAAGCAATATCTCGGCTTCGCGGGCGGCTCGGGGATCACGCCGGTGCTCTCCATCGTCAAGACCGTGCTGGCGCGCGAGCCCAAAAGCCGCTTCACGCTGGTTTATTCGAACCGCCAGATCAACACGATCATGTTCCGCGAGGAATTGGAGGATCTGAAGAACCTGCATCTCGGGCGGTTCTCGGTGATCCATATCCTTGAGCAGGAGGGTCAGGAGATCGACCTCTTCACCGGCCGCGTCGACGCCGAGAAGATGAAGGGCCTCTTCACCCATTGGCTCGACGCCACGGCGGTGGACACGGCCTATATCTGCGGCCCCGAGCCCATGATGCTGGCCATCGCCGCCAGCCTGCGCGACCATGGCCTGCGCGACGATCAGATCAAATTCGAGCTCTTCGCCAGCGGCCAGCCGGGCCGGGCCAAGGCGAAGGCCGTCTCCAAGACCGCCATAGCTCCGGGAACCGGCGTCGAGGCCACGGTGACGCTCGACGGCGCCACCCGCAGCTTCGCCATGCCCCGCACGGGCCAGACCATCCTCGACGCCGCCATCGAGGCCAAAATGGACGCGCCTTACTCCTGCAAGGCGGGCGTCTGCTCGACCTGCCGCTGCAAGGTGGTCGAGGGCGAGGCCGAAATGGCGGTCAACCACGCCCTTGAAGATTACGAAGTCCGCGCCGGCTACGTGCTGTCCTGTCAGGCGACGCCGCTGACGGACCGCATCGTCGTCACCTATGACGAGTGAGGGGAAAGCCATGTCCGACGTGACGCAGCCCGATACGATGAAGATCGAGGATTACCTCGCGCAGGGCGGAGTTCTCACCGCGCCCGGCAACGTCCCGGCCCGCTATCGCGGCGAGCTGATGCGGCTGATGTCCAGCTTCGTGGACAGCGAGCTGGCGGCTTCGGCGGGCTTCGCCCAGTCGATCAACTTCGCGCCGGGGATCAAGGAGCGCATCGCCGCCAGCCGGATCACTCTGGAGAAGGCCGACCACGCCGAGCGCGTTCTGAACGTGATGGGCGGATTCGGCACCGACACGGGCCGCTATCAGTCTCAGCATGACTGGGCGGCGCGGGTGCCGCGCGAAGCCGATCTCGGGGCGGCCCGCCGGGCGGGCGACATGCGCCTCTCGGTCTTCCATTATCCGCTGAACGGCTGGACCGACGCGGTGGTCATGAACGTGCTTCAGGGCCTCGCGACCGGAGTCCAGATGACCGAGCTCACGCGGGTCTCCTATGCGCCTCTGGCGGAGGTCTTCCGCGAGATCGCCCCCCGCGAGGCGCGTCACGCCGAGCTGGGGCTGGAGGGGCTGGAGCGCCTCGCCTCCTCGCCGGAGGGCGTGGTGGGGGCTCTGACCTCCCTCGCCTATTGGCGTCCGCGGGTGGCGGCGGGCTTCGGCGTCGCGGGTTCGGGGCGTTACGACGTCCTGCGCAAATTCGGCCTGCGCCACAGGCCGAACGAGGAGCTTCTCGCCGATTGGGAGGGCCTCGTCTCTCAGCGTCTGAGCGCCTTCGGCCTCGGTTGATTGAAAGCCGCCGGGTCGGGAGGCCCCCTGATCCGGCGAGATAAGAATTTCAGCGCCAGATTCTCACGCCAGATTTCCCAGAAGGAAACGCCATGAACGCCCCGCTTCGTCAAACGCGACGCCTCGAAAGCTACGTCTCCGGATCATGGGTGGCCGGAATCGACGAGGGCCAGACTCTCGTCGACGCCGCCACCGGCGCGGATCTGGCGGTGATCGACTCCACCGGCGTCGACTTCGCCGCCGCGCTGGAGCATGGCCGCCGCAAGGCCGGGCCGAAGCTGCGCGCCATGAGCTTTCATGAACGCGCCGCCATGCTCAAGGCTCTGGGCCTCGAATTGATGAAGCATAAGGAGGAGTTCTACGCGGAGAGCTTCCTCACCGGCGCCACCCGCGCCGACGGCTGGGTCGACATCGAGGGCGGCATAGGCACCATGCTCACCTTCGCCTCCAAGGGCCGCCGCGAATTGCCGAACGCGCGGCTGCTCACCGACGGCGAGGTGGAAGTCCTCTCGAAAGACGGCAGCTTCGTCGCGCAGCATGTCCTCACGCCGATTCAGGGCGTGGCGGTGCATATCAACGCCTTCAACTTCCCCGTCTGGGGCATGCTGGAGAAGATCGCCCCGACGCTGCTGGCGGGCGTGCCCTGCATCGTCAAGCCCGCCTCCCAGACGGCCTATCTCACGGAATTGGTCGTGCGCCGCGCCATTGAGAGCGGCCTCTTGCCGGAAGGCGCGCTGCAATTGATCTGCGGCTCGGTGGGCGATCTCCTCGACCATGTGACCGAACAGGACGCCGTGACCTTCACCGGCTCCGCATGGACGGGCCGCAAGCTCAAGACCCATCCGGCCATCGTCGCGAATTCGGTGCGCTTCACCATGGAGGCCGACAGCCTCAACGCCTCGATCCTCGGGCCGGACGCCGCGCCGGGAACGCCGGAATTCGACCTCTTCGTGAAAGAAGTCGCCCGCGAGATGACCGTGAAGGCCGGGCAGAAATGCACCGCCATCCGCCGGGTCATCGCGCCGCGCGCCCATGTTCAGGCGCTGATCGAGGCTCTGGGGGCGCGTCTGGCGAAAACTCCCGTGGGCCTGCCGAACGACGAGGCCACCCGCATGGGCCCCCTCGCCAGCATGGACCAGCGCGAGGAGGTGCGGGCGCGCATCCGCGATCTTCAGGCCGTGGCCGAGATCGTCGCCGGAAATCCCGACGAGGTTCGTCTTTCCTCCGGCGATCCGGAGAAGGGCGCCTTCCTCAATCCGGTTCTGCTCTATGCGGACAAGCCTTTCGCGGCGCAGGCGGTCCATGACGTCGAAGCCTTCGGCCCCGTCTCGACCGTGCTGCCTTACGAGGACATCGGCGAGGCGGTGGAGCTGGCGAAGCTCGGCAAGGGCTCGCTGGTCTCCTCGGTCTTCACCCATGACAAGGCCGTCGCTCAGGAGGTCGTCCTTGGGCTCGCGCCCTTCCATGGCCGCGTGCTGATCGGAGACCGCGAGACGGCGAAAAGCTCGACGGGCCACGGCTCGCCTCTGGCGCCTCTGGTCCATGGCGGGCCGGGACGCGCGGGCGGCGGCGAGGAGATGGGCGGAATCCGGGGCGTGAAGCATTATCTGCAACGCACCGCCGTTCAGGGCTCGCCGCGTCTGCTCTCGGCGGTCACGGGCCGCTGGATCGAAGGCGCCGAAGCGACGCAGGACGTCCATCCCTTCCGCAAATCCCTCGCGGAATTGAAGATCGGCGACCAGCTCGTCACCGCCAGCCGCGAAGTGACCAAAGAGGACGTCGAGCATTTCGCCGAATTCACCGGAGACACCTTCTACGCCCATATGAACGAAGAGGCCGCCAAGGCCAATCCCTTCTTCGACGACCGGGTGGCTCATGGCTATCTCATCGCCTCCTTCGCGGCGGGGCTTTTCGTCGAGCCGAATCCGGGTCCGGTGCTGGCGAATTACGGCGTGGATCATCTGCGCTTCCTGACGCCGGTTTATTTCGGCGACACCCTGCAAGTCCGTCTGACCTGCAAGGAGATCAATCCGCGCGAAACCGCCGATTACGGCGAAGTCCGCTGGGATTGCCGCGTGACCAATCAGGAAGGCGCCGTCGTCGCGCAATATGACGTGCTGACCATGGTCGCCAAGACCTGGCCGCCCGCCGGGGAAGCCTGATGAGCCGCATCTACAGCTATGACGGGATCGTCCCGGCCATAGATCCCGCCGCCTTCGTGCATCCGGAGGCGGTGGTGATCGGGGACGTGATCATCGGCCCGACGGTTTATGTCGGTCCCTGCGCGGTGTTGCGCGGGGATTTCGGCCGCATCATCCTGCATGAGGGCTGCAACGTGCAAGAGACCTGCGTGGTGCATTCCTTCCCCGGCAAAGACGTGATCGTCGAAGAATCCGGCCATATCGGCCATGGGGCGGTGCTCCATGGCTGCCATATCGGACGCAACGTGCTGATCGGCATGAACGCCGTGATCATGGACGAAGCCGAGATCGGCGAAAACTGCATCGTCGGGGCCATGGCCTTCGTGAAGGCCGGGACCAAGGTTCCGCCCAATTCGCTTCTGGCGGGCTCTCCGGCGAAGATCCTCCGCACGCTCTCCGCCGAGGAGATCGACTGGAAAAGGCGCGGAACAGGGGTCTATCAGCAATTGGCCAGAGAAGCCGCAGGCAAGATCGCCCCCGCCACGCCTCTGACCGCGCCCGAGCCGGATCGTCGCCGCGCCGAAGCCCCGGTCTATGATCCGCTGATTCTGGAGCGCCGGAGATTCACCGAACGGCCTTGATCCCTTCGAGGATCAGGGTGGTGGCGACGTCGGCGTAATCCTCGCGGCTGATGCGTCCGCCGTCCTTGAACCACATATAGACCCAATTCATCATGCCGAAGAGCGACATGGTGACCGGCATGAGCAAAGGCCGCTCCGCCGAGTTCAGTCCGGGATTGATCTGCTCCAGCACCACCGAGAAGCGGCGGATGATCCTGCGCTCCAGCGCGGTGATCTCCGCCCTTTGCGCCTCGGAGAGCGCGGCGGCGGCGTTGAGCTGCACCTTATGCTGATCATCGGCGCCGCGATAGCTCTCCAGCACCGCCCCGACGAGGCGGCGCAGGCGCTGCTGCGGCTCCATCTCCGCGTCGTCCGCCGAATCTATGGCGGCCTCCAGCTCTTCGAGATGCGTGTGGATGATCGCGTAGATCAGCGCGTCCTTGCTCGGATAATAATGATAGAGCAGGGCCTTGGAGACCTGAGCATGCGCGGCGATCTGGGCCATGGAGGCTTTGTCCATGCCCTGCTCGGCGAAAACGGCGGCCGCGTTGTCCAGGATGGACCGCCGTTTCTCCTCGAAATCCTGAGCCCGCCTCCGAGCCATGATCTTCGCTTCCCTTCGCGCTGCAAACGCCTCCGGCCCCCTCCGCGCGCGGAGAAGGCCGAGAGGTTTCGTTCGCTTTAACCTCTGGGCGCGCGGCTGTCATCCCTGATGCTGCTGCGCAACATCGGGTTTTGCGGCTCCGCGCCCTTCAGGGCTCACTCTTTCGGGCGATTATCCACCACGCGTTTGGCCTTGCCTTCGGAGCGGGCGAGGGAGTTCGGATCGCGCACCTCGATCTTCGTCGAGACGCCGACCACGGATTTAATGTGATGCGTCAGTTCTTTAGCGGATTTATCCCGGGCGGATTCCTCCGCATGGGCGGGGGCGCATTCCACATGGACGGTCATATTGTCCATGCGGTTGGCGCCCCGGTTCAGCTCGATCTGGAAATGCGGAGCCAAACCGGCGCATTTCAGAATCTGCTCTTCGATCTGGGTCGGGAAGACGTTCACGCCGCGCAGGATGATCATATCGTCGCTGCGGCCGGTGATCTTCTCGATGCGGCGCATGCTCCGGGCGGTGCCGGGCAGGAGGCGCGTCAGATCTCGGGTGCGGTAGCGCACCATCGGCAGAGCTTCTTTGGTCAAGGTGGTGAAGACCAATTCGCCCATCTCGCCGTCGGGCAGAACCTCGCCGGTGACCGGATCGATGATCTCCGGGTAGAAATGATCCTCCCAGACATGGAGGCCGTCTTTCGTCTCCACGCATTCCTGCGCCACGCCCGGCCCCATGATCTCGGAGAGGCCGTAGATGTCCACGGCGTGCATGTCGAAGGCTTCCTCGATCTCCTGACGCATGGCGTTGGTCCAGGGCTCGGCGCCGAAGATGCCCACCTGAAGCGAGGATTGGCGCGGGTCCAGCCCCTGACGGCGGAATTCGTCGAGGATCGAGAGCATGTAAGAGGGCGTGACCATGATGACGCGCGGCTTGAAGTCGTTGATCAGCGTGACCTGACGCTCCGTCATGCCGCCCGACATGGGCACCACCGTGCAGCCGAGCCGCTCGGCGCCGTAATGCGCGCCGACGCCGCCGGTGAAGAGGCCGTAGCCATAGGCGTTATGCAGGATGTCTCCGGGACGCCCGCCCGCCGCCCGGATCGAGCGCGCGATGAGATTGGCCCAATGGTCGATGTCGGCGGCGGTGTAGCCCACCACGGTCGGCTTTCCGGTGGTGCCCGAAGAGCCGTGGATGCGCGCCAGCTTGTTCTGAGGCACGGCGAACATGCCGAAAGGATAGGTGTCGCGCAGATCCTGCTTCACGGTGAAGGGGAATTTCGCGATGTCCTTCAGAGTCTTCAGATCGTCGGGATGCGCGTCGTGCTCGATGAAGCGCTTGCGGTAGAAGGACGAATTCTCATAGGCGTGGCGCAGGCTGCGCTTCATCCGATGGAATTGCAGCGCCTCGATTTCGTCGCGCGAGGCGGTTTCGATGGGGTCGAGCGTCTGTCTGCTCGGAGCCAGATCTTCCATGATGCGTCTCCTCCCTGGAGATGAACGCGGCGCCTTCAGCCTTCGACGGGCAGATGAACGCCTTTGACGACTCGCGAATGGCCGCGGAATTCGGCCACATGCTCGCCGTTTTGGTTGGTGATGCGGATGTCGTAGAGGCCGGAGCGTCCCTTGCGCGAGACCTCCCGGGCTTCGGCGGTCAGCCGGTCGCCGATGCGGCCGGGGATCAGAAAGCTGATGGAGCAATGCTGCGCCACCGCCGCCTGATTATAGCTGTTGCAGGCGAAGGCGAAAGCCGAGTCCGCCAGAATGAACATATAGCCGCCATGACAATTCCCATGGCCGTTGGACATGGCCTCGGTGATCGTCATGGAGAGCCTCGCCTCTCCGGGCGCGACGCGCTCAAGGCTCATGCCGAGCCTGCGGCTGGCGGAATCGCCGCTCCACATGGCTTGCGCCGAGCCTTCGGCGATCTCCTGCGGCGTCATCTCGGAGACGGGCTTGCTGAGATCCGCGCTCATTTCCCCTGAAACTCCGGCTTGCGCTTTTCGAGGAAGGCGGTCACGCCCTCGGCGTAATCGGCGCTGAGTCCGGCGGCGCGCTGACAATCGCGCTCCATGTCGAGCTGCGCGTCGAGGCTGTTGACGGCGGCGGCCTGAATCAGGCGCTTGGTCAGGCCGAGGCCGAGGGTCGGCCCGGCGGCGAGGGCGCGCGCCAGCTCCGTCGCCTGAATCATGAGGGATTCGTCCTCGACCGCCTTCCAGATCAACCCCCATTCGGCGGCCTTCTCGGCGGGGAGGGGCTCGGCGGTCAGCGCGAGGGCCTTGGCGCGGGGCTCGCCGAGGATGCGCGTCAGGCTCCAGCTGCCGCCCGCGTCGGGGATGAGGCCGATCTTGGCGAAAGCCTGAATGAATTTCGCCGATTTCGCCGCCAGAACGATGTCGCAGGCGAAAGCGATGTTCGCCCCCGCCCCCGCCGCCACGCCGTTCACCGCGCAGACGACCGGTTTTTCAAGGCTGCGAATCAGGCGCAGATTGGGATTGTAAAAGGTCTCCAGCGTCCGCCCGAGATCCGGCGCGGGTCCGCCTTTGCGCGGATCGCGGTCGCCGAGATCCTGTCCGGCGCAAAAGCCCCGGCCCGCTCCGGTCAGCAGCACCGCGCGCGCCTGCGGATCCTCATGCGCGCGCTGGAGCCCCGCCCGCAAGGCGAGATGCATCTCTTCATTAAAAGAATTCAGCTTGTCCGGGCGATTGAGCGTGAGCGTCAACACCCCTTCGGCGAGCTCTGTCGAAACAGTCTCGGAACCGGTCATCTGGTCCTCCCTCGTCTATTGGCCTAGCCTCTTCGGACTTATTCGTTGGATCGGCGCAAATTTGCGTTGCATAAACCGACCGGCCGGTCAATTATAAACATAGATCTGGGGAGAACGCCAGAGAAGAAGGGAGGCTCTCAAGCCATGTTCCTCGACCTTTTCAGGCCGATGTCGGGCGATGTTTCCGCTTTTGCGCGGCTATGGGATCTCCGAATCTCCTCCCCCCGGAAAATTCAGGACAACCTTCACGAAGACGCCCTCGGTCGGATCGCCTCGACGGCGAATCCCGCCTCGCGCGTCGCGCGCCCCGCCCGGCCCCGAAGGTCCGCGGCCGGGACGCGAACGAATCAAAAAACCGGACTTCAGGCCGGACTTCAGGGAGGACAGCCATGACCAAGACCACCGCCGGAGCCCTTTGCGCGCTCCTGACCGCCTTCAGCCTCGCCCCGGCGGCTCAGGCCGAAATCAGATTGGGCGCCAGCATCTCGGCGACCGGGCCCGCCGCCTTCCTCGGCGATCCCGAGGCCAAGACGCTGGAGCTGCTCGTCGAGGAGCTGAACGCCAAGGGCGGAATCGACGGCGAGAAGATCAAACTCGTCCTCTACGACGACGGCGGAGATCCCAATAAGGCCCGCACCTTCGCCACCCGCCTCATCGAAGACGACGAAGTGGTCGCGATCATCGGCGGCACCACCACCGGCGCCTCCATGTCGATTCTGGCGGTGGCCGAAGACGCCGAGGTGCCCTTCATCTCGCTGGCGGGCGCCATCGAGATCATCAAGCCGGTGCGGCCCTTCGTCTTCAAGACGCCCCACACCGACCGCATGGCCTGTCAGAAGATCTTCGAGGACATGCAGAAGCGCGGCTTCACCAAGATCGGCATGATCTCCGGCACCGACGGCTTCGGCGCCTCCATGCAGGCGCAATGCAAGGACGTGGTCGGGGATTACGGAATCGAGATCGTTTCGGACGAGACCTATAATCCCACCGACGCCGACATGACCGCCCAGCTCACCAAGATCCGCAACGCCTCCGGCGTGCAGGCGGTGCTGAATCCGGGCTTCGGACAAGGCCCCTCCATCGTGACGCGCAATTATCGTCAGCTCGCCATCGACCTGCCGCTCTATCAGTCGCATGGCGTGGCCTCGAACGGCTTCATCGAACTGGCGGGGGCGCAGGCCGCCGAGGGCGTGCGTCTGCCCGGCACGGCCCTGCTGGTGGCGGATCTCCTCGCCGAGGAGGATCCTCAGCGCGAGGTGGTGGTCGCCTATCGCGACGCCTTCGAGGAGAAGACCAAGACTCCGGTCGGCACCTTCGGCGGCTACGCCCATGACGCCTTCCTGATCTTCACCGACGCCGTCGCCCGCGCGGGCTCCACGGAGCCGGGCGACATCCGCGACGCCATCGAAGCGACTGCGGGGCTGGCCGGAACCACGGGAATCTACAACTTCTCCGCCGAGGACCATCTCGGCCTCGACCTCTCCGCCTTCCGCATGCTGGAGATCAAGAACGGCGCCTGGACTCTGGTCGAGTAAGACCCGGCTCCAGCCTGACCCTCCGCCCGGCCCTTGCGGGCGGAGGACGCCTTCGCGCGCGTCTCGACGCGCCTCCCGCAGCATGAGCAGGAGCCGGAGACTCCATGTCGGAACTTTTGCAATTCCTTTTCTCCGGGGTGACGGTCGGCGCGGTTTATGCGCTCGTCGCGCTCGGATTCACGATCATCTACAACGCCTCCGACGTGGTGAACTTCGCGCAAGGCGAATTCGTCATGCTGGGCGGGATGATCACATGGTTCGCCCATCAGGCGGGGATTCCCCTGCCCATAGCGGCCTTCCTCGCGATTTCGATCACCGCCGCCATCGGCGTGGCGATGAACAAGCTCGCCATCGAACCGGCGAGAGGCGCGCCCATCGTCTCGCTGATCATCATCACCATCGGCGCCTCGATCTTCCTTCAGGGCGCGGCGCAGCTCGTCTTCGACAAGCAGATTCATGATTTCCCGGCCTTCTCGGGGAACACGCCGATCCGCGTCGGCGGGGCGACCATCCTGCCGCAAAGCCTTTGGGTGATCGGCGGCGCCTTGGCGGTCTTCGTGGGACTCTGGATCTTCTTCACCCGCACGCTGCTTGGGCGGGCGGTGCTGGCGACCTCCAATAATCGGCTCGCGGCGCAACTGGTGGGCATCAACACCAATTTCGTGATGACCCTCTCCTTCGCCTTGTCGGCGGGGATCGGGGCTCTGGCGGGCGTTCTGGCGACTCCCATCACCCTGACGGCCTATAACGTCGGCATCGCCTTCGCGCTGAAGGGCTTCGCGGGCGCCATGCTCGGCGGGATGGGCAATCCCAAAGGCGCTTTGGTGGGCGGCTTCCTCATCGGGCTGATCGAGGCCCTGACGGCGGGCTATCTCTCCTCGCAATATAAGGATGCGGCGGCCTTCGTGGTCATCCTGCTGGTGCTGTTCGTGCGGCCTCAGGGCCTCTTCGGGCGCAAATCGACGGATCGGGTGTGACCATGAAGATGACCCCGAAACTCGCGACCCTGCTCATCTTGGCGGCGCTGGTCCTGCTGGCGCCCTTCCTCTTCCCCTCCAACTTCTATTACCGCGTCGGAGCCCTGATCTTCGTCAACTCCATCGCGGTGACGGGAATCGTGATCCTCACCGGCTACGCGGGGCAAATCAGCCTCGGACACGCCGGATTCGCCGGAATCGGCGCTTACGCCTGCGCTTTGGCGCCGGCGCATTTCGGCATTCATCCGGCTTTGGCGGTGGTTCTCGGCGCGGCGATCTCGGCGCTTCTGGCTTGGCTGGTCGGGCGCCCCATCCTGCGGCTGAAGGGCTATTATCTCGGCGTGGCCACCTTGGGGCTCGGCATCCTCATCTCGATGATGCTGAACAACGAACGCCAGCTCACCCGCGGCCCCGACGGAATCGAAGTGCCGGAGCTTGGCCTGCGCGCTCTGCTGAAAGGCTGGGGGCTGGATCTGACCAACGGCCAATTTTGGTATTATTTCTGCGGGCTCTGCATGATCCTCGGGGCTTGGCTGGCGCTGAACCTGCACAACAGCCCTTCGGGGCGGGCCCTGCGGGCGCTGCACGGCTCGGAGGTCGCGGCGCGCACGGTGGGCGTGGACGTCGCCCGCATGAAGCTGCAAGCCTTCGTGATCTCGGCGGTCTACGCCTCGGTCTCGGGCTCGCTGCTGGCGTTGCAGAATAAATTCATCACGCCGGACGTCGCGGGCTTCATGCATTCCATCGAGATGGTGACCATGGCCGTTCTCGGCGGGGTGGGCTCGGTGCTGGGCGCGATCTTCGGCGCGGCCATCCTGACGCTCCTGCCGCAAGTCCTGACCGTCTTCGCGGAATATGAGCAGCTCGTGCTCGGCCTCGTGATGATGCTGGTGATGATCTTCCTGCGCGAGGGGCTTCTGCCCTCGATTCTGCGCAAGCTGAGGAGGAAGGGCGAATGACCGCATCTCGCGACACGCAGACCACGCTCCTCTCCGTCGAGGGCTTGGGCATCTCCTTCGGCGGGCTCAAGGCCGTGAACGACGTGAGCTTCGCCGTGAAGCCCGGAGAAATCGTCTCGGTGATCGGGCCGAACGGCGCGGGCAAGACCACGCTCTTCAATATGATCTCGGGCGTCTATCAGCCGGGCGCGGGCCGCATCTCCCTCAGCGGCGAGGAGGTCACGGGCATGGAGCCTCATCTCCTCGCGCGGCGCGGCATGAGCCGGACCTTTCAGAATCTCCAGATCTTCCAGAGCATGAGCGTTCTGGAAAACGCCATCTCCGGCTTTCATCTTCAGGAGCGCGGTTCGGTTCTGGCGGATCTCCTCAGCCTCCCCGGCTCGCGGAGGCGGGCCAAGGCGGCGGAGGAAGGCGCGCGCAAGCTTCTGGCGCGGGTGCGTCTGGCGGAGGCCGCCGACCGGGAGGCCGGGAATCTCTCCTATGGCTCGCTGAAGCGGCTGGAGATCGCGCGGGCCATGGCCTCGCAGCCGAAGATCCTGCTGCTCGACGAGCCCGCCGCCGGATGCAACGCCGTCGAGACCGAGGAGATCGACCATCTCATCGCCGAGATCGCGGCCTCCGGCGTGGCGATCCTGCTGGTGGAGCATGACATGAAGATGGTCATGCGCATCTCCAACCACATCGTGGTGCTGGATCATGGCGAGAAGATCGCCGAAGGCGATCCGGCGACGGTCAGCCGCGATCCGGCGGTGATCGCGGCCTATCTCGGCGCGGAAGCCCAGACGGGAGGAGACCATGCTTAAAGTCGAAGGCCTGCGCTCCCGCTACGGGCGCATCGAGGTTCTGCATGGAATCGACCTTGAGGTCTCGCAAGGCGAGATCGTCACGGTGGTCGGAGCCAATGGCGCGGGCAAGACCACGCTGCTGCGCTGTCTTTCGGGGATTCAGCCGGTTTCAGCCGGGACTATCTCCTTTCAGGGCGAGCCTCTGACCGGCATCCCCGCCTATAAGCGCCCGGCCAAGGGCCTGACGCAATCGCCGGAGGGGCGGCAGATCTTCGGCAATCTGACCGTCGAGGAGAATCTGCGGCTCGGCGCCTATAACTTCCATGACGAGCGCGTCGGAAAGGATATGGAGGACGCTTTTCAGATGTTCCCCATCCTCCGCGAAAAGCGCAATCTCGCGGCGGGCGGGCTCTCGGGCGGACAACAGCAGATGCTCGCCATGGCTCGCGCGCTGATGGGGCGTCCGGCCTGTCTGCTGCTGGACGAGCCCTCCATGGGGCTCGCGCCGATCATCGTGCAGCAGATCTTCGACGTGGTGGAGAGCCTCAAGGGGCGGGGCGTCACGGTGCTGCTCGTCGAGCAAAACGCCTTCGGCGCCCTGCGCATCGCGGATCGGGGCTACGTCATGGAGAACGGCAAGATCGCCATGCAGGGCGCCGCCGCCGATCTCATCGCCGATCCGCGCATCCGCGAAGCCTACTTAGGGATTTGAACATGAGCGAACCTGTCGTGAGCATCGGGCGCGAGGGCGAAATCGCCCTCGTCATCATCGACAACCCGCCGGTCAACGCCCTGTCTCAGGCTCTGCGTCAGGAGCTTTGGGCGGCGGCGGATCGCCTCGACGCCGATCCGGAGATCAAGGCCGTGGTCCTGCTCTGCGCGGGCCGCACCTTCATCGCCGGAGCGGACGTCTCCGAATTCGGCAAGCCGCCCATGGAGCCCCATCTCCCGGATCTCGTGGACCGCATCGAGGACGCGACGAAGCCGTGGATCGCGGCGATTCACGGCTCGGCTCTGGGCGGCGGCTTCGAGGTCGCTTTAGGCTGCCGCTTCCGCGTGGCGCTTGAAAGCGCCTCCGTCGGGCTGCCCGAGGTGACGCTTGGGATCATCCCCGGCGCCTCCGGCACGGTGCGCACGCCGCGTCTGGCCGGAGTCGCGGCGGCGGCGGAATTGATCACGGGCGGACGGCCTCTGAAGGCCGCCAAAGCCAAAGCCGCCGGGCTGATCGACGCCGTGATCCATGGCGAGGATCCGGGCGAGGATCTGCGCGCGGGGGCCCTCGCCTTCGCCCGCGAGGCTCTCACGCGGCCCCTGCCGCCGAAAACCTCGGAGCGCCCCGTGGCCGCTCCGGAGCCGGGCTTCTGGGCGGAGCAGGAATCCGCCGCAGCCAAGCGCGCCAAAGGCGAGGCCGCGCCTTTGCGGGCTCTGGCTTCTCTGCGCAAGGCGGCGGAGGCTCCCTTCGCGGAGGCCATGGCTTTCGAGCGCGCGACCTTCCTTGATCTGCGCGGCTCGGAGCAGGCGGCGGCTTTGCGGGCGGTCTTCTTCGCCGAGCGCGCGGCGCCGCGTCCGGTTCATCTGAAGGGCGTCGAGCCGAAGGCTCTGAAGCGGGTCGGCGTGATCGGCGGCGGCACCATGGGCGCGGGCATCGCCGCCGCTCTGCGCGACGCCGGATTCTCCGTCACGCTGATCGAGCGCGACGCCGAGGCTCTGGCGCGGGGCGAGGCCAATCTGCGCGGGATCTTCGCGGGCGGCGTCAAGCGCGGCAAGCTCACCGAGGCCCAGGCCGAGGCGCGCATGGCGGGCGCGAGCTTCTCCACGGATTACGCCGCGCTCGCGGAGGCGGATCTCGTCATTGAGGCGGTCTTCGAGGAGATCGGCGTCAAACGCGCCGTCTTCGCGGAGCTGGCGCGTCATTGCCGCCCGGAGGCGATCCTCGCGACCAACACCTCTTATCTCGATCCGCGCGCCGTCGCCGAGGGCCTGTCCCATCCGGAGCGCTTCATAGGGCTGCATTTCTTCAGCCCGGCCAATGTCATGAAGCTTTTGGAGATCGTGCCGATCCCCGAAACCGCGCCGGAGGTTCTGGCGACCGGATTCGCTCTGGCGCGGGCTTTGGGCAAGATTCCGGTTCAGGCGGGAATCTGCGAAGGCTTCATCGGCAATCGGATTCTCAAGCGCTATCGCGCCGCCGCCGAGAATCTGGTGCGTCAGGGCGTCGCCATCGCGGAGATCGACGCCGCCATGCGGGATCACGGCTTCGCCATGGGGCCTTTCGAAGCGCAGGATCTCGGCGGGCTGGACATCGCCTTTCTGCAACGCGAGGGCGCAAGGGCGGCGGGCCGGAACGTCCCGGAGACCCTCGGCGACCTTCTCGTCAAGGCGGGGCGCAAAGGCCAGAAGACCGGCGGCGGCTGGTATGACTACGCCCCCGGCGAGCGCAAGCCTCAGGCTTCGGCGGCGACGACGGAGCTTCTGGCGCCGCGGATCGCGCTGGGCTCGCCGCTGGACCGCAAGACCATCGCGGAAAGGCTCGTCGGCGAGATGGCGGCGGAAGGCGAGGCCATCCTCGCGGAGGGCGTGGCGCTTCAGCCTTCGGACGTGGATCTGGTCGAGATCCACGGCTACGGCTTTCCCCGCTGGCGCGGCGGCCCCATGTTCGCCACGGGCCGCCGCTCTTCCTGAAAGCTTTACGCTAACTCCATCTCCGGGACTTCCCCGGGGATGAGGAGATCCGCCTCCGTGGCGTCGCGGATCTCCTTCAGGCTCACGCCGGGGGCGCGCTCCAGCAGGACGAGCCCTTCCTCCGTGGGCTTGAGCGCCGCCAGCTCCGTCACCACCAGATCCACCCGCCGCAGAGACGTCAGAGGCAGATCGCAGCTTTTGACGACCTTGGATTCGCCCCGCGCCGAATGCTGCATGGCCACCACCACCCGCGCCGCGCCCGTCACGAGATCCATGGCGCCGCCCATGCCCGGCACCATCTTGCCCGGCACTTTCCAATTCGCGAGCCTTCCGGCTTCGTCCACCTGAAGCCCGCCGAGGACGGTCATGTCGAGATGTCCGCCCCGGATCAGCCCGAAGCTCATGGCGCTGTCGATGGAGGCCGCCCCCGGAACCGCCGAGACGAAGCCGCCTCCGGCGTCGGTGAGGCCGAGATTCTCCATGCCCTCGGGCGGGCGGGCGCCAAGCCCGATCACGCCGTTTTCAGCCTGAAAAAAGACGCCGAGGCTCTGGGGCACGTAATTGGCCACCAGAGAAGGCAGGCCGATGCCGAGATTCACCAGCATCCCCGCCCGGATCTCGCGCGCCACGCGGCGGGCGATGAGTTCTTTCGCATCCATGGCGTTTCTCCTCAACGGCCCGCGCGGACCAACAGATGATGCACCAAAACCCCCGGAGTCTTCACCGCGTCCGGCGGGATGACTCCGACGGGGACGATGCTTTCAGGCTCCGCTATGACGGTCTTTCCCGCCAGCGCCATCACCGGATTGAAATTATGCGCCGTCAGCAGATAGCTGAGATTCCCGACGTAATCGGCCTGCCAGGCGGAGATCAGGGAGAAATCCGCCTTCAGCGGCGTTTCGAGCAGGAAGCGCTTCCCCTCCACCTCGATGATCCGCTTGCCCTCCTCGACCTCCGTGCCGAGTCCGGTGGGCGTCAGCACCCCGCCGAGCCCCATGCCGCCCGCGCGGATGCGCTCGACCAGCGTGCCTTGCGGGACCAATTCGCAGTCGATTTCGCCGGAGATCATCTTCGCCTGCATCTCGGGATTCAAACCGATATGCGAGGCGATCACGCGCCGCACGGCGCCCGCCGAGATCAGTTTCCCGACGCCCTTGCCGGGCATGGCCGCGTCGTTGCAGATCAGCGTGAGGTCGCGCAGCCTGCGCGCGACGAGGGCGTCGATCATGCGCTCAGGGCTGCCGACGGCCATGAAGCCGCCGATCATCAGACTCGCGCCGTCGGGGATCAGCTCCGCCGCGGCTTGCGGGGTCATCGCGCCTTTCATTCATCCACGCTCCTCTCCGGGGACGTCGCATATCGCGCCGCACAATCGGAAATTCGCATAGGCGAAGGCCGGAGAACAAGGCTGAAATCCGCGCGCCGCCCTCCGATTTTCGGACGGCGGCGCGGCGGAAAGCGTCAGGCGCTGGCGGTCAGAGCGCGGTCGCCCTGCTCGTCGCGGATGCGGGTGGGCAGGCCGAGCCGGTCGAGCAGCGCGAGGAAAGGCTTGGGCGGCAATTCCTCGATATTGGCCATCGTCTTGACGTCCCATTCGCCCGAGGCGATCAGCAGAGCCGCCGCCACGGCCGGAACCCCCGCCGTATAGGAGATGCCCTGACTCCCGACCTCCTCGAAGGCCTCCTTATGATCGGCGACGTTATAGATGAAGACCTCGCGGTCGCGGCCGTCCTTCACGCCCTTGACCACGTCGCCGATGCAGGTCTTGCCGCTGTAATCCGGCGCCAAAGAGCCCGGATCGGGCAGAACCGCCTTGACCAGCTTCAGCGGGATCACCTCCAGCCCTTCGGCGGTCTTCACCGGCTTCTCCGAGAGAAGCCCGAGGTTTTTCAGCACCGTGAAGACGTTGATGTAATGATCGCCGAAGCCCATCCAGAAGCGCACGTTCGGCACGCCGAGGATCTGCGAAAGCGAATGCACCTCGTCATGTCCCGTGAGGTAAGCCTTTTGCGGGCCGACCACCGGCAGATCCCAAGTCTTGCCCACCTCGAACATGGCGTTCGAGGTCCAGGCGCCCTCCTGCCAGGACCAGACCTGTCCGGTGAATTCGCGGAAATTGATCTCGGGATCGAAATTCGTCGCGAAATAACGCCCATGCGAGCCCGCGTTGATGTCCACGATGTCGATGGAGTCGATGCGGTCGAAATATTCGTCATGCGCAAGCTTGGCGTAGGCGTTGACCACGCCCGGATCGAAGCCCGCCCCGAGAATCGCCGTGACGCCCGCTTTCGCGCAATCCTCGCGGCGGCGCCATTCGTAATTGGCGTACCAAGGCGGCGTCTCGCAGACCTTCGCCGGATCCTCGTGAATCGCCGTGTCGAGATAGGCCGCCCCGGTCTCGATGCAGGCCGACAAGACCGACATGTTCAAAAAGGACGAGCCGACGTTGATCACGATCCCCGCGCCGGTCTTGCGGATGAGGGCCGCCGTCGCCGCGACGTCCATGGCGTCGAGCTGATGGGCTTCGAGCTTGCCTTCGGTCTTCAAAGCCCGTTTCTCATGAACGGAGGCGAGGATGGCTTCGCATTTCGACAATCTGCGCGAGGCGATATGGATGTCGCCGAGCAGATCGTTGTTCTGCGCGCATTTATGCGCGACGACTTGCGCCACGCCGCCGGCGCCGATGATGAGCACGTTCTTCGTCATGCCGATGGGAACCTCTTGAGTTTTGAGTGCGATGTTCTTCAGGACAGGCTGGATTCGTAATCCGCGTAGCCGAATTCACGGACGACCCGGATGGAGCCGTCCGGCTCGCGAATCGCGATGGAGGGCATGGCCACGCCGTTGAACCAGTTCTTCTTGACCATGGTGTAGCCCGCCGCGTTCAGCACCGAGAGCCGGTCGCCGGGCTTCAGAGGATGCGGAAAGCGGAATTCGCCGAAGACGTCTCCGGCGAGGCAGGATTTGCCGCAGATCATGACCTCATGATCGCCCGTCCCGTCGCCGATCTGCGCCTTTTCGCGATAGATCAGCAGATCCAGCATATGGGCCTCGATGGAGGAATCCACCATGGCCAGATGTTTGCCGTTATACAAAGTGTCGAGGACCGTCACCTCCAGGGTGGCGCTCTGGGTGACGGCGGCCTCGCCGGGCTCCAGATAGACCTGAACGCCATAGCTCTCGGAGAAGCGCTTCAGCCGCGCGCAGAAAGCCTCCAGCGGATAGCCCTCGCCGGTGAAATGGATGCCGCCGCCGAGGCTCACCCATGAGGCGCGCTTCAGAAGCTCGCCGAATTTCTCCTCGATCTGGGTCAGCATCCGGTCGAAGAGGGCGAAATCGCCGTTTTCGCAGTTATTATGAATCATGAAGCCGCTGATCAGATCCATGACCGGCAGAACCCGCGCCGCGTCCCATTCGCCGAGGCGGCTGAAAGGCCGCGCCGGGTCCGCGAGGTCGAAGGTCGAGGAGCTGACGCCCGGATTCAGCCTGAGGCCCCGCGCGATCCCCTGCGCGTTTCCGGCGAAGCGCTCCAATTGGCCGATGGTGTTGAAGATGATCTTATCGGCGTAGCTCACCGCCTCGTCGATCTCATGATCCGCCCAAGCCACGCTATAAGCGTGGGTCTCGCCGCCGAAGCGCTGACGCCCCAACCGCACCTCGTTGAGCGAGGAGGAGGTGGTCCCGTCCATATGTTCGCGCATCAGATCGAAGGCCGACCAGGTGGCGAAGCATTTCAGCGCCAAAAGGGCCTTGGCGCCAGATTTTTCGCGGACATAGGCGATCTTCTCCATGTTCCGCAGGAGCTTCGCCTTGTCGATCAGATAATAGGGCGTGCGCGGTTCGAGAGCTTGGGACATGCGGAATCCTGATGTGCGCGGCGGCGAAAACGCCGAAGCCGCCGGAGCGGAGCCTCTGGCTCCAGTCCCGGCGCGACGATAAGAAAGGGTCTTCCTCACAGGAGGATGACGGAGGGGAGATTTACAGACTTCTGGTCGGCGCTGGCGCGCCGCTCCCCCTATGGCCGTCAAAAGTGCAAGAGGCGGCGCCCGCGTCTTGCGGACGGAAAACGCCCCGAAGGCCCCGCAAGGGGCTCGGGCGCAAAAGGTCTTCCGTTTGGGCGGCGTTCAGCAAGGCTGAGCCCATCCCCAATTGGAAGAGGGCGTCGCTTGTCATGGCGTCCTCCCCAACCAGCAGATGCGGCCTGCTCCGGCAGGCGGGGCCCTTATAGCACCTCCGGCGAGGGGCTCAACATGAGATTGCGCAAGCGCCTCAGCCCGCGGCGGCCAGCAGCGAGGCGACGCGGCGGAGGGCCAGCCGATAGCCCTCGGTCCCCAGCCCCGCGATCACCCCGTCCGCCCGCAGAGAGACGTAGGAATGACGCCGGAAGGACTCGCGCTTATGGACGTTGGAGATATGCACCTCGATCACCGGCCCCTCAAAGGCGTTGAGCGCGTCGAGCACCGCGACCGAAGTATGGGTCAGCGCCGCCGGATTGATCACGACGCCCGAGCCCTGATCGCGGGCCTCATGGATCCAATCCACGATCTGGCCCTCCCAATTGGATTGCAGAAAGCGGATCCCATGGCCCAGCTCCCGCGCGAGGGCGACGCAATCGCGCTCCACGTCGGCGAGGGTCTCATGGCCGTAGATCTCGGGCTGACGCTTGCCCAGCAAATTCAGATTCGGCCCGTTCAGCACATAGATCGGTTTCGGCATGTCCATCTCCGGCGACGCTCCCGAGGAAGATCGGGCGGCGGCCCCGGATTTCGGAGATTTCGGGCGCGCGGGTCAAGACGCCTGCGCGGTTTTCGGCCCGGAAGCGCAGGAATCGGGCGAATCCTCTGACGAGAGATCACAAACGCGCGAGTCGAGGAAACTCCGTCGTGCATTCCGCGCTCCCGTTCTATCTGACCATCCGTCGCCTTCTCCTCCGGCTTCCGGCGGGCGGCGATCAAGCAACGCAAAACAGGGACGTCAGAGGCATGGACCAGAACGACAAGCACGCCATCGAAGGGCTCTTCGGCAAGCTCGCTCAGGTGGAGCGGCAGAATCCGCAGCGCGATTCTCAGGCCGAATCCTTCATCTCGGAGGCCGTCGCGCGGCAGCCGGGCGCGCCCTATTACATGGCCCAGACCATCGTCGTGCAGGAGCATGCGCTGAACTCCGCTCAGGACCGCATCGCGCAGCTCGAATCCGAGCTTTCCGCCGCGCGTCAGGCGCCTCAGGGCGGCGGCGGATTCCTCTCGCGCATGTTCGGC
Organism: Neomegalonema perideroedes DSM 15528; assembly: GCF_000374145.1. Taxonomy (GTDB): domain Bacteria; phylum Pseudomonadota; class Alphaproteobacteria; order Rhodobacterales; family Rhodobacteraceae; genus Neomegalonema; species Neomegalonema perideroedes. The sequence goes on along the minus strand of NZ_KB893654.1, from coordinate 1,147,833 downwards.
GGACAGCCCTCCGCGCCCCAGACGGCGCGCCGTCAGCAACCCATGGCTCCGGCTCAGGGCGGCGGCGGAGGCGGCTTCCTCGCGGGCGCGGCCCAGACGGCGGTCGGCGTGGCGGGCGGCGTGCTGCTCGGCAACGCCATCGGCGGCATGTTCGGCGGCGACGAAGCTCAGGCCGCCGAGCCTGAAATCCGCCCCGAGGCCGAGCCCGAGGCCGACGACGGCGGCGATTTCGGCGGCTTCGAGGAGTGACCTGCGGCGGCCCGGCCGGCGTCGCCGCCGGGCCTGCCCTCGCGCCTTGGAGGCGGGCCCGGACGGGGCCCGCCGCTGCGACTCCGGGCGCAGCGGGTCAAGCTGGCGCCGCTTTTCATCCTGCGCTAAATTCCCGCCGTGGATCGAACCGGCGACGACGTCTCAGCCTCGCCTCTTAGAGCGCCGTCCGAAAGGTCGAAACGACCGCCCGGACGGATCGCGCGGCCACACGAGAGGTTCAGGCGTTTCTCACAGATCCGATTCGATCGGGGGCGCCGTGAACCGTGAGGATGGACCCATCGCCGCGTCGCCCGAAGGCGGCGGGCCTGTTGAATTCGGAGCATGGACTTGGCCGCGGACGATCTTCAGAACGTCGCCTCAGGCAAAGAGGCGTGGCAAAGCTCGACGTCGAAATGGTCGAAGCCGCATGAGGCGAAAAGGGCTCTCGCCGATGACGGCGAACGGGATTTCGCCTTCCACACCGGCCTTGAGGACAAACCTTGGTGGAGGGTCGATCTGGGCGAGATCTATCCGATCCACAGCATCGTCGTCGGCAATCGGCGCAAGATGAATCAGGAGCAGGCGCGCACCCTCAAAGTCGAGATCTCCCGCGACGGCGAGACATGGACCGCCATCCACAGCGGCTTTCTCGTCTGGTCCGGCGATCTGGTCCTGCCGCTCGGCGGCGCGGCGCTCGCCCGCCATCTGCGCCTTTCGCTGCAGGAGAAGGCTTATCTCCATCTGAGCAAGGTCGAAGTCTGGGCGAAGCGGCCGAAGATCAAGGTGGCGGCCAATCGGCCCGACGGCTTCGGCCTGCGCATGCAATGCCTGCTGAACGGCCTTTATCTGGCCAAGGCCCTGAATTGCGAGTTCAAGCTCGTCTGGCCGGACGGCATCGCCGGACCCGCCAAGGATTTCGAAAAGAGCAAGGAGAAGGACGCCTCCAATCTGATCGGCCATTCCGTCGAGCCGCTCGCGTCGATCTTCGCCGACGAGCGCATTCTCGGCGCCCAATCGGCGGGCAGGCTCGCGATCCGATCCCTCATCGCCGAGGAGACGGGGCTTTCGGCGGCGCAGCTGCTGCAGAGCAAGCTTCACGACGAGCCGAACACCCTCTACGCCCCCTCTGGAGATCTCGGCGAAACCCTCGCGCCCGAACTCGCGCCCAACGCCGAATTCGGCTTGCCCGACATCTTCGAATCCCTGAAGTTCTCGCCGTCGATGGAGAAAGCGATTCAGGCGGCGCGCGCGGTCGATCTGGAGCGGAATTTCGCCGCGCTGCATATCCGCAGCGGCGACATCGTTTACGGCCCCTATCGGCTGCAAGGCACGCGCTTCGCCGGAAAGGCGGTTTCCATGCCGCTGGCCAGAATGGCGATCGAAAATCTGCAAGGACGCGGCCTCGACGTCCTCGTCTTCGGCGAAGACGGCGCCTCCATCGCCGAGCTGGCGCGCGCCTACAACGTTCGTCCGGCGGCGGCCTATCTCAAAGACCTGAATTACGTCGGGCCGGAGCGGTCGATCTTCGAGATCGTCCTCATGTCGCGGACCAGCGAGATTTGGGCGGCCTCCAGCGGCTTTTCGCGGCTGGCCCACAGCATCAGCCGCAGCGCTCAGGACGTCAACATCCACAAGGCTTTCTCCTCAGCGAAGAAGATCGCCTTCTTCACGAAGGATCTCGCCGAGAACGCCGGCGTCTATCACCCGATGCAGGCGGCCTACGCCTATTGGCAGCTTTACGTCGCTCATCTGGCGCATAAATCGCCCTCGGCGGAGAAGATCGCCGCGCTGGAGGCGGCGAAGCGCCATGACCCTGAAAACGTCATGTACGACATCGCTCTGGCCTCCGAACTCTACGCCGCGAAACGACATGAGGCCGCCGAAGGGATCCTTGAGCGCGCCTTGCTGCAGGATTTCTCGCCGGAAGGCGTCTGGGACTCCACCTTCGGCCTCACGGTGTTGCTGAGCGGCCCGCAGAAGAAGCCCTATCTCTCGAATTTGGCGGCCAAGATCCAGCAAAGCGCCGCTCCGCCTTATAAATACGCTCTGCTGGCTGCGGCCCTGATCGCCTATCGGAAGAAGGAGTTCGCCAAAGCCGCCGCCCTCCTCAAAGATTGCGTGATCGCGAATAAGAATCCGGCGGATCCGCGCATTCAGCGGATCGCCGAGCAGATCGGGGATAAGCTCTCCGCCTGAAGCCGACCGCCCGCCGGAGAGATGAGCATGGCCTCTCTCCGGCGCGACGACGGGCGGCGCGACAAGAAAATGGCCCCAAGCGCCGCCTCCTCAGTCACAGTTCACAATTTCCGAAATCTGAAGAATAGACTCAAATAAACATCTGGGGATTCCCGCAAATCAACTTGAATTCGGCCTGAATTTAATCATGTCCGACGATGGACACCGTCAATCTATCCGCATATTTGCCCGCATAGCGCATGCCGATGTTTTCAAGAGTCACCTCGATCAAGCCGGTTCCCTGAGCTCCCGGCTTCAAATCCACTTCCCGCCTCACGCCCAGAGCCATGGGCGCGCCATTGATCGTCACGCTGTAGCGGATCGGCGTGAACTCCGCGCCGCGCTCATGAATGAGCCGCCCATCGCCATCGGATTTGACGATCATCGTCGCGGAGCTGGTGGCCTGATACAGAAACTTGACGTTTCCGCTCACGATGACGGGCCGCCGCTCTTGCGCCGGGCCGCTCGACAAGGATCCGAAGTCGATCTCTAGAGGAATTTCCGTCGCGCGGAACAAGGCCGCCGGAGCGACGAAAACCCGAAGCTCCGGATTGAAGGCGCCTTGCGGCTTTCCGTCGATTAAAAGCTGAAAGCTCTCCGCGTAAACGCCGCTTGGCTCGAATTGATGCGGCGCGATCCGAAAAACAGGAAAGGATCGCGCTCCCCCGACGCTGCGGCCGGAGCGGGAGCCGTGAGGGGCGTCGCCGTTCGCCTCAAGCCGCAACATGCGGCCTCCCGCCCCGACGAGCCGCGCGCTTCGGCTTCGATAGGCCGCCGCAGGCGCGTCCGTCGCCGGGACGAGCGAAACCGAAGCTCTCGCGCAGGCCTCCTCATCCTTGAAGCCCACCTCCAGATAAACCGGCGAAGCCTGCGCGGAGGTGGCGTCGTAATCGCCCAGAGCTGCGAACTCCGCCCAACTCGCTTCGCAGGCTTGCGCCGCTCCCGCAGCCAGCACGCCGGATCCAAACGCGAAAGCGACGCGCAGCCGTCGAGCGCATGTCATGGGCCGCCCTCCAAAATCATGGTTCCCAAGTCGATCAGGGCGCCTTCCGGGGGCGCTTGAATCTCGATCTGTTTGCTCGCTCCGGCGATCTCCATGCGATAGGCGCCGGGCGATAAACCGCCGACGAAGAATAAACCAACCGAGTTCGTAAAGAGATCCAAGGTCGCGCCGCCCTCCTTGAGGGAGGCGAGCCGGCCATATCGCAGCGCGATGGGCTGGCCTTCGGCGTCCTGCGCCAAGCCGCGCGCCGAGTAAAAGGCGTCATGGCCGACGACGACCGACGCCCCGACCCGCGCTCCGCCCTGCACCGCATAGAGGCCGGAGCCGAAATCATATCCGAGCGGCGCTTCTTCGATCTCCAAAGCGACTTGCGAGAAATTATAATCGCCGTTGATGGGCGCGACCATAGGCCCGAAGCCGTCCGTGCGGACGATCGGCTTCCGATCGCTGGCGCTGTCGCCGATGGCGAGGGAGGCGCCCCGCAGCGTCGCATGAGGCGCGACGAGGATGAAGCCGTCTCCGACGCGCCTTCCGACGCCTACGCGCCCATCGGCGACGGCGAGGCCCGAGGCGAGGCGCAATTCGCCGACCAGCGGCGCGTCGCTGTCGAACAGACCGTCAAGGCCGTTCGCCACGTGATTGAGAGACGCGGCGGCTTCGAAGCGGTTGCCGATATAATCGGCGCGCCCGTAAATCTCCGCAGAGGAATCGCTGTGCTCCACCTGCAGAGCATAGCCATATTCCCCCACCCCGCCGCGATGACGCTTATCATATTCCAGCATGGCCCTATTGCGCGTCGTCGCGTAGGAGCCCCGGACGCGCCGATCCTCTCCGAGCGGCATGGAGCCGGAGATCAGGAAGCGCGTTTCGTCGTCGCGCCCTTGATTCCGAAGGACATGTTCGAAGGCGGCGGAAATGGTGAGCCTCTCGAAGCTCTGCGAGGCGCCGAGGCGAAGGCCGACGTCTTGGGCGTCTCCGCGGCGCGCATAGCCCGCGCCGAAACTGACCGCTCCGCGCGGGCTCAGAGCCATGCGGTAAGCGCCTGATGCGGAGAGGCCGTCATCCTCCCGCCCTCCGCCCCCATAGCCTGCGTTCGCGTAATCCTTGGAGGAGTAATCGGCGCGGAGGCTGAGCTGATCGCGTCCATGAAACGCGCCTGTGAAATCGACGTCGTAGGAGGCGGAGAGCGCGTAGCCGGACCGGTTCTCTCCGCCTTCGCCCTCGCTCCTCGACCAAGCGGCGTCCAGTTGCCCGACGCCGTAAGGCAGAGAAGCGACCGCATTCCCCGTTATGGAGAAGGATCCGTCGTCTGTGGCGGAGACCCCGGCGCCGAGGGTCAGACGCCGCGTCACGCCCTGACGATAATACCCCATGGCTCCGAAATCTTCGGCGCTCCACCCCGCCCCGCCGCCCCAGGCGCCGGTTTGCAGAGCGCCGCCCGCAAGACCGAACTCCGAAACCCCCGGCGCCAGCAGAGTCTCCCGCGAGGAGAAGGTGAAGGAATCGATCTCCCGCCTTCCCGTTTCGTCCTCGACGTAGATGCGCACGTCGTTGCCGAGATCCACAAAGGGGATGTCGTTGAGGTTGATTCTGCCCGCAGGCGCATGGAACCGACGGATCGTCGCGCCGTTCACCTCGACTTCGACGGTGGCCGGGCGGTCCAGCATGATGGAGTGTCGGCCGAGGGCGCGCGTGGAATCATAGGGGCGGATCTCGCCGTAACGCCGCTCGACGCTCAGGCCGAGGAAATCAGGCGCGACCATCATCGGCAAAGAATCCAGCCGCACGTCTCCGGCCGAATAGCGAAGGGCGCGTTCGCGGTCGTCTTTGAAGAGCGTGAGCCTTTCGCGGTCGAAAACCTCGCCGTCTCCGGAAGCGGAGAAATTCACCCTTCCTGCGAAATCCACATAAACGCCGTCCACGCCGCCTAAATTGGCGAAGCCGTCGAGATGAAGCCTGACGTCCGGAGCGCCGCCGCGATCGAAGCTCTGCGAGACGAGGAGGCCGCCGTCCACCCCGAGGGCGTAGCGCGCGGGCTCGATCAGCCGATAGCCGCTGTAATCCGCGCTCCGCGTCAGAAAGACGTCGATGTCCCGGAAAGACGAGGCCTCCGTCTCCAGCTCAAGAAGCAGGGCGTTCGGATTATAGGACACGCGCAATCCGGTTGAGGCGATGGTCTCCGGCGCGACGTAATCCGCTCCCAACCCGCGCAAACGGCTGAGCAGATCCTCGCTCATGATCTGCTCAAGGGCCTGAGCCAGACGCGAAGGATCCACGCCGAGCAGCTCTTCGCCCAGCAAACGGGCGGGCGCCTCTCCAACGGAGATCCCGCGCAGCATGAGCGGCAGGGGAAACTCGACCTGACGAGGCTGCGGGGCGAATTCCTGAGGCGCAGGCGCCGCGGAGCTCGCCGGAGCAGGAGGCGGCGTCCCCGGAATTTGCGCCGCGGCCGGAGCGGCCGAAGAAGCCGCGAGGCAGGCGAAGGTCCAAAGCCGCCGCATCGCCTACAGCCCGCCGGGCGGCGAGACGGCGGGCGCCGGAGACGGATCGACGACGAAGCGCCGCACAGAATAGGGCGGGATGATCGGATTTCCGTAATCGCGCGTCATGGCCTCGCCATAGGAGGCCAGCGCGCCCCTCGCGCCGGGGACGGAGAGCAGGCCCTCCACGCCTAAAACGGCGTGACGGCCGCCCTGATTGCGCACCAGCACCTCGACGCGCCCGTCGGGCAGAGGATTCGCTCCCTCGAACCGCAGATCCGCGGTCGCGCCGGGCGGATAAAGGTAGACCGCCGCGCCGAGCTCGTAAATCATCTGTATGCCGACGCCGAGCTCCGGGTTGATCACCGGCGCCTCGGTCACGAACAGCACATAAGCGCGGCTTCGATCCTGAAGCGCCGGGCCGAGATAACGAAATTGAATCGTCTGGGCGCTTCTGGGCGGCACGATGAATTGAGGCGGAAAGACGAGGAAATCCGCGTCGGCGGGCTCATATCTGGTTTCGCCGCTTTCGGTCACGATGCGCTCCGCCACGCGCGTTTCGATGGGCAGAGCCGTATTGCGCGGATTGCGCAGCGTCATGCGCCCTGAGGTCGTCCCTGCGGAAGTCTCCAGATGATGCCCCATGGGCGTGAGCTCGAACGCCGAAGCGGGAGAGGCTTGCGCTGCGCAAAACAGAAAAACCGCCGTCAATAAAGCTCGCATATTCTTGTAAGCCCTCAGTGATTGAAATCCAAAGCGCCGAATATCTTCACAGATCAATCTCTTTGATTTGGCGAATATTCAGTTCGGAGGCGCATCAGCCTCTCAAAGAGCCGCGCCTCAACCGCGACGTCAGCCCGGCGACGGGCTGACGCTTCTCCATCTCCCCGAACCGCTCTCACTCAAGGGCGGTGAGGGTGGCTTTGTAGACGGAGTCATAGAAGCCGGCGTGCTTGGTGTAGGCGCCGCTGGAGGTCTTGACGGCCTCCACATGGAAGCTGCCCGCGACCGAGGTGTCGAAGGCCTGATTGATGTTATGGGTGGCCTCGGCCTGATTATAGCCGATCGTGTGATGGGCGTAGCCATGCGCGAAAGGCGCCGTCTGCGCGCGGTAGTAGAAAGCGCCCCGCACCGGGATGAGATCCTGCGGCGTCAGATCGGCGGCGGCGACGCCCCTGCGGGCCAGAGGCGCGCCTTCATATTTGAGCTCGGCGCCTTTGACGGAGTTGCAGAAGGCGCGGAAAGAGGCGCTGGGCGCCTGCGCGCCGTTGGACCAATGAGTGGGGCCCACGGTCGGCGTGGCCTGAATCTCGCCGGAGGTCGCCTGAGTGAGGTCGAATTTGGCGGCGCGCTCGATGTCGTAGGCCGCAGCGGCCCCGACGTCGCCGAAACCGCAGCTATATTCGACATAGGCCTCCAGCTCGACGTTCAGAGAGCCGTTCTTATCTTCGGCGGCGAAGGCCGAGGTCGAGAGAGCCGCCAGAGAAGCGGCGATCAACAGCTTTTTCATCTTATGTTCCTTACAGAATTCACAAGGGTTCGAACATTTGCGAATGCGCTCCCATCCGGCCGCGCAGGCTCACCTTGAATAATCGTTAAGATTTTTGCAACCTTTAATTTATATGAACTCTTAATGCATATATTTAACGTTATTAAATCTCGACACTCTCCCTTTCATTGCGAAACCATAGGGAGATTTTCCCTCGAACAAATCCCAAAAGTTGATCGTTCCGGGAATTTTTCTTGACGAGCGCGATCGCGTCCCAATCCCGTCCTTGAGGTTTGCGGCCCGTTCAGCGAGATTTCGCCTCGCGAAGGAGCCGCGCGATGGCCAGAGGACGATTCAAAACCACCCGATGCGGCATGAACGGCGTGGAGGCCGTCTTCGCGGACAGCCCGCACGCCTTCGGCCGCCACACCCATGATCAATTCGGGATCGGCGTCATCCTGCGCGGCGCGCAAAGATCCTTGAGCGGGCGCGGCGTCGTGGAGGCGGAGGCCGGCGACGTGATCACGGTCAACCCCGGAGAGGTCCATGACGGCGCGCCGCTCGACGCAAGGGGCAGAATCTGGCGGATGCTCTATTTCGACCCGGCCGCCTTGGCCGATCCGATCTGCGCCCTGACGGAGGGCGGCGCCCGCAACGCCGAACTCGCGCATCCTGCGCTGCGCGACGCGGCCGCGGCGACGCGTTTTCTGTCGCTCTTTCGCGCGATGATCGATCCGCATGGCGGCCGGAGCGAGATCGAGAGCCGGGAGAACCTGCTTCTGCTGCTCGCGCGGCTCGTCGAACGCCGTCATCAGGAGCGCGCCGGAGCGCCTCGGGCGATCCGGCGGGCGCGCGAACGCATCGACGACGATCCCGCCGCGCCGCTCTCGCTTGGCGAATTGGCCGAGATCGGCGGCGTCAGCCAATTCCAGCTTCTGCGGGGCTTCTCGAAGCTGACCGGCCTCACGCCGCACGCCTATCTCGTGCAACGCAGGCTCCAGAGGGCGCGGAGAATGATCGCCGGAGGCGAGGGCCTCGCCGATGCGGCGCAGGCCTCGGGATTCGCGGATCAAAGCCATATGACCCGGCTGTTCGTCCGCGCCTACGGCATGTCGCCCGGGGTCTACGCCGCCGGGATGAGCTGATCCGCAATTTCCTTCAAGACGCGGCGCTCCGCCGCCCGGCATATGTCCCGAAAAGGCGAGAGGAGCGCATCCGTCATGACTCTGGAGTTTTTTCTGACGTCGCTGGTCATCGTCGCCTCGCCCGGAACCGGCGCGCTCTACGCCGTGGCGGCCGGGCTTTCAGGCGGCGCGCGCGCAAGCCTCGTCGCGGCCCTAGGCTGCGCGCTCGGCGTGGTCCCGCATATGCTGGCGGCGATCAGCGGGCTCGCGGCGCTGCTGCATACGAGCGCGCTGGCTTTTCAGACGCTCAAATATCTGGGAGTCGCCTATCTGCTCTACATGGCCTGGGGGATGTTCCACGCGCGCGGAACGCTCAGGCTGAACGGCGAGCCGACGGCCAGAAACGCCCGAGAGACGATCCTGTCGGCGATCCTCGTCAATTTGCTGAATCCCAAGCTCTCGATCTTCTTCTTCGCCTTCCTGCCGCAATTCGTGCGGCCGGAGGATCCGGCGCCCGTGCGGCGCATGCTGGAGCTGAGCCTCGCGTTCATGGCGCTGACCTTCGTGGTCTTCGCCGCTTATGGAGCCTTCGCCGCCGCCGTCCGACGGCATGTCGTCTCCAACCCATCGGCCCAGAGCTGGATGCGGCGAGGCTTCGCCGCCGCTTTCGCCGGACTCGCCGCGCAATTGGCCCTCGCCCAGAGATGAGGCGGCGCGGCGATCCGCCCAAGGCGAATTCGGGCTGTCGCGGACGATCTTCTCATCCTTGACCGGCCGCATGCGCCTTCATTGGAGGCTGTAGACGACAAGCCAGATCGCGTTATAGACGACATGCGTCAGCAGGCCGGGCCAGAGGGAGCCCGTCTTGCGGAAGAGCCAGCCCGTCAGAATCCCCGCCATCAGGGCGTTGAAGAAAATCACGCTGGGTCCGTGAGCGGCGGCGAAGACCGTCGCGCTTCCCAAGATTCCGGCCCAAGGGCCATAGCGGTTCAGCGAATTCGCGATCACGCCCCGAAACGCCAACTCCTCGCCCAGCGGAGTCAGGAGCGCGCCCGCGAAGATCAGCGCGAGCAGGGAGAAGGCGCCCGCCTGCGCCGCCGCCTGAAAATCGGCTTGGTTGTTGATCTCCGTGATGAACGAAAAATAGACATGTTCAATGATGAGGCTCAGGCCGAACGCGACGACGCCCAAACCCGCGCCTATGGCCAGCCATCGCCCGTCGACGGCGCGGAATCCGAAGGCCCGGAGATCGCGGATGCGCAGAGAAAAGGCCGCAAGCAGGGCGACGACGCCGACGGCTCCGTTCAACCCCATCCCGAGGATTCCGCGCCAGGCGGCTTGCTCGTCTGGAATGCGCAGCAGCCACAAGACGCTGAGGCCCAAAATCAGCGCCATATAGACGATCAGCGCGACGGCGAATTCAGGCCATCCGGGCGCCGTCAGACGTTTTTCAGGCATTCGAGCCTCCATCGCTCCCTCCTCGACGCCGCTCTTCGGCTCTTGCGGATCCCTCGGCGGGCCGCAGGGCGCTGAAGAATTCTGGCCTCCTGACTTATCTTCATATAGCATCTAAATGGCACTTTGTGCCTTTTACAAGAGCCATGACGTCGAGGGCGAGGAGATCCGTCCATGTCCGCCAAGTCGCCGGAACACGGAGCGCGATGAGCAGATCAATCCGTCCGGATGCGCTTTTAGAGGCGTCGCGATGCGCGGCGCGCCTGTTCGTCGAGCGCGGAGTCTCCGGGACCAGCGGAGAGGACATCGCCGAAGCCGCCGGAATCTCGAAACGCACGCTCTGGCGGTATTTCCGGAATAAGGAAAGCTGTCTGGCGCCTTTGCTCGCCTTGTCCTGGAAGCGCTTCTCCGAGGAATTGCGCGCCTGGCCTGCGCAGACCTCGCTTGAGGATCATCTGGCCGACTGCTTCGCTCTTGAAAATCAGACGCCGGACTTCGTCCGGGACGGCCTGCTGATCGCGCAGATCGTGGCCCGAATCTCCGAAGAGCCGGATTTAAAGGCGGTCTGGCTGACGTCCTATTTCGACGGCGAGGCGGATCTCGCCGCGATCATCGGCGACCGGCTGGGGCGCTCGGCTCAGGATTTCGACGTGCGGCTCTGCGCGGCCTCCGTGATGGCGGCGACGCGCGTCGTGGACGAGGCCCTTTGTCGGGCGGCCATCCGTCATGGCCGGTCCTACGGCTCCGGCGAGGTCGCCGCGCAGATGGCCCGCGCGATCCGCGCCGCCAGCGTCCTGCCCTTCTGCGATCCTGTGAAGCCGGGATTCCGCCATGAGGAATGAGCCCTCGGTCTCGCCGACCGGCGGCCCCGCTTGAATAGATGTTCATCATAATCTATTCTGACGCCGCCCGCGACGGGGCCGAAACATCATGGGGAGATCTTTCATGCCCTTGGAAGGAAACAAGGCTCAGCTCTATCTGGACGATCTTGCGGTCGGTCAGGAATATCTCAGCGGCGAGCACCCGCTCGACGCCGGGCAGATCATCGCCTTCGCGCGGGAGTTCGATCCCCAGCCTTTCCACACCGACCCCGAAGCGGCCAAGGAGACGTTCTTCCAAGGGCTGGCGGCCAGCGGATGGCATACGATGGCGATCACGATGAAGCTGCTGGTGGCCAGCATTCCGCTGGCTCAGGGCGTCATCGGGGCCGGGGGCTCGGTTTCATGGCCCCGCCCGACCCGACCGGGCGACGTCCTGCGCGTCAAAAGCACGATTCTCGGCATAACTCCCTCGCGCTCCCGCCCGGAACGGGCCTCCGTGGAGACCCGCAGCTTGACGCTCAATCAAGCCGACGAGGTCTTGCAGGATTTCACCGCCCGGCTGGTGGTCTTTAAAAAGCGGAGCTGAAGACGGGCCGAGCCTCAGCCGCAGACCCCGGCATGCGGCTTCACAAATCTTCACAGAGCGCAGGAACAGGCGAAAAGCGGCGGCGTCATCTTCTCCTCATCGCGGCGGACAAGCCGCCCCTCATCAGGAGACAGCAAGATGACGCAGGAAAACGCCTCCGCCCGGAGCCCCGAAGCTCCGGCCTCCGAAGCTCCGGCCCCGAAGCGCCGCGCGCGCCGATTCTGGCTGGCCGGCGGCTTCGCCCTTCTGGGCCTCGGCGCGGCGGCGGGCGCCCTCGCGGGCGGAGGCCATGGGCGCGACTTCGCAGGCCGCGGAATCGAGCGGGTTCTGCGCTCCGTCGACGCCTCCGAGACTCAGCGCTCGGAGATCCGGGCGATCTATGAGGCGACGCGCGGCGATCTTCTGCCGCTGCGCGCAGAGATGGGCGCCCGCCGCGAACAGGTCGACGCCCTGCTCAAAGCCCAGACGCTCGACCGCGCCGCCTTCGAAACGCTCCGTCAGGAGGCTCTGGCCAAGGCCGACGCCGCCTCCGCCCGCGCCCTGACCGGCTTCCTCGACGCGGCGGAGAAGCTGACTCCCGAACAGCGCGCCGAACTTCTGGAGCGGCGCGCGGGCTTCCGCCACGGCCCGGGACCGGGCTGGAGGTGACGTCCGAAGGCGCCGGAGCCCTGACCGTCTCCGGCGCTCTGCGATGTGTTAGGATCGCGCGACGAGGCTGAACGGAGGAATCCGCGCATGGCGGAGCGGCTGCTGATCATCGACGACGACGCGCGGCTCTCGGCCATGCTGAAGGATTATCTCTCTTCGGCGGGCTATGAAGTCCGGACGGCCCTGACCGCCGGGGCGGGTCTGACGGATCTGGCCCGCCATCCGCCCGAGGCCGTGATTCTCGACGTGATGCTGCCGGATCTCGACGGGCTGGAGGCTTTGCGCCGCATCCGGGCGGGCTCCGGGGTTCCGGTGCTGATGCTCACCGCGCGCGGCGACGAAGCCGACCGCATCGTCGGGCTGGAGATCGGCGCGGATGATTACCTGCCCAAGCCCTTCAGCCCGCGCGAGCTTCTCGCGCGGCTGCGGGCGGTTTTGCGGCGGCGCTCCGGCCCGGCCAGCCCTGAGATTCTGCGCTTCGGGCGTCTGGAGATCGACAAGGGATCCCGCGCGGCGCGTCTGGACGGCGCCTCCTGCGACCTCACGGGGCATCAGTTCGACATCCTCGCGGTTCTCGCGGAGAACGCGGGGCGCATCCTCTCGCGCGAGCGGATTCTGGATCTGGTCCGGGGCGGCGGCGGCGAGGTCTTCGACCGCTCCATCGACGTCCATGTCTCCCGCATCCGGGCCGCCATAGAGGAAGACCCGAAACATCCCCGGCGCATCCTCACCTTGCGCGGCGCGGGCTATCTCTTCGCCCGCCGACAGGATGAGGAGAGCTGACGCCATGAGTCTTTTCCTCCGGATTTATCTGTCTTTTCTGGGCGGCGTGGCGGTGCTGGCTCTGGCGGGCGCGGCGGCGGCGGTTCTGGCCTTCCACGGCGGACGCGACGACGACCGCGGCCTTCTGAGCCGCCGCGAGGAGATCGCCGCGGCCATTTTGCCGCCCTCCGGAGATCCCGCCGAAATTCAGGCGCTTCTGCGTCGGCTCGGCGCGGCGACGGGCGCGGAATGGAGCCTGACGGACGCGCGGGGAGATCTGATCGCGGCCTCTGGGCCTCAGGAGGACCGGCGGCGCAAGCCTTTCCTCACCGCCCTGCCGGACGGCTCCGTCCTCGCCGTGCGGCTCGACGGGGGCGTCTTCGGCGGAGGGGCTCCGCCGGGGGGGCCTCTGGCGGTGCTGCTGCTGGCGGCGGGAGGAATCGCGCTGATCGCCCGGCCTTTGGCGCGGCGCCTGACGCGCCGTCTGGAGCGGCTGCGCTCCGGCGTGGAGGCCTGGGGCGCGGGCGACCTCTCCCGGCGCGTTCCGGCGGAGGGTCAGGACGAGATCGCCGCCGTGGCCGCCAGCTTCAACCGCGCCGCCGCTCAGGTGGAGGCGCTCATGGCCTCCAGACGCGCGCTTCTGGCCAACGCCAGCCATGAACTGCGCTCGCCTCTGGCGCGGCTGCGGATGGGGATGGATCTTTACGAGGCCGATCCGAGCCCCGCCCGCCGCGCGGAGATCCTGCGCAATCTCGCGGAGCTGGACGATCTCGTGGAGGAGATTTTGCTCTCCAGCCGTCTGGAGCATGGGGCGTCGGAGCCCTTTCAGCCTCTGGATCTGCTGGCGCTGGTCGCCGAGGAGGCCGCCCGCGAGGGTCTGGAGGCGGAGGGGGAATCCGTCGAGGTCATGGGCGACGCGCGGCTTTTGATCCGTCTGACGCGCAATCTGATCCTCAACGCCGAACGCCATGGAGCGCCGCCCGTCGCAATCTCGGTCAGGAGGCGCGGGAGTTTCGCCGAGCTGGCGGTGCGGGATCACGGCGCCGGAGTTCCGGCCGGAGAGGGCGAAAAGGTCTTCGACCCCTTCCACCGTCCCGGCGGCCATGGCGAGGCCGCCGGAGGCTGGGGCCTCGGGCTGGCGCTCGTCCGGCAGATCGCGGAGCGTCATGGGGGCTCGGTCCGGCATGAGACGCCGCCCGGAGGAGGCGCGCGCTTCCTCGTGGCGCTGCCGCTGGCCTTCGCCGCGGGCTGAGCCCCCCGCCCCGCCTTGCTCGACGGCGCGCGATAATCCTCCCTAGCGCGCCTGTCCCCAGCGGCGGATGGTGAAGCGCTCCAGCGTGGCGAAGACGAGATTCTCCATCGCCAGCCCGATCAGGATCACCAGCGCCAGCCCCGCGAAGACGCGATCCGTATAAAGCTCGTTGCGGTTCTGGAAGATGAACCAGCCCAAGCCTCCGCGCCCCGAAGAGGCCCCGAAGACCAACTCCGCCGCGATCAAAGTCCGCCAGGCGAAGGCCCAAGCGATCTTCAATCCGGATAAAATCGAAGGCAGCGCCGAGGGAATGAGAATCTGAACCACATAGCGCCAGCCCCTCAGCCCGTAATTGCGCCCCGCCATGCGCAGAGTCTCGGGCACGCCCTGAAATCCGGCGAAGATGTTCAGCGCCAAAGGCCAAAGCACCGAATGAATCAGCACGAAGATCAGGCTGCCCGACCCCAAACCGAACCATAATAAAGCCAAAGGCAAAAGCGCGATGGCGGGCAAGGGATTGAACATGGCCGTCAAGGTCGAGAGCAGATCCCGCCCGATCTGCGTCGAAACCGCCAGAACCGTCAGCAGAAAGGCCAGAGCCACCCCCGCCGCATAGCCTTGCAGCAGGACGATCAGAGAAATCCGCGTGCGCGCGATCAATTCGCCGCCGGCCATATCGGCGAAGAAGGCGCGCGCCGTGGCGGTGAAGCTCGGAAGCAGAAGGTCGTTGTCTTGATAGCGCGCCGCGAGCTCCCAGAGCAGCGCCAGAACCGCGAGGATCAGCCCTTTGCGCAGCCAGCCTTGACTCCAAAGCCGCTGAGACAGCGGAAGGCGGCGCTCCACCGGCGCTTCGACGAAGGGCGGCAGGTCGCGTTCATATTCCGGCCTGACGGGCGGAAGCGGCGCGGCGGTCATGCGGCTCTCCGCGACGAGGCTTCCGCCGAAGGCTCCTCTTCGAAGAGCAGACGATGAATGCGCCGCGCCGTCGATTGGAAGCCCTCGCCGCCCGCACTGGAGAGATCCCATTCATGGCTGTTGATCTCGGCGCGCACCCGTCCCGGACGCGGCGTCAAAAGCGCGACGCGGCTTCCCACCACCAAAGCCTCCTCGATGGAATGGGTGACGAAAAGCAAGGTGAAGCGCGCCTCCTCCCAGAGGCTCAACAGCTCCTCCTGCATCTTGCGGCGAGTCAGGGCGTCGAGCGCGGCGAAGGGCTCGTCCATGAGCAGGATCTTGGGCCGCATGGCCAGAGCCCGCGCGATGGCCACGCGCTGCTTCATGCCGCCCGATAATTGATGCGGATAGGACTCCGCGAAGCCCGCCAACCCCACCTTCTCCAGATAATGCGCAGCGCGTTCGCGCGCCTCGCGCCGGGGCAGAGAGCGGGAGGCGATCAGAGGAAAAGCGACGTTCTCCAAAGCCGTCTTCCAGGGCGGCAATTGATCGAATTCCTGAAAGACCACGACGCGATCCGGCCCCGGCTCGGTCACGGGGCGGCCTTCGAGCAGGATCTCGCCTTCTATGGGCTTAAGGAATCCCCCGACCGCCTTCAACAAGGATGATTTCCCGCAGCCCGAAGGCCCGAGCAGCACGAAGCGATCCGCCTGATAAAGATCAAGGTCGATCCGATGGGCCGCCCGCACGACTTGTTTCTGCGCGGCGTATTCCAGCGTGACGCCCTTGACGCGCAGGAGGGGCGAAATCTCGCCCGCTCCGCGCGCTTCGCCCTTTTCAGGGAGGATTCTCACCCCCTCAGCTTCCATTGGAGGAGATGCGCGGATCCGCGAAGAAATAATCCGTCAGAGCCTTGGGCTCGGTCTTGATCGCGCCCACCCGATGCAGGAACTGGCCGAGGCCCAAAGTGTTTTGCGGGGTGATGGTGAAGGTCACCTCCGGATTCGTGATCACGCCCAGCAAAAGATCGCGGTCGATCTTCGCGCCGCTGGTTTTGACGTAGATGTCGGCGGCCGCTTCGGGATTCTCGCGCACGAAGCGCGCCGCCTCCTCCAGACCGTCGAGGAAGGCCTTATAGGTCTTGGGGCTCTCCGCGACGAATTTCTCGGCGGCGTAGAGCACCGTCGAGGAGGCCGGGCCGCCTTGCACGTCATAGGATTTCAGGGCGATGCGCGCGTTCGGATTCTCGGCGAGGATCTGCTCCTGAAAAGGCGGATTGCCGAAATGCGCGGTGATCTCGGTGCCGCCCTTGATCAGCGCGGCGACGGCCTCGGGATGGGGCAGCGCGACGGTGAACCGGTCGAGCCGGTCGAATTCCTCATCGCCCCAGAGCTGCGCCGAAGCCCATTGCAGAATCCGCGCCTGAACCGAAACGCCCACCGCCGGAAGGGCGATGCGGTCCTTGTCGGTGAAATCGGCGATGGTCTCCACATCGGGGTTATTCGTCGTCAGGTAATAGGGGAAATTCCCCAGAGAGGCGACGCCCTTCACGTTCTGACGCCCCTGCGTGCGGTCCCAGATGGTGAAGAGCGGCCCGACGCCCGCGCCCGCGACGTCGATGCTTCCGGAAAGCAGAGCGTCGTTCACCGCCGCGCCGCCGGAAAGCTGGACGAACTCCACTTTCAGATCGACTCCGGCCTCTTTGGCGTATTTCTCGAAGAGCCCCTGCTCCTGCGCGACGTTCAGCGTCAGATAGACCACGCCGAATTGCTGCGCGATGCGCAATTGACCCTCGGCGGCCTGAGCCGCGCCCGCGCCGAGCGCCAGAAAAGCCGCTCCGGCGAGGAGGCCGGAGACTCGGGAGATATGGAGCTTCATAGCGGGAGCCTCTTGTGTTTTGGGCGGCGTTTCAAAACGCCTGATGCGGAGACCTTAGGCGCTGAATCCGTAATTCATAAATAAGATGAAATGCTTGGCATATGCTTGGAGCGGGATTGCGGGGGTCTCAGCCGCCCGCGGCGAGCTTCGCAACCGAGGAGAGGCCCACCGAAAACTCATTGGCGATGGCGTCGCGCAGACCCTGCCGCCGCGGCTCGATCCCGAGCAAAGGAAAGAGCAGTTCGGCCACGTGATAGGCTTCTTCCAGATGCGGATACCCGGAGCCCACGATGGTCTCGATTCCCAGCGCCTGATATTCGCGCAGCCGCCCGGCGATCTGCTCGGGCGTCCCGACCAGCGCCGCCCCGACGCCCGTCCGCACCAGCCCGACCCCCGCCCAGAGATTCGGCGCGATCAGCAGCTTGTCGCGACGGCCGCCATGCAGCGCGGCCTGTCGGCGCTGGCCGACGGAATCCATCTCCTGCGTGAAGCGGCGCCAAGCATGTTCGATCTGCTCGTCGGTGACATGGGCGATGAGCTTTTCGGCGGCGCGCCAAGCCTCTTCCTCCGTCTCCCGGACGATGAAATGCAGGCGCATCCCGAACCGCAGCTTGCGGCCGCGCGCGGCGGCCTTGCGGCGCACGGACTCCAGTTTCTCGGCCACGTCCGCCAGAGGCTCGGCCCAAGTGAGATAGAGATCCGTCGCGTCGGCGGCGAGATCCTGCCCCGCCTCCGAGGAGCCGCCGAAATAAAGCGGCGGGCGCGGCGATTGCGCCGGAGGAAAATCCACCCGCGCGCCTTGGAGCTTGTAATATTCGCCGTCGAAATCCACGGTCTCGCCCGTGACGAGCCGCGTCCAGATGTCGAGGAACTCCCGGCCCTGCCGGTAACGCTCGTCATGGGAGAGGAAGATCCCGTCTCCGGCCAATTCCTTGGGGTTGCCGCCCACCACCACGTTGAGCAAAAGCCTCCCGCCGCTGAGCCGGTCCAGCGCCACGGTCTGACGCGCGGCGAAGGCCGGAGAGGTCACGCCCGGACGCAAGGCCACCAGAAACTTCAGCCGCTCGGTGAGCGCGGCCAGCCCCGTGGCGGTGATCCATGAATCCTCGCAGCTCTGGCCCGTCGGCAGAAGGACGCCCTCGAAGCCCAGCTCGTCGACCGCCGTGGCGATCTGCTTGAAATAGCGGAATTCCGGACGTCGGGCGCGCTTCTCCGTCCCCAGATAGGCGCCGTCTCCATGGGTCGGGATGAACCAAAAGAAGTTCAGCGGCGCGGATTGAGGCGGAAGACTCGTCATGGGGCGGGATCCTGAAAGGTCGGAAGACTCCAGGAACTATTCAGGAGGGCGGGCTTCGTGTCCAAGATCATCATCAGATTTATTTTTGCGATTTTGAGATATGCGCAAAGCCGGAGACGGATCGGCCTTCCGGATCATTATTCAAAATCCTCAAATAGATGGAAGGAGAAATCACTAGGGGATCGCCTCCCGGCGCGAGATGCTTCGGCCTCCGGCGAAAGCGCCGCATCGGATAAGGAAACCTCTCAATGACTCGCAGATTCGCCGCGCTCGCCGTCCTCTTCGGCGCCTCTTTCCTCACGCCCGCCGCCGCTCAGGATCTGCGGATCGGCTGGCAGCAGATCGTCGAGCCGAGCCGCGTGGCTCAGGCGACGGGCGCCTATGAGGCGGAGACCGGCGCCGAAGTCTCCTGGAGCCTCTTCGGCGCGGGCGCCGACGTCATCGCCGCTCTGGCCTCGGGCTCGGTGGACGTGGCTTATATCGGCTCCAGCCCGATCACCGTGGCCGCCAGCCGCGAATTGCCCATCGAGGTGATTTATGTGGTCGGCAACATCGCCTCCGCCGAGGCCCTCGCGGCGCGCGACGTGGCGGAGCCGAAGGATCTCGCCGGCAAGACCATCGCCACGCCTTTCGCCTCCACGGCGCATTATTCGCTGCTGACGGCTCTGGGGCATTGGGGCCTCAAGCCGAGCGATCTGCGGCTGGTCAATCTGCGCCCGCAGGAGATCGCCGCCGCCTGGGAGCGCGGAGACATCCAAGGCGCTTATGTCTGGGATCCGGTGCTGAGCCAGATCAAGGGCTCGGGCGGAAAGGTGCTCGCGGATTCGGCCGACGTGGCCGGATGGGGCGGCCCGACCTTCGACGGCTGGGTGGTCCGCAAGGAATACGCCGCGGCCCATCCCGAGATCGTGGCGGGCTTCGTGCGCGCGACCGGCGCGGCCACGGACGCTTATCTCGCCGATCCCGAAGCCTGGAGCGCCGAATCCGAACAGGTCAAGGCCATCGCCGAATTGACCGGCGCTTCGCCGGAGGAGATCCCCGCCCTGTTGAAAGGCTATGAATTCGTCGGGCTGAAGGATCAGGCGGGCGAAGCCTTCCTCGGCGGCGGCACGGCGAAGGCCGTCGCGGACACGGCGGCCTTCCTCGTCGAGCAGGGAAGCTTCCCGAGCGCCCTCGCCGATTACGCGCCCTATGTGAACGCGGCCTATGCGCGTCAGGCCGCTCAGGCGGATCAGAATTGAGCCTTTTGCGCCTGCGCCGCGCCTCGCTGAGCTATCCGGCGGGCGGGGGCGGCTCCGTCGAGGTTCTGCGCGACGTCAGCCTGACGATCCGGCGCGGCGAATTCGTCACGGTGCTGGGGCGCTCGGGCGCGGGCAAGACCTCGTTGCTCAACCTCGCGGCGGGCTTCGTCGCCCCGAGTTCGGGCGCGGTGGAGGTCGACGGGCGTCCGGTCTCCGGGCCGGGCGCCGACCGCGCCGTGGTCTTTCAGAACGACGCCCTGCTGCCTTGGCTCGACGCGGCGGAGAACGTCGCTTTTCCCTTGCGGCTCAAAGGCGTGGGGCGGGCGGCGCGGCTGGAGCGGGCCGCCCGGCTCTTCCGGCTGGTCGGGCTGGAGGGCCATGAGCGCAAGAACCTCTGGGAGCTGTCGGGCGGCCAGCGCCAGCGCCTCGGCATCGCGCGGGCCATCGCCGCCGAGCCGGAGTTTCTGCTCATGGACGAGCCCTTAGGCGCCCTCGACGCCATGACCCGCGACCGCATGCAGGAGCTTTTGCTCAAGGTCTGGCGGGCCAGCGGCGCCGGAGCCCTGCTGATCACCCATAGCGTCGAAGAGGCTTTGTTCCTCGGAACGCGGGTGGTCGTGATGGAGCCGCATCCGGGGCGGATCGGGCTTGAGGAGCCGCTGGATTTCTCATCGCGCTTTCTGGAAGGCGCCTCCGCGCGCGCCCTGAAGGCGGAGCCCGCCTTCATCGCCGCCCGAGAGCGCCTGATCGCGGCCATTCACGTCGAGGAGACGGCCCTGTCATGACCATCAGCGCGACGAATCCTCCTGAGCGCGAAGCCTCCCGCCCCCGAGGTCGGGCGGGCGGCGCGCTCTCCTCCGCCTTTCTCAAGCGCCTGCCGATCTTCGCCGCGCTCTTCACGCTGACGGCGATCTTCGGCCTTTGGCAGATCGCTTCGGCGCGCGGATGGGCGCCTCCGGTCTTTCTGCCCTCGCCGGAACGCGTCTGGAAGGCGGCGCGGACCGCCATGGAGGTCGGATACGCCAACGCCACCCTCGGCCAGCACGCCGCCGCGAGCCTCGGGCGGGTGATGGCGGCTTTGCTCGCCACCCTGTTGATCGCGGTTCCGGTCGGCTTCGTGCTGGCGCTGAGTCCCGTCGGGCGCGGGCTGCTCGATCCGATCATCGAATTCATCCGGCCTTTGCCGCCTCTGGCCTATCTGCCGCTGGTCATCATCTGGTTCGGCATCGGCGAGGGCAGCAAGATCCTCGTCATCTCGGTGGCCATGTTCGCGCCCATCGCGATCTCCACGGCTTTCGGAGTCGGAAGCGCCTCGGAATCGCAAATCCGGGCGGCGCGCTCCTTCGGGGCGAGCCGGATCCAGACCTTGCGCCATGTGCTTTTGCCCGCCGCTCTGCCTTCGATCCTCTCCGGCGTGCGGATCGCGCTCGGCGCCGGATGGACGACCCTCGTCGCCTCGGAGCTGGTCGCCGCCTCGCGCGGGCTGGGCTATATGATTCAATCAGCGGCGCAGTTTCTGGTGACCGACATGGTGATCGTCGGGATTCTCGCCATTTCGCTCTTCGCCTTCGGCTTCGAGATCCTCTTTCGGCTGGTCGAACGGTTCTGGTCGCCATG
This sequence comes from Neomegalonema perideroedes DSM 15528, assembly GCF_000374145.1. Taxonomy (GTDB): domain Bacteria; phylum Pseudomonadota; class Alphaproteobacteria; order Rhodobacterales; family Rhodobacteraceae; genus Neomegalonema; species Neomegalonema perideroedes. The sequence continues at coordinate 1,126,802 of NZ_KB893654.1, read as the reverse complement.
GTCGCGGCGCCGCTGAGCTCCGCGACCGGGCGATCCGGGCCTCATTCGCGGGAATAGGGGACCATGAGCGATTCCGGCTGATCCGCCTTGCCGATCAATCCGGACATGGCGAGGATCGTCACCAGATAAGGCAGAGCCAGCAGCAATTGCGGCGGGACGCCCGAAGTGAAGATCTGCAAAGTCAGCTGCAGAGCGTCGGCCGCGCCGAAGATCAGCGCCGCGATGGCCGCGCGCAGAGGATCCCAGCGTCCGAAGATCACGATGGCCAGCGCGATGAAGCCTTGTCCGGAGACCACCGTCTCGCGGAATTGCCCCACCTGCGCCAGCACGAGATAAGCCCCCGCCGCGCCCGCCGCCACGCAGGAGATCAGCACCCCCGCATAGCGGTAAGCCGTCACGTCGAGTCCGGCGGTGTCGGCGGCGCGGGGATTCTCGCCCACCGCCCGCAGGTTCAGGCCGAAAGAAGTCCGCCGCAGCACGAACCAAGCCCCCGCCGCCACGAGCGCCGTCAGATAGACCAGCGGCGTATGACGAAAGAGGATCGGCCCGAGGAAAGGAATCTCCGACAGCAGGGGGATCGGCAAAACCGAAAACATGACCGCCGTCTGAGCCCCCGAAGCGCCGCCGAGGATCAGGCGATAGGCGTAGCTCGCCAGCCCCAGCGCGAAGATGTTGAAGATCACCCCCACCACCACCTGACTCGCCTGAGCGGTCACATACATGAAGCCGAGGAAGCCGCCCGCCGTCAGCCCCGCCGCCATGCCTCCGAGCATCCCGAGCCAGAGGGAGCCGGTGCTCCAAGCCGCCCACCAAGCGACCAGAGCCCCCAGCAGCATCACGCCTTCGATGCCGATGTTCAGCACGCCCGCGCGTTCGGCGAACAACTCGCCGAGGGCCGCCAGCAGCAAAGGCCCCGCCAAACGCACCGTCGCGGCCAGCCAGCCCGTGAGAAAAGCCGTCAGAGCGAAATCCACATCCATGATCAGACTCCCTCTCCGGCTGAGGCGGTCCGGCGCCCCGGCAGGCGCAGGCGATAGCGGCGGAAGAATTCTCCCGCGAGGATGAACAGCACGATCAGGCTCTGAATCATGAAGACGATGGAGGAAGGCAGGCCCGCCTGACGCTGCATGGCGTCGGCGCCGACGGTCATTCCGGCGTAGAGCGTCGAGGCGATCACCACGCCCAGAGGATGAAGCTTGCCTAAAAGCGCCGCCACCATCCCCACGAAGCCCACGCCGCCCGACATGCCGTCGATCAGCCGGTGATGGAGCCCCAGAACCTCGACCATGCCCGCCATGGCCGCGAGGCCCCCGGCGAGACAAGCCGCCATGAATTGCCTGCGCCCGACCTCCACGCCGCCGAAGCGGGCGGCTTTGGGGTTCAGCCCCGTCACGACCATCTCATAGCCGATCCGCGAGCGCAAAAGCAGCGCCCAGACCACGAGCGCCGCCGCCAGAGCGATGAGAATCCCGGCGTTGGCCCTCATGCCGTCAAAAAGCTGCGGGAGCCATGTCTCGCGCGGCAGACGCGGACTTTGCGGCAGGCCGCCCGGCTCGCGCAAAGGCCCTGAAACCAGATATTGCACCAGCAGCAAGGCCACGTAATTCATCATCAGCGAAGTGATGACCTCATTGCCGCCGAAACGGCTTTTGAACAGCCCCACGATCCCGGACCAAATTCCCCCCGCGATCAGCGAAGCCAGAATCGCCAGAGGCAGAAAAGCCGCGAAAGGCAGACCCGCGAGAATCTGCCCCTCGCGGACCATCAGCGCGACCCAGGTCGCCGCCGCCGCGCCGATCATCACGCAGCCCTCGAAGCCGAGAAAGCCGAAGCCCGTCCGCCAGGCGACCACCGTCCCGAGCCCGATCAGGATCAGAGGCGCCGCCTTGAGCAAGGTGAAGCCGAAGCCCCGCCAAGTGAGGAAGCTCTCGCCGAAGAGGGCCGCATAGGCGCTGAAGGGATCCGCGCCGAAAGGCAGAAAGAGCAATCCCCCCACCGCCAGAGCCGCCAGAATCGCCAGAGCCGTGGAGAGGGCCGCCGCCGCCGCGCCTTCGGCCGGCGCCGCCCGACGCTCAAAGATCCGCATGGCCGTCTTCCTCTCCATGGCTCCCGGCCATCATCAGGCCGATCCGACGCAAATCGGCTTGAGCGGCGGGAAGCTCGCCCATGATCCGCCCTTCGTAGATCACCGCGATGCGGTCGGAGAGATTCAAAATCTCCTCCAGCTCCGCCGAGATCAGCAGAATCGCCTTGCCCGCCTCGCGCAGCCGCAGAAGCTCGGCCCAAACGGCCTCGATGGCCCCCACGTCGAGGCCCCGCGTCGGCTGCTCGACGATCAGCGCCCGAGGATCCGAGGCGATGGCCCGTCCCAACTGCACCTTTTGCAGATTGCCGCCCGAGAGCTTGCCCGCCGGATAATCCGGCTTGCGCGGACGAATGTCGAAACGCTCCATCAATCCGGCGGCGAAGCTCCGGCCGCGCTTGCGGTCGAGCAGCCCGAAGCGGGCGTAGGCGCGCTGATCGCCGAGGATCGCGTTCTCCGCGATGGAGAGCGCCCCCACCGAGCCCACATGTCGGCGGTCGGCGGGCACATAGGCCACGCCCGCGCTCCGGCGTTCGGCGGGAGAGGCGCGGGTCAGATCCCGCTCGCCGAGCAGAACCCGTCCGCCCGAGGCCGTCCGCAACCCCGTCAGGGCTTGGGCCAATTCGGATTGTCCATTGCCGTCCACGCCCGCCAGCCCGAGGATCTCGCCTTCGCGCAGATCCAGCGACAGCCCTTCGAGGGCGCTGCGTCCCTGATCGCTCATCACCGTCAGGCCCTCGACCCTCAGCACCGAAGGCCCCGCCGGACGGGTCGAGCGCCGGGCGGTCAAAGCCACCTCGCGCCCGACCATCAGCCGGGCCAACTCCGCCTCGGAGCTTTCGGCGGTCTTCACCGAGCCCACCACGCGCCCGTCGCGCATGATGGTCACGCGGTCGGCGGCGGCCATGATCTCATGCAGCTTATGCGTGACGATCACCACGGCGTGGCCCTGATCGGCCAGCGTCCGCAGCACCTTCAGCAGGGCCTCGGCCTCGCCGGGCGTCAGGACGGCGGTGGGCTCGTCGAGGATCAGCAGCTTCGCCTTGCGATAGAGCAGCTTCAGGATCTCGACGCGCTGCTGCGTCCCCACCGGCAGATGCTCGATCCGGGCGGCGGGATCCACCTGAAGCCCGTAGCGGCGGGACAGCTCCGCGATCTCGCGGGCCGGGCCCTCCAGATCCAGAGGCTTCAGAGCGCCGCCCGCCTTCAGCCCGAGAACCACGTTCTCAGTCGCGCTGAAGCGCCGGACGAGCATGAACTCCTGATGGATCATGCCGATTCCGGCGGCGATGGCGTCGCGGGTGGAGCGCAGATCCAGCGGGCGGCCCTCTATGAGGATTTCGCCCGCGTCGCGGCCGTAAAGCCCGTAGACGATCTGCATCAGCGTGGATTTCCCCGCGCCGTTCTCGCCGAGCAGGGCGTGGATCTCCCCGGCGTTCACGTCGAAATCCACGTGGTCGTTGGCGAGGACGCCGGGAAAGCGTTTGACGATTCCGCGGGCGGAGAGAAAAGGCGTCATCAGGCGGCTCTCCGGGCTGGCTTGCGGAAAAAAAGGGGCGAGATCGCGACTCCGGCGCGCAGGGTGGGCGCGCCGGAGCCCGGTCCGAAGCTCAGGGCGCGAGCTTCGACACCTCGATCTCGCCCGAGCCGAGCCCGCTCCAGATCTTCTGGAAGGCCGACCAGGCTTCCTCGGAGATCAGAGCGGAATCGTGGTCGCCATGCTCGCCCGCTTTGAGCGACCACATCTCAGTGACCTTCGGCCGCCATTCCTCTCCGCCTTTGAAGGCCCCGGCGGCGACGGAGTCGCCCACCTGTTCGACCATCCAACCGAGATTCATGACGAAGCTCGCGCCCACCGTTCCGGGCGCGACCGAGGTCTGATCCGAATAGCAGCCCAGCGCCTTGGCGCCGCCCGCCACGGCGCCCTGAATCGCGCCGAGCCCAGTGACGTTGGCGCCGTGCCAGATCACGTCCGCGCCGTTGGCGATCATCGCCGAAGCCGCCTCCGAGCCGCGTCCGGCGTTGTCGTAATCGCCGGTGATCACGCCGAGCCCCTTGACGCCCTCGCGGGTCAGCTGGGCCCCGGCGACGAAACAGGCCATCATGCGCTGCTGGGTGGGATTGTCGCCGCCGCCCACGAAGCCGACCGCCTTGCCCTTCTCCGAGATCAGCGCCGCCAGAGCCCCCGCGCCGTAAGAGGCGTCGTAATAAGCGAGGTCGATGAAGCCGAGATTCTCCGGGGCTTCGCCCTCGGGCTTGAAGGTCGAGGCGAAGAATTTCTGATCCGGATATTCCGGCGCGATCTCCAGAAAGGCCGAGCCGAATTCATAGCCATGGCCGATGATCAGGTCATAGCCGTCGTCCGCGTAGCCCTCGACCACCTGAACCAGATTGGCCTGAGCCACGTTCTCGGCGTAGGCCGTGACGAAGCCTTTCGCCTTCAGGGCCTGAAGCCCCTCGTAAGCCAGCTGAGCCCAACCGCCGTCGGTGATGGGGCCGGTCATGATCAGCGCCACGCGGACCGGATCGGCGGCGCGCGCCGCGCCGATTCCGGAGAGAAGGGCCGCCGCCGCCGTGGCGGCGGTCAGCCCGAAAAGGAAAGCTCGTCTGTTCGGCATGGAAAGGGCTCCGGGTTGGGGGAGGATCGCCGCCCGCCCGGCCCGCCCGGGACGGACGCGAGCTTTAGTCCTTGCGATCCTGAAGATCGGCCTTCAGGCGCTTAAGGAAAGGGATGTCCTCCAGCTGGTCGGGCTGGACCGCGTCCCAAGACACGCCCTTGGGCTGCGGATAAGGCGAATGGGTCTCGATGGCTTCGAGCTCGGTGAAGATCCAGTTCAGCGCGGAATCATGCGGCAGCATGACGATGCGCGGATTATCCACCACCTGCGAGGAATGAACCGTGGTGACGATGGGCGCGCCCTCCGGCACTTTGCCCAATTCGCGGAAGATCCCCAGCTCCAGATCGGCGAAGCCGCCGCCTTTGCCCGTGCGCCCGCCCTCGCGGGTGACCGCCACGCAGCCCACCACGATGACGTCCATCGGGAGCATGTCCTCGAAGGCCACGGGCTCGCCATGCTCCACCGCGCCCTGAGACGTGGCGGCGAGCTCGAAATGAACGCCCTTGGCCTCCAGCTTGGCGGGGTCGAGCAGCACGAAGGGGAAACCCTTCACCAACTCGGGAACCGGCGTATAGAGCAGCTTGCCGTCATAGAGCGCCCGCAGCCGGACCGGAATCTGCGGCGGATCGGGATTGCACTTCACAACCTTGGCCGAGGCCCAGAAAGGGGTCTGCGACAGCCGCTTGGCGGCGACGTCGGCCCCGACGAAATTCGGGATGCGGCTCCAGGCCGGACCGACGTTCACGCCGGTGGTCTCCAGCGCGTTCCAGACTTCGTCCCGCAGCCCGTCCTTCTGGACGTTCCTTCCGGCCCAGCGGCCCAGCTTCTCCGATTCAGCGACGCTCATCGTCGGCCTCTCGTCTTCCCCTGCATCCGCCGTCCGAGGTTACGCCCGAACGACCGCAGTTCGTGATCAGAAGCCTAAGAACCCGAAGACGCCTTCGGCAAGAGGTCGGGCGCGCACAGAGTCTATATGGATTCGCTTATGCCGCCGCGCCGGAATCGGCGGCGATCTCCGCCGCGACCCGATGCGCCACCTCCACGACCCGCTCGCGCAGCCAGCGATGGGCCGCCGAATGCTGCATGCGCTCATGCCAGAGCAGATAGAAGCGCATGACGCCGAACTCCTCCGGGGCGGGCAAGGCGCGGATGGGCAGAATCCCTTGATAATGCCGGGCGAATCCGCGGCTGCTCGTGAAGACGAGATCCGTGTTGAGCAACACATAAGGGATGAGGTTGAACTCCGGGGCCATCACGCGGATGTCCCGCGTCAGCCCGAGTTCGGCCAGTCTGCCGTCGATGGGGCCGGGCGCCGTGGCGGAGAGCGGCGAAGGCGCGACATGCCCGAGGCGCATGTAGTCGCTCATGGAGATCCGATTCTTGCCGCTCAGCGGATGCGCGGGGCCGAAGAGGCAGACCATCCCGTCGGACATCAGCCGCGTCATGCGCAGATTGCCCGGCGGGCTCGGCCAATTGGCGATGACGGCGTCGATCTCGCCCTTCTCCAGAGCGGCGACGTAGTCGAAGCCTGAAACCACCGCCCGCAGCATGATCCGCGAGCGCGGCGAGGCCGAGCGAATGCTGGAGATCAGCCGAGGGGCGAAGAAGGCGCCCATGCAATCGGCGGAGGCGATGCGGAATTCATGATCCTGCGAAGCGGGGTCGAAGACCTGAGAGGGGCGGATCGCCTCCTCCAGATCGGCGAGGGCCCGGCGCAGAGGCTCCATCATGGCCTGAGCGCGCTCGGTCGGCACGAGCTTGGAGCCGCTGCGCACGAGCAGCGGATCGCCCGTCGCTTCGCGCATGCGGCGGAGGGTCTGGCTGACCGCCGGCTGAGACTGCCCAAGCGCCGCCGCCGCCGCCGTGACGCTGCGACGCTCCAGAATCGCCAGCAAGACCCGCAATTGCCGGGTGTCCACGTCCACGCCGACGCCCTCCAAGGGCCTTTTAGGCTGACCCCAATTGTCCATGCATCCCTCCATCAGGACCGCGCGGGGTCCGGCCCTCCGTCATCATCAGGAAAAAAGCGTTTGGATTGCAAGATCCTCCTATGGACTCGCCTCATTTATGGCGTGGATTTGTTTGATCTTGTCCTGATCGGGGCGTTTTCCCCGTTCTTCTCCTTCTTCGTCCTTTTTGTTCTCTTCGTCGATCTTTGGGCTTGTCATACCGACAAGCCGGGCGAGGGTCGTTCCGAAGGGAGAAGAAGATGGGCATGCGCGCCTCGCGTCCGGGTCTGGCTCTGGTTCTGGGAGCGGTCCTTCTGAGCGGCTGCGCCGCGACGGGAGCCGCGCCTGCGGGAGGAGGAGCCTCCTCCTCTTCCTCCTCCTTCTCGGTGGCGCTCGCCGCCGATCCCGCGCCGCCCCTGCGGATCGGCCAGGCCGTGAGCCTGCGCCTGAGCGCCGCCGCCCCCTCCTACGGCGCGCTCTATCATCTGCGCTCCGACGGCGGCGTGGCCGCCCTCGCCGAGAACATCCGCCTCGACCCCGCCGCGCGGCGCTTTCCCCCCTCGGAGGCCGGATACGTCTTGCGCGCCGCCCCGCCCGCAAGCCTCGAGCGCCTCCTCCTCGTCGGAGCCCTGCGCCCGATCCCCCCTCTGGGCTTCGCGCCTCAGCCCTCCCCCCTCTCCCCAGGCTTCGGCCACGCCGCCTTCGCCCAAGACCTCGAACGACGCATGAACGCCTCAGGAGCCCCCTGGAGCCGCGCCGAGCTCCTCCTCGAAATCCGCCCGTGAAGCCCGGGAAAAATCTTCACGCCCCCCCGCGACCGCCCCGCCCAAACCATACCGACAATCCCCCCAAGCACCGCCTCAGCCCTTTAGAAAGGACCGCGCCATGCGCAAGCTGCCTCTTCTTCTCGCCCTTCTGGGCGGCGTCCTCCCCCTCGCCTCCCTCCCGCTCGCGCAGGCTCAGACCTTCCCCTCCGAATTCGGCCCATTGGGAGCCAAAGCCCTCATCGTGGAGCAGGCTCAGGCGCCGCTGGTCTACGCCGCCCCCGCGCCGGGCGCGGAGCGCATCGGCGTGGAGGCCTTCCTCAGCCGCCCCGACGGGCGTTATGCGCTGGGCGAAGAGGTGGAGCTGCGGGTGCGGGTGGATCGCCCGAGCCACGTCACGGTGCTGAACGTGGACCCGGACGGAACGGTGCGCGTCCTTTATCCCAACCGCTTCAATCAGGCGGCCTTCCTGCAGCCGGGTCAGGAGCTGGCCGCGCCGGGACAAGGAGCCGCGCTGCGCGTGGCGCCTCCGGTGGGGCGCGAGATCATCAAGGTCATCGCCTCCGAGGCCCCTCTGCCGCTGACCAATCTGACCGACTTCCGCCAGACCGGCGCCTTCCTCTCCTCTCAGCCGGGCGCCGCGGCCTCTTTCGCCAAGGCTCTGGTGGTGGAGGCCGCGCCGCCGCCCGCTCCGGCTCCGACCTTCGCTCCGGCTCCGCCCCCTGCGGCCGGCTTCGGGCTCTGGGGCGAGAAGCTGCTCGTCATCGAGACCTACGAGCCGACCGTCGCCGCCCCGCCGCCCCCCGCCTCCTTCGCGGGCGCGCCCGTCGGGGCGGTCCCCTTCGCGGCCGTTCCCTTCGCGGCGGTCCCCTTCGCGGGCGCGCCGGTCGGGGCGGGCCCCGCGGGCGTGGTCTTCGCGCAGCCCGCCTCCGGCTTCACCCTGCGCACCGATAAGGCCAGCTATCGTCAGGGCGAGGCGGTGAGCTTCCTCGCGACCACCGACCGCCCCTGTCACCTGACCCTGCTGGCCGCGCCTCCCTCGGGCCCGAGCCAGGTGATCTTCCCCCGCCATCCCAATGAGCTGCGCCGGATCCTGCCCGGCGGAGAGATCCGGATCCCCGAGGTCTCCGGAACCAGCCTCTTCGTCAACGGCCCGCCCCGTCAGGAGACCGTGATCGGGCTCTGCGCGACCGAAGACCGCCCCGCGCCCGTCTCCGGCGCGGCCGCCCTCGGCCAGCAGGGCCTCGTTCTGGCCCAGAACGCGCCCTTCCTCGGGGCTCAGGCGCTGGAGGCTCTCTACGCCGGGGCTCCGCCGGCCGCGACCGCTCAGGCGAGCGTCTCCTATCTCGTGACCCCGTGACCTTCCGGCTCTCTTTGGGCGTCGTCCGTCCGGCCGACGCCCTCTCTTCCGCCTGAGGAGGCGTTCATGCGACCATCTCCCACTCTCGCGCTTTTGGGCGCGGCTCTGCTCTGCGGAGCCTGTCGAGAAGAGGCCGCGGCTCAGATTTCCGCCGCCCCCCCGATCTCCCTGACCGCGCCTGCGGCCGCCGAAGCCCCCGTCCCGACGCCAGAGGGCCCGGCCGCGGACGGGGCGCAGGCGGTCCGGCCCGCCCGCGCGCCGCTGCCCGACGACGCGCCCGCGCAGGCGGCCGAAGCGGCCCCGCTCCCCGCCGCGATCTCCGCAGAGGCTCCCCAAGCCTCCGCCGACGCCCCCGCCGAGCCCGGCGCCCAATCCCGCGCGCTGGACCTGACGGCCGCGCCGCTGGACGGCGAGGTCCTGACCATGCGGCTGCTGGAGGCTTTGGGCGCGGGCGGATCGGCGAACGTGCTGCTCTCGCCGGAGAGCGCCCGCTTCGCTCTGGGCATGACCGCCGAAGGCGCCTCCGAAGAGGCGGCGAGCCCCTTGCTGGCTCCGCCCGCCCTCCCCTCGGAGGAGGGTTCGTCCTTAGCCTCGGCCAACGCCCTCTGGCTCGACGAGGAGGCCGAGCCTCTGCCCGGCTTCACGGAGCGGCTGGCGCAGAAGTGGGGAGCCGAACTGCGTCGGGTCCGCTTCGCCGACGGCCCCGCCGCCGCCGCCCAGATCGACGCCTGGACCTCGGAGAAGACGCAGGGGCGGATTCCGCGTCTGCTGGACGTCCCGCCCTCGGCGCAGACCGAATTGATCCTGACCAACGCGCTGGTCTTCAAAGCCGACTGGAGCAAAGCCTTCGATCCGGCGAAGACCGTCGAGGGGCCTTTCCGGCCGGCGGGCGGGGCGCGGAGCGTCGCGGTTCCGCTGATGACCTCCGCCGCGGTCCCGGTCTTCGGCTCGGCCGAGGGTCTGGAGGCGGCGGTGCTGCCCTTCGCCGATCCCCGGCTTTCGCTGCTGCTGGCTTTGCCCCGCGAGGACGCGCCGCTCGCCGCGCAGCTTCACGCTCTGGAGCGCCTCGCGCGGCCCGAGAGCCGGGAGCCCTCTCAGGCTCTGCGCATGACGGCGCTCGTCTTGCCCAAGCTCCGGCTGGAGGGCGGGGCCGAGCTGAAGGAGGCTTTGTCGGCGGTCGGCTTCGGGCCTCTGCTGAACGCGCCTCTGAGCCGCGCCTCCAAGGCCGCGCCGCATCCGAGCGCGGTGACGCAGAAGGTCTCGGTCGAATGGGACGAGGAGGGCGCGACGGCGGCGGCGGCCACGGCCGTGGCGGCGACGCGCTCTCTGGCGCTGGCTTCGGACGCGCCTCTGCGCTTCGATCGGCCGTTTTACTTTTTGATCCTGCGGGAGGGGGCCCGGGCTCCGCTCTTCGCGGGCTATGTGGCCGACCCGCGCCCCGCTCCGGCGCGCTGAAGGAGAAGAGCCATGACGACGACGAGAACCCGCGCCGCCTTCTGCGCTTTGGCCTTTCTGACGGCCTCTTCGGGGGCCTGGGCTCAGGAGCAGGCGGTCCGGCGCAGTCTGGACCTGGCTCCGGACGCCTCCCAATCCCGGGCTCTGGCGGTGGTGGAGGAGGCCGTGGCCGCCGCCGCCCTCGCGCCGATCGGCCAGGAGGTTTCGATCAGCACCCGCATCGCCTTCGACTTCGATTCCGCGCGTCTGACGCCTGAGGCTCAGGCTCAGTTGGCCCATATCGCGGCGGCCATGCTCGGGCCCGCCGCGCAGGGCGCGCGGTTTCTGATCGAAGGCCATACCGACAGCCGGGGCGCGGAGGCTTACAACGCCGCCTTGTCCCGGCGTCGGGCCGAGGCGGTGGCGGGCCGCCTCGCGGCCTATGGCGTCCACCCGCAGAGGCTCGGGGTGGTCGGCTTCGGAGAGGCGCGCCCTTTGCCGGGGATCGACCCCGCGGCGGGCGTCCAACGCCGCGTCGAGTTTCTCATTTTGCGCTGAGCCCATCCAATCAACAGAGGAGCGCCGTCCATGAACGCCCGTTTCACCATGATCTGCCTCGCCCTGCTGAGCGGGCTCGGCTCCCCGGCCGCAGCGCAGCAGGCGACGCCGCGCGACCTGGAGGTGGAGGTTTCGCCCGATCAGGGCCTGCCCGGGGTGGCGCTGGAGGCCGCTCTGGAGCCGGTCGGCTCGGCTTCGGGGGTTCGGGTCGGGCCGGGCGCTGAGATCGTGCTGCGGGACGGGGATCTGGCGCGGGTCTGCGTTCAGGCGGACCAGCCGGGCTACGTCTCCATCTGGTCGCGGACGCAGTCCCGGCTCGGGCAGGTCCGCATCTATCCCAACGACCATACGCCGCAGGAGCGGGCTCTGAAGGGCGGCCCTTTGCCGGCCAACGAGCGGCGCTGCTTCGGCGCGGGGGAAGGGGGCTATGTGTTCCGGGTGCGCCCGCCTCTTGAGAGGGCGGAGGTCTATGTGCATTGGAGCCGCAGCCTTGCGGAGCAGTTCGAGCCGAGGGATTTGCCCTGGCTCACGGAGGAGCCCAGCGCCAAGAGCCTGGAGACCTGGCTGACGCGTCCATACGCCTCGGCGCGCCTGCGCTATCGAATCGCGCCTTGAGGGAGGACGGAGATGGGTTGGGGGAAAATCGTCGCGGCGGCGGTCTTATGGACGGCGAGCGCCGCGGGGGCTTGGGGGCAGGAGCGGTTTCTCTGCACGGAGCCCGGCACGCATCGGTCTCAGAGCAAAGTTCTGGGGGGCCGGAGCGCCCGGCCGGCGGAGGCGCCTTATCAAGCCGCGTTCAAGGCGGGGGGCGGGCTCTGCGGCGGCTCCTTCATTCAGCCCGGGCATGTGCTGACGGCGGCGCATTGCCTCTTCGACGAGTTCGGGGCGCAGACTCCGGCTCATCTGATCCGGGTTCAGCATGGGTCTTTGGAGCTGGACGGGGCGGATCGCCGGGAGATCGCGGTCGCGCGGGTCCATATCGCGCCGGGCTATGATCCGGGGGGCCATGAGCATGATCTGGCGATTTTGGAGCTGGCGGAGAACGCGCCGCTTTGGTTCGACGAGTTGGCCGCGCCGGCCACGCCGGGTCTGGAGCGGAGCCTGACGCGGACGGGCACCTGCGCGCAGGCTTCGGGCTTTGGGGAGAGCGTTTCGGGCGGGGGGGCGGCGACGAAGGCTTTGCAGATCGTGGAGCTGCCTTTGGTCGATCAGAGCCTCTGCGCGCAGGCGATCTCCGCGACGGGGGGCGGGCTCAAGGCGGGGATGCTCTGCGCGGGCTACGCGCAGGGGGGGCGGGACACCTGCCGGGGCGACAGCGGGGGGGCTTTGGTGGCGTCTTCTCCGGGGGGCGTGGTGCCCTGGCTGCAGATCGGGGTGGTGAGCTGGGGCGTGGGGGCTTGCGGCCGACCGGGCTCTTACGGCGTCTACACCCGCGTTTCGGCCTATGTCGACTGGATCCGCGGGGTGGTTCAGGGGGGCGGATGAGCGCGGAGGGCTCGGGAGGAGGAGCCTCCCGAGCCGCGGCGACCCAGATCACTTCCCCCTGAGGCGGTCGAGCGTCCTCTGCGCCCATTCATGTTGCGCCGAATCCTCGGAGGCCAAGGCCCGCTCATACCAGCGCCGCGCCTCCGCGAGATCGCGCGGGACGCCGCGCCCCTGCTCATACATGAGGCCGAGGTTGTTCATGGCTGTGGCCTGTCCCAGCTCCGCCGCCCGCCGATAGAGCCGCACCGCCTCGGCCTCGTCCTTCGCCAGATCGCCGCGCCCCTGCTCAGACATGAAGCCGAGGTTGAACATGGCTGTGGCCTGTCCCAGCTCCGCCGCCCGCCGCCACCAGCGAACCGCCTCGGCCTCGTCCTGCGCCAGACCGCCCCGCCCTTGCGCATGCATGAAGCCGAGACCGGTCATGGCTTCGGCCTNTCCCAGATCCGCCGCCCGCCGATAGAGCCGCACCGCCTCGGCCTCATCCTGCGCCACGCCCCACCCGTTCCTATACATGAGGCCGAGATTGAACATGGCTGAGGCGTCTCCCAGCTCCGCCGCCCGCCGCCACCAGCGAACCGCTTCGGCGTCGCTCTGCGGCGCGCCCTCGATCCCGCGGCTATAGCGAAAGCCGAGATTGAACATATCCGCCGCGTTTCCGGCTCCGGCGCGCTCCAGAAATTCGGCCGCCAAGCTGCCCGGCGCGGGCAGGAGAGGGGCGGGGGTTCCAGCAGAGGCGGGCGCGGGGGGCGGCGCAGGAGCGACGTGAACCGGAGCCGCCGCAGGGGCGGGCGCGGGAGCCGGCTGCGGCCTTGGAGCCGGGGGCGGCGCAGGGGGCGGCGCGATCGCCAGATCCCAGCCCGGACAGGCGCCCGAGAGGCAGAAATAACCGTCCACCCCATCCGAATAATCAGGATTTTGCGCATGGCCGACGCTCGACGCCAGAGAGGACACCCGTCCCTGCGTCAGCTTCATCGCATGGGAGAGCGGGAGATTCTGCTCCAGATAGGGCAGAAACACCCGCGTGAAGACCGAATAGCGCTCCGTCTCGCCGGGGCGCAGGAAATCCCGCGCCTGCTGGCCCGGACTCGCCGAATAGGCGATGAAATTCCCGTTCGACCGCTGATCGCGCGCCAGACCCCGCGTCCCAAAGCTCTTGCTCCCGTCGGAGAAGGGATTGTCGCGGCAGGCGTCGATGATCGCGATCCGCACCCGAGCCCCCCGCCGCGTCAGACGGTCCAGAATTCCATTCGCTCCGTTGATCAGCGGCAGGGAGCGGTCCTCCGCCTCGCTCGGCGAGCCCGAGCGCGGCATGTCCACCGGCATGAGGTAGTTCACCCCGCCCGAACTCCAGCCATGGCCCGAGAAGACGAAGGCCGCCACGTCGCCCGGCTCCACGCTCTCCACGAAGGCGCCCACCGCGCTGCGCGTCCGGCTCTCGTCGAGGTCCGTCAGCAGCGTCACCGCGAAGCCCTGACGGCGCAGGACCGCCGCATAGCCCTCGGCGTCCTCGATGGTCTTCTCCAGCGCGCCGAGGTTCGCATAGCTCCGATTGCCGATCACCAGAGCCGCCGACTTCGCCCAGGCTCCGCCCGGAGACGAGACCGCGCAGACCAGAACCGCGATCCTGAACCCTCGCCATGAACGTCTCTCCCGCGCCATCGTCTTCTCCTCCCGGGGCTCCGCCGCGCGAAAGCCGCGCGCCTGCGTCTGGAGATGTCGGTATGGTTTGGCCCAAACCATACCGACAAAGCGCGTGAAGGGCCGTCGGACCGGCGGAGCGGACAGGAGAAGGACCGAAATGACCGAGAAATTCCAATGCGCCATGCCGCCCTGATCGCCGACGTGCTGGAGCGCATCGGCTTCGAGGTCTGGCCCAAAGGGCGACGCGGCGCCCGCCGCTCCACCACCTCCCCCTCTTCTCGCTGCACTCCTTCAGGAGAACTCTCATGAAACGCAAAATTTTGACGGCCCTCGCTCTGGCCGCGACCGCCCTCGCCGCCCCGCCGCCTTCCCAAGCCGGCCTTAGCCTCAGCCAGACCGCCGCCCCCCAGGCCTCGGTCACGCTGACCCTCTCCAGCATGGATCGCGATTGCGAAGATCCTCAGGCCGCGACCTGTTTTCCTTCGCGCCTCGCCGCCGCCATCGCCGCCGCGCCGGACCCCGCTCCAGCGGCTGAAGTCCTCGCCGCGGCCGCCCAAGGCCTCCGCTTCGCCAGACTGGAGGCCGATCTGAGGGGAGGCGAGGCCCCCGCCTTCCGCAGGCCGCAGACGAAGACCTTCGCTCTGCTCGTCGGAGTCTCCGGCTATAGCGCGCAGCCCTTCGCCGGAACCGCCGTCAATCTCCGGCTCATGGAGAGCGCCTTGCGGAAGGCGGGCTTCGAAACCCGCGTTCTGCTGGATCCGACCATCGAGGATTTCGCCAGAGCGCAAAGCGCATGGCGCCAAGACCTCGCCGACGCGTCGCGAAACGCTCAGGCTCTGGTCTATCTCTATGGGCTGGGTCTTGAGGGGGAGCGGCGCTTTTGTCTGCAAACGCCGACTCCGAGCCTTACGCCTGATTTCTGGCGCGATTGTCTGGCTCTGTCGAGCTTTTCAGCGCAGGATCTCGCCCCCTCGCTCCTCATCGTCGACGCGGAGTTCGTATCCCTGCGCCCGCAATCTAAATGACGCCGGGGAGATCCCTATTCGACGCCGAGATCAGGATCTCCATGAAGGGCTGAAGCGCCTCCGGGCGTTCATCGCGGCTTTACGGCGGCGCCGTTCGCTTCCGCCGCCCCCTCCGAAGGCTCGTCGCGTTTGCGGCGGGCCAATTCCTTGAACCATTTGCGGTGATGCCGGAAGGCCCAGCCGCCCGTCACCGTGCCGCGAGTCATGGCGCTGATGGTACCGCGCGTCCAGATGGCCGCGTAGACATGGGCGATGAAGATGAAAAGCGAGCCCAGAGCCGCCAGAGCATGGACCACCACCGCCGCGCGACGCACCGGAATCGAGACGAGATTGGGGAAATACTCCTCCCAGATCATCACGCCGCTCACGATCAGCACCATGATCAGCCCGGACATGCCCCAGAAGACGCCTTTTTGTCCGGCGTTGTATTTGCCCAGCTCCGGCAGGTTCTCCTCATTGCCCTTGAGCACGTCGCCGATCTTCAGGCTCCATTCGACGTCCTCGCGACGCGGCAGATTCAGCCGCCACATCTGGAGGAAAAGCCCCATGAAGCTGAAGAACAGCAGCACCCCCACCAGAGGATGCAGCCAGCGCGTCGTCTGGCCGCCGCCGAAGAGTCCGGTCAGCCAGAAGAGCGAAGGATGGAAGAAGGCCGCGCCCGACAGCAACAGCACGATCATGCAGCCGGCGGTCAGCCAATGGTTCGCCCGCGTGAAGCCCCGATAGCGGAAGACGCGCAAGGGCGCTTCGCTCTCGATCTCGTCGCCCGGCGCGGAATCGACGCGTTTTTCGGTCATCGAGCCGCCTCGCCTGAAGCTTCGGCGGCTTCGGGAGCTTCATGGACGATGTCCTCGTAAAGCTCCTCGGCCTCCTCCTCCTCATGCTCGCTGACCTCATTGGGCTTGGCGAAGATCCCATGCAGCGCCGAGCCCAGAAAGGCCGCGCCCGCCGCCATGAGTCCGAGCTTCTTCGCCGGGCCTTTCCAAGCCTCGACCAGAGGCGAGATGCGAGGATCGTCGGGAAGGCCGGAATAGATCGAGGGCTTGTCCGCGTGATGCAGCACATACATCACATGGGTTCCGCCCACGCCCTGAGGATCGTAAAGCCCGGCGTTGTCGTAACCGCGCTCCTTGAGATCCTCGACGCGCTCGGCGGCGAGGGCCTTCATCTCCTCCTTGGGGCCGAAGGTGATGCATTGCGTCGGGCAGGCTTTGGCGCAGGCCGGGCCCTGCCCCACCGCGATGCGGTCGGAGCAGAGGGTGCATTTCTTCGAGACATGCGCCGTCTTATGGATGCGGGGCACGTCGAAGGGGCAGCCCTTCACGCAATAGCCGCAGCCGATGCAGTTGTCCGAAATGAAGTCCACGACGCCGTTGGTGTATTGCACGATGGCGCCCGGCGCCGGACAGCTTTTCAGACAGCCCGGATCCTCGCAATGCATGCAGCCGTCCTTGCGGATCAGCCATTCGAGTTCGTTGGTCTCGGGGTTCTCCCATTCGGCGAAGCGCATCAGGGTGAACATGTCCGGCGTCAGATCATGGGGATTCTCATAGATCCCCACATTCTCCTCGACCGCCGGATGGGTGTCGTTCCACTGGATGCAGGCCGATTGGCAAGCCTTGCAGCCGATGCATTTGGACACGTCGATGAGCTTCGCCACCTCGGTGAGCTGGCGCGTCGGCGGCGGAACATGGGCCGTCGCCGAGATGCGCCGCACGTCGGTCGGCAGGAGATTGCTCTCCAGAGGCTGGGTCGGCGGATTGGAGGCCGCCGTCAGAGGTTCGGGCGCGAGGGTCGTCATGCGATGAGATCCCCTGAAGCCGGCTCGATGTTCACGAGGAAGACCTTGGATTCCGGCGTGTCGATGTTGGCGTCTCCGGCGAAGACGGTCAGGCTGTTCGGGCCGAAGCCCTTGCGCGCCGCCCCCATGAAGCCCCAATGCAGCGGAACGCCCACCACATGGACCTCCTTGCCGTCGCAGAGCAGCGGCTTGATGCGTTTGGTGACCACCGCCTTGGCCCAGATTTCGCCGCGCTTATTCCAGATCCTCACCCGGCCGCCCTTGCGGATGCCGCGCAGTTCGGCCAGCTCCACCGAGATCTCCACGAAGAACTCCGGCTGGAGGACGGCGTTGGTCTTCGAGTGTTTGGTCCAATAGTGGAAATGCTCGGTCAGGCGATAGGAGGTCCCGACGAAGGGGAATTCCTCGCTGGTCCCCAGCTGCGCGAGATCCTGCGGGAAGATCCGCCCGACGGGATTGCCGCGCATCTCCTTATTGAAGGGATTCTGAATCGGGCTCTCCCAAGGCTCCATATGGGTCGGGAAAGGCCCGTCCCGCAGGAGTTTGCGCGAGAAGAGCCGCGCCGTGCCTTCGGGATTCATGATGAAGGGCATGACCTCTTCGGGCTTGGCGGTCGGCGAGATGTCGGGCACGTCGAAGCCCTCCCAGCGCGCGCCGTTCCACTCCAGAAGCTTGCGCTTCGGATCCCAAGGCTTGCCCTGAAGATCGCAGGAGGCGCGGTTATAGAGGATGCGCCGATTGGCGGGCCAGGCGAAGGTCCAGCCGAGATAGGTGCCCACGCCGCCTTCGTCGTGATTGTCGCGACGGGCCATCATGTTTCCGGCCTCGGTCCAGGATCCGGCGTAGATCCAGCAGCCCGACATGGTGGAGCCGTCGGCGCGGAGCTGGCCGAAATTGTCGAGCAGCTCGCCCGCCTTGCGGATCGCTTTCGTCGGATCGTTCGGATCCGGCAGATCCGCCAGAGCCCGGCCGTTCATCTCCTTGGCCAGCTCCTCGGGATGAGGATTCTCCGGCTCATGGTAATCCCATGAGAGGCTCATGATGGGCTCGGGATTGGCGCCGCCTTCCTCCTCATAGAGCTTCTTCACCCGCAGGAAGAGCTGCGCCATGATCCATGTGTCGTGTTTGGCGCTTCCCGGAGGCGTCGCCGCCTGCCAATGCCATTGCAGCCAGCGTCCGGAGTTCACCGTAGCGCCGTCGTCTTCGGCGAAGCAGGTCGAAGGAAGCTCGATGACCTCGGTCATGATCTTCGTGGGGTCGACGTCGTTGTAGATCCCGTGGTCCTGCCAGAAGTTCACCGTCTCGGTCTGGAGCGGGTCGATGGAGACCAGAAGCTTCAGCTTCGAGAGCGCCGAAGTCAGCTTCGCGCGGTTCGGGAAGGAGAGAAGCGGATTGAACCCCTGACAGATGTAGAGGTTGACCTCGCCGCGATCCATCATGTCGAAGACGCGCAGGATGTCGTAATAAGGCACGTCCAGCTTAGGCAGCCAGCCATAACCCCAGTCGTTTTCAGCCTGAGCCTTCTCGCCCCAAAGGGACTTCAGGAAGGAGACCATGAACTTGTCGGTGTTCCGCCAGAAGCTGGTCTGACCGGGGAACATCGGCTTGTTCTCGCGGGCCTTGAGCCAATCGGCGAGTTCGGGCTCGCGCTCCGTGGGGAGGTTCATGTAGCCCGGCATCATATGCGACAAAAGCCCGATGTCGGTCAGGCCCTGAATATTCGCATGGCCGCGCAGAGCGTTCACGCCGCCGCCCGGAAGCCCGATGTTGCCGAGGATCAATTGCAGCATCGCCATGCCGCGGATGTTCTGAGCCCCCTTGGAATGCTGCGTCCAGCCCAAGGCGTAAAGCGAGGTCATCACTTTATCCTTGGCCGAGGTCTCGCCGATCATGCCGCAGATTTGCAGATAGCGATCGATGGGCGTGCCGGTCAGATTCGAGACGAATTCCGGCGTATAGACCTCGACATGCTCCTTCAGCAGATTCCAGACGCAGCGGGGATGAGTCAGCGTGGGATCGGTCAGGGGCTGGCCCTGATCGTCCATCTGATATTCCCATGAGCTGCGGTCGAAATCGCGCTTCTCTTCGTCATAGCCGGTGAAGAGCCCTTCGGACCAGCCGAAATCCTCACGGATCAGATAGGTCGCGTTGGTGTAGGCTTTGACGTAATCCCACTGCACCTTGTCGTTCTTCAGGCAATAGCGGATCACGCCCATCAGCCACGCGATGTCCGAGCCGGGGCGCACGGGCGCATAGACGTCCGCCACGGAGGCCGTGCGGGTGAAGCGCGGATCCACCACGATCAGCTTGGCGCCGTTATGATGTTTGGCCTCGGTCACCCATTTGAAGCCGCAAGGATGGGCTTCGGCGGCGTTGCCGCCCATGACGATCACGAGATCCGTATTTTTAATGTCCGTCCAGGCGTTCGTCATCGCTCCGCGGCCGAAGGTCGGGGCCAAACTGGCCACCGTGGGGCCGTGTCAGACGCGAGCCTGATTATCCAGAGGCAACAAGCCGAGCGCGCGGGTGGTCTTCCACGTCAGCCAGCCGGTTTCATTGGTGCCGCCCGAAGCCGCGAGGAATCCGGCGGTGGTCCAGCGGTTCACCGTCACGCCCGCGTCGTTCGTCTCGACGAAATTGGCGTCGCGGTCGTCCTTGATGTGGCGGGCGATCTTATCGAGGGCGAAATCCCACGAGACTTCGCGCCATGCGGTCCCGCCCGGCTCGCGATAGCGCGGAACCGTGGTCCGGGTCTCGGATTTGATGAAGTCCTTGAGCGCCGCGCCCTTGGGGCAGAGCGTGCCCCGATTGGTCGGGTGGTCGGCGTCGCCCTCGATATGGACGAGCTCGGCCTGCTCCCCGGCTTTGAAATCGCCGTTGGAGTACATGATGATTCCGCAGGCGACCGAGCAATAGGTGCAGATCGAGCGGGTTTCGGTCGTCGTGACCAGCTTGAAGGGTCGGACGCGCGCGGCGACCGCCGCTTCGGCCGCGCCGAAGCCCATGGCCCCGAGCGACGTGGCCGCCGCTCCGGCGCCCGCCAGTTTTAGAAAACTGCGGCGAGACAGGTTGACGTTCACGAAACCCCCCTTTGGCTGGCTTGCCTTCGCGAGCGATGAGGCGGGAGCGGAAACCTCCCTTGATCAGCGAAATTTCATCTTCCCTGAGGCTGAGGCTCAGACAATGCGCGCTTCAGACGCATGGAAACGCTGATGACATGATCAGCATCGCTTATCAGCCGACGGAGGGGGCTTCCTCAGGCAGCCAGAGCGTGAAGCTCGACCCCTCTCCCGGCGCGCTCCGGGCGCGGAGTTCTCCGCCGCGCCGGGCGACCAGAGTCTGGCAAATCGCCAGACCTAAGCCCGTTCCGCGCAAGCCCCGCGTGGTGAAGAAGGGGTCGAAGATCCGCGCGAGGACTTCGGGCTTCATGCCCGGGCCCTGATCCCGGATCGTCAGCGCGACTCCGGGGCGGCCGTCCTCCGAGGCGGAGTCTTCGCTGAAGAGTCGCACCACGCCGCCCCGGGGCGTGGCCTGAACGGCGTTGGAGAGCAGATTGACCAGAATCTGCCGCAATTCATGGGCGCTCATCGCGACCCGCCGCGCAGAGCGCGGATCCAGCGCCAGATCCACGCCGCCCGCCTCCAGCAGATGGCGCAGCAGAGGCCGGATCCCCTCCGCCACCCGACGCGGATCGGCGTTCACGGCGCCCTCGGCGAATTCCTCCGGCCGGGCGAATTGCAGAAGCTGGCGCGCCAGAGCCTCCATGCGGGACACCTGCTCCTCGATCAGATGAAGCTCCGTCCCGACCTCGCCGAGGCGATCCTCCAGCAACATGCGCAGAACTTCGAGATTGCCCTGCATCACCGCCAGAGGATTGTTGATCTCATGCGCGACGCCCGCCGCCATCTCGCCGATGGCCGCCAGCTTCTCCGAGAGGATGAGACGCCGCGTCGCGGCTTCGAGCGCCTGATTGGCGCGCAGAAGCTCCGCCGTGCGGGCCTCCACGCGGGCGTTGAGATCGCCGTTGAGCCCGCGCAACTCCTGATCCCGCGCCTGAAGCTGATCGAGCAACCCATCGAAATGCCGCGCGAGCCGCGCGATTTCATCCGCGCTCGGGCCGGAGGCGGCGCGGCTCCGCGCGGCCATGTCTCCGGCCTCGACGCGCGAGATGGTCGCGCCCATGGCCTCCAGCGGCCGGAAGACGCTCCGCGCCCAGCGCAGGAACAAGGGCAGAGTCAGCAAAGCCACGGCGAGAAAGGCCGCCCCGCTGATCGCCCATGTGATCCGGCGGGCGGCGGCGTAAGGCGCCTTGGGGACTCCGGCGTAGAGCATCCCGACGCGGCGGCCTTGGGCGTCATGGATCGCGTCATAGGCCGAGAAATACCAGGCGTCGACCACGAAGGCGAGATCGCGCCAGCCTTCGCCCTGCTCCAGAACCTGCGCGCGCACCGCCTCGGAGGCGCGGGTGCCCAAGGCGCGCGCCCCGCCCGAGGGGCGCAGGGTGGTGGCGACGCGCAGATCCTCCAGAAACAACGTGACCACGCCGAGATCCAGCCCCTCGCGGGCTTCCGGCGGCGTCTCCGGGCGGGTGGCCGGATAAACGAGATCGCCGATGCGGTCCACGAAGCCCTCGTCGCGGTTCAGCAGAAGCCCGCCCGTCAGCAGGCCCGCCGCCCCATCCGCCAGAGGCGCGCGGCTCGTCGCCCGGACGATCAGCCCGCGCCTCTCCTCGCCGGAGGCGTCGCTCAGGGGAATGCGGGCGCGCTCGGCCAGAGCGGGCGAGAGCGCCGCCAGATCCTCCGGCCCGATCAGCAGGATTTCGCCGCCGCTCCGCTCCGGAGCGAGCAAGGGGCTTTCCGGCGCCGGATGCGCCTCCGGAGGGCTGGCGGCGAGAATCCGCCCCGCTTCGTCGGTCAGGAGCAGATAATCAAGGCCGAGCCTTGCGCGGCTTTCGGCGAGCAGAGCGGCGGAATCTCCGGCGGCGAGGCGGCCCTGAAACTCCGCCGAAAGCCCCAGAGCCTCCACGGCCCGGCCCGCGCCCTCGACGCGCTCCAGCAGATAGCGCCGCGCCACCGCCAGATCGCTGGCCACACGGGCGATGAGCACCTGATCCATGCGCCAAGTCCAGCGCGTGGTCGTCACGCCGATCAGCAGAGGCGTCAGAAGCAGCGTCGGCAAAAGCGCGAGGAGGAGCAGCCGGAGCCGGACGGAGCTTCCGGCGGCTTTAGCCATGAGCGGAATCGGCGGGGAGACGCCCGAGGATCAAAGCCCGCTCGATGAAATTGCGCAATTCGCGCAAGTTCCCCGGCCAGTCCTGAGCCTTCAGAGCCGCCTCGACCTCGGGCGGGATCGGCAGGGCGGGACGATTCAGCCTCTGCGCCAGCTGCGCCATGAAGAGCCGCGCCAATTCGGGGATGTCCTCGCGGCGCTCCCGCAGAGGCGGCAAATGCAGCCGCAGCACATTGATCCGGTGATAGAGATCGGCCCGGAAGAGGCCCTCGGCCGCCCGCGCCTCCAGATCGGCCTTCGCGGAGAAGATCAGCCGCACGTCGACCGGAAAGGCGCGCTCCGCTCCGAGGGGCCGCACCCGGCGCTCCTCCAGAACCCGCAGGAGCTTCGCTTGCGTCGAGAGCGGCGCCTCCGCGATTTCGTCGAAGAAGAGCGTCCCGCCCTGAGCCTGAAGAAAAAGCCCCTCGCGCCGCCCTTTGGCGCCGGGGAAAGCGCCCTCGACATGGCCGAACAGCTCGGATTCCGCCATCTCCTCCGGCATGGCCGCGCAATCGACGGGGATGAAGGGGCGATCCGCGCGGTCCGACAGGCTGTGGATCATCCGCGCCGCGACCTCCTTGCCCGTCCCGGATTCTCCGGTCAGCAGCGCCGAGCTCGGCGAGGGCGCCGCCTGAGCGATGGCCGCGCGGATCTCCTCCATGGCGGGCGAAGCGCCGGTCAGACGAGCCGTCTCCTCCGAGGCGCGGCGGATCTCGCGGCGCAAGAGGGTGTTTTCAGCCTTGAGGCGGCTCCGCTCGACGGCGCGCAAGGCGGCGTTGAGGATCTGGTTCGCCCGGAAGGGCTTGAGCACCAGATCGGCGGCGCCCGCCTGCATGGCCTCGATGGCCATTTCGAGATCGCCGAAGGCCGAGATCAGCACCACAGGCGGCGTATGGCCCTTCTCCCGCTGGCGCGCGAGCCAGTCGAGGCCCCGCGCCTCGCCGAGCATATTGTCGAGGACGATCAGGTCGAAGGCCTCGACGGCCAGCCATTCCTCCGCCTCCTCCAGATCGGCGGCCTGTTCGACCCGGCGGCAGCGCGGCCCGAGAATCCGCCAGAGGAAATTGCGCATCCCCGCTTCGTCGTCGACGATCAGCACGGAGCTCCGGCTCAGAAGCCCCGCGTCGGAGGACGCGTCCTGAAGGCTGGCGGCGGTCGACAAGACGGCTCCTCCTCTTCCCGAACCGGGCATGTCTTGGGGGATAGGCTCCGCCGCGCTCAGGCGGAGGGGGCGGCCTGCGTCCACTCCTCGCGCAGCGCGGCGACGCAGTCAAGCAGCGCCTGAGCCATGGGCGAAGGCGGCTCGCGCGCCGCCGTGAGCAGGCCGAGGCTCGGGGCCGCCGACTCCTCGTCCAGCGGATGCAGAAGAATCTCATCCTCCGCGCCGAGCAGATGGCGGAAAGCCTCCGGGACCACGGCGCACCAGAGCCCCTCCCGCAGATGGGCCAGCACGCCGTCCAGCCCGGAGCAGACCACCGCCGCGCGGATCTTGCGCGGAGCGAACTCCCGGCGCGCCGTCTCCTCCGTCGCGCAGAGGGGCTGACTGGCGGCGTCGCTCCAGCCATGGGCGAGGCCCGAGGCGAAGGGGTGGTCCTTGCGGCAGGCGAAGAGCGGCGCCTCGCGCCAGAGCGGCGTCCAGACGAGCCCTTCGGCCTCCTCCTCCGGGGCGCGCGTGAGGCCGCCCTCCAGCGCGAGGCCGCGCAGCCCTTCGAGGATCGCCTCCGGCGCAAGCTGGCTGATCGAGACCCGCGCCAGAGGATTGCGCGCCTCGAAGCGGGCGGAGAGCGCCGGGACCAAAGGCGCCGCCGCCGAAAGGACGCCCAGCCGCAGAGCTCCCGTCAGGCCGCCCTTGCGCCGCCCGTCGAGCGCCGCGCGGAGGTCGCCGTAATCGGCGAGGATGCGGCGCCCCCAGATCAACACGCGCTCGCCTTCGGCGGTGAGTCCCATGAAACGCTGTCCCCGCAGGATCAGCGTGACGCCGAGATCCTCCTCCAGCTTGCGCAGGGCCAAAGATAAAGCGGGCTGGGTCACGCCGCAGAGATCCGCCGCGCGGCCGAAATGCCGCTCCTCGGCGAGGGTGACGAAGAAATCCAGATGACGGATGAGCAAATCGGCTCCTCTGCGGCTAATCCAGCGGCTTGAAGAGGACCGCGACGTCGGCGCTTCTCGCCAGCGTCTGATAGACAGGGCAAAGGCGCAGCGCCTCCTGACAGAAATCCCCGAAGGCTTCCGGCGTCAAGCCTGTGTACGCGTAGATCCTCGCCCGGATGCGGCTGAAATGCGGAGTCCCCCCGGCGCCCCTCACGCCGACCAGCGGCAGAGGATCGGCCAGTTGCAGCGACAAAGATCCCTCCAGATCCTCGACCGGCACGCCGCGCCTGCGGCCATGGGCGCGCAGAGTCAGCATGAGGCTGCTCAGCAAGGCGCCGGCGAAATAATCGACGCTGCTGATCTCCGCGCTCTCATTGTCGAAGCTGATCGCGGAGCCCACGGCGAAGGAAGTTTTATCCGTGAAGACCTTGACCTCGCCGGAATCGCGGGCGACGGCGCGAAAGCTCATGTCGTGGAAGCGGGATTCATAGACCTCAGCCATGGCGCCGCCTGAGGATCCGCGCGGCCTCGGTCATGGCCGAGACCTTGCGTCCGATGACCTCTTCGACGTTCATCGGGCGATTGGCGAAAGTGGCGAAGCCGCAATCGGGCGTCAGCATGAGGCGCTCCGGCGGCAGCCAGCGCAAGGCTTCCTCAGCGCGGTTCAGGATCTCCCCGACGCTCTCCACATGGTCGATGCGCGGATTGACGACGCCAAGCCCCAGAATGGTCCCGGAGCCGAGCCGCCCGTCCTCCAGCAAGGCCGAAAGCTCGCCCGCGCGGGGCGTGGAGCATTCCAGCTCCAGCAGAGGCGCCCGGACTTCGGCGAAGAGATCCAGCAAAGGCGTATAGGGGCCGCTGAGCAAGGTGCTTTCGTCGCGGCTCCAGTTGCCGCGGCAGACATGCAGCGCCGCCAGAGAGCGGGAGGCGTCGACATGGGCCAGAACCGGCGCGATCAGCGAAGCGGCGAAGGCCAGCTCTTCGGCGGGGTCTTTGCGCTCGGAAAGGGCGGCGCACATGAAGGAGCGCGGACGGCCCTCGGTGAAGATCACCTCGGTGAGCACGGGCTCGTCGAACTGGATGACGGCGGCGCCCGCCTCCTGAAGCCGGGAGACCTCCTGCTGGAGCAGAGCCACGACGTCGCGGCCCAATTCCTCCTTATCGGCGTAGGCCCGCCCCGAGAGCGGCGCCAGCCACATGGAGCGGGTCAGCAGATAGGGGCCGGGCAGCGTGACCTTCAGCGGCGCGGAGCTATGGCGCTTCATCAGCTCCAGTTCCGGCAGAGCGATTCCGCCGCGATCTCCGAGCCTTCCCGTGCAGATGGCGTTGCGGATGCTGACCGCGGGCACGTCCAGAATGGCGAGGATCTGCTCGAAGGCCTTCTTATCCTCGATATGATCGAGCAATTGGCCCATATCCATCATCTCGACGCCGGAAAGCCGATCCGCGACGAAGGAGACGTAATTATCGCGGCCGAATTCGCCGCTCGTGAGGAGGTCGAGGCCCCAGTCCTCCTGAAGGGCGAGCGCCCGCCGCGTCTCCGCCTCGACCAAAGCGTCGAAAGCCTCGCGGGCCAGCGCGCCCTTGCGCAGGCCCCGCAATCCGTCGAGGATCGCCTTGGGGCGGGGCAGACTGCCCATCAGGGAGGCGGCGAAGAGCGGCGGGCGGGCGGCCATGGCTCAGGACTTCCCTGCGGAGGCGCCGAAGAACTTCAGATAATCGCAGGCTTCCTGCAATTGGGCGAAGCCGCTGGTCCGGCCCGGAACCCAAGCCTTCAGCCCCTCCATGTCCATCATGGTCTTATGGTCCGGGTTCTTATAATCCATGCGGTTGAGCACCTCCATCCAGCGCTCGAAACGCTCCGGCTGAAGATCCGGGCGGCCGACGAAGATGCAATGGTCGAATTCCGGCGTGGCGGCGATGACGGCGATCTGATTGGCGTCGAGCGTTCCATCCTTGCGCCAAGCCTCGACATTCAGATCCAGAGCGGCGGCCGCGTCGACTTCGCCCGCTTGCAAGGCTTTGACGGCGTCCAGCTCGCCGCCGACGTGATCGCCATGCAGCCCCACGCCGACGTCGAAGCGCTTCTCGACGTAATCGCGCCCGAACTCCAGACCATGGCGGCGCAGCAGATTGATCGGGATCAGCCGCGCCTGAGGCGAATCCGAGGCGCCGAGCCCCACGGTCTTGCCTTTCAGCTCGGCCAAGCTGGTCGGGCCGCCGTTCTTGCGCGCGAGGATATAGGTCTTGCGGTCGCGATCAGTGTCGCGCATCGCGCCATAGAGGCAACGCCCCTCCCCGCGCAAATGGCAATCCGCCCAAGCGAGCGGAGAATTCCAGGCGACGTCGATCTCACCCGCGAAAAGGCCGTCCACCTGGCTCTTGTAATCGCTATAGAATTCGCATTGCGTCTCCAAGCCCTCGCGCCGGAAGAAATCGGCGATGATCCCCCAGATGACGGTGACTTTGGGATCGTAGATGACGGCTCCGACCTTGATCGCTTCGCTGCTCATGGCGTCAGTCTTTCCTGAGATGAATCTGGGGCTGAATTCGGAAATCCGGACGGCGCGGAGAACCCCCTCCGCGCCGCCCGTCGCGTCAGGGGATCGGCTGGTCGGTCAGGATCTTGCCGAGCCACACGTTCAGCACGTCCACGCCGGGCGCCATGACTTGGCCGGCGTAGGCGTCGCGCAGGAAACGCTCGATGGGGAGCGCCTTGTTATAGGCCTTGCCGCCGCCCACCCGCATGGCGAGCCGTCCGCATTCGATGGCGGATTCCGCCGAGAAGACGCGGGCCGCGAGGATCTTCGGCAAAGCCTCGGCCTCGGCGCGGGCGGCCTCCAGAGTCAGGCTGCGGGCCGCCGCCGCGCGGACGTAGATCGCCGCGAGGTGGTTCTGCACGGTTTCAATATGGCTGAGCGCCGAACCATCGGGATATGTGCGGGATTTGGCGTGTTGGGCGGCGAGGACGCCGAGAGTCGAGCAAACGCCGCTGTAGATCGCCGCGAGGCCGGTCACGAAGAAGATCGACACCACGCCGAGAAGCTGATCCTGCCCCGAGCCCGCCGCGCCGATCCGGGCGTCGAAGCCGAGCTTCACGTCGTCGAGCAGCATCGGACAAGAGATGTTGGAGCGCATGCCGAGCCCGTTCCAGGCGCTGCTCTGAAAGCTCACGCCCGGCGTGGCGAGCGGCAAGGCCCAGTTGTCGAGCTTGCCCTCCTCCTCGGAGCGCGTGATGATCATGTAGGTGGAGGCTTTGCCCGCCGAGGTCACCATGCTCTTGGCGCCGTTGATCGTCACGCCCTCGGGGCCGAAGGCCGCTTCGATCTGCGGATTGTAGAAATGCGTGCCGGAACCGAACTCGCTATAGGCGAGCGCCATGAATTTTCCGTCCAGAACGTCCTTGCAGATCCGGCGCTTCTGCGCCTCGGAGCCGTGAGTCAGGGCGCATCTCAGCGCCACGTTATGCATCATATAGCAAAGCGCGGCGCTGGGATTGGCCTCGGCGAAGGCGAGGCAGGCTTCAGCGTGCTCGGGAAGGCCGCCGCCTTTTCCGCCGAGCTCCTCGGGGATCAGCAGCGCGAACCAGCCATGAGCGGCCATCTGCCTGAAGGCTTCGTCCGGAAAAGACGCCGTGGCGTCGCATTCGGCGCTCGTGGGCAGGATATGCGCGCGGGCGAAGTCCTGAGCCTGCTCATAAACGGACATTTCTGTTCTCCTCTGGCTGATGCGCTGTTTCCTGAAAAAACGGGCTGCGGTTCGGCGCCGGGCTCTTTCTTCGAAAGGCCGGCCGCAACGCGAAATTCGGGCGCAGCCGCGCCGCGATCCGTTTCGCGCCGCGGCGTCGAAGCCGCAGGGCGAAGACGTCATCCGAGGCGCGTCTCCGGCGCGTCGGACGGGATCCGGGGGCCGCAGCCTCCGACAGAGGTCGGGAGGTTCGGGCGCGGGGCGAATTGGGAGATGGGGGAAAAAAGACGGAGGACGCTCATGGGGGCGTTTCCCTGTTCGGGGCGGCGCGGACCCTCCGCAGCCGCAACCACGCCCCTCTCTTGCCACCTCGCCCCACGTCGGGCAAGGATTTTAGGCTCCGCGCAGACGCTCCTGCTCGAAGAGGAGCGCCTGCGGGAGGTCTCAAGCCTCGCGGCTTCGGCCTGCGAAGCGCAGCACGAGATAGCCGCCGAGGCCCGCGACGAGCGATCCGGCGAGGATGCCGAACTTCACCCGGTCCTGAAGCAGAGGATCGTCGAAGGCCAGAAGCCCGATGAAGAGGCTCATGGTGAAGCCGATGCCGCAGAGCAGCGACAGGCCGAACATCTGCGTCCAGTTCGCGCCCGCCGGAAGCTCCGCGGCTCCGCTGCGGACCATCAGGACGACCGCGCCGAAGACGCCGATCAGCTTGCCGAGCACAAGGCCGCCCGCCACGCCCAGAGACAAGGGCTCCGTCAGCACCGAGGGCGAGACCCCCGCGAAGGAGACTCCGGCGTTGGCGAAGCCGAAGATCGGCACGATCAGGAAGGCCACCGGCAGATGCAGGGCGTGCTCCAGCTTGCGCAAAGGAGAAACCTCCCCGGCGCCGGAGAGCGCCTTCAGCGGGACGGTCAGCGCCAGCAGCACCCCCGCGACCGTCGCATGGACGCCCGAGCGCAGCACGAAGACCCAAAGCGCGAGGCCCAGCAGCAGATAAAGCGGCAGAGAAGCGACGCCCCGCAAATTCAGAGCGACCAGAACGCCCAGAACCGCCGCCGCGCCCGCCAGATCCCAGAGCGACAAAGAGCTGGTGTAGAACAACGCGATGATCACGACCGCGCCGAGATCGTCGATGATCGCCAGCGCCGCCAGAAACACCTTCAGCGAAGGCGGGACGCGCGGCCCCAGCAGAGACAGCACGCCGAGAGCGAAAGCGATGTCGGTCGCGGCGGGGATCGCCCATCCTCGGGCGGTCGCCGGATCCGAACCGTTGAAGGCGAGGTAGATCAGCGCGGGCGCGGCCATGCCGCCCGCCGCCGCGACGCCCGGCAAAAGCCTCCGCGCCCAGCTGGAGAGCTCGCCCTCGGTCATCTCGCGTTTGATCTCAAGCCCGACGAGCAGGAAGAAGACGGCCATCAAGGCGTCGTTGATCCAATGCTGAACGCTCAAAGGGCCGAGATAGGCGTGCACGGCGGAGAAATAGGTTTCGGCTAAAGGCGAATTGGCGATGAGGATCGCCAGCAAGGCGACGAACATCAACAGAAGCCCGCCGGAAGCCTCGCTGTTCAGAAAACGCCGCAGCAGGGAGCGGTCCTGAGCGGACGGCGCAGAATGATGTGAAGACATGAGTCCGTGAACCTCGAAACAGGTTGCATCTGGTTCTCCGTATTGAGGGGGAATCCTCGGCGCACGCAGCACACGCCTGCAGGATCATAACCTGATCGCCGGTCGGATCCGAGAATTTTCCAATCGCGCGGAGGCTAAAGAGCGCCCGCCCCCCGTCGCGACGACGGCGCGGAGCGGCCTTATTCATCAAAACGACCCGGAGGAACGCTTAATCAGGGCTGAGAGGGCGAAGGCTTCCCCCTCATGACGGAGCAGCGAGGGAGAACGGCGATGAACTGGCTGGACGAACTTGAAAAGATCGCGCCGCCGCCTGCGGCGGAGCGGCGAGGCCCGGTCCCCTCGCCGGAGGACTGGGCCGCCGCCGAGCAGGCTCTGGGTCTGCGGATCCCCGGCGACTACAAGGCATTCGTCGCGCGCTACGGCTCCGACGGCGCCTTCGCCGAGGAGTTTTCCTGCTATTCGCCGGTTTCGGCGTATCAGGCCCTGTCTTTGCCCCGGGCGACCGAAGGTCAGGCTTGGGCCTATAGCGAGATGCAAAGCAGCTCTCCGCGTCGTTTCCCGATGCCTCTTTTCCCGGCTCCGGGCGGCTTCTTCGCCATAGGCGTCTCAGGCAACGGCGATTATTTCGGCTGGATCGTCGGCGCGGGCGCGCCCGAAACCTGGCGGGCCGCCTGGCTGGGAGACGAGGAAGGCGAGGCCGACGTCTACGACATGTCCCTCACGCAATGGCTGGTCGCCTTCGTTCAGGGCCGGATCAGAGGCAAGGCCATGTGGGTTCCCCCGCCTGAGGATCTGCCCATGCGGTTCTTCGGGCCTCGGACCTGACCGCTTCGGGAGAAGCGCCCGCCGAAGGGCGGGCGCCGCTCTCAGTCTGAAGCCTCAGCCTTCGGAGACTCCCGCGACGGCGCGGGCGGCCCGGGCGATCACCAATTCCTCCTTCGTGGGCACGATCATCGCCGTGGTGCGGGCGAATTCCGAGGAGATGACGGTGGCGTTTTTGGCGTTGAGCCCATGGTCGATCTCAACGCCCATCCAGCCGAGCCTTTCGCAGATCCGCCGCCGGATCATCCGCGAATTCTCGCCGATGCCGCCGCAGAAGACCAAAGCGTCTATGCCGCCCATCACCGCCGCCATGGCGCCCAGCTCGCGCTGAGTCCGGAAGACGAAGTAATCTATGGCGCGATGAGCCTGCTCGTTATCGGCGGCCTCCAGCGTGCGCATGTCGTTGGAGAGCCCGCCCGAAAGGCCCAGAAGCCCGGATTCGTTATACAGGATCTGGCGGATCTGCGCGGTGTCGAGCTTCTCCTGATCCAGCATATAGAGCAGAACCCCCGGATCCACCTGACCGCAGCGCGTGCCCATAGGCAGGCCGTCCAGAGCCGAAAAGCCCATGGAGGAGGCCACCGAGCGTCCGCGATAAATCGCGCACATCGAGGCGCCGTTGCCTAAATGCGCCACCACCACCCGTCCCGCCATGAGATGCGGCGCGAGGCGCGCGAGCTCGCCGGTCACATATTCATAGCTCAGGCCGTGGAAGCCGTAGCGGCGCACGCCCTTCTCGTAATAGCGGTGCGGAATGGCGAAGGTGTCGTTCACGAAGGGCTGGCCGCGATGAAAGGCCGTGTCGAAACAGGCGACTTGCGGAGCCTCGGGGAAAGCCTCCATCGCCAGACGCACCCCCGCCAGATTATGCGGCTGATGCAGAGGCGCGAAAGGCGAAAGCTTCTCCAGATCCGCCATCACCTGCGCGTCGAGCCGGACCGGGGCGGTGTAGTCCGCGCCGCCATGCACCACGCGATGCCCGATCGCCGCCAGACGCAGATCCGGGTAAGCCGCCCGCAGACTCGCGATGACCGCCGCGAAGGCTCCCGCATGGCTGCTCAGATCCGCGCCCTCGGGGAGCGGCAGGATCTCGCCCGCCGCCGTCTTGAGCTTCAAGGCGCCCTCCGGGCCGATGCGCTCGGCCTGACCCGAGACGAGGGGATCCTCGCCGGAGGCGCCGTAAAGCGCCGCCTTCAGAGAAGAGGAGCCCGCATTGAGCACCAGAAAGGCTTGATGCGCCGGATCCCGCGTCATTTCGCTTCTCCCGAACGCGCGTGATGCAGCGCGGCCACCGCGCAGGAGGCCAGACGCGCCATAGGGCTGTCCGAGCGCGAATTGAGGATCACCGGCGCGCGCGCGCCCAAGACCAGACCCGCGCCCTCGGCGTGGCTGATGAAGGAGAGCTGCTTCGCCAGCATGTTGCCCGCGTCGATGTCGGGCGCCACGAGGATGTTGGCCCGACCCGCCACGCCGCCTTTGAGGCCCTTGGTGCGGGCGGCGCCCATGTCGACGGCGTTGTCCATGGCGAGGGGGCCTTCGACCAGCCCGCCTTTGATCTGGCCGCGATCCGCCATCTTCGAGAGCAAAGCCGCGTCCAGCGAGGATTGAATCGCCGGATTCACCGTCTCCACCGCCGAAAGCACGCCCACGCGCGGCTCCATGCCGAGCGAGAGGGCGAGATCTATGGCGTTCTGGCAGATGTCCACCTTGGCCGCGAGATCCGGCGCGATGTTGATCGCGGCGTCGGTGACCATCACCGGCTCGGGACGCCCCGGAACGTCCATGACGAAGACATGGGTGAAGCGGCGTCCGGCGCGCAGGCCGGTCGTCTTGTCGAGCAGCGCCCGCAACAGGTCGTCGGTGTGGAGGTGGCCCTTCATCACCGCCGCCGCCCGGCCCTCATGCACGAGGCCGCAAGCCGCCGTCGCGGCTTCGGCGTCGCCCCGGACGTCGAGGATCTCGAAGCCCGAGAGATCCGCGCCCAGAGCCTCGCCCGCCGCGCGGATCGCCGAAGCCTCGCCGACGAGGATCGGACGGATGATCCCCTCTTTCGCCGCGAGCAAAGCCCCGCCGAGCGAATTGGCGTCGTCCGGGCAGACCACCGCCACCGGCGCCGTCGGCAAAGCGCGGGCGCGCTCCACCAGAGCCTCGAAATGGCGGTGGCGCTGCACGATCAGCCCCGGCACCTCCACGTCGTCGCGGTCGAATTTAAAGCGCGGCGCCCGCACCTCCGCCACGCCCTTCAGAATCGGCGCGCCGTCGGAGAGCCGCGTGGCCGAGACCGCCAGACGCGCCAGACCCTCCGGCAGCTTCTCCAGCACCTCGACCCGACAGAGCAATTCGTCGCCGGGATGGGCGGAGCCGAGGAATTCGAGGCTCTGGCGGCGGTAGAGCGTGCCGGGGCCGGGCAGCTGGCTTCCCAAAACCGCCGAGATCAGCGAGGCCACGAACATGCCCGGCGCGATCTGCTCGGGATGTCCGTCGCCGTCCGTGTCGGCGTTGGGCAGATGCATCGGGTTGAAGTTCCCCGAGCTGGCCGCGAAGACGTAAAGATCGTCGGGCGTCAGCAGCCGCCGCAACTCGGCGGAATCGCCGGGCTTCATCTCGTCATAGGTGCGGTTCACAAGACGCATCAGGATCAGACCTCGTTCAAAGCCGCGACGGGGAGCGGCGCGGCGGGGAGCGCAGCCATGGATAGAGGATTTTCAATCACATCCTCAAGACCGGCGGGCTCAAGACCGGCGGGCGAAGCGAGAGCATCCGCGCGGGGGCGCCTCCCCCCTGAAGCCGCCCCGAATCCGCCCCTAAGCCGCGCGCGGAACGGCTCCGGGCGCGATCTTCTCCGCCTGTCGTCGTTTTGACGGAGATCCGTCGCGGATCCTTTAAGGGCCAGTGCTAGCCAGAGGCCGGATGGAGCGGGATTAATCTTTTTTTAAGATCTCTTCCTTGGGGGCGAGTTCCTCCCGTTCGATCTCCGGAAAGATTTCGTCCTCCGCAGGCCCTTGGCCTTCCCGGCGACGCAAGGAGAGATCGGCCATGACCGAAGCCCACGGCCTCCGAACATCAGGCGCGAGAATCATGCTGACGGGGGCCTTGGGCCTCGTCGCGGCTCTGGCGGCGACGAGCCTTCAGGCCGCGCCGATTCAAGGCGCCGGCTCCACTTTCGCGGCGCCCGCGATTCAGCGCTGGTCGCGCGATTACGAGGCTCTGCGCGCCGACGGCGGAGATTTCGTCTCGCCGGACTGGCGCGTGGATTACGAGCCCGTCGGCTCGCTCTCCGGGGTGATGCGCCTTGCTCAGCCCGAGGTGGACTTCGCCGCCACCGAGGCGCCGCTGACCGCCGAAGAATTAGAGGCGCGCGGCTGGATTCAATTCCCCATCCTCATGGGCGGCGTCGTGGCGACGGCCAATCTGGAGGGCGTCCCCTCCGGCGAGCTGCGGCTGTCCGGCCCGGTTCTGGCCGGGATCTATCTGGGCGAGATCACGCGCTGGTCGGATCCGGTCCTCGCGGGGATGAACCCCGGCCTGAGCCTGCCGGACGCCGAAATCGAGGTTCTGCACCGCGCCGACGGTTCGGGCTCGACGCAGGTCTTCACGAGCTTCCTCTCCGAGACGAGCCCGGAATGGGCCGGGAAGGCGGGCTCCGATCTGCTGATCGCCTGGCCGGTCGGGCGCGGAGAAAAGGGCTCGGGCGGTCTGGCGGCTCGGGCCGCCGCGACGCCGAACAGCCTCGCCTATGTGGAGTATGGCCAAGCCCTGCGCCAAGGGCTCCCCATGGCGGCGCTTTTGAATCAGGCGGGCGAATTCGTCGCGCCGAGCCCTGAGAGCTTCCGCATCGGCCTCGACGGCGTGGAGTG
Organism: Neomegalonema perideroedes DSM 15528; assembly: GCF_000374145.1. GTDB lineage: Bacteria > Pseudomonadota > Alphaproteobacteria > Rhodobacterales > Rhodobacteraceae > Neomegalonema > Neomegalonema perideroedes. Next base: position 1,092,733 of record NZ_KB893654.1, on the reverse strand, counting down.
GAGCGCCGAGCGCGGCTTCCTCGCCGACACCACCAATCTCGCGGGCGCGGGCGCCTATCCCGTGGCCGTGGCGACCTACGCCGTTCTGCCGAAGGATCGGGGCGCCCATCGTCTGCGCCGCGTCTTCGACGTCTTCCACATCGCCTTCAGCCAAGGCGCCGACGAAGCCGAAGCCCTCGGCTTCATCCCGGTTCCGCCGCGGCTCGCCGAGCGGATCGAAGCCTATTGGGCGAGCGTCGCGCCTCCTGCGGTCCGCTGACCTCCCCTCTCTTCCGCCTTTTGCCTCTTGGCCTCTCCGGGCCGCTCTCAACAGCGAGAGACTTTATGGAAATCGACATCTTCAAGGACATCCTCGTCCCGGTCATCGGAGGGCTCGGGCTCTTCATGCTCGGCCTCGAGTTCATGGCCAACGGCATTCAGGCCCTTTCGGTCAACCGGATGCGCGCCTTCCTCGCCAAGGCGGCGGGCACGCCGATCAAGGGCGTGATGGCGGGAACGCTGATCACGGGCGTCATCCAGTCCTCCACCGCCATGACGGTGATGGTGGTGGGCCTCGTCAACGCGGGCGTGGTCGCCCTGAGGCCCGCCATCAGCGTCATCATGGGCGCGAACATCGGCACCACGCTGGGCAACGGCCTGATCGCCTTGCCGCTGGGGCCTTTGGGGCTGATCTTCGCGGGGATCTTCGCGCTGGTCTATTGCTTCGGCAAGAAGGAGAAGACCCGCAACATCGCCCTGACCTGCATGGGCTTCGCGCTGATCTTCTACGGCCTGAACCTCATGACCGGCGGTCTGCGCCCCCTGCGCAACATGCCTGAAGTCATGGAGCTGCTTCAGACGCTCCATGCCGATTCCTATCTCAATCTGATCAAATGCGTGCTGATCGCGGCCAGCATCACCGCGCTGATCCACTCCTCTTCGGCCACCATCGGCATCGTGATGGGCCTCGGCGCGGCGGGCGTGCTGGACTGGCAGACCGCCGTCGCCTTCTCGCTGGGCGCGGATCTCGGCACGACCATCACCTCTTGGATGGCCTCGCTGAACCTCTCCAAAAACGCCAAGCGCGCGGCCTATGCGCATATCTCCTTCAATCTGATCGGCGTCTGCATCACGGTGCCTTTGTTCTTCGTCTCCATCGGAATTCTGAAATGGGGCATGGGCGCGCTGGGGATGGGGGATCCTTCGGTCGCGGTGATGGTCAATGGCCATGAGACCTTCCCGCTGGTGCCGGTGGCGGTGGGCCTTTACTCGACGGTCTTCAACATCTTCAACACCCTGCTGCTCTTCCCCTTCGTGGGCGTCTTCGAGCGGGTGCTCTCCAACGTCGGGCGCACCGACGAGGAGGACGTCGAGGATTATTCGGTTCCGAAATTCCTCAGCCGTCAGGTCGCCGACGATTTCGCCAAGGCCGTTCCCGCCGTGCAGCAGGAGACCGCGCGTCATCTTCAGGCCGGCGCCATGTTCCTGAACATCGCCCGCGGCGACCGAAAAGCCCCCGCCGACCCCGGCGAACATTACCTCGCGACCGACATCCTCAGCCGCGACATCCGCGCTTATACGGCCAACCTCATGAAAGAGGATCTGCCCTATGAGCAGCTCGACCTGATCGCCAGCCTCATCGAGGAGGCCGACTTCACCGCCGCCCTCGCCGAGTCGATGCATCAGGTGGCCCGCCGCGTGAAGCGCGAGAAATTCGGCTCTCATGCTCAGGTGATCGTGGACGCCGCGCTGAATCGTCTCGACGCCGCGCTGCGCCCGATCCTGCCGACCTACGGCGTGCCGGATCCGGTGATGCCTCCGGGCCATCACGGGAGCTTCCCGGAGATCGAGGAGCTGCGCGCCCGCACCCTGAACCTCGGCCCCGACGCGGGCGCCGGAGAGCGCGGCACCATCCTCGCGCTTCTGGGCTCGGTGGAGCGCGCGGAGCTTCTGATTCAACGCATCGCCGCCGAGCGCGCTTCGGTGAATCGTCAGGCGATCCTGACGCGGGCGCAGTCCCGGCCGCAAAGCGAGCCCCGCCGCGACGAGGATCCCGGCTTCGGCGCCGTCCCCGCCGAGTGATCTGAAGCTCCGCCTTCCGCGATGACGCGCCGCCCGTCTCCGCAAGGAGGCGGGCGGCTTCATGTCGCCCCTGTCACGAAAGCGTCGCCGGCCTGTCGCATGATCCCGCCATGAAGTCTGAGAACATGAGGACGGCCGGACCCCGCCCGATCTCCCGCGCCGATCCGCGCCGGGCTCGGGTTCGCTCTTTCGATCGCGCGGGCCTCCGCCGGAAGCCTTCCGCGTCCTCCGGAGATCCGTCATGAAGAAGCTTCTCCTCCTTCTGGGCCTGCTGGCCGTCGCCGGAGCGCTTTACGTCCTCTCCGGCCGCGAGCCGAAACAGGAAGGCGCCTTGCGCATCCTCGCGGGCTCCGAGGCCGAGAGCTTCAAGCCCTTGCTCGACGACTGGTCGCGTCAAAGCGGCGTGAGGGTCGATCTGGTCGCGCGCGGCTCGGTGGAGATCGCTCAGGCGCTCGGGGCGGGACGCGCCATGGAGTTCGACGCCGTCTGGCCCGCCTCTTCGCTCTGGATCTCCTTCGGCGACGAATCCCGCGTCACGCGCCATGCGAAATCCATTGCGCGCAGCCCGGTGGTCTTCGGCGTGCGGCGCTCCATCGCCGAAAAGCTCGGCTGGACCGGGGGCCGCGAGGTCTCGGTGGCGCAGATCGGCGCGGCCGTCTCCTCCGGCGAGATGCGGCTGGCCATGACTTCGGCGACGCAGTCCAATTCCGGCGCTTCGGCCTATTTCGGCTTCCTGCACGCCTTCGCGGGCGGGCCGGACCTCATTGAAACGAAGCATCTGCGCGATCCCGAGGTTCAGGAGCGGACGCGCGAATTCCTTTCAGGGGTGGATCGCTCCTCCGGCTCCTCGAATTGGCTGAAGGACAGCCTGATCGCCAGCTACGACGCCTACGATTCCATGGTGAATTACGAGGCGCTGATCCTCGACGCGGATCGTCAATTGACCGCGCGCGGCGCCGAGCCGCTGCATCTCGTCTATCCCTCGGACGGCCTCGCCATCGCCGACAGCACTCTGGCTTATGTGGATCGCGGCGACGCCGCCCAAGAGGCGCATTTCCTCGCGCTTCAGGAATTCCTCCTCTCGCCGGAAGCGCAAAAGCGCATCGTCGAAACCGGATGGCGCGCGGGGCTGATCGGGGTTCAGGCGCCGGAGGGCGGAATCTGGCGGCGGGAATGGGGCGTCGATCCGGGCCGCGCGCTCTCGCCCATCCCCTTCCCCCGGGGCGAGGTGGTCGGCGAGGCCCTGCGGCTCTATCAAAGCGAACTCCGCAAACCCTCTCTGACCATCTGGCTCGCGGACGTCTCCGGCTCGATGCAGGGCGCGCCCCTCGCGGAGCTGAAGCGGGCCATGACCATGGCGCTCGATCCGGAGCAGGCGGCTTTATCGCTGCTTCAGCCCTCAGCGCGCGACGTGACCATCGTCATTCCCTTCGCCAGCGGCCCCGGCGCGCCTCTGGAGGCCGAAGGCGACGACCCCAAGCTTCTCGGGGCGCTGCTCGCCGAGGTGGAGGCCTTCGAGGCGGGCGGCGGCACGGATCTTTATGGGGCGCTGATCATGGCTTGGGGCCTCCTCGACGCCGCGGAGAAAGAGGGCTTGCTGAAGACTCATCTGCCCGCCGTGGTGGCCATGACCGACGGCGCCGCCGATCCCGCCAACGCCCCGGAGTTCATGCGCCTTCTGGCCTCCGGAGGGCCGGAGGCCAAGGCTCCGATCCATTCCATCGCCTTCGGGAGCGCCGATCTCGCGCAGCTGAACGAACTCGCTCAAAAGACCGTGGGCCGCGTCTTTCGCGCCGACCGAGGGCTTGCGGAGGCTTTGCGCAGCGTGAAGGGCTATAATTGAACCGGGGTCTTTCAGACGGGGCGCGTCATGTTCTGGCCACGGCCGCGGCCGCGGCGGGCTTCCTCGGTTTTTATCTGGGGCTGAAGCTTTCGCCATGGGCGGCTCTGGCTCTGGCGGCGGGGCTCTACGCCGGATTTCTGGCGCTCATCCCGACGCGCAAGACGGCTGCGGAGATCCTCGCGGCCGATCCGGAGGCCGATCTTCTGGAGGCGCGGCGAAAACTGAGCGAGGCGACGGAGCGTCTGCGCGCCGCCGCCTCGGGCGCCGCCCGCGCCGAAGACCGGAGCCTCGCCGAATCCCTCGCGGGCAGAGTGGAGGAGCTGGAGCGCATTTTGCGCGAAGACCCCTCCGATCTGCGCGCCTTGCGCCGCTTCGTCGCGGTTTTCCTGCCCCGCATGGTGGAGAGCATGGAATCCTTCCTGCGGCTCGGACGCTCGGGAGATCCGGCGCTCGAAAGCCGCATCTCGGCTCTGCGCGAGCAGATCGCGGCCTATCCCGCCGCCGTAGATTCCCTTGGCCGGGCGGCCCTGAGCAAGGATCTCGCCTTGCTTGAGGCCGAAGTCGAGGCCTTGTCCTTCCAGATCAGGCGCTGACGCGGCGCGGAGGCTCTTTGATGAAACGCACCCTTCTCGGCCTTCTCATCCTCGGACTCGTGGCGGCGGCGACGGTCTTTCTGACCCAGCGGCGCGGCCCGGAGCCTCTCGCGGTCTCAATGGTCTACGGCGGCGAGAAGACGGCCTTTCTGGAGAATCCCCGGCTGAAGGAGATCCTCGCGCGGGAAGGCGTGACGCTTGCGCTGCAAAGGGCGGGCTCCATTGAGATGGCGACCACGCTGGACGTGGCCGGCAAGGACTGCATCTGGCCTTCGAGCGCGGTGGCGGCGGATATGGCCCGCCTCTCCGGCAAGCGCCCCGTGGCGGTGGAGACGATCTTCTCCTCGCCCATCGTGCTCTTCGGCTGGGATGAGGTGGCCGAAGCCATGTCCGCCGCGCAGCTCCTCCGCGAACGCGAGGGCTTCCTCTATGGCGATACGGTCGCCATCGTCCGCAAGATCATGGAGGGCGCCCGCTGGCGCGAGGATTTCAGCCTCCCGATCTTCGGGCCTTTCCGGGTGCTCTCGACGGATCCGGCCATTTCGAATTCAGGGAATCTCTGGGCGGGGCTGCTGGCCATCGGCATGAACGGCGGCGAGCCCCCCGACCGCGCCCGCATGCGCGAGCTGACTCCGGCCATCAAGACCTATTTCGACGCCATGGGCTATATGGAGACCTCGTCCGGCCCGATGTTCGAGGGCTTCCTCACGCAAGGCATGGGCGCGCGGCCTCTGATTTCGGGCTATGAGAACCAGCTTGTGGAGTTCGTGGCGCAGAACGCCGCCGCCGCCGATCTGATCCGTTCGCGGATCCGGGTGATCTACCCGGAGCCGACGGTCTACGCCTCCCATCCGATGATCGCGATGACGCCCGCCTGTCAAAGGCTGATCGAGATCCTGCGGAGCAAAGAGGTTCAGGACGTCGCCTGGTCCGATCACGGCTTCCGCACAGGTCTGATCGGCGTGACGAACGATCCGGCGGCCTTGCGGCTCGCGCGCCTGCCGGAGACCATCGCGGCGGTGGCGCCCACGCCCTCGGCGGAGGCGACGCTGGATCTCGTCGAGGCCCTGCGCGACGCGCCCTGACCGCGCGAAGCTTGGATCTCGCGGTCTCATGAGGAGGGCGCAGATCCGCTCGACGCGCGCCTTGGGCGTCCAGCTCCGCCAGAGCCGCGCGAGCCAAGGGCGCCGCCACCTGATCGCCTGAAGCCGCCGCCTGCGTGAGCAGACGCCGCGCTTCGCCCGGATCGCGCGGAATCCCGCGCCCCTGCGCATATCTCATGCCGAGATTCGTCACGCCCATGGCGCCCCCCAGATCCGCCGCCCGCCGATAGAGCCGGATCGCCTCGGCTTCGTCCTATGGTCCGCCTCCGGCATACCGACAAAGGAGGATAGCGCGGCTCCGTCTCCGGCGGAGCGCGGGCGCGGCGCGGTCGGGAGGCGAGCGAGGAGATGAAGGCGATGAGGTTCTGGCGTCTGGCGGCCGTGATCGTCACGAGCTTCTCAGGGATGGGGGCTCCGGTCTGGGCGGCGAGCCATGTGGCTCTGGTGATCGGCAACGGCGCCTATGCGACGACGCCTCTGAAAAACCCTCGCCGCGACGCCCAGCGCATGGCGGCGCTGCTGAGCGGTCAGGGCTTCGACGTGGAGGTTTTATATGATCTGGACAAACCGCTGCTGGAGGCGGCTCTGGGGCGGTTCGGCCTGCGGAGCCTGAACGCCGATACGGCGGTTCTCTATTACTCCGGCCATGGGATCGAGGTCGGAGGCGTGAACTACCTCATTCCGATCGGCGCGCAATTGCAGAGCGAGGCCATGGCGCCCTTTCAGGCGGTGCGTCTGCACGACGCTCTGGGCGCCATGCAGGGGGCGACGCGCTTGCAGCTGGCGCTCATCGACGCCTGCCGCAACAACGGCTTTCTGCCGGTCAAGAGCGGCTCCAAGGGGATGGCGCGGGAGGCTTCTCCCTCCGGGCGCCTGCTGATCTCCTTCGCCGCTCTGGCGGGACAGGCGGCGCAAGACGGATCAGGGGATTTCAGCCCCTATACGCAGGCTCTGGCGGAGCTTCTGGAGCGCGATCCTCAGGAGGATCTGCGGCTGGCTCTGACGACGCTGAAGGAGCGGGTGGGCCAATTGGCGGGCGCGCGGCAGGAGCCGAGCGTGGAGATCGGCACGGGCTTTTCTTTGGGCGAAAAGCTCTCGCTCACCGGGCGGGCGGTTCTGGCGACGGCGCCGCCTCCCGCACCCGCGCCCGCGCAGCGGTTCGCTCCGCCTCCCGCCCCTGCGGCGGCTCCGGTTCGCGTCGCCCCGGCGGCCCCGCAGCCCGCGCCTGTCGCCGAGGAGACGCCCGCCCATCTTCTGCCTGAGCCGGGCAGCGTCGCAGCTGGATATCTGGGGCGCGCTCAGGCCGGAAGCGCGGCGGATATGTTTAATCTTGGCAATGATTATGTGAGTGGAGTCAACGGCGCGCCGCAGAGCTACGTTGAAGCTGCGCGTTGGTATCGGCGGGCGGCGGATCGGGGGCACGTCTTCTCCATGTACTATCTTGGAGAAATATACGAACACGGGCGCCAAGGTTTGGCGCAGGATAAAGTCGAGGCGGTTCGATTTTATCAGCAGGCGGCGGATTTGGGAAACGTCTACGCCATGCTTCGCCTTGGTACGATATATGAGAGTGGTTTTGGCATTCCGCGTGATCTTGAGGAAGCCCGACGCTGGTATGAACAGGTGTTGGATGAAGGGGATCTGATGGAACGGCACTGGGCGCGCGAAGCTATCAAACGCCTTGACGGGAAATAAACGCCATGAGGAAAGTAACTCATGAGATAGGGCGTTGGGGAAGATCGGCTGCTGGCCTTCTGGCCTTCGCGGCTCCGACGCTCTGGAGCGCAGGCGTCTGGGCCGCCGGGCGCGTGACTCTGGCGATCTGCAACAGGACCCATGCGCCCTCGACCGCCTCGACGGGAAATGAGCGCGCTTAGCCCTCGCTCTTCGGCGTCTCAAGGGGGCGAGAGGCGGCGCAAGCCCGCCTGCGCAGGCCCCTGCCTGAAGATCATCCCTCGTCGATCTCGACGTCGAACCCCTGCGCCAAGCTGGATTCGATCTCCGATTCCGCGCTTAGACTCAGCCGCGCGCGGCCATAGGGATCGAACCGGAAATCATAGCCCACCCGTCCATCCGGCGTGCTCAGATGCGCCCGACGCTCGCGCAGACGCCGAATGGAGGGCGCTCCCTGCGCCTCCAGCGTCACCGCAAGAGCCGCCGTCGCGCGCCCGAACTCCGCTTGCAGCCGCCAGCCCTCGCGGACGTGCAGAGCGTGAGGAGGCAGACGCCGAGCGCCGCTTGCAGCCGCCAGCATCCCGAATCTCAGACGGCGCGGCTCCGCCAGAGAGGACTCCGCCGCGTCTTCGTCCTCTGCGCGCGCGCGCGCCAGAGCCGCGACCAAACGATCCCGGATCTCTTCAAGCGTCCTTCTGTCCATCTTCCCTTGCGCCACGTCGCACCTCTCATCTCATCGGTCTTCCGGGCCCTCCTCGTCGAAGGCGGCGATCTCCCGGTCGATCTTCTTGACCAGCATGTCGGTATGGTCGATGAGGCTGTCGAAGGTCGGAAAGGCCTTGCGGGCCCAAGGCAGGCCGTGGATATCCTTCAGAGCGCGCTCTTTGAGCAGAGCGTCGTAGATCTGCAGATCCAGATCGTCGATCACGGCGCGGGCGCGCAGGATCTTCAGATTGCGCCGGAGGGTTTCATCGTCGAGCGTCAACCGGCTCTCTTCCGCGGGGATCTCCGCATCGCGCGCCTCGTCGAAGGGCGTCAAGCTGGGTTGAGAAAAGCCGGCGAACAGCTCGCGCCCGACCGGGTCCGCCAGAAAAGCGTCGAGGCTGCGGAAATTGGTGACGGGAGACTTCGCCCAAGCCGCCTCCAGCGCCGCGCGTTCGGGGCGCGCGCGCCTTCCGCCGGCGGCGGCGACGAAGGCTTGCAGGCTTTTGATCTGATTGACGCTCAGATCATGATCCTTGGGAGAGAGGCCGAGCGCCACCGAACGGCCCCAGAGCACGTTGGCCGTCTCCATCGCGCGGATCATGAGGTGGAAGAAGGGATCTTGTTCGGCGGGCGTGGCCAGAACCCGCATGAGCGGCGGCGCATGCTCCAGAGCCTCCCAGACCGAAAGCTCCGGAGGAACCGGCAAGGCCGCGCCTTCGACCTCCAGCCGGAGAGGCGCGCCTTTGATCTCGCGCGCCGCCGCGAGGCGTCCGAGCCTCACGGCCAAATCCGCGAGAAGGGCGGGAGGTTCGCCGTCCGGCGGCTCGCCGCCCCGCATGAGCCGGGCGCCCTCCATGCCCGGCGCCCGGCGGATCAGGGCCTCCAGCAGCAGATGCGCCTGCTGAGCCTGACGTCCGGCCCGGATCCTGAGCGGCCTTTGCAGCACCTCCCGCATCCAGGTCTCCGCCGCCTGTTCGGCGTCCTCGCCCTCGGAATCCAGCCCCATGAGGTGCGCCCCGAGGATGCGCCGACGATGTTCGCCGTCGCGGCCATGGGCGAGGGTGCGCATGAGACGCATCCACAGCGCGAAGGGTCGGACCCGCACCCAGCCGTCCGGACCCGGGGTGTTGAGGATCTTGGCGACATGCGCGCTGAACCCCACCAGATGACGATTTTGCATGAGCGCCCGCTCCTGAGCTTCATGGGCGGGGCATGGGAAAACGGGGCGTCCCGCCGCAGAGGCGGCCGCCTGATCCGCGCTGAGAGAAAGAGGCGGCGTCCGGACCGCTTCTCCCTCCCTGCTCCGCATGACCCTCACAGACTAACCTTAACGGCTATAGATCAAGCACGGAACAACCTGAAGAGGGAAGGATAAAAACGTCTTGGGCGGAGAAGAAATCATCCCCCTGCGGAGCATTCGCGGAAGGCCCTCGCCCCGGACCATCCGCCTCAAGTCCGACGCCCAAGGGAGAGCGGAGCATACCGACAGAAAGGATCGAGAGATCGGACGTCGACGCTGTGGTCCGCGGCGATCCCGATCTGGAGCGAAGCCCGACAGGCGCGCTCCGGAGAGCGGGCGCGGTCCGAAATCCGAGCGAGCGGAATTTAAGGAGCGAGAGATGCGGAGGCGGGCGTCGAAGACGAATGGAGCGAGGTTCCGGGCGATATTGCTGACGGGGCTCTGCCTCATCTGGGGCGCTCCGGCTGGAGCGGCGACCCATGTCGCCCTCGTCATCGGCAACAGCGCCTATACGGCGACCTCGGCCCTGAAGAATCCGGGCGCCGACGCCGAAGCGATGCGGAGCGTGTTGAAGGCGCTCGGCTTCAGCGTGACTCTGCTCCTAGACGCCAATCAGAGCCAGATGACCGAAGCGGTGAAGGATTTCGCCGAGGACGCCTTTGGGGCCGAGGTGGCGGTGGCCTTCTACGCCGGACATGGCATGGAGCTGGGGTCAGGCGGGAATTATCTGATCCCTGTGGACGCGCGTCTTGCGGACGACCGGCGCGGGCGGGCGGAATCCGTGTCCTTGCAGGCTTTGCGAGACGCGGCGGGCGGCGCGCGGCGGCTGTCTCTGGTGATCGTGGACGCCTGCCGCACCAACAGCTTTCCGGCGTCGCGGCGCGGTTCGCGCGGCATGGAGCGCGTGGCTCAGCAGCCGCGCCAGATCGTTTTATTCTCGACCCAGCCCGGCGTGATCGCCGAAGACGGCGAAGGGCGCGCCTTGAGCCCCTTCACCGAGGCCCTGACGGAGCGTCTGCGCCGCAGGCCCGACGACGACGTCCGGATGATCGTGAGCAGTCTGGCTTTGCGCGACTCCGAGCAGACCCCCTATGTCGTCCTCAACAGCAGCTTCCGCGAGGGCGAGCAGCTTTCTCTGCGCGCTCCTCCGCCTCCAGCAGACATCCCCTCCGGGGCGCAATATCCCTCGGATGCGCTCGCGGACTTATTCGCCGCTGCGAACGCCGCCGCGGCCAGAGGCGAAGGCGCCGTGAGCCTCGGACCCGGCGACGACTCGGATCTGACGCCCGAAGAAAGAACAAGGATGCTCAATGCGATCAGGGCGTGCTGGTCCGGAGAACCGGCGAGCTTTGGGGATCGCTCGACAAACGTGACGATCGCTTTCAATCTGCGACCGAACGGCTATGTGGATCAAGATTCTTTGCATGTGATCGCTCCTGTTCCGACGCCGCCTGAAGCGCGGGATGCGGTCGAGGCCGCACGTCAGGCGCTGCAGGACGTTCGTTGCCAGCCCTTGCCTGCGCCGCTGCGGAAATATTCCGCCTGGAGATGGATGCAGCTTACTTTCAATGCGAAAAACATGCATGAGCCATAGCTCTGATCCTCCAACGAACGTCAATCTCCAGCAGGATTTGCAGACGACGAAGAAGAACGCTTGAGTTCGTCGCAAGCTTGCATATTCAGATCTACGAAACTCTCCCAGCTCATGAGCGCGCGATATTTCCGCATATATTGCAAATCAACTCTGCAAACTTCTGGTCGCTCGTGATAAATCATGCATTGGCGGCTCTGATCGTCGAAATGTCTACAGACTCCGTCGCCCCGATCCAGAGATCTGGTCTCCGCGATCAGACCCGCTCTTTTGCAGCATTCTCCGCATTGATCGCAGGGGAACGGCTTCCTCACAGCAAGTTCCTCAGGAAGATATGTTTCTCCGTCAGATGCATGCGATCTTCGCTGCGCTCTCTCTGAAGGCCCGATAGATCGGAGCGGATTTCCCGGATTTTCTCCCTGATCGCGCCGAAATCCTCATCTATGGCGTCGTCGGTCGCCTTTAAGATCGCCGCTTTGAAATCCCACGCCACATTTTGGGCGGCCTCCTGAATCGCCGCCTTTCGACGCTCCTCCTGCTGCTCCTGCAAACGGATCTTCTCCCGCAAGAGCTTTTCCTCCGGATCCTCGCGCATGAGCGAGGAGTAGAGTTGATACGCCGCTCCGATGAGGGGAACGAACTTCCCGACGACCTGCTCGCCGATCTTGCCCATGGTGACGGGGCCAATGCCCTTAAAGAGAGTCGGCGCGTAATGTTTTCCGAGCTTGAGAAGCGATACGACGCTCCCCGTGTTCACCAGAGGAGCGAGCTGCGTGGCGCTCTTCTCTAACAGCTCCCCATAATCGACGCCCCCGCCGCCCGAAAAATCTCCATGCGCGGCTTCGTCCCCGCCGGGGATCCGCGCCAGCGAGACATTCAGATCCGGCGCGGCGCGCTCATTCTCCTTCATCATCTCGCCGATCAGAAAGGTGGCGTCGGCGTGCAGACGCCGCGACTCGTCGTTGAATTGAGCGATGATCTCGTCGCTGCAGGCGTCCACCAGTCTTTTGGCCGCCGCCCCGACGTCGCCTGAAGCCGAGTTCAGAAGCTTTAAAACCCCCTTCTCGATGAAGGACGCTTTGACGTCGACGCTGAGCTTCAATCCTTCGCGCAGCTCCGCCTGTCGGTTCGCCATCTTGGCGCTGAAATCGTCGATCCGCCGCAAGGCGTCGGAGCGGCCTTCCGCATCGAGCGAGGCGAGCATATGCGCAAGCCATTGCTCCAGTTCATGGGCGAGGCTGCGCCAGACCTCCTGATTTTCCGGGGAAGTGAGGAATTTATGAAGCTCCTCCTCCAGCCTCACCACGCCCGAGCTGGCCAGAAGCGCTTGTTTTTTCTCGACCTTGGCCTTGAGCGCCGATTTGGCGTTGATCTCCAGAATGGGGATGTTCTGGAGGAACTCGCCGCGCAGGCCGCGCCGCGACGCCAGATCCTGAAGGCTTTTGCGGATTTGCTCCTTGAGGCGAAAGGCGTCCTCCGGCTCCAGCCTGTTCTTGCAGTTGAGGACGATCAGGACTTTCTTGCCCCGCTCAAGCAGCTCCGTCAGAACGCTTAAGGTCTTCTCCTCTTCGGCGACGCCCAGCGGATTCAGGACGAAGATCACGATGTCCGCCGAATGGAGCTGCGTGCGGGTGACCTGCTCATGTTCATGCGGCGCGTCGATTCCGGGGGTGTCCAGAATCTCGAACTCGCGCCAGCGATAGGACGTCACTTTCGCGGTTTCGGGGGCGTCTCCCACCTTCGCCCTGTCCTGCTCTCCCAGCAGCGCGTTGATCAGCGTGCTTTTCCCGGCGTTGTAGACGCCATAGATCATAATGCTTGCGGAAGGAGTCTTCCGCTTTTCGGCGACGACTCTGCGCATCCGCCCCAGACCTTCGGGGTCGTATTTCCCGCCGATCGGCTCGATCTCGTCGAAGGCGTCGAAAATATCGGATAAAATCGCCGAATTGCTCATGGCGTCACCTTCGTCAGCGCTGCGAGTTTCGCTTTCAGCCCTGAGACGTCTTCATCAAGGCCGGAGATGTATTTTTGATTCGCCTCCCGAATCTGGGCGTAGAGGCGATTGACGTGCTCTTTGAGCAATTCGGGAAAGCCGTCCGCATATTCCGCCATGGCCATGCGCTGCCGCTCGTGCAGATTATCCCCGACGACGACGGAATGTTTGCGCCTCTCCTCTTGCGCGCTGTCGCCCGCCGCCCCTCCGACGCCGCCGCCAAGCGAGGCCCCGAGCGCCGCGCCCCCGGGCCCGCCCAGAACGAAGCCGAGCGCTCCGCCCGCCAAGGCGCCCCAAAAGCCGGTCTTTTTCTTATTGCCGCTCTTGATGACGGAATATTCCCTGTCCTCGCTGATCTCCCGATATTCCGGGAGGCGCGCCAGCCGGCTGCCGTCGAATGCGGCGGCGAGGCTTTTTTTCTGCATTTCGCCGATCGCTTCGAAAGCTTCGCCGCTCATCTCCAGAGCCAGCTCCTGAATCGCCTGACGAAGCGCCGCCTCCTGATCGCCTCTGGCGGCGCCCTCGAACTGCGCCCGCACCAGCTTGCGCATCCGGTTCTGACCTTCGAAGCCGAGTCTGCCCAGCTCTTGCTGCAGCTTGAGGTCTTGCGCCCGCATGCCGTCCATCAGCTTTCGGGAGAAATCCCGGATCGCCTCGACGTCGTCGGCCGTCTTGTCGATCGAGGCCCGCAGGTTGTTCATCGGCGTGTCCAGCTTGAGCCTCACGCCCTCCCCGGCGCAAATCGACTGCATCGCCTCGCAGAAGCGCGCCAAACCGCTCTCGGCCAGTCCTTGCGCCGTCGGATGGGCGTCAGCGTAGCGCGCGGAGATCGGCAGCACTTCGGCGAGGATGTCGCCTTGACGGCCAAGCTTCGAAAGCTCGGCGGAGACATGTTCGATCTGTCGTTTCCGGTCCGCCGCGGGCTTCATGACGATGGCGGCGACCAATTCGCCGTTCTCGTCTTCATCTTCCTCGGTGGCGTCGCTGCCGGTGAGCAGGACCATCACCTTTTTACGCCCGGAGAGCAGAATCTCCAGCTCCTGCATGTCCGAAGCGCGGCCGGGCGCCTGAGAACTCATCGCATAGACGATGAGATCGGCGTGATCGACGTAGGATTTGGCCAGATCGCCGTTCTTCCTGTTGACGGAATGAAGCCCCGGCGAATCCACCCAGGTCAGCCCCGGAACCCTGAAGCCCTGAATCGAACTCGTCGCCTCCGTAGCCCCGACGCGGAACGCTTGTTTTTTTTCAGCCTCCTTTTCGGCGTCTCCGCCGACCACGTCCGTTTGCGCGGCGGTGAAATAGGTCGGCTGGATCTTCGACGCGCGTTTTTGCGCCTCAGTCGGCTCTACGCGTCCCCAGGCCACGTAATTGCCCAGAGAGCTCTTGCCGGACTTCACCTTCCCAAAGACGAAGACCAGCATGGAATCGTTGAAGCCTTCGCGGAATCTGGCGCCCTCGGCGCGCCTCTGAGTCTGACGCTCCCATTCCTCGAATTTATCCTGAATCTCCCGCATGAGATTCTCGGCGTCCTTGATCAGGGGATTGCGCGCGTCGATGTTGCGCAACAGCGCCTCGCCGCGCTCGCGCAGGCGGCGCTCGAACTCAGCGCGCAGCTGGTCGAACTCCCCTTCCTTGACGCGGATGTCGTCCTTGCGTTTCTGGAGCTCGCTCTGCAAGGGGGCCAAAGCCTCCATCAGCGTCTCGCGCGAAGCGATCCCGGCGCTCATTGAATTCCCTCCAGACCCTCGACCCTCGCCTGCAGGTCTTGCAGGCGCTTCAGCCTCTTGTTCGCATGATCCAGTCGAGCCGCCAGCTCCTTGTCGGCCTCGCTGGGCGACGCCGGGCCGTAAAATTCTTCTAAGATTCCCAGTTTTCTTTCAAAATCACCGGATTTTAAGTAAAAATCCCAAGCCTGCTCGAATAAAGGGTCAGGAATTTCGTCGTATTCCTGGTTTTCAAGACAATCTTCAAAATCCTTCAGAATTTTTTGAGCGAGGATCGCGTAATCCGAGGCGGAGGTTTCGGCTGAAAATATCTCCGCCAAGGTCTCCTCCGTCACCTCCCGCATCGGATCGGCCGTCGAAAGACCCATCACGTCGGCGGCGCTCTCCAATTTTTGGCGAGCGGCGCGCACCATGTCGCCCCTCAGCATCTCCACGCTTTCCTGATGACGACGAATCTGGCGCTGGCGTTCAGCCTCTTGCTGTTGCCTCTCACGCTCTTTCGCAGCGCGCGCTTCTGCTTCGCTCTGAGAATTTGAGGAGCTGTCGTCGCTGGAGCTCGCGACGGCCGCCACGAGCGCAACCGCCGCCGCGCCGATCAACCAAGGAAGAGGCATGTCACATCACCATGAGATTGGATTTTATTGAAGCTAATCTTCAGTATTAAATTCTTACATAAATACAGAAAATTCCTTTTTCATTAAATCGGAATTATTTCTCATATATTCAGACTCAAATTCAGAAATAATATTTGATAAATGGGTTATTTTATCATGAAAAATAATCATAGAATTGTTTATAACATTCCTATCCTCGTTAATTTCTTTGATTATCTTTTCACTTATCTCAATTTTCATTTTATTTAATTTAATTGATTTAAATGACTTTATCTCAGATTCTAATTTCAGAGATAGGTTTTTAAGGTGATTTCTTAATTCAAGAACGCCGCTTTTCTCCGCGAGAACGGATTTATTCTCAAGAAACCCCTTCTTATAGCGGCTGTTCGAGACCTGAAAACATTGGGGATGCAAGTCCAGCTGATCACGCACTTGCGAAAGGATCTTCTCCCGAACGGCCTCCGCGCTTCCGTTCTGATCCTTATCAAGCTGCGTCAGAACCAGAACCAGCCGCTGAGACGCATCCTCTCCCAAAACATCCTTCATTCCGCTCAGAAAGCGCATTTCATCCTGATCCAGCTCGCCGGGAGGGGCGTGCACGAAGAGGATGATGTCCGCTTGTTTCATGCCTCTGAACGACCGCTCTTGCGCCTCCGGATCCACATCCAGCCCAGGCGTGTCCATCAGGATGTAAGACCCGGCGTCCATGTCCAGATTTTCCGTGGTGGTGTGCGTGACGCCGGTCCTGAAAACCTCTTCCTGAACGGAATCCGCCAGCATATTCAGCAGAGAGCTCTTCCCCGCCTTGACGATCCCCCAAGCGACGACACGCGGCTTGTCATGAGCAAGAGCGTGCAGATTCCTCAGTTCCTGATATTCTCTCTCAAGATGATGGAGAGCTTCATCTTTTGCGCGGCTTTTCTCAAATTTAAGATTTTGAGCGCCTGAGCCGCCTTTAAATTCTTTGAAGCCAGACGTGTCGTCTAATCTTGATTTCTGCATCGACATTGTTTTCACCGCCCCACCTCAATGCACATCGCAACCACAAATGGTCGTTAGCATTAAGAAACCGCACTCAAGGTTGAGCTATAATCGCCCAATGGTTGCTAAATCATTTGAGCGCATCCGAAAAATGACGCGATTTTTCGGCTTATCGCTCGCCTGATCGTTCAGGGGATGAAGTCCCTCTGCGGCTGCGATGGGCGCTCCCGGCCCGGAGGTCTGAGGCGGCGTTCATACGGTTGGTCGGATCGCGCCCGACGCTTCGGCGAGGCGGATCCCTCCGGCCTCGCCGAGCATCCGGCCGTCCAGCTTCAGGGCTCAGGGGCCCTGCGCCGATCCGTCAGGATCCGTCGCCCTTCGGCGCCGTGGCGGCCTCCTCCTTTGCGCGCATCGCCTGATCTTCGGCCTCCTGCGCGGGGGCCTCGCCAGTCTGCGGCGGCAGGGCGCAGAAACCATCGACGCAAAGGCCCGCCTCCGGAGAATCCCCGCCGATCTTCACCAGTCCGTTCAACATCTTGCTCATGTCTGCTGCTCTCCCATCCCTTCAGACTTCGGCGGAGGCTTTGGCCAGCGCCTGCTCGAAAACCTCCCGGGGCTGAGCCCCCGAGACGGCGTATTTGCCGTTCAGAACGAAAAACGGAACGCCGGAGATCCCCAGCCGACGAGCCTCCTCGACGTCGGCGTCGAATTCGGCGGCGAAGGCGTCGGTCTTCAGGGCCTCCAGAGCGGCGGCGCGGTCCAGACCGACCTCAGCCGCCAGATCGGCCAGCACCTCGTGATCGCCGATGTTGAGGCCGTCGGTGAGATAGGCCTTGAACAGCTGCTGCATCAATTCATGCTGCTTGCCCCGTTGCTTGGCGAAATGAGCGAGCCGATGGGCCGACCGCGTGTTCGTCGCGATGGCGTCGTCCATATTATAGACGAGGCCGACCTGAGCCGCGCGGGCCGCGACCTGACGATTCATCGCGAGCGCCTGCTCGCGGGGGAATCCGCGCTCGCGTTCGAGAAGGTCGTTGACGTTGACCGCGCTGTCGGCGGGCAGATGCGGCATGAGCTGATAGCTGTGGTAACGGATGTCCAGCTCATGCCCCGAGGCTTCGGCGGCCTGCTGAAGCAGGGTTTCCCCCATCCAGCAGAACGGACACATGACGTCGCTCCAGACGTCGATCGTGACGGCGTTGGAGGAGGTTTTCTGAGCGGCGGGAGCCATGTCTGCGTTTCTCCAGTCTGAGGGGGCCCGGATCAGGCCGTTTGAATCGGCGGAGGCGACGGCGAGCGGAAGCCGGCCGCCGCCTTGCGGCCCCGGCGCGCGCCGCAAGACGCCTCCTCTCCGTCAGTCGGAATATAAGAAAAACTTCAAAGCAAGTCAGATCATGATCTTGGACGCTCTCAGGCGCGGTTTGTAGGTTTTGGGACGCGCGATCGCTCGATGATCTCTGTCGGGGGTCTCTGTCGGGCGGCGGCGCGCGGCGAATCCGCCGATCTCCACAACCAGATCCGAGCCGAATACGCGCGCCTCGCGCCCGAGAAGATTTCAGGCCCCGGTTCAAGAAACGACGCCTCGGCCGAGGCTGGAGAGAATGTCCATGACGTTGAATCTAACCCGCCGCATCTTCGCGGCCGCGAGTTTGAGCGCGGCCCTTCTGGCTTCGACCGCTTTGCTCGCCGAAACGCCCAAACAGGGCGGAATCCTCGTCTATCTGGAGCAGCAGCCCCATACGGTGCTTTATCCTCCGGCGGGCGGATTTTATCCCAATGGCGGGATTCTGAACCAGATCACCGATAAGCTGACCTATCAGAATCCCGAGACTCTGGAGATCGAGCCCTGGATCGCCGAATCCTGGGAGGTCAACGAGGACGCCACGCAATACGCCTTCAAATTGCGCCCCGGCGTGACCTTCTCCGACGGCTCGCCTCTGGACGCGGCGGCGGTGGTCGCCAATTTCGACGCTTTCGGTCTGGGCGATCAGGCGCGCAATTTCCCCGTCTCCGAGGTGGTGAATAATTACGAGCGCGGCGAAGTCCTCGATCCGCTCACCGTGCGGTTTCATTTCAAAGCGCCCAGCCCCGGTTTTCTGCAGGGAACTTCGGTGATCGGCTCCGGCCTCGTCTCTCTGGCGACGCTGGGGCGCAATTACGCCGAATTGGGCGACGCCAGATTGATCATCGGCTCCGGCCCCTTCCTCGTGAAGAGCCAGACCACCGGTTCGGAAGTGGTTCTGAGCGTGCGCGAAGACTACGCTTGGGGGCCGAAGCTCCATCCGCATCAGGGCCGCGCGCCGCTCGACGGGATCCGCTATGTGATCACGCCGGAGGACGGCGTGCGCATCGGCGCGCTGCTCTCCGGACAGGCCGATTTCGTGCGTCAGATTCAGGCCTATGACGAAAAACAAGTCACGGATCGCGGCTATGCGCTTTACGCGCCCTCCACGCGGGGCGTGAATAATTCGGTGGTCTTCCGCCCGGATAATCCATTGGTCGCGGATATTCGAGTGCGTCAGGCGCTGCTGCACGCCACCGACGCCAAGGAGATCGTCGAGACGCTGTTTTCAGCGAATTATCCGGTCGCCACCTCCATCATCGCGGCGAACGCCCAAGGCTACGTCGATCTCTCCGACAAGCTGACCTATGATCCCGAACTGGCCGACAAGCTGTTGACCGAAGCGGGCTGGATCGTCGGGGCCTCCGGGCTGCGCGAGAAGGACGGAGCGGTTCTTGAATTCACCGCCTATGAATCTCCGCCTCAGCCGCAGAACCGCGCCACCTTGCAGCTTGTGGCGCAGCAATGGGGGCGACTCGGGGTGAAGCTCAACGTGCTGGCCGGAGATTCCGGAAGCCGCACGCAGGATAATCTCGATCCGGAAAAGACTCCCGTTTCGCCCGCCATGGTGGGCCGCGCCGATCCCGACGTGATCAAGAGCCAATATCACCCCACCAACCGCAACGTTCTGCTTCAGCTCGGAGGCGTCGCCGAGAAGGTGAAGAGTTTCCGGGACGACCGGCTCAATGGGCTTTTGGAGGCCGTCGCCGCCGAAACCGATCCCGCCAAACGGCTGGCCCTGACGGCGGAGGTCCAGAATTACGTGATCGATCAGGCCTACGCCATTCCGATCTTCGAGGAGCCGCAGGTCTTCGGCGGCGCGCCCTATCTGAAGGGCGTCGGCTTCGAGGCCGTCGGGCGGCCGAGCTTCTACGGCGCCTGGCTGGATCGCTGATCCCGCCGCCCCGGCGCGCGGCCCCCTTCGCGCGCCGGATTTTCTCCTCGCCGAGGATTCCCGGAGTTTCCGAATGACGCGTCGTCTGCTGGAGCGCTTGGGTCAGGCTCTGCTCGTGCTTTGGGCGGCCTTCACCATCGCCTTCGTCTTATTGCAGCTCATGCCCGGCGACGCCGTGCTGATCAAATTCGTCGGCGGAGATCTGGGCCTCAGCCCCGAGGCCGTGGCGGAGATCCGCGCCTTCTACGGCGCCGACGCGCCCGCATGGCGGCGCTATCTCGATGCGCTGGCGGGCGTCGTCACGGGGGATTTCGGCTATTCCATCGCTTCGGGCGTGCCGGTGGCCGAGGAGATCCGCACAAACCTCCCCGCGACGCTCTGGCTGGCCGGACTCGCCTTCGCTCTGGCCGTCGGGCTGGCGCTGCTGGTCGCCTTTCTCGCGACGCTCGGGCCTTTCGCCTGGCTGCGCGGCGCTTTTCAGGCTCTGCCGGGGCTGATGGTCTCGATTCCGGTCTTTTGGCTCGGCGTGCTGCTGATTCAGATCTTCTCCTTCAAGCTGGGCTGGGTCTCGGTGATCGCGCCCGGACCTTGGGAGAGGCTCGTTCTGCCGGTGATCGCCATATCCATACCCATCGCGGCGCCTCTGGCGCAGATCCTCATCCGCAATCTCGACGCCGTGTCGACCGCGCCTTTCGTCCATGTGGCGCGGGCCAAGGGCGCTTCGCGGCGCTGGGTCATGCTGCGCCATGTGCTGCGCAACGCCTTGCTGCCCGCTCTGACCATCGCGGGCGTGCTCTTCGGCGAGCTTCTGGCCGGGGCCGTCGTCACGGAGACGGTTTTCGGATTGAACGGAATCGGCAGGCTCGCCGAGCAGGCCGTCCGGGCTCAGGACGCCGCCGTGCTTCAGGCGGTGGTGCTGATCGCCGCTTTCGGATTCGTGGCGATCAATCTGATCGTCGATCTTCTCTATCCTTTGTTCGATCCGCGGCTGCGCCGCGGCGGGAGGGCTCCGGCGTGACCGATATTCTCAGAAGCTTTCCCTCCGCCGCTTCGGCGAGGCTTGCGCCGCCGCGCTTCGGCTGGAGCCGCAGACCGCCCTTAGGGCTTTTGCTCGCCTGGGCCGTCCTCCTCGTGGCGGCAGCCTGGGCCGTCGCGCCGGAGATCTTCACCAGCCAGAGCGGCGTGGTCGGAATCCCGAGCGAGAAGCTTCAGGCGCCGAGCGCCGCCCATTGGCTCGGAACCGACGAGCTGGGCCGCGATCTGCTGGCGCGGATCATCCATGGCGCGCGCTATTCGCTCTCAGGGGCCTTTCTCGCGGTGGGGGTGGGGCTGGTCTTCGGCGCGGCCATAGGTCTGACGGCGGGTTCGGTCGGCGGGAGGGTCGAGGCGATCCTGATGCGGATCGTCGACGTGATGCTCGCCATTCCGAGCCTGCTGCTGGCGCTCTCGCTGATCATCATTCTGGGCTTCGGCCATGCTCAGGCGGCCATCGCCGTGGGCGTCACCTCCATCGCGAGCTTCGCGCGTCTGGTCCGTTCGGAGGTGGTGACGGTGCGCCGCTCCGATTACGTCGAAGCCGCCTTCGGCTCCGGAGGCCGCTTTCTCCAAGTGATCTGGCGGCATGTGCTGCCCAATTCCCTGACCACCGTTCTCGCCTACGCCGCTTTGCAATTAGGGTGGGCGATCCTCCAGATTTCGACTTTGGGCTTTCTCGGCTATGGCGCGCCGCCGCCGACCCCGGAATGGGGCCTGCTCATCGCCGAAGGCCGCAAATATATGATGGCCGCCTGGTGGCTGACGGCCTTTCCCGGTCTCGTCGTGATCCTTGTGGTTCTGGCCGCCAATCGGGTCGGCCGCGCGGCGGAGAGGGCGACGCGATGACCAACGCCTTGCTTGAACCTCGCGCCGTGGGGGCCGAAACGCGCCCCTTGCTGCGAATCTCCGGACTGGAGGTCGCTTATGACGGCGTTCCCGTCACCCATGACGTCGGCTTTGAGATGGCGCCGGGCGAGGTCGTCGCTCTGGTCGGCGAATCCGGCTCGGGCAAGACGACCACGGCTCAGGCGGTCATCGGACTGCTGCCGCCGAACGGCGAGATCACGCGCGGCGAAATCCGGCTCAACGGCGAGGAGGTTTCCCGCTGGAGTCCCCGCCGTTTCGATTCCATCCGGGGATCGGTGGTCAGCCTGATTCCACAGGATCCCGGCGCCTCGCTGAATCCGGTGCTGACCATCGGCGCGCAGGTCTCCGAGGTCTTTCGTCTGCATGGCCGCCGCGACCGCGCGGGAATCCGCGCCGAGGTTCTGGCGCTGCTGGAGCGGGTGGGCCTCTCGCAGCCTGAATTGCGCTTCCGGCAATATCCGCATGAATTATCCGGCGGCATGAAGCAGCGCGTGCTGATCGCCATGGCTCTGGCGCTCAAGCCCGCCCTCGTCATCGCCGACGAGCCGACCAGCGCCCTCGACGTGACGGTGCAGAAGCGCATTCTCGACCTCATCGACGAATTGCGCGCCGAAAACGGCACGGCGGTGCTTCTGGTGACGCATGACCTCGCGGTGGCCGCCGACCGCGCGGACCGGATCGTCGTGATGCGCGGCGGGCGGATTCAGGAGCAAGGCCCGGCGCGGGAGCTGCTCGCGGCGCCCAAGGAGGCCTATACGCGGCGGCTTCTGGCGGATGCGCCTTCGCTGTCGGCGCCCGCCCTCGCGCGCCCCGGAAGGCTGGGCGGCGAGACGGCTATTGAAGTCCGCGGGCTGGTTCAGAACTTCCCGACGGATCGCGGCGGCTCCTTCCGCGCGGTTTCAAACGTCTCCTTCAGCGTGGCGCGGGGCTCGACTCATGCGCTGGTCGGCGAATCCGGCTCGGGCAAGACCACCACGGCCCGGGCGGTGGTCGGGTTGAGGCGTCCGGACGGCGGAAAGATTCTCGTGAACGGCCAAGATCCCGCCGCCCTGCGCGGCGAGGAGCTGCGCCAGTTCCGCCGCAGGATTCAGCTCGTCTATCAAAATCCCTTCGCCTCGCTGGATCCGCGCCAGAGCCTGCGCGCCGCCGTCGAGGAGCCTTTGCTCAATTTCGAGCCTCTGGCCAAGGCCGAACGCGAGCGCCGCGTGCATGAAGTCTTCGCGCGGGTCCAGCTTGCGCCGGAGTTGCTGGAGCGTCGCCCCGCCGCGCTCTCCGGAGGCCAGCGGCAACGCGCGGCCATCGCCCGGGCGCTGGTTCTGAAGCCTTCGATCCTCGTGCTGGACGAAGCGGTTTCGGCTCTGGACGTGACGGTTCAGGCGCAGATCCTGCGGCTGCTGGACGAGCTTCAGCGGGATCTCGGGCTGACCTATCTCTTCGTCAGCCATGATCTGGCGGTGGTGCGGGCGATCTCCGACACGGTTTCGGTGCTGCAAGGCGGCGAAATCCGGGAGAGCGGCCCCGTGGCGCAGGTCTTCGAGGCTCCGCAGACCGAATACGCCCGCCAGTTGATCGCCGCCATTCCCGGCCGTCTGCGGCGCGGCTGAACATCAGGGAGAAGCCTCATGAGCGGCCCTAAGAAAAGCATCGGTTTTTTCACCCGCCTGCTGGACGACGCGACCCCGGCCGAGCGCTATCGCCTCGCCGCCGAGCAGATCGCGACGGCGGAGCGTTTCGGCTATCGCTCGGCCTGGGTGGCGCAGCATCATTTCCACCACGCCGAGGGCGGATTGCCTGCGCCTCTGGCCTTCCTCGCCCATGTGGCGGCCAAGACGCGGCGGATCCGCCTCGCGACGGGCGTCGTGACTCTGCCGCTGGAGAATCCCCTCCGCGTGGCGGAGGACGCCGTGGTGCTGGATCTTCTCTCCGGCGGACGTCTGGAGCTGGGGATCGGCACGGGCGGGACGCCCGGCTCCTACGCCGCCTTCGGGCTGGAGCATGGACGTCGCGCCGAGATCTACGACGACGCCCTCGCCAAATTGCGCGCGGCCTTGCGCGGCGAGGATCTGGGCGGCGGAAACCGCCTGTATCCCGCAGCGGGCGACTTGGATCAGCGCATCTGGCAAGCGACTTTCTCGGTGGCGGGCGGTCTGCGCGCGGGCCGCGCCGGAGACGGGCTGCTGCTCTCGCGCACCCAGCCGCGCGCCAAGGAGAATCCCGCCGCCTCTCTGGCGGAGATCCAGCTCCCCATCGTGGAGGCCTATCTTAAGGCTTTGCCGCAGGGCGTCGCGCCGCGGATTCTAGCCTCGCGCTCGGTCTTCGTCGCCGACGACCGCGCCGAGGCGCGCCGTTTCGCGGAGATCGGCCTGCGTCGGGCGGCGGCGCAATTCGCGAAATCCGGCCATATCCTGCGCGGCGAGACGCTGGACGACCTCATCCTCAGCCTCGACACGCATGTCGGAACGCCGGAGGAGGTCGCCGAATCCCTTCGGACGGACGCGACCCTGACCCATGCGACGGAGATCGCGGTTCAGGTTCACTCCATCGATCCGCCGCCCGCGCAGATCCTGCGCTCCATCGAGCTTTTCGCGACCGAAGTCGCGCCGGCCTTCGGCTGGGGCGCCTCCCCCTTTTCCGCCTCCCCCTCCCCTGCGGCGTCTCTGGCCGCCGCAGGCTGATCAGGAGTTTCCGATATGACCGACCTCATCGACCAATGGGCGGGGATCGCGCCCGGCTCCAAACTGGACCTCCTGCGCGCCAAGCGCCCGCAAGCCCGCGCCTCGGCTCAGGAGAGCTATCGTCTGCTGCTCCATCCCGATCAGCCCGGCGAATTCAGCCTTGAGGACCGCCATGCGGTCGCGGCCTTCGTGGCGGGGCTGCATGAAGAGCCGGAGACCCGCGCCCATTATGAGGCTCTGCCGGGAGCGGGCGCCCGTCTTGAGGCGATCCGCGCCGCCGTGGCGGCGGGCGCCGCGCAGGGGCCTTACGGCGCCTATCCGGAGGGGCCGCTCAGCGCGGAGAATCTCGACGGCCCGGAATTCGCGGTTCCGGCGGAGGTCGCCGCCGCGCTGGGGGCGAAGCTCTCGCGCGGGCTGGAGCATGCGCATTTGCTGACCTTCCATCCCCGCGACGCCGATCCCGCCGCGCTTCAGCGCCTGCTGGACGCGGGATGGACGCCGGATTCCATCGTCGGGCTGTCGCAGCTCGTCTCTTTCCTCGCCTTTCAGATCCGCGCCGTGATCGGCTTGCGCGCTCTGGCCGCCGCCTGAACAACCGGAGTCCGCATCATGACCATCGCGACTGTGATTCTGCATCCTGACAACGCCGAACCTAAAGCCTTCACCCAAGAGGAATTGGGCTGGGCGCCCTGGCTGCCGCCTCTGGAGGAGGCGGAGCTGACCGAGCGCCATTATGAAGGCCTCGTCGATCGCTCGCGCGCGAAATCGCCCTATTTCCGCCTGCTGGCCCGCGAGCCGGAGGCTCTGGCGGCGCGCACCCGCACGGATAAGGACATCTTTTACAACACGGAGGGCGGCCTCCCCCGCGCCGAGCGCGAATTGGCCGCCACGGCGGTTTCGCGCGTCAACGGCTGCATTTTCTGCGCTTCGGTGCATGCGCGCTTCGCGGCTCATCATTCGAAGCGCGGCGCGGAGGTTCAGCGCCTGCTGGACGAAGGCGTCTCCGCCCGGATCGATCCGCGCTGGGACGCCGTAGCCGCAGCCGCGACGGCGCTGACCCGCACGCCTTCGGCCTTCGGCGCCGCCGAGATCGCCGCTTTGCGCGCAGCGGGCCTCGCCGACGACGAAATCCTTGACGCGGTCTTCGCGAGCGCCTTCTTCAATTGGGCCAATCGCCTGATGCTTTCGCTGGGCGAGCCGACGCCGCCTGTGAAATAAGATGGAGGCGCGTTCCCTGGCGTTCGGGCGCCCCCTGTGACGAAGGATCAAGAAGGAGCCGACATGACCGGAACCGGAAAACGCCAGCTTCATCTGGGCGCCTTCATGCGGCCCGTCAGTCTGCATACGGGCGCATGGCGCTGGCCCGGCGCATGGAAGGACGCCAATTTCAGCTTCCCGAAACTGGCGAAGCTGGCGCAAAAGCTCGAAGAGGGGAAGTTCGACGCCTTCTTCATGGCCGATCATCTGGCGGTGCTCAACATGCCCCTCGAGGCCCTGAGGCGCAGCCAGACGACCACCTCCTTCGAGCCCTTCACGCTGCTCTCGGCGCTGGCGGCCGTGACGGAGCGCATCGGGCTGGTGGCCACGGCCTCGACCACCTTCGACGAGCCTTTCCACATCGCGCGGCGCTTCGCCTCGCTCGACCATATTTCAGGCGGGCGCGCGGGCTGGAACGTCGTCACCACCGCCAATCCCGACGCGGCGCTGAACTTCGGCCGCGAAGAGCATGTCGCCCACGCCGAACGCTATGACCGCGCGCGCGAATTCTACGACGTCGTGACGGGGCTCTGGGACAGCTTCGCCGACGACGCCTTCGTTCAGGACGCCGAAAGCGGGATCTTCTTCGATCCGGAGAAGATGCATGTTCTGGATCATAAGGGCGCGCATCTGTCGGTGCGCGGACCGCTCAACATCGCGCGCCCCGTGCAGGGCTGGCCGGTGATCGTGCAGGCCGGAGCCTCCGAACCGGGGCGGCGGCTGGCGGCCGAAACCGCCGAGGTGGTCTTCGCCGCCCCCCGCACTCTGGCCGAAGGGCGGGCCTTCGCCGCCGATGTGAAGGGGCGAGCCGAGCGCGCGGGCCGGTCGCGCGACGCGATCAAGATCCTGCCCGGCGCTCTGGTCCTCGTCGCGGACAGCCTCGAAGAGGCCCGGGACCGGCGGGCGCGGCTGGACGCTCTGGTGAATTACGAAAGCTCCATCGCCTCGCTTTCGGTGGCGCTGGGCGTCGAGGCTTCGGGCTTCGATCCGGACGGCCCCTTGCCGGAGATCCCTGAGACCAACGACAGCAAATCCAGCCGTGAGCGGGTGATCGAACTGGCCCGCGCGGAGGGGCTGACCGTCCGCCAATTGGCGCAGAGGCTCGGCGGCTATGGCGGGCTGGCCTTCGTCGGCACGCCGCGGAGCATCGCCGACGAAATGCAGGAATGGCTGGAGACCGAGGGATCCGACGGCTTCAATCTGACCTTTCCCTATCTGCCGGACGGGCTGGTCGATTTCGTCGATAAGGTGGTTCCCGAACTCCAGAGGCGCGGGATCTTCCGCCGCGACTACGCGGGCGCCACCCTGCGCGATCATCTTGGTCTGCCGCGCCCGGCCAATCGCTTCTTCCCGAGCTGAAGAACGACTGATGGATATTGGACGCCGCCGCCCCGCTCTGCGACCCGGATTTTTCAACTTCTCCGCTCGCCGACCGCCTTCGGATCCGATTCTCCCTCCTGCTTCGGGATCGCCTATGCACGCGTTATGGCTGAACCTGAGCGAGGGAGGAGGCGTCAGGCCGAGGCGAGCAGGGCCTTGGCGTCGTCAGGGCGTTTCGCCAAGATGATGAAACGCCAGAACCAAGAACAGATCTCCGCATGGCGGACATCATATGTTCGAATATCAATAATTCGGCGTGAACACCACGGTGAGCTGATCGCTATAAGACCCGGCCGACAACCCGACCACATCGCCTAAGAGCACGCTGATAGTTCCTGATTTATTTTGCCCCAGCCCCAGATCAAGCGCTTTCTCATGCTCAGGCCCGATCCTGACAGGCGCGTCGTTTATTTTGACCGTATAGGGAATCGGCGTCAGATCGGGCCGCCCCTCCAAGCGAAGATGCCCCCCGCCCAGAGATTCGAGCGTCACCTTTACAGGCATATTCGCCTGATAGATGAAATCCACGGTCTTCTCCAGAATCGAGCTGTCCAGCCGCGGCTGGATCTCGCCGTCGCCGATCTGCCCGAAGTCTATGCTTGTCGAAAAGGCTCCATGCACGAAATGCGTGATCGGCGTCGCCGTCGCCTGAAGCTCAAGATTAAGGGCGTTCAGAGGATCCGCATCTAAATAAACTCGAAATCTCTGGCGATAATCGCCCGCCAAAGAGAATTGATTCCGCAGAATCTCCATGAAGGGTCGGCCAGAGGTTATTTTCCCCTGATTCAGGAAACGCATACTCAAGGCGCCGCCGCCTCCGTCCCTCGCCAGCGCATGAACTCCGGCGGTCTCCAGCTCAATGGTGATCGACTCTTGGGCGCAGAGCCCCGGATCGATCTCCCCGTCGAACTCCGCCTTCAGAAAAACGCGGAAATCTTCAGGCGAGCGAGGATCATACTCCAAATTCGTCGAATGCGCCGAAGTCGTCAGCTCGGCCGCCGTCAGCGCGCAGGCCCGCGCGTCCTGAGCAGACAGCGCGAAAACAGGGAAGGCGGCGAGGATCAAGAGCAGTCGGTTCGATGGTTTCTTCCTCATAGGCCGCCTCCCAGAGATACTTCGCCTAATTCGATCAGAGCCCCTTCGCGGGGCGCTTGAATCTCCACCCTGAGTCTTTCTCCGTCCACCTCAAGCTCATGAGGCCCAGGCGCAAGGCCGCCCGCAAAAAACACCCCGGCGGCGTTGGTGAAGAGATCCACCGCCGGATGGCCGCCTTGGAGAGGGATCAATTTTCCATAACGCAGAGTCAGGGGCTCGCCTTGAGAATCCAGCAAGACGCCGCGCGCAGAATAAAAGGCTTCGCCGCCGATCAGAATGACGCCGCCGCCTCTCGCGCCGGTCTGCATCGCATAGACGCCCGGACCAAGGTCATAGCCGATCGGCGCCTCCTCCACGCTCAGAGCGACCTCCGACACGCGATAGCCGCCAGAGGCGGGCGCAAGAATCGGCCCCCATCCGTCCGTTCTCACGGAGACGCTTTGATCCGCGCCGCGGCCTATGGCGAGGCGCGCCTCGTCTAAAGTGGCGTGGGGCTTCACGAGGAAGAAGCCCTGACCGACGCGTCGGCCGACGCCGAAATGACCGTCCGCCACGGCGACGCCCGATCCCACCCGCACGGCGCCGACCAAAGGCGCATCGCGCCCGAACAGCGAGTCGACGTCTGGCGCAAGATGATCGACGCTCGCAGAGGCCTCGAAGCGGTTGCCGATGTAATCCGCCCGCCCATAGAGGCTCATGGAGCCGTCATCGCGCTCCGCCCGCAGATTATAGCCATAATCTCCGACGCGATCCTGATGGCGCTTGCGATAATCGAGGGTCGCCCGCTCCCGCGCGCTGGCGTAGGAGGCGGAGAGCGTGGAATCCTCGTCTATGGGCATGGAGGCCGAGAGGAGGAGACGCGTTTCATCTTCTCTTGCGTCCCTCTGGACATGCTCGACGAGCAGAGAGGTCGAAAGCGCCCGGAAGCGATGCGAGATTCCAGCCCGCAACGAGAATTCGTCCAGACCGCCATGGCTTCCGTAGCGGGCTCCGAGATTCAGGCTCGTGCGCTCGTTCAGGCCGAGATGATAGGCGGCCGATCCGGAAAAACGCTCCATGTTCTCCAAGCCGCTGAAATTCGAGAAGCCGTCGGAGCGATATTCGACCCGCAAAGCGATTTGATCGCGCCCGTGGAAAGCGCCTTCAAAAGAAGCGTCGTAGCTGGCGGCGGCGGCGAAGCCGGAACGCCGCTCGCCTGAATCGCCCTGACGGGTCGACCATGCGGCGTCGAGTTGGCCGACGCCATAGGGCAGCGCCGCCACGGCGTGCAGGGAGGCGGCCAGAAATTCGCCTTTCCCGGCGCCCGCGCCCGCGCCGAGCGTCAAATTCGGGGTCACGCCGCGCCGGTAATATCCCTGAGCGCCGAAATCATCGGTCTCCCACTCCACGCCCGCCGTGAAATCCTGTTGCCGGGCGCCCGCCGCAAGACCGAACTCCGAGAGGCCGGGCGCCAGCAGGCTGTCTCCCGAGGAGAAGGAGAAGGAATCGAGCTGGCGGCGTCCGAGTTCGTCTTCGACGTAGATCGTCACCTCATTGCCCAAATCCACGAAGGGAATGTCGTTCAGATTGACGCGTCCGGACGGCGCCCGAAAGCGGCTGACGAGCGCGCCGTTCACCCAGACCTCGACCACGGCCGGGCGCTCCAGCAGGATGGAGCGCTGACCCAGAGACCGGATGAGGCGGTTCGGGTCGATCTCGGAATAACGGCGCTCCACGGAGACGCCCAGCCAATCCGGCGCGCCGATCAGGGGAGGCGGATCCAGAGAGACGTCGACGGCGGAATATCGCGTCGCTCTTTCGCGGTCGTCTTTGAAGAGGGTCAGCCGGTCGCGATGCAGGCGGTCGCCCGCAACCTGCGGCGACAGGTCGACGCGTCCTGCGAAATCCACATAAACGCCGTCTGGACCGCCGAAATTGGCGAAGCCGTCGACATAGGCGCCTATGTTCGGATCTCCGCCGCGATTCAGGTTTTGCGTGAGGGAGAGGGAGCCGTCGACGCCCAGCGAGAAGCGGGCCGGCTCGATCAAATCGAGATTCGAGAAATCCGCGCCGCGTGAAAGGAAGAGGTCGAGATCCTGAAAAGCGGACGCCGCCGCATCCGCCTCCAGCGTCAGCGCGCCGGGATCATAGCTGAGCCGCAATCCCGCCGCGGCCAATTCCTCAGGCGTGGCGTAATCCGGCCCCAAGGCGCGCAGACGCTCTAAAGTCTCCGCATTCAGAACCTCCGCCAGAGCCTCGGCCAATTGCCGCGGATCCGCGCCGACTAGAATTTCTCCGCGCAGGCGGACCCGCAGATCTCCGGCAAGGACTCCGCGCATATGCAGCGGAAGCGGGACTTCCGCCGCGCGTCGCCCCGGATCGAAGCCTTCCGCGTCATATCCCGCCTCCAGAACCTCCCGGACTTCAGGCGAAAGAGGATCCGGCGTCTGCGCGGCGCCCGAACCTCCACAGAAAACCGCGATGAGAAAGGCCGCTCCTGAGGCTGCCCCCCGTCCCATCGCCTGCGTCATGGCCTTTGCGCGGAAGCGCCCCCGATCACGAAGCGCCGCACGGAATGCGGGGGCACGATCGCGCTTTCCGGCGCGGTTCGGGCGGCCTGACCATAAGCCGCGAGAGCCGTCTCCGCGCCGGGCACGGCGATCAGGCCGTTCAGCAGGACGCCATGGCGCGCGCCTGAATTGCGCACCCGCACCTCGGCGCCGCCGCCCGGCAGGGGGGTCACGCTTTCAAGCCGGAGATCGGTTTGCGCGCCGGGCGGATAAATATAGATCGCGGCGCCCATCTCGAAGACCATCCGCACGATTACGGAGCCCGTCGAGGCGACCGGAACCTCGCTCACATAGAGCACATAGGATCTGCCTTCGGCGAGCGGCTCGCCGACATACTGGAATTGAATCGCCTGCGCGCTGTTGGGGCGCACGAGCGCCTGAGGCGGAAAGATGAGGAAATCCGCATCGGCGGGCGTCAGAGTCATTCGGCCGTCTTCGGCCACATGGCGCCGCATCACGCGAGTCTGGACGGGAAGGATGGCGTCGCGCGGATTGCGCAAGGTGAGGCGTCCCCGGACTCCGGGGCCATGGGCTTCA
Organism: Neomegalonema perideroedes DSM 15528; assembly: GCF_000374145.1. Lineage (GTDB taxonomy): Bacteria > Pseudomonadota > Alphaproteobacteria > Rhodobacterales > Rhodobacteraceae > Neomegalonema > Neomegalonema perideroedes. The sequence goes on along the minus strand of NZ_KB893654.1, from coordinate 1,061,977 downwards.
AGATGCTGGCTGATCGGAGAAATCTCGAAAGCCTGCGCTTCCGGAATCGCCCAGCCCGTCAGCAGGGCGACGAAGATCATCGCGCGCATTGTTCTTTTGATCATGGCTCCGCCCCTGGCCGATTTTCATGAAGCCGCGCTCCGACGGGACCGGGGGCTTCATCTTCATGATGTCGGCGCGGTCTGAAACGCCTCCAGACGAAGAATCGAGCGGCGGAACGCAAGGCTCCGCCGCCCGAACTTCGCAGCTTACTGCCCCGCGAGGGAGATGGTGAAGGTGTCGGCGTAATCGCCGACCTGCTTCGTGACGGAGCCGTTGTAATCGAGGAAATTCGAGATCTGGAATTTCAGCGCGATCGCCCGATTGGCGGCGACGGCCATATCGGCGCCGGTGATCGTGGTGGTGTCTCCGTCGACTTTATTCACAAACTCCTCAGAGCCGCCCACCTTGACGAGGGCGCTGTAGGGGATCCTTTTCGCGGCGGTGTCGCCGCCGTCGGTGATCAGATGCGTGCCCCGGTTATAGGTCAGATGAGCCGCGGCGCCGGGGTTGCAGTAGACGAAGAACGCGTAGCTGTCGCCATGATCCGCAGCGGGGTTCAGGCCGTTGAGATTGAGGGTCTTGATCTGAGCGAGTTTCGTCACGCTGGTGCCGCCGCCCTGATAGGTGCTCGTCAGGGTGCCGAAATCGGCGGTGCCGCTGAACCGCACCCGCGAGGAGGTGTCGGAGGTCGTGAAGCGGCAGGAAGGGGCGACCTTGGCGGCGAGCGAGAACACGACGGTCTGCTCCGGGGCGGTCTGGGCGTAGCCCGGCGCGGCGAAGGGCGCGGCGAGGAGGGCCGCAACGGCGGCGAGGGTTTTCTTGTTCATGACGGACTCCCTAGAGGTGGTGCGGCTAAGCAGGAATCAGATAGGACGCTTCGCAGCGCTCCATATACGAAAATTTAACAAATCATAAATTTTATGCAACCTATGATTAGGACGCACACGTTGATCCACCTTTGAGACTCCTTCGCCGAGGGGAGCCGCGCCTTGAAGGATATTGGCCGCCCCCTCAAACTTTGGATATTTTTTGAGGATATTCAGTTTCCTACCTGAAAATTCCGCGCAATTCCGACGCGGTTGAAGCCTCCCATGGCGGGAGGCCGTCCGCCATGGGAGGCGCGGCCCCGGACGCCGGTTTCGCGGAGGATTCCTGCGGATCATCCTCTTTTGGACGGAGCTTTCCGCCTCTTTTCCGGTCCGAATCTCGCCGCAGGAAAACCGGCGGCGGCGAAGGGACGCGCGGCGGGAGGCGGCCTTCAACCGCCCCCGCTCAAGGGAGCCGCCGGGCGCCGCTCCTCTGCACAGGCGGGAAACGGATCTCCAGCCGCAGGCCGGGGCGGAGATTCTCAAGCCCGACCTGAGCTTCATGCAGATCGGCGACCGCCTTGACCAGAGCCAGCCCGAGGCCGTTGCCGGGGGTGGTGCGGCTGCGCTCCACGCGATGGAATTTCTCGAAGACCTTCTCCATCTCCTCAGGCGGAAGGCCGGGGCCGTCGTCGGAGATCCGCAGGAAGGGCGCGCCCTCCGCCTCTCCGACCTCACATTCGATCTGCGCGCCGGGCGGGCAATGGCGCAAGCCGTTCTCCACCGCGTTCACCGCCGCCTGAGCGATCAATTCGCCGTCGCCGAAGACTTGCGCGGGCCGCCCGGGAAGCTTCAGCCGCAGGATCTGGCCGTTCTCCTCGGCGACGGGCTCATAAGCGTCATGGACGCGCGCGGCGATCTCCGCGAGATCCGCAGACGCGAAACGGGCGCGGCGGCGATGATCCTCGATCTCCGCGATTCTCAGGATCGCCTGAAACACGCTCATCAGATGATCGACGGATTCCAGAGCCTGCTCGATCTCCGCGGCCTCCGGAGATTCCGGAGCGAAGCCCAGACCGAAGCGCTCCAGACGCTGGCGCAGACGCTGCAAGGGCGTCTTCAGATCATGGGCGATGTCGGCGGAGATGCGCTTTTGCCTCTCCATCAGCTTCTCCAGTTCGCCGAGCGTCGCGTTGATCGAGCCGGAGAGCCGCAGAAGCTCGTTCGTCTGGCGCGGGTCCTCCGGGATGCGCAGGCCGATGCCGCCGCGTCCCACGGCGGTCAGGGTCTGGTCGATCTCCTGAAGCCGCCTTTCCGTCCGCCGCCCGATCGACAGGCCGAAGACCAGCCCCGTGGCGGCGATCAGCGCGAAGCCCACCGCGAGCGCCGCCGCGAGCGCCTCCAGAATCTCCATGCGCATATGGTCGCCCACGCCGAGGATCAGTTGGTTCGGCCCCAGCGCGATCCGGCGCAGCTCATAGCCGGACATCTCCTCGTCGGAAGGCGCGATCCGGGCCTTCTCCTTGCCGATGAAGCGGCCCGGAGCCTCCTCCGGAGTTAAAGGAGTATTGGCGAAGAGCCTTTCGCCCTTCGGCCCGACGAAGAGCGCGAAGCGGCTTCCCCGGGCGCTGAAGGAGACCAGAGCCTCTAGAGTTTCAACCACGCCCGGAACGCCGAAATCCTGATAGCGCTCCCGCAGGATTTGGGCTTCGCCTTCGAGCTGGTCGCCGAGCATCTCGGAGACCTCCCTCCGCATCTCGACATAGGCGAAGGCGAAGACGAGCAGCGTCACCGCCGTATACAACGCCGAATACCGCAGCGAGAGATGCAGCGCCGTGGAGCGCGGCGCCGCCTTGCGCAGAAGACGCCTAAGCATGGAGGCTGTATCCCGCGCCCCGGATGGTGTGGATCAGGGGAAAGGGGAAATCCTTGTCGATCTTGGCGCGCAGACGGCTGATATGGGTCTCGACGACGTTGGTCCGGGGGTCGAAGTGGAAATTCCAGACCGCCTCCAGCAGCATGCTCCGCGTCACCACCCGCTCGCTATGGCGCATGAGATGCTCCAGCAGGGCGAATTCCCGGGGCTGAAGATCGATGAGGCGTCCGGATCGCGTCACCTTGCGGCGGATCAGATCCATCTCCAGCCCGGCGACCTTCAGCACGGTCTCTTCTTCGGGGCGCAGAGGCGGACGGCGCGTCAGGGCGCCGAGCCGAGCCGAAAGCTCCAGAATCGAGAAGGGTTTGGTCAGATAATCATCGGCGCCCGCCTCCAGCCCCTCGACGCGGTCGTCGATGCCGCCGAGCGCGCTCAGAAAGATGACCGGCGTCCGGCAGCCCGCGCTGCGGATGGACTTCACGAGGCTCAGGCCGTCCAGACCGGGCAGCATCCGGTCGATGATCAGCACGTCGAAATCCTCGTCCAGCGCGCTGAGGAAGCCCTCGCGGCCATTGGCGCGGACCTCCGCCTGATGGCCCGCCTGAGCCAGACTGGACCGGATATAGGCCGCCGTTTCGGCGTCGTCCTCCACCACGAGAATGCGCATCTTCTTCGTCGTCTCCGTCCTCTGGGGCTCTTCAGCATCCCCGAAAGCCCTATCCGGCGCCACCGGGCTTCTCATTACGTTTTCGTATAATCCGGACAATCTTCCGGCCATGCGGTCTGGTCCATGGTCCGGCCTTCGGATCCTCAGGACCAAGAGCAAGATGACGAGCCGAGACTTGACCGGAGACGCTTCCCCCCTCTCCGAAGCCCCGCCCGCGAAGGCCGTCGCCTTCCGACGACGAATCTGGACGCTGCTCGCGGCCTTATTGGCGCTGCGCCTGATCGCCATGGCGGGATTGCCGCTCGTCGACACCACGGAAGCCCGCTACGCCGAGATCGCGCGCAAGATGGTCGAGACGGGAGACTGGATCACGCCGCAATTCGACTACGGCCTTCCCTTCTGGGGCAAGCCGCCGCTCCATACTTGGCTTTCGGCGCTGGGGATGGAGGCTTTCGGCGTCCGCGCCTTCGCGGCGCGTCTGCCGGTTCTGGCGGTTTCGCTGGCGATTCTGGCGCTCGTCCATGGCTGGACGGCCCGAATCCTCGGGCCGAACCGGGCTTTGGCGGCGACGGCGATCCTCTCCAGCATGGCTTTGTTCTGGGGCGCCTCGGCCTTCGTCATGACCGACATGCCGATGGTCCTCGGGCTGGTTCTGGCGATGGTCGGATTCTGGCGGGCGACGCAGGAGGAGGAATCCGCGCCGCTCTGGGGATACGCCGTCTTTCTCGGGCTGGCCATGGGGCTGATGGCGAAAGGTCCGGTCGCCCTTGCGCTTCTCCTCGTCGCGCTGGCGCCTTGGCTGACGATCCGGCGGGCCTGGGGCGATCTGCGGCGGCTCCCTTGGGCGGGAGGAATGCTTCTGCTGATCCTGCTCGTGGTCCCCTGGCATCTCGCCTCTGAGATCTCCACGCCCGGATTCCTGCGCTATTTCCTCTGGGGCGAGCATGTTCAGCGCTTCCTCGTCCCCGGCTGGAGCGGAGATCTCTACGGCTCGGCGCATCTGCGGCCCAAGGGTTGGATCTGGCCCATGGCGCTGATGATCGCGCTGCCCTGGAGCCTGCTCGCGCCCGCGCTGCTCTGGCGCCGCCGCTCCTGGGGCTTGGCGGGATTGGCCGCGCTTCCCTCCGGCTTCGCCTCCTATCTGCTCTGCTGGGTTCTGGCGCCGCTGATCTTCTTCACGCCTGCGGGCAACATCCTGCCCGCCTACGCCCTGCCCGCCCTGCCCGCCGCGGCGATCCTCATGGCGGCGGCGCCCGGCGCCGATCTCCCGCAAGACGTCCTGCGGCGGCTGACGGCTCTGGGGCTGGGGCTGGTCGGACTCGCGGCGGTCGCCGTGGCGCTGGTTTCGCTTGCTCCGGAGACGCTGCGGCTGAAAACCCATGAGGCTCTGGTCGAGGCCGCGCGGCCTTGGCTGAAGGAGGAGCCGCTTCACGTCCTTGGGCGCCGCTCCTTCTCGGCGGAGTTCTACACGGCGGGCCGGGCGCGCTCCGTGAAGCCCGGAGACCTCGCCGCTCTGGCCGCAGGGCCTCGCCCCGTCGCCCTCTCCGCGCCCGTCGAACAGGCCGCGCAGGTCGAGGCGGCGGGCTTTCGTCCGGTCGGGCGCTTCGGCCGATATGAGTTGTTCGTCAGCGGCGGAGAGACGCCATGAATCAGAACCCCAGAGACTGGTCGCCCGGATTGCGTTTCGAGGAGATCGCGCCGGATCGCGCGCCGCCTCCGGATCTCTCCTTCGTGGTCCCGGCCTATGACGAGGCGGAGAGCGTCGCCGAGACCCTGCGGCGGCTGGAGGCCAAGGGCCTCGCGCTGGGCCTGAGGACGGAGATCGTGCTCGTCGACGACGGCAGCCGCGACGGCACGTCGGAGATCGCCGGGCGCGAGCCTTTGCGCGTTCCGCTGCGGCTGGTGCGGCTCTCGCGGAATTTCGGCAAGGAGCAGGCCATCATGGCGGGGCTCCGGCAGGCCGCCGGGGCGGTGGTGATCCTGCTCGACGCGGATCTTCAGGAATCGCTGGATCATGTGGACGAGATGCTGGCGCGCCATCGCGAGGGCTTTGAAATGGTCTATGCGGTGCGGGCGCATCGCCGCGACGAACCGGCGCTCAAGCGTCTGCTGACGCGCCTGTTTTACCGGCTGCTCAGCTATGGCGAAGTGGAGATCCCCCCCGACGCGCGGGATTTCCGTCTGATGGACCGCAAGGTGGTGGACGCGCTCTGCGCCCTGCCCGAACGCAACCGCTTCATGAAGGGGCTTTACGGCTGGGTGGGCTTCCGCTCGACGGCTTTGCCCATCGAACTGGCGCCGCGTCAGGGCGGGAGGTCCAAATTCCGGCTGGGGGCGCTGCTGAGGCTCGGCGTCACCGGGATGACGGCCTTCACCAGCTGGCCTTTGCGCATCTGGACGCTGATCGGCGTCGGGGTGGCGGCGCTCTCGATCCTTTACGGAATCTGGCTGACCGTCGAGACCCTGCTCTGGGGCCGCGATCCGCCGGGATGGTCCACGCTGGCGGTGGCGATCTTCTTCTTAGGCGGCGTGCAATTGCTCTCCATCGGGGTGCTGGGGGAATACGTCTCGCGGATCTTCTCGGAGGTGAAGGGGCGGCCCGGCTATGTGGTGGCCGAAAACCGCGAGATCCCGCCGCGCCGATGACGCCCGCCCTCGAAGGTCTGCGCTTCACGCTGGTCGGGATCGCGGCCACGCTTTGCCATCTCCTCGTCGCCCTCGCTTTGCCGGCGGCGGGGATGGGCGCGGAGCGGGCCAATCTCCTCGCCTTTCTCGTCGCCTTCCTGCTGAGCTTCGGGGGACATTCCCGCTTCTCCTTTCAGGGCCACGGACGACGGAGGGGCGGAGCCTTCGCGCGGTTCTCCCTCGTGGCGGGCTGCGGCTTCGCCGCCAATCAGGCGGTTTTCGCTCTGGCGGCGGGCCCGCTCGGCTGGAGCGCCTCCGCCGCCCTCGCCGCAGCCGTCGGGACGGCCGCCGCCCTGAGCTTCGCCCTGAACCGGCTTTGGTCCTTCCGGCGCGCGCCGCGCTGACTGCGCCGGGAAAGACGCCTCTTAGGCGGCGTCTTCGATATGTCCGCCAAGGAAGAGCTGGCCCACGCGCGGATCGGCCAGCAGCTTATCCGCCTTGTCGAACAGGCGCGTCTGGCCCAGCTCCAGCACCAGCCCGTAATCGGACATCGCCAGAGCCGCCTTGGCGTTCTGCTCGACCATGAGGATCGTCACGCCCTGATCGCGCAGGCGGATCAGGGTCTGGAACACCTCCTGCACGAGGTTCGGCGAGAGGCCGATGGAAGGCTCGTCGATGAGGATCAGCTTGGGGTCCAGCAGCAAAGCCCGCGCGATCTCCAGCTGTTTTTGCTGGCCGCCGGAAAGCTCGATGGCCTTTTGGTCCTTGCGCTGGCGCAGCATGGGGAATTGGTCCATGACCTCCTCCATGCGGCGCTTGACCTTGGTCTGGTCCTTGGCGGTGATGCCGCCCAGCTCCAGATTATGCAGGACCGAAAGCTGAGGCACCACGTTGCGCCCCTGAGGCACATAGGTCACGCCGCGCGCGATCATCTCGGCGGGACGCTTGCGGGTGGTCTCCTCGCCCTCCAGCAGGATCTGGCCCGAATGGATGTTCAAAAGGCCGAAAATCGCCTTGAACACCGTGGATTTCCCCGCTCCGTTCGGCCCGATCACCGTGGTGATCGAAGCCTTGGGAATGGCGAAGGAGGTCTGATTCAGGATCGTGATGCGGCCGTAGCCGCCGGTGACCTTTTGAAGCTCCAGCATGGATCAGCCTCCCAAATAGGCGTCGATGACCATCTGGTTCGCCCGGATCTCCTCCGGGCTCCCCTCGGCGATGATCTCGCCCTGCGCCAGCACGATGATGCGCGTGCAGAGCGACATGACGAACTCCATATTATGCTCGATCACCACGAAGGTGACGCCATGTTCGCGGTTATAGGTCTGGAGCCGCTCCTTGAGATGCGCCAGCATGGTCAGATTCACGCCGCCCGCCGGTTCGTCCAGCAGCACGATCCCCGGCCCCGCCATGAAGGCCATGGCGGCGTCCACCAGCTTTTGCTGGCCATAGGAGAGCGAACCGGCCTCCGTGTCGCGATAGGGCGTCAGGCGGAAGAACTCGATGAGCTGCTCGGCCTTTCGGGTCAGGCCCGCGTCGGATTCGCCGAAGAGCCGCGAGAGCATCGAGCCCTCATGCTCCTGTCCGGCGAGGATCACGTTGTCCAGCACCGTCATCTTGGGGAAGACGGAGAGCTGCTGAAAGGTGCGGCCCACGCCCATCAGCGAAAGCTCGGCCGGGCGCACGCCGTCGGTCGAGACGCCGTTCAGCTCGCAATGGCCCTCGGTCGGCTTGAGCTGGCCGAGGATGCAGTTGAAGAGCGTCGACTTGCCCGAGCCGTTCGGCCCGATCAGCCCGAGGATCTCGCCCTTATGGACGTCGAAGCTGACGTCGTTCACGGCGCGGATGCCGCCGAAGCGCTTGGAGATGTTGCGCACGGAGAGAATGGGGGCGCTCATAGCTGAAATCCTTTCTCCAGATCGCGGCGGGCCTCATGCTTCGGCTTGAACTTGCTCCAGATCTTTTGTCCGGCGCCGATCAGCCCATTGGGCGAATAGACCATCAGGACGATCACCAGCAGCGCGTAGATGATCAGATAATAGCCCTCGGTGAAGCGCAGGATCTCCGGCAGCAGGATCACCACCGCCGCGCCGAGCATCGGGCCGAAGAAAAACCCCGCGCCCCCGACCACCACCATGAGCAGGATCTTCAGCGAATGATTCAGCGCGAAGCTGCTCGGCTCGATGAACTGCACCAGCGGGCTCTGGAGCGCCCCCGCCAGACCCGCGAAGGCCGAGCCGATGGCGAAGGCCAACAGCGTCTGACGGCGCACCTTCAGTCCGAGGCTCTCGGCGCGGATGGGATTCTCGCGCAGGGCCTTGAAGGCGCGGCCCCAAGGCGAGCGCAAGATCCACCACATGATCCCCGCCGCCACGAGAAAGCAGACCAGCGCGAAGTAGTAGAAATTCAGATTGCCGTCGGTCGAGATCCCGAAAACCGTCGGACGCTCCATGCCCATCAGGCCGAAAGAGCCGCCGGTGATCTCCTCCTCATTGCGCAGCACGAGGAACAGCAGCGTGTTGAAGGCCAGCGTCACGAAGGCGAGGAAGTGATGCTGCACCCGTAAGGCCGGATAGCCCAGCAGCAGCCCCACCACGAAGGCCGAGCCGATGGAGGACAAAGCCGCCAAAATCCAGGGAACCCCCGCCAGCGTCATCAGCGCGGTGACATAGGCGCCGACGCCCATGAAGCCCGCCTGAGCGAGGCTGATCTGTCCGGCGTAGCCGAGCGTCAGATTCAGCCCCATGGCCGCGATGGAGAAGAGCAGCCACGACGTCATCGTATAGATGATGTAATTGCCCTGTCCGAGGGGCGCGGCGATCAGCGCCGCGATTCCCAGAACGACGAAGAGGATCTGCTTGCGGGTCATACGGCGCGTCCTTCCTTGGAGCCCAGCAAGCCTTGCGGGCGGAAGAGGATGATGGCGATGAGCAAAAGCAGCGGAACCGCCGCGCGATATTGCGCCGAGATGTAGACCGCCGAAATATTGTCGATCACGCCGATCAGCAGGCCGCCCACCAACGCCCCCCGGATCTGGTTGAAGCCCCCGACGATGGCCGCGATGAAGGCCACGAGGCCGAGCGTCTCGCCGTTCGAGAATTTGGCGAGGTAGACCGGCGAGATCAGCACCGAAGCGATGGTCGCCAGAGCCGCGTTGATGAGGAAGGTGTAGAGCGCCATGCGCTTCACATCCACGCCGAGGATCTCGGCCACCTGCGGGTTCTGCGCCGAAGCCTGCATGCAGCGTCCGGTCCGGGTGCGGCTCAGAAACAGCTGAAGCCCGAGGATCGCCAGCATGGAGACCGCCAGATTGCCGATGTCCTGCGCCGAAACGCTGGCTCCCAGAACATGAAAGACCTTCTGCGGGAAAATCGGCGGGAAGGGCTGGGCGGTCGCGCCGTAGAACTCCTTCACGCTCTCCTTCATGAGCAGCCCCAGCGCGATGGTCGCGATGACCAGCGGCAAGGTTCCATGCGGCAGCATGGGCTCGACGATCAGCTTCTTGAAGGTCAGCCCGAGGATCAGCAGCGAAAGCAGCAGCGCGAAGCCCACCGCGGGCCAAAGGCCGAGCCCCAGAAAATTCATGCCGATCAGCACGAAGAAGGCGGGCAGCATGACGAATTCGCCCTGAGCGAAATTGATCGTCTGCGAGGCTTGCCAAAGCAGCGTGAAGCCGACGGCCGCGAGCGCGTAAATAGAGCCGGCGGCGAGGCCGGAGACGAGAATCTGGATGAACTCCGCCATGGGCGGTCTCCTCACGGAGGTTTCTGACAGGAGGCGGCGACGCGCCGGAGGCGAAGAGGGAATCCGCCTCCGGCGCGGCGGTCGGGCGTCAGTTCGGCGGCAGAATCGCCCGCACGACCTGCTTGCCGTCCTTCACCTCGACGAAGAAGCTCTCGCGCGACATCTCGCCCGTCTCGTCCCAGCTGACGTCCATCAGCACGCCGGGGCAGGCTTCGACGGTCAGCGTCAGGCCATGCATCTTTTCGGCGATGGCCGCGCTGTCGGGAGACCCGACCTCCTCGGAGACGCATTTGATGATATGGGCCAGAGTGTAGCCCTTGATCGCGTTATGGTCGGGCGTGTAGTTGAAGCGCTGCTTGAAGCGCTCGACCATGTCCTTCATGGCGGGGATGTCGGCGTCGGGCGTCAGGCCGACGTGGCCCATGGCGCCCTCGGCGGCCTCTCCGGCCAGTTCGATGACCTTATGGCCGATCAGCGTGGTTTCGCCGATCATGGGCTTGCCGATGCTCTGCTTCTGGGCCTCGCGCAGGAAGCGGGCGCTCTCCTCCTCGGTCAGATAGACGAAGAGGGCGTCGGCGCCGCTGTTCTTGGCGCGCAGCACGTCGGCGGAGAAATCGGTCTGAGCCTGTTCGGTCGGGATGTCGGCCACGATCTCCAGCCCGTAATTCGCCGCCTCGGCCTTGAAGGCGCTGTAGCCGCCCTTGCCGAATTCGGTGTTGGCCCAGACGACCGCCACCTTCTTCACGCCCATCTCCTCGGCCATGTATTTGGCCATCTTCGGCACGCCCTTCTGAGAGCCGAAGGCCGTGCGGAAGATATAGGGATTGCCCATGCCGGTGATGCTCGGAGCCTCCGAGCCGGTGAATTGCGGAATCCCCGCGCGGCGGGCGACCAGCATGTTCACCACCGTCGAGGAGGAGAAGACCGTCCCCGCGATCACATGGACGCCGTCGTCGATGGCCTTCTGAACCATGGCGCGGCTGACCTGCGGATCCGTCTGGCTGTCGTATTCGGAGATCTTGACCGGCGAGCCGAAGACGCCGCCCGTCGCGTTGATCTCCTCGAAGCCCATTTTCACGCCGTCGCGGAAATTGACGCCCGCCGCGGCGCCGGGGCCGGAGAGCTCGACGATGGAGCCGACCTTCAGCTCCGCCGCGAAGGCGGGCGAGCCCGCCAGAACCAGCGCGAGCGCGGCCGAGCCGATGAGTTTCTTCAGCATGAATGTTCCTCCCTGAACATGGACGCCCATTAGGGCTTGTCGCTGGGCGCGGCGCGATCGGAAGCGACCGGCCTTGCGCGATAGGTTTTCAATCTTGCGAAGGCCGCCGGTCTTTCCTCCGAGAATCGGCCTTCGCGGAGCCGAGAGGAGCCGGCGCGCGCGTGGATTTCTCCGGCGGCGGTCGCCCTGTGCGGCGCGGCCTTTCCTCAGGGCGGCGGGAGGATGAAGTCGGCGCGGCCTTTCCTCAGGGCGGCGGGAGGATGAAGTCGGCGGGGTTCATCCTCTCTTCCCTTTTCCATAATCTGACACATCGAATTCGAGATTTATAATGCAAAATTGGCCGTGAAAAATAACTCAAGGATTATGCGAAGGACGACTCACGCCTTCTTGTTCGGCCTCGCGCCGGGCTTGGGCTCTTGACGATGCAGGCGGAATCCCCATAAACGGAAATAAATTCAAAAATTGAATCATATTTCATTATAATCGGAACCGCCGAAATCTCCGGCGGCCCGGACAGAGGAGGGACGCATGACGGCGAGCCTGAACATCGCGGTGATCGGCGCGGGGGCCATAGGCCGGACGCATGTGGAGACGCTCGGGCGCATGGAGGGGATGAGGCTCTGCGCGCTGGCCGATCCTTCGCCCGCAGGGCGGGCTCTGGCGGAATCGCTCGGCGTTCCCTGCCTGCCCGACGCCGAAGCGCTGATCGCCTCCGGTCTGGCTCAGGCGGCGGTGGTCGCCACGCCCAACGAGACCCATCTGCCGGTCTCCGCGGCGCTGTTGCGCGCGGGCCTGCCGGTTCTGCTGGAGAAGCCCGTGGCCGAAAGCCTCGATTCCGCGCTCCGGCTCGTCGCGGCGGCGGAGGAGACGGGCGTTCCGCTGCTGGTGGGGCATCACCGGCGCCATAATCCGATCATCCGCGCGGCGCATGCGGCGATCCGGGGCGGATTGCTCGGCGATCTCGTCATGGCGACGGCGACCTGCTCGCTCGCCAAGCCCGCGAGCTATTTCGAGGCCGCATGGCGCCGCACGCCCGGCGCGGGCGGGCCTTTGCTCATCAATCTGGTGCATGAAATCGACCTGATGCGCCATTTCTTCGGCGAGATCGCTCAGGTTCAAGCCTTCGCCGGCGATCAACGGCGCGGCTTCGCGGTGGAGGATACGGCGGCCGTCTGCCTGAGCTTCGAGGCGGGCGGCCTCGCGACGCTCTGCATCTCGGATGCGGCGGTGGGGCCTTGGGCCTGGGATCTTTCGGCGGGCGAGAACAGGGCGCGTTTTCCGGCGCATGCGGTTTCGGCGCATCATTACGCGGGATCGCGGGCCGGGCTTTCGCTGCCCGACCTCACGCTTTGGGAGCCGCAGGGCGAACCGGATTGGACGCGGGAGCTCCAGCCCCGGAAACTGCCCGTCGCGCAGGGAGACCCCTATGAGGCGCAGCTCGCCCATTTCGCGGAGCTGATCCGCAAAGGCGGCGAGCCCCGCGTCTCCGCCCGCGACGCCACGGCGAATCTCATCGTCCTCGACGCCATCCGCCTCGCCGCCGAGACCGGACAGGCGGTGCGGCCCGATCTTTCGGCGCTAGAGCGTTTTCCAGCGAAGCCGAACGGCTTCGCGTCGTGAAAACGCGACCACAAAAGAAGTTAGAGCGTTTGAACGATCCTATAAGATCGGAAAACGCTCTAAGAGCGGGCTGACGGCCTCTCTTCTGCGGGGTCCGCGCTCAGGCTTCGGGCGCGGCCTCGCCGAAATCGCCGAAGGCGGTCCAGCCGCCGTCCACCGGCAAAACCGCGCCCGTCACGCCGGAGGCGGCGTCCGAGAGCAGGAACCCGACCGCCGCCGCCACCTCCTCGGCCATGATCAGCCGCCCGAGGGGAGTCCGGCGGCGCAGGCTCGGCAGATCCACGCGCCCGGCCTCGGCGAGCTTGCGGACGAGGGCCGTCTCGACGAAGGCAGGAGCCACGGCGTTGACCCTCACGCCGCCCCGCGCCCATTCGCAGGCCATGGAGCGCGTCAGAGCGACCACCCCCGCTTTGGCCGCGCCATAGGCGTTGCGTTTGGGCAGGCCCGTCAGCCCCGCGATGGAGGAGATGTTGACGATGGCCCCGCCGCCCCGCGCCAGCATCCCGCGCGCGGCCTCGCGGCTCATGAGGAAGGCGCCGGAGAGATTGGCGTCGAGCACGCGGCGGAAAGCCTCGAAGCTCTGCTCCAGCGTGGGCAGGTGGCTGTCTCCCACGCCCGCATTATTGACCAGAGCCGAAAAAGGCGCAGAGGCGGCGGCCTCCGCGGCCTGAGCCTCCTGCGTCACGTCGCAGGCGAGGCCGCGATGGACCTCGCCCAGCTCCGCCGCGCGGGCGCGCGCCTTTTCGCCGTCGAGATCGGCGATGGTCACGCGCCAGCCCTGAGCCGCCAGAAGCCGCGCTATGGCGAAGCCGATGCCCTCGGCTCCGCCGGTCACGAGGGCGTCACGCATAGCCGGGCCTCGGCACCAGCCCCATGAGGCTTTGCGAAAGGCCGCCGTCCGCCACCACGTCCTGTCCCGTCACATAGGCGGCGCGATCCGAAGCGAGGAAAAGCGCCACGTCGGCCATGTCCTGCGGCGAGGCGATGCGGCGCAGCGGAACCATGGCCTCGCGGCGGGCCTTGATCTCCGGATCGGCGTAGAAGGCCGCCGACATGGGCGTCAGCACGAGGCCGGGGCTCACGCAATTGGAGCGCACCCCGCGCGGACCCCATTCATAGGCCAATTGCCGCGAGAGCATCAGCGTCGCCGCCTTGGAGGCCGAATAGGCGCCGCTGGCGGGCTGAGGCTCGCTTCCGGCGATGCTGGCGACATGGACCAAAGCGCCGCTCCCGCGCGCCAGCATGCCTTTTCCGAAAGCCTGAGAGGCCGTCAGATAGCCCGTGAGGTTCACCGCCAGCATGGCCGACCAATCCGCCTCCGAAACCGACTCCAGAGCGCCGGGCCTCAGAATCGCCGCGCTGTTGACGAGCACGTCCGCGCCGCCCTCGGCCTCGACGCGGCGGGCGGCCTCGGCCACCTGCTCCGGCGCGGCGAGGTCGCAGCTCAGCGCGAAGGCGCCCCCGCCCAGCTCCTCGGCCAGAGGCCCCGAGCGCGTCAGATCGCGGTCGAGCAGCGCGACCCGCGCCCCCTGCTCCGCGAAGGCCCGCGCCAGAGCCTGACCTATGCCGCCGCCCGCTCCGGTGATCACGACGGTCTTCGCGTTCAATCCAAGCCAGCTCACGCCGCTTTCTCCTCTTTCGCCGGGAGTCCCGCCAGACGGCGCCCCGTGATCCAGCCGAAGGTCATCGCCGGGCCGAGCGTGATGCCCGCTCCCGGATAATTGCCGCCCATGATCGAGGCGCGGTCGTTGCCCACCGCGAAGAGCCCCGGAATCACGCCGCCCCGACGATCCAGAACCTCGCCCGGCGCGGTGGTCTTGAGGCCGTCGAAGGTGCCGAGGTCGCCCATCTCCATCTTCACCGCATAGAAGGGGCCGCGCTCGACCGGCGCCACGCAGGGATTGGGCTTGTGGTCGGGATCGGCGAGATAGCGGTTGAAGGCGGTCTCGCCGCGATGAAACTGGGGATCGCGGCCCGCGCGGGCGTCTTGGTTATAGGACTCCACCGTGGCCTTGAGCCCGGCGGGGTCGATGCCGCAGGCGCGGGCGAGATCTTCAAGCGTCGCGCCGGTCTTGAGATAGCCGCCGCGCGTCCAGAGGAAAAGCGGCATGGGCGCGGGCTTGGCGTGGCCGAGCCCGTATTTGCGGATGGTCCGCCGGTCGCAGATCAGCCATGCGGAGGCCTCGCCCGAGGCGGACATGGCCTCGCCCACGTCGTGATAGCTCTCGCTTTCATTGACGAAGCGCCGCCCGTTCGACAGCACCGCGATCATCCCCGGCTTATAGCGGTCGAGGAGATGCGGGAAGACGCCGCCGCCCGGCGGGCGGCTGACGGGCATCCAGGCGGCGGGCTGCGGGAATTCGGCCTCGAAGACGCCGCCCGCCTCCTCGCCGAGGCGGATGCCGTCGCCCGTATTGCCCGAGGGCACGGGCGAGACATGTTCGCCCTCCGCTTTGAGATGGGAATAGACCTGCGCCCGCCGCGCGAGATCCTGCGCATAGCCGCCGCAAGCCAGCACCACGCCCTTGCGCGCGAGAATCCGGCGCGGCGTCGCGCCGCCGACTTCGGCGCCGGCCACGCGGCCTTCCTCCCGGATCAAATGCAAGGCGGGGGTGTCGGTGAGGATGGGAATCCCGAGATCGAAGCAGCTTTTCGCCAGACGCGCCGCAAGGGCGTTGCCGCTGGTCACCTGCACGCCGCGCCCATGGCGCGCCACCTCAAGGGCGTGGGCCGCGAGGCGCTTCAGCACATAGGCGAAGGAGGCCGCCGATTTCGTCGCGTTGAAGAAATGCTTGATGTCGGCGTTGGAGGAATTGAACATCATCCCCATGAAGGTGATGCTCGCCAGAGGCGGGCGCAGGCGCTTGAGATTTTCGCCGAGGGCGCTGGTGTCGAAAGGCGCCGCCAGAACCGAACGCCCGACCTCCGCGCCGCCCGGTCTGGTCGGGTGGTAGTCGGGATACAGCGTCGGGACGAATTTCACCGAGGTCTCGCGCTCGAACCAGTCGAGCATCCGCGGCCCGGCCTCCAGAAAAGCCTCGACCGCCTCGGGTTCGTAGAAATTCCCCGTCTCGGCCTGAAGGTAAGTCCGCGCCGCCTCGCGGGTGTCGGCGGGGTTGTTGGCCTTGCCGTGAGCATTGCCCGGAATCCACAGCACGCCGCCGGAAAAGGCCGTCGTGCCGCCGAACACGGGCTCTTTTTCGATCACGACCACCGAAAGCCCGTGTTTCTTCGCGGTGATCGCCGTCGCCAGCCCTCCGGCGCCGGAGCCGATCACCAGAACGTCGCAGTCTTCAGCCGCGCCCATTGGTTCCTCCCTGAACATCTTCGGCAAATTTGCTAAGGGAGGCGGCGCCGCGAACCAATGGACGCAGCCGCGCGATTCTTGCACAATTCCTGAAAGACCATGCGGGAGGCGCGGATGAGCCAGCCGGGCGCGGGCGGCGTGCCGCAATATTATCTCTACGGCGATCAGAGCGCGGATGTGGAGCTGGACTTCCTCCATGTCGAGCCGATCCGCGACCGCAGCGGCCCCAACGACTGGAGGATCCGTCCGCACGCCCATCCCGACCACACGCAGATCCTGCTGGTGCGCGAGGGCGGCGGGGCGCTCGGGGTGGAGGACCGGGGCCTCGTCATTCCGGCGCCGAGCGTGCTGGCGATTCCGGCCGGGACGGTCCATCGGATCGACTTCGACCCCGGAACGGACGGCTATGTGGCCACGGCGGCGCTCGGCTTCCTGAGGGCGGCCTCCGCCGAAGATCCGCGGCTGAAGGCGGCGGCGGAGCGTCCGGCGGTCTATCCTCTGGAGGGGACGGGCCTCAGCATTCCCGCCGTGACCGACAGCTTCGACTGGCTGCATCATGAATTCATCTGGTCGGCGCCGGGGCGGCGCGCGGCGATCATGGCGCAGTTCATGCGGATTCTGGTGATCCTGCTGCGGCTCTCGATCACGCAGGATCAGCCCGCGCCCGCCGCTCCGGATCGCGATTACGAGCTTCTGCTGCGCTATCGCGCCCTGCTGGAGCGCCATTTCCGCCACCAGCGTTCGCTCGCCTTTTATGCGGGAGAGCTGGCCGTGACTCCCGCCCGGCTCAACGCCGCCTGCAAGGCCCGCGCGGGCAAGACCGCCTCGGATCTGCTCTATGAAAGGCTCATCATCGAGGCCAAGCGCTATCTCGTCTACACCGAGAGCAGCGTGGCTCAGGCGGCGCATCTGACGGGCTTCGAGGATCCGGCCTATTTCAACCGCTTCTTCACCCAGCGGGTGGGGATCTCGCCCGGCGCCTTCCGCAAGCAGGCGACCCGGCGCGAAGGCTGAAGGCGGAGCCCTCCGGGAAATCGTCCAATCTTTCCGACGGCGGGTCCATTTCCCCGCCCGCCCCCTTCCGCCAGTCTCGCGGACAATCTCGCGGCCAGTCTCGCGGAAGGGGAGGAAAGAATGATCCATGAATGGAGAAGCTACCGGCTCAAACCCGGAGCGGCGGGCGCCTATCTCGCGCTGCTGGCCGACGAAGGCTTGCCGCTCGTCACGCGGCATCTGCCGCTGATGGGCTATTGGCTGGCCGAAACCGGGCCTTTGAACGTGATCCATCACCTCTGGGCCTACGCCGATTGGGCCGAGCGCGAAGCGCGCCGCGCCGGGCTGGCTCAAGAGGAAGGCTGGACGCGAGGCTTCATCCCCAAAGCCTTCGCTCTGGTGGAGGAGCAGGAGAACCGCTTCCTGACTCTGGAGCGCTCTTCGCCCGCCTGTGAAGCCGCGCTCGCGGCCCGCCTGCGGGTTCATCCGGCCCGGGCGCCGGGGGCGCCGCTCTTCGCCGCCCAATGCTCAGGTCTCATGACGGGCGGCCCCATGACGGGCGGCGCGCCGGAGGAGGCCCTCGCGGTCTGGCGGCCCTTGTCCGGAGCGCCGGAGGGCCCGCTCGTCCTCTCGCCCCGCGCCGAGGATCCGAGCCCTCGCGGCCCGCTCCCCGCAGGCGCGCGCCATAGCGTCTTGCGCCCCCTCGCCTTCTCGCCGCTCTGACATTCAGGAAGAACGCCATGCGTCATCAGGTCTGCATCATCGGCGGCGGCCCTTCGGGCCTGCTGCTGGCTCTGCTTCTCCATCGGGCGGGCGTCGACGCCGTCGTCCTCGAACGCCGCAGCCGCGACTACGTGCTGTCGCGCATCCGGGCCGGGGTGCTGGAGCAGGGGCTCTGCGACATCCTGCGCAAGGCGGGCGTCGGCGCCCGGCTCGACGCCGAAGGCTTCGTGCATGACGGAACATTGCTGGTCGCCCATGGGCGGCGTCTGCGGGTGGATTTTCAGGAGACCACCGGCAAGACCGTGACCATCTACGGCCAGACAGAGGTCACGCGCGATCTTTACGCCGAACTCGACCGGATCGGCGCCAAGGTGATTCACGAAGCCGAAGAAGTCGCGATTCAGGACGCCGACACGGAGGCGCCTTACGTCCTCTTCACCCTGAACGGCGAAGAGAAGCGCGTCGATTGCGATTACGTCGCGGGCTGCGACGGCTTCCATGGCGTCAGCCGCCGGACCATCCCCGAGCGTCTGCGCCAGCAATTCGAACATGTCTATCCCTTCGGCTGGCTGGGAATCCTCTCGCGGACCAGGCCGCTTCAGGATGAACTCGTCTACGCCGGGCATGAGCGCGGCTTCGCGCTTTGCTCCATGCGCAACGCCCGGCTGAGCCGCCATTATCTTCAGGTGCCGCTCACCGACACCGTGGAGGAATGGACCGACGAAGCCTTCTGGGCCGAGCTTCGCCG
The DNA here is from genome assembly GCF_000374145.1 of Neomegalonema perideroedes DSM 15528. Classification (GTDB taxonomy): domain Bacteria; phylum Pseudomonadota; class Alphaproteobacteria; order Rhodobacterales; family Rhodobacteraceae; genus Neomegalonema; species Neomegalonema perideroedes. The sequence goes on along the minus strand of NZ_KB893654.1, from coordinate 1,043,607 downwards.
CCGTCTGCCGCCCGATCTCGCCGAGGTTCTGGAGATCGGCCCCTCCATTGAGAAATCCATCGCGCCGCTGCGGAGCTTCATCTCCGAGCCGATGAGCTGGGGGCGGCTCTTCCTCGCGGGCGACGCCTCGCATATCGTGCCGCCGACCGGCGCCAAGGGGCTGAATCTCGCGGCTTCGGACGTCTGGTATCTCTCTCAGGCCCTGATCGCCCGCTATGCGGGAGAGGAGAGCCTCTTGCGGGATTACTCCGCCAAGGCTCTGGCGCGGGTGTGGAAGGCCTCGCGCTTTTCATGGGCCATGACGCGGCTGCTGCACAGCTTCCCCGCCGAAGGCCCCTTCCTCGCCCGCATGCAGGCCGCCGAACTGGAGCATCTCGCCGATTCCCATGCGGCTCAGACCTCCCTCGCCGAGAATTACGTGGGCCTGCCTTACTGACGCAGCTCGGCGAGGGCGGCGGCCACGCCCGCCTCAATGGAGGCGACCGGCTGCGCGCCCAGCCATGCGGGAACGGGATCGGAGGCCAGATCGGCGGGAATCCGCAGCGGAGGGCCTTCGATCCGCGCGCCGTCCCAGCCGCTTTGACGCGCCAGCTCGGCGGCGAATTCGGCCATGTCCCGCGTATCCCCCGCCATGGTCAGCAGATGGGCGCCCTCCATGGGCGCCCCTCCCTCCGCAGGCAGCACGGCCGCCATGAGCATGCGCGCCACGTCGTCCACATAGACGAAGCCCACCCGCCCGGAAAACCGGATCGTCGAGGGCTCGCGCTTGACGGCGGCGGCCAGCGCGATGGAGGGCCCCGCCGCCACGCCGCTGCTGATCCCCGGCCCATAGACGATGTAAGGCCGCAGCCCGAGACTCGCCACGCCGTGATCGGCGGCGTAGACGCGGGCCAGCCCCTCCGCCGCGAGCTTGGTCGTCCCATAGACGGTCATGGGGCGCGGATGGCGCGCGTCCTCCGGCCCGAAGACTCCCGCCGTGGAGAGCCAGGCCAGAGGCGCCCCGGTTTGGCGCGCGGCCTCCAGAGCATTGAGGGTTCCCAGAATATTCAGGCGGACCGCCCGCTCAGGATCTCGCGCGGCGTCGAGGGTCATGATCCCGGCGAGATGGACGATTCCCGCGCAGCCTTCGGCGGCCCTCGACAGGCCCTCCGCGTCCAGAACGTCGCCCGCGACCGCCTCGGCCCCCGCCGGAAGCGCCGCGCGGGAAAGAGCCGCAGGCAGATCGAAGATCCTCGCCCCGATTCCCGCCCCGGCCAGCAGCTTCGCGACTCTCAGGCCGATGAAGCCCGTTCCGCCGATGAGCAAAATCTTCGTCATGGCTCCGCCCTGTGATTTCGTTTTATCGAATCACATTCTATATTGGAATTTTGTTCTAAAATCATGCGGAAACGAACAGCGGCCCGGTCAGCCTTTCTCCTCGTCGAGGGCCGCCTGACGCGCCACCTCCCGCGCGACCTCCTCCAGCGTCGCGACTCCCGGCGCCGGGACTCCGCGCCGGCGGGTGACGCCCACCGCGCCCGACAGGAACTTCACGCCCACCGGGAATTCGACCATCAGCCCGCGCTCCAGCTCCTCGGCCACCACCCCGCGCGAGATGAACCACAGCGCGTCCGAAGCGAGGCAGACGCCGCGCCCCAGCGCCAGAGACACCGTCTCGGCGATGGGCAGAATCCCGACCAGCCCGAGCGAGGCGAGGTAATCGTCCACCGGGCGACGGATCAGCGCCGTGGCGCTCGGGAGGATCAGCTCCGAGCCCGCCAGAGCCTCGACCGTCGGGCGCTTCGCCAGAGGATGCCCCGCCCGTCCGACCAGAACGATGTCCTCCTCATAAAGATGCTCGAAGCTGAGGCCGGGAATCTCGGAGACGTCCGGCAAACGGCCGACCATCAATTCGATGCCGCCCTCGCGCAAAAGCCGGATGAGGTGATGATGCGGCCCGGTCTCCACCGCCAACACCATCTCGGGGCGCAATTCGCGAAAGCGCAGCACCACGCGGGGAAACAGCCGCGTGGCGGCGGTGGGCAGCACGCCCACCCGCACCACGCCGCTGATCTCGGGCCGCAGGGCGGCGGCGCCCGCGTCCAGAGCCTCCACGGCCATGGCGGCGTGGCGGCGGAACAGCGCGCCCGCCTCGGTCAGCACCAGCCGCCGCCCCTGACGCAGGAACAGCTGCTGTCCCAGCAGGGTCTCCAGCTCCATGAGCGTCCGCGAGAGCGCAGGCTGCGTCACCCCCTGAGCGCGGGCCACGGCGGTGAGGCTCCGCTCCGCCGCGATGTCGAGGAAGGCGCGGACATGCCGCAGCTTCACCCCCGGATGCATGACTGCGCGCTTATTCATTCGGGCGGACTCTTCAGGATTCAGGGCGGTTTCCCTATCCTCCGATCATGCAAGAGCGGGCCCCGCGACGCAAGCGCGGCCGCCGGAGCGTTTTCCGGCGAAGCCGAAAAGGCTTCGCAGACTCTAGACCCTCTCCAGCGCGACCGCGATTCCCTGACCCACGCCGACGCACATGGTCGAAAGCGAGCGCCGGCCGCCTGAGAGCGTCAACTCCAGCGCGGCGCTTCCCGTGATCCGCGCGCCGGACATGCCGAGGGGATGGCCCAGAGCGATGGCGCCGCCATTGGGATTCGCGCGCGGATCCGCATCGGCGATTCCCAGAGCGCGCAAGACGGCCAGCCCCTGAGCGGCGAAAGCCTCGTTCAGCTCGATCACGTCGAAATCCGTCTGGGCCAGACCCAGCCGCGCCATGAGCTTCTGCGAGGCCGGAACCGGGCCGATTCCCATCGTCCGGGGCGCCACGCCCGCCGTCGCGCCGCCGAGAACCCGCGCGATGGGCGTCAGGCCATGGCGCCGGGCGGCCTCCGCCGAGGCGAGGATCAGCGCCGCCGCGCCGTCGTTCACGCCGGAGGAATTGCCCGCCGTCACCGAGCCGCCCTTGCGGAAGGGCGCAGACAGCTTCGCCAGAGCCTCCAGCGTGGTTTCGCGCGGATGCTCGTCGCGGTCCACGATCCGGGGATCGCCTTTGCGCTGAGGGATCTCCACCGGAATGATCTCGCGCGCCAGACGCCCCTTCGCCTGAGCCGCCGCCGCTTTCTGTTGAGAGCGCAGGGCGAAGGCGTCCTGATCCTCGCGGGAGACGCTGAAATCCGCCGCCACGTTCTCGGCGGTCTCGGGCATGGAGTCCACGCCGTAAGCCGCCTTCATCAGCGGATTGACGAAGCGCCAGCCGATGGTCGTGTCGTGGATCTCCGCCGCGCGCGAGAAGGCGCTCTCCGCCTTGGGCAGCACAAAGGGCGCGCGGGACATGTTCTCGACGCCCCCCGCGATCAGAAATTCGGCCTCGCCCGCCTTGATCGCCCGCGCCGCCGCGACGACCGCGTCCATGCCCGAGCCGCACAGCCGGTTGATCGTGGTTCCCGAAACCGCCTCGGGCAGACCCGCCAGCAGCAGCGACATGCGCGCCACGTTGCGGTTGTCCTCGCCCGCCTGATTGGCGCAGCCGAAGATCACGTCGTCGAGCGCCGCCCAATCCGCGCCGGGATTGCGCTTCAGAAGCGCCCGAAGCGGAGCCGCGCCCAGATCATCGGCCCGCACCGCCGATAAAGCGCCGCCGAAGCGCCCGATGGGCGTGCGGATGTAGTCGCAGATGAAGACGTCGCGCGTCATGGTCAAAGCTCCGGAGCGATCAGATCGGCCACAGGGCCGGACAGCAGCAATTCGGCGCCGGTCGCGGCCTGAAGCGCCTCAAAAGACAGCGCGGGCGGCTTTTCGCGCAGCACGAAGCGCCCGCCCTCGACGTCGATCACCGCGAGGCTGGTGTAGATCCGGGTCACGCAGCCCACGCCCGTCAGAGGCAGAGAGCAGCGCTGGACCAGCTTGGGCCGCCCGTCCTTGGCGACATGGTCCATGATCACCGCCACGCGCTTGGCGCCATGCACGAGATCCATCGCCCCGCCCACCGCCGGAACGCCCTTCGGCCCGGTGGACCAATTCGCGAGATCGCCGTTTTCGGCCACCTCATAAGCGCCGAGAATCGCCACGTCGAGATGTCCGCCGCGCACCATGGCGAAGCTGTCGGCGTGATGGAAGAAGGCCGAACCGGGCTTGAGCGTCACCGCCTTTTTGCCCGCGTTGATGAGATCCCAGTCCTCTTCGCCGGGCGCGGGGCTCTCGCCGAAATTCAGGATGCCGTTTTCCGTGTGGAAGATCGCCTCGCGGCCCGGCGGCTGATATTGCGCGACCTTCTCGGGAAAGCCGATGCCGAGATTCACATAAGCGCCGTCGGCGATGTCCTGCGCGGCGCGCCAGGCGATCTGATTGGTGGAAAGCTTGTCCATGGCTCAGGCCTCCAGAGGATAAACGGCGCCGGCGCGGTTGAGATCCTCCTCCTGACGAGGATGGGGAACCTCGACGATCTTCCGCACGAAGAGGCCCGGCGTCACGACGGTCTCGGGGTCGATCCCGCCGGGGGGCAGAATGCGGCTCGCCTGCACGATGGTCTCTTTGGCCGCCATGCACATCAGCGGGTTGAAGTTCCGCGCCGCCGCCCGATAGGTCAGATTGCCCTGCGGATCGGCGGTTTCGGCCTTGATCAGGGCCGCATCGGCCTTGAGCCAGCGCTCGCGCACATAGGGGCGGCCCTCGAACTCCTCGACCGGCTTGCCCTTGGCGAGGTCGGTTCCGTAGCTCGTCGGCGTGTAGAAGGCGGGGATTCCCGCCCCGCCCGCCCGGATGCGCTCGGCGAGGGTGCCTTGCGGAACCAGCTCCAGCTCGATCTTCCCGGCGAGATAAAGCTCCGTGAAGACCACCGGATCCGCCGAACGCGGAAAGGAGCAGATCAGCTTGCGCACCATGCCCGCCTCGATCAGCGCGGCGAGGCCCACATGGCCGTTTCCGGCGTTGTTGTTGACCACGGTCAGATTCCGCGGCGAACCCGTGGCGCGGAAACGGTCGATCAGCGCATGGATCAGCTCGATGGGCGATCCGGCGCCGCCGAAGCCGCCGATCATGACGGTCATGCCGTCTTCGATCCCCGCCACGGCGGCGGCGAGGTCTGCGACTCTCTTATCCATAGGATTCTCCCTCAGGCGGGGGCTCGCCCCTGTCCTGCGTCGAGGGATAAGCGCGCCCGGGCTTGCCGTAAATCCAGTTTGTGCGATATGGAGCATTTGTTTGAATATCGCACAATTTGAGGGAAGCCATGGCCATAGCCGAACGCGACATGATGGGCGGCCTCGCCAAGGGGCTGGCGGTGATCGAAACCTTCTCCGCCGAGCGCCCCCGGCAATCGATCACGCAGGCCGCCGCGGCCTCAGGGCTGGACAGGGCCACGGCGCGGCGCTGTCTGCTGACGCTGGCCCATCACGGCTACGCCGATTGGGACGGCAAATATTTCACTCTGACGCCCCGCGTGCTGCGTCTGGGCACGGCCTGCCTCGCCGCCATGCCTCTGCCGCAGATCGTGCAGCCCTTCCTCGACCGGCTTTCCGAGGAGATCGGCGAAAGCTCCTCGGTCTCGATCCTCGACGGCGCCGAGATCGTTTACGTCGCCCGCGCGGCCCAGCGGCGGGTGATGTCGATCAGCCTGACGCCCGGTTCGCGGCTGCCCGCCTATTGCACGAGCATGGGGCGCGTCATGCTGGCCGCCCTGCCCGAGGCCGAGGCTCAGGCGCTTCTGGGCGTCGCGCCCCTGCCTCGCCGCACGGAGAAGACCCTCACGGAGCCCGCCGAGATCATGGCCGAACTCGCCCGCATCCGCGCCGAGGGCTGCGCCGTGATCGATCAGGAGATCGAAATGGGCCTGCGCTCCATCGCGGTTCCTCTGCTCGACGCGCGCAGGCGGACGGTGGGCGCGCTCAACGTCGGGCTGGCGGCGGCGCGGGCCGATTCCCAGACGCTGCGCGACCGCTTCCTGCCCGCGCTTCTGGCCGCGCAGGGCGAATTGCGCGGGCTGCTGGGATAGGGGCGGCGACGCCTCGTCCTCTCCCCCTCCCAGACGCAAGAAGGGGGAAGCCCTTCGATAAAAATGGAAATAAATTCATATTTTGAATTATATTCCATAAAAGACTTGATTCGCGCCAGAGAGGCGGCCGGAGATCAAGACCGGACCGCCTTTCCAGAACATCATGGTCATAAACACGAAGAACTGGTCTTTGACGTTATCGCCGCCGCTCCGCAATCTGACGCGAGGACAACAGCCGGGCGCTCATGAGTCCGCCCCAAAAAATCCAACGGAGGAAATATGAAAGCCCGTCTTCCGGCTGCTTGCGCGGCCTTCTCCCTGAGTCTTCCGAGCGCCGGAGCGGCGCATGCGGAATTTCCTCTGCGCGATCCGCAGGGGATCGTCCAATGGGACGCCGGAGGCTCCACCGACGTCGTGATGCGGGCGGCGACGCCTCGCGCCGAGGCCGTTCTCAGCCGCAGGGCGGTCATGAGCGACCGCGTGAGAACTGGCGCCGCGCGATCATCTCCGAACAGGAGAGCCTCCCGGCCTTCTGCGCCCATATGCTGAGCAGCCCTTCGTCCCTCGCGCTTTTCCTCGCGGCGGTTCCGACCCTCCTCAGCCAGACGCCGCTGTTCGGCTGGCTGCGCCGGAGCCTCGGACGCCGCAAGCCCTCAACCGGAGCCGCCCCGGAATGACCACCCGTCTTGGTTTGATCGGCGACAACATCGCCGCCTCGCAATCGCCGCGCCTGCATGAGCTGGCGGGAAGGCTGACGGGGATCGAGGTCTCTTATGAGCGTCTGATTCCGCGCGAGCGGGGCCGGAGCTTCGAGGAGGTCTTCGAAGAGGCCCGCGCCGCAGGCTATCGCGGGCTGAACGTCACCTATCCCTATAAGGAGCGCGTGACGGCTTTAGTCAGGATTCCAGATCCGCGCGTGGCGGCGCTCGGGGCCTGCAACACGGCGCTCTTCACGCCGGAAGGCCCCGAGGGCCATAACACCGACTGGTCCGGCTTCATGGCGGCCTATCGCCATGTGCTGGGCGAGGCCGCGCCGGGCGCGGTCTGCATGGTCGGGGCGGGCGGCGTGGGCAAGGCGGTCGCCTTCGGGCTGATGGCGCTCGGGGCGACGGAATTGCGCATCCTTGAGCGCGACCGAGCCAAAGCGGAGGCCCTCGCCGAAGCGCTGAAGGCCGCGGGCGGCGCTATGAGGGCCTCCGTCGCCGAAACGCCGGAGGAAGGCGTCGCCGGAGCCGCCGGGCTGATCAACTGCACGCCCGTCGGGATGGTCGGCTATGAGGGGACTCCCCTGCCCGCTTCCCTGCTCAAGGGGGCGGTCTGGGCCTTTGACGCGGTCTACACCCCCGTCGAGACGCAGTTTCTGCGGGAGGCCGAACAGGCCGGGCTGAAGATCGTCAGCGGCTATGAGCTTTATTTCTATCAAGGCCTGCACGCCTATGAATTATTTCACGGGCGGCCCATCCCCGAGGCGCTGCTGCGCGAGGCGCTCAAGACGCTTTGAACTTGACCCTTCCCAAAAGGGCGCCGGAGGACATCCTCCGGCGCCCTTTGTCTTATCCAAAATCCTGAGCGGTTTCAGTCGAAGCCCGGCCCGCGCAGCTCGCGCTTCTGGGCGGCGATGCGGAAAGGCGCGTTGGGCGCGCCATAGCCCCCATAGCCGCCGAGGCGCTGCACGATCTCGAAGAAGAAGCCCCCCGCCAGAGGCCGGCTGAAGATCTGGAAAAATCCGCCCTGCGCGTCCTCGTCGTACATCGCGTTATGAGCCCGCAGCTTCGCCGTCAGCGCGGGATCGAGGCCGAAGCGGGCCTCCACGTCGCCGAAGTAATTCGCGCCGATCCGCAGCGCGGGGAAGCCGCGCGCCTCCATGGCCTCGGCGGTCGCGAAGATGTCGGCGCAGGCGAAGGCCACATGCTGCACCGAAGACCCAAAGCTCTCCTCGATAAAGCGCTTGGCGAGGGTCCGCCGGGCCTCGGCGCCGTTCAGCGTGACGCGGAAGCCTCCCGATTCCACCGCTTGGCTGCGCACCAGCCCGTCGGGATCCGCCACATCCACCATAGGCGACCGCTTGGCCGTGAAAAGCGTCGTGTAGAAGAGCGACCAGCTCAGCATCTCCTCATAGGCCATGGTCTGCGCGACATGGTCCACCCGCGTCAGGCCCGCGCCCTTCGGGTTAGGCGTCTTGAGTTCGAAATCCACCGCCCAGAGATCGCCCGCCTCCCCGTCAAGGAAACGCAGGGCTCCGCCGCCCACGCCCCTCACGCCGGGAATCGCCAATTCGCCGGGCTTATGGCTCTGTTCATAGGGCTCGGCGAGCAGAGCCCGCGCCCGCGCGAAGCTCGCCCCGGCGTCGGGAACCCGCAGCGCCAGTTCGGAGACGTTCACGCCATGCGTCGCCCAGGAGCGCCAGGCGAAGCCCTCGGTCTCGGCGTTCACGAGCAGATTCACCGCGTTCTGACGCCAGAGCGAAACCCGCTTCGAGCGATGACGCCCCGCCTTTTCAAAGCCCATGGCGGAGAGCAGCCCCTCCAGAGCCCCCGCCTCCTCGGGCCCGGCGGCGAATTCCACGAACTCCACGCCCTCGACCTCGGCGGGAGGCGGAAAGTCGGGAAGATCGAGCTTCAGCGTCGGCTCGGCCCGCCGCGCCTGATCGGCCAGAGCCCGCAAGCTGCGCTGGCCGTCCTGAGCCACGAGGCGCGGCAGGCCGGAGCGGAACTGATCGTTGAAGATCTCCAGACTCAGCGGCCCGGCGTAGCCCGTCGCCAGCACGGCCCGCGTGAAGCCGACCAGATCGAGATCGCCTTCGCCGGGCATATTGCGGAAATGCCGCGACCAATAGAGCAGATCCATCTCAATGGCCGGGGCGTCGGCGAGCTGGACGAAGAAGATGCGGTCTCCCGGAACGCTGCGGATCGAATCCGAGGGAATCCGCCGCGCGAGGGAATGGAAGCTGTCGAGGATCAGCCCGACCTGCGGATGATCGGCGCGGCGGACGATCTCCCATGCGTCGCGATGGTCGTTGACGAAGCGCCCCCAGCAGAGCGCCTCATAGCCCACCCGCACGCCATGACGCGCCGCAAGCTCGCCCAATTCGCGCAGATCCGCCGCCGCGCGGTCCACGCCGCCCAGAGCCTCGGGATGCGTGCTGGAGCAGACCAGCATCAGATCCGCGCCGAGTTCGTTCATGATCTCGAATTTGCGGGCGGCGCGAGCGAAGGCCCGGCCGCGCAAAGGCTCGGGCATGCCCTCGAAATCGCGGAAGGGCTGAAACAGCGTGATCTCAAGCCCATGGTCGCGCGTCATGCGGCCCAATTCGCGCGGCGAGAGATCCGAGGCGAGAAGATCCTGCTCGAACACCTCGATTCCGTCGAAGCCCGCCTGAGCTATGGCTGCGAGCTTCTGCTGAAATCCGCCTGAAACGGAGACGGTGGCGATCGAGGTCTTCATGGCTTCCTTCCCGGAGCGTTTTCAGACCAGGTTTGGTCGTTCAAACGCTCGAACTTCTCTTGTGGCCGCATTTTCACGACGCGAAGCCTGATCGGCTTCGCTGGAAAACGCTCTCAGCCTGCGGTCTTGCGGCTTTCGGGAGGAGGATCTTCAGGCGGCTCCATAACGGCAAGGATGTTTTCAGCGAGATAAAGACCATCATGTTACGCCTCCCGCCCTCTCCGGCCCCGCGCGGGCCTGCGGCGGAGCGCCGCATGAGGCGCTTGACGCCGCCCGCGGCCTCGGCCTTCATGGCGCCATGAAGGAATTGACGCTCAGACAGGTCGAAGCGATCCGCGCCGTGATGATGGCGGGCACGATTCAAGGCGCGGCCAAGCTGCTGAACGTCTCGGCGCCGGGGATCTCGCGCCTCGTCAAACATATGGAGGATTCGCTCGGGCTGCGGCTCTTCGAGCGCAAGGCGGGCCTCTTCATCCCCGCCGCCGAAGCCGAGAGCATCTTCGAGATGGTCCATCAGGTGCATCGGCAGATGGGCAATCTCAACGCGGCGGTGGCGGCGCTGCGCAAAGGCGAGGACGCGCGGCTTTCCTTCGCCTCGGCGCCCTCCATCGCGCAATTCATCGCGGCGCGGGCGGTGCGGGGGGTGCGCGAGCGCTTTCCCGATCTCTTCATCGACCTCAACATCCTCAAGATCGAGGAGACGCTCGATTATCTGCTGCTGGATCGCGGCGAATTCGTCGTCATGAGCTTCGCGGTGGAGAATCCGGCGCTGGAGAACGTGCTCCTCGCGCGGGGCCGGCTGGTGGCCATTCTGCCCGACGGCCATCCTCTGACGGCGAAATCGGCGATCTCGGCGCATGAGCTGGCGCGCGAAGAGCTGATCGGCGTCGATCCGAACGACCCTTACGGCGCCATCCTCGCCCAGCCCTTCCGCGACGCCGGAATCGCGCCCCGCTACGCCATGCGCGGACGCTTCGCCCAGACGGTGGTCAGCCTCGTGCGCCATGGGCTGGGGGCGGCGGTGATCGACGAATTTTCAGTGGCCGAGGTCTATATGCCCGGCGTGACGCGGCGGCCTCTGGTCGAAAAGGCCGAGATCTCCGCTTGGGTGGTCTCGAAGAAGGGGCGTCATCTCTCCAGCTTCGCCGAATATGCGATCAGCCGCTTCCGGCGCGAGCTCGCCGCCGCCGTGGTCCGCGAGAACTGGGACGCTCCGCAATAGAAGAAGGCGGCGCCCCGGATTCATAACCTTTCCGGTATCAATTCCAGCCTACTTCGCATTATTCGCTCTCTAAAATCCATGATCTATTATGGATATAGGGAGAAACGCCAATGAAAAGCCTGAAACGGCCCTGGGGGGTTCTGCATTATCGCGTCGACGGCCCGGAGAGCGCCCCCGCCGTGGTCTTCGCCAATTCCCTCGGCACGGATCTGCGGCTCTGGGAGGCCGCTTTGCGGCTTTTACCGGAGATCCGCGCCATTCGCTTCGACAAACGCGGCCATGGGCTCTCCGATCTGGGGGGCCTTGGGGGCGCTCCCGTCTCCATCGCCGGTTTCGCCGAGGACGCCGCCGCCCTGATCGAGGCCGAAGCTCAAGGGCCTGTGGTCTTCGTCGGACTCTCCATCGGCGGCATGATCGGCCAGAGCCTCGCGGCGGCTCGGCCCGATCTGGTGCGGGCGCTGGTCCTCTCCAACACGGCGCCGAGGATGGGGACGCCCGAAAGCTGGCGCGCGCGCGTCGCCGCCGTGCGGGCGGGCGGGGTCGGGAGCCTCGCAGAGGCGGTCATGGAGCGCTGGTTCGGACCCGCCTTCCGCGCCGGGCCTGATCTGCCGCTCTGGCGCAACATGCTCGCGCGCACGGATCCCGAAGGCTACGCCGCCGCCTGCGAGGCCATCGCCGCCGCCGATCTGACGACCGGGACGGCGAAATTGCGTCTGCCGACCCTCGTGATCGGCGGAGAGGAGGACGGCGCCTCGCCGCCGGATCTGGTGCGCGGTCTGGCGGATCTGACCCCCGGCGCGGCCTTTCATCTCATTCCCAAAGCCGGACATTTGCCCTGCGTCGAGACGCCCGAGGCCTTCGCCGCGATCCTCGCCCCCTTCCTCAAGGAGCACGCCCGATGACCGACCGCAAAGCTCAAGGCATGGCCACCCGCCGCCGCGTCCTCGGAGACGCCCATGTGGACCGCGCCGAGGCCGCCAAAACCGAATTCGACGCGGCCTTTCAGGCGCTGATCACCGAAGCCGCATGGTCGCATCTCTGGTCGCGCGGGACGATCCCGCTGCGCGAACGCTCCATGCTGACCATCGCTCTGCTGGCGGCTCAGGGCGACGATCAGGAATTGGCGATGCATATCCGCGCCACCGCCCGCACCGGAGCCTCGCGCGAGGACGTGCTGGAGTCTCTGCTGCATGTGGCCATCTATGCGGGCGTGCCCCGCGCCAATCATGCGATCAAGATCGCCAAAGAGATTTTCGCCGAAATGGAGGACCAGCGATGAGCCAGAAAAACTCCGTCGAGCGCGGCCCGCTCTTCTTCCGGGATCGCGACTGGCATCCGGCGGCCTATACGCCGGGCTATAAGACCTCGATCACCCGCGCGCCCTTCAAGCCGCTGGTGGCCCTCTCCTCGACGCTCAGCGAGGAGACCGGCCCGGCCTTCGGCCATGAGATGCTCGGCGAGCTGGATAATAACCTGATCCTCAACTTCACCGGCCAACCCGCCGTCGGCGAGCGGATCATCATGCATGGCCGGGTGCTGGACGAATCCGGGCGCGGCGTCCCCGGCGTGCTGGTGGAGATCTGGCAGGCCAACGCCGGAGGCCGCTACCGCCATAAGAAAGACGGCTATCTCGCGCCGCTCGATCCCAATTTCAGCGGCTGCGGACGCACGATCTCCGGCCCGGACGGCTCTTATGAATTCCTGACCATCCGTCCCGGCGCCTATCCCTGGCCGAACCATGTCAACAACTGGCGGCCGATGCACATCCATATCTCCGTCTTCGGCTCGGGCTTCGGCCAGAGGCTCATCACCCAGATGTATTTCGAGGGCGATCCGCTCATTGCGAAATGCCCCATCGTCAACACCATCGGCCAGCAGAAAGCCGTCGAGGCGCTGGTGGCGCCGCTGGATATGAACCGGGCCATCCCCATGGATTGCCTCGCCTATAAATTCGACATCGTGCTGCGCGGGCGCCGTCAGAGCGTCTTTGAAAACCGCAAGGAGGGGATGTGATGCAGAAGCTCGATTATCTCAAGGAATCCCCCTCCCAGACCGCCGGACCCTACGTCCATATCGGCCTGACCCCCAATAAGCTCGGCAATGTGGGAATCTATCCGCGCGATCTGGGCGAGAGCCCCGTCTCCGAAGGCGCGCAAGGCGAACGGATCGTCATCGTGGGGACGGTGCGCGACGGCGCGGGCATGATCCTGCGCGACGCTCTGATCGAAAGCTGGCAGGCCGACGCTCAGGGGCTTTTCTCCAGCAATGATCCGCGCGGCGGCGCCGATCCGAAGGTCTCCGGCTGGGCGCGCATCATCGCCGATTTCGACACGGGCGAATGGACGCTCAAGACGATCAAGCCCGGCCGCGTCCCCTTTCATGACGGCCGCCTCATGGCGCCGCATATCTCGCTTTGGCTGGTGGCGCGGGGGATCAACCTCGGGCTTCAGACGCGGATCTATTTCGAGGATGAGGAGAATGAAAGCTGCCCCGTCCTCCAGCGCATCGAGCATCGCGAGCGGGTCAAGACGCTGATCGCGAAAAAGACCGGCGAAGGCGCTTATCGCTTCGACGTCGTTCTTCAGGGCGAGAACGAAACCGTCTTCTTCGATCTGTGAGGCCATGATGAGCGATCCTTGCATCCTCTGCGTGGCGATCACGGGCTCTTTGCCGACCAAGGCGAATAATCCGGCGGTGCCGATCTCCATCGCCGAGCAGGTCGAATCCGCGCAGGAGGCCTTCGAGGCGGGGGCGAGCGTCGCCCATTGCCATGTCCGCGACGACCAAGGCGCGCCGACCTCCGACCCCGCACGTTTCGCCCGGCTCAAGGAGGAGCTGGAGAAGCATTGTCCCGGCCTGATCATCCAGCTCTCGACCGGCGGACGCTCGGGCGCCGGACAAGCGCGCGGCGGCATGCTGCCTCTGGCGCCGGATATGGCCTCGCTCTCGGTGGGTTCGAACAACTTCCCGACCCGGGTTTATGAGAATCCGCCCGATCTCGTGGACTGGCTCGCCGCCGAAATGCTGAAATATGAGGTCAAGCCGGAGATCGAGGCTTTCGACCTCTCGCATATCCTCAAGGCCCATGAGATGTGGAAGGCGGGCGCGATCAAGGATCGGCCCTATGTCCAATTCGTGATGGGCGTGAAGAACGCCACGCCCGCAGACCGCGAGGTCTTTGATTATTACGTCAAGACGGTGCGGCGGCTCTTCGGCGAAAACGTCCCTTGGTGCGCGGCGGGGATCGGCCCGAACCAAATTATTCTGAACGAATGGGCCATCGCGGCGGGCGGCCACGCCCGCACGGGGCTTGAGGACAACGTGCGCCTCGACCGCGACCGGCTCGCGCCCTCCAATGCGGCGCTCGTGCGGCGCGCGGCGGAGCTTTGCGAAACCTATGGCCGCCCGGTCGCGAGCTGGCGTCAGGCCCGCGAGATCCTCAAGCTTAAACCCCTCGCCGCCTGATCCGGCCCCGGAGTCCGCCCATGCCCGCCGCCCTCGCCGACAATCCCATCTACGCCCCGCTCTTCGGCGACGCGGAGACCGCCGCCTTCTTCTCGGCGGAGGCGGAGATCCGCGCCATGCTGCGGGTCGAGGGGGCTCTCGCGAAGGCGCAAGGCGATCTGGGGATGATTCCTGAGAACTCCGCCGCCTTCATCGCGCGGGCGGCGGGCGAGGTCCGGCTGGACCCCGCCGCGCTGGGCCTCGCCGCCGCGACGGACGGCGTGCCGGTTCCGGGCCTCGTGGCGGCCTTCCGCAAGGCGATGAACGCGCCGGAGCATGCTCAATATCTCCATTGGGGCGCGACCTCTCAGGATGTGATGGACACTGGGCTGGCGCTGCGCCTGCTTCCGCTGCTGGATCTCTGGGAGGCGCGGCTTGCGGCGACGCTCCGCGCTTTGGGCGCTCTGGCCGGAAGCCACGCCGAGCTTCCCATGGCCGCCCGCACCTATGGACAAGCCGCCACCCCGACCAGCTTCGGCGCGGTCGTCGCGGGATGGGGGCGGCCTCTGCTCCGTCATCGGGCGGCGCTGGCGGAGCTGAGGCCGCGCCTCGCGCGGGTTTCGCTCGGCGGCGCGGCGGGCACGCTCTCGGCCATGGGCCCCGAGGGCCCCGCCCTGCGGGCGGCTCTGGCGGCGGCGCTCGGGCTGGCCGATCCCGGCGCGAGCTGGCACGCCGAACGCGAGGACATCGACGCTTTCGCCGCTTGGATGGCGGGCCTGACCGTCAGCCTCGGCAAGATGGGCGAAGACCTCATCCTCATGGCGCAATCGGGGATCGGCGAGATCCGAGTCTCCGGCGCCGGAGGCTCCTCGACCATGCCGCAAAAACAAAATCCGGTCGGGCCTTCCGCGCTGGTCGCCCTCGCCCGCCAGAGCCTCGCCTTGGCCGGAGCGGTTCAGGGCGCGGGAATCCATCGTCAGCAGCGCGACGGCGCCGCTTGGTTCGTCGAATGGCTGACTCTGCCGCAGCTCTGCCTCTCGACGGGGCGGGCGCTAACTCTGGCGCGGGATCTGGCGGGGGCGATCTCGCCCGTTCCGGAGGCCATGGCCCGCAATCTCGATGACGGCTCAGGGCTGATCCACGCCGAAGCCTATAGCTTCGCTTTGGCGCGCCATCTGCCGCGCCCCGAGGCTCAGGCGAAGATCAAGGCCCTCTGCGCCGAAGCTCAGAGGGAAGGCACCTCGCTTACGGCCCTCGTGGCGCGGGATTTCCCGGATCTCGACCTCTCCGCCGCCGGAGGGCTCGGAGCGGCCCCGCAGGAGGCCCGCGCCTTCGCCGAGGCCGCCCAAGGCGCCGCCTGATCTCCGCCCCGCCTTACTCCAGACGATCCGGCGTCGGCAGCCCCGCCGCATGGCGCGCGACGCGCCAGCCGAAGACCACCGCCGGACCTATGGTGGTGCCCGGCCCCGGATAGGTTCCCTTAAAGATCGAAGCGAGATCGTTGCCCGCCGCATAAAGCCCCGGAATCGGCGCGCCCGCCTCATTCAGAACCCGCCCGTGCGGATCGCCCGCCAGCCCCGCGCTGGAGGCGAGATCCGCGGGCCGCACCTCCAGAGCGTAGTAAGGCCCCTCGCCCACCGGACCGAGGCAAGGATTGGCGCCGCCCGCTTCGGAATCGCCGTTGAAGCGGTTCATCACGCTGGTCCCGCGCCCGAAATCGGCGTCTGCGCCGGTTTTCGCGAGCTCGTCGTAACGGGCCGCGGTCGCCGCCAGAGCCTCAGCCGGAACGCCGATCTTCTCCGCCAGCTTCGCCAGATCCGGCGCCTCGATCAGATAGCCCGCCTTGACCATCCGCCGGAGGCCATGTCCGCCGGGCAGCACCAGTCCGAGCCCATAGCGTTTGACGAAGGCCGCGCCGCAGATCAGCCATGCGGGCAGAGCGTCGGGCGCGCCGCGAATCTGGGCCATGCTGAAATCATGATAGCTGTCGCTTTCATTGACGAAGCGGCGCCCCGAGGAATTCACCGCCAGAAGCCCCGGCTTGGCGCGGTCGAGCAGGATATGCGGCCAGACCGCCAGATGGCCGTCCGCCCGGCGATAGGAGGAGCAGGGCATCCAGAGCGCCGGACTATCGCCGCCGTCCTCGAAGCGCGCGCCGATCTTCGTCGCCGCCGTCGCGCCGTCGCCGGTGTTGGTCTCGGGCGCGAGCGAGAGGCCGCGCGTCCCTTCGGGCAGGAATTTCTCGCGCAGGGCCTTATTCCAGGCGAGGCCGCCCGTCGCCAGAACCACGCCGCGCCGCGCCCGCACGATCCGCTCCCCCTCAGGCCCGCGCAGACGCGCCCCGACCACGCGGCCCTCCTCCACGATCAGCTCCTCAAGAGAAGTCCCGAAGAGGATCGGCGTCCCCTGTCGGCGCAGGCTGAAGAGCAGCCGCGCCACAAGGGCGTTGCCCATGAGCAGCCGCGTTCCGCGCGGATGGCTCAAGCGGTCTTTGAGGTGGTTGAAGACGATCTTCGTCCCCTGACGGAGATTCGCCAGCGAACGGAAGGGATTCAGCAGAGAATCGATCTCCCCTCGCCCGACCATCATGCCGCCGAGGCCCATGAACTCGGGCCGGGGCGGACGCACGCGCTTGAAATCCTCGCCGAGGCGCTTGCCGTCGAAGGGCAGAGGCCCAAGGGCGCGGCCTCCATAGGCGGAGCCCGGCCCGTCGAGATAATCGGGATGAGCGGCGGCGGCGGCGAATTTCACCTCGCTGCGGGCCGCAAGATCGTCGATGGCGGCCCGGCCCGAAGCGAGGAAGGCCTCGCGCAGATCCTCGCCGCCCCGGTTCCCGACCACATAGCGCAGGAACTCCCGCGCGTCCTCGGCCTTGTCGGGCGCCCCGACCGCCGCGCCCAGCGAATTGCCGGGAACCCAGGTGGTGCCGCCCGAGGTGGCGGTGATCCCGCCGACCTGCTCCGTCTTTTCGCAGAGCAGGACGTCGAGCCCCTCCAGCTTCGCGACCAGAGCCGCGGTCATGCCTCCGGCGCCCGCGCCGCAGACCAGCAGATCGACCTCTTGCGGCGCGGCGGCCTTGTCAGCCTGCGTCATGCGCGGCCCTCCCTCTTGTCCTGACATGAATCCCGGCGCGACGGACGCCTTTCAGCGCCCTGCAGCCTCCAGAACGGCCCGCGTGGTCCGGGCCGCGCGCAAGGCGGTCTCGCGCGGAGACGACCGGTTCGCCAGATCCGCCACCTCGACCGAAATCACGCAATCGGCGGGAATGGCCCGCGCCAGCCCCACAAGATCGATGGCGCCTTCGCCCGGCATGAGCCGCGCGCCGCGCGCCACCGCGATCAGCCCTTCGTCGCTCGGGTCATAGGGGCGCGGGCCGTCGCAGAACTGCACGTAATTGACGCGGGCGGCGGGCAGAGCCCGCACCTCCTCCAGCGTGGTGGGGGCGCGGTCGAAATGCAGCGCGTCGACGAGGATCGCGCCGTTGGGCCGATCCGCCGCCTCGACCACGCGCCGCGCCGCCGCCAGATCCGGAACGGCGGTCCAGGGCATGAACTCCAGATCGCCGCTCAGGCCGAACTCCGCCGCCAGATCGCAGAAGCGGGCGAAATTCCCGATCAGACGCGGCTCGTCGCGGTCGTCGCCCGCGACGAGGACATGACGCGCGCCAAGCTCGGCGGCGCGGGCGAGGAAGGGCCGGAAGGCTTCCGGATCGAAAGCGGCGTTCAGCCGGACGATCTCGACGTCCGCCACCTTGAGCCCCGTGTCGCGCAGGGCGGCGCGGGTCTCGGCGAGCAAGGCGTCGTCGGTCAGCAGCGGATAAGGCCCTTCGCCCGAGAGCGCGGCGGGCAGCATCCGCAGCCCCACCGCCGCGAATCCGGCTTCGGCGGCCGCCTCGATCATCACGGGCGGAGCGACGGGCAGAGACAGAAAAGCGAGGGAGAGCGGATGCGCCATGATGCGGCCTCCTGAAGCGCCGGGTTTGAGGATCAGGCCAGCGGCGAGCCGGCCGCGGGAACGGCGATGGTCGAGTCCATGTCGGATTTCAGCCAGTCCGGCCCGCCCTTGGGCGGCCAGACGCCCGCCGCCACCGATTCCGCGCGCGCCTTGCTGCGGGCGGCGATGTCGGCGTAGGGCCAGATGTTGAGGAAACGCGGGATTCCGTCGAGGGCGCGCATGGCGATCAGACAGCGCGAGAAGTTTTCGCGAGCGGGCAGCGCGGCCTCCCATTTCGCGACGGTCTCGGGATAGCCCCCGCCGATGCGGAAGGGATAGGTGCGGAATTCATAGACTCCGCCGTAATTCCCCGGCTCGACCGGCTTCATGAAGGGAAAAGGCTCATAGCTCTCAAGGCTGAGATCGCCCAGAACGTCGCCGCAATTGAAGGGGCTGACGCTCTCATGAGTCCGCTTGCGCTCGGCCAGCAGGCTTTCGGCGTCCTCGAAGCCGCGCAGAACGAACATGCGGTTCAGGCGGCCGACGTCCGCCATCCACATGCCGAGCAATCGGCCCCGCCCCTCGGCGGCGAAGGCGGGGACTCCGGCGACGGCGCGCGGAGCGGTCCCCATGGGCAGGAACAGCGTAGCCAGCTCGTAATATTTCACGGCGTCGTCTCCTTATGCGGTTGCGGTTCGGCTTCGTCCTCAGGCGCGAGCTCCGGCAGGCCCGCGAGGTCGCGCCCCGCGAGGAAGCCGAAGGCCATGCCCGGACCCAGATTGATTCCTCCGGCGGGATAGGCTCCGCCCATGACGCTGGCGGCGTCGGTGCCCACGGCGTAGAGGCCGGGGATGGGCGCGCCGCCCGCCGCCTCCAGCACGCGGGCGCGGGCGTCCACGGCTAGTCCGGCGAAGGTGCCGAGGCTGCCCGGAACCACCTCCACCGCGTAATAAGGGCCTTCGCCCAGCGGCGCGACGCAGGGATTGGGCTTCCGCTCGGCGTCGCCGTTGACACGGTTATAAGGGCTCTCGCCGCGATGGAATTGGGGATCGCGGCCTTCGCGCGCCTCGGCGTCATAGGCGGCGACGGTCGCCTCAAGCCCGGCGGGATCCACGCCGCAGACTTCGGCCAATTCGCGCAGGCTGCGCCCGCGCTTGAGATAGCCCGAGCGCAAGGCGCCCCAGAGCGGCACCGGCGCGGGCTTGGCCCAGCCCAGCCCATAGCGCCGGACGAAGCCATGTCCCGCGATCAGCCAGAAGACCGGACGCGCGTCGCGCGGCGTGGCCTCCAGCAGCCGCCCGACCACCTGATGATAGCCGTCGGCTTCATTGGCGAAGCGCTTGCCGTCGGCGCGCACGCCGATCACGCCGGGCTTGGCCCGCTCGATGAGATGGGGGAAATGCCCGAAGGAGCCGTCGCGATGAGGCACCAGCGAGACGGGCGCCCAGCTCGCCGGATGGGCCGTCTTCTCCTGAGCCACGCGCCCGCCCGCCGCTTCGCCGAGACTCAGGCCCTCGCCGAGGCTTTCGGGCGGAGCGGCGGTCCAATGCTCATGGCCGGTGGGGGCGTGGGGAAAGCTCGTCTTGCGCCGCGCCGGATCGGCCGGATAGCCCCCCGCCGCCAGAACCACCCCGCGCGCGGCGAGGATCTTGCGCCCGTCGCGGGTCTCGACCCCGACGACGCGCCCGCCCTCCTTCAGCAGCCGCAGGACCGGCGTGGAGGTGCGGATCTCGACGCCTTGGGCGAAGGCGATCTCGGCCAGCCGCGCCACGAGGGCGTTGCCGTTGACGAGATGCGTCCCGCGCCCGAAAATCGCGGAGTGGACCGTGTGATGGGCGAAACGCTTCGTGGCGTGCCAGAAGGACTTGGGCGAGCGCCCCGCCTTGAGGAAATGCCCCAGATCGGCGCCCGAGGCGATGGCCATGCCCATGAAGGCCGTCTCCGGCTTGGGGCGGCGCAGACGGCGCAGCTCGCGCCCCAGACGCCGCCCGTCGAAGGGCTCCGCCGTGACCGAGCGTCCGCCGGTTCCGGCGCCGGGCAGATCGGCCATCATGTCGGGGATGGCGTTGCCGTCGCGCCATTTCATGCCGAGATCGCGGAAAAAGCCCACCATGCGCGGCGCGGCGGTCAGGAAAGCCTCGACCCGCGGCGCGTCGTAGAAATTCCCCAGCGCGGCGCGCAGATAGCTCCGGATCCGCTCCGGCGGCTCCTCGATTCCCGCCGCGCGGGCCAGAGGATTACGCGGAACCCAGAGCCAGCCGCCCGACCAGGCGCTGGCGCCGCCGAATTGCTCATGCTTCTCCAGCACCAGAGTCCTGAGGCCGTGATGGGCCGCCGTGACCGCCGCCGCCAGCCCCGAGGCTCCGGAGCCGACCACGACCACGTCCACGACTTCGGCGGTCTCGTTCCCGCTCATATTCGGATCTCCGCCTGAAGCCCGGCGGCGCTCTGAGGGCGCGGCCGGGCGTGGGTTGGCGCGGTCAGGCCCTGCGGAGGAAGAAATCCGCCATGCGCTCGGCCACGCCGTTGAACATGCCGAGGCCGGTCATGGTCGCGCAGCCCAGAGCGCGGGCGCGCAGGATCATCGGCGTCTCTTCGGGGCGGGTGACGCAATCGGCCACGAATTGGCGCGCTTCGAGCTGCGCGGGATCGGCGGGGAAAGGATCCTCCGGACGCATCCCCATGGGCGTGGCGTTGGCGACGAGGTCGAAGCCCTTCGGGCTCCAGCCGCCCGCGCGGGCGCGTCCGGGGAAGCGGGCCTCCAGACGCGCGATCAGCGCCGCGCGGCGCGCCGCGTCGGCGTCATGCACGGCCACCGAGGCCGCGCCCTGATTCAGAAACTCGTAAGCGATGGCCGAGCCCGCTCCGCCCGCGCCGATCAGCAGCACGGCGGCGCCCTCGACCCTCGCGCCCTGAGCCCGCACGCCCGCGACATAGCCTTGACCGTCGCAATGATCGCCGAACCACGCGCCGTCGGCCTCGCGCCGCACGACGTTGGCCGAGCCGAGGAAGGCCGCGCGGTCGGACAACCGGTCGCAGACCTCGGCCGCGACGAATTTATGCGGGATGGTGATCACGAAGCCGTCGAGATTGCCGATGCGCTTGAGCCCCTCGACCGCGGCGCGGAAATCCTCCGCCCGCACATGGACCGGCGGCACGATCGCATTGGCCCCCTCCGCCGCCAGCCTGTCGCTGAGCAGAGCCGGAGACTTCACCTGCGCGATGGGGTCTCCCAGAATCGGGATCAGCCGCGTTTCTCCGTCCAGCCTCATGCCTTTCGCTCCCTTTGTCTTCCGGGCGGCATATCCACATAAAAAGGAATTTAAGTCAATAATGGAATTTCATTCCGATTTATGAGATTCCCTCCCCAAAGCGCCCTTCGCGACCAAGGCTTTGACGAAGCAAGAAATTTCCTGCCCATCCGCCGACTTGCAAAAAACGGAACAATCTTCCATTTTGAAATTCGAGAGCGCCGCAAGGCTGGGGGGAGAAGATGAGTTCATCGCTTGAGCGCGGTCTGGCCTTGCTGGACCTTTTGTCGAAACATCCGGAGGGCGTGGCGGTCGGTCAGGTCGCGACGGCGCTGGACCTGCCGCCCAGCGGCGTGCACAGAATGTTGAATCAGCTCGTGGATTCCGGCTACGTCCATCAGGAGGGCGCGAAAGGCGCCTATCGGCTGGGCATGAAGCTGCCCGCCCTCGGGCTCTCCTTTCTGGCGCAGAGCGGCGTCACGGACGTGGCGCAGCCGATTCTCGACCGGCTGGCGGCGGCGAGCCGGCAGCTCGTGCGGCTTAGCGTGATCGACGGGGGAGATCTGGTCTGGGTGGCGGTGGCTCAGGGCGCGACCACGGGGCTGCGCTATGATCCGGGCCGCGAACAGGGCGGCACCGCCCATCTGGCGAGTTCGGCGAGCGGTCTGGCCTGGCTCTCGACCATGAGCGACGAGGAGGCGCTGATGAAGGCGGCGCGTCAGGGCTTCGCGCAGGAAAGCTCCGGCGAGGGCGCGCCCAAATCGGCGGCGGAGCTGCTCGGGCGGCTGGCCGAGGCGCGCGGACAAGGCTACGCGCTGACCATCGACAGCTTCATTCCCGGCATGGCGGCCATCGCCGCGCCGATCCGCCGCCGCGACGGCAAGGTTCTCGGAGCCATGTCGGTGGCGGGCCCCTCCATTCTTCTGGACGCAGCGCGGATGGAGGGCCTCGCGCCGGATCTGCTGGAGGCGGTGGAGGAGATGTCCCACGCCGCCGCGGCCTCGGTCTATTTCAGCCAGCGCTGAGCCTCGCGGCCGGGCTCGCTCAGGCTTTCGACGGCGCTCCGGCTGCGCCGGACTTCATCGCGACGACCTCAAACTCGGCGCGGCGCTGGGCGCGGTCGCCCATGCGCCTTGCTCACGCCGGACCGAGCAGAATGAAGGTCTCGCTCTTGGCGACGCCGCTCATGCCGCGCACTTGCGCGATCAGCGCGTTGAGCTCGACCATTTTCGAGACCTCGACCTCGGCGATCATGTCCCAGACGCCATTGGTGTTGAACACGGCGGATATGCCGGGGATCCGCTTGACGGCGGCGATGGTCTGCCTGATCGGCGCCCCTGAGAATTCGATCAGCATGAAGGCCCGGATCTGATCCTCGCGCAGATCGTCCTTGAGGCGGATGGTGAAGCCTTTGATCTGGCCTTCGTCCACCAGCCGATCCATGCGTTTCTGCGCGGTGACCCGCGCCACGCCCAGAATCTGCGCAAGCTGCGGCAGCGAGGCCCGCCCGTTGATTCGGAGTTCGGCGATCAGCCTTCGATCCAGATCATCCATCGGGTTGCTCCTGATTCGTCGGTTTCTCTTCCTATATAGTTACATATTCTTTGATTCAGGCGTTTCGGCGTCTTTTTCAGAGCAGAGACGAAAGGCTAGCCTTGGGGAAAGGGACGACCGGAGGAAGGGCCGCCTTACGCCCCTCCCCTCCCGGTCGAATCCCGAACAGAGAGCGGCGGCCAAAGCCGCATTCCAGGGAGAACGCCTTATGAGCTTCATGTCAAAACGGCTGATCGGATCGCTGACGGCCCTGACGCTGCTGACCGCGCCCGCGCTGGCCGACGACCTCGACAAGATCCGCGATGCGGGCAAGCTGTCCGTCGCCATGTCCGGCGTCTTTCCGCCCTTCAGCTTCGTCGACGATCAGAACGAAGTCGTCGGCTTCGACGTCGACATCGGCCGCGAGATCGCCCGTCGGCTGGAGGTCGAGCCCGAGATCGTGACCACCGCCTGGGACGGCATCATCGCCGGGCTGGTCACCGGCCGCTACCACACCGTCATCGGCTCGATGAGCATCACCGAAGAGCGCCAGAAGGCCGTGGCCTTCGTCGGCCCCTATTATCGTTCGGGCCTCGGGCTTTTCGTGCGGGAGGGCTCCGAGATCGCGAACGTCGGGGCTCTGGCGGGCAAGACCGTCGGCGTGACGCTGGGCGAGACCGGGGAGCAATGGGCGAGGGAGAAAGGCGGCTTTCAGGTGCGGACCTATCGCGGCCTGCCTGAGATGCTGCTGGATCTGAGCGCGGGCCGCATCGACGCGGTCATCGCCGACGACGTGCCGGTTCTGGTGGCGATCCGCGAAGGCGCGGCCCCCATCATGCAGGTTCAGGACGAAAGCCTGCCGCGCTTCGACATTGGGATCGCCATCCGCCGCAATAATCCCGAGCTGGCGGCCGCCATGCAAAAGGCGCTCGACGACATGATGGCCGACGGCGCTTATCAGGCGATCTCCGAAAAATGGATCGGCGCCGACATCCGTTGAACCTGACCGCAACCGACGCGAGGGCTCATCATGGACGTCGCTCTGATTCAACGCATCGCGCCCTTCATCCTTGAGGCGGCGCTGAAGACGATGCAGCTGGCCGCCGCCTCGCTCGCCATCGGCTTGGCGGCGGCCGTGGCGCTGGTCGCGGCGCGCATGTCGCGGCAGGCGATCTGGCGCGGGCTCTCCGCGGCCTATGTCAGCGTGATCCGCGGCACGCCGCTTCTGGTCCAGCTGTTTCTGGTCTTCTTCGGAGGGCCGCAGCTGGGCCTCAATCTGACGCCCTTTCAGGCCGGGGCCATCACCATGGGGCTGAACATCGGCGCCTATATGTCGGTGGGGCTGCACGGCGCGATCATCGCCGTCGAGCATGGCCAATATGAAGCCGCCCGCAGTCTGGGCTTCGGGCGGCTCGACACGATGCGGCTGTTCATTCTGCCGCAGGCCGCGCCGCTGATGCTGCGCACTCTGGGCGTCAATACGGTGATCCTGACGAAGGGCACCGCGCTGGCCTCGACCATCGGGGTGGTGGAGCTGACTTATTCGGCGCAGCGCTTCGTCACCTCGACTTACAAGCCCTTCGAAGTCTTCGCCGCCGCGGGAATCGCCTATCTGATCATCATTCTGGCGATCATGCTGGGGATCCGCGGTCTGGAATCCCTCTTCGGGACGGCCGAACGAGGGAGGGTCTGATGCTCGATTTTTCAGTTCTGCCGCCCTACGCCGATCTCCTCGCGACCGGAGCCCTGTGGACGGTGCTGATCACCGTTCTGGCCGGGGCTCTGAGCGTGGTTCTGGGCGTGCTGCTGGCCCTCGTCACGCTTTACGGGCCGAAGCTGATTTCGCTGCCTCTGCGCGGGATCGCCTTTCTGTTCATGGGCACGCCGCTGCTGCTGCAGCTCTATCTGCTCTATTACGGCCTCGCGCAGCTGGGGGTTCTGCTGCCCGCCTTCTGGACCGGCGTCATGGGCTTGGGCGTGCATTACGCGGTCTATAACGCCGACATCTTCCGCAGCGCCATCCAGAGCGTCGACGAGGGCCAGATGGAGGCGGCGCGGAGTCTGGGCTTCGGCCGGACGGCGGCTCTGCGCCATTTCATCATCCCTCAGGCGACGCTGACCGCTCTGCCGCAGGTGGGCAACAACAGCATCATCCTGCTGAAGGACACCGCCGTCTTGTCGGTTCTGGGCGTCGCGGAATTGGTGCTGAACGCCCAGCGCGGGATCAGCGCCACCTATCGCCCCTTTGAATTTTATTTCGCCGTGGCCGTGCTGTACTATCTCCTGAATCTGGCGATGGAATGGGCGCTGGGCCGTGCGGCCAGAAAAGCGGAAGCGATCCGATGACCTCAGCCGCCCCCATGATCCGGCTTCGCGGGATCCGCAAATCCTACGGCTCGCATGAAGTCCTCAAAGGAATTGATCTGGACGTCGATCAGGGCCGGATCGTCTCGATCATCGGCCCCAGCGGATCGGGCAAAAGCACGCTTTTGCGGTCGGTCAACATGCTGGAGGAGATTTCTCACGGCGAGATCTGGCTGGACGGCGTTCAGGTGAACTCCGCCCTGACCGGCCGCGCCTTCGAGACCCATATCAACCGGATCCGTCAGCAGATGGGCATGGTCTTCCAGCAGTTCAATCTCTTCCCGCATCTCACGGCGCTGGAAAACGTCTCTATCGCGCCCATGAAGCTGAAGGGGAAATCCAAAGCCGAGGCCGAAGCCTTGGCCCGGACGCTGCTGGAGAAAGTGGGCCTCGCCGATAAAGGCGGCGCCTATCCGGCGCGGCTCTCGGGCGGGCAGAAGCAACGGGTGGCCATCGCCCGGGCTCTGGCGATGCAGCCCAAGGCCATGCTCTTCGACGAAGCCACCTCGGCCCTTGACCCCGAGCTGGTGGACGAGGTGAATCTGGTGATGAAGCAATTGGCCGCCGAACAAATGACGATGATCATCGTCACCCATGAGATGCGCTTCGCCGCCGAGGTCTCGGATCATGTGCTCTTCATGGACGGCGGCGTGGTGGTGGAGCAAGGGCCGCCTGAACAAGTGCTGAAGGCTCCGACGCAGGAGCGCACCCGCGGCTTCCTGCGCAAGCATTTGGCGCAATGAGCGCTCTCCAGCGAATCCGACCAAGCTTCCCCTCGCGAAAGCGCGACGAAGCAAAAACTTAGAGCGTTCGCAACACGCTCTGAGCGCCTGAAACCCGACGCAGGAAAGGCGGCCGTCTCTGGCCGACCATGGAGATGAAGATGAACAGCGCGCAAGCAACGGGCGGCTCCCTCGGACCGGAGGCCCGCCGCGTCGAGGAGCTGGCTCTGCGCATGGTGTCCTGGCGCAGCGAGACCGGCGCGCCCGGCGAGGCGGAATTCGCCCCGCGCTTCGCCGAAATGCTGCGTGAAATCCCCTATTTCCGGGATCATCCCGAAGACATCCGCCTCGTCGACAGCCATGGCGACCCGCTGACCCGTTCGGTCGTGGCGGTCGTGCGCGGGCGCGGAGCCCGGACTCTCGCGCTGGCCGGACATTTCGACACGGTCTCCACCGAGAATTACCACGAGCTGCGCGACCTCTCCTGCGACGGCCTCGCTCTGCGCGCGGCGCTGATCGCCGACCTCTCCGGCCGCCCCCGCAGCGCGCGCGAAGACCGCGCGCTGGAGGATCTGCGCAGCGGCGATTTTCTGCCCGGCCGCGGCATGCTCGACATGAAAAGCGGGATCGCCGCAGGCGTGGCCTGTCTGGAGCGCTTCGCCGCTCAGGCGGACCGCGAGGGCAATCTGATGCTGCTCGCCACCCCCGACGAGGAGCGCGAAAGCCGGGGCATGCGCAGCCTGCGCGACGCTCTGCCCGGTCTGGCGCGCGATCTGGGCCTCACGATCGCCGCCGCGGTGAATATGGACGTGACCTCGGATCAGGGCGACGGCTCGGAGGGGCGCGCGGTCTATGCGGGCACCATCGGCAAGCTCCTGCCCTTCGCGTTGATCGTCGGGCTGAGCTCGCACGCCAGCTATCCCTATGAGGGCGTCAGCGCTCTGGCCATGGCGGGCGGCGTTCTGACCCGCTTCGAGGGCGCCGCCGCTCTCGCCGACGCCGACGCGCGCGACGTCTCTCCGCCGCCGATCTGCCTTGAGGCCCGCGACCTGCGCGACGGCTACGAGGCGACGACGCCGGAACGCTTCTGGCTGGCCTTCAACTGGCTTTATCATGCGATGGATCCGGAGGCGCTCTTCGCCCGCTTCCGCGCCGAGGTCGCGGCGGGGGCGGCGGAGGCCGTCGACCGCTTCGCCGCCGAGGCCCGCCGCTTCAGCGAGATGACCGGCCAGAGCGGAGGCGCCGCGCCGCATCCGCCGCGTCTGCTGAGCTTCGCCGAGCTGAAGGCCGAAGCGGCGGCTGAATTCGGCGCGGGCTTCGACGCCGCTTATGCGGCGGAAGAGGCCGGATCGGCGGGCGTCGACAATCCGCTGGCCGTCAGCCGCCGCCTGACCGCATGGCTCGTGGATCGCGCCCGGCTCTCCGGCCCCGCCGTGGTCGTCGGCTTCGCGGGCCTGCATTATCCGGCCACCGGCCTCGACCCCGCCGATCCGGATCATCAGGCTTTGCGCCGCGCCGTCGAGGCGGCCCGGGCCGAGCTTTGCGCCGCTCCTGACCGCAGCTTGGTCTGGAAGCCCTATTTTCAGGGCATCTCGGACATGAGCTTTCTCGGTCAGGCGGCCTCGGGCGGCGAGGTGGTGCGGGCCAACACGCCCATCTCCCGGCTGATCGACCTGCCGCCCGCCGAGGCCCTGCGCTTCCCGGCGGTGAACATCGGCCCTTGGGGACGCGAGTTCCACCAGCGGCTTGAGCGGGTCCACGCCCCCTACGCCTTCGCGGCGCTGCCGGAGCTGGTTTCGCGCCTCGCCCGTCATTTCCTGACCGCGCCGCGCGGCTGATCCCGCGCCGCTTCTCCCGGTTCTCAAGACAGCCCTTGGATGAAAACGATGACCTCGCAGACGCCGCGTCCGGAAAAACTGAACCTCGTGCCCTTCGTCAGCGTCGACCATATGATGAAGCTGGTGCATTTGGTGGGGGTGGAGGCCTTCCTCTCGGAGCTGGCCGGGGAGATCGAAGCCGATTTCCTCCGCTGGCCCGATTTCGACAAGACTCCCCGCGTCGCCGCCCATTCCACGGACGGCGTGATCGAGCTGATGCCGGTCTCGGACGGAGCGCTTTACGGCTTCAAATATGTGAACGGACATCCCAAGAACACCCGCGACGGCCGCCAGACCGTCACCGCCTTCGGCGTCTTGTCGGATGTGGCGACCGGCTATCCGCTGCTGCTCAGCGAGATGACGATCCTGACCGCCCTGCGCACCGCCGCCACCTCGGCGCTGGCGGCGAGGCGTCTGGCCCGCCCGGAGAGCCGCAGGATGGCGATCATCGGCAACGGCGCGCAATCGGAGTTTCAGGCCCTCGCCTTCAAGGCGATCTGCGGCGTGACCGATCTGCGGCTTTACGACATCGACCCCGAGGCCTCCGCCCGCTGCGCCCGCAATCTCGCCGGACGCGGCTTCTCCATCGCGGTTTGCGCCAGCGCGCAGGAGGCGGTGGAGGGCGCCGACGTCGTGACCACGGTCACCGCCGATAAGCAGAACGCCACGATTCTGACCGACAACATGGTCGGCCCCGGAATCCACATCAACGCGGTGGGCGGCGACTGCCCCGGCAAGACCGAGCTGCACGCCGATGTTCTGAACCGCTCCGAGGTCTTCGTGGAATATCCCGAACAGACCCGGATCGAGGGCGAGATCCAGCAGATGCCCGCCGATTTCCCCGTGACCGAATTATGGCGCGTGCTGCGGGGCGAGGCGAAGGGGCGCTCTTCGGATCAGGCGATCACGCTGTTCGACAGCGTGGGCTTCGCGGTCGAGGATTTTTCGGCTCTGCGCTATGTGCGGGACAAGCTTGCGGGCACGGGCCTGTCGGTCGATCTGGACATGCTGGCCGATCCGGACGAGCCCCGGGATTTGTTCGGCATGCTCTTGCGGGCGCAGACCGCCTGACGCCGGCTCGCCGAAGCCTCAGCGGAAATGGACCGCGCCGTCGGACAGGATCTCGCGGCGCAGGGCCACGCCGTAAAGCCGGGACAGATTCTCCGCCGTCATGGCTGCGTCGGTCGGGCCGGAGGCGATCAGGCCCTCGCGCCCGATGAGGATCGCCCGGTCGCCGAGCCGCGCCGCCTGATCCGGATCATGGGTCGAGAGGATCACCCCCATCCCCCGCCCGGCCAGAGCGCGGACCGCCGCCTCGACCTGAAGGCGATTGGCGAAATCAAGGCTGGCGGTGGGCTCGTCCATGACCACGGCGCCCGCCTCCTGCGCCAAGGCCCGCGCGAGCAGAACCATCTGACGCTGTCCGCCCGACAACCGCGTGACCTCCGCCTGAGCCAGATCCTCCGCTCCGAGCGCCGCCAGAGCCGCCAAAGCCCGCGCCTCCTCTTCGGGGCCGGGCCGCGCGAAGGCTCCGAGCTTCGCCGAAGCCCCCATCAGCACGACGTCGAGAGCCCGATAGGCGAAGGGCGTCGCGAGGAATTGCGGGGCGTAGGCCAGACGCGCGGCGATCTCGCGGCGGGTCAGATCCGCCAGAGCCGCGCCCTTCAGCCGGACCTCCCCGGAGAGGGCGGGCGCGAGCCCTAAAAGCGTGCGGAAGAGCGTCGTCTTGCCGACGCCGTTCGGCCCGAGCAGGCAAAGCGTCTCTCCGGCGCGCAAAGTCAGGTCGATCCCCGAGACCAGAGCCCGCCCGCCA
This sequence comes from Neomegalonema perideroedes DSM 15528, assembly GCF_000374145.1. Taxonomy (GTDB): domain Bacteria; phylum Pseudomonadota; class Alphaproteobacteria; order Rhodobacterales; family Rhodobacteraceae; genus Neomegalonema; species Neomegalonema perideroedes. Next base: position 1,014,042 of record NZ_KB893654.1, on the reverse strand, counting down.
TAGCCGACCGCCAGCCCTCGCGCCTCGACCAGAAAGGGCGTCACTCCGCCCATATCCGCGCCCTCCGCGCCAGAAGCCAGAGGAAGATCGGCGCTCCGATCACGGCGGTCAGCACGCCAAGGGGAATCTCCATGGTCGCGAGGCTGCGCGCCGCGAGATCGGTCAGCACCATGAAGCTCGCGCCCAAAAGCGCCGCGGCGGGGAGCAGACGGTCGAAGCGCGGCCCCACCAGCAGACGCGCCATATGCGGCGCCATCAGCCCGACCCAGCCGACGATCCCCGCCATGGCCGTGACGGCGGCCGTCATCAGCGTGGCGCAGGCCACCACCAGCAGCCGCAGCCGCCCGGCCTCCACCCCGAGGGCGCGGGCCTCGTCGTCGCCGAGCGATAAAAGCCCGATCCGCCAGCGCAGCAGAATCAGCGGCGCGAGGCCGATCAATACGGCGGGCGAAGCCGCCCAAAGGTCGGGGCGCTTGATCCCCGCCAGACTGCCCATCAGCCAAAAGGTGATCGCCGGAAGCTGCTGATCGGGATCCGCCAAGAGCTTCACCAACGAAATCCCCGCTCCCGCCAGAGCCCCCACCGCCACCCCGCAGAGCACCATGACGAGGATTTGGCCTTCTCCGCGCAAAGCCCAGCTCAGCCCGAGGACCAGAATCACCGCCAGAAGCCCCATGCCGAAGCCGAGCATCTGAATCGCCATGACCGGAAGCCCGAGCAGAATCCCGAGCGTCGCGCCGAAGCCCGCCCCCGCCGAGACTCCGAGAATATCCGGCGAGACCAGCGGATTGCGGAAGATCGTCTGATAGGCCGCTCCCGCCGCCGCCAGAGCCCCGCCGACAGCCGCCGCCGCCAAGACCCTCGGCAGACGCAGATTCCAGAGCACCACCGCAGCCTGCGGATCGCTGCGGTCTCCGGCGAGGATCCCGAAGATTCGGCCCGGCGAAAGCGGATAGGGGCCGATCATCGCGCCGATCAGCAGCGCGAGGACCAGCCCCAGCGCAAGCGCCGAAGAGATCAGACGCTCATTCACCCAGCAGCGCCGTCAATTGAGTCTCGTCCGGGCGCAGGGCGTAGAAGATTTCATAGAACTCCGCGATCTTCTCCCGGAGGTCGCCCTCCGCCTGCTCCGGATAAAGCTTATGCGTCAGCCAGATCAGCCCCGCCAGACGATTCACGGAAGGCGGGCTGTCGATGAAGCCGAAGGGCGTCGCCGGAGCCAGATAGACCCGGCCCTCCGCCACCGCCGGAACGCCGCTCCATTCGGGCGCCGCGCCGACTTTGGCCGCGAAATCCTTGTCGATGGTGATGACGACTTCCGGCGCCCAAGCCAGCACCTGCTCCGGCGAGACCGTCGCGAGGCCCCGCGTCTCGGCGACCGTCACATTGCGTCCGCCGACCCGCTCGATGATCTCGGCGTTGATCGAGCCCCGCGCCGGAGATTCCAAACCCTCGGGGCCGCGCGCCAGATAGACGGTCGGGCGCTCCTCCTCGGGGATCTTCTCCAGCAGGGCGTCGACTTCGGCCAAACGCGCCTCGGCGTAGGCGGCGAGAATCTCGCCCCGCTCCGGAACGCCGAGGATCTCGGCCATCTGGCGGATCGCCTGAGGCATGGCCTCGAAAGAGCCGTCGATCAGGGCGTAGGGGACGCCGGTCTGCTCCTGCACCCGTCCGGCGAGGTCGATGTAAGTCGGATTGATGGTCCCGTAATCCACGATGAGATCCGGCTGCGCCGAGAGCAGAACCTCCAGATTCACCGTGTCGCCCCGACCCGTCAGACGGCCAAGCTCAGGCAGCTCCCGGACCTGGGGCAGAAGGAAGGGCAGATCCCCCGCGCGCGGCGCCCGCACCCAACCGACCATGGCCTCGGGCTTGAGCGTATAGAGCAAGGTGGCGGCGGGCGGTCCGGCGGCGAAGACCCGGGCGGGCTCGGCGGGGACCAGAACCTCGCGGCCGGTCGCGTCGAGGACGCTCCGCCCATCCAGAGCGAAAGCGGAGGCGGGCGCCGCCAAAGCCAAAGCGAGCGCGAAGACCTTGAAGGAGAAGAGCTTCATGTGAAGACTCCAAATTCGGGTTTGACGTCGATCAGGGGCGTTCCGTCGAGGCAATCCAGCCCGCGCACGCTGAGAACCGAGCCCTCCACGGCCAGCAGCCGCACCACCGAGGAGGCGATGGGATTGGGCCTCAGAGGCGATCTGATGGCGAAAGTCCCGATGGAGCCTTCGCCGAAATTCGGGTTCTGACGCACGGCGTCGCGGCGGGAGAGATGCATCCAATAGAGGATCTGCAGCCGCTCCTTCTCCTCCACCCCCGCGAGGGCGGGAGTCCAGGGCTCGAAGATCTCAATGCGGCAGACCGGGCCGTTTTCGGAATCTCCGCGCTTAGGGCAATCCTCGCGGCGGGTCCAGGGCGTGCGGATGCGTCCGACGAACCAGACTCCGGCGTCGAAATCGGCGGGAGTCTCCACGGCCTGCTCATGAGGCCGCAAAGATTCGGGATGGGGATCGGCGTGGGGACCGGCGCGAAGCTCAGTCATCCACGCCCACCATGACGTCCGAGGCCTTGACCACCGCCGAGGCCCGGCCGCCGACCTTCAGACCCAATTCCGCCACGGCCTCGTTGGTGATGGAGGCGGTGACCACCGCGCCGCCGATGTCGATGCGGACATGGCTGGTCACGGCGCCTTCGACGATCCCGACGACGGTTCCCGGCAAGACGTTGCGCGCGCTGATCTTCATGACTGGTCTCCTTAAGGCTGGGGGAGGCGGATGAGGGGGCGAAGGCGGCGAGCATATCCTCCCGCCTCCGCCGCCTCCAGCTTCAGAATTTCAGCTGCGTGGTCACATAGAAGCTGCGTCCGGCTTCGGGGAATCCTTCGGTCAGGGCGTAATCCTTATCGAAGAGGTTGCGCGCGCCGAAGATCACGTTCACGTTCGGCCTCACCTCCCATTTGGCGTCGAGATTGACCAGAGCGAAGCCGCCCATGCGGGCGTAATCCACTTGGTCGAAATCGCCGGTCTGGATGATCGCCTCGGTCCGGCGGGAGCTGGCCAGCTCCAGCGAGGGCGAGAGGGTCAGAGTCTCCAGCGGACGCCAGTCGAGCCGCAGAAAGGCGGTGTGACGCGGCGTGTCCGTCGGCTGAAGGCCGGGGCGCGCCGGATCGGAGATCTCACGGTCGAGATAGGTGTAGGCCGCGCCGAGATCCAGCCGATCCGTGATCGGCAGGCTCGCGCCGATCTCGAAGCCGAAGCTCCGGCCGTCGCCGACGTTCTGGTTCTGAGAGGGGCGGCGTCCGCGGTCGTCGAAAGGCAGATCCACGCGCGGGATGGATTGAATCATATCGTCGATCCGGCTGTAGAAGGCCGCCGCCTCGACGAAGGCCGGGCCGAGGTCGCCTTTATAGCCGATTTCGAAATTCACGGCCCGCTCGGAGGCGAGATCCGGATTCGGCACGGCGTAGCCGAAGCGCGTGCTATAGCGCTCGAAGAGGCTCGGAAAGCGGGTCCGCGAGGAGACCGAGGCGTGATAAGCGCCGCCCGCCTCCGGCTCCCAGATCGCGGCGGCCTGCCAGTTCCAGGCGTCCGCCGAGCCGGTGGGCTCGCCGAAGCTGGCCGCCGTGCGGTCGGCCATCTTCACCTCGGCGCGCTCATAGCTCACGCCGCCCACGAGGCGAAGCTGGTCGTTCAGACGCCATGTGTCCTCCACCCCGAAGGACCATGTGTCTTCGCGGCTGCGCTCGGTCGGATCGAGGACCGCATTGACGTCCGGGCGGCTATGGTTCGTGCTTTCATGGCGGTCGCTGCGGAACTGGACCGCGCCGCGCAATTCATGTCCGCCGCCGATCTCGCCGCCGAGATCCAGAGCGGCGCCCCAAGCGCTGTCGTCATAAATGCTGTCGAAGGCGCGGTTGACGGTCTGGGCGGCGTGGGAGCTGTCGTCCCAAGCCGAAAGAACATTGTCGAAGGTGTTGTAATAGAGCTTCGTCTTGACGTCGGCGCGCTCGCCCAAGGCGGTCTTCGAGTAAAAGGCGAGGCTTTGCAGATCCCATTGCGGCCAGGTCCAGTCGCGCTGAGCCCCGCCGCCATAGCCGGGGGCTCCGGGAGTCATGCCTCCGCCGGGCAGACGGATCGGCTGAAGCGTGTTGTAGGGCGCGCTTTTCGAGCCGTCCTGACGGGTGTAGCTCACGACGTATTCGTCGGTTTCATTGGGCGTGAAGCCGAATTTGAGGTTCAGGCGGCTGTCCTCGCTTTCGGAGTTCCGGCGCTGTCCCGCGCCCTGCTGATCCGTCGGCTGATAGCCGCGGGAGAGGTCGAAGCCGTCGAAATCGCGGATCGCGAAGCTGCCTTGGGCGTAAAACTTCTCCTGAAGCGTCCCAAGCGAGAGAAAGCCGTGGCGTCCGTTCAGATCGCCGCGATTCCCGGCCTCAAGCCCAAGCTGGATCTCGCCTTCGAAGGGCGAGACGGGTTTGCGCGTCGCGAGATTCACCGCGCCGCCCATGGCGCCGGGGCCGTTCAGCACCGAGACGTAGCCTTTCTGCACCTGAACCTCCGCGAGGTCGGGCGTCAGGAAGCGGCCGAAATCCAGACGATTGTCGGCGGGGAGGTAAATGCGGATTCCATCCACCGAGAGCGGAACCTGAAAGCGGTCGAAGCCGCGGACGAAGACGAGGCGTTCGTTGCGCGAGCCGCCCGAATTGCCCACCGCCACGCCGGGAACCGTCTTCAGCGCGTCGTCGAGGGTCAGGCGGCCTTCCTGCGTCGCGGCCTCGCCGGAGACGTAGCCGGAGGAGCCGGGCTGAACCTCCGAGACGCCGCCGAGATAGATCGCTCCGAGCTGGAAGATTTCGGGGGCGGTCGAGACAGACGCCGGGGCCTCTTGCGCGGAGGCGGCTTGCGTGGTCGCGCCGACTAGGGCCGCGCTGAGCAACGCGAACCTGAATTGGAAATTCATATCGTCCCTCTCTGCTTGATGCGCATTCCCTTCGCCGCGCTTAAAGCCAGAATCTCGGACAGGAGGCGATATATGGAAATCCACGCACATGAATATTGAAACAAAGCAGATAAATTAAAAGAAATTTTTTTATTAATTGATTTTATCTATCAATCTATAGTTCGAATCTATGATTCGTTTCTGATTTTTATTCAAAAACCCTCAATCTAATTTATGACTTACTTCGTAAAGTCTGAGGATTTCAAACATCTCCAAGATGTTTGATTTCGGATCTTGATGGGGCCCGGCTTCTTCAGAAGGGAGGGACGCGCTCCGGCTCAGGCAAGGGCGTCGAGAAACTCGCGTGATTTTTCGGGCTGCGCTTGCGTGATCTGAAAGACCGAGAGGGGCGAAGGGCGCCGGAACCGCATCCGCCGACGGGCTTCGCGAGCATCTGCGACGCAGAGGACGCCCGCCCCCTCCGCGCCGTCGGGCGGCGGATCGGAGATCCGATCCGCCAAGGCTTCGCTCAATTCCCGTCGAGACGGGGCAATCTGGCGATGAACTGGACCGCTCCGCTTTCTCCGGGCTGGAGCGTTCCGCCGAAGGGGAAGCTCAAAGCGCCCTCGGCTCCGGCTGCGGGCAGGATCGGCGTCTGAGGCGTCAGTCCGGCGGGATGCTCATGAACCTGAGCGGAGCCTCCCACATAGACCATCCAGCTCGGCGTATGGTCGCGCACCTCGACCCGCCGGATGGGATCCGCGCCGCGGTTCTCGAAGAGAATCCGATAGACCATGCAGCCGCCCGGCTCGATCGGCAGAAGCTGCGCCGTGAAGCCGGCGTCGGGCGCGCCGTCGCAATCGGCGTCGGACGCCTGAAGCTTGCGCGCGAAGACGCTCCCGGAGCCCTCGCCGCCGATGAAGGTCAGATCCTGCGCGCCTGAGCTCCAGTTCGCGCCGTTCTTCGCGAGGAAGGCCGTCAGACTCGTCAGGTCGCTCCAGCCTTCGGGGGCGTCCTGCGGGGTCTTGGCGACCAGCCAGAACAGATGCTCTCCGGCGGGGATGGCCGAGCCCTGAATCCAAGGCAGATCGCCTGCGCCATAAACTCCGTCGCCTTGATCGCGCAGCAGGCTCCATTCAAGGCCCCGCTCGGAGGCGACGAGGAAGCTCAGGATCCCGCCGTCCAGCTCCTCGCTGAGCCGGAGGCTATGCGGATAGACGGCGAGCTGTCCGGCCTCGACCGTCGATTCATGATCGGGACTCAGGACGAAGGGCGCGCCGGTCACGCCGTCGACGTCCATGGCGAGGTTGTTCGTGAGGTTATGATCCTGATAGGCGGAGGGCGCCGAGACGGAGGCCACGTTTCGGACGGAGCCGTCGGCGGCGACGACCTGAGCCGTGACGACGAAGCTGTAGCTCTGGCCCGCCGCCATCTTCGGCAGGACGAAGCCTCCTCCCTCCAGTTCGGCGACGGTGGGCGGCGCGGCGCAGAGACCCGGCGTCGCGGCCGAGCAGGCGACCAGCGTCTTGCTCAGCCCCGCCGCGACGGGATCCGCGAGAATCGCGCCGCTCACGGTGGCCGGACCCTCGTTCCGCACCGTCACGAGATATTCGGTGGTCTGCCCCGGCAGCAGGCTGGTCGCGCCGTTGGTCTTGACGACGCTGAAATCCACTTTGGGCAGAAAAGCCGCCGTCGGGCAGGAAAAGCCGTCCGGATTGGTGACGGCGGGCATGGCGCCGATGTAATTCGCCGCGCCGGTCGTCTTGTCGATCTCGTAGACCTCGCCCAGAACCGCGTCGGCCGCGAAGAGGCGTCCGCCGTTGGAGAAGACCGCGTCGTATTGCGAGCCGGGAAGGCCCGTGACGCCGACCATCTGCGCCGCCGCCACGCCCTGACGGAACCGCCAGACCTGATTCCCCGCCACCGTATAAAACCAGCCGTCCGAAGGATCATAAGCGAAGTCGAAGATTCCGGTCGGGAGCCCCGAGGGCGTGAAGCTGTCCACGACAGAAACCAGATCCACGTCGACGACGTGCATCGTCAGATCCACGCCGCCCGCATGAGAGCTCCGGACGACGAGACGGCCGTTGCCGTCGAAATCGCCCGCGGCGTAGCTGTTGACCGGCAGGCCGAGGATCTGGCCCTGATTCAGCAATCGCCCGTCCGCGCCGACCACCAGCAGATATTTCCGCGTCGCGCCGCCGCCGTTCAGCATATAGGCCAGATCATCCGAAATGCGGTAGCCGGCGGCGTTGATGCTGGTGCCGTATTCATAGGTCAGCTGATTCAAAGCGCCGACGCGCAGATCGAGGGAGGAGAGGATGCCCGTGACGCCATAGCCCACGTAAAGCTGGTCGTCGCAGACGAAGGGAAGGAGCGTGTTGCGGTCAGGACGCGTGATCAGGACGGCGTGATCCTCGACCTCGCCGTCCTGAGCATGGGCCGTGGAACGCTCGTCGAGCGCCGGAGTCGCGGGATCGTCGCGCAGCAGGCCCGAAGTGAAGCGCAGGCGCAGGAAAGATTGTCCGGGGATTCCCCGCGTGATTCCGGTCCAGTTCAGCGGCCCGGCGAGAACGCCCGCCGTCACCGCGACCGAAGCGTGCTCGTTCGCCGTGAAGACGCCGTTCAGATCGAAGTCGATCCAGGCGTGCAGCGTTCCGGTTCCCGCGGCCGAGATGTTGGCCGCCGGAAGGCTGTAGGAGGAGGAGAGGCTGACCTGAAGCGGCGGGACGACGGAGATTCCGTCTTCGTCGTCCACGCCGTTCAGATCGTCGCCGAGGGCGTCGGCGGAGGGTTGAGGTCCGCTTTCGGCGTCGGGGGGGTTCGTCCCCAGCTTCAGGGCCCCATCCAGGGCGTGGACGGGCGCGCCGTAGCTCGCCGGAGCGTCGCCGTAGTCGCAGAGGACGGCGGGCGCGAAATAAACGCGGTCGATCTGGAAATCCACCACGAAGCCCGAGCCGCTGACGAAGGGCTCGAAGGTCAGGGCGAGCTTATAGCTCCCGGTGGGCGCCGTGGCGTAGAAGCTCGCGCCATAGCTGAACCAGGAGTTCTTGACCTGAGCGTTGAGAGTCCGCGTGACGGCGGGAATGGTCTGGACGACGGCGTTGGTCGTCGGATCGATCAGAACCCAGCTCAGCGTCGCGTCGCCGGTGGCGGAAAGGGAGAAGGTGTGAAGGTCGTAGCTGAAGACGTAGTTCTGGCCCTGAACGACGTTGAGAATCGTCTCATTGCGCAGGAACAGCGTCGGGACGCCCGCAAGATCGCCCGCATTATCCACGCGGGAGGTGAAGACGCCGTCGGCGTTCGCGCCGAACAGCGGAGCGTTCGTCAGGGGGGAGTTGAGCCCCGCCTCCGGGAGGATGTGGAGCCCTGTGGTGGGCGCGGTGGGATAGCCGACGGCCCAACTGGAGGCGTCGGCGAAATCGCCGTTCAACAGCCGGTTCGAGCCTGCGCAGGCGCCCACAGGACCGGCCGGAGGCGGCGGAGCCGCGAAATTCACCGCATGATCCTCGACCTCGCCGTCAGAGGCGCTCGCGACGGCGCGCTCGTCGAGGGCCGTGGTGGCCGGGTCGTCGGTCAGCGCCGCCGAGGCGAAGCGGAGACGGGCGTAGGAAGGCCCTGCGGCGCCGACTGCGATCCCGCTCCAGTTCAGCGGCCCCGCGAGGACGCCCGCCGTCACCGCGACCGAGGCTTGTTCGTTCGCCGTGAAGACGCCGTTCTTATCGAAGTCGATCCAGGCGTGGAGCGTTCCCGTTCCCGCGGCCGAGATATTCGCCGCCGGGACGCCGTAGGAGGTCGCGCCGACGTAAAGCGGCGGGAAGACGGAGATTCCATCCTCGTCGTCGACGCCGTTCTGATCGTCGCCGAGGGCGTCGGCGCTGTGCTGAGGCGCGGCCTCGGCGTCGGGCGCAGCGGCGCCCAGATAAGGCCCCCCCGCCGCGATCACATGCGAGGGCGCGCCATAGCTCGCCGGAGCGTCGCCGAAGTCCTTGGGCGGCGGGCAGACGTTCGCCACAGGCGTGATGAAATCCACGATCTGAGCGGGGCTCAGGGCGAAGTTGGCGGAGGAGGCGAAGCGGCGGGGCGTCGTTCCGGAGCCTTCCGGATCCATGAGGTTCGCCTCGACCAGACCCGTCCAGGAGCCGCCGACCGAAGCGATGGCCGCAGCCGCAGGATCGCGCACCAGCTCCCGGCTCTCGATGTCGCCGTCTATGGAGAAGGCGCCGACCGAGAACTTCACGCCCTGAGACTTCAGGCGATTGAAGATGGTGAAGTTCGAACCGTCGTCCGGCTCATAGGCGTAGCCCGAACCGTCGATGAGCGAAGATCCTCCGAAAGCCTCGCGATTGGCGTCGGTGAAGACGACGATCTGGAGAGGGCGACTCAGATCGCGGCTCATCTCCTTGATCGGGCTCAGAATATAGCTGGACGTCGAGGGGCCTCCATCGAGGCCGTAGCTCATCTGAAGCACGGCGCCCGCGAGATTATCCATCTGGAGCCCAGAATCGGACGCGCCTCCAGAGCCGAACTGGCGCACAGGCGAAGAAATGGGGGCCGACGCGAAATCGCGTTCGAAATAGATGTTCTGTCCGAAGTCGAAGCCGCCGTAAGGTCCGGCGTAATGAGCCACGCCGATGCGGGTGGCGCCGTTGGCCGCAAGCAGGGCGTCGCCGACGTTCTCGATGATGGAGGCGAAGCTCGCATATTCGGCGGAGCTGATCGACCCTGAATTGTCGATCAGGAAAAGCACGTCCGTGCCGCCCGACGCCGTGCAGCTCAGGGCGCCGCCGATGGAGGGCGTCGACCCGGTCGGGAGGGCGCTGCTCACCGTGATGAGGTGATCCTCGATCTCGCCGTCCGGCGCGACGCCAGACTGCGCGTCGAGGTCCGCCTCCGTGCTGAGACGAAAGCGCGTGTAATAGGTCTGACCGGCCAAGGCCATAGAAGGAACATCGATGATAAAGGAGATCATGCCGTCGTCATAGGCGGCGTCTCCCTCCGTTCCGTCGTCGCGGCGGTTCGCCACGACATGCTCGCCCGGATCGAGGAAATCGCCGTCCCGGTTCCAGTCGATCCAGCCATTGAGATAGCCGGAGGCGTAGCCATGGGACACGGCGGCTGTGGCCAATGAGATTTGGCCGGGCAAGAAGTCGTCGAAGGAGAGCCCGTCCTCGTCGTCGGCTCCGTTCTGGTCGTCGCCCAGAGCATCGGCGCTGTGATGAGGCGAGGCTTCGGCGTCGGGCGCAGCGGCGCCCAGATAGGGCCCGCCCGCCGCGATCACATGAGAGGGCGCGCCATAACTCGCCGGAGCGTCGCCGAAATCGTAGAGCGGCGGCGTTTCGCCCTCTCCGAGCGGCTCGGAGCTGGGAGGGACGTAAGCATCGGCGGCGGCGCAGGTGGCGCTTCCGCTTCCTCCCGCCACCACGAAGCTGGCGGAGTTCCCGTAGGAATAGCCGTAGGAGGGCGTCAGGATCGTGCCGTTCGCACCGGAGCCGAGATAGAAAATGATCTCTGAATTGAGGGCGGTCACCGTGCCGGTGTTGTGCAGCACCTGATAGATCGTGCCGTCGGCGTTATAGATGGCGAAGCCGTATCCCGAGCCGTTTCCGGTGCAGCCTGAGGTGAACAGCGCGAAATAGCGGTTATTGGCCGTCATGGAGTCGATTTCGGCCTGGGACATCCGGCCCCCAGAGGGAACCTGACGGTAAGGCCTCGTCATCGAGGAGACGTTGAGGGTGGTTCCCGACCAGTAATACTGCACGTCGAAGGTCTGATAGACGCTGAATTTGGCGTCCGTGACGGCGGCCCGGGCGTCCGCCGCGGCGAAGAGGCCGAGGAGCAGGCCCAGAGTCAGGATCCTCCCGCCGATGGGGCGGAAGGCCCCTTCAAGCGTCAGACCGATCCAGAACGCGGCCGCGCGGAGCAGATTCAGATCTCGCCAAGGCCTCGACGCCGAACGCGCGCGCGCCGGAAAGCGCCGGAACTTCTGAGTCCCGCGCTTTTGAGGATTGGATCGAGGAGAAGCAGCCGTCTCTTTCACAGAGGAATCGCGAGGGCGGTGGAGCTTGTTCTTCACTTGAATATGACGTCTCGCTGACAGGCCGCCGAAAACTTTGAGACGGCCAGAATGCGGTCGGACGGCGAGGATCTGCATCATGGCGTCGGGGAAAAACCGATCCGCCCGCGCAAACCTCGATTTGCGCGCTCCCCTCGGGGCGACGACAGGTTAATCCGTCAGCTGATTTTACACGCGTAAGGGATAAGTTGTAAATTCTCAGACGCTTATGAAGTCTATACGCAAAAGCCAATCATATCGTTCTGGAGCGCCTCGCAGCGAGGAGCGCTTCAAGCGCTGAACGCGCTTTCGCCTCGGCCAGCCGCATCGCCGGACTATTCCGCCACGACGAACTCCAGCCAGTCGCGGCCGGCCCAGGCGAAGCCCTCCTGAGCGCCCGTTTTCTGAGGATGCATGAAAAAGCGGCGGCCTCCGGATTCCTCCGCATCCCCCAATCCCCAGACTTCGCCGCAGGATCTGCATCGGCAATCGAAGCCGCCCTTCGGCTTGGGCGTGAAATCCGCCGGGCCGCAGCAGAGGCCGGACAGCGCCGCCAGACGCGCGACGGCGGCTTTCGCCTGTTCCCTGACGACCTCATTCGCGCCACGCTCCAGAGCCTCTTGAAACTGCGCGCTCTGCTGCGCGCTCAGAGGCCGCAACAGCCGGACATGATGTCTCGGAGCCTGTCCGAACTCCGCCGCCCATTGCTCCGTCAAACGCTTGGCCGCGCCCGGCAAAGGGCCAAAGGCGCGACCATAGCCCTCCAGCAAGCGACGCAGCATCCATTCGTCGAGCCTTCGCCCCATCTTCTCGACGACCATCAGATCCAGCGGCGTGACGGCCAGACGTCGATCCGAAGATTCGTCGTCCGGCGCGCCGGGCCAGCAGAGAAGGCGGCCCTCCCCCGGAGAAGCCTCTCCCGGAGGATCGGCGTCGAACCATGCGATGGGGATGAAGGTCAGGCTCGCCTCGTCGGAGGCCCGAAGGATCCAATCCTGATCCTGAAGCCGCAGCGCGAATTCGAGTCCGCCCCATGAAAACATGAGCCCTTCAGCCTCCTCGCGCGGATCATAGCGTTCCAGAGCCCGGCGCAGGACGAGCCCGACGTAATCGACATAGGCGCGCTGAGTCTCCAATCGCCGCTCCAGACGCGCCTTAGGAGACTGCGCTTCGCCGGAGAGGCTCTGCGCCTTCTCCCACAGCGGCGGCAGACGCCGGTAATGGGGATCATGCATGAGGATGTTCGTCCGATGCGATTTCGGCGCGGCGGAGGCGGCGGCGGGCAAATGCGGATATAATCCCTCGCGCCGCAAGCCGCGAATCGCGCGGAGCAGGCGCTCCAGTCGATCCGCCGCATTCCGGCCCTGCGTCCGCATGGCCTCCTGATCGATTTGCGCATAGGCCTCGCCCCAGAGGACGCAGACGGCCTCATGGAGCCGATAATGAACCTCGGCGGCGCCTTCGAACTCCAGAGCGCGCCTGATCTCGGCGTTGACGCGCCGGACCTTCGCAAGCCTTCGCGCAAGACGGCGGTCCAGACGATCCAGCAGATGCTTATAGAGGCGGTTCTCGTAAGTCGCGTAATCGTCTTCGCTGAAGCGGGCGAGGATCTTGCGCGGCTCGACGCCGCTCAGCGTCCGGCGCTCCCAGCAATCCGAATGAGACGCCAGATGAGTCAGGGCTCCGGCCGCCAGACGGCGCGCCCGCGCCACGGGCGTCGTCATCGCCTCATAACGAAGATCGATCCGCGGCCGGGCGGAGATCGCATGCAGATGCCCTTCTTCGAGCGTCTCCGCCAGCATCTCCTCCAATTCGTCGAGGGCGAAGCTCTCGGCCATTTCAGGCGGCAGCATCGGAGACGGCCGCTCCGCGCCCGCCCGCCCGATTTTGGAGGCGATCAGCCGGATCGCCTCCTCGGCGACCTCGGCCTCCGCCTGCGCCTCCGGCTTCTGCTGGAGCAAGGCGAAACGGCTGACGCCGCCGCCCTCCCGCCTCACGACGCCCGAACCATCGTCGAGCAGCGCTTCTCCCGGCTGGATTCGGCTCTGGGCGTTCAGCGCGAAGGGCGCCGTCGCGACGTAGCGGCCGGGCGTGAGGCTCTCCGGCAGGGCCTTTAAAACCTCGCCCGTGAAGCGGTCGAGGAAGCTCATGCGCCCCGCTCCTTCTTGCGCAGATCCCCCTCAAGAAGCTCCATGGACAGCTCCGGAAGCGTGCTCCAGCCGCCTGCGGTCCAGAGATCCTCAAGCGCGCGCTCGACCTCCCGCAGATCCTCGACTCCGGCGTCGTAACGCGCCGTCACTTTGCCGCGCCGGAAGACGCGGCTCGCCAGCAGATGGTCGAGGCCGTCGCCCAAGGCGCCGCCCGCGGCCATGAAGACCGGGAGGAACCGCTTCGCCTGCCGCTCGAAGCGGTTGCCCCATCCGAAGCCGAAGCGCTGTCGCAGAACGCCGGAGAGCTCGCCCCCCGCGAGCAGGTCAAGCGCCGCGCCGACCTCCTCGCCGTGATCCTCCACGGCCTTTTGAAAGCGCTGCTCAAGCGAGCGGCGGCTATAACGCGCCGGAGTCTTTTTCTGAATCCGGAAAACCTCTTCATGACGCGGCAGGGTCATGACGTGCGCCCGGTCATAGGTCTTATCGGCGAATTCATTGGTGGTTTCGTCGTGATTGGCGGTGCCGATGAACCAGACGTTTTCCGGAACGCGGAGCTTGCGCCCCTCCACGAGCAGTTTCGGAGCTTGCGGCAGCGCGCTCTCAGACAGGCTGACGAGCCGGTCCTGAGGATCGTTCTTCTCCAGCGCGGAGAGGAATTCGGCGAAATACTGCTCCGGGCGCGAGAGGTTCATCTCGTCGAGCAGAATGATGTTGACGCGATCCTCGAAGGGCCTGGTCTGCGCGCGATAGAGGCCCTGAAGGCAATCGCGCTCATAGAAGCGCTTCTCGAAAGCGTTGTAATGGCCCAGCAGATCGTCGCGGTCGCGCCAGCCGGCCTGTACGGCGATGTCCGTGCAATGGCCGTCCACGGCCTTCGCGAAAGCCTTGGCGAGGCTCGTCTTGCCCGTGCCGCTGACGCCCTGAAGGATGTGCAGGCGGCTCATGGCGAGGCCCGCGAGGAAAATCCGGACGTCTTCGGAGCGGAAGTAAAGCTCCGCCGCGCCCTCCGCCTGAGCGATGCGGTGCCGGAGATCCTCCACGAAATCCCGCAGCTCCGGAATCAGCTGCGGCTTGGCCTGCGGCTCTCCGGTTCTGATCGCCTCTTCGCGCTCTTCGGCGTCCGCGTCCAGCCGGGACATCTCCGGGAAGGGATGAGCCGCTTGCTGTTTCCGCGTCAGATCCTCCACATCCCCCGCCAATTGGTTCAGGCGGGCGCTCAGAAGCTGATTGTTCTTTTCAAGCGCCCTTTTCTCTTGCTCCAGCGTTTGTTTCGCGCCGACGCCCTGACGCAGCGTCGCAAGCTGGCTCTGATCGGCGTTCAATTGCGCCGTCGTCTCCTCAAGCTTCGCCTGCAAGTCCTCGCATGTCTTGCGCAGGGCGGCGTTCTCGACGGCGCCCCCCTCATGACGCGCCCGCGCGGCGGCCTCCTCCAATTCCTCGCATCGACGCTTGAGCGCGCGCCTCTCCTCTTCCCAGTCCTCCGGCGAGCGGCCCGCGAGAAGCTCGGAGAAGCGTCGATGGCTCTCCAGCTTGGTCCTCAGCTCGTCGCGGTCGTCCCAGGCTTTGATCAGGCTTGTGCGCTCCTCGTCGCGGGCGGCCTCCAGACGTTTGATTTCGCGATCCGCTTCCTCGCGCGCGTCTCGCGCGATCTCCTCGCGCTCCTGATCGAGACGCCGCTCGTCGGAGTCCAGACGCTGGCGCTTTTTATCAAGCTCCTTCCTCCTCAGTTCGGCGGCCTCCTCCTTCCGCCTGATCTCCTCCTCGCGTTTGTAGAAGACTTCGCCCCGCTCTCGCTCTTCGCGCTCGATCCGCCGACGCGATTCCTCTCGCCGGCTTTCGAAATCGAGGATCTCCTGCTTCAGCTCGGAGAGCGAATCCTCCCGCTCCTTGCCGAAGCCGAGCCGGGCGTTGAGCTCGCGCGCCTCCAATCGAGTTTCGCGCTCCGCCAGCTGGCTGCGGAGAATCCCGGCCGCCTCGTGATCGGCCTTCAGTTCGTCCTGATCCGCCTTCAGCCGCCGGGCCTGAACGCTCAGCCGCTCGCGCTCCTCCTCGACATCCTTCAGGCGCGCGGATTTCTTCTCCTCGATGCTCCGGAGCCTGCCGCAGGTCTCCTGCGCCGATCCCCACCACGCGCGCAGCTTCGCGATGAGATCCTCAAGATCCTGAAGTCTTTCAGAGAATTCCCGCGCATTCTCCGGAGTCCGCGCCAGCTCCGCGCGGATCTCCTCCGCCAGAGGCTCCAGCTTCGGCGTTTCATGGCCGAAGGGCCCGAGCGCGGCGAGGGCTTGCTCCGCCTCCTCATGTCGCCTGACCAAAGCGCGCAGACTCGCCTCTGGCGAAGAGGGCGGCGGAAGCGGGCGGATCTCCTCCGCCTCTTGGCCGAGAGACCCGAACGCGCTGGCGGGCCGCTCCGCCGCCTCATCCTCCGCGACCAGGACAGAGGCGCTCGCCGTCGACGCCGCCGCTTTCAGCGAAAGGGGCGCCGGGATCTGCGAGCCATATCGCTGCTTATGGTCTTTTTTAGCCATGTTCGATGTCTTCCTTAAAACGGGCGACCCAAGCGAGGACGAATTCGCCATGGTTCAGAGCGTCTTGTTTTGAAATGCGCAGGGCGCTCGCATGCGCCGCCTTGTTGCGCAGGTCGGCCAGATCGAACAGGCGATCAAGCTCCAGACTTCCGGAGGCGCGCTTGAAAAACGGGTGCTCGTCATGATCGGCGGCGGCGATCAGGCCGGCGAAGATCTGCGCCTTCAGAGAAGCCTCTCCATTCCGGACGGCGGCGCGGACCGCAGGCAGCTTCTGCGTGGCGAGCCGATCGATCTCGCTTTTGGACAGCCGGCCGAGGCCAAGCTTCGACAGCGCGGCCTCCGCCTCCTCCCGCGTCCACTCACGCTTGATCCGCCCATCGGGCAGACGCCGCGCTTGCGGCGGATAGGCGCCGAGCATCCATTGCATCAAGCTCTCCGCGAGCTTCTGGCTCTGGATCAGCAGATTCTCCAGATCCTCCCGCGGCGGATTCGCTTCCCGGCCCGCCATGGCGAGGCCGCGCAAAACCGCCCCGAGATGCTCCGCTAAAAGCGGCTCGCGGCGCGCCCAGCCGTATTCTTCGAAGATTCTCCAATCGACCTCCTCCCGGACCCCCTGGCGGGTCTGGTCGGCGGAGGCCCCTGCCGGGGCGAAGCCCGGAATAGTCCTGAGATATTTCTCCAGCCCTGGGTTCTCCGGCAGAACCTCGTCGAGCAAAGGCTTGCGCAGCCAATCCACGGTGCTTTGCCGGTCAAAAGGATCGGCGATCAGCAGACGATGGACGCGGGACGGATCCGGAAGAGCCCAGGTCCAGATCCACATGGGTTCGCTCTCCCCCGCGGCGAAAGAAAAGGCGTGTTCGGCCGTCGCGGAGGCGCCGCGCGCGTCTTCTTCGGAGGAGCCGAACGAACCGCGCCGATCCCGCGAAGAGCGGCTCCAGGCCCTCAAAAGGCCCGCGAGATCCGCGGAGGCCTCTCGGCGCCCCCGCAGGAGGAACGGAGAATCCGTATAGCCGGAATCCCGGCCCAACCGAAAAACCGGATAGCCCTGCGCCTTGCCGTCTTCGGCTTCGATCTCCGACAGGGACTCGGTGAAGCGGGGCAGCCAGTCGCCTGAAATCGCGTCCTGATACGCGTAGACGAGGATGACGTCCGACCGGATGTCCTCGGCGCCGTCCAGGAGCTCTTCGCCCCGTGCGGTCACCGCAAGGCTGGAATCCAGCCAGCCTTTCGGAATCAGCTGCGCGCGGATGACGAAGGCGACCAGATCCCGATCCAATCCCAGCAGCGCCGCCATCTCCTCGACGTTGCGGAGTCCGGCGCGGGCCAAGCCTAAAATCGCCTCCTGAAAGAGATTGGGCTGCGGACGGCGTCTCGGCTGAAACGTCTTCCAGACATGGACGGGCCACAGCAAAGAGCGCGCGCCTCTGGGCCCGCGGGACCGCTGATCGCCGAAGCGAAGATAGCGCTCAAGAGCCATGAACGGACCTCCTCCGCTCTTCGAGGCACAGCCTCAGGAAAGCGGCCAGAGCCGGAACGCCCTCTTCAGCCTCCGCGCCCTCCGCCATGGCCCGGTCGCCGACGACGACGAGCAGCTTCCTCTGACGGCTCATCGCGACGTTCATGCGGTTGGCGAGGCGCAGATGGCCGTATCGCGTCCGAAGCCTGAGCTCCCGCTCCTCCGGATCCGGCGATTCCGAGGAGGCGGGCCGGGCCGAGCGCACGAGGGAGAGAAAGGTCACGTCGAATTCCTTGCCCTGAAAGGCGTCCGCCGTGCCGACGCGCAGGCGCTCGTCTCCGGCGCTGGTGCGGGCGTAGCCCTCCGCGATGCGCAGCTCGCCGTTCTCCCGCGTCGCGAGCCCCTGTTTTTCGAAGGCGCGCAGAATGCAGTCGCTTTGCGCTTTGTAGAAAGAGATCGCGCCGATGCTGAGATCCGGGCCGCAGGCGTCGGCGAGCCGCTTGACCTCGCGGGCGATCTCCCGCGCCTCGACCTCCCGGATCCAGCTGGAGCCGCTGCGGACCGCCCCTTTCTCCCCTTCGCGCAGAGGCGCGTCCAGCCAGGCGGCGCAGCGGCCCTCATAGCCGGGAATCTCATGGGCGAAATCCGAGGCGGGGCGGCCGGAGCGCACAGGATCGAGGCCCTCCGATTCATAGAACTGCGCGCTGATGAAGGCGCCCAAAGTCGGATGCATGCGATATTGCTCGTCCAGCATGACGACGCGCCGCACGCCGTCCGCCCGCTCCTGCGCCCTTAACTGGCCCAACAGACGCTCGAAGAGGCTCTTGCGATAGAGATTGCGCTCGGCCGTCTCCGCCTGCTCGTCCGTCAGCCCGCGTTCGGCGACAAGCTCGTCCTCCAGATGCTGCTGAATGAGCTGGGGAAGCTGGCGATGATCCCCGACCAGCACGATGCGGCGGCTCGCCATGGACATGGGAATGAACAAATCCAGAGGATTCGCGCGGGCGGCTTCATCCACGATCACCGTGTCGAAGGAGACGCCGTCGCGCGGAAGCGCCTGCGCGCTGAGGCTTTTCACGTCGGCCATGGCCCGGCCCGCAGCCTGCTGACAGGTCGCGCCGACCGTGCTCGCATATTCGGTCAGGGCGCGTTTGGCCTCGTCCGGCGCCTGATCGAGCGCCGCGCAATAGGCGTTCAGAACGCCGAAGACCCCTCGCCTCGACCGGCGCAAGGGCGTCTCGATCCCCCGCTCGATCTCCGACAGCATCTTCAGAGCCTCTTCGGTCAGAGCCTGACGGGAAGGCAGGATTCTGCGGTCGGGCGAGAGTTGGTCGATCAGAGCGTCCCGGAAGGCCGCGAGGCCGAGAAGCTCCTCCGGGGCGGCGGTCTCGCGCTCTCCCAAATCCTCCAGTCTCTCCCGATCCTCATGGCCGAGCGGAATCTTCGCGCCTCTCAGTTCGCGCGCGAGGCGGCGCACGCGCTCCGCGCCGTCGTCGGCGAAGCCGGAGGCGCTGGTCCGCAAGGCCCGCGCCGAACGGATCAATCTCGCGTCGCGCGCCTGATCCAGACGCAGAGCCTCCTCCCGCTCGGCCGCAAGAAACCTCCTCCAGTCCAGCGCCGCCGCCCCGGACAGGCGCAGCCCCGCCTGATCCAGCTCCGCGAGACGTCCGTCGATCTCCTCAAAGCCTTTGCGGCGCGCCTCCGGCGCCATGCGCGCCAGCTTCATGGCGGCGATCCGGCGCTCCAGTTCGATCAGCTTCTCGGCGAGCGGATCCTTGCGGCGGATCTCCTCGACGCGCTCGCCGATCTCCCGGCTGGTCTCCATGCGCCATTTGTCGATCTGATCCGCGCGCGCCTCCGCGCCGCGTCTGCGGCCCCCGATCTTCAGGCCGGGCAGTCCGAACACCTTCGAGCGCTCAAGGGCGTTGTCGACGGCGTCATGCTGGAAGCTGCTGACCAGCACCTGATGGCGCATCTCCTCTTCGCCGAAAGTTTCGGCGAGGCGCCGCTGCAAAGCCGCGATCACCTGAGTCTTGCCCGTGCCCGGCGGACCGACGATCAGCGCCAGATCCGGCGTATTGAGGGCGACCTCGAGGGCCAGCTGCTGACGCGGCGTCGGAGGCCCCTTGAAGCAGGCCAGCGCCGCGCGCGAAACGCCCTGAATCTTCGGCCGCGCGGCGCTCGGCGGATTCAGGCCCTCCAGAATATAATGGAGCTGCGGCAGGCGGCTCCCTCGCTGAATGAGCCGCCAGGCGACTTCCCGACGGCTCTTCACGGCGTGGTCGCCGGAGAGGGAATAGGATAAAAAGCCTGTTTGGGGGGGATCGGGGGCGTCGGCCCCTTCGGCCGTCTGGAAGACGACGCCTCCATCCTGAAAGCGGATCGCGCCGAACATGCGTTCTCCCGCTCCCCGGCGCGCAGGCCCCTCCTCTTCGGAAAGCCCGAAGAAATCCGGCATCTCCTCCGTCAGCTCCATGTCGGCGGAGGCTTCCGAAAACCCGGCCTCCCTCCATCTGCGGCGGAAATCCTGAAGCGCCGCCGCTTCGACTCTGAGAAACCAGGCGCCTTCCCGATCCTCCTCGGGCCGCTCGCCACGCGTGAAGGGAAGCGCGCCGAGCGTCTCCGCGCGCCGCCGCGCCTTGCTCCATTCCAGCTCGCCATAGCGCCGCCAGCTCTGCAGATAACCGCCGTCGCCTCGCAGAGCGGCGTCGAGAAGCGCGACCTGATCCGGGCTTTGCAGAACCGCGGCGACGCTGGCGTCCTGAAAGCGGATCGCGCCGAGGATCGCGGCCGGACGCCCGCGCGGCTCGCGCAGCCGACTGACGCGCTTCAGCCGGAGCGCCCCCGCTTCGCGCCGGATCACCGCCTGCCATTTGGCGCCCATCATCTTGAAGCTGTCGGTGGAGGCGTCTTCAAAACCATCGATGAGGACGCGGTTCTTCTCCCCGACCTCCATCACGAATTGCGCCTTGAGCCAGATCAAGGCCCGCTCCGGAGTCGCTTGGGCGATCTCCTGCTTGTCGCGCAGATGCTCGACGACGGCCTCTTCGACGGCGATGGTCAGATCCAGAGCCATCTCCTCGACGAGGCTCAGCGTCTGGAGCAGCAGGACGTCGCCCCGGCGATCCGCCAGAGACCAGAGAGTCGAATCGCCGTGGGCCTGAAGCCTGATCTGCTCGGGCCGCTCCACAGGGGCGCCGACGCAGAGCAGATCGCCCTGACGGATGAGATAACGCCCATCCTGCGGCGCGACCTGAACGGGCTCGCCCTTGCGCCAGCCCTGCGGCGGGCTTTCGCAGGAGAATCGCGCCAATTCTCTTGAAAGATAGGGGAAATCTCCGAGTTTCATTGCGATTTCACCATCTGAAGCGCCACACGAAGCTCTCCTGTTCGCCCTCCGCGAGATGCAGGGAGAAAATTCGGCCGGAGCGGCTTCCGCTTTTCAGGCGCCGCTCATAAGAGATTTCGAGCCTCTTGCCGTCCTCCTCGCTCTCCAGAGCGACCCGCGCGCCCTCGGCGGGAGAGAACCAAAGTCCGTCCGGCTTCAGATGCAGGCGGCAGAGCGCGGATTCCTCCGCATGAAAGGAGCAGCCCGGCGCGGAGCGCCGCACGGCGGCCGGCTCTCCGCCGAGAACCAGCGCCTTGCCCGTGGGAGTCCAGCGCAGCTCCCGCAACAGCTCCTCGGGATGCTCGCCCTCGGCCGTCCGAAGCTCTTGCAGCGGCGTCTGACGGAACTCCCGCAGCAGGAGCCTCCGGCCGGAGGGATGTTCATGGTCGCAAAAGGGGCAAATCTGCGCCTCCCCGGGAAGGAAGGCGCACGCGCAAGCCGAACAAAACGGACGAAGCTCCGTCAGAGAGGCGAATTCGCCGCCCCATTCCTCGCCGCAGGAGGGGCAGGCGCAGAGATGGAGGAAAGACCCGCCGCAGCCCTCGCAAGGCGCGCAGATCGCGCAAGCCGCCTCGAAGGCCTCGGCCCATGCGTTGAGGCTCGGCCGCGCGCCCGGATCCCCCATCCCCGCCCCGAAGCACTCTTCGAAGAGCCCGCGCAGCTCCCGGCTGAGCGTGATCTCGCGCGGCAGGCCCCGCGACAGGGCGTTGCCGCGGTCATGCGGATCGTCGACCCAAGGCCGCTCGCCGCGCAAGGCGGCCTCCTCCAGCTCGGGCGCGCCGTCGAGGATCCCGTCGCCCTTGAGGGGATGGCCGAGGACGAGAAGCTGATAGGCCAAAACCGCAAAGCTCCAGCCGTCCGTCAGAGCGTCGGTTCCGGCTTCGCCGCGGACCACCTCCGGCGCGCCGTAATCGGGCGTATGAAGGCCGGTCTGCGTCCGGCTTGAGATGTTGTCCGCGTCGATCAGCCAGACTTCGGCGTGTTCCTCGCTCTGCGAGACGAAGACGTTCGCGGGCGAAAGATCGCTATAGGCCAGACCGCGCCCATGCAGATCCGCGAGGCTGCGCGCCAGCCGCGCGAGGATCCTCAAACGACGCAGCAGGCCCCCCGTGCGGATATAGGCGGGCAGGGCCTCCGGCGCGCCGAGAACCTCGACCGTCATGAAGGTCAAAGGCTGGAGCCCATCCATCAGATCCATGACGTAGCCGGGCTTCGGATCGACGATCAAAGCCCGGGGCCGCGCGATGCTCAGCCCGTCGAGCGGCTGGCGCATGACGGCGCGGATTCTGCCGCGCCATTCGGAAAGCTCCGCTTCGCCTCTGAGATTCGTCAGCTTCGCCAGAACGCCGGGCTGGTCGGTCGCCCAGACGGCTCCCTGCCCGCCCTCTCCGACGAGGCTGGTCAGCTTATAGCTCTGACCATGTTGATCCTTGACCTTTTCGGCGCTGTCGCGCGGGGCGTCCGGAGGAATCGCGTTCATGGAGAGATCCTGAAAATGGCGGCGAGGGTCTTGTCGTCCCCATGCAGCGGAGTCGGCCAATGCTCCAAGCGATCCTGAAGCCAGAGCTTCGCGCGGCGGCGGCTGCGCGCCCGGATGGTCGCGTAAACCGCGTCCATGAAGCCGCCGAGATCCTCGGGCCGGAGGTCGTCGGCGACGCCGTCCGTGGCGAGAATCACGCCGTCCCCAGGCTGGGAAAGGCGGTCCCGTAGAAGAATCCAGCGCTCCGGGGCGCAATTCTCCTCCAGCGCCCAAGTCAGATCTCCGAAGCTTGAGCGTTCAGGCGTGAGCCGCCGCAAGAGGCCGCCGCATCTCGCGAGCAGCAGGCCGTCGCCCAATTGCGCGGCCATGACCTCCCCCTGAGCCGTCGCGCGGGCGAAGATCAGCGTCGTCGCCGCCTCCTGAGAGGAGAGCGCGCCGAGCTCCTGAAGCCAGCCCGCGTGGATCTTCGGAATCGCCGCGCCCGGATCGGACTCCGCGGGGGCCTCCCTCAAAACGCGCCGGGCGGCCCGGCAGGCGCCGCGCGATCCATGGCCGCTGAGCCTCCGGGACCCCAAGCCGTCGGCGACGGCGGCGATCCACCCGCCCCGACATCCCCCCACCACGAGAGAATCCTGATTAGGCGCGCCAAGGTCGAGATGGCCCGGCCCGACGACGCTGGCCCCGCACACGGCGAATTTCATGTGAAGTCGAGATCCAGATCGCGCCCGTCCCCGTCTCCTGAAGGCGGAGAGAAGCGCGAGGCTTCGTCAGGATTCCGGCTCGCCGTGCGCGTGGAGACGCTCAAAGTCACGGCGCGGAAGAAGCGATGGACGTCCCGCGCGTTGCGCGCCTGAAACAGAGGCGTCTCAGGATCGTTGATGAAACGCTTGAGCATGGCCTCGTCGGCGTCGGAGCCGATGGCCATCGCGATGCGCGTCGCTTTTTGCGCCCGCTCGGAGGCCTCCAGCGCTTTGAGGGGGGCCTCCCATTCGTCGGTCGGAAATCCGTCGGAGACGAGCGCCACGACGGGCCGATAGGCGCGCGAGGGGATCGTCCCCGGATCCTCCAGCATGCGCAGCAGCAGCTCGAAGGCGCCGCCCATCGGGGTCGGCCCGGAAGCCCGCAGATCCGGGAAGCCCGCCTCGGCGAAGCTCTTCGCGGGAATCAATCCCTGATGCAGGCGCGCTCCGTCTCCGCCGAACCCGATCACCGCGATCTGAAGCTCGGCTCTCAGATTGACGTCTTGGGCGAAGCCGCCGAACATGTCGCGCAAAGCCGAGTTCAGAGTCTCGATTTTGCGATGCTCGGACATGCTGCCGCTTTCATCGGCGAGCACGATCACCGGCAGAGGGCGAGGCGATGAAATGATGAAGGTTTTGAGATCGCTTTTGGACATCGCCCACCTTAACGCGCCAAATGTTTCGGACAGGATCCGCATACACATGCAACCATTGCGATAGTCTTGATTTTCAAAAAGCGTTTCTTGTAAAGAGCTCGGGCCTTCTCCCGGCGGCGAGGCCCGCGCTCCTCGTCTCAGGCAAGCGCGGGAAATGAAACGAGCGTCAAAACTCCACGCCCGGCTGAGCCTTGATCCCCGCGCGGAAAGGATGCTTCACCACGGTCATCTCGGTCACGAGATCCGCCGCCGCGATCAGCTCCGGCTTGGCGTTGCGGCCCGTCAGCACGACATGGGTCATGGGCGGCTTTTCGTCGCGCAGGAAGTCCAGAACCTCCGCGAGGTCGAGGTAGTCATAGCGCAGGGCGATGTTGATCTCGTCCAGCAGCACCATGCGGTTCTCTGGATCGCGGATCAGCGCCTTGGCCTTCTCCCAGCCCGCCCGGGCCGCCGCCTTGTCGCGCGCGAGGTCTTGAGTCTCCCAGGTGAAGCCCTCGCCCATGGTGTGGAAGGCGCAAAGATCGCTGAAGCGCGCGAGGATCAGATCGCGCTCTCCGGTGGTCCGCGACCCCTTCACGAACTGCACCACGCCGCAGCGCATCCCATGCGCCAGACAGCGGAAGATCATCCCGAAGGCCGAAGAGGACTTCCCCTTCCCTGGCCCGGTCAGCACGATGATCAGGCCCTTTTCGCCGGTCTTCTCCTGCATCATGCGGTCGCGGGCGGCCTTGATCTTCGCTTTTTTGGCGGCGTGGGCGGCGGCTTCTTCGGAAATCGGGGCCTCGGGGGACATGAAAGCCTCCTTGACAAGAGGGATAGGGCGTGGCTTGGCTCGCGCCATCGCTGGTTCCCGCCGCAAGGCGGGCGAAGAGGGAATAGCGTCAGGGCCTTCCGGCCTCAAGCGCAGCCGCCCCCGCGACCGTGACCGGAAAGGTCGCCCATCACGCCACTGGCCCGCGAGGGCTCGGGAAGGCCGGGCGCCCGTCGGAGCCGCAAGGCTCCTGAATCCGCAAGCCGGGAGACCTGCCAGCCTCCGCCTCCTGTCCGCAGGGGGCTTCCGTCGTCGCGGCCGGGGAGCGCCGCTGTCGGGAGCGAGGCCGCGCCCGATCCGGCGAGCCTTTTTCCGATCCTCTCCCCGCGCCCATGTTCAAGCCCTTCGGGGCGCGCCTTCGCGGGGAGTCGGGGCCGATGCATCTTAACGCGACGCTGGTGGTCTGCTCCACCTGCCGTCTCCCGGATTCGGACCCGGCCGCGCCCAAGCGCGACGGTCTGATTCTGGCCGAGGCTCTGGAGGCCGCGGGCGCGCCCGTGCGCCGTCAGGAATGTTTGTCGGCCTGTTCGCGAGGCTGCGCCGTGGCCTTCACGGGGCCCAAGCGCTGGACCTACGTGCAGGGCGGACTCGATCCCCATCGCGACCGGGAAGCCGTTCTGGCCATGCTGAGCGCCTACGCCTCGGCTCCGGACGGGCTCGTCCCATGGCGCGAACGCCCTGAAGTCATCCGCAAGAACACCGTCGCCCGCGTCCCGCCTCTGGAGGTCTGAACCATGTCGCTTGAAAAAGTTCCCGTCACCATCGTCACCGGCTTTCTGGGCGCCGGAAAGACCACCCTCATCCGCCATTTGATGCGCAATCCTCAGGGGCGGCGTCTGGCGGTGCTGGTCAACGAATTCGGCGACGTGGGCGTCGACGGCGATCTGATCCGCGCTTGCGCCGACGCCGATTGTCCCGAGTCCAACATCGTCGAGCTGACCAACGGCTGCATCTGCTGCACCGTGGCCGACGAATTCATTCCGACCATCGAAAAGCTCATGGCTCTGGAGCCGCGCCCGGACCATATCCTCATCGAGACCTCTGGTCTGGCGCTGCCCAAGCCGCTGCTCAAGGCCTTTGATTGGCCGGGCCTGCGCTCGCGGATCACCATCGACGGCGTGGTGGCCGTCGCCGACGCCGAGGCCGTGGCGGCGGGGCGTTTCGCCCCCGACGAAGAAAACCCCGGCGAGGCGGGCGAAGCGGGCGCCGATCATGAGACCCCGCTCTCCGAGGTCTTCGAGGATCAGATCGCCTGCGCGGATCTGGTGTTGCTCTCGAAGGCCGATCTCGCCGGAGAGGAAGGCGTCGCGGCGGCTCGTCAGATCATTCTGGCCGAAGCGCCGCGTCCTTTGTCCATTCTGCCCATCCACGAAGGCGAGATCGATCCGCGCGTGGTCCTCGGGATCGGCGCGGCGGCGGAGGCGGATCTCGCCGCCCGTCCCTCGCATCACGACGGCGAAGACGAGCACGACCATGAGGATTTCGACACGGCGATCATCGAGATCCCCGAGCAGAAAGACCCTCAGGCTCTGGCCGCCAAGGTCGAGGCCCTCGCCCGGACTCAGAAGATTTTGCGCGTGAAAGGCCATGTCGCGGTCGAGGGCAAGCCTTTGCGTCTGCTGATTCAGGCGGTGGGGCCTCGGGTGCGCCATCAGTTCGACCGCCCTTGGGGCGCCTCGCCGCGCCAAGGACGCCTCGTGGTCATCGCCGAAAAGGCCGATCTCGACGTGGACGCCCTCCGCGCGGCGCTGGCCTGAGGAGCGGCGGCCCATGCATGTGCTCTTTCGCGAAAGCCATGGTCTGGAGGAATCCGAGGTCCCGCAGGATCTCGGTCAGCCTCCGGCCGATCTCGTGGCGCTGTCCTTCTCGGACAGCGACCTCGGGGCTTTCGCGGCGGGCTGGCGCAGGGCCAAAGCGAGCGGCGCGGCGCTCCCCTCCTTGAGGCTGGCGGATCTGGCGGCTTTGCGTCATCCGCTTTCGGTGGACGCTTATCTGCAAAACACCCTCTGCAGGGCGAAGGGCGTGCTGATCCGGCTGATCGGCGGCGCGCCCTATTGGGCCTATGGGCTGGAGCAGGTCGGGATTCTGGCGCGGACTCAGGGAATCGCGCTGGCGGTTCTGTCCGCCGACGGCCGCGAGGATCCGAGGCTGGACGCGGCCTCCACCCTGCCCGTCTCGACTCTACGGCGGCTGACGGCGCTTTGCGAAGCGGGCGGCGAGATCGCGGCTCAGGCGGCTTTGGCGCAACTGGCTCTGGCGGCGGGGCTCTATGCGGGGCCGGTGGCGGGAGAAAAGACCCTCCCGGATTTCGGCTTCTGGCTGCCGGGCGCGGGCTGGCTGCGGGAGGCTCCGGCGCGGGACGGGCGTCCCCTGATCTTCCTGAGCTTCTATCGGAGCTGGCTCGCCGCCGCCGACGTGGAGCCTCTGGAACGGCTGGCCGAAGGCTTCGAAGCGCAGGGATTCCAAGTTTTGGGCGGCTTCGTCCCCTCGCTCAAGGAGCCGAGGGCGGCTCATTGGCTGCGCGAGGCTTTGGAGGAGCTGCGCCCCGCCGCGGTGGTCAACGCCACGGCCTTCTCCGCTCGGACCGGAGCGTTTTCCAGCGAAGCCTCTTCGGCTTCGCGTCGTGAAAACGCGACCAAACAAAAGACCTACGGATCGCCGCTGGACGCCGCCGGGACTCCCGTGTTTCAGGCCGCTTTGGCCACCTCCTCGCGCAAGGCTTGGGCGGAAGCGGCGCGAGGGCTCTCTCCGGCGGATCTGGCGATGCATGTCGTCTTGCCTGAGGTGGACGGGCGCATCAATGCGGGCGTGATCTCCTTCAAGGCTCAGGAGCCGCGCGACCCCGAGCTGCATTTCGCCCGCAGCCGCCATCAGGCCGATCCGGAGCGGATCGCCGCCGTCGTCGCGCGCGTGGCGGGCTGGATCCGCATGGCGGAGACGCCGCCCGAAACCCGCAAGCTGGCGTTGATCCTCTCGACCTATCCCGGCAAGGCGCATCAGATGGCCCACGCCGTGGGCCTCGACGCCCTCGCCTCCGCCGAGGCGATCCTTGAGGATCTCGGCGCCTCCTCCGAGCCTCTGGCGGGGCCGTTGCAGAACGAAAGCCTCGCATGGCCTCTGGCGGATTACCGTCAGGCGTTGAAGACTCTGCCGGAGAAGCTCCGCGCCGATCTCGCCGAGGCTTGGGGCCGACCGGAGGAAGATTCCTCCGCGCAGGCGGGCGCCTTTCGGTTCAGGGCTCTGCGCCGGGGCGGCGTGATCCTCGCCTTGCAGCCCGAACGCGGAACGCCTCATCTGCGCGAGGAGGAATATCACGACCTCGCCCGGGTGCCGCGCCATGGCTACGTCGCCTTCCATCTCTGGCTCCGGGAGGCCGAGCGGATCGACGCTCTGATCCATCTCGGCGCCCATGGGACGCTTGAATGGCTGCCGGGGAAATCGGCGGCCTTGTCGGCGGAATGCTGGCCGGAGGCTCTGATCGGGCCTCTGCCCGTGCTTTATCCCTTCATCGTCAATGATCCCGGCGAGGCCGCCCAGGCCCGCCGACGGCTCGGGGCCGTCACGCTCGGGCATCTGCCGCCGCCTCTGGCGGAAGGCGGCCTGCCCCCCGCCCTCGCGCGGCTGGAGCGGCTGCTCGACGAATACTCCACCGCCGACGGCCTCGATCCGGCGCGGCGCGGGCGGCTCATCTCCTCCATCCGCGCCGAGGCTCAAGACGCAGGCGTCGAGGAGGATCTCGGCCTGACCTCCGGGGCGAGTCCCGCCGAGGCTCTGACCCGCATCGACCGTTTCGTCTGCGACGTGAAGGAAAGCCAATTCGGCGAGGGGCTGCATGTCTGGGGGCGCGGCTCGCCCGACGGGAAAGGCGGCTTCTCCGGAGACGCGGCCTCCATCGCCGCCGAAAGGGCGGTTCTGGCTCAGGCTCTGAGCGGCGCGCGGATCGCGCCCGGAGCCTCCGGCTCGCCTTACCGGGGGCGCTCGGAGGTTCTGCCCACGGGCCGCAATCTCTACGCCGCCGATCCCCGCGCCACGCCCTCGCGGGCGGCTCATGCTCAAGGCGTCAAGCTGGCGGAGGAGCTGCTCCGGCGCCATCTGCAAGACCATGGCGATTGGCCGCGCGGGCTGGTGGTGGATCTCTGGGGTTCCGCGACCATGCGCACCGCCGGAGAAGATTTCGCCATGGCTCTGCATCTGGCGGGCGCCGCGCCGCTCTGGGACGAGGGCTCGGAGCGGGTTTCGGGCTTCGAGATCATCCCGCTGCCGCTGCTGGATCGTCCGCGCATCGAGGTGAGCCTGAGAGTCTCGGGGCTGTTCCGCGACGTCTTTCCAGATCTGGCGGGGCTTTTCGAGGCCGCCGCCGAGGCTCTGGCCGCCCGGGAGGAGGCGCCGGACCTCAATCCCTATGTCGCCGCCCCGCCGGGGCCGCGCGTCTTCGCCCCCGCGCCGGGGAGCTACGGCCTCGCGCTGGACGCCGAGGATTATTCGCCCGAAGGCCGCGACCGGGCGGGCGAGGCCTGGCTCGCGGCCTCCAGCCATTCGGCAGCGGGAGAACCCGCCCGCGAGGCTCTGGAGATGCGGCTGCGCGGCGCGGATTCCTTCGTCCATACGCAGGATCTGCCCGAAACGGATCTTCTGCTGGCGATGGATTACGCCGCCCATGAAGGCGGATTCGCCGCCGCCATGGCGCGGCTGGGCGCGCCGGAGCCCGCGCTCTGGCGTCTGGATGCGACGCGCCCCGACCAGCCCCGCGCCCGCAGCCTGCCCGAGGAGATCGCCCGCGTGGCGCGCGCAAGGGCGGTCAATCCGCTCTGGATCGGCGGCATGTTGCGCCATGGCTTCCGGGGCGCCGCCGAGATCGCCGCCACGCTGGATCATCTGGCGGCCTTCGCCCATCTGACGCGGAAAGTCCCCGCACATCTCTTCGACCTTTATCACGAGGCCACGCTCTCCGATCCGGAGGTCCGGGATTTCCTCGCCCGCGTAAATCCGGCGGCTCTGGCGGCCATGGAGGCCCGTTTCGAGGCTCTGAGGGCGGCGGGAATCTGGATCAGCCGCTCCAATTCTCTGGCGGCGGGGGCGCGCTGAAATGGCCGGAGAGGTGAAAGGCTGGTGTCCGGGCGCGCGGCGGCCCATGGAGAGCGGCGACGGGCTGATCCTGCGTCTGCGGCCCCATGGCGGACGCCTGACGCCCGATCAGGCGCAGGCTCTGGCCGATCTCGCGGAAACCTACGGCGACGGGGCGATTGAACTCAGCGCGCGCGCCCATCCGCATCTCCGGGGCGTGAGACCTGAAGTCCTGCCGGAGATTCACAGGATCCTCGCCCGCCATGGCCTGCTCGACGCCGAGGCCGATATGGAGGCTCGGCGCAACATCCTCGTCGCGCCGCTCTGGCGCGCGGAGGACCATGCTTTAGAGATGGCGGCGGCTCTGGAGGCGGCCCTCGGCGAAGCCCCGCCTTTGCCCGCGAAATTCGGCTTCGCGCTGGATCTCGGGCCGCAGGCGATCCTCGGCGGGGCCTCGGCGGACATCCGCATCGAAAGAAGCCCTGAGGGCCTGATCCTGCGCGCCGAGGGCATGGCTCTCGGCGAGCCCGTGAGCGCCGAAGAGGCTCCCGCCAAGGCTCTGGCTCTGGCCCATTGGTTCGCGGAGAACCGGGGGGAAGCTGGACGCATGGCGCGTCTGATCGGAAGCGGCCTCCGCCCGCCCCTCGCGGCGGCTCAGACGCCGCTGACCGCCGCCCCGCCCGGCCTCGGCCCGCAGGCGCCTGGATTCCATCTCGCCTTTCCCTTCGGACGCGTGGAGGCGGAGGCTCTGCGGTCGCTCGCCCGCGCGCCTTTGCGTCTGACTCCTTGGCGCTCGGCGGTGGTCGAGGGCCTGCGGGAGGCGCCGGACATCCCCGGCCTGATCCTCGATCCGCTGGACCCGCTCTTGCGCGTCTCGGCCTGCGTGGGCGCTCCGGGCTGCGCTTCGGCGGAGGGCGCGACGCGCGATCTCGCCCGCAGCCTCGCGGCTCTGGTCCCGCAAGGCGCGCGGCTGCATGTCTCGGGCTGCGCCAAGGGCTGCGCCCATCCAAGACCCGCCGAGGCCACGCTCCTCGCGCGGCCGGACGGGCGCTTCGACTTCATCCGCGACGGCTCCGCCAAAGCGCCGCCCCATCTCACGGGTCTGGCCTCAGCCGAGATTCCCGCCATCTTGCGAGGCTCCTTTGCCCCATCTTTATGAAACCGACGGCGCCGCCATTTATCGCGCCAGCTTCGCGACCATCCGCGCCGAAGCCGATCTGGCCCGCTTCTCCGGCGCGGAGGAGGTGGCGGCGGTGCGGATGATCCACGCCTGCGGCATGGTGGATCTGGCGCGCCATATCCGCTTTGCGCCGGGCTTCGCGGCGGCGGCTCAGGCGGCTTTGCGGGCCGGAGCGCCCATCCTCTGCGACGCCCGCATGGTGGCCGAGGGGATCACCCGCGCGCGCCTGCCCGCCGAAAACGAGGTGCTTTGCATGCTCGGAGATCCCGCCGTTCCGGAGCTGGCGGCCCAGATTGGAAACACCCGCAGCGCCGCCGCCGTGGAGCTTTGGCGGCCTCGTCTGGCGGGGGCGCTCGTGGCCATCGGCAACGCCCCGACGGCGCTGTTTCATCTGCTGAATCGGCTGGAGGACCCAGAGTTTCCCCGTCCCGCCGCGATCATCGGCTGTCCGGTGGGCTTCGTCGGGGCCATGGAGTCCAAGGCCGCGCTCATGGCGGCTGATCCGGCGCCTTGGTGCGTGGTCGAGGGCCGCTTGGGCGGCTCGGCGATCACGGCGGCGGCGGTCAACGCCCTCGCGGGAGGCCGCGAATGAGCGCTCAAGGCCGCGTCGTCTGCGTGGGGCTCGGGCCGGGAGACCCCGAGCTTCTGACCCTGCGCGCCCATCGCCTCGTGAGCACAGCGCGGGTGGTGGCCTATTTCCGCAAGAAGGGGCGTCCCGGTCTGGCGCGGCGGATGGTCGAGGGGATGCTCGCGCCGGACGTCGAAGAGCTGGCGATGGAATATCCCGTCACCACAGAGATCCCTTTCGAGGATCCCGCCTATAACGGCGCCCTCGCGCCCTTCTACGCCGAATGGGCGGAGCGCCTGAAAGCGCGGGCCGAAGCGGGCGAAGAGGTGGTGGTGCTCTGCGAGGGGGATCCTTTTCTCTACGGCTCCTTCATGCATCTGCATGCGCGGCTCCCGGCGGAGATGGTCGAGGTGGTTCCGGGCGTGACCGGCATGGCGGGATGCTGGACGGCCTCGGGCCAGCCCATAGCATGGGGCGACGACGTGCTGACGGTCATGCCCGCCACGCTCTCCGAAGCCGAGATGGCGCAGCGCATCGCCGCCTCCGACGCGCTCGTGGCGATGAAGATTGGGCGGAATCTGCCGCGTCTGCGGCGGGCTCTGGCGTCGGCGGGAAGGCTTGAAGCCGCATGGCTCGTCGAGCGCGGGACCATGGAGGGTCAGAGAATCCGCAAAATGACCGAGATTCCCGCAGATGAGGAGGCGCCTTATTTCGCCATCCTCCTTCTGCATGGACAAGGGCGCAGGCCATGAAACCGGGAGGTTGGGTTTCCGTGACGGGGCTTGGGCCGGGGGCTGAAGATCTCGTCACGCCGGAGGCTCGGGCGATTCTGGCCGAGGCCACGGACATCGTGGGCTATGGCCCCTACGTCGCCCGCATCCCGGAGCGCGAGGGCCAGATCCGCCACGCCTCGGATAATCGCGTGGAGCTGGAGCGGGCAGCTCTGGCCTTGAGCCTCGCCGCCGAGGGGCGGCGCGCGGCGGTGGTTTCTTCAGGAGATCCGGGAGTCTTCGCCATGGCCTCGGCGCTCTTCGAGGCCATGGAGGCCGGGCCGGAGGCGTGGCGAAACCTTGAAGTGCGGGTCGTTCCGGGCGTCACGGCCATGCTGGCGGCGGCGGCGGCGGCGGGCGCGCCGCTCGGGCATGATTTCTGCGCCATCAACCTCTCCGACAACCTCAAGCCCTTTGGGCTGGTGCTGAAGCGCCTGCGTCTGGCGGTCGAGGCGGATTTCGCCATGGGGCTCTATAATCCGCGCTCCAAGGCGAGGCCCCGGCAATTCGCCGAGGTTCTGACTCTGCTGCGCGAGATCTGCGAGCCGGAGCGGCTGATCCTCTTCGCCCGCGCCGTCTCGACGCCGGAGCAGGAGATCCGCGTGATTCCGCTCCGCGAGGCCGCGCCCGAAATGGCCGACATGCGCACGGTGGTTCTGGTCGGCTCCTCGCGGACGCGCCGCGTCGGGCGCTTCGTCTATACGCCGAGGTCGGCATGAATCCAGTCCATCGCCTCTTCGACCCCGGCGACTCGCGGGCGCTCGGGCGCCTCGGGCCGCGCGACGAGGAGCACGGGCAGCCCGAGCCTCCGCGCGGCGATCAATTTGGCCTCGGCGCCGGAGCCGCCCGCGTTTTTGGCGAGGATCTTCGTGATCCTCTGGCGGCGCAGAAGCTCAAGATCGCCCTCCGGCGTGAAAGGCCCGCGCGCGATCACGATCCCGGCGCGCGGCAAAGGCGGCGGAGCCTCCGGCGGATCGACCAAGCGCAAGAGATAATCATGCTGCGGCGCCTGAGCGAAAAGCTCCAGATTCTGGCGGCCTATGGCGAGGAAGATCCTTTCGGGCGGAAGCTCGCGCAGGGCTTGGGCGGCGGCGGGCAAGTCAGGGACTTCGGTCCAATCGTCGCCCGGAGCGGGGCGCCAGGGCGGACGCTCGAAGGAGAGCAGCGGAATCCCGGCCTGCGCGCAGACTTGGGCGGCGTTGCGGCTGATCCGGGCGGCGAAAGGATGGGTGGCGTCCACCACGCGGCCGATCCCTTCTTCGCGGAGGAAGCGCGCCAGCCCCTCCGCCCCGCCGAAGCCGCCGATACGGGTCGGGAGAGGCTGAGGGCGCGGCGCCTCCACTCTTCCGGCGTAGGAGAAGAGCGCGGGCGAGCCCCGCGCGGCCATGGCGGCGGCGAGGCGCGAAGCCTCGGTCGTTCCGCCGAGGATGAGGGTCGGACGCATGAGTAAGTGGCTCTCCATCGTCGGGATCGGCGAGGATGGACCGGCGGGCCTCTCCGAGGCAAGCCGCCGCGCGCTGGCGGAGGCTGAGATTCTCTTTGGAGGGGCGCGGCATCTGGCGCTCGTGGAGCATCCGGACAAACGCCCTTGGCCCCTCCCCTTCTCCGCGGCGCCGCTGCTGGCTCTGCGCGGGCGGCGCGTGGCGGCTCTGGCCTCGGGAGATCCCTTCTGGCATGGAGTCGGCGGCGCCCTCGCCGAGGCCCTGACTCCGGGCGAATGGCGCGCCTTCCCCGCCCCCTCGACGCCCGCGCTGATCGGGGCGCGGCTCGGCTGGCGCATGGAGGAGGTTCCGGCTCTGGGCCTGCACGCCGCCCCCTTCGCGCGGCTGAGGCCCCATCTGGCGCCGGGCGGCCGGGTCGTCGCCACTTTGCGCGACGGCGCGGCGGCGGAAGAACTGGCCGCATGGCTGACTTCCCAAGGCTTCGGGGAAACGCGGATGATCCTCATGGAGCGGCTCGGCGGGCCTCTGGAGCGCGTCCGCGAGACCCGCGCGCAGGATTTCACCTTCTCTGAGGCGGCCGCCCCCGTTTCGGCGGCGCTCGTCTTCGCGGGAGAAGGCCCGACGCCTCCGCTTTGCTCCGGCCTGCCGGACAGCCTCTTCGACCATGACGGCCAGATCACCAAACGCCCCCTGCGGGCTCTGGCGCTTTCGGCCCTCGCCCCGAGGCCCTTCGAAAGGCTGTGGGACGTCGGAACGGGATCGGGCTCCATCGCCATAGAATGGCTGCTGGCCCATCCCACGACTCAGGCCGTCGGGATCGAGGCCGATCCGGCCCGCGCCGCCCGCGCCCGCGCCAACGCCGCCGGCTTCGGCGTCGAGCGGCTGGAGATCCGCGAGGGCCGCGCGCCGGAGGCTTTGGCGGGGCTTCCCGCGCCGCATGCGGTCTTCGTCGGCGGCGGCGCGAGCGAAGAGCTTGTGCGGGCGCTGTGGAGTTTGGTCCCGCAGGGGGCGCGGATCGTCGCCCACGCCGTGACGCTGGAGAGCGAAGCGCTCTTCACGCGCTGGCGGAGCGAGGTCGGCGGAAGCCTGATGCGGATCGAACTCGCGGAGGCCGCGCCTCTGGGGCGCAAGAGCGGATGGAAGGCGGCCTATCCTGTGGTGCAATGGAGCGTCATGAAATGAGGGCGGCGGGAATCGGATTCCGCGAAGCCGCGAGCCTCGCCTCCCTGCTCGACGCCCTCGCGCGGGCGGGGGCTCTGGAGGCCGGGCGCGTCGGGCTGCCCGCCGCCAAAGCCGCGCATCCCGCCGCGAGGGCTCTGGAGGAGACGGGGCGCCGCCTCGTCCTCATCGCGCCGGAGCTTCTGGCCGCGCAGGAGACCCTCACGCAAAGCGCCGCCTCCCGCGCGGCCTACGGCGCCGGGAGCGTCGCGGAGGCTTCGGCCCTCGCCGCCGCAGGCTCCGGCGCGCGCCTGACCGCGCCCCGCGCGATTTCGGCGGATCGCCTCGCCACGGCGGCCCTCGCCTTCTCAGGAGACCCTTCATGACCGTTCATTTCATCGGCGCGGGCCCCGGCGCGGCCGACCTGATCACCCTGCGCGGACGCGATCTGATCGCGGCTTCTCCAGTCTGCCTTTACGCGGGTTCGCTGGTGCCTGAAGCCCTGCTGAGCCATTGCCCGCCCGGCGCGCGGATCGTCAATACGGCGCCTTTGGACCTCGACGCCATCATGGCCGAGATCTCCGCCGCCCATGCGGCGGGTCAGGACGTGGCGCGGCTGCATTCGGGCGATCTCTCGGTCTGGTCGGCCATGGGCGAGCAGATCCGCCGCCTGAAGGCCCTCGGGATTCCCTTCACCGTGACGCCCGGCGTGCCCTCCTTCGCGGCGGCGGCGGCGGCCCTCGGGGCGGAGCTGACCCTCCCCGGTCTGGCGCAAAGCGTGATCCTCACCCGAACCTCCGGGCGGGCCTCGCCCATGCCCGAGGGCGAGACTCTGGCGAATTTCGCCGCCACGGGGGCGACTCTGGCTCTGCATCTCTCGATTCATCGCCTGAAGGAGATCGCAGAGGAGCTGGCCGCCCATTACGGCCCCGATTGCCCGTCGGCTGTGGTCTGGCGGGCCTCATGGCCGGATGAGCGCGTGGTGCGGGCGCCCCTGTCCGAAATCGCCGAGGCCGTGGGCGAGAGCATGGAGCGCACGGCGCTGATTCTCGTCGGGCGGGCGCTCTCCGCCGAGGATTTCGCCGAAAGCCGCCTTTACGCGCCGGATTACGACCGTCGATTCCGCGCGGGCCGCGCCGAAGCCGTGAAAGGTTCGTCATGATCCCCGGATTGATCGTCTCCGCGCCGCGCTCCGGCTCCGGCAAGACCACCGTGACGCTGGGGCTTTTGCGCGCCTTCGCCGAGGAGGGCCTGAAGGTCCAGCCCTATAAATGCGGGCCGGACTACATCGACCCCGCCTTTCACAAAGCCGCCTGCGGACGGGAATCCTTCAACCTCGACACATGGGCCATGGCGCCGGAGCTTCTGGCGGCTCAGTTGGCGCGGGGCGGAGACCTCGCCTTGGCCGAGGGCTCCATGGGGCTTTTCGACGGCGTGGCCTTCCCCGGAGAATCCGGAAGCGGCGCCACCGCCGACCTCTCCGCCCTGACGGGCTGGCCCGTGGTCCTCGTGCTGGACGTCTCAGGGCAAGCGCAGACCGTGGGCGCTCTGGCGGCGGGCATGGCGGCCTTTCGTCCGGGGGTGCGGATCGCGGGCGTGATCCTCAACCGCGCGGCCTCGCCGCGCCATGAGCGGCTTTGTCGGCTCGGCGTGGAGGCGGCGGGTCTGCCCGTGCTCGGAGCCTTGCCCCGTCGCGGAGACCTCGCCTTGCCCGAGCGGCATTTAGGCTTGGTGCAGGCGGCGGAGCATCCCGATCTCGAAGCCGCCATCGCCGCCTATGCGGAGTTCCTGCGGGCGCATTGCGACCTCGGCGCCATCCGGGCGGCGGCCTCCTCCCATGCGGCGGAGCTTCCGGCTCCCCGCGCGCCGAAGCCCCCCGCCCAGAGAATCGCCCTCGCGCGGGACGAAGCCTTCTCCTTCGTCTATCCGCATCTTCTGGAGGCATGGCGGGCGCAAGGCGCCGAGATCCTGCCCTTTTCGCCTCTGGCCGACGAAGCGCCTCCGGAGGCGGATCTCTGCTGGCTGCCGGGCGGCTATCCCGAGCTGCACGCCGGACGCCTCGCGGCGGCGACGCGCTTTCTCGGCGGGCTGCGGGATTTCGCGACGCGGCGTCCCGTCCATGGGGAATGCGGCGGCTATATGGTCCTCGGCGAGGCTTTGGCCGACGCCAAGGGCGAGCGCCACGCCATGGCGGGACTTCTGGGCCTCGTCGCCTCCTATGAAAAGCGCAAGATGCATCTCGGCTATCGCCTCGCGACCCTTGCGGCGCCCATGCCCGGCTATGAGCCCGGCGCGCGGCTGAGGGGCCATGAATTCCATTATTCGACCATCCTCGCTCAGCCGGACGCGCCTCTGGCCGTCGTCCGCGACGCCGAGGGCGCGACGGTTCCTGAAACCGGCTCCCGGCGCGGGCTGGTCTCGGGAACCTTCCTCCATCTGATCGGAGAAGCCTCATGAGCGCGGGATTCGTCTCCTTCGTCTCCTCCGGCCCCGGAGATCCCGATTTGCTGACCCTCAAAGCGGCGGATCGCCTCAAGCGGGCGGACGTGGTGCTCTTCGACGATCTGGCGGCGGGTCCGATCCTCGGCCATGCGCGCCCGGGGGCGGATCTCGTCGCGGTGGGCAAGCGGGCGGGCCGGGCCTCGCCGAAACAGGATCACGTCAGCCGCCTGCTGCTCGACCACGCCCGCACGGGCGCGCGGGTGGCGCGGCTGAAATCGGGAGACGCCGGACTCTTCGGGCGGCTGGAGGAGGAGATCTCGGCTCTGCGCGCCGAGGGAATCGCCTATGAGGTGATCCCGGGGGTCTCCTCGGCCATGGCGGCGGCCGCGGCGGCGGGAATCCCTCTGACGCGGCGTCTGGCGGCGCGGCGCGTGCAGTTCGTCACCGGGCATGACGTTTCGGGCGAGCTGCCCGAGGGGCTGAACTGGGCCGCCCTCGCCGATCCTCAGGCGGTCACGGTCGTCTTCATGGCGCGGGCCACCTTTCCGGCTCTGGCGGCGCGGCTGATCGCGGAGGGCCTGCCGCCCGAGACTCCCGCCTTGCTGGCGGAAGGCGTCTCGACGCCTGCGCAGAACATCACGCGCGAAGATCTGGCGCGCCTCGCCGCCCGGCTGGAGGGCGCCCCGCGCGGCGAGGCCCCCGCTCTGATCCTTTACGGAGCCCTCGCGCCATGAATTGGATCTTCGTCTGCCGCGAATGCCGGGAGGGCGGCGCGGCGCTCGCCGAGGCCGCCGCCAAGATTCTGGCGGATCGCCCGAATTGGCGCGTGACGCTGGCGGGCTGCATGTCGGGATGCCGGGGCGGGGCTTCTCTGGCGGCGCGGGCGCCGGGCAAGACGGCCTATCTCTTCAGCCCGGTGGAGCCCGAAGACCTGCCCGGACTCGCCGCCTTCGCCGCGCTTTACGAGGCCAGCCCCGACGGCGCCATCGAGGACGCCCGCCCCCTCGGGAGCCTGCGCCTGAAGGCTCTGGCGCGCATCCCGCCCCACCCTTTCGCGCTTGACCCGGAAGCCTGAAAAATGCGACTCATGCCGCATGTGCGAGGCGCTTCGGAGATCCTTTCCGAAGCTCCGGGAACGGGGTGAGAAACCCCGACCGCCCCCGCGACTGTAAGCGGCGAGCCCTCTCCGACGAAGCCACTGGCGCCCTGCGCCGGGAAGGCAGGGGAAGGGCCGCGACCCGCGAGTCAGGAGACCGGCCCCGCATGACCCTCAAACGCCGTCGGGTGGGACGGCAAGGAGCGATCATGACCATTTCGACCCCTGCGGAGCGCGCGGGCTCCGCCGCTTCGTCTCTCGGCGCGATTCTGGCGGCGGCGCTGCTCGGCGCGGCGCTGATCTTCGCGGCGGGCCTCGCCCAGTCCGAGACCCTGCATGACGCCGCCCATGACGTGCGTCACGCCACCGGCTTTCCCTGCCACTGAGCCATGTTCAAACGTCTGATCTCCAGCGCTTTGCTCGCTGGCGCTGCGGCGGGGCTGATCGCGGCTCTCCTGCAGTTCGTTTTCGTGCAGCCTGTGCTGCTCCACGCCGAGCTTTATGAAACCGGCGAACTCGCGCATTTCGTCCCGACGGATCATGGCGAGGCTTCTGGATCCGGCCATGACCACGGCGCGGCGGCGCCGGCTGCGGAGGCTTCGGGCTCTCCGGCCCATGCGGCGCATCCGGGGATCGACTTCGCCCGGGACGGCCTCTCCGTGCTGTTCTCGCTGGTGGTCTACGCCGGATACGGATTGCTCCTGACGGCGGCCATGGCTCTGGCCGCGAGCCGGGGCGCGACCATCACGGCGCGTCAGGGTCTGATCTGGGGCGTGGCGGGATTCGCCGCCGTGCAATTGGCGCCCGCCTTCGGGCTCTCGCCGGAATTGCCGGGCATGTCCGCCGCCGACGTCGTCCAGCGCCAGATCTGGTGGCTTGGAACGGTCGCCGCGACGGCGGTCGGGCTTTGGCTCATCGCTTTTGGCAAAAACTGGGCCTTCTGGGGCCTCGCCGTGGCGCTGATCCTCGCGCCGCAGCTCATCGGCGCGCCTCATCCGGACGAATTCTTCGGGCCGACGCCGCCCGAGCTTGCGGCGCAATTCGCCGGACGCGCCCTCGGCGTGGGTTTGGCGGCCTGGGCCTTCCTCGGTCTGGCCGCCGGATGGCTCTGGTCGCGCGAGCCGGAGACGGCGCTTGAACCGCAAGCGGCCTGAGCTTTCGAGATTCCGGGCGGCATGCGCCCCGGAGAGACGGTCCGGCGGGTCAGGCTCGCTGGGCCGTCTTGCGCATCAGATAAAGATCCATGATCCAGCCATGGCGCGCGCGCGCTTCGGCGCGGGCCTTCAGGATGCGCGGCCCGGCCTCGGCCAGAGGCCCCTTGTCGAGAAGCTGATCCTTCATGCCGAGCCTCGCCCCCCACCAGATGTCGATTCCTTCCGGCGCGAGATTCTGAAAGGCGCATCCGCCGTCGAGCATGACCACGAGGGTCTCGACGCCTTCGGGCCAGCCTTCGTCCCGCAGACGCCGCCCGGTCGTGATCTGAACCGAAGCCCCAAGGCCGTTCAGAGGAATCCCATGGGCCGCCGTGAGCATCTGCATCGAGGTCAGGCCCGGAACCGCCTCCACCTCCAGCGGCCGCCGCGCGGCCAGACGCGCCGCCACCCGCAAGCTGCTGTCATAGAGCGAGGGATCGCCCCAGACGAGCAAAGCCGCGCGCTCGGCCTCAGGATGCGCCGCGAGGGCGGCGGACCATGCTTCGGCGATGGCGTCGTGCCAGTCCTCCACGCCCTCCAGATAATCTTCGCGGGCGACGTCGCGGCGGGGCATGGCGAACTCGACGATCCGCGTTGCGGGATTGCGCAGATGCGCCGCGCAAAGCCCCCGGCGCAGCTCGGCCAATTCGGATTTCTCCTCGCCCTTGGCGGGGATCAGCAGCAGATCCGCCGAATTCAACGCCTTGACCGCCTGAAAGGTCAGATGGTCGGGATCTCCGGTCCCCATGCCGATGAGAAGAAGCCGCATCATGTCCTCTTTCGCGCTTGAAGATTCGCGTTTCTCCGAGAATCGCGGAGAAGCCTCGCGCCGCGTGATGGGGCATTTCGGAGAGCTTCTGCAAGGGCGTCTCGGGCCGGAAGGGCCTCTGGCGCTGATCACTCTGCCCTGCCCCAAACTGGAGGCTCGGGCGAGCCGCGC
Organism: Neomegalonema perideroedes DSM 15528; assembly: GCF_000374145.1. GTDB lineage: Bacteria > Pseudomonadota > Alphaproteobacteria > Rhodobacterales > Rhodobacteraceae > Neomegalonema > Neomegalonema perideroedes. The sequence continues at coordinate 973,996 of NZ_KB893654.1, read as the reverse complement.
GCCGGGGGCCTTCGCTCTGGAGCAGGCGGGGCCTCCGGTCCTGACGCCGGATCAGGCGGCGGTGTTTCTGCATCTGCTCGGGATTCCCGTGGAGGGGCGCTTTCGGCTGAGCCTCGGCATGCCGCCCGGCTGCGGCTGCGGCGCCTCGACGGCGGCGCGGGTCGCTCTGGCGCGGGCGGCGGGAATCTCCGACGCCGGGCGGATCGCCGCCGCCTGCCAGATCTCGGAAGGCGCGACGGACCCTCTGACGTTCTCCGCGCCGGAGCGCCGACTCTGGGCTTCGCGGGAGGGCCGGAGCCTCGCGATTCTGCCGCCTGCGCCCGCCTTCGAAGTGGTCGGGGGATATTTCGGGCCGCCCCGGCCCACCGATCCCTTCGACCTGAATTTCCCCGACGCCGCGGATCTCGCGGCGGCTTGGCCGGAGGCTTGCGGCTCGGCGAAGGCGCTGGCGGAATTGGCGACGGAATCCGCCCGCCGGAGCCTCGCCCTGCGCGGGCCTCGGGGCGACCCCACGGCGGATCTCGCGCGCCGGACGGGGGCGCTCGGCTGGAGCATGGCCCATACGGGTTCGGCGCGGGCGCTGCTCTTCGCGCCCGGCGAGGCGCCTGCGCGGACCGAAGACCTCTTGCGCGCGGCGGGATTCGCCGCGCCTCTGCGCTTCCGCTTCGGAGGCGCCTTATGAGCTTCGCCCTCGCCATGATCCTCGCCATGGCCATCGACGCCCTGATCGGCTGGCCGGACCGGCTCTTTCGCCGCCTCGGGCATCCGGTGACTTGGCTTGGGGCGCTGATCGGGGCTCTGGAGCGGCGGCTGAACCGCCTCGACCTCAGCCCTTTGCGGCGGCGCCTCCTCGGGACGGCGGCGGCTCTGGCGGCGATCTCGGCGGCGGCGCTTCCAGCGCTGGCGCTTCAGGCCGCTTTTCCCAAAGGCTGGCTTGGAGTTCTGCTGACGGGGCTTCTCGCATGGCCGCTCGTCGCCACGCGCTCGCTGCATGACCATGTGGCCGCCGTGGCGCGGCCTCTGACGGCGGGGGATCTCGCCTCGGCCCGCGTCGAGCTGGCGAAGATCGTCGGGCGCGATCCGACGCAGCTCGACGAGGCGGGGGTCGCGCGGGCGGCTCTGGAGAGCCTCGCGGAGAACGCTTCCGACGGGATCACGGCGCCGATCTTCTGGGGCGCGCTCTTCGGCCTGCCGGGGATCGCGGGCTATAAGGCGGTCAACACGCTGGATTCCATGCTCGGCCATCGCACGCCGCGTCTGGAGGCTTTCGGCTGGGCCTCGGCCCGCATCGACGACGTCGCGAACCTGATCCCCGCGCGGCTGACCGGGCTGCTCTTCGCTCTGGCGGGGCTGAAGCCGCGCCGAGCCTTCGCCTGCATGCTCCGCGACGCGCGCAAACATCGCTCGCCCAACGCCGGATGGCCCGAAGCCGCCATGGCCGGAGCCTTGGGCGTCCGGCTCTCCGGTCCGCGCGTTTATGAGGGGCGCCTCTCCGACGAGCCTTGGGTGAACGCGGGCGCGCCGGATCCGGGGCCCCGGGAGATCGCGGCGGGCCTGAGTCTGATGCGCCGGAGCATGGGGCTTCTGGCGGGAGTTCTGGCGCTCGTCGCCTTGGTTTGAGGAAGAAGATGCGCGATCACGGCGGAAATCTCGATGCGGCCATGGCGGCCTATGGCGGCGATCCTCGGGAATGGATCGACCTCTCGACGGGGATCAACCGCCGCCCTTGGCCCCTCCCGGAGCTTCCCGCCCGCGCATGGACCGATTTGCCCACCCGCGCCGACATGGCCCGTCTGACCGAGGCCGCCCGCCTCGCCTATGGCGCGCCCGCAGAGGCAGGGATCGTCGCTTTGGCGGGGGCTCAGGCGGCGATCCAGCTGTATCCGAGGCTGGCGCGGCCCGGCCTCGCGCGGGTCCTCGCCCCGACCTATAACGAACACGCCGCCAGCTTGCGCGCCGAAGACTGGCGCGTGGAGGAGGTCGCCGGTCTCGAAGGGCTCGCGGGGGCGGATCTGGCGGTTCTGGTCCATCCCAACAACCCCGACGGCCGGACCTACGCCCCGGAGGCTCTGCTCGCGCTTCTCCCGCGCGTGGGGCGGCTGATCGTGGACGAGAGCTTCGTCGATCCCGCGCCGGAGCTTTCCCTGAGCCCCCATGCCGGAACGAAGGGCCTGATCCTGCTGCGCTCCTTCGGGAAGTTCTACGGCCTCGCGGGAGTCCGGCTCGGCTTCGCGCTGGGGCATCCGGAGGAGACGGCGCCGCTCGCCGCCCTGTCGGGGCCTTGGCCCGTGAGCGGCGCGGCGGTCGAGATCGGCGCGCGGGCTCTGGCGGACGCCGCCTGGCGCCGGGCGACCTCCGCGCGGCTCGCCGCCGAGGCCCTGCGTCTGGACGGGATCGCGCAGGCCGCAGGATGGGGCCTCCTCGGCGGAGCCGCCCTGTTTCGTCTCTATGAGACGGGCGACGCCGCCGAAGCCCAAGACCGCCTCGCGCGCGGCCGCGTCTGGTCGCGGCGCTTTCCATGGTCGCAAGGCTGGCTGAGGCTCGGCCTGCCGGGAGACGAGGAGGAATGGAGCCGCCTCGCCGCGGCGCTCCGCTGACGCCTCCCCGACGGCGCGGGGCGACGCGCGGAGTCAGACCAGCCGCAGCCGCGAATCCTCCGCCGCGCCGCCGATGCTCACGCCCCGATAGCGGCAGGCGCCGATCCGCCGCTGAAAGACCGAGACGCCCAGCAGCCAGACTCGCAGGGCCTTGGTCGCCGGACCTCCGACGAACTCACGGTAATCCTGCGCCAGATTGCGGCTCTCGGAGAGCCATTTCCCGAGATCCTCCCGGCCGCTGCGCTGCACGACATGGGTCTCGATCATGTTCCAGCCCGGCAGAGGGCAACGAAACACCTGACCCTGCGGAATGGCGGCGCTCCACATATAGGTCAGATCCTGCCCGTCGTCGTACTCCACCGCGATGGAGAGATAATCATGGGTCGGAATCTGGTCCTCGGCGACCAGAGAGGGCAATTCCTCCACGATCCAATCCCAGTCGAGGCGCAGATCCTCGGTGAGATCCAGATTCACGTCGCGGCGCAGAATCGCGACCTGCTTTTGGGTCCGGCAATTCATCTCGCTCTCGCCCGCGCGGAAGACCCCGCCCTCGCCGAAATTGAAATGATTGCTCCAGCCTTCCGGCGTGGCGTGCGGAAAGACCGCCCGCTCATGCGCCTGAGCCAAAATCCCCGCCGCGTCGCCCTGAGCCTTCATCCGCGCGAGGCCCTCGCGCGGATCGACGTCCCAGAGGATCGCCACGCCCTCGATGCGGCCCTCGGCGGCCAGATAGGCGTCCATCGGCGTCCAAAGCTCGCCTTCGGGATTCGCCCATTCGCCGCCCGAGCGCGCCAGCTCCAGCGGGCCGTCGCGGTCGGCGGTCATTGTTCCGAAATTCAGCGAGGGATTATACATCGCCCCGCCCGCCGCCCGCGCATGAAACACCACCCCCGGCTCGAACCAGAGATCCAGCTCGCGCAGCAGATGCCAGCGTCCGCTGAGCAGGAAGGTGACCTGCTGGCCCGCCTTGACCTCGGGGAGCTTCGTCTCCCATGGCCGCGTCGAGCCGACGATCGTAAAAGGCGCGATCCGCCCAAGGGAGGCGCCGCCCGCACGCTCATAGGCCGCGCGGATCGCCGCCGTGAATTCGCCGTCGGCGAAGAGCCGCGCGGCGGCGGGCTTCGCGAGCCCGCCCAAACCCGAAGCCAGCCCGGCGGCGCCGAGGCCGAGCAGCGCCGAACGGCGCGAAAGATGGAATCCGTGAAGAGCGCAGGGCATGGCCGATCCTCCCAAAATAAAGCCTTTCCTCCTCCTAGGGCCTGCGGCGCGGCGCTGGGTCAGGCTTGCGTCAGGTTTCGGTCAGAAAGGCGGGGTCTGCGACCAAGGTCTGAAGCCCGCGCGGGGGTCGCCGCGTGCTAGCTTCGCGCCATGAAGCCGAACATAGCGGAATCCGGCCGGGACCGGGGGCGGGATTGGGGGATTTCGGCCCTCGTGGCGGCGCTCGTCGCTTTGCCGGCGGGAGCCCTGACGCTGCTCGGCCTCTGGTTCGCCGAGGCCGAAGGCGCGGTCGCGCTTCAAACCCAGCGTCAGGCGGCGCAGACGGAGGCTCAGGCGCGGGCGGGCGCGGTCGCGGCGGGATTGGAGGCGGAGGCGCGGCGTCTGGCGGAGAGCGTCGGCGCGGCCTTTCTCGCCGGGGGCTCGGACGGGCTGCGGCGCGCTTACCTCACGGAGCCCGTCCTCGCCGCCGTGGCGCTCTTCGGCCCCGCTCTGGAGCCCCTGTTTCCCGCCGGACATGAGGCTTTGCTCTTCGGCGAGGACCGCCTCATGCGGCAGGCGGCGCCGCGTCTGGAGTCTCTGCGCGCGGAGGCTTCGCGCATGGGCTCGGTCTGGTCCGGCACGCCGCGCGACTCCGCCGCTCCGGCGCTGCATTGCCGGGAGGCTCCTCCGGGCGTGGTCTGCCTGCTGCTGCGCCCCGAGGCTCTGGCGGAGGCCGCCGCCCGGCTCGCGGCGCCCGCGCGGCTGGCCGATCTGGAGGCCCCGCAGGAGTCCGGCGCCGAATGGGCTTTCGGGCTTCTGCCCGCGCCTTTCGCGGGCTTCGCTCTGGCTCTGGAGGCGGAGCCCGCCCCGCGCCGCAGCCCGCTCGCGCTGGCGCTGCTGCTGGCGCCGACGCTGCTGGGCTCGGCGGCGGCGGGGCTCTTCGCCGTGCGGGCGCATCGGCTGAAGCTGAGGACGGCGCGGATCCGGCTCGACGCCTTGGCCGAGGTCTCGCATGATCTGCGGACGCCGCTGGCCAATCTGCGCCTCTACGCCGATCTGCTGCGCCGCGCCGAGGGGCGTCCTGAGAAGATCGCGCGCTGCGCGACGGTGATCGAGGAGGAGACGATCCGCCTCTCCCGCCTCGTCGAGGGCGCTTTGACGGCCTTCGCCGCGGAGGCCCCGCCCGCGCCCGCTCTGGAGATCCTCAGCCCGGACGCTCTGGTCCGCGCCCTGCTGGAGCGCTACGGCCCGAGCTTCGGCGCCGCGCCGCTCCTTGATCTGCGCAGCCCCGAGCCCGCCCGCTTCGACGCCCGCGCCTTCGAGCGCGTTTTGCTGAACCTGCTCGACAACGCCCGCAAATACGCGCCCGGCGCCGTGGTCGAGATCGCCACGCGCCGCGCGCCGGGCGAAATCCGTCTGACGGTCTCCGACGCGGGGGCGCGGAGCCCCCCGCCGGAGGGCGCGGGCGGCTTCGGCCTTGGACTCAAAGCCTGCGCGGCTCTGGCGCGTCAGGCGGGCGGCGCGTTCTCGGCGGAGATCGCCCCGCAGGGCGCGCGCTTCGCTCTAAGCCTGCCCGCTCTTCCGGGAGGCCCCTCATGACCGCCGCGCCGCGCCTCCTCATCGCCGAAGACGATCCCGCCCTGCGCGAGGGGCTGCGGGATCTACTGGAGATGGAGGGCTTTTCCTGCCGCCTCGCCGCCGACGGCGCGGAGGCTTGGGCCGCCTTCGCCGAAGAGCGCTTCCCGCTGGTCGTGCTGGACGTGGTGATGCCCGGCCGCGACGGCCTGAGCCTCTGCCGCGAGATCCGCAAGGCGGCGCCGCTCACGCAAATCCTGATGCTCAGCGCGCGGGGGGAATCCTTCGACAAGGCGCTCGGGCTGGAGTTCGGCGCCGACGATTACATGGCCAAGCCCTTCGATCCGGCGGAGCTGCGGGCGCGCGTCGGGGCCATGGCGCGGCGGGCGGCCTGCGCGCCTCCGGCGGAGGCCGCTTTCCTCATGGACGATCTGCGCGTGGATCCTGCGGCCTTCGTCGCGATCCGGGAGGGCCGCAGGATCGAACTGACGCGCCGCGAATTGGCCGTGCTGCGGCTTCTGCATCGCCATGAGGGGCGGCCCGTGGACCGCGACGCCTTGCTCGACGAAGCCTGGGGCCGCGATCATCTGCCCAACAGCCGCGCGCTGGATCAATATGTCTCGGCTTTGCGGGCGAAGATCGAACGCGAGCCGCAGAACCCCCGCATCATCCGCACCGCGCGGGGCTTGGGCTATCTCTATCTCCGCCCGCATGGCGGAGAATGAGCGGGCGGAAGGTCCACAGGCGGAGTTCCGCGGTCTGCGCGCCCGGGGAGAATCCGGCCGTCTTCCGCCTGAGCCCTCAGGCCCGGCTTCTGCGAAGCGCCGGGCCTTGGTCATGCGGATCTTGTGGTTTTCGTCGCCTTCGCCATTCTAGCGCCCCGAATCGCCCGCGCGGGATCTCCGCAGGCGGGCGAAGATCTAGAAAGGCTGCAAAATGGCTGACCCGGTTTCCGCCACGGCCGAGGCGGCGGCGCATCATGGCGTCGATCTGCTCCCGGTCGTGGTTCTTCTGGCGGCGGCGGTGGTCGCCGTCCCGCTTTTCCGACGCCTCGGACTCGGCTCGGTGCTGGGCTATCTGGCGGCGGGTCTGGCCATAGGCCCTTATGGGCTCGGCCTTTTCCATGATCCTCAGGCGATCATCCACGTCGCGGAGCTGGGCGTGGTGCTCTTCCTCTTCGCCATAGGTCTGGAGATGCAGCCTTCGCGGCTCTGGGCCATGCGCGGCGAGATCTTCGGCCTCGGACTGACGCAGGTGGGTCTGGCCATCGCGGTTCTGATCTGGGTGGGAATCGCGCTGGGCTATCCCGTCGCGGCGAGCTTCGTCGCGGGAACCGGCTTCGTGCTGACCTCCACGGCCATCGTCATGCAGATGCTCGCCGAGCGCGGCGAGATGGCCCAGCCCAAGGGGCGGCGCATCATCGCCATTCTGCTGCTGGAGGATCTGGCCATCGTGCCCTTGCTGGCGATGGTGGCTTTTCTGGCGCCGGGCGGCGAGGCCGTCACGCTGGCGGATCGTCTGACCTCCGTGGCCATAGGGCTGGCGGCCATCGCGGCTTTGGTGCTGGTCGGGCGCTATCTGCTCGATCCGGCCCTGCGGCTTCTGGCGCGCTTCGGCGTCCGCGAGATCATGACGGCGGCGGCTCTGCTGGTGGCGCTGGGCGCGGCGGTGCTGATGCAGGAGGGCGGGCTCTCCATGGCGATGGGCGCCTTCCTCGCGGGGGTTCTGCTCTCGGAATCCTCCTTCCGCCATCAGCTTGAGGCCGACGTCGAGCCTTTCCGGGGCTTGCTGCTCGGGCTGTTCTTCCTCGGCGTGGGCATGGCGCTGGATCTGAAGGTGATCGCGGCGAACTGGACCGTGATCGCGATCAGCGTCCCCGCCTTCATGCTGCTGAAGATGCTGGTGATCTACGGCGTGGCCCGGCTCTTCAAGGCGGATCGCGAGGAATCTCTGGAGCGCGCGGTTCTGATGGCTCAGGGCGGCGAGTTCGCCTTCGTGCTTTACGCCGCCGCGACGCAATTCGGCATCCTCACCCCGGTGTGGAACGCCAATCTGACCGCGATCATCATCATCTCCATGGCCCTGACGCCGCTGATGATCATGCTCCACGCCCGCTACGCCCCCAAGGCCGGCCCCTCCATGGAGGGCGTCGAGGAGGCGAAGGGGCTCTCGGGGCGCGTGCTGATGATCGGCTTCGGACGCTTCGGCCAGATCGTCAGCCAGCCGCTTCTGGCGCGCGGACATTCGCTCTCGATCATCGAGACCAATCCGCAGGCCATCCGCGACGGCGGAGATTTCGGCTTCAAGCTCTGGTACGGCGACGGCTCGCGGCTCGACATCCTGCATGCGGCGGGCGCCGGACAAGCCAGCCTGATCGTCGCCGCCGCCGGAGATCCCGCCGCCGTCACCCGCATCGCGGAGCTGGCGCGGCATGAATTCCCGATGGTCCCGGTTCTGGCCCGCGCCTTCGACCGCGAACATGCGCTGGAGCTGGCCAATCTGGGCGTGGCCTATCAGATCCGCGAGACCTTCGAATCCGCTCTGAACATGGGCCGCGAGGCTCTGCTGCGGCTCGGCGAGGCCCCGGAGGAGGTCGCGCAGGTTCTGGAGGAGGTGCGCGCCCGCGACGCCGAACGCTTCGGGCTGGAGGTCGTCGGCGGCATCTACGCAGGGCGCGGCCTGATCCTCGGCAACGCCGGACAAAAGGAGGAAGGCCATTGAGCGAGCCCCTCGCTTCGGCTTCCGAAGTCGTCGGGTTCTGGCGCGAGGCCGGACGCGCGGGAGACTGGTTCTCTCAGCGCTCCGGCTTCGACCGGAGCTTTCGCGCAGGCTTCCTGCCGCTGCATGAGCAAGCGGCGGCGGGCGCCTGCGACGGCTGGGTCTTCGATCCGGAAGGGGCTCTGGCGCTGATGATCCTGCTGGACCAGTTCCCCCGCAACGCCTTTCGCGGCTCGGCGCGGATGTACGCGACGGATCCGCAGGCGCTCGGCTTCGCGCGGGAGGCCGAAAGCCGCGGCCATATGGCCCGCGTCGAGCCGGAGATGCGGCTTTTCTTCGCTCTGCCCTTCGCCCATTCGGAGGACGTCGCGGATCAGGAGGTTTCGGTGGCGCTGAACCGGCGGCTCGGCCAGCCCTGGCTTGAGCACGCCGAAGGCCATCGCGCGATCATCCGCCGCTTCGGACGTTTTCCGCATCGCAATCCGCTGCTCGGGCGCGAAACCACGCCGGAGGAGGCCGAATTCCTGAGAAAAGGCGGCTTCCGGGGCTGATCTTCCTGAAAGGCGCTCAGGGCGCCTTGTCGGAAAAGCCATGTTCGGGCGCGGGGAAGCTCCGCGCGCGGACCTCGGCGGCGTAGGCCGCCACGGCGGCGCGTCCGTCGCGGCCGAATTCGGCGTAGCGCTTGACGAATTTCGGGCGGAAATCCTCGAAGAGCCCGAACAGATCGTCGATCACCAGCACCTGTCCGTCGCAGGCGGCGCCCGCGCCGATGCCGATGGTCGGGACCGGCAGAATCTTCGAAATCCGCGCGCCGAGTTCGGTCGGGATCTTCTCCAGCACCACCGCGAAGGCCCCCGCCTCCGCCAGAGCCTCGGCGTCGCGCAAGACGCGGTCGGCGTCGGCGCCCCGGCCTTGGAGCTTATACCCGCCCAGAGCGTTCACCGCCTGCGGCGTCAGCCCGACATGGCCCATCACCGGAATCCCGCGCGCCACGAGAAAGGCCGCGGTCTCGGCCATATGGAGCCCGCCCTCCAGCTTCACCGCCTGAGCGCCGGTCTCGGCCATGATGCGGGCGGCGTTGCGGAAAGCCTGCCGCGGCCCCTCCTCATAAGAGCCGAAGGGCATGTCCACCACCATGCAGGCCCGCGTTAGGCCCCGCGCCACGGCTTGGCCATGGAGGATCATCATCTCTAGGGTGACGCCCAAGGTCGAGGGCAGGCCGTGCAGCACCATGCCGAGGCTGTCGCCCACCAGCACGAGGTCGCATTCCGCATCCGCGAGCTTGGCCACCGGCGTGGTGTAGGCCGTCAGACAGACGACGGGCGCCGCGCCCTTCAAGGCGCGGATGTCCTGAGGCGTGATCCGTCCTTTGGTCTTCGGCTGCGCGCTCATCCGGTCGCTCTCCCTCGCTTTCGCTCCGCGCCGGGAGGATTAGCACAGGATCGCCGGGCGCGCATGCTTTCAGGCCCCATCAGGCGGGGGCCACGAGGATCTCGCGCTCCGCTTCGAGCCGCATGCCCTGATCGTCGAGCCAAAGCATGCGCAGGGTTCCGCTCTCGCGGGCGGCGAAGGCGAATTCGACGTAGGGATTCTGCGAAATCGAAGGGCCCGGCTCCCATTCGATCAGGAGGGTTTCATTGAGCCGCGCCTCAAAGCGCGTGAGGAGATTGCGCTCCAGAGGCGCGCCGTTCCAGTCGAGGCGGAAGCCGCTCTCCATCACATGCTGCATCTGGGCGCGGACGCGGACGACCTCGCCTTGAGCAGGCGTCGCCGAACTCATCCAGATTCTCGGGGGTCTGCTCATTCTCGCCTCCTCACATGCCGCATCCGCCGACGCCGCTTTCGACCGCGGCGCGGGCCTCCAGCACGCGGCCGTCGCTCAGGCGGGCCAGAGCCCGGATCTCCATGCTTTGAATCAGCCGCACCCGCAGCGCGACCTCGGCCGCGCCCGTCGCCGCCGAAAAGCGGTAGCGGCAGGCCAGAGGCAGAGGATTGCGCTCGGCGATCACGATCAGCTCCTCGCACCAGAGGTCTTCCGCGAGCGGCTCCGTCACGACGACGTGCAGCGGCACGGCGGCGGGGTTGTCGGCCGTCTCCGGGGCCTCCAGCTTCAGCCCCGAAGCCTGCGGCGCGACGCCGCCGAGGAACTCGGCCGCGATGCGGTCGGCTTCGGCGGAATCAGGCTGGGCCTCGGCGGTGGTGGCCAGCTCCTGGGCGCGGGCTCCGGAGAGCGGCAGAGCCGCCCCCAGAGCCGCCCCCGCCGCCCCGAGCAGAATCCGGCGCCGGTCGGGCTCAGACGAGGAAGTCATCGAACATTCCTTTGATCCAGACGAAATCCTCATCCATCAGATCGGGCGTGCGCACGTCGATGTCGATTTGAGTCTGACGCACCAGCCCGTCCGAGCCGACGTCATAAAGGAATTCCACGGAAATGGCCTCCAGCGGATCGCCGTTGACCAGCATATAGCAGAGATTATCCGGCAATTCGGCCACGACCTCCTCGCCGCGCACGCGCTGGGCGATGTTGCGCGAGACGATTTTCGCAATGTAATTCGCGACATGGCCGCTTTTCGGGTAATGCCCGAAATGCGGCGAGATCGCGCCCATGCTGTCGCCGACGATATAGACGTCTTCATCGGAATTGGCGTGGTAGAGGCGGGGATTCATATCGGCCCATCCGGTGGGCTTGCCCTCGGCGTCCTTGCCGATGAGATCCGCCCGCCAGACGAGATCCGAAGCCTGATGCGGCGGCATGAGCACGGCGTCGTCGAAATCGAAGTCTCCGGCCTCGGTGCTGATGCTCTTGTTGAAGGGATCCACCGATTTCACCTTGGCGTTGGGCACATGGGTGATGATGTCGGGATACAGCTCGTCGAAGGCGGCCTTATAGCCCGCCCCGATGGGCGCGATCCGGGGCTTCGGATCCAGAATCAGGATCTTGCCGGGGATGTTGTTGGTCTTGATGTGCCAAGCCATCAGACAAGCCCGCTCATAGGGCGAGGGCGGGCAGCGATGGGGCGGCGGCGGCAGGGTCATGACGATGGTCCCGCCCTTGAAGTTCTTCAGCTTATTCTTGAGCGCGATATGCTCGGAGCTGGGAATATAGGCCGAGGGGAAATTCCGCCGCGTCTGTTCGATGGCGGTCTGGTCGTTTCCAAACCACGCCTCATAATCGTTGCGGATGCCGCCCGATAGGATGAGATAATCGTAATCCACCACGCCCTTGGAGGTGCGGACCTGCTTCTTATCGCGCTCGATCTCGGTGATCTCGCATTGCACGAGCTTATAGCCGTGGGCTTGGGCCGGCGCGAGCATGTCATGGGTGAGGAAGCTGGTGTCCACCACGTCGATGAGCCATTTATTGCTCATCGGGCAGGACCAGAAGAAGGGATTGCGCTCCAGCAGGATCACGTCGGCGTCGGGGATCTCCTCGCGGAGGTGGCGCGCGGCGGTCAGGCCGCCCCAGCCGCCGCCGCAGATCACGATGCGCGGCGCCGAGCCCTCGCGCGGCATGAGCTGAACATTGGAGCTCAACACCGAGGGCGCCGCCAGAAGACGGCCTCCGTTCAGACTCAGAACGCCCGCCCCGGCGGCGGCTCCGATCAGAAAGCTGCGACGTTTGATCATGACGGCCCTCCCGCAGGGTTTTTTATGGGAGCCGGTGGACGACCGCGACGCCGACGGGAAAGACATGCCGAGGAGCGCGGCCGAACCGGCCAGCAAGATCCCGGACGCTTATCTGGAATCCTCACAAGCTTTGCCTCATCATGCATGAGAAGGCAAGCGCGCCCGCCCAAGCCGCGATCGCCGGAGCTGGACGGCGGCGCGGAGTCGCGGCGTCGAGAATCTTCACGCCGCCTGTTCAGGGAGCCTCGTCATGCAGATCCTTCGCGAAGAAACCGACCCCCGTCACGGCCGCTACGTCGCCCGCATCGAAGGCGTCGAGGGCGAGGGCGAGCTGACCTTCACCCATCGCGGCCCCGGCCGCCTCAGCGCCGACCACACCGGCGTCCCCGAGAGCATGGCGGGCGAGGGCGTCGCCCGCGCCCTGCTCGACGCTCTGCTGGCCGACGCCCGCGCGCAGGGATTCCGCATCATTCCCTCTTGCCCCTATGTGCGCGGCCAATATGCGCGCCATCCCGAATGGGCGGAGCTCTTCACGACGGCGCCGGGCGAAGATCCCGCGCGGGGCTGAGGGGCCCGGGTTTCAACTTTGGTCGCAATGCGCCGGGGCGGGGATTGGTCCATGGTGGCCTCCAAGCGCGCCGCCTTCGCCGCATCCGACGCGCCGCCACCCCATAAAGCGGCCCCGGAGGAGACCCCCCATGCAGGATTCGCTTCGGCGGACCGCCCCTGCGGAGACCGAGGTTCAAGCCGCCTTCGCCCAAGCCCGCGCCGAGCTTCTGCGCAAGCTCGTCGGGCGCGAGGCTTTGATCGACCGGCTGCTGATCGCCTTGCTGGCGGGGGGGCATCTGCTCGTCGAGGGCGCGCCGGGACTCGCCAAGACCCGCGCGGTGAAGCTCTTCGCCGAAACCCTCTCGACGCGCTTCGCCCGCATTCAGGCCACGCCGGATCTGCTGCCCTCCGACCTCACCGGCGCCGACGTGCTGCGGCCGCAAACCGGAAGCTTCGAATTCTCCGAAGGGCCTTTGTTCAGCAACGTCGTTCTTGTGGACGAGATCAACCGCGCGCCGCCCAAAGTGCAGAGCGCCCTGCTCGAAGCCATGGCGGAAGGCCAGATCACCCATGGCGGCGTCACGCGCAAACTCGCGCCGCCCTTCCTCGTGGCCGCGACGCAAAATCCTCTGGAGCATGAAGGCGTCTATCCTCTGCCCGAGGCGCAGCTGGATCGCTTCCTCTTCTATGTGACGCTGGAGATGCCCGACGCCCTCGAAGAGCGCGCCATTCTCGACCTCGCGCTGGAGGAGCGCCACGGCGAAGCCGAAAAACCCAAAGCTCAGCCCCTGATCGGCCTTGAGGCGGTGCTGGCCGCCAAGGCGGCGGCGGCGGAGGTGCATGTTTCGCCCGCCGTCCGCGACTTCATCGTGCGGCTGGTCGCCGCCACGCGCGGCGCGGGCGCCGCCGGAGAAGCCGCCGCGAAGATCGCCCATCCGGCCAGTCCGCGCGGCTCTCTGGGTCTGGCGGCGGCGGCTCAGGCGCGGGCCTGGCTGCTCGAGCGGGACCACGTCCTGCCCGCCGACGTCGAGGAATTGGCTCTCGACGCGCTGTCCGGCCGCATCGGGCTGAGCTATCGCGCCCGCGCCGAAGGCGAGACCGCGCGGGGCGTCATGGCCGAGATCCTGCGGCGGACGCCGGTCCTCTGAGCCGCGGGAGGGCCTCGGCATGTGGGGATTCGGAAGAGAGAACCGGGAGGCGGAGACGGCGGAGGCCGTCGCCTTGCCGCTGGATCGGCTGATCGGCCTGCGCGCCGAGGCCGCGCGGATCGATTCCCGCAGCCTGCGCGCCATCACTCAGCTTTCGGGCGAAACCCGCACCCGACGCCGGGGACAGGGGCTCGAATTCGACGATCTGCGCCTCTACGCCCCCGGCGACGATCTGCGCCGCATCGACTGGAAGGCCACCGCCCGCACCGGAGCGCCCCATACGCGCATGTATCGCGAGGAGCGTCAGCGCGGGGCCACGGTGGTCGTGGATCTCCGCGCGAGCATGTTCACCGGCTCGCGCCGCCTGCGGGCCGTGACGGCGGGAGAGGCGGGCGCCGCTTTGCTCTGGGGACTCGCCGCCGCGCGGGACCGGACCGCCGCCGCCGTCTTCACCGATCTCGATCTTGAGATCTCGCCCGCCCGCAACGGCGAGCAAGGGGCTTTGGCGGGCGTCCATCTGCTCGCGGAGGGCTTCGCTCTGGGGCTGCGCCGCCGCGCGGAGAAGCCGCCCGCCCGGCCGCTCGCGGAGGTCTTCGGGCGGATGCTGAACCGCGCCGGACGCGGCTTCGGAGTCTTCGTTCTGGTCACGGGGATGGACGATCCCGGCGAAGGCTTCGAAGCGGCGCTCGGCGAGGCGGGCGAGCGGGGGCGTCTGGCGGCGGTCCTGATCGAGGATCCCGTCGAGCGCGAGGGGCTGGAGTCCGGCCTCTATCGCTTCAAAACCCCCGAAGGCGAGGAGCGCGTCGCGCGGCTCGATTCCCGCGCCCGCGCCCTCCTCCGCGAGAAGCTCGCGGCCCGGGGCGAGGCTCTGAGGACGGCTTTGCGGCGGGCGGGGACGCCTTTCGTCGCGCCTGAGACGCCGCAGGAGGTCTACGCCGCCCTCGTCGCGCAAGGCGCCCTGTGATGAATCTGCGATGAGGGGGGCCGCGTGATGGAGACCGAAGAGCTTCTGGAGCGCATGCGCGACCTCGCCGCGCCGCCCATCCCCACGGCGGCGCCCGTCCCATGGGGCTTTCTGCTGCTCGCGGTTTTGGCTCTGGCGGCGCTGGGCCTGCTGCTGGCGCTGCGGCTGCGCGCCCGCGACTGGCGGCGCGAGGCCCGCGCCCGATTCGCCGCCCTCGCCGCCCAAAGCGAGCGGCCCGGCGATCCGTCGGAGGCTCTGACCGAGGCGGCGCGGCTGTTGCGGCGCGTGGCGCTGAGAAGCGCGGGGCCGGAGGCCGCCAAACTCACGGGCGAAGCTTGGCTGAAGCGCCTCGACGAGATTTTCGGCGCGGATTTCTTCACGGCGGGCGCGGGGCGCGTCTTCGGCGCGGAGCTTTACGCCGCCGATCCGCCCCCCGCCGGACCGATCCTCGCAGGGCTGGCGAAACTGGCTCAAGGGAGGATCGCGCGATGAACCTCAGCTTAGCATGGCCTTGGGTCTTTCTGCTGGCGCCCTTGCCTCTGCTGTTTTTGCGGAGGCTGTTTCTGGGGGGCGGCTCCGGGGCCGAAGCGCGCGGAGAGCCGGGAATCGAACCCCCGCCGCGTCTGCGCGAGGCTCTGGAGGAGATCGCCCCCAGCGCGCCCTCCGGCGGACGCCTCGCTTTGATCCTGCTTTGGGCGGCTTGGCTGGCGCTGCTGGCGGCTCTGGCTCAGCCCTCGCGGATCTCGGGCGCGGTGATCCAGCCCGCCACGGGCCGGGCCATGATCCTCGCTCTGGACCTCTCCTTCAGCATGGAGCGCAAGGATTTCCAGCTCGACGGAAGGGCGGTGGATCGTCTGACGGCGGTGAAATCCGTGGCCACGGAGTTCGTCCGCGCCCGCGAGGGCGACCGCGTGGGGCTGATCCTCTTCGGAGACCAAGCCTTCTCCGCCGCCCCGGTGACTTATGATCTTTCGGCGGCGGCTCAGGCGGCGCAAGAAGCTCAGATCGGCATGGCGGGCCGCACCACCGCCATCGGCGACGCCATAGGACTGGCCATCCTCAAACTGCGCGAGGATCCGGCGTCGCGCAAAACCCTCGTCCTGCTCTCGGACGGCGCCAATAACGCCGGAGAAGCCGAGCCGGAGGACGCGGCGGCCCTCGCGCGGAGCTTCGGCCTTCGCATCCATACGATCGGCCTCGGCAGCGAGCGCGACCCGAATTCCCGCGATCCCATCGACCCTTCGGCGGATCTGGACGAAGCCGCCTTGCGGCGCGTCGCGGAGGCCGGGGGCGGAAAATTCTTCCGCGCCCGCACCACCGGCGAATTAAGCGCCGTCTATGACGAGATCGGAAAGATCGAGGCCAGCGCGGCCGAGGCGCCGCCTTTCACGCCGCGTCAGGATCTGCGCAACTGGCCTTTGAGCCTCGCGGCGGGGCTGCTCCTCGCGCTGGGCCTCGCGCATCTGCGCGCGCGGAGGCCCGCATGACGGCGGCTTTTCTTGCGGATTTGGCCTTTCTCCATCCTTGGCTTCTGGCGGCGGCGGGGCTTTCTCTGCTGCGCTGGCTGATTCCGAGCAGGCTCCTGCGCGGCGACGATTGGCCGAAGATCCTCTCGGCGCCGGTTCTGAGCTTCCTGCGCCCCGGCGCCCGGCCCGGCGGGGGACGCGATCCGACATGGCTGGTTCTGGCGCTGCTCTGCGCCGCTCTGGCGAGTCCCGCCCTGCCCCGCTCCGAAGAGGAGAGCGAGGCTTATAAGCCCGCCGAGGGCGTGATTCTGATGATCGACCTTTCGCGCTCCATGACTCTGGAGGATCTGCCGCCGAGCCGTCTGGCGGCGGCGCGCTCGGCGGCGGAGCGGGTGATCGACGCAGCCGGAGCGCGCCCCGCCGCGCTGATCCTCTACGCCGGAGACGCCTATCTCGCGCAGCCCCTCGCGCTGGAGCGGACGCAGATCCGCAATTTCCTCGCCGCGCTGAAGCCGGAGCTTCTGCCCACCGAAGGCTCCGACCTCGCGCGGGCCTTGGCTCTGGCGCGCGGTCTGGTCGAGCGCAACGCCCTCTCCTCCGCCCGGGTGGTTCTGATCGGCGACGGCGGGGGCCTCTCGCCCGCAGCAGAAAGCGAGGCCCGGATTCTGGCGGCGGCGGGCGCGCGTCTGGACGTTCTCAGAACGGCGGCGGCGGGGACGGTCGATCCCTCGCCCGTGGAGCCGGCGCGGCTGGAGGCTCTGGCGCAAGCGGGCGGCGGCGTGACGCTGAAGCCCGACGCGCTCGGCGCCTTCGACCTCAGGGCTCTGGCGCTGGACGCCCCGCCGCGCGGCGACTTTCTGCGGCTGGCGGTCGGCGTGGGGGGCTGGCGCAATCTCTCGCATTGGCTGCTTCTGCTGGCTCTGCCTCTGATTTTGCTGCTCTTTCGGAGGGCCCGCGCATGAGGCTCCACAGGATTCTTCAGGCGGCGCTTCTGGCCGCATGCGTCTCCGGGCCTCTGGCCGCCGAGAGCCCGCGCCCCGACGACGCCCGCGCCTATCGGCTTTTGCTCGAAGGGCGGCCCGCCGAAGCGGCGGAGCTCTTCGGAGATCCCGCCTGGAAGGCCGTCGCCTGGTATCGGGCGGGGGAATATTGGCGCTCCGCCGAGATCTTCGCGGGGCTTCCCGGCGCCGAGGCGGCTTATAACCTCGGCAACGCCTATGCGCGGCTCGAATCCCTGCAACTCGCTTTGGAGGCCTATGAGCGCGCCCTGAAGCTGAAGCCCGATTTCGAAGACGCCGCCTTCAACGCCGAACTCGTGCGGGCGGCCCTCGAAGAGCGCGACCGCTATGACCCGCTGACCATCGACAAACAGGCCCGCGAGATGGAGCAGATGGAGGATCGCGGCCAGCGCAGCGCCGAAGAGGCCCGCGGCGAAGGCGAGGATTCCCCCGAATCCGAAGCGCGGGCGGGCGGCGAATCTCAGGCGGGCTCCCAAGACCCCGGCGAGGCGGCCCAGCGCGGCGGCTCGGAGGAGAAGGCTTCCGGCGAGGAAGGCGGCGAGCGCGGCGAAGACGGCGGCCAGCAAGCCGAACGCGGCGAGGAATCGCAAGGCGACGCTCAGGACGCCCAAGCGGGCGAAGCCTCCGAAAGCGGCCGCGAGGAGGAGCTCGACGCTCAGGCCCTCCGCCAGCGGCTGGAGGCGCATCAGGCGACGGAGCAATGGCTCCAGCGCATCACGGATGATCCGGCGCAGTTCCTCGCGGCGCGGATCGCGCGGGAGTTCCGCCGCCGCAAGGCCGTCGGCGAGGCCCCCCCGGATTCGGAGGACCCATGGTGATCCGGCTCTTCAGATTTCTGGCTCTGGCGCTTCTGGTCTTCGCCGCCCCTACGCGGGCGCAGGAGCATGAGATTCCCCCCTCCGCTTTGCGCGAGGCCTTCATCGAGCTCGCCCTCCCCTCCGACGCGATTTATCAGGGCGAGGCGGTGATCCTTCAGATTCAATATGTCGGGCCGGAGAAGGAATCCCTCGACCTCTCTCCGCTGGAGAAGATCGGCGCCTTCGGCCGCGAGACCTTCGGCACCCGTCTGCGGGTGATCAACGGCGAGGTGGTGGAGCTGCACACCCACCGCATCGAGATCACGCCCTATGAGGCCGGACCGGCGGTCTTCGGCCCGCTGGAATATGGCGGAATCGTCTCGAACCGGCTGGCGGTCGAGATTCTGCCCCCCTCGCGCGCCGCCTGGCGCCCCACGGATCAGGACATCGGCTTCACGCAGAAGCTCTCCAATCCCAATCCTTGGGTCCAGCAGCAGATGATCCTCGATCTGGAATTGGCCTATCGCTATCCGCTCTCCGACGAAAAGCTGGAATTGCCGGATTTCTCGGGATTCCGCGTGGCGCCGGTCTTCGTCCAGCAGCGCGCCCAAGGCCGCGACGCCGCAGGGAATCCGCGCGCGACGATCTCCTGGCGCTATCTGCTCTATCCGCAGCGCTCCGGGCCGCAGGTTCTGGGCGGGGCGCGCTTCACCGGAATCGTGGCGAAATCCCGCGTGGAGCGCGCCATCGTCGACCTCATCGGCGCGGAGACGGCGCTTGCGGTGAAGCGGGCCGAATTCGCGCCCTCGCAATGGTGGCTGGTCGCCGAGGGCCTGACGATCTCCGAGGAATGGGTCGGGGGAGATCCGGCCGCCTTCTCCGCCGGAGAGGAGATGGAGCGTCAGATCCGCGTCACCGCCCGCGACGCCCTCGCCGAGCAGATCCCCGACGTCGAGATGCCCCGCGTCCCCGGATTGGAGGTCACGCGCATCGGCCATAAGCGGATCAACCGCATCGGCGAAGAAGGTTCGGAGGCTACGGCGATCTTCCGCTATCGGCTGCGGGCTCTGCGGCCCGGTCCGGTCGTGCTGGAGACGATCCGTCTGCGCTGGTGGGACGGCGACGCGGGCCGCGCCGGAGAGGCCGTCCTGCCGCCGCGTCGGCTGGAGATCGGCGAGGCGAAGATCGCCGCCGCCCGCGAAGCCATGGATCCGGGACTCGCGGCGGGGGCTTGGAGCCGGACCGGGCTGCTCGGCGGCCTGAGCCTCAAGGCTCAGGCGGGGATCGGGGCGGGGCTGCTGGCGGCTCTGGGGGCCTTGCTCTGGCCGATCCTCAGACGGCGGCGCGCGCTGGCCGGGCCGCCGGATCTGCGCGCCCGTCTGAACGCGCTCCGGGCCGCGCTCCGGCGCCGGGATTCCGCCGCGCTGCATGAGGCCCTCCGCGCCCTGAGCCGCGATCCTCAGGCCGGAGCCGGAGCGGGCGCTCTGCGCGCCGCCTTCGAGGAAAGCGCCCATCGGGGCGAGCCGCCCGACTGGCCGCGCCTGCGCGCGGAGGCCGGGGCTCTGGTCCGCGCCCTCAAGGCCCGCGCCCGCGCCGCCGAGCCGGGGCTTCTGCCGCCGCTGTGAGAGGAAGCGCCGATCTTCGCGGCCTCCCTTGACTTTTCATGGGTTTAAGATCATTCGTCGCGGCGGAATCTCCCCATGATCTCCTCTCGTGAGGCTTCTTCATGCCCGCCCCTTCGTCCCGCTCCGCCGCGCGGAGGCCCTTCGGCCTGCGCGCCCTTCGGCTTTCCCTCATGGCGAGGGCTTCGTGATGGCCGTCGCCGATCCCGCCGCGCCGCCTCCGGCCTCCGGCCCTTTCCGGCTGAGTCCGCAAGAGATCGCGCTGATCGTGGTCACGGTCGTCTGGGGCTCGACCTTCCTCGTCGTCCAGCACGCCATGACGCTGAGCGGGCCTTTCTGGTTCGTGGCGCTGCGGTTTTCTCTGGCGGGGCTGCTGCTGGCGGGGGTCTATTGGCGGAGCATGCTCGGCCTCACGCGCCATGAGCTGATCGCCGGATGCGCCATAGGCGCGGCCATCTCGGTGGGCTATAGCCTCCAGACTGTGGGGCTTCAGACCATCCCGAGCAGCAAATCCGCCTTCATCACGGCGCTTTACGTGCCCATCGTGCCCTTGCTGCAATGGGCGATCCTCGGGCGTCCGCCGAGCCTGATGAACTGGCTGGGCGTGGCTCTGGCCTTCTTCGGCCTGACGCTGCTCGCCGGGCCGGAGGCGGGGAGCCTCTCGCTCGGCTATGGCGAGACCGTGACTCTGATCGGCGCGGCGGCCATCTCGCTGGAGATCATCCTCATCAGCCGCTACGCCCCCTCCGTGGACGCCCGGCGCGTGACGGCGGTTCAGCTTCTGGCGGCTGCGGTCTTCTCGGGCTTCGGCGGCCTCGCGACGGGCGAGCCCCTGCCGAACCTCTCTTGGATGCTGATCGGCATAGCCGCCGCCATGGCCCTCGCCAGCGCGGTGATCCAGCTCACGATGAATTGGGCGCAGAAATCCGTCTCGCCGACGCGGGCCACGCTGATCTACGCCGGAGAACCGGTCTGGGCCGGGATCTTCGGGCGGCTCGCGGGCGAGCGCCTGCCGGGCCTCGCGATTCTGGGCGCGGCCTTCGTGGTGGCGGGGGTGATCGTCGGAGAATGGCGGCTGAAGCGGCGCAAATCCTCCTGACCGCCCGCCCCTGCGGCCAGACCAAGGGCGCGGTTGCGCCGCGCCTCCCGGCGACTGATATAAGAGGGCGACCGCGCCCCGCCCTTCCCGGAGACTCCATGCCTTCCGAAGCCCCCGCCCCCCGCCCGGAGACCTCCGGCTTCTGGAGCCGCGCGCGGACCTTGCTTCCTTACGCTTTGGCGGCGGGGCTTTTCGCTCTGGGGCTTTACGCGCTTTATAAGCTTCTGGCGCCGGTGGATTTCGTCCAAGTCACGGCGCAGATCCGCGCCACGCCCTGGAGCACCCTCGCCGCCGCCTTCGGCGCGACGCTCTGCGCCTATCTGGCTCTGGCGGGCTACGACTGGTCGGCGCTGCGCTACATCGGCAAGCCTCTGCCCGCCCCCGTGGTGCTGACCGGCAGCCTCATGGCCTACGCCTTCGGCAACACCATCGGGCTTTCGGCGGTCTCGGGCGGCGCCGTGCGCTGGCGGGTCTATTCCGGCCTCGGCCTCGACGGCTACGACGTGGCGGCGGTTTCGGCCTTCACGGCGGTCTCCTTCGGGGTGGCGGCCACGCTGGTGGGGCTTTTCGCTCTGGGCGCCCATCCGCAGGCTCTGGCGGCGGTGCTGCCGCTCGCGCCGGAGATGGTGCGCACGCTCGCCGTCGCCTCCATCGTGGCGGTGGTCGCGCCTTTGGTCTGGGCCTCGCTCTCGGGGAAGTCCCTGAAGCTCTGGCGCTTCGATCTGCGGGCGCCTTCTCTGCCGATCCTTGGCGGACAGGTGCTGTTCAGCCTCGGAGACATCGGCTTCTCCGCCCTGACGCTCTATCTGCTGCTGCCCGAGACGGGCCTCGGCTTCTTCACTTTTCTGGCGATCTTCGCGGCGGCGACCATGGCGGGGGTGGTCAGCCATGTGCCGGGCGGCGTCGGAGTCTTCGAGACGGTGATGCTGGCCGCCCTGCCCTCCGGCGCCCCGACCGAGCAGGTGGCGGCGGCTTTGCTGCTCTATCGGCTGATCTATTATCTGCTGCCCTTCACGCTGGCGCTGATCTTTCTGGCGATCTACGAATTCTGGCGCTCTCTGGGGCGCTCGGCGGAGACGCGTTCGGACCGCGCCCTCACCGCCGTGGAGCCCGCCATGCGGGCCTTGGCGCCTTTGGCGCCTCTGGTTCTGGCGGCGATGATCTTCGGCTCGGGCGTCTGGATGAGCGTCTCGGCGCTGATCCCCCCCGCCAGCGAGGCCGCCGAAGCCGCCGAGACGCTGTTTCCCCTCGCCTTTCTGCCGGGAGTCCCGGCTTTGCTCTCCAGCGTGCTGGGGGCGGGGCTGATCGTGGTCTCGCTGGGGGTGGCGCGGCGGAGCCTCGGGGCCTTTTGGATGGCGGTGGGCGCCATGGCGCTCGGCGCCGTGGTCGAGATCGCCCGCGACGGCGACATGGAGCGCGCCGCCGCTCTGATCCTCGCGGTGGCGATCCTCACGCCTTTCCGGAGCGTCTTCCGGCGCCGCGCCACCCTGACCCACGCCGCGCTCACGCCGGGCTGGATTCTGCTGGTGGCTTCGGCGGCGGCCTCCTTCGCCTTCGTGATCTTCCTCGTCAACCGCAGCGACGCCTATGAACGCGAACTCTGGTGGCAGCTGGCCGCCAATGAAGGCGCGCCGGATTCTCTGCGCGCGGGGCTGGTGGGGGGGCTGACCATCGGCGTCTTCGCACTGATCCTGCTGCTGCGGGCGCCGCGCTTCCGGCCGCGCGCGCCGAGCGGCGCGGCTCTGGAGAAGGCGGCGGAGATCGTCGCGGAATGGGGCGAGCCGGAGGCGGCCTTCGCGCTGACCGGCGACAAGACCCTGCTCTTCTCGGAGGATGAGCGGGCCTTCGTGGCCTTCGGCGAGTCGGGCGGCTCCTGGATCGCCTGGGGCGGGCCGGTGGGCGAGCCGGGCGCCGCCGCCGAAGCCGCCTTTCAGTTCCTCGACGCGGCGCGGCGGGCGGGCGCGCGGCCGGTCTTCTACGACTATGGCCCTCAGGACGCCCCGCTCATGTGGGAGCTGGGGCTGACGCCGCATCTCCTCGGCGAAGAGGCCCTCGTCGAGCTTGCGGATTTCCAGCCGCAAGGCGAATTGGCCGCGGCCTGCCGCCGCGCCCGCGAGAAGGGCCTCGCGCTGGAGATCCTGCGCCCGCCCCACGACGCCGCCCGCATCGAGATTCTGCGCGGCGTCTCCGCTCTCTGGCTCTCGGCGCGGGGACAGAGGGAGAAAGGCTTCTCCATGGGCCGCTTCTCGCCGCTCTGGCTGGAGCGCTGGCCGGTGGCTCTGCTGCGGCTGGAGGGGCGGCCGGTCGGCTTCGCCAATCTGATCCACGGCCGCCCGGAGGAGGCGGCGGCGGACATGCTCCGGCTGACGCCCGAGGCCCCGCCCGAAGCCCTCGCCTTCCTCTGCGCGGAGGTCATGATCCGGCTGAAGCCGGAGGGCGTGAAAAGCTTCTCCCTCGGCGGCGCCCCCGCCCCGCCGCCCGGCGGAGCCCGGGAGGCCGAAAGACGCAAGCGGCTCTGGGACCGCTTCGGCTCCCGCATCTATCGTCTGGGCGCCCATCACGCGACCATGGCCGAATCGCGCGCCTTCAAGGCGGGCTTCCATCCGGTCTGGCGTCCCCGCTCCTACGCCGCCCCGCCCGAGGCGCCGCCGCTTTCGGCCCTCGCCGACGCGGCGCGGCTGATCGGCGGAGATTCCGGCCCGCGCGAGGGCGGAGCTTAGAGCGCTTTCCAGCGAAACCGACCAGATTTCGCGTCGCGAAAGCGCGACAAAATAAAGCCTTGGAGCGTTTGAACGACCCAATTCGGTCGGAAAACGCTCTAAGCGCCGGACTCAGGCCCGGCCGAAGCGTTTGCGGTAGTCGCCCGGCGCGAGGCCGGTCATTTTGGCGAAGACCCTCCGGAAGGCGCCCGCGTCCTCGTAGCCCACGTCATGGGCGATCTGAGCGATGGGACGGGCCGTGGCTTCAAGGCTTTCGCGCGCCTCCTCCACCCGCAGGCGCTGGCGATATTCCGTCGGACGCAGGCCCGTGGCTTTGCGGAAGCGGCGCAGGAAGGTCCGGGTCTCCAGCCCCGCCCGCGCGGCCATGGCGGCCACGTCGGCCTCCCGGGCCTCAGGGCGGCGCAGCCAGCGCTGCACCCCGAGAATCGCCGCGTCGCCATGGTCCAGACGCGGCGCGAAGGCGCTGTAGGGAGCCTGCTCGCGCCCCGGAGGATCCACCAGCAGAAAACGCGCCGTCTCGCGCATCGCCGCCGAGCCTAAGAGCCGCTCCACCAGCCGCAGCCCGAGATCCGTCCACGACATGAGCCCCCCGGCGGTGATCACGTCGCCGTCGTCGATGAGCAGGCGCTCCGCCTCCACCCGGATCTTCGGATAGCGCGCCGCGAAGCGCTCGGCGTAGATCCAGTGGGTGGTCGCGCGGCGCCCGTCGAGGAGCCCCGTCTCCGCCAGCCCGAAGGCCCCCGCGCAGACCGAAGCCAGAGCCGCGCCCGCCGCATGGCTGCGCGCCAGATGCCCCGCCAGACCGCCAAGGGTCTCGGCGGTGGGCGGCGCCCCGAGGCTCGGCGGCAGAACCACCACCGCAGGCGCCGGATTGCGCGGAGCCTCGGGCGCCGTGTCGAAGATCCGCCGCGCGCCGCCGCCCGCCTCCTCGCTCCCCGCCTCCGCGCCCCCCGCTTCGTCGGCGCGGGCGAGATGGGTCACGCGCAGCAAAACCCCCGCCTCCGGCGCGGTCTCGCGCCTTTCGCGGGCCAGAAGATCGGCCACCAAAAACAGATCCGTCAGACCCTGCACGGCTGCGGCCTGAGCTCCGGGATAGACCAGAATCGCGATCTCCGGAGGTCCGGTCTGAGAGCCATGGGGTGAAGCTTGCGTCATTTGTCGCTTTCGCCCCGCTTTTTGTCGCTTTCGCCGATTGCATCCTGAGCCCCCGCAGGCGAGCCTGCAACCTTCACAGGCCGTAATAAGACTAAATATGGAGGATACGAATGGGCGACCGCGCTCTGATCGTCATCGACGTGCAGAATGATTATTTCCCCGGCGGCAAATTCACGCTTTCCGGCATGGAGGCCGCCGCCGCCAACGCCGCGCGCGTTCTGGAGGCCGCCCGCGCCGCCGGAGACCTCGTCCTGCATGTCCGCCATGAATTCGCGAGCGAGGACGCCCCCTTCTTCACGCCCGCCTCCGAAGGCGCGCGCATCCATCCGAGCGCCGCGCCGCGCGAGGGCGAGCCGGTGATCCTCAAACATGCGGTCAATTCCTTTCAGGGCACGGATCTCAAGGCCCGGCTCGACGCCGCAGGAATCAAGAGCGTCGTGATCGTCGGCGCCATGAGCCATATGTGCGTCGAGGGCGCCGCCCGCGCCGCAGCCGATTTCGGCTATGCGGTCACGGTGGTGCATGACGCGGTGGCCACGCGGGATCTGGAGTTCGGCGGCGTGGTCGTGCCCGCCGCTCAGGCCCATGCGACGGCGCTCGCGGCCATAGGCTTCGCCTACGCCGCCACGCCCTCGACGAAGGAATGGCTTTCGCAGCGCGAGAAGGCCGAAGCCTGATCTTCGGTCTTGTGGGCGCGCGTGAGGAGACATCTCTCCTCCTCCGCGCGCTCCTTTTTCGCCCTCTCCGCAAGATCCCTGAACAAGATCCCTGCAAAGGTCGAAGACGCCGCAGGCGGGCTGCGGCGTCTTCGGCTTCCGCCGTTTTCGTCTTCGGAAGCCCCGTCCCGATCGGGCGGCGAGGGAGATTCGCCGAAAAGGGACGGAGGCGGCGCGCTGTTCGGGGGAGGACCTTTGCGAACGCCTTAAGGGAAAGCTAACGCCGGGCGGCGGCCGGACGAAGCGATTTGATCGCCTGAGGTTTTGCGCCCGGCGCATATGCCAGAAACGACGAAAGGCCCGCTCGCGCGGGCCTTTCCCGATTCCCCGGAGGACGGCCTCAGACCGCCTTGCGCAGAGCCTCGGCCAAATCGGTCTTCTCCCAGGAGAATCCGCCGTCGGCGTCCGGGGCGCGCCCGAAATGGCCGTAAGCCGCCGTGCGCCGATAGATCGGCTTGTTCAGGCCCAGATGGGTGCGGATGCCGCGCGGAGTCAAAGACATGCTCGCGCGGATGGCCGCCTCGATCTTCTCCGGCGAGACCTCGCCGGTGCCGTAGTCGTCGACGTAGATGGACAGAGGCTCGGCCACGCCGATGGCGTAGGCCAGCTGCACGAGGCAGCGCCGCGCCAGACCCGCCGCCACCACGTTCTTCGCCACATAGCGCGCGGCGTAGGCGGCGGAGCGGTCCACCTTGGTCGGATCCTTGCCCGAGAAGGCCCCGCCGCCGTGAGGCGCCGCGCCGCCATAGGTGTCGACGATGATCTTGCGGCCGGTCAGGCCCGCGTCGCCGTCCGGCCCGCCGATGACGAAACGCCCGGTCGGATTCACATGCCAGACGGTGCCCGAATCGATCCAGCCCTCCGGCAGAGCCTTGCGGACATAGGGCTCGACCACCGCCCGCACGTCGGCGGAGGTCATGTCCTCGTCGAGATGCTGGGTCGAGAGCACGATGGTGTGCGCCCGCACCGGCTTTCCGTCGCGATATTCGACCGTGAGCTGGCTTTTGGCGTCCGGCCCGAGCATCGCCGCCGAGCCGTCGCGCCGGGCCTCGGAGATCAGCCGCAGCATCTTATGGGCGTAGAGGATCGGGGCGGGCATGAGTTCGGGCGTCTCGTCGGCGGCGTAGCCGAACATGATGCCCTGATCGCCCGCGCCTTCATCCTTGGCGCCGCTGGAATCCACGCCCTGCGCGATGTCCGCCGATTGCTGATGCACGAGGCATTCGATCTGGCAGCTGTCCCAGTGGAAGCCTTTTTGCTCATAACCGATGTCGCGGATGGTCTCGCGGGCCGTGGCGATCATCTCCTCGCGCTTCACATGGGCCCGGACCTCGCCGAGCAGCACCACATGATTGGTCGTCGCCGCGACCTCGACGGCCGTGCGGGCCTCGGGCTCGCGGGCGAGGATCACGTCGATGATCGAATCCGCGATCTGGTCGCAGATCTTGTCCGGATGGCCCTCGGAGACGGATTCCGAGGTGAAGAGGAAGTCTTTCCGCATGACGCGACTCCGACGAATGGGCTCAATACCGATAATGATCGGGCTTGAAGGGGCCTTCGGCCGGGACGCCGATGTAAGCCGCCTGCTCAGGGGATAACACGGTCAGCTTCACGCCGAGTTTCTCCAGATGCAGCCGCGCGACCTTTTCATCCAAGGTCTTGGGCAGCACGTAGACGCGGTTTTCATAAGCCTCGCCGCGGGTCCAGAGCTCGATCTGCGCGAGGGTCTGATTGGTGAAGCTCGCCGACATGACGAAGCTCGGATGGCCCGTCGCGCAGCCCAGATTCACAAGGCGTCCCTGAGCCAGCAGGATGATCCGTTTGCCGCCCGGAAAGACGATCTCGTCCACCTGCGGCTTGACGTTGCGCCATTCGAGATTGCGCAAGGCCGCCACCTGAATCTCGGCGTCGAAATGGCCGATGTTCGAGACGATGGCCCGATCCTTCATCGCGCGCATATGGTCGAGGGTGATGATGTCGGCGTTGCCGGTGGCGGTGACGAAGATGTCGCCCAAGGGGGCGGCCTCGTCCATGGTCACGACCTCATAGCCTTCAAGCGCCGCCTGAAGCGCGCAGATCGGATCGATCTCGGTGATGAGCACCCGCGCGCCCGAAGCCCGCAGCGACATCGCCGAGCCCTTGCCCACGTCGCCGAAGCCCGCGACCACCGCCACCTTGCCCGCGATCATGACGTCGGTGGCGCGGCGCAGGCCGTCCACGAGGCTCTCGCGGCAGCCATAAAGATTGTCGAATTTGGATTTCGTCACGCTGTCGTTGACGTTGATCGCCGGGAAGGGCAGCTGGCCCTTGGCCGCCAGCTGATACAGCCGGTGCACGCCGGTGGTGGTCTCCTCGGAGACGCCTTTCAGCGCGGCGCGGGCTTTGGCGAACCAGCCGGGCGCGGCCTTGATCCTTTTCAGGATCTGGGCCTTGAGGACTTCCTCCTCTTCATTGGCGGGCTTCTCAAGGAGCTTTTCGCCCGCCTCGATCCGCGCGCCATAGAGGATGTAGATGGTGGCGTCGCCGCCGTCGTCGAGGATGAGATTCGCCGTCTCGCCGTTGGGCCAGTCGAAGATCCGGTCCACATAGGACCAATATTCCTCCAGCGTCTCGCCCTTCACCGCGAAGACCGGAGTCCCGGCGGCGGCGATGGCGGCGGCGGCGTGATCCTGCGTCGAGAAGATGTTGCAGGAGGCCCAGCGCACTTCAGCCCCGAGCGCCTGAAGCGTCTCGATCAAAACGGCGGTCTGGATGGTCATATGGAGGCATCCGGCGATCCGCGCGCCCTTCAGAATCCGCGCAGGCCCGAATTCGGCGCGGGAGGCCATGAGCCCCGGCATCTCGCTCTCCGCGATGGAGATCTCCTTGCGGCCCCAATCGGCGAGGCTGAGGTCGGCGACGACATGGTCGGTCATAAGGCGGTCTCCTGCGCGGGGAAGCGCGAATTCTGGTCTTCGAAAGCGAAATCGCCCCGCCCTAACATTTCGCGGGGGCGAACTCAACCGCCGCATAAGGAAATCCTTATGCGCTCCGCTTATCGAAATCTTCACTCGGAGCGTTTTCCGCAGTCGGATCGTTCAAACGCTCCGACTTCTTTTCGGGCCGCATTTCCGCGACGCGAAGCCTGGTCGGCTTCGCTGGGACATGCTCCAGGCTTTCAATCCAGCGGAATCACGTCCACGCCCTGCTCGGTGCGCTGTTCTCCGGCCATGCGCATCACGCCGCGCACCGGCGCGACGTCGTCGTAATCGCGGCCCCGGGCGATGACGATGTGGTCCGTCCCGACGTTCAGGGCGTTGGTGGGGTCATATTCGACCCAGCCCATTTCGCGGCCGCACCAGATCCGCACCCAAGCGTGCATGGCGTCGGCGCCCTCCAGACGCTCGGCGCCCTCCGGCGGGATGGTCCGCAGAAAGCCCGAGACATAGGCCGCCGGAATCCGCAGGGACCGCAAAGCCACGATCATGATATGGCTGAAGTCTTGGCAAACGCCGCGTTTGGCCTCGAAGGCCACGGAGGCGGGCGTGTCGACGTTGGTGGCCTCGGGATCATAGGCCATCTGCTCATAAATGGCCTCGCCTATGGCCACGGCGATCTCATAGACGCTGTTTTTTCCCGCCGCCAGATCGGCGGCCCATTGCGCGATCAGCGGATCGGCGGGCGCCCGCGGCGAAGGGGCGAGGAAATGATGCGGCGCCTCGGGCTCGACGCTGGCGTATCCCGCGATCTCCGCCTCGAAGCGCTCCAGAGGCGGCGAGACGTCCTGAGGCTTCAGCCGGACATGGCGCTCGATCCGGGCCAGCATGAGGAATTCGCTGCGCTCCAGAGGCTCGTAGAAAGCCACTTCGGCGATGGGGTTCTGAAAGAAGTCGCGCCGCTCCAGACGCTCGTCCGGGCGCGGGTCGATCTTCAGACGGCTGGCGATCACCGTCTGCTCGCCCGGCAGATTCGGCGGCGTCAGACACAGCAGATGACGGCCCGTCTCGGCGGCGCGGGGATATTCGTAGATGATGGAGAGACGCACGTCGTAGCGCATGGAATCCTCCTCGGCGCCGGCCTCCGGGGCGAGCGCCTCCTTTCCTACCGCAAAGCCCGATCCGGGCAAGAAAAAAGGCCGCCCCGCCCCCAATCCGAGGGCGGAGGGCGGCCTCGCCGAAGCGGCCTCGGGCGGCGCGGACTCAGGCCGCCGCCTTCTTCCGGCGCCACAGGGGTTCGCCGGGGTCGCCCGCCATGATGCAGCCGTAGGGAAGCACCTCGTCGACGATCTCCGCGAGGCCGTAGGCGTCGATATGCCGACGCAGCGAAACGGCGTCCTTATAGGCGCTCGGGAGTTCGGAGAGATCGACCCGGCCCGAGAAGAAACGCGCCTCGATTCCGCGCGTCTCCTCGGCGAAGACCTCCTCGGGCTCCCGCCCCTCCATTTTGCGCTTATGCGCCGTCCGCGAGAAATTGCGCCCCGCCCCATGCGGCGAGAAGCCGAGCCCGTTCGGCGCGTTCAGCCCCCGCGCGATGAGGATGGGCTGCGCCATATTGAGCGGAATCAGCGTCAGTTCGGTGGCGTCCTCGGCCCAGCCGTCGAAGGCCGGAGTGGCGCCCTTGGCGTGGGCGAAGAGCCCGTCCGGGCGGCGGAAGACGAAATTATGCTCGTTCCAGAAGCGCCCGATCCGCGTCGCTCCGGCGCGCTCCGCCGCGAGATCGTGGAGGATCTCGTGATTCGCCTTGGTCCAGACGCGCAGGATCTGGAGCGCCTCCCAATAAGCCTCGCCCTCTTCGGTGTCGGGGGGGATCCAGGCGTTGACCGGCAGAGTCTCCGGCGAGAGCCGCAGACGATGGCGCTCGGCGGCCTCCACGCCGCGCGCGTAAAGCCGGGCGCCGGGGGCGCGCGAGCCGTGATGGGTCACGAGGGCGGTCTCGCCCGAGGATTTCAGACGCCCCACGTAAGCGAAGTGGTTCCCGTCGCCTTGGGTGCCGAAATGCGCCACGGCGGCCGAACCGAGATCCTTCAGGAAGGGATTCTCCGCGAAGCGCGAGAGCAGGCCCCAGCCCGGCTGAAGCTGATCGCGGGGGGCGCGTCCGCCGGGTCCGAAATGAGTCACGGCCTGCATGGCGGCCAGCAGGGGCGCGGGATCGACCTCGCGGAAGATGGAGATCATCACCGAGCAGCAGACGTCCGCCGAATGCATGCCCGGATGAATCGCCTCCGAGAGGACCACGCCGCCCACCGGAATCGCGCCCTCGACGCCCGCAGGGCAGGCGTCCGGCATGACGGCGCCCGCCCGCACCATGGGCGTGCGCATCAGCGCCGCCATCGTCCGCTTCACGGCGGCGGCGTTCTGCTCCTCCTCCAGGCTGTCCGGATAGAGGTTGACGTGAAAGGGAAGTTCTCCCGAAGCGCGCAAGGGCGTCGCCGGGGGGGCGAGAGGCGGGGCGAAGCTGAGCGCCGTCGCCAGAGCCTCCGCGAAATCGGCGCCCCGGGCGAGCGCCGCGTCTCCTGCGGCCAGAGCCGCCTTGAACCAAGCGCCCGGACGCGCGCCCGCATCGATCAAGTCTTGTCCGCTCAAGATTCTGGTCATCCTGACGACGCCTTTCTTCTCTCACTCTGTCTTTACGACGGAAGCGGCCCCCTTGAACGGAGCCTTCGTTTCGAGTGTCGGGATGCCTAAGCCTCCACGCGCGGATTCGTCAGGATCTGGAGAACGCCGACGCGGCGCGCCGTCGAAAGCCTTCCTGCCGAAGCCGCCTCCGGGGAGGCAGGCCGAGCTGCGGAATCCGAGCCGCTCCCGCCCCGAAGGACGCAGCGCGGCGGCGTGGAATCCGCGATCAGGAAGGCGACGGTCCGGCGCCGCCTTGAGCTTCAGGCCCTCCTTCCGGGGAGGGCCTTCCCGCCGATGTGCAACCCCTTGTCCGGGGCTCGGCGGCGAGCTCCGCGAATCATACGCTCAAAAGGCGTGAAACTCAACCATCGCCCTCCTGATCCGGCTGCGGGAAGCGCCGCGGCCGGCTGAGGCCGATCAGGGCCATGACGACGAAAGATGACGAAACCTTACGCCCCCGCGCTTCCAGACTGCGCTACGCCGCGAAGGTCGCGGCGGCGGGATTCGAACCCGCGGCCTGAGGCTCCCATGGAGTTCCGTCGGCATTCGTCATGGCCCTGATCGGCCTGATTCTAAATTTCGGGCGGCCCCTCGGGGTCGCGACGACAAGAAGGCGTGAAACGTTCCGCCCGAGGGCGGACCCGCTCTGCCGCTGAGCTACGGGTCCATAAATGGCGGACCCGGCGGGATTCGAACCCGCGACCTGGAGATGAGAAGTCTGGAGTTCCACGCGGCATTCGTCGCGCCCCGGAGGGGCCGCGGGACGCCCGGCGAAGCTGCGCCGGAAGTCCTCTGTTCAGGAAGGGCCGCAGCCGGTCAGGGGCGCGGCGACAAAAGAGATGAAGCGAGCCCGCCCTTCGCCACAGGGCCGCCGCGGGGCGGCTCCGCCTTCGAAAAGGCGAAGCCCGCGGAGGGCGTCGTTTGGAGACGGAGCTCCATCGGCATTCGTCGCGCCCCTGACCGGCCGCAAGGCCTTTCGAGGCGCCTTCGGCGACGGTCCGCGCCGCCGAAGGACGTTTTCACAAGACGATCTCCTCGATCCGCGAAACCCAATGGTCCGCATCCTCAGAGCCCGCGAAGCTCGCGATCACGTCGAAGACCTGATCCGAGAAGCCCCCCAGATTCAAAACGTCGGGCGCGTTCTTCATC
This sequence comes from Neomegalonema perideroedes DSM 15528, assembly GCF_000374145.1. Taxonomy (GTDB): domain Bacteria; phylum Pseudomonadota; class Alphaproteobacteria; order Rhodobacterales; family Rhodobacteraceae; genus Neomegalonema; species Neomegalonema perideroedes. The sequence goes on along the minus strand of NZ_KB893654.1, from coordinate 942,284 downwards.
TGGGTCGTGGCGGAGGGCTGGAGGTCGAGGCAGACCATCTTCGCCTCCGGATTGATCTGCTTCAGCTTGCTCCAGATCGTCATGGCGGCGGTCGGATAAGGACCGGAGCGCCCATTGATCCAGGATTCGTTGTCCGAAACGAAGATCAGCAGATCGAACTTCGCCTTGCGCTTGAGCAGCTCCTCCATGGGCGCGGCCATATTGGTGCCGCCGCCCCCGTAGGAGGCCAGACGCTTGGCCGTCTCGAAGATCCCCGCCTCGCGCCCGAAATCCACCTGATGGACCTGATGGTCGAAAGGCAGGATCAGAGTCTCCGGATTCGCCCGCAGGAAGGCCGCCGCCATCAGACCCGCCACGTCCACGCAGCGCGTGACCGTGGTCGAGCCCTTGCGCCAGCCCGTCACGGGCGAGCCCATGGAGCCCGAGACGTCGGGCGCCACCACGATGCGGCCCGCGAAGCGCGGAACGTTCTGCAAGGAGACGTTCAGCGCCGCGTTCAGAGCCTTCCGGACCTCAAGCGGAACCTGAGGCGAGACGTTGTCCAGCGTCGTCATCAGCTGATAGGGCATCAGACGCGTCCGGCGGATCTCCGCGCGGTCGGAGAGGCGGCCCGCGATCATCGCCGTGAAGCCCTTCTCCTGAAACAGGCCGTAACGGGCGAAGGCGTTCAGGTTCTGACGCAGCATCTGCCATCCGGCTTTCCGGGCGATCTGAGCCCAATGCGCCTTTTTCAGGGGCAAAGAGGTCAGCATCTGGAAAGGGACGTCAGGGACCGGACCGGAGATCTCGCGCTTGAAGCCCTCGAAATCCTTCACGACCTGAGGCAGAGCCCCGAAATCATAGGGACGCCCGATGAGCCAGCCGTAAAGCGCGGCGCGCTCGGGAGTCTGCGGCTTGGGATGGACCATCTTGACCACGTCGGCCAGAGAAGGATCCGCCCCCACCGAAGCCCGCAGGATCTCGACGGGCGAAGCCGCGTCGATCCAGTCGCGGATCAGCCGCTTGGGCCGCGAGCCCAGAGAAGACCGCCCCGTCTGGCCCGAACGCATGATCTGCACGAAGTTGCGCAGCATCTTGCCGTTGCGGGCCACGCGCTTGAAAGCCTTCTCGAAGAGCTCGCCGCTCTCGGGGTCGCCCTTCTGCGAGAGGACCGCCAGCAAAAGCGCGGGCATGTCCTTCATGTTGCCGCGTTCGAAGGCGTAGACCGCCGTTTTGGCGAGAAACTCCGCATCGGCCGCGTGAGCGAGGGCGAGCGTATTCTTCAGCTGCGCTTCGGCGTCGGCGTAAAAGCCGCTCGCCAGAGTTCCGGTCGCGGCGTATTGCGCCAGAGCCTGACGGGGGGTCAGGGCGTAGGCGCGGCCTCCGGCTTCGTTCACGACGTCGGCCTGAGGAAGGGCCGCGCGCCGCGCCATGCTGGCGAAGAGGGATTTCAGAGCCATCTCGTCCTCCTTTCCGGCGGTTCCGACCACCCGGGATGCGAGGGATATTTCAAGTTCGGCGCCAGATGGGGCCGGAGGCGCGGAATCCGGGATGAAATTTCTTCTAATGAATTGAATTATCTTGAAGATAAATTTTCATGCGCCGTGGATTCGGCCATGCGGCGCTTGACGATCCCGCCATATTTTCGATATGAACTTATCTGAGTTTATAAATTTGGATAAGTCATGCGCCGCCGCGTCGCCCTCTCCATCCTCGGAACCACCCTCGACGCCTCGAAGCGCGTCCCTTCGCGCTGGAGCCGCTGGCGCCCGACCTTCGCGCTCTGCCGCCAGCCCGGATTGCGCATCGACCGTCTGGAGCTGATCCACAGCCCCCATCATCAGGCTCTGGCGGATCTCATGACGGAGGATCTCGCCGAGGCCGCGCCTGAAACCGAAGTCCGCGCGCATCTGACCGACCTCAAGGATCCTTGGGATTTCAGCGAGGTCTACGCCGCCCTGAGCGATCTCGCCCAAGGCTATCCCTTCGACCCGGAGGCGGAGGATTACCTCGTCAACATCACCACCGGCACCCATGTGGCGCAAATCTGCTGGTTCCTGCTGACCGAGGCTCATGTGATTCCGGGGCGGCTGATCCAGCTCTCCCCCACCCCCCGCGCGCCGCCCGAGGAGATCCCCATCGGGCGTCATCGAATCATCGACCTCGATCTCTCGCGCTACGACGCCCTCGCCACGCGATTCGCCGCCGAGCGCGAAACCGCGACCTCTTTTCTGAAATCCGGGATCGCCACGCGGAATCCCGCCTTCAACGCCCTGATCGACCAGATTGAAAAAGTCGCGATCCGCTCGCGGGCGCCGGTGCTGCTCTCCGGACCGACGGGCGCGGGGAAATCGCAGCTCGCGCGGCGGATCTATGAGCTGAAGCGCGCGCAAAGACAGGTCTCCGGGGAGTTCGTGGAGGTGAATTGCGCCACGCTCCGGGGCGATCAGGCCATGTCGACGCTCTTCGGCCATGCGCGCGGGGCCTTCACCGGCGCCCAGAACGCCCGCGCGGGCCTCATGAAGGCCGCCGACAAGGGCTTGCTCTTTCTCGACGAGATCGGGGAATTGGGCCTCGACGAGCAGGCCATGTGTCTGCGAGCCATCGAAGAAAAGCGGTTCCGGCCCATGGGCGCCGATCAGGACGCCTCCTCCGATTTCCAATTGCTCGCCGGGACGAACCGCGATCTTGCGGAGGAGGTGCGGGCGGGGCGCTTCCGCGAGGATCTTCTGGCCCGGCTGGATCTCTGGAGCTTCCGTCTGCCGCCTTTGCGCGAGCGCCGGGAGGACGTCGAGCCCAATCTCGATTTCGAATTGCGCCGCTTCCATGAGCGCGAAGGCTTCAAGGCGGGATTCAACGCCGAAGCCCGACGGCTTTATCTGGATTTCGCCGCCTCGCCGGAAGCGCTCTGGAGCGCCAATTTCCGCGATCTCTCGGCCTCGGCGACGCGCATGGCCACCCTCGCCCATCGCGGCCGCATCGACGTCGGGACCGTGCGCGGCGAGATCGAGACTCTGAAACGCCGCTGGCGGATCGAAGCTCCCTCAGGCCCGGAGGCGATCCTCACGCCCCTGCTCGGCGCCGAACGGCTGGAGGAGGTCGATCTCTTCGACCGCGCCCAATTGGCGGCGGCGGTCGAGGTCTGCCGCGCCAGCCCTTCGGCCAGCGCGGCGGGACGCAAGCTCTTCGCCGCCTCGCGCCGCGCCAAGGCCAGCGCCAATGACGCCGATCGTCTGCGCAAATATCTTCAGCGCTTCGGGCTGAGCTTCGAAGCGCTGAAGCCCGAAAAGATCAGCCCCTGATCCGCTCGGCGTAGAGCTTGCGCAGGCGCCCTTCCTCGGATTCGGTCATGAGCGCCGTGATGCGCATGGCGCCGTCCTCCTCATCCTTGCGCGAGGCCACCAAGCCTTGACGATAAAGCCAAGCCAAGGCGTCGCCGCCCTCGGGCGCCAGAACCAAGGAGACCTCGCGGGCCTCGCGGGTCAGAGCGCCCTCCACCACGTCGAGCAGGGCGGGCAGATTCTGGCCCGTCTGAGCCGAAACCGCCACCGCGTCGGGGCGCCGCGAGGATTCGTTGAGCCAAGCCGCCTGTTCCTCAGGATCAAGGGCGTCGATCTTGTTCAGCGCCTCGACGGCGTTGTGGATCTTCGAGTCCTCGACGCCCAAATCCTTGAGCACGCTCAGAACGTCGGCCTTCTGGGCCTCATGGTCGGGATTGGAGACGTCCCGCACATGAATCAGCAGATCCGCCTCAAGCACCTCCTCCAGAGTGGCGCGGAAGGCCGCGACCAGCATGGTCGGAAGATCGGAGATGAAGCCCACCGTGTCCGAGAGGATCACCGGACGCCCTGAAGGCGTCTCGATGAGCCGCATGGTCGGATCCAGCGTGGCGAAGAGCATGTCCTTGGCCATGACGTCGGCGGTGGAGAGCCGGTTGAACAAGGTCGATTTCCCGGCGTTGGTGTAGCCCACCAAAGCCACGATGGGATAAGGAACCTTGCGCCGCGCCGAGCGGTGCAGCTCGCGGGTGCGGGCCACCTTCTCCAGATCGGCCTTGAGGCGGATCACCCGCTCGTCGATCATGCGGCGGTCGGCTTCGAGCTGGGTCTCGCCGGGGCCGCCGAGGAAGCCGAAGCCGCCGCGCTGACGCTCCAGATGGGTCCAGGTGCGCACCAGCCGGCTGCGCTGATAGGTCAGATGCGCCAGCTCCACCTGAAGCACGCCTTCGCGGGTGCGGGCGCGCTCGCCGAAGATCTCGAGGATCAGGCCGGTGCGATCAAGGATCTTGAGGCCCCATTCCTTTTCAAGATTGCGCTGCTGAACGGGGCTCAGAGGCCCGTCCACCACCACGAGGCCGATCTCCTCGGTTTTAAAGAAGGTCTTGAGGGTCTCGATCTTGCCCGAGCCGAAGAGCAGGCCGGGGCGCGGATTGGCCAGAGGAACGATCTCCCCGCCGACCAGCTCCAGCGCGCCGAGCGCCCGCGCGAGGCTCAGAGCCTCGGAGAGACGGGCTTTCGCGTCGCGCGAAGCGCCTTCGCCGTCGGAACGACGGCGAAGGTCGGGATGCAGAACATAGGCTTTGGTCAAAGAGGCCGCCTTGCGCAAGACGGCTCAAGGTCAGCCAGCGGCCGCCTCGTCGCCGTCATAGAGATTGATGGGTTGAGCGGGCATCACCGTCGAGATCGCGTGCTTATACACGAGCTGAGACTGGCCGTCGCGGCGCAGCAACACGCAGAAATTATCGAACCAAGTGATGACGCCCTGCAGCTTCACGCCATTGACGAGGAAAATCGTCACGGCGATCTTGTTCTTGCGGACGTGGTTCAGGAAGACATCCTGAAGATTTTGCTTTTCGGCGGCCATATGCGCCCCCTGTTCGGGTTTCATTGTTTTTGAGCGCCAGAAGCGCCGACAAGCCGCCTCCCCCTTGAAGGCGGCCCGCCGACGCTACACGACCCTTCGCGAGCGCGAAAAGCGCTTTCCGGTCTTCCTTAAGAAAATCGGCGCAAGTGTCACTGTTTAGCCGCGAAAGCCATACGGGAGCCGGCCCTGTTCGAGGTCTCGACGCCCAAAGACTTCAACTTCCTGTGAAGCGCCGAGCGCTCCATGCCGATGAAGGCCGCCGTGCGCGAGACGTTGCCGCTGAAGCGGTTGATCTGCGCGATGAGATATTCGCGCTCGAAGGCCTCGCGGGCCTCGCGCAGAGGCAAAGCCACGAGGCTCTCGCCCCCCACCCCCACCAGAGCCGCAGGCGCGGAGCCCACGATCTCGCCCGGCAGATCCTCGGCGCAGATGGCGCCCTCCTCGCCGGAGCCGCCGAGAATCAGCAGCCGCTCGACCACGTTGCGCAATTGCCGCACGTTGCCCGGCCATGCGTAGGTCTGGAGCGCGGCCAGAGTGTCCTCGCCGATCTTGCGGCGCGGCAAGCCCTGATCCCGGTGGAGCTTCTCGGCGATATGGTCCACCAGAGCCGGGATGTCCTCGCGGCGCTGCGAGAGCGCGGGCGCCTCGATGGGCACCACGCTCAGACGATGGAAGAGATCCTCGCGGAAGCGCCCCTCGGCGATCTCGTCGCGCAGGTCGCGGCTGGTCGAGCTGACCACCCGCACGTCCACGCGCACCATGTCGGCGCCCCCCACCCGGCTGAAGCTCTGATCCACCAGAACCCGCAGGATCTTCGATTGCGCCCCGCGCGGCATGTCGGCCACTTCGTCGAAGAAGATGGTGCCGCCATGCGCCGTCTCCAGCAGGCCCGATTGCGCGATTCCGCCCTCGCGCTCGCGGCCGAAGAGGGTCTCCTCGAGGCGGTCGGGATCCATGGTCGCGGCGCTGACCACCACGAAAGGCCCCGAGGCCCGTTTCGAATGCTGATGCAGCCAGCGCGCCGCCACCTCTTTGCCCACCCCCGAAGGCCCCGAGATCAGCACCCGCGAGCCCGTCGGCGCCACGCGCTCCAGAGTCTGGCGGAAGGCGGTCATGGCGGCCGAGGAGCCGATCATCTCGCCCGCGCGGTCGTCGCGCTGACGCAGACGCGCGTTCTCGCGCCGCAGACGCGCCGCCTCCAGAGCCCTTTGCACGATCACCAGCAGATGATCCGTCTTGAAGGGCTTCTCGATGAAGTCGTAGGCGCCCTGCTTGATCGCCGCCACCGCCAGCTCGATGTTGCCGTGGCCGCTGATGATGATCACCGGCAGCTCGGGATTGTCGCGCTTGACGATCTTCAGCAGCTCGATGCCGTCCTTGCGGCTGCCCTGAAGCCAGATGTCGAGGATGATCAGATCCGGCTGACGGATGTTGATCTCGCGCAGGGCGGAATCGGCGTCGGCGGCTCTGCGCGCCTTATAGCCCTCGTCTTCGAGGATGTCGGCGATCAGGTCGCGGATGTCGGCTTCGTCGTCGACGACCAGGATTTCAGCCATGGCTCACCTCTTCTGCGGCCCGCGCGGAGGGGCCTGATGGGGTCTTTCGATCCGTCACGCCGCAGGCGGAACGGAAACAGGCGCGAGGGCGGGAGCGGATCCCGCCTCCGGCGCGGCGGGGACCGCCTTCGCCAGAGGCAGAAGCACGCGCGCCAGAGCGCCGCAATGGGCCTCCGGCGCGAAAGGCGGCGCGTCGGTCAGGGCGAGGACTCCGCCATGCTGCTCGACGATGCGTTTGACGATGGCCAGCCCCAGCCCCGTGCCTTTGGCGCGGGTGGTGACGTAGGGCTCGGTCAGACGGCGGCGGTCCTGTTTGGGCAGGCCGACGCCGTTGTCGGAGATTTCGATCACGACATGGTCGTTCTCCAGAAAGGCTTTCGTGCGGATCTCGCCGGGAGGGCCGCCGGGGCAAGCCTCCATCCGGGCCTCGACGGCCTCGGCGGCGTTCTTCATCAGATTGGTGCAGACCTGCCCCAGCATGCCGCGGTCGGCGCTGACCGGGATCTTGTCCGGCCGGGCCGAAACCGGATAGGCCACCTGCGGATGCGCCGCGCTTTGCAGAGCGGCGGATTCCCGCAGGATCTCCACGAGATCCACGGTGAGCTTCTCGGGCTCGGGCATGCGGGCGAATTTGGAGAATTCGTCCACCATGCGCCGGATGTCGCCGACCTGACGCACGATGGTGTCGACGCATTGGTCGAAGACGGGCTTGTCGGCCTCGATCTGCTTGCCGAATTTGCGGCGCAGGCGCTCGGCGGAAAGCTGGATCGGAGTCAGAGGATTCTTGATCTCATGCGCCACGCGCCGGGCGACGTCGCTCCAGGCGGCGAGGCGCTGGGCGGCGGCCATGTCGGTCATGTCGTCGAAGGTCACGACCACGCCGCGCGAGGGATCGGAATCGGCGCTCGCGCGCACGAGGGCTTCGATCTCGGAGCCCTCGCGGCTGAAGGAGACCTTGGATTCCGCCAGACGATTGGGAGCCTCGGCGGCGGCGGCGGCCACCCGCGCCAAAGCCGGAGCCGCCTCCTTCAGCGAACGCCCGACCAAAGAGCCCTCCGGCAGATCCAAGAGAGTCTCGGCGGAGGCGTTGGCCAGCTCCACCCGGCCCGCTCCGTCGACCCGCAGGATGCCCGCCCCGGCCCCGGCCAGAACCGCTTCGATGAATTGGCGGCGGCTTTCGCTTTCCTCATGGGCCTCCACGAGGAGGTCGCGCTGAAGCTCCACCTGCTCGGTCATGCGGTTGAAGACCCGCCCGAGCATGGCGATTTCATCCCCCGCCTCGCCGGAATCGGGCACGCGGGCGCTGAGGTCGCCCCCCGCGACGCGCTCGGCCGCGCCCGCCAGACGCGAGACCGGCGCCGTCAGGCGGTCGGCGAACCAGATGCCGAACCAGATCGCCGCCAGAACCACCAGCAAGGCGAAGCCGATGTAGATCGCCGCGAAGGTCAATTGCATCTCGCCGCGCTGCGCCAGAAGGCGGCGATAATCGGCGGTCAGGCTCTCCACGACGCGATAGGCCTCGACGGCGCCGCCCCCCGCCGGACGCGAGGCGTAAAGATACAGCGGCTCGACGCTGCCGGTCACGGTCTCCGGCAGGCGGGCCAAGGCTCGGGAGGCGCGATTCTGCACGTCGACGTAGAAGCGCACCGTGGCGGGCGTCGCGAGGGCCAGCTGGTTCGGCGGCGGCGGCGTGTAGTAGAATTCATAACTGCCTTCGCTCCGCGCGATGATGCGGGCGTCGCCGGTCACGACGTAATAAGTGGTTTCGCCGCTGTTGCGCAGACGCTCAGCGGTGCGGGTCAGACTATCGCTCATGCGCGGAGGCGAGAGGGAGCCGCGTCCGGCTTCGCGGGTCATGTCGGCCATGGCGGAGCCCGCGTCTTCGAGAATGTCCTTATCGCGCTGCTCGCGATAGACCGAGGCCAGAGTCGAAGCCGCCTCCGCGATGGAGCGCACGCCGGGTCCGAACCACATGTCGAGCCCGCGCGTGACCGTCGCGCCCGCCAGAACGCCCAAGAGCAGCGCAGGCGCCACCGCGAGGATGGTGAACATCCGCACCATCCGCAGATGCAGCCGCGAGCCGCTGGAGCGGCGGCGCCGCGCCAGCACCATCTTGGCCACGCGCCAGGCTATGGCCGCCAGAAGCGCCAGAGCCAGCCCCATGTCGGCCAGAACCAGCGCCGGCAGAAAGCGGCGCACGGAGTCGTCGGGCGAGGTCAGCACGGCGTAAGTCGCCGCCGCGCAGAAAGGCGCGAGGATCGCCAGCAGGGCCGGGACGTTGATCCGCTTGCGCAAAGGAAGCCGCGCCGGAGCGGAAGGGGTCTCAGCCGAAGGAGGGAGGGACGACGTCACGACCAAAGATCAATCCGTCTGCGGCGGGAAGGACGCGCCTTCTGTTGCGATGACGCATCACTTTTTCCGCCGCGCGGCCGGAATGTCAAGCTCCCGCATCCGCTTGCGCAGCGTGTTGCGGTTGACGCCCAGAATCTCCGCCGCGCGGATCTGATTGCCGCGCGTCGCCGCCAAGGTCATGATGATCAAGGGAAAATCCACCTCGGCGAGGATGCGCGCATGCAGGCCGGGCGGCGGAAGGGCGTCTCCATGCAGCGCGAAATACTGCGCAAGATGCGCCTCGACCAAAGAGCTCAAAGGCTTAGCTCCCTCGGTCCGGCCGCCCGCAGGGGGCGGAGCGGGCGGCTCGGCGCCCGCCGCAAGCTCGGCCTCCACGGCCGCCGCCCCGATGATCTCCTCGGGATGCAAGGCCGCCAGACGCAGAATCAGATTCTCCAGCTCACGCACGTTGCCCGGCCAAGCGTAGCCTTTCAGCCGCTCCATGGCCTCCGGCGAGAGGATCTTGCGCGGCAGGCCCTCGGCGGCGGCGCGGCGCAGGAAGGCCCGCGCCAGATCCGGCGCGTCCTCCACCCGCTCGCGCAGAGGCGGCAGGCGCAGAGGCGCCACGTTGAGCCGATAATACAAATCGCTGCGGAAGGCGCCCTCGCGGGTCAGGGCGCGGAGATCCTGATGAGTCGCCGCGATGATCCGCACGTCCGCCTTGCGCGCCGAGCGCCCGCCGACCGGCGTGAACTCCGATTCCTGCAACACCCGCAAAAGACGGGTTTGAGCCTCGGCGGGCATGTCGCCGATTTCGTCGAGGAAGAGCGTGCCGCCCTGAGCCTGCGCGAATTTGCCCTCGGCGCGCGCGACCGCCCCCGTGAAGGCGCCGCGCTCATGGCCGAAAAGTTCGGATTCGATCAGGTCGCGGGGAATCGCCGCCATGTTCAGCGCCACGAAGGGGCCGCCCTTGCGGCGCCCGTAATCATGGAGCGCCCGCGCCACCAATTCCTTGCCCGTGCCGGATTCGCCTTGGATCATCACGGTGAGATCCGTGTTCATCAGGCGGGCCATGAGCCGATAGACCTCCTGCATGGCGGGCGAGCGCCCCACCAGAGGCAGGGATTCGTCGCGGCTTTCGGCGGATTCCCCGCCTCCGCCGCCCGCTCCCGCGCCTCCGGCGGCGTCGGCGAGGGCCTTGCGCACGCAGGAGATCAAATCCTGCAAATCGAAGGGCTTGGCGAGATAATCGAAGGCGCCCGCCTCAGCCGCCCGAATGGCGGTCATCACGGTGTTTTGGGCGCTCATGACGATGATCGGCAGATTGGGCCGCCGACGCTTCAGCGCGGGCAGCATGTCGAGCGCGTCGCCGTCGGGCATCATGACGTCCGTGACCACGGCGTCGCCCTCGCCCTCCTCGACCCAGCGCCAGAGCGTCGCGGCGGTTCCGGTGGCCCGCGTGCGCAGGCCCGCCCGCGCCAGAGCCTGACAAAGCACCGTCCGGATCGCCTTATCGTCGTCGGCGACGAGGATCAGCCCGCCTTCGGCGTTCATGCGGCGTCTCCTTCGGTCCAGACGGGCAGCAGCACCCGGAAGATGGTGCGTCCGGGGCGGCTGTCGCATTCGATCAGCCCGCCATGGTCGGCCACGATCTTCGAGACCAGAGCCAGACCCAAGCCCACCCCCGCCCCTTTCGAGGTCACGAAGGGCTCGAAGACATGCGGCGCGAGATCCTCAGGCACGCCGGGGCCGTCGTCGATGACGCAGATCTCCAAAGGCAGGCTTTCCCGGCTGCGGCCGTCGCGGCCGGTGAGGCGCAAGCCCGCCCGATAAGAGGTCTTCAGCGTGATCGCCCCCGAAGGCCCGGCGGCCTCCACGGCGTTCTTCACCAGATTCTGAAAGACTTGCACCAATTGGTCGGAATCTCCGGGAGCGGCGGGCAGAGAAGGATCGAAATCCAGCACGAATTTCACGCCGCGTCCGAATCCCGCTTCGGCGGCGCGGCGCGTGAGGTCCAGCACTTGATGCAGGTTCACAGCTTTGCGCGTCAAGGGCCTGAGATCGGTGAAATTCTCCATCCGATCCACCAGAGCCCGAATCCGTCGGGCCTCTTCTTGGATGAGTTGCGCCAATTCGGCCTCGGCGGGCTCGGATCCCATCTCCAGAAGCTGCGCCGCACCCGAGATCCCCGCCAGAGGATTGCGGATCTCATGAGCCAGAGCCGCCGCCAATCCGCTGATCGAGCGCGCCGCTCCGCGATGGGCCAGCGAGCGGTCCATCTTTCCGGCGATGGAGCGCGGATGCAATTGCAGGATGAGCCAACCCTCGCGCTCGGGGGTGGCGGCGGCGAGGGCGTCCACGATGCGCGGCGGATGGTCGAGCCAATGCAGGTCCATGTCGTATTCCGCGATGGAGAGCGCCCCCCGGCGCACCTCCGCCGTCAGGACTCCCACCCGCGAGCCCGGCGGCAGGAATTCGGCCAGCCGACGCCCCGCCAGAACCGCCGAACTCATGGAGAGAAACAACTCCGCCGCCGGATTCACCGCCCGAAAGCGGTCTTCGTCGTCGAGCAGCATGGTGGGTTGCGGCAGAGCCTGCCAGAGCGTTTCAAAATCAAGGCCCCCGCCCACGCCCGGCGCCCGCAGCGCGGAGACGGGCTTGCGCGCCGCCCCCTTCACGCCGCCGCCCGCCCTTCCGGACGGCCTCCCCCGGCGTGGGCCTCGAAAGCCGCGACGAACTCCGCCCGCAGCAGCTTCCGGACTTCGGCGGGCTCCTCCGTGGACATGAGCCTGCGGCGCAGGGCCTCGCCGGGCTCTCCGGCCTCGGCGAGCGCCCAGCCGAGATGTTTGCGCGCGGCCTTCACGCCGATCCGGATCCCGTAAATTCCAAGCATTCCGTCATATTGTTCAAGCGTCAGATCAAGACGCGCCTCCGGAGCGGGCGGCGCGAAATCCGCCCCCGCCAGACCCGCCGAAATCTCGGCCAGACGCCAGGGCGCGCCCTGAACCGCCCGCCCGACCATGATCCCCGCCGCGCCGGAAAGCTCAAGCGCCCTGCGGGCTTGCGCGGCGTCATGAATGTCGCCGTTGACGAGGACCGGAATGCGCACCGCCTCTACGGTCTCGCGCACGGCGGCCCAATCGGCGGAGCCCTTATAGAACTGGCTCCGCGTGCGGCCATGGAGGGTCAGCATGGCGACGCCCGCCGCCTCCAGCCTGCGAGCCAAGCTCGGCGCGGTGAGGGTCTTCTCATCCCAGCCGAGCCGGGTCTTGACGGTCACCGGCAGGCTCACGGCCTCCTTCACCGCCTCGAAGACCCGCAGGGCCAGATCGAGATCGCAGAGCAGCCCCGCCCCCGCCAGACCATTGGTCACCCGCTTGCAGGGACAGCCCATGTTGATGTCGATGAGCGCCGCCCCGCGCGCCTCGGCGATGCGGGCGGCCTCGGCCATGAGCGCGGGCTCGCGTCCGGCGATCTGGGCGGCGGTGGGCGGATCGTCCGCCGAGATGGCCGCGCGTCCCTCGGCCTCCGGACGCTCCTGCAAAAGCTCCTCTCCGGCGATCATCTCCGAGGCGGTCAGCCCCGCCCCGAAGCGCGCGACCTGACGGCGCAAAGGCGCGTCGGTGATCCCGGCCATGGGCGCGAGCAGCACCGGCGGATCGATCCGCAAAGCGCCGAGCGTCAGAGGAGGCGGAAGAGCATGCATGGATTTGCCTAATTTTTGGGCTTTCCCCGCCCTGATACTCCCGCGGGCGGCTCTCCCGCAAGGGCCTATGCGCAAGACGAGGTTTCGCTTGGATCGGCCCGCGAAAAGGTCCACAAGAGGCCCGGAGCCTGAGGGTGGAGGGAGTCGGGGTTGAGGATCGCGGCGTTGATCGTGGCGGCGGGGCGAGGCGCCCGCATGCAGGCGCAGGGGGGCGGCGGCGAGCCGAAGCAATATCTCCGCCTCGCCGGACGCAGCCTGCTCCGTCGCGCTCTGGAGGCTTTCGCGGCCCATCCCCGCGTTTCGGGGCTTCAGCTCGTGATCCGCCCCGGCGACGAGGCCCGCGCCAAGGCCGAAGCCGAGGGCCTGCCGAAGATCCTCCCCTTCGCGGCGGGGGGCGCCGAGCGTCAGGATTCCGTTCTGGCCGGGCTGGAGGCTCTGGCGCCGCAGGGCTTCGACCTTGTTTTGATTCACGACGCCGCCCGCCCCTTCGTCTCCGAGGCGCTGATCTCCCGGGTGATCGCGGCTTTAGAGGCCGGAGAGGCCGGCGCCCTGCCCGCCTTGCCCGTCGCGGACGCCCTCTGGCGCGAGGACGGCGCCGGAGGCTGCGGCGAGCCCGTCCCCCGCGCGGGGCTCTGGCGGGCGCAGACGCCGCAGGGCTTCCGCCTGCCCGAGATCCTCGCCGCCCATCGCGCGGCTCAGGGGCTCGGGCTGCTCGACGACGCCGAGGCCGCCCGTCGGGCGGGGCTCGCCGTGCGGCTCGTCGCGGGCGAGGAGGCCAACGGCAAGATCACCCATCCGCAGGATTTCGCCGCCGCCGAGGCGCGGCTCGCCCAGAAGGATAAGCCCATGGAGTTCCGGTTCGGCCAAGGCTACGACGTGCATCGCTTCGCTTCGGGAGATCATGTCATGCTCGGCGGGGTGCGGGCGCCTCACGACCAAGGGGTCGAGGCCCATTCCGACGGCGACGTCGTTCTGCACGCCCTCACGGACGCGATCCTCGGGGCTCTGGCCATGGGCGACATCGGGCGGCATTTCCCGCCCTCGGATCCGCAATGGAAAGGCGCCTCCAGCGACCGCTTCCTCGCCCACGCCGTGGAGCTGGCCGCGCGCGAGGGCTGGCGGCTCAACAACGCCGACGTGACCGTCGTCTGCGAGCGCCCGAAGATCGCGCCTCACGCCGCCGCCATGCGGGCGCGCATCGCGGAGATCTGCGGCTCCACGCCCGACCGCGTCAGCGTCAAGGCGACCACCAATGAAGGCATGGGCTTCGCCGGGCGCGGCGAGGGCTTGGCCGCGTTGGCCGTGGCTAGTTTGATCCGGGGAGTCTGACGGATGAATCCTTCCCTCGCGCGCCTGATCTCGCAGGGCTTCGGGCTGGGGCTGCTGCCCAAGGCGCCCGGCACATGGGCCTCGGCGGCGGCGATTCCGGTCGGCTATCTCTTGCATCGGATCGGCGGATTTCCGCTCTTCGGGGCGGTCGCGGTTCTGACGGCGGTCGTGGGCTGGATCGCGGTCCGGAGCTATCTCCAAACCTCCGCCGATCCCGATCCTTCCGAGGTGGTGGTCGACGAGATCGTCGGGCAATGGATTCCGCTGGCGGCGGTCTCTTACGGGCTCTGGGCCCATGGCGTGACGAGCTTTCCTTGGCCGGGCTGGGTCTGCGCCTTCCTCTTCTTCCGGCTCTTCGACATCTGGAAGCCCGGCCCCGTCGGCTGGGCCGACCGCAAGCCCGGCGCGACCGGCGTGATGCTCGACGACGTGATCGCGGGCCTGCTGGCGGCGGTCGTCACCATGGCGGCGGCGGGCTTTTATCATGGAGTTCTGGGCAGATGAGCGCGGGGCTCGATCCGGAGCTTGAAGCCGCCGCCCGCGGAGTTCTGACCGCCTTCGAGTCGCGCGGCTGGCGGCTGGCTCTGGCGGAGAGCTGCACGGGCGGACTCGCCGCCGCCGCTTTGACGGCGGTTCCCGGCTCTTCGCGCGTGGTGGAGGCGGGGGTGGTCTCCTACTCCAACGCCGCCAAGACGAGGCTGCTCGGCGTCGAGCCCGCCCTGATCGCGGCGCATGGCGCCGTGAGCGAGCCCGTGGCGGTCGCCATGGCCGAGGGCGTCCGCGCCCGCATGGCGGTCGAGGCGGCGGCTTCGATCACCGGGATCGCGGGGCCGGGCGGCTCGGAGTTCAAACCAGAGGGGCGGGTCTGTTTCGGCCTCGCCCGCGCGGAGAAGCCGACCCGCGCATGGACCGTGGATTTCGGCGCCCTCGGCCGGGGCGAAGTGCGCCGCCGCGCGGCTCTGGAGGCGCTGGGGGCCTTGGAGCGGGCGGCTCAGGAGCAAGGCCCGCCCTCCTCTGAACGCGGCGCTTAATCGTCGTCGCCGAGGCCGTTATATTCGTTTTCAATCGCCAGCTTGAGGCCGTCCATCTCCTGCCGGGCCGTCGCGCGGATGCGCTCGATGAAGGGCTTGGCGCTGGCCAGAGCCAGCTTCCCGACGAGGGTCGAGCCGACGCCTTCGAGATGCAGATCCACCGCGGTCTTCTGCGGGCCTTTCGAGGTCAGATCGAAGGCCAGACCCATCTGCACCCCGCGATAGGCCGTCTTGAACTTATAGCCCTTGGGACGCTCCACTTCGACCATGGTCGCCTCAAGATTGATGCGTCGGCCGTAAATCTCGAGAGTCTCGCGCCAACGCGCCCCGACCACGGCCCCGCCCGGCGTCAACATGCGCAGAGACTTCAGAATCGACATATATCGCGGCGCGTCTTCGATTCGCGCCAAACAATCGAAACAAAACGCCGCCGGCGCCTCGACGACCACGCTATGCGACAGCTTCATAAGCCCCCTCGTCCCCTCACGCTTTCTTCACGTCCGCGCTTCGCCGGCCTCAGCCGCTCCGCGCGCGCGCCGACGAGCGGTCGGGAGAACCCTCCCCGACACGCCGACGGCGCATGCGGACAGAGAAACGGGTTTCCGCTTTTGATCAAGAGAATTCGTCTGAAAGACCTCCCAACCACCATCTTTCGCGTCTGAGGCGAAGGGAAAACGGGGCTTGCGGCTCATAGGGCGCCGGCTTATGGTCCCTTATCTCGCGCATGTCGTCCCACGCCTGTTGAAAAGGCCCCTTACTTGCGTCACCAAGTCCGTAAAGTCGTTTTTCCCGTCGCAGGCCTCGGGACGCGGTTTCTGCCCGCCACGAAATCCATCCCCAAAGAGATCCTCACGCTCGTCGACCGCCCCCTGATCCAATACGCCATCGACGAAGCCCGCGCCGCCGGAATCGAGCAGTTCATTTTCGTGACCTCGCGCGGGAAAAGCTCGCTTGAGGATTATTTCGACGACGCCCCCCATCTCGCCGCCGAACTGGCGAGCGGCGGCAAAACGGATCTGCTGGAGATCCTCGAAGCCACTTATATGAAAAGCGGCTCCCTCGCCTATGTGCGCCAGAACCGCGCCCTTGGGCTGGGACATGCGGTCTGGTGCGCGCGCCATCTCATCGGCTCCGAGCCCTTCGCGGTGCTTCTGCCGGACGACGTGATCGCCGCCGAAAAGCCCTGTCTGCGCCAGATGGTCGAGGCCTATGGCGACGTCGGCGGCAATATGCTCGCCATGATGGAGGTCGCGCCGGAGCGGACGTCCTCCTATGGCGTGC
This sequence comes from Neomegalonema perideroedes DSM 15528, assembly GCF_000374145.1. Taxonomy (GTDB): domain Bacteria; phylum Pseudomonadota; class Alphaproteobacteria; order Rhodobacterales; family Rhodobacteraceae; genus Neomegalonema; species Neomegalonema perideroedes. Next base: position 926,208 of record NZ_KB893654.1, on the reverse strand, counting down.
TCGACGTGGCGGCGGAGCCGAAGCGGCTGCGGCCCGTGCGCGGCATGGTGGAGAAGCCCCCGGCGGGCGAAGCCCCCTCCAATATGGCGATCATCGGGCGCTATATTCTGACGCCCTCCGTTCTGGAGGCCATCGGCCGCGCGGCGCCGGGCTCCGGCGGAGAGATCCAGCTCACCGACGCCATCGCCTCCGAGATCGGCCGTCGCCCCGTCAACGGCTTCGCCTTCGAGGGGCGGCGCTTCGATTGCGGATCGAAGGCGGGCTTCGTTCAGGCCACCATCGCCTTCGCGCTCCAGCGCCCGGATCTGCGCGAGGCCGTGCTGGAGATCATCGCCGAAACCGCCGCGACGCGGCGGGCCTGAGGGCTTCGCTTGCGCGGCGACAGATGATAGACAGGCGGACGAAGCCCTCGGCCTTCGCCTGCGCGCGGGCGCTTTCCCTCTGACCGGATCCGGGAGTCCGAGCTTTTGGACGTCTCCGCCCTTTTCGCTCCATGGCGCCGAGCCTCCGCGCAATTCGCGCTGAGGCGGCGCGTCGATCCGATCTGGCGCGCCGCCCGAAGCCGCCGCGGGCCTCAGGCTCCGACGGCGGTCCTCGTCGGGTTTTCGCGCTGGAAGACCTTCATGCTCGATTTCCTGCCCGAGCATAACGTGGCCGTCCTCTCGCATGACGGCTCGGCGCCTTTGGCGGCTCTTGAGGGCCTCCTGCGCCTGCCCAAGCCGGAGATCTTCGCCTGGAGCTATAATTTCGCGCCGGATCTGGAGCTGTTTTGTCGGCGCAAGGGCCTGCCTCTGACCTACGTCGAGGATGGATTTCTGCGGTCTCTGGGGCTCGGGGTGGCGCGCAGCGCTCCGGCCAGCCTCGTCTTCGACGACCGCGCCATGCATTTCGACCGTCTGCGGCCTTCGCGGCTGGAGGAGCTTCTCGCCTCCTACGACTTCGACGCGGATTCCGAGCTCATGGCGGCGGCGGAGGCTCTGGCCGGACTCATGCGCGGGCGGGGCCTGTCGAAATATAATCTCCCCGCCGCGCGGCGGGTCGAGGAGGCGCTGAGGCCGGGCAAGCGGCGCGTCCTCGTGCTGGGGCAGGTGGAGGACGATCTCTCCATCCGCTATGGAACGGAGTCGCCGCTCACCGGCAATCAGATGGTCATGCGGGCCGCCGAGGAGAATCCGGAGGCGCAGATCCTTTATCGGCTCCATCCCGACACCGCTTCGCACGCCCGGCCGCAATATTCCGATCCGGCGCTGGTGGCGGATCTCTGCGCGATCCTCGGGCCGGAGTTCGGCATCGCCGATTGCCTCGATCAGGCGGATCTCGTCTATACGGCCACCTCTCTGGCGGGCTTCGAGGCGGCCTTGCGCGGCAAGCCGGTCGTGACGCTCGGCGCGCCCTTCTACGCCGGATGGGGGATCACCGAGGACCGCCTGCCCGTCCCGCGCCGGAGCCGCAAGCTGAGCGCCCTCCAGATTCTGGCGGGCGCCTATCTGCTCTATCCGCGCTATGCGGGCGTCCGGCCGGAAGCCGGGCCGCGCGCGATCCTCGATCTTCTGCCCGGACTGCTCGCCGCTCAGACCTGAGCCTGCGGCCTCCGCGCCGTCCGCCAGACCAGAGGCGCGAGGATCAAAGCCACGGCGGGGAAGATCAGCCAGTTGATCATCCGCCAGCCCGAGGCGTTCAGCAGAGCGCCCGAGAAGAAGGAGGCCGCCGCCACCACGCCGAAGACGAGAAAATCGTTCAGGCCCTGAGCCTTGCCGCGCTCGGCGGGACTATGGGCGGCGGCCACCATGGCGCTGGCCCCGATGAAGCCGAAGTTCCAGCCCACGCCCAGCAGGATCAGCGAAACCCAGAAATGGCCGAGATCCATCCCGCCCAGAGCCACCGCGCCGGAAAGCGCCGTGACCACGAGCCCGACCGCCGCCACCCGCTCGGCGCCGAAACGCGCGATGAGGCGCCCCGTCACGAAGCTCGGCGCGAACATGGCCAGCACATGCCATTGAATCCCCTGAGCCGCATGATCCACGCTATGGCCATGCCCCACCATGGCCATAGGCGCGGCGGTCATGACGAAGGTCATCAGCCCATAGGAGACGATCCCCGTCGCCACCGCCAGCAGATAGCGCGGCGAAGATAAAAGCTCGCCGAGGCCGCGCCCGCCCTCGGCGGCGCCCGCGCCCATCGCGGCGGGCTTGGGCGTCCGCAGCATGAGCAGAACCGGAATCGCCAGAAGCGCCAAAGCCGCCTGACTGAAGAAGGCCCCGGCGAAAGGCGCGTCCGGGATGGAGTCGCGGGTGTGGATGACCAGCTGCGGCCCGATGATCGCCGCCGCCAGACCGCCCAGCATCACCCAAGAGATCGCTTTGGCCTTCATCGGCCCCTCGACGCCGTCGGCGGCGGCGAAGCGATAGCTCTGGACATAGGCGGCGTAAAAGCCCGCCAGAGTCGCCCCCGCGCAGAAGACCGCGAAAACCGCCGAGATCACGCCGAAAGCCGCGATCAGCCCGGAGACGATCCCGAAGCAGGCGCCGAAGACATAAGCGCTGCGGCGTCCGTAGCGGCGCATCAGATAGGCGGCGGGCAAAGTCCCGAGCGCCAGCCCGAGATTGAAGAGGCTCACCGGCAAAGTCGCCATGGCGGGATCGGAGGCCAGCCTCTGACCCACCAGCCCGCCCAGAGAAATCAAAATCGGCGGACTCGCCGAGCCCAAAGCCGCCGCCATCGTCAGCGCGACGATATTGCGGCGGGCCGAAGCCGGTTCGGAAGCCTGAAGAGGGGCCTGAGGGGACATGGGGCGCGGTCTTTCTGAAAAGGCGAAGAGGCGGCCCCGCCGCGCGGAGCCGCCTCCCCTCCTAGATCATTCGGGAGCCGAATAAGCTTATGCTTTTCGCCGCAGAGGCTTAGTTTTCGTCGAGCCGCACCACCGTCACCGAGACTTCGGGCTTCTTGCCCCAAAGCGCCGCCGAAACCCGGCGCGTCGCGAGGACGGCGGCTTCCTCAAGAGAGCCGTCGGAGCGGCGGGCCTTGGCGCTCATGGCCTCCACCGCCGTCTCGACCGCCGCCGTGATCTGATCCTCGAAGCTGCCGCGCCAGGAGGAGGATTCCTCCGGCGCGCCCAGAGCGCGGGCCTCGGGATCGGCGATGAGCTCGCCCGCCTTATCCACCACCAGCGTCACGGCGATATGGCCGTTCATCGCCATCTTGCGCCGGGCGCGGACCACGCCGTCCATGGCGCCGATGAGCTGATGCCCGTCCACATACATGCGACCGGTCTCGACCGTCTCCAGCACCTTGGGCGCGCCCGGCCCCAGACGCGCGAGGCGTCCGTTGGGCGCGAGCACCGCCTGATCGGCGCCCCATTCTCCGGCCATGCGGGCGTGCTCCAGCAGATGGCGGAATTCGCCATGCATCGGAATGGCCAGCTTGGGACGCAGAAGCTCGTAGAGCCGGGCGATCTCGTCGCGGCGGGCGTGGCCCGAGACATGGACGTGATGACGGTCCACGTCCACCACCTCCACGCCCTTCTCCGCGAGCTTGTTGTAGATGCGATAGACGCCGTTCTCATTGCCGGGGATGATCCGCGAGGAGAAGATCACCGTGTCGCCGTCGCCGAGATCCACGCCGGAGAACTGCCCCTCGGCGATGCGCGCCAGAGCCGCCCGCGATTCGCCTTGGCTGCCCGTGACCAGATAAAAGGCCTCATGGTCGGGCAGATCGCGCATGCGCTCCTCCGAGGTCACCGGAGGGAAGCTGTCGATCACGCCGGTCTCCAGCGCGGCCTCGATCATGCGGCGCATGGCGCGGCCCGCCACCGAGACCTGACGCCCCGCCTCGATCGCCGCTTCGGCCAGCATCTTCACGCGCGCCACGTTGGAGGCGAAGCTCGTGGCCGCGACGCGGCCCTTGCGCGCCGCGATGATCTCGCGGAGGCTGTCCTTGAGGCTGGATTCCGAGCGCGACCAGCCTTCCTGAAAGACATTGGTGGAATCGCAGGCCAGAGCGAGAATCCCCTCGTCGCCGAGGCGCTTCAGAGCCTCTTCGTCGATGGGCGCGCCCTGCCCCGGCATGGGGGTGCGGTCGATTTTAAAGTCGGCGCTGTGGAAGATGGTCCCGACCGGCGTGCGGATGATCAGCGCGTTGGTTTCCGGCGCGGAATGGGTCATGGCGAAGGTCTCGACGGTGAAGGCGCCGACCGTCACCCGCTCGCCCGGAGCCATTTCGCGAATGGCCTTCGCGTCGATCCGCGCCTCGGCGAGCTTGCCGCGCCCGATGGCCGCCGCGAATTTGCCCGCGTAGATCGGACAATTCAGCTCAGGCCAGAGATATTCCAGCGCGCCGATATGGTCTTCATGGGCGTGGGTGATGAAGAGCGCGTCCAGACGCCCCGCCTCGCGCTTGAGGAAAGAAATGTCGGGGGTCATGACCTCCACGCCGGGGGCGTGGGCCTCCTCGGGGAAGCCGATGCCGCAATCCACGGCGATCCAGCGGCGGTCGTTCTGCGAGCCGTAGCCGTAGAGATAGAGATTCATGCCGATTTCGCCCGCGCCGCCCAAAGCGACGTAGTAAAGGCCTTCTTGACGCGCCATGCGTCCCTCCATGTTGATCTTCGCCCAAAAGGCGAAGCCGCGGTCTGAAAAGGCCCCGCGGCGCGGCCCTATGGCGTCATGCGTCTGCTTTAAGCATCTCCGGGGGGCTTCGCCCGGTTCAACGCATGGATGTAGGCCAGTCCGCGCATGGTCAGATCCGGATCTCCGTGATCGATGCGCGGGGTGGCCTTCGAAAACAACGGCGCGAGCCCGCCGGTGGCGATGACGGTCATGGGGCGCCCATGCTCGGCCTCGATGCGGTCGCAGAGGCCCTCGATGAGTCCCACATATCCCCAATAGACGCCGCTGCGCATGGCGTCGACGGTTCCTTTGCCGATCACCCGCGCCGGACGCGCCACGTCGATGCGCGGCAGCTTGGCGGCCGCCTGATGCAGCGCCTCCAGAGAGAGGTTGATCCCCGGGGAAATCGCGCCCCCCGCATAGGCGCCGTCCTCGTCGCAGACGTCGAAGGTGGTGGCGGTGCCGAAATCTATGATGATGAGGTTCGGGCCGTAGTCGCGCAGGCCCGCCGCCACGTTGACGAGGCGATCCGCGCCCACCTCGCCCGGATTGGGCATGCGCACCTCGATGCCGAGCGCGCAGCCCGGCTCGCCGACCACCAGAGGCTCCACCTTGAAATATTTCCGGCAGAGACTGCGCAGATTGAACAAGGTCTGCGGCGCGACCTGCGCCAGAATGGCGTCCGTCACGGCTTCGGGGTCGACCCCCTCCAGCGCCATGAGGTTGCGCAGCCAGACGTAATATTCGTCGGCGGTGCGGCGGCCGTCGGTGGAGATGCGCCATTGCGCGCGAAAGCCCTCGCCGTCATGCAGGGCGAAGAGGGTGTTGGTGTTGCCGACGTCGATGGCGAGCAGCATTCTAGGGAGCCCCCCGGCGATCAGGTTCAGGAAAATGCACGTCGGCCGCCGCGATGCGGAGCAGGCCGGCTCCCTGACGGAGCATCAGAGCGCCCTGCGCGTCAAGATCCTCGAAGATCCCTTCGAAATTTTCGGCCCCCGCCCGCGCGAGGATCGGGCCGCCCAAACCCGCCGCCCAAGTCAGCCAAGCCGCCCGCAAAGGCGCGAAGCCCTCGGTGGCCAGCCGCAAGGCCCAATGGTCGAAGCGCGCCGCGACCAGCGTGAGATAAGCCTCAGGATCCAGAGGCGCGGCGGCGAAGGCGTCGAGCCGGGTCGGCGTCCAGCGCGCCCCGGCGGCCTCGGGGACGGTCGCAAGGTTCACGCCCATCCCCACCGCCAGCCAGTCCACGCTGCGGCCGAGTCCGCCGCCCGAGGCCTCCAGCAGAAGCCCGGAGGCCTTGCCGCCCTTCACCAGCAGATCATTCGGCCATTTCAGCCGGACCTCCGCGCGGGCGAGCTTCGGAACCGCCTGAAGCGTCGCCTCGGCCAGAGCCAGCCCCGCCGCGAAAGCGTGAAGCGCCGCCTGAGCGGGCGGCGCCTCCGGCGCGAAGAGCAGGGTGGCGGCGAGATTGCCCTCCGGCGTGGACCATGCGCGGCCTGAGCGTCCGCGTCCCGCCGTCTGGCGCTTCGCGAGGATCCAGAGCGGCCCCCGCTCGCCGGAGGCGGCGCGTCTGGCCGCCTCGGCGTTGGTGCTGTCGAGATCGTCGAAGCGGAGAACCCGCGCGGAATCGAGACCGAGGCCGAGACTCACGCGCCGCCGCCGATCAGGGCCGTCGCGGCCCGCTGCGCCGCCTCCGGCAGGCCGAAGCCGCCGATGACGAAGATCAGGCTGAAGGCCGCCGCCGCGTAAAGCGCCAGCCTCTGCCCGAAGGGCTGCGGGTCGAAGGCCTCCGCGGGCTCGTCGAAGAACATGACCTTGACGACGCGGATGTAATAAAAGGCGCTGACCACCGCCGCGAGGACCGCGATCACCAGCAGATAGCCCAGACCCGCCGTCCAGGCGGCCTGGAAGGCGTAGAGCTTGGCGAAGAAGCCCGCCAGAGGCGGAACGCCCGCCAGACTGAACATCAGCGCGCCGAGGCAAAGCGCCGAAGCCATGTCGCGCCGGGCCAGCCCCGCGAAATCGGAGATGGCCAGCGCGGGCTTGCCGCCCCGGCGCATCCCGAAGAGGAAGGCGAAGACGCCCAAAGTCGTGACCGCGTAGATCACCATATAGAGCAGGCCGCTGGAGATTCCCTGCGCCGTGCCCGCCGCCATGCCCGTCAGGGCGAAGCCGACGTTGCCGATGGAGGAATAGGCCAGCAGCCGCACGACGTTGGTCTGCACCAGAGCGCCGAAGCCGCCGACCAGCATCGAGGCCGCCGCCAGCACCGCGAGGATGTCGCGCCATTGGCTCGTGGCCTCGCCGAAGGCGCCGTAGAAAAGGCGCAGCAGCATGGCCGCCGCCGCGATCTTCGCCGCCGAGGCGAAGAAGGCCGCGATGGGCAGAGGCGCGCCCTGATAGACGTCGGGCGTCCACATGTGGAAGGGCGCGGCCGAGAGCTTGAAGCCGATGCCGCACGCCATCAGGGAGATGCCGATCAGCAGGCCGACGGAGAGGTTATGACCCTCCTCCACCGCCGTGACGGCGCGGATGACGTCGAAATTGATCGAGCCGGTGTAGCCGTAGACGAAGCTTGCGCCGAAGAGCAGCAGGCCCGATGAAAGCGCGCCCAGCACGAAATACTTCAATCCGGCTTCGGTGGCGCGGGCGTCGTCGCGGCGCAGGGCGGCGAGGACGTAAAGCGCCAGAGACTGAAGCTCAAGGCCGATGTAGAGCGAGATCAGATCATTGGCCGAGGCCATCATCCCCATGCCGAGGGCGGCCAGCACCACCAGCACGGCGTATTCGTAGCTCAGAGCCTCCAGCCGCCCCATGAGGTCGCGCGAGAGCGCCAGAGCCGCCGCCGCCGTCAGGAAGGCCGCGACCTTGGCGTAGCGCGACAGCCCGTCGAGGATGAAGGCGTCCGAGAAGGCGCGTCCCGCCGGAGCCCAGAACCCCGCCCAAAGCGCCGCGAGGATCAGAGCCCCCACCGCGAACCACAAAGCCCATGCGGCGTTGCGGCGCTCGGCGAGGGCGGCGGCGGGCTTGTCGCCCGCAGCCAGCAGATAGGCCGGAGCCGGAGCGCGCAGCACTCCGAACATCAGGATGGCGAGCGCCGCCACGGCGAGGATCAGTTCCGGCGCGGCGGCCGCGAGATTCAGGCTCATCTTACGCCCCTCCGGATCAATGATGCGCTTCGGCGGCGGCGGGAGCCGCGCCCGGCAGAGCGATGGGCGGACGCTCGCCCACCGCCGCCTCATAGCGGGTCAGCAGATGGGCCGTCGAGGTTCCGAAGGCGTCCAGAGCGGGCTTCGGATAAAGGCCGAAGTACAGCGTGGCGATCACCAGCGGCGCGAAGAGCGCGATCTCGCGACGGCCCATCTCCTTCATCTCGGCGACATGGGGGTTGGTGATCGTCCCGAAGGCCACCCGGCGGTAAAGCCAGAGCGCGTAGCCCGCCGAGAGGATCACGCCCGTCGCCGCGAAGAAGGCGACCCAAGTGTTGGCCTCATAGGCGCCGGTCATGGTGAGGAACTCGCCCACGAAGCCCGAGGTGCCCGGCAAGCCCACGTTGCCCATGGTGAAGAACAGGAAGACCACCGCGAACATCGGCATGACGTTGACCACGCCGCCGTAAGCCGCGATCTCGCGGGTGTGGAGGCGGTCGTAGACCACGCCCACGCAGAGGAACAAGGCGCCCGCGATGAAGCCGTGGCTGAGCATCTGGAACATGGCGCCGTCGATCCCCTGCTGAGTGCCGGAGAAGAGGCCCATGGTCACGAAGCCCATATGCGCCACCGAGCTATAGGCGACGAGCTTCTTCATGTCCTCCTGCACCAGCGCGACCAGCGAGGCGTAGACGATGCCGATCACGCTGAGCGTGAAGACGAAATTCGCCATGAGGTCGGAGGCGACGGGGAACATCGGCAGATTGAACCGCACGAAGCCGTAACCGCCCATCTTCAGCAGGATCGAGGCCAGAACCACCGAGCCCGCCGTCGGCGCCTCGACGTGGGCGTCGGGGAGCCAGGTGTGGACCGGCCACATGGGCATCTTCACCGCGAAGCTCGCGAAGAAGGCCAGCCAGAGCAAAGTCTGCGCCCCGCCCGTGACCATGAAGCCGAGCACCCGGAAGCCGTCATGCGGGAAATCCGTCACGAGCAGCTTTTCGATGTCGGTGGTGCCCGCGTAGCTCCACATCCAGATCATCGCCACCAGCATCAGCAAGGAGCCGAGCAGGGTGTAGAGGAAGAATTTGAAGCTCGCGTAGATGCGCCGCTTGCCGCCCCAGACGCCGATGATCAGGAACATCGGGATCAGGCCGGCCTCGAAGAAGAGGTAGAAGAGCACCATGTCCAGCGCGCAGAACACGCCGATCATCAGCGTCTCCAGCACGAGGAAGGCGATGAAATACTCCCGGACCCGCGTCTCGACGTTCCAGCTCGCCAGGAAGACGATGGGCATCAGCGCCGTCGTCAGCATGAGGAAGGGGAAGGAGAAGCCGTCCACGCCGAGCTTATAATTCAGCCCCGCCAGCCAAGGCCGGTCCACCACGAACTGGAAGGCCGGAGAGCTGGAGTCGAAGCTGAAGAGCAGGATCAGCGAGATCAAAAAGGTGAGGACCGAAATCCCAAGGGACCAACGCTTGATCAACAACCGCTCCGCCGGACCATCGCCCTTCAGAAGCAGCAGGATCAAGCCGCCGATCAGCGGCAGCCATAAAACGGCGTTCAACACATAGCCCATGCTTGCGGCCCCCTCAAACCACCGCCAGACCGACCAGCACCACGACCCCAAGGATCATCGCGAAGGCGTAGTGGAACACATATCCGGATTGCGCCCGGCGCAGCAAACCGGCGATGGCGGGGGCGATCTTCATCGAAGCCCCGTCGATGGCGCCGTCGATGGTCGCGCCGTCGCCCTTCTTCCAGAGGAACCGCCCCAGAGCCTGAGCAGGCTTCACGAAGAGGAAGTCATAAGCCTGATCGAACCACCAGCGATTCAGGAAGAAGGTGTACAGCGCCTCCTGAGACCGGGCGAGCTTCGCAGGCAGATCGCGGCGGCGCTCATAGAGCGTCCAGGCGATGAAGAAGCCCGTGACCATCATCATGAAGGGCGCAAACTTCACCCACAGCGGCACATAATGGAAGTCGTGCATGACGTGGTTGTTCGGGCCGAAGAAGATGGAGCCGCGCCAGAATTCTTCATATCCGTCGCCGATGAAGCCCGGCGCGAAGATCGCGCCCGCGAGGATCGCGCCGACCGTCAGCACCCCGATGGGGATGAGCATGGTCTTGGGGCTCTCATGCGGATGAAGCTCGTGATGGCCGTGGCCGTGATCATCTCCATGAGCATGGTCGTCATGCGCCTCTTCGACCGGCGTCGGATAAGGATCGGGATCGTCCTTCCAGACGCGGGGTCCGAAGAAGACCTTGAAGATCAGCCGCCAGGAATAGAAGGAGGTCATCGCCGCGACGAGCAGGCTCACGAAGAAGGCGTATTGCGCCGTCCAGCCCTTGCCGACGAAGGCCACCTCGATGATGGCGTCCTTGGAGTAGAAGCCCGAGAGCAGCGGCAGGCCGGTGATCGCCAGAGTGCCCACCACCATCATGACGAAGGTCAGCGGGATATAGCGCCAGAGGCCGCCCATCTTGCGGATGTCCTGCTCATGATGCATCGCATGGATGACCGAGCCGGCGCCCAAGAAGAGCAGAGCCTTGAAGAAGGCGTGCGTGAAAAGGTGGAACATCGCCACCGGATAGGCCCCGAGGCCCGCCGCGAAGAACATATAGCCGAGCTGCGAGCAGGTCGAATAAGCGATGATGCGCTTGATGTCGTTCTGCACGAGGCCGACCGTCGCCGCGAAGAGCGCCGTGGTCGCGCCGATGAAGGTCACGAAGGCCAGAGCCCCCGGCGCCCACTCGAAAAGCGGCGAGAGGCGGCAGATCATCACCACGCCCGCGGTCACCATGGTGGCGGCGTGGATCAGCGCCGACACCGGCGTCGGGCCCTCCATGGCGTCGGGGAGCCAGGTGTGCAGAAAGAACTGCGCCGACTTGCCCATGGCGCCGATGAAGAGCAGGAAGCAGATCGCCTCCAGAACCTTCACCTCCATCCAGAGGAAATGGAAGGTGGATTCGGCGTATTGCGGCGCGGCGGCGAAGACGGTGTCGAAATCCAGACTGCGGAAGACCGCGAAGACGCCGAACATGCCGAGCAGGAAGCCGAAATCGCCGACGCGGTTGACGATGAAGGCCTTCATCGAGGCGGCGTTGGCGCTGTCCTTCTGATGCCAGAAGCCGATGAGCAGATAAGACGCGACGCCCACGCCTTCCCAGCCGAAGAACATCTGCAGGAAGTTGTCGGCCGTCACCAGCATCAGCATGGCGAAGGTGAAGAACGAGAGATAACTGAAGAACCGCGCCTTAGACGGATCCTCCGCCATATAGCCGACCGAATAGAGATGGACCAAGGCCGAAACCGTGGTCACCACCACCAGCATCACGGCGGTCAGCGGATCGGCGCGCAACGCCCAATCCGTCTGAAGCTCGCCCGAGGAGATCCAGGTGAAGAGCCGCACGAGGCGGTCCTCTCCGCCGAGGGTCTGGGCGAAGACGATCCACGAAAACAGCGCCGAGACGAAAAGCAGCCCCGTCGGGATCCATTGCGCCAGAGTCTCGCCGAGGCGCTTGCCGAAGAAGCCCGAGATCAGCGAACCGATCAGAGGCAGAAAGACGATCGCGGTCAGCATGCCCTCAGCCCTTCATCATATTGACGTCGTCCACCGCGATGGTCCCGCGATTTCGGAAGAAGCAGACGAGAATGGCGAGGCCGATGGCCGCTTCCGCAGCCGCCACGGTCAGCACGAAGATCGTGAAGATCTGCCCCGTCAGATCCTGAAGATGCGTCGAGAAGGCGACGAAATTGATGTTCACCGCCAAAAGCATCAGCTCGATCGACATCAGAATGACGATCACGTTCTTGCGGTTGAGGAAGACCCCGAAGATCCCGACGACGAAGAGCATCGCCGCCACGGTCAGATAATGCTCCAGCCCGATGGTCATGAGCGCGTCTCCTGAAGGCCCTCGCCGGGCTTGGCGTCCACCAACTCCATCGCCTCCTCGCGGGTGCGGTGGATCTGCGCGAGCGGGTCTTGCCGCTTGATCCCTTCGCGGTGGCGAAGCGTCAGGGCGATGGCGCCGATCATGGCCACCAGCAGCACCAGACCCGCCGCCTGAAAGGCGTAGACGTATTGCGTATAGAGCACCATGCCGATGGCGTGGGCGTTGGGCAGATCGGCGGGGGTCGGCGTGGCGGCGGCGGCGCGCTGCGCGACGCCCTCGCTCCAGGCGCCGAAGCCCATGACGAACTGCACCAGCAGGATCACGCCGATCAGCGCCCCGAGCGGGAAATATTCTGCGACGCGGCCCCTCAGCGCGGCGAAATCCACGTCGAGCATCATCACCACGAAGAGGAACAGCACCATCACCGCCCCGACGTAGACGATGACCAGCAGCATCGCGAGGAACTCCGCGCCCATCAGCACGAAGAGCCCCGCGGCCGAAAAGAAGGTCAGGATCAGCCAAAGGACCGAATGCACCGGATTGCGGGCGAAGACCACCAGCAACGCCGCGACGACGGCCACAAGGGCGAATAGGTAAAAGGCGACGGCTTGCAGCGCCATGGTCTCTCGCTCCCCCGGGGACCGGCCTTAACGGTAAGGCGCGTCCAGCTCCAGATTTTTGGCGATCTCCCGCTCCCAGCGGTCGCCGTTCGCGAGCAGGCGGTCCTTGTTATAGAACAGCTCTTCGCGGGTCTCGGTGGCGAATTCGAAATTCGGCCCCTCGACGATGGCGTCCACCGGGCAGGCTTCCTGGCAGAAGCCGCAGTAGATGCATTTGGTCATGTCGATGTCGTAGCGCGTGGTGCGCCGCGAGCCGTCTTCGCGCGGCTCGGCCTCGATGGTGATCGCCTGAGCCGGACAGATCGCCTCGCAAAGCTTGCAGGCGATGCAGCGCTCTTCGCCGTTGGGATAACGGCGCAGGGCGTGCTCGCCGCGAAAGCGCGGGCTGAGCGGGCCTTTTTCGAAGGGATAATTCAGCGTCGGCTTGGGCTTGAAGAAATACTTCATCCCCAGCTTGAAGCCCCCTACGAAATCGGCGAGCAGAAAGGCTTTCGCCGTCCGCGACCAACTAACGCCCATGGCTCACCTCCACGGCGCGGCCGATCTCGCGCGCCTCGTCGCTCATCGTCCAGGGCTGGATGTCGAACGTCTTCATGAAGCCGGCCGTCAGCACCACGAAGGCGAGGGACAGCGGCAGGAAGATCTTCCAGCCCAGACGCATCAGCTGATCATAGCGATAGCGCGGCACGATCGCCTTCACCATCGCGAACATGAAGAACACGAAGACCATCTTCCCGGCCATCCAGAGCACGCCATGCGGCAGGCCCGGGATCGGCGACAGCCAGCCGCCGAGAAAGAGGATGCTCGTCATCGCGCACATCAGCACGATGTTGAGATATTCGCCCACCATGAAGAGCAGATAGGGCGTCGAGGAATATTCGACCTGATAGCCCGCCACCAGCTCCGATTCCGCTTCGGGAAGATCGAAGGGCGGACGGTTCGTCTCGGCCAGCGCCGAGATGAAGAAGACCACGAACATCACCGGCTGCTTCCAGAAGAACCAGCCCATCAGCCCGAAGCCCTGCTGCGCCATGACGATGTCGGTCATGTTCAGCGAGCCGACCATCAGCAGCACGCAGACGATCACGAAGCCGATGGAGACTTCGTAGCTCACCATCTGCGCCGCCGAGCGCATGCTTCCGAGGAAGGGATATTTCGAATTGGAGGCCCAGCCTCCCATGATGATGCCGTAGACGCCCAAGCTCGAAATGGCCAAGACGTAGAGCACGCCCACGTTCAGATCCGAGATCACCCAACCCAAGTTGAAGGGGATCACCGCCCAAGCGATCAGCGCGAAGATGAAGCTCAGCAGAGGCGCCAGAAGGAAGATCGGCTTATCGGCGCCCGCCGGAACCACGATCTCCTTCAGCACGAATTTCAGGAAGTCCGCGAAGCTCTGCAGCAGGCCGAAAGGGCCGACCACGTTCGGGCCGCGCCGGATCTGCACCGCCGCCCAGACCTTGCGGTCCATATAGAGCAGGAAGGCCAGAGCGATCAGCAGCACGATCGTCAACAGCAGGGTCTGCCCCAAGATCACGAGGCCGGGCCACACATAGCCGGACCAGAGACCAACCTCCATCACCCGCGCTCCCCCATTCGCGTCATTCCGGCTCCCGCGTCTCTCCGACGCGAAAGCGGCTTTTCAAGGCGTCCGTCCCTCGGCTTCGCCATGCTCGTCACTCCGCCGCCGCGAGCGTCGTTCCGCGACGCTCCTTGGCGAGCTTCGACAGCTCGGCCATGGTCGCGCTGGCGCGGGCCACGGCGTTGGTCATGAAGTAATCCGGCACGCTCTCGGCGAAGGGCGCGCCCGAAAGCCCGCCCTCGGAAGCCGGAACCCCGCTCCAGACCGCCGCCTCGCGCGAGTCGACGGCCGCGAGCCTCGGGAATTCGGCGAAGAGCGCCTTGCGCAGCCCGCCGAGATCGTCGAAAGGCTGCGCGACGCCCAGAGCCGCCGAAAGGGCGCGCAGAGCCGCCCAATCCTCGCGAGCCTCGCCGGGCGGCAGAGCCGCCGTCAGAGCCAATTGCGGACGGCCTTCCATATTCACGTAAAGGCCCGGCTGCTCCAGCCAAGCGCCGGTCGGCAGGATCACGTCGGCGCGATGAGCGCCTTTGTCGCCGTGATGGCCCTGATAGACCACGAAGGCCGAACCCAGCCGCGACGGGTCGATCTCATCCGCGCCGAGCAGCCAGACCGCCTTGAGCGCGCCGGAAGCGGCGTCGTCATAGATCTTGGCGATTCCGCCTTCCGAGGCGAAGCCGATCTCCAGCCCGCCGACCCGCGAGGCCGCCTGATGCAGCAGAGCGAAGCCGGTCCAATCCTCGCGGATCGCGCCGAGGCTCTCGGCGAGGCCCATGGCCGCCGAGAGGACCGCCGCGCCGTCGGCGCGCGAAACCGCGCCATTGCCGAGGATGATCAGCGGGTTCTTGGCCTTCGCCAGCGTCTCGCGGACCCAATCGAGATTCGCCGCGTCGGCGAGGGTCTCCGGACCCGCGCCCAGCCGCGTGACGGGATAAGTCAGATCGGCGTCGGGGCCGATGGTCGCGATCTCGGCGCCGTTGAGCCAAGCGCGGCGCAGACGGGCGTTCAGCACCGCCGCCTCTTTGCGCGGATTGGAGCCGATGATCAAAATGGCGTCGGCCCGGTCGATCCCGGCGATCCCGGGATTGAAGAGCCAGGCGGCGCGGTTCTCCGGCGGCAGGGCGGCGCCCTCCTGACGGCATTCCACCCGCGTCGAGCCGAGCCGGCCGAGCAGATCCTTCAGCGAATACATCGCCTCGACGGAGACCAGATCCCCCGCGACGGCGGCGATCTCCTCGCCCTTCAGCCCATGCAGCTTCGCGACGATATGGGCGAAGGCCTCGTCCCAAGTCGCCGGGCGGAGCTTGCCCTCATGACGGATATAGGGCCGATCCAGACGCTGACGCCCCAAGCCGTCGATGGCGTAGCGGGTCTTGTCGGAGATCCATTCCTCGTTGACGTCGTCATGATTGCGCGGCAGCACGCGCAGAACCGCCCTGCCCCGCACGTCGGCGCGGATGTTCGAGCCCAGCGCGTCCATGGCGTCGATGGTCTCGGTCTTGCGCAATTCCCAAGGCCGGGCCGCGAAAGCGTAGGGACGGCTCGTCAGAGCCCCCACCGGGCAGAGATCGACCACATTGCCCGAAAGCTCGCTGGTCAGCGCCTGATCCAGATAGGAGATGATTTCGGCGTCTTCGCCGCGCCCCGTGGAGCCCATTTCGGTGACGCCGCAGACTTCGGTCGTGAAGCGGACGCAGCGCGTGCAATGGATGCAGCGCGTCATCGCGGTCTTGACAAGAGGCCCGAGGTTGATCTCGTCATGGGCGCGTTTGGGCTCATGATAGCGGCTGCCCGCCTCTCCATAGGCCATGGCCTGATCCTGAAGATCGCATTCGCCGCCCTGATCGCAGATCGGGCAATCCAGCGGATGATTGATCAGCAGGAACTCCATCACGCCTTCGCGCGCCTTCTTCACCAGAGGCGAGAAGGTCTTGACTTCCGGCGGCTCGCCGTTGCGTCCGGGCCGCAGATCCTTGATCTGCATGGCGCAGGAGGCCACCGGCTTGGGCATGCCCGCCACCTCGACGAGGCACATGCGGCAATTGCCCGCGATGCTCAGGCGCTCGTGATAGCAGAAGCGCGGGATCTCGGCTCCGGCCTGCTCGCAGGCTTGGAGGATGGTCATATTCCCGTCGACGTCCATCTCGGCGCCGTCGACGACCAGTTTCAGCGTCTTATTCATCGCCGTCTCCTCGCGTCCTTCACTCGGCCGCCACGGCCGCAGTCATGCGGCCTCTGCGCTTCGCCCTGATGCGGTCTTCGATCTCGTCGCGGAAATGCGCGATGAGGCCCTGAATCGGCCAAGCCGCCGCATCGCCCAGAGCGCAGATCGTATGACCCTCCACCTGCTTCGTCACCGAAAGCAGCATGTCGATCTCCTCGATCTCGGCCTCTCCGCGCACGAGGCGGTCCATCACGCGCATCATCCAGCCCGTGCCTTCGCGGCAGGGGGTGCATTGCCCGCAGGATTCGTGTTTGTAGAATTTCGAGAGCCGCCAGATGGCCTTGATGATGTCGGTGGACTGATCCATCACGATCACCGCCGCCGTGCCGAGGCCCGACTTATGCTTCGACAGATCGTCGAAATCCATCAGCACGTCGTCGCAGACGGATTTCGGAATGCAGCGCACCGAAGAGCCGCCGGGGATCACCGCCTTGACGTTGTCCCAGCCGCCGCGCACGCCGCCGCAATGACGGTCGATCAACTCGCGCAGCGGAATGGACATGGCCTCTTCGACCACGCAGGGCTTGTTCACATGGCCCGAGATTCCGAAGATCTTGGTGCCTTTGTTGTTGTCGCGGCCGAAGGAGGAGAACCATGAGGCGCCCCGGCGCAGGATGGTCGGGGCCACCGCGATGGACTCCACGTTGTTCACCGTGGTCGGGCAGCCGTAAAGGCCCGCGTTGGCCGGGAAAGGCGGCTTGAGCCGCGGCATGCCCTTTTTGCCTTCGAGGCTCTCCAGCAGCGCGGTTTCCTCGCCGCAGATATAGGCGCCCGCGCCGTGATGCAGATAAAGGTCGAAATCCCAGCCGGAGCCCGCGGCGTTCTTGCCCAGAAGCCCGGCGTCATAACATTCGTCGATGGCCGCCTGAAGCGCCTCGCGCTCGCGGACGTATTCGCCGCGCAGATAGATGTAGGCCGCATGGGCGTTCATCGCGAAGCTGGCGATCAGACAGCCCTCGATGAGGGTGTGCGGATCATGCCGCATGATCTCGCGGTCTTTGCAAGTGCCCGGCTCGGATTCGTCGGCGTTGACCACGAGGTAATGCGGACGCCCGTCCGATTCCTCCTTGGGCATGAAGGACCATTTGAGGCCCGTCGGGAAGCCCGCGCCGCCGCGTCCGCGAAGGCCCGAGGCCTTCATCTCGTTGATGATCCAGTCCTTGCCCTTGACGATGAGTCCGGCGGTGCCGTCCCAATGGCCGCGCGCCCGCGCCCCCGCGAGGGAGCGGTCGTAAAAACCGTAAAGATTGGTGAAGATCCGGTCTTCGTCCTTCAGGAAATCGAACGCCATGATCTAAGCTCCCCGATCCGAAGGGTATGACCCAGCCAGCGCCGTCAGGCGCGAAATTCCAAAATGCGCGGTCATGTCCGAAGCTCCGCGTTGATCTCGCTGGACAGCGCCAGCATGCGGACGAAAATCGCGATCATGAAGACCACCTCGGTGACCAGCAGGAAGATCAGCGCCGCGACCATGTAAGGGACCGCCAATTCCGGGCCGACGCCCGAAATCTGCGGCGCCGCGAAGATCAGCAGCAGGGCGCTGATGAAGACGAAGAGCGGACCCGCGCTGAACAGCTGCGCCCAAATCAATTCGCGCGTGGGATTCACGCCGCCCGGCGGAGTCGCCACGATCCGGCGATCATGCAGCGGCGCCGAAGCCTTCGGGAAAAGCCTCACCTGACGGCGCAGCTCCGCCGAGCGCGGCCAGAGCGCGCCCCACAGCAAAACCAGCTGCGCGACCGCCCCGATGAGGACCGAGCCCCGCGCGACCAGACTCCGCGATTCCAGCGAAGCGCCCTCAAGGACGAAAAGCGCGAGGATCGTCGCGACGAAGGTCAGCAGACCAATGGCGCAGGCGATGGGCGCCCAGCCGCGGAGCAGCCGCGCCGCGTTTTCATAGACCGCCTTGCGGTCGCTCGCGCCTCGCCCGACGACGGTCATCCGGCCGCTCCCTGCGTCTGAGCCAGAGCCACCGAGGAATTCACCGCCTCGCGGCTCTGATCGCTCTCGGAGAGCGCGGCGGGGCCGCCCAGAGGCTCGGAGGAGAAGCGGCCGTTCTGCGGGCCGGGCTTCGGATATTCGCCCTTGCGGAAGGCTTCGAGGATCTTCTCAAGGCTCTCCGGGGTGAGGTCTTCGTAATAATCGGAATGCGCCCCGCCCTTCACCTGAGAATGGATCTGGGCCATGGGCGCGTTGGTGCAGGCGCCGAGGCACTCCACTTCCTCCCAGGAGAGGTCTCCATCCGCGGAGGGCGTGTTGTGATGCGCCGAGATATGGCGTTTGCAGACCTCGGTCAGCTCCTCGGAGCCGCGCAGCATGCAGGGCGTGGTTCCGCAGATCTGGATATGCGCCTTGCGCCCCACCGGACCGAGTTGGAACATGAAGTAGAAGGTCGCGACCTCCAGCGCCCGGATATAGGGCATGGAGAGCTTATCGGCGACATATTCGATGGAGGCGCGGGTCAGCCAGCCGTCGTTCTGCTCCTGAGCGCGCCAGAGCAGCGGAATCACCGCCGAAGCCTGACGGCCCGCAGGATATTTGCGGATCTGGCGCTCGGCCCAAGCCTCGTTCTCCGCGTTGAAGGCGAAGGGACCGGCCTGAAGGGCGGCTTGGCTTAAACGACGGGTGGACATGCGCGACCTCTCGGACTTGCGGCCGTCGCGGCGGGGGTTTCTCCCCACAGCGGCGCGCGGACATCGAATGTGAGTTGCGGCGCGCTCATCGGCAGGGCGCTCCGATATTCAGATGGATCACGGCCTCGCCTTCGACCGAGCGTTTCACGTCTTTGGTGGCGGCGAGGTCCAGAAGCGCCGCCTCGACGGCTTCGTCCCAGAGCCCTTCCGCATTTCCGGCCAGACGGGCGAAATCCGCCTCGGAGAGCGCGCATTCGCCCGCCTCGGCTTGGCTCAGCAGCGTCTGACGCAGAAGATTCGGCGCCTCGGCCGGATCAAGGCGGCGGATCTCCTCCTCGCGGCTGTCCGCAGGATTCAGAGCCCCGCAGAATTCGCCCGTGCGATAGACGATGCGGGTCGGGCCGAAGCCGCCGATCTGCGTGAAGTCGCCTTCGGAGAAGAGATCGCCCATCGCCGCGAGGAACTCGTCGCGCCGCGTGTCGAGCAAGGCGGCGAGTTCGGGGAGGCGCGTCTGGACGACGCAATCATGCGTTTCGAGAAGATGCGCGAGCTCGCCGCGCATGTCGGAGGCGCCCTGCTCCAGCGGCGGCTTGGGATCAGGCGGACAAGCCGGATCCAGCAGGCTCACCCGCTCCGGGCGGCTCAGATGCAGCCGCGTCAGGCCCTGACGCGTCAGGGAGAAGACGGCGTTCTCGATCTTCTGGCTTTCGCTCAGCCCCTCGTCGCGCAAAGCGCTGCGCAGCCGGGAATTGATGAGCGTGCAGTCGTCGGCGGCCTTCAGCGCCTTGAGCACGGCGGCCTCATAGGGGCTGAGCGGCTCCTCGGCGCGCGCCGCCGTCCCGAAAGCGGCGAGGCTCCCCAGCAGGAAGGCCGCGAGAGGAAGGGCGCGGCTCATCTGTCCACCTCGCCGAAGACGATGTCCTGCGAGCCGAGGATGGCCGAGACGTCGGCGAGCTGATGCCCGCGGCACAGATGATCCATCGCCTGAAGATGCGCGAAGCCCGGAGCCCGGATGCGCATGCGGTAAGGCTTATTGGTGCCGTCGGCCACGAGATAGACGCCGAATTCGCCCTTGGGCGCCTCGACGGCGGCGTAGACCTCGCCGGCGGGGATCTTGAAGCCCTCGGTGTAGAGCTTGAAGTGATGGATGAGGGCCTCCATGGAGGTCTTCATGTCGGCGCGACGCGGCGGCGCCACCTTATTATCCGTGGTCAGCACCGGCTCGCCCGCGCATTGGTCGAGCTTGTCGCAGGCCTGAAGCATGATCTTCACGGATTCCCGCATCTCCTCCATCCGCATCAGATAGCGGCTGTAGCAGTCGCCGGTCTTGCCGACGGGAATGCGGAAGTCGAATTCGTCGTAGCGCTCATAGGGCTGCGCGCGGCGCAGATCCCAGCGCAGGCCCACGCTGCGGGCCACCACGCCGGTGAAGCCCCAAGCATAGACGTCTTCCTCGGTCACGATTCCGATGTCGACGTTGCGCTGTTTGAAGATGCGGTTGTCGGTCAGCAGCCCGTCGAGGTCGTCCACGAGCTGCGGGAATTCATGGCACCAAGCGCGGATGTCGTCCACGAGCTTCTGAGGCAGATCCTGATGGACGCCGCCGGGCCGGAAATAGGCCGCATGCAGCCGCGCGCCGCAGGCCCGCTCATAGAAGACCATGAGCTTCTCGCGCTCCTCGAAGCCCCAGAGCGGCGGCGTCAGAGCGCCCACGTCCATGGCCTGAGTCGTGACGTTCAGCAGATGGTTCAGAATGCGCCCGATCTCGGAGTAGAGCACCCGGATATAGCTGCCGCGACGCGGAACCCCGATCCCGAGAAGCTTCTCGATGGCGAGGCAATAAGCGTGCTCCTGATTCATCGGAGCCACATAGTCGAGGCGGTCGTAATAGGGCAGATTCTGGAGATAGGTGCGGCTTTCGGCCAGCTTCTCGGTGCCGCGGTGCAGCAAGCCGATATGCGGATCCACGCGCTCGACGATCTCGCCGTCCAGCTCCACCACCATGCGCAGCACGCCATGGGCCGCAGGATGCTGCGGGCCGAAATTCATGGTGAAATTGCGGATCTCGCGCTCGGGCGTCAGGATCTCGTCGCCCGTCTCCGCAGTGATCGCGGCTTCGGTCATGGTCAGCCCCCCGCTTTCGCCTTGTCGTCGCCCGGCAGAATATGAGGCGCGCCCTCCCAAGGGCTGAGGAAGTCGAATTGCCGATATTCCTGAATCAGCTTCACCGGCTCATAGATCACGCGCTTGCGCTCTTCGTCGTAACGGACTTCGACGTAGCCCGTGGTCGGGAAGTCCTTGCGCAAAGGATGGCCGCGGAAGCCGTAATCGGTCAGGATGCGGCGGAGATCCGGATGGCCCGCGAAGATCACGCCGTTCATGTCGAAGACTTCGCGCTCCAGCCAATCGGCGCAAGGATGCAGATCGACCACGCTCGGCGCGGCCTCGTCCTCGCGCACGCCGACCTTCACCCGCAGACGCCAGTTCTTGCGCATCGACAGGAAATGATAAACCAGTTCGGTGCGCGCCTCGCGGCCCGGCCAGTCCAGAGCGCAAAGGTCGGTGAGCTGGTCGAGCAGCAGATCCGGGTCGTCGCGCAGACGCCGGATCGCCTCATGCAGCCCCGCCAGAGGCAAAAGCAGCGTGAGTTCGCCGAAGGCGGCTTCGACCGCCCCTTCCGGGAAACCGGCGCCGAGCTTCTCGGCCAGAGCGTTGAGATCCGCCATAGGGGCGCCTCCTCAGCGGGCGATGGAGCTGGTGCGGCGGATCTTCCGCTGCAATTGCAGAATGCCGTAGATCAGAGCCTCGGCGGTGGGCGGGCAGCCGGGGACGTAGATGTCCACCGGAACCACGCGGTCGCAGCCGCGCACCACCGAATAGCTGTAGTGGTAATAGCCGCCGCCGTTGGCGCAGGAGCCCATCGAGATGACGTAACGCGGCTCGGGCATCTGATCATAGACCTTGCGCAGAGCCGGAGCCATCTTATTGGTCAAAGTGCCCGCGACGATCATCACGTCCGATTGACGCGGCGAAGCGCGCGGCGCGGCGCCGAAGCGCTCCATGTCGTAGCGCGGCATGGAGGCCTGCATCATCTCGACGGCGCAGCAGGCGAGGCCGAAGGTCATCCACATCAGCGAGCCGGTGCGCGCCCAGGCGATGAGGTCGTCGGCGGTGGTGAGGATGAAGCCCTTATCCGCGAGTTCGTCCGACAACAGGCGCGTGGCGTGCTCTTTGTCGGGACCGGCCGAAGCGATCACTCCCATTCGAGGGCTCCTTTGCGCCATTCATAGACGAAGCCGATGGTCAGCACGGCGAGGAAGACCATCATCGACCAAAACCCGAAGCTTCCGATGAAGCCGAAGCTCGCCGCCCATGGAAAGAGGAAGGCCGCCTCAAGGTCGAAGATGATGAAGAGGATGGCCACCAGATAAAAGCGCACGTCGAATTTCATGCGCGCGTCGTCGAAGGCGTTGAAGCCGCATTCATAGGCCGAAAGCTTCTCGGCGTCGGGGCGGCTCGGGGCGAGGAACACCGCCGCCAGAATGAAGGCCAAGCCAAGCCCGACGGCCAAAGCGAGGAAGACGACGATGGGAAGATATTCCCGCAAAAGATCGTTCATGCGCCCTCTCCCGATCCGATCCGATCCATCCGCGAAGCGGCGCGACGCGCCGTCCGAACGCAGCTAGTGGATAGCCCTCGGAGCGTCTGGCGTCAATCATATGCGGTGCAAAATGGGCTGTTCAAAGCCTTTTCGCCGCAGGAGGCGGCGGGGGGAAGCCCCAGAAAAACCGAGGAAAATCGTCGGATTTACGGGCGCAGGAGAGGAGCGGCCCCCAGAAGGGGAATTAACCTCTTACAAAACCGCAATATTCCCTATTTCGTACCAAACAGGCGATCGCCCGCATCTCCGAGACCCGGCACGATATAGCCATGTTCGTTCAGCTTCTCGTCCACCGCCGCGACATAGACGGGAACGTCGGGATGGACGTCGTGGAAATTCCTCAGCCCCTCGGGGGCGGCCAGCAGCGAGAGAAAGCGCAGACGCTGCGCGCCATGGGCCTTCATGGTCGTCACGGCGGCGGCGGCGGAATGGCCCGTCGCCAGCATGGGATCGACGATCACGACGAGTCGGTCGTCGAGATCCTCCGGCGATTTGAAGTAATAGGACACCGGCTGAAGGGTCTCCGGATCGCGGTAGAGCCCGATATGCGCCACGCGGGCCGAGGGCACCAGATCCAGCATGCCTTGCAAAAGGCCGTCGCCCGCCCGCAGCACCGAGGCGAAGACCAGCTTCTTCCCCGCCAGACGCGGCGCCATCATCATCGAGACCGGGGTGATGATCGGAACCATCTCCAGTTCGAGATCCCGCGTCAGCTCGTAACAGAGCAGATGCGAGATCTCTTGCAGCAGGCGCCGGAAGCTCGCCGTGGAGGTGGCGCGGTCGCGCATGATGGTCAGCTTATGCTGAATCAGCGGGTGGTCGATGATCCGCACGTCTCTCATGGCCCGCTCTCTCCTGCTTTCGGTCAGGCCTGCGGTTTACGACGCCAGCGGAGCCTCGTCCAGACGCTTGATCAGCCGCGCGCGGGTCGGCTCGTCGCAGAAAGCGGCCTCCAGAGCCGTGCGCGTGATTCCGCGCAGATCCTCGGCGCTGAGGCCGAAGGTTTCGGCGGCCTCGCGGTAATCGCGCGTGAGGGTCGTGCCGAAGAAGGGCGGATCGTCGGTCGAGATGGTGACCTTCACGCCCGCGTCGCGCAGCTTCTTAAAGGGATGGGCTGCGAGATTCGGATAAACCTCCAGCACCACGTTGGAGATCGGGCAGACCTCCAGCGTGATTCCCTCTTCGGCGAGGCGCCGCACCAGCGCGGGATCCTCAGAGGCGCGCACGCCATGGCCCACGCGCGCGAGCTTGAGATGCTCCACGGCGACCGCCACGCTCTCCGGCCCGCCGAACTCGCCCGCATGGGCGGTGAGCTTGAGGCCCGCCTCGCGGGCGAGGTCGAAGGCGGGGGCGAAATCGCGCGGATGGTGCATGCGCTCGTCTCCGGCCATGCCGAAGCCGGTCACGTAAGGATGCGCGGTCTTGGCCACGAGCTCGGCCACGCGCTTGGCGTTCTCCGGCCCATAGCCGCGCACGCAGAGCGGAATGAGACGCGCCGTGATTCCATGAGTCTTCTCGGTCGCCTCGATGGCCCGGACCACGGCGCCGAGATACTCCGCCCATGAGACGCCCGTGGCCTCGGCGTGGTCGGGCGAGACGAAGAATTCGGCGTACAGCGTGTTCTGCGCCGCCAGACCCTCGAGGATCGAGCGCGTCAGAGCCTCGTAATCCTCGGGCGTGGTGAAGACCGCCGCCGCCGCGTCATAGGCCGCGAGGAACTCCGAGAAGCCGCGCCAGACATAGCGCCCGTTCTGGACCAGACCTTTCAGATCGACGCCCTTCTTCGCGGCCAGAGCGGCCACGAGATCCGGCGGCGCGGCGCCCTCCAGATGAAGATGAATTTCAGCCTTTGGAATCGAATCCACGTTCAACACTTGAATATCCTTACAGGAAAGAAACTCCATGGCGGCCCGGCGCCAGCCCCAGATGGGCCGCCAGAGTCTCGCCCAGATCGGCGAAGCCCGCCCGCGCCCCGACGCTCCGCGCCATGCGCCCCGGCCCGGTCATGAGGATCGGAACCTGCTCGCGGGTGTGGTCGGTGCCGTGCCAGGTCGGATCATTGCCGTGATCGGCGGTGACGAGGGCCAGATCTCCCGGCCGCAGCTTCGCCAGAAACTCCGGCAGGCGCGAATCGAAGAGCTCAAGCTGCGCGGCGTAGCCCATGGGGTCGCGGCGATGGCCGAAATCCGAATCGAACTGCACGAAATTCGCGAAGACCAAATCTCCCGGCTGCGCCTGATCCGCCGCCTCGAGGAGGCGGTCGAAAAGCGCCATGTCGTCCTTGCCCTTGAGGATCTCGGAGACGCCATGATGGGCGAAGATGTCGGCGATCTTGCCGATGGTCCATGTGCGCCCGCCCGCCGCCTGAACGCGGTCCATGAGGGTGGGCTCCGGGGGCGGAATGGCGTAATCGCGCCGATTGGGCGTGCGTTTGAACTCGCCGCGCCGCTCGCCGAGGAAGGGCCGCGCGATCACCCGCCCGATCATCAGAGGATCGAGGATCTTGCGCCCCGCCTCGCAGAGCTTGAGCAGGCGCTCAAGCCCGAAATGCTCTTCATGGGCGGCGATCTGCAACACGGAATCCACCGAGGTGTAGAAGATCGGCCAGCCGGTGCGGATATGCTCCTCGCCGAAATCCTCGATGACTTCGGTGCCGGAGGCGTGGCGATTGGCCAGAGAGCCCTCAGCCCCGGCGGCCTTATGCAGAGCCTTCAGCACCTCGGGCGGAAAGGCCGGGACGCGTTCGGGGAAATAGCCCCATTGGAAAGGCACCGGCAGACCCGCGATCTCCCAATGGCCCGAAGGCGTGTCCTTGCCCTTGCTGACCTCGCGGGCGCAGCCCCAGATTCCCTGCGGCTCGGCGCCCAAGCCCGGCGGAATCCGCCCCGTCGCCAATTCGCAGGCCCGGCCAAGGCCCAGAGCGTCGAGATGGGGCAGACTCAGAGGCCGCCCCGCCTCCGCCCGGGCTTCGGCGATATGGCCGAGCGTGTCGGCGCCGTCGTCGCCGAAGGCCGCCGCGTCGGGCGCGCCGCCGATCCCGACGGAGTCCATCACCAGCAAAAAGGCGCGGGCCATTCAGGCGATCCTCTCTAAAACCGCCAAGGCTTTCGGCTCGGCCTCGGGGGCGATCCGATAGGCGGCGCGCAAGGCGCTTTCGGCGGCTTCGGCTTGAGCCTCGCTGCGGGCGTGGACGACCCCGAGCCTTTCGGCCTTCTCGCCGATTCCGGCGAGATCGGTGAAGCCCACCGCGAAATCTATAGCGTCCTCGGGCCGACGTCGGCCGCCGCCGAGCTCGATCACGGCGAGGCCGATCTCGCGGGCTTGGACGCTCCGCACGAAGCCTTGCTTCTCAGCGAAGATTTCGCGCTTGATCGGGGCTTGCGCAAGATGCTTCCGCGGATTTTCAAGGAAATCCTTCGGGCCGCCCAGAGCCGCGATCATCCGCGCGAAGCGCTCGGCCGCCGCGCCGGAGGCCAGAGCCTTTTCCGACATCCGAAGACCGGCCGTGAAGTCGGGCGCCAGCTTCGCCAGCCGCAGAGCCTCGGCGCAAAGCGCGAGCGTGACCTCCAGCAGGCGCGGATCGCGCCGCGCTCCGGTGAGGAACTCCACGGCGTTGAGGGTCTCAAGGGCGTTGCCCGCCGCGCTGGCGAGGGACTCGTTCATGTCGGTGATGAGCGCGCCGGTCTGCATGCCCGCGCCGCGCCCGACCAAGAGCAGGCTTTTCGCCAGCTCCTCGGCTTGGGCGCGCTCGGCCATGAAGGCGCCGGAGCCGGTTTTGACGTCCAAAACCAGCGCGTCCAGCCCCGCCGAGAGCTTCTTCGAGAGAATCGAGGCGGTGATGAGATCCACCGATTCCACGGTTCCGGTCACGTCGCGGATGGCGTAGAGACGCTTATCCGCAGGCGCCAGTTCGCCCGTCTGGCCGATGACGGCGCATCCGACCTCGCGGACCACCTTGCGCAGAAGCGGAAGATCGGGCTGCGTGACGTAGCCCGGCACGGCGTCGAGCTTATCCAGCGTGCCGCCCGTATGCCCGAGGCCGCGCCCCGAGATCATCGGCACATAGGCCCCGCAGGCCGCCAAGATCGGCGCGAGCATGAGCGAAACATTGTCGCCGACGCCGCCTGTGGAATGTTTGTCGACCGTCGGGCCGGGGAGGTCGGACCAATCGAGGACTTCGCCGGAATCGCGCATGGCCTCGGTGAGGGCGACGCGCTCGGCGACCTCCATCTTCTGGAAGAAGACCGCCATGGCGAAGGCCGCCGCCTGACCTTCGGAGACTTCATTGCGGGTCAGGCCGCCGATGAAGTCCTTGATCTCGTCAGCGGAGAGGGTTTTCCCGTCGCGTTTGCGGCGGATGATTTCCTGAGGAAGCATAAGGGCCTCACGCCAAATCTTGAAGGAAGCGCTTCACCACGGCGATGAAGCGTCCGGCGAGTTTGGCGCCCTCCTCCTTCGTCTCCTCATGGCTGAGGGGAAGGCCGGTCATGCCCGCGCCGAAATTGGAGATCGCCGAAACCGCCCCCACCCGCAAGCCGATATGCCGCGCGAGGATCGCCTCCGGCACGGTGGACATGCCCACGGCGTCGGCGCCGAGCAGCCGCGCCATGCGGATCTCGGCGGGAGTCTCGAAGGAGGGGCCGGAGAACCACATATAGACGCCTTGAAGCTGAGGCTGCCCCTCGGCCTTCAGCGCCGCCAGCAAAGCCGCCCGCAGCTCGGGATCATAGGCGTCCACCATATTGACGAAACGGGAATCGCCCTGCACGCCGATCAGCGGATTGAGCCCCGACCATGAAATATGGTCGTTCAGGACCATCAGCGAACCCGGAGGCGCGTCCTCGCGCAGAGAGCCCGCCGCATTGGTCAGCAGCAGCCTTGAGACGCCGAGCGCCTTGAAGGTCTCCAGCGGGACGCGCATGATCTTGGGGTCGCCATGCTCGTAATAATGCGCCCGCCCGGCCAGCAAGGCCACGTCGCGCCCGGAGAGGCGGCCGAGGATCAGCTCGCCCTTATGAGATGAAACCCCCGAGCGAGGAAATCCCGGCAGATCCTTGAAAGGAAAGCGCCGCGCGCCCTCCACTTCCTCGGCCAGAGCCCCCAGACCCGAGCCGAGGACCACCGCCACGGGATCCGCTCCCCAAGCGCCGCCCATTGCGCGGCGGATGAATTCTGCGGCTTCAGTCATCGGAGGACTCCAGAGAAAAAGCGGCGGGCAGAAGCTCGCCCAAAGTGAAGCTGCGGCGCAGCCCCTGAGGCCCGACCGAATGCACCGGAGTCGCGGCGGCGCCGAACTCCGCCAGACGCTGGCGGCAACCGCCGCAGGGCGTCAGAGGCGCGGGGGAATCCCCGGCCACGCAGACCTCCGCGATCTGGCGCTCGCCCGCCGCGATCATCGCGCCGATGGCCGAGGTCTCGGCGCACCAGCCTTCGGGGAAGCTGGAGTTCTCGACATTGGCCCCGACGTAGATCCGCCCCGAGGCGCCGCGGATCGCCACCCCCACCAGAAAGCGCGAATAGGGCGCATAAGCCTTCTCGCGGACTTCAAGCGCCGCCTTCACAAGATTCTGCATGGCTCAGCGCTCCTTGACGTAAGGCACGCCGCCCGCCTTGGGCGGGATGGCCTTGCCGATGAAGCCCGCCAAGAGGATCACCGTCAGAATATAAGGCAGGGCTTGGATGAACTGCACCGGCACCACGCCGACGCTCGGCAGCGAGACGCCCTGAAGCCGGTTGGCCGAAGCGTCGAGGAAGCCGAAGAGCAGACAAACGAACAGCGCCGGGACCGGACGCCATTTCGCGAAGATCAGCGCCGCCAAGGCGATATAGCCGCGTCCGGCGGTCATGTTGTTGAGATAGCCCGCGTTCAGGCCGATGGCGAGATAGGCCCCCGCCACGCCGCAGAGCGCGCCGCAGATGATTTGTCCGGAATAGCGCAGCCGCGTCACCGAGACGCCTGCGGTGTCCACCGCCGCCGGATTCTCGCCCACCGCCCGCAGACGCAGGCCGAAACGCGTGCGGCTCAGCAGCCACCAAGACAGGAAAGGCGCCAGAAAGGCGAAATAGACGAGGAGATTATGGCCGGAGACCACATCCGCGTAGAAACGCCCGATCGGCCCCATCTGAGCGGCCTCGGCGGCGTAAGGAAGCTCAATGGCGGTGAAGCGTCCGGAATTCGGAGGCGCGGGCGTCTTGCCGCCCTGTCCGAACCAGCTTTGTCCCAGAACCGCCGCCAAGCCTAAAGCGATGAAGTTGATCGCCACGCCCGCCACGATCTGATTGCCCCGCTGCGTCACGCAGGCGAAGGCGTGGACCAATCCGAAGAAGACCGAAGCGCCTATGGCCGCCAGCAGCGCGATCCAGGCCGAGCCGGTGAAGACCGCCACCGCGCCCGCCGCGAAGGCGCCCGCGATCATCTTGCCCTCCAGCCCGATGTCGACCACGCCCGCGCGCTCGGTGAAGAGCCCCGCCAGACAGGCCAGCAAAAGCGGCGTCGAGAGCCGCACGGCGGAATCCAGCACATTGAGGAAGGTCAGCCAATCCATAGGTCTTTCCTCCCTTTAGGCCGCGCGCGGCGCGAAGATCCGCGCCACGGCCGGACGAAACAGATTCTCCAAAGCGCCGGAGAAGAGGATCACAAGGCCCTGAATCAAAATCAGCATGTCGCGGCTGATGCTCGGTTTTTCAAAGGCCAGCTCGCTGCCGCCCTGATAGAGCATCCCGAAGAGCAAAGCCGCGAGGATCACGCCCAGAGGATGCGAACGCCCCATCAGCGCCACCGCGATTCCCACGAAGCCGGCGCCTCCGGGGAACTCCAGCAAGAGGCGTCCCTGATCCCCCAGCACCGGATTCAGCGCCATCATGCCCGCCAGAGCGCCCGAAATCAGCATGGCGATGACGATCACCCGCGCGATGGGCACGCCCGCATAGGCCGCCGCCGAAGCGTTATGCCCAAGCGCGCGGATCTCATAGCCGAGCCGCGTCCGCCAGAGCAGCAGCCAGAGGCCCAAAGCCGCCAGCAGCGCCACGATCAGCGATAGATTCGCCGGAGATCCGCCCAGATCCACGCCGAAAGGCGCGAGGATCTCGGATAATCTGGGCGGAACGGCCTCGGCGTTGAAGAAGCGCGTGCCCGGCGACATGCTCCCCGCGCCGGGATTCAGCACGTCCACAAGGAGATAGGCCATGAGCGAGGCGGCGATGAAGTTGAACATGATCGTCGTGATGACGATATGGCTGCCGCGTTTGGCCTGAAGCACCGCCGGAATATAAGCCCAGAGCGCTCCGAACAGCGCCGCCCCGATCACCGCGAGGGGCGCCAGAAGCCACCAAGGCAAATAAGGATCCAGCCCCAGCGCGACCAAGGCCACGCCCAAGCCGCCGATATAGGCTTGGCCCTCGCCGCCGATGTTGAACAGCCCCGCATGGAAGGCCACCGCCACCGCCAATCCGGTGAAGATGAAGTTCGTGGCGTAAAACAGCGTGAATCCGACGCCTTCGCCATAGCCGAAAGCGCCGTAAATGATGATCCGCGCCACGTCGAGCGGGTTCTCGCCGATCACCGCGACCACCAGACCCGCCACCGCGAAGGCCGCCACGAGATTCAACAAAGGGATCAGGCCGAAATCGACCCAGAAAGGCAGTTTGGCCGCCGGTTGGCTCATGGTCTGGGCTCCATCATGCGGGCGCCTGAGGCGGAGGCGGCCGCGCGCGCCCCCAAGGAAAAGCGCGGACTCCGCTTGAGCTTCTCAGGATAATCCCCTGAAAACAAGCGGGAAGGCGTCGGGTTCGCCGCGCTCCCCGCAAGACGGGCGGGACTCACGCCGCGCCTCTTTCGCTCGTTCCAGCGCCGGGCCCGGCGCCAGCCCCGGTCACGCCCGCCATCAGCAGGCCGAGTTCGCGTTCGTCGGTCTCCGGCGGGCGCTCGCCGACGATCCGGCCGTCGAACATCACCAGCACCCGATCCGACAGCGCCCGGATCTCGTCCAGCTCCACCGAGACCAGCAAAATCGCCTTGCCCGCGTCGCGCATCTCGATGATGCGGCGATGGATGAACTCGATGGCGCCGATGTCCACGCCGCGCGTCGGCTGGCCGATGAGCAGCACATGAGGCCCGCGCTCGAATTCGCGCGCCAGAACGATCTTCTGCTGATTGCCGCCCGAGAAATTCGCCGTCTTCAGACGGCTGTTCGGAGGCCGCACGTCATAGGCCTCCATCTGGCTCTGACATTCCGCCTCGATGGCCGAATTATTCAGCAGCGCGCCGCCGTAACGATGGTCGAGGTGATAGCCGAGGATCGAATTCTCGCGGGTCTCGAATTTCAGCACGAGGCCCATCTTATGGCGGTCCTCAGGGATATGGGCGAGGCGCAGCTCCCGCAAGGCGCGCGGATCATGCGGGATCGGCGCGCCGTCGAGCAGAATCCGTCCGGAGCTGGGTTTGCGCAAGCCCGCGATGGCCTCCAGAAGCTCTGATTGCCCATTGCCCGCCACGCCCGCGATCCCGACGATCTCGCCGCGCCGGAGCGTCAGGGAGACGTTCTTCAGCCGCTCGACGCCCGCGCCGTCGCGGAGCGTCAGATTCTCGACCGTCAGCGCCGGAAGGCCGGGATTGGCCGGGCCTTTCTCGACCTTCAGCAGCACCCGCCGCCCCACCATCATCTCCGCGAGCTGATCCGGGCTGGTTTCGGCGGTGCGCAAAGTCCCGACCATCTTGCCCTGACGCATCACCGAAACGGAATCGGTGATGGCCATGATCTCGCGGAGCTTATGGGTGATGATGAGGACGGTCTTGCCCTCGGCGCGCAATTGTTTGAGCACCTCGAAGAGCTGATCCGCCTCGTCGGGAGTCAGCACGCCGGTCGGCTCGTCGAGGATGAGGATCTCGGCGCCGCGGGTCAGAGCCTTGAGGATCTCGACGCGCTGCTGCGCGCCCACGGGCAGATCCGAGATCAGGGCGTCGGGATCCACCTCAAGCCCATGTTCGCGGGCGAGGGCCGCCAGTTTGGCGCGCGCCTCGGCTTTGCCCTTGCCGAGCAAGGCGCCGCCCTCGGCCCCGAGCAGCACGTTCTCCAAGACGGTGAAGTTCTCGACCAGCATGAAATGCTGATGCACCATGCCGATCCCGAGCCGAATGGCCTCTTGGCTGTCGCGGATTTCGACCGGCCGGCCATTGATGCGGATCTCGCCGGAATCGGCCTGATAAAAGCCGTAGAGGATCGACATGAGGGTCGATTTCCCGGCGCCGTTCTCACCGACGATTCCGTGGATCGTCCCCTTGTCGACGCGCAGATGAATGTCGGAATTCGCCTTGACCGGGCCGAAGCTCTTGCTGACGCCGATCAATTCGATGGCCGCCGGACGCGCCCCATTCTCCAGATTCATCCGAAATCCCCCCTGCGCCTCTCAAGCCTTTGATTCAAATGGGCCGCGAGGCGAAACCTCGCGGCCCGTTGCGGGCTTACTGGACCGGGCAGGCGCTGTCCGACATATAATCATGCACTTGAATCTCGCCGCTGATGACGCCCTCGCGGGCGGCCGCGATGGCGGCGGCGATCTCTTCGGTGATGAGGGCCTGATTATTTTCATCCATGGCGAGGGCCACGCCGTCCTCCGCAAGGCCGAAGACCTTCAGGCCCGGCCGCCACTCGCCCGCCTGAGCCTGTTTGAAGGTGTCGTAGACGGCGGTGTCGACGCGCTTGACCATCGAGGTCAGCACATGGCCCGGGTGCAGGTCGTTCTGGTTCTTATCGACGCCGATGCCCAGCTTGCCCGCGTCGGCCACGGCCTGAAGCACGCCTTCGCCGGTGCCGCCCGCCGCGTGATAAACCACGTCGGCGCCGCGCGCCATCTGCGACTTGGCCAATTCGCCGCCGCGCACCGGATCGGCCCAAGCGGCGCCGGTGGTGCCGGTCATGTTCTGGAAGATCTCGGCTTTGGGATCGGTCGCCTTGGCGCCCTGCACGTAGCCGCAGGCGAATTTGCGGATCAAGGCGATGTCCATGCCGCCGACGAAGCCGACCTTCTTGGTCTCGGAGGCCAGAACCGCCGCCACGCCCGCCAGATAGGAGCCTTCATGCTCCTTGAACACGATCGAGCTGACGTTGGGCAGATCCACCACGGAATCCACGATCACGAATTGCGTGTCGGGGAATTGCGGCGCCACCTTGGAGACCGCGCCCTCATGGCTGAAGCCCACCGAGATGATCGGCGAAAAGCCCTGACGCGCGAAGCGGCTCAGAGCCTGCTCGCGCTGGCTGTCGTTTTGAATCTCGAAATCGCGGAACTCGACGCCCGTGTCTTCTTTGAATTTGGCCGCGCCGGTATAGGCGGATTCATTGAAGCTCTTATCATTGCGCCCCCCCAGATCGTAAACGATGGCCGGCTTGAATTCGGCGGCGAAGGCGCCCCCTGCGGCGAGGGCGGAGACCGCGGCGGCGAAGAGCGTGGAACGGATCATAAGGGGGTCTCCCGACTGAGCGGCCGCGTTTCCGACGCCTTGAAGACGGGCCCGGCCTGACGTTGTGCGCATGAGGATATGCTGATTTCACATGGTCAGTCCACAGGGATCGGGCGCTTTGAAAAGGCGTCCTCGCGGAAGCCTCGGCCACAGGAGAACCGGGAGGCGAGGCTTCGTCAAATCGTCCCGATCCCTCCTCTAAAGACTTGCTCTCCGGCCAGGAAGGACCGAACCTGCTCCGCAATCGTCAGGATCCGGATCTCAGGGCCGCCATCTCCGAGGAGGCAGACATGTCGAAGACCATCACCCGCCGCAGCCTTCTCGTTCAGGGCGCCGCCCTGAGCGGTCTGGCCGCGCTGCATCCTTTTTCGGCGCGGGCCGCCGCAGGACAGGCGCATCTGCGCATCCTCTCCACCACCGACATCCATTACCACATCCACGCCTACGACTATTACGCCGACAAGCCCAACGACACGATGGGCCTCGCCCGCACCGCCTCGCTGATCGAGGCCGCCCGCGACGAAGCCCGCAACAGCATTCTTCTCGACAACGGCGATTATCTTCAGGGCAATCCGCTCGGCGACTTCATGGCCTATGGCTCGGCTTCGGTGCGGCAGGGGCCGCATCCCATCGCCGCCGCCATGAACGCCCTCGGCTATGACGCGGGCGGGCTCGGCAATCATGAGTTCAATTACGGCCTCGATTATCTTCAGGAAGTGAACTCCGGGCTGCAGCACCCTGTTTTCTGCGCCAATTTCGCCGAGGCCCCTTTGGCGACCAATCCGCTGAAAGACCGCCTGCCCTGGCAGCCCTACGGCATCTTCGACCGCTGGCTCATCGACGGCGCGGGCGAGCGCCATGTGATCCGCATCGGCGTCATCGGCTTCGTCCCGCCGCAGATTCTGCAATGGGACGCCAAGCATCTCGCCAATTACGCCGCCCGCGACATCGTGGAGGCGGCCCGCGTCTGGGTGCCCAAGCTCCGCGAGATGGGCGCGCAGATCGTGGTGGCGCTCAGCCATTCGGGGATCAGCCTCGAGCCCCATGAGCCGGGGATGGAGAACGCCTCCTATCATCTGGCGGGAGTCGAGGGGATCGACGCCATCGTGATGGGCCATGCGCATCGCGTCTGGCCCTCGAAGGATTACGAAGGCGAGGGGCTGGATCAGGAGACCGGCAAGATCCGCGGCAAACCCGCCGTGATGGCCGGATTCTGGGGCTCGCATATGGGGCTCATCGACCTGCTTTTAGAAAAGGACGGCGAAGGCTGGCGCGCCATAGACGGAAGCTCAGAGGCGCGGCCCATCTTCGAGCGTCAGGCGGATCGCTCGATCAAGCCGCTGGCGGAGGATTACGCTCCGGTGATCGACGCCACGCAGGAGGACCACGAGGACGCGTTAGAATATGTCCGCGCCGAGGTCGGGCGCACGGCCTCGCCGCTGCATAGCTATTTCGCCCTCGTCGCCGACGACCCTTCGGTGCAGATCGTCAATCTGGCCCAGATGTGGTATGTGAAGGATCTCATCCAAGGGACCGAGAACGCGGATCTTCCGCTGATCTCGGCGGCGGCGCCCTTTAAGGCGGGCGGACGCGGCGGTCCCGAATATTACACCGACGTTCCCGCCGGTCCCGTCGCGCTGAAGAACGTGGCGGATCTCTATCTCTATCCGAACACCCTTCAGGTGGTGAAGATCCCCGGACGCGAGGTCCGGGAATGGCTGGAGCGCTCGGCGGGGATGTTCAACCAAGTCGCCGAGGAGGCCGAGGACGCGCCGCTCCTCAATCCCGATTTCCCGAGCTTCAATTTCGACGCCATCGACGGCGTGGCCTATGAGATCGACCTGAGCCAGCCTTCGCGCTACGCCGCCGACGGCGCCTTGGCTGATCCCGAGGCGCGGCGCATCGTGAATCTGACCTATCAGGGCGAGCCCATCGACGAGGATCAGTTATTCCTCGTGGCGACGAATAATTATCGCGCTTCGGGCGGCGGGAAATTCCCCGGCGCCGACGGCTCGACCATCGTGATCGAGGCCCCCGACGCCAATCGCGACGTGCTGGTGCGCTACATCCACGAACAGGGCGAGGTGAAGCCCGCCGCAGACGCCAATTGGCGCTTCAAGGCGCAGCCCGGCGCGACCGCGCTTTTCGAGACCGGGCCGGGCGCCGCCGCCCATCTGGAGGAGGTCCGCGCCCGGGGTCTGGAGATCGAGGAGGCGGGCGAAGGCGAAAACGGCTTCGCGCGCTATCGCCTCAAGCTGTGAAGCTGCGGCGAGGCCGGCGGGCGTCAGATTTCATTCGCCGGCTTCGCCCAAGGCCCGTGTTTCTCCGGCCCGCCGTCGAGGCGCTGAAAGCCATGGGCGCCGAAATAATCGCGCTGGGCCTGAATGAGGTTGGCCGTCCCGCGTTTGGTGCGCATCTGATCGAACCAGAAGAGCCCGGCGCTCAGCGCCGGAGCCGCCAGACCATGCAGCGCCGCGCTGGCGACCACCCGGCGCAAAGCGGGAAGATCGGCTTCGAGCCGCGCCGCGAAAGCCGGATCGAGGATCAAATTGCGCTCCGGGGCGCCTTCGAGGGCCTCGGCCATGTCGTCGAGCATGGCCGAGCGGATGATGCAGCCCGCCCGCCAGATCCGCGCGATCTCCGCCGAGGGCAGGCTCCAGCCGAATTCCGCCGAAGCCGTCGAGATCATGGCGAAGCCCTGCGCGTAGCAGAGGATCTTGCCCGCGATCAAAGCCTGCTCCAGCACCGAGACCTCGCCGGAGAGCGGCTGCGGCGCTGGCCCGAAGCGAGCTTCGCCCGCCGCGCGCTCCTCCAGCCGCGCCGAGACGTCGCGCGCCGTCACCGCCGCCTCTATGACCGGAATCGGCGCCCCCAGACGCGCGCCCTCCACCACCGTCCAGCGGCCGGTTCCTTTCTGGCCCGCGCTGTCGAGGATCACGTCCAGCATGGGGGCGCCGGTGCGCGGATCCTTCGCGGCGGCGACCTCCCCTGTGATCTCGACGAGATAGGATTTCAGCGGACCCTCGTCCCATTGACGGAAAACCCCGGCGATCTCGTCGGCGCCCATCTCGAAGCCGTCGCGCAGCACGCCGTAGATTTCGGCGATCATCTGCATGTCGGCGTATTCGATGCCGTTATGCGCCGCCTTGACGAAATGCCCCGCCCCCGCCTCGCCGAGCCAGGCCGCGCAGGGCGAGCCGTCGGGGGCGCGGGCGGCGATGGCGGTCAGAATCGGCGCGACGCGGTCCCAGTCGGCCTTGTCGCCGCCGCCCATGATCGAAGGCCCGTGGCGCGCGCCCTCCTCTCCGCCCGAGACGCCCATGCCCAGAAAGCGCATCGGCGGACCCGCCGCCGCCCGACGATTGGTGTCATGGAAATCGGCGTTGCCCGCGTCGATCACCAGATCCTCAGGATCGAGCAAAGGCGCGAGGGCCTCGATCTGCTGATCCGTCGCCGCTCCGGCGGGAACCATCAGAATGATCGCGCGCGGCTTCTCAAGGGCGGCGACCAGCTCCGCGAGGCTTTCCGTCGGAAGGATCCGCGCGGCGAGGTCGCCCGCTTCGGCGCGGAATTCGCGTGTGCGGGCCGTGGTGCGGTTCCAGACCGCGACGGGGAAGCCTTTCTCGGCGATGTTCAGCGCCAGCGCCGAACCCATGGTTCCCAATCCGATCAGACCGATCTTCGCAGAGGACATATGCCGACTCCTGTCGTCCCTCCCCCTTCTCCCGCGGGCAGCTTAGAGCATTTTCCACCGAAGCCGAAACGGCTTCCCGCCGCGACCGAATCAAAACTGAGAGCGTTTGAACGATCCGGCCTCCGGGGCGGGCGGCCCGAATCAGGCGAGGCCCTCGGCGCGAAATTCGGCGGAGAGGCGAATTTCCCCTTTTGCGAGAAAAATATAATTAAAATTCTCTTTAAAAGATATTCCTGAAGATGGACTCCTCAGCGTGTTTTCGCTAAAAATCGCGATAAATTCAGGCCGTTTCCGAAGGAAAGGCGCTTGACCATACGAAAGATCATGGACAGTCTCCGCAGGAAAGCCCCGATCCGGCGACGCCTGCGGCGAGCGCAGGACCAAGGCTCGGCCATCTTCTGTCTTGTCGGAACGCCATCTTCTGTCTTGTCGGAACGAACGACGCCAGCCCCTCGGGATCAGGGCGACCGGAACAAGGCGACGCGTCCCGAAAACGCGCCCTGAAGCCGGACGGCCGATCCGGGAGGCTTCTGGAAGACGCAGGATCGCGCCCGCGGATCGCTTCAGCGAGGCCGCGCCGGAATTCCTGACCCTCTTGCGAAGCGGCGGCCGATCCGCTTCGAAGCTCGGGCGGGACGCAAGTTCGACCGCCGCAAGGCCGTCGGACGATGGGAGGCGGAGCGGCCGGACACGCTCCGCCTCTTTCGCCCTTGCGCCGCCCGCGACGTCTCTCCGGAATCTTCGGCGCGCCCGCCGAGGGCGCTTGCTCCCCCGCTCCGAGGCTCTATCCTGCCCGCCTTGAGCCTGAAGCCCCGA
Source organism: Neomegalonema perideroedes DSM 15528 (assembly GCF_000374145.1). GTDB lineage: Bacteria > Pseudomonadota > Alphaproteobacteria > Rhodobacterales > Rhodobacteraceae > Neomegalonema > Neomegalonema perideroedes. The sequence goes on along the minus strand of NZ_KB893654.1, from coordinate 888,875 downwards.
GGGAGACGAAGCCGCGATGCAGAGCCTGATCGCCGAACATGCGCCCTATGCGGCGCTCGCCGTCATGCTGCTCACCTTCGCCGCCTTTCTCTTCGAGCGCCATCCGCCCGAAGTCACCGCCGCCGGAGGCGCCGCCGCCTTCGTGATCCTCGGGCTGGTCACGCCCGCCGAGGCCATGGCGGTCTTCTCCAATCCGGCGCCTCTGACCATCGCGGCGATGTTCGTGCTGACCGGGGCCCTCGTGCGCGCCGGAGTTCTGGAGCGCGTCGCCGGGGCGATCATCGAGCTCGCCGGAGACAGCGCGGTCAAGGCGGTGGTCCTGCTGATGGTCGGAACGATGCTCATCGCGGGCTTCGTCAACAACACGCCTCTCGTGCTGATCCTGATCCCCATCGCGATCCGCATCGCGCGGAAATTCGACATCGCCTCGACGCGGCTGCTGATCCCGGTCTCTTATCTGACCATCCTCGGGGGCGCCTGCACGCTGATCGGCACCTCGACCAATCTGCTCGTGGACGGGGTGGCGCGCGAGCATGGGCTCGAACCCTTCTCCATCTTCGAGATCACCCCGGTCGGAATCGTGACGGCGCTGTCGGGCGCGGCGCTGCTCGGGCTTTTCGGGCGCCGTCTGCTGCCCGACCGCCGCGACGCCGCCCGAATCGGAGAGCAGGGCCAGCCGGAATTTCTCTCGGAGGCCGCGATTCTGGAGGAAGGCCCTCTGACGAGCGGGCCGCTCGGGGAGGCCAAGGCGCTGAAGCCGCATGGCGTCCGGGTTCTCGGCCTGAGGCGGGGCGAGGAGATCTTCCGCGAGAATCTCGACGGCTTCGTCCCGCGCAAGGGAGACCGGCTGATCCTTGAGGCCAGCGCCTCCGAATTGCTGACCCTCGCCGCCGACAAGGCCCTGCGCGTCGGCCAGAGGCGCCCCTCCGGGCTCGGCGCCGCCGCCGAGGCGGTGGTGGCCGAGGCGGTGGTGGCGCCCGCCCATGCGGGCGTCGGGCGGCCGATCTCGGAGCTGGGCTTAGGCGGACGCTTCGGGGTGCGGGTTCTGGGGGCGCATCGGCATCAGCATCGGCCGGGCAAGGATCTGGAGAGCGTTCTCCTGCGCCCCGCCGACCGCCTTTTGCTGGAGGGGCCGCCCGCCGGGCTCGACGCCATGTCGCAGCAAGGCTTCGTGGTCTCCGTCACCCGCACCAGCGGCCGCGCCTTCCGGCGCGCCAAGGCGCCCATCGCGATTCTGGCTTTGCTGTCGGTGGTGGCTCTGGCGGCCCTCGGCGTGATGGAGATCACCGTGCTGGCCATGATCGCGACGGCGGCCATCCTGCTGCTGCGCTGCCTCGACAGCGACGAGGCCTGGGGCGCGGTGGACGGCTCGATTCTGGTGCTGATCTTCTCCATGCTCATCATCGGCGCGGGGCTTCAGCGCAGCGGCGCCGTGGATCTCGTGGTCTCCGGCGTCGCGCCGGGTCTGGCGGGGCTTTCGCCGGCGGCGACCCTGATCGTGGTCTATCTGCTCACCTCGCTGCTGACCGAGATGATCACCAACAACGCCGTGGCGGTGGTGATGTCGCCCATCGTGATCGGTCTGGCCGCGCAGCTGGGCCTCGACGCGCGCCCTTTTCTGGTGGCGGTGATGTTCGCCGCCAGCGCCAGCTTCGCCACGCCCATCGGCTATCAGACCAACACGCTGGTCTACGGCGCCGGAGACTACCGCTTCGCCGATTTCCTCAAGGTGGGGATTCCGATGAATCTCGTCGTCGGTTTGGCGACCTGCTGGGCCATCGCGGCCTATTACGGCCTCTGAGGCCCCGCGCGCCGTCCGGGAGAGGCGGCGCGCAGGAGGCGAGGCTCAGCTCTGATCGCGTTTGGCGGATTTCCGCTTCGCGGGCGTCTTCGCCTTCGGCGGCGCCTCTTCGGTCTTCAGAAGCGCCGCGAGCCTTTCAGGCGCATAGGCGCGGCGCTCGATTCCGATCGCGCGCATCTCCGCCCGCGCGAGGGTCGCCTCCGTGACGCGGATCAGCGGCTCGTCTCCCAGAGCCTCGACGAAGAGATTGACCCAGAAGGGCCGCGCGCCGTCCAGATCCAGCGAGACGTCGAAATGCGCCCAGCCGAAGAGCCTCCGGGCCTCATGCCGCAAGGCCGCTCCGAAGACGGCGCGCATCGCAGGCGAGAGGAAGAATTCGCGCGTCTTCAGCTTCTCGTTCAGCCATTCCTCTTCAAGCGTCATGCAGGCTTTGCCGAAGCGGACGATCACATCCGCATCCGCGATCAGGGATTGGGCGGTCGCGATGCGGGCCTCGTCGCTCACGACCACGTGGCGATCCACCACCAGCGTGTTGAAATGTCCCTGCGCCTTGGCCTCCGCGAGCAGGCCGCGCAGCTCCTCCAGCTCCGGCCCCGCGTCGAGCGCGCCGCCATGGACCAGCAGAGTCTTGCGCCCCTCCGGGGGCTTCGGCGGCGTCGGCGCGCGCTCCTCGAAGAAGAAGGCTTCGACGACCCGCGCCGAGGCTTGGCCGTCCTCGAAGGGGCAATAGGTCTTGGCGTCGGCGCGATAGCGCGCGGAGATCCGCCCCTTCGGATCGCGGACGCAGGCGGCGAGGGCCTGCTCCAGCTCCTCGTCGTTCTCGGCGACGAGGCCGGGGATCTCGTCCTTGCCGAAATAAAGCCCGCGATTCTGGGCGTATTCGTCCCAGTCGGGAACGTAATGGATGACCGGACGCCCGGTGACGAGGAAATCGTAAAAGATCGAGGAGTAATCCGAGACGAGGACGTCCACGATCGACAAAAGGCTGCAGCTGTCGATGGAGTGCGGCGCGATCTTCACCGGAAGCCCCATCTGCATGATGAAGCGCTCCGCGAAGTAATGGCCCCGGAAGACGAGGTCGTAATCCGGGCTTTTCATCCGCTCGATGGTCGCGATCAGGGCCTCGGCCTCAAGCTCGGGCGTCGCCCAATAGCCGCGATAGGTCGGGGCGAAGAGGACCATGGGCTTGCCGGGAGTCAGGCCCAGCTGCTGGCGCATGGCGGCCTTCTCCGCCTCGGTCGCGTTGACCAGCAAGTCGATGCGCGGATAGCCGCTGAGCAAAGAGCGCCCGGAGAAGAGATTCCGCACGCCGTAACGATCGAGCATCACATGCTCGGTATGGGCGTTGGGCGCGATGAAGAGCGAGGCCTGAATCAGATTGCGCGCCGTATTGGCCCGCTGAATCGGCGTTTCATTGACGTCGTAGCCCAGAGTCTTGAGCGGCGTCCCGTGCCAGGTGCTGAGATATTTCTGTCCCTCCTTGCGCAGGAAATAGGCCGGGAAGGCGGCGTTGGTGATCAGATATTCGGCCGTGGCGAGCCAGCGCTGATAATTCAGGCTCTTCTTGACGACGAAGATCACGTCCTTGCGCTTGAGCAGCTCCTTGGGCGCTTTAGACAGGTCGTTCAGCGTCCAGACGTGCAGCCAGCCCGCGAAGCGCGGATCCCGCTCGACAAAGCGGAAGATCGCCAGAGGATTGTCCGAACAGCCCTCGCCGCTGAAGGATTCATAGAGGATCGTCCGCGGGACCAAAGGCAGCACGTCGAAGAATTCGCGATAGGCCGCGGTCTCGTGCAAAGCGGGGGTCGTCTCGAAGGCGGCCTCGGAGACGCCATGCGGACGCTGAAGGATCCGCTGATCCCGGAAGGCCGCGCAAGCCTCCCCGAACCGCCCCAGCCCCGCCAGCAACGCGCCCAGACGATGGCTCCATGTCGGCTGATGGTCGGACGCGCGCATCAGCGCCTGCCGCATCGCCTCGACGGCGGCCTCCGGCTCGCCGCCGGCCTCCATCAATTCGCTCAGACGCGCCCATTCCTTGGCGCGCGAGGCGTCGCGCGCGAGGCGCGATTCGATCACCTGCCGCTCGGAGCGGACGGCGGAGAGGGCGGCGCGGCGCTTGGCGTAGGCCATGTTCGGCTCCGGCGCGCAGAGCAGAGCCTCTGAGAGCGCCGTGGCGGCGGCTTCGCGGTCGCCCAGCCCCTCGAGAACGCGGCTATATTGCGACCAGAGCTTATCGTCGTTCGGCCGATCCTGAAGCAGATCGCGCAGAAGCTCCACATGCGCGGCCTGCAGACGCGCCATATGCGGCGCAGGCGGCGGGGGGGGCGCCGCTTCGGGCAGAACCGCGACATAGGCCGCGCAGGCCTCCTCCAGCCGCCCGAGCTTCTCCAGCGCGCAGCCCGCCCGATAGAACCACAGCGCCTGATGGGTCTTGGAGCCCCGCGCGGCGTGAAGATAGGCCTCCGCCGCCTCCGCGAACTTCTCCTGACGCTCCAGCGCGAAGCCGAGCCGATAATGCCATTGCGGCTTTTCGGAATCCAAAGCGAGGGCTTCGACGTAACGCGCCTCCGCTTCGGCCCATTCGTACAGCCGGTCATGGGACATGCCGAGCCGATAGCGCAATTCGGCGTCCAGCGGATGGCGGCTCAGATGCAGGCGATAAGCGGCCTGCGCCTCGCGCCAGCGCCCGCTTTTCGCATGGAGCGCGCCCACGCCGAATTTCGCGGCGACCTCGTCTTTCGCGCAGGCCTTCGCATAGGCCTGAGCGGCGGAGACCGGCGGAAGCTGCGCGAAATCGGGATCGGCGGGATCCGCCTTCTCCAGACAATAGCCGAGCCGATAGAACCAATCCGCAGTCGCCTTCTTGGGCGCGAGCTCGATGGCGGCGGCGAAGGCGGCGGAGGCGGAGGCGGGACGCCCCGCCCTCTGCTCCGCCAAACCGAGCCTGTGGCGCAGCCCCGCGTCCTGCGGCTTCAGAGCGGCGGCGCGCGCGAGGGCTTCGGCCTCCTCCCGCCATGCGCTCCGCCCGTTGCGGGCGCGCGCCAGAGAATCCCAGAGCTTCGGATCCTCCGCGCCGAAGGGCAGAAGAACCAGAACCAGACGCTCGACCTCCAGCCATTCCTTGGCCCGCTGCGCGAGGCGGAGCTGCTCGCGGAGATCCTCCTCGTCCAGATCGGAGCGCGCGTCCAGCAGCCCCTCCAGCTCCCGCGCCGCGGCTTCTCCGGCGCCGGCCTCGCGCGGATTGGCGAGATAATCCTCCAGAAAATCCTCGACCCCCGCCCCGAGATCCAGACGCCGCTTCTTAGCCAGAAGCTCCAGCATCTCCTCAAGGCTTTCCGGATGATGGCCGATCCGTTCGCGGTGGATATGGGCCTCGGCGCAATCGGGCGCGCGCTCCAGAATGCGGTCGCGCGTGATCCAGCTCGGGAAGATCACCGGCTTGCCGAGCGCCCAGGCCTCATAAATCAAGGAGGCGTAATCGGTGATCACCACGTCGGCCGTCAACAGCTCCTCGGTGACGGGGCGCTTCTCCCGCCCGACCCGCTCGTCCACGGCGAGGACCAGCTCTCCTTGCGCGCGCAGAAGCTCCAGATGGGGCTCCATATCCGCGCGGCAGCTCATGGGGCCGTCGACGCCGTGCCATTGCTCGTTCAGCGGCGCGAAGAGGATGCGGAAAGGCGCGTTCCTCGGGCGCGGAGGCAGCTGCGCCTGCAAGGCGCGCAGATGATCCACGCGCGGCGAGCCCACGACGACCACCGCCTCAGGATCGACCATCAGCTCAGGATCCGTCGTCAGGCGGCGGGCCGCCCATGCGCCCGGCACGAAGATCTTGCGGAAATTGCGGACGAAAGGCCATTTCTCAGGGGTGAACTGGCTGAAATAATTGCGATCCGCCAGATCGAAGGCCAGCAGGATTTCGCCGGGAGTCTTCGGGAAAAGGGAGACGCGCAACTCCGCTCCCTCGGCGGGCAGATCCTTCTCTCCGTCCCTCCAAGACGTCTCCGGGGAGAGCGCGGCCTTGATCGGAGCGTAGATCTGATGGCGCAGGAGGCTTTGGTCCTCGGCGGCGCCGTCCACGAAAACGATCCCCGGCCCGACGGAAGCGCCTTCGTCAAGAGGGGAGGCGGCGTCTCCAGAGGTCAAGCTGTTCATCTTCTTCAAATTCCCAAGCGAAGCGCGACATCAAAAGCCTAAAGCCGCGACAGCCTAACGAGGGGCGCAGACCATCGCAAGACGCGACGCGCGCCCAAGCGCCGCCCTAGCCGCGCGCGTCATGGACGACCCGCCCCGCGAGCAGCGTCAGCAGGCAGCGCGTCCCGGAAAGGACGACCTCCGGGGGCGCCTCCAGCAGATCCTGATCGAAGACCGCCACGTCCGCCCATTGGCCGGGAATGAGGCGGCCTTTCGTCGCCTCGGCCTTTTCGGCGTAGGCGCCGTGTTCGGTGAAGGCCTGCAGAGCCTCCTCGCGGCTCAGACGCTCCTCGGCCCGCAGCGTCGTCCCTCTCCAGGTCCGGCGGGTGATCATCGCATGCAGATTCGGGAAGGGATTGGGCGAGCAGACCGGCGAATCCGAACCCGTCGAGGGCTTCAGCCCCAGACGCGCCCAGCTCCCGGCGGGATAAGAGCCGCCGCCGCGCTCCTCTCCGAGGACCGAGACATAGCCGTCGCCGAAATCATGCAGAAAGACCTGCTGCCCGGCGGGATAGATCCCCGCGGCCTTCATCCGGCGCCCATGCTCCGGCGAGGCGTAGCCGCAATGCTCGACGCGGTGGCGGCGCTCGGGATCGGGAGAGGCCGCCAGAGCCTTTTCATAGGCGGTCAGGATCTGCTCTACGGCGCCGTCGCCGATGGCGTGGCAGGCCATGCGGTAGCCGCGTCCGTGGAGGTCGCGGACCATGGCCTCCACCTGCGGCGTGGGCAGCATCTGCACGCCGAAATTCTCCGGCTGATCCTTATAGGGCCGGGTCATCCAGGCCGTGCGCCCGCCCGCCGAGCCGTCGAGGAAGAGCTTGACCCCGCCGATCCGCATCATGTCGTCGCCGACGCCGGTGACCAGCCCCATGCTCCAGCACGCCTCCACGATGGAGCCGCCCGGATCGCCGAAGAGCGTCAGCCAGACCCGCAAAGGCAGACGGCCCTCGCGTTTGGCCTGCTGATAGGCCCGCAGCTCGGCGAGCCCCGCGACATGCCCAAGAGCCGCCTCCATGCAGCTGGTGATCCCATAGGAGAGCAGGAGCTTTCCGCCCCGCTCGACGGCCTCGACGAGGGCCTCCTGCGTGGGGGCGGGGATTTTCGACTCGACGAGCCGCTGCGCGTTCTCGGCGAGGAGGCCGTCGAGCCGCCCGTCGGCGCCGCGGCCGATCACGCCGCCTTCGGGCGCGGGCGTGGCCTCGGTCACGCCCGCCAGCTCCAGAGCCTTCGAATTGGCGACGGCCATATGGGTGCAGGCGCGCTTGAGCAAAACCGGATGATCCGGCGCGGCGCGGTCGAGATCCGCGCGGGTGGGATGGACCCCGACGTCCAACCGCGTCTGGTCGTAGCCGCGAGCCAGCACCCATTCGCCTTTGGGCGTCTCGGCGGCGCGCGCGCGCAGAAGCTCCAGCAGCGCGGCGAGGCTCGGCGCGGCCTGAGGCGTCGCGTCCGCCCAGCCCATGAACAGCCCGGTCGCGATCAGATGCAGATGATTGTCGTTCAGCCCGGGACAGGCGAAACGGCCTTCGAGATCGATGATCTCGGTCTGCGGCCCGGCGAGGGCCATGACCTCCCCGGAAGTCCCGGAGGCCAGCACCTTGCCGCCCCAGACCGCCAGAGCCTCATGCGGCGCCAAACCGCGCCCGCGCCAGATGCGGCCGCCCTTCAAGATCAGATCCGCCGTCACGAGGGCTTCGCCCATCCTTCATGCTCCTTATTCGACGTTCGGGCTTCGACGTTCAGACTCCGCCTTTCGCTTCAGGCGGGCGCGGCCTCCGGCTTCGAAACCGCTTCGAGATACAGCGCCTGAAGGCGTCGGGTCGTGGGGCCGGGGCGCCCGTCGCCGAGAATCTCGTCGCCGATCCGCACCACGGGAGTCACGAAGCTCGTGGCCGAGGTGACGAAGGCTTCGGCGGCCGCCTGCGCCTCCTCCGGCGAGAAGGCGCGCTCCTCGAAGCTCAGCCCCTGCTCGGCGCAGAGCCGCAGAACCGCCCGCCGGGTGCAGCCCGGCAAAACGGCCCAGGAATTCCCGCGCGTCACGATCCGCCCCTCGCGCGTGACGATCCAGGCCGTGGAGGAGGCGCCTTCGGTGATCTCCCCCTCCTCGACGAGCCAGACCTCCTGAAAGCCGCGTCTCCGCGCCGCGCGCTTGGCGAGCGCCTGCCCGAGCAGCATGGCGGTTTTGACGTCGCGCCGCGCCCAGCGCGGATCCGGGGCGAGATCCACCGCGATTCCCTCGCGTTGGGAGGGAGAATCGCGGACGATCTTCGTCTGGGTGAAGCCGATCAGCAGAGGCTTGAGGTCTTCGGACCAGATGAAATCCCGGTCGGCGGCGCCGCGCGAGACATGGAGATAGACCACCCCCTCCTTCAGCCCGTTGCGGGCGACGAGTTCGGCCTGAATCCCCGCGATCTCCGCGCGCGGCAGAGGCATGGGGATCTCCAGCTCCGAGAGAGAACGCTCCAGACGCTCCAGATGCAGGTCCTCGTCGATCAGGCGGCCGTCCAGCGCCGCCGTGACTTCATACACCGCGTCGCCGAAGAGAAAGCCGCGGTCGAACAGGCTGATCCGCGCCTCGCTCTCCGGCGTGAAGCCGTCATGACGATAGACGATCCGCTCCATAGGCGCCCTCCGGTTTCCCTCCGCGACGAGCCGCGCGGAAGCCCGGAGCATAAACGCTCCTCAGGCGGGCGGCCAATTCGTTTCAAGAGATCCTCAGCCTTTTCGCCCTATTCCTTGCGCAGCGCCGATCCGGCGCCTTGGTCAAAGCGCCGATCCGGCGCCTTTCGCTCCGGAGCGCGGCGCATGAAGCCTTCCTCATCCCGACGGGCCTGCGCGGCGGCGCTCGCGCTTTTGAGCCTGAGTTCCGGCGCTCCGGCGCGCGCCCTCGCCCCCGAAGAGGTGGAGGCGCGCTTCCTCGCCGGGTTGGAGGCTCTTTCCGAAGGCCGCCCCGAAGAGGCGGCGGAGATCCTCGGCGCCCTGCCGCCCGAGGCCGTCACGCCGCGCATCAAGCTGGAGCGGGCGCGGGCTTTGCTCTTCGCGGGCCGCCATGGCGAGGCTCTGCGGCTCTTTCGCGAGGTCTCCGGGGCCCCCGAGACGCCCCAAAGCGTCAAACGCAACATCCTGCCCTATCTGGAGGCCGCCGAACTGCGCAGCCTGCGCCTGCGCTACGGCGCGCGGCTGACCACCGATTCCAATCCCTCCAAAGTCTCCGAGGGCGGGACGATCTTCTTCAACGGCGTCCCGCTGGAGTATCAGCCCCCCGCCGAGAAAAAGACCGTTTATGGCGTCGAGCCTTGGGTCTCGCTTGAAAAGCTCTGGGAGAGCGATCTCCTGACCAAGCTGCACGCCTCGGCGAGCCTCTTCGAGGATTCGGATCTGACCTCCGCCCGCGCCGATCTCGCCATAGGCCGCGAATTGAGCTTCGCGCCGGGCGTCTTCCTTCAGGCGAGCCTCGCGGGGGAATGGGCGCGGAACGAGGGCTCTTTCCTCCTGCCCTCCGTGGAGATTTGGCGGCGCTTTCGGATCTCCGAGCATGCGCGGCTCGGCTTCGGCGGACAAATCGGCTATCTGAGCGCCGAGCGCGCCGAGATCTCCGGCGGGTTCTATCGCGGCTACGTCATGGGCGACTGGAGCCTCGGGCCTCACGCGACGCTCTTCGCGCAGGCTTCTCTTGAACGGCGCGACAGCCGCGACGGCTTTTTCGCCTATACGGCGCCGCGTCTGGAGTTGGGCCTCAGCTTCGAGGCGGGCGGCTTCGACGTGACGCCCCGCCTCTCCGCGACCCTGACCCGCTATGACGAGCCGCATCTCCTCATCGGCGCGCCCCGCCGAGACGCGACTTGGCGGCCCATGCTGACTTTGGCGCATGAGCGGCTCGCATGGGGCGGCTTCCAGCCTGAGCTGACGCTGTTTTATGAGCGGCGCGAAAGCAATCTCGGAATCGAGGAATACGACCAGTTCGGCGGCTTCCTCAATCTGCGGCGCGTCTACTGAGCAAACCTGTGAAGCTTCCCAAGCCGGATCGGGCGTGGCATGAAGATTCCGCATCAAAACGGAAGGCTTTCAGCTTCTCCCCCGTTCAGGAGGCCCAGATGACCAGTCATGTCGCCCGCGGCGGTCTTTCCGTCGCCGCCCCCCTCGCGCGCCTGATCGAGGAGGAGGTTCTGACCGGAGTCGCGCCGGAAGCCTTCTGGAGCGGCTATGAGGCGCTGCTGCGCGATCTGGCGCCGAAGAACGCCCGGCTGCTCGACAAACGCGCCGAGCTTCAGGCGAAGATCGACGCATGGCATGAGCGCCGCGCGCCCTTCGATCCTGCGGCCTATCGCGCCTTTCTGACGGAAATCGGCTATCTCCAGCCCGAGCCCGCCCCCTTCAAAGTCTCGACGGCGCATGTGGACCCCGAACTCGCGCGGATCGCCGGGCCTCAACTCGTGACTCCGGTGATGAACGCCCGCTTCGCGCTCAACGCCGCCAATGCGCGCTGGGGCTCGCTGTATGACGCGCTTTACGGCACCGACGCCCTCCCCGGCCCCATTCCCTCCGGCGGCTATGATCCGGCGCGGGGGGCTCAGGCCGTCGCTTGGGCGCGGGCGCATCTGGATCGGGTCGCGCCTCTGGAATCAGGCTCATGGGCCGATCTTGAGGGATTGGCCCTGCGGGAGGGCGCGCTCGTCGCGAAGCTCGCGGGCGGCGAGACGGGCCTGCGCGATCCCGCTCAATTCGCGGGCCATCGCGCGAAAGGCGACGTCCTTCTGCGCGTCAACGGCCTGCTCATTGAGATTCTGATCGACCCGACCAGCCGCGTCGGCAAGGACGACCGCGCCGGAATCTCCGACATCCGGCTGGAAAGCGCCCTCACCGCGATTCAGGATTGCGAGGACGCCGTCGCCGCCGTGGACGCCGAGGATAAGACCCTCGTCTATGCGAATTGGCTGGCGCTGATGCGGGGCGATCTCTCCGAAAGCTTCGAGAAAGGCGGCAGGACCCTAACCCGCCGCCTGAATCCGGACGTGGAGTTTCTCGATCCTCAGGGCCGCCCCGTGGTCCATCCGGGCCGGGCCGTGATGCTGGCGCGCAACGTCGGGCATCTCATGACCACCGACGCCGTGCTGCTCGACGGGAAGGAGACTCCCGAAGGGATCATGGACGCCATGGTCACCGTGGCCGCCGCCATGCACGACCTCCAAAAGACCGGCGAGGGCCCGCGCAATTCCCGCACAGGCTCCGTCTACGTTGTGAAGCCCAAGATGCACGGCCCCGAGGAGGTCGCCTTCGCCAATGAGCTTTATGGTCGGGTCGAAGAGATCCTCGGCCTGCCCAGGAACACGGTCAAGCTCGGGGTGATGGACGAAGAGCGCCGGACCTCGGCCAATCTCGCGGCCTGCATCGCGGCGGTGAAAGAACGCTGCGTCTTCATCAACACCGGCTTCCTCGACCGCACCGGCGACGAAATCCACACCTCCATGCGCCTCGGCCCCGCGATTCCGCGCGGCGAGATGCGCGGCGCGGCCTGGCTCTCGGCCTATGAGGACGGCAACGTCGACGCCGGGCTGGCGGCGGGGCTCGACGGCCATGGCCAGATCGGCAAGGGCATGTGGGCCAAGCCCGACGCCATGGCCGAAATGCTCAAAGTCAAGATCGGGCATCCCAAGGCGGGCGCCAACACCGCATGGACTCCCTCGCCCACCGCCGCGACGCTCCACGCCACGCATTATCATCAGGTCGACGTCCATGCGGTTCAGGAGGGGCTGAAATCCCGCGCCAAGGCCGCGCAGGAGGCCCTCTTGACGCCGCCCATGCTCGCCGGACGCAACCTCCCGCCGGAGGCCGTGCGCCATGAGCTGGACGACGCCTGTCAATCGATCCTCGGCTATGTGGTGCGCTGGGTGGATCAGGGCGTGGGCTGCTCCAAGGTGCCGGACGTCAACGACGTCCCGCTGATGGAGGATCGCGCCACTTTGCGCATCTCCTCGCAGCTTCTGGCCAATTGGCTGCTGCACGGGCTTTGCCGCGCGGAGGAGGTCGAGGAGGCGCTCCGGCGCATGGCTCTGCGCGTGGACGAGCAGAACGCCGGAGATCCCGCCTATCGCCCCATGGCGCCCGCCTACGACGGCCCCGCCTTCCAAGCGGCGCGGGATCTGATCTTCAAGGGCGTCGAGCAGCCTTCGGGCTACACCGAGCCCCTGCTCCACGCCGCCCGCCGCGCGGCCAAGCGCCTGCGCGCCTCCTGAGGGGCTTGACCGCAGGCGCTCCGGCGCTCGACAAAGCCTTTCCCTTCGGCCGCCCGTCTCGCGGGCGGCCGGACGCCGCCTTTCATTCCGGAGACCGACCCATGGCGCAGCCGAATCTTGAAGAGATCGAAGGCGAGGAGGCTCTGGCTTGGGTGCGGGCGCGGAACGCCCGTTGTCTGGAGACCCTGCAAGGCGTCCCCTGCTATGAGCAGATGCGTCAGGAGGCTCTGGCGATCCTCGAAGCCCGCGACCGCATTCCCTTCCCGGCCTTCCGCCGCCGGAAGGGCGCCGAGATCCTCACCAATTTCTGGCAGGACGCGCAGAACGTGCGGGGGCTCTGGCGGCGGACCACGCTGGAGAGCTACCGTCAGCCCGAACCGGAATGGGAGACCATCCTCGATCTGGACGCCCTCGCCGCCGAGGAGGGCCGCAATTGGGTGATGCGCGGCGCCAATTATCTGCCGCCCGAGGATCGGCGCTGCCTGCTCTCGCTCTCGGACGGCGGCAAGGACGCCGTGGTCCTGCGCGAATTCGACTTAGAGGCGAAAGCCTTCGTCGAGGGCGGCTTCGATCTGCCGGAGGCCAAATGCGCCGCCCTCTGGCTGGACGCCGACCGCCTGCTGGTCTCCCATGACTTCGGCCCGGAGAGCCTCACCGAATCCGGCTATGCGCGCTGCGTGCGGCTTTTGCGGCGCGGCCAGAGCCTTGAGCAGGCGGAGCCGATCTTCGAGGGCGAGCGGACGGACATGCTCATCCAGCCCTACGCCCTGCGCGACGCCGAGGGCGCTCTGAAGGCGATCCTCATCCATCGCGCGATCACCATTTACGACAGCGAGACTTACCTCTGGACCCCCGGCGAAGCGCCGCGCAAACTGCCTTTGCCTTTGAAGTCCAGCATACAGGCTCTGCTGGAAGGGCGCCTGATCCTCTCCACCAATGAGGATTGGACCGCGCCCTCGGGCCAGCGCTTCGAGACCGGCGACCTCTTCGCCTGGAGTTTCGACGATTGGCTGGCCGATCCGGCGACGCCCGCCGAATTGGTCTTGCGGCCCGGCCCGCGCGAAATGGGCGTCCGGGTCTCCGCCACCCGCGACGCGCTGATCCTCACCCGCTTCGAGGAGGTGCGCGGCGCGGTGGAGGTCTGGCGTCCGAAATCCGGCGGCGGCTGGAGCCGCGCCCGTCTGCCTCTGCCGGAAAACGTCTCGACGGACGTGGTTTCGGCCTCGGATCTGAGCGACCGGCTGCTCGTGCAGGTCGCGGGCTATCTGACGCCCCCCAGCCTCTGGCTCGCCGACGCCGCCACAGGCGAAGCCGAATCGCTCAAGGCCGCTCCGGCGCGCTTCGACGCCTCGGGCCTGATCGTCGAGCAGCTGGAGGCGCCTTCCAAAGACGGAACCCTGATCCCCTATTTCGTCATCCGCCGGGCCGAGGCCCCCATGGACGGCTCGAATCCCACCCTGCTTTACGGCTATGGCGGCTTCGAGATTCCGCTTGCGCCCGCCTATTCCGCGACCATCGGCAAGCTCTGGCTGGAGCGCGGCGGAATCCATGTGGTGGCGAACATCCGGGGCGGCGGCGAATTCGGGCCGAAATGGCATCAATGCGCCATCAAGGAGAACCGCCACCGCACCCATGAGGATTTTCAGGCCGTGGCCGAAGACCTCATCCGGCGCAAGATCACGAGCCCGAAGAAGCTCGGGATCATGGGCGGCAGCCAAGGCGGGCTTTTAATGGGCGTCACGCTGACCCAGCGCCCGGATCTCATCAACGCCGCCGTGATCCAGGTGCCGCTTTTCGACATGCTGCGCTATCATAAGCTGCTGGCGGGGCCTTCATGGATCGGCGAATACGGCGATCCCGAGATCCCCGCCGAACGCGCATGGCTCGAATCCTATTCCCCCTATCAGCATCTGCGGGCTGGCCAGCCTTACCCCGAAGTCTTCATCCACACCTCGACCAAGGACGACCGCGTGCATCCCGGCCATGCGCGGCGGGCGGCGGCGAAGCTGGAGGAATTGGGCTATCCGACGCTGTTCTATGAAAACACCGACGGCGGCCATGGCGCGGCGGCCAATCTGCGCGAGACGGCGCGGCGGCTGGCTCTGGAATATTCCTACCTCGCGCGCCGCTTGATGAGCTGAAGCGCCTCAGACCGAACGCGCCCGCCAGACCTCGCCCTTCTCGACCCAAGCCATCTCGCCGCGCGCGACGAGGTGGTTCACATGGGCGAGGGCCTCGGCGAAGGCGAAGGATTTCTGATGCGGATCCAAAGGCCGCGCGAACAGCTTCGGCGTCAGTTCGGAGACGGTCAAAGGCTCCGTGCGGCAGATCTCGCGCACCACCGCGCAGCGAATCTGATGATGGGCGGCCAATTCCTCCAACCGCCCATGCAGCGCCGTCAAAGGCTGCTCATGGCCGGGCAGGACCAGAGTCTCGTCCGGGACCTCGCCGCGCAGATCCTCCAGAGAATCGAGGAAGCGCGCCACCGGATCGGCCTCGGGCTCCATGGCGTGGACCGAGATGTTCGGCGTGATCCGCCCCAGCACCTGATCCGCCGCGAGGAGCAGATCCTCTTCGGCGCAATGGAGCATCGCCTGAGCCGGCGCATGGCCCGCTCCGGTCAGCACCCGGAAGCTCCGCCCGCCCAAATTCAGCGGAACCCGACGCTCCAGCGGATGAAAGGCCGCCGGAAGCCCCGTCACGCGGCGGAGATAATTATGGCCCCGCTCGATCAGGATGCGGGTTTCCTCGGCGTCGGCGCCGTGGCGACGGTAAAAGGCTTCATATAGCGGATCCTCCGTCGTCTCGCCGCCCGCCATCATATAGCGCGCGAAGAGATATTCCGTTTCGGTCATGTAAAGCGGCGGATCTCCGAGACGCCGCAGAAGCCAGCCCGCAGCCCCCACATGGTCGGGGTGGAAATGGCTCACGATCAGCCGCGAGACCCTTCCGCCGCGCAGAGGCCCCGCCAGAGCCGCCTCCCAGGCCGCATAGGTCTCCTCCACGCCGAGCCCCGCGTCGAAGAGCGCCCAGCCCTCGCTTTCGCCCTCGTCTATGGCGTAGATGTTCACATGATTCAGCGCGAAAGGCAGCCGGAAGCGCATCCAGAGCAGGCCCGGCGCGACCTCCACGGCTTCGCCGGGCGCGGGCGGCGGCGTGTCGAGCAGGTTCGCGGCGAGACGGCTCATGTCCGGGCTTCCTTAAATTGGGGGCTAGGGGCTGGGCGGCGCGAGAACCTGCGGCCTCAGGAGGAATTTGCGCTTGGCTTCCGTCGCGGGAGACGGAAAAATGACCGTGGAGATTAAAAGCCGTCCGGCGCCGGGGCGTCAAGACGGTCGGTCAGGGAGAAAGCACGTCATGACATCCGGATTCATGCTGAGAAGCGCCTTGGGCCTTCTGCTGGCGGCCACGGCGCCCGCCGCGATTCAGGCCGCGCCGCTGAAGATCGGCATGATCACCACGCTCTCCGGCGCAGGCGCCGGACTCGGCGTGGACGCGCGCGACGCCTTCGCTCTGGCGCTCAAGCAGGCGAATAATCCCGAGGCGACGCTGATCGTCGAGGACGACGCGCAAAAGCCCGAACTCGCGGTGCAGATCGCCGATAAGATGATCCAGAGCGACGGCGTGGACGTGCTGACCGGAATCATCTGGTCCAATCTGGCCATGGCGGTGGTGCCCAACGCGGTGGATCAGGAGATCTTTTATCTTTCGGTGAACGCGGGGCCTTCGGCTCTGGCGGGCGCGAATTGCCATGAGAATTACTTCAACGTCGCCTATCAGAACGACAACTTCCACGAGGCCATGGGCCAATACGCCGCCGAGACCTACAAGAACACGCTCATCATGGCGCCCAATTACCCGGCCGGGCTCGACGCCCTGACCGGCTTCAAACGCTATTACACAGGCGAGCTCGCGGGCGAGATCCATACGCAGGTCGGCCAAAGCGACTACGCCGCCGAAATCGCGCAGATCCGGGCTTCGGGCGCGGATTCGGTCTTCTTCTTCCTGCCGGGCGGCATGGGCATCGCCTTCCTGAAGCAATATGCGCAATCGGGCGTGGAGATTCCGCTGATCGGGCCGGGCTTCTCCTTCAGCCAAGACGTTCTGCCCGCCGTGGGCGACGCCGCTTTAGGCGTGCGCAATTCGGCCTCATGGTCGCCGGATCTCGAGAATGAGGCGAGCCGCGCCTTCGTCGAGGCCTTCAAGGCGGAATACGGCCGCCTCCCCTCGATCTATGCGGCTCAGGCTTGGGATACGGCCAATCTTCTGCTCTCGGCTCAGGCCAAGGCCGACGTGAAAGACCCCGAAGCCTTCCGCGCCGCGCTGAAAGAGGCCGATTTCGCCTCGGTGCGCGGGAAGTTCGGCTTCAACCATAACAATCACCCGATTCAGGACATCTACGTCCGCGAGGTGGCGAAGCTCGAGGACGGGACGCTCACCAACCGCATCGTGGCCAAAGCCTTCGAGGATCGCGGCGACGCCTACGCCGAAGCCTGCAAGCTGCCCTGAAGCTTCTCCGCCTCCCTGCGGGTTCTGAAGCCCGCGGGGAGGCCCCATGCCCGGAATCTCCCCTTTGTCCTTCGCGCTTCTGCTTGAGCAGCTGCTCAACGGCCTTCAGCTCGGCGTCATGCTGTTTCTCATGGCGGCGGGGCTGACGCTGATTTTCGGCGTCATGGGGGTGATCAACCTCGCCCATGGCGCGCTCTATATGATCGGCGCCTTCGCCTGCGCGGCCGTGGCGGCGGCCACGGGGAGCTATTGGCTCGGGCTGGCGGCGGCTCTGACGGCGGCGGCGGCGGCGGGCGCGCTCATCGAAGCGACGATCCTGCGGCGGCTCTATGGGCGCGACCATCTGGAGCAAGTCCTCGCCACCTTCGCCTTGATCCTCATCATCTCCGAGGGGACGCGCTGGATCTTCGGCGGCTTTCCGCTCTTTCTCGACGTTCCGCCGCTGCTGCAAGGCGCGGCGCCTCTGCCGGGAGGCGGCGCCTATCCGATCTATCGTCTGGCGATCATCGGCGTGGGGGCGGCGGCGGCTCTGGGGCTGCATCTGCTGATCTCGCGGACGCGGCTCGGGATGCGCATCCGCGCCGGAGAATCCGACCGCGAGATGATCGGCGCCTTGGGCGTGGAGATCGGGCGGCTTTACACCTTGGTCTTCGCTTTAGGCGCGGCCCTCGCGGGGCTGGCGGGCGGCATGATCGGCGCCTTGCAGTCGGTGCAGGTGGGCATGGGAGAACCCATGCTGATCCTCGCCTTCGTGGTGATCGTCATCGGCGGGATCGGCTCCATCTGGGGGGCTCTGGTCGGGGCGGTGCTGGTGGGCGTGGTCGACACCATGGGGCGCTTTCTGCTGCCGAAAGCCTTCGCGCTCGCTTATCCGCCTTCGGAGGCCAGCGCCATGGGGGCGGCGGTCGCCTCTCTGCTGATTTATCTGCTGATGGCGGTGATCCTCGCCCTGCGCCCGCAAGGGCTGTTCGGAGCCCCAAGCCGATGAAGAGCCTCATTTCAGCTTCTCCGCGCGAGGCGGCGGCCAATCTGGCGATCCTCGCGCTGCTGATCCTCGGGCCTTGGGCGGCTCTGAGCGCCGGACATCCCTTTTACGTCACCCTCGCGACCAAGGCCGCGATTCTGGCTCTGGCGGCGACGGGGCTGCATCTGGCCTTAGGCTTGGGCGGGCTGGTCTCCTTCGGACACGCCGCCTTTTTCGGCCTTGGAGGCTATGCGGCGGGGATCCTCGCGACCCACGCCGGAAGCGGCGAGGCGCTGATCTTCGGCTGGGCGGGCTCGCGCGAGATCCTGCTGATGATCTGCGCGGCCATGGGGCTGGCGCTGCTGGCGGCTCTGCCCATCGGGGCGATCAGCCTGCGGACCTCCGGCGTCTATTTCCTGATGATCACCCTCGCCTTCGCGCAGATGATCTATTATTTCGCGCTGTCATGGCCCGCCTATGGCGGAGACGACGGCCTGTCCTTCCGGCGCGGGATCTTCCCCGGACTCAATTCGGCGCGGCCTCTGCCCTTTTTCTGGATCTGCCTCGGGGCTTTGCTGATCGGGCTGGCGATCTTCCAGATCCTCCGCGCTTCGCGCTTCGGGACGGCTCTGGAGGCCACGCGGCAAAATCCGCAGCGCGTCGAGGCTCTGGGAATCGAGCCCTTCGGCCTGCGCCTGACGGCCTTCGCGCTTTCGGCCATGATGGTCGGAGCGGCGGGCGCGCTTTTCGCCAATCTCAACCGCTTCGCCAGCCCTTCGATGCTCTCATGGCAGATGTCGGGGGAGTTGATCATGCTGATCCTGCTCGGCGGGCGGGGGCGGCTGCTCGGCCCGACGGCGGGGGCGCTTCTCTTCGTCGCGATGGAGCATGTCCTTGGCGGCTGGACGGAGCGCTGGCAATTCTTCCTCGGTCTGGCGGTTTTAGGCGTGGCGGTCTTCGCGCGCGGCGGATTCCTCGGGCTGATCGCGGGAGGGCGCCGCGATGGCTGATCCCGCGCTCGACATCCGGGATCTGCGCAAGAGCTTCGGCGCGCTCAGGGCCACCGACGGCGTGACGCTGGATCTGCGCCCCGGCGAGATCCATGCTCTGATCGGCCCGAACGGCGCGGGGAAATCGACGCTCATCGCCCAGATCGCCGGAGGGTTGCGGCCCGATTCCGGTTCGGTGCGGCTCTTCGGGCGCGACGTGACCGCTCTGGGCGCTCCGGCGCGGGCGCGGCTGGGGCTGGCGCGGAGCTTTCAGATCTCCTCTCTGGCGGGGGAGTTCTCGGCCCTGCGCAACGTCATGCTCGCGATTCAGGCGCGGGCGGGATCGAGCTTTCGTTTCCTGCGCCCGACCCAAGGCGACCGCCGTCTGACGGAGCCCGCCATGGCGGCTTTGGCGCGGGTCGGACTGGCGGATCGGGCGGCGGTTCCGGCGGCGCTGCTCTCCCATGGCGAGCGGCGGCGGCTGGAATTGGCTCTGGCTCTGGCGATGGAGCCCAAGCTCTTCCTCCTCGACGAGCCCATGGCGGGCCTCGGCGCGGAGGGCTCGCGGGAGCTGACGGGCTTCCTCTCGGAGCTGCGCCGCGAGGCTCCCATCCTGCTGGTCGAGCATGACATGGACGCCGTCTTCGCCCTCGCCGACCGGATTTCGGTTCTGGAGGCCGGACGCGTCATCGCCAGCGGCTCGCCCGCCGAAATCCGCGCCGACGCCGGAGCCCGCCGCGCCTATCTCGGAGATTCCTCATGAGCCTGCTCGAAGCGGAGGGTCTGGAGGCTTTTTACGGCGGCTCTCAAGCGCTCTTCGGGGCCTCGCTGCGCATCGAGGAGGGCGAGACCCTCGCGCTCATGGGCCGCAACGGCATGGGCAAGACGACGACCATCCGCGCGGTGATGGGGCTGAACCCGCCGCGCCGGGGGCGGATCTCCTTCGGCGGACGCGATCTTCAGGGACTCTCCGCGCCGCAAAGGGCGCGTCTGGGGCTGGGATTGGTCCCGGAGGGGCGGCGCTGCTTCCCTAACCTCACCGTGCGCGAGAATCTCCTCGTGGCCGCCCGCCCGGAAGGCTGGAGCCTCGCGCGGGTGGAGGCGCTTTTCCCCCGGCTCGGCGAGCGCCGCGCGCAAATGGCCGCGACCCTCTCGGGCGGCGAGCAGCAGATGCTCGCCATAGGCCGCGCCTTGACCACCGGCCCGCGCCTGCTCATTCTCGACGAGGCGACGGAGGGTCTGGCGCCTCTGGTGCGTCAGGACATCTGGGCGGCGATCCGCAGCCTGAAGGCCGAGGGTCTGGCGATCCTCGCGGTGGATAAGACGCTCTCGGAGATCCTCGGGGCGGCGGATCGCTGCGTGATCCTTGAGCGCGGCGCGACCGTCTTCGAGGGGCCGCCGGAGGCCGTCACGCCGGAGATTCAAGAGCGCTGGCTCGGGTTATAGGGAGAGCAGGCCATGGCCTATGAGACGAAACGTCGGCTCGCCTTCGGCGACGCGGATCCTTCCGGCGCGGCCTATTTCCCGAGCTATCTGCATCTGCTGGTGGGGGTGGTCGAGGAGTTCTTCGCGGAGCTGGGCTGGCCTTGGGCCGATCTGGAGCGCGACCACGGCCTGATCCTGCCCACGGCGCGGATCGAGGTTCATTTCCTGCGCCCCGGCTTCCCCCGCGACGCCCTGACCTTCCGGCTGAAGGCGGCGAAGGTCGGCGCCAATTTTCTGGAGCTGCGCCATGAGGTCCGGCGCGGCGAAGACCTGCTCTGGGCGGCGGAGCAGACCCTCGTTCCCGCCTCCATCGAGACCCGGCGCGGCGCGGCCTGGCCGGAGGGCCTGCGCCTCGCTCTGGAGCGCGCGCAAGAGGCCTGAGCCCTCGGTCCTCCGAAAAGCTGAGGAAGGCCGCGCCCTCCGCCATGGACAAGCCGGGCGGCCTCGGCGCATGCTTCCGAGGATGCTCAGGCTGACGAAAAGGCCGGGACGGAGGAGGCGCGTCATGTTCAAAATTCCGGTTCTGATGCTCGTCGCGGCGGGCGCGGGCCTGTTCTGCGGCCTTGGAGGCGCTCAGGCGGCGGGGCCCGTCGATCCGGATTGGCCCTGCGTTCAAAGGCGCGTGCCGCAGATCTCGCTCGCGCAGGTCTGGAGCGGCCCCCTCCCGGACGAAGCCGCGGAGGCCCGCGCCAAAGACCCGAAAATTCAGGATCTGGCGGCGCGGCTCGCCCAGCGCCGCACGGCCCTTCCCGAGGCCGAGGCCCTCATCGCCGAATTCGCCGCGGCCGCTCCTCCGGAGGACGTGACGGCGCTCTATCTCGCGGTCTTCGAGCGGATCAACGCCGCCCGCGGCCGCGTCATGGGCGGCATCGCGCGCTACGCCCATAAGCAGGCCGCCATGGACAAGACCATCGACGCATTGCGCGCCGCCTTCGACGCGCTCGACGCCGCCGATCCCCCCGATTTCGACGCCATCGACGCCGCGGAGAAGGAGCTCGACTGGTCCACCCGCATTTTTCAGGACCGCCAGCAATCCCTGATCTACGTCTGCGAGACTCCGGTGATTCTGGAGCAGCGCGCCTTCGCTCTGGGGCGGGCCGCGCGGGCGCATCTTCCCTGAAACGGCCGTCCGGCGGGGTTTTCGCTGGGAAACCGCCTCTGCGCGCAAAGTTTGATATGCCTTTCGCAGGATTTGGCCTAAAACTTCTCTCAAGAAGCCGAGCGGACCCAGAGGCCGCAGGCGACAGGGAGGACGACATGGACACACCCATCTCGGGCGAGGAGATCGCGCGCCGGGCCAGGATCGCATCCGTGCGGGACCTGCTCATCGTGGACGATCACCCGCTGATCTGCGACGCGCTCGCCTTCACGCTCAAGCGCGCCTTCGACCTGAAGCGCGTGCGCGCCGTCTCCAGCCTCGCGGCGGCGAAAGAGAGCGTCGCGCAGGACGGGCCGCCCGACGCCGTGGCGCTGGACCTCAATCTGCCCGACGCCGAAGGGCTCGAAGGCGTGATGAGCCTGCGCCGCCTCGCCGAAGACGCGCCGCTCACGGTCATCTCCTCGACCCTCGATCCGCAGCTGGTGGAGGGCGTCATCGGCGCCGGCGCCCGGGGCTACGTGCTCAAGACGCTGGAGCGCAAGGAGATGGTCGCCGCCTTCTCGCGCATGTGGGCCGGAGACGTCGTCTTGCCCGAAGGCTGCGAAGCCGCCGTCGCCGGAGACGAGGAGGCCGCCGCCCTCGCCCGCGACTTCGCCACGCTCACGCCGCAGCAGTTCAAGATCCTGCGGCTGATCTGCGAGGGAAGGCCGAACAAGCTCATCTCCTATGAGCTCTCCATCGCCGAAGCGACGGTCAAGACGCATATCGCGGCCATCATGTCGAAGATCCGCGTCCGCAACCGCACGCAGGTGGCCTTCCTCGCCAATCGCGCGCGCATCTTCTCGCGCTGAACGGAGGCCGGATGAAGACCCGCGCGATGGAATCGGGAGAGGCCGCCCCCCGGCGCGGATCCGGCCCTAAGCCCGACGCAAGGCCCGCGGCCCGTCCAGAAGCGCCCCTCCATGCGCCCCCTCACGCGGCGAGCGCCCAAGGCTCTCCCGAGGAGGTCGCCGCCGCCATAGCCGAAGCCTTCGCCGGATTGAATCCGGCGGCGGTGATGCTCTTCGCTTCGCAGGGCGAGGCTCTGGCGCCGGTCTCGAAGCTTCTGGCCGGAGCCTTCGGCGCGCGCTGCCGGATCTTGGGCTGCTCCACGGCGGGCGAATTCGCCTGCGGACGCCCCGGCGGCGGCGGCGTGGCGGCGGTGGCCTTTCCGGCGGCGCATTTTCGGGTCCGGCCGGTCTGGCTGCGCGATCTGCGCCGCTCGGGCGCCCTCGACTGGATGGGGGCGCTGCGTCGCGCCGCCGAGGATCTGGCCGAGGAGGCGCCCGACTGGACGCGCTTCGGCGTGCTGCTCATCGACGGGCTCAGCCAACGCGAGGAATTGGTCAGCGCCATGGCCGACGCCGCCTTGCCCGGCCTGCTGACGCTCGGGGGCTCGGCGGGGGACGGGCTGCGCTTCGAGCGCGCTTGGGTGGCCCTCGACGGCGAGGCGCGGCAGGACAGCGCCGTCTTCTGCCTCATGGCCACGGATTTTCATGTGCAGGAGGTGGTCTTCGATCATATCCTCCCTACGGAGACGCGCCTCGTCGTCACCGACGCCCGGCCGGAGGACCGGCTCATCCTCGAAATCAACGCCGAGCCCGCCGTTCAGGAATACGCCCGGCTGATCGGGCTGGATCCCGCCGAACTCGGGCCGAGCGCCTTCGCCGAAAATCCGCTTCTGGCGCGCATCGGGGGGCGGAACTTCGTCCGGGCGATCAGCGAAGTCGCCGAGGGCGGCGCCCTGCGGCTGATGTCCTCGGTGGAGACGGGCATGGTCATGACCCTCGGGCGGGCGGAGAACCTCACCGACGGGCTGGAGGACCGCCTCTCGCTGCTGGAGGCCGAGCCCGCCTTGGTCCTCGGCTTCGACTGCATCCTGCGGCGCATCGCCTTAGAGCGCGCCGGGCTGGAGGAGACCGCCGGACAAATCTTCCGCCGTCATCGGGTGGCGGGCTTCAACACCTATGGCGAGCAGCATGGCGGCATGCATGTGAATCAGACCTTCGTCGGGCTGGCCTTCATGGCCCATCCCGAGAGGTCCGCCCCGGAGAGCGCGGAAGATGCCCCCTTGGACGCTTGAGGAGCCGCAGGAGGATCCGGCCCGCGCCCTCGCCAAGCTGAGGCGCATCAACGAGGCGCTCATCCGCCGCATCGACCAATTGGAGCAAACCCGCAGCTCCGCTTATGCGCTGAGTCAGGCGGCGGCCATGCTCGAAAAAGAGGTCATGGCGCGGAATCTCGATCTGGAGCGCCTGCTCGCCCAGCTCAGCGCGGCCAATCAGGAGCTGGCCATGGCCCGCGAGGCCGCCGACGAGGCCAATCGGGCGAAATCGCGTTTTCTGCGCGCCGCCAGCCATGACCTGCTTCAGCCGATGAGCGCGGCCAAGCTCTTTCTCTCGCATCTCAGCGAGGCGGCGCCCTCGCCGCTGCAACAAGATCTGATCGGGCGCATCGCCGATAACTTCGAATCCGCCGAGGAGCTGATTCAGACCCTGCTCGAAATCGCCCAGCTCGATTCGCGCAAGCTGGAGATCAACATAGGTCCGGTGTCGCTCGGGCGGCTGTTTCAAAGGCTCTCGACCGATCTTCAGGCTCAGGCCGAGGCCCGCGGGCTGGATCTGCGCTTCGTGCCCTCCTCTCGGGTGGTGCTGAGCGATCCGGCTTATTTGCGGCGGATCGCGGTGAATCTGGTCTCCAACGCGCTGAAATACACCGATGCGGGCCGGGTGATCGTCGGCGTGCGCCGCGCCCGCCCCGATCCCGACGAACCCGATGAGGAGGAAGGCGATTCCGTCTGGCTGGAGGTGCATGACACCGGGCCGGGCATCGCCCCCGAAGACCGCGAGCGCGTCTTCAACGAATTCGAACGGCTCTCGCGGGCCGACCGTCCCGGCACCGGGCTCGGGCTCTCCATCGTCAGGCGCGCCTGCCTGCAATTGGGGCATGATCTGGAGCTGCACAGCGCGCTGGGGCGAGGCTCTCTGTTTCGGGTGCGGCTGCCTCTGGCGCCGGAGGGGATCGCCTCCTCGCCGCACAGGCGCGCGCCCGAATCCGCGATCCCTCCCCCCGCCCCCGCCGAGAGCTTCGCGGGCGGCGTCGCGCTGGTGGTGGAGAATGATCCGGCCATGCGCCATGCTCTGGCCCTTTCGCTGGAGGGGCTCGGCTTCAAGGTCTTCGCGGGGGCGGGCGCCTGCGAGGCGGTGGCGGCCATCCGGCGGATCGGCCTGCGCCCGGATCTTCTGCTCAGCGATTATCGGCTCGACCATGGCGAGACCGGCGCCAAGGCCATTCTGGAGATCCGCGCCGCCTTCCGCAGCCGGATCCCCGCGCTTCTGCTCAGCGGCGAGCGGCTGGAGGAGATCCGCGCCGAAGCCCCCGATCTGCCCGCCGACGTGGATTTCCTCGCCAAGCCCTTCGCCGAAGCCGATCTGCGCGCCCGTCTGCGGCGGCTCGCGCCTCCCTCCGCAGGAGATTCGGCGTGAGGCTCAGGCCGCCCGGCCTGAGGCTGCGGCTGATTCTCGGCGCGGCGGCTCTGGCGGCTCTGGCGGTCTTCGCGGCGGGGCTGGCGGTCTGGGGCCTCTCGCGCACGCAGGCGCTGGCGGGCGAGGCCATCGCCGCCCAGCATCGTATCGAGAGTCTGAGCAGCCTCTCCGCCCGGGTGAACGAATGGGCCTTGCGGCGGATCTCGGGCACGCCGGGCGAGGCTCAGGAGGGCGCGGAGGATTTCGCCGTCACCGCCACCTTCGCCCTGCTCGACGCCCTCGCCGACGAGGATGTTCAGGCCGCGTCCGATCCCGTCGAGCGCCAGCGCCGCGAGGGGCAAAAAATCGAGATCGCGCGGCTGCGGGGCGCCTTCTCCCTTCTGGAGCGGCAATTGCGCCTCGCGGAGGAGGATTCGGCGGCCAGCATGGCGGCGCTGAGCCAGCACGCCTTGCAGGCGGATCCGCTGATCGCCGCCCGCATCCAGCAGGACGCCCGCCGCCGGGACCGCGCCGTCGGCGATCTGGAGGCCCTGAGGCTCCGGCTGAGGCGGCTCGCGCTGATTCTGGCGGCGGCGGCGCCTCTGACGCTGCTCGGGCTGCATCTGGCTTTGGCGCGGCCGCTCGGCAGGCGGCTGAGATCCGCCGCCGAAGCCGCCGAGAAACTCAGCCTCGCGCCGCTCGAAGGCGCGGGCGGCCATGACGAGCTCGGGCTTCTCTTCGCGCGCATCCGCCAGATGCGGGCGCGGCTGGACCGCCGGCAGGCGCGGCTCGCCGCCGACCGCGAAAGGCTGGAGGCCATCGTGGAGGAACGCGGCTCCGAGCTTCGGGCCGCCAATCAGCGCCTTGAGCGCGTGGACGCCGAGCGGCGGCGCTTCTTCGCCGACGTCGGCCATGAATTGCGCACCCCTCTGACGGTGATCCTCGGCGAGGCGGAATTGGGCCTGCGCGATCCTGATCCGCTCCGGCGCGAGAGCTTCGGCGCGATCCGCAGCCGGGCCTTGCGGCTTTACCGGCGCATCGAGGATCTTTTGCGCATCGCGCGCTCGGAAAGCGGGCGGCTGGACCTTGAGAGCGCTCCGACCGATCTCGGCGAGGCGCTGGCTCAGGCCGCCGAGGACGCCGCGCCTTTGCTGAAACGCGCGGGCGTGGGCTTGCGCCGGGAGGATTTGGAGGCTTTGATCGTGGAGGGCGACGCCGATTGGCTGCGTCAGGTCTTCGCGGGAGTCTTCGAGAACGCCGCCAAATACGCCGGACGCGGCGCGGTGGTCGCGGTTTCGGGGCGCCGCGCGGGCGAATCCGCCCTGATCGAGATCCGCGACGACGGGCCGGGCCTGCCGCCGGAGCGTCTGGCGCGGGCCTTCGCGCGCTTCGACCGGGCCGGACCTGAGGAGGGCCCGCCCAAAGGCGGATTCGGCGTGGGGCTGGCTCTGGCGCGCTGGGTGACGGAGGCCCACGGCGGCTCGGTGGAGGGCTTCAGCCCGGCGGCGCCGGAGGGGCGGGGCTTGGGCCTGCGCTTTCTCCTGCCGCTGGCGGAGCGAAAACGGAGCCTGAATTTGGAGGAGGAGCGCGCATGACCCGGATTCTGATCGTCGAGGACGACGCGGACATCGCCTCTCTGCTGCGGCGAGGCTTCGCGGCGGAGGGCTACGACTCCGCCTGGGAGCAAAGCTCCGCCGAGGCCCTCGCGCGGCTGAAGGCCGAAAACTTCGACGCCGCCGTGGTGGACATGATGCTCGGCGAGGAGAGCGGCGCGGATCTGCTGGCCGAGATGCGTCTGCGCGGCCATATGATGCCCGCCCTCGTGCTGAGCGCCCTCTCTCGGGTGGAGGACCGCGCGCAGGGGCTTCAGGCGGGGGCTCAGGATTACGTGGTCAAGCCCTTTCAGCTCAGCGAGCTGCTCGCGCGGCTGAGGGTGCAGCTGCTGCGGGCCGCGCCGAAGGTCGAATCCTTGCGTCTGGGAGATCTGCGCTATGATCCCTCCACGCGGATCGTCTCGGGCGGGCGGTCCTCCGGCGGGACAGGGGGGCGCAGGGTCTCGCTGACCGAGCGCGAAGGCGAGCTGATGGCCTATCTCGTCGCCCACGCCGGACAGCTGCTGACCCGCGCCGAAATCTTCACGGCGCTCTGGTCGCCGCATGGCGGCGCGACGGAGAACGTGGTGGACGTTTATCTCGGCTATCTGCGGCGCAAGCTTTCGCCGCTTTCGGATTACGGCCTCGCGCTGCGCACTTTGCGCGGCCGGGGCTTCATGCTCACGCGCGACGACGAGGAGGAGGAGACGTGAAGCTCTCCCCGCAGATCAAAATGAAGACGATGATGTTCGCGGCGCTTCTGGCGCTGGGCGGCGGCTCTTTTCTGGCGGCGCCGCAGGTTCAGGCGGGGCCTTTGTCGGATCTGCTGCTCGGCGAGAAGGCGCCCGAAAGCGGCCATCCGGGGCTCTGGCGCCATGAGCGCGTCACGCCCGCGCCCAAGCCCCGCGCGGGGCAAGGCCCGGAGATCGAGCCCCCCGCGCCTCTGCCGCCTCTGGACGAGCTTTTGCGCCTCTCCGCCGAAACCGACGCCGAGGGCCGCGCGCGGTTCGTCCTTTCGCGCGAGCCCGCCGAAGGGCGTCCGGGCGTGGAGATCGCCGAATTCCCCGCGCGCTCCGCGGGGCCTATGGCCTTATATTTCCTGGAATCCGTCGTGCGCTCCATGGCCGAGACCTCTGGCGGGAGCCCTTTCTACATCCGCAACCGCCTGCGCGAAGCCTTCGTCGCGGCGGAGTTGGGCGAAGCCGCCGCCGCTCCGGCCCCCGAAGGCGAGGTTCAGGCTCATCGCGTCGAGATCCGGCCCTTCGAGAAAGACCCCAATCGCCCGCGCATGGGCGAATTCGCGGATCTGCTGCTCGTCTTCACGATCACGCCCGAGGGCCGCCTCCTCAGCCTTTCCGCCGATACCCCCTCGGAGGAAGGGGGCTATCATGAGCGCCTCACCCTGACGCCGGAGGCTCCCTGATGCGCTCATCCGCTCTCTTCTCCGCCCTTTTCGCCGCTCTGGCCGCAGCGCCCGCCGCAGCGACCGGAGCGCTCAACGATTATCCCACCGAGGCGCGGGTCGAATACGTCTTCGGCTGCATGGCCGTGAACGGCCAGACGCCGGAGGCTCTGCGCCGCTGCTCCTGCTCCATCGACGTGATCGCCGAGATCCTGTCCTATGAGGATTACGTCGCCGCCGAGACCGTGCTGAGCATGCGGCTCGCGGCGGGCGAGCGGGCGGCGCTCTTCCGGGGCGGCGCTCCGACGGCGACCCATCTCGCGGCCCCCTTGCGCCGGGCTCAGGCCGAGGCGGAGATCCTCTGTTTCTGAGCCCCGCGATGGCCGGACTTCGTCCGCTCTTCCCCCCTTTGGCTGAATCGCCGCCTTGGGCGCGGCGGCTTATCCTTCGGGCCTCGCTCTTGGGGAGGAAATCCAAATGACCTATGAAAACGTGAAGATCCATCCGGCGGTCGACAGCGGCGTGAAGCCGGGCCTGTCGAATTTCGCGGGCGGCACGCTGGAGTGCAAATGCGCCTCCGACAAGGTGCAGGTCCGCGTCGAGGGCCAGACCGCCCATAACCACGTCTGCGGCTGCACGAAATGCTGGAAGCCGCAGGGCGCGATCTTCTCGCAGGTCGCGGTGGTCGGCCGCGACAAGGTGACCGTCACGGCCAACGCCCATAAGCTGAGCATCGTCAATGCGGCGGCGCCGATCCAGCGCCACGCCTGCACGGGCTGCGGCGTCCATATGTACGGCCGCATCGAGAACGAATCCCATCCCTTCTACGGGCTGGACTTCGTCCACACCGAGCTGTCGCAGCAGGCGGGCTGGTCTCCGGCCGAATTCGCCGCCTTCGTCTCCTCGGTGATCGAGTCGGGCGTCGAGCCTTCGCGCATGGAGGGGATCCGCGGCCGCCTCACGGAGCTGGGCCTTCAGCCCTATGACGCGCTCTCCCCGCCGCTGATGGACGCCATCGCCACCCATATCGCCAAGGCCTCGGGCGCTCTGCCCGCCTGATCCGGCGATCCTCGCGGGCTTCGGAGCGGCCTCGGGCCGCTTCGGAGCCTGAGTTTTTCCAGTCCGGCCCTTTCAGACTCAGGACGGCTTGATTTCGACTCCGCCGCCATGAGAGCAAGAGCCCCCCGGAATGCGCCGGACATCATGCGCCGAACATCATGCGCCGAACATTCCGCAAGTCCTGAAAAGATCCGCTCAGAAGACCTCTAAGGAGAAGATCATGCGTACTCGCGCCGCCGTCGCCCTCGAAGCGGGCAAGCCTCTGGAGATCATGGAGGTCAATCTCGAAGGCCCCAAGGCCGGCGAGGTTCTGGTCGAGATCAAGGCCACGGGCATCTGCCACACCGACGACTTCACCCGTTCGGGCGCCGACCCGGAAGGCATCTTCCCGTGCATCCTCGGCCATGAAGGCGCGGGCGTGGTTCTGGAGGTCGGCCCCGGCGTGACCTCGCTGAAGCCGGGCGATCATGTGATTCCGCTTTATACGCCGGAATGCCGCGAATGCCCCTCCTGCCTCAGCCGCAAGACGAATCTCTGCACGGCGATCCGCGCCACGCAGGGCAAGGGCCTCATGCCCGACGGCACCACGCGCTTCTCGATGCTCGACGGCACCCCGATCTATCACTACATGGGCTGCTCGACCTTCGCGAACCACACGGTCCTGCCGGAGATCGCCCTCGCCAAGATCCGCGAAGACGCGCCCTTCGATAAAGTCTGCTACGTCGGCTGCGGCGTGACCACCGGCGTGGGCGCGGTGATCAACACGGCGAAAGTCGAGATCGGCGCCAAGGCGGTGGTCTTCGGGCTCGGCGGCATCGGCCTGAACGTGATTCAGGGCCTGAAGCTCGCGGGCGCGAACATGATCATCGGCGTCGACATCAACGACGACCGCAAGGCCTGGGGCGAGCGCTTCGGCATGACCCACTTCGTCAACCCGACGAAGATCAAGGACGACGTCGTCCAGCACCTCGTCAATATGACCAAGACGCCCTTCGACCAGATCGGCGGCGCGGATTACACCTTCGACTGCACCGGCAACGTCAAGGTGATGCGTCAGGCGCTCGAAGCCTGCCATCGCGGCTGGGGCCAGTCGGTGGTGATCGGCGTGGCGCCGGCCGGCGCCGAGATCCAGACCCGTCCTTTCCAGCTCGTCACCGGGCGCGTCTGGAAGGGTTCGGCCTTCGGCGGCGCCCGCGGCCGCACCGACGTGCCCGAGATCGTCGAATGGTACATGGACGGCAAGATTCAGATCGACCCGATGATCACCCATCTCCTCACGCTGGACGAGATCAACAAGGGCTTCGACCTGATGCATTCCGGCGAGAGCATCCGCTCGGTGGTGGTTTACTGAGATGAGCCTCAAAACCATTTCTCAGAACCGGGCTTTCGGCGGCGTGCAGGGAGTCTTCTCCCACGCCTCCGAGGCCACGGGCGGCGAGATGACCTTCGCGGTCTATCTGCCGCCTGCGGCTCAGGCGGGCCCGGTTCCGGTTCTGTGGTATCTCTCGGGGCTGACCTGCACCCATGAGAACGCCATGACCAAGGCGGGGGCTCAGGCTTGGGCCGCCGAGGCGGGGATCGCGCTGATCTTCCCCGACACCTCGCCGCGCGGCGAGGGCGTCGCGGACGACGCGGCCTATGACCTCGGCAAGGGCGCGGGCTTTTATGTGGACGCGACCGAAAAGCCTTGGGCGCCGCATTTCAACATGTGGAGCTACATCGCCAAGGAGCTTCCGGAGGTCGTCTTCGCGAATTTCCCGCTCATCCGGGAGCTTCAGGGGATCACCGGGCATTCCATGGGCGGCCATGGCGCGCTGACTCTGGCGATGACCTTCCCCGAGGTCTATCGCTCGGTCTCGGCCTTCGCGCCCATCGCCCACCCGACGGCCTCCGATTGGGGACGCAAGCAATTCGCGGCCTATCTCGGCGCGGATGAAACGCTCTGGCGGCCGCATGACTCGACGCTGCTTCTGCGTGAAAAGGGCTATCCGGGCGAGATCCTCGTCGACCAAGGCGGGGCGGATCAATTCCTCGATCTGCTCAAGCCGGAGGCTCTGGCGGAGGCGGCGGCCAAACGGCGTCAGCCCATGACCTTCCGCATGCAGCCCGGTTACGACCATAGTTATTTCTTCGTCTCGACCTTCATGGCGGATCATGTCCGCTGGCATGCGGAGAAGCTCGCCGCGCTCTGAGCGCGCCCGAGCCCTTCAGGGTTCGAAGATCGGGGGCCGCGCCTTCCTTCATACTTTGGGGGGAAGCGCGGCCCTTCATGTTGACGCAGGGCGATTTACGGATTCAAATAAGAAAAGAATAAGAAGCCGCAGGAATCAAGCCTCCCTCGTGAGGCGGGCGGCTTCGCTTTAGGCAGGAACGTCCGCGCGGCTTTTCGGCGCGCGTCTCTCGGAGGGAGATTCATGACCAGATCCGCCATGCGCGCCGCCAAGGCCGCATTCCTTGGAGCCGCCCTTTCCGGCGCGGCCTTCTTCGGCCCCGCCCTCGCGCCCGCCCTTGCGAACGACGGCCTGCTCGCGCTCCAGGACGACCCGAAGCAATGGACCATGCAGCTCGGCGACTACGCGGGCAACCGCTATTCCGAGCTGGACCAAATCAACGCCGAGAACGTCAAGAACCTTCAGGTCTCTTGGACCTTCTCGACCGGCGTTCTGCGCGGCCATGAGGGTTCGCCTCTGGTGGTCGGCGACGTCATGTACGTCCATACGCCTTTCCCGAACACCGTCTACGCCCTCGACCTGAACGACGACGGCCGCATCCTCTGGCGCTATACGCCCCAGCAGAATCCCGAAGTCATCGGCGTGATGTGCTGCGACACGGTTTATCGCGGCCTCGCCTACGCCGACGGCGTCCTCTTCCTGCATCAGGCGGACACCACCCTCGTCGCGCTCGACGCCAAGACCGGCGACGTGAAATGGAGCGTCGTCAACGGCGATCCCGCCAAGGGCGAGACCAACACCACCACCGTTCTGCCGGTGAAGGATAAGGTCATCGTCGGCATTTCGGGCGGCGAATACGGCGTGCGCGGCCATGTGACCGCCTATAACGTCTCCGACGGCTCGATGGCCTGGCGCGCCTACTCCACCGGCCCGGACGACGAGATGCTCGTCGATCCCGAGAAGACCACGGTCCTCGGCAAGCCGGTCGGCGCGAATTCCTCGCTGGAGAGCTGGGAAGGCGATCAATGGAAGATCGGCGGCGGCACGACCTGGGGCTGGTTCACCTACGATCCTGAGGCCGATCTCGTCTATTACGGCACCGGCAACCCCTCGACCTGGAACCCCTCGCAGCGCCCCGGCGACAATAAATGGTCCATGACCATCATGGCCCGCGATCCGGACACCGGCGTGGCGCGTTGGTTCTATCAGAAGACCCCCCATGACGAATGGGATTACGACGGCATCAACGAGAACCTCCTCGTCGATCAGGAGATCGACGGCGTGGAGCGCAAGCTCTTGGTCAATTTCGACCGCAACGGCTTCGGCTACACCCTCGACCGTCTGACGGGCGAATTGCTCGTCGCCGAGAAATACGATCCGGCGGTGAACTGGGCCACCCATGTCGACATGGACCCCGCCTCCGCCACCTACGGCCGCCCTCAGGTCGTGGCCGAATTCTCCACCGAGCAGAACGGCGAAGACGTGAACTCGACGGGCATCTGCCCCGCGGCGCTCGGCTCCAAGGATCAGCAGCCCTCGGCCTTCTCGCCGAAGACCGGCCTGTTCTACGTGCCGACCAACCACGTCTGCATGGATTACGAGCCCTTCCGCGTGAGCTACACCGCCGGACAGCCCTATGTCGGCGCGACCCTCTCGATGTATCCGGCCCCCGACAGCCATGGCGGCATGGGCAACTTCATCGCCTGGGACGCCACTCAGGGCAAGATCGCCTGGTCTCTGCCGGAACGCTTCTCGGTCTGGTCGGGCGCTTTGGCCACCGCGGGCGACATCGTGTTCTACGGCACGCTGGAAGGTTATCTGAAGGCCGTGGACTCCAAGACGGGCGAGGAGCTTTACCGCTTCAAGACCCCCTCGGGCATCATCGGCAACGTCATGACCTACGAGCATAAGGGCAAGCAATATATCGGCGTGCTCTCGGGCGTCGGCGGCTGGGCGGGCATCGGCCTCGCGGCGGGTCTGACCAACGCCAACGACGGCCTCGGCGCCGTGGGCGGCTATGCGGCCCTCTCCGACTACACGGCGCTCGGCGGACAGCTGACCGTCTTCGCTCTGCCGAACTGACCCGCCCTCCCGGCGAGGCTTTTCCTGAAACCTCCCGCGCGCCGCCCCCAAAGGGCGGCGCGTTCGCGTTTTCGCGACGCGAGTCCGGCCGAGCCGGCCGCCCCATCCGGCGCGATCCTCCTGTGAAGCTCAGGAGGTTTTCCCAAACGCCGCAGGAGAGAATCCCACCAAAAGGCTGACTTCGGCGCAGGCGGCTCCGGGACTAGACTTCGGCAAAACCAAAAACTTGGGAGGATTCGCCAATGGCTTTTGAAAGCCTCAGCTTCTCGACCGCTTCGGCCCGGCGCGCGCCGCGGCTCAGATCCGCGGCCGCCGCGGCCCTTTTAGGCGTTCTGGCGGCGGGCGCGGCGCTGGCCGAGCAAAAGCACCGCGAGGACGTGGACGTGGCCGCCGCTTCGAACGACGGCATCCGCTATTTCAACGCGGAGGACGTCCCCACCTTCAACATCAACGACAAGGGCGAGCTCGATTGGCCGACCTTTTCGGGCTTCCGCCGCTATCATGCGGAATGCCACGTCTGCCACGGCCCCGACGGCGAAGGCTCCACCTACGCCCCCGCGCTGAAGAACTCCGCGCTGAATTTGGATTATTACGCCTTCCTCGAAGTCGTCGCCAGCGGTCGGCAGGTGACCGGCGCCAGCGGCAATTCGGTCATGCCCGCTTTCGGCACGAATAAGAACGTCATGTGCTATCTTGACGACATCTACAGCTATCTGCGCGCCCGCGGCGTGGACGCTCTGCCCCGCGGACGCCCCGCCAAACGCGAGCAGAAGACGGACGCCTATTCGGATCTCGAAAAGGAGTGCATGGAGGGATGACGCGCAGATCGCTCGGACGGCTGCTGTTGGCTCTGGGCGCGACGGCGGGTCTTTGCGGACCCGCCCAGGCGCAGGTCGCCGACCTCGTTTCGGAGGATTCGCTGCGGGTCTGCGCCGATCCGGCCAATTCTCCGATGTCGAACCGCGAGGGGACGGGCTTCGAGAACCAGATCGCCGAACTCATCGCCGAAAAGCGCGGGACGCCCCTGCGCTATACGTGGTTTCCCATGGTCACCGGCTTCATCCGCCAGACGCTTCAGGCGGGGCGCTGCGATCTGGTGATCGGCTACGCCCAAGGCCATGAGCTGGTCCTCAACACCAATCATTACTACACCTCGACCCATGTGCTGATCACCCGCGACGACAGCGATCTCGCGGGGGCCGCGAGCTTCGCGGATTCCCGGCTCGACGGGAAAAAGATCGGCGTGGTGGCGGGATCTCCGCCCGCCACCCATCTGGCGCGGCGCGGCATGATCGGGCTGGCCAAGGGCTATAATCTCGTGGTCGACCGGCGCGTCGAGGATCCCGCCGGGCAGATGCTCGACGATCTCGAAGCGGGCGCGATCGACGCGGCCGTCCTCTGGGGGCCCATCGGCGGGCCGCTGGTCAAAGCCCGCGAGGGCCTGACGGCGCAGCCTCTGCTCAGCGAACCGGGGACGCCGAGGCTGTTCTACCGCATCACCATGGGCGTTCGGGCGGGCGAACTGGAGTGGAAGCATGAGCTGAATTCGCTCATCCGCCGCAATCAGGCCGAGATCGACCGCATCCTGACCGAGGCGGGCGTCCCGATCCTCGATGATTACGGAACCAAGCTCAAGGAGCCGCCTCAGGCCGCGCCGAGACGCTCGGCGCCTTTCACGCCGCCCACCTGAAGACCCGAAGGGCGGGGCGAGCGGAGGAGCTTTCGCCTCCTCCGGAGAGATGACTTGCAAGCGCGGCCCAGCCGGAGAAAATGATCCGGCCTCAAAACCATGGAGGATCGCCAGCGTGACTCTCACGTCTTCGCCAGCCCAAGTTTCGGCCGTCGGCGCGCGGATCGCCGAGATCGTCGCGGCCAACGCCGGACGCGAAGGCCCGCTCCTGCCGATTCTGCATGAGATTCAGCATGAATTCGGCCATGTGCCTGAAGACGCCGTGCAGGTCATCGCCGACGGCCTGAATCTGGGCCGCGCCGAAGTCCATGGCGTGATCTCCTTCTATCATGATTTCCGCAAGGCCCCCGCCGGGCGCCATGTGCTCAAGATCTGCCGCGCCGAGGCTTGCCAATCCATGGGCTCGGAGGCTCTGGGCGCGCGGGCGCGGGAAAAGCTCGGCCTCGACTGGGGCGAGACCAGCGCCGACGGCCGCGTGACTCTGGAGGCGATCTTCTGCCTTGGGCTCTGCGCCTGCGCTCCCGCCGCCATGCTCGACGGCGAATTGCGGGCGCGGCTGGACGAGGCGGCCCTCGACGCTCTGCTGCAGGAGGCGCGCGCATGAAGCTCTATCTTCCCGCCGACGCCGCCGCCAAGGCTCTGGGCGCCGAGAAGGTCGCCGCCGCGCTGAAGGCCGAGGCCCAAAAACGCGGAATCGCGCTGGAGCTGATCCGCAACGGCTCGCGCGGCATGATCTGGCTGGAGCCTCTGCTCGAACTGGCGACGCCGCAAGGCCGCTTCGCCTTCGGCCCCATGACGCCCGAGGCCGTCCCCGCCTTTTTCGAGGATCCCGCCGCCCATCCTCTGGCTTTGGGCAAGACCGAGGATCTGCCTTGGCTGAAGCGCCAGACGCGCCTGACCTTCGCCCGCTGCGGCGTGATCGATCCGCTGAGCCTCGCCGATTATGAAGCCCACGAGGGCCTCGCGGGTCTGCGCCGGGCTTTGGAGATGGAGAAGCCCGCCCTCGTGCAGGAGGTGACGGAGTCGGGTCTGCGCGGACGCGGCGGCGCCGGATTCCCCACCGGAATCAAATGGAAGACGGTTTCGGAGGCTCCGGGGCCGCGCAAATACATCGTCTGCAACGCCGATGAAGGCGACAGCGGCACCTTCGCCGACCGCATGATCATGGAGGGCGATCCCTTCACCCTGATCGAGGGCATGATCATCGCCGGATTGGCCACGGGCGCGGAGCAAGGCTACGTCTATATCCGCTCGGAATATCCCGACGCCGTGGCCGTGATGAGCAAGGCCGTGGAGATCGGACGGGCGGCGGGGCTGCTCGGGCGCTCGGTGCTGGGCTCGGAGCGCGCCTTCGACATGGAGATCCGCGTGGGCGCAGGAGCCTATGTCTGCGGCGAGGAGACTTCTCTCCTGAATTCGCTCGAAGGCAAGCGCGGGATCGTGCGCGCCAAGCCGCCGCTCCCGGCGCTGCAAGGCTTCCTCGGGCGCCCGACGGTGGTCAATAACGTCATCTCCTTGGCGACGGTCCCGATCATCCTCGCGCGGGGCGCGCAATTCTATAAGGATTTCGGAATCGGCCGCTCGCGCGGCACCATTCCGCTCCAGATCGCCGGGAACGTCAGATATGGCGGGCTCTTCGAAGTCGCCTTCGGCCTGAGCCTCCGCGAGATCGTCGAGGACATCGGCGGCGGCACGGCTTCCGGGCGCCCCGTCAAGGCGGTGCAGATCGGCGGGCCGCTCGGGGCCTATTTCCCGCAGGCGCTCTTCGAAACCCCCTTCGGCTATGAGGAATACGCCGGACAGGGCGGCCTGATCGGCCATGCGGGCCTTGTGGTCTTCGACGACCGCGCCGATATGCTCCAGATGGCGCGCTTCGCCATGGAGTTCTGCGCGGTGGAATCCTGCGGCAAATGCACCCCCTGCCGCATCGGCGCCGTGCGGGGCATGGAGACCGTCGACCGCATCGCGCGCGGAGACCGTCGCGCGGTGGCGATTCTGCAAGATCTTTGCGAGACGATGAAATCCGGCTCCCTCTGCGCGTTGGGAGGCTTCACGCCCTATCCGGTGATGTCGGCTCTGACGCATTTCCCCGAAGATTTCGCGCGCGCTCAGGAGGCTGCGGAATGAAGGACCTCATCATCCCCGACCTGACCGACCGCGATTTCGGCACGCCCGCCTCCCGGTCGAAAAAGATGGTCACCCTGAGCGTGGACGGCTTCGAGGTGACGGTCCCGGAAGGGACGAGCGTCATGCGCGCCGCCGCCGAGGCCGGAATCGCGGTGCCCAAGCTCTGCGCCACCGACAACCTCGAATCTTTCGGCTCCTGTCGGCTCTGCCTCGTGGAGATCGAGGGCCGCGCGGGGACTCCCGCTTCCTGCACCACGCCCGTGACGCCCGGCATGAAGGTCCACACCCAGACCGAGCGCGTGAAGCAGCTCCGCAAGGGCGTGATGGAGCTTTACATCTCGGATCATCCGCTCGACTGCCTCACCTGCTCGGCCAACGGCGATTGCGAATTGCAGGATATGGCGGGCGCCGTGGGCCTGCGCGAAGTCCGTTACGAGGCCGAAGAGACACATTTCCGCGCCCGCGCCAATGGCGGCGAGGCCAATCCGCTTTTCCTGCCCAAGGACGAGAGCAATCCCTATTTCACCTATGATCCTTCGAAATGCATCGTCTGCTCGCGTTGCGTGCGGGCCTGCGAGGAGGTTCAGGGCACTTTCGCGCTGACCATCGCCGGGCGCGGCTTCGACAGCCGGGTTTCGGCGGGCGCCGTCTTCGATGATTTCCTGTCCTCGGCCTGCGTCTCCTGCGGCGCCTGCGTCCAAGCCTGCCCGACCGCCACGCTTCAGGAAAAATCGGTCATCGAGATCGGCACGCCCGATCCCGACCGCTCGCTGATCACGACTTGCGCTTATTGCGGCGTCGGATGCAGCTTCAAGGCCGAGATGCGCGGCGACGAACTCGTGCGCATGGTGCCTTGGAAGCATGGCAAGGCCAATCGCGGCCATAGCTGCGTCAAGGGCCGCTTCGCTTATGGCTACGCCAGCCATAAGGACCGCATCCTCAATCCGATGATCCGCGAGACCATCGACGAGCCTTGGCGCGAAGTCTCATGGGAAGAGGCCCTGAGCTTCGCCGCCAATCGCCTGCGCGGACTTCAGGAGACATACGGGCGTCAGTCCATCGGCGTGATCACCTCCTCGCGCTGCACCAATGAAGAAACCTATCTGGTGCAGAAGCTGACCCGCGCCGTCTTCCGCAACAACAACACCGACACCTGCGCCCGCGTCTGCCATTCCCCGACCGGCTACGGCCTCGGCCAGACCTACGGCACTTCGGCGGGCACGCAGGATTTCGACTCCGTCGAGCAAAGCGACGTCATCCTCGTCATCGGCGCCAATCCGACGGACGCCCATCCGGTCTTCGGCTCCCGCATGAAAAAGCGCCTGCGCCAAGGCGCGCAGCTCATCGTGGTGGACCCGCGCCGCACGGATCTGGTGAAGTCGCCCCATATCAAGGCGGCGCATCATCTGCCTTTGCGCCCCGGAACCAATGTGGCGGTGGTCACGGCTCTGGCTCATGTGATCGTCACGGAAGGGCTCTTCGACGAAGCCTTCATCCGCGAACGCTGCGAATGGGACGAATTTCAGGATTACGTCGAATTCGTCGCCGAGCCGCGCCATAGCCCCGAAGCCACCCAGATGCTCACGGGCGTTCCGGCGGAGGAGCTGCGCAAGGCCGCCCGGCTCTACGCCACGGGCGGCAACGCCGCCATCTATTACGGCCTCGGCGTGACGGAGCATTCGCAAGGCTCGACCACCGTCATCGGCATCGCCAATCTGGCCATGCTGACCGGCAACATCGGACGCCCCGGCGTAGGGGTGAATCCTCTGCGCGGCCAAAACAACGTGCAGGGCTCCTGCGACATGGGCAGCTTCCCCCATGAGCTTCCCGGCTATCGCCATGTGAAGGGCGAGGCCGCCCGTTCGGTCTATGAAGCGCTCTGGGGCGTGACGCTCGACCCTGAGCCGGGCCTGCGCATTCCGAACATGCTCGACGCGGCGGTCGAAGGCGCCTTCAAGGGGCTCTATTGTCAGGGCGAGGACATCCTGCAATCCGATCCGGACACCAAACATGTCTCGGCGGGGCTGGCGGCGATGGAATGCGTCATCGTGCATGACCTCTTCCTCAATGAAACCGCCAATTACGCCCATGTCTTTCTTCCGGGCTCCTCCTTCCTGGAGAAGGACGGCACCTTCACCAACGCCGAGCGCCGCATCAACCGCGTGCGCAAGGTCATGTCTCCGCGCAACGGCTACGCCGACTGGGAGATCACCCAGATGCTCGCCAACGCCATGGGCGCGGGCTGGAGCTACCAGCATCCCAGCGAGATCATGGAGGAGATCGCCGTCACCACCCCGAGCTTCGCGGGCGTGAGCTATGAGAAGATCGACGCCCTCGGCTCAGTGCAATGGCCCTGCAACGAGGCGGCGCCGGAAGGCACGCCCCTCATGCATGTCGAGGGCTTCGTCCGCGGACGCGGCAAATTCATCCGCACCGAATATATCCCGACCGATGAGAAGACCGGGCCGCGTTATCCGCTGCTGCTGACTACGGGGCGCATCCTCTCGCAATATAACGTGGGCGCTCAGACCCGCCGCACCGAGAACGTGATGTGGCATGATCAGGATCTTCTCGAGATCCACCCCCATGACGCCGAATTGCGGGGAATCCGCGAAGGCGACTGGGTGCGTCTGGCCTCGCGGGCGGGCGAGACCTCCTTGCGGGCCAAGATCACGGATCGCGTCTCGCCGGGGGTGGTCTACACCACCTTCCATCATCCCGACACTCAGGCTAACGTCGTCACCACGGATTTCTCGGATTGGGCGACCAATTGCCCGGAATATAAGGTGACGGCGGTGCAGATCACGCCCTCCAACGGGCCTTCGGAATGGCAGAAGGAATATAACCTTCAGGCCGAGGCCGCGAGGCGGATCCTCCCGGCGGCGGAATGATGTCCGAGGAGATTCCGAAGACTCATCGCCCCGCCGCCCGGATTCTCTATGCGGGCGGCGCGGTTGCGGCCAGCGAGCGCCTGCTGCCGGAGGAAACCCCCATCGCCCTGAGCTTCAACGGCTCGACTCAGGCGGTGATGATGGCTTCTCCGCAGGATCTGGAGGATTTCGCCTATGGCTTCGCGCTCACCGAGGGCATAGCGCGCCCCGAGGAGATCGAGAGCGTCACGGTCCAGCCGACCAGCTTGGGAGTGGATCTGCAAATCTGGCTGAAGGACGAGGCCGAGGCCAGATTGACCGCGCGTCGGCGGAGCATGGTCGGGCCGGTGGGCTGCGGGCTTTGCGGCATCGACAGCCTTGAAGAGGCCGCCCGCAAGCCGCGCCAAACGCCGGATTCCGATTTCCGCATCCGCCCTGAGGAGATCCTCGAAGCCATGCGGGCCCTGCGCGCCCATCAGCCTTTGCACGACGTCACGCGGGCGGTCCATGCGGCGGGATTCTGGGAGCCGGGCGCGGGCCTGACCCTCGCCCGCGAGGACGTGGGCCGCCATAACGCCCTCGATAAGCTGGCGGGGGCTCTGGCGCGGCGCGGCCTCGGAGAGGGCCTTTCGGGCGCTCTGGTCCTGACGAGCCGCGTCTCCATCGACATGGTGCAGAAGGCGGCGGCTTTGGGCGCGCCGATGATTCTGGCGGTCTCCGCCCCGACGGCCTCCGCCGTGGCCATGGCCGAAGAGGCGGGGCTCACGCTGGCCGCCCTCGCCCGAGAGGATCGCTTCGAGATTTTCGCCCATCCGCGCCGCATTCTGCTGGAGAACCCGGCCCATGTCGTCCTCTAAAACCTCCTCTGAAGCCTCCTCTGACGCCGAAGCCCACGCCGATCCTGCGGCGCGCCTGATCCATATGGCCAATCAGATCGCCAAGACCATGGAGACGCGGAGGGACTTCATTCCCGCCGAGGGGCTGGCCTCGCATATCAACGACTTCTGGGAGCCGCGCATGAGGCGCAAGCTCTTCGAACTTCTGGCCGAGAGGCCGGAGGCTCTGCGCCCGCTCGTGCATGAGGCCGCGCCGCTCATCCGCAAGCCGCCGCCCGAAGGCGCCTGAGCCTTCCTGAAACGCCCTCCCAAGGCTTCCACCTTTTTTGTGGTCGCATTTTCGCGACGCGAAGCCTTTCGGCCTCGCTGGAAAATGCATCGGCCTTTTATTTGGTCGCATTTTCGCGACGCGAAGCCTTCGGCCTCGCTGGAAAATGCATCGGCCTTTTTTGTGGTCGCATTTTCGCGACGCGAAGCCTTCGGCCTCGCTGGAAAATGCTCAGCGCCCGCGCAAAAACCCCTTCAGAAAGGCGGAGGCGTCGAAATTCTCCGCGCCGCCGCCGTAAATCGCCCGGTCGAGGCTCTCCAGCCGCGCCAGACGCGCCGGGCTCTGCGCCTCGCGGGCCGAGAGCCAAGCCTCCGCCGCCCCGCGCAGAGCCAGAAGATCGCCGCCGCGCGCCGCCGCCCTGAGCCGCAGAAAAGGCCCCGGCGCCAGCCTCCGGCGCAGCCGCGCCCAAGCCGCGCCGAAAGCCCCCGTCCGCTCCGGGGCGTAGCTCCGCCC
This sequence comes from Neomegalonema perideroedes DSM 15528, assembly GCF_000374145.1. Classification (GTDB taxonomy): domain Bacteria; phylum Pseudomonadota; class Alphaproteobacteria; order Rhodobacterales; family Rhodobacteraceae; genus Neomegalonema; species Neomegalonema perideroedes. Next base: position 847,491 of record NZ_KB893654.1, on the reverse strand, counting down.
GAGCAGCGCCAAACCTCCGCCCATGCCGAGCAGCAGCGCGAGAACCGTCCCCCAGCGGCTGGCCGGAGAGGTCTCGCCGCCCTGAATCTGCGAGCTGGCGAAACTGGCGTAGCCGATGGACATGGCGGGAATCTCGATGCGGTCCATCTCGCGGGTCAGAGTGTTGAAGAAGGGAATGGGGATCGCCCGGATCACCCCCGGCTCGCCGGTCTCGGGACGAAAACTCCAGCGCCAGACCACCGTCGCCACCGGGCCCTGAGGCGTGCGCTCAAGGCGGCGCTCGGTGGGCGTGGTGAAGGTGATGAGCCATTCCTCGTCGATGGCCGGACGCGGCGGCAGCATCTCCGGCAGAACGCCCCAAGCCCGCAGAGTCACGGTGCGGGTCACGGTCTCGCCGTCCTTCAGCGCGGAGGGATCGGCGCTGAAGCTCTCCTCGGCCTCCACCCGCGAAGAGGCGAAGCGCCATGCGGTTTCGCGCTCATAGGGCGTCAGGCCATGCATCCCATGGGGGCTGTCGATGGGCTCCTCAGGCATGGGCGAGACCGAAAGCGTCAGAGGCTGCGCCTTGACCGTCATCGGCTGACGGTCTCCGGCGGCGGTGATGATGGTCAGATCATGCTCGGCGGGGCCGAAATTCGAGAGCCCCCCATGTTTGGGAAAAATCGCCAAGGGCCGCTCGAAGGTCAGAAAGGCGCGGCCTTCGATGCGCTCCTCGCGCCAGCGGTCGGGGCCGAGCTGAATCCAGTCGAAATCCGCCGAGGGCGAGAGGGTCATCTTCTCCAGAGCGATCTTGCGGTCATAGATTCCGCGCAGGGTGGTCAAGACCATCTCGCCCTGAATGATCGAGGAGGAGGTGGGATGCGGCACGAAGCTCAGGGTCTTCTCGCCGAGGCCCTCCTCGGCCTGAGCGGCGCAGACGGAGAGCGACAGAATCAGCAAAGCCAGCCTCACCATGGGTCTCCTCCCTCATGGGGCACGAAGCCCAGAGAAATCCGGCGCTGATTCTCATCGGCCAGACGCAGACGCAGGAATTCGCCCGGATCATCGGCGAGTCCCTCCAGCCAAGCGTCGTCCGCCACGCGGCCGCCCTCGTCCAGAGGCTTGCGCAGATGCGAAAAGCTCTCGACCGGAGGCCCCGAGGGCTGTGCGACCTTCACCGCGATGCGCCCTTTGCCGTCGCTCTCGCCGACCACCACCGGCGCATAGCGCGAAACCACCGCGCGATTGTCGCGGGCTTGGGCGTCCACGGGATTGGCGAAAAGGACCGCGTCGAAATAGGCCACCGAAAGCGCGTAACGCCCCGTGGCGGCCAGAGAGAGCCCGCGGTTATAGGTCGAGCTGCGCCCGGCTTCGGCGAAAGCGCGGTCGGCGGCGGCGTAGTCTCCCGCCTGATAAAGCGCCGCGCCGCGCGTCGCCGGATCGGAGATCAGCTTCGCCGCCAGCCCCGGCGCCCCCAGAACCAAAGCCAGCTTTCCAGCCCCCGCCGCGCCGCCCGCCGCCAGAGCCGCCGCTCCCGCCAGAGCCAGCCAAAGCCGCAAGCGCCTCATGACGCGCCTCCTGTCCTGCGGATCGGGGCCTCGCGCCGGAAGAGGATCAGCGCGAAAGGCAGAGCCGCCAGCAGAATCCAGCGCCCGAAATCCTCGAAGGCCTGAGGCGCCAGCGGACTCCGCGCCAGAACGCCCCGCCGCGCCCGGGAAATCGCCTCCATCGCGGCGCCGGGATCGCGGGCCGGAGCGAAGGCCCCGCCGCCCGCCGCCGCCAGACGCCGCAAAGCCTCGGGATCGGCGGGGGGGGCGCCTTCGGGCGGCGGGCGGTCCAGACCCAGAGCCCAGACCCGCGCGCCCTCGGCCTTGAGCCGCGCGGCCTCCTCCTCGGCGTGGAGGCCGATCCCCGCGCCGTCGCTGATGAAAATAATATCCGCGCCTAAAAGTCCCGGACGCGTCGCCGCCCCCGCCTCGCCGAAGAGCGCCCGCGCCTGATTCAAAGCGAAATCCGGACGGCTGCCGGTCACGGGCATGGTGTCGGGCCCCAAAGCGCCGATGAGGGTTTCGAGCGTCGCGGCGTCGGTGGTGGGGGCGCTGGCCAGATAGGCGTCGGCGGCGTAGAGGATCAGACCGATGGGGCGGCCCTCGGCGCGACTGAGGATCCATGCGGCGGCGGCTTGGGCGTCGGCGAGGTTCTCGCTCCGCGCCACGGAAGGCGAAAGGTCGAAGGCGATGAGGATCGGATCCACGCGCTCATAGCTCGTTTCGGAAAGCCGCAGCCGCGCCGGACCGCTCAGAGCAAGGGCGGTCAGGGCCGCCGCCGCGAGAGGCGCCAGAACCGCGAGATCGCGGCCTCCGGGGGCGAAGCGGCCCATCTCCTGAAGCTTCGCGCGGACCTCCGGCGCGAGGAGGGCGGCCCAGGCCCCGGCGCGGCGGCGGCGCCAGACCCAGAAGCCCGCCGCCGCCAGCAGCGGAATCGCCAGCAGCCACCAAGGCCGCAACATAAGGACGTCGCCCGTCATCGCCGCGCCTCCCGCAAGATCCCCAGCCCCAGAGCCGCCAGAAAAGCCGCCATGGCGGGCCAGATCCACAAAGGCCGCGCCACGGTCACCGGCGGACGCCCGGAGGGATTGGGCTCCAGCCGGTCCAGCTCCTCGGCCATGGCTTCGAGATCCTCCATGCCGCGCACGCGCCAGCTTCTCCCGCCGCTCTCCTCGGCGATGAGGCGCAAGGCGGCGGAATCCACCGCGTCGCGCGAGGCGGGACGGGTCTCCAGATCCTCCGGCCCGAGGGCGATGCTGTGGATGCGCACGCCGTGGCTCGCCGCCAGAGCCGCCACCTGCGCCGCCTCGATGCGGCGGCTGGTGTCGCGCCCGTCGGAGAGCAGCACGATGACGCGGCTCGGGGCTTCGGAGGCCGCCGCCCGCTTCAGCGCCAGCCCGAGGCCCTCGGAAAGCGCGGTGGCGCGTCCGGCGAAGCCGATCTGCGCCTCCTCCACCGCCTGACGCGCCGCCGCGAGGTCATAGGTCAGAGGCGCCGCCACGAAGGCCCGGTCCGCGAAGAGCGTCAGCCCGACGCGGTCGCCGCGCCGCCCCTCCACGAAGCGGGCGGCTACGCGCTTCACCGCCTCCAGACGCGAGACGCGTTCGCCGTCGAGGTCGAAATCTTCGATCAGCATGCTGCCGGAGAGATCCAGCGCCAGCATGATGTCGCGGCCCGAAGCGCTGACGTCCGGAACCGCCTCCAGCCGCTGCGGCCCCGCCAGAGCCAGAACCAGCCCCAGCCAGAGCAACATCCGCAGCATCAGGGCCCCCGCCCCGCCCTCGCCCGCCGGACCTGAGGGCCGCGCCGCCGAGGCCAGCCCCTCCGGCAGCTCCAGAGCGCCCGAAGCCGCCGCGCGGGGCGGCGCCCAAAGCCGGATCGCCAGAGGCAAAGGCGCCAGCAGCAAGGCCCAAGGGGTCGAGAAGGCGAAATCCCCGATCATGGCCGCGCCTTTCGCAGGGCGCGCAAAGCGGCTTCGAGGCGATCCGCCAGAGCCGCGCGCTCGGAGGCTTCGGCGGGAGCGTAAAGCGCCGCGCGCAAATCTTCGGGCGGCGTCAGGCCGAGATTCCGCGCCAGCTCCATCAGCCCGAGAATCCGCGTCTCGGCGGGAGCTTCGCGCAAAGCCTTCAGACGATCCTCAAGCTTCGCCCGGCGCTTCAGCCTCAGCCATGGCCGCGCGACCTCGAAGAGCAGCAAGGCCGCCAGAAGCCCCAAGCCCAAAGCCGTGGCGATCTCCGGCCAGCCGAGCCCCGCGAAGCCTTCCGGCAAACGCGGCGGATGCAGATCGCGGATGGGGTCAAGCGGCTCCATCTGGGCCTCCGATCTCGGAGACTTGCAGCCCCTGACGCTCCAGAGAGCTTTTCAGCGCCGCCAGACGCGCCGGAAGCCCGTCGAAACGCCCGAATCCCGCCTCTCCCGCCTCGTCGAGATAGGGAAGCAGACCTGTGGGCGGCGCGCGCTCGAAATCCTCCGTGGCGAGCAGAACCCGCAAAGGCCCCCGCCGCCGGATCTCGCCGAAGGCCGCGTCGAGGCTCGCGCCGGGGCGGTCGAAGGCGCTGGCGAGCAACAGGCTCGCGCCCCGAGGGGCCAGACGCGCCGCGCGCAGAAGATCCGGCGCCAATTCGCGCGCAGACCCCTCCGTCAGCGCCGAAGCCGCCAGAGCCGAAGCATGGGCGCGCTCCAGAAATCCCGCGACTAAAGCCGCCCCGCGCGCCCGTCCAGCCGGAGCCCGCCAGAGCAGCCCCGCCTCCGTCAGCGCCGCCGCCGCGACGGTCCCGCCCTCCTCCAGCGCGCGCCATGCCTCGATCATCAGCGCCTCGGCGGCGGCGACGGAGCGAAACCGCGCCACGCCCCAGAGCATCGGGCGGCGGAAATCGGCGATGAGCGTCAAAGCGCGGTCGCGGTCCTCATGAAAGGCGCGGACCTGCGGCGCGCCGCTGCGGGCGGTGGCGGCGGCGTCGATCCAGCGCGGATCGTCGCCTTCGACGTAAGGCCGCAATTCGCGGATCTCATGGCCCTGCCCGCGCGGACGGGCGGGCGCGCTCCCCGGACGCCGCGCCAGAGCCGGAGCCTCGCGGCGCCCGGCCAGAGCCCGCCCCCTCAGCGCCATGAGCGCCTCGGCGGAGACCTCAGTAAGGCCGGACATGGGCCAGCAGCCGCGCGACGATCTCGCGGGAATCCACCCCCTCGGCGGAGGCGCGCCAGCTCGGGATGAGCCGATGGGCCAGAGCGTCGGGCGCGAGGGCCTCCACGTCTTCGGGCAGGGCGTGGCCGCGGCCATGGAGCAAGGCCCGCGCCCGCGCCGCCGCCGCCAGAGCCAAAGTCCCGCGCGGCGAAACGGCGTGAGCGATCAGCCCCTCCAAAGGCCCGCCCCCGGTTTCGCGGGCGCCCATGGTCAGGCGCACGATATAGTCTTTCAGCGGCGGCGCCAGATGCACACGGGCCGTCGCCGCCTTGGCCGCGCGGATTTCGGCGGAGGTCAGGCGCAAAGGCGGCGGCGCAGGCGCGTCGGCGCGGGTTTCGGTCTCCACGAGGTCGAGAATCGCCCTTTCGGCCTCGGCGCCGGGCAGATCGAGCTTCACATGCAGGAGAAAGCGGTCGAGCTGCGCCTCCGGCAAGGGGAAGGTGCCCTCATGCTCGATGGAGTTTTGCGTGGCCGCCACCATGAAGGGATCCGGCAGGAGCCGCGTGACGCCGCCCGCCGTGACCTGACCTTCGGCCATGGCCTCCAGCAGCGCGGATTGCGTCTTCGGCGGGGCGCGGTTGATCTCGTCCACGAGCAGGAGAGAATGGAACAAAGGCCCCTGAACGAAGTCGAATTCCTCGCTGGCGCGGCGGAAGACCTGCGCGCCGATCAGATCGGAGGGCATGAGGTCCGGCGTGCATTGCACGCGGGCGAAGCCCCCGGCCCCGCCTGAAGCCTCCTCCGAATCTCCGCCCAGATCCAGCCCTTCGGCCAGACGGCGCACGGCGCGGGTCTTGGCGAGGCCCGGCGGCCCCTCGATCAAGGCGTGTCCGCCCGCCAGAAGCGCGATCATCAAACGCTCGACGAGATGCTCATGGCCAATGAGGCCCTCGCGGATCCACGCGGCCAGCCGCGCCGGCGCCTCGGCGGCGGCGGGCGCCTTCACGGCGTCCATGGTCTTCCTCCCGAAATTCTTCACGACGGGCGTTCTGCGGCCCTTTCGCCGACCATCTTGGCGCCGTCGCGCGCGGGGCGCCACCCGTCGCGCGCCTCTCCGGCCTCCACCTTAAGAAGGAGATAAGAAAGGGCGCCGGAAGATCCCGGCGCCGTCATGAATCGCGGACGCGCGGCGATGAAGTGAGGAAATCGCGCGAAAATCGCGCGCCCGACCCCCAATAGGCTCTATGGCGGGCTTGACCTGAGCCGAACACGCCGGATGTATAGGCGTCGAGCGTCCGGCGAGCCTCGCCGCGCCCTGCGTCGTCACGCCTTCAGGGAACCCCCGGGTGGTCCGCCTGAAGCCTCAGCCCCAGGGCGGAGGTTTGAGCCGGAGTCTCCTCCGGCGCGGCCGCAAAGGCGCGGAGATGCGGGATTCCGGGGCGCCGTTTCGTTCGGAACGCGGCCCTCGCCGCGCTAAAACGACGTCTGGGGGATCAGAAATGCGGAGGAAGACCTTATGAAGATCGGGGCGCCGAAAGAAAGTTTCGCAGGCGAATCGCGCGTGGCGATGACGCCCGACAGCGCCTTGCAGCTTCAAAAGCTGGGCTATGTTTGCCTGATCGAATCGGGCGCGGGCGTAAAGGCCGGATTCTCCGACGCCGCTTATGAAAAAGCGGGCGTGCGCGTGGTCCCCTCGACGGAGGCCCTCTTCGCCGAGGCCGAGATCGTGGCGAAGGTCCGCCCTCCGACCCCGGAGGAGCTGAAGCTCACCCGCAAGGGACAGCTGCTCATCTCCTTTTTCTACCCGGCCCAGAATAAAGAGCTTCTGGAGCAGGCCAAGGAGATCGGGACCAACGTCGTCGCCATGGACATGGTGCCGCGCATCTCGCGCGCCCAGAAGATGGACGCCCTCTCCTCCATGGCCAACATCGCGGGCTATCGCGCGGTGATCGAGGCCGGCGCCAATTTCGGCCGCTTCTTCACCGGACAGGTCACGGCGGCGGGCAAGGTGCCCCCGGCCAAGGTGCTGGTGGTGGGCGCGGGCGTGGCGGGCCTTGCGGCCATCGGCGCGGCGACCTCGCTCGGCGCCATGGTCTACGCCTTCGACGTGCGGCCGGAAGTGGCCGAGCAGATCGAGTCCATGGGCGCGGAATTCGTCTATCTCGACTTCTCGGAGCAGCAGACCGACGGCGCCGCCACGGGCGGCTACGCGGCCCCCAGCTCGCCGGAGTTCCGCGAGGCCCAGCTCAAGAAATTCCGCGAGCTGGCCCCGGATATGGACATCGTGATCACCACGGCGCTCATCCCCGGCCGCGACGCCCCCAAGCTCTGGCTGAAGGACATGGTCGAGGCGATGAAGCCCGGCTCGGTGGTCGTGGATCTCGCCGCCGAGCGCGGCGGCAACTGCGATCTGACGGTTCCGGATCAGAAGATCGTCAGCGACAACGGCGTGACCGTGGTCGGCTACACCGATTTCCCGAGCCGCATGGCTTCGCAGGCCTCCAGCCTGTATTCGACGAACATCCGCCATATGATGTCCGATCTGACCCCCGGCAAGGATGGTCAGGTCGTCCACAACATGGAGGACGACGTGATCCGCGGCGCCACCGTGACCTATGACGGCGCGATCACCTTCCCGCCGCCGCCGCCGAAGATTCAGGCCATCGCCGCGCAAAAGCCCAAGGAGAAGCCCAAGGAGCTGACCCATGAGGAGAAGCGCGCGCTTGAGGTCGCGAATTTCAAGAAAAGCACGCGCAATCAGGTCGGCCTGCTGGCGGCCATGGCGGGCTTTCTGCTGATCCTCGGCGGGTTCGCTCCGGCGAGCTTCATGCAGCATATGATCGTCTTCGCTCTGGCGGTCTTCGTGGGCTTTCAGGTGATCTGGAACGTCGCCCATTCGCTGCATACGCCGCTCATGGCGGTGACCAACGCGATCTCCTCCATCGTGATCGTCGGCGCGATTCTGCAGATCGGCTCGGACGTCTCGCTCGTGAAGATCCTTGCGGCTTTGGCCGTGCTCATGACCGCCGTGAACATCGTCGGCGGCTTCATGGTCACGCGCCGGATGCTCGCCATGTTCCAGAAGTCGTAAGGGGGTTGAAATGCCTTTGGGATTGGTTTCAGCCGCCTATGTCGTGGCGGCGGTGCTCTTCGTCCTCTCGCTGGGCGGATTGTCGAATCAGGAAAGCGCGAAACGCGCGGTCTGGTATGGCGTGGTCGGCATGGCGCTGGCCTTCTTCGCCACTCTGCTGACGCCGGGCGTCGGCGGCGGATGGCTGGTGCTGCTCATGGCGATTCCCGGCGCGATCGGCGGCGCGATGCTCGCCAAGCGCGTCGGCATGACCGAGATGCCTCAGCTCGTGGCGGCCATGCATTCGCTGGTCGGCCTCGCGGCGGTCTTCATCGCGATCAACGCCGAAATGGAGGCGCGGCACGTCGCGGGCCTCGGCGAGGAGGCTCGCAGGGCTCTCACCGGATTCGCGGGCGTGCTGGCGCATAAGAGCGGCGTCGAGCTGAACATCATGAAGGTCGAGGTCTTCCTCGGCGTCTTCATCGGCGCGGTGACCTTCACCGGCTCGGTCATCGCCTTCGGCAAGCTCGCGGGCAAGGTCGACGGCAAACCCAAGCAGCTGCCCGGCGGCCATATGCTCAACGCGGGCGCTCTGGCGCTCTGCGTGATCCTCGGGATCATGTATCTGGCGGGCGCGGGCCTCTGGACCGTGGTGCTGACCGCCGTCATCGCGGGCTTCATCGGCTGGAATCTGATCATGGGCATCGGCGGCGCCGACATGCCCGTGGTGGTCTCCATGCTCAACAGCTATTCGGGTTGGGCGGCCGCGGCCATCGGCTTCACGCTGGGCAATGACCTGCTGATCGTGGTGGGCGCTCTGGTGGGCTCTTCGGGCGCCATTCTGAGCTACATCATGTGCAAGGCGATGAACCGCTCCTTCGTCTCGGTGATCCTCGGCGGCTTCGGCGGCGCGGCGAAAGGCCCCGCCATGGAGATCGCGGGCGAGCAGATCGCCATCGACGCCGACGGCGTGGCCGCCGCGCTCAACGACGCCGACAGCGTCATCATCGTGCCGGGCTACGGCATGGCGGTGGCTCAGGCGCAGCAATCGGTCTCCGAGCTGACGCGGCGTCTGCGCGCCAAGGGCAAGAACGTGCGCTTCGGCATTCATCCGGTGGCGGGCCGTCTGCCGGGGCATATGAACGTGCTGCTCGCGGAGGCCAAGGTGCCCTACGACATCGTTCTGGAGATGGACGAGATCAACGACGACTTCCCGGAGACCGACGTGGCCATCGTCATCGGCTCCAACGACGTGGTGAATCCCGCCGCGCAGGAGGATCCGAACTCGCCCATCGCCGGCATGCCGGTGCTGGAGGTCTGGAAGGCGAAGCAGGTCTTCGTCAGCAAGCGCGGCGCCGGAACGGGCTATTCGGGCATCGAGAACCCGCTCTTCTATAAGGACAACACCCGGATGTTCTACGGCGACGCCAAGAAGTCGCTGGACGAGCTGCTGACCAAGATCGCCTGATCTTTCCGCCTGAGAATCGAAAGAAGGCCCGGAGGGAGACCTCCGGGCCTTCGTCATGTCGTCTCGCCTCAAGCGCGCTTCAGCCAGGCCCGCAGGATCTCTTCGTCATTGGGCGTCGGATTATGCCCGAGCGCGGCCTGCTGAAGCTCCGCCGAGGCCCCGGCCCGCCTCAGAGCCTCCGCAAGGGGCTCCGCGGAAGGATCGCTCGCGCCGGTCAGCAGAAGCGCTTCGGCAGGCGCGGGGGCCGCGCCGGGCTCGGCCTCCAGCACCATCTGCGGACGCAGCAGGATCCCCCGCCGGATCGCCCCCGGATGGAGCAGCATCGCCGCTCCGAGAAGGTTCGCGCCATTGGACCAGCCCAGAACCGCGACCCGCTCGGGATCCAGCCCATAGGCCCGCTGCGCCTCCTCCAGAGTCCAGACCAGAGCCTCGGCCTCGGCGCGGACGTCCTCCTGATCGAAGCGCCGCCCCGGCAGACGCCGGAACCAGCGATGGCTCCCCTCCTCGATGCTGCGGCCCCGCAGACCCAGCAACGTGGCGCGCGGCGCGACCCGCGCGGCGAAGGGCATCAGATCCGCCTCCATCCCCGCCGAGCCATGGAGCAGGATCAGCGTCGAGCCGTCGGGCTCCGCGCCTTCGGGATCGCGGAAGCGATGGACGAAGGGCAAATCCCGCCGAGGCCGCCGAGGCGCGCCGGGGAGGGCGAATTGCGGCAGCATGGCCGCCAGATCCTCGACGCCTTGGGCGCGGGGCGGGAAGAACAGCCTCGTCCCGAGAGTCTCCTCCGGCTCGTCGAGCAGGAAGCCCGGCCCGTCGGAGGCGCATTCGATCAGAGAGCCGCCCGGCTCGCGGACGTAGAAGGAGAAGAAATATTTCCGGTCCCGGAGCGAGGTCTCCGCCCCTTCCGCCGAAAACTCCGCCGCCAGAGCCCGCACCGCCGCTTCGTCCGGCGCGCGAAAGGCGACGTGATCCGCCGCTCCCGCCCCCGCGACGCCGGGATAAAATCCGCTCGCGTCGCGGACGTCCAGAGCGTCGGTCTCCGAGAGCATCCGCTGAATCGAGCCCTCGCGCGGCCCCGGCCGATAGCCGAAGCGCGCCACGAAAGCGGCGGTTTCTTCGGGCTTTTCGGTCAGCAGAGTCGCGGCCCGAATGCGGATGGGCGCCATCTCCTCGGGGGCGGCCCCTTCCGGAGCCTCCGCCCCGACCAGCTTGACGATCACCCCGTCCGGATCCTTCAGACGCAGGACCGTCTCGCCGAATTCGCGGCTCGGGCTTTCATGCGGAACGCGATGCTCCATCGCCCGCGTCAGCCAATGGCCGAGGCTCTCTTTCGGCACGGAGAGCGCCACCTCTCCGATTTGCCCATGTCCGGCGCGGCCCGGGGCGCCGTCCTCCCAGACGAGGAAGGTCAGCAGAGTCCCGGGCGCGCCCACGCGGTCGCCGTAGAACAGATGCAGCTGCGTGGGGTCGGCGTAGCCGGCCGTGCGCTTGACGAGGCGGAGGCCGAGGAAGCCGACGTAGAAATCCACATTGGCCTGCACCCGCCGCGTCACCAGCGTGACGTGATGAATTCCGCTGGTCACTTCGCGGCTTCCCGCGCGAGGACCGTCTTGACCCCTTCGTCGGCGGCGAGGCGGTCATGCAGCGCCATGACGTTCGGATAGGCGCCCATGCCCTCGGGCAGCTTGGCCCGGCCCCAACGGATCATCGGGAAGGCGTAGGCGTCCATGACCGAACGGCCCTCAAGGATCCATTCGCGGCCCTGAAGATGGTCGTTGAGGATCTTGAAGCGCTTGCGCACCAGATCAAGGCCCGCCGCGCGGGTCGCCGCAAGCCCCGCCTCGGAGCGGTCCGTGGTGTAGCGGTCGGCCATGAAGACCGGGTAGAAGGAGGGATGCAGATCCCCCGTGAAGAAGCTCGACCAGCGATGCGCCTCGGCCGCCGCGCGCAGGCCCTCGCCGCCCGAAAGCTTCGCCTCCGGATGCTTGGCCGCCAGATATTCGAGGATCGCGCCCGCCTGAGTCAGAATCCAACCGTCCTCCTCCCGAAGCGCAGGCACCGCGCCCGAGGGATTCACCGCGACCAGCTCCGGCGAGCCGTAAGTCACGCGATGGGCCTCATAGGGCGCGCCGATCCACTCCAGAACGATATGCGGCGCGAGGGAGCAGGCTCCGGGCGCGTAAAACAGCTTGGTCATAGGGATTTCCTCGGGATTCGGTTTTGTCGTCAGGGATATGGGGAGGCTTATGCGGTTTTCTCCAGAGGCCGACAAGCCGGAGCGGAGAAACAGTCAGATTCGGGCTGGGGCCTTGAACAGAAAAAGCCCGCCCCGGCGCTCCGGAGCGGGCTGTTCAAAGGCGCCTCAGGACAGATCAGGCGGCGGGCTTTCGGGCCTTTTCCGACCCCAAGGGGTCGTTCAAAGGCCCTGATTCATTTCGTCGCCGCGTTTTCACGACGCGAAGCCGAAACGGCTTCGCTGGACAACGCTCCGGCCGCCTGAGCCTCGACCATATCCACGATCTCGCTCATAATCTTGGTGAGGTCGAAATCCTTGGGCGTATAGACGCGCGTCACGCCGGACTTCAGCAGCAATTCGGCGTCGGAATCCGGGATGATGCCGCCGACGATCACGATGACGTCGTTCATCTCCAGAGCCTTCATGCGCTCCAGCACCTCCTCGACGAGCGCCAGATGCGAGCCCGACAAGATGGACAGCCCCACCACATGCACGCTTTCCTCAAGCGCCGAATTGACGATCTGGGCGGGAGTCAGGCGGATGCCTTCATAGACGACTTCAAAGCCGCAATCGCGGCCGCGCACGGCGATTTGCTCGGCGCCGTTGGAATGGCCGTCGAGGCCCGGCTTGCCGACCAGCATCTTGATGCGCCGCCCGAGGCGATCCGAAACCTCGGCCACGCGCTGACGCACGACCTTCATGCGCGTGAGGTCGGTGCTGGGCGCCGAAGAGGCCGCCGAAACGCCTGTGGGGGCGCGGAACTCGCCGAAGATCTCGCGGAGCGCTCCGCCCCATTCGCCCGTCGTGGCGCCGAGCCGCGCCGCGATGATCGAAGGCGGCATGACGTTGCGGCCTTCCTTGGCGGCGGATTTCAGCTCCGCGAGGGCGGCCTGCACGGCCTTTTCGTCGCGCTGGGCGCGCCAAGCCTTGAGCGAGGCGATTTGCTCGGCCTCCACCGCCGGATCCACCACGAGGATCGCGCCGTCTCCGCCCGAAAGCGGCGAGGGCTCGCCGGAGGCGTATTTATTCACGCCCACGACCACCTGCTCGCCGGATTCGATCCGCGCCAGACGGGCGGCGTTGGATTCCACAAGGCGACGCTTCATATAATCCAGAGCGTTGAGCGCCCCGCCCATCTCCTCGATGCGGGCCAGCTCCTCGCGGGCGCCGGTCTTCAGCTCCTCGACCTTGGCCGCCACCACCGGAGAGCCGTCGAAGAGATCGCCATATTCGAGGAGGTCGGTCTCGAAGGCGAGAATCTGCTGCATCCGCAGCGACCATTGCTGATCCCAAGGCCGCGGCAGGCCCAGCGCTTCGTTCCAAGCGGGAAGCTGCAAGGCGCGGGCGCGGGCGTTCTTGGAGATCGTCACCGCGAGAGCCTCGATGAGGATGCGGTAGACGTTGTTTTCCGGCTGCTGCTCGGTCAGGCCGAGGCTGTTGACCTGCACGCCGTAGCGGAAGCGCCGGAGCCTTTCATCCGTGACGCCATAACGAGTCTCGGCGATCTCCTCCCAGAGCTCGCCGAAAGCGCGCATCTTGCACATCTCGGTGATGAAGCGCATCCCGGCGTTCACGAAGAACGACAGCCGCCCGAGGATCTGACCCAAGGTCTCGGCGGGGATCTCCTTGCGGGCCTTGAGCGAATCCAGAACCGCGATGGCCGTCGCCAGAGCATAAGCGAGCTCCTGCTCAGGCGTCGCGCCCGCCTCCTGCAGGTGATAAGAGCAGACGTTCATGGGGTTCCATTTCGGAACCTCGGTGAGGGTGTAGGCGGCCACGTCGCCCACCAGCCGGATCGAGGGCGCGGGCGGATAGACGTAAGCCCCGCGCGAGAGATATTCCTTGATCAGATCGTTCTGCGTGGTGCCTTGCAGGCTTTTCGGATCGACGCCCTGAGCCTCCGCCGTGGCGATGTAGAGCGCGAGCAGCCAAGGCGCCGTCGCGTTGATCGTCATGGAGGTGTTCATGCGGTCGAGCGGAATGCCGTCGAGCAGGGCCTTCATGTCGCCGAGATGGCTGACCGGCACGCCCACCTTGCCGACTTCGCCGCGCGCAAGCGGATCGTCGGAATCATAGCCGGTCTGGGTCGGCAGGTCGAAGGCGATGGACAGGCCCGTCTGACCCTTGGCCAGATTGCTGCGATAAAGCGCGTTGGACTTGGCCGCCGTGGAATGGCCGGCGTAAGTGCGCATGAGCCAAGGGGCGTCGCGGGCGACGGGCGGCTTGGGAGCGGCGTCGGACTTAAGCTCGGACATGATCGCGGATTCCAGATCAGCGCGAGGGCGCGGCCTCGCTTCGGCGTCGGTTCTGGCGCGACTATACCCATCCTACGCCGCAGCGCAAAAGCAATATTAAGTCTCAAGCGAGCCTCAGGACGAAGGGATGATGCGCAAATCACGAAATCGACCGCGCGACGTCCCCGATCATCCTCCCGCGCGACGCCCCCGCCCGAGAGGCCGCAAGGCTGTTCGCCGGGGCGGCCCGATCCGCGGCGGCCGCAGGAGCCGCCGCGCCCTATCCTTAAGACGCAGGCCCGGCCCGACGACGGCTTTCCTCCGCCGCGCCGCGCCCTTGCGGAGGAGGCCGGGATTCTCGCCCTCTTCATCTGAGCGCCCGACCCTGCGCGCGGCTCAGGCGGGGCTTCTGATCCTGGATCCGCGCGCCGGAGGGATTCCCGCCCGCATTCCAAAGCCTTACGGCCTCTGGCGGGGCTTCCGCCCCTGCGCGGAGAGGAGGCGCGCCCGACCCGCCGCCCTGCTCCCGACCGGAGCCGCTCCGGGATCCTCCTCGTCTTCTGCGGCCCTGAGCGACGAAAACTCCCGGCCCGCGTCCTTCCGCGCCGCTCATCCGGACCCTTCGCGTCGCAGCGAAAGTTTGACTTTCTCCGCGCCGCGGAGCATGTTGCCCATACGCCGCAGTCTATGGCTTGCGAGGCGCCATCTCATACGTGAGTTTAAACGGTCAATGACGTTTGACGATCTGAATCTGCCCGCTCCGCTCCTCCAGGCCATCGCCGAAGCGGGCTATAAGGAGCCGACGCCCATTCAGGCCGAGGCCATCCCGCATGCGCTGGCGGGCCGGGACGTTCTCGGCATCGCGCAGACGGGCACCGGAAAAACGGCCTCCTTCACGCTGCCGATGATCGCCTTGCTGGCTCAGGGCCGCGCCCGGGCGCGCATGCCGCGCTCTCTGATCCTCGCGCCGACGCGCGAGCTGGCCGCTCAGGTGGCCGAGAACTTCGAGACCTACGGCAAGCATTACAAGCTCACCATGGCTTTGCTGATCGGCGGCGTCTCCTTCAACGAGCAGGATAAGCTCATCGACCGCGGCGTGGACGTGCTCATCGCCACGCCGGGGCGGCTGCTGGACCATGTCGAGCGCGGCAAGCTCATGCTGACCGGCGTGCAGATCATGGTGGTGGACGAAGCCGACCGCATGCTGGACATGGGCTTCATCCCCGACATCGAGCGCATCTTCAAGCTCACGCCCTTCACGCGTCAGACGCTCTTCTTCTCGGCGACCATGCCGCCGGAGATCGTCAAGCTGACGAGCGAGTTCCTTCAGGCGCCGGTGCGCGTCGAGGTGGCGCGTCCCGCCACCACCGCCGACACCGTGGCGCAGGGCCTGCGGCAGATCGAGGGCGGCGGCGGCCGCGAGATCGAGACCAAGCGCAAACGCGACGTGCTGCGCGCCATGCTCAAGGGCGAAGGCGACAAGCTGCGCAACGCCATCATCTTCTGCAACCGCAAGCGCGACGTCGGGGTTCTTTATAAATCCCTTGAGGTCCATGGCTTCTCGGTGGGCGCCCTGCACGGCGACCTCGACCAGCATGTGCGCATGCGGGTGCTCGACGGCTTCCGCAACGGCGCGATTCAGCTGTTGGTGGCCTCGGACGTGGCGGCGCGCGGACTCGACATCCCCGACGTCAGCCATGTCTTCAACTTCGACGCCCCGACCCATCCCGAGGATTACGTCCACCGCATCGGCCGCACGGGCCGCGCCGGACGCTCGGGCACGGCCTACACCCTCGCGCTGCCCAGCGACGCCAAATACATCGCGCAGATCGAGGATCTGACGAAAAAGCCCATTCCGCGCCTCGAAGCCCCCGGCAGGGCCGCCCGCGCCGAGCCTGAGGCTCAGAGCAAAACCGGCGAAGAGGCTCCGGCCGAGCGCGCCGAAGGCGGCTCCGGCCGCCGCAACGAGCGCGAAGAGAGAGGCGGGCGCCGTCGCCCGACGGAGGAGCCCCGCCGCGAGGGCCGCGGCCCGCGTTCCGAAGCTCCCCGCTCCGAACCCTCTCGCACGGAGTCGCGTCCCGACTCCCGGAACGAGCAGCGCCCCGATCCGCGCGCGCCTCTGCCCGGCCGCGAGCGCAACGACCGCTTCGACAGAGGCGGCCGGGGCGGTCGGCGCCGGCGCGAGGAGGAGGAGGAGATGGACGAGAACGTCGTGGGCTTCGGGGACCATGTCCCGGCCTTCATGCTCATCCCGACGCCGGTCCTCGCCAAGCGCAAGGACGAGGGCGAAGAAATCGCCGCCTGAGCGCGTCTTTCTTCCTGAAGCCATCCCGGAGCGTCGCCTGAAAAGGCGGCGCTCTTTAAGTTTTGGAGGCGGGCGCCTGAGCCTCTTCGAGGATCCGCTCAGCCTGTTTGCGATGGGGCGCGTCCAGCATGGCGCCTTCGAGATTCACCGCCCCCGCGCCCGGCGCGGCGGCGAAGGCCGCCAGAACGCGCCGCGCCCAATCGACTTCGACGGCGCTCGGAGCGAAGGCGGCGTTGATCGCCGGAACCTGCGCCGGATGGATCGCCATCATGCCGCGAAAGCCGTCGCGGCGGGCGCGGGCGGCGTAGGCGGCGAGTCCGGCCATGTCCTTGAAGGCGGGAAACACCGTGTCGATGGGCGAGACCCCCGCCGCATGGGCGCCGAACAAGGTCAGGCTCCGGACTATCTCATAAGGCGCGGAGTAACCGCCGTCCGGCTCGCGCGAGGTCGCGGCGCCGATGGCGGCGGGCAGATCCTCGGCGCCCCATGTCAGCCCGCAGAGCAGGGACGCGACCTCGCGGTAGCTCCCGAGCCCGAAGATCGCCGCCGGGGTCTCGGTGGCGATGGGCAGAACCGGCGGCAGCCTCCCCCCATGCGCCGCGACGCGCGCCTGAAGCGCCTTGACGCTCGCCGCGCTTTCGGATTTCGGCAGCAAAAGCCCGTCCGGCGCGCCCTCCAGCACCGCCGCGAGATCGCGGTCGGCCTCGGGCCCTTGCAGCGGATTGATCCGCACGAAGACCCGCGCCGAACGCTGAGCGGAGGCGAGAAGCTCGGCCACGCGCCGCCGGGCCTCGGGCTTGCGCTCGGGCGAAACCGCGTCCTCCAGATCGAGGATCACCGCGTCGGCGCCGGATTCCAGCGCCTTGAGCATGCGGTCCGGACGGTCGCCCGGCGTGAAGAGCAGCGAACGGAGCCTCATGCGGCGGGCCTCCGGCGAATGAGCGCCGTGCGCAGACATTGACAAACCACGTCGTCGCGCTGGTTCACGGCCTGATGCTCGAAGGTGACCAATCCGGCCTCGGGGCGCGATTTCGACTCCCGCAGCGCGACCACCTTGGAGCGCGCCCGCAAAGTGTCGCCGATGAAGACGGGCTTGGGCATCACCACTTTGTCATAGCCCAGATTCGCCACCAGCACGCCTAAGGTGGTGTCGCCCACCGAAAGCCCCACCATCAGCGCGAAGGTGAAGGTGCCGTTGACGAGAATCCGCCCGAATTCGCTGGCCGCCGCCGCCTCGGCGTCAAGGTGCAGAGGCTGCGGATTATGGGTCAGGGCCGAGATCAGCAGGTTGTCCGTCTCGGTGACGGTGCGGCGGATCTCATGTTCGAGGGTTTCGCCCTCGGTCCAGTCTTCGAACCAGCGTCCGGTCATGCGGCGCCCTCCTCATCGCGCCCGACCGCCGCCAGAAGCGCGCTTTCCGTCACCTGATCGCCCGCTTTGACCGCCAGACGCGTCACGGTTCCGTCGAAAGGCGCGGCGAGGGCGTGCTCCATCTTCATGGCGGTGAGGGTCAGCAGCTTCTGACCCTTGGCCACCTTCTCGCCCTCCGCGACCTCGACGGAGACCACGAGCCCCGGCATGGGCGCGAAGATCTCGCCGCCGCCCTCGGCGCCCGCGCCTTCCGCGCCGTCGTCGGCGGTAGGCGCTCTGAAGGCCCAGGCCTCGCCGTGATAAAAAACGACGCGATCCTCCTCGCCGGAGAAAAACCAGTTGAGAGAAAGCTGGGCGCCTGAGGCGATTTTCTGAGGATCCGCCTCCAGGTCGACCCAGCGAACGCCGCCCGCAATCCAGATTTCGGCGCGCGGCGCAGAATCGGCGTTCAGGCGGAAGCCCTGCAGCCGGTCCCAGGGACCGGGCGACCAGAGATTGCGGCTCTTTTCCCTCGTGAGATCCAAAACCGCCGTCTGCATGACCACCAGCGGAGGCTCGCCATCCGGAACAAGCCTTTCCGCATGGCGCTCGATGAAGCCGGTGTCTATGCGCCCGGCGATGAAATCCGGATCGGAGGCCGCCCGGACGAGAAAGCCCGCATTGGTTTTGACCGGCCAGACCTGCACCTGCGCGCAGCCCATCGCCAGATTTCGGGCCGCCTCCTCGCGCGTGTCGGCGTGGACGATCAGCTTGGCGATCATCGGATCATAATAGGGCGAGACCTCGCCGCCCTCCTCCACGCCCGCGTCCACGCGGCAATGAACGCCAAAACGCATCTTCTCGTCATCGGGCGGATAAAACCAGCTCGGGAGGTGGAGCCGCTCCAGCCGCCCGGTGGAGGGCAGAAAGCCCGCTGCGGGATTCTCCGCGTAAAGCCGGGCCTCCATGGCCCAGCCCTTCATCGTGATCTGATCCTGAGTCTTCGGCAGAGGCTCGCCGCAGGCGACGCGCAATTGCCATTCGACCAGATCCTCGCCGGTGATCTCCTCGGTGACGGGATGCTCGACCTGAAGGCGGGTGTTCATCTCCATGAACCAGATGCGGTCCGCGCGCAGGCCCTCGGAGCCGTCGGCGATGAATTCGATGGTCCCCGCCCCGACGTAATCCACCGCCTTGGCCGCCCGCACCGCCGCCGCGCAAAGCGCCTCGCGGGTGGCGGGG
Source organism: Neomegalonema perideroedes DSM 15528 (assembly GCF_000374145.1). GTDB lineage: Bacteria > Pseudomonadota > Alphaproteobacteria > Rhodobacterales > Rhodobacteraceae > Neomegalonema > Neomegalonema perideroedes. Next base: position 828,936 of record NZ_KB893654.1, on the reverse strand, counting down.
TCCATGCCGGGGGCCGGCGCCTCCTCGATCACTTTTTGATGGCGGCGCTGCAAAGAGCAATCGCGCTCGAAGAGATGCACCGCCCCGCCCTGCTGGTCGCCGAAGACCTGAACCTCGATATGGCGCGGATTGAGGATGTATTTCTCCAGCAGCACCCGGTCGTCGCCGAAGGAGGCGGCGGCCTCGCGGCGGCAGGAGGTCAGCGCCCCGAGGAAATCCTCGGCGCGGTCGACGCGGCGCATGCCTTTGCCGCCGCCGCCCGCCACGGCTTTGATGAGAATCGGCCAGCCGATGGCCGCAGCCTCGGCGGCGAGACGCGCCTCGCTTTGATCCTCGCCGAGATAACCGGGGGTGACGGGGACTCCCGCTTCCTGCATCAGGCGTTTGGCGGCGTCCTTCAGGCCCATGGCCCGAATGGAGGAAGGCGGCGCCCCCACCCAGATCAGGCCCGCCTTCTGGACCGCCTCGGCGAATTCGGCGTTCTCCGAGAGGAAGCCGTAGCCCGGATGAATCGCTTGGGCGCCCGTCTTGCGGGCGGCCTCCAGAATTTTGGCTTGGACGAGATAGCTCTCGCGGGCGGGGGCCGGACCGATCAACACCGCCTCGTCGGCCTCCTTCACGAAGGGCGCCTCGGCGTCGGCTTCGGAATACACCGCGATTCCGCGCACCCCAAGACGCTTGGCCGTGCGCAAAATGCGCCTTGCGATCTCGCCGCGATTGGCGATCAGCAGACTCTCCATCATGGCCGATCTCCTCTCACATACGGAACACGCCGAAGCGCGGCGTTTGGGGAATGGGGGCGTTGAGCGTCGCCGAAAAGGCGAGGCCCAGCACGTCGCGGGTCTGGACGGGATCGATCACGCCGTCGTCCCAGAGCCGGGCGGTGGCGTGATAGGGATTGCCTTCGTCCTCATAGCGGGCGCGGATGGGATTTTTGAAAGCCTCCTCCGCCTCTTTGGACCATTCCTCGCCGCGCGCCTCCAGAGCGTCGCGGCGGATGGTCGCCAGCACCGAGGCCGCCTGTTCGCCGCCCATCACGCTGATGCGGCTGTTGGGCCAGCTGAAGAGAAAGCGCGGGCGGTAAGCCCTTCCGCACATGCCGTAATTCCCAGCGCCGAAGGAGCCGCCGATCAGCACGGTGATCTTCGGCACGCTGGCGGTGGCGACGGCGGTCACGAGCTTGGCGCCGTCCTTGGCGATGCCGCCCGCCTCATATTTGCCGCCCACCATGAAGCCCGAGACGTTTTGCAGGAACAGCAAGGGAATCCGGCGCTGACAGGCCAGCTCGATGAAATGCGCGCCCTTCATGGCGCTCTCCGAGAAGATCACGCCGTTATTCGCCAGAATGGCGACGGGAATTCCCCAGATATGGGCGAAGCCGCAGACCAGAGTGGTTCCGTAAAGCGGCTTGAACTCGCGGAAATCGGAGCCGTCGACGATGCGGCCGATGGCCTCGCGCACGTCATAGGGCGAGCGCAGATCCTGCGGGAGAATCCCATAAAGCCCTTCGGGATCCAGCGCGGGCGGACGCGGCTCCGCAAGCTCGATGTCGAGGGGTTTCGGGCGGTTCAGCGTGGCGACGATCTCGCGGACGATGCGCAAAGCATGCTCGTCGTTCTCGGCGACGTGATCCACCACGCCGGAGCGGCGGCCATGGACCTCGGCGCCGCCGAGATCCTCGGCGGAGATGACTTCGCCCGTCGCGGCCTTCACCAGAGGCGGCCCCGCGAGGAAGATCGTGCCCTGATTGCGCACGATCACCGTCTCGTCGGACATGGCGGGCACATAGGCCCCGCCCGCCGTGCAGCTGCCCATGACGCAGGCGATCTGCGGAATCCCCTCCGCCGACATCTGCGCCTGATTATAGAAGATCGCGCCGAAATGATCGCGGTCGGGGAAGACCTCGGCCTGATGCGGCAGATTCGCGCCGCCGCTGTCGACCAGATAAACGCAAGGAAGGCGGTTCTCGCGGGCGATCTCCTGCGCCCGGAGATGCTTCTTGACGGTCATCGGGAAATAGGCGCCGCCCTTCACCGTGGCGTCATTGGCGACGATCATGACCTCGCGGCCCGAAACCCGCCCGATCCCGGCGATCACGCCCGCGGCGGGGGCCTCGTCCTCATACATGCCGCCCGCCGCCAGAGCCCCGATCTCCAGAAAGGAGGAGGCCGGATCCAGAAGCCGGATGACGCGCTCGCGCGGCAAGAGCTTGCCGCGCTCGGTATGGCGGGCGCGGGCGCGCTCGGGGCCGCCGAGGGCGGTCTTGGCGGCCCGCTCGCGCAGCTCCTGCGCGAGGGCGCGGTGATGGGCGGCGTTGGCCTGAAATCCCGGCGAATCCGGGTCTGCGGCGCTTTTGATGCGGCTCATGCCCCGACGATCTCCCGCCCGATGAGGTAGCGGCGGATTTCATTGGTGCCCGCGCCGATGTCGTAGAGCTTGGCGTCGCGCACGAGGCGCTCGACGGGCCATTCCTTGGTGTAGCCAGCTCCGCCCAGAGCCTGCACGGCCTCAAGGCTGGTTTTGACGGCGTTTTCGCTGGCGAGCAGAATGGCGGCGGCGGCGTCCGCGCGGGTGGTCTTGCCCGCGTCGCAGGCCTTGGCCACGGCGTAGACATAGGCCCGCGAGGAGTTCAGAGCCACATACATGTCGGCGATCTTGGCCTGCATGAGCTGGAAATCGCCGATGCGCTGGCCGAATTGCTTGCGCTCGCGGACATAGGGCAGCACCACGTCCAGCGCGGCCCGCATGATGCCGAGCGGACCCGCCGAAAGCACGGCGCGCTCGTAATCCAGTCCGGACATGAGGATCTTCACGCCCTCGCCTTCCTTGCCCATCAGGCGGTCGGCGGGGATCTCGCAATCCTGAAAGACGAGTTCGGCGGTGTCCGAGCCCCGCATGCCCATCTTGTCGAGCTTGGGCGAGACGGAGAAGCCTTCGTCTCCCTTCTCGATGAAGAAGGCCGAGATGCCGCGCGGCCCGGCGGAGGGATCGGTTTTGGCGTAGACGACGAGCGTGTCGGCTTCGGGGGCGTTGGTGATCCAGAACTTCGTCCCGTTGAGCCGCCAGCCTTTGGCGGTTTTATCGGCGCGGGTGCGCATGGAGACCACGTCCGAGCCGCTGCCCGCCTCCGACATGGCCAGAGAGCCGACATGCTCGCCCGAGATGAGCTTGGGCAGATAATGGCGCTTCTGCTCGGGATTTCCCCAGCGGCGAATCTGATTCACGCAGAGATTCGAATGGGCGCCGTAGCTCAGACCCACCGAGGCCGAAGCGCGGGACACCTCCTCCATCGCCACGACATGCTCCAGATAGCCGAGTCCGAGCCCGCCGAATTCCTCTTCGACGGTGATCCCGTGGAGGCCAAGCTCGCCCATTTTCGGCCAAAGCTCGCGCGGGAATTTATTCTCGCGGTCGGTCTTGGCGGCCAGAGGCGCGATATGCTGATCGGCGAAACGCGCGGTCGTCTCGCGGATGGCCTCGGCGGTTTCGCCGAGTCCGAAATCGAATTCCATAGCGGTCTCCTCCCAGCGGGCCGCGCGAGGCGTCCCTTCCCTCCTCCCGGACGCGCGGCCCGACGGGGGATCCTTTAGTTGGAGGGAAGCTTAAACAGAGCGCGGGAGGTCTGGCAATCCCCCGCAACTTTTCGTCTCGCCGCTTCAGCTTTTTCCGCGGGCGCGGGTCGGGCGTCGGCCCGCCCTGCCCGCCGTCGAGCGCCCCGCGCGGCGCAGATCCGCCGCCGAAGCCTCCTCAAGCGCCGATTGCCGGACGAAGGGATCCTCGGCGGTGAGCAGCTCGGCCATCTCCAGACGCTTCACTTCGTCGCGCAGACGCGCGGCCTCTTCGAATTCGAGGTTCTCCGCCGCCTTGAGCATTTGTTTGCGCAGGGCCTCCAGATGTTTGGCGAGATTGCCGCCCACGCCGGGTTTGACGCCCTCCGGCAGCTCCGGCGTGACATGATCGCCCTCATAGAGCGATTGCAGGATGTCGGCGATGTTCTTCTTGACGGATTGCGGCGTGATTCCATGCTCTTGGTTATAAGCCTGCTGCTTCTCGCGGCGACGATCCGTCTCGGCCATGGCGCGGGCCATGGAATCGGTGATCTTATCGGCGTAGAGGATCGCCACGCCCTCGACGTTGCGGGCCGCGCGGCCGATGGTCTGGATCAACGAGGTCTCCGAACGCAGGAAGCCCTCTTTATCGGCGTCGAGAATCGCGACCAGCCCGCATTCAGGAATATCAAGACCTTCGCGCAGCAGGTTGATCCCGACCAGCACGTCGAAGACCCCCAACCGCAGATCGCGCAGGATCTCGATGCGCTCCACCGTGTCGATGTCGGAATGCAGATAGCGGACCTTGATCCCCTGCTCATGGAGATATTCGGTCAGATCCTCGGCCATGCGCTTGGTGAGGGTCGTCACCAGCGCCCGCATTCCGGCGGCGGCCACGCGGCGGCATTCGGCCATGACGTCGTCGACCTGATGCGTCACCGGGCGCACGATCACCGGCGGATCGATGAGCCCCGTCGGGCGGATGACCTGCTCGGTGAAGACGCCGCCCGTGCGCTCCATCTCCCAGCGGCCCGGAGTCGCCGAGACGAAGACCGATTGCGGACGCATCGCGTCCCATTCCTCGAATTTCAGCGGGCGGTTGTCCATGCAGGAAGGCAGGCGGAAGCCATATTCCGCCAGAGTCGATTTGCGGCGGAAGTCGCCCTTATACATCGCCCCTAATTGCGGGACGGTCACATGGGATTCATCCGCGAAGACCAACGCATGATCCGGCACATATTCGAAGAGCGTCGGCGGCGGATCTCCCGGCATGCGTCCGGTCAGATAGCGCGAATAATTCTCAATGCCCGCGCAGGCGCCCGTCGCCTCCATCATCTCCAGATCGAAGAGCGTGCGCTGTTCGAGGCGCTGGGCCTCCAGAAGCTTTTCTTCAGCGCGGAAGCGGTCCAGCGTGAGGACGAGTTCCGACTTGATGCCCTTGATGGCCTGATTCAGCGTCGGGCGCGGCGTGACGTAATGGCTGTTGGCGTAGACGCGCACGGCGTCGAGCGGCGCGGTCTTGGCGCCGGTCAGAGGATCGAATTCCTCGATCTTTTCAAGATCGTCGCCGAAGAAGCTGAAGCGCCATGCGCGGTCTTCGAGATGGGCGGGCCAAAGTTCGAGGATGTCGCCCCGAATCCGGAAGGCGCCGCGCTGAAATCCGGTCTCATTGCGCTTATATTGCTGCGCCACCAATTCGCGCGTCACCGCCCCGAGATCATAGCGCTGGCCCGCCCGCAGATCCTGCGTCATGGCGGTGTAGGTCTCCACCGAGCCTATGCCGTAGATGCAGGAGACCGAGGCCACGATGATCACGTCGTCGCGCTCCAGCAGCGAGCGCGTGGCCGAATGGCGCATGCGGTCGATCTGCTCGTTGATCTGGGCGTCCTTCTCGATGAAGGTGTCGGTGCGCGGGACGTAAGCTTCCGGCTGGTAATAATCATAATAGGAGACGAAATATTCGACCGCGTTCTCGGGGAAGAAGGCTTTGAACTCGCCGTAAAGCTGGGCGGCCAGAGTTTTGTTATGGGCGATGATGATCGCCGGACGCTGAGTCTCTTCGATCACCTTGGCCATGGTGAAGGTCTTGCCGGTGCCGGTCGCGCCGAGCAAGACCTGATCGCGCTCGCCCTGCCCCACCCCCGCCGCAAGCTCGGCGATGGCGGTGGGCTGATCTCCCGCCGGGGCGTATTCGCTGACCATCTTGAAGCGGCGGCCGCCTTCAAGCTTGGCGCGGGCGGGCTTCTGAGGATCGGCGGGGAGTCCGATGTCGACGGTCATGGCGCGCTTCCCACATCTGGCGGGTTCTCCAAGCGTTCCTATATAGCCCGATTCCCCGGAGGCGCCAGAGCGAAAAGCTCATCCGCCCGAAACTCACCCCCCCGTCATGGGCGGGAAGAAGGCGAGTTCGCGCACGTCCGTCAGAGGCGCGTCCCATGCGACCATCTCCTGATCCGCCGCCACCCGCAAAGCCGAAAGATCGGCGAAGGCCAGCTCATAGCGCGCGTCCAGAGTCTTCAGCCAAGCCACGAAGGCGGCGGAGCTTTCCAAAGCCTCCGCCGGGGGCGAAAGCTTCTCCTCGCCCCGCCCGATCCGCTCGCGCAGCCAGGCGAAATACAGCACCTTCACAGCCGCTTTCCCTTCTCCTGAGCCATCATCCAGAGCGCCGCCTTGCGCAGATAATCCCAGCCCGTGATCACCGTCAGAGCCGCCGCCACCCAGAGCAGTCCCAGAGCGAAGACCATGAAGGGGCTGAAATAATCCGGCTTGCTCATCTGCGGGCCGACCCAAGCCGCGTGGAAGAGCATCACCGAGATCGCCGACATCTGCGCGGTGGTCTTCCATTTGGCGAGCTTCGTCACCGCGAGGCTGACGGGCTTGTCCGCCGTATATTCGCGCAGACCCGCGATGAGCGTCTCGCGCAGCAGAATCAGCGAGGCCGGGATGAGGAAGCTCAGATAAGGCCCATAGCTGAAGGCCAGCGCGAACAAGGCGCAGGTCACCATGGCCTTATCGGCGATGGGATCCAGCATTTTGCCGAATTCGCTGAACTGGTTGAGTTTGCGCGCCAGATAGCCGTCCACGAAATCGGTGATTCCGCCGATGGCGAAGATCGTCAGCGCGATCCAGTCCGCAGTGGGGCGGTCGGTCATGCCATAGGCCAGAACCACGAAGGGCGTCGCGATCAGACGACCGATGGTCAGAATATTGGGGATCGTCCAGATCACGTCAGCCCTCGCCGTGAAAATGCTCATAGATGCGCCGCGCCAGAGCCTCAGAGACTCCGGGCGCGCGCGCCAGCTCCGCCAGATCCGCCTCGGCGGCGGCCTTGGCCGAGCCGAAATGCGCCAGAATCGCCCGTTTGCGGGTCGGGCCGACTCCCTCGATCTCGTCGAGGGGATTGACCGCCGCCGTCTTCGCGCGACGCGCCCGATGGGCGCCGATGGCGAAACGATGCGCTTCGTCGCGCAGGCGCTGCAAGAAATACAGCGTCGGATCGCGATGCGGAAGCGCGAAAGCCGAACGGCCGGGACGATGCAGCATCTCTTTGCCCGCGTCGCGGTCTTGGCCCTTGGCGATGGCGAGCAACTCCAGATCCTCCACGCCCATCTCCGCGAGGATCGCCTCAGCCGCCGAGAGCTGCCCCGCGCCGCCGTCGATGATGGTCAGATCCGGCCAAAGGCCCTTGGTGCGGTCAGGGTCTTCGCGCTGAAGCCGCTCGAAGCGGCGGCGGAGAACCTCCTTCATCATGCCGAAATCATCGCCGGGAGTCAGGTCCTCTCCCTTGATGTTGAATTTGCGATATTCGTTTTTGAGCCAGCCCTCCGGCCCCATGACCACCATGGCGCCCACGGCGTCGCGGCCCATGATATGCGAGTTGTCATAGACGTCGATGCGGGAGGGCGGAGCTTCAAGCTCCAGAGCCTCGCCCAGACGGATCAGCAAACGCCCCTGAGCCGCCGAATCCGCCAGACGCCGCGCTAAGGATTCCCGCGCATTGCGCAGGGCTTGCTCGACCAAAACCTTCTTATCGCCGCGCTGAGGGAGTTGAATCTCCACCTTGCGCCCGGCGGCCTCGGTGAGGGCGGCCTCCATCAGCGCGGATTTCTCCAGCTTATGGCTGACCAGCAAAAGGCGCGGCGCCGGACGGGTCGCGTAGAATTGCCCGATCACCGCATCAAGGATGGCCTCTTCGTCGGCCTCGGGCGGCAGACGCGGGAAATAGGCCCGATTGCCCCAGTTCTGGCCGCCGCGATAGAAAAACACCTGAACGCAGGCCTGTCCGCCCTCCAGATGCAGGGCGAAGACGTCGGCCTCGCTGACGACCTCGACGTTCACGTCCTGACGCGCCTGAACCGCCGAAAGCGCCCGGATGCGGTCGCGCAGAGCCGCCGCGCGCTCATATTCCATCGCCGCCGCCGCTTCGGACATCTCCTCCGCGAGGCGCTCCTGAATCTTGGTCGAACGCCCGTCGAGGAAATCCGCCGCCTCGGAAACGAGTTCGGCGTAGGCCTCCGGCGCGACCAGATCCACGCAGGGCGCCGAACAGCGCTTGATCTGATGCAGCAGGCAGGGCCGCGAGCGGTTGGCGTAGACGGAATCGGCGCAGGTGCGCAGAAGAAAAGCCTTCTGAAGTTGGGCGATGGTCTGAGACACCGCTTGTCCCGAGGCGAAAGGCCCGAAATAGCGCCCCTTGACGCTGCGCGCCCCCCGCCAGCGCGTCAGACGCGGCGCGGCGGTCTCCTCGGCGATGAGGATATAGGGGAAGGACTTATCGTCGCGCAGCAGCACGTTATAGCGCGGCTTCAGCTGCTTGATGAGGTTCGCCTCAAGCAAGAGCGCTTCCGTCTCGGTGCGGGTGACCACGAAGATCATGCTCGCCGTGGCGGCGATCATCCGCTGAATGCGCAGCACATGGCCCGTCAGGCTCGTATAGGCCGAGACCCGCGCCCGCAGACTCCGCGCCTTGCCGACGTAGAGCAGATTCCCCGCCGCGTCGAACATCCGATAGACGCCCGGCGATTCCGGCAGAGTCCGCCAGAGACGCCGGATGACCTCCGGCCCGACCTCCACCGGCTCCTCGCCTTCGGGCGCCAGAGGCGCGCCGCCCTCCTCCTCCAGAGTCAGAGGCGGGGCCTCCCGATCCGGATCGGGAAGAGGCTCGGCGGCGAGAGGCTTGCGGGGGCCGCGCATGGCGGATCTCCTGAGCGAGGCGGCGGGGAGGAAGAGCGTTTCCCTAAAGTTCGCTCTTCGGGGCGCAAGCTTCAAGCCCCGAAGCGCGCCGAAAGCTCCCTTTTTCGACGCGAAAACCCGGAGGATCGGCCTGCTGGGATCTCCCGAATCATGCGCGCCTCCGCAAGCCTTTCCAAAGCCTTTCCGGGGCTTGCAAACCATCCCCAGACCCTGTGGATAAGTCTGAGGAAAACCCTCTGAAGATTCCTGCAAGGGCCTGTAATCGCAAGGATCGGAGCGGATCGGCCAAAAAACAGGCAAATTCGGCAATCTGCTGATAAATCATGGAATTTCACGCCGGAGGCGAAGAAATCGCGCCGTCTCCATCCTTAACGCGCGTTCATACTCGTAAACGAAATTGTCAACCCCATGTCATGAAGAAAAGCGTCGCAGAAAATTCACAGCCCCTATTCTAAAGATATTTATATATTCAAATTCAATATCTTGAGAAAGAGCGTGAATCTTAGATCTTCGGAAATTCCGTTGAAATCAGGGCTTTCCGCCGCAGGGCGGCGAAAATATGTGGATAACTCCGCATCCGGTCCCGCAGGAAACGCGAATCAAACCCGCTTCCGGCGACGCAAAATCTCCGCCCCGACGGCCCGCGCCCGAGGCACGGCGGCGGTCTTCTCCACCCTCACGCGCACGGCCTCCACGCGTCCGTCCGAGAGGCACAGCTCCGCGATGGCTTCGACGAGGGTTTCGACAAGCTCCGTATGCCGGTCGCGCGCGAGGCGCTCCACCTGTTCGCAGACCGAGGCGTAGCAAACCACGTCGGCGTATTCGCGATCCTGCTTGCGCATCTTCGCCGGAACGAAGACCGCGGGCCGCGCCTGAAGATCCGGCCCGAGGGTCAATTCGATGTTCACGAGGATCGGCTGAAAGGCCAGCTTCTCATGATGATAGACCCCGATGGAGGCGCTGATCTGAAGATCGCGGATGAGGATCCGGGTGTATTCGTTCTGAACTTCGGTCATTCGCGTCCTCCGACGACGTCCGGCGTGCGCCAGCCGAGATGCTGGCCGCCGTCCACCGCGATCATCTGGCCCGTCACGGCGCGGGCCGAGATCAGATAGCGCAGGGCGGCGCAAATATCATGGGGATCCGCGCCGCGCTCCAGAATCAGCCCCGCGCGCTGACGGGCGAAATGCTCCGGCGTCTGGCGGTCGTTGGCGAGGGTCGGGCCGGGGCCGATGGCGTTGACGCGGATCCGCGGCGCCAGTCCCTGCGCCGCCGTCTGGGTGAAGGCCCAGAGCGCCGCCTTGGCCAGAGTATAGCTGCTGAACATGGGCGTGAGGCTCCAGACCCGCTGATCGACCATGTTCACCACCAGAGCCCGCGCCAGAGGCTCGCCGTCATGGATTTCGGCCTCAGGGGCCTGAGCCGCGAAGGCTTGCGTCAGCACATAGGGCGCGCGGAGATTGGATTCGAAATGGCGATCCCAGATTTCGCGCGTGTTGCTGGCGAGGGTGTCGAATTCGAAGATCGAGGCGTTGTTGACCAGCAGCGTCAGAGGGCGCCCCAGAGCCGCCGCCGCCGTCTCCACCAGCGGCGAGACTTCATCCTCTTTCAGAAGATCGGCTTGCAGCCCCACGGCCTTGCGGCCTCCGGCGCGGATCCCGGCGAGGGTCTCCGCCGGATCGGAGCCGTGATGATGCACGGCCACGTCCCAGCCCTGCGCCGCCAGATCCAGAGCCATGGCCTGCCCGAGCCTTTTGGCCGCGCCGGTCACCAGAGCCGCGCCGGGTTTCATCTTCAGCCTTCTTTCTCAAGGGTTTCAAGGCGGCTGGAGGCCTCCATCCACAGCTCTTCGGCGCGCTCCAGCCCATCGAGGATCTCGGCGCGTTTGCGCTGCAGCTCCGCGATCTTGGCGCCGTCGGCGGAGTCGTAAAGCGTGGGATCGGCGAGGCGCTCGTCGATGCGGTCGCGCATCTCCTCCAGCTTGGTCACGCGGGTTTCATTGGCGGCGACCTCGGCGCGCAGAGGCGCCAGAGCCTTGCGCAGCTCCGCCGCGCTGCGCCGCGCCGTCACGCGGGCGGATTCGGATTTCTCCGCCTCGCCGCCCGCCCCGCCCCGCTCGGAGAGCAGAAGGCGCTTATAATCCTCCATATCGCCCTCGAAGGGCTTCACGCCGCCGTCTCCGACCAGCCAGAGCCGATCCGCCACGGTCTCGACCAGATGCGGATCATGGCTCACGAGGATCACCGCCCCGCCGTAATCATTCAAAGCGAAGGTCAGAGCCTCGCGGCTTTCGATGTCGAGATGGTTGGTCGGCTCGTCGAGGATCAGCAGATGCGGCGCCTCCAGCGCGGCGAGGAACATCAGCAGACGCGCCTTTTGTCCGCCTGAAAGCCGCTCGACGGGGGTTTCGGCGAGTTCGCCGCCGAAGCCCGCTCCGCCGAGACGTCCGCGCAATTGCGCCGGAAGCTCCGTCGGGCGGCGGCGCAGAAGATGCTGATAAGGCGTTTCGCTCAGCACCAGCTCTTCGACCTGATGCTGGGCGAAATAGCCCACCTTGAGCTTGCGGGCGAAGGTGGCCTCGCCCTCCATGAGGGGCAGACGTCCGGCGATCAGTTTGGAGAGCGTGGATTTGCCCTGTCCGTTGGCGCCGAGCAATGCGATGCGGTCGTCCTGATCGATGCGGAAATCGAGGCCCCGCAGCACCGCCTTGCCGTCATAGCCCACCGCGCCGCCCCGCACCGCCAGCAGCGGCGGCGGAAGCTCCTCAGGGGTGGGGAAATGGAAATCGGCCACGCCGCCCACCTGCTCCACGGCGATGGGCCGGAGCTTCTCCAGCATCTTGACGCGGCTTTGCGCTTGGCGCGCCTTGCTCGCCTTGGCGCGGAAGCGGTCCACGAAGCTTTGCAGATGGGCGCGCTGAAGATCCTGTTTGCGCTTCAGAGCCTGCTGCTGCTCAAGGCGGGCGCGGCGTTGGGCGTCGAAATCGTCATAGCCGCCCGTGTAGGCCGTGAGCTTCTTATCATGCAGATGCCAGATCGCGTTGACGGCCCGGTTGAGCAACTGGCGGTCATGGGAGATGACGATGAAGGTCTTGGGATAGCGCGCGAGGTAATTCTCCAGCCAGACCACGCCCTCAAGATCGAGATGGTTGGTCGGCTCGTCGAGGAGCAAAAGATCCGGCTCGGAGAAGAGCAGCGCCGCCAGAGCCACCCGCATGCGCCAGCCGCCCGAAAACTCCTTCGAGGCCCGCTGCTGGGCTTCGGCGTCGAAGCCGAGGCCGTGCAGAATCGAGGCCGCCCGCGCCGGCGCCGCATGGGCGCCCATATCCGCGAGCCGGGTTTCGATCTCGGCGCGGCGGAGAGGCTCGGCGGTTTCGGCCTCGGCGAGCAGAGCGGCGCGCTCCAGATCGGCGGCCAGAACGATGTCGATCAGACTGCGGTCGTCGGCGGGGGCCTCCTGAGCCACCGAGCCCACGCGCCAGCCCGCCGGAAGCCGGATGTCTCCGTCGTCGGGCGAGATTTCGCCCCGCAGCAGTTTGAACAGCGTGGTCTTGCCCGCGCCGTTGCGCCCCACGAAGCCGATGCGGTGCCCTTCAGGCGCGACGGCCGTCGCCTCCTCGAAGAGAGGGCGGCCCTCGATGCGATAGGTGAGGTTGCGAATCGAGATCATCGGAGCATCCGGAAGCCGAGGGCGGAAAGCCTGCTTGGATAAGCCCGGAAGCCCCCCGCTTCAAGCCTCCGCGAGTCGCGCCTTCATGTTCGGCGCGGCTCTGGCCTTCGCGCGCCGAGAGGTTATAAAGACTTCTTGCTCCCGAAACGGGACGAAACACCGTTTCAGCCTCATCGGATCGCGCTCGTCTTAAGGAGTCCGCCATGTTCCGCCGTCGTTTTCTCCTGCTGCTTCTGCTGCTGATCGGCGTGGCGGCTCTGGCCTGGACGACCAGCGGACGCGGAAGCTTCATTCCGGCGGGGCAAACGCTCGGCGGCGGCGGAGGCTCCGTCTGGAGTTCGATCCGTTCGGGATTCGGCGGCTTTTATCGTCGGATCTTCGGCGCGGGCGGCGAAGGAGGCGGCGCGGGGGCCGCCTCGGGCGGAAGATGCCTCGGAGACGCGACCGGGGCGGTCATCGGCGGCCCCTTCTCGCTTCTCGACCAGACCGGCGCGCGCGTCACGGACAAGAGCCTGCTCGGCGAGCCTTTGCTGATCTATTTCGGCTTCACCTTCTGCCCGGACATCTGCCCCGTCGGGCTGGACCGCATGAGCGAGGCGACCGAAATTCTGGAGGCGGCGGGCCAAAAGGTCACGCCGGTCTTCATCACCGTCGATCCCGAACGCGACACCATCCCGGTGATGGCCGCCTATACGCAGCATTTCCATCCGCGCATGATCGGTCTGACCGGGGATCTTCAGGAGATGGACGCCGCCGCGCAAGCCTATAAGGTCTATTACAGCAAGCGCCCCGATCCGGATTTCGCCGACGGCTACACCATGGACCACACCGGATTCACCTATTTCGTCGACGCGCAGGGCCGCTTCCGCAGCTTCTTCCGCAACGGCGCGACCGGACAAGAGATCGCCGAAGGCGTCATGTGCCAATCGGGCAAGACATGACGCCGACTCAGGCGCATCCATAGGAGAAATTATGCGGTTGCACTCGTTTTAAAACGCCCTAAACAAAAGGAGGCGTCACCCCCCGGAAGGAGCCGAATCCATGAAGCCTCCATCTCGCCGCCCGCGCGCGCGCGCCCTTGGGCTCTGCGCCGCCGCCCTCGGCCTCGGCGCGGCCGCGCTCCCGGTCCGGGCCGACCCCGCCCCCCGCCTCATCGACGGGGCCGACGTCGGCGCCGTCCTTGAGATCGCGCGGCAATTCGGATTCGCCGAACGCGGACCGAGCCTCATCGGCGCCCCCACCCTGAACGGGCGGATGAGCGGCTTCGTCTACGCCGCCAACTTCACGGATTGCTTCGCAGGCCCCTGCGGCGGCCTTCAGTTCCGCGCCCTCTGGGGCGGGCGGCGGGAGATGACGCCCGACGCGGAGGCGCTCGCCGTCTGGAACGCCTTTTCACGATCCTGCAAGGCGTCGGTTTTCGAATCCAGCGCGATGGTGACCATGCATGTGACCCTGACCGGGGGCGTCTCGCCGCGCAATCTCGAAACGCAGTTTCAGCAATGGGCGGACTGCATGCGCTCCTTCGAGACGCAGATCATTCTTGAAAGCGTCCTGACTCTGAAGATCTGATCTTCAAACCTTGGGCGCGCCTCGGGCGAGGCGCGCCCGCGAGGCTTCGGGCGCTCAGGGCGCGGGCGGGCGTCCGCCGCCCTCAGGCCGCGGAGGCGGCGGCGTCTGACCGCCCCGCATCGGCGGCGGACGGCGCAATTGCTCGGCGTAGGCCGCGCGCTCCGCATCCGTCATCCGCCCGACCACGGCCATCAAATCCCGGTGGGCGTCGCTGGTCAGAGCCTCGCCCTGCTCGCGGATGAGCCGCAAGGCCTCCTCCAGCGCGGCGGGCAGGAAGGGCCGCGCCTCCAGCGCGAGAATCGCGGCGTCGCGGGCGGCGTGGATTTCGGCGCGTCTTTCGCGACGGGCCTCGCGCGAGGCGTCGAACATCGCCTTGACCTCCTCGCGACGGCTCTCCGGCAGATTGCGCAGCCAATGGCCGATCTCGCCGCCGCCGTCCTGAGCGGGCGGCGGGCCGCGATGATGGCTCAGAATCCAGCCGCCCGCCGCGCCGATCAGAAACAGATTCAGAATCAGCGAAGCGATCAGAGGCTTGCGCAGACGGTCGCCTCTGGCGCCTGCGGGGGCGGTCGAGCTCATGATCCCTCCATGGGGTCGTCGGCGGCGAGAAGGTCGATGGCTTGAGAGATCAGCAGCGGGCTCTCCTCCAGAGAGGCGAGGCCGTCGCTTTGCGTCGTCGTCCCGGTCCAGCTCGGCGCGGCCGCGCCCGTCGCCGCGCCGAGGCCCAAGGCCGCGCAGAAGGCCGCCGCCGCCGGAAATCCGCCGAGCGCCCGCAGCCAGTCGGCGAAGCCCGCCCCAAAGGCGCGGCGCGGCGCCTGTCCGGCTTTGACGGGCCGGACGGCGCGCGCCGCCGCGATCTCCGCCGAAGCCTGAGCGGCGTCGGCGAGGATGCGGGCCGTCAAAGCCTCCGAGATCTCCGGCTCGCGCTTCCGAGTCTCGCTGAGCAGCGCTTCAAGCGCCGCGTCGCTCCCGGAGGCGAAAAGGGTCTTGTCCGTTCCAGACATGTCAGGCCTCCTCCTTCACGTGTCATCTCCATCCGCCGAGGCGGGCGGCGAGGCTCGCTTTGAGCCCCCGGCGCGCCCGCGCCAGCAAGGATTCCATCGCCTCCACGCTCACGCCCAGAGCGGCGGCGGCCTCCTCGTTGCCGACCTCGGCGAAATGCCGCAGCGTGAGGGCCGCCCTTTGGCGTTCGGGCAATTCGCCGATGGCGGCGCGGGTCATGGCCGCTCTTTCGGCCTGGTCGATCCGGTCGAAGGCCGAGAGATCCGGGTCGGGGATCTCGGCGGCGGCCTCGTCGTCCAGCGGCTGGTCGCGGCGGCGGCGCAGCCGGTCGTAGCAAAGATTCGTCGCCACGCGATGCAGCCATGTCGAGACCTTGGTCTCTCCGGGCCGCCAGTCCGGCGCCAGACGCCAGAGCCGCAGCATCGCCTCTTGCGCGACGTCCTCGGCCTCGGCCTCGTCGTTGAGCATGCGCCGGGCGAGCCGCAGCACGCGCGACGCATGCCGGCCGGTCAGAAGGCGGGCGGCGGTCTGGTCGCCTTGCGCGAACAGAGCCATCAGCCGATCGTCGTCCGCCTCCTCCAGCCCCATGCCCGCTCCCGTCCTTCAGGCCCGCTCTTTTCAGAAAGGCCGCGCGCTTCTGCGGCGCGCGGCCGGTCCTCGCTCAGGCCTCAGAGATCGGTCGCCGGGGCCTCAGGCGCCGTTTCGGCGGCCGGAGCCTCGGGACGGGCCGGACGGCGCGCTTCGCGCAGCCGCTCGACGATCTGCTTCGCCGTATCGAGTTCGGCCTTCTCGACCACGCCGTCGCCGTTGATGTCAAGCAGCGTGAAGAGCCGCTCGTAAGGCTGCGCGAAGGCCTCCAGCGTCACCTCGCGCTCGAAGCCGGGACGGAAGCCCTGAGGCCCCTCGCCGCGACGGCCTTCGCCGAAACGGCCTTCCGGACGCGGGCCGCGCTCGCCGCTGCGGAGATCGGGACCGCCGCGGCCTTCCTGATCCTGAAAGCGCGGACCGGGGCCGCGATGATCGGCGCGGGGGCCGCGGCCTTCGCCGCCCCAGCGACGCTCATGGCCTTCGCCGTGGAAGCGGGGGCCGTGGTCGCGGTCGCCGCTGCGGAGATCGGGGCCGCCGCGGCCCTCATGGCCGTGGAAGCGAGGGCCGGGGCCGCGATCCTCACGGGATTCGGGGCCGCGGCGCTCGGCGCGGCGGTCGTCTCCACGATGGGCGCCCGGAGCGCGATCTCCGCGCCCCTCTCCGCGCGCTTCAGGACCGCGCTCGCCGCGAGGCCCCATCCGGCCCTCGGGGCCGCGCGGACCGAAGGCCGGACGCGCCGCCGCCAATTCCTCGGCGGAGAGGGCGCCGTCGCCGTCCTTATCGAGGCGGGCGAGCTGAGCGGCACCCAATTCCTCGGCGGAGAGCTTGCCGTCGCCGTCCTTGTCCAGAGCGGCGAAGCGGCGGGCGGGGGCTTCGGCCATCCAGGCCTGACGATCCGCGCGGGAGATCTTCCCGTCGCCGTCCTTGTCGAGTTCGGCGAAGCGGGCGGCCGCGGCGGCCTGAGCCTGCTCGCGGGTGATTTTTCCGGCGCCTTCCTTGTCGATCTCTCCGAAGAGGCGCTCGGCCTGAGCGATGACGGGGATCGATCCTCCACCGCCGACGCCGCCACCCGGGCCGGGGGCCGGCTGAGCGAAGACGGAAGCGGAGGCCAGAGCCAGAGGCGCGGCGGCCAGAGCGATAAAGAGCTTGCGCGAGACCTGCATTTGATGTTCTTTCTCGATTTATCCAACACGACTTTCAACGCCGCCGGGTTTTCCCCGGTCGGCGTTTTTGTTACGCAGGAGCGGAGCGCATCCGTCGCGCGATTTTCATAAAATCCGACTTCCTGTTTTGGAGACGCGGATGGAAAGCGGCCTCGGCCTCGAAGAAACCCTGAGCGGCCCCGTCGAACGCGTGATCTTCCACGCGCCGGACACCGGCTTCGCCGTGCTGCGCGTCCGGCCCGTCGGGCGGCGCGAGTCGGTCGCGGTGGTCGGGCGGATCGGCGCCGTGACCGCGGGCGAGACCATCGAGGCGACCGGCGTCTGGCGCAACGATCCCAATCACGGGCCTCAGTTCCAAGCCCGCGAGATCAAGGCCGCGGCGCCCGAGGGCGCCGCCGGAATCGAAGCCTTCCTCGGCTCGGGGGCTTTTCCCGGCGTCGGCAGAGCCACGGCGCGCAAGCTGGTCCTCGCCTTCGGCGAAGAGGTCTTCGACGTCATCGAGCGCGCGCCCGCCCGGCTCAGCCGCGTGGCGGGGATCACCTCCGCCAAGGCCAAGGCCATCGCCGAAGTTTGGGGCGAGCAGAAATCCGCCCGCGAAGCCATGGTCTTTCTGCAAGGCCACGGGCTCGGCCCGGCGCAGGCCGCCGCGATCTATAAGGCTTGGGGCGCCGCGACTCCGGCGCGGGTGCGGGCCGACCCCTATGCTCTGGCGCGGGAGATCAAGGGAATCGGCTTCGCCAGCGCCGACGCTCTGGCTCAGAAGCTCGGCGTCGCGCCCGATTCGCCGCAGAGGATCGGGGCCGGACTCTGGCGCGTGCTGGAGGAGGCCCTCGGCGACGGGCATTGCGCCCTCCCCCGCGCCGAAGCGACCGAACGCGCCGCCCATCTCCTCGGCGTGGATCAGACGAAGATCGAAGAAATCGCCGCGCAGGAGATCGCCGAGAAGCGCGTGATCCTCGACCGGATCGGAGAAGAGCCCTGCCTCTTCCAGCCCTGGCTCTACGCCACGGAGAGGGGGATCTCCCGAAGGCTGAGGGATCTGGCCGCAGGCGCGCCGCCCTGGTCCGCGCGCGGCCTCGCCCTCTCGCCCGAAGAGGCCGCCGCCCGCAGCGGCATGAAGCTGGAGGCCAGCCAATTGGCCGCCTTGCGGCTGGCGCTCTCCTCGAAGGTCATGCTGCTGACCGGCGGGCCGGGCGTCGGCAAGACGACCCTCACCAACGCGCTCCTGCGCATGCTGGAGCCCCATGGTCTGACGCTGAAGCTCTGCGCCCCGACGGGCCGCGCCTCCAAGCGTCTGAGCGAGACCACCGGCCTGACCGCCACCACCATTCATCGCCTGCTGGAGACCACCGGCGTCGGCGGCGGCTTCCAGCGCGACGCCGACAACCCCATCGAATGCGATCTGCTCGTGGTCGATGAAAGCTCGATGATCGACGCGCCGCTGATGCACGCGCTGCTCAAGGCGACGCCCCCGGAGGCCGCCGTGCTCTTCGTCGGCGACGCGGATCAGCTGCCGCCCGTCGGGCCCGGCCAGCCCTTCGCCGACATGATCCGCAGCGAGGCTCTGCCGACCGCCCGCCTCACGGAGGTGTTCCGTCAGGCGGCCGAGAGCAAGATCGTGCGGGCCGCCCACGCCATCAACCGCGGCGAAGTCCCCGATCTGACGCGGCCCGAAGGCGATTCCGATTTCTACTTCATCCCCGCCGAAGATCCGGAAACCGCCGTCCAGCGGGTGGTCGAGGTGACGCGCGACCATATCCCCCGCCGCTTCGGCTTCGATCCTCTGCGCGAGATTCAGATCCTCACCCCGATGAACCGGGGGAGCCTCGGGGCGAAATCGCTGAATCTGGCGCTTCAGGCGGCTCTGAACCCCAATCCTCCGGCCAAGGTCGAGCGCTTCGGAACCGTCTTCGGGGTCGGCGACCGCGTGATGCAGACCGAAAACGACCATGAGCGCGAGGTCTATAACGGCGATCTCGGCTTCATCGAAGAGATCGACCCGGAAGCGGAGAGCCTCCGCATCCGCTTCGACGGACGGCGCGTGGAGCTCGGCTTCGAAGCTCTGGAGAAGCTCGCCCTCGCCTACGCCGTGACGATCCATAAATCCCAAGGCTCGGAATATCCCGCCGTGCTGGTGGTCCTCGCGAACCAGCATTACGTGATGCTGCGGCGGAACCTGCTCTACACCGCCGTGACCCGCGGCCGGAGGCTCGCGGCGATCATCGGTCAGGCCCGCGCCGTCGAGACGGCCGTGCGCCAGACCGAAGGAACGCGGCGCTGGTCGCGCTTGACCGAATGGCTGGGTTCGCCGGAAGGCTGAAGCCGAGGAAGGGGGTTCGCGGCCAGAGAACGAGGTTCGCGGAAGGAATCCCGCCCGGAGACGGTTCGCGGCGATTGCCTTTTCGCGTCATCCCCTGCATTTTGGAGACTGCGCCATTTTGCGCCATCCTCGGCGCGGAATGTCGGCCCCTGAGATTCTGACAGAGACGAAAGCATGAAATGGCAAGGGCGCCGCGGCAGCGGCAATATCGAAGATCGGCGCGGGCTGAAGGCGGCCGGCGGAGGCCTCGGCCTCGGAGCCATCGTGCTTTTCCTCGCCTCCCTCTTCTTCCCCGACGCGGTGCCTCTGCTGCGGATGGTCGGCGTCGGCCAGCCCGGCGCGCCGAGCCAGCAGCAGGTCGCGCCCGGTCAGGTGGACCCCAATGATTCGGCGGCGCAATTCATCTCCGTGACCCTCGCCGACACCGAAGAGGTCTGGACCGAGATCTTCCGCGAGGATCTCGGCGCCGCTTACATCAAGCCGACTCTGGTGCTCTTCTCCGGCGAAACCACCTCGGGCTGCGGCGCGGCGGAGGCCTCCAGCGGCCCCTTCTATTGCCCCGCCGACCGCAAGGTCTATCTCGACCTCGACTTCTTCCGCACGCTGGAGCGTCAGCTCGGCGCGGGCGGACAATTCGCTCAGGCCTATGTGGTGGCTCATGAGGTGGCGCATCACGTTCAGAACCTGACCGGCGCCGTGCGGCGCGTGGATCAGGTCCGCAGCGCGGGCAACCGCCTCCAGACCAATCAAGCCACCGTGCGGCTTGAGCTTCAAGCCGATTGCTATGCGGGCGTCTGGGCCAATCGGGCGCATGAGAAATTCGGCAGCCTGACCTCGCAGGATCTCTCGGAGGCGCTGAACGCCGCCGCGAAGATCGGCGACGACGCCCTGCAAAGCCGCTCCGGGCGCGTGCGCCCCGAGAGCTTCACCCATGGCACCTCGGAGCAGCGTCAGCGCTGGCTGACCATCGGCCTGCGCGGCGGCGACATCCGCCAATCCGACACCTTCTCCCCGGATTACAACGACCTCTGAGCCGCGCCGCGAGAGGATGCGGAAAACTTCATGGCCCGCCTCCGGGAAAGAGGCGGGCCATTTGACTTCAGAAGCTTATCCGATGAAATTCGCGCCGATCCTCAGGCGTCCCGCCCGTCGACCTCCCGCTCTAGACGCTTGACGCCGTCCCGCGCCGTCTGGCTGAAGGGATTGATCTCCAGAGCTTTGCGGAAAGCCGTCAAAGCCTCCTGCGGACGATCCATCTTCTCCAGAATCGCCCCAAGGCCCGACCAGGCTGCGAAATGACGCGGCTCCAGCTCCACCGCCCGCCCCACGTCGGCCAGAGCCCGGCCGAAATCTCCGTCGGCGTAGGCGGCGGCGGCGCGCGAGCTCCAGCCCTCGGGGAATTCCGGCGCGAAGGCGATCAGCCGCGAGAAATGCGCCTTGGCCTTGTCCAGCTCGCCCGCCCGCACGGCCCTTTTGCCGCGCAGAAGCAGCAGATCCAGCGTGTCCGACCCCGATTCCGACCAAAGCCGCCCGATCTGAGCCTGAACCCGCGTGGCGGCGGCCTCCGTCATGGCCGGATCGAGCAATTGGGCGAAAAGCGCGTCCAGACGCTCCGCGCGGGTCTGAGGCGCCGCGTCCTCGGCGGCGGGCGGCGGCGCTTCGGCGGCGGCGCCCTCCATCTCGGGAATGGCGAAGGGCTCCACGCCCTCCAGCTCCAGATCCTGCGCTTGGGCGGAGAAGCCCGCCGCCAGAAACAGAACCAAGGCCGCCCCTGCCCCGAGGGCGCCCTTTCCAAGCCCGCGCCGCGCGCGTAGAAGCCTTGCGTGCATGGCCTTTCCCCTTCGAATTCGTCATGGCGGCGCCTTGGCCTTGCAGCTATCCTAACCGCCGCCTCAGAGCCCGCGAAGGCTCCCATAAGCTCAGGAGGAATATGATGGACGCGCAGAAGATCGCCAAGGCCGTCGAAACGGCGAAGGATAAACTTTCCGGCGCCGATTCCCTAGGGGCCACCATCCTCTTCGAGTTCAAGGACGGCGGCGCGGTCTTCGTGGACGGGCGCGGCGGCGCGCCCGAGGTCCGGGAGGGAACCCCCGGCGAGGAGGCGCAATGCGTCATCCGCGCCAATTTCGACACCTTCAAAGAGCTGATGGACGGCGAATTGAATCCCACCGTCGCCTTCATGACCGGCAAGATCAAAATCGACGGCTCCATGGGCGTGGCCATGAAGCTGGCGCAGATCCTCTGACGTCTGTCCGACGAGGCCGCCCATGAGACGCTTCAGCCTCATTCGTCAGGCGGCGCGCGCGCGGGCCATAGCCGGAGCTTTGCGCCGCTACGGCCAAGAAGAGCGCAAGCCGCCCTACGCCCCCAAGCCGGAGGTTCCGGAAGGGGCCGAGGGCTTTTGGGTCGAGCCGGGCGAGGGCCTGCGCCTGCGCGCCGCCTTCTGGCCGGGCGGCGGCCGGGGCCTCGTGACGCTGTTGCAGGGGCGGGCGGAGTTCCTCGACAAATACGCCGAGGCCGTGGGCGAATGGCGCGCCCGCGGCTTCGCCGTGCTCGCCTTCGACTGGCGCGGACAGGGAGGCTCAACGCGGCGGGCGGCGGATCGCCGCTTAGGATATGTCGAGGATTTCAAGGAATTTCAGGAAGACCTTCAGGCGGTTTTGGATCATCCGCTCGCTCTGGAGATCCCCGGACCCAAATTGATGGTCGGGCATTCCATGGGCGGGGCCGTCGGGCTGGAGGCGCTCTACGGCCCTCTGCGCGAGCGTTTCGCCGGAGCGGTCTTCACCGCGCCCATGTTCGGCATTTCGCTGGAGCCGGGGCTGGAGCGTCTGGCGCGGCGGCTCTCCGCGCGCTTCGTGCGGATCAAGCTCGGCCAGAGACGGGCCTTCGGGCAAGAGCGCCGCAGCGGCGCCGAGCGCCCCTTCGAAGGCAACAGCCTCACCAGCGACGAGCGTCGCTTCAACGTCATGGCGCAGATTCTGAAGGCGCAGCCTGATCTGGCCCTCGGCGGCCCGAGCTGGGCTTGGCTGGCGGCGGCCTTCCGGGCCATCGACGCTTTGGCGGCGCGCCCGCCGCAATCTCTGGACCTCTCCTGCCTCGTCTTCACCTGCGAGCGCGACACGGTGGTGCAGAACGCCGCCATCGACCTCTGGGCCGAACGCGAGCCCTTGTCCCGGCTGGTGAACCTCTTCGACTGCCGCCATGACGCCTGGATGGAGACCGACGCCATCCGCCAGAAGCTCTGGCGCGAGATCGACGGATATCTCGGCGAGCGCGGGCTCTAGAGCCCCGGCTTGGCGCGCATGCGCCTCAGGCGGCGGAGGATGAGGACCGCACCCGCCAGAATCGTCACCTCGAGGATGAGCAGGTTCAGGACGCCCCAAATCGGGAAACCCATGCCGATCAAGGCGCTCTTTCGCAGTCCACGGGCGGAGTTGAGAAATGCCGGAACATCGATGAAGAAATGCCAAAATCCTCCAAAGAACATGACTGCGCCCAAAATCATGAGGATCGGATTCGGCGCCGCCTGTGGTTCAGGCGGCTTCGGCGCGCGCGCCATGTCCCTTAAAGACATTCTGACGAGCGCGATCAGCGCCGGCGCCATGAGGAGGCCGGTGATGAGGGTCGCGACATAGGGCGCCTTCGTCGCCGGGCTGACCCGCTCCAGAAACTCGACGCGCGGCGCGAAGATCGGAAAAGCTTGCGCCAGAAGCGACGCGAGAGCGTCGAGGCTGTCCCTAAAGAGCCAGAGGAGCAGATAAGGCGCGCTGAGGATTCCCATAAAGAACATCGTGACATAGGCGCCCCGGTCCGGCGGCTGACAGGCCTCTTCCGGCTTCGTCGGGTCAGGCGAAGGGCGATCGGACATTCAGGGCCGCCTTGCTTCCGTCATCGGAGGGAATCAGGCCTCCGGCGACCGTCTGGCCCTCAGGCCGCAGCGGAGGCCGCAAAGCGCTCTATTCCCGATGATAGGGATGGCCCGCCAGAATGGAAGCGGCGCGATAAAGCTGTTCGGCGAGAACCGCCCGCGCCAGCATATGCGGCAGAGTGAGCCGCCCGAGCGAAACCACCCAATCCGCCCTTTCGCGCAAGGCTTCGGCGTGGCCGTCGGCGCCGCCGATGAGGAAGACGGCCTCCGCCGCGCCGCCGTCGCGCCAGCGCCCGAGCTTTTGCGCGAAATCGAGGCTGGAGGGAGTTTCGCCGCGCTCGTCCATAACGACGAGCTTCGCGCCCTGCGGCGCGCGCTCCAGCAAGAGCGCGCTCTCGTCTTCGCGGCGGCCCGATTTGGCCTCCAGCTCCAGAAGCCGCGCCGGGCCGATCCCCACGCCCCGCCCCATAGGCGCGAGGCGTTTCAGATAATCCTCGGTCAGAGCCTTCTCAGGCCCCGGACGCGCGCGCCCGATCGCGAGGAGGCTCAGCCGCATGGGATGATGCGGCTCATTCGTCCCCGGGCTCGAATTTCGAGGTCACGTTGCGACGCTCCAGCGGCTCCTCGTCGGGGCCCAGCCAGATGCGCTCCAGCGTGTAGAACTCGCGGACTTCGGGGCGGAAGACATGCACGATCACGTCGCCCGCGTCGACCAGCGCCCAATCGCCGCCCTCGACGCCTTCGGCCCGCGCGATCAGCCCGAGCTTGCCTTTCAGCCGCTCCATGAGCTTCTCGGCGATGGTCGTCACATGGCGCGTCGAGCGGCCGTTGGCGATGATCATATAATCCGCGAGGGGGGTTTTCTGGCGCAGGTCGATGACCGCGATGTCCTCGGCCTTATCGTCGTCCATCGCCTCAAGCGCGGCGGCGAGCAGCGTCTCAGGCGCGATCTCCGGCGCGGGGGAGCCCTCAAGCGCCGAGGGAGGTTCGGCGGGACCGGAATCGGTCGGCGTTTGCACGTTCAGCTTGCAACTCCATGAAGGCCGCTCGCGCGAGCCGGGAATCGGCGGCGGGGGCGGAGGCTGCGGAATCCGGCTCAGGATAGCCTTAAGCGGGTCCGCGCTCAAGTCCAAGCGAAGACCCGTCCGAGGATGCGCCTCTATTCTCTGGCGCGAGGCGCCTGATCGGGTAATCTGCGCGGCGTTCGCGCCCCCTTCAGCCTTCGGAAAATCCCCATGAGCCTTCACGTCGCCGTTCAGATGGACCCCATCGGCCCCATCGACATCACGCAGGACTCCACCTTCGGCATGCTGCTCAAAGCGCAGGAGCGCGGGCATCGCCTGAGCTATTACACGCCGGGCCAACTCTCGCTGAAGGACGGCGTTCCCCTCGCGCGCTCGCGGGGGCTGAAGGTGCGGTCGGTTCAGGGCGACCACGCCGAGCTGGGCGAAGAGCGCTTTGGGCCGCTCTCGGATTTCGACGTGATTCTGCTGCGTCAGGATCCGCCCTTCGACATGTCTTATCTGACGACCACTTATTTTCTGGAACTGGTCCATCCGAAGACCCTCGTGGTCAACGATCCCTTCTGGGTGCGCAATTACCCGGAGAAGCTGCTGGTCACGCAATTCAAGGATCTCACGCCGCCGACCCTCATCACCCGCGATCTGAAGGAGCTTCAGGCCTTTCACGCGGAGCATGGGGAAATCATCGTCAAGCCCCTGTTCGGCAATGGCGGCGCGGGAGTCTTCCGCGTCCACGCCGACGGCGTGAACCTCCCCTCTCTGCATGAGCTTTACACCGGCATGACCCGCGATCCCTTCATCGCGCAACGCTATCTGCCCGCCGTGCGCGAGGGCGACAAACGCATCATCCTCATCGACGGCAAGCCGGTCGGCGGCGTGAACCGCATTCCCGCCCATCATGAAACCCGTTCAAACTTACATGTCGGCGGGCGGGCGGCGGCTCTTGAACTCACGAAGCGCGATCACGAAATTTGTGAAGCCATCGGGCCGTTGCTGAAGGAGAAAGGCCAGATCTTCGTCGGCATCGACGTGATCGGAACCTATCTCACCGAGATCAACGTCACCTCGCCGACGGGCGTCTGGCAGATGTCGCGTTTCGACAAGATCGACGGCTTCGGCCTCATCTGGGACGCCATCGAACAAAGGCGCGCCCAAGGCTGAGCCCAAACAGGAGACGAAGCCATGGAGGACTCGCGCGGTCTGGACGTGACCGGAGACTCCGGCGAGGACCTCACCCGCGAGCCCGGCGCCTTCGGCCGGGCGCGCAACGCCGCCCTGAGCTTCGTGCTGCAAAACACCTCGAAGCGTCAGGCCGCCAAGGTGGAGACCCCGCAAAAGGCGCGGCGGCGCTTCGCCTTCCGCACCCGCGCGCTGCTGCCTCCGGCGCCCTTCTGGCGGCTGAGGCTGACCCATCAGGAGATCGAGGGGCCGGGCGGACGCATTCCCGTGGAATGGGTCGAGGACGGGCCGGTCAGGGCCTTCAACACGCTGCTTTATCTGCATGGCGGCGGCTATGTCATGGGCTCGCCCCGGACGCACCGCTCAATCACCTGGCGGCTGGCGCGCGACGCCAAAGCGCGAGTCTGCGTCCCGGATTACCGCCTCGCGCCGGAGAACCGCTTCCCCGCCGCTTTGGAGGACGCCCTCGCGGTTTATGAGAAGCTCCTCGCGGAGGGCGTGAACCCGAAGACCCTCGGTTTGGCCGGAGATTCGGCGGGCGGAGGGCTTTGCCTCGGGCTGTTGCAGGAGATCCGGGCGCGGGGCCTGCCGGAGCCCGCCGCTCTGGCGCTCTTCAGCCCATGGACGGATCTCATGCTCTCCGGCGCGAGCATCGCGGAGAACGCCCATCTGGATCCGCTGCTTCCGGCTTCGCGCATCGGCGAGGTGGCGGAGAATTATCTTCAGGGCGCAGATCCCTCGGATCCGCGCGCCTCGCCGCTCTATGGCGAGTTCGCAGGCGCGCCGCCGATGATGCTCCAAGTCAGCGACATTGAGATTCTCCGCGACGACGCCTTGCGCATGGTCCGGCGTCTGCGCGAGCAGGGCGTGGCTGCGGAGTTCATCCTCTGGCGCGGCCTGCCGCATGTGTTCCAGATCGCAGCCCCTTGGGCGCCCGAAGCGGCGGAGGCCATCGACCGCGCCGCCCAATTCCTGCGCCGCCATATGGAGGCGGGGGCGGCCTCGGAGAAGCGCCCGCCGCTCTTCGGCTGAGGAGGCCCCTCACATATTGGGGTAGTTCGGGCCTTCGCCGCCCTGAGGCGTCGTCCAGTCGATGTTCTGCGAGGGGTCTTTGATGTCGCAGGTCTTGCAGTGGACGCAGTTCTGGAAGTTGATCACGAAGCGCGGATCCGGCGTGTCGGCGCCGACCACCTCGTAGACCGCCGCCGGGCAATAACGCTGAGCAGGCTCGGCGTAGATCGGCAGATTCACGGCGATGGGAATCTTGGGGTCTCTCAGCAGCAGATGCGGACGCTGCTCCTCGGCGTGATTGGTGAAGCTGAAGGAGACGTTGGTCAGACGGTCGAAAGTCAGCTTGCCGTCGGGCTTGGGGTAGGCGATGGGCTTATGCTTGGCGGCGGGCTCGGTGGCGGCGGCGTCGGTCTTGCCGTGCTTGAGCGTGAAGGGGCTGGTTCCGAAGATCTGGTTGAGCCACATGTCCGCGCCGCCCAGACCCACGCCGAGCGTCAGGCCCAGCTTCGACCAGAGCGGCTTGACGTTGCGCACGCGGTAAAGGTCTTTGCGGATCGGGCTGCCCTTGCCCTGCACGGCCTCGACATAGGAGCCGAGTTCGTCGCCCGCGCGGCCCTCGGCGAGAGCGGCGGCGGCGGCCTCGGCGGCGTATTTGCCCGAGAGCATCGCATTATGCGAGCCCTTGATGCGCGGCACGTTGACCATGCCCGCCGCGCAGCCGATCAGCGCGCCTCCGGGGAAGACCAGCTTCGGCAGAGACTGCCAGCCGCCTTCCGTGATGGCCCGCGCGCCATAGGCCACGCGCTTTCCGCCCTCCAGAAGCGGGCGGATGAGGTGATGGCGCTTGAAGTTCTGGAATTCCTCATAGGGCGAGAGATAGGGGTTCGGATAGTTCAGATGAACCACGAAGCCCACGTAAACCTGATTTTTCTCAAAGTGATAGCAGAAGCTTCCGCCGCCCGTGCGCTTGGGCAGGGGCCAGCCCATGGTGTGGGTCACGCGGCCCTGATGGAAGTTCTCGGGCTTGACCTCCCAAAGCTCCTTCATGCCGATGCCGAATTTCTGCGGCTCGCGGCCTTCCTGAAGCTGGTAGCGCGCGATCAGAATCTTGGCGAGGCTGCCCCGCGCGCCCTCGGCGATGAGCACGTATTTGCCGCGCAGCTCCATGCCGGGCTGATAATCGGGGCCGGGCGTTCCATCATGCGCAAGGCCGAATTCGCCCGCCACCACGCCGACCAATTCGCCCTCTTCGCCGAAGATGGGCGCCGAGGCCGCCATGCCCGGATAAATCTCGACCCCAAGGCCCTCGGCCTGCTCGGCCAGCCAGCGGCAGACCTCGCCGAGGCTGACGATGAAATTGCCGTGATTGTTCATCAGCGGCGGCATGAGGAGGTTCGGCACGCGGATCTCGCCGTCCTGACCGAGGACGTAGAATTGATCCTCCGTCACCTCCGTGCGCAAAGGCGCGCCCGCCGCACGCCAGTCGGGGAGGAGCTGATTCAGCCCGATGGGATCGACCACGGCGCCGGAGAGAATATGCGCGCCGATCTCCGAACCCTTCTCGACGAGGCAGACGGACAGATTCTCGTCGATCTGCTTCAGCCGGATCGCCGCGGAGAGGCCCGCCGGGCCTCCGCCCACGATGACGACGTCATATTCCATAGCTTCGCGTTCGACGCCGTCCGCCATTGGCTGAGACCTCCTTATATGGGCTGTCCGCCCGGATTCGTCCTTGCTGACGCCGGAAGATTATCGGCCCGCCTCCTTCAGAGCAACGCCGACGCTGCGGCGCCTTTCGCCGCTTCCTTTCCCGCTTGACGGGCGCCGTCGATTGCAGGCATGCTCCGGCCCATGACGAAACAGCCCGCCTCTGCTCAATCCTTCTGTAGCCGCCGCTGACCGGTTCGGCGCGCGGGGCTTCTTCGTCCTGATTTTCCGTGTGAGCGCCTCCGGTCCCTTGCGGCAGGAGAATCCTTCATGGTCGTCTTGCAGCTTCACAACAGCCTCACGCGCGAGAAAGCCCCCTTCGCGCCGCTCGATCCCGAGCGCGTGCGGATGTATGTCTGCGGGCCGACCGTCTACGACCGCGCGCATATGGGCAACGCCCGGCCCGTGACGGTCTTCGACGTGCTGTTTCGGCTGCTCCGGCATGTTTACGGGCCGCAGCATGTGGTCTACGCCCGCAATTTCACCGACGTCGACGACAAGATCAACGCCAGAGCCGCCGAGACCCGCCGCAGCATCTACGACATCACCGAACAGACCATCGGCTGGTTTCATCAGGATATGGACGCGCTCGGGGCTCTGCGCCCGAACCATGAGCCGCGCGCCACGGCCTATGTTCCGCAGATGATCGGGATGATCCGCGAATTGATCGCCAACGGCTCGGCCTATGAGGCGGAGGGGCATGTGTTGTTTCATGTCCCTTCCGATCCGGGTTATGGGCGGTTGTCGCGGCGCTCGGTCAAGGAGATGATCGCCGGGGCGCGGGTCGAGGTGGCGCCCTATAAGCGCGATCCGATGGATTTCGTCCTCTGGAAGCCCTCGACGCCCGACCAGCCCGGATGGCGCAGCCCCTGGAGCCTCGGGCGTCCGGGCTGGCATATCGAATGCTCGGCCATGTCCGAGGAGCTGCTCGGGACGGATTTCGACATCCACGCCGGGGGCATCGACCTGCAATTCCCCCATCATGAGAACGAATGCGCGCAATCGCTCTGCGCCAAGCCGGGCAGCGGCTTCGCGCGGATCTGGATGCATAACGGCATTCTGACCATCGACGGCGAGAAGATGGCGAAATCCCTCGGCAATTTCATCACGCCGCGCGCTTTGCTCGATCAGGGGATTCCCGGCGAAGTCCTGCGCTTCTCCCTGCTGACGGCCCATTATCGCCAGCCGCTCGACTGGACGGATCGTCTGCTGGAGGAATCCCGCCGCACCTTGGAGAAATGGCGCCGCATCGCCGGAGAGGCCGAGCCCGCCGCCGAAATCCCCGCCGGAGTCCTCGCGGCTCTGGCCGACGACCTCAACACGCCGCTGGCCATCGCGGAGCTGCATAAGCTCGCGAACGCCGGGGATGCGGCGGGACTGAAGGCGGGGGCCGCGCTCATGGGGCTGCTCACGCCGGAGATGGGCGGCTGGGACGCCCTGCCGGAGGCGGATTCCCAGACCTCGGCGCGCATCGAGGCTCTGCTCGAAGCCCGCGCCGAGGCCAAGAAATCCCGCGACTTCGCCAAGGCCGACGCTCTGCGCGACGGGCTCAAGGCGGCGGGGGTGGTCGTCACGGACACCCCCAAAGGCGCGGAATGGAGCCTCTCGCAGGAATTCGAGGCGGCGCGGCTGCCCAAACTTTGAGATCCGAAGGGGGCGCTGTGAAGCGCCCCCTACTCCGTCAGGATTCCGCCCGGCTCCAGCCGCAAACGCCGCGTGACGCCCAGAGCCTCCAGAAAGGCCGGGTCATGGCTGACCACGACCAGAGCCCCGTCATAAGCGCCGAGGGCCGCTTCCAGAACCTCGATGGTCTCAAGGTCAAGGTGGTTGGTCGGCTCGTCGAGAAAGAGAAGCTGCGGCGGCGCGGCTCCGCCCAGCGCGCAGGCCAGACCCGCCCTCAGACGCTGCCCGCTGCTGAGGCTCCGCACGGGACGCAAGGCCGCTTCGTTGCGAAAGAGGAACTGCGCCAAAGCCGCATGAGCCGCGTTCATATCCGCCGCAGGATTGAGACGACGAAAGTTCTCCAGCAGGCTGTCGTCTTCATGCACGATCGCCACGTTCTGATCCAGATAAGCCGCCCTCACGAAAAGCTCCGCGCGGCCTGAGACGGGCGCGGCCTCGCCCGCCAGCAGCCGCAGGAGCGTCGTTTTGCCCGCGCCGTTCGGCCCGGTCAGCGCGAGGCGCTCGGGCCCGAAGATCTCCAGCGAGACGCCCCGCAGCAAAGGCCCCGCAGCCGTCGGCGGCCCGCCCGCCAGATCCTCCGCCCGCAAGACGCGGCGTCCGGCCGGAAGCCCCGTCGGCGGCAGCGTGAAGCTCAAAGCCCGCAGGCGTTCGAGCTTGGCCTCCGCCGCCTCGACCTCCCGCGCGGCCTCGGCGGCGCGGCGCTCGGCCAGACGCGCCCCCGCCCCGCCCGAGGCCTCCGCCCGTCCCTTGGCGGCGTCGAGCAGGATTTTCGGCGTCCCGCCTTTGGCCCGCGAACGGGCGCCCGCGCCGTCGCGCTTCTCCTTGCGCTCGCGGGAGGTCTGAGCCTTGCGCCCGGCCTCCTCCTGACGCAGACGCGCCGATTTCACATCCTGCTCCGCCGCCGCCAGAGCCTGAGCCTTCCCCGCGCGATAGAAGCTCCAGCCGCCGCCCCAGAGAGTCGCGCCGAGGCTGGTCAATTCGAGGATGGAGTCCATCTCCTCCAGAAGCTCGCGGTCATGGCTGACCACCAGAGCCGAGCCGCGCCAGCGGGCCAAAAGCCGCCGCGCCGCCGCCCGCCCCTCGGAATCGAGGTTGTTGGTGGGCTCGTCGAGGAGGAGAAGATCCGGCTCGCCGAAGCTCAGAGCCGCCAGACGCGCCCGCGTGCGCTGGCCGCCCGAAAGCTCCGAGAGAAGCCGATCCGGCGGCGCCTCAAGCCCGACCTCCGCCAGAGCTTCGGCGAAGCGCGCCTCCAGCGTCCAGTCGGCGGCGAGCAAATCCGCTTCGGAGGCCTCTCCGCGCTCGGCGCGGTCCAGCCGCGCGAAATCCGCGCCGAGGCCGAAGAGATCCGCCAGAGTCTCGCCCTCCGCCGGGGCGAAGGCCTGAGGCAGATGCGCCGCGCGGCCCTCGACATGGAGGCTCCCGGAGGAAGGGCGCTTCAGCCCCGCCACGAGATCCATCAGCACGGATTTGCCCACGCCGTTGCGCCCCACGAGGCCGCAACGCCCCGCAGGCAGCGTCAAACTCAGATCGGAGAGGACCGCCCGCCCGTCAGGCGCGGACCAAGAGAGATGAGAGAAAACCGCCGAAGCCGACATGAGAAGATCCTTTTCCGGAAACCGCAGGGATTTGGGGGAAAGGGATCAGAATCATCGGTCGGGGAACTCCTCTGGAGCGCAATCCGAAAAATTGACGAGATTTTTCGGATGAATTGCGCGACCAAACTAAAAACCAAAAGCGCGAGGATCGCGCGCTTGACGGGCGAAGACATAGGCTCCCGCCGCCCCCAACGCAAGAGAGGGCGGCGCAAGACTCCGCGCGCGTGGCTTCCCGGCTACTCCTGCGGGCCAAGCCAAGGCTCGCCCGGCTTGACCGTTTCGGCGAGCAGGTCGAAGCCCTCGGCGCCGCCGGGCGCCGAGAGGTCATGCAGGCACAGCCGCCCCGCCGCCAGATCGAGGCAGCGTCCGCCCTGTCCCGCCTGACGCAGATTCAGCGAAACCAGAGATTCCCCGCCCTCCTCCGAAGCGTAGAACTCCACCGTCGGCAGAGAGGCCCGCGCGCCGCCCGCCGTCTCGTAAAACCACGCAGGCCCCGCGCTCCAGCCGGGCGGCAGCGAAAAGGCCAGCCCGGTCAAAGCGTCTTCGAAGGCGCAGGTCTCCGGGCCGTCGCAGAAGAAGACCGGCGTCGAGAAATCGAAGGGCGCGGGGTCCAGAGGCACGACGAAGCGCGCGCCCTCCTCCTCCGTCACGCGGATCTCGCCCGCCAGAGCGAAGCCCGCCCCCTCGCCCCAGACCCGCCAGAGCCCCGGCTCCAAAGCGGTCTCGAAATCCCCGAGCGCGGGATAGGGCATGGCCATGGCCTCGAAGGCCTGTTTCTCCAGAGGCTCGGCGGACCAGACCACCGGCCGGTCTTCGTAGCCGGGCGGAGCCGCCAGCCGGAGCGGCGTCGTCTCGGCCTCCTCCCAGACGTCTTCTCCGGGCTCTTCGGCCTCGTCGGGCCAAGGCCGGATCAGACGAACCGCGTCGGGCTTGAGCCCCGAGACCCAGCCCTCGACCGGATCGCGGGCGACATGGTCGAATTCGACGCGATAGCCGAAGAGGGCGCAAGCCGCCTTCTCGTTTTCGGAGACCGCCGCAGGCTCGTAACGCCAGGCGGCGCAGGCGGAATCCCCGGCGCAGACGGCGGCGCAATCCTCCGCGAGGCCCTCGGGCGGAAAGAGGAAGCTTCCCGGATCGCCGCGGGATTCGCCCGAGAGCCCGCCGGTCGGCTCCAGAGAGGAATCGGCCATCCATTCGGCGCCGGGATGCAGCCCGCCGCCGTCGCTTCGCGTCTGCGCCCGCGCGGCTCCTGCGCCCGCCGCGACCAGCAGCGCGGCCAAAGCCAGCCTCCATTCCATCCTTCCGGCCATGCGCCTCATC
This sequence comes from Neomegalonema perideroedes DSM 15528, assembly GCF_000374145.1. Lineage (GTDB taxonomy): Bacteria > Pseudomonadota > Alphaproteobacteria > Rhodobacterales > Rhodobacteraceae > Neomegalonema > Neomegalonema perideroedes. The sequence continues at coordinate 796,496 of NZ_KB893654.1, read as the reverse complement.
TCCTGCTCTATTCCGAAGCCCCAAGCCCATCTTAGAGCTTTTTATCCTTCAATTGGACGGCTCAAAAGCGCCGCCTGCGGATTGAGCCCCCGCTCCTCGGGAGAAGAGCTTGCGCGACGCCCCGCCGAGCCCCTAGCTAAGGGGAAAGACATCGGGGAGAACAACGCCATGGAGCCCATCTGGATCGTCGGTCTGATGACGGGAACCTCATTAGACGGCTCGATCGACGCCGCCTTGCTCCGCACCGACGGAGAGCGGATCTTCGAATTCGGCCCGGGGCGGCTCGCGCCCTATGACGCCCCCACCCGCGCGCTTCTGGCCGAGACTTTGGCCGCGGCCCGGATCTGGGCTTTCGAGGGGCCGGAGCCCGCCATTTTCCGCGAGGCCGAAGAGCGTCTGACCCGCGCTCAGGCCGAGGCCGCGCGCGCCCTCGTCGAGGAGGAGGGGCCGGGCATGGCCAAGCTCGGGGCGGTGGGATTCCACGGCCAGACGGTGCTGCATCGCGCGCCCAAAGCGGGCCTCCCCGGCCGCACGCGCCAGCTCGGCGACGGCGAGCTGATGAGCCGGATTCTCGGCGGAACGAAGGTGGTCTATGACTTCCGCTCCGCCGACGTCGCGGCGGGAGGCAACGGCGCGCCTCTGGCACCGGTCTATCACGCGGCGCTTTTAGAGCGCTCCGTCTGCGGGCCGGAGACGGCGGTGTTGAATCTCGGCGGCGTGGCGAATTTCAGCTGGCGCGCCCCGGACGGCAGGCTCTTCGCCTGCGACACCGGCCCCGCCAGCGCCCCTATCGACGATTGGGTGCGCGGCCATGGGCTCGGCGAGATGGACAAGGACGGCGCCCTCGCGCGCAAGGGCCGCGTGGACGAGGCGCGTCTCGCCGGATTGCTGAAGCATCCCTTCCTCGCCGCGCCGCCGCCGAAATCCCTCGACCGCTTCGACTTCCCCGCCTCCATGGCCGAAGGGCTCTCGCCGGAGGACGGGGCGGCGCTGCTGACGGCCTTCGTCGGCGCGACGGTCGGGCTTGGGCTGGATCATCTGCCTCAGCGCCCGAGCCGCCTGATCGTCTCGGGCGGGGGGCGGCGCAATCCGGCGATCATGGAGGCCCTCGCGGAGCGGGCGGGCGTCGAGGCTCTGCGCGCCGAGGATCTCGGCTGGCGCGGCGACATGGTGGAGGCGGAATGCTTCGCCTTCCTCGCGGCCCGGACTCTGCGCGGCCTGCCGATCAGCTTCCCCGAGACCACCGGAGCGCCGCGCCCTCTGGCGGGCGGGCGCGTGGCGGGCGCGCCGTAAAGGATCAGACCTGAAGGGCGCGCCGGGCGTCGAGGCTTCTGCGGATGGCGCGGGCGATGAGAATCCCCGCGATCATCGCGGCCACGAAGACGTAAGCGTCCGGCTGAAACAGCCCCAGCGCCGGAATCGAGGCGCCGGGGCAAAAGCCCGCCACGCCCCAGCCGATCCCGAAGATCGCCGAGCCGACCACCAGAGGCCGGTCGATCTCCTTGCGGGTCGGCAGCTGGAAGCTTCCGCCGAAGATCGGGCCGGGCCGCTTCAGCACCAACCGATAGCCGATGAAGGTCACGAGCAGAGCGCCGCCCATCACGAAGGCGAGCGAAGGATCCCATGTCCCGGCGACGTCGAAGAAGTTCAGCACCTTGGCGGGATTGATCATCCCCGAGACCGCGATGCCCGCGCCGAAGATCAGCCCGATCAGGAAGGGCGAGAGAAAACGCTCCATCTCAGAATCCTCCGAAGACATGGCGGATGAGATAGACCGTGATCCCCGCCGTCGCCATGAAGGTCAGGGTGGCCGTGATCGAACGGACCGACAAGCGCGCGTTGCCGCAGACGCCATGTCCCGAGGTGCAGCCCGAGCCGAAGAAGATTCCGATCCCCACCAGCAGGCCGCCCGGAATCAGCCAGACGCGCGGCGTGGGGCTGGAGAAATCCGGCGTCCAAACCAGCGCCAGCAGAATCGGCGCGGCCACGGCGCCCGCCAGAAAACTCGCGCGCCAAGGCCAGTCCGAAGCGGCGGGCGGCAGAATTCCCGTCAGAATGCCCGAAAGCCCGGCGATCCGGCCATGCAGCGCCATGAGCAGCACCGCCGCCAGACCGATCAGGGCGCCTCCCGCGAAGGATTGGAGGGGCGTGAACTCCGTCATGAGGGGTCTCCGTTCTCCGGCCGCGCGCAGAACAGCCGGTGCATCGTGGATATGAACTCCGCCACGCGCGGATCCGCGAGGCGATAGAAGATCTGACGGCCTTCCTTGCGGCCCTCGATGAGGCCCGCCTCGCGGAGTTCGGCCAATTGCTGCGAGAGTCCCGGCTGACGAATGCTCAACAGATCCTCCAGACCGCGCACCGAAAGCTCGCCCCCGACGAGGGCGCAGCAGACCAGCAGGCGATCCGGATTCGAGAGCTTCTTCAGAAAGGCCGAGGCCTCCCCGACATTGGCCCGCATGGCCTCGGCGTCCGGAGGGAGCGCCATGAGCGGGATCGAAGCTTCGTCGGACGAGACCAGAGGCATCAGGAATCCTTCTTCAAAGGACAGGTGTTGAAGCCGAAGATCGGATAAAGCGGGCAATAGGAGAGCAGCGCCGTCCCCAGAGGAACCAGACCGAGCAAGCCCCACCACCGCGAAGGCCCATCCAGCAGGACCAGCAGCGAGAGCAGCGCCAGACCCAGCAGGATCCTCAGGATCCGATCGATTCCGCCGACGTTCTTCTTCATGGAGGCGCTCCTTGCGCTTTGAGTTCAGAAGGATAATTCGATTGCGATTTTTCGCAAATTCAGGATTCAGATAACGTATTCCGGTTTTCGCATCTGGTCGGCGGCTTCGCCCTCCAGCGCGGCGGCGGCCTCATATTGGCTGAGGAAGACCCGCCCGCTCAGCGCCCTGAGGAAATCCGAGCGTTGCAGCCGATCCATGACCGGCCCCTTCACCTCGCTCAGATGGAAGCTCACGCCCGCCTCTTTGAGCCGGTGGTTGACCGCTTCGAGGCTGTCGAGCGCGCTGGCGTCTATGGCGTTCACCGCCGAGCACATCAGCACCACATGACGGATCTCGGGGCGCTCGGCGACGAGGCCGAGGATCTTGTCCTCCAAAGCGCGGCTATTGGCGAAATAGAGGCTTTCATCCACCCGCAAAGTCAGGACATGGGGGCTGGTGACCACCCGATGACGCTCGACGTTGCGGAAATGCTCCGAGCCCGGCACGCGCCCCACCACCGCCATATGCGGACGGCTCGTCCGATAAAGATGCAGCAGCAGCGAGAGCGCCACCCCCGAGACCACCCCCGGCTCCACGCCCCAGAGCAGCGTCGCGAGGATCGTCGCCGCCATGGCCGAGAAATCGGCTTTGGAATAGGCCCAGACATGGCGCAGCGCCTTGAAGTCCACCAGCGACAGCACCGCGAGGATGATCGTCGCCGCGAGGGTCGCCTGAGGCAGATTCGCCAGAAGCGGCGTCAGCCAGAGCGTCGCGGCGGCGATGCCGACGGCGGTGAAGGCCCCTGCGGCCGGAGTCTCGGCGCCCGCCTCATGATTCACCACCGAGCGGGCGAAGCCGCCCGTCACCGGATAGCCCGCCGACAGGCCCGAGGCCAGATTGGCCGCCCCGAGGCCGATCAGCTCCTGATCCGGGTCTATTCTCTGGCGGCGCTTGGCCGCGAGGGTCTGGGCCACCGAAACCGACTCCACGAAGCCGATCACGCTGATGAGGAAGGCCGGCGCCAGAAGCTTCAGCGCCAGATCCGGCGAGAATTCCGGCAGGGAGAGCGCGGGCAAGCCCTGAGGAATCGCGCCGACCAGCGCCACGCCCTTCGCGCCGAGATCCAGCCCGGCGGCCAGAAGGATCGTCGCCGCCACCGCAAGGATGGGCGCCGTCTTGGTCGCCAGATCGGCGGCGCGGGCCGAAAGCCCCCAGCCGGTCAGCAAAGGCTTGAGCCGCTTGCGGGCGAAATGGAGAAAGCCGAGCGCTCCCAGACCGATCCCCAGCGCCCAGAGATTGGTCTGAGGCGCCGCTTTGGCCAGCGAGGCCAAAATCTCCGGCAGCGTGTCGCCCCCCGCCGAAACTCCGAGGATATGCCGGAGCTGGCTCGCCGCGATCAGCAGTCCCGAAGCCGTGATGAAGCCCGAAATCACCGGATGACTGAGGAAATTCGCCAGAAACCCGAGGCGCAGCAGCCCCATCAGAACCAGCATCCCCCCCGAGAGCAGAGCCAGCGAAGCCGCCGCCGCGAGATACCCGGCCGTCCCCTGCGCCGCGATCTGGCCGACGGCGGCGGCGGTCATCAGCGAGACCACCGCCACCGGGCCCACCGCCAGAGTCCGGGCGCCGCCGAAGACCGCATAAGCGACCAGCGGCAGAATCGAAGCGTAAAGCCCGACCTCCGGCGGCAGGCCCGCCAGCATGGCGTAGGCCAGAGATTGCGGAATCAGCATGATCGTGACGATCGCCGCCGCCACGAGGTCATTGGTCAGAGCGGCGCGGCCATAGCTCCGCCCCCAGACGAGAATCGGCGTGCGGCGGCGCAAAGCGGCGGAGAAGCTGGCGAGGCTCATGGCGAGGTCACCCCCAAGGCGAGCCGGTCAGCAGATCAAGCGGAATCTTGAGATAGCGCCGTCCGTTGGATTCCGGCTCCGGCAGACGTCCGCCGTTCATATTGATCTGCAAGGAATGCAGGATCAGCTTCGGCATGGGCAAAGTCTTGTCGCGGGCCTCGCGCAGGGCGACGAAATCCGCCTCGGTCTTGCCCGCGACGAGGATGTTGCCCGCCTTCTGCTCGGCGACGGTGGATTCCCACAAAACTTCGCGTCCGTCCGGCTGATAATCATGGCCGGGGAAGATGCGGGTCGCGTCAGGCAGAGCGAGGATCTCCTGAATCGAGCGCCAGAGCACGCGGGCGTCTCCGCCGGGGAAATCGGCGCGGGCGGCGCCGCTGTCGGGCATGAAGAGCGTGTCATGGACGAAGGCCGCGTCGCCGATCACATAGGTGATCGAGGCCAGCGTATGGCCCGGCGAGAACATCACGAAGGCGTCGAGGCTTCCGAGCTTGAAGCGCTCGCCCGCCGCGAAGAGCTTATCCCATTGCGAGCCGTCGGCGGGGAAGTCGGGCCAGTTATAGAAGCCCTTCCAGAGCTTCTGGACCTCGACCACCTTTTCGCCGATGGCCGTGCGGGCGCCGGTCTTGGCCTTGAGATAATGCGCCGCCGAGAAGTGATCCGCATGGGGATGGGTGTCGAGGATCCATTCGACCCGATAGCCCTTCTCCGCGATGAAGGCGAGGATGCGGTCTGCGTTCTCGGTGGCGGTCTGGCCGGATTTCTCGTCGAAATCAAGCACGGGGTCGATGATCGCGCAGAGCTTCGTCGCCGGATCCGCCGCCACATATTGCAGAGACCAGGTCCGCGGATCGAAAAAGGCCGAGACCTCCGGCTTCTGAGAGATTTGGGCTTGCGTCGTCGGCGCTGTCATTTTGGGCTCCCCTGCGGCTTGCGGCTCCTTATGTTTGATCTCATAAATATGATTGCAAATTTTTGCAATCATATTTTCGAGAAAAACGCCGCGCCGATTTTCGGAGATCGCCGATTTTCGGAGATCTCAGGGGGTCAGACGATTCACGAAGCCCACCGACCAAAGGCCGCCCGGAAGCGCCCGCAGCATCGTGACCGACAAAGGCGCGATCTCGAAGCCCAAAGCCCGCCCCGGAGACCCCAGCGCCAGAGCCAGAGCCCCCCGCGCCGTCCCCGCATGCGCGACGACCGCGAGCGGCCCCTCGCCTTGCGCGGCCTCCTTCAGCGCAGGACGGAGCCGCTTGCAGAGATCGGCGAAGCTCTCGCCCCCCGGCGGCCGACGGCGCGCCAGAGCCGCCCCCGTCAAAGGCCCGAGATCGGGGATTTCGGCGGGCGGCAGGCCCTCCCAAGCGCCGAAATCCTGCTCCCAGAGGCGGGCGTCTTCGCGGGCGGAGAGCCCCGGAAACAAAGCCCCGGCGGTGGTCCGGCAGCGCAGGGCCGGGCTGACCCAGAGCCGCGCCGGAACTCCGATCCAGCCGCGCAGATCCCCCCGGAGCGCCGCCAGCTCAGCCGCTCCGGGCAGGTCGCAAGGGAGGTCGCGGCGTCCCGCCAGCCCGCCGTCGCTGCGGGTGGGCGCATGGCGGATGATGAAGATCTCCATGGCCAGCCTCTTTTCAATTCTCTTTTCAATTCTGCGCAAGCCTGCTTTCTTGCGCCGCAACATAAAGGAGATTCGCGTGACGGCGACGCTCATCTTAGGCGGCGCGCGCTCCGGCAAGAGCCTGCACGCCGAAAAACTGGCTCTGGCCGCGCCCGGACGCCCGATCCACATCGCCACCGCAGAAGCCCTCGACGCCGAAATGGCCGAGCGCATCGCGCTGCATCAGGCGCGGCGGGATGAGCGATGGCTCTCGCATGAGGCGCCGCTGGATCTCGTGGGGGCTCTGGCGGCCACCGAGGGCGGCGGCGCGCGGCTGATCGACTGCCTGACGCTCTGGCTCTCCAACCTCATGCATCATGATCGGGATTGGCGGGCGGAGACGGAGGCTCTGGCGGCGGCGCTGAAGCTCCAGAGCAGCCCCGTGATTCTCGTGGCCAATGAGGTCGGCATGGGGATCGTGCCGGAGAACGCCCTCGCCCGCCGCTATCGCGACGCCGCCGGAATTCTGAATCAAATCGTCGCTCAGGCCGCCGATGAGGTGATCCTCGTCGTCGCGGGCCTGCCCATGAGGGTGAAATGACGCAAGACTTTCCTCGATCTTTCGCCGGATTGCGCCTCCGGCTGGCCGATCTCCCCGCCCCCGACGCGGCGGCTCAGGCGGCGGCGCGGGCGCGTCAGGGGCGATTGACCAAGCCTCCCGGATCGCTCGGACGGCTGGAGGATCTCGCGGTCTTCATGGCCGGATGGCGCGGCGCGGAGCGCCCGCAGATCCGCAAAGCTCAGGCTCTGGTCTTCGCGGGGAATCATGGAATCTGCGCCCAAGGCGTGAATCCCTTCCCGCAGGAGGTCACGCGCCAGATGACCGCCAATTTCCGCGCCGGAGGCGCCGCGATCAATCAGATTTGCCGCGTGGTCGGGGCGGATCTGAGCGTGATCGAGCTGGATCTCGACCAACCCACCGCCGATTTCACCGAAGATCCCGCCATGAGCGAGGCGGAGGCGCTCGACGCCATGGCGCGGGGCGCGGCGGCGGTGGATCCGGAGGCCGATGTTGTGATCCTCGGCGAAATGGGGATCGGGAATTCGACCGTGGCGGCGGCTCTGGCGCGGGGGATCTTCGGCGGACGCGGCGAGGATTGGGCGGGGCCGGGAACCGGCCCCCCCGAACCTGACAACGCTGAACGCGTGGCGCTCAAGGCGCGGGTGGTCGAGGCGGGCGCGAAACGCCATGAGGCCGCCTTGGGCGATCCGCTGGCGGTTCTGGCGGCGCTCGGCGGGCGCGAGCAGGCGGCGATCTGCGGCGCGATCCTCGCGGCGCGCGCGGCCCGCATCCCGGTGATTCTCGACGGCTTCATCTGCACGGCCTCGGCGGCGCCTCTGGCGCGTTTTCCCGGCGCTCTGGAGCATTGCCTCTACGGCCATCTCAGCGCGGAGCCCGGCCATAGACGCCTGCTCGAAGCCATGGGCGGCGCGCCTCTGCTGGCGCTTGGCATGCGGCTCGGCGAGGGCTCGGGGGCGGCTCTGGCGCTGGGCGTTCTGAAGGCGGCTCTGGCCTGTCATGACGGCATGGCGAGTTTCGCGGAAGCGGGCGTCTCGAATGCCTGAGACGCTGAAACGCCGCCTCGCGGAGATTCAGGCGGCGCTCATGCTGCTGACCCGTCTGCCCGCCGGACGCATGAAGGCGCCCATCCCCGAAGCCGAAGCCGCATGGGCCTTTCCGCTGGTCGGAGTTCTGGCGGCGCTGCTTCCGGCGACGGTCTTCTGGGCGAGCTTCGGAATCCTGCCGCCTTTCATGGCCGCGCTGCTGGTTCTGGCGACGGGATTCCTCGTCACGGGGGGCTTTCATGAGGACGGCCTCGCCGACATGGCCGACGGCTTCGGCGGCGGCTGGACCCGCGAACGCAAGCTGGAGATCATGCGCGACAGCCGCATCGGAACCTATGGTTCGCTGGCTCTGGTCACGGCTCTGGCCTTGCGGGCTTCGGGGATCGCCGCCGCGCCCGACGCCGCTTCGGGGGCTTTGGCGCTGATCGCGCTCGGCGCCGCGAGCCGCGCCCTCGTGCCGCTGACGATCCGCATCACGCCCCCCGCCCGCAGCGACGGAATCGCCGCCATGGCCTCGGACGTCTCCTGGAGCCGCGTTCTGGTCTCGGCGGGGCTGGGCCTAGGGGCGCTGCTTCTGCTCCCCGGCGCGATTTGGCTGGCTCCGGCGCTGATTTCAGCGGTCTTCGCGGTGCGCTGGCTCTCCTTGAAGCAGATCGGCGGCTTCACCGGCGACAGCCTCGGCGCGACTCAGCAAATCGGCGAAATCGCGCTTTGGGTGGTTCTGGCGGCGCTCTGGAGCCGTTAACCCTATCCGGAAGCATTTCCTCAACGCCGCTCCCCTAAAACCCTTGAGAAGCCCCGCTTTCCGCAGGGCGGAGGGGGAAGCCATGCGCGTCGCGATGATCGGTTCTGGCTATGTCGGGCTCGTCTCGGGGGCCTGCTTCGCCGATTTCGGCCATGAGGTCGTCTGCGTGGATTCCGCGCCGGAGAAGATCGCCGCTCTGAATCAGGGCGTCATTCCCATTTACGAGCCGGGCCTCGCCGAATTGGTCGCCGCCAACGCCAAGGCCGGACGCCTGAGCTTCACGACCGATCTGCCCGCCGCCGTGGCCGGGGCGGAGGTGGTCTTCATCGCGGTGGGCACGCCCTCGCGGCGCGGCGACGGCCACGCCGATCTGAGCCACGTCCGCGCGGCCGCCCGCGAAGTCGCCAAGGCGCTGAAGGGCTTCACGGTGGTGGCGGTGAAGTCCACGGTTCCCGTCGGCACGGGCGACGAGGTGGAGCGCATCCTCCGCGAGGCCCGGCCCGAGGCCGAATTCGCCGCCGGATTCGCTGTGGCCTCCAATCCCGAATTCCTGCGCGAAGGCGCCGCCATCGCCGATTTCAAACGCCCCGACCGCATCGTCATCGGCGTGGAGGATCCGCGCGCCGTGGAGGTCATGCGCGAGCTTTACCGTCCGCTTTATCTGAATTCGGCGCCTTTGTTCTTCTGCGACCGCCGCAGCTCCGAACTCATCAAATACGCCAGCAACGCCTTTCTCGCGATGAAGATCGCCTTCATCAATGAAATGGCCGATCTCTGCGAGCGGGTGGGCGCCGACGTGCAGCAGCTCGCCAAAGGCGTGGGCATGGATCAGCGCATCGGCGATAAGTTCCTGCACGCCGGGCCGGGCTATGGCGGCTCCTGCTTCCCGAAAGACACCCTCGCCGTCATCAAGACCGCGCAGGATCACGACATGCATCTGCGGCTCATCGAGGCCGCCGTCGAGGTCAACGACCAGCGCAAACGCGCCATGGGCCGCAAGATCGCGGCGGCCTGCGGCCTGCCGATGCGCGGCAAGACCGTGGCGCTGCTCGGCCTGACCTTCAAGCCCAACACCGACGACATGCGCGAGGCCCCTTCTCTGCCGATCATTCAGGCGCTTCAGGACATGGGCGTCCATGTGCGCGCCTATGATCCCGAAGGCATGGAATCCGCCCGCGGGCTCGTCGAGGGGGTGGCCTTCGCCGCCGACGCCTATGAAGCCGCCCAAGGCGCCGACGCGGCGGTGCTCGTCACCGAATGGGACGAATTCCGCGCTCTGGACTTCCGCAGGCTCAAAACGCTGATGAAGGCGCCGGTCTTCGTGGATCTGCGCAACGTCTATCCGCCGGAGGAGGTCCTCCGCCATGGCTTCGCCTATGAGGGCGTAGGCAGAAAGGTCGATCATGCGTTGGTTCGTCACGGGGACGGCGGGGTTCATCGGCTATCATACGGCCTTGCGGCTGCTGCGGGAGGGGCATGAGGTCTTCGGCTATGACGGGATGACCCGGTATTATGATCCGAAGCTCAAAGAGGCCCGGCTCGCCCGGCTCGCCGCCTTTCCGAATTTCCGCCAGACCCTCGGCATGCTGGAGGATCAGGAGAAGCTCCGGGCCGCCGTCGCCGAGGCGCGGCCTGAGGTCATGCTCCATCTCGCGGCTCAGGCGGGGGTGCGCTACAGCCTTGAAAATCCGAAGGCTTACGTGGATTCCAACCTCGTCGGCTCATGGGCTCTGCTGGAGGCCGCGCGGGAGGCCCGTCCGGCGCATCTGCTGCTCGCCTCCACCTCCTCGATCTATGGGGCGAACGCCAAGATCCCCTTCAGCGAGCTCGACCGCGCCGAAGAGCCCTTGACCCTCTACGCGGCGAGCAAGAAGGCCATGGAGGCCGTGGCGCATTCTTACGCCCATCTCCATGGGATTCCGACCACGGCCTTTCGGTTCTTCACGGTCTACGGCCCTTGGGGCCGCCCGGACATGGCGCCGCTGAAATTCGCGACGGCCATTCTCGAAAACCGCGAAATCGAGATTTACGGCCATGGCCGCATGAGCCGCGACTTCACTTATGTCGGGGATCTGGTCGAGTCGATTCTGGATCTGGCGCGGATTGCGCCCGCCGAGAGCAACCGCGTCCCGGAGATCGACAGTTTGTCCGCTCAGGCGCCTTTCCGGGCGGTCAACATCGGCGGCGGCGAGCCCGTCGGGCTGATGGCCTTCGTCGAGACTCTGGAGCGGCTGCTTGGCCGCCCCGCCCGGCGCAAGATGCTCCCCATGCAGCAGGGCGACGTCCCGCGCACCTTCGCCGATCCGGCCTTGCTCCTCGCCCTGACCGGACGCAAGCCGCAGACCAGCCTTGAAGAGGGCCTGCGGGAGTTCGTCGACTGGCTTCTGGAGCATCGCCGCGGCCTCGACGAAGCCGCCTGAGATTTCGAGCGTTTTCCGATCACAGCGGATCGTTCAAACGCTCTCGCTCTTTATTCTGTCGCGCTTTCACGACGCGAAGCCTGATCGGTTTCGCTGGAAAGCGCTTTCGCGCGTTTTCCGATCACAGCGGATCGTTCAAACGCTCTCACTCTTTATTCTGTCGCGCTTTCACGACGCGAAGCCGTTCCGGCTTCGCTGGAAAGCGCTCTAGCGCGGAACCAGCCCCGCCTCGGTGAGGTCGAAGCGCGTCGGATCCGGCGCGCCATAACTCGCGAGCATTTCTTTGGCGTCCTGCCGCGCCATCTCGACGACGGCGGCGTTCTCCGTCTCCTTGCCATGGAGATAGCGCGCCACGATCAGCATCGTCCCGACGACGAGGGTTTCGGAGAAGCTCTGTTTTTGCGCGTCGTCGAGCGCGCGGGGCCAAGGCGCGACGGCCAGCGCCTCATGAATGGACTCGCGCACGGCCAGCACGCCCGCGCGAGGCGGATCCGCGATGCTGTCGTTCGCCACCTGCCAGAGCATCACCAGATGCCCGGCCGTGACGTCGCCCATGTCGCGATCGGAGAAGCCGTAAGCCGCGAGGGCCTGCGCGAAGGCGCCCTGCAGCTCTCCGCCGCGAATGGCCTCCTCCAGCTCCGCCGCCGTGCGGCCCGGCGAAAGGGCCGACGCCAAGGTCCGGGCGAAGATTCCGGCCAGCTCCTCCGAAACCTCCGGCGAGGAGACGAAGCGGAGCGCCTCAGGATCGGGCGCGGCCTGCGCCTCAGGCGCGGGGCGGGGCTCGGGCCGGGCGGTTTTGGAGGGCTGAATCTGTTGGGGCGCGAGCAATTCATTGCTCAGCGTGTTCACCACGCCTTGCCCGTAAAGCTCGACCATGCCCATCCAGTCCTGAGCCCTGACCGGAGCGGCGCCCAGACTCGCCGCGAGCAGGGCCGCGCCTATGGCCCTCCGCGCATTCAGGGCGTGAGGAATTCGGGGCGGCGTTCGGTCTTCAGACATGTCGGCCTCTTCTCGCCGGGCGGAGGCGGTCCCTCCGCCTCGCGCGCCTTGTGATCCCTCTGGGCCGCAGATGGGTTCCGGCGCGGCGGAGCGCAACCATGAATGACGATCATTTAATCAATTCAGGCGAATATGATTTTCCAACACATCCTGTAAGGCGAATAAGCCATGAAGAAGGGCGCTCCCTTCTCAGGAAGCGCCCGACCGAAAATTTCAAAGTGAATCTAAGGCTTGCCGGAAGATCAATCCGGCAGATCGCCCTGCACGCCCTTGACGAACCAATTCATCTCCAGCTGAGCGGCGTCGTCCAGAGCCTCGCCCGCCGCGACGCGCTCGGTCCCGTCGCGATCCGAGATCGGGCCGGAGAAGATGTTCAGCTCGCCCGAGGCGATCTTCGCCTGAGTCTCTTCGGCCAGCGCCTTCACCTCGTCGGGCATGTTGGTGTAGGGCGCCATATGGACGTCGCCCGCCGCGAGGCCGCCCCAATGGTCCTGACTCTCCCAAGTTCCGTCGAGCACGGCCTGAACGCGCCCGATGTAATAGGGCGCCCAGTCGTCCACGATGGCGGTGAGCTGCGCCGTCGGAGCGAATTTGATCATGTCCGAGGCTTGGCCGAAGGCCTTGACGGTTCCGGAGTTCTCGGCGGCCTGCAACGGCGCCGGGCTGTCGGTGTGCTGGGCGATGACGTCGGCGCCCTGCGCGATGACGGCGCGGGCGGCGTCGGCCTCTTTGCCGGGGTCGTACCAGGTGTTCGCCCAGACGACCGAGACCGTCGCTTCCGGGTTCACCGACTGGAGCCCAAGGGTGAAGGCGTTGACGCCGCGCAGAACCTCCGGGATGGGGAAGGCGCCGATATAGCCGATCTTGCCCGATTGCGTCGTCTTGCCCGCGATCACGCCGAGGATGTAGCGCCCTTCCTCGAAGCGGCCGGAATAGGTCGCGAGGTTGTCGGCGCGGGTGTAGCCGGTGGCGTGCTCGAATTTCACGTCCGGGAAGGCCTTCGCCACCTTGGCCGTGGCGTCCATGAAGCCGAAGGAGGTCGCGAAGATCAGCTTATGGCCGCTGGTCGCGAGCTGGCGCAGAACGCGCTCGGCGTCGGGGCCTTCGGGCACGCTCTCGACATAGGTGGTCTGCACGCGGTCGCCGAATTCCTTTTCGAGGGCGAGGCGGCCCTGATCATGCTGGTAGCTCCAGCCGAAGTCGCCGATGGGGCCGACGTAGATGAAGCCGATCTTCAGCGGCTCCTCCGCGAAGGCGGCGGGCGCGCCGGAGGCCATCGCCAGAGCGGCGGCGCCGATCAGCAGGCTGCGTCTGAGAATCATAAGAGGCTCCTTGCCTTGAGCGCGAAGGCTCTTGAGGGCCTCCGCGCGGATCTTGGGAAATTTCAGGATGAGGGGCGGAAGATCCGCCCCAGCGCCGCCGGCGCCGAGCCCGCCGTCCGGCGTCCGGCCAGCAGGGCCAGCGCGAGGATCGTGGCGAGATAGGGCGCCGCCGCCCAGAATTGCGAGGGCGCGCGCCAGCCCCAGCCTTGGGCGTAGAACTGAAGCTGCGTCACGGCGGCGAACAACACCGCCCCCGCCGCCGCCCAGCCCACGCGCCAGCCCGCGAAGACCACCAGCGCCAGAGCGATCCAGCCGCGTCCCGCCGTCATGCCCTCGCCCCACATGGGCGTATAGGCCAGCGAGAGATAGGCCCCTCCGAGCCCCGCCATGGCGCCCCCGAACAACACCGCCAGCAGGCGGATCCTCAGGACGGGCAGCCCCAGAGCATGGCCGGATTCGGCGTTGTCGCCCGCCGCCCGCAGCTTGAGTCCGCTCCGCGCCCGGGCGAGGAACCACCAGATCGCGGCCGCCGAAGCCCAAGCCAGATAGACCATGGCGTCATAGCCGAAGATCGCTTTGCCGTAAGGGATCGCCTCCGCCCATGAAGCGGGAAACAGCGGCTGCGCCTTGGGCAGGGGAACGCCGACGTAGCTCGCGCCGAGCAGGCCCGAAAGCCCGCCGCCGAAAATGGTCAGAGCCAGCCCCGCCGCCGCCTGATTGGCCGAAAACCCCAGAGCGAGCAAGGCGAAGAGCCCCGCCATGGCCACGCCCGCCGCGGCTCCGGCGAAAGCCCCAAGCGCCGTCGAGCCGGTCGAAAGCGCGACGATGAAGGCGCAGACCGCCCCCACCAGCATCATGCCCTCCACGCCGAGGTTGAGGACTCCCGAGCGCTCCGCCACCAATTCGCCGAGCGCGGCGAAGAGCAAAGGCGTGGCGGCGACGATCATCGCGGCGAAAAAAGCCTCCATGGCGCGCCCCCCTTCAGGCTCTGCGCCGCGCCACGAGGCGCGGGCGGTAATTGATGAGCGCGTCGCAGGCGAGCAGGAAGAAGAGCAGCATCCCCTGAAACACGCCCGCCACGTTCTTCGGCAGATTGAGCAGGATCTGCGCGTTTTCGCCGCCGATGGCGCTCACCGCCAGAACCAGAGCCCCGAGCAGCGCGCCTATGGGATTGAGCCGCCCCAGAAAGGCGACGATGATCGCCGTGAACCCCGCCTGAGCCCCGATCTCGGGCTGAAGCCGCCCCACGGTCGAGGTCGCTTCGAGCGCTCCGGCCAATCCGGCCAGCCCTCCCGAGAGCAGCAGCGCGAACCAGACGTCTCCCGCCGCCGAGAATCCCGCGAAACGCGCCGCCCTCGGCGCGCCGCCCGTCACCCGCAGGCGCAGTCCGCGCAGAGTCCGGGACATCATCAGCCCGAGCCCCAGAGCCGCCGCCACCGCCAGAAAAGCCCCGACATGCAGGCGCGTGCCCTCGACGAGGATCGGCGCATGGGCCCAGTCGGGAAAGGCGTTGGTCTGCGGAAAGCCGAAGCCGCGCGGATTGCGCCAGGGCCCCCGCACCAGCCAATCGAGCAGCAGCGCCGCCACATAGGTCAGCATGAGGCTCACGAGGATCTCGTTGACGCCGAGCCGCGTGCGCAAAGCCGCCGGAACCGCCGCCCAAGCCATGCCGCAGAGGGCGCCGGCGATCAGCGGGACCGCCAGCATGGCGAAAGGCGACTCCGCTGGAATGAAGAGCGCCGCCGCGCCCGCGCCTATCGCGCCGAGGGTGAATTGCCCCGCCGCGCCGATGTTCCAGACGTTGGCCCGGAAGCAGACCGCCAGACCCGCCCCCATCAGCGCCAGAGGCACGGCCTTCACCAGCACCTCGGCGCGCATATAAGCGTCGTCGAAAGGCGAAAGGAAGTAGACCCGCAGAGCCCGCCAAGGATTCTGGCCCAAGGCCGCGAAGAGCAAAGCCCCCGCGATCAGCGTCAGCAGAATGGCGATCAGCGGCGAGAGCGTCGCCATGAGCTTCGAGGGCGCGGCGCGCGGTTCGAGTCGGATCATGCGGCGGCCTCCGGGCTGGAATGGCCTGCGCCCATGAGCAGGCCGACGCGTTCAGGAGTCATCTCGGCGGCGGGATAGGCCTCCGACAAGCGCCCCCGGCTGATCACCGCGATGCGGTCGGCCAAGGCGAAGATCTCGTCCAGATCCTGACTCACCACCAGAACCGCCGCCCCCTGATCGGCCAGTTCGCGCAAGGCGCTCTGGATGGCGGCGGCGGCGCCCGCGTCCACGCCCCAGCCCGGCTGAGCCGCGATCAGAAGCTTCGGCGCGCGCGCGATCTCGCGCCCCATCAGGAATTTCTGGAGATTGCCGCCCGAAAGGCTCCGCGCCGGAGGATCCTCGCCCGCCGCCCGCACGTCGAAGCGTGCGCGGATGCGGCGCGTCTCCGCGGCGGCCCAAGCGCGCGAGAGCCAGCCCCCCGCCCCCATGGCGCCCGCCTCATGGCGGCGCGTGAGGAAGAGCGCCTCGCTCAAAGGGGCCTCGCCGACGGCGCCATGGCCGTTGCGCTCTTCGGGCGCGAAGGCCGCCCCGAGCCTGCGGCGTCCGGTGGGGTCGAGACGCCCCGCCGGACTCCCCATGATGCGGATCATCCCCGCTTCGGGCGCGCGGCGCTCTCCGGTGAGGGCGTCCATGAATTCGTTCTGCCCCTCGCCCGCCACCCCGGCCACGCCGAGGATCTCGCCGCCGCGCAGCGCGAAGGAGATCTCCTTGAGCGCCACGCCGAAAGGCCCGTCGGCGGGCAGGCTGAGGCGCTCCACCTGAAGGATCTCCTCGCCGCGCGGCTGATCGCCGGAGGGGCGCTTCACGTCGAGGATCTCGGCGCCCACCATGGCCTCGGCCAGAGCCCGCGCCGTAGTCGCGCGCGGATCGACCTCCGCCGTGACCTTGCCGCGCCGGAGGATGGTCGCCCGCGAGCAAAGCGCCCGCACCTCCTCCAGCCGATGCGAGATGTAGAGGATCGCGCAGCCCTCGGCGGACAGCTTTTCAAGGGCGCGAAACAAGGTCTCGGCCTCCTGAGGGGTCAGCACGGAGGTGGGTTCGTCGAGGATCAGCAGGCGCGGATTCTGCAAAAGGCAGCGCAGAAGCTCGACCCTCTGGCGCTCGCCCACCGACAGCGCATGGACCGGCTTCGAGGGATCGACCGGCAGGCCGTAATCCGCGGAGACCTCCCGCACGCGTTTCTCCAAAGCCGCCAGAGGCTCGGGCGGCAGAGCCAGCGCCACGTTCTCCAGCGCCGTGAGCCCCTCGAAGATCGAGAAATGCTGAAAAGCCATGCCGATTCCGAGCCGCCGCGCCTCGGCGGGGCCGGAGAGCCGCAAAGGCTTCCCTTCCCAAAAAAATTCGCCCTCGCTGGGCTGAAGGGCGCCGTAGATCATCTTCACGAAGGTGGATTTGCCCGCGCCGTTCTCGCCGAGCAGCGCATGGCGCTCTCCATGGAGCACGGTCAGATCCACATGGTCGTTGGCGGTGAAATTCCCGTAACGCTTGACGATCCCGCGCGCCTCGAACAGCGGACTCCGGGCGGGCGCCGAGGCGGGAGAGGAAGGAGGAGAGGGGTCTGCCGTCAAGGTGGCCTCCTGAGCTTCCATGCGAGGAAGGAAACATCCTGCAACGGGCTTTCCGGGCGCGCAAGATGGGTTTTGCATTGCAAAACGCCAATCGTCGTCATCTTATCGCAAAAGAGCAGAAGCCGCGCCGCAAGGCGGCGGCGAGGGGGATTCATGAGCGACGTCGTCATCCTGCGCGGGCCTTTGCTGAACCTCGGCGAGGATCCCTTCGCGCCCGAAGCCGAGGGTCTGCGCGTCGAGACCGACGGCGCCTTAGCGATGTCGGGGGCGATGTCGGGCGGGAAGATCCTTGCGGCGGGGCCTGCGGCGGCCGTTCTGAAGGCGCATCCCGAAGCCGAGGTCCGCGTCTATGGGCAAGGCCGTCTGATCGCGCCGGGCTTCGTGGATTGCCATATCCATTACCCTCAGATCGGGATCATCGCGAGCTTCGGCGAACAGCTGCTGACCTGGCTCAACCGCTACACCTTTCCCGAAGAGGCCCGCTTCTGCGATTCCGCTTACGCCGGGGAGGCCGCCGAGGCTTTCTTCGCGGAAACCTTGCGCAACGGCGTGACGACGACTTCGGCTTTCTGCTCGGTGCATCCGGAATCCGTGGAGGCCTATTTCTCGGCGGCGGCGCGCAGGGGCCTGCGGGCGGTCGGCGGCAAGGTCATGATGGACCGCAACGCCCCGGAGAACCTCCGCGACACGGCGCAAAGCGGCTATGACCAATCCAAGGCGCTGCTGGAGCGCTGGCATGGCAAAGGCCGCGCCGTCTACGCCGTGACGCCGCGTTTCGCGCCCACCTCCACGCCGGAGCAGATGGAGGCGGCGGGGGCGCTCTGGCGCGAGCATCCCGATTGCCCCATGCAGACGCATCTCTCCGAGAACACGGCGGAAGTCGCGTGGATGCGCGAGCTTTATCCCGAGGCGCCGGATTATCTCGGGGCCTATGAGCGCCATGGGCTGCTCGGGCCGGGAGCGCTCTTCGGCCACGCCATCCATCTGACCGAGCGCGAAAGGGCGCGTCTGGCGGAGGCGGGCGCGGGAATCGCCCATTGCCCGACCTCGAATTTGTTCATCGGCTCGGGCGCCTGCGACGTGGCGGGACTGAAGGCTCTGGGCGTGAAGGTCGGTCTGGCGACGGACGTCGGGGGCGGGTCGAGCTTCTCGCCTTTCGCCACCATGCGCGCCGCCTATGAAGTGGGCTGGATGCGCGGGCTGGCTCTGACGGCGGGCCAGATCTGGAGCCTCATGACCCAAGGCTCGGCGGAGACCCTGCGGCTTCAGGACAAGATCGGCGCCCTGCGGCCCGGCCTGGAGGCCGATGTGGCGGTCCTCGATCTTCAGGCCACGCCTTTGCTCAAGCGCCGCACCTCCCGCGCCGAAAGCTGGGAGGAGGCGCTTTTCGCGCTGATCATCCTCGGCGACGACCGGGCGGTGCTGGAAAGCTGGTCGGGCGGGAAGCTGGTCCACGCCCGCGAGGATCAGGCGGGGGCCTGAATCTCCCAAGCTTCCGAGAGAAACCGCTCCTCCAGATTGACGCCCTCGCCGCCGCGATCCACGACGAGGAAATCCTGCGCCTCGCCGAAGGGGGTCAGGACCGCGTGCCAGCGTCCGCGCGGATAGGAGGCCCCTTGATCGCCCCGGCAGAGGAAGGCCTCAGGGCGCCCCGGCTCGCCGTCGGGCAGATCCGGCGCCACGACCGCCAGCCATGGCCGCCCGTTCAGCGGCATGAAGGCTTGGCTGCCCAGAGGATGGCGCTCCAGATGGGCCAGCTTCAACGGAAAGACGTAGGGCTGGCCGCGAAAGATCGAGATCAGCGCCCGCGCGCCCTCTCCCGCCAGCTCCACCGGGGCGAGGTCGTGATGGCGCTCGGTCATGCCCTTGTTGATGGGGTAATGACGGGCGCCGGGAATCTCCAGCACATGGCCGAAGGGCGCGAAGCTCTCGCGGGTCAGCGGGCGCGGGATCAGAAGGCGGCTCATCGACCCAACCTCAGAGAGGCGTGGCGGTTCACGTCCTTATAGAGCAGATAGCGGAAAGGCGCCGGACCGCCCGCATAACAAGCCTGCGGACAAAAGGCCCGCAGCCACATGAAATCCCCCGCCTGAACCTCGACCCAATCGTCGTTGAGGCGATAGACCGCCTGACCCTCCAGCACGTAAAGCCCGTGCTCCATCACGTGAGTCTCGGCGAAGGGGATGATCCCGCCCGGCAGAAAGGTCACGATGGTGACGTGCATGTCATGGCGCAGATCGGCGGGATCCACGAAACGGGTGGTGGCCCAGCGGCCTTCGGTCCCCGGCATGGCGGTCGGGGTTATGTCGCGCTCGTTGAGGAAGAGCGGCTCCGGAATCTCCAGCCCCTCGACGCGCGCATAAGCCTTGCGGATCCAGTGGAATTTCGCCGGAGCTTCTCCAAGGGCCTTGAGGCTCCAGCCGCTGGCGGGCGGCAGCCAGGCGAAGCCGCCCGGCCCCAGCCTGCGCGATTCGCCGCCGAGGCGGATTTCAATCTCGCCCTCCATGACGAAAAGCGCGGTCTGAGCTTCGGGATCGGGCTCCGGGCGCTCCGAGCCGCCGCCCGGCTGAACCTCCATGACATATTGCGAAAAGGTCTCGGCGAAGCCCGTCAGAGGCCGCGCGAGAACCCAGAGCCGCGTCTTCTCCCAGAAAGGGAGATAGCTCGTCACGATGTCGCGCATCACGCCGCGCGGAATCACGGCGTAGGCCTCTTTGAACACCGCGCGGTCGGTCAGAAGCTGAGTTTGGGGCGGATGGCCGCCGGTGGGAGCGAAATAACCGGACATTTCAGACCTCAGGACATAAAATCGCGCAGACGCGGCAAAAGACGCGCCTCAAGCTCGGCGAGGGCGGCGGCGGAATCGGATTTCTGAATCAGCGCCAATTCCGGCTGGCCCTCCAGAGCCGCCCGCAGCTCGACCGCAGGCGCGGCCCGCAGCACCCGCATGAAGGCGCTCAGCAGGCCGACGGGCGCGTCATGGGCCGGCCCCAGCTCCAGCTGAAAGGCGCGCTCGGCCACCCAAGGCGCGCCGAAGAGTCCGCCGAACCAAGCCACGAACTCCGCCCGGTCCATCCGCGAGGGGCGCATATGCGGCGGACGATAAGGATGGACCTCGCGCCAATGGCGGGCGATCTCCAGACGGGTGGGAATCCAGACGCCCTGATGTTTGCGGATATATTCAAGGAACTTCCGCAAGGCCACGATGCGTCCCGGACGCCCGATCAGGCGGCAATGCAGCCCGAGGCTCATCATGGAGGCCCGCCCCTCGACGCCCTCGGCGTAAAGCGCGTCGAAGCTGTCGCGGAGATAAGCGAAGAACTGATCGCCCGAATTGAAGCCCTGCGGCGTGGCGAAGCGCATGTCGTTGGCGTCGAGGGTGTAGGGGATCACAAGCTGCGGCTTCAGCGGATTCCCGTGGCCGTCATGATCCAGCCAATAAGGCAGGTCGTCGTCATAAGTGTCGGAGATGTAGTCGAGGCCCTCCGCCGCCGTCAGACGCACCGTGTTGACGGAGGCCCGGCCCGTATACCAGCCGCGCGGAGGCTCGCCGACGACCTCCGCATGCAGCCGGATCGCCTCGCGGATCTGGCGGGCCTCCTCTTCGGGGGGCATGTCGCGGTGGTCGATCCATTTCAGCCCGTGGGACGCGATCTCCCAGCCCGCCGCCTTCATCGCCGCCACCTGCTCGGGCGAGCGCGCCAGAGCCGTCGCCACGCCATAGACGGTGGCGGGGATCTCCATCTCGGTCAGCAGACGATGGACCCGCCAAAAGCCCGCCCGCGCGCCGTACTCGTAAATCGACTCCATATTCCAGTGGCGCTGTCCCGGCCATGGGACGGCGCCCGGAATCTCGGAAAGGAAGCCTTCGGAGGCGGCGTCGCCATGCAGGAGGCTGTTTTCGCCGCCCTCCTCGTAATTCACCACGATCTGCACGCAGACCCGCGCGCCGCCCGGCCATTGCGGATCAGGCTTTTCGGGTCCGTAGCCGCGCATGTCGCGGATGTAACGCTTGGGCGCCTTCATGACTCTCCTGACTCCAGACTCAAGAGCTGCGCCGCGACCGCGACCGCCACGACCGCCGGCGCCTTGCCCTTCACCTCGGGCAGCCCGATGGGACAGGCCACGCGGGCCAGATCATCATCAGAGAACCCTTCGGCGCGCAAGCGCCCGAAGAAGCGCGCCCGCTTGGTCGCCGAGCCGATCAACCCGATGAACCGCGCCGGAGAGGCCAAAGCCGCCCGCAGAAGCTCGTAATCAAGGGCGTGGTCATGAGTCAGAATCAGCACATGGCCCCGCGCCGCGCGGGCTTCGGCGCAGAGAGTCGCGCGGTCGGCGGCGAAGACGCCGGGCGGCGATTCCGTCCGCTCGTCGAACCAGCTCAGCCGGAAGGGCAGATCCTCCAGAATCCGCGCCAGAGCCTCGCCGACATGGCCCGCCCCGAAGAGCGCCACCGGCGCGAAGGGCGGCGCGAGGGATTCCACGAAGGCCTCTCCGGCCTTGGGCGCAGGGCTGCGCGCGGAGAGCGGCGCGGAGGCGCCTTCCGTGAAGGCGCGGCGCAGGCCGCCTTCCGCAAGCTCGGTGCGCAGGCCCGGAAAGGGCGGCGGATCGCGCAGGGCCTCCAGCCAGGGCCTTTGCGCCGGATCCACATGCTCGATCAGCACCCGCACCCGGCCCCCGCAACATTGCCCGAGCAAAGGCCCGAGCGGATAATCCTGAATCCGCCAGCTCCCCGGCGAAAGCCCAAGGATGCGCCGCGCCTGCTCCATGGCCTGATATTCGAAATTCCCGCCGCCGATGGTGCCGAAGGCCTCGCCTGAAGCCCCCAGAGCCATGCGCGTTCCCGCCTCGCGCGGAGTCGAGCCCTCCGCCGCCAAAAGCGAGATCAGAGCGCAAGGCTGGCCGTCCATGCGCTCCAGCAGCCAATCCGCCCAAGGATAAGGCTTCATGCCCCCTCCCGAGGCCCCGCCTCTCCGCGTCCGGCCGCCAAAGCCTTCAGGATGCGCTCAGGCGTGGCCGGAGCCTCCAGCGTGGCGCAGGCGGCGCCCGTCGCCGAGGCCACGGCGTGAGTCAGCGCCGAAAACACCGAGATTCCCAGCATGAAAGGCGGCTCGCCCACCGCTTTGGAGCGATGGATGGTCGGCTCGCGATTCTCGCCGCCGCGCCAAAGCTCCATATTGAGGATCTCGGGACGGTCGGAGGCGCAGGGGATCTTATAGGTCGAAGGGGCGTGGGTGGTCAGGCGGCCTTTGGCGTCATAGACCAATTCCTCGATGGTCAGCCAGCCGACGCCCTGCACGAAGGCGCCCTCCACCTGTCCGAGGTCGATGGCCGGATTCAGCGAACGCCCCACGTCGTGAATAAGATCCGTGCGCAGGGTTTTGAATTCGCCCGTGAAGGTGTCTAGCACCACCTCCGAGACCGCCGCGCCATAGCAGAAATAGAGGAAGGGCCGCCCGCTATGGGTGGCGCGGTCGTAATGGATCTTCGGCGTGGCGTAGAAGCCCGCCGCCGAGAGCTGCGTCCGCGCGAGATAGGCCAGACGGCAAAGCTCCGGGAAGGGAAGATCCAGATCTCCCGCCCGCACGCGCCCGCCCTCGAAGACCGCCTCTTCCGGCGGAACCCCCGCCTTCTTCGCCATGACCTCGGCGAGACGCAGCCGGATGGTCTCGGCGCCGTTCCATGCGGCCCAGCCGTTCATATCGGCCCCGCTGGAGGCCGCCGTGGCCGAGGTGTTGGGCACTTTATCCGTGCGGGTGGAGGTCACGCGGATGGATTCCAGCCCCAAGCCGAAAACGTCGGCGGTGATCTGGGCGACTTTGGTGTTCAGCCCCTGCCCCATCTCGGTGCCGCCGTGGTTCAGATGCACCGAGCCGTCGGCGTAGACATGCACCAGAGCCCCCGCCTGATTGAGATGGGTCGTGGTGAAGGAGATGCCGAACTTCACCGGAGTCAGGCTGATCCCGCGCTTCAGATAAGGATGTTCGCGGTTGAAGACCTCGACGGCGGCGCGGCGGGACTCGTAATCGGCGCGGCGGCGCAGATCCTCCACGATGCGGTCCGCGACGAAATCCGTGACCGGCATCTGATATTGCGTCACGTCGCGGCCCGAGCCGGGCGGCCCGTAGAAATTCGCCTTGCGCACCGCCAGAGGATCAAGCCCCAAATGCAGGGCTATGTCGTCCATCACGCGCTCGATGGCGAGCATCCCCTGAGGCCCGCCGAAGCCGCGAAAGGCCGTGTTCGAGACCGTATGGGTCTTGAAGCGATGAGAAATCAGCTCGACGTTTTCGAGGAAATAGCAGTTGTCGGCGTGGAACAGCGCGCGGTCGTTGATGGCTGGGGAAAGATCCGTCGAGCAGCCGCAGCGCGAGGCCAAATCCATCTTCAGAGCCAGCAGCCGCCCTGTTTCATCCACGCCCGCCTCATAGGCGATTTCAAATTCATGGCGCTTGCCGGTGATCTCCATGTCTTCGTCGCGGTCGGCGCGATATTTCGCCGGACGCCCCGTCTTGGCCGCCACCAGAGCCGCCGCCGCCGCGAAAAGCGCGGGCTGAGTCTCTTTGCCGCCGAAGCCTCCGCCCATGCGGCGCAATTCAATGACCACGTCGGCGCTGTTCACATGCAGGGCATGGGCGACGAGATGCTGGACCTCGGAGGGATGCTGCGTCGAGGAGAGGATATGCATCCCCCCTTGCTCCATGGGAGTCGCGACGGCGATCTGGCCCTCAAGATAGAAATGATCCTGTCCGCCCATCTCGAAGCGTCCCGAGACGCGGCGCGGCGCGGATTCAAGGCGACTGACGTCGCCCCGGCGCATGATCTGCGAAGCCTCGATGAAGCTGCCCGCCGCCCGCGCCTCGGCGATGGTGACATAGGCCGGAAGCGGCTCATATTCGATCTTCCCGAGCAAAGCCGCCTTGCGCGCCGCCGTCGCGCTCTCGGCCGCCACGAGGAAGATCGGCTGACCGAGGAAGATCACTTCGTCTTCGGCCAGAATCCGGTCGTCGCCCGCGAAGGGGGCCACGTTATTGGCGCCGGGGATGTCCGCCGCCGTATAGACGCCCACCACGCCCGGCGCCGCCCGCACCGCGCTCAGATCCACGCTTTTGATCTTCGCATGGGCGAGCGTCGATTTCCCGAAGGCCAGATGCAGCAGATTGCGCGGCTCGGCCACGTCGTCGGCGTAGAGCGCCCGCCCGGAGACATGCAGCTTCGCGCTTTCGTGGGGAATCGGCGCGTTCACCCGCGTCGAAGACGCCGGGGGGGAGACAGGAGCCGAGTCAGCCATGGAAAGCTCCTTCCATCAAAGGTTTCTGAGGCAGAACGCCCCCCGCGCCCGCGCGCTCGAACCAGAAGCGCCGCAGCAGATTCCCCGCCGCCTCAAGGCGATAGGCGCTGGAGCCGCGCATGTCGGTGAGGGGCGCGAAATCCTGCGCCAGAGCCTGAGCCGCCGCCTCAAGGCTATCCTGAGATAAGGGTTTTCCGGTCAAGGCGGCCTCGGCGGCGGCGGCGCGTTTGGGAGTCCCGGCCATGCCGCCGAAGGCCAGACGCGCCGAAGCGACCCTCTCGCCCTCCATGCGCAGACGCAGCCCCATGCAGACCGCCGAAATATCGGAATCGAAGCGTTTGGTGAGCTTCACGATGCGGATGAAGTCTTCGGGCGCCGGGCGCGGAATGAAGACCGATTCCACGAATTCCCCGGAGCGGATGTCCTGCTTGCCATATTCGAGGAAATAGCTCTCCAGCGGGAGGCTGCGGCGCTCATCCCCGCGCCGGAGGGTCAAAACCGCGTCGAGGGCGATCAGCGCCGGAGGCGTGTCGCCGATGGGGGATCCATTGGCGATGTTCGCCCCCACCGCGCCGGAATTGCGCACCTGAGTCGCGCCGATGCGCCGGACCAGCTCGCCGAGATCGGCGTGGATCCGCTTCATGGGCGCATGGGCTTCGGCGTAGCGGACGCCCGCCCCGAGCTTCAAGCCTTCCGGGGTTTCTTCAATCTCGCGCATGAGGTCGCCGATATGGAGGATCTCCGGCAGGACGCGATGACGCTTCGTCACCCAAAGCCCGACGTCCGTGGCCCCGGCGACGATCCGCGCCTCCGGGCTCTCCAGACGCGCCCGCGCCAGATCCGCGACGTCATGGGGCTTGATCCAGCGGCGCGCGACGCCCGTGGCGGGATCGGTCCACGCCAGCGTGAGGCGCTCCTTGCGACGCAGCTCCCTGAGCTGGGCGACCAATTCAGGATCGGCGGCGGGTTTCTGAGGATTGCGCCGCGCGGCCTCCAGAATCGGGCCGTAGCCGGTGCAGCGGCAGAGATTCCCCGCCAGCACGTCGCGCGGATCGGCTTCTTGGGTTCCGGCGGCGCCCATCGCCCGCCCCGCCAGAGACATGACGATCCCCGGCGTGCAGAATCCGCATTGCGAGCCGTGCAGCTCCACCATGTCGCGCTGAACGGGATGCTCGCCGCCGAGGGACTCCACGGTCATCAGCGCCTTGCCGTCGAGCATGGGCAGGAAATAGATGCAGGCGTTCACCGCCCGCCAGAGGACTCCTTCGCCCTCCAGCTCGCCGACGAGAACCGTGCAGGCGCCGCAATCGCCTTCGGCGCAGCCCTCCTTGGTCCCCATGCGCCCCGCCGGGCCGCGCAGCCATTCCAGCAAGGTCAGCGTGGGGTCGAAGCCGGAAAGCCTCTCCATCCGGCCGTCGAGGAGAAAGCGGATCGCGTCGGACATATGGAGCCTCCCGCCTGAGGGGCGGCGCGGAGGTCCGCCCCTTGGGTTCCTGAGCATGAGGCCAGACTTTCGGCTGATCCGCCTCAGCCCTTGAGACTTGCGGAAATCCCCGCGCTTGGCGAGAGGAAAAGCGCGTCCCGGAAGGAAATCCATTCAGCGCATAAAGAGGGCGAAGAGGCTCCGCGCAATTTTCCATCTTTTCGCAGCTGCGAAAACTTAGAATCTCGCCGCTCAGATCAATTGAAAGCGGTCCACGTCCACCAGACCGAGATCCGTGATCTTCAGATGGGGAATCACCGGCAGAGCCAGAAAGGCCAGTTGGAGGAAAGGCTCCTCCAGCGTGATTCCGAGGCCCTTCGCGGCGGCGCGCAGCTTCACGAGGGAATCGCGGACGGCCTCAAAGCTCTTCAGGCTCATCAGCCCCGCCACGGGAAGCGGCAATTCCGCGAGGATCTCGCCCCCCGCCGCCACGACGAAGCCGCCTTCGATCTCGGCGAGGCGGTTCGCCGCAAGGGCCATGTCGGCGTAATCGGCGCCCACCACCGCGATATTGTGATGGTCGTGGCAGACCGTCGAGGCCACGGCGCCGCGCTGAATCCCGAAACCTTTCACGAAGCCGCAGGCGCCGCCTCCCCCAGACTCCCAATTGACGCCATGACGCTCGATCACCGCGATGCGCGCGAGGTCGCGGGCGGGATCGGGGCGCTGGTCGCCTTCGGCGGCTTCGACGGCTTCGGTCAAATGCTCGGTGATGATCTTGCCGGGGATCACCCCGATCACCGGAGTCGCATTGCTCCCCGGAGCGCGGGGGGCATGGCGGAAGAACTCCGGCGCGACGGGTCGCGCCTTCACCGAGCGCCGGGCGGGCGGAGATATGGCCTCGCGGGCGGCGAAGGCGGCTTCGTCGGCGATCACGCCGCCGCAAAGCACGAGGCTCGCGCGGCAATCCTCAAGGCTGTCCAAAACCACGAGATCGGCGCGTTTGCCCGGCGCGATCAGGCCGCGGTCCTTCAGCCCGAAGGCCTCCGCCGCTGAAAGACTCGCGGCGCGATAGACCCCCAGCACAGGCCGCCCCATGGCGATCAGGCTGCGGATCATATAGTCGAGATGCCCATGTTCGGCGATGTCCAGCGGATTGCGGTCGTCGGTGCAGAGGCAGAGATAAGGCGCGGTGAGGTCGTTCAGAATCGGCGCGAGGGCGACCATGTCCTTGGAGACGGAGCCTTCGCGGATGAGAACGCGCATGCCCTTGCGCAGCTTCTCCAAGGCTTCCTCGGGGCTGGTGGCTTCATGCTCGGTGCGGATTCCCGCCGAGATATAGGCGTTGAGATCGCGGCCCGAGAGCAAGGGCGCATGGCCGTCGACATGTTGGCCCTCGAAGGCGCGGAGCTTGGCCATGCAGCCCGGATCCCGATGAATCACGCCGGGATAATTCATGAATTCCGCGAGGCCGATCACGCGCGGATGATCCTTCAGCGGCTCCAGATCCGCCGCCTCCAGCCGGGCGCCCGCCGTCTCCATATGGGTCGAGGGGACGCAGGAGGAGAGCTGAACCCGCAGATCCATCACCAGCCGCCCCGAGGCTTCGAGGAAATAGCGGATCCCCTCCAGCCCGACGACGTTGGCGATTTCATGCGGATCGCAAATGGCGGTGGTCACGCCGCGCGGCGCCACGCAGCGGTCGAATTCGAAGGGCGTCACCAGTGAGGATTCGACATGCAGATGGGTGTCGATGAAGCCCGGAACGAGGATCTTGCCCGTCACGTCGATCACCCGCGCGGCTTCATAGCTCTCGCCGACGCCGATGATCACATCCTCGCAGATCGCCACGTCGCCGGAGATCATCCCGCCCGTGATCAGGTCGAAGACCCGCCCGCCCCGCAAGACCAGATCGGCAGGTTCTTCGCCCCGCGCCTGCCGGATGCGCCGCTCAAGATCCGCCATATCTTCCCCCGTTCAGATTCTGCCCAGAGCCTTTTCGCTCGCGGCGTCGAAAAGGTGAAGCGTCCCCGGCGCGGCGCGGACCGGAACCATGGACCCCACCTCCGGCAAGACCCGCCCTGGCGCCGTGGCGACGGCCTGAGCCTCGCCGATGCGGATATGGGTCAGAGTCTCGGCGCCGAGCGGCTCCACGGCCTCGACGAGGCCCATGGCGCGGAATCCCGCGCCCGGCTCTCCCGCGCCGACCTCCAGATCATGGGGGCGGACTCCGACCAGAACCGGCCCGGAGGCGCGGGCGGGGACGCGGCCTGAGATCTCCGCCCCCGCGACGCGCAAAGCCCCGCCCGAGACCTCGCCCTTCAGCAGGGCCATGGAGGGGCTGCCGATGAATCGCGCGGTGAAGACGTCGGCGGGGTTTTCGTAAAGCTCCAGCGGCGAGCCGGTTTGCAGAATCCGCCCCTCCTTCATGACCACGATCTGATCGGCCATGGTCATGGCCTCGATCTGGTCATGGGTCACGTAAACGATGGTCGAGCCGAGCCGCCGATGCAGGCTTTTGATCTCCATGCGCATTTGCGCGCGCAATTGGGCGTCGAGATTCGACAAGGGTTCGTCGAAGAGGAAAGCGGCCGGATCGCGCACCATGGCCCGGCCTATGGCCACGCGCTGACGCTGGCCGCCCGACAAGGCCGCCGGACGCCGGTTCAGCAGAGGCTCAAGCCCGAGGGTTTTCGCCGCTTCGAGGATGCGGGCCTGTTTCTCGGCCTTGCTCAGTTTCGCGGTGTAGAGCCCGAAGCCGATGTTCTGGCCGACGGTCATATGCGGGTAGATCGCGTAATTCTGAAAGACCATCGCGATGTTGCGCTGTTTGGGCTCGCGCTGGTTGACCATCTCCCCGCCGATGAGCAAGCGGCCTTCGGAAATCTCCTCAAGGCCCGCGATCATGCGCAAAGTGGTGGATTTCCCGCAGCCCGAAGGCCCGACGAACACCGTGAATTCGCCGTCTTCGATGGTCAGATCCAGCGCATGGACCACCTGCGCCGAGCCGTAACGCTTGCCGAGGCCCTGAAGCTCGATTTTCGCCATTCAGGCTTCTCCCTTCAGAGCCGCGAGCGCCGCCGCGAGCTTGCGGACGGCCTCTTCGCGGCGCGCGACAGAGGCCGCATGTTCGGCGCGGAAAGCCGCCGCCTGCGCTTTATAGGCCGCCAGAGCCTCGGCCATGGGCTCCGGCGCGGGGCCGCCATAGCGGGCGCGGAGGGAGACGAAATGCTCCGGCGAGACGATTTCGCGGAAGGCGGCTTCGTCCAGCGCCGAGTCGCGGCCCGTCGCGGCGCGGAAGGCGGCGCGGAAGGGTTCGTAGCCCTCCTGCTCCAGCCCCCCGCCTTTGGCGACCACCGCCCGCGCCACGGCGGCGGCGATCTCATGGGCCTCCCGGAAGGACAGGCCCTCGCGGCGCACGAGGCTGTCCGCAAGCTCGGTGATCGTCACGCAGGAGCGGCGGAGATTCTCCCGCACCCGCGCCGGATCGATGCGGATCTGCGAAATCAGCGCCGCCAGAAGCTCCAGAACCCGCCCGGCGCTCGCGAAAGCCTGATAGCCCATGGCCTGAGTCTCGCCTTCGCTGTCGTTCATATCGGTGAAGGGCGTGTTCTGCATCACGTCGAGCATGGCGCGGGCGCGGGCGCGGCTCTGGCTGGCGAGATGGCGCAAATGCTCGATGGGCACCGGATTGCGCTTCTGCGGCATGATCGAGGAGATCTGCACGAGACTGTTCGGAACATAGATTTGCCCGACCTCAAAACTGCTCCAGAATTGCAGATCCTGAATCAGCCGCCCCAGATGCAGGAAGGTCAGATCCAGAGCGCCATAGACGCTGGTGATGTAATCCACGCCCGCGATGCAGCTATAGGAATTGCGCAGAGGCGCCGAGAATCCCAGAAGCTCCGCCACCCGCGCCCGGTCGATGGGAAAGCCCGTAGTGGTGATGGCCGCCGCCCCCATGGGGCTGAGGTCCACGATCTTCAGAGCCTCGAAGATGCGGGTCATGTCGCGGCTAAGGATCTCCACCGCGGCGGAGAGGTAATGGCCGAAGGTGGTCGGCTGGGCGGGTTGGCCATGGGTGTAGGCCACGATGAGCGTGGATTGCTCGCGTTCGGCGGCGGCGGTCATCGCCTCCAGCAGGTTCAGCGCCTGAGCGAGCAGGAGCTCAAGCCGCGCCTTCAGGGCCAGCTTGAAGAGCGTATGATCAATGTCGTTGCGCGAACGCGCCGTATGCAGCCGCCCGCCCAGATCCGGCCCGAGCCGCGTCTTCAACTCCTTTTCGATGAGGAAGAAGAAATCCTCCACTTCGCCGGTGTAGACGAGCTTGGCCGGGTCGATCTCGGCGTCGATGGCGTCCAGCGCCAGAGCCAAGGCGCGAGCTTGATCTTGAGGCAGAATCCCCGTCTCGGCCAGCATGACGAGATGCGCGCGGTCGATGGCCCGGAAACCCTCGACGTAATGGGTTTTGGCGCCGTCGAAGAGCGGCGCGAGAACCGTCCGCTTATAGACCGGATCCGGAAAGACGGAATCATCGGCGAGACGCGGGTCCGTCATCAGGGTCAGCCTTTCAGTCCGGCGAGCATCACGCCGCGCACGATATAGCGTTGAAGCAGCAGGAAGAGGATCAGCGTCGGGATGGTCCCGAGCGCCGCGCCGGTCATGATCATCTCCCAGCGGATGGAGGATTCCGCCGAGAAGCTCGAAATCCCCACCGGCAGCGTATAGAGGTCGCGCGAGGTGGTGACGATCAGCGGCCAGAAGAAGGCCGTCCAGTTCCCGAGGAAGCTGAAGATCGCCAATGCCGACAAAGCCGGCGCCACCATCGGCATGGCGATCCGCCACCAGATCGCGAATTCGCTCAGGCCGTCCACGCGGGCGGCTTCGAGGAAGTCGTCCGGCACGGTCTCGAAGAACTGCTTCATGAGGAAGGCCCCGAAGGCGCTCATCATGCCGGGGAACATGATGCCCCAGTAACTATCCAACCAGCCGAATTGGCTCGACATGAGATACCACGGAATCACCAGCATCTCGGTGGGGATCATCAGCGTGGACAAGATCGCGATGAAGACCAAGGCCCGTCCCCGAAAGCGGAATTTCGCCAGCGTATAGCCCACCAGCGAGTCGAAGATCAGGTTCGAGAGCGTCACCGCCGTGGCGATCAGCATGGAGTTCAGAAACCAGCGCAGAAAGCGCCCGTCCTTGAGCACCTCGACATAATTCTTCAGCGTCGGATCGGCGGGGATCAGCCGCAGATCATAGACTTGCCCGGAGGTCTTCAGCGACGTCGAGAACATATAGAGCAGCGGCGTCGCCATGATCAGCCCGCCGATGAAGAGCAGAGTCCAAGCCAGAATCCGCCCCGGACGGATCAGGCGTCCGCTCGCCTCAAGCCCGGCGCTCATGTCTTCTCCCTCATCACATAAAGCTGGATCAGCGAGACGATGAGCAAAATCGTGAAGAGAATCACCGTCTGCGCGGCGGCGTAGCCCATCTGATAGGAGGAGAAGGCCGTCTGATAGATCATCAAAACCAAAGGCTTGGTGGCGTTCAGCGGCCCGCCGGGATCATTCGTGGTCATATTATAGACCTGATCGAAGATCCGCAGAAAGCCGATGGAGGAGAAGACCACGAGGAAAACCGTCGTCGGCTTGAGCAAAGGCAAGGTGATCTTGCGCAAGATCGCCCATTCGCCGAGCCCGTCGATGCGGGCGGCTTCATAATAGGTCTGCGGAATCGCCCGCAAGCCCGCGAGAAAAATAATGATCTGGAATCCGAGCCCCGCCCAGATCGCCGGAACCAGCACCGCCGGAAGCGCCTGAGTCGTCGAGCGCAGGAAGGGTTGTTGAGCCAATCCGAGCCAACTCAGAAAGCCGTTGATCGCCCCAATCGGCAGAGGCTGATAAAACCAGCGCCAGACCCAGCCCATGGCCGCCGCCGTGGTCAGGAAGGGCAGGAAGTAAAGCGCCCGGATGAATCCATGCATGAACCGCACGCGGTCCAGATGCCAGGCGATGAAGAAGGCCAGCACGAGGCTGATCGGCGTGCCGAGGATCAGATAAAGAAAGGTGTTCTGAAACACCTTCCAGAAGACCGGATCCGCGAACATCTTCGCGTAATTCTCCAGCCCGATGAAGCGCGGCGTCCTGAGCAGATTCCAATCCGTCAGCGAGAGCCAAAAGGCCTGCGCGGTGGGGTAAAACCGAATCCCGACGTAAAAGGCGATGGGCAGGGCGAGGAAGATCCACGCCCAGACCGCCTGTTTCGTCTTGATCCCGAGACGATCCCAGAAGCGAAGACTCTTCGCCTCCGGGACCAAACCTTCCGCCGCGCGCGCAGGCTCCATGGCGCGGCGCTTACTTGCGCGCCGCGTCGATGATGGCCTGTTCGGCCTTGGCGGCTTCGGCGACCGCTTCCGCCACGGGCTGTTTCTGCAGCAGCACGCGGTTCACCATGTCGATGGCGGTCTGACGCTGAGCGGCCTCGTCGTAAAAGCGGGTGGTGTGGGCGTATTCGAGGCCCTTCAGGAAAGGCGCGCGGATGGGATCGTTGAGGTTCTCTTCAGTCAGCGCGACTTCGCGGCGGGCGGGCAATTCGCCGACCGTCTCCAGCCAGATCCCCATCGCCTCGGGCGAGGCGATATAGGCGAGGAATTTCTGCGCCGCCTCAAGCTCTTCTCCCTGAGCCGTCGCGCCGATGGCGTTGGCGAAATAGCTGGAGTAGTTCGAGCGCTCGCCCTTGGCGTCGGCGGGCAACTCGACCACGCCCCAAGCGAAGGGATTGGCCGCGAAGGCGCCGAGCCGGAAAGTGCCGTCGATGGTCATGGCCGCGAGTCCGGCGCGGAAAGCCGCCTGACCTTCATCCATGAAGCCGAGCAGGCCGACGTTCTGTTCAGTCTGGAGATCGGTGTAGAATTTCAGCGCCGCCGCGCCCGCCTCGGAATCATAGGCGACGTTTCCTTCGGCGTCATAAGGCTCGCCGCCGTTCTGACGGATCAGAACCTCGCGCCACCAATGATGATCCTGCCCGGCCATGTCGAGCGTCACGCCCGCCGAGAGGATGTTCCCCGAGCGGTCGCGCTGGGTGGTCGCCTCGGCGACTTTCAGGAAGTCTTCGAGATTGGCCGGGGGCTCGACGCCCGCCTTCTCCAGAAGATCCTTGTTGTAGAACAGCGCCAGAGAGCGCACGGCGGTCGGCAGGCCGTAATAATCCTCGCCGCGCTTCATGGCCTCGACGATGGGGAAGAATTCGCCTTCGATCTCGGCGTGCGGGAAGACCGCCGGGTCTAGGGGCTGAATCAGCTGGCCGGCGACGAAATTATCCAGCCAGCCATAGAAGAGCTGCACCACGTCCGGCCCTTGTCCGGCGGCTTTGGCGGCCACCACGCGGGTCTGATAATCGGCGTAAGGGAAGGTGGTGTGTTTGACGGTGATTCCGGGATTGGCGGCCTCGAAATTCTGGATCAGCTGGTCCATCGCTTTGACGCGGCTGTCGAAGACATATTGCCAATATTCGATCTCGACCGCCTGAGCCGAACCCATGGCCATGAAGCCGACGCCCAAGGCCAGAGCCGCCGCTTTCGCCGTTTTGAACATGCGCGAACCTCTTTTAGGCCGAGGCTGTCCCTGCGGCCGGGTGATCTGGGTTCAGCCTGAGCCGGAAGCCGCGCGCTTGTCAAGGAAACCGCGCGCTTGTTTTTCCGGAAAGCTTTCCCGCTTTGCGCATAAGCGCGCTGTCTGGACTTGCGCCTTGAGGGGCCTATGCTGGCCCGATCATGACCGATTCCCGACGCCTTCGTCTGCAAGCCGCCGCGCCGCGCCTCGTCGCCCTGAGATGGGCCCTCGGACGGCTGGCCTCTCCGCTCACGCTGATGCATGCGGGCGCCCATCCCGACGACGAGCAAAGCGGCCTCGTCGCGCTTTTGCGCCATCAATTCGGGATGCGGGTGGTCCTCGCCTGCTCCACGCGCGGCGAGGGCGGACAAAACATCCTCGGCCCGGAGCGCGGCGGCGCGCTCGGCGTGATCCGCTCGCGGGAGATGGAGGAGGCGGCGCGGATTCTGGATGCGGATCTGCTCTGGCTCGGCCATGGGCCGGAGGATCGGGTGCGGGATTTCGGCTTTTCGAAATCCGGCGAGGACACGCTCGCCCGCTGGGGCCGGGAGCGGATTCTCGAGCGCCTCGTCCGGGCCTATCGGCGCTATAGGCCGGACATCGTGCTGCCGACCTTCCTCGACGTGCCGGGCCAGCATGGGCATCACCGCGCCATGACCGAAACGGTCGAGGAGGCCCTCGGCCTCGCCGCCGATCCCGCCGCCTTCCCGGATCAGGCGCTGAGCGGGCTCAAGCCCTGGCGGGTCGCGAAATTCTATCTGCCGGGCTGGTCGGGGTCGGGGGCGGCCTATGGCGGGGCCTATGACGACGAAGAGCCGCCGCCGCCCGCCACTCTGATCGTCAGGGCGGAAGGCTCCGAGCCCGCCACGGGTCTGGCCTATGACCGGCTCGGCGAGGTCTCGCGCAGCCTCCACGCCACGCAGGGCATGGGGACATGGCGCGCGCCGCGTCTGGAATGGCCGCTGCATCTGCGGGGCGGCGGCGCGGAATCCGATCTCCGCGAGGGCCTGCCGCGTCGTCTCGCGGATCTCGGGGCGAGTCCGGCTTTGGCCGGGGCGGATGAGGCCATAGCCCGCGCCTTCGCAGCCTTCCCGCATGAGGCGCCGCTGATCGAGGCTCTGGCGGCGGCGAAATCCGCTCTGCGGCGCGCGCAGGCCGAAGCTTCGCCGGGAGAACGCGAGGCCCATGGCCATCGGCTGACGCGCAAGCAGCTCGAACTCGACGCGGCTTTAGCGCTGGCGGCGGGATTGCGGGCGGAAGTCGAGGTCGATCCGCCCCGCCCCGCCCCGGGGGCTTCGGCGCGTCTGAGCTTCCGTCTGGAGCCGGGGCTCGCCGAGGAGATCCGGGTTTCGGCGGAGGTCGATCCCTCTCTTGCCGAGGCGGATCCCGAGGGCGAAGAGGGTTTTCTCCTGCGGATGCGTCCGCAAGCGCCGATCCTCAACGACCTCCACCCCCATTGGAGTCCCTTGGGCGAGGGCGAGCCTCTGGCTTTGCGCCTCAAGGCCCGGATCGGCGGAGAAGAAGTCTCGGTTCTTCAGACGCCCGAAAGGCGCTTCGGGGCCTCGCCCGACCGCGTGGCGCGGCTGGAGCCGAAAGCTCTGCTCTTTCGGCTGAGCCGGCCCGGATCGCAGCGCCTGACGATCTCCGCGGCGGAGGGCGCGCGGGTCGAGATCGACCGCACTTATGGCGTGACGGCCGAAGCCGTCGAGGGCGGCCTGATCCTCACGCATATCGCCGATCAGCCCGAGGGCCTCATGCGGCCGGGCGTCAAGATCGACGGCGAAAAGGCTTGGTCCCGCGAGACGTTCTCTTTTCCCCATATCGGCGAAGCGGCATATGTCGCGCCTCTGGTTCTGGAGGCTCTGGCGCTGAAGCTGGAGCTTCCCGAAACCCGCGTCGGCTTTATCGGCGGCGGCGCGGATCAGGTCGGCTTCTGGCTGGAGCGCATGGGCCTCGCGCCGAAGATCCTCGGGCCGGAGGATCTGGCGGGCGATCTCTCGGCCTATGACGCGCTGGTCGTGGGCGTCTTCGCCTATGGGCTGCGGCCGGATCTGCGGGCGGCTCAGCCGCGTCTGCGGCGCTGGATGGAGGCGGGCGGCCATCTGCTGACGCTCTATCATCGCCCCTCGGATCGCTGGGAGGCCTCGGGCCTGCCGCTGACCATCGGAACGCCTTCTCTGCGCTGGCGCGTGACCGATCCCGCCGCCCCGGCGGAGATCCTCCGGCCGGAGCATCCTTTCTTCACCCGCCCGAACCTCATCCGCCCGGAGGACTGGGAGGGTTGGGACAAGGAGCGCGGGCTTTATTTCGCCTCCGGCTGGGACGAGGCTTATGAACCGCTGCTCTCCATGAGCGACCCCGGCGAGGCGCCCCTACGCGGCGCCCTGCTGACGGGGCGTTTCGGAAAAGGCCGCCACACCCATCTCGCCCTGACGCTGCATCACCAGATGGAGAAGCTGACCATCGGCGCCTTCCGGCTTTTCGCCAATCTGCTTCAGCCCGCATGGGAGAAGCCATGACTCGGGCCGTGATCCTCATGGGGCCTTCGGGCGTGGGCAAGACCACCCTCGGCGAGGCCCTCGCGGCGCGTCTGGGCTGGCCCTTCCTCGAAGGCGACGACCTGCATCCGCCGGAGAACCGCGCGAAGATGACGCGCGGAATTCCCCTCGACGACGCCGACCGCGCGCCTTGGCTCGCCGCCCTGCGCGACCGGATTTCAGAAGAGGCCGCGCGGGCTCCGGGGCTGATCCTCGCCTGTTCGGCGCTGAAGCGGCGCTATCGCGACCTCTTGCGCGAAGCGAGGGCCGAGGTCCGCTTTCTGGAGCTGACCGCCGATCCGGCTCTGATCGGCGAGCGCCTGTCCCAAAGGCGCGGACATTTCATGCCCGCCTCTCTGCTGGCCTCGCAACTCGCCGCTCTGGAGCCCCTCGCCCCCGATGAGCCGGGCGCGCGGATCAGCGTCTCAGGCTCTGCGGAGGCGGTCATGGCGCGCGCCTGCGCGGCTTTGGGCCTCTAAACGCTCTAAGTTTTTGTCTGGTCGCCCCAAACCCGCCCGAGCAGCGCCAGCCAATTGCGCGAAGCCAGCTTCTCGATCAGCTCCTCGCCATAGCCATGGCGGCGGCAAGCCTCCCAGAGCCTCGGCAGGCCGGAGACGTCGCGGATCTCGGCCGGAATCTCGGCGCCGTCGAAATCCGAACCGAGCCCCACGCGATCCTCGCCGAGAATCCCAATGAGGTGATCCAGATGGCGCAGCATGTCCTCAAGGGGCGTGTCGGCGTCCTGCCGCCCGTCGGGACGCAGGAAGGCCACCGCGAAATTCAGGCCCACCATGCCGTCGCGCTCGGCGATCTGGCGCAATTGGCGGTCGGTCAAATTCCGGCTCGACGGCGTGATCGCATGGGCGTTGGAATGAGTCGCCACCAGAGGTCCTGAAGTCAGGCGGGCGACGTCGTCGAAGCCCTTCTCGTTGATATGCGAGAGGTCGATCATGATCTTCAGCTCGTCGCAGAGCCGCGCCAGATCCCGACCCGCCGGTGTCAGCCCCGGCCCGGTGTCCGGCGAGGAGGGAAAGGCGAAGGGCACGCCATGGCCGAAGGCCGTCGGGCGCGACCAGACCGGCCCTAAAGAGCGCAGGCCCGCTTCATGCCAGACGTAAAGCGCGTCGAGATCGGGACCTATGGCCTCGGCGCCCTCCATATGGGCCACGGCGGCGATGCGACCCGCGGCTATGGCTTCGCGGATCTCCGAAACCTTGCGGCAGATCTTCAGGTCGCCCGTGCGCTCCAGCCAGAGCAGATGGCCCATCATGGCCAGAGCCATGGGCTGCGCCGTCTCCAGAGGCAATTGCGCGGGCAGAGGCACCTCATAAGGCGGATTGCGCATCATGCGCTGAAAGGCTTCGTCGTCGAAGGCTTCAGGCGAGGGCATGTAAATGGCGAAAAAGCCCCCGACGAAGCCCCCCGCCTTCATGCGCGGAAGATCGAGCTGGCCATGGCCTTCGCCCTCGCGCCAGATGCGGTCCCGCAGATGGGGCGCGCGCAGCAGCCGCAAAAGAAAGTCGTTATGGCCGTCGAAGCTCTGAGGAAGGGGGGTCGTCATGGGGTCTCCTGCGCGGGATAGCCTTCGGAGGCGGCCAGAAGCCGCCGCGTGTAATCCTGCGTCGCGTCGCGGCGCCGGAGGGCGTCGCGGGTCAGAGTCTCGACCTCAAGCCCCTGGCTCATCACCAGAAGCCGGTCGCACATATGCGCCACCACCGCAAGGTCGTGGCTGACCATCAGATAGGTCAGCCCGCGCCGGGCGCGCAGATCGTCGAGCAGATTCAGAACCTCGGCTTGAATCGAAGCGTCCAGCGCGGAGGTGGGTTCGTCGAGCAGCAGAATCTTCGGCTCCAGAATCAGCGCCCGCGCGATGGCCACGCGCTGACGCTGTCCGCCCGAAAGCTGATGCGGATAACGGAAGCGGAAGCTCGGCCCGAGCCCCACCGCCTCCAGAACCCGGCGGATGCGCCCTTCGCGGTCGTCGAAGCGATGGATGGCCAGAGGCTCCGAGAGCACGCGGTCCACCGTATGGCGCGGATGGAGCGAACCATAGGGATCCTGAAAGACCATCTGGACGCTGCGATGGAACTCCGCCGAGCGGGCGGTCTTGCGCAATTCCTCGCCCGCCACCCGGACGCGCCCGCCTGAGATCGGCGCCAGACCGCAGATCGCCCGCAGCACGGTGGATTTCCCCGAGCCCGATTCCCCGACGACGCCGAAGCTCTCGCCCTCGGCGACCCTCAGCGAGACGCCCCGCACCGCCTTCACCCGCCCGAAGGCGACCTCCAGATCCTCGACTTCGATCATTTCGCCCACTCCGCGTCGCGCCGGAGGGTCGGGAGGGGGCGCAGGTCATGGTCGAGATCCGGCGTGCAGCGCATGAGCCCCTGCGTATAGGGATGTTTCGCCGAAGCCAGATCCGCAGCGGCCAGCTCCTCGACCACCCGCCCCGCATACATCACCAGCACCCGGTCGCAGAATTGCGAGACGAGCTTCAGATCATGGCTGATGAAGATCAGGCCCATCCCGCGCTCGGAGACGAGGCGGTCCATGATGCGCAGCACCTCGATGCGCACGGTCACGTCCAGCGCGGAGGTGGGTTCGTCGGCGATGAGCAGATCCGGGTCCGGCACCAGCATCATGGCGATCATCGCGCGCTGGCCCATGCCGCCCGAAAGCTCATGGGGATAGGAATCATACACCCGCTCCGGATCGCGGATCATCACCGCCTCCAGCATGGCGAGCGCCTTCGCGCGCTTCTCGCGGCGGCTCAGGCCCCCCACCCGCCCGAGGGCCTCGGAGATCTGGCGGCCCACGGTCATCACCGGATTGAGCGAATATTTCGGATCCTGCATCACCATGGCGATGCGCCTGCCGCGCAGAGCCCGCCATTGGCGTTTCCCCGCGCCGCGCAGATCCTGACCGTCGAAGCTCAGGGTTTTGGCCGTGGCCACGCCCGGCGGCGGCGTCAGGCCCATGAGCGCCCGCCCCGTCTGGGATTTCCCCGAGCCCGATTCCCCCACCACCCCCAGACGCTCGCGGCCGAGCGTGAAGCTCACGCCGCGCACCGCCTCGCGGGGGCCTTGGCGCGTGGGAAACGTGATCCGCAGATCCTCGACTTTCAAAAGCTCCGTCATCTCGCGGCCTTGGGATCGAGCGCGTCGCGCAGCCCGTCGCCGAGCAGGTTGAAGCCGAGCGAGACCACGAAGATCGCCAGACCCGGCATGGCCGCCACCCACCATTGATCGACGATGAAGCGGCGCCCCGTGGCGACCATCGCGCCCCATTCGGGTTCGGGGGGCTGGGCGCCGAGTCCGAGGAAGCCGAGGCCCGCCGCCGTCAGGATGATGCCCGCCATGTCGAGCGTCACGCGGATCACCACCGATGGCAGACAAAGCGGCGCCACATGGCCCCAGAGAATCCGCGCCGAACTCGCGCCCTGAAGCCGCGCGGCGCTGATGAAGTCGCTATGGCGGATGGTCATCGTCTCGGCGCGGGCGAGCCGGGCGTATTGCGGCCATGAGGTCAGAGCGATGGCGATCACCGCGTTCTCGATCCCCGGCCCCAGAGCCGCCACGAAGGCCAGAGCCAAAATCAGCCTCGGGAAGGCCAGAAAGATGTCGGTGATCCGCATCAGCACGGCGTCGACCCAGCCGCCGAAATAACCCGCCGTGGTCCCGACCAAAAGTCCGATGGGCGTGGCCGTCGCCACCACGAGCGCCACCACCTGAAGCGTCAGGCGGGCGCCGTGGATCACGCGGGTGAAGATGTCGCGCGCCTGATCGTCGGTGCCCATCCAATGAGCCGCCGAGGGCGGCAAAAGCCGCTCCGTCCGCAGATCGCCGCCCATGCGCGGATTCCCCGGCGCGATGACGTCGGCGAGGATCGCGACCAGCGCCAGCCCGACCACCACCGCCAGACCCACCATCGCCAGAGGATTCTCGCGCAGCGCCAGCCAGCCCCGGTAAAAAGAGCCGAGCCGGGCTTGTCGGCGCGAACTGGGCTCCTCGGAGAGCAGCCAAGCGCGGCGTCCGGCCCAAGTGAAGGGCTGCGGTTCGAAAGGCGTCGTCATGAGCGCCTCCTCACGCGCGGATCCAGCAGACGATAGAGCAGATCCGAAATCAGATTGATCAAGACGAAGGCGATGCCGATCACGAAGGTCGCGCCTAAAACCGCGTTCATATCCGCGTTCTGGAGCGAATTCGTGAGATATTGCCCGAGCCCCGGCCAAGCGAAGATCGTCTCGGTCAGCACGGAGCCCTCCAGCAGATTGATGTAGGAGAGGCCGATCACCGTGATCAGCGGCACGGCGGCGTTGCGCAGCGCATGGCGCCAGATGATCCGCGCCTCAGAGACTCCCTTGACCCGCGCCGCCGTCACATATTCCTGAGACAGCTCATGCAGCATGAAGCTGCGCGTCATGCGGCAGATGTAAGCCATGGAGAAATAGCCCAAAATGCAGGCGGGCAGGATGATATGCGAGAAGACGTTGCGGAAGACGTCCCATCGCCCTTGCAAGGCGCTGTCGAGCAGCAGAATCCCCGTGCGGGGCTGGAAGCTGAACTCATAGGCGATGCCGATGCGTCCCGGCCCCGAGACCCAGCCTAAATTCGCATAGAAGATCAAAAGCCCCATCAGCCCGAGCCAGAAGATCGGCGCGGAATAGCCCACGAGGCACAGCACCCGGATGGTCTGATCGATCCAGCTTCCTTTATAAGCCGCCGCCGCCACGCCCATCGGCGCCCCGAAGGCCACCCCGAGGATCAGCCCCAGAGTCGCCAATTCGAAGGTGGCCGGAAAGACCCGCCGCAGATCGTCCAGAATCGGGCGTTTGGTGAGGAAGCTTTCGCCGAAATCCCCCGTGAGGATCTTCTTTAGGTAAATCCAAAATTGCTCGACCAAAGGCCGATCGAGCCCCAATTCCCGATAGACCCGATCATAGGTCGAGGCGGGCGCCCGGTCGCCGATGATCGAGAGCACCGGATCCACCGGCACCACCCGCCCGATGAAGAAGGTGACGACCAAAAGCCCCAACAGCGTCAGAGCCAGCGAAAACGCCAGCTTGCCCGCGCCCCAGACAAAACGGAGCGCGCGCGCCTGCGCGCTCTCCGCCTCAAGCTCCGGCCTCTCCGGCGCCTGTGGGGGCGCCGGGGCCTCTTGTCGCGCCTGCATGGCGCGTCAGTCCTTCGTCACGCCGGCGATGGAGTTGTCGTTGAACGAGGGGCCGATGACGAAGCCGTGCACGTTCGCCCGCAGAGCGATCCCCTCGACCTCCTGAAACATGATCACGAAGGGCGACACCTGCTGATGCTCGCGCTGGAGGCTCAGATACATCTCGGCGCGTTTGGCGCCGTCGGATTCCAGCATGGCGGCGTCGGCCTCCTTGGTCATCTCGGGGATGTCCCAGGCGTTGCGCCAGGCGAGGGGCTTGGCGGCGGCCTCGTCGGAGTTGTCGGCGTTGCGGGCGAAGGTGTCGGCGTTGGTGTGGGGATCCTGATAATCGGCGCCCCAGCGGCCGATGTAGATGTCATGGGTGCGGGCGCGATATTTGGTCAGGGTCTGGCCGCCGTCGCCGGGGATGATCTCCAGCTTCACCCCGCCGAGGGCGAAGGTCTGCTGGATGGCGGTCGCCATGCCGGTGATCTCGTTGGTGTTGCGGGTGTCCATGGTGACGGTGAAGCCGTCGGCCAGACCCGCCTCCGCGAGCAGCTCCTTGGCCTTCGCCACGTCCAGCGAGAAGGGGGTCTCGGTCAGAGCCCCGAGGAATCCGTCCGGCAGGAAGGCCTGATGCACCCGCACGCGGCCTTTCATGAGGGTGTCGGCGATGGCGCCGTAATCCACCAGATATTTCAGCGCCTGACGCACCTCGGGCTTGGCGAGGTTCGGATTCTTCTGGTTCAGGCCGAGATAATAAATCGAGCCCTTCACGCCCTCCTGAATCCGGATGTCCGGATTGGAGGCGAGAGCCGCCATCTCCTCAGGCCCGAGATTGCGGGCGACGTCCACGTCGCCGGCCTCCAGAAGCAGGCGCTGGGCGGCGGGCTCGGGGATATGCCGGTAGATGGCGCGGGCCATGGCGGGCGCCGCGCCCGCATAATGCGGATTGCGCTCCAGAATGATCGCCTCGTTCGGGCGCCATTCGCGCAGGCTGAAGGGGCCGGAGCCCGCGTAATTGGTCTTCAGCCAGCCATAGCCGTAATCTCCATCCGCGACATGCTCCTCGACGAGCTTCTTATCGACCACCGCCGCCACGGTGGCGGTCAGGCAATAGAGCACCAGAGTCGGGGCGTAAGCCTTGTCGGTCTCGAATTCGAAGGCGTAGTCGCCGGTCTGGCGGATCTTCGCCTCGACGTTCTCGGCGGTGAAGCCGAGCTGTCCGAGGATGAAGGCGGGGGATTTGTCGAGCTTCACCGCCCGCACCAGCGAATAGACCGCATCCTCGGCGGTCATCGGATTCCCGGAGGCGAAGACGCGGTCTTCGCGCATTTTGAAGGTGAAGGTCTTGCCGTCCTCGGAGACGGTCCAGCTTTCGGCGGCGCGGCCGAAGATCTTCGAAACGTCCTCCAGCTCATAGCCGATCAGAGTCTCGTAGGTGTTGCCGATGATCTCGGAGGAGGTGAATTCGAAGACCTCCGCCGGATCGAGCGAAATCACGTCGTCGATGGACCAGGCGGCCACCAGAGTGTCCGGCGGGGTGGCGGCCATGAGCGCCGAAGGCGAGGCGCTCCAGGCGAAGGCCGCCAGAGCCGCAGCCGCGATCCAAGTCTTGCCGCGTCTTCCGAAATGCAACATGCCGAACCTCTCCCGTTCTCCCCGCGTCGTTTCGACGTCGGCTTTCATCTCTTCGTCAAGAATTAGCGGACGCCCAAGCGCCGAAGTCAAGGCCGTTGCCGAGCCTTTTCCGGCGCGCGGAAGGCGTGGGGCCCTCAAAGCCGCCTTCTGAAAAGATTCGGGCGCCGCATCGCAAAAAAACCTCAGGCGGGATGTGGCGCCGCGAACGGAACTGTGAAAAAAATACGAATCCGCCCCAGCGCCGGAGAGCTTCGCCATGTCGATCAAAGCCGCCATCCGTCACGTCACGCATTACGCTTACGACCGCCCGGTCACGCTCGGGCCGCAGATCATCCGGCTTCGTCCGGCGCCCCACAGCCGCACGCGGGTGATCTCGCATAGCCTGAAAGTGGAGCCTCGCCCGCATTTCGTGAACCACCAGCAAGACGTCTACGGCAACTGGCTGGCGCGCTTCGTCTTTCCGGAGCCGGTGCGCGAGTTCAAGATCACGGTCGATCTCGTCGCCGACATGACCGTCTATAATCCCTTCGACTTCTTCGTCGAGGAATCGGGCGAGTTCTGGCCCTTCCGATATTCCGAGGACATCGCGCCGGATCTGGCGGCCTATCTTCAGGCCGAAGAGGGCGGGCCGCTCTTCGAGGCCCTCTTCGAGAGCCTGCCTAAAACGCGCGAACGCACCATCGACATGCTCGTCGGGCTGAACCGGCTGGTGTCGAACAAGGTCTCCTACGTCATCCGCATGGAGCCGGGCGTGCAAACCCCGGAGCAGACCTGCGAAATCGGCTCCGGCTCCTGCCGCGATTCGAGCTGGCTTCTGGTGAATCTGCTGCGGCGGCTCGGGATCGCGGCGCGCTTCGTCTCGGGCTATCTGATCCAGCTCAAGCCGGATCGTCAGGCGCTGGACGGGCCCTCCGGCACGGATCACGACTTCACCGACCTCCACGCATGGGTCGAGGCCTATCTGCCCGGCGCGGGCTGGATCGGGTTCGATCCGACCTCCGGGCTTCTGGCGGGCGAGAGCCATATTCCCCTCGCCGCCACGCCCCATTACCGCAACGCCGCCCCC
This sequence comes from Neomegalonema perideroedes DSM 15528, assembly GCF_000374145.1. Classification (GTDB taxonomy): domain Bacteria; phylum Pseudomonadota; class Alphaproteobacteria; order Rhodobacterales; family Rhodobacteraceae; genus Neomegalonema; species Neomegalonema perideroedes. Next base: position 752,891 of record NZ_KB893654.1, on the reverse strand, counting down.
ATCGCGGGTCTGGCCAGCTACGCCGAAGTGAAGTTCGACTTCGACATGCAGGTCTCGCGCGTGGCGGAGCATCCGCGCATCAGCAAGCCCTTCTCGGAGGAATCCTGGAAGGCGCTGGATTCCCTCGGGCGCAAGGTGGACGAGGCCCTCAAGGCCGGAGACGTGCGGCTCACCATGGGCGGAGAGCCCACCTTCGTCTCCATCGACGATTTCGAGAGCCCCGAATGGAACGCCGCCGCGGTGGGTCCGCAGAAGCGCGCCCTCGCCGACGTGCTGATCCGGCGTCTGCGCGACCGCTTCGCGCCGGGGGGCTTCCTCCATTACGGACAGGGCAAGTGGTATCCCGGCGAGAGTCTGCCGCGATGGACCTTCTCGCTCTACTGGCGCGGCGACGGCCTGCCCATCTGGCGCGAGGCCGAGCTCATCGCGCGGGAGAAGCCCGGACCGGAGGCCCCCAAAGCCACGCCCGAATCCGCGCGCAGGCTGCTGGAGGCCGTGGCGGAGAATCTGGGCCTCGGGACGGATTACGTCGCCCCCGCCTATGAGGATCCCGCCGATTGGATCCTCAAGGAGGGCAAGCTTCCCGAGAACGTCACCCCGGAGAACTCCAAGCTCAAAGACCCCGAGGAGCGCTTGCGCCTCGCGCAGGTCTTCGGGCGCGGGCTGACCAATCCCACCGGCTACGTGCTGCCGGTCCAGCGCTGGCAGGCTCAAGCCGGGCGCTGGGTCTCGGAGAAATGGCGCACCCGGCGCGGCAAGCTCTTCCTCGCCCCCGGCGACAGCCCCGTGGGCTATCGTCTGCCGCTCGGCTCGCTGCGCCACATCTCGGCCTCGAATTATCCCTACATCAACACGGCGGATCCCACCGCGCCCCGCGCGCCTCTGCCGGATTACGCCGCCGAGATCGACAAGGCGCGGGCCGCGCGGAACGCCGAGGCCGCGCCCGGCTTCGACCCCTCCGGCGCCGGACAGCCCGTCGCCAGCTTCGCCGCCGCCGAGCCCGGCCAGACCCAGACCGAGCAGCAGCTTTCCGAAATCGAGGGGCTGGTGCGCACGGCCATGTCCGTGGAGCCGCGCGAGGGGCGTCTTTGCGTCTTCCTGCCGCCGACCGCCCAGATCGAGGATTATCTCGAACTGGTCGCCGCCACCGAGGCCGCCGCCGCCAAACTCGGGACTCCGGTCCATATCGAGGGCTACGCCCCGCCGCAGGATTCGCGGCTCAACGTCATCCGCGTGGCACCCGACCCCGGCGTCATCGAGGTCAACATCCACCCGGCCCATTCTTGGGGCGACTGCGTCGCCATCACCGAAGCCGTCTATGAGGAGGCGCGGCTCTCGCGGCTCGGGGCGGATAAGTTCATGCTCGACGGCAAACATGCGGGCACGGGCGGCGGGAATCATGTCGTCGTCGGGGGCGCGACCACCCTCGACAGCCCTTTCCTGCGCCGTCCGGATCTGCTGCGCAGCCTGATCCTGCATTGGCAGCGCCATCCGTCGATGTCCTATCTCTTTTCGGGGCTCTTCATCGGCCCGACCTCTCAGGCGCCGCGCCTCGACGAGGCCCGCCATGACGCGCTTTACGAAATGGAGACCGCCTTCGCGCAGATTCCCAATCCCGGCGAGGGCTCGCCGCCCCTGCCTTGGCTGACGGATCGTCTGCTGCGCAACTTCCTCACCGACGTGACCGGCAACACCCATCGCGCCGAAATCTGCATCGACAAGCTTTATTCCCCCGACGGTCCGACCGGGCGGCTCGGGCTGGTGGAGTTCCGCGGCTTCGAGATGCCCCCCGACGCCCGCATGAGCCTCGCGCAGCAGGTGCTGATCCGCGCCTTGATCGCGCGCTATTGGGCGGCGCCGCTCAAAGGCGAGCTGACGCGCTGGGGGACCACGCTCCACGACCGCTTCATGCTGCCTGAATTCGTCTGGGCCGACTTCATGGACGTCCTGCGCGACCTCAGGGACCACGGCTTCGATCTGCGCTCCGAATGGTACGAGGCTCAGGCCGAGTTCCGCTTCCCCTTCTGCGGCGAGGTCGAATATGAAGGCGCCAAGCTGGAGATCCGCCAAGCTCTGGAGCCTTGGCCGGTCCTCGGCGAGACGGGCGCCATCGGCGGCACGGTGCGCTTCGCGGATAGTTCGGTCGAAAGGCTTCAGGTCAAGCTGACCGCCGCCGATCCGGGCCGCTATCTCGTGACCTGCAACGGCCGCAGGACGCCCCTGACCGAGACGGCGCCGGGCGTCCGGGTGGCGGGGGTGCGCTATAAGGCATGGCGTCCCGCCGAGTCGCTGCACCCGGTCTTGCCGGTGAACGCGCCTCTGACCTTCGACCTTTACGACGCATGGTCCGGGCGGGCTCTCGGGGGCTGCGTCTATCACGCGGCCCATCCGGGCGGGCGCAATTACGAGACCTTCCCCGTCAACGCCAACGAAGCCGAAGCGCGCCGTCTTGCGCGTTTCGAACCGAGCGGCCATAATCCGGGCCTCTATGAGCCCCCCCCCGAACGTCCGAGCCGCGAATTCCCTCTGACGCTCGATTTGCGCCGCGCGCCGGGAATATAAGTCATGAGCGAGCCTGTGACGGAGGGAGGAGCCATGGGCGGCTCGGCTTTGGATCGTCTGGACGCCCTGCTGAGGGAGTATAAGCCCCTGCCCGGCGTTCCGGACGAGCTTCTGGACCGGCGCGGCGAGATCCGCCCGCTCTGGAGGCCCTTCATGCGGCGCATCGCCGACATGACGCCCGAGGATCTGGAGGAGCGCAAAGCCCGCGCCGACCAATATCTGCGCGACACCGGCATGTATCAGCGCCAATACGGCGCCGAAGCCGTGGAGCGCGATTGGCCGCTCAGCCATATGCCCATGCTCATGGACGAAGCGGAATGGCGCGAAATCACCACCGCGCTGATGCAGCGGGCCGATCTGCTCGAAGAGGTCATGGCCGATCTCTACGGCCCCAATCGCCTCGTGGCGGAGGGCTGGCTGCCGCCGCAGCTCGTGGCCGAGAATCCGGAATGGCTGAGGCCCATGGTGGGCGTCAAGCCGCGCTCGGGCCGCTATCTGCATTACGTCGCCTTCGACGTCGGGCGCGGGCCGGACGGCGCATGGTGGGTGCTGGGCGACCGCACGCAGGCGCCTTCGGGCTCGGGCTTCGCGCTGGAGACCCGAATCGCCACCACCCGCGCCTTCTCCGACGTCTATAATCAGGCGCGGGTGCATCGTCTGGCGGGGTTCTACCGGGCCGTCCGCGAGAGCCTTCAGACCCTGCGCGGGCCGGAGAACGGGCGAATCGCCATCCTCACGCCCGGCGGCATGAACGAAAACCACTTCGAACATGCCTATATCGCGCGCTATCTCGGCCTGCTGCTGGTGGAGGGCGAGGATCTCGTCGTGCGCCATGGCAAGGTCATGGTGCGCACCATCTCCGGGCTGGAGCCGGTTTCGGTGCTCTGGCGGCGGATGGATTCCGACTGGGTCGATCCTCTGGAGCTGAATCCGGCCTCGCGGCTGGGGGCGGCGGGCATGGTCGGGGCTCTGCGCGCCGAGGGGGTGACCATGGTCAACGCCCTCGGCTCGGGGGTGCTGGAGACGCGGGCCATGCTGGCCTTCCTGCCGCGCATCTGTCGGGCCCTGCGCGGCGAGACCCTGCGCATGCCCAACATCGCGACCTGGTGGTGCGGACACGCCGCGGAACGCGATTACGTCAAAACCCACGCCGAGCGTATGGCGGTCAGCCGGGCGCTCTCGACCAGCCTGCCCTTCGACCTCGTGGACACGGCGGCGGTCGGCGGCGAGTTCCGCGGCGAATTCGCCAAGCGGGCGAAGGGCCTCTCCCTCGCCGACTGGATCGACGCCAACGGCTCGGGCCTCGTGGGTCAGGAGGCGGTGACGCTCTCCACGGCGCCCGCCTTCGTCGAAGGCGTGCTCCAGCCGCGGCCGATCAGCCTGCGCATCTTCCTCATCCGCACGCCCGAGGGCTGGCGCGCCATGCAGGGCGGCTTCCTGCGGGTGGGCGGCTCGCCGGATCCGGGCGCTCTGGCGCTGCGTCAGGGCGGCGCGGTGGCGGATCTCTGGGTGGTGGCGCGCGGCGCTCCCGACATCCAGACGCTTTACGCCCCCGCTCAGGGCCTGCGGCGCGAGACGCCCATGCTCTCGGCGCGGGCGGCGGACAACTTCTTCTGGCTCGGGCGCTATGTGGAGCGGGCGGAGGATCTCATCCGCCTGCTGCGGGCCCGGCATGTGCGCCTCGCCGAAACCGACGATCCCGAAGCGCCGCTGCTGGCCTACGCCGCCGAATTGCTCAAGGAGCGCGGCGCCGAGACGGATCGTCCGATTCCGCAAGGCTTGATCTCCGCCCTCTCCTCGGCGCTGATCAGCGCCGGACAGGTGCGCGAGCGGTTTTCCTCCGACGGCTGGATGGCGCTCTCCGATCTTCAGAAAAGCGCCCGCCGTCTGGCCGCCAAGGTCGAGCCCGGCGCCGACGCCGCCCACGCCCTGAGCATTCTGCTGCGCAAGCTGACCGGCTTCTCCGGCCTCGTCCATGAGAACATGCACCGCAACCAAGGCTGGCGATTCTTGCGGACGGGCCGGGCTCTGGAGCGCACCCTCTCCATGACCGAGGCCCTCGCGTGGTTTGGCGCGCCGGAGGCTCCGGAGGGGGCGCTCGACCTGCTGATCGAGGTCGGCGACAGCTCCATCACCCACCGCATGCGCTTTTCGATGGGCGCCACGCGGGAATCAGCGCTGGATTTATTGGCTTTGGACCCCCTCAACCCAAGATCGGTGCTTTACGAACTCGCGCAATTGCGCGAGCATGTGGCTGCGCTGCCCGGCGCGCGGCCCGAAGCGCCGCAAACGCCGCTGGAGCGCGCCGTGGTGCGGCTGCACGCCGAGGTGGCCACCGCCGCGCCGGAGGAATTGACCCCCGAGAAGCTCGCGGAGTTGTCCGAGCGCATTGGGAGCTTGTTCGGCTTCATCGCGTCGGCTTATCTGCGCTGACGCGGCCGGTCGAAGATCGACGCGCGGAGCCTCCGCGCGCCAAGGCCGGAGACGCGGGATTCCTGTGAGGAGGAAGCACGATGGATCGCCATGCGACCGCAATCTGGAAAGGAAGCCTCAAAGAGGGAGCGGGGACGCTCGCCACGCAGAGCGGCGCGCTCTCCGCTTTGCCCTATTCCTTCAAAACCCGCTTCGAGGACGCCGAAGGAAAATCCGGGACCAATCCTGAAGAGCTGATCGCGGCGGCTCATGCGGGCTGCTTCGCCATGCAGCTCTCGCATTTCCTCGCCGAGAACGGGACCCCCGCCGAAAGCCTCGACGCCAAGGCCACGGTGACGCTGGTTCCCGGAACCGGGCTCACGCAAAGCGCGCTCGTCCTGCGGGCGAAGGTTCCGGGCCTCGATGCGGCGAAATTTCAGGAGCTCGCGACCAAGGCCAAGGAGAATTGTCCCGTCTCCAAGGCCCTCGGCGGAGCCCTGAAGCTCTCGCTCGACGCGCAGCTGGTCTGAGCGCGCGCCGGAGGCCGGACCCCGGCCTTCGGCCGGCAAGCGCGCGAAAGCGCGACAGGATCGGAGCGCCCGAAGATCTGCAGGATCGACAGGCGCGCCCAGATCCGGGGGCGGCCGCCTCCTCCGGACAGGAGACGGCCGAACCCGGGCGCGACGCGGAAGTCTCCGTCGTCGCGCGTCCTCCGCAGACAGGGCGGCCCGCCCGACGCCGAGCGTCGAAAGGCCGCCCCTGCGGAGCGACGTCCTCCCCCCGAGCGCCGGACCGCCGGGGAGAGAAGATCACGCCGGGGGAGTCCCCGGCGGGATGAGCGCAGGCGCAGGCTTCGGAGCCTCGCCGCCTCGGAGCGCGCGCAGCGCGCGATCCGCGATCTCCTCCGGCTTCGCAGGGCGCTTCCCGCCCTCTCAAGCCGCCGCATTCTCGGTGCGGAGCGCCGTTTCGTCGCGGGCGGGGGCGCGCCGCTGCTCTGAGCGGCCGCCTTCGCCCGGATCTTCGCGTGAAGCTCCGCCGAAGCGTTCCCCTATTGAAGAAACGACCCGGGGCCTCTGGCAACCCATGAAATGGCTTCGGCTTTTTCCAATCGCCGGATTGGCGCGCCCTGCATGATTTTTGGCGCGCGCCATGCGGCTTTTGGCGCTTGGGGCATGATCTCGCCCAAGGAGGGGAGCCGAAACCCTGAATTCGGCCCCCAGATGGAAATGAGACTGATTCTCCGATTCCATCTATTTATCTTCATGTCGCACAAAGATTATTTCACGCCGAAAGGGCAGTCCGCATCCCTCTTAGACTGTTGCGAGAATTCACTGGGGGAAACTCCATTCTCCTTTTTAAACTGTCGGGAAAAGCTGGCGAAGTTGCGATAGCCGGAGGCTTCGGCGACTTCGCCCACGCCGAGCCCCTCCGTCAGGAGCCGCCGGGCCCGCTCCATGCGCGCGAGGGTCAGAAGCGCGGAGAAGCTCTTCCCATAAAGAGCGTTCAGCTTGCGCTGAAAGCTGCGCTCGCTCATCAGGCAGGCCGCCGCCGCCTGAGCCAGATCCGCGGTCGGATCTTTCAGACGCTCATTGAGGAAATTTTCGAAGGCGCGCCGCAAGCGCTCCTCTTGAGGCGTCAGGCGGGGCGCCTCCTCCTCCGCTTCGGCGCCGGGGGCCTCCTCCTGAGCGCCGGGCTGAGCGCCGGGCTGAGCGCCGGGCTGAGCGCCGGGCTGAGCGCCGGGCGGGGTTTGGAGATTCTTCAGCATCCAGGCGCGCGTCGCCTCCTGAGCCCGCAGGCGGATGCCGATCTTCGCCACAAGCTCCTCCGCGTCGAAAGGCTTGGTGAGATAATCATCCGCCCAGACGTCGAGCGCCTTGCGGTAGGATTCGAGATCCTTCAGGGCGGTGAGGAAGATCAGCGGCGTATGGGAAAAATCCTCATGGGTCTTGAGACGGCGCGCGAAGTCGAAGCCTGAGCCGTCCGGCAGCATCACGTCGCAGATCACGAGATCGACCGGCGCCTCTTCGAGGGCGCGCTCCGCAGCCGCCAGAGAGGCCGCCGTCCGCACCGGCCCCAGACGCTCCGCGACCAAAGAAGCCAGATAGCTCCGCAGATCCCGGTCGTCCTCGATGACGAGGATGCGCCCCGGCTCGGCTTCGCCCGCCTCCGGCTCCAGATCCTCCGGCGCGGATCCGGCTTCGTCCTCCGGCTCGGGGACGCGCCGCGCGCCCTGCGCATGGGCGGGCAGAAAGACAGCGATTTCATTGCGGTCGCGGTCGATCTTCAACTCTCCTCCGGCTTTGCGGAGGGTCGCCGCGATGAGGTCCACCCCCCGATGCGGCGGAGATTCCGAAGACGAATCCGGCGGCTCCTTGCGGAATTCCTCCAGACGCCGCAGCGCCTCCTCAGGCAGGGGCGGGCCGTCGTCCGAGACGCGGATCTCCAGCCGCTCGCCGTTCAGATCCGTCTCCAGCTTCAGGCGGGTCGGCGGCGCGCGGTGCTTCACCGCGTTGGAGAGCAGATTATGCAGGATGGTCTCCGCCGCTTCGAGGTCGAAGGTGGCGGCCTGAGGCCCGCGGATCTCGCAAGCCAGCTCCAGCCCCTTGGCCCGCGCGGAATCGGCGTAAAGGGCGCAGATGGGATCCAGAAAGGCGCGCAGATCCACCGCCGACCGTCCCGAGCCCATCGGCGCCCCCGCCTGAGCGACTGCGATCATCTCGTCGCTGAGCTGAATCAGACGGTCGGAGGCCCGCCGCACCACCTGCGCCAGATCCCGGCGCTCCTCCTCCTCCACGCCCTCGCCGAGCAGCCTCTGGACCGGCGCCTTGATCAAAGCGAGCGGCGTGCGGATCTCATGGGCGGCGCGGGCGTAGAAGCGGGCGCGTTCGTCGGCGCTTTCCTGAAGCGCCTGATGGCTTTCGCGCAATGCGCGGGTCTTCTCGACGACGGTCTCCTCCAGCTCGGCGTTGATGAGGCGGATCTGACGCGCCCGCAGCAGCGCCAGCCCCGCCAAAGCCAGAGCCCCGAGCAGAACGTAGACGGCGGCCCTGTGCCAACCCTGCACGCCGGGGCGCACGACGAAGCTCTGGACGCGGGTTTCGGTGCGCAGGCCGGAGGCGCTCACGCCGTAATAGCTGAGCTGATATTCTCCGGCCGGCAGGTTGTCGCGGTGCAGGTCGTGGCTGGAGCCGGCGTATTCCTGAAAATCGGCGTCGGCGGGGGCGAAGCGCAGCCGCAGGATGTTGCTCTGGGGCTCGTCGAAATGGCGCACGCCGATCTGAAACCCGAGGCTCTGCGGCTCCACGCCGAGATCCTGCGGCCCTTCCTCCGTCGCCTCGGGGCGTCCGGACAGCCGCATGGAGAGGACCGGCGGATAGCCGTCGCCGGAAGCGACCTCCTGCGGATCGAAGATCGTGACGCCCCGCACGCCGCCCACGGCGATTCGTCCGTCGCTCAGGGTTTTGAAGGCGTTGAAGTTGAACTCCCGGCTTTGCAAACCGTCGCTGGTGCGGAAGGCGCGCTCCTCTCCGTCGGAGAGGCGATAGCGCACGAGGCCGTTGTTGGTCGTGATCCACAGGCAGCCGAGCGCGTCGGGGATCAGGCTGTAGAGCATCTTGCTCTGAAAGGCCTTGGACTGGCGGATGAATTTATCCGGCCGCAGATCCGCGGAGAGGATTCCCAATCCGCCGCCGGTGGCCGTGAAGATTCGCCCGTCCTCCGCTTCATAGACCGCGCGCACGTTGTCGTCGGGCAGGCGCTCCGGCCCGGCGAGGGTCTCGAAGCTTCCGGTTTTGGGGTCATGCAGGACCAATCCGGCCTCGGTGCCGATCCAGAGGCGTCCGTCCCGCCTCTGGGAGAGGCTGCGGATCTGCGCGCCCGGCAGGACCGAAGGCCCCTCCTCGCCCGGCGCCCGACGCGTATGATGGGCGAGGATCCGCAGATCCGCCGAGAGGCGGTAAAGGCCGTTCGCATTGGTGCCCGCCCAGAGGCTCCCTTCGGCGTCGCGCATCAGAACCCGGATCGTGGCGCCCTTCAGCAGAGTTTCGCCGTCCTCTCCGGGGACCGGATAGCTCTCCTTGGTCCGGGGCTCATAGGCGAAGAGGCCGGATCTGCCGCCCACCCCGAACAGCAGACGCCCTTCATGATGGAGGATGGCCCAGACGTCCTTCCCCCAAGCCTCCTCATGGATCTCCACCTCCTCGACCCGTCTTTCGCGCAGATCCAGACGCCCGAGCCCGCCTTGTCCGCCGATCCAGAGCGCCCCGTCCGCCTCCTCCAGAGCCTAGGTCATGGCGGGCAGGCTGCGGCTGCCGGTCGTCGGGGCGGGATAATAGGTCTCGAAGGCGTCGGGCAGCATGGAGAAGCTGTTGACGCCGCCGTTCCAGGTGCCGGCCCACATGCGCCCCGTGCTGTCGGGCATGAGGGCGCGCACGTCGGAATCGCTCAGCCGGTGCGGCTCCCAGTCATGGGCCTGATAATTCTCCAGACGCCCCGAGGAATCGGCGGCGGCGACGAAGATCCCCATCCTGCGGGAGCCGAACCACAGCCGCCCGTCGTCGCCCTGCGCCGCAGCCATGACGCCGTCGATCCCCTCGGGAAAGGAGAAGGGCGAGGGAATCAGCGCCTTGCGGACGGGGTCGTAGATCCTCAGCCCGCCCGGCAGCTCGTCGCCTTCATGGCTGAAGCCGACCCAGACGCGGCCCTCGCGATCCCGGAAGAGCGCGCGCGCCTCCTCGCCCAAGCCCTCGGGCGCCTCGGCGTCGGCGGAGCTGAGGGCGACCAGCTCCGGCGCGCCCGGCTCATAGAGCAGAAGCCCGCGCCGGGAGGAGCCGATCAGAAAGGCCCCATCCTCCAGAGGCAGGAGGGAGAGGATCGTCTCGCCCTTCAGAGCGCGCAAAGCCGGGGCCTCGGCGGCGGCGTCGGAGATCAGGCTCCCGCCCTCCTTGCGGACGACGAAGAGGCCCCGCGAGGAGCCGATCCAGACGCGCCCCTGCGCGTCCTGAGCGAAGGCGAAGACGTCGAGCGACTCCAGCCCCTCGCCGGGGGCGTGTCCGAGGAAGCGCGGCGCGTCGGCGTAGAGCGAGGCGCCCCCGCCCGAGGTTCCAAGCCAGATCTCCCCGTCGCGGTCGACGAAGACGGCGTAGAAATAATCGCTGCGCAGACCCTTCCGCGGATCCTCTTCGCGGAAGAGATATTCCGGCGGGCCGCCGCCGTAGATGGTCACGCCTTCGCCGGTCGCCATCCAGATGCGGCCGTCCGCCGTCTGGGCCAGACCGACGACGGTGGATTGCGACAGCCCTTCGTCGAGGCCGAAGCGCACCGCGCGTTTCGGGGTCTCCGCCAGAGCCGGGGCGCCCAAGAGCGCGCTCCATAAAGCTCCGAGGATCGCCAGCAGGAGCAGAAGCGGCGACGCCCGCCTCCCGCGCCGCTTCGCAGGAAAGCCGCCTGATTCGCCGCGCCGCATATGTCCCCTCCGCTCTCGCCGTCTCCGCTCCGGAAGGAGCCCTCGCGCCGGGCATCCTTCACGCCGAAGAGCGCAGGCGCAAGAAATTTCGCGCGCGGAAGGCGGTCGGGCGCGCGGACTCGCCCTTCAGGAAGCCTTCCCCTGCGCGACGGAGACGAAGCTCAGACCGGAGGCTTCTCGAATACAGCCTCCAGAAGCGGCGAATCCGGACGCCTCAGCCCTTCGAGGATGGAGAAATGATTCCGCTCCGGCTCCTCGACCAGATCGGTCCTCGCGTCGAGCCCCGCCCAGATCATCGCCATCAGCCGCGACTGGCGCAGAAACTCCGGACGCTCCGCCGCTCCGACCCAGCAGGTCAGACGCGGCGCGCCCAGCGGATCGCGCAGGACGGGACTCTCGGCGGCGGCCTCCTCGGGAGTCAGGCGCAGCTTCTCGTTCATCTTCGTGCGGCGCAGAGGCCGCAGGTCATGCACGCCGCTGATGGAGAGGACTTTCTCCACCCGCGCCAGAACGTCGGCGGACAAGGGGCTGTCGTCGCAGATCATGCGGGTCGCGAGATGCCCGCCCGCCGAATGGCCCGTCAGCCGGATCGGCCCCTCGACCAGAGCCGCCGCCGCGCCCAGAGCCTCGCCGATCTCGCGGGTCGTCTGCGAGATCCGGGCCTCCGGGGCCAGCGTGTAGCCCGGCAGAGCCACGGCCCAGCCGCGCGCCCGCGCGCCCTCCGCGAGATGGGTCCAGTCGGCTTTCCCGAAGGCCAGCCAAAAGCCGCCATGGATGAAGACGGCCAGACCCTTCGGCCGCCCCTCCGGGAGAATCAGATCCAGCCGGCGCCTTTCGCCCGCGCCATAGGAAATCTCCCGCAGAGCCCCCCCGAGCCGCGCGCGATATTCCGCCGCCTGCGCCGCCCAGAGGCCCGGCAGAGCCTCCGAGCCGGGGATATGGGCCATATTCGAAAAAGCGTCGTCCCAGTCGATGCGATCCGCGGCCATGCGCCGTCTCCTTGTCAGGCTCCGCGGGTCACAGCCGCGAGCGCAGGCCCCAGAGTTCGGGGAAAAGCTCCACCTCCAGCATGCGGCGCAGATAGCTGACGCCCGCCGTGCCGCCCGTGCCGCGCTTGAAGCCGATGATCCTTTCGACCGTCGTGACGTGGTTGAAGCGCCAGCGACGGAAATAATCCTCGAAATCCACCAGCTTCTCGCCCAATTCATAGCCCGCCCAATGGGTCGCGGGATCGCGGTAAACCGTCTCCCAGACCGCCATGACCCCCTCGTCGGTGGTCCATGTCCGGCGCAGATCGCGGTTCAGCGCCGTCTCGGGGACGGGCAGCCCGCGCCGCGCCAGAAAGCGCAAAACCTCGTCGTAAAGCGAGGGCCGGGCCAATTCCGCCTCCAGCGGCGCCAGAAGATCGGGTCGATGGGCGTGGGGCTTCAGCATGGCGAGGTTGCGGTTGCCCACGGCGTATTCGATCAGCCGATATTGATGCGACTGAAAGCCGGAGCTTTGCGCCAGATCCTCGCGAAAGCCGCCGTACTCCACCGGAGTCAGGGTGCGCAGCACGTCCCATGCGGAATTGAGCTGCTCGAAGATCCGCGAAACGCGCGCGAGGATCTTCGCCGCCTCCGGGGCGCGGTCTCCCGCGACGGCGGCCCGCGCCGCGTCGATCTCATGCAGCGCCAGCTTCATCCACAGCTCGGAGGTCTGATGCTGGACGATGAAAAGCATCTCGTCATGCGCGCGGGAGAGCGGGCGCTGCGCGCTCAGAATCTGGTCGAGCCGAAGGTAGTCGCCATAGGACATCCGGCTTTGGAAATCCGTCTGGGCGCCGTCTTTGGCGGGATCATAGCTCATGGTCTTCTCGTGTTCCGGAATGGCGGGATGCGGGCTCAGAGCGCGCGCGAATCCAGCTGGCGGAAGAGCGAGAACAGGCCGAGCCGCCGCAAAACGGCGATCCATCCCGCCGGACGGCAGACAGGAGGAAGCTCGGCGCGGCGCCTCATGTCACGACGGCCCGGGTTTTGAACTCGGGGCGGTCCCAGAGCTTTTCAGCCATGATCCGCGCGAGGATCTCCACGGCGCGGTCGACCTCCTCAAGCCCGAGATACAGCGGCGTGAAGCCGAAGCGCAGGATGTCGGGGGCGCGGAAATCGCCGATCACGCCTTCGGCGATCAGGGCCTGCATGACGGCGTAGCCCTCGGGATGGCGGAAGCTGACCTGACTCCCGCGCTCCTCATGGACGCGGGGCGTGGCGAGGACCAGATCCGGACAAGCCGCCTCGACTCCGGCGATGAAGCGGTCGCCCAGCTCCAGAGAGCGGGCGCGGAGATCCCGCATGTCCACATGGTCCCAGACCTCCAGCGCGGCCTCCAGAGCCGCCAACTGAAGAATCGGCGGCGTGCCCACCCGCATCCGCTCGATTCCCCGGCCCGGCCGGTAATCGGGATCGAAGGCGAAAGGCGCCTCATGGCCCATCCAGCCCGCCAGAGCCGGACGCGCCGTCTCGGCGTGGCGCGGCGCGACGTAGATGAAGGCCGGGCCTCCGGGGCCGGAATTGAGATATTTATAGGTGCAGCCCACGGCGAAATCGGCGCGGGCCTCCGCCAGACGCACCGGCAGAGCCCCGGCGGAATGGGCCAGATCCCAGAGGGCCAAGGCGCCGACCTCATGGGCTCGGGCGGTCAGAGCCGCCATGTCGTATTTGCGGCCGGTGCGGTAATCCACCTCGGTGAGCATCAGAGCGGCCACGTCGTCGTCCAAAGCGCCCGGCACCTCTTCGGGCGCGACCACCCGCAGCTGATAATCCGGCCCGAGGCTGCGCAGAAGCCCCTGCGCCATATAGAGATCCGAGGGGAAATTCCCCGAATCCGACACGACGACCCGGCGCCCGGCGTTCATCTCCAGCGCCGAGGCCAGGGCCTGATAGACCTTGATCGACAAAGTGTCGCCCATGACCACGGATCCGGGCTCGGCGCCGATCAGCCGGGCGATCCGGTCGCCCAGGCGGCGCGGCTGCTCCATCCATCCGGCCTGAGTCCAGCCGCGGATCAGCATCCCGCCCCATTCCCTCCCGACGACCTCGGCGACGCGCGCCTGCGCCGCCTTCGGCAGGGGGCCGAGGGAGTTGCCGTCCAGATAGATCACGCCTTCAGGCAGATCGAACATCGCGCGCGTGGCTGAGAAATCCGTCTTCATGCGGCTGTCGCTCCCTCCCGAAAACGCTCTTCAGAGACGAATGGGGATCCATCCGTTCCCGGACGCTAGAGGATATTTCCGGCTTCGTCAAAACGCCTCATGCGCCGCCCCCCTGTCCTTGCGCGCCTCTCCCGCTTTCCGCGCAGGAGCGCCGACTTCTCCTTGACTTCGGCGCAGGATCAAGCGCAGGTGCGGTCCTGAGCGCGCCGAAGGCGGAGCCTCGCGGAATTCGGGGTCGAATGCGCGAAAGCTTCCTCCCGATGGGGAAACGGCCGTCTCCGGCGGAGACCTGTCGAGGCTGCGGCCTTCGCGTTCCGGTCGCGGCTTCCGCGACGCTCCCGCTCGATCTCAGGCTTCGACCTCGCGCCCGAAGCCCCGCTTTGCTTTTTTAGGAGTGGTTAAAACGGCATGACGACCTCCAATGACGAGATTCGCGCCCTTCTCCTCGCGCTCGACCAACGTCTGGATCGCCTGACGGTCGAGGTCGCGAGTCTGAAGACGGCCTTAGCCGCCGCCAAACCCTCGGCCCCCAAAACCCCCGAAGCCCCCAAGGCCCCCGAAGCCCCCAAGGCCCCCGAGAAGGCCCCCGCGCCTCAAGCCTCCAAAAGCGCGGCGGGGGCCAAGCCCCCCGCAAAAGCCTCCGAACCCAAAACCTCCGGGCCTAAAGCTCAGGCCCCCGCCCCGGGCGCCAAGCCGAAAAAACCCGCCGAGGCCAAAGGCCCCGAGCCGCTGCGGCTGGTCTTCATCGGCGGCGGCATGCATGGGACCAAGTCGCTCTCGGGCTGGGCGAAGCTGCCGGACAGCCGCATCGCCTATGTCGCCGACGTGGACTCCAAGCGCGGCGCCGCCCGGGCGAAGGAGCTCAAGGCCCTGACCGGCGAGACGCCCGAAGTCGTCGTCGATTTCCGCGAGGCCCTTCTGGATCCGCAGGTGGACGCGGCGGTCGTCTGCACGCCGCATCACTGGCATGCTCTGGCCGCCGTCGAGGCGCTGAAGGCGGGCAAGCACGTCTATGTCGAGAAGCCGGTCACGCACGCCTTCTTCGAAGGGCCGATCCTCAGAGCCGCGGCGGCGAAATCCGGCAAGGTGGTCATGCCGGGCACGCAATTGCGCTCGAACGCCTCTCTGGCGGCGGCGGGCGAATTCATGCGCTCGGGCGGATTGGGCAAGGTCACGCTGGCCCATTGCGTCATCCACAAGAACCGCGCGCCCCTGCCCTTGTCGAACGACATGCAGGTGCCCGAGAGCGTGGATTACGACCTCTGGCTGGGCCCCCGCCCCGACCGCCCGCTGACGCGCTCCAAATTCCATTATCACTGGCATTGGTTCTGGGATTTCGGCAACGGCGCGCTCGGCAACAACGGCGTGCACCGCATCGACGCGGTCCGCATGGCGCTGGGCCTCGAAGGGCGCGGCGATCTCGCGCTGAGCGTCGGCGGCCGATTCGGTCGGCCCGACCCCTCCGAAACGCCCAACAACCAGCTCGCGCTGCATCGTTACGGCGATCTCTGGATTCTGCAGGACGTGCTCGGCGTGGAGCCCCAGCCCTATCGGGGCATGGAGAACGCCGTGGTCTTCCACGGCGAGAAGGGCGTGATCGTCTATAAGTCGGGCGCGGCCACGCTCTGCGCGCCGGACTTCACCCCGATCTCGGTCTTCGAGGGCAAACAGGGCAATCACGCCGCCGCCTTCCTCAGGGCGATCCGCAAGAATCAGGCGGCGGAGGCGCTCGCCGCTCTGGACGACGCCATCGTCTCCGGGGATCTCTGCCATTTCGGCAATATCTCGCATCGCGTCGGCGCCGAGGCGACGGACGCCAAGATCCTCGCCGAGTTCAAAAAGCTGAAGGTTCCCGAATTCGTTCTCGAACGCTTCGCGGCCCTGCGCGAGAACATCCGCGCCGCCGGCGACGGGGAAGCGCCTCTGACGCTCGGCAAGCTTCTGAATCTGCAGGAGGGGCCCAATCCCTTCCTCAAGGCGCCCGCCGCCGCGACGAAGCTGCTCCGGGCGGAGGAGCGTCCGCCCTTCAAACTGCCCGAGATTTCGGAGCTCTGAGCGCGCCCGGAGACGGCTTTGCGCAAACTCCTCGTCTCAGGAATCTCCGCGCCCTCCCCCTCCGCCGGCCTCTGGTCCGGCGGAGGCTTCGGCGCTTTTAGACGGCTTGCGCCCCTCCTTCGGGCTGGCTAACCTCTTCGCGCAAGTCGCGGCTTGCGGGCGCAGAGGGTTGAGCGAAGGACGTCTCCCATCACCGACACACGCCGATATGAGGCGACGCGGAAGAACCGCGCGCCAGCCCCTCGCCTCCGCGCCCTCTGGGCGAGGCTGCGGCGAAGACCGCGTTTTCGTCCATCGCGTTCCCTGTTTCTTCTTTCCGTTCGCGTTCCCCCCGGCGCTTTATGGACGGCGCCGCAACGAAAGTTCTCCCTATGCAGCCTCCCGCCCCCATCGCCGTGCTCGGCGCAGGCGCTTTCGGCACGGCTCTGGCCATGGTCGTCGCCGAGAGCGGAGCCTCTCCCGTCCTTTGGGGCCGCGCCCCGGAGCGCATGAGGGAGATGCGGAGGGTCCGAGAGAACGCCGCCCATCTGCCGGGCCTGCGTTTTCCGGCCTCTCTGCGAATCACGGAAGAGATCGGCGAGGCCCTCGGCGCGGAGGGCGCCGAAGGGGGCGTCGCGCTTCTGGCCGTCCCGACTCAGGCGCTGAGGGGCCTGTTGCGGACCCATCGCGCGGCGCTCGCCGGGCATATGCTCGTGACCTGCTGCAAAGGCGTGGAGCGCGGCACCGGACTTCTGCCGACCGAAGTGGTCGAAAGCGAGATCCCCGGCGCGCGCACGGCGGTTCTGACCGGGCCGAGCTTCGCCGCAGACATCGCCTCCGGCAAGCCCACGGCCCTGACCCTCGCCACGCGGGATCCGGAGGGCGAATCCCTGCAGGCGGCGCTCTCCGCCGGCGCGCTGCGGCTTTATCTGAGCGACGACCCCGTCGGGGCGCAATTGGGCGGCGCGCTCAAGAACGTGGTGGCCATCGGGGCGGGCATGGCCATCGGCGGCGGCTTCGGCGAAAGCGCCCGCTCGGCGCTCATGACGCGCGGCTTCGCCGAGATGGTGCGCTACGCCGCGCGCAAGAAGGCCCGCCGGGAGACGCTCTTCGGCCTTTCGGGCTTCGGAGATCTCGTCCTCACCTGCACCTCGACCCAATCGCGCAATTATCGCCATGGTCTGGCCTTCGGCGCCGGCCGCCTCTCGCAGGAGAACGCCACGGTGGAGGGCGTGATGACCGCCTACGCCGTCTCGGAGGCGGCGGCGGACGAAGACCTGCCCGTGACCCATATGGTTTCGGCTTTGCTGAAAGGCGCGCTGCCGATGGAGGAGGCCGTGGAGCGCCTTTTATCGCGTCCGCTGCGGCGCGAAGCTTAGCCCGGGGCGAAGCTATTGCATCGCACAAAAAATCAATCTGAGGTTGTCTTCGCGGAGAGAATGGCTGAAATCTAGAAATTTACCGATATAAGCCAATTAGAACGTAAATTCTCTCTTCAATCCGCGACTGTTTTGTGACATGGATTGGCATACGGACTTGCTTAGGAGTTTTCATCATCATGCGGCGCGTCATCACCTACGGAACCTTCGACACTCTGCATTACGGCCACATCCGTCTTCTGCGGCGCGCTCGCGCTCTGGGCGACTATCTGATCGTGGCTCTCTCCACGGACGAGTTCAACGCGCAGAAGGGCAAAAAGGCCCTGCTCAGCTATGAAGAGCGCAAAGCCGACCTCGAAGCTTTGCGCCTCGTCGATCTGGTGATCCCCGAACGGGAATGGGTCCAAAAGATCTCCGACGTTCAGACTCATCGCGCCGATGTTTTCGCTATGGGCGACGATTGGGTGGGAAAATTCGATTTTCTTAAGGATTACTGCGAAGTCACTTACTTCCAGCGCACCCCCGGCATTTCCAGCACGCAGATCCGCGACGCGCTCGCCGCGGCGGAGCGCGCCGCCGGACGGTCCTCCTCCATCGCCGCCGAGTGATCGCGAGGCGCCGCGCGCCTCCTTTCAAGGCTGATGATTCCCAAAAAACGCAAAGCGCCCTCAGGCTCTTTGCGTTTTTTGACGTCCTCCCCCCTCCTCCGCCGCCTCTCAGGCCGCCGAACCTCCTGCGCCGCTCTTGCGAGGGCTCATCGGCGATGGGTCAAAATGAGGCGAATTATGGCGAACGCGCGGCGGCCCCTCATTCTTAAAATCCTCCAGTTTTCCACGCCTTTTGTTTGGCGTCCCGCGCATTCCGGGAAGGAAAGCCGCCGCGACGCCGACAAACCTTCAGGTTGCAGAGCCGAAGACGACGCCTGAAGGCGGGCGTCATAAGCCCTCCCGCCGCGCCCGCGCGATCAGATGCAGGAAGAAAGGCGCCCCCACCAGCGCCGTCATCACGCCCAGCTTGAGGTCCCGATCCGGCGCGATCACGCGCACCGCCACGTCGGCGGCCAGCACGAGGACCGCGCCTCCGAGCGCCGCCGCCGGAATCAGCCGCGAGGGCGCGCCGCCCACCGCCCGCCGCAACAAATGCGGCGCCGCCAGCCCGACGAAGCCGATCCCGCCCGCCACCGCCGTGGCGGAGCCGACCAGCGCCGCCGTCGCCGCCACGAGCGTCAGACGCAGACGCCGCAGGCTCACGCCCATGGCCTCGGCGGCGTCCTCGCCGAGGGTGAGCGCGTCCAGCCCCCGCCCGAGCGGCGCCAGAAGCGCCAGCCCGATCAGGAAGAAAGGCGCCATCAGCCCCACATGGACCATCGAGCGGTCCGCCAGAGATCCCATCGTCCAAAAGACGATCTCGGCGGCGGCGAAGGGATTGGGCGAGAGGCTCAGAACCAAAGCGCTCGCGGCCCCGCCCAGAGCCGAAATCGCCACCCCGCCGAGAATCAGCGTCAGCGCCGCCCCGCGCGGCCCCGCCATGACGAGAATCAGCAAGGCCGCCGCCAGAGCCCCCGCCAGAGCCGCCAAAGGCAAGGCCAGAGCGAAAGCCGCCGCCAGCCCCGTCTGCAACGAGATCACCGCCCCGAGGCTCGCCATGGCGGAGACGCCGATCAATCCGGGCTCGGCGAGGGGATTGCGCAAAAAGCCCTGCAAGGCCGCGCCGGAGGCTCCGAGCGCCGCCCCCACCATGACCCCGAGCAAAGCCCTCGGCAGGCGGATCTCGCGCATGACCAGCGTCACGGCCTCGCCGCGTCCGCGCAAAAGCGCGTCGAGGCTGTCCGCCAGACCTATGGCCCCCGGCCCGATCAGCAGAGAGGCGCAGAACAGCGCCGCGACCAAGGCGGCTAAAGCCGCCATGAGTCCGCCATAGCTCATTTCCCGACCTCCAGAGCCCGCCGCGCCGCCTCCAGCCGCCCCGCCGCCCGCAGAGTCGCGGGCAGACCGCAGATCCAGTCGCGATCCGGCAGAACCTCGACGCCTCTGCGCGCCCGCAGAGCCTCCAGCGCGGGATGAACGAGGATCTCCTCGCCCCGCGCGGCGCCTTCGGCGCGCGGACGCCCGGCGATCACCACGTCCGGCTCCGCCAGAACCAGAAGCTCCAAAGGCACGAAGCCGCCGTAATCCAGCCCGAACTCAGCCGCCACCGAGGCGAAGCCCGCCGTCCTCAAAAGATCCGCCGCGAGGCTTTTTTCGCCGGGCGCATAGCCGTTGGCTTCGTAAAGCGCCGCGCGGGGCCGGGTCGACTCCGCCGCTCCGGCGCGCAGAACCGCGAGATCGGCTTCGAACTCCGCCGCCATGGCCTCGGCTTGGGCCTCGCGCCCGAGCAGCCCGCCCATCCGGCGGATCAGAGCGGCGATCTCCTCCAGATCATAGGCGGGCGCGAGGCGCTCCACCCGCAGCCCGAGCCGCTCCAGCATCCCGACCGTGGCCGCGCTGGTGAAAGTCCCCGCCAGCACGAGATCGGGGTTCAGAAGGAAAACCTGCTCGGCCAGCCCATGATTGATCGGCAGAGCCTGCGCCTCTTCGGCCATGACCGAAGAGCGCGGATCGCGGGCCAGCATGGAGACCGAAATCAATTGTCCCGGCGCGGCCAACAGCATGGCGAGTTGATCCGTGCAGAGGTTGATCGAGACCACCCTGCGCGGGGCCTCTCCCGCCGCGGCGGGAGAGGAGGAGCGCGGCGCCGGAGCGGGCATGTCATGGGCGCCCGCCGCAGCCGCGCCCATCAGAAAAGCCCCCGCCCAAAGAAGGGAGGCGAAGCCTGCCCCCCGGCGCTTCATCTCGGCGGCCTCACCAATTCGCCCTCAGGCCGAGGGCGCCCGTGATCCCCGGCGCGGCGTAGCCCCAGACGTCGGAGTAATCCTTGTCGAAGAGGTTGTCGACGCGGCCGAAGAGCTGAAGATTCTCGGTCAGATCATAGGTTCCGGCGAGATCGACCACCGCATAATTGGGCAGCTTGGCGCGGGCGTAGGCGCCCCAGAATTGATCGTCGTGATTCCCCGCCACATAGCGCAGATCCGCCGAAACCGAGGCCCGGCCTTCAAGGAATCTCTGGGTCGCGCCGAGGCTCAATTCATGTTTCGGGCGGCGCACTTCAATGCGGCCGTCCGCCTCTTTGGCGTCGAGATAGGTGTAGGAGAGACGCAGATCCGTGTCCGGAGTCAGCGCCAGAGAGCCCGAGACCTCCACGCCCTGACGCGGGCTGTCGCCGTCGCGGTTGACGTAGGTTCCCTTCCAAGTCACGGGATCGGTCACGTAGGCGATTTCATTCTTCAGCCGCTCGTTGAAATAAGTGACGTCGACCACGCCGCGCCCGTCGAGGAAGCTCGCCTCCACGCCGAAATCAAAGCTGCGGTTGCGCTCAGGCGTGAGGTTCGGATTGCCGTCGGTCCAGGCGTCTTTGGCGTAAAGCTCGTAATAGGTCGGGTTGACCGAGCCGGTCCCCGCCGAGCCATGCAGGCGCAAAGGCGTGTTCGGCACCAGATAGGAGAGGCCGAGCGTCCAAGTGGTCGCGTCTTTGAAGACGCTGTTGAAATCATGGCGCAGGCCCGCCTGAACGTCGAGGCCGAAGCTCAGAGAGCCGCGATACTCCAGCGCCAGAGAAGTGGCGTCGCGGTCGTAATCGGGATTGGCGCTGCTGGAGTCGCGATGATGCTCGGCGAGGAAGTTCACGAGATGCCGCGCCTGCTCCGCCGCTCCGTCCAGCCCGTAGCTGGCGCGATATTTAAAGGCGTCGGTCTTTTGATCGGTCCAATCCGAGCCGGTGGTCTTGCGGTCGAGTTCGCTATGGGTCCAGGCGAGGCGATGGTTCAGACGCCCGTCGAGCATGGCGTATTCGCCGTAAAGCTCGCCGGTCAGCTCGCGGCGGTCGGCGCGCTGATTCGGATCGTCCACGACATAGCTCGCGGCGTCGACGGGGGTCCAATTCGTGGAGTCGAAATCCGAGCGCTCCCGCGCCCCGCGGACCGTGAAGCCGAACTTCAGATCCTCGGTCGCGCGCCAGTCGCCCGCGAGTCCGAGGCTTCCGCGCTCGATGCCGTCCTTTTCGCCGCCGTCGCCGGAATAATCATAACCCCGGTCGTCGCGGCCGCTGAAGTTGAAGCTGAGGCCGCCGCGCTCCGTGCGGGCCGAGCCGTGCAGCGCTCCGGCGTAGCCGTTTCCGACCTCGACTTCGCCGCCGTAACGGACGCCGGGCGTCGTCCCCTTCTTGGTGACGATGTTGATCACGCCCGAGGAGGCGTTGGAGCCGTAAAAGGTCGATTGCGGACCACGCAGCACCTCGATGCGCTCGATATTGGCGGTCTCCAGCCCGGAGAAGGAATATTCGCCGTCGCCCGCGCCCGCCGGAACGCCGTCGATCAGCACGAGGGTGTGGTTGGCCTCGCCGCCGCGGATGCGCACCTGAGTGAAGTCGCGTCCGGCGCCGCTCACCGCCACGCCGGGCACGCTGCGCAGAGCGTCCTGAACGGTCGTGATTCCGCGCGCCTCGATCTCGGCGGCGGTGACGACCGTATAGGCGCGGGCGTAGGTCGCGGCCTCGGCGGGGGTCAGGCCGCCCGAGAGGATGATGGGATCGAGCTGAATGGCGGTTTGCTGGCCGAAGGCGGCGCCCGTCCACAGGGCGGCGCAGCCGACGGCTATGGCCGTGGCGCTGGCTTGTCGAATCATCGTCGTCCCTCTCTCGCGCGGGCTTGCGCCCCCCGCGATTCCCAAACTAGGGCCTGAGCCCGAAAACCTGAGAAGGGAGTCCCTCCCGCAGGCGGCGTGATCTTCACCGCTGCGGAATCTCCGCTTTCGGCCGCGCCCCGCGCCCGAAATGGGTGAGCGCTCCGGGCGGTCTCCTGGCTTGCGGGTCAGGGCTTCGGTCCGCCTTCCCGGAGTCGCCTCCAGTGGCTTTGAGGATCGAAGCTCGCCGCTTACAGTTGCGGGGGCAGCCGCGGAATTGGCCCCTTGAGGGGCCGCACCGACGTTCCCTGAAATCCTGCGTCGCCGAAATGCGGCGCCGCCGAAATCCGGAGCCCTCGTCTCTTGGGGCTGGCGCGGCCCGGAGTCAAGACGGAGTCGGGCGAGCGCTCGGGCGGCTTTTCGCCGCGAAAAGCGGTTTCCAGAGGCGAAGCCGGGCTTTATGAAGCCGAAACGGCCCGCCGCCGGGGCGGAGCTTCAAGGCGGAGCCTCGCGATATGACCTCATCCCCTTCTCAAGCGGCGCAGGAGCTTGAGCGCCTGATCGCGATCATGGCGCGTCTGCGCGACCCCGAGACGGGATGTCCATGGGACCGCGAGCAGAATTTCGCCAGCATCGCGCCTTACACCATCGAAGAGGCTTATGAAGTCGCCGACGCCGTGGCCCGCGCGGACATGCCGGGGCTGAAGTCGGAGTTGGGGGATCTGCTGCTTCAGGTGGCCTATCACAGCCGCATGGCCGAAGAACAAGGCGAATTCGCTTTCGGCGACGTCGCCCGCGCCATTAATGAGAAGATGATCTCCCGCCATCCGCATGTCTTCGGCGAGGCCGCCGCCCGCTCCGCCGGAGAGCAGACCGCGCTCTGGGAGGCGCAGAAGGCTCAGGAGCGCGCCGCCCGCGCCCAGACCGGCGCCCTCGACGACGTGCCGCTGGCCCTGCCCGCCCTCACCCGCGCCGAGAAGATCCAGAAGCGCGCCGCCCGCGTCGGCTTCGACTGGCCCGATCCCGAAGGCGCCCGGGACAAGATCATGGAGGAGATCGAGGAGGTCCGCGCCGAGATCGCGCCCCCCGGAGACCAGAGCCCGCCCTCTGCGGCGCTCGTCGACGAAATGGGCGATCTGCTGTTTTCGGTGGTGAACTGGAGCCGGATGCTCGGGGTGGATCCGGAGGCGGCGCTCCGCGAGGCCACGCGGAAATTCGAGGCGCGCTTTCGCCGCGTCGAGGCCATCGCCGCCGCGCAGGGCGCAAACATGAAAGGCCAGCATCTCGACGTGCTCGAAGATTGGTGGCGTCAGGCCAAGCGCGAGACCCAGAGCTGACCCTCAGGGGATCTTCTTCGCAAGCCGTTCATATTTTTGCGGAATTCCTTTAGGCATGTCCCCTTTCCCCGAATCGGGCGCAGGCGAGAGAGGCCGCATGGAGTTTCAGGAAGGCGCGCAGGGTCGGCTTTGGGAGCGGCTGGGGTCTCTGGCCGCCGAGCCGGAGACGGCTTGGTTTTTGGCGGACGCGGTGATTCTGCTCGCGCTCTGGGCTCTGGGGCGGGCCTTCTGGCTGGAGCTGCGGCCGCCGCCGATCAAAGGCGCCCTCGCGGTCGAGGGGGCGCATCTCACCGACGGCGACAGCCTGCGTCTGAACGGCGAATCCTACCGCCTCACCGGGCGCGACGGTCCTTTCAACGCGCCCGAGACCCGCGCCGGCGCCCGCGGCCGCGACGGCGTGGCCGTCACGCCGCGCGAGGCGGAATGGGGCGCGAAGGCTCTGGCCCATGGGCGCAAGCTGCTCAAGCCGGGCTCGGTGCTGGTCCCGACGGGAAAGCGCGAGCGCTATGGCCGCCCTCTGGCGGCGATCCGCCTGCCGAACGGCCGCGACTACGGCGCCGAGATGATCCGCGCGGGCCTCGCCACCCCCACCGAGCGCCGCGAACACGACCATTGGAACGCCCGCCGCCCCTGATCCGAGGGGGAGTCCCATGGGGCGCCAAGACCTTAGTCGAACCCATTTAGCACCAAAGGCCAATAGGAGGCCCTCCCTCCCGGCTGTTAATTTTCGTCCCGATAGCCTTGACGCAACTCACCACGGCCTCGGGATAAGACATCATGAAGATCAATCTGAGCGCGAAACTGGCCCTGATGGGGCTGGCCCTGTCTTTTGCGGCCTTTCCGGCCTCGCGCGGCTTCAGCCACGGCGACACGGCGCCTCAGGCCGTCGACACCGAAGGTCTGGATTCTCTGGGCGAAGGCGACGAGTGGCTGACCGTCAATCCCTATCGGATCGAGGAAGGCGAGGAGCCCAACGCTCAGCAGACCCGCGCTATCGAGGTCGGGACGGTCGGCTATAGCCAGAACTGCGCGCGCTGCCATGGCCTTGAGGGCGTTTCAGGAGGCATGGCCCCGGATCTGCGCTATCTCGACGCCGACGAATGGGGCGACGAATGGTATCTGGACCGCATCCGCAACGGCGTCACGCAGAACGGCGGCGTGAAGATGCCCCCCTTCGCGGACATCCTGAACCAAGAGGCCGCCTGGGCCATCCGCACCTATCTTGAGACCCGTCCGCAGGACTGAACGCCGCCCGCAAGCCGAAGATCGGCGGCGGGAGCGGATGCGAAGCTCCCGGCCTCTCGAAGGCCTTGAACGAAGATGTGAAGCTTCTCCCCCCGAAGCGGCTTTCCCGCCGCTCCGGCTCTCTCCCCGCCCTGATCTCAAGGCGGACCTTCAGGGCGTCGGCTCCCTTCGGGGACCGGCGCCTTTTTTTCATGCGTCGTCCTTGCGGCGAGGCTCTGAGGACATAGACCTGAACCACGTCGAATTTTCTCGTTCGTAGGCGTTGCCTTCCTCGGGCGAAGTCGGACATATTGCCGGCGACCTCAAAGCCTTCCTCCCGATCCCGCACGGATTCCCGTCCGCACCATACGCCCGCCCCGAAGGAGCAGAGCCCGTGGCCGTAGAGCAATTGTCGCTCATCCTCCTGATCCTCTCGCCGTTCGTCGGCTCCGTGGTCGCGGCCTTTCTGCCCGCCACGGCGCGCAATTCCGAAGCGATCTTCGCGGGCGCCATCGCCTTGATCAATCTGGGAATCGCGATCTGGCTGGGACCCTCGGTGCGCGACGGCGGCGTGGTGCGGATGGAGGCGCCCTGGATTCCTTTGCTCGGCCTTGATTTCGTCCTGCGGCTCGACGGGCTCGCCTGGGCCTTCGTCTGCCTGATCTCGGGCATCGGCCTGCTGGTGACGATCTACGCGCGCTATTACATGTCGCCGCAAGATCCGGTGCCGCGCTTCTTCTCCTTCCTGCTCGGCTTCATGGGCGCGATGCTCGGAGTGGTGGTTTCGGGCAATCTGATTCAGATCGTGTTCTTCTGGGAGTTGACGAGCCTCTTCTCCTTCCTGCTCATCGGCTATTGGCACCACAGCCAGAGCGCCCGGACAGGCGCCCGGCGCGCTCTGCTGACCACCGGCGCGGGCGGGCTCTGCCTCTTCGCGGGCATGCTGGTGCTGGGGCAGATCGTCGGGAGCTACGACCTCGACGTGGTGCTTTTCTCCGGCGAGGTCATCGCCGCCAGCCCGCTTTATCCGGCGGCCCTGATCCTGATCCTGCTCGGCGCTCTGACCAAAAGCGCGCAATTCCCGTTTCATTTCTGGCTCCCCGGCGCCATGTCGGCCCCGACGCCCGTTTCGGCCTATCTGCATTCGGCCACCATGGTGAAGGCGGGAGTCTTCCTGCTGGCGCGGCTCTGGCCGGCCATGGCGGACCATGATCTCTGGTTCTACATTCTGGCGCCCATCGGGGCGATCACGCTGCTCATGGGCGCGGCTCTGGCGCTGTTCCAGCAGGATCTGAAGGGGCTTCTGGCCTATTCGACCATCAGCCATCTGGGTCTGATCACGCTGCTTCTGGCGCTCAACAGCAAGACGGCCGCCGTCGCCGCCGTCTTCCACATCATGAATCACGCGGTGTTCAAGGCCTCGCTCTTCATGGCCGCGGGCATCATCGACCATGAGGCGGGGACGAGAGACATCCGAAGGCTCGGGGGCCTCGCCAAAGCCATGCCGATCACGGCGGCTTTGGCGATGGTGGCGGCCGCCGCCATGGCGGGCGTGCCGCTGATGAACGGCTTCCTCTCCAAGGAGATGTTCTTCGCCGAGACGGTGGAGACCCATGTGCAGGGCTCCTTCCTCGATTCCCTGCTGCCTTACGTGGCGACTCTGGCGGGCCTGTTCAGCGTGGCCTATTCGCTGCGCCTGATCGATCAGGTGTTTTTCGGCCCCAAAGCGACCGATCTGCCGAAAAAACCGCATGATCCGGTGATCTGGATGCTGCTGCCGGTGGGCTGCCTCGTGCTGATCTGTCTGCTGGTCGGCCTCTTCCCCGGCCCGGTGATCGGCGAGTTCCTCGAAACCGCCGTGCGCGGCATGCTGCTGGGCGAAAAGCCGTATTACAGCCTCGCCATCTGGCATGGCGTGAACACGGCGCTGATCATGAGCGTGGTGGCCATGATCGGCGGAATCATCGCCTATGTCGCCCTGCGCGACTGGCTTTCAGGAGATTTCGAGGGCGCGCGCATGCCCGGACGCCTCGCTCTGCGCAAACGCGTCGAGCGGGCGCAGACGGCCCTCGGCCGCGCCTGGGCGCGCAGCGAGGTCTGGTTGGGCCTCTCGCATCTCCAGCCGCAATTGCGCTGGATCGTCTGCGTGGCGATCCTCACCATCGCCTGGCCTTTCCTCTTCCGCTCCTGGGCCATCCAGCCCGGCGCCGCCGAGCAGCCGGACACGGCCTTGCTCTTCGTCTGGCTCATCGGCGGCGCCTGCGCCATAGGCGCGGCCTATCAGGCGAAATACCATCGCCTCGCCGCGCTGATCATGACCGGCGGCGCGGGTCTGGCGGTCTGCATCACCTTCGCCTGGCTCTCGGCGCCGGATCTGGCGCTGACCCAGGTGCTGGTCGAGGTGGTGACCACGGTGCTTCTGCTGCTGGGCCTGCGCTGGCTGCCCAAGCGCAAGGAGGACATCCGCGAGGCCGCCGACCTCAACGCCAAGCGCCGCCGCGCGGCCGACGCGGTGATCGCCTGCCTTGGCGGCGTGGGTCTGGCGGCGCTCTCCTACGCGGTGATGACCGCCCCGACCAACCCCGACGGAATCGCGCGCTGGCTGCTGACCTACGCCTATTCCGAGGGCGGCGGACGCAACGTGGTCAACGTCATCCTCGTGGATTTCCGCGGCTTCGACACTCTGGGCGAGATCACGGTGCTCGGCATCGTGGCTTTGAGCGTCTATGCGCTGCTGCGCCGCTTCCGCCCGGCGGTGGAGAGCGTCCAGGCGCCCACGCAGAAGACCTTCCAGGACAAATACGACGCGCAGCGCCATGAGAGCCACGCCGACGACCGGCAGATCGACGCCCATTATCTGCTGACGCCGGGCCTCATCATGCGGCTGCTCTTCCCGCTGATCGCGATGATGGCGATGTTCCTGTTCCTGCGCGGCCATGATCTGCCGGGCGGCGGCTTCGTGGCGGGCCTGACCTTCGCCGTGGCCTTCCTGCTGCAATATATGGCGGGCGGCGCGCGCTGGGTGGAGGAGCGGCTGACCATCCTGCCGACGCTCTGGATCGGCGGCGGCCTTCTGATGGCCCTCGGGACGGGCGCGGCGGCCTGGATCTGGGATCTGCCCTTCCTCTCGACCTATTTCTCCTACAAGGAGCTGCCCGTGGTCGGGAAAATCCCCGTGGCCAGCGCGCTGATCTTCGATTTCGGCGTCTTCACTCTGGTGACGGGCGCGACGGTGCTGATCCTCGTGGCCTTGGCGCATCAGGCGGTCCGTTGGCAGCGCATGACCGGCAAAGGCGAGAAGATCGCGCTTGAGGAGGACCGCTGATGGAGATCGTCATCGCCATCGCCATAGGCATCCTGACCGCTTCGGGAATCTGGCTGATCCTGCGTCCGCGCAGCTTTCAGGTGATCATCGGGCTTTCGCTGCTGTCTTACGCGATCAATCTGTTCATCTTCAGCATGGGCGGGATCAAGGTCGGCTCTCCGCCGCTTCTGGATCCCTCTCAGACGGATCTGACGATCTACGCCGATCCGGTGCCGCAGGCGCTGGTGCTGACGGCCATCGTGATCGGCTTCGCCACCACGGCGCTGTTTCTGGTGGTGCTGCTGGCCTCGCGCGGCCTGACCGGCGGCGACCATGTCGACGGACGGGAGGACCGCTGAGCCATGACCTGGAGCGATCATCTCGTCATTCTGCCGATTCTGCTGCCTCTGGCGGCGGGGGCTCTGTCGATCCTGCTGGACGGCCGCGTGCGCCATGGGCCGGCGACGGTCAATCTGCTCTCGACGCTCGGCCTTCTGGCGATCGCCTGGATTCTCGCCTGGCGGACGCTCGGCCCCGGCTCGCTCGCCGACGGCGCGCAGGTCGTGCGGGTCTATCTGCTCGGCGACTGGCCTTCGAGCTTCGGCATCGTTCTGGTGCTGGACCGGCTCTCGGCGACCATGCTGGCGCTGTCGGCCACGCTTTCGGTGGGCGCTCTGGTCTTCTCGCTGGCGCGCTGGCACCGGATGGGACAGCATTTCCATCCGCTGTTTCAATTTCTGCTGATGGGCGTCAACGGCGCCTTCCTCACCGGCGACATCTTCAACCTCTTCGTGTTCTTCGAGGTGATGCTGGCGGCCTCCTATGGTCTGGCGCTGCACGGCTCGGGCAAGGCGAGGGTCAAGGCGGGGATGCATTACATCGCCGTGAACCTCGTGGCCTCTCTGGTGCTGCTGATCGGCGCGAGCCTCGTCTACGCGGCCGCCGGAACGCTCGGCATGGCCGATCTCGCCATGCGCGCGCCGCTGCTCGACGAGCGCAGCCGCACGCTGCTGGAGATGGGCGGCGCGGCGCTCAGCGTGGCCTTTCTGGTGAAGGCGGCCATGTGGCCGCTGGGCCTCTGGCTGCCTGCGGCCTATTCGACCGCCGCCGCGCCCATCGCGGCCATGTTCGCCATCATGACCAAGGTGGGCGTCTACGCGCTGCTGCGCTTCGGCTGGCTGCTCTCGGATTCGCGTTCGCCGGATTTCTTCAACGCCCAATGGCTGATGATCGGCGGCTTGGCGACCATCGCCTTCGGCGCGCTCGGCGCGCTCGCCTCCAAAGAGACTCCGCGCGCGGCGGCCTTTCTGACCATGGTCTCCTCGGGCACGCTGCTGACGGTGATCTCCATCGGCGATCTCTCGCTGGTCTCGGCGGCGCTCTATTACCTCATCACCTCGACTTTGGCGGCGGGCGCGCTCTTCTGCCTCGCCGAACTGGCCGAGCGGGATCTCGACGAGAAAAAGCCCGCGGCTGAGGATCAAGGCGAATTGGCCGTGCCGCTGCTCGAAGCCTATGGGCTTCAGGAGGACGAGCCGCAGGACGAAGAGGTCGGCGTGCCGGTGCCCGCGGTTCTGGCGGTGCTGGGAATCGGCTTCCTCGCCTGCACGCTGCTGATGGCGGGTCTGCCGCCGCTTTCGGGCTTCATCGCCAAATTCGCCATTCTGCGCGCCATGTTCGAGAGCGGGCATATGGGCCGGGCGTGGATCGTCACGGCGGCGCTGATGCTCTCGGGCTTCGCGACTCTGGCGGCCATGACGCGGATCGGCATGCGGCTCTTCTGGTCCGACGCCGAGCGCCCGCCGCCGAAGGTGCGGTTCATCGAGGTCGCGCCGGTGGCGATGCTGCTGCTCTGCTGCGTGGCTCTGACGGCGCAGGCCGGGCCCGCCATGGCCTATCTGCGGGGCGTGGCCGAGGGCCTGAGCGCGCCCTCCTCCTATATCGAGGCCGTGCGCAACGCGCCCCGCATGCGCGAGCCGCTCGCCGAGCCGCCGCCGCTCGGAAGCCGGACGCATCAGGAGGGGGCCGCCGTCGCGCCGCTGATCGTGCCCGCTCTCGCGCCCGCCGCGTCGGCGCCTTCCCCGGCTTCGGCGCTCCCCGCCCCGCCCGCCGCCCTTCCCTCCGCTCCGGCCGCAGGAGGCGCGCCATGATCCGACGCATCTTTCCTTATCCGGTCCTCTCCGTCGGATTCTTCGCGACCTGGCTTTTGTTCAATCAGAGCGTCACGCCGGGGCAGCTCATCCTTGCGACCTTCTTCGGCGTGACGAGCCCCTGGCTGCTGCTCCGGCTGGACGTCCCGCCCATTCGGATGCGGCGGCCCCTCACGATCCTCAAGGTGATCTGGACCTTCGCCAAGGACATCGTGCAGTCCAATCTGCGGGTGGCCAAAACCATCGTCGCCTCGCCCCATCCGCCGCCTTCGGGCTTCGTGCGAATCGTGCTGGAGATGCGTTCGCCCTATGGTCTGGCGGCTTTGGCCTGCATCATCACCGGCGCGCCCGGCACCGCCTGGATCAGCTATGATCCGGTGGATAACGTGGTGGTGCTGCATATCCTCGACCTCATGGCCGAGGACGATTGGGCCGCCAGCATCAAGACCCGCTATGAAAAACCGCTGATGGAGATTTTCGAATGATCCTGACTCTCCTGAATCTCAGTCTGACGGTGAGCAAGCTGTTTTTGGCCATGGCGATGATGGCGGCGGGCTATCGCCTGATCGTGGGGCCGCGCGCGCAGGACCGCGTGGCGGCCATGGACGCCTTTTATCTCAACGGGCTTTTGCTGCTGATCGTCTTCGGCATCTCGACGGCCAACGCCTTCTATTTCGAGATCGCGCTGGCCATCGGCCTTTTGGGCTTCGTCTCGACGGTGGCGCTGGCGAAGTTCCTGCTGCGCGGCGAGGTGATCGAATGACCGATCTTCCCATCGACATCCCCGCATGGGCCGCGCTGGTCACCGCCGCGCTGGTGCTCTTCGGCTCGACTCTGGCGCTGATCGGCTGCGTCGGATTGCTGAAGTTCTCGACCTTCTACGAGCGGCTGCACGCCCCCACCCTCGGCTCGACGCTGGGGCTCTGGTCGATTCTGATCGGCTCGATGATCTTCTTCTCGACCTCTCAGGAGCGCCCGGTGGTCTATGAGCTGCTGATCGGGGTCTTCGTCACGGTGACGACGCCCGTGACCATGCTGCTGCTCAGCCAGACCACGCTCTATCGCGACCGTCTGGAGGGCCGCGATCCGCTCTCGGAAAACCCCGATCCCATCGACAAGACGGGCTGAAGCCGCCGCGCAAGCCGATAGAGGGAAGCCGCCTTTCCGAACCGAAAGGCGGCTTTTCCCATGGCCTCAGGAGATCCGGCGCGCGGCCTCCTCCGCGGCGGCCGGGACCGGCGCGGCGAGCGGAAAGACCCGCGCTCCGGCCGAAGCCTCCTTCAGCGCCGTGAGGATGCGCTCGGCGGCGCGGCCGTCGCCATAGGGATTGCGGGCGCAGGTCATGGCGGCGTAGGCCGCCGGATCGTCGAGCAGGCGCGTGGCCTCGGCGAAGACCCGCTCCGCCGAAGTCCCGACCAGCCGCACGGCGCCTTCCGCCACGGCCTCGGGGCGTTCGGTGACTTCGCGCGTGACCAGAACCGGCTTTTTAATCGAAGGCGCCTCTTCCTGAATCCCGCCGGAATCGGTCACGATCAGCGAAGCGCGGGTCATGAGATAGACGAAGGGCAGATAATCCTGCGGCTCGATGAGATGGACCGAAGGCAGATCCCCGAGCGTCCGCCCCACCGCGCCGCGCACCTTCGGATTGAGATGCACCGCATAGACGATCTGCACGTCGGGGCGCTCGGCCAGACGGCGCAGCCCCTGACAGACCCGCTCCAGCCCGCCGTCGAAATTCTCGCGCCGATGCCCCGTGACGAGAATCAGCCGCCGCGCCGGATCAAGGAAGGGGAAGCGCGCCGCCATTTCATCCGCCAGCTTGGAAGCGTCCTCCGCCAGGCGCCCCGAGACGTGCTGAAGCGCGTCGATGACGGTGTTGCCGGTGACGTGGATATGTCCGGCGGGGACGTTCTCGGCGAGGAGATTGGCCCGCGCCTGCTCGGTGGGGGCGAAATGCAGCCGCGCCAAAGGCGTGATGAGGCGGCGGTTGCCCTCCTCGGGCCAAGGGGCGGCGAGGTCGCCGGTGCGCAGGCCCGCCTCGATATGTCCGACCATGGCGCGATTATAGAAGGCCGAGAGCGCTCCGGCGAAAGCCGTGGTGGTGTCGCCCTGCACCAAAACCCAATCGGGCTTCTCCGCGACCATCGCGCGCTCCAGCCCTTCGATCAGGCGGCGGGTCATGGAGGGCAGGCTCTGACCGGCGGTCATCACCGCGAGGTCATGATCAGGACGCAGCGAAAAGGCCTCCAGCACCTGATCGAGCATCTGGCGATGCTGGCCCGTCACGCAGACGCGGCTTTCGATTTGCGGATCCGCGCCCAAAGCCCGAACCACCATGGCCATTTTAATGGCCTCGGGGCGGGTGCCGAAGACGCTCAGGACTTTGATCGGCGCTCCCGAATCCGTCTGAGGCCGCGCGGGCCAGGAAGAGGGGAAAGCCCCGTATGTCGCCGTCATCTCCAGAACCTCCGCGAGCCGTCCGCTAGATCTGAAGAAGTTTTGTCGCCGCGCGCCTTGAATTTAAGTGAACGAGACGGCGAAATTTCAGGATTCGCCTGAAAATTCAATTCTATATACAAGGTTTGACATAGAATTCAGAAAAATCTCGTGAGATTTTCGCCGTAAATTCTTGAGGATGGCCCTGATTTCAGGGCGAATTCTTCATCCTTTCCCTCCGAAGCCGCGCAGGAAGAAGGCCACGCGATAAGCTTTTTCGGCCCGCAGCCGGGCTTGAATCGCGACATGCTCCTGCGGCTCCATCGCGGGGGTGGGCGGCGGCGGCGCGAAAAGCTGAAGGAAGATTTCGGCGTCGCGCATCAGCTCCTCGCCGCCGCGGCCCGCCGCCTCCGGCGCCGAAGCCAGCAGATTCCGCACGCGCTCCACGCCGCGCCTTCTGCCCTCGTCGCGCAGCAAAAGGCCGAGCGAGGGGAATCGCTCGCTCTCCAGCAGCAGAGCGCGGATCAGGGCCTGCACCTCCGGAACGGTCTGAACCTGAATGATCTGCTCGGCGAGGGCCTCCAGCCGGACCCGGAGCGGCAGCCGAACCGCCGAAATCTCCGGCGCCTCCGCGCGCTTCATCAGAGTCTCCAGCACGTCGAGGGCCAGCGCCTGAAACAGCGCCTCCTTATCCTGATGCCGCGCGTAAAGCGTGGCTTTGGAGACCTGAGCCTCGGCGGCCACGGCGTCCATGCTGGTTCCGGCGAAGCCGTGGACGAGGAAGAGCTTGCGCGAAGCCGCCATGATCCGCCGCCCGATCTCCTCGGCGGAGCGGCGCGTGGGGCGCCCTCCCTTGCGGCGAGGAGGGGCGGCGGCGGGGGGCGCGGAGACGTCGTCCATCGGCGATCCTGAAATCTAAACCAAACTAGACCGTATGGTAGGATTTTCAGCCGCGAAACACAAGTCCGCCGGAGCTTAAGCCGAAGAAGGCGGCGGCGGACGCTCCGCGCGACGCCGGGCGAAGTCGCGCAGCATCGGCAGAGAATAGAGGACCAGCGCCGCCCAGATCAGAGCGAAGGCGAAAAAGCGCTCGCGGCTGAAGGGCTCTTTGAAGACGAAGATCGCCAGCAAGAAGATCATCGTCGGGGCGATGTATTGCATGATCCCGATGGTCGAGAGCCGCAGGAGCTTGGCGCCGTTGCCGTAGAGGATCAGCGGAACGGCGGTGGCCACGCCCGAAGCCAGCAGCAGCCAGAAGTCGCCCCACGTCCCGCCCGCCAGCAGATGCCCGCGCCCCGTCGCCTCCAGCCAGACCACATAGGCCGTCGCCAGAGGCAGCAGGATCAGCACCTCCAGCAGAAAGCCCTGATTAGGCCCGATGGGCAGAGTCTTGCGGAAGAAGGCGTAAAAGCCCCAGCTGAAGGTCAGGGCCAGAGCCGTCCAGGGCAGCCCCCCGCCCTCCCAAGTCAGCAAAGCCACCCCCGCCGCCGCGCAGCCGAGCGCCGCGATCTGCAAAGGCTGAAGCTTCTCGCGCAGCAGAACCGCGCCGAGGAAGATGCTGAAGAGCGGATTGATGAAATAGCCGAGGGCGGCGTCCAGCGCCCGGTCGTTCGCGATGGCCCAGATGTAGATTCCCCAATTCACCGCGATCAGCGCGGCGGTGAGGCTCGCCATGGCGAGCATGCGGCGGTCGCGCAAAGCGGCCTTGAGGTCGGACATCCGCCCCAGCGCGTAAAGCAGGGCCGCCGCCAAAGGCGCCGACCAGATCACGCGATGGGCCAGAACCTCGGTGGGGGAGATATGGGCCACCGCCTTCATGTAAAGCGGCAGGAATCCCCAAAGGAAATAGGCTCCGAAGGCGAAGGCGAATCCGCGCAGGGAATCGCCTTGCTGCGCCGGAGGCGCGGCGGCGTCGAGGCTCATGAGACAGCTCGCTGGAGAAAAAAGGGCCCCTCAGCCATAAGCCCGCCCGCGCCGAAGGGCAAGCCGCCTCAGAGGCGGAGCCTCGGACGGGGACCGGAGGCCCCGGCGAGATCCTTCAAAGGCTCTCAGGTTTCGTCCGGCCGCCCCTTCACGACATGGAGCCCTTCCGGCTTCGCTGGTCGCCGTTCATGGACAGCCGCGAAGAGCGCCGCCGCCGCGACCGCGCCCCGAAGCGCCAGACGCGCCCCCAAAACCCCGGACCTCACCTCTCGAAGACCAAAGCTCCGCCGACCCAAGTCGCCTTGACCAGCCCCTGCATGCGGCGGTCGTGGAAGGCCGAATTCTTCGATTTCGAGCGCAAAGCCTTGCGGTCCACGATCCAAGGCGCGCCGAGATCCACGAGGATCAGGTCGCCGGGCGCGCCGGGGGTCAGACGCCCGGTCTCGAAGCCCAGAAGCTCCGCCGGGCGCAGCGCCAGCATCCGCCAGAGCGCTGGAAGCCCGATCAGCTCCTTATGATGAAGATTCAGAGCCGCCGCGAGGCTGGTCTCCAGCCCCACGGAGCCCGTCGCCGCCTGAGCGTAAGGCAGGCGTTTGGATTCCTCGTCCTGCGGGCGATGGGAGGAGGTCAGGGCGTCGATCAGCCCCTCGGCCACGGCCTCTTCGAGGGCGGCGCGGTCGGCCTCCTCGCGGAGCGGCGGCGAGACTTTGCAGAAGCTGCGGAAATCGCCGATGTCGTATTCGTTCAGCGCGTAGTGATGGGCGCTGGCCGAGGCGCTCACCGGGAGGCCCTTCTCCTTGGCCCGCCGCAGAGCCTCCAGAGCCGCCGCCGTGGAGATCTGCCCCGCGTGATAACGCGCGCCGGTCAGCTCCACGAGCCGCAGATCGCGCTCAAGAGCCATGACCTCCGCCGCCGCCGGAGCCTCCGGCAGGCCGAGCTTGCCCGCGAAGAGGCTCTCCGTGGCGCAGCCCTGAGCCGCAAGCGCCGAGTCCTGAATATGATGGACCGTCAGCGCCCCCACGGAGCGCGCGTATTGCAGACAACGGCGCGTCACCACCGGATCGGAGATCTGGCGGTCGCCGTCGGTGAGCGCCACGGCGCCCGCGTCGAGGAGGAATTTATATTCGGCCATCTCGCGGCCTGCGCGGCCTTTGGTCATGGCGGCCATGGGATGGGCCCGCACTTTGCAGACCTCCGCCGCGCGCCGCCGCACGAAGGCCACCAAAGCCGGATCGTCGAGCGGCGGATCCGTGTCGGGCTGGACGACGATGGTGGTGACTCCGCCCGCCGCCGCCGCCTCGCCCACGCTGCGGTAGCTCTCCTTATGCCGCGCGCCCGGCTCGCCGACGTAGACCCGCAGATCCACCAGCCCCGGCGCGAGCGCATGGCCGCCCGCGTCGCGCAGATCGGCGCCTTCGGGGCCGGACCCGGCCTCGCGCAGATGCGGCCCCCGATCCAGAATCCGGCCGTCCTCGCCGAGGATCAGGCCGCCCTCGGCGTCGAGATCGGCGGCGGGGTCGATCAGGCGGGCGTGATGGATGTGCAGCGGCTTCATGAAGGCCTCGGAGGATTTTAGAGAGCGCGTCCCTGCTGGATGTCGAGGATCAGACGATAGACGCTTTCGCCCTCCTCGATGAATTCGAAGCCGTAGCCGCCCTGCCGCATGTTGATCGTCTTCGAGCCGTTCAGAACGGTGAATTCGGCGGGGCTTTTGAACATGATCGTGGAGAGAGGGCCGGAACGGATTTCGACCCCCGTCCCGGAGGCGATGGGGATCGACCCGAATTGAGGGCGGCGTCCGTCCTCGACGATCAGCGCCCGGCGGTCGGTCAGGGCGTAGCGGGTGCGGGCGCGTCTCCGGGCGTCGGTGAAGAAGCGCCCGATGGCGATCTGAAAGCCCACGACGACGAAGGGAACGCCCCAAAGCGTCATAATTCCGCCGCCCCCGTACCAGGCGAGGCCCGTCCAGACCAGAGCAAAGGCGAAGAACACAAGGCCGAAGGGAAGATGAAACCAGTCTTCGCCGCGCCATTTCAGCCCGCGCGCGGGTTCGCCGGTCCAGAGCAGCCGCTCGCCCGATCCGAGGACCGGCGCCCAGAGCGCCGCCTCCTCGCCGTAGCGCGGCGGCGCCCTCAGACGACGATCCGCAGGCGCCGTCACGCGAGGGCCCCGGCGCCGCGCCAGTTCGGCAGGCGCTCGGCGAGGGTCTCCAGCACGGCCATGCGCACGGCCACGCCCATCTCGACCTGCTCCTGAATCACCGAGCGGTTGATGTCGTCGGCCAGTTCGGAATCGATCTCGACGCCCCGGTTCATCGGCCCCGGATGCATGACGATCACGTCCTCCTTCGCGCGGGCGAGCTTTTCGGCGTTGAGGCCGTAGCGGTGGAAATATTCGCGCACCGAAGGCACGAAGGCGCCGCTCATGCGCTCCAGCTGAAGGCGCAGCATCATGACGACGTCGCAGCCTTCGAGGCCCTGCTCCATATCCTCGAAGACCTCGACGCCGAAGCGCTCGATTCCCGTGGGCAGCAGCGTCGGCGGGGCGATGACCCGGATGCGGTTCTCCAGCTTGCCGAGCAGCCACATGTTCGAGCGCGCCACGCGGCTATGCAGGATGTCGCCGCAGATGGCGACGTTCAGCCGATGCAGACGCCCCTTGCGCCGACGGATGGTCAGAGCGTCGAGCAAAGCTTGGGTGGGATGCTCGCGGCGGCCGTCTCCGGCGTTGACCACGGCGCAATTGACCTTCTGCGCCAGCAGGTTCACCGCGCCGGAATCGGCGTGGCGCACCACGAGCAGATCCGGCCGCATGGCGTTGAGCGTCATGGCGGTGTCGATGAGGGTCTCGCCCTTGGAGAGCGAGGAGCTTTTCACCGGCATGTTCATGACGTCGGCGCCGAGCCGCTTTCCGGCCAGCTCGAAGCTCATCTGGGTGCGGGTGGAGCTTTCGAAAAAGAGGTTGATCTGGGTCAGCCCCTTGAGGATGTCGCGTTTCTTTCGCGCTTCCCGGTTCATCTCGACATAGCCGTCGGCGCGGTCGAGCAGCTGGAGGATCGCCTCGGGCGCGAGATCCTCGACGCCGAGCAGATGTCGCTGCGGAAAGGGAATGTCGGTCATGAGGCGGCCTTTGCGGAGAGTCGCGCTTGTATAGGGGCGCCCGCCCATCAGGGCAAGCGCCCCGCCCTTCCGGGCGGGCGCCGAGATCCCGACAGGGCGAGCGCCCCGCCCCATCGGGCGGGCGCCGGAAGATCCCGGCGGGGCGGGCGCTCCGCCGGAAGGCTGAGACCTGCTAAATTTCTCTGGCGGGCGGCGGCGCGCGCCCTTAGACCGAAGCGGACAGCGCGAAAAGGGGCGAGCATGGAGATGGCGGCGAATCCGGGCCCGGAGGCTCTCGGCGCGGCGCAGGCGGCGGCGGCTTTTCTGCTCGCCTATCTGCTCGGCTCGATTCCTTTCGGGGTGCTGCTGACGCGGGCTTTGAATCTGGGCGATCTGCGCAAGATCGGCTCGGGCAACATCGGCGCGACCAACGTTCTGCGCACCGGCCATAAGGGCGCCGCCGCCGCCACGCTCCTGCTCGACGCCCTGAAGGGCGCGGCGGCGGTCTGGATCTGCGGCGCCTTCTGGGGGCCTCAGGCGGCGGCTCTGGCGGCTTTCGGATCTCTGGTCGGGCATTGCTGGCCGGTCTGGCTGAACTTCCGCGGCGGCAAAGGCGCGGCCACCTTTCTCGGCGCGACGCTGGGTCTGGCGCCTTGGGCGGGTCTGGCGGCCTGCGCGATCTGGCTGATCATGGCCGCGATCTTCCGGATCTCCTCGCTGTCGGCTCTGGCCGCGGCGGCGGCCACGCCTTTCGTCGCGGCGGGTCTGGGCGCTTCGCGGACGGTCCTCTGGGCGACGGCGGCCATGGCCCTGCTGACGATCCTCCGGCATCATGCGAACATCCGCCGCCTGCTGAAAGGCGAAGAGCCGCGCATCGGCGCGCGCAAATCCTGAGGCCCCGGTGAAGCCCCCCCGGACTCCGGAGGAATGGCGCGACTGGCTGCGGCTGGCGCGCTCGCAGAACGTGGGGCCTGTGGCCTTTCAGCGGCTTCTGGCGCGCTGCGGCTCGGCGGCGGCGGCTCTGGAGGCGGCGCCTCGTCTGGCGGCGCGGGGCGGACGACGCATTTCCTTAGCTCCGCGCGGCGCGGCCGAGGCCGAGCTTGAGGCGGGGGCGAAGCTCGGGGCGAAGCCTCTGGCGCTGGGCGGGCCGGATTATCCGCCGCTTCTGGCGCAGATCCCCGATCCGCCGCCTTTTCTCTGGCTGCTGGGCCGTCCGGAGCTGCTGAGCCGCCGCGCTCTGGCGGTGGTGGGCACGCGCAACGCCTCGGCTTTGGGGATGCGCTTCACGCAAGGTCTTTCGCGGGCGCTTTCGGAGGCGGGATTCGTGATCGTCTCGGGCATGGCCGAGGGGATCGACCGCGCCGCCCACGCCGGAGGGCTCGAAGGCGGGACCGTCGCGGTTCTCGGCGGCGGGCCGGACGACGTTTATCCGCGCCGCAACGCCGACGTCTACGCCAAGCTGATCGAGCAAGGCGCGGTGCTCTCCGAGGCGCCGCCCGGCTTCAAGGCCCGGGCTCAGGATTTCCCCCGCCGCAACCGCATCGTTTCGGGGATCTGCCTCGGCGCCATCGTGACCGAGGCGGCGGAGCGCTCCGGCTCGCTCATCACGGCGCGTCTGGCCGCCGAGCAGGGCCGCGAGGTGATGGCCGCGCCCGGCGCGCCTCTGGACGGACGCGCGGCGGGCTGCAATCTTCTGATTCGGGAAGGCGCGACGCTGATCCGCCACGCCGCCGACGTGATCGAGGCTCTGGAGGGGATCGGCGGAGCGGTCGAGCCCCCGCCCGCCCCTCTCTCTTTTCCGGAGAGCTTCGGGGCGGCGGCGGAGAGCCCCCCGGAAGACGCCGCGGAAGCCCCCGAAGCCGAAGACGCCCGTTCGGCGCTTTTGCGGCTTTTAGGGCCGGTTCCCGTGGAGATGGACGAAATCCGCCGCCGCACGGGCTTGCCGCCGGGGGTTCTGGCTCTGGCGGCTCTGGAGCTGGAGCTGGCGGGGCGGCTCCGGCGTTCGGCGGGCGACCGCGTGGCCCTCGCGCCTTAGCCGGCCATATGTCGGCCTCCCTATGTTGACGGGGAAGAGTCGGTGGAGTATATCGCGCCTTCACTCTTCAACGCCCTGCCGAACGGTTTCAAGAAACATGGCCAACACGTCCTCCGCCCGCAAGCGCATCCGTCAGACCCAGCGCCGCACCGCCGTCAACGCGGCCCGCAAGAGCCGCATCCGCACCTTCCTGCGCAAGGTCGAGTCCGCGCTCGCCTCCGGCGACGCCGCCGCCGCTCAGGAGGCCTTCCGCGCCGCCCAGCCCGAGATTCAGCGCGGCGTGACCAAGGGCGTGCTGCACAAGAACACCGCCAGCCGCAAGGTTTCGCGCCTCGCCGGCCGCGTGAAGGCCCTCTCCGCTCCTGCGGTCTGAGATGGCTTCGGGAGCGCCGAAGCGCTCCCTTCGATCTCCTGCGACATCGCGAATCCTGACCGGGAGCCGGGCTTGGCGCGGGCGTGAGCCTGTTGCCTCTCGGACGGGGTTCGTCTATGCTCCGGCCCTCGTTCAGCGAGGAGGCGACGGCGCGCCGTCCTGAATTTTCGGCGCCCCGAACGTCCTGCAGCCGTCGCGGATCGGCGTTTTCCCTGAAGACGCAAGATCGCGCGCGATCTCCGAGGCTTTCGGAGTCGCGCGAAGGCGTTTCTCGCCTTGGGCGGTCGCTCCGTCCCCAAAAATGCGGGCTCTGCGTTCGGCGGGGCTCGGGCGTTTTGCAAGGCGGGAGCGAAGCGTGACGGCGCGAAACCTCGATTCCGGCGACGAAGGCTCCGGGGAGCCCGCCCGCGACTCCGCCGTCGAGGCTTGGGCCTCGATTCGCCTCACGCTGCGCGAAGATCTGGGCGAAGCCGTCTTTAAAAGCTGGATCGACCCTCTGATTCTGGCCGAGGCCGGCGAAGGCTGGATCCGCCTCGGCGCGCCCTCGCGCTTCCTGCGCGACGGCGCCGAAGCCCGTTATGGCGATCTTCTCCGCGAGATCTGGCGCGATCACGGCGCCGCCCGGGTGGAATGGGCGCTCGCCGCGCCTCAGGCCGCGGCCGCGCGCCGCGCGTCCGAACCGGGGCCTGCGGCCAAATCCGCGAAATCCTCGGCTCCGGGCGGCAAGCGCCGGGTGGTTCCGGCGGATTCCGACGACGTCGGCCCGCTTTTCGAGGCGGCTTCCGCTTCGGCGGCGGCGGGCGAGGAGGATCCGAGCTTCCTGTCGCCCAAGCTGGACGGGCGCTTCACCTTCGATAATTTCGTGGTCGGCAAATCCAACGAACTGGCCCACGCCGCCGCGCGCCGCGTGGCCGAGGCCGACGGCGCCGCGCCCTTCAATCCGCTGTTTCTCTATGGCGGCGTGGGTCTGGGCAAGACCCATCTCATGCACGCCATCGCCTGGGAGGTGAAGCGGGCCCGGCCGGAGCGGCGGGTGGCCTATCTCTCGGCCGAGAAGTTCATGTATCAATTCGTCAGCGCGCTGCGCTACAAGGAGACGATCAACTTCAAGCAGCAATTCCGCTCGGTGGACGTGCTGCTGATCGACGACGTGCAATTCATCGCGGGCAAGGATTCCACGCAGGAGGAGTTCTTCCACACCTTCAACGCGCTGATCGACCAGAACCGCCAGATCGTCATCTCCGCCGACCGCTCGCCGACCGATCTCGACGGCATCGAGGAGCGGATCAAATCGCGTCTGGGCTGGGGCCTCGTGGCCGACATCCACCCGACGGATTACGAGCTGCGTCTGGGCGTGCTTCAGATGCGCGCCGAGGCCGTGGCCGAACAATATCCCGAAGTCGAGATCGACCCCAAGGTGCTGGAGTTCGTCGCCAGCCGGGTCTCAGCCAACACCCGCGAGCTGGAAGGCGCCTTCAACCGGCTTCTCGCGCAGGCCACGCTGGTCGGGCGCCCGATCACGCTGGAGATGGCCCGTCAGATCCTTCAGGATCTGCTCCGCTCCTACGACCGCCGCATCACCATCGAGGAGATTCAGCGCAAGGTCGCGGAATCCTACAACGTGCGCCTCGCGGACATGCTCTCGCCGAGGCGGGCGCAATCGGTGGCGCGTCCGCGTCAGGTGGCCATGTATCTGAGCAAGATCCTCACGGCGAAGTCTCTGCCGGAGATCGGCCGCAAATTCGGCGGCCGCGACCACACCACGGTCATGCACGCGGTCAAGCGCATCGAGGAGCTGCGCGAGGTGGACGACGAGCTCGACGAGGAGGTCGAGGTGCTCAAGCGGCTGCTGGAGGGCTGAAGGCCCTCCCCGCGCCGCTCAGGCTTTGCGCAGCAGCGCCGCCATGCGCGGCGGCACGCGCCTGACCTCCACGCCGGTGAAGACATGCAGCGTGTTGAGATCCTTGTCGATCACCGCATGATCGCTGACCCATCCCCCCATCGAGAGATAGCCCCTCAGCAAAGGCGGCATGGCCTTGGCGGCCTTGACCAGATCCGGCCGCCGGAAGCGCAGCTTCTTGGCGAATTGAAA
Source organism: Neomegalonema perideroedes DSM 15528 (assembly GCF_000374145.1). Taxonomy (GTDB): domain Bacteria; phylum Pseudomonadota; class Alphaproteobacteria; order Rhodobacterales; family Rhodobacteraceae; genus Neomegalonema; species Neomegalonema perideroedes. Next base: position 711,163 of record NZ_KB893654.1, on the reverse strand, counting down.
GACCCGCGGCGATTTAATGCGCGGCAGCCAGCGTTTGGGCGCGAGATGCTTTTCTTTCAGCAAGGCGAAGACGTCGGCGTAGGGCTCGGCGTCCGAGCCGTCGAAGCTGGAGCAGCCGAACATGAGTTGCACGCCGCGCTCGTCCACATAGCGCGTCATGGCCGCCCAAGCGATGCGCAGAGCCTCGCCGCTGCCCCGATGGTCGGGCCGCACGCAAAAGCGCCCCATCTCGACCATGGGCTCCTGAAAGCCCCTCAGAGCGGAGAGATCATACCATTGGGCGGAATAAGCGCGGTCCACCTCATCCCCGGAGTCGAAGGACATAAGCCGCACGCAGCAGATCAGCTCTCCGGTGGCCGTCTCCTCGACCAGCATATGGTCGCAGAGCGCGTCATAGGGATCCGCGTCGAGACCCGCCGGATCCTCGGAGCGCCCGCGCGCGATCCTGAAGACCGCATGACGCAGAGCCTGCGCCCGCATCACGTCCTCCGGCGCCCGGCTGAGCCGCACCTGATAACGTCCGCGCCGGAATTCGCTCCATCCGCCCAAGCCCATCATGACCGGATCCTCATACGCTCGCCGGAGATCGAGCCTCCGCGCGCCTCACGCTCGCATAAAACCGCGACGCCTCGCTGAAACGCCGCGCGATCTTCATTATATATCCCAAAACGTGACCAGATCAGCGAGGAGTCTATGGTGAAGATTAAAAAAACCGATGAGGAATGGCGCGCTCAGCTCACCCCCGAGGCCTATCGCGTCACGCGACAGGCCGGAACCGAGCGGCCTTTCTCGCAAACGCCCTTTCCGAAGGGCGAAGCGAGGTTTCGCTGCGTCTGCTGCGGGGCGGAGCTTTTCGAATCGGACGCCAAATACGAATCGGGCTGCGGCTGGCCGAGCTTCACCGCGCCCGCCGGGCAGGCCGCCGTCGAGGAGCGCGCGGACCATAGCCACGGCATGACCCGCGTCGAGGTGCTCTGTTCGCAATGCGACGCGCATCTGGGCCATGTCTTCCCGGACGGCCCCGGCCCCGAGGGTCTGCGCTATTGCATCAACGCCGCCGCGCTGAAGCATGAGCCCAAAGACGAAGCCTGACGATTGTCCGCGCTCCGGAGACGACGAGTCTCCGGAGAAGCGGCTTGTCTGCGGAGGCGGCGAAGGCCACATCATCGCCATGAACTTCACGCCCTTGACCGATTGGGGAGATCCATGACCATGACTCGCCGCCGCCTGCTCGAACTCGTCGGAGCGAGCAGCCTCGCCGCCGCCGCCGACCGCGCCGCGCGCGCCGAGGGCTTCCCGAACGCCGAAGCGATGCGCGCTCAGGCCGCTTCGCCGATTCTCTTCGCCCATCAGACGCCGATCCGCATCGGACAGGCCGCGCTGAAGGTGCGCGATCTTCAGAAGATGTCGGCCTTTTATCAGCATATGCTCGGCCTCGCGGAGCAGGAGCGCACGCCGGAACGCGCCGTCTTGGGCGCTCCGGGCGGCGCGCCGATCCTCGTGCTGGAGGCCGCGCCTCAGGCCGCTTTCGCCGCGCCCAATGCGGCCGGGCTCTTCCATACGGCCTTTCTGCTGCCGAGCCGCCTCGATCTGGCGCGCTGGCTGGCCTATGTCGTGACGGAGGAGATTCAGCTCACCGGCTTCGGCGACCATAACGTCAGCGAGGCGGTTTACCTCGACGATCCCGAAGGCAATGGAATCGAGGTCTACGCCGACCGCGATCCGGCGGGCTGGGTCTGGAGCAACGGTCAGGTCCGCATGGGCACCGAGCAAATCGACTTCGAGGGCCTGATCGGCCTGCTGAACGATTCGGTTCCGATCTATACGGAGGCGCCTCGGGAATTGCGCATCGGCCATATGCATCTGAAGGTGGGCGAGGTCGCGCAAGCGGCGGAGTTCTATCAGAAGACCGCCGGGCTCGATCCGACCCAGATGATGGTCTTCCGGGGCGCGGCCTTCCTCTCCTCGGGGCGCTATCACCATCATATCGGGCTGAACAACTGGCGCAGCCAAGGCGTCGGCCCGCGCGATCCTGCGGCGCTCGGCCTCTCCTGGACGAGCTTCGAGACCAAAGACGCCGCGATCCTCGCCGCCCGCGAGGCGGCGGCTCTGGCGGCGGGGGGTCAGGTGGAGAAGCTGGCCTCCGGCGAGGGCTTCGAGACGCGCGATCCTTGGGGAACCCGGCTGCGCTTCGTGAAGGTCTGATCCCCGGCGAACAGAAAGAGCGGACGCCGCGGCGTCCGCTCTTTTTTCATCTCCGAAGCCGGAGAAGGCTTAGAAATCCCAATCCTCGTCCGTCGTCGCGACCGCCTTGCCGATGACGTAGGAGGAGCCGGAGCCGGAGAAGAAGTCGTGATTCTCATCGGCGCCGGGCGAAAGCGAAGCCAGAATCGCCGGGTTCACCTTGGTCGCCTCCGGCGGGAATAAAGCCTCATAGCCGAGATTCATCAGCGCCTTATTGGCGTTGTAATGCAGGAAGCCCTTGACGTCCTCGGTCAGCCCGACTTCGTCGTAAAGCTCGGCGGCGTAGAGCGCTTCGATCTCCTGAAGCTCAAAGAGCAGCGAGAAGGCGAAATCCTTGATCTCCTTGCGCTTCTCCTCCGAAAGCCGCTCGACGGCCTTCTGGAACTTATAGCCGATGTAATAGCCGTGCACGGCCTCGTCGCGGATGATCAGCCGGATGAGGTCGGCGGTGTTGGTCAGCTTGGCGCGGCTCGACCACCACATGGGCAGATAAAAGCCCGAGTAGAAGAGGAAGCTCTCCAGGAAGACGCTCGCCACTTTCCGCCGGAGCGGATCGCTCGTCGCCTTATATTCGTCGAGGATCAGGGCGGCCTTCTGCTGGAGATGCGGATTCTCCTCCGCCCAGCGGAAAGCCTCGTCGACTTCGGCGGTCAGGCAGAGCGTCGAGAAGATCGAGGAATAGGAGCGCGCATGCACCGCCTCCATAAAGGCGATGTTGGCCAGCACGGCCTCTTCATGGGGCGTCTCGGCGTCGGGCATGAGCGAGGGCGCGCCGACCGCGCTCTGGATGGTGTCGAGCAGCGTCAGGCCGGTGAAGACGCGGATGGTCAATTGGCGCTCGGCGGGGCGGAGCGTCCCCCAGCTCGGGATGTCGTTGGAGAGCGGGACTTTCTCCGGCAGCCAGAAATTGCTGGTCAGACGATTCCAGACCTCCAGATCCTTGTCGTCCTGAATCCGGTTCCAGTTGACGGCCTTGAGCGCGGCGCGCTGCGACGGATGGGCGATGTTCATCGGGGGCTTCCTCACAGGCTGCACGAAACGCAGCCCTGCACTTCAGTCCCCTCAAGGGCCATCTGGCGCAGGCGGATGTAATAGATGGTCTTAATCCCTTTGCGCCAGGCGTAGATCTGGGCGCGGTTGAGATCGCGGGTGGTGGCGGTGTCGCGGAAGAAGAGCGTCAGCGAGAGGCCTTGATCCACATGCTGGGTCGCGGCGGCGTAGGTGTCGATGATCTTCTCAGGGCCGATTTCATAAGCGTCCTGATAATACTGAAGATTCTCGTTATCCATGAAGGGGGCCGGGTAATAGACGCGCCCGATCTTGCCTTCCTTGCGGATCTCGACCTTCGCCACGATGGGATGAATCGAGCTGGTGGAGTTGTTGATGTAGCTGATGGAGCCGGTCGGCGGCACCGCCTGAAGATTGCGGTTATAGAGCCCGCCCGCCATCACGTCGGCCTTGAGCGCGGCCCAATCCTCGCGGCTGGGGATCTCCACGCCGAATTTCTCAAAAAGCGCCCGGACTTTCTCCGTCTCGGGCAGCCAGTCGCGATCCGTATATTTCGCGAAGAATTCGCCGCTGGCGTATTGCGAAGCCTCGAAGCCCTTGAAGCTCTCGCCGCGCTCGCGGGCGAGGCGGTTCGAGGCGCGCAGGCAATGATAAAGCACCGCGCAGAAATAGATGTTGGTGAAGTCGATCCCTTCCGGCGAGCCGTAATAAATATGCTCGCGGGCGAGGAAGCCATGAAGGTTCATCTGGCCGAGGCCGATGGCGTGGCTTTCGTCGTTGCCGCGCCGGATCGAAGGCACCGAGTCGATCTTGCTCATCTCCGAGACGGCGGAGAGCGCGCGAATGGCGGTCTCGACCGTGGCGCCGAGGTTTCCGCCGTCCATGCTGGCGGCGATGTTCAGCGAGCCGAGATTGCAGGAGATGTCCGCGCCGAGGTGATCATAACCGAGGTCGTCGTGATAGGTGCTGGCCTCGTTGACCTGAAGGATCTCGGAGCAGAGATTCGACATGGTGATCCGCCCCGCCACCGGATTGGCGCGGTTCACGTTGTCTTCGAACATCATATAGGGATAGCCGGATTCGAACTGGATCTCGGCGAGGATCTGGAAGAGTTCGCGAGCCTTGATCTTGGTCTTCTTGATCCGGGGATTATCGACCATCTCCTGATATTTCTCGGTGACCGAGATTTCGGAGAAGGGAATCCCATAGACCTTCTGCACGTCATGCGGCGAGAAGAGATACATGTCCGCGTTGTCGCGCGCGAGTTCGAAGGTGACGTCCGGGATCACCACGCCGAGCGAAAGCGTCTTGATGCGGATCTTCTCGTCGGCGTTCTCGCGCTTGGTGTCGAGGAAGCGCAGGATGTCGGGGTGGTGGACGTTGAGATAGACCGCCCCCGCGCCCTGACGCGCGCCGAGCTGATTGGCGTAGCTGAAGCTGTCTTCGAGCAGCTTCATGACCGGCAGAACGCCCGAAGACTGATTCTCGATGCCTTTGATGGGCGCGCCCATCTCGCGGAGGTTGGTCAGCATGAGCGCCACGCCGCCGCCGCGCTTCGAAAGCTGGAGCGAGGAGTTGATGGCCCGGCCGATGGACTCCATGTTGTCCTCGACCCGCAGCAGGAAGCAGGAGATGAGTTCTCCGCGCTGCTTCTTGCCGGCGTTGAGGAAAGTCGGCGTGGCGGGCTGGAAGCGCCCCGAAATCATCTCCTCGGTCAGCGCCCGCGCCAGAGCCTCGTCGCCGCGCGCGAGGGTCAGGGCCGCCATGACCACGCGATCCTCGTAACGCTCCAGATAGCGCTGGCCGTCGAAGGTCTTCAGCGTGTAGCTGGTGTAATATTTGAAGGCGCCGAGGAAGGTCGGAAAGCGGAATTTCTTCGCGTAAGCCGCGTCGAACAAGCTTTTGACGAAGGGCTTAGCGTAAGCCGCCAAGACTTCGCCTTCGTAATATCCTTCCTCGACGAGGTAATCGAGCTTCTCGTCGAGCGAGTGAAAGAACACGGTGTTCTTATTCACATGTTCGAGGAAATAGCGCCGCGCCGCCAGACGATCCGCGTCGAAGCGGATGCGTCCCTGAGAATCATAGAGGTTCAGCAGCGCGTTCAGCGCATGATGATCCAGTCCGGCGTATTCCGGCGAAGGCGACTTCAGGCCTTCTCGCGCTGGCGTGTCCAAAATTCTTCGAGCCCCATATTGACGCGGTCGATGTCCGTCTCGGTTCCGGCAAGCTCGAACCGATAGAGCAACGGAACGCCGCATTTCTCCGCGACGACTCCGCCCGCATGGGCGAAGAGATGTCCGAAATTGCGGTTCCCCGCCCCGATCACGCCGCGCAGCAAAGCGCGGTTCGCGGGGTCGTTGAGGAACTTGATCACCGGCTTGGGCACGGAGCCCCTGCCCTCGCCGTCGCCGTAGCTCGGGCAGATGAGGACGAAAGGCTCCGTCGCGACGAGAGGCCCGCCGAGGATCCTCAGGGCGGGCCTTCCGGGCCGCCCCTCGAGTCTTTCGACGAAGCGGCGGGTGTTGCCGGTGGCGGAGGAGAAATAAACCAGCCCCCCCATAGCCGGGCTTCAGGCCAGAAGGCCGATCTTGTCGGGACGGAATCCGGCCCAATGCTCGTCGCCCGCCACCACGACCGGCGCCTGACGATAGCCCAGCTCCGTCACGCGGGCCATGGCCTCGGCGTCCTCGGTCAGATCCACCAGCCGATAGGCCACCCCGCGACGATCAAGCGCCCGGGTCGTCGCGTCGCATTGGACGCAGGCGGGCTTGGAATAGACGGTGACGGCGGCGGGGGTGGTCATTGCTCGGTCTCGCTTGTGATTTTGGGGCGGGCTTGGTCCGCGGAGGCTTTCAGCCCTCGCTCGCCGGGCTCGCCAGCCCATGGACATTCGCGCTCGAAAGGTCTATTCCGCCCTCCGCGCCTTGCGGCGGCTTCAGGAAGACTCCCGGCGGCGGCTTTGAGGGAATCTTCACGCCTCTTACGCGCTTTCCTCTATCCCTTGCGGTTCATCGCCCCTTCGAACGCTAGATATGGTAGCTTCTGGCCATTATTTGTCCATAGATACAAAATAAGAACCTATGGAAAGCGCCCCTTCGGATAGCCCATTCCCGAGCCGCGCCGCGAAAGCCCCCGAGCCGCGAATCTCGGGACCGTCGGGATCGGGCGGAGAAATCAAGCCGTAAGCCTTCGGACCCGTCGCGCGGCGCCTGCGTCGGGGCTTGCGGAGGGCGTCGCAGGAAAACATGGGTCAAGTCCATATTTCGCCCATTCCGCAAGCCTGGCCGGAACCCCGGCGGGAATGAGCGGCGGGCGGAATCCCCTCCCGCCGCCGCCGCTCCGCCCGGAGGCGACTCGGAGAAGCCTTCAGGCGCGCGAATCGAAAAATCCCCTGAACCCTCGCGCTCTGGACAAAATTCCTCATCTGGCGTGAGATGCCTCTCAGAGGCGCCCTGAAGCGCCCGCCAAGCCGCCCTCAGCGGCGCCAGGGAGAAAACATCATGTTCCTCAGCGTGTTCGAGGTCTTCAAGATCGGCGTCGGCCCTTCCTCGTCGCACACCATGGGCCCGATGACCGCCGCCGTCCGTTTTCTGGATCTGCTCCGCCGCTCGCCGGAGGGACGCAACGCCGCGCGGATCCGGGCGCGGCTGCATGGATCCCTCGCCTTCACCGGCAAAGGCCACGCCACGGATCGCGCCGTGGCGCTCGGGCTGCTCGGCTGGACGCCCGAGGGCCTCGATCCCGCCGCCTCCGAGCGCCAGTTGGCGCGGCTCGATCAGGAGAAGCTGCTCCGCCACGTCGGGCTTCCGCCTCTGGCTTTCGATCCGGCGACGGACGTGGTCTTCGATTACGGCCCGCCCCTGCCCGGCCACGCCAACGGCCTCGTGCTGGAGGCTCTGGACCGGCGCGGCCGCCCGCTGCTGACCGAAACCTATTACTCCATCGGCGGGGGCTTCGTGGTCACCGCCGCCGAGAAGGCCGCCCCGCCGCCGCTTCTGACGGAGATGGCCGCCGCGCGCCCCTATCCCTTCGCCAGCGCCGCCGAGATGCTGCGCATGGCTCAGGCGAGCGGCCTCTCCGTCGCGGGGATGAAGCGCGCCAACGAAGCCGCCGCCCGCCCGCCGGAGGAGATCGCCGCCGGACTGAAACGCATCTGGGAGGTCATGGCGGCCTGCATGGAGCGCGGCCTCGCGCAGGAGGGCGTCCTCCCCGGCGGGCTCGGAATCAAGCGCCGCGCGGCGAAGATCCGAGTCCAGCTGGAGCGCGAGAAGCATTCCAACCGGGGCCAGCCCCATCTGGCGGCGGAATGGCTGGCGGTCTACGCCATGGCGGTCAACGAGGAGAACGCGGCGGGCGGACAAGTCGTCACCGCCCCCACCAACGGCGCGGCGGGAGTCGTGCCCGCGGTGATCCGCTATTACCTCGACCATTGCGTCGGGGCGGATCCGGCCAAAGTCGGCGATTTCCTGCTGACCGCCGCCGCCATCGGCGGATTGATCAAGCATAACGCCTCGATCTCGGGCGCGGAGGCGGGATGTCAGGGCGAAGTGGGCTCGGCGGCGGCCATGGCGGCGGCGGGGCTCTGCGAGGTGCTCGGCGGCGGCCCCGAGCAGGTGGAGAACGCCGCCGAAATCGCGCTTGAGCATCATCTCGGCATGACCTGCGATCCGGTGGGCGGATTGGTTCAGGCGCCCTGCATCGAGCGCAACGGCGTCGGGGCGGTGAAGGCCGTGACGGCGGCGGCTCTGGCCCTGCGCGGCGACGGCTCGCATTTCATGCCGCTCGACAATTGCATCCGCGCCATGCGCGAGACCGGCGAAGAGATGAGCGTGAAGTTCAAGGAGACCAGCCTCGGAGGTCTGGCGGTGAATCTGCCCGGCTGCTGAGATTCGGGCGAATCGGGGCCTCAAAGCGCCTTGGAGCCCTCGCCGGCGAATTCGAAGCCGCCCCGGGCCCGCATCCGCGCCCGCATGCGGGCGGGAAAATCCATTTTTGCGCAGAATGCCTGTTGCTATTCCAGATTTGGGATAACAGAATTTCGACAAGACGAAAAACGAGACCAAAAATTCCGGCGCGTCAGGATAAGGCCGTCCGGCTCGACCCGATAAAAACCACGCGGCGCCGTCGCGGCCCTCCTCGCGGAGAGGCTCGCGCCGCGAATGAAAGGCGAGAGGGGGACTATGGAGTATTTCATCCAGCAGACCATCAACGGCGTAACGCTCGGATCGGTCTACGGCATGATCGCCATCGGCTATACGATGGTCTATGGCATCATCGGCATGATCAACTTCTCGCATGGCGACGTGTTCATGCTCGGCACCTTCGCGGCGCTGATCATGTTCCTGATCCTCACCTCTCTGGTGGCGGGGATGGGCGTGGCGGCGATGCTGCTGGTGATGATGGCCACGGCCATCGTCATGTCCAGCCTCTGGAGCTGGGTGATCGAACGCATCGCCTACCGGCCTTTGCGCGGCTCTTTTCGTCTGGCGCCGCTGATCACGGCCATCGGCATGTCCATCGTGCTGTCGAACTTCATTCAGGTGACTCAGGGCCCGCGCAACAAGCCCATCCCGCCGATGGTCACCAAGGTCTACGACGTCTACGGCGTGACGATCTCGCTCAAGCAGATCCTGATCGTGCTGATCACCATCGTGATGATGACCGCCTTCTGGTACGTCGTGACCAAGACCTCGCTCGGACGCGCCCAGCGCGCCACCGAGCAGGACCGTAAAATGGCCGCTCTGCTCGGCATCGACGTGGACCGCACCATCTCCATCACCTTCGTGATGGGCGCCTCTCTGGCGGGCGTGGCGGGCGCCATGTACCTCATGTACTACGGCGTGGCGACCTTCAGCGACGGCTTCATTCCGGGCGTCAAGGCCTTCACGGCGGCGGTTCTGGGGGGCATCGGCTCGCTGCCGGGCGCTTTGCTGGGCGGCTTGCTGATCGGCCTGATCGAGTCGCTTTGGTCGGCCTATTTCTCCATCGACTACAAAGACGTGGCCACCTTCTCCATTCTGGCCATCGTGCTGATCTTCAAACCTTCGGGCCTGCTCGGGCGGCCCGAGATCGAGAAGGTCTGACGCCATGACAGCCGCCGCTCAACCGCCCCGCATCCCCTCGGACGACCGCCTGAAATGGGCGCTCCGCGAAGCGCTTTTCGCGGGATTGATCTCCTTCGGCATGTTCGTGCTCTACGTCGGTCTTGAGACCACGCAGAACATCCGCAACCAGCTGGTGCTGAATCAGCGCTGGGGGCTTCTGGCGATTTTGGTCGCCATCGCCGTCGTCGGACGCTTTCTGATCGTTTATTTCATCGGCCCTTGGTTCGCCGCGCGGAAAGCCGCCAAGGCCGCCAAAACCGAAGTCCCGACGCAAAGCCTCCTCCGGCGCAACATCGGCTGGATCGCGCTGCTCGCGCTTTTGGTCTTCCCCATGGCCATGGTCTGGCTGGTGGGGCCGCAGAAATCCCTGAAATGGGTCGATAATTACGGCGTTCAGATCCTGATCTACGTGATGCTCGCCTGGGGCCTGAACATCGTGGTCGGGCTCGCGGGCTTGCTGGATCTCGGCTATGTCGCCTTTTATGCGGTGGGCGCCTATAGCTACGCGCTGCTCTCGCTCTATTTCGGCCTCTCCTTCTGGACGCTGCTGCCTCTGGCGGGGATTCTCGCGGCCTTCTGGGGGATCATCCTCGGCTTCCCGGTGCTGAGGCTGCGCGGCGATTACCTCGCGGTGGTGACCCTCGCCTTCGGCGAGATCATCCGCCTCGTGCTCATCAACTGGACCGACGTGACCCAAGGCACCTTCGGCGTCTCGGGCGTGCCCAAGGCCTCGATCTTCGGGATCTGGTCCTTCGAGGTCGGCGCGGACAATAACTTCGCCAAGGCCTTCGGCCTGCGGCAATCCTCGGCCTATTACAAGATCTTCCTGTTTTACGTGATCCTCGCCATGTGCGCGGTCACGGCCGTCGTCACCATCCGGCTGAGGAACATGCCCATCGGCCGCGCTTGGGAGGCGCTGCGCGAGGATGAGATCGCCTGCCGCTCGCTCGGCATCAACACCGTGACCACCAAGCTCACCGCCTTCTCCATCGGCGCGATGTTCGGCGGATTCGCGGGCGCCTTCTTCGCGGCGCGCCAGGGCTTCATCTCGCCGGAGAGCTTCACCTTCCATGAATCGGCGATCATCCTCGCGGTGGTGGTTCTGGGGGGCATGGGCTCTTTGTTCGGCATCGCCGTGGCGGCCATCGTGATGATCGGCGGCACCGAGCTTCTGCGCGAGATGCACTTCCTCAAAACCATCTTCGGGCCGGATTTCACGCCCGAGCTTTACCGCATGCTGATCTTCGGCCTCGCCATGGTGATCGTGATGGTCCTCAAGCCGCGCGGACTCGTGAGCGTCCGCAATCCCACGGCCTTCCTGCATGAGCGCAAGGCGGTCTCCAGCGCCTTCACCAAGGAGGGACACGGCTGATGACCCAACACCCCGAGGAACGCCGCCTCTCCGGCGACGAAGTGCTGCGCGTCGAGCATATGACCATGCGCTTCGGCGGGCTGATCGCCATCAACGACCTGAGCTTCTCGGCCAAACGCGGCGAGATCACCGCTCTGATCGGCCCCAACGGCGCGGGCAAGACCACGGTCTTCAACTGCGTCACGGGCTTTTACAAGCCGACCATGGGGCGCATCCTCATGCGCCGCTCCAACGGCGAGGAGTTCAATCTCGAACGCATGAGCGATTTCGAGATCAACCGCGACGCCAAGGTCTCGCGCACCTTCCAGAACATCCGGCTCTTCACCGGCCTGACGGTTCTCGAAAACCTTCTGGTCGCGCAGCATAACGCCCTGATGAAATCCTCGGGCTTCACGGTGCTGGGGCTGCTCGGCTGGCGGCCCTATAAGGACGCCGCCAAAGAGGCGATTGAAAAGGCCCGCTATTGGCTGGAGATGATCAACCTCGTCCATCGCGCCGACGATCCGGCGGGAGACTTGCCCTATGGCGAGCAAAGGCGGCTGGAGATCGCCCGCGCCATGTGCACCGGGCCGGAGTTCCTCTGTCTCGACGAGCCCGCGGCGGGTCTGAACCCCCGCGAGTCGCTGGAGCTGAACACCTTGCTGCGCTCCATCCGCGAGAAGCATGACGTCTCGCTGCTGCTCATCGAACATGACATGTCGGTGGTCATGCAGATTTCGGATCACGTCGTGGTTCTGGAATATGGCGCGAAGATCTCCGACGGCACGCCCAAGCACGTCCAGAACGACCCGCGCGTCATCGCCGCCTATCTCGGCGTGGAGGACGACGAGGTCGACGAGGTGCTCGAGGAAATCGAGGAGGTCGCCGAGGAAGTGAGCCACGAACACGAGGCCGGACAGCCGACGGGAGACGCCCGATGAACGCGCAAACTCCTCTGCTCAAGGTGGAAGGCGTCGAAACCTATTACGGCGCCATCCGCGCCCTCGCGGGCGTGGACGTGGAGGTCCATCGCGGCGAGATCGTCTGTCTGATCGGCGCCAACGGCGCGGGCAAATCCACGCTGATGATGACCATTTGCGGCCAGCCTCAGGCGCGTCAGGGCCGGATCCTCTTCGACGGCGAAGACATCACCCGCGTCCCGACCCATCTCATCGCGCGCAAACGCATCGCCCAGTCTCCGGAGGGGCGGCGCATCTTCCCGCGCATGACGGTTTACGAAAACCTCCAGATGGGCGCGAGTCTCGACAACCAAACCTATTTCAAAGAGGACGTGGAGAAGATCTTCACCCTCTTCCCCCGCCTGAAGGAGCGTCAGGCGCAGCGCGGCGGCACGCTCTCCGGCGGCGAGCAGCAGATGCTCTCCATCGGACGCGCGCTCATGGCGCGGCCCAAGCTGCTGCTGCTGGACGAGCCTTCGCTGGGCCTCGCGCCGCTGATCGTCAAGCAGATCTTCGAGGCCATCAAGCTGCTCAACCAGCAGGAGGGCCTGACGGTCTTCATCGTGGAGCAAAACGCCTTCGCGGCGCTGAAGCTCTCGGGCCGCGGCTATGTGATGGTCAACGGCAAGGTCTCCATGGAGGGGCCGAGCAAGGAGCTGCTCGCCAATCCCGAAGTGCGGGCCGCCTATCTCGAAGGCGGACATCATTGATCCGGACAAGCGCAGCGCAGGAAAAGGGAGCCTGATCCATGCAGGGAATCCTCTATGAAGAACCCTCGGCGATGCAGTTCGTCTTCATCACCCTGGTCATCGGCGGCTGGACGGCCTGGCGCGCCGGAAAGGCCTGCGCCGAGACCTGGCGCAAGCCGCATGTTCTGGCGCTCTACACGCTGCTTCTGGCGGTGGGCGTGCGGTTTCTCCATTTCGCGCTTTTCGGCGGAACCTTCCTCTCGCCGCATTATTATCTGGTCGACGCGGCGATCCTGCTGGCCTTCAGCTTCGCCGCCTATCGCTTTACGCGGACCAATCAAATGACCACCGCCTATTATTGGCTCTACAAAAAAACCTCCCCCTTTTCATGGGCGGAGAAATAGGCGCATGATGCGCCCCGGCATGTCCCGCATGCGCCAAAATTCACGATCCGGGCAAATCCGGACATTCGGAATCAACGTCAGGAGTCCTCTTGTCATGAGAAAACCCCTTCTCTCCGCTCTGGCTCTCACGGCCATGACGGCCTTCGCGGCGGCCCCGGCTTCGGCCGAGATCACGATCGGCGTCGCGGCGCCGATCACCGGCCCGAACGCGGCCTTCGGCGCGCAGATCCAGCGCGGAGCCGAGAAGGCCGTCGCCGACCTCAACGCGGCGGGCGGAATCAACGGCGAGCAGATCCGTCTGCGCATCGGCGACGACGTTTCGGATCCGCGTCAGGGCGTCTCGGTGGCGAATAACTTCGTGGCCGACGGCGTGGGCATCGTGGTCGCGCATTACAACTCGGGCGTGGCCATTCCCTCCACGGCGGTCTACGCCGAGAACGGCGTCCTCGCCATCTCGCCCGCCGCGACCAACCCGACCCTGACGGATCGCGGACTCTGGAACACCTTCCGCGTCTGCGGCCGCGACGACCAGCAAGGCGCCGTCGCGGGCGGCTACATCCTTGAGAACCTGCCTGACGCCAAAGTCGCGGTGGTCCATGACAAGACCCCCTATGGACAGGGCCTCGCCGACGTGACCCGCGCCGCGCTGATCGAGGGCGGCAAGACTCCGCTGCTCTATGAGGGCGTCAATGCGGGCGACAAGGATTTCTCCGCTCTGATCGCCAAGATCAAAGAGGCGGGCGTCGACTTCATTTATTTCGGCGGCCTGCACACGGAAGCCGGCCTGATCATCCGTCAGCTGGCCGATCAGGGCCTGAAGGTGCGCCTGATGTCCGGCGACGGCATCGTGTCCAACGAGCTGGCCGCCATCGCGGGCGACGCCATTCAGGGCACGCTCATGACCTTCGCGCCCGACCCGCGCCTGAATCCCGGCGCGCAGAAGATCGTCGAGGAGTTCCGCGCCTCGGGCTTCGAGCCGGAAGCCTACACGCTCTACTCCTACTCGATCCTCCAGCTGGTGGCGCAGGCCGCCGCGAAGGCGGGCTCCACCGATCCCGAGGTTCTCGCCGAGACGCTCAAGAGCGGCGAATATGAAACGGCCATCGGCCCGATCAGCTTCGACGCCAAGGGCGACGTGACCCAGCCGACCTACATCGTCTATTCGTGGGAGAAGGACGCCAACGGCGGCTACACCTATAAGGCGCTGGAGACGGCGGAGGCCGAGCCCGCCGAGTAAGGGCGCAGGTCTTTGAAGATATCAGCGGCGGGGGCGCGAGCCTCCGCCGTTTTTCATGGCGCCCCCCCCGCGCGCAAGCGCAAAAAAAGCGGGCCCCTGCGCGCCAGCGCAAAAAAGCGCCCCCCTGCGCGCCAGCGCAAAAAAAAGCGGGCCCCTTGCGAGGGGGCCCGTCCAGTGGGGGAGACGACCGCTCGGGAGAGCGGTCAAGCATCAGGAAACAAGCCGGAATCCGGCTTCAGGCCGCGCGCTCGGGCACCTCCAGACCCAGCCATTGCGTATAGAAAGCGTCGATGTCGGGCTCGAAGTCGTGGATGACCGGATACCAAGGCGTCGGAGCCTCGACCTCCAGCAGATCGCCCGACAGCGGGCAGAAATACTCACGGATCACCTGCCACTCGGTCGAGGGCGCCATGAGCCGCGGATAAAGCTTCTCCATCTGCTCGGCGGTGTCGCGGACGCGCACCCGGGCGTGGAGCTTCCAGTTCTCGCGCCAATCGCAGAAGTCATGTCCGGCGATGCTGCGGATCACCCATTTCTTATCGGCCTTGCGCTGCACGATGAAGAGCTTGGGGCCGAGCGGCAGGATGATCTTATCGTCCCAGGGAACCTGCTCCTGCAGGATGTCGATGTACATCTCGAAACGCTCTTTATCCTTGGGCGTCGAGAGCATGGTGTGGAGCGTGTCGCGGTCGATCTTGCCGTCGACCAGATCCTTGATCTTCGCCTTGGTGTAGGCCATGGGTAACCTCCCTGAATTTCCTTGGTTTTCTGCGGCGGCGCCGCCTCGCCTTATGAGGCGGCGCCGGGTTGGAGCGTTCCAACGCTCCAACTTCTTGTGCGGTCGCATGTTCACGACGCGAAGCCTGATCGGCTTCGCTGGACAATGCTCAGGAGATCACTCCTCGACGAATTGCACGGTCTTGACGTCCGGCAATTCGGAGAGGTCCATGGTGTATTCGCGGCCGTAGGAGGGGATCGGAAGATCCGCCTCAAGCAGCTTCCAGTCCTCGGGCAGATCCCAGAATTTGCGGAAATCCTGCTCGAAGCGCGGCCCGAGCTTGAAGCTCGCGGCGAACATCTGCTGGACCTGCACGCCTGCGTCCTTGGCGAGGATCTTCTGACGCTCTTTGGCCATCCATTCCTTGGTCGGAACGGATTCCGCGAGGCGCTCTTTGCGGATCTTGGCGCGCAGCGATTTGGTGCCCGCCTCATCCACGCCGAGCAAGCCGTCGGCGGCCTTCTTCAGCGCCACGCCGTAGACGCTTTCCGCGAAGCGATGCAGCAGATAGCCGCCGTTCACGTCGTCGGCCACGGATTGCGGCTCGCGGTCGAGCGGATCGCCGAAGCCGGGACCGCCGCTCATGGTGTTCAGATAGAGGTCGTAGTCCTTGAACATGGCCTCGGTGGTGATCGCCTGCTTGTCGCGCTTCACCCTGGCGTCCGGGATGAGCGCCTCCCAAAGCGGATGCTCGGGGTCGACGTCGCCGCCCAGCGGGATCTCGCCGCCCTTGGCGATGATCTCCTTGAGGTTGGTGTCATGGGCCTCGAAGCGGTAGCCGGAGGCCGCCGGATAGCCGCCCATGATCCCCCAATCCGAAGAGATATGGCCGTTGCCCATGAAGAACATGGTCCAGTCCTTGGCGTTCCAGACCAGACGCAGGCTCTCGAAGCCGCAGCCGCCGCGGAAGCGTCCGGCGCCGCCCGAAGAGGCTTTGATCTGGCGTCCGAGATAGACGAGCGGCTCGGCCAGCTCCCAGATCTCCATGTCGCCCATGTCGCCTTCGGGGTTCCAGACCGCCGCCGCATGGCTGATGCCGTCGGCCACGGCGCTGGCGCCCACGCCGTTCGCGGCGCATTCGAAGGAGTTGACGGCGTGGATCTCGTCGTACTGGTTGAAGCCGCCGCCCTGCAGCCAGTTGGAGGTGTTGGCGTTGCCCGCGTTGACCTCCTCCAGATAGCCGCGGCCGAAATAGGACCGCGACAAGCCGCGCCAGAGCGCCGTCCAAGCCGAGACGAGGAAGTGCCAAGAGTAGCTGAAGGCGACGCGCCGGTCGTCGGGGTTCATCCAGGTGCCCTTGGGGAGCCTGAACTCCGTGCCGTAGGCGGCGCCGTCGTTGATCATCTCCGAGGGGATCAGCGACTGGGTCATCATCACCCAGATGCCTGAGGTGAAGCTCACCTGATGGGCGTTATAGGTGTGCCAGCCCCAGCGGCTGGAGCCTTCGAAATCGAGGCGCCATGTGCCGTCCGGGCGGATGGTGATCTCGGAGGGCGCATGCATGATCGTGTCGACCTTCGCGAAATCCGAAGGCACGCGCACGTCGTCATGATCATAAGGCACGTCGACGAAGCCGACCTGACGATATTTGCCGGGGATGGTCATCGCCTTGATGCGGTTTTGCAGACCCAGACGGCCATGCTCCACCGACTCGTAAGCGAATTTCCAATAATTCTCGATCCCGTCCTCGGCGATGACCTCTTCGACCAGCTTGCGGATCATATGGCAGCCCGCGACGCGGGTGCGCTCGTCGAGCATCCAGTAGCGGGTCGTGCGGACCATGCGCTGGCTCTCATGGAGCCAATCGCGATACAGCGTGTCGTTCTCGCCGATCTTGCGGCAGGTGATCGAATAGCCGTCGCCGAAGCGCTGGATCTGCCCGGTGGACATCGAGCCGGGGCCAACCGAACCCGTGTCGATCACGTGGGTCACGCCGCCGACCCAGCCGATCAGCTCGCCCTCGTGGAAGATGGGGACGATGGTGTGGATGTCGCAGGGATGGACGTTGCCGATCAGCGAGTCGTTGTTGCAGAAGATGTCCTTGTCGCGGATCGTCGGATTGGATTCCCAATCATTCTCGATCATGTATTTGATCGCCGCGCCCATGGTGCCGACGTGGATGATGATGCCCGTCGAGGTCAAAATGGCGTCGCCGGCCGCGTTATAGAGGGTGAAGCAAAGCTCGCCCTCCTGCTCCACGATGGGCGAGGCCGCGATCTTCTTGGAGGTCTCGCGGGCGTCCACCACGCCGGCGCGCAGGCGCGAGAAGAGCTTGTTGTATTTGATGGGATCGCTGTCGCGCAGCTCCATCTTGGTCAGACCCGCGTAATGCTTGGTCTTCTTGGTGGCCTCCATGAGGCGGTCGCGATGCTGCTTGAGCGTCTCGCCGCCGCGGACGATGCCGCGCGTCTTGGTCTTCGCTTGAATATTCATGTTTTTATCCTCCCTGACCCGTCAAACTTCCTTGAGGTGGAAGAGGCGATGGCCGTCGAGCCAAGTCTCGAAGCCGCCCGGCACGACGAAGGTCGTGGCGTCGGATTCGATGATCGCCGGGCCGGTGATGCGGTTGCCGGGGGTCAGCGACTCCATGTGGTAGAGCTGCGCGTCGACCCACTCGCCCTTGCGGTAGAATTTCCGCGTGCCGAGCCTGGCGCTTTCGGCGGGCGTTTCGGAACCAAGCTCCTCTTTGGGGATCTTCGGCTTCGGAATGGGGACCATGCCGCGCATGATCGCGCCGGTGACCGAATAACCCAGCTCCGGCGAACGGGCGGAGGCGGCGTAGACGCGGCCATAGGTGTCGTTGAAGGCCTCGACGAGCTTGTCCCAATCTTCGGCCGTGGCGGCGGAGGGAATGGGGCTCTCGATCTCTAGATCGTTCAGCTGACCGCGATATTGCATGCGGAAGCCGGGCTGAAGCTTGACCTGCTCGGGCTTATAGCCGTTGATCGCGAATTCCTCGAGGACGCGCTCCTGAAGCTCGGCCCAAGCCTCTTGCAGAGTCTTGGAGGAGGCGGCCTTCTGATCATCCGGACCATCCACGGCGATGTTGATGTCCAGCGATTTGTCGTAACGATATTCGAAATCCGCCGCCGCGCAGCCGAAGGCCGAGAAGCCCGCCGCCCAAGCCGGAACGATGACGTCCTGAAAGCCGAGGCCCTCGGTGTAGCCGTAGGTGTGGACCGGGCCCGCGCCGCCATAGGAGAAGCAGACGAAGCTGCTCGGGCTATAGCCCTTGCCCGAGATCATCGAGCGCAGATAATCGCGCAGATCGCTGTCCAGAAGCTGGATGACGCCCGCGGCGGCCTCTTCGACCGAAAGTCCGAGCGGATCGGCGACCTGCTCCTTCATGGCCTTCCAGGCGCGCTCGCGGTCGAGCTTGACCTGTCCGCCGAGGAAGTTGTCCGGGTTCAGATAGCCGAGGATGACGTGGCAATCCGAGATCGTCACCGTCTCGACGCCCGAATCCGCCCAGCAGACGCCCACCCGATAGCCCGCCGAATCCGGCCCGAGCTTGATCGCCTTGGTGTAGGGATCGAGGCGGATGTAGCTGCCCGCGCCCGCGCCCACCGAATCCATCGCCACGAGCGGCAGAGACAGCACGAGGCGCGCCATATCCGGATCGTTCTTGATGGTCAGCTCGTTCTGCGTGATCAGCGCCACGTCGAAGGAGGTGCCGCCGATGTCGGAGCAGGCGATGTTGGAGTAGCCCAGCACCTCGCCGAGATATTTCGCGCCGATCACCCCGCCGATGGGGCCGGAGACGATGGTGCGCGCCAGCTCTTTCGCCTTCCAAGAGATGGTGCCGCCATGGGTGGCCATCACGCGGAAGTCGAATTTCGACCCATTCTCCTTGAAGGCGCTGGAGATCTTCTTCAGCGTCTGGCGGGAGGGCTCGGCGGCGTAGGCTTCAAGGATGGTGGTGTTGGTGCGGTGGGTTTCCTTGCGCACCGGATAATAATCGGTCGAGGCGAAGACCGGGATGTCCTTGCCCGAAGCCTTGACCTCCTCCAGCACGATGTCGCGCACGCGGCGCTCGTGGTCGGAGTTCTTATAGCTGTGCAGCAGCGAGATCACGATGCCCTCGACGTCGAGGGCGATCAGCTCGCGGGCGGATTTCCGAGCGGTCTCCTCGCGGAGGGGGATCACCACCGTGCCGAACATGTCCACCCGCTCGACCACGCCGCGCGTCAGGCGCCGGGGCACCAGAGGCTCGTCGTAATAATGCGTGTTGAGGTGGATGCGGTCCTCATAGGCGAAGCCGAGATAGGCCTGAATGGCGCGGCCCATGCGGTGGAAGTCCTCCATGCCCGCATTGACGATCAGGCCGACGCTCAGGCCCTTGCGCTGCACCACGCGGTTGAGCATGGCCGTGCCGGAATAGACGCCGGTCTGAATCTCGGAGAGCGCGTCCTCGATCTTCATGCCCCAGGCGCCGAGGCCGTCCTTGCTGGAGGCGATCAGGCCGAGGGCCTCGTTCTGGGGCGTGGACTGCGCTTTGCCGACGACGAAATCGCCGTCGCTGTCCACGAAGAAGGTGTCGGTCATGGTGCCGCCGGCGTCGATGCCGAGCACCTGAACGCGGCGACCTTGTCTGGCCGTATCCATATTTTTCCTCCCTATCCTCGCGCCGTTCGATGGCGGCGCGCAGAGGGAGGATCGCGGCGGGAGGCTCCGGGCGCTCGTCCGATTTTCGGACAAGGCGTCGGACATGCTGCGGACGCGAGAGAAAACGCCGAATTCGCACGGCGATGCGGAATAAACCGCAAGTTCGGCGGCGCAAAACGTCAGATTTCGGAATCTTCCGCCTCATGGATCCCTTCGGCGTAAGGGACCATCCAGACTTCCGGGCGTCCGACGCGATGGCCGCTCCAGCCCTCTTCGCCGAAACACTCGCCATGGTCGGCGCAGAGCACATGCAGCCAAGGCCGCCGACGCGCGGAGGCCCAGAAGACGCCGAAGGCGGCGTCCAGATCGCGCAGGGCCGCGCGCTGAGTCTCGGGGGAATCCTCCGCCGCGCCGGGGAGGTGGATCCGCGTCGGCTCATGGGTGGCGGAGAGGTTCATGAACAGGAAAACCCGCTGATCCGGCGAAGATCGCGCCAGAATCTCCGCCGCGAGGGCGAATTGATTCCGCGCCGATTGCGGATCCGCGACGCCAAGCGCGGGGCTCCAGAAACTTTCCTGAAAGAGCCCCGGCAGAACCCGCGCCACGGGCGTCTGCTGATTGAAGAAACCCACCCCGCCGATGCAGAGCGTCCGGTATCCCGCCGCCGCGAAGCCGCTGACGATGTCCGGCGCCTCGAAGAGGCAGGTGCGCGGACCGGAGGTGAGGCTCCCCGGAAAGCTCAGGGCGAATAGCCGCTCATGGCGGCCCGGCGTGGCGGGGGTGGGCAGGAATCCCGCGAAAAAGGCCTGATGCGCCGCATAGGTGAAGCTGCCGGGCGTATGGCGGGCCTCCCAGCCTTCGGGCGGCAGAAGTCGCGCGAAATTCGGGATCTCGCCGCGCCGGAAGGCCTCCTGAGCCACGTCGAGCCGCAGGCTGTCGAAGGTGAGGAAAAGCACGTCGCAGCGCCCGAGCGCTCCTTTCGCGTCGATCATGTCATATCCCTTTATGGGTTGCGCGGCTTGTCCGAAAACCGGAAACCACTTTTCGGGCCGCGCTCCGCCTCCAGCCACGCCCGCATCCGCTTCACCTGCGCCTCATGCGGATCCAGCCCCTCATGAAGCGCGCCCTTGAGATGGTCGCCGAAGGCGTTGGCCTCCAGCAGGAAAACCCGCTCGCCGTCCTCATGGACCGCCAGATCCAGCCCAAGCGCAGAATGGCGCGGGAAAAGCCCCGCCGCCCGCCGCGCAAGATCCAGAATTCGCGTCCATGTCTCCGCGCCGACCTGCGCCCACAGAGCCTCCGGCGGCAGGCGCTCGCCGCCGAGATGCAGATTGGTTTGCGGAACCCCCGCCCGCCTGACTAAGCCATGAGCGGGCTCGCCGCCGAGAGTCACCAGCCGCAGATCGGCGTTCAGCCCGTCGAGCTTGAGTTTGGGAATCCAAGCCTCGGCATGAGCGCCGAGCCGCCCCAGAGCATCGACCCAGCGGCGGGCCTCGTCGTCCAGAGGGCGTTGCGGGCGGCGTGTGTTGTAAAGCGCGCCGGAAGGCTCCAGCGTGGCGGTGGTCCAGAGCCTCAGACGCGGCCCCTGAAGCTCCACCGCCGCCACCCCCGAAGCGGCCGAGCCGCCGCGCAGCTTGACGAAGGCCCGCCGCAGGTTTGCGGCGCGCATCTTCGCCTCCAGATCCTCCCAGCCCGCGATTGCGCCGAGCAGAGGCGGAACCGGCAGGCCCGCCGCTTTGAAACGGCTCTGGCTCTCCAGCTTTTCAAAGAGGAGCGGAACCGCCTCGGGATCGGTCAGGCTGGGGCGGCCGGTCTCGGCGGCGGCCTGAGCCAGCCGCGCCATGGCGAGGCGCAGCCCCGCCAGAAAGGGACCGGGCGGCGCGATGCGGCCATAATCCCCAGCCTCTGGAAGCGGGCCGGGATCATGGCCCGCGGCTTCGGCGAACAACCGCTGAATCTCCGCCCCGCCGCCGGGACTCTCCGCGCGGAGAATCTCGGCGCGGGCGGCGGCCTCGGTCAGAAGCTCCGGATGGCGGAGCGCCTCGGCGTAGCTCACGAGGAGAGGCTCAGGCGCGCCCATCCTCCGGCAGGCCGCGCGCCATGAATCCAGACGCGGCCCCGGCTCGGCCAGAAGCGCCAGAAGCGGAAGCCTCACTCAGCGACCGCGATATAGCGCCCGTAATCCTCCTCCTTCTGCTGATCCGCCATGACGACCCTCGGGCCGAAAGCGGCGAATTTCTCCATCATGGCGTCGCTCATATAATGATGGCTGAGGTCCAGCAGCTTCAGATTCGCCCCCGGCAGAGCCTCCAGCAGAGCCGCCGCGCCCTCGTCGCCCAAGGTTCCCATGGAGAGGTCCAGAGTCTTCAGACGCGAGAAGATCGGCGACTTGACCACGGCTTTCGCGATCTCGTCGGCGTATTCGCTGTCCTTGAGCCGCAAGCGGTTCAGCTTGGGGAAAAGCTCGCCCGAGAGCAGCGGCGCGAGATCCTCCACCGAAGTGTCGGCGCCGTAATTCTCCGATCCGGTCCAGATCTCCAGATCGACCAGCGCAGGCGCCTCGAAGGCGAGGATCTGGGCGAGATTATCCTTGGTCAGGCCGGTGTTCTCCAGAATCAGACGCTCCAGACGCGGCAGGCTCTGAGCGCCGAAATTCGACACGCGCCCGCGCAGGCCGAAGGCCCGCAGATCGGAATAAGCCTTCAGGATCGGCTCGGCGTCCTGCGGCTCGATCCAAGAGATCTCCGTCTCCTCAAAGGTGATGTCGCCGAGGAAAAGCGCCTCCAGTTTCGGCAAGGCGGCCCGGCGCTCGACCAAAGGCCCGATGGCCATGGCGGCGTTCATGTCGCCCTCATGGCCCTCATAGCTCCCCGCCACGAGATGCGTGACGTCGCCCGCGCCGGGAAGCGCCAGAAGCTCTTCCAGACGCCGCGCCCATGTCACGCCTTCGCTGTAAGCGTCGTAATCCACCGAGAGACGCGGCGCGAAGGCTTGCAGATCGAAGCTCTCGCCGGGTTTGAAGTCGCGGACCGGCTTGCCGAAGAACTCCGTGAGATGCGCGTTGATCGTCATGGGCGTTTCGCTCCTGATCTGAAAGGGTCTCTGGCCTTCGCAAGCCGCTCATGGCATAATGTTCATCTTATGTTTCAAAATCAAGGCAGGATCATGCAGGACAGACTCGCCGATCTGATCCAAGCTTCGCCCTATCAAAGCTATCTCTACGCTTATCCGCACAAGACCGCCTATCGCCCTTTCGCGCAGCCTCCGGCGCTGAAGGATCTCTGGAGCGCGGAGGACCGGAGCAATCTTTTCCTCTACGTCCATGTGCCTTTCTGCGAAATGCGCTGCGGATTCTGCAATCTCTTCACGGTCTCCAACGCCGAGGATTCCGCCGTCGAGCGCTGGCTCAAGGCTCTGGCGCGCGAGGCGGCGGCGCTCGACGAGGCCCTCGGCGCGCGGAGCTTCGCGCTCGGGGCGGTGGGCGGCGGCACCCCGACCCATCTGACGGCGGCGCAGCTGGAGCGCCTTTTCGCGCTGATGGGGAAGCTCGCGCCGGGGCTGCGGGATCTCGGCGTCGAGACCTCGCCGGGCCGGACGACGGCGGATCGGCTGGAGGTCATGCAGGCGCAGGGCGTCACGCGGATCAGCATTGGAATCGAGAGCTTCGACCAAAAGACGCTGCGCGCCATGGGCCGTCCCGCCCGCGCCGAAGAGGCTCCCCGCGCCCTCGATCTGATCCGGGAGGCGAGCGGGGCGCGGCTGAATCTCGATCTGATCTATGGCGCCGAGGGCCAGACCGAAGCCGGATTCCTCGCCGATCTGGAGCGGGCGCTCACATGGTCGCCGGAGGAGATTTATCTCTATCCGCTTTACGTGCGGCCTCTGACGGGGCTTGGCAAAAGACGGGGCCTCGTCGCTCAGAGGGAGGCGCCGCCAGACCCCGCATGGGATGCGCAAAGGCTCGCGCTCTATCGTCTGGGGCGGGATCGGCTGAAGGCGGCGGGCTATGTCCAAGCCTCCATGCGGCGTTTCGAGCGGGCCGACGAAGCCGGCACCGCGCCTCGCGACGATTACGCCTGTCAGGAGGACGGCATGGTCGGCATAGGCCCCGGCGCGCGCTCCTATACGCGGAATCTCCATTACGCCCAGCCCTATGCGGTGGGCCGGGCGGCGATCCTCGATCTGCTGCGGAGCTATGAGGAGACGCAGGATTTCTCAAAGGCGCGCCATGGCGTGATCCTCGGCGAGGAGGAGCGGATTCGCCGTTTCGTCATCAAGTCGCTGCTCAATCTGGAGGGGCTGGAGCTGGCGCGCTGCGCGAAGCTTTTCGGCTTGGCGGCGCGGGAGGCTCTGCCGGAGCTGGCGGCTCTGGAGGCGGCGGGTTTGGCGCAAGAACAAGCCGGAAGGCTGATCCTCACCGAGGCGGGGTTGGAGCGCTCCGACGCCGTGGGGCCTTGGCTGGTCTCGGCCCCGACCCGCGCCCGCATGGAGGCCTACGCATGGCGCTAGAGCGTTTTTCAGCGAAGCCTGAAAGGCTTCGCGTCGCGAAAACGCGACCAGCTCAAAAGCCGGAGCCTTTGAACGATCCGAGAGGATCGGAAAAGGCTCTGGATCTGGATGTTCTGTGGCGCGGACCTCTGGAAAGCTGCAATTACGGCTGCGTCTATTGCCCCTTCGCCAAGACCAAAGACGACCGCGCCGCCCTCGCGCGGGACGCCGCCGCTCTGAATCGTTTCGCCGATTGGGTCTTGGCCCGGCCTGCCGAAGACCGCCTGCGGATTCTCTTCACCCCATGGGGCGAGGCTCTGATCCGCCGCCCCTATCGCGAGGCGCTGATCCGTCTGAGCCATGGGCCGCAGGTTCAGCGCGTGGCGATTCAGACGAATCTCTCCTGCTCCGTGGCGTGGATGCGGGATCTGAATCGCGCGACGGCGAGCTTCTGGTGCAGCTTCCATCCCGGCGAGACTCCGCGCGAGAGCTTCCTGCGCTCCTGCCGCGCCATGGCGGAGATGGGCGTGAGCTTTTGCGTCGGGATCGTGGGGATTCGCGAGCATCTGCCCGAAGCCCGGCGCCTGCGGGAGGATCTGCCGGAAGGCGTTTATCTCTGGGTCAACGCCTATAAGGACGGCGACCCCGATTACGACGACGCGGAAAGCCTCGCGGGCTGGCGCGAGATCGATCCGCTTTTCGACCTCAATCGCCGCGCCTATCCGAGCCTCGGGCGGCCTTGCGCGGCGGGCTCCACGGCGATTTCGGTCAATGGAGAAGGCGAGGTGCGCCCCTGCCATTTCATCGGCGAGAGCATGGGAAATCTCTACGCCCGCCCCATCGAGGAGATCCTCGCGCCGCGGCTCTGTTCGCGGGCCTCCTGCTCCTGCCATATCGGCTATGTCCATATGAAGGATCTTGGGATCGATCCGCTTTTCGCCGACGGCTGGGCCTTGGGGCGTCTGGCGCCTCAGCCGGGCGCGAGGGCCTATGGATAAAGCGGCGGTCTTCTGGCTGACCGGGCCGCCCGCCGCCGGGAAAACCACCTTGGCGCGGGCGCTTGCGGCGCGCTTGGGCGGCCTCGGGCGGGCGGCGGCGGTCCTCGACGGCGACGACCTGCGTCAAGGCCCTTGCCGCGATCTCGGATTCTCCGAGGCCGACCGGCTGGAGAACATGCGCCGCGCCGCCCAAGCCGCCGAAATCCTGAGCGCTTGCGGCGTGATCGCGATTCTGGCGCTGGTCTCGCCTCTGGCCGAGGGCCGCCGCCGCGCCCGCGAAAGCCTCGCGGGGCGCCCCTTCTTCGAGCTCCATCTCGACGCCCCGCCGGAGATCCGCCGCGCCCGCGACCCCAAGGGCCTCTACGCCCAAGCCGCCCGCGGCGAGATCCATGGCCTCACCGGCTACGACGCCCCTTACGAGCCCCCCGAAGCCCCGGATTTGCGGCTGGATTCCGCCGCGCTCGGGCTTGAGGAGGCGGTGGAGGCCGCCTTGCGCCTTCTGGCCTCTTAGCTGGTCGCATTTTCGCGACGCGAAGCCGTTCCGACTTCACTGGAAAATGCTTCAGATGCTTCTCTGGTCGCGTTTTCGCGACGCGAAGCCGTTCCGACTTCGCTGGAAAATGCTTCAGATTCTCCTCTGGTCGCATTTTCGCGACGCGAAGCCGTTCCGGCTTCGCTGGAAAATGCTCTAGCGCCGGGCGGGCGCCCGCCGGAAGCCGTAGGAATCCAGCTTGAGATACAGCGTCGAGCGCGCCACCCCCAGACGTTTGGCCGCCTCGGTCAGATTGCCGTCCACCGCCGCCACCATGGCGAGGATCTCGGCCTTTTCGCGGTCGCGGAGGGTCTCCTCCGAGACCTCGCGGCGCGGCGGCGCGATCTCCGGCGGCAAGTCGCGCAGATCCGCCAGACGGTTCAGCGAGACGCTCGACAGAGTTTCGACGAGATTGCGCAATTCGCGGATGTTGCCGAACCACTCATGCGCCTTGAGCCGCGCCAGAGCCGCGGGCGTGAAACGCAAAGGCTTGTCGCCGGAGCGGGCGGCGGCCTCTTCGGCGAAGCGCAGGATGAGCCGCGGAATCTCCTCGCGGCGCGCGCGCAGAGGCGGCGCGGTCAGGCGCGCCCCCGCCAGACGATAATAGAGTTCGCGCCGGATGCGCCCTCCCTCGGCCTCCGCCGCCAGATCCCGCGTCGAAAGCGTGTAGATCCAGACCGGAGCCTCCGGCCTCAGGCGCACCGCCCGCAGAAGCTCCATCAGCGCCGATTGCGCCTCAGGCGGAGTCTCGGCGGGCTCGTCGAGGCAGAGCGCCCCGCCCTGACGCGCCAGACGCTCCGCGAGGCCGCGAGGCCCCGCCTCCTCGCGCAGGCGCTCCACCGAGAGCAGCCCGCAAGCGAGGATCTCGAAGACTCCGCCGCGATCTCCCCCCGCCTCCTGATGCAGGGCGCGGGCGAGGGTCTCTTTGCCGGCGCCCGTCTCGCCCTCGATGAGGATGGCCCGGGAATCGCGCGCCAGACGCCGCGCGTCGGCGCAGAGCCGCGCCATCTCGGCACCGCCCCCCGCGATCCACGCGAGATCCGGCTCGCCCGCCGCGGCTTTGGCCTCAGGGCTTCTTCCGCGCGCCCGGGCCCGCCTCAAGGCGATGAGCAAGCCCAAAGGCTCCTCGCGCTCCTGAATCACCTCCACTTGAGCCCCCGGCAGAGCCGCCGCGAGGTCTTCGCGGAATTTCTCGTTCAAGACCCCCTCGCCCCAAGCGGAATTCGCCCGCCAGCCCTCGAAATCGCCGATCTCGGAGGCGGTGCGCGCGAATCGCTCGGTGGCGTAGATCTCGGCGCCGAATCGGTCGAAGAGAATCAGATCGTCCTCGCGCCAGAGGCTCCGGCGGCGCAAGAGGCCCTCCAGCAGACGGCGGCGCTCGCTCTCCATCTCATGTCGGAGCGCCTCCTCCATCTGAAGCGCCAGAGTGCTGGAGAAGGCGAGGCCGTGCGGCTGGCCGCTTTCGACCGGGCCGGAGACGTCGATCACGCCGAGGACGTCGCCGGTGGCCGGGTGCAGGATGGGCGCGGCGGCGCAGGTCCAGCGCTGGATCTCTTCGGCGAAATGCTCCACCCCGGAGATCTCGACCGCCCGCCGCGTATGCAGCGCCGCGCCGATGGCGTTGGTGCCGATGGCCGATTCGTCCCAGCGCCCGCCCTCGGCGAGATGATTTTCGCGGCCGCGCTCCAGCACGCCCGGATCCCCCGCCATGTCCATGACCACGCCTTCGCGGTCGCAGAGCAGCAGCATCGCGCCCGCGTCCTTGAGCAGATAGCCGGAATGATCGAGCGCCGAACGCGCCGCGCGGCGCAGGCTGCGGTTCTCCCGCCTCGTCCGCGCGAGCGCCTCCTCGCCCACGCAGGGCGCGCGCTTTAAATTCGAGACGCCGCCGAGCCTCTCGGAGCGCCGCCAGGATTGCAGGACGATTTCACGAATGCTGGGCGGCACGCGGCCGACGGCTCGAAATCGCTCCCAGTCCTCTTTCCGAATGCTTTCCGTCATCAGACTTCCGCCTTCCAGAGAGAATCTCCGGAGGGGGCGACGCCGTGGACTTCCAGCCTGCGCGGACTCAAGCCAAGACGGCCTCTCCGCGTGGGGGAAAGAGATTAGGAAGCCGCATGGCCCGTCCTCCGCGAGCCGGGCGCCGTTGTCCGGCGCCTTCGTCTTGGCGCAGGAGCTTAAGCGGCGCCCCGCCCGGACGCAAGCGCCGCGTGGCGAGGCGGAGGCTTCAGCTCCCGCGTCCGGCGAGCACGGCCAAGACGTCCTCGGCGCGGATCACTCCGATGGGGCGGCCATGTTCGCGGACCTCGACGTGATCCACGCCGCCGCCGAACAGAGGGATCACCCGGCCCAAGGTGGCGTCGGGATCGGCGAAGCGCCCGGAGCCGGACGAGCCGTCGGAGGCGGTTTCGCCGGGCCGCATGGCGTCGCGGGCGGTGAGCGCCTCCAGAGGATTGGCGTGGGCCACGAATTGCGCCACATGGGGCGTGGCGGGCGCCGAAAGGATCTCGCGCGCCGAGCCGCATTGCACGAGGCGGCCCTCCTCTAAAAGGGCGATGCGGTCGCCGATCTTGAAGGCTTCGTCCAGATCGTGGCTGACGAAGACGATGGTCCGCTTCAGCCGCGCCTGAAGTTCGAGAAGCTCGTCCTGAAGCCTCGCGCGAATCAGAGGATCAAGGGCGGAGAAAGGTTCGTCCATGAGCAGGATCGGGGCCTCGGTGGCGATGGCCCGCGCCAGCCCGACGCGCTGCTGCTGGCCGCCCGACAATTCGCCCACCCGGCGCTCGGCCAGAGGCGAAAGCCCCACGAGGTCCAGCTGCGCCGCCACGCGCTCGCGGCGCTCGGCGGGCTTGAGCCCCGCCAGCTCCAGCCCCAGCCCGACGTTCTCGGCCACGCTGCGCCAAGGCAGAAGCCCGAAATGCTGAAACACCATGGTCACGCGCTTCAGCCGCAGACGCCGCAAAGCCGCCGGATCGGTCGAGGTCACGGGCGTCATTTCGGCGCCGTCGCGGATGCGGACCTCGCCGCGCAGAGCGGGCGCGAGGCCGTTGATGCTCCGGAGCAAGGTGGATTTGCCCGAGCCCGAAAGCCCCATCAGCACGAGGATCTCGCCGCGCCGGATGGTCAGCGAGCAATCATGCACGCCGAGCGTCAGGCCGGTCGCCTCGCGCAGCTGGATGCGGTTCGCGCCCGCGTCCAGCAAAGGCAGAGCCCTGCGCGGGCGCGGCCCGAAGACGACCGTCAGGCGGTCGATCTGCACGGCGGTCTCCTCGTCGACCGGGGCGGGGAAGTCGTCGGGAGTGAAAGCGACGCTCATCGGGCGGGCCTCGCGCGCAGCATGCGGTCCAGAAGGATGGCCAGAACCACGATGACGAATCCCGCCTCGAAGCCCAAAGCCGCGTTCACCGTGTTCAAGGCCCGCACCACCGGCACGCCCAAGCCGTCCGCGCCCACAAGGGCGGCGATCACCACCATCGAAAGCGAGAGCATCACCGTCTGGCTGAGCCCTGCGAGGATCTGCGGCGTGGCGTGGGGCAATTCGACCTTCCAGAATTTCTGACGCGGGGTGGCTCCGAAAGCCGAAGCCGCCTCCAGAAGATGGGGCGGCGTGGAGGAGACTCCAAGATGCGTCATGCGGATGGGGGCGGGCGCGACGAAGATCGCCGTCGCCAGCAGCCCCGGCGCCGTGCCGATGCCGAAAAACACGATGGCCGGAATGAGATAGACGAAGCTCGGCAGGGTCTGCATGAGGTCGAGCATGGGCCGCATGAAGGCGTAGAGCTTGGGCCGGTGCGCCGCCGCCACGCCCAAGGGCACGCCCAGCGCCATGCAGATGGCGCCCGAGCAGAGCACCAGCGCGAGGCTCTCCATGGCGGGCTTCCAATAACCCTGATTCAAGATGAAGGCGAAGCCCAGGGCCACCAGAAGACAGACCTTCCAGGAGCGCTGCAGCAGCCAGGCCAACCCGGCGAAGATCAGGATCAGAACCGCCGGATGCGGCGTCTGGAGCAGCCAGAGCGCCCCGCCCACCATGCGCTCTAGTCCGGCGCCCACGGCGTCCATCGCGCCGGCGGCGTTGGCTTGAAGCCAGTTGAAGAAATCCTGAGCGGCGCGGCCCACCGGGATCTTATGCGCCGAGAGCCAGTCCGTCACAGAATCCATGCCCGTCTCCTTCTCGGCCCCAGCGCCGGCCCGACCCCGCCCCGAACTTCACCCGCGAGGCTCCGCCCCGGAAAGAGGCGAAGCCGCTTGCGGATTCCGTTCAGTCGAGCGCCGCGTCCAGAGCGGCGACGCCGTCTCCGCCGTCTTTGGCGGTCACGCCCGCCAGCCATCCGTCGGCGGTTTCGCGGTTCTGCGCGATCCACGCCTTCGCGGCGGCGCGCGGCTCGGCGCCGTCGTCGAGGACGGCGCCCATCAGAGCGTTCTCCATCTCCAGCGAGAATTCAAGGTTTTCGAAGAGCTTCCCGACGTTGGGGCATGCTTCCGCATAGCCCTTGCGCGTGACGGTGCGCACTTCGGCACCTCCGAGATTCGGGCCGAACCACTCGTCTCCGCCTTCGAGATAAGCCATGTCGTATTTGGCGTTCATCGGATGAGGCGCCCAGCCGAGGAAGATCACCGGCTCCTTGCGGCGGGTGGCGCGGTCCACTTGCGCCAGCATGCCTTGCTCGGAGCTTTCCACGACCTGAAAATCCTTCAGGCCGAAGGCGTCGGCCTTGACCATGTCGAGGATCAGGCGATTGCCGTCGTTGCCCGGCTCGATGGCGTAGATCTTGCCGCCGAGCGCCTTGGACTGGGCGGCGATGTCGGCGAAGCCCGCGATCCCCAGCGCCGCGCCCGGCGCGTTGGTCGCCAGAGTGTATTTCGCGCCCGCGAGGTTCTGGCGCAGATCCGCGATCCGGCCGTCGTCGAGATAGGGGCGGATGTCGGCCTCCATGCTCGGCAGCCAGACGCCGAGGAAGACGTCCACGTCTCCGGCGGAGAGCCCCGCCAGCGTCACCGGCAGAGCCAACAGCTTCACGTCGGGCTCATAGCCGAGGGCGTCCAGCAGGGTGGCGGCCACGGCGGTGGTGACGGTCACGTCGGTCCAGCCCACGTCGGCGAGCGTGACTTTCGAGCAATCTTCGGCGAGGGCGGGAGAGGCGGCGAGGCCCGCCAAAGCGGCGGCCAGAAGAGTCGAGCGCAGGGAGGTCATCGCGGCTCCATTCAGAGGTCTGCGGATGATCGGCTTGGGCGGGCCCGCAGAAGCCCGCGATTTCAGCCTGACGAGCCCAAAAGGCCGCCGGGCGGGGCGTTGGGCCATAAACGCCGCAGGCGCCCCCTTGGCAAGAGTTTTCTACTCCGCGGAGGCTCTGCTTTTCGTCGCAGAGGCTGAGAGGGCGCTCGCCTTTCGGGAGATTGCGCGGCGCCCTTCGCCCGCTTGCGGCCGGGCGCGCGCGCCCTCTGGCGGAGCCGCCCGGCGCGGCCTATGACTCGCGGGAAGGGACGCGTTCCCCGCCGCGCAGGAGTCCTGAGATTGACGCCCCTTTCCCCCTCCGCCGCGCCTCAGGCGCGAGCCGCCCCTGCGCTGGCCGCGCTCTTCGCCCTGATCTCGCTGCAAGTGGGGGCCGCCTTCGCCAAGGGGCTTTTCCCGCTGGTCGGGCCGGAGGGCGTGGCGGCTTTGCGCATCGGCATGTCGGCGCTTCTGCTGACGCTGATCCTGAAGCCTTGGCGGCTCCGGCCCGACCGCAGGCGCGGTCTGGCGCTGCTCGGCTACGGCCTGACGCTCGGGCTGATGATTCTGCTGATCTACCGGGCTTTCGCTTACATCCCGGTGGGGATCGCCATCTCCATCGAGGTTCTGGGGCCGCTCGGCGTGGCTTTGCTCGGCTCAAGGCGGCGCAAGGATTTCCTCTGGATCGCTTTAGCGCTGCTCGGCGTGGCTTTGCTGCCCTTCGGCGCGGAGGAGGTCGGGCTCGACTGGCGCGGCGTCGCCTTCGCGCTGAGCGCGGCGCTCTGCTGGGGGCTTTACGTCGCCTTCGGCTCGGCGGTGGCGGCGGAGGGCGGGCGCGCCGTGGCGGCGGGCATGAGCATCGCCATGCTCTTCATCCTCCCGCTCGGGATTCACGGCGCCGGATGGGCCTTGCTGGAGCCTAAGGCTCTGATGATCGGGGCGGCGGTGGCGCTGATGTCGAGCGCCCTGCCCTTCCTGCTCGACATCTACGCCATGAAGCGCCTGCCGCCGAGGATCTTCGGCGTGCTGATGAGCGCCTCGCCCGCCGTGAGCGCCCTCGCGGGATGGGCCGTGCTGGGCGAGAGGCTCGGCGGCGCGCAATGGCTCGGGATCTGCGCCATAGCCGCCGCCTGCGCGGGCGGCGCCCTCGGGGCGGCTCAGGACTCGCCCAGAACCTCCTGAAGATCCGCGAAGACCTCCTCCCATTCCGGCTGGCTCACCGCCATCAGGCCGAAGAAGCGCAGCATGAAGAGGCCCTCGGTCGCGAAAAAGGCGATCCGCGCCTTGCGTCCGGCCTCGGTCGCCGGATCCAGCCCCTTGAGCCGATCCGCATACCAGAGGCGGGTCGACTCGAGCTGATCGGGCGTCTGGAGCAAGGCCGCTCCGAGGCTGGCCATGCGGGCGTTGGAGATTTCATCGGAATCGCCCGTGGCCTTCACATGCGCCCAGACCCGGGCGACGGGGCTCGGGGATTCTCCCGCCGCGGCCTCGAAGATCGCCTCATAGCCCGCGCCCCAACGGTCGAAGAGCGCGTCCACGAGGGCGGCTTTAGTCGGGAAGCTGTATTGCACGCCGCCTTTGGTGATCCCCGCCTCTTTGGCCACGGCGCCGATGGTCAGAGCGGCGGCGCCTTTGGTCGTGGTCAATCTTTCGGCGGCGTCGAGGATCTTCTCCCGATCGATGGTTTTGGGTCTGGACATTCCACGGGCGTTTTTCTATTTCAATACGACCGTATTGATACGCGCCCGGCGAGATCCGGGCAAGGGTGAATTCACATGTCGGCCCATCACAAAGACCCGAAACGCTGGGTCGCGCTGGGCGTCCTCTCCAGCGCCTTGTTCCTCATCGTCGTGGACATGACCGTGCTTTATACGGCCCTGCCGCGCCTGACTCACGACCTCGGGGCGAGCGCCTCGGAGAAGCTTTGGATCGTCAACGCCTATGCGCTGGTGGTCGCCGGTTTGCTGCCCGGCGCCGGAGTCCTCGGCGACCGCATCGGCCATCGCAAGATGTTCCTCGGCGGGCTGGTCGTCTTCGGACTCGCCTCGCTCATGGCGGCTTTCGCGCCGAATCCTCAGGTGCTGATCGCGGCGCGGGTGGTCCTCGCGCTCGGCGCGGCCATGATGATGCCCGCCACGCTCTCGCTCATCCGGCTGCTCTTCGAGGATGAAGCCGAGCGCGCCTTCGCCATCGGCGTCTGGGCGGCGGTGGCCTCGGGCGGCGCGGCCTTCGGCCCGCTGATGGGCGGCGCGCTGCTGGAGTTCTTCTGGTGGGGCTCGGTCTTCCTCATCAACATCCCGATTCTGCTGATCGCGGTGGTTCTGACGCTGAAGATCATCCCCGACCGCCCCGGAGACCCGAGGCTCCCTTGGGATCCCATCGCCTCGATCTTCGTCACGCTCGGCCTGATCGGGCTGGTCTATGGCGTGAAGGAGTTCGGCAAGGCGACGCCCGATCTCGGCGCGGCGGCTCTGGCGGGCGCGCTCGGCGCGGGCTTCGTCGCGCTTTTCGTGCGCAGGCAAAACCGCGCGCCTCTGCCGATGATCGATTTCAGTTTGTTCAAAAATCCGATCTTCACGGCGGGCGTCCTCGCGGCGGTGGTCTCGGCGGGGGCGCTGATCGGCGCTCAGCTCGTCATCAGCCAGAGGCTCCAGCTCGTGCAGGGCTTCACCCCGCTGCAAGCCGGATTGGCGCTGATGCCCGGCTCTCTGGCCTCCTTCGTGGCGGGGCCTCTGGCGGGCTCCTTCCTGCCGAAGCTCGGCGGGCCGAAGGTCATGGGCTGGGGGCTGGTCCTCTGCGCGGCGGGAGTCCTCGGCTATCTTTGGGCTTGGGAAGGCGCGAGCCTCGCGGCTCTGGCCTCTCAGGCGGTGCTGGGCTTCGGCGTCGGCGCCACCATGACCGCCGCCTCGGCCACCATCCTCATGAACGCTCCGGCGGAGCGCGCGGGCATGGCCGCCTCCATGGAGGAGGTGTCTTACGAACTGGGCGGGACTCTGGGCGTGGCTCTGCTCGGCAGCGTGATGCTCGGCGTCTATACGGCGCGGATCGGCGCGGCGCCGGGCTTTCCGCCGGAAGTCCGCGACGGCGTGGACGAAGCCTTGCGCGCCGCCGAGACTCTGCCCGCCGAGGCCGCCGAGCGGCTGATCGGCATGGCGGGCGAGGCCTTCCACGGCGCCTTCGCGGCGGTGATGCTCACGGCGGCGGCGGTTCTGCTGCTGGCGGCTCTGGGCGTGGCCTACGCCGGATGGCGCGCGACGGCGACGCCCCGCCCGGATTCTGAGGTCAAAGCTCCGCTTTGAGCCGATGGCCGGGCGGATGCAGCTGACGGGCGAAGGTGATGGGCGCGGGCTCCTCCTCTTCGCCCCTTCGCCACGTCGTCCGCTCGACGCTGAGCAGCGGCGCGCCGGGAGCCGCCTTGAGGATTGCGGCGGCCTCCGCCTCGGCGGCCTCGGCGCCGATGGACATTTCGCCGAAATCGTAAGGCGCATGGCGGAGAAGCCATTCATTGGCGCTGATCTTCGTGAAATCCGCCTCCAGAACCCCCGGCGCCCCCGCAGGCGAGATCCAGCGCGCTTCATAGGCGTAGGGCGCGCCGTCGGCGAGATGCAGCGTCCGCAAATGCAGAAGCTCCGCCGCTTCGGAGAGCTTCAGCCTTCCCCGAATCTCCAGAGGCGCGGGCGCCAAGGCGCGGGCGAGCAGCAAATGTCCATAAACGCCGCCCCGCGCCTCGACCTCTTGGCGCAGAATGGGGATCTCCAGCTTGGGCCGCCGCACGGGATGATCCGCCACCCGGGTTCCGCCCTTGCGCTTGCGCTCGACGACGCCTTCGGCGGCCAATTCCTGAAGCGCGCGATTGACCAAGCCGCGTCCGCAGCCGAACTCCTCCGCGAGATCCTCCTCATAAGGAATCTGCGCGCCCGGCGGCCAGATCCCGGTCCGGATGCGCCGCAGGATCTCCGCCCGGGCCTCGCGCCAGGACAAGCGCCTCTCAACCATCAGAAATCGCTCTTGAGGCGGCGCATCGTCGCCGCATAGCGCGCCGTGATCGCCGCATGGTCTTTATGCCGTCCTTCGCTCACCACACGCCTTCCCGCCGCCCAGACGTCTTTCACGAGCCGATCATCTCCGGCGAAGATCCATGTGTCCAGCATGGCGTCGCCGGAACGCCCGATCAGATCCACGGCTTCGGCGTCCAGCGCGAGGAGATCCGCCCAAAGCCCCGGCTTGAGCGCTCCGCTTTCACGACCGCCCGCCGCCGCGCCGCCCTTCAACGCGCCTTCGTAAAGCACGCGGCCCGTCGAAAGCTCCGCCGTCGCCAGAGCCGCGCGGCTGCGGTCGCGCAGACGCTGGGAATAATCCAGCGTGCGCAGCTCCTCGGACAGCGCGATGCGGATGTTCGAATCCGAGCCTATGGCGAAGCGCCCGCCCGCGCCCAGATAACGAACCCCGTCGAAGATCCCGTCGCCGAGGCTGGATTCCGTGAGCGGGCAAAGACCCGCCGTCGCGCCGGAGGCCGCAAGAGCCAGAGTCTCCTCCGGCGTGGTCTGGGTGCAGTGGATCAGAGTCCAGCGGTCGTCCGCTTCCGCATTCGCCAAAAGCCATGTGACGGGACGGGCGCCCCAAGCGGCCTCGACCTCCTCCACCTCCGCGACCTGCTCGGCGAGATGCATGTGGATCGGTCCTTGCGACGCAAGCTTCACGACCTCGGCGAGGCTTTCCGGAGCCACGGCCCTCAGGCTATGGGGCGCGACGCCTAACCGCGAATCCGCCCGGCCCAAAGCCGCCAGAGCCCGTCCGGCCCCCTCATGCAGCCGCGCGAAACGGTCGAGGTCATTGCCGAAGCGGTTTTGTCCGGGCGCGAGGGGCCGCTTGTCGCAGCCGCCATATTGATAAAGCACCGGCAGCAAGGTCAGGCCGATTCCCGTCCGCGCCGCCGCCGCGACGATCCGGCCCGACATCTCCGCGAGATCGGCGTAGGGCGTCCCGCCCGGCGCATGATGCAGATAATGGAATTCGGCCTGAGCGGCGTATCCGGCCTCCAGCATCTCCATCTGCACGAAGGCCGCCACATCCTCGACGTCCTCCGGCGTGAGCTGGTCGAGGAAGCGGAACATCAGGCGGCGCCAAGTCCAGAAGCTGTCGCGCGGATCGGGGCCGCGACGTTCGGTCAAACCAGCCATGGCGCGCTGAAAGGCGTGGGAATGCGCGTTGAGCGGCGCGGGCAGCAGAACGCCGAGGCGATGGTCTCCCGGCTGAGGCTCGACGCCCGCCTCGACCGAGGCGATGCGCCCCTCCGCGCCGATGATCAGCCGGACGCCCGAACGCCAGCCCTCCGGAGTCAAAGCCTGCGAAGCCCAAAGCGCGACCATCGGCGAATCTCCCTTGACGCGGTGAATATGTGCGGACATATTAATTTCAAATCAGAGATAATCAAGCATCGCGAGGGGAGACATGGCGCAGGGAGAAATCCTGACCGGAGCGCGCTTCGCCAGCCTGCTGGGCGAAGCGCCCTATGGCCTGATCGAACAAGGCGCTTTGGCGCATGAGGGCGGCGTGATCCGCTGGATCGGCCCCGCCGCCGAGCTTCCCGCCGAATTCCGCCCATGGCCCCGGCGCGGGCTTGAAGGCCGCCTCGTCACGCCCGCGCTCATCGACTGCCATACGCATCTCGTCTTCGGCGGCGACCGGGCGCGGGAATTCGAAATGCGGCTCGAAGGCGCGAGCTACGCCGAGATCTCGGCGGCGGGGGGCGGCATCGTCTCGACGGTGACCGCCACGCGCGGCGCCTCGGAGGATGAACTCGTCGTCATGGCGCTCCCCCGACTCGACGCCTTGCTGGCCGAAGGCGTGGCCACGGTCGAAGTGAAGTCCGGCTACGGCCTCGACCACGAGACAGAATTGCGGATGCTGCGCGCGGCGCGGCGTCTGGGCCGCGAACGGGCCGTGGAGATCCGCACGAGCTTCCTCGGCGCTCATGCGGTTCCGGCGGAATATAAGGGCCGCCCCGAGGCCTATCTTGAAGAGATCTGCCTCCCGACCCTGCGCGCCGCTGCTCAAGAGGGCCTCGCGGACGCCGTGGACGGCTTTTGCGAAGGCGTCGCCTTCACGCCGGAACAGATCGCGCGGGTTTTTCAAGAAGCCAAGCGGCTCGGGCTGCCGGTGAAGCTCCATGCGGAGCAGCTTTCGCATCTCGGCGGAACGAAGCTTGCGGCGGAGTTCGGCGCGCTTTCGGCGGATCACGTGGAATACGCCACGGATGAAGACGCCGCCGCCCTCGCCGCTTCCGGGACGGTCGCCGTGCTGCTGCCCGGCGCCTTTCATATGCTCCGCGAGGAGCAGGCGCCGCCCGTCGCGGCCTTCCGCAAACATGGCGTTCCCATGGCGCTCTCGACCGACTGCAATCCGGGCACCTCGCCGCTGACCTCGCTGTTGCTGACGCTGAATTTCGGCTGCGTGCTCTTCGGCCTGACCCCTGAAGAGGCTTTGCGCGGCGTGACGATCAACGCCGCGCGGGCGCTCGGGCTGAAGGATCGCGGGACGCTGGCGCCGAGACTGCGGGCGGATCTCGCGGTCTGGGACGTCGAGCGCCCGGCGGAGCTCGCTTACCGCATGGGTTTCAATCCGCTCCATGCGCGGATTTTTGGGGGAATCTGGAATGGCTGAACGCCTCACGCCCGGCGCCGCGACGCTCGCGCAGCTTGAACGCATCTGGCGCGAGGGCCTCGCCGCGCGGCTCGATTCCGCCGCCCGCCCCGCCGTCGAGGCCGCCGCAGGGCGCATCAAGGCCGCCGCCGAAGGCGAAGCCGCCGTCTATGGCGTCAACACCGGCTTCGGCAAGCTGGCCTCGGTGAAGATCGCCGCCAAAGACGCCGCTCAGCTTCAGCGCAACCTCATCCTCTCGCATTGCTGCGGGGTGGGCGCGCCTCTGGAGCGCGCAACGACGCGGCTGATGATGGCGCTGAAACTGCTCTCGTTAGGGCGCGGCGCCTCGGGGGTGCGCTGGGAGGTGGTCGCGCTGATCGAAGGGCTGCTCGACAAGGGCGTGACGCCCGTGGTTCCGGCGCAAGGCTCGGTGGGCGCCTCGGGAGACCTCGCGCCTCTGGCCCATATGGCCGCCACGCTCATGGGCGAGGGCGAGGCCGAACTTCAGGGCGAGCGCCTGCCCTCCGCCGAGGCTCTGCGCCGCGCCGGGCTGAAGCCTGTGGTCCTGGGGCCTAAAGAGGGGCTCGCGCTGATCAACGGCACGCAATTCTCGACCGCCCTCGCGCTGGTCGGGTTGTTTGAAGCGGCGCGGGCGGCGGGAAGCTCGCTGACGACCTGCGCGCTTTCCACGGATGCGGTCATGGGCTCCACGGCGCCTTTGCATCCTGAGATCCACAGCCTGCGCGGCCATCAAGGCCAGATCGCGGCGGCGGAGATCCTGCGCGGCCTCATGGAGGGCTCGGTCATCCGCGAGAGCCACCGCGAAGACGACAAACGCGTGCAGGATCCCTATTGCATCCGCTGTCAGCCTCAAGTCGTGGGGGCGGCTCTGGATCTGCTGGCCTTCGCCGGGCGGACGCTGGAGATCGAAGCCAACGCCGTGACGGATAATCCGCTGGTTCTGGCTGACAGCATCGTCTCGGGCGGCAATTTCCACGCCGAGCCCGTGGCCTTCGCCGCCGATCAGATCGCCCTCGCCATGGCCGAGATCGGCGCGATTTCTCAGCGCCGCATCGCCCTGATGGTGGACCCCACCCTGAGTTTCGACCTCCCGCCCTTCCTGACCGCCCATCCGGGGCTGAATTCGGGCTTCATGATCGCCGAAGTCACCAGCGCCGCTTTGATGAGCGAAAACAAGCATCTCGCGAATCCCTGCTCCACCGACAGCACGCCGACCTCCGCGAACCAAGAAGACCATGTGAGCATGGCCGCCCATGGCGCGCGGCGGCTCGGGCGCATGGCGGAGAATCTGCAAGCCATCCTCGGAATCGAGGCTCTTTGCGCGGCTCAGGGCGTGGAGTTCCGCGCGCCCCTCGCCACCAGCCCGAAGCTTCAGGCGGTGATCGACGCCCTGCGCGCCGAAATCCCGCATCTGGAGGAAGACCGCTTCATGGCCGGAGATCTCGCCAAAGCCTCGGCTCTGGTGAAGCAAGGCGCTTTGCTTGAGGCCGCCGGGCTGAAGGGATGGACGCCATGGGCCTGATCGTCGAACGCGGCGTTAGCCCGGTGATCCTCGGCTTCCCCCATGTCGGGACGGAACTGCCGCCTGAGGTCTGGAACGCTCTGAACGCCCGCGGGCGCATCCTCTCCGATACGGATTGGCATGCGCATGAGCTTTACGCGGGGCTCCTCCCCGGCGCGACCATGGTTCAGGCGACGACCCATCGTTATGCTCTGGACGTCAATCGCCCCCCGAACGACGCCAGCCTCTATCCGGGCCAAAACACCACCGGCCTCGTTCCGTTGACCGATTTCGACGGCGCGGAGATCTGGCTCATGCGCCCCGACGCCGCCGAGATCGCGCGCCGGATTCCCTGTCATCACACGCCCTATCATAAGGCCCTCGCCGCCGAGATCGCGCGGGTGAAGGCGATCCACGGCGTGGCGATCCTCTTTGACTGCCATTCCATCCGCTCGCGGATTCCCTTCCTTTTTGAAGGGGTTTTGCCGGATTTCAACATCGGCGACGCCATGGGGACGACCTGCGCGCCGGAGATCTCCGCCGCGGTTCTGGAGGTCTGCTCCGGCGCCTCCGGATATTCGACCATTCATAACGGGCGCTTCAAAGGCGGCTGGACCACCCGTCATTACGGCCGCCCGCAAGAGGGCGTCCACGCCATTCAGATGGAGCTGGCGCAATCCACCCATCTGGCGACGGAAGCCCCGCCCTTCGCGCTGGACGCCGCCAAAGCCGCGCGCCTGCGCCCCATCCTCGCCGAGATCCTCGCGCGCCTCGCCGATCTCGCTCCGCATTTGGCTCAAAAATAATCCGGGAGGACCGCCATGACCGCCCCCAATCCCCGCCTCAACCGCCGCGACGTCTTCCCGCCCACCGGGACCGAAATCACCGCCAAGAGCTGGATGACCGAAGCCCCCATGCGGATGCTGATGAACAACCTGCATCCCGACGTGGCCGAGAATCCGCATGAGCTGGTCGTTTACGGCGGCATAGGCCGCGCCGCCCGCACTTGGGAGGATTTCGACCGCATCGTCTCGACGCTTCAGAAGCTCGAAGAGGACGAGACCCTGCTCGTGCAATCGGGCAAGCCGGTGGGCGTCTTCCGCACCCACGCCGACGCCCCGCGCGTGCTGATCGCCAACTCCAACCTCGTGCCCCATTGGGCGACTTGGGACCATTTCAACGAACTCGACCGCAAGGGCCTCGCGATGTACGGCCAGATGACCGCCGGGTCATGGATCTACATCGGCTCGCAAGGCATCGTGCAGGGCACCTACGAGACCTTCGTGGAGGCCGGGCGCCGCCATTACGGCGGAGACCTCAAGGGCCGCTGGATTCTGACGG
Source organism: Neomegalonema perideroedes DSM 15528 (assembly GCF_000374145.1). GTDB lineage: Bacteria > Pseudomonadota > Alphaproteobacteria > Rhodobacterales > Rhodobacteraceae > Neomegalonema > Neomegalonema perideroedes. The sequence continues at coordinate 671,049 of NZ_KB893654.1, read as the reverse complement.
GCGGCCTCGGCGGCATGGGCGGCGCGCAGCCTCTGGCGGCGGTGATGGCCGGCGCCTGCTGCCTCGCGGTGGAATGCGACGAGACCCGCGCCGATTTCCGCATCCGCACCCGCTATGTGGATGAAAAAACCCATAGCCTCGACGAAGCTCTGGAGATCATCGCGCGCTGGACGGCGGCGGGCGAAGCGAAATCCCTCGCTCTGATCGGCAACGCCGCCGAGGTCTATCCCGAGTTGGTCCGCCGGGGCGTGAAGCCCGACATGGTGACGGATCAGACCAGCGCCCATGATCCGATCCACGGCTATCTCCCCATCGGCTGGACGGTGGCGGAATGGCGCGCCAAGCAATCCAGCGACCCCAAAGCCGTCGAGGCCGCTTCGCGCCCCTCCATGCGCAAACAGGTCGAGGCGATGGTCGCCTTTCATCAGCTCGGCGTCCCGACTTTCGATTATGGCAACAACATCCGCCAAGTCGCCAAAGAGGAGGGCTTCGCCGAAGCCTTCGCCTTCCCCGGCTTCGTGCCCGCCTATATCCGCCCGCTGTTCTGCCGGGGGATCGGGCCTTTCCGCTGGTGCGCGCTCTCGGGAGATCCGGAGGACATCCGCAAGACCGACGAGAAGGTCAAGGAGCTGATCCCCGACGACCCGCATCTGCATAATTGGCTCGACATGGCCCGCGAGCGCATCGCCTTCCAAGGCTTGCCCGCGCGGATCTGCTGGGTGGGTCTGGGGCAGCGCCACAGGCTGGGGCTGGCCTTCAACGAAATGGTGGCCAAAGGCGAACTCAAGGCGCCCATCGTCATCGGCCGCGATCATCTGGATTCGGGCTCGGTGGCCTCGCCCAATCGCGAGACGGAAGCCATGAAGGACGGATCCGACGCGGTTTCCGACTGGCCCTTGCTCAACGCCCTGCTCAACACGGCCTCGGGCGCGACTTGGGTCAGCCTGCATCATGGCGGGGGCGTGGGGATGGGCTTCTCGCAGCATTCCGGCGTGGTCATCTGCTGCGACGGCTCGGAGGCGGCGGCGAAGCGCATCGGACGGGTGCTCTGGAACGACCCCGCCACGGGCGTCATGCGCCACGCCGACGCGGGTTACGACATCGCCCTCGACTGCGCCCGCGAGCATGGGCTGAATCTGCCTTCGATCCTCAAAGATTAAAGCCCGAAAAAGGCAGATAGCGCACAAGGTCGCCGGGGCGGATCTCGCGGAGGTCTTCGGGCAGCTCCACGAGCCCCCCGGCCCAGGACAGCCCCGAGACCCGCCCCGAGCCCTCCGAAGGGAAGGCTTGGGCGCGGCCTTGGGCGTCGATCCGCGCCCGCAGATATTCCCGCCGCCCGAATTGCTTGCGGCGGGCGAAATCCGCGACGACCTGATAGGCCTCGGGCTCGCGCCAAACCGCGCCCGCCCGCAGAGCCAGTCCCGGAAGCGCGAAGATCAAAGCGCAGATCATCGCCGCTACGGGGTTCCCCGGCAGACCGAAGACCGGAACGCCCCGCCAATGGGCCAGAGCCAGAGGCCGCCCCGGCTTGATCGCCACGCGCCAGACCTGAAGCTCGCCTTCCTCGCGGAGCAGAGCCGAGACGTGATCCTCATCGCCCCGCGAAGCGCCGCCCGTGGTCAGGATGGCGTCGGCGCGGGCGGAGGCTTCATCCAGAGCCGCGCGGATCGCCGGACGCGCGTCGGGGATGACGCCGAGATCCAGAACCTCATAGCCTTGGCGCTCCAAAAGAGCCCGAAGCATGGGGCGGTTGGCGTCATAGGTGCGGCCTTCGGCGGGCGCGCCCGGATCCGCGAGTTCGTCGCCGGTGGAGAAGATCGCCGCGCGCAGCCTCGGCCTGACCGGAAGCCGATCCAGCCCCACCGCCGCCGCGAGCGCCAGATCTCCCGGACGCAGGATCGCGCCCGCCGCCAGAGCCTCGGCGCCCGCCCGCATGTCCTCGCCCGCCGGACGGATGTTCGCCCCGCGCCGCGCCGGAGGCCGCTCAAGGATCAGCCGCCCCGCCTCGATCCGGGTCAGCTCCTCAGGAACCACCACGTCCATCCCTTCGGGAGGAACCGCGCCTGTCAGGATGCGCAGAGCCTTTCCGGGCGGCAGAACGCCCGCGAAGGGGGCTCCGGCGGCGGAGCGTCCCGGCTCCAGAGGGATCGGCCGCGCCATGTCCACGGCCTCGAAGGCGAAGCCGTAGCCGTCCACGGCGGAGTTGTCGGTGGGCGGATGGCTCCGCGCCGCCGCCATAGCGCGCGCGAGAACCCGTCCCGAAGCCTCCGCGAGCGTGATCTCGGCCTCGCCCGCGAGGGGCCGGATCGCCGCCTGCATCCGCGCCAGAGCCTCGTCCGCGGAGGCGTCCGGCTCGAAGGGCTTCCCCGCGCCGGGGCTCGGGCGGGGGAGGAGCCCGACCTCCCTCAGGATGAAATCCGCGACGGCCTGCGTGTCGTCGAGATGGAAGACGGGAAGGCCCAAACCCGGATCGCCGTAATCCGAGGCGAAGGCGCGGATGCTCCGAATCTCGCGCGCCAGAGGCTCGGTCCCGGTCTCGCGGCGCAGAGCCTCGATCTTGGGATGATCGCCATGTTTGAATCCCTCGACGAGAATCAGGTCCACGGGCGCGAATTTGGCGAAGACCTCCGCCGGAGAGGGCTCCGCCGCGCCGCGCAGCTCATGCATCAAGGCCCAGCGCAAGGGCGTGGCGAGCAGAACCTCCGTGGCGCCCGCCATGCGATGCCTGTGGCTGTCGCGGCCCGGCTGATCGACGTCCGTGACGTGATGGGCGTGCTTCACCGTCGAGACCCGGAAGCCCCGCCCGACGATCTCGGCCACAAGGCGCTCCATGAGCCCGGTCTTGCCCGAATTCTTGCGCCCGGTCACGCCATAGACCCGCATGCGGCCCTCCCTTCACTCCAAACGGAGCTTCTGCCAGAGGCGGCGCGCCTGCGCCAGATCGTCAGGATGGTTGATGTTGAAGAAGGGATCGAAAGGCTCGGCCGGGAATTCGGCCAGAGCGGCGCCATGGCCCTCGGCCCATGAGCGCACCCGCGTCACGCCCGCGCCCAGAGCCGCCCGCAGATCCGCGCGCAAAGCGGCGGGCCAGAGCCCGAAAGTCGGATGAGGCATGAGCCGCCCCTCCATGCGCGTGGCGGCCATGGCGACGGGTCGGCCTTCGCGGGCGGCGGCTTCGGCGAGCTTCTCGCCCAGATCGCGCGGCGGAAAAGGCGTGTCGGAGGCCGCCGTCAGAACGAAGGGGAGGCCCAATGCGGCGGCGTGGTCCATCCCGGCCAGGATCCCCGCCAGAGGCCCGAGGAAGCCCGGGACTCCATCCGGGACCACCTCCAGCCCGAGATCTTCGAACCGCGCGGGATCGCCGTTGGCGTTGAGGATCAGCGCGGCGCATTGCGGCTTCATCCGCGCCGTCAGCTCCGCGAGCGGCGTCCGGCCGCCGAGATCGAGACGCCCTTTGTCGCCGCCGCCCATGCGGCGGGCCAATCCTCCCGCGAGGATCACGCCCAAGGTCTTTTCGCGCATCTTCGCCCTCCCGCTTCTGCGCGGCGAGAGAGCCCGGAAGCGCGTTTCAGGTCAAGCCGCCGAATCGCAGCAGGGGGATGCGGAGGGCGGCCGGGCTCCTGCGGCGCGCAGGGGACGGCTTGGCGGAACGCGCGGCGGATCCTGTCGGAAGGCGGGCGGATTGGCGATTCGCGACGGATTTGATTTTATGGGAAAAACCGTGGCTGGGGGACCTGGATTCGAACCAAGACTAACGGAGTCAGAGTCCGCTGTTCTACCGTTAAACTATCCCCCAGCGGGATCACGGTGGGCGCTTAGATAGCCGCGTGACGATAGGGTGTCAAGCGTCGGACGGAGGATAAAATTCGTTCTTTGTCAGATGGGCCTTCGGACGCGGCGCCGCGGCTCTGCGCAGGCGGTCGTTCAGCGCGCGGCCGAGCCCCCCCTCCGGCAGAGGCGCGACCGCGATGAAGCCCCCCGCCCCGCCCGTCAGAGCGGCCAGCTCCTTATCCATCTCGCGCAGCAGAGCGAAAAGCCGCGCCGCCGCCTCCCGAAGATCGCCGCCTTCAGATAAGTTCCGCCGCAAGATCGCGCCCTCCGCCTCGGCGGGATCGGGCCCGAAGCCTAACCAAGCCTCGCCCGGCGCCGGAGCCGCCGCATCCAGCCGCAGACCCGCGCGCGGCGCGTAATGGCTCTTCAGACGCCCCGGAGACAAAGGCGCCGCTTCATCCGCCTCGTCCTCCGCGAGGATCGGCCCGCCCGCGACCGACTCCAGATCCTCCAGCGCCAGACCTCCGGGACGCAACAACCGCGCCTCCCCGCCCTCGACCAGCAGAATCGTGGATTCCAGCCCCACCACGCAGGGCCCGGCGTCGAGAACCGCGTCGATGCGGCCGCTCAGGCCCTCCAGCACATGATCCGCCTCGGTGGGGCTGACGGCCCCGGAGCGATTCGCGCTCGGCGCCGCGAGAGGCCCGCCGAAGGCCTCCAGCAAGGCGAGGGCCGTCGGATGGGCGGGAACCCGCAGACCCACCCGCGCCCCGCCCGCCGTCACGACTTCGGAGAGGCCCGCCTCCGGGCGTTTGGCGAGGATCAGCGTCAGAGGCCCCGGCCAAAAGGCTTCCGCCAAACGCCGCGCCAGAGGCGGAAACTCCGCCAGATTCTCCGCCGCCTTTAAAGAAGAGACATGCGCGATCAATGGATTATGCGAAGGTCGCCCTTTGGCTTCATAGATCGAGCGCGCGGCCCGATCCGAGCGCGCGTCCGCCCCGAGTCCGTAAACCGTTTCAGTCGGGAAGGCGACCAGCCCCCCCGCGCGCAAAATCCCCGCCGCCGCCGAGATCCCGCGCGGACTCGCGCTCAGACGCACCGTGTTCAGCGAGGCCATGATGAAATTCCCGCCGCCTGACGCGGCGTCCCTGTTGCGCGGCGGCGCAAACCCGCCATGATCGGCGCCCAGAGATAAGCGCTTCGCCTTCAGGCGTCAAAGCGCCTGGGCTTGGAGTCGAGGGAGACCGCTATGAGTTATCGCGCGCCGCTGGACGAGATCCGTTTCGTGCTCGACGAAGTGCTGGGGATCTGGAGCGGGCCGGAGGCCCTCAGCGCCGCCGAGCGATTCGCCGAACTCGACGCGGATTCCGCCGCCGCCATTCTCGGCGAGGCGGGCAAAATCGCCGAAGAGACCCTCGCGCCTTTGCGCCGGGGCAGCGATCTGCAAGGCGCCGTGCTGGAGAACGGCGTGGTGCGCACCAGCCCCGGCTTCAAGGAAGCCTATAAGGTTCTGGCCGAAGGCGGATGGACCTGCGTCTCGGCGCCCGCCGATCATGGCGGCATGGGCTTGCCCATCGCGCTGCAATCGGGCGTGAACGAGGTCTTCGCCGGGGCCTGCATGGCCCTGAGCCTCTGCCCCTTGCTGAGCCAAGGCCAGATCGAGGCTCTGGAGGCCCACGGCTCCGAGGAGCTGAAGGCGCTGTATCTGCCCAAGCTGATCTCGGGCGAATGGACCGGCAGCATGAACCTGACCGAGCCTCAGGCGGGCACGGATCTCGCGGCGCTGCGCACCAGGGCCGAGCGCAACGGCGACGGCACTTACAGCCTCACGGGTCAGAAGATCTGGATCTCATGGGGCGACCATGACGTGGCGGAAAACGTCTCGCATCTGGTGCTGGCGCGTCTGCCCGACGCCCCTCCGGGCGTGAAGGGGATCAGCCTCTTCCTCGCGCCGAAGTTCATTCCCAACGCCGACGGCTCCCTTGGAGAGCGCAACGCGCTTCAGGTGGTTTCGCTGGATCATAAGATGGGCCTGCACGGCTCGCCGACCTGCGTCATGGCCTATGAGGGCGCGAAGGGCTGGCTCGTCGGCGAGGAGAACAAGGGCCTCGCGGCCATGTTCACCATGATGAACAACGCGCGTTTAGGCGTGGGTCTGGAGGGCGTCGGAATCGCCGAGGCCGCCATGCAGCACGCCGAAGCCTTCGCCCGCGAGCGCGTGCAGGGCCAAGCCGTGATTCCCGAGGGCGCGGCCCGCACGGGAACCATCGTCGATCATCCCGACGTCCGCCGCATGATCCTGACCATGCGCGCCAAGACCGAATCCGCCCGCGCCATCGCCTATGACTGCGCCCGCGCGCTGGATCTGGCGAAGACCGCCGCCTCGCCGGAGGAGCGCGCCCGCTGGGCCGCCTGGGCCGGACTGCTGACGCCCCTCGCCAAAGCCTATGGCACCGACGTCGGCAATGAAGTCTCCTATCTCGGGATTCAGGTCCATGGCGGCATGGGCTTCATCGAGGAGACCGGCGCCGCCCAATACGCCCGCGACGTGCGCGTCACCGCCATTTACGAAGGCACCAACGGCGTGCAGGCGGCGGATCTCGTCGGGCGCAAGCTCTCGTCGGACGAAGGCGCTCAGGCTCTGGCTCTGACCGCCGCCGCCTTCGACGAAGCCGACGCCCTCGCCGAAGCGGGCTTGGGCGACATGGCGCGCGGGCTGGCTCAGGCGGCCTCCGCCGCCGAAGAGGCCACGCGCTGGATGCTCGACCGCCCGGCGGCGGATCGTCTGGCGGGCTCCTCGGCCTATCTCGGGCTGATGTCTCTGGCTCATGGCGGCGCCCTGCTCGGCAAGGGGGCGCGTCTGCTCTCGGCGCCGGAGTTCTCCGGAGACGCCGAATTCAAAGCCCGCAAAATCGCCACGGCGCGCTTCTTCCTGACCGTCCTCGCGGCGGAGGCCCCCGCCAAGGCCGCCCAAGCCATGAGCGGCGCGGCTCTGCTCTATGAGGCCGGGGCGTGAGCGTGACGAAAGACCTCGTTCCGCCTCAGGCGGGCGAGATGAAGGAGATCGCGGAAGGGATCCTCTGGGGCCGGGTGAGCATGCCCTATACGCTGGGCCATGTGAACGTCTACGCCCTCGCGGATTCCGACGGCTGGACCTTGGTGGACACCGGCGTTCCCGGCGACTCCTGCAAAGAGGAATGGCGGGTTCTGCTCGCCGGACCTCTCAAGGGACGCCCCGTGCGGCGGCTGATCGGCACCCACGCCCATCCCGACCATATGGGCCTGACGGGCTGGCTCATGCGCAAGACCGGCGCCGAGCTTTGGGCGCCCCGCGCCGTGGCCTTCGGCGCCGTCGCCATGAGCCGCGCCCGCTGGACCGAGCGTCCGCCGGAGCTTGAAGTTTTCTACCGGGGCCTCGGCTATGACGCCGAGAATCTGGAGAAGACCCTCCTCGGGCTGGATTCGGGCTACGGCCATCTGATCGGGCCGATGCCCATCGGATTCACGGCCTTGACCGAAGGCGCGGAGGTTTCGCTCGGCGGGCGGCTCTGGCGGGTCGCCTTCGCGCAAGGCCATGCGGCGGATCAGCTTCTGCTGACCAGCGCCGAAGAAGACCTCATGATCGCGGGCGACGCCATTCTGCCCGAGAATCCCGCGCCCCTCTCGGTTTATCCGATGGAGCCTCTGGCCGATCCGGTGGCCGAGTTCTTCGCTTGGGCGGAGGCCGCCGCGCCGGGCCTGCCGGAGGGCGCCCTCGCGCTGCCCGGCCATGACCTGCCCTTCCGCGATCCCCGCGCCGGATTGCGCAGCATCATGGCGCGCGACCGGGGCCGCTCCGAAAAGCTCCGCGCCGCGCTGATCGCCAGAGGCGGCGAGGCTCCCGGCCTGCGCGCCGTGGACGCCTTCGAGCATCTCTTCCGCCGCAAGATCGGGCCGAAGCTCTATGGTCTGGCGGCGAGTCAGGCCATCGCGCATCTGCGCCATCTGGAGATCCGGGGCGAAGTCGCGCGCACGACCGATTCCGAAGGCGCATGGCGCTTCGCGCCGACGCCCGAACTTCTCGAAGAACAAGCATAATCAGGGAGGAAGCCATGAGCCTGAAGGGCAAGAACATCTTCATCACCGGCGGCAGCCGGGGCATCGGCCTCGCCATCGCCAAACGCGCCGCCGCCGAAGGCGCGCGGATCGCCATCGCCGCCAAGACCGACAGGCCCCATCCCAAGCTCGAAGGCACCATCCACACCGCCGCCGAGGAGATCCGCGCGGCGGGCGGCGAGGCTCTGCCGATCCTCTGCGACATCCGCGACGAAGCGGCGGTGAAAGCCGCCGTGGACGAAGCCGCCGCCGCCTTCGGCGGGCTGGACGTCCTCGTCAACAACGCTTCGGCGATCAGCCTGACGCCGACCCTCGCGACGGACCCCAAACGCTTCGACCTCATGATGGGCGTCAATGCGCGCGGAACCTTCATGACCACGCAGGCGGCGCTTCCGCATCTGCTGAAGGCCGAGAATCCGCATGTGCTGACCCTCTCGCCGCCGCTGGACCTCAATGTGGGCTGGTTCAAGAATCATGCGGCCTATTCTCTGGCGAAATACGGCATGAGCCTGCTCACCTTGGGTTGGGCCGGAGAATATCAGGGCAAGATCGCCTTCAACTGCCTCTGGCCGCGCACCACCATCGACACGGCGGCGGTGCGCAATCTGCTCGGCGGCGCGGAGATGGCCAGTCAGTCGCGCAAGCCCGAGATCCTCGCCGACGCGGCGGTCGCGGCGCTGAAGAAGCCCGCCCAGAGCTTCACCGGCTGGTTCCTGCTCGACGACCTCTTCCTCGCCGCCGAGGGCGTGACCGATTTCGCGCCCTATTCCGTGACTCCCGGCGCCGAACTCTTCCCGGATTTCTTCGTGCCCCATGACGCGCCCTCCCCCGAAGCCGCGAAGGGGATGATCGGCTGGCGGGCGCAAGGTTTGAAATGAAGCGAGTCGGCTGAAAGTCGCGGCGCGAGAGGCCGGACGCCGCATTGCGATCCGCGCCGAGACCGCCTAATTTGCCCGCGTCGAAAGCCGGAGAGGGAGCCAGATATGTCCGACCACGACCACGCCGCCCATCATGAACATGGGACCATGCAGATCGCCGAGCAGGAGCGCACTTATGGCGGCTTCGTGAAGGCCTGCGCCATCGTCATCGGGATTTCGTCCTTCATTCTGCTCTATCTGGCCGCCTGCGTGGCCTGAGGCCGCGCCATGGCCGAGGAAAGCCCCGCGCTGATTCCCGAATTGGACGTGAGCGATCTTGATCGGTCGCTCGCGGTTTATCTGGGCGCGCTGGGCTTTTCGCTGCGCTACGCCCGGCCCGAGGAGCGCTTCGCCTATCTGACGCGCGGCGCGGTCCATCTCATGCTCGAAGAGGCGGCGGGGCCGGGGCGACGCTTCCATGAGGCGCCTCTGGAGCGGCCTTTCGGGCGCGGGATGAATCTCCAGATCCGCGTCGAGGACGCGGCGGCGCTTTACGAAAGCGCCCGCGCGGCCGGTCTGGAGATCCGCCTGCCTCTGGAGGCGCGCTGGTATCGCCGGGGCGCGGAGGAGGCGGGGAATCTGCAATTCCTCCTCGCCGATCCCGACGGCTATCTTTTGCGTTTCTTCAGCGATCTGGGGAGCCGCCCGCTCGCCGCATCCTCCATTCAGGACTCCGCCATGCCTTCCGCCGGAATCACGCCCGAACTCGCGCCCGAAAGCTTCCCCGAGACCTCGCCTGAAGCGCGGGTCAAACGTCTGAAGATCCGGGCCTGGCGGCGCGGCATCCGCGAGATGGATCTGATCCTCGGCCCCTTCGTCGAGCAGGAGGGCGACGCGCTCTCGGCCGCCGAGCTGGACGCGCTGGAATCGCTGATGGAGATCCCGGATCTGCTGCTCTACGACTGGTTCAACGGGCGCCAGCCCCCCGAGCCGCCTCATGACGGGCCGCTTTTCCTGCGCATCCGCGCCTATATGGCGGCGGGCGGCGCGGAGATCTCGCGCGAATAAGGCTTCATCCGGAGGAAAAGCTTGGTGCGGGTGGTCGGGGTCGAACCGACACTCCTTTCGGAACCGGATTTTGAGTCCGGCGCGTCTACCAATTCCACCACACCCGCACAGGCGAGGCCGGGCCGCAGCCCCCTCGAAACGCCCGCGCATATTAGGGATTCGCAAGGCGCCGTCAATGCGAAAACGCCGCCTTCCTCGGGCTATTCGGCGGGCGGCGTGAGCAGAAAATGGCCATGGGCCGCCGCGATGGGATTCTCGCGCGTCTCCTGCCACGCCTCGACCCAGAAATTCGCCACCCGACGCCCCTGACGCAGAATCCGCGCGCGGGCGTAGGCGTCCACGGGGCGTCCGGGACGCAGATAATCGATGGAGAAGTCGATGGTCTTCGGCGCGAAGATCCGGGCGGAAGGCGGATCGCGGCCTTCCTGCTCGGCGGCGTCGAGCCGGGGCTGAAGCCGGCTCCACGTCACTTGCGTCATGGCGGCGATCTCCAGAAAGGCGCCGACCGCTCCGCCATGCAGAGCCTTCTTGATCGGATTGCCGATCAGGCTCGGGCGATAGGGCAGAACCGCCGTGAGTTCGTCGCCGCGCCGCTCGAAGCGCACGCCGAGAAAGACGATGTAAGGGATCTCCTGCGCCAGAGCCTGCAAGGCGGCTTCGCGGCGGGCCTCGCGGAGCTGAGCCTCCTCAAGGATCGGGGGGGCGGTCATGGGGCGGCTCCCTCAAGGATGAAGGCGGCGGTGGCCGTGGCGATGGGTTTGTCCTCGGCCTCGGGATGATAGGCCGTGGCCTGCACGAAGGCCACGCTGCGCGTGGCGCGATGGCAGCGCGCGCGGGCGACCACCTCGCGGCCCGGCGTGGCGGGGCGCATATAATCGATGCGCAGATCCAGCGTGGCGGCCGAGGCGGGGCGCGTCCGCGAGAGCATCGCCGCCAGACCGCAGCAGGTGTCGAGCAGCGTGGTGATGAGCCCGCCATGGATCACGCCGGTCTCCGGGTCTCCGACGAGCCGCGGATCATAGGGCGCGCGCATCACGGCGTGGTCGGTTTCGGCCTCCAGAACCTCAAGGCCCAATTCCGCCGCGTGAGGCAGAGCCGTGATCAGCCCGAGGGCGCCGTTGAAGGAATCCTTCAGATCGCTGGGTTCGGTCATGCGCCCATCTCCTTGCTTCGCGACGCAGCATAAGGGCCTTCAGGAGAGAGTGGCAATCCTGACGTGAGGCGGAGAAGGAAGGAAAGCTCTTTCCACTCCGCCGGGCGGGGCTTAGCCTTCCGGCGCCCTTTGAGGAAGGAGAGCGATCATGCGTCCCGGACCGCGCAATCTCATCACCGACGTGGCGGGCCTCAAGGTGGGCTCCGCCGAAGACGCCGCCCTGCGCAGCGGCGCGACCGTGCTGACGGCGGAGACGCCTTTCATCGCGGCGGTCCATGTGATGGGCGGCGCGCCGGGGACGCGGGAGACGGATCTCCTCGCGCCGGATAAGCTCGTGACCCATGCGGACGCTCTGGTTTTGTCGGGCGGCTCGGTCTTCGGGCTGGATGCGGCTTCGGGCGTCGTGGACGGCCTGCGCGCCATGGGCCGGGGCTTCGCGGTGGGACCGGTGCGGGCGCCCATCGTGCCGGGGGCGATTCTCTTCGACCTGCTCAACGGCGGCGATAAGGATTGGATCGAGAATCCTTATCGCGCTTTGGGCCGCGCCGCTCTGGAGCGGGCGGGCGAGGATTTCGCGCTCGGCTCGGCGGGGGCCGGATTCGGCGCGCTGACGGCGGATTTCAAGGGCGGGCTCGGCTCGGCCTCCTGCCTTCTGGAGAGCGGGCTTACGGTGGGGGCTCTGGTCGCGGTGAACAGCCTCGGCTCGACGGTGGTCGGCGAAGGGCCGGAGTTCTGGGCGGGGCCTTGGGAGATGGCGGGCGAATTCGGCGGGTTTCCTCCGGCGCGGCGCTTCGATCCGGGCTTCGAGCCCTCGCCGACGAAGCGCCAAGGCGAGGCGACGACCATCGCCGTGGTGGCGACGGACGCCGCCCTCACGCAGGCCGAGGCTCTGCGCATGGCGACCGCCGCCCATGACGGCATGGCGCGAGCGATCTCGCCGAGCCACACGCCTTTCGACGGAGACCTGATCTTCGCGGCCGCGACGGGCGCCCGCGCGCTGAAGGAGCCGGATCGGGACAGGTTTTTATTAGGCCATGCGGCGGCGGTTTGCCTGTCGCGGGCCGTGGCGCGGGCGATTCATGAGGCGCGGAGTTTTCCGGGCGATCTTCAACCCTCTTGGCGAAGCCGTTTTGAAGCGAATCCGTGAAAAAACGCGCCGCCTGACGCATTGCCAAGCCGCGCCGGATGCCCTATAGCTTCGCGCAGTCGCGCACCCATAGCTCAGCTGGATAGAGCGCTGCCCTCCGAAGGCAGAGGCCAGGGGTTCGAATCCCTTTGGGTGCGCCAATCTTTTCAAAGACTTGATAGCCCTCCCCAAAAATTCGCCCATGTTTCGCCCATGGTTGAGCGATTCAGCGGCTGGCCTTCAAGAAATCGGACGCCGATTCGGCCGCTCCGCGCAGATGATTGCGACTCCGAGAAGTCTCATCGCCGCATTCAAGATCATCTCCGCGCGGCTTCGCATCCTCAAAAACCGAGGCGCGAGGCTCTGAGCGGCGTGAAGAATTGAAAAGCGGAGGGGGTTTCAAATTCAGCCGAGATGCTGAAGCTTTGAAATCTGGTGCCGCAGAAGGGACTCGAACCCCCGACCCCATCATTACGAATGACGTGCTCTACCAGCTGAGCTACTGCGGCGCGGGGCGGACCATATGAGGAGCCCGCACGCCGCGCAAGCGAAAAAACGCCGCCCCCCGCGCCTCCGGCCTTTCGGTCGCGGAATTCCCGCAGGCCCTCCCGAAAAGACGAAGGGGAGCGGCCTGAACCGCTCCCCTCCCTTCGCTCACGGCCCTCGGCCGATGTCCGCGCCTCAGGCCGGTTTGGCCTCGGGGCCGCCCTCCGGTTTCGGAGGCACCGGCACCAATTCGCTTCCCGGCGCAGGGCGCTGCGGCGCAGCGTCCACGACCGTCGCCGAGCCCTGCGCGGGCGGAGCCGCGCCGCGACGGCCGCCTTCCTCCAGCAAAGGCGCCATGGCCGCCTCCAGAGCATGGGCGTCCGCCACCGGAGCCGCCGGAGGCCAAGTCCAGTGGAAGCTGTCGAAGCTTCCGCATTGCGGGCAGCAGCAGACCCAGCGCGGCGCCGTCAGGCCGCAGGATTCGCAGGTCCAAGCCGCGCGCGGCGCCTGAACCGCCCGCGCCAGCCATTGACGCAAATCGCTCTCCGGCGCGCCCTCGGCGCGGGCCACGGCGCCCATCAGCGCGAAGACCCGCGCCCCCGGATGATTGACCTCCATGCCCGCCAGAGCCTTGCGGGCGGCGGGCGCGTCTCCGGCGGCCAGCGCCAGCTCCGCCGAGAGCAGCCGCGATTCCGGATGCTCGGCGTAGCTCTTGATCAGCCGCTGAAGGCGCTTGCGGCGCGTGTCGGGCGGATCGTCCGGCGCGAGGGCGGCGTAGGCCTCCGCGAGATCCGGATGCGGCGATTGCGCCCAAGCCGCCTCGATATGGCGGGCGGCCTCGGTCTTCTCCTTCTCGCCGCCGTCGGCGAGGAGCCGCGCCGCCAGAGCCGCCGCCGGAGACAGCCCCGGCGCGATCTTCAAAGCCGCGCGGGATTCGCTCAGCGCGCGCGTCTTGTCGCCCGCGAGGTCGGCCTCGACGCCCTCGGCCAGATGCAGAGCCGCCTCGCGCCGCTTGCCGACCGCCTTCGGGACCGCGCCCGCGAGGACGCTCGCCGCGAGGCTCTGACGCGCCTCGCTCCATTCATGGGCCGCGACCTGCGTGTCGAAGGCCGCCGACAACACCGCCGGATCGCGCGGACGCAGCTCCACGGCGCGGCGCGTCAGCTGAAGCGCCTTGGCCGTGTCGCCCGAGGCCGCCGCCTGAGCCGTCAGCCCGCGCAGGCCCGCCAGCTCGGTGCCGGGCGACTCCAGCATGGCTTCGTAATATTGCCGGGCCTCGTCGGCGTTGCCGGCCAAGGTCTGGGCGCGGGCCTGCACGAGGCGGGCGAGGCTGCGGTCTTTGCGGTGATGCAGCAGCTTTTCGGCCTTGCGCGCCTCCTGAAGCGCGGATTTCGCGTCGCCGATCTCCATGGCCGCGAGGCCGCGCGTCACGGCCTCCACGCCCTTGGCCTCGCGCTGACGCTCCAGCGCCTGAGCCGCCAGACTCGGCCCGAAGAAGACGAGCCGCAGCAGACGCACCAGAACGTAAAAGCCGATCCCCCCGAGCAAAAGCCCGAGGATCAGCAAAGGCGCCTGAACGTCGAGGATCCGGTCGCCGACGGTGAGCGAAGCGCCGCTCACGTTCTGGCGGACCCAGAGATACCCCCAGCCCGCCGCCCCGGCGAGCGCGAAGATCAGAAGGATGCGGAAAATAAGGCGAGGCATGGCGGCTTCTTCCCTGAGGAATGTGGAGCGGAGCGGCTGATCATTGAGCGCTGGGAGCGCTGGAGGCGCCGGGAGCGGTCAGCAGGTTCCGGCGCAGACGCGCGAGGCTCTCCTCGACGTTGCGCCGCGCCTGCGCGCCCTGCAGCCATGAAGCCATGCCCTCGCGGGGCGCGGCCTGCAAGAGATCCAGCTCCGTCAAGGCGCTGTTCAGATCGCCCTCGCCCAGCCGCGCGCGGGCGCGGGCCAGAATGGAGGCCGTGTCCACGCCGGTCGATTCGGCGGTGCGCCGCACCGAAACCAGCGAAGAGAAGGCGCCGCCCAGCTTATCGCCCAGAGCCTCGGATTCGCGGGCGCGGGCGGCCTGTTCGGCGGCGAGCGCCGCGCGCTCGGCGGCGTCGTAGCTCGCGAGCAGCGTGGCCATGGTCGGCGCGCCCGTGCGGGCGTAGATCGCGAGGGCCGGATCAGGCTCCACGCCGGAGAGGCGCTGAAGATTGGCCAGCTGCGCCGCGAAGGGCGCCGAGCCCGCCGCCACGCTTTGCAGATCGGCGGCGGCCACCGCGGCGGCGGCCTCCACGCGCACCGCGTTGGCGGCGGAGGCGTCGGCCTCCACCTTGTCGAAGCGGGCGGCCAGCGCGTCGAGATCCTCGCGCGAGGCCAGCGTCTCCAGATCCGAACGATTGGCGAAGCCGAAGCCTTCGAGATCGGCGGCGGAGAGCGCGGGCGCCTCCGGCTCGGGCGCTTCGGCGGCGGCCTCCTGACGGGCGGCCAGCTCGTCGAGCCGGGCGCTCAGAGCAGCCAGCTCCTCGGGCGAGACCGAAGGCCGCGCCCCCACGGAGGCCTCGGCGGCCTCGACGCGGGCGCGGACCTCGGAGATGTCGTTTTGAAGGCTCGTCCTCAGGGCGGCGGGGTCGAATTCTCCCACCCGCGCCTCCAGCCGCTGGAGCCCCGCGACGGCCGCGGCGGCGTCGGAGGCGGCGCGCAGGCTTTCGGCGCTCGGGGCGGCGGGGGTCTCCTCGCCGTTTCCATTGGCGAGGGCCGCGGCGATCTCGCCGGTGAGGGCCTCCACGCGGGCCTCAAGGGCGCCGAGGCGGGAGCCCGCTTCGGCGGAGAGCTTCGGCTCCGCGAGGGCGGCGAGCTTCTCGTCCACCGCCGCGAAGCGCGCGGCGCCGCTTTCGCCGACCTGCGCGAGGCGCGTCTCCACCGCGTCCAGCCGCGCGGCGGCCTCTTCCGGGAGGGCCGCAGGCGCGGAGGAGGCGGCGTTGACGCTCTGGACCACGGCGGCCTGCTGCTCGGAGAGCGCCGAAAGCGCCTTCTCCAGAGAATCGAGCCGTTCGGTCAGGGCGGCGATTCGCGGCCCGGCCTCGTCGGTCTTGGGCAGGCCCGCCACGGAGCCCTCCAGCGCGCTGAGTCCGCCCGCCATGGATTCGACCCGCGCGTCGAGGGCGTCCACCCGTCCGGCGGCCTCGTTGAGGGCGTTGCTCTGCTGGTCGAAGAGCGCGACGCGCTGGCCCAGATCGTTCACCTTGCGCTCGGTCTCGGCGGCGCCGGTGAGCTTGGGCCCGACCCAGAAGGCCAGCAGCGCGCCCGCCACAAGGGCGCCGACCGCCGTCAGGGCGGTCTTCATCCCGCCCCCGCCGGAGGAGCCGGAGCCGGGCGAGGAGCCTGAAGAGGCGCCGCCGGAGGAGGCGGGGGAGGCGCCCGACGCGCCGCCCGAAGCGGAGGTTGAGGTCACAGGCTTCTCCGTCATGGGTTTTCCGGTCGTGGGCTGCGCGGACGCGGACTGCGCGGAGGCGGATTGCGCGGGGGCGGGCTTTTCAGGCCCGGAGCCGAGGGGCGGAGCGGGCTCCGCGGCCGCGTCGGCGGCCTCGGCGCTGGTTCCGGCGGCGTCCGCTTCGGTCACCCGATAAACTCCGTCCTGGCCGATGGACACGTCCTTGAAGGCTTCGGCTTTCGGCTTTTTGGGTTTGCCTTTGGGATCGGCCATATTTCACGCTCCGGTTGACGTCCGACTCTCATAGGGTGAACGCGCCTGAAGGGCGCGCATCAACCTAGACCAGCAAGGCCCTTGGGCCAAGATTTTTGCGCTTTCGGAGAGGGTCCGGAGACGGAGGGGCTCACCCCAAGGCCGCCAGAGCCCCGAGCATATGGGCTTCGTCGGGTCGGGCGGCGCAGACGAGCGCGCGAAAACCCAATCCCTCCAAAGGCTCCGCCGCCGCCGCGCTGATCGCCGCGGCGATCAGCCCCTCCAGCGCGCAGGGCGGCGGCCTGAGGGCCGCGAAGGCGCGGGCGGCGCTCGGAGCGTGGAAAAGCGCGGCGCGGAGCCCTTCGGCGCGCAAGGCCGATTCCGGAAAGCGCGTCAGAGGCCGGGTCCGGTAGAGCGGAATCCGGACCACCCGCAGCCCGAGACCCGCCAGAGCCCCCGGCAGATCCCCCGCCGGCGCCTCGGCGCCGAAATGCAGCGCCGGGCCCGCCTCAGGCCGCAGCCGCGCCGCCAGATGAAGCGCCAGACTCCGGACGTCTCCCCCGCCCTCCTCGACATGGGCGAAGCCCGCCGCCCGCGCCGCCGAGGCCGTCGCGGCCCCCACCGCATGGACGGGAAGCCCGCGGAATCCGCTTAAAGCCGCGAAGCGCCGCAGCCCCTCGGCGCTGGTGAAGATCAGGGCCTGAGCCGCCTCCAGATCCAGAGCGCCCGCGGCCAGTCCCGGATCCGGCAGAGCCTCGATGCGGGTGAGCGGGAGACGGATCCCCTCCCAGCCCAGCGCCTTCAGACGGCGCAGGCTGCGCTCGGCGGCGGCGCCTTCCGGGCGCGTGAGCAGGACGCGCCGCCTCATGAGAGGCTCATGGGGGCTCAAGGCGCGAAGAAATCCGGCCCGCCATGGGCCTTGAGGATCTCGCCCGCCCGGCGGCCCATGGCCTCGCCCTCGGAGGCGGCGCCCTCCAGCATGACGTGATGGCGGATCCGCCCGTCGGGAGTCAGGATCTCGCCCTCGAAGCGCAGGCGCTCGCGGCCCTCCTCGCCCCCGACCCGCGCCAGCCCCGCCAGAGGCGTGCGGCAGGAGCCGTCCAGAGCCGCGAGGAAGGCCCGCTCGGCGGCGACCTCCAGCCCCGTGCGGCGGCAATGCAGCGCGCGCATCAGCTCCGCGAGTTCGGCGTCCTCGGCGCGGATCTGAAGCCCCAAGGCGCCCTGCGCCACGGCGGGGAGCATCCCCTCGACGGGGCCGCGCGCCAGATGCGCCAGCCCCAGACGATTCAAGCCCGCCATGGCCAGATAAGTCGCGTCGGCGGCGCCTTCCTCCAGACGCTTCAGCCGCGTCTGGACGTTGCCCCGCAAAAGCGCCACCTTGAGATCCGGCCTCAGGCGCAAAGTCTGGGCCTGACGCCGCAGGGAGGCCGTGCCGACCGTGGCGCCCGGAGGCAGATCCGTCAGGCTGGCGGCCTTGGTCGAGACGAAGGCGTCGCGCACGTCCTCGCGCGGCGGATGGGCCGCGAAGACCAGGCCCGCAGGCGTCTCGGTGGGGGCGTCCTTCATGCTATGCACCGCGACGTCCGCGCGGCGCTCTAAAAGGGCCTCCTCGATCTCCTTGGTGAACAGCCCCTTCCCGCCCGCCGCGTTCAGCGAACGATCCTGAATGCGGTCGCCCGTGGTGGTGAGCGGCAGGATCGTCACCAGCTCGGCCGGAACCCCCGCCTGCGCGCGCAGACGCCGCGCCGTCTCCTCGGCCTGAGCCATGGCGAGCGGGCTGGCGCGCGTGGCCAAAACAAGCGGACGGGTCCAGAGGGCGGTCATGGGCGGGCCTTTAGCGAGATTCCGGATTGACGGCGGGGGCTTTCCTTGCGCCTTGCGCCGCTCTATCAGAGGCGGGGAAGCCTGACAATGAAAGGAGCCTTTCATGGCGCCCCTCACCGTTCTGGGGATCGAATCCAGCTGCGACGAAACCGCCGCCTCTCTGGTGCGCGGCGAAGTCCCGCAGGAGGGCGCGCCGAAAGCCGAAATCCTCTCCAGCGTGGTCTATGACCAGATGGACCTTCATGCGCTTTATGGCGGCGTGGTGCCCGAGATCGCCGCCCGCGCCCACGCCGAGAAGATCGACCGCGCCGTCGAGGAGGCTCTGCGCAAGGCGGGCCTCACGCTGAACGAGGTCGACGCTCTGGCCGTGACCGCCGGGCCGGGGCTGATCGGCGGGCTGATCGCCGGAGTCCTCGCGGCTCAGGGGATGGCGCTCGGGGCGGGCAAGCCTCTGGTGGCGGTGAACCATCTCGAAGGCCACGCCCTGACGGCGCGTCTGACCGACGGGGCGGCTTATCCTTATCTCTCGCTGCTGGTTTCGGGCGGACATTGCCTTTTGGGGATCGTGGATGGTCCGGGGGCCTTCACGCGGCTCGGCGCCAGCCTCGACGACGCCCCCGGCGAAGCCTTCGACAAAACGGCGAAAATGCTCGGGCTCGGGCATCCGGGCGGGCCCGCCGTGGAGCGCGCGGCGCAATCCGGCGATCCGGCGCGCTTTCCCATGCCGAGGCCGCTCATCGGGCGCCCCGGCTGCGACTTCTCCTTTTCGGGACTCAAGACCGCCGCCCGCATGGCCCGCGACTCGCTCGCGGGGGCGCCGAGCGAACAGGACAAAGCCGATCTCTGCGCCGCTTTCCAAGCCGCCGCCGCCGAGCATCTCGCGCGCCAGAGCGTCAAGGCCATGAAGCTTTTCGCGCAGAGGCGCCCCGCAGCGGCGCCCGCTCTGGCGATTTCGGGCGGCGTGGCGGCCAATGGCGTCGTGAGGGCGCATCTCCTCGAAGCCTGCGCCGCCCAGGGCTTCGCCTTTCACGCCGCGCCGCTGAGTCTCTGCGGCGACAACGGCGCGATGATCGCCTGGGTCGGGCTGGAGCGTCTGGCGGCGGGATTTCCGCCGTCTCTGGCGGCCAGACCCCGCGCCCGCTGGCCGCTCGACGAACAAGCGGCGCCTCTGGTGGGCGCCGGACGCAAAGGCGCCAAAGCCTGAAGTTTCATCATCAAGGAGGAAAATCCGATGCTCTACGCCGTGATCTGCAAGGATAAGCCGAACTCGACGCCCCTGCGCGACGCCACGCGCCCGACCCATCTCGACTATCTGCAGAAGGACGGGCTGAGCAAAGGCAGGCCGGTCTTCACCGGCCCCATGCTCGGCGCCGACGAGGCGACGCCCATCGGCAGCCTGATGGTCGTCGAGGCCGAAAGCCGCGCCGCCATCGAGGAATGGGCCGCCGGAGACCCCTACGCCAAGGCCGGGCTTTTCGAGAGCGTCGAGATCCGGCCCTTCCGCAAAGTCATCGGCTGAGGATGCAGCGGCGTCGGAGTTTTCGCGCAAGAGACGGGAAAGCTCCGACCCCGCGCCCCGCCGAACAGGCGGGGCGCCGCCTCAAGCCCATCTCTCCGCCGAACAGGCGGGGCGCCGCCTCACGCCCATCTCTCCGCCGGAGGCTCAATCCTCCAGAAGGGCGAGCCATGATCCGGAGGCGACGGCCAGCATCCCCTCGCAATAGGTGGCGAATCTATAATTGAATCCTTCCTGGTCCACGCTCAGAACCGCCAAATTCAAGAGCTTCCACTTTTCATTGATGCGCTTTTGAGGGTTCGCCGATTGAGAGCCGAGGGATTCGGAGCCCATGGCGAAGCTGTCGAGGGCGAGGAGCACCTTGGGAGGTCTGGGGAAAGGCTTGGAGAACGTCACGCGCTGATTGACGATCCCCCGATAGAGATCTTTCTCGCATTTAGCGTTCAGCATTTCAGGAATCTGCCCTGAATAGATCTGTAGAGCTCCGCTTTCGAAGCGCCGCTCCTCCAGAGCCGCGACTTTCGCCTCAAGCGCCTGCAGACGCTGGACGAGCCCCGCCCCCGCATCCTGCGCCAAGGAGGGCGCGCTCCCTGAGGCGACCGCCAAAAACCCCAGCAAAACCGACGCGCGCGCAGAATTCGGAAATCTTCTCTTCTTCAAAAGCATGATCGTCGTTCCTCGCCCGAAGATGGAGACTCCGCGAGCTTAAACGAACATAAGCGCGAAATCCACGCCGAACACATCCGGAAGGATCGCGCCGCAGCCGATCCGACGGCGTCCCGCGTCCCTCCTCGCCCTCCGGCGGCCGCAAACATCGGAGGCCCCCGCGCTTTCCTCTTGAAAGGAGACGCGCGCCCCCCACATGATCAACGCAGGGCGCCGCTCACGGGCCCTGCGCTTAAAGTCGCTTGCATCAAGGGCTTTGAAAGGACTCGCTTATGACGCGCACGACCTTCGCCCTCCATCCGTTCATGCTTGGTTTCGAGCAGGTCGAGCGGCTGGTGGAGCGGGCCGCGAAAGCCGGTTCGGACGGATACCCTCCGTTCAACATCGAGCAAACCGGCCCCAGATCCTACAGAGTGACCCTTGCGGTGGCGGGGTTCTCGCGGGAGAACCTCAACATCACCATCGAGGACAACGAACTCGTCGTGCGCGGAAGGCAGGAGGAGAACGCGGAGCCCCGCATCTTCCTGCACCGAGGCATCGCCGCCCGCCAGTTCCAGCGCAACTTCGTGCTGGCCGAGGGCGTCGAGGTCGCCGGGGCGAGCCTGATGGACGGACTCTTGCATATAGACCTTGCAAAGTCCGAGCCCGAAACCGTCGTCCGCACCGTGCCCATCGCGGGCCCCGTCGCGGATGAGGAGTGACGCGGCCGCCTCTGTCGAGGGACCGCATTGGAAAGGAGAATCGCCATGGCTAAGTTCGACCGCGAGAGCGTCCTTCCCGAAGCCGATCTGGAGGAGGCGCAGGGCGCCCAGCCTCTGGCTTACGTGCGCGAGATCCGCGCCGACGAGATCGGCCGCTTCGGCGCTCTGCCTCCGGGCGTGACGCATCTTTACGCCGTGCATGACGAAAACGGCCGTCGGCTGGCGGTCTTCGACGACCGCGCCGCCGCCTTCGCCATCGCCCGGCAAAACAGCTTCGCTCCCGTCAGCGCGCATTGAGCCTCGTCCGGCGAAGCTCAGAACGGCTTCGCCTCGCGACGATCCTCCGGACCTCCGCGCCCCCGGCTTCGCCGCCGAGGGCCTGAGGCGCCCCGGAAAGCCTCTCAGAGAGCGTTTTCGCCCTGCGCGAGAACGCTCTTTTTTCGTCTGAGCCCCCCGCAGCGGGCGTCCCCCGAACGGCCCCCTCTGCGGGACGCGACTCTTTTCGTGTCTTTTTATGAGAAATCTCAGGCCGTTAGACGGGATTCTTTAAGAATTCGGCCACCATATGCAAGAGGCGGAGCCTTCCGCGGCTCCGCCCTTCGGGCGCTCCGCCCGAAAAATCCGAGCGGTTTCAGATTTGGCGCTCGGGCGTCCGCACGACCAATCCGTCCAGATCGGCGGTGATCCGAATCTGACAGGAGAGCCGCGAGGTCGGGCCGGGCTCGAAGGCGAATTCGAGCATGTCCTGCTCCAGCGGATCCATGGGCGGCAGACGCTCCGCCCAATCCTCTGCGACATGCACATGACAGGTGGAGCAGGCGCAGGCGCCGCCGCAATCGGCGTCGATTCCCGGCACGTCGTTGCGGATCGCCGCCTCCATCACGCTCAACCCCTCCGGCGCCTCGACTTCGCGGGCGGTCCCCTCATGGTCGAGGAACGTGATTTTCGGCATGGCGGACTCCTGAAGACATCTGGCGCGGCTGGCTTCGCTTTAGCCGATCGCGCCGCAAGGCGCCAGAGCCGACCCGCCCGACTCCGGCCTCAACTCCGGGCGGGGCCCGTGGAGGCCCTGAGCACCAGATCCAGCGGCAGGATCTCCTGAAGCCGCTCGATGGGCGCGCCCTCCAGACGAGCGCAGAGCAGCTCGACGGCGCGGCGCCCCGCGTCGCGGATGGAGGCGCTGGTGGCGGTCAGCGGCGGGTCGAAGAATTCGCCGCGCAGATAGGGCGTGCGGTCGTCATGGGCGATCACCGAGAAATCCCGCGGCGCCTCCAGCCCGGCCTCGCGGGCGGCGCGCATCAGCCCCAGAGCCAAGAACACGCTGGAGACCAGAAAAGCCGTCGGCCGCTCGGAAGGCGCCCGCTGAAAACAGAGCCGCCCCGCCCGATAGCCTTCTTCCTCGGTCATGTTCACATGAAAGACGAAGGGCGGCGCGATGCGCAGGCCCCGCGCCTCCAGCGCGCCCAAAGCCCCGATCCGGCGCTCCACGGCGAATTGCGCCTCGGCCTTGCCGTTGACGAGCGCGAAACGCCGGTGTCCGAGATCCGTCAGCAGACGCGCCGCGCGGGCGAAGGCGTCGCGATTGTCGATGTCGCACCAGGCGTGCGGCCCGGCGCCCTGCGTGCGGCCGTGCAGCACGAAGGGGATGTCCTGAGCCGCCAGCTCCTTGGCCCGCAGATCGCGCGTCAGAGGCGAGGAGACCACGAAGCCGTCCACGCTGCGCTCGCTGGCGGCGCGGCGATAGGCGCCGATCTCGTCGGCGCGCTGGGCGGGGATGAGGGTGATCTCCATCTGAGCCTCGGCGGCGGCCTCGCCCAGACCCGCGAGAAACTCGATGTAGAGCGGATCATGCAGCGCCGTGGCCTCGGCGGGGAAGACCAGCCCCACCGCCCCCACCCGCCCCTGAGCCAAACGCCGCGCGTTGCGGTCGGGACGATAGCCGTAGAGCCGCGCCGCCTCGGCGACGCGCTGACGCGTCGCCGCGCTGACCTCGGGGAAGCCGTTGAGCGCCCGGCTCACGGTGGTGGGCGAGAGATTCAGCCGCCGCGAGAGATCCTTCAGACTGATCCGCTCCTGACGCCAAGCCCCTTCCTCCTGCGCGGCTGCTGCGGATTCGAGATCGCTGTCGGTCATGAGAGGGGCGGACCTTCCGGGGAGGACTTCAAAGGCGCGAGGCGCGAAGCTTCATCTTGCCGAAAACCCCGGACAGGCGCAAGGGCGCGGGGAAGGCGGAGGAAGGGCGCGAAGCCGCAGGCTCAGGCGAATTGCTTAGCCAGCTTCAGCCCCTGCCCCTGATAATGCGAGCCGACGCCTCCGGCGCCGTAGAGCTTGTCCGGGCGGGCGAGCATCCGCTCATAGACCAGACGCCCCATGACCTGCCCATGCTCCAGCACGAAGGGGATCTCATGGCAACGGACCTCCAGAACGGCCCGGGCGCCCTCGCCTCCCGCCTCGGCGCAGCCGAATCCGGGATCGAAGAAGCCCGCGTAATGCACGCGGAACTCGCCCACCCCCGCCGAGAAAGGCGTCATCTCGGCGGCGCAATCGGGCGGCGTGCGCAGATTCTCCCGCGAGGCCAGAATGTAAAAGGCGCCGGGGTCCAGAATCAGACGCCCCGAAGGCTCGACCGGCAGAGGCTCCCAGAAATCGCGGGCGACGTAGCCCCCCACGCGCTCAAGGTCGATCAGCCCCGTATGGCGCCGCGCCCGCCAGCCCGCCACGCCTCCCGCCCCTTCCGGGCGGAGATCCACGCTGAAGGCCCGGCCTTGGCGCGCGTCGCCGCGGCCTTCGGGGTCGAGCGCCTGAGCCTCGGCCTCGGTCAGCCGGGATTCGCCGCGCTTGAGCCGAATCTGATTCAGCCGCGCCCCCGAGCGCGCCAGAACGCTGAAGCTGCGCGGCGAAATCTCGGCGAAGAGCGGCCCGGCGTAGCCTTCCGGCGTTTTGTCGAATTCGGCGGCGCCGTCGGCGATGAGCCGCACGAAGAGATCCAGCCTGCCGCTGGTGCTCTTGGCGTTGGCGGCGGCGGAGACGTCGGGCGGCAAAGCCAGAGATTCCGCCAATTCGCAGAGATAGACGCAGCCGCGCTCGAAGACCGCGCCCTCGCTGAGATCCATTTCATGCATGGCGAAATCGGTCAGGCGCTCGGCGACCTGCGCGGCTCCGGCGGCTCCGGCGCCCGGCAGGAAGCTCGCGCGCAGACGCCAGGCGCGCCGCCCTAAGCGCAGATCAAGGCTGGCGGGCTGAATCTGCGGCTCGGAGATGGGGAGAATCGCCCGGATCGCGCCCTCGGAGATCAGGCGCCGCAAATCTTGTGAGGGCAGAACCCCCGTCCGGTCGCCGTTCATCGCCGTTTCCCTTCTTCGCCGCCGCAATCCGCGCGGAGCCTTCGTCCGGCCTGCGCCGGAAACCCGCTCGTCATATGAAGGGGCGGCCTGAAAACGCAGACGCCGCCAGCCGAGGTCTCGGCGGGCGGCGTCTCGTATGTCGGTGGTCGGGCCGGCGAGATTCGAACTCACGACCTCTTGCGCCCCATGCAAGCGCGCTACCAGGCTGCGCCACGGCCCGACACGGGGCGGGTTATAGCCGCCTCTTCGCAGGAGCGCAAATGCGAAAATGCGTTTTCTGAAAGGAATTTCGGGTTTTTTCGCCGCAGGCGCTCAGGCGGTCGCTCAGTTCAGGCCTTATAACCCGCAAACGCGAGGATTCCCGCCGTCACAAAGGAGTTGAGAGAGGCCTCGGCGGTGCGGAAGCCCGCTCCCAGAGAGCCGGAGCCCTCGCTCAAGATGACGCTTAGAATCGCGCCAAGCATGCATGAGGGCGTTTCTCAGCGCGGCCGATGCGCCCCGAAAACATTGAAAGCCGCCGATCCGCAAGATCGACGGCCCTCTGATGAGAAAGCGAACAACGGACGACCCTGAAAAGACCGCCCCCATCCGCGATTCCTGCGCGCGAATGGGACGCTTGATCTTCAGAACTCTTTGCGCGCCTCAAGGCGGGCGAGCAATTCGCGGGCTTCTTCGGCGGCTTTCAAAGCCGCCTCCAGCCGCGCGCGCAGCTCCGCCGAGACCCGCGCCAATTCGCGCGCCTCCGGCGTGGCGGAGGGATCGGGCCGAAAAGCCGAAGCAGGCGCCGGATCCGGCGCAGGCCCCTGCGGGACCGCTCCGCCGAAGGAGGCGGAGTCCAGATCGAAATCATCCTCGAAGAGCGCCGCGTTGTCGGCGGCTTCAGCTCCCCCGGCCTCGGAGCCCGGCTCCAGATCAAAGCCTTCGGCCGCATGAGGCTCCGCCATGCGCACCCGGGCGCGGCGTCCCTCGGGCTCGGCTCCGAGCGCCGCCACCGCCGCGACGCCCTGCTCGTTCAGCAGTTTTTGCGCGCCCTTGATGGAATAGCGCTCCACATGGAGCATCCGCCGCACGCCCTTCAGCAGGGCCACGTCGTCGGGACGATAATAGCGTCGTCCGCCGCCGCGCTTCACCGGCTTGATCTGAGGAAACTTCGTCTCCCAGAAGCGCAGCACATGCGCGGCCACGCCCAACTCCTCGGCGACTTCGCCGATGGTGCGGAAGGCGAGGTCCGATTTGGCCGGCGTTTCGACCCGCCGGACGCCGGCTTCACGCCGCTCCGTTGAGGCCTTCATTCATCCGGTCCTTGAGCACATGAGAGGGGCGGAAGGCGAGAACCCGGCGCGGATCGATGGGCGCTTCTTCGCCGGTCTTAGGATTGCGTCCGACCCGGCCCCGCTTCTCGCGCACTTCGAAGGTTCCGAAGGAGGAGATCTTGACTTTCTCGCCGCGCGCCAGCGCCTCGGCGATCTGCTCGAGGATCGCCTCGACGAGATCCGCGGATTCCGCGCGGGACAATCCCAACTCCCGATAGACCGCCTCGCTGAGGTCGGCCCGCGTCACGGTTCGCGAAGCCATGGCTTCCGTTCTCCCTCCTTAGTCCCTCTGAGGGCGTAGATTTGACCGCCCTCCGGGCAAAGTCAATCTCAAAGGCTTGGAGAATCATGAAAATCCTGCTTAAGCGCTCACCAGCGCAGCAAGGCGGCGCCCCAGGAGAGCCCGCCCCCCATGGCCTCCAGCAACAGGAGGTCGCCTTTGCGGATCTTGCCGCTTCTCACGCCCCAGTCAAGAGCGAGCGGCACCGAGGCGGCCGAAGTGTTGCCATGCTCGGCCACGGTGAGAATCACTTTATCCATGCTCGCGCCGATGCGGCGGGCGGTGCTGTCGATGATGCGCGAATTCGCCTGATGCGGGACGATCCAATCCACGTCCTCGCCCTTCAGGCCATGGCGCGCGAGCAGATCCTCGCCCACCGAAGACAGCTTCTCGACGGCGTGGCGGAAGACCTCGCGGCCCTTCATGCGCAGATGGCCGGTGGTCTGGGTGCTGGAGACTCCGCCGTCCACGTAGAGAATATCATAGAAATTTCCGTCCGAGCGCAGCAGCGTGCCGAAGATTCCCGGCTCGCCCGAGGCGGCCGTGGGCGCGCCGACGGCCTCGCGGCCCTCCAGCACCACGGCGCCCGCGCCGTCGCCGAAGAGCACGCAGGTCTCGCGCTCGGTCCAGTCCAGAATGCGGGAATAGGTCTCGGCGCCGATCACGAGGGCGCGCTTCGCCTGTCCGCGCGCGAGGAAGGCGTCCGCCACGGAGAGGGCGTAGAGGAAGCCCGAGCAGACCGACTGCACGTCGAAGGCGAAGCCCTTGGTCTTCAGAGCGGCCTGCACCCGCGTGGCGGTGGCGGGAAAGGTGTTGTCCGGGGTGGTGGTGGCCAGCACGATCAGATCGATGTCGGGGCCGGTCAGGCCCGAGGCCTCAAGCGCCCGCTCCGCCGCCTTGATCGCCAGATGCGAGGTGAATTCCCCCTCGGCGGCGATATGGCGCTTGCGGATGCCCGTGCGCTCGCGGATCCAGTCGTCGGTGGTGTCGACGATCTTGGACAATTCCTCGTTCGTGAGGATTTTCTCAGGCAGATAAGAGCCGCTCCCCAGCGCGACCACGCGACGCTCGGTCATGAGGAGCCTCCTTCTTCTCGGCGCGGGGGGATGATGAGGCCGGCCGGCGGCGCGCCGACGGCGGCCGGGGGCGACGAAGCCTTGCGCACGCCCGCCGCGATGCGCGAGCCCACGTCCTCGCGCGCCAGATCCGCCGCCAGAGCCACCGCGGCGGCGTAGGCGGTGGCGTCGGCGCCGCCGTGGCTTTTGATCACCAGACCGTTCAGCCCGAGGAACACGCCGCCGTTGGCCTGACGCGGGTCGATGCGCTTTTTGAAGCGCCGCAGCGAAGGATAGGCGAAAAAAGCGCCGAGACGGCTCAGCCAAGTATGGGCGAAGGCGGATTTCAGCGACTCGCCGACGAATTTCGCCGCGCCCTCGGCGCTTTTCAGCGCCGTATTGCCGGTGAATCCGTCGGTGACCACCACGTCCACCTCGCCGGAGAAGATGTCGTTGGCCTCGACGAAGCCGACGTATTCGAAAGCGAGGCTGGGATCTTCGGAGAGGCGGCGCAGCTCGGCGCCCGCCTCTTTGATCTCGGGGAGGCCCTTGGTCTCCTCCACGCCGACGTTGAGCAGCCCCACGCGCGGCCTCGGCGCCTGAAAGCGCACGCGGGCGTATTCGGCGCCCATCAGCGCGTAAAGCACGAGATCTTCGGCGTCGGCGCGCACGTCGGCGCCCATGTCGAGCGCCAGAGAATAGCCGGAGGCGTTGCGCGAGGGCCAAAGCGCCCCGATCGCCGGACGCTTCACGCCCGGCGCGGCCCTCAGGCAGAACAAGGCCATGGCCATGAGCGCGCCGGTGTTGCCCG
This sequence comes from Neomegalonema perideroedes DSM 15528, assembly GCF_000374145.1. Taxonomy (GTDB): domain Bacteria; phylum Pseudomonadota; class Alphaproteobacteria; order Rhodobacterales; family Rhodobacteraceae; genus Neomegalonema; species Neomegalonema perideroedes. The sequence continues at coordinate 643,316 of NZ_KB893654.1, read as the reverse complement.
CCGAAACGGCGGCGGAGGCCTCTCCGTCGCGGACGGCCTCAAGGGCCTTCCACATGCTGGTGGAGCGGCCCCGGCGCAGGACTTGGGAGGGTTTGGCGTCCATGGCCACCACGTCGGGGGCCGGACGCAGCTCGACGCTCGCGGCGAGCGGCGCGCCCTTTTTGAGCAGCGGCGCCAGCCGGGCCTCGTCGCCATGCAGGATGAAGCGCAGATCAGGCCGCTCGCGCAGCGCCTTCGCCAACCCGCCCAGAACGCTGGCGGGCGCGCGGTCGCCGCCCATCGCGTCTATCGAAAGGACGACGCCGCTCATGAGGCAGAGGACTCCCTATGGTTTCGGCCCGAATCCGCCCCGACGTCCGTCAAGCGCGGCGCTGGGGCCGTCGGAGCCTCCCTTGCCCGGCCCGCGCTTTTCACGGCGCGGCCCAAGCCTCACGCGGCCGATCCGAACGCGGCCTGAAATCTTGCGCGGTCCGAAATCTTACGCGGCTTCGTCGTCGATCTCTTCGACGGCGGCCTTAGGCGCCACGACTTCGCGGTCGCCGTAATGGCCGCAGGAGGCGCAGACATGATGCGGACGGCGCGGCTCGCCGCAATTGGCGCATTCGGCGTAGGAGGCGGCCGTCAGGAAGTCGTGCGCGCGACGCATGCCGCGCTTCGCCGGGGAGGTCTTCTTTCTCGGAACGGCCATTTCTGGACCCTCTTGCGCATCAGCGCCGAAAGCGCGCGCCCTCAGCAGGCCCGCCGCGCCGGTCAGCGCATGTTAGGATGAATTTCGCCCGCCTCGCGGAGGAGACGGGCGTTCGGGCGGGACAATAGCGGAAAGACCGCCGTCCGCAAGGGTTTTTTCGCCCCCTCGGCGATCCCGGAGCTTCTCCGTCCCTGAGAGGCTTCAGGGCTTGTCCGGCCCCTCGCCGCCCTCTTTCAGGGCCTTGAGCCGCGCGAAAGGATGGATCGTGGCTTCGGTCAGAGGCTCGGCGCCCGGCGGGGCGGCGGTGAAGACGGCGCCCTCCTCCTCCCGCCCCTCCTCCCGAAGGCCCGGCGCGCGCGGATAGGGGTCCAGCGCGAGGCCGAAGACCTCGGCGGCGACCTCGCCGAGGTCGATCTCCTCGCCGAGAAGCTCCGGCGGGTCGTCGAGCTCGGGGTCCATATAGACCTCGGTCTCGGAATCGGGCTTGGCCTTCGACTCGGGCAGAGCCCGCGCAGGCAGCCAGCCGCGCGCGAAGGATTCCTCGATGGTCTCCGGCGCGGGCTCCAGCGTGACGACGCAGGCCTGCGCCGCCTGAGCCCGCACCACGCCCTTCGCCCGCCATCCGCCGTCGCGCCAAGGGCGCAGCTCGGCCTCATAGCTCAGCGAATCCAGAGCGAGGATGTCGAAGCGCCGCGCCAGAGCCGCCCGCTCGGCCTCGGTCGCCTCGCCTTTCAGCAGGCGCGGCGCGCGGTCGGCCTCCGCCACGCGGATCGGGCGGCTGAATTCGGGGGCGGCGGAGGGAGGGGCCGCGGAGGAAGGTTCGGATCGGCGAGCCATGGCGCTCTCCTCCAATAGAGGTGGATCGGGCGAAAGGGTGGATCGGGCCGGAACATGGCCCGCGCTTGAAACTTTAGCAAGGACGCGCTACCCAAACTGCAGGCCGCCAACTCGCACGAAGCCCGCAGGGGGCTTACGCCGTCCGGACGATCTCCCGAGGATCTCCCCTTGGAGGATCTCCCGGAGATCCGGCGCGCTTCCTCCCTGCGCATTCGGCCCTTCGCCCTGACGGGCCATGGAGACGCCTCGATGACCGCATCCGCTCCCTCCCGCCCCGCCGCCGGAGCCCCGCAAGCCCGTTTCCGCCGCGGCGCGGGCGCCGCGCAAGCTTCATTCCGGCGCGGCGCGGGCGCCGCGCTTCTGGCCTGCGCCCTGATCGCGGGGCTGGCCGCCTGCGAGCCCGTCCGCCGCAGCCACGGCTACGCGCCCCGCCCTGATCAGGTGTCGCGCGTGGTGGTCGGCTCCGACACGCAGGCGCAGGTGGTCGAGAAGCTCGGCCGTCCGCCCATCGTCGGCGCCTTCGACGAAAACGTCTGGGTCTACGTCTTCCGCCAGACCGAGCGCACCGTCTTCTGGAACGAGCGCGTGCTCCAGCAACAGGCCGTGGTGGTCGAATTCGACGCCGCCGGAACCGTGCGGGGCGTGAATCATTACGGCCTCGAGGACGGCGTGGTGGTCGATCTCGTGACCCGCACCACGCCCACGCGCGGCAAGCGCCTCAACTTCCTCCAGCAGCTCTTCGGCAACATCGGCCGCTTCGAGGCGGGCGGATCGAACACGGGCGTGCTGCGCACGCCGGGCCGCAGCGGCTTCTAAAGGCCGGAGCCTCGCCGCCGCCCGAAAACGGGGCGGCGGCTTCGCGCCTCGCGCCTCAAAGGGTCTTTCGGTCGAGGCTTACGCCTCAAAGGGTCTTTCGGTCGAGGCTTACGCCTCTCCGGGGGCCTTCAGCTCCATGGAGAAGGCGTGCAGCCCCTCGGCGAACTCCGCCGCGAGGGCCGCGTTCACCAGCCGCTGACGCTGCACCCGCGAAAGACCCGCGAAGCGCGCCGAAACCACCCGCGCCAGATAATGAGTCTCGCCCCCCGGGCGAGATCCGGCGTGGCCGATGTGGCGGTGGCTGTCGTCCTGCACGTCGAGGCTCTCCGGCGCGAGGGCCTCCTCAAGCGCGGCGCGGATGCGGTCGAGGCGGGTCATGTCGGCTCCTTATTTTTCGCCTCGGGCTTTACGAAACGGCGTCCGAGGATCATGTATGGTGGCTCTTGAAGAACAGGAGCCGCGGCGCGCCGAACTTGGGCGCGGGCGGAAACTCTTGTCAAGCGGAGGGAGGAGAGGCGAGTGCGCCGGTCGCCGTTCGATTTCGACATCAGCGTCGCCGCAGACAAGAGGCGCCGGGAAGCGGCCTCCAATCGTCGGCGCCTGCTGGACGGCGGAATCTCCGCCGCCCTGGCGCAGCGCTGCGCCTGGCCGGGCTGCGCCGAGAAAGGCCGCTATCGGGCGCCCATCGCGCCGCAGGCCGAGGATTTCCATTGGTTCTGCCTCGAACATGTCCGGCGCTACAACGCCTCATGGGATTATTATAAAGGCCGCTCGCCCGAGGAGATCGAGGCCGCTCAGCGCGCCGCCGCCTTCTGGGACCGCCCCACATGGCGCACCACCGAAGATCCCAAGCGCTACGCCAATCATTACGGCCACGCCGACGGCGAGGCTTGGCGGCGCATGGGCTTCCGCGATCCGCTGGAGGCGCTCGGCAAAAAGGCGACGAAATCGCCGGGCGCGGGCGCCAAGGCCGCGACGCGGCGCAACGCCCTGCCCTCGACGGAGATCCGCGCCTTGCGCGTGCTGAATCTGCGGCCCGAGGTCTCGCGGCCGGAGATCCGGGCCCGCTATAAGGAGCTGGTCAAATCGCTGCATCCCGACCTCAACGGCGGCGACCGCGGCGAAGAGGCCAAATTGCGCGAAGTCCTCTGGGCTTGGGACCAATTGCGCAAGAGCCCGCATTTCCCCGACCTTCCGCCCGAATCCCGGCCGGAATCTCAGCCCCAATCCCGGCCCCAGTCCCGGCCCGCCTCTCCCAGCGAAGCCCGGGGCGAGCCTCAGAACGGCGCCAAGCCCGAATCCCGCGCCGCCGCCAGAGGCTGAAGATCCGCTCCTGAGCTTTCGTTTGCTGCGGCGCAACGCCGCCTTGGCCCTGCGCGCCTCGTTCTCTATCGTGATTTCAGAAACTTCTGAAATTTCAGATGAGACGTTTTTCAGGCGAGCCGACTCCCATGAATCTGCCTCCTCTCGTGCAATCCTTCGTGCTGCATTTCGGCGAAATGGGCGGCCGCTGGGGCGTCAACCGCACGGTGGGGCAGATCTACGCCCTGCTTTACGTCTCGCCGGAGCCGCTTTGCGCCGAGGAGATCGCCGAGGGCCTCGGGATCTCGCGCTCCAACGTCTCGATGAGCCTGCGCGAGCTTCAGGCGTGGAATCTCGTGCTGCTGCGGCATATCCCCGACGACCGGCGCGATTACTACACCACCCCGGACGACGTCTGGCTGATTCTGCGCGTCCTCGCGGAGGAGCGCAAAAAGCGCGAGATCGATCCGACGCTCTCGGTGCTGCGCGAATTGCTGCTCCAGACCCCCCGCGACGACGCCGACCGCCATGCTCAGGCGCGGCTCGCCGAGATGCACGACATGATCGAAAGCCTCACCAGCTGGTATGACGACGTCAAAAAGCTGGAGACGGAGAGGCTCGTGGCGCTTTTGTCGCTCGGGGCCAAGGTCACGCGCTTTCTGGAGGTCAAGGACCGCATCACGCGCTTCGGACGCCCGCGCAAGGAGCCGCTGCAAGACGTCTCCAAGGCTGAAGCCAAAACCGAAGAAGGCGGAGGCTGAGATGCGCGCCCGCCGCTCCCCCGGTTCCCGCTTCGATCTCCGCGATCCGCTGACCCGCGCCTCGCTGCTGCTGAGTCTCGCGGCCCTGCTCTGGATTCCTCAGGCGGGAGCTTTGGCTTGGGGAATCGGGCGGATCGCGGCGGGCGAAGGCGTTGCGGCGGTTTGGGCTCCGGCGGGAGCGGCCCTGCTCTTCGGAGCGCTCAAGGCGCTGCTGGAGGATCTCGGGGCGGGGATGGCCCATGGCGCCGCGCGGGCCGAGGCGCGGGATCTGCGTGAAAAGGCGGTCGCGGCTCTGGGGCGGCGCTCGCCCTTAGATAAAACGCAGGCCTCCTCCGGGCTGGCCGCGAGCCTGCTCGCCGAGCAAGCCGAGGCGCTGATTCCCTATCTCTCGCGCTGGCGGCCCGCGCGGTTCAAATCCATGATCCTGCCTCTGGCGATCTTCGCCTGCGTGCTCTGGTTCTCATGGGCGGCGGCTTTGGCTCTGGCCATGGCGGCGCCGCTGATTCCGGTCTTCATGGCTTTGGTCGGCTGGCGGGCTCAGGCGGTCAGCGAGGCCCATATGGCGCGCTTGGGCGAGATGAACGGCTATCTGCTGGATCGTCTGCGGGGCTTGGCGACCATCCGCGACCTCGGCGCCGTCGAGAGCGTGACTTCCCGCGTGCGGGCCGAAGCCCAAGACCTCAAGACCCGCGCCATGGCGGTTCTGCGGATCGCCTTTCTTTCCTCGGCGGTGCTGGAGTTCTTTTCGGCGCTGGGGGTGGCTCTGGCGGCGGTCTATGTCGGATTCCATCTGCTCGGCGAATTCTCATGGGGCGTCTGGGGCGAGAAGCTGACCCTCGCGGAGGGGCTTTTCGTGCTGATGCTCGCCCCGGCCTTCTTCGAGCCTCTGCGCGAGATCTCGGCGGTCTGGCATGACCGCGCCGCCGGGGAAGCCGCCCGCAAGGCCCTTTCGCGCCTTGACGATTCCGGCCCGCGGATCTCGCCGATTCCCTTCGCGCCCGCTTTGCTGCGGGCGCCGGGCTTGCGGATCGAGGCTCTGGATTTCGCGCCGGCCTTCGCGGGCTATGGGCTGGAGGCCGCGCCGGGCGAGCGAATCGCGCTGATGGGGCCGAGCGGCTCGGGGAAATCGACGCTGCTGGCGCTGATCGGCGGTCTGGCCGAGCCTCAGGCGGGGGTTCTGGAGTTTCCCGGCGCGCCCAAGGGCCTGCGTCCGCAAATCGCCTGGTTCGGCCAGACGCCCCATATTTTCGCCGGGAGCCTCGCGGCCAATGTCGCGCTCGGGCGGGAGCTGAATCCGGAGGCTCTGCGCGAGGCCCTGAGCTTCGCCCGTCTGGAGCGCGCGGCGGCTCTGCATGGGGCGGCGCCGCTCGGCGAAGGCGGGTTAGGGCTCTCCGGCGGCGAGGCCCATCGTCTGGCTCTGGCGCGGCTGAAGGCGCGGCCCGAGGCGCGGCTGATCCTCGCCGACGAACCGACCGCGCATCTCGATTCCGAGACCGCCGCCGAGATCCTCGAAGGTCTGCTCAAGCTCGCCGAGGGGCGGACGCTGCTCATCGCCACCCATGATCCCGCCGTGGCGCGGCGCATGGACCGCGTGATCCGGCTGGAGCCTCCCGCCGCCGATAAGGAGGCCGCCGCATGAGCCGCCCCGCTTCGCTCGCTTCTCTGCGCCCCGTGCTGAGGCTCTTTCGCGAGCAGGCCGGAGGCACGCTGCGGATCGGCGCTCTGCTGGCCGCTCTGACGGCGCTCTTCGGGCTGGGGCTTCTGGCGTTGTCGGGCTGGTTCGTCGCCGCGACGGCCATCGCCGGATTGAGCCTCGCGACGGCTTGGGCCTTCGACGTCTTCGCGCCCGGAGGCGGCATAAGGCTGCTGACCTTCCTGCGGGCGGCCTCGCGCTATGGCGAGCGGCTCACCTTGCATGACGCGACTCTCGGCGTCCTCGCGGATCTGCGGGGGCGAGTCTTCCGCAGCCACGCCGCCCCTGCGGCGGCGGGAGCGCTGATGAAGCGGCCTTCGGGCGCCTTGTTTCAGATCGGCGCCGACGTCGAGGCTCTGGAGGGGCTGCACGCCCGGGTGATCGCGCCCGGCGTGGCGGCTCTGGCGGCGGCGGTCCTGCTGGGGGTCATGCTGGCCTTCCTCGACTGGCGGCTCGGACTGGCGGCGGCTGGGCTTCTCGCGGGAGTCGGATTCGCTCTGACGCTCCGCAGCGCCCGCGCCGCCGAGCCTTGGGGGCGGCGCAAGGCGGCGGCTCAGGGGGCTTTGCGGGCGCGCATCGCGGATCTCTCCAAAGGCCGCGCCGATCTGCTCATGGCCGGGCGGCTGGAGGCTCAGGAGGACTCGATCCTCGCGGCGCAGGATCGGCTCTCGGCGGCGGACGGCGAGCTCAACCGCATTGAGCGCCGCATGGGCCTCGGGCTGGGGCTGCTGACGGCGCTCATGCTCGCGGGCCTGCTGCTCGCGACGGCGGCCCTCGCCGAGCGCGGGACCATCGGCGCGCCGGGGGCGGCTTTGGCTCTCTTGGCGGCGATCGGCGCCGTGGAGCCCTTCGGACTCCTGAGGCGCGGCGCGGCGGAGCTGGGCCGCATGGCGGGCGCCGCGCGGCGCATCGGGCCGCGTCTGGCCGAGCCCGCGCCGGAGGCTCACGCCAAGGCTCCGCCCGAGGGAATCGCCCTGCGGCTGACGGGCGCTTCGGCGCGGCCGCCGGGGGCGACGCGCCCGACGCTCAAGCCTCTGGATCTGACCATTCGCCAAGGCGAGCGCGTGGCGCTGATCGGGGCGAGCGGCGCGGGGAAATCCACGCTCTTGTCGCTGATGGCGGGCGAGCTTGCGCCGGAGACAGGCGAAGTCGAGCGGCTTGCGGCGGCGCGGCTGACCCAAAGGGCGGATCTCTTTCAAGAGACCCTCCGCGAGGCTCTGCGGCTCGGAGCGCCTGAAGCCTCCGAGGCGGAGATGCGCGCGGCTCTGGAGGCGGCGGGGCTCGGCGAGCTTCTGGCGGCTCTGCCCGATGGGCTGGAGACGCGCCTTGGCGAAGGCGGGCTCGGGCTTTCGGGCGGACAGGCGCGGCGTCTGGCTCTGGCGCGGCTGCTGCTGCGCGAGGCCCCGCTCTGGCTGCTCGACGAGCCCACCGAGGCTTTGGACGGCCCCATGGGCCGGGAGATTCTGACGCGCCTTTCGGCGCGTCTGGCGGGGCGCGCGCTGGTCGTCGCCACGCATCTGCGCCGGGAGGCCGAAATGGCGGACCGGCTCATCGTGATGTCGGCGGGCGCGCCGGTCGCGGATCTGCGTCGGGGCGAGGCCGCTTTCGCGGCGGCGCTCTCGGGGCTGCGCGGCGACTGAAGCGTCCGCCGAACTTAAGACCCGGAGCGTCGCGCGACCTTGGTCGGGCGAGGCTCCGAAAGAGGCTCCTCAGGGACAGGAGGCGGCTCAATGGAGCTGGACGTAGTGGCGCTCTCGCGCCTGCAATTCGCCGCGACGGCGTTGTATCATTTTCTTTTCGTGCCTTTGACTCTCGGCTTGTCGATCCTGCTGGCGGTCATGGAGACCGTCTATGTGATGACCGGCCGCGACGTCTGGCGACGCATGGTGGTCTTTTGGGGCACGCTCTTCGGCATCAACTTCGCCATGGGCGTGGCCACCGGAATCGTGATGGAGTTCCAGTTCGGCATGAACTGGAGCTATTACAGCCATTACGTCGGCGACATCTTCGGCGCGCCTCTGGCGCTTGAAGGGCTCATGGCCTTCTTCCTCGAAGCCACCTTCGTCGGGCTGTTCTTCTTCGGATGGGACAAGCTTTCGCGGGTGGGGCATCTCGCCGTGACCTGGCTGATGGCCATCGGCACGAATTTCTCGGCGCTCTGGATTCTGATCGCCAACGGCTGGATGCAGTTCCCCGTCGGCTCGGAGTTCAACCCCGAGACCATGCGCATGGAGATGGTCGATTTCTTCGCCGTCCTCATGAATCCCGTGGCTCAGGCGAAATTCGTCCATACGGTTTCGGCGGGCTACGTCACGGCTTCGGTCTTCGTGCTGGGCGTCTCGGCCTGGTATCTGCTCAAGGGGCGCTCGCCCGCCCTCGCCAAGCGCTCCATGACCATCGCGGCGAGCTTCGGCCTTTGCTCGGCGCTCTCCGTGGTCGTTCTGGGCGATGAAAGCGGCTATCTCTCGGGCGAGCATCAGAAGATGAAGCTCGCGGCCATCGAAGCCATGTGGGAGACCGAACCGGCGCCCGCGGCCTTCACGCTGGTCGGCTTCCCCGATCCCGAAGCCCGGGAGACCCATTACGCGATCCACATCCCCTATGTGATGGGCCTCATCGGCACGCGTTCGCTGACCACCGAGATCCCCGGCATCGCGGATCTGGTCCAGAACGCGGAGGGCCATATCCGCAAGGGCGCCCTCGCCTATGGCGCGCTTCAGGAGATCCGCGCGGCGGGCTCCAGCGCGGCGATTCCGCCCGCCGCCCGCGAAGCCTTCGAGGAGAACGGCCCTTGGCTGGGCTACGGCCTGCTGCTCAAGCGCTATGTGGACGATCCGACTCAGGCGACCCCCGAGCAGATCACGAAAGCCGCCTGGGACACCGTGCCCCATGTGCCGACGCTCTTTTGGGCCTTCCGCATCATGGTGGGGATCGGGCTGTTCCTGATCCTGCTGACGGGCGGGTTCTTCTGGCTCTCGGCGCGGCGCCGGCTGGAGAAACGGCGCTGGCCGCTTCAGCTCGCGGTTCTGGCGATTCCTCTGCCCTGGATCGCGGTGGAGATGGGTTGGATCGTCGCCGAGGTGGGGCGTCAGCCCTGGATCATCGAGGGCGTGCTGCCGACGGCGGTGGCGGTCTCCAATCTGGGCGCGGCCACGGTGCTGACCACCCTGCTCGGCTTCACGCTGATCTACACCGTGCTCTTCCTCGTCGAGATCAAGCTGATGCTCAAGGCCATCCGCAAAGGCCCGCAGCATCCGCTCGACGGCGGACCCGGGCATGGCCCCGAACCTCTCCGCGACGCCGCTCCGGGCGCCGCTCCCGCTTTCACCCCTGCGGAGTGAGCCGACATGGTCCTTCATGAACTCATCTCCTACGACGTCCTGCGCGTGATCTGGTGGCTGCTGCTCGGCGTGCTGCTGGTCGGCTTCGCGGTGATGGACGGCTTCGACCTCGGCGCTCAGGCGCTCTTGCCCTTCGTGGCGAAGACCGACCTCGAACGCCGTTCGGTGATCAACTCCATCGGTCCGGTCTGGGAAGGCAATCAGGTCTGGCTGATCCTCGGCGGCGGCGCGATCTTCGCCGCCTGGCCGCTGATCTACGCCGCCGCCTTCTCGGGCTTTTATCTGGCGATGTTCCTGCTGCTGGTGACCTTCATCCTGCGGCCGGTGGCCTTCAAATTCCGCTCCAAGCGCGAGGAGCCGAAATGGCGCGCGCGCTGGGACGTCGTCCTCTGCCTGTCGGGCGGTCTGGCGGCGATCCTCTTCGGCGCGGCGACCAGTTCGGCGCTGATGGGCTCGCTTTTCTCCTATGACCCCGCCTCGCTGGGCGTGACCTTCAAATGGACCAGCTTCTTCCGGCTGCTCCATCCTTTCGGACTGCTTTGCGGTCTGGTCTCTCTGGCGATGCTGCTGGCCCATGGCGCGGGCTGGCTGGCCTTCAAGCTCGAGGGCCCCGTGGCGGAGCGCGCGCGCTCCATCGGCTCCAAGGCGGCTCTGGCGGCGGCGGCGCTCTTCGTGGTCGGCGGCGTCTGGGTGGCCTTCCTCAACGGCCATCAGATCGTCAGCGTCGTCGATCCGGCGGCGGCCTCCAATCCGCTGCGCAAGAGCGTCGAGCTGGTCCAAGGCGGCTGGCTGAGCAATTACGCCGCCTTCCCCCCGGCGATTCTCGCGCCGGTCCTCGGGATTCTCGGCATGCTGGGAGCGGCCTGGGCGCTGCGGCGGAATCTGCCGCGTCGGGCGCTGCTGGCCAGCGGACTCGGGATCACGGGAATCGTCGCGACGGTCGGCGTCTCGATCTTCCCCTTCCTGCTGCCCTCGGCGCTGGATCCGCGCTCGGGCCTGACGGTCTGGGACGCCTCCTCCAGCCATTTCACGCTCTTCGTGATGCTGGGCTCGACGCTGATCTTCATGCCGCTGATCCTGCTCTACACGGCTTGGGTCTATCGGATCCTGCGCGGCAAGGTGGACGTGGCGGCCATCGCCAAGGGCGACACCCACGCTTACTGAGCGCAATCCGAAAAGCGGGAACCGGTTTTCGGATGAATTGCGCGACCAGAAAAAGGAGAACCTTTCATGTGGTATTTCGCTTGGATGCTCGGCCTTCCTCTGGCGGCGGCCTTCGCGGTGCTCAACGCCATGTGGTTCGAGCTGATGGAGGACGAAGCGGAGGGGCGTTTGACGCCCGTTCCGGCTCCGGCCCCTGAAACGCCTCCCGACGCCTGACGCGGCTTCGCGGACATGCTATCTCCGGGCCGAGGCTCTCCCGCCTCGGCCCGGAGTCTTTTGGATGACCCTCTCGCCCTCCCGCCGCGTCTCGACGCGGGCGCTCCTGCTGGTTCTGGCGATTCTCGTCGCGGCGGCCGCCGTTCTTTACGCCATGGGGCGCATCCCGATTTGCGAATGCGGGACGGTCAAGCTCTGGGTGAACGAGGCCGACGGGCCGGACAACTCCCAGCACATCGCCGATTGGTACACGCTCTCCCATGTGATCCACGGCTTCCTGTTCTACGGCGGGCTTTGGCTGATCGCGCGGCGCTGGTCCATGGGGAGCCGCCTCGTCGCGGCGACCTTGATCGAAGCCGCTTGGGAGATCCTCGAAAACACCCCCATGGTCATCGACCGCTACCGCACCGCGACCATGGCGCTCGGCTATACGGGCGACAGCATCCTGAATTCGGTCTCGGACATCCTCTTCATGATTCTGGGATTCGTCCTGGCGGCGCGGCTGCCGGTCCGGATCACGGTCGCCTTGGCGGTCTTCTTCGAGCTTCTGGCGCTTTATGTCATCCGCGACAATCTCACGCTGAACGTGGTGATGCTGCTCTATCCGCTCGATTCGATCCGGGTCTGGCAGGCCGGAGGCTGATCCCTCACGCAGTCTTGCCGTGCGCGTCGTGGAACCAAAGTCTAATATCCATCCGCATTCGGCATGCCCTAGTTTTCCTGCATGCCGTAGATCCGGCCGCGGACCGGAGCCTCGACGCTTCGCTCGCCAAGCGGCCAAGGGAGGAATTCAATGCTGCATCAAGCCATCCAGACGGTGAAGAGCAAGCTCGCCTGGCGCGACCGCTACGATAATTTCATCGGCGGCAAATGGGTCGCCCCGGTCGGCGGCCAGTATTTCACCAACGTCAGCCCGATCACCGGCAAGCCCATCGGCGAAATCGCCCGCAGTCAGGCCGCCGACGTCGAGCTGGCCCTCGACGCCGCCCATAAGGCGAAAGACGCCTGGGGCCGCGCCGCTCCGGCTCAGCGCGCGCTGGTGCTGAACCGCATCGCCGACCGCATCGAGGCCAACCTGCCCCTCCTCGCGCAGGTCGAGACCATCGACAACGGCAAGCCGATCCGCGAGACCACCCACGCCGATCTTCCGCTGGGCGTCGACCACTTCCGTTACTTCGCGGGCGTGCTGCGCGCTCAGGAAGGCGGCATCTCCGAGGTCGATCACGACACCGTCGCCTATCACTTCCATGAGCCCCTCGGCGTGGTCGGCCAGATCATCCCGTGGAACTTCCCGCTGCTCATGGCGATCTGGAAGCTGGCGCCGGCCCTCGCCGCGGGCAACTGCGTCGTGCTCAAGCCCGCCGAGCAGACCCCGCTCAGCATCATGGTGCTCACCGAGCTGATCGCCGACCTGCTGCCCGAGGGCGTGCTGAACGTCGTCAACGGCTTCGGCGTCGAGGCGGGCAAGCCCCTCGCGAGCAACAAGCGGATCTCGAAGATCGCCTTCACCGGCGAGACGACGACCGGCCGCCTGATCATGCAATACGCCTCCGAGAACCTGATCCCGGTGACGCTGGAGCTGGGCGGCAAATCGCCGAACGTCTTCTTCGCCGACGTGATGGACGAGGACGACGATTACTTCGACAAGGCCCTCGAAGGCTTCGCGCTCTTCGCGCTGAACCAAGGCGAGGTCTGCACCTGCCCCAGCCGCGTGCTGGTTCAGGAATCGATCTTCGACCGCTTCATCGAGCGCGCCGTCGCCCGCGTGAACAAGATCAAGCAGGGCCACCCGCTGGATCCCTCGACCATGATCGGCGCTCAGGCCTCCAACGACCAGCTCGAGAAGATCCTCTCCTACATCGACATCGGCCGCAAGGAAGGCGCGGAAGTGCTGACCGGCGGCGGACGCGCCAATCTCGAAGGCGAGCTCTCCACCGGCTATTACGTCCAGCCGACCGTGCTGCGCGGCCATAACAAGATGCGCGTCTTCCAGGAGGAGATCTTCGGGCCGGTCGTCTCGGTCACGACCTTCAAGGACTTCGACGACGCCATCTCCATCGCCAACGACACCCTTTACGGGCTCGGCGCGGGCGTCTGGAGCCGCAACGGAACTCAGGCTTACCGCGCGGGCCGCGCCATTCAGGCCGGCCGCGTCTGGACCAACTGCTATCACGCCTATCCGGCCCATGCGGCCTTCGGCGGCTATAAGCAGTCGGGCATCGGCCGCGAGAACCACAAGATGATGCTCGACCACTACCAGCAGACCAAGAACCTGCTCGTCAGCTACAGCCCGAAGGCCCTCGGCTTCTTCTGATCCGGCCTTTTCAGATCCGGCGCGGACGCGAGTCCGCGCCAAGCTTGAAACCCGGTCGGGCGCGCCCCGGCCGGGTTTCGGTCTTTGAAGAAGACGGCTCCCGCCCCATATGCGGGAGAAGAGCAATTCATTCCGGGAGGGAAGCCCCATGGTCGAACGGGTTCTGGCCGCAGAGGCCGCGCTCGCGCTGATCGACAAATTGCGCGCGATTCACGGCGATCTGATGTTTCATCAATCGGGCGGCTGCTGCGACGGCTCGGCGCCGATGTGCTATCCGAAGGGCGAATTCCGCATCGGCGGCAGCGACGTGAAGCTCGGCGAAATCGGCGGCTGCGAGTTCTTCATGAGCGAATCGCAGTTCGAATACTGGAAGCATACGCAGCTTCTCATCGACGTGGTGCCGGGCCGCGGCTCGGGATTCTCGCTCGAATCGCCCGAGGGCGTGCGCTTCCTGACCCGCAGCCGCGTCTTCACCGACGAAGAGGTCGCGGAGCTGGAGAAAGCCGCCTGAAATCCTTGAGGAATCCGCCCCGAAACCGGATCATTTCGCAGCGCGGCGCGCTTGCCTTCGGCTCGGGGCCGGATTAGCCTGATCTTATGGATTACGATCTGATCGTCTCGCAGGGCCGTCTCGCCGACCGGAGCCCCCACGCCTTGCTCGGCGCCCGCCTCGCCGGCGAGCGCTTCGCGCGCCGCTATGGTTTGCGGACGCGCAAGCTCGGCACGCCCTACCCGAACAGCGCCGACGGCTGGAGCCATGCGCTCGGCCAGTCGCGCGAGACGCTGACCGCTTTGCAGAACGCCGTCTCGCTGAGCCTCGAATCAGGGCGCAAGCCGCTGATGATCGCCAATAGCTGCGTGGCGAGTCTGGCCAGCCTGCCGGTGGTGGCGCGCAAGCGTCCGGCGGCGAAGATCCTCTGGTTCGACGCTCATGGCGACTTCAACACGCCCGAAATCACCCGCAGCGGCTATCTCGGCGGCATGGTGCTGGCGGGCGCCTGCGGCCTCTGGAAGACCGAAAGCGGCGGCGGCATCAGCCCCCGCAATCTGCTGATCGTCGGGGCGCGCGATCTGGACCCCGCCGAAGCCGAGCTTCTGACTCAGGCGGGCGTGACCGTCCTGCCGCCGCGCAGCGCCACGCCCGAAGCCGTGGCGCAATGGGCGGGCGGCGGGCCGCTCTGGGTGCACATCGACTGGGACGTGCTGGAGCCGGGGCATATCCCCGCGCCCTATAAGGTGAATCAGGGCCTCGCGCCGGATCGGCTCAAGGCGATTCTGGAGGCCATCCCCGCCAATCGCGTCGAGGGGCTGGAGCTGGCCGAATTCGAGGCCCCGGACGATCCCGAGGCCCGCGAAGCCGCCTTGCGCCTGATGATCAAGCTGACCGAGCCGCTGCTCGACCCTCAGACCGCCAGAACCGCCCCCGCCGCCGGCTGAAGCGGCGCCTCAGAGCGCAGGGGGCGCCGCCGTGAAGAAGGGCAGAAGCTCCGACATGTCCGGCCCATGGGCGCGGCCCGTCAGAGCCAGACGCAAAGGCATGAAAAGGGCTTTGCCCTTGCGGCCCGTCTGAGCCTTCACGGCTTCGGTCCAAGCCTTCCAAGTCCCGGAATCCCAAGGCAGCGGCGGCAAGGCGGCGAAAGCCTCGCGCGCGAAGGCGCGGTCTTCCCCGGTCATCTCCTCCGGCTCCGGGCGACGCCCCGCCAGAATCTCCAGCCAAGGCGCGACCTCCTCAAGCCTCTGAAGATTAGGCCGCAGCGCATGCCAGAGCCGCGGCTCCGTCAGGCCGAGCGCCCGCAAACGAGGCTCCGCCGCCTCAAAGGGCGTGGCGTGGAGGATCTTCGCGTTCAGAATATCCAGCTCCGCCGGGTCGAAATGGGCGGGGGCGCGGCCGAAACGACCGAGGTCGAAGCCTTCGGCCATCTCCGCGAGGCTCAGGCGCGGCTCGACCGGATCCGCCGAACCCAGCCGCGCCAGCAGCGACAGCACCGCCTGAGGCTCAAGCCCGGCCTCGCGCATCTCCTCGATGGAGAGCGAGCCCGTCCGCTTGGAGAGCTTCAGACCGCCCGCGCCCACCATCATGGCCATATGGGCGAAGGCGGGCGGCGCATAGCCCAGAGCCTCGGCGATCTGGATCTGCGGCGCGGTGTTGGTCACATGATCCTCGCCGCGGATGACGTGGGTCACGCCCATCTCGGCGTCGTCCACCACCGAGGCGAAGGTGTAAAGCGGCGCGCCGTCCTCCTTGAGCAGCACCGGGTCCGACAACGACCCCGTGTCGATCTCCACGGCGCCGCGCGAGAGATCCGCCCAGCCGGTGCGCTGACGATTCAGCAGGAAGCGCTCATGCGGCGCGCGGCCCTCGGCGCGGAGGGCCGCTTTCGCCTCCTCCGTCAGCTTCAGCGCGGCGCGGTCGTAGACGGGCGGCAGGCTCCGGGCGAGCAGGCTCTTGCGCTTGAGGTCCAGCTCGGCGGGAGTCTCGAAGGCTTCGTAGAGCTTGCCCTCCGCGCGCAGCTTTTCGGCGGCTTCGGCGTAGCGGTCGAGGCGCAGGGACTGGCGCTCATAGCGGTCCCAATCGAGGCCCAGCCATTCGAGATCCCGGCGGACGGCCTCCACATGCTCCTCGCGCGAGCGCTCCTTGTCGGTGTCGTCGATGCGGAGGATGAATTCGCCGCCCGCCTTGCGGGCGTAAAGCCAGTTCATCAGCGCCACGCGCAGATTGCCCACATGCAGACGCCCCGTCGGAGAAGGCGCGAAACGCAAAACGGGCTGAGACATGGCGAGGATTCCTTTCAGGGCCGCAAGGCCGCCAGAGATAGGCCCCCGGAGAGGCTTTCGCCAAGAGGATTCCCGCACGCAAGATCTTGCAAGAATTCCGGCTGAAATCGTTTCCCACTTGTCGGAAGCCGCTTTATACAGCCCCTATCCGGCTGAGGTTCTCCTGATCTGGGGGGCCCTCGGCCTTCGCTCAGGGAGTCTCCGATCCATGGCCGCCACGCGCACCGAAACCGACACCTTCGGCCCTATCGACGTCGACGCCGGCGTCTATTGGGGCGCGCAGACTCAACGCAGCCTGCAAAATTTCGAGATCGGTTGGGAGAAGCAGCCCATCGCCGTGGTGCGCGCCCTCGGGGTGATCAAAAAGGCCGCCGCTCAGGCCAATGAAGCCCTCGGAAATCTGGAGCCGGATCTCTCGAAGATCATCCAGCAGGCCGCTCAGGAAGTCATCGACGGCAAGCTCGACGCGCATTTCCCCTTGGCCGTCTGGCAGACCGGATCCGGCACCCAGACCAATATGAACGCCAATGAAGTGATCTCGAACCGCGCCATCGAGATGCTCGGCGGCGTGATGGGCTCCAAGAAGCCGGTCCATCCGAACGATCATGTGAACCGCTCGCAAAGCTCCAACGACACCTATCCGACGGCCATGCACATCGCCGCCGTGACCACCGCCCATGACGTGCTGCTGCCCGGCTTGCGCAAGCTGCTCGCGGCGCTGGAGGCCAAATCCGCCGAATTCGCCGACATCATCAAGATCGGCCGCACCCACACCCAGGACGCCACCCCCCTGACGCTCGGGCAGGAGTTCGGCGGCTACGCCTGGCAGGTGAAGCAGGGAATCGGCCGCATCGAGACGGCGCTCAAGAACCTTTATCCTCTGGCTCAGGGCGGCACCGCCGTCGGCACGGGGCTCAACGCCAAGCCGGGATTCGCCGAAGCCGTGGCCGAGCGCATCGCCGCTCTGACCGGCTATCCTTTCATCACGGCGCCCAATAAATTCGAGGCTCTGGCGGCCCATGACGCCATCGTCGAGATGTCGGGCGCGGTGACGGTGGTCGCGGCCTCGCTGTTCAAGATCGCCAACGACTTCAGGCTGCTCGGCTCCGGCCCGCGCTCGGGCCTCGGCGAGCTGCTGCTCCCCGAGAACGAGCCGGGAAGCTCGATCATGCCCGGCAAGGTCAACCCGACCCAATGCGAGGCTCTGACCATGGCCTGCTGTCAGGTGATCGGCAACAACACGGCCATCGCCATGGCGGGCAGCCAAGGCCATTTCGAGCTGAACGTCTATAATCCCGGCATGATCTACGCGCTGCTCCAGTCGATGACTCTGATGGGCGACGCCGCCCGCAGCTTCACCGATCATTGCGTCGTCGGCACCCAAGCCAATCGCGGCCGCATCGAGCAGCTCATGCGCGAGAGCCTCATGCTGGTGACGGCGCTCGCGCCGGTGATCGGCTATGATAATTGCGCCAAGCTCGCCAAGACGGCCCATAAGAACGGCACCAATCTGCGCGACGAAGCCATCCGCATGGGCCTCGTGGACGGCGAGACCTTCGACCGCGTGGTGCGTCCTGAGCTGATGATCTCGCCGGGCGACTGACATCATGGCGGAGATCGTCAATCTGCGGCGCGCCCGAAAAGATCGGGCGCGCAAAGAGGCCAAACGAACCGCCGATTCCAATGCGGCCCTCCATGGGCGCGGCAAGGCGGAGGCCGCGCTTGAAGAAGCCCGCGCCGCCAAGGCTCTGCGCGACCATGAGGCCCATAAACGCGAAGCGCCGCCCGAAGATTCGGACGGCGCCTGAAGCTTCAGAAGCCCCGGAGCCGCAGGCTCCGGGGTTTCGCGTCTCAGGAAGGCAGACGGCAGCAGCCGCCGAAGAGGCTCGGCGGCGGAGCGCCGGGGCCTTCCAGCGCGCGGATGAGGTCCACGCGCCAGCCATAAGTCGCTTCGCTCATGCCGTCGGAGCAATGCGCCGGGGCGATGATCGCCGTGAAGCGCTCGGCGCCCGCCGGAAGAGCGCTGAACAGGGTCGCGTCGCCGTTCGGAGAAGGCGAGACCGAGGAGAGCGCCAGCCGCGTTCCGGCCGGATTCTCCGGCGAGGAGAAGGAGAGCGTGCGCTCGTCTTCGATCTTCAGACCCCAAAAAGGCTCGGTCCCGGAGCATTGCAGCCCGATGGGCGCGCGCGAGCCGCGGATGCGGGCGGGCTCGACCGGCGAGAGATAGCGCGAGGAGACCCAAGCGTCGCCGCCCTGCCAGAGAATGCGGCTCCAGCTTTCATCGGCGTTGGTCTCCAGCACCTCGACGGTGTTGGACTCGGGGCGCAATTCGCCGAGCTGCCGCGCCTGAGCCCGGGGCTCGGCGCGGACCTTCAGCGTGTCGCCCGCCGCGACGCCGCTCACGCGGGCGTAGCGGGGGAAGCCGAAATATTCGCGGGCGGGCTCCATGACGGGGATCGGAGCGGGGACGGCGGGGCTCAAATAAGCCGGCTGAGGCGCAGGCTGCTGGGGCGCGGCCTGTTGCGGCGCCGGAAAGAGCGGCTGCTGGGCCTGGGGCGCGGGCCAGAGCGCCTGAGGCTGGGGCTGGGGCTGCTGGCCGAGAAGCTGGCCCACCGCTCCCGCCAGCGGCGAGGCGGGCTGCTGCGGCTGGCCGAAGAGCTGGCCGGGCGGAAGAAGCTGCTGCGGCTGACCCGTCGCTTGTCCGAGGCCCGTCGTCTGGCCGAGGCCCGTCGTCTGGCCCAGGAAGGCGCCCAGAGCCTGATCCGCCAAGGGCTGACCGGTCAGGGAGGCGCCTCCGAAGAGCTGCGCGGGCGGCGCGAGCTGCGGCTGCTGCTGGCCGAGCAGCTGCTCAAGCGGCGCGAGGCCGCCCTGAGGAGCCTGCGGCTGCTGGCCGAGCAGCTGGCTCACCGTCCCCGCCAGAGGCGAGGCGGGCTGCTGCTGCGGAAAGGCTTGTCCGGCGGCGGCGCCTAAGACCTGATCCAGCGTCGGGACCGGCGCCGGAGCGGGCGCAGGCTGGGGCGCGCCGGTCAGATGCGGGAATTGATTCAGCAAATTCTGCACGACGTTGGGATCGGGACGCTGCTGCGCGGCGGCGGGCGCGGCCAGAGCCGCGACGCAAAGCGCGGCGGCCAAAGGAAGACGAAGGGTCATGCGGCGGACTCCTGCATATGGTCTCTGCTCGGGCCTCTGAGAGCGCTTTCCGCGGCCATGGAGGTCTTGCAGCCTGCTTAGGGCCTGCTCTTTCGGGGGGCAACCCGTTTCTCCGCGCGCGGATTCTGCTATCTTGGGGGCCTTCGCGCCCGCAATCCGCCAGAGGAGATAATCCCTGCGATGAAGATCGCCACATGGAACGTCAATGGGATCAAGGCGCGCATCCACGCCCTGCCCGACTGGCTTCAGGCCGCCGCTCCCGACGCCCTCGCGCTGCAGGAGATCAAGACCCTCGACGAGGGATTCCCCCGCGCCGAGATCGAAGCTCTCGGCTATCACGTCGAGACCTTCGGGCAAAAGAGCTTCAACGGCGTGGCGATCCTCTCGAAAAAGCCCGTGACGCAGGTGGTTCGGGGGCTGCCGGGCGATCCCGAAGACGAGCAAGCCCGCTGGATCGAGGCCACCATCTCCGGCGAACGCGGGGAATTGCGCTTCTGCGCGCTGTATCTGCCGAACGGCGATCCCTCGCCGGGGCCGAAATACGACTATAAGCTGGCGTGGATGGAGCGTTTGCGCGCCCGCGCGGCGGATCTCTTGCGCGAGGAGCGCCCCGCCGCCCTGCTCGGCGATTTCAACGTCATCCCGCAGGATCTCGACGCCGCCCATCCCGAGGATTGGCGCGAAAGCGCGCTGGGGCGTCCCGAATCGCGGGCGGCCTTCCGGCGGGTGCTGAATCAGGGCTGGCTCGATTCCTGGCGGGCGGTCCATCCGCGCGAGCCGGAATATTCCTATTGGGATTTCCAGCGCCGCGCCTGGGAGAAAAACGACGGAATCCGCATCGACCATATCCTGCTGAGCCCTCAGGCCGCCGATAAGCTGCGGGGCGCGGGAATCGACCGCGACCTGCGCGACGGCGTCAAGCCTTCGGATCACGTCCCCGTCTGGGCCTATCTGGCGCTATGAGCGGGGAGCTTGAAGGCGGATGTCTGTGCGGCGCGATCCGCTATCGAATCCGGGCAGCGCCGGAAGACGCCGCCTTTTGCCATTGCCGGATCTGTCAGAAATCGAGCGGGGCGCCGGTTCTGCTCTGGGCGAGCCTGCCGGAGGCGGATCTTCAGATCCTGCGCGGCGCGCCGCAGGTCTTCGCCTCCTCCGCCGAAGGGCGACGGCTCTTTTGCGGCGCTTGCGGGACGCAGCTGTTTTTTCGTCACGCCCGCTGGCCGGATCAGATGGACCTCACCGCCGCCTCTCTGGACGATCCCGAGGCCATCCGCCCCAAGGGCCATATTCACGTCGGCGCCCGTCGCGCCTGCATGGAGGGGCTCGCGCCTGCATGGAGGGGCTCGCGCCGGATCTGCCGGATTTCGACGGGGAGCCGGAGAGCTTTTCCTGAGTCAGGCCCGCTTCCGGCGACGCCCCGGCGCGATCTCCTCGAAGATGCGCCGCCAGCGCCCCGCCATGGCCGAAACATCATATTCCGCCGCCACCCGGGCGGCGTTGGCGCCGCCGAGGCGCTCGCGCAATTCGGCGTCGCCCATCAGCGCCGCCAGACGCCGCGCCAGACCCGTCTCGTCGTCGGCGGAGGCGACATAGGGCCGGTTCCCCGGCGAGAGCATCGCCGAAACGTCGCCGACCTCGGTCGCCGCCGCCGGAAGCCCCGAAGCCATGGCCTCGATCAGAGCCAAAGGCGCTTGTTCGGTGTCGGAGGTCAGAGCGAAGGCGTCCATACGGGCGTAGAAGGGCGCGACCTCGCTTTGCGCTCCGGCGAACTCCACCAGCCGCGCGATTCCGAGCTTGGCCGCCAGAGCCTCCAGAGCCGCGCGCTCCGGGCCGTCGCCGACCAGCAAAAGCCGCAAGTCGTCGCGTTCCGCCGCCAGAGCCGAAAACACCCGCAAGAGCCGGTCGAAACGCTTCTCCGGCCGCAAAGCCCCCACCGAACCCACCACCAGAGGCCGATTCGCCGCCGGGCTGCGATCCGCGCCCGCTCTGGCGAAATGAGCCGTCTCCACGCCGTTGGGCGTGAAACGCAGCTTATGAGGCTTCACCAGCCAGACCTCGCGGGCCACGCGCTCCAGCTCGCGCGAGGGGACGAGAACCGCGTCCACCCGCCGAAAGGCCAGACGCCGCCCCCAGACCCGCCGCAAAGCCTGCCGATCCGCGCGCTCGTCCGGGCCGAATCCGTCCTCGCAATGCAGATGCCCCGCAGCCTCGCGCGCGGCGAAGGCCCATTCGACGGCGCCCCAATTGGTCGTGACGAGGACGTCCGGCCGCTCCTCGGCCAAAATGCGGGAGAATTCGGCCAGATTGGCCCGCGAGATCAGACGTCCCTTGCGCGCCCGAATCGGCCGCAGCCGGACCCAAGCCGAAGGCGGCACAAGAGCCTCCGCCTCATAGCGGTCGTCCATGGCGCTGACGACATGCTGCATGTCCGGCCCGAGCGCCCCCGCCAAAGCCGCGAAGCGCCTTTGCGCGCCGCCCACGCCGAAGCTCGAAAACACCCACAGAATCTTCATGCGCCCAAGGCCCGGGCCTCGCGCGCAGGCGGCGCATGCGGATTCGAAATCGGACGGGGGCGCCTCATGCGCTTCTCCTCGGCGGCTGCTCAAGGAGAGGCTAAGGCCAAGCGCTGAAGGAATCGTAAGCCCCCGAAGAGCTTAGAACCCTCTTCAGTCGAATCGCCCGCGCTTAGTCGAGCGAGGCCCGCAGTTCGACGAGACGGGCCTCGTAAAGCTCGGCGAGGCATTGCGTGAAGGCGAGGTCGAAATCCGTCGCCTCTTCGGCGCGTCCGGCGCAATCGTTCTGCGCGCGGGCCATCCATTGGACCTGATCCTTCTCCGCCGCGAAGGAATCGACGCCCTTACGGGCGCGCAATTCGCTCCGGCGCTCGGAGACGGCGGCGACCAAAGCCCGCTCGGAGTTCAAAAGCGCCGTCTGGACGCAGAGATTCGCGTCTCCGCCGAGGCAACGGCTCTCCCAAGTCTCCGCCGAGGCGGGAGACGCGCCCGGAGCCGCCAGAACCCCGAGGCTCAAGACGGCCATAGCCAGCTTGCGCAAAAATCCATCGCCCATGTCGGCCTCCCTTCCTGCTGCGGCTCGCCCGAGGGGCGCGGCCTTCCTCCATGAATTATGGTGGAATTATGGGGGCGATCCGCGCGGTTGAATAGTAGCCTCGCCGCTCCACAGGGCTTGTCAAGACGGAAAATCAGCCGATTCCGCTTGATTTTTTCCGACAAGCTTAGACGTTTTTCTGCGTAAGCCCGCCTCAGAGCCAAGGCGCCGCGACGCAACCGAATCGGGTGCGACGCAATATAGCTCGCCTGAAAAGACGCCGGAGACGAGAAAAGCGCCCGCAGGCGCTTTTCCGAATCTCCCTCTCGTCCCCCGACCGCGCGGAATCCGCTCAATCGTCGATCTTGAGCGCGTTGATGAAGGCTTCCTGCGGGATGTCGACCTTGCCGAACTGGCGCATCCGCTTTTTGCCTTCCTTTTGCTTATCGAGCAATTTGCGTTTGCGGGTGATGTCGCCGCCGTAGCATTTCGCCAGAACGTCCTTGCGGAGGGCGCGAATCGTCTCGCGGGCGATGATGCGTCCGCCGATGGCCGCCTGAACCGGCACTTGGAACATATGCGGCGGGATCAGCTCCTTGAGCTTCTCGCACATGCCGCGGCCCCGGCGCTCGGCCTGAGAGCGGTGGACGATCACCGAAAGGGCGTCCACGGGCTCGGCGTTGACGAGGATCTGCATTTTGACGAGATCCCCCTCCTCATAGCCGTCCATGCCGTAATCGAAGCTGGCGTAGCCCTTGGTGGCCGATTTCAGCTTATCGTAGAAATCGATCACCACCTCGGAGAGCGGCAGACGATAGGTCGCCATGGCCCGCGAGCCCGCATAGGTCAGATTGACCTGAACGCCGCGCCGGTCCTGACAAAGCTTCAGCACCGAGCCGAGATATTCGTCCGGCACCATGATGGTGGCCTTGATCCACGGCTCTTCGATGAATTCGATCTTCATGACGTCCGGCATGTCGGCCGGATTATGCATCTCGATGATCTCGCCGTCGCGCATATGGAGCTTATAGACCACCGAAGGCGCGGTGGTGATCAGATCGAGGTCGTATTCGCGCTCCAGCCGCTCGCGGATGATCTCCAGATGCAGCAGCCCGAGGAAGCCGCAGCGGAAGCCGAAGCCCAAAGCCGCCGAAGTCTCCATTTCATGGCTGAAGCTGGAATCGTTGAGCGAGAGCTTTTCGATGGCGTCGCGCATATGCTCGAAATCGGCGGCGTCCACGGGGAACATGCCGCAGAAGACCACCGGCAACGAAGGCTTGAAGCCCGACAAGGGCGCGGCCGCCGGACGGCGCTCCTCGGTGATGGTGTCGCCGACGCGGGTGTCGCGGACCAGCTTGATCGCGGCGGTGAAGAAGCCGATCTCGCCGGGGCCGAGCTCCTCCATCATCTCCATCTTGGGCCGGAAGACGCCCAGACGCTCGACATGGTAATTGGCGTTGGTCGAGATCAGCTTGATCTTCATGCCCTTGCGGATCACGCCGTCCATCACGCGGAAGAGCACCACCACGCCGAGATAGGCGTCATACCACGAATCGACCAGCAGAGCCTTCAGCGGCGCCTCGCGGTCGCCTTTGGGCGGCGGCAGACGCTCGACGATGGCTTCGAGCACCTGATCGATGTTCAGGCCCGTCTTGGCCGAAATGCCGATGGCCTGAGAGGCGTCGATGCCGATGACGTCCTCGATCTGCTCCTTGACGCGATCGGGCTCGGCGGCGGGCAGGTCGATCTTATTCAGCACCGGGACGATCTCATGTCCGGCGTCGATGGCCTGATAGACGTTGGCGAGGGTCTGGGCCTCGACGCCCTGACTGGCGTCCACGACCAGAAGCGAGCCCTCGACCGCCTTCATCGAGCGCGAGACCTCATAGGAGAAATCCACGTGGCCGGGCGTGTCGATGAGGTTGAGGACGTAATCCCTGCCGTCTTTCGCCTTATAATCGAGCCGCACGGTCTGGGCTTTGATGGTGATGCCCCGCTCGCGCTCGATGTCCATGTTGTCGAGCATCTGCTCCGACATGTCGCGCGCGGAGACCGCGCCGGTCAACTGAATGAGCCGGTCGGCGAGAGTCGACTTGCCATGGTCGATATGCGCGACGATGGAGAAATTGCGGATCTGCGAAAGCTCTGTCATGCGCGCGCTTATGCTGTGGCGCGCGAGCGCCGTCAAGCGGGCGTCTGAGGGGGCGCGAAGCTTCTTCGCAAGGCGCGGGTCCGGCGCTACGCTGACGGCGGTTTGAGAGAGAGGAGCCCGCCATGAAGCCGCAGATCGGAGACCCCGTCGCGCCCGAGATCGAAGCCGACCTCAAAGCCAGCTTCGGGCGTCAGGGGCTGATGCGCCACCTCGGGGCGGAGCTGATCGAGGCGCGTTACGGGCTGGCGCGGATCTCCCTGCCCTTCCGGCCCGAGCTGACTCAGCAGCATGGCTATTTCCATGCGGGCGGAACCTCGGCCGTCGCCGACAGCGCGGGCGGATACGCCGCCTTCACCACCTTCCCGGAAAACGCCTCGGTGCTGACGGTCGAGTTCAAGATCAATCTGATCAACCCGGCCCATGGCGAATCTCTGGAGGCCGTGGGCCGGGTGGTCAAGGCGGGGCGGACCCTCACCATCTGCCAGCTGGAGGTCTTCGCCCATGCGCAGGAGCGCCGGGAGTTGGTCGCCATAGGCCAGCAGACGCTCATCCGGGTGGAGGGGCGGGTTTAGAGCCTTCTCCGATCCGGACGGATCTTCAAAGGCTCTGATTTCGGATCGGGTCGCGCAATTGATCCGAAAAGTCTTTCAAACTTTTCGGATTGCGCTCAGTCGGCCCCGCGCAGCGGCTTGACGTATTGCGGAACGGTGTCCCAGGGGAAATAGATCCAGGTGTCCTGGCTGACCTCGGTGATGTAGGTGTCCACGAGGGGGCGGCCCTTGGGCTTGGCGTAGACGGTGGCGAAATGCGCCTTGGGATACATGCGCCGCGCCACCTCCAGAGTCTTGCCGGTGTCCACGAGGTCGTCGACGATCAGGATCCCCTCGCCGTCGCCCATGAGCTTGGCGTCCGGCGCCTTGAGCAGACGCACCTCGGAGCCTTGGCTCTGGTCGCTGTAGGACTTCAGCCCGATGGTGTCCACCACGCGCAGATTCAGCTCGCGCGCCAGGATGCAGGCGGGCACCAATCCGCCGCGCGTCACGGCCACGATGGCCCGCCATTCCGTCCCGTCGAGCCGCCAGGACAAGGCGCGGGAATCGCGGTGGATCTGGTCCCAAGAGACCATGAAGGCTTTTTGCGGATCATAGGGCGCGGACATGTCGGAATTCCCCCCGGAGGCTGGCTGTGGAAGCGGAGCGATGCGGATGGGGGGTTTTAGAGCATTTTCCAGCGAAGCCGGAAGGGCTTCGCGTCGCGAAAATGCGGCCAAACATAAACTGAGCTCCCTTCGCCTGAGCGCCGCAGCCGCAGGGCGCGCGGGAGGCTGAAACTCCTCCTCCCCCGGACGTCTCCCCCAAAAGGAGAGAATGCGGCTCAAAATGCGCCTTTCAGGTCGATTCCGACGGGAAATCAGGAGAAAACAAGCGGAAACCTGTCCCAAATCGCTCCGATGTGACGCCCTTCGGCGTTGAAGCGCCTCAGAGGGGCTTTTAAGATGCGTCGCTCTGACGAAGGGCGTCGAACGCGAAGCCCCCCGGCTTCGACCATCTAGGGAGTTCAGAATGGGAATCCTCAGCGAGTTCAGAGAATTCGCCGTCAAGGGCAATGTGATCGACATGGGCGTCGGCATCGTGATCGGCGCGGCCTTCACCTCGATCGTGAACAGCTTCGTCACCGACATCATCAATCCGATCATCGGTCTGGCGACCGGCGGAATCGACTTCTCGAACATCTTCATCAACCTCAGCGGCACGGAATATCCGAGCCTCAAGGCCGCTCAGGACGCCGGCGCCGCCACGCTGAACATCGGCCTGTTCATCAATGCGGTGATCTCCTTCCTGATCGTCGCCTGGGTGCTCTTCCTGATCATCAAGGGCGTGAACAAGCTGAAGCGTCAGGAGGCCGCCGCTCCGGCCGCCCCCGCCGCTCCGCCCGAGGACGTGGTGCTGCTGCGCGAGATCCGCGACCAGCTCGCCCGCCGCTGAGGCTTTCAGCCGCCGCTCATGCGAACGCCCCGCTTTCGGCGGGGCGTTTTCCGTTTCGGCCTCAGACCCGGTTCAGCGATAGACGGGCGGCGGATAGCCCATCGACTGAAGCTGAAAGGAGGAAGGCGGCAGGCGCTCCAGATTCCGCGCCAGCATGCCCCAGAAGAATTGCGGCCCCGGATAGCCGACGATCCGCCCGATCTCCTGTCCCCGCTCGACCAGAACGAAGGTCGGGGAATAGATGATCGGCCCCACGTTCAGCCCCGGCGGACGCGGCCCGCTTTTCGGCAAAAAGCGAATCGGCGCGATCTGGCCCTCGCGGGTGCGCGGATAGATCGGCCCGATCTCGCGGCGCCATTTCTCGCAATAGATGCAGCCCGGATCCTCGAACATGAGCAGTTCGGCCGCCTCGGCCTTTCCCGCGCCCAAAAGCGCCCCCGCGGCCAGAGCCGCGCCGAGCGCCAAAGCGCCGAGCCGTTTTCCGAATTTTCGCATCATCCCTCCGTCAGCGCCTTGCAGGCTCTCGATTTTCTTGCGGATACGCTCTGAATAAGGCGGTTGCGCGGCGAAGCCGCAATCCATCCCGACGCGCCTCGGACGGCGGCGCCTCCTGAGAGCCCGGCGCGACGAAATCCTAACGCGCAGATTAACCATATCTCAACCCTGAAGAGGCATAAAGAAGGCACCCCCAAAGTCGAGAATTGAAGGCCCCCTTCCGCAGCGCGCGGAGGGGGGCCTTCAGCCTTTCCAAGCGAGCTTCGCGGCCCGCCTCAGGCCCCCTTCATCTTCCCGACGAAGCCCGCGAAGCCCGCCAGAAACTGCGTCAGACGCTTGGCCGTCGCTTCGTCGGTCAGAGCCCCTTCGGCGTCGAAGAGGGTCTGCGCGCGCGGGACCACCACCTGTCCGCCGAACCACATCTGCGCCTCGACGCGCTTGAACACCGGCCGCCAGGCGTCTTGCGCCTGAAGCGTGCCGAAATTCCCCATGGAGGCGCCCATCACCGCCACGGGCTTGCCCGCGAAGGGCGAAGGATCCTCCGGATAGACGCGCGAGACCCAATCGGCGGCGTTCTTCATCACGCCGGGAATCGAGGCGTTGTATTCCGGCGAGACGATCAGCAGGCCGTCGGCGGCGCGGATTCCCTCGCGCAGAGCCTTCACGGCGGGCGGGAGCCCCAAAGCCTCCTCGTCGGCGTCGAAGAGCGGAATCCCCCGGATGGTCCCGAGGACCAGCTCCACGCCCTCCGGCGCCGCCTCGACCGCCGCCCGCAATAAAGCCGCGTTATAGGAGCCTTTCCTCAGGCTGCCCGCCACGCCTAAAATCCTCACCATGGCTTCTCCTCGCGTTTCAGGACCGAAAAGGCGCCGCCTCCGAAGGCCGGAGACGGCGCAGGATTCTCCCCGATTCGGGGAGGTCAGTCGATGGGTTTAAGCCGCGCCTCGATGGCCGCGCGGCGGTTCTCAAGGAAAGGCGGCAAAGACAGGTTCTCGCCGAGGCTCTCCAGAGGCTCGTCCACCGCGAAGCCGGGGCCGTCGGTGGCGATCTCGAAGAGATTGCCGCCCGGCTCGCGGAAATAGAGCGAGCGGAAATAATAGCGCTCCACCTCGCCGCTCGAAGGAATGCGCAATTCCCGCAGACGCGCCGCCCAAGCCTCCATGCCCTCGGCGTCGGGCGTGCGGAAGGCCACGTGATGCACGCCCCCCGCTCCCTGACGCGCCACGGGAAGGCCCGGCTGAACCGCCACATGCAATTCCTGCTCGGGACCAGCCGCTTCCCCCATGCCATAGACATGGACGCGGCCCGCGCCGTCCGGCGAGTCGTATTCGCGCAGCTTCGTCATGTTCATCGCGCGGGTGAGGACCAGTTCAGTGTTCTCCAGATCCGGCACGCTGATCGTGATCGCCCCAAGCCCGCGAATCTGATGCTCCGCCGGAACCGGGCTCTTCGCCCAAGCATGAGCGGGGACGCGGGCGCCGTCCACGGTCAGGCGGAAGCGCTGGCCCTCGGGATCCTCGAAGTCGAGGGACTGGCGGCCGTCGATCAGGCGCGCGCGCTCGGCCTTCACGCCGAGGTCCGCGAAACGGGTCGTCCACCAGCTCAAAGCCGCCTCGTCGGCGACGCGCAGGCCCGTCCGGCTGATGGAGCGAGTCCCCCGGCGCTCGGGCGGCGCGGGCCAGTCGAAGAAGGTCAGATCCGTGCCGGGGCTCGCCAGACCATCGGCGTAGAAGAGGTGATAGGCGCTGGTGTCGTCCTGATTCACGGTCTTCTTCACCAGCCGCAGCCCGAGGCTCTCCGTATAGAATTTCTTATTGGCGCGGGCGTTCGCGGTGATGGCGGTCAGATGATGGACGCCGGTCAATTGCAGGCTCATCGGGGGCTCCCTTGTCACGAAAACGTTTTCAACGCTGTTGAAAGCCATATCGGGCCTGAGGGGCCGGGGAATAAGCCCTCCGCGCCGAACGGATCGTTCCTCCGCAGGAGCCAATTCCAAAGGCGGCGGGAGTCTTAGGACTTGCGCCCCATCCCAAAGGCGTGGATTGAACAGAGGAGCGGGTTCATCCCGCCGCCCCCCAAAAATCTTTCAGGGAGAAGCCCCATGGACGACGTCCTCACTCGCGGCGCCCGGATTCCCGCGCTCGGCTTCGGCACCTTCCGCATGCCCGGCGCCGAGGTGCTGGAGATCCTGCCTCAGGCGCTCAAGACGGGTTTCCGCCATGTCGACACCGCGCAGATCTATCAGAACGAAGCCGAAGTGGGCGAAGTCCTCGCCGCCTCGGGGCTCGCGCGCGGCGAGATCTTCCTGACGACGAAAGTCTGGATCGATAATTTCCCGAAGGGCCGCTTCCGGCTCTCGGTCGAGGAGAGCCTGAAGAAGCTCAAGACGGATCATGTGGATTTATTGCTGCTCCATTGGCCGCGCTTCTCGGACGTGCCGCTGGCCGATCAGATCGGCTTCCTCAACGAGGTTCGGGCGGCGGGGCTGGCTAAAGACGTCGGCGTCTCGAATTATTCGAGCGAGCTCATGCGCAAAGCCGACGCGCTTTCGGCGGCGCCTCTGGTGACCAACCAGATCGAATATCACCCCTATCTCTCGCAAAAGGCGGTTCTGGATCAGGCGCGGGCGGGCGGAGGCTCGATCACCGCCTATTACGTCATGGCCGACGGCGCCGTCCCTCAAGATCCGGAATTGCGGGAGATCGGCGCGAAATACGGCAAGACCGCCGCTCAGATCGCCCTGCGCTGGATTCTCCAGCAGCCGCAGGCCATCGCCCTCAGCAAAACCGCCAAAGCCGAGCGGCTGGCGGAGAATTTCGCCCTTTTCGACTTCGCCCTGACCAAGGAGGAGATGGACCGCATCCACGCTCTGGCGCGGCCGGAGGGCCGGATCGTCAGCCCGCCGGGACTCGCGCCCGAATGGGACGCCGCCTGATCTGAAAGCGCGCCGCCCCCGCAGAGGGGCGGCGTCAGAGGCCGCGGCGGATCTCGCTCCTGAGGCGCCAGACGTCCCGCCTCCGGGGCGCGAGCAGAAAAGCCGTCCATCTGCGCCCGCCGAAGCGCGTCAGCAGCGCGGAGCCGAGCATGGCCGCCGCCGTCGCGATGCGGGAGGCGCGGGCGAAGGAGGCTTCCGGCTGAAGCGCCTCCGCCAAAGCCAGAAAGGCGAAGACCTGCGCGAAGAAGAGAACCAGCGCGCAGAAGATCGTCAGCGGCAGAAACCAGCGCTCGCCGAAGCCCGGCAGACGCTCCGCGCCGCAGCTCTGGCAGGAGACCGCTTCGGAAGGCGCCCCCCGGCCGCAAAAGGGGCATCGCGCGGAGCCGCCTCCGGTCATGGCGCGGCCTCGGCCGCCGCCCGGATCACATGCCCAGAGCGGATTTATACAGATCGAGGATCGCCTCTTCTTCGGCGCGCTCGTCGGGCTTCTTGGCCCGCAGACGCACGATGGTCCGAATGGCCTTGGTGTCGAAGCCCCGGCCTTTGGCCTCGGCGTAGACGTCCTTAATGTCGTCGGAGACGGCTTTCTTATCCTCCTCCAGACGCTCGATGCGCTCGACGAGCTGGGTCAGCTCCCCGGCGGCGACGCTGGACGTCTGGTCGATCAACTCCGCCATGGCGGCCTCCTTCGACGATCTGAATCTCAGAGGAGGAGCCGAGAGACTCCTCCATAATCCGAAGAAGGGGCCTTCCGGCCCCTTCCATGTCTTTCCTTAGCGAGGCGAACGAAACTAGTCCAGAGGGGAGGCCGCCAAAATCGCCATGTTGAGGATCTCCGAGACGGTCGCCGTCATGGAGGCGATCTGCGCCGAATGCTCCAGACCCACCAGAATCGGCCCGATCATCGTGCAGCCGCCGATCTCGCGGAGCATCTTCGCCGCGATGCTCGCGCCATGGCGATCGGGGGCGATCAGCACGTTCGCCGGACCCGTCAGGCGGCTGAAGGGATAGGCCGCCATGCCGGTCATGTTGAGAGCCACGTCCACGGCCATGTCGCCGTCCGCCTCGAAATCCACCTCGCGGGCGGCGAGGATCTCCGCCGCCTCGCGCATCCGCCGCGAAGGCTCGCCGTCGGGATAGCCGAAGGTGGATTGCGCCAGAAGCGCCACCCGGGGCTCAAGCCCCAGACGCCGCGCCAGCCAGGCCGCCGATTCCGAGATGTTCGCCAGATCCTCGGCGCTCGGGGCGTCATGGGTCACGGTGTCGGCGATGAGGACCGTGCGTCCGCGCGCCAGCAGAATCGAGACCCCCACCGGAGGCTTGCCGTGATAGCCGTCGATGGCTCGCTGAATGGCGTCGAGAGCCACGGCGGTCTTGCGGGTGAGGCCCGTGACCATGCCGTCGGCGTCGCCGAGCGCCACCATGGCCGCGCTGAAGATATTGCGGTCCTGCTGGATCATGCGCTGGCAATCGCGATGCAGGAAGCCTTTGCGCTGCAGGCGCTTATACAGATATTCGGTGTATTCGGGCACTTTGTCGGAGAGCGCCGCGTTGAGGATGGTGATCTCCTCCTCGGCGCCTTCGAGGCCGACTTTCGTCAGGGTCTCGCGCACGCGCTCCTCGCGGCCGATGAGGATCGCCTCGCCATAGCCGCCGCGCGCATAGGCGATGGCGGCGCGCATCACGCGCTCCTCCTCGCCCTCGGCGAAGACCATGCGCTTGGGATTCACCAGCACGCGCTCATAAAGCGCCTGAAGCATGGAGGTGGTGGGGTCGAGCCGCGCCTTGAGGCTCTTCTCATAGGCTTCGATGTCGATGATGGGCCGCCGCGCCACCCCCGACTCCATGGCCGCCACCGCCACCGCCAGAGGAATGCGGCTGATCAGACGGGGATCGAAAGGCGCGGGAATGATGTAGTCCGGGCCATATTGCAGACGGCGGCCATAGGCGGCGGCCACCTCGTCGGGCACGTCCTCGCGGGCGAGTTCGGCGAGGGCGTTGGCGGCGGCGATCTTCATCTCGTCGTTGATGCTGCGCGCCCGCACGTCCAGAGCGCCCCGGAAGATATAGGGAAAGCCGAGGACGTTGTTGACCTGATTGGGATAATCCGAGCGCCCCGTGGCCACGATGGCGTCGGGACGCACCTCATGGGCCTCCTCCGGGGTGATCTCCGGATCGGGGTTGGCCATGGCGAAGATGATCGGATTGCGCGCCATGGCCTTGAGCATCGCGCCGCTCAGGGCGCCCTTGGCCGAAACCCCGAGGAAGACGTCCGCGCCCTCCAGAGCGTCGGTCAGCGAGCGGGCGGAGGTCTCGACGGCGTGGGCGGACTTCCACTGGTTCATGCCTTCGAGGCGGCCCCGGTAGACCACGCCCTTGGTGTCGCAGATGATGCAGTTTTCGGGCTTGGCCCCCATGGCCTTGATCAGCTCGATGCAGGCCAGACCCGCCGCGCCCGCGCCGTTGAGGACGATCCGCACCTCGTCGATCTTCTTGCGGGCGATGTGCAGGGCGTTGATCAGACCCGCCGCGCAGATGATCGCCGTGCCATGCTGGTCGTCATGAAAGACGGGAATGTCCATGTCTTCGCGCAGACGCTGCTCGATGATGAAGCATTCCGGGGCCTTGATGTCCTCCAGATTGATCCCGCCGAAGGAGGGCCCCAAGACGCGGATGGCCCGGATCAGCTCCTCGGGATCATGGGCGTCGACTTCGAGGTCGATGGCGTCCACGTCGGCGAAGCGCTTGAAGAGCGCGCATTTGCCCTCCATCACCGGCTTGGAGGCCAAAGCCCCCAGATCGCCCAGACCCAAGATCGCCGTGCCGTTGGAGATCACCGCCACCAGATTGCCCTTGGCGGTGTAGTCGTAAGCGGCGTCGGGGTTCTCGGCGATGGCCCGCACCGGAGCCGCCACGCCGGGGCTATAGGCGAGCGCGAGGTCGCGCTGAGTGCCCATCGGCTTGGTGACCGTGATCTCCAGCTTGCCGGGGCGGCCCATGCTGTGAAAGGCCAGAGCCTCTTCGTCGCTGACGCGCGTGCGCTTCACCATATCCCAAATCCCCCGAAAGCCCCGGTCCGGCGCGCTGGAGGCTTTTCAGTTTTCTGCGAATTTCTGCGAAGCGCGCCGGAGGCGGCACCCTAGAAAGAAAGGATGCTTCGCGCAACGGGGTCCATACGAAATTTTCATCCTCATCAGGCCGGAAAAACGAAAGCCCCGCCGAAATCAAGCTTCGGCGGGGCTGCGCAGCCTGCAAAGAGGCCGGATGTTCAGGGAAAGAGCGGCGCCTGCTCCAGACCCATGGACTCGGGCAGGCCGAGCATGAGATTCGCGTTCTGGAGCGCTTGGCCCGAAGAGCCCTTCACGAGGTTGTCCAGCACCGAGATCACGATGCAGCGGCCCGGCAGGCGGTCGGGCGCGACGCCGATCTTCACGAAATTCGAGCCGCGCACATGGCGCGTCTGGGGGATCTGGCCCATGGGCAGGACATGGATGAAGAATTCATCCTTGTAAGCGGCTTTCAGAGCCGCATGGACCGCCGCCGCCTCGCCCTTGAGATAGATCGTCGCGAGGATGCCCCGGTTCTGCGGCAGAAGATGCGGCGTGAAGCTGGCGACGACCTTGCGGCCGACGGCTTTGCTCAGCTCCTGATCGATCTCGGCCATATGGCGATGCTTGCCCACGCCATAGGCGGCGAAGCCCTCGGAGACCTCCGTGAAGAGCGAGCCCTCGCGCAGAGCCCGGCCCGCGCCCGAAACGCCGGATTTCGCGTCGATGATCACGTCGTCGGGCGAGGCGGCGCCCGCCTTGAGGATCGGCACCAGCGGAATCAGCGCGGTCGCCACGTAACAGCCGGTGTTGGCGGTCAGACGGGCGGTCCTGATCTTCTCGCGATAGAACTCCGGCAGGCCGTAAACGGCCTCCTTCTGAAGCTCAAGCGCCTGATGCGGATGCCCATACCATTCCTCATAGGCGGCGGGATCCTCAAGCCGGAAATCGGCGGAGAGATCCACGATCTTCACCTGAGGCGGCAGGCCCTTCAGCACCTCCTGAGTGGTGGCGTGGGGGAGACAGCAAAAGACCATGTCCACGGCGCTGAAGTCGATGTCCTCGATCTTCGTCATGACCGGGAGATCGAGATGCGCCAGATGCGGAAAAGCCTCGGCGAGGGTCTGGCCCGCCTTTCGGTCGGCCGAGAGCGCCGTCACGCGCATGCGCGGATGCAGCGCCAGAAGACGGACCAGCTCCGCCCCCGTATAGCCGCTGGCGCCCAAAATCGCGACCCTGAACCGCTCCGACATCTCGATGCTCCTTCGTCAAGAATGGCGGGGGCGATGTAGGACGATTCCCCGCAAAACGAAAGCCCCCGCGCCGATCTTTCGGAGCAGGGGCCTTTTCAGGAAGCCTTATGAGCTTTTGGAGCTTCAGCGCCCCAAGCTCAACGCATCGGGGGGCCCCAAGCCGGGTCGGAGGCCGCGCCGGGAGTCGGCACCCGCGAGGCCTGCCCGCCGCGGATGTCCACCTGCCACAGCTGCGGCGGGGAGCCCGGCCCTTCCTGACGCGTGAACATCAGACGGCGGCCGTTCGGGGCCCAAGTCGGGCTCTCCTCAAGGAAGGAGCTGGTCAGAGTCCGCGCGCCCGAGCCGTCGGGGCGCATCACCCCGATGCTGAAGCGGCCGCCCTCCATGCGCGTGAAGGCGATGTAGTCGCCGCGCGGAGACCAGACCGGAGTCGCATGGCGCGCCGGGCCGTTCGAGATTCGGCGCGCGCCGCCGCCGTTGGCGTCCATCACGTAAATCTGCTGACCGCCCTCACGGTCGGATTCGAAGACGATCTGACGCCCGTCCGGCGAATAGCTCGGGGCGGTGTCGAGCCCGCGTCCGCTGGTCAGCTGACGCGTCCGGCGCGACCCCACCTCCATGTCGTGGATCTTGGTCTCGCCGTTCTGCGAGATGCTCATCACCACCTTGGAGCCGTCCGGCGAGAAGCGCGGCGCGAAGCTCATGCCCTTGAAGCTGCCCAAGACCTCCTGACGGCGCGTCTGGACGTTGAGCAGATAGACCCGGGGCGCGCCCTCGCGATAGGAGATGTAGGTCATGGCCTGCTCGCTCGGGGCGTAGCGGGGCGTGAGGACCAGCTCCGAGCCGGAGGTCAGATATTCGACGTTCGCGCCGTCGTAATCCATCACCGCGAGGCGCTTGGAGACCCGGGGCGCCCGGCCCGATTCCTCGACGAAGGCGATGCGGGTCTCGAAGTAACCGGGCTCGCCGGTCAGACGCTCATAGATGGAATCGGCCACGCGATGCGCCATGCGGCGGGTGGCGTTGGGGTCGGCGCGATATTGAAAGCCCGCCAGCTGCTCCTGAGACAGCACGTCCCAGAGCCGGAAGCGGATCGCCAGACGCCCGTCGCCCTCGTTGATCGCCTCGCCGGTCACCAAGGCGCGGGCGTCGGTGGAGGCGCGGATCTGCTCGAAGAGCGGCGGCGCGTTGAAATTGGGCGCCGCCGTGCGCCCGACGTTCGGATTCACCGGCTGGAACACGCCCGATCCGCCCAGATCCTGCGCCACGATCTGCGCGATCTCGGCGCCGCGCGGGCCGTCGAAGGGCGCGATCAGGATCGGCAGAGGCCGCACCACGCCCTCCTCCAGCGTCAGCATCAGCGGCCCGCGCGCCTGCGCGAAGGCCGGAGAAGCGACCGAAAGCGGCGCCGCGATCAGCGCGGCGGCGCAGCCGAGGGCGGAGAAAAGCGAGCGCGCCATCATTGCAAACCCATATTCTGAGGATTGAAGGTGATCTGCACCTGTCTCCAGGCGTCGTATTTCTGCGGCGGCACGGGCAGAGGCTGACAACGGGTGTCCAGCAGCGCCTGACGCGCGCTCTCGACCGCGACCCGATATTCGGGCGGCGTCGGCATTGGAGATACCACGCGCACCGATCCCCGGTCCACATACCCATTCGGCTGCAGGCTCGCCGCGAGGGTCACGGAGATCGAGCCGAAGCCGATGGCGGCGGGATCCACGATCCAGCAGCCTTTCAGCGCGTTGAGCATCTGCTGACGCTCGGCGCTGGTCATCTCCATCGAGGCGCCGCCGTAGCCCGGCGAGCGCACCGCGCCGCCGCCGCCGCTGGCCGCCAGATTATCGGCCGCCGCGAAGATCCCCGCCAGAGGATCCGCCGCTCCCGCCGAACCGCCGCCGCCGTAGATCGCGCCCACGCCCCGGTCGCCCATGGGCGCCATGGGCTGAGAGGTCACGGGCGTGCCGATGGCGGTTTCGAAGCGGCGGGTCAGATCGGCGTGCTGCTGCTCGCGGGCCATGCGCTCGCGGTCCATCTGGTCGAGGCGCAGCTGATTCTGGCGCTGGGCCTCCAGCTCCTGACGGCGGCGCTCCTGCTCCTGATACTGGCGCTGGGCCTCTTCCTGCTGACGGCGGCGGGCGTCGTCCTGCATTTGCTGCTGAAGCTGCGCCTGCTGGCGCTGATAATCCTGTTCGCGGGCCATCTGCTCAAGGCGCAGCTGCTCCTCGCGGAGGCGGCGCTCCTGCTCCTGACGCATCAGATCCGCCTGACGGGCCTGAAGCTCGCGCTCGGCGATTTCGGCCGCGATGCGGGCCTGCTCCTGCTGACGACGCTGAAGCTCGGCGGCGGCGGAGGCGTCGCGGGCGCGCTGGTCCTGCTCGGCCTGAGCGCGGGCGCGGGCTTCGGCCTCGGCGCGGCGGCGGTCCTCTTCGAGCTGGGCGGCGCGGACGCGGGCGCGGCGCTCGTCTTCGAGGCGGCGCCCCTCGGCGGCGGCGCGCTCGCCTTCGAGACGGGCGATCTCCGCGGCGATGCGGTCCTGCTCGGCCTGCTGGCGGCGGGCGGCTTCGGCGATGCGGGCCTCGTCGGCGACGCGGGCGGCCTCGACCATCTCCTGAACGCGGCGCTGGGCCTCGGCGATCTGGGCGGGCGACTGCTGCGGCTTCTCGCGCGGGGTGGGGCTGGTGAGCGGTCCCTGATCCTGAGCCACGGCGACCTCCGCCTCGTCGGGCGGGGCGTTGGGGGTCTGAGGCTGGGCCGTCACGGGGGAGGCGGGCGGCGGAGGCGGAGTCTCGGGCCGCGGACGCGGCGCCGGAGAGACGCGCGGCGCCTCGGAGGCCGCGACCTGAGGCGGCGGAGGCGGAGCGGAGGGAGATGAGGCGGAGGGAGGCGCGGGAGGCGGCGGCTCCATGGCGAGATCCACGTCCGGCGCGGCCATGTCGGGGCGCGGCGGCGTGAGCTCGGCGGGCTGGGTCACGCTCACCGAGGGCGCGGCGGGCACCAGATCGGCGCGCTCGACCTGCTCGTCCTGCAGGGCGCCGTCGTCCAGTTCGGGGGCGGCGGGCGGCGTCGAGCTGACGCGCACCGGCGGCGCATAGGCCGGAGAAGGCGGCGGCTGGGGAGGCGGCGGGGGCGGAGGAGGCGCCTCGGCCTGAACGGGCTCGGGCGCCGTGGAGGGCGGCGGCGGCGGAGGGGGGGAATCCCCCTGCGTCGCGGCGTTCGCCTCGGGCGGCGGAGAAGCGGGCGGCGGAAGCATGTTCATCGCCACATGCGTCTCCGTCGTCTGGCTGGAGTCGGAGACGGCGCGGGCGGCGCTGCTTCGCGCCATGAGAGCGTTATATTCCTCAAGGCTCACCACCTCCACCGCCAGAGGCGGGCCGGAGGCCGGACGATCCAGAGGACGCGGCCGATTCGGGGCGATGGCCGCCAGAATCAGCACGCTGTGCAACACTCCCGACGCGAAGGCGCCTGCGCGCATCTCAGGCGCTCCTCTCCAGACCGCGCGAAGACCCGGCCGTCATGGCGTGGCCTCCGCTGCGGCCGGGGCCGCGGCCGATCCGCCCGCAGGGCGCGGCGCGGCGGCGGTCGCCGAGCCCGGATCGGTCACAAGCCCGATGTTGCGAAGGCCGCGGGCGTTCAGCTCGCCCATGACCGTCATGACGTCTCCGTAGGGAACGCCCTGATCGGCGCGCAGGAAGATGCGCTCCTGATCGCCGCGCTCCTCGACCACCGCCATCAGCTGGGTCGGCAGATCCTCGCGGCTCACCGGCTCGCCTTGCAGGAAGACGGCGCCGGAGGCGTCCACGTTGATGGTGATCGGATCCTGACGCGCCGATTCCATCGGCGCGGCGGCGGTCTTCGGCAATTGCACCGGCACGCCCACCGTCAGCAGAGGCGCCGCCACCATGAACACGATCAGCAGCACGAGCATCACGTCCACGAAGGGCGTGACGTTGATCTCGGACATGGGCGCGCCGCGGCCTCCGCCGCGCCGCCTCCGGCCTCCGCCCCCCGAGGGGGCGGCTTTCAGGGAAGCGCCCATGCTCAGACTCCCCGGCGGTCGAATTCAGTGGAGAGAAGACCGGTGAAGCGGTCGGCGAACTGCTCGATGCGGCGGCTGAACTTGCCGATCTGCCCCGAGAAATAGTTGAAGCCCACCGTGGCCGGAATGGCCGCGAAGAGGCCCAGAGCCGTCGCGCCGAGGGCCTCGGCGATGCCGGGCGCCACCACGGAGAGATTGGTGTTCTGAGAGACCGCGATGGATTCGAAGCTGTTCTTGATGCCCCAGACCGTGCCGAAGAGGCCCACGAAAGGCGAGATCGAGCCCACCGTGGCGAGGAAGGTCAGCCCCTTCTCCTGCCGCTCGACCTCGCGGTCGATGGCGACGTCCATCGAGAGGGACAGGCGGTCGCGCGAGCCGGGCACCAGCGTCCCGCCCTCGAAGCTGCGGCGCCATTCGTTCATCCCGGTGGAGAAGATGCGCTCCATGGGATTGGCGGGCGCCTTGCCGACCTTGTCGTAGATGTCGTCCAGAGATTGGCCGGACCACACGATCTTTTCGAAATTCGCCGACTGCACGCGCACCGAACGGAGGCCCAAGAGCTTCTGAATGATGATCGCCCAAGACCAGAAAGAAGCCAGCAGAAGCAGGATGACGACGACCTTGACCACCCAGTGCGCCTGCCAGAACAGCGCCATCACTGAGAAATCGAGATGAGGCTCCGACATCACATTCGTCCTTTTCTGTGATCGCCGGCGTCGGCGCGCCGTGCGGGAAGGAGGCGCCGCTACGATTTCTGTGCGGCGATTTTGGCTAAAATACGATTAAGACGGATCCGGCTCATCCGTCAGCGCAGGAAAGCCCGCGAAGATCTTGCTCCGTAAGGAGAGGGGAAGACGCGAAGCCCGGCCGCTCCGGTCCACCCCCACGCAGATCACCCGCGCCCGCGCCAAGGTCGATTCGCCCCGGCGCGCCTCCTGCAGCATCTCGAGGCTGGCGCCTCCGACGCGCAGGACCGCGGTCTCCACATGCAGAAGATCGTCGAGCCTTCCGGGAGTGAGATAATCGATTTCGATGCGGCGCACCACGAAGAGCAGGCCCTCGTCGCGCAGCAGCTCCATCTGGTCCACCCCGAGCAGACGCAGCGCCTCCGAGCGGCCTCGCTCGAAGAAACGCAGATAGGAGGCGTGGTAGACCACGCCTCCCGCGTCGGTGTCCTCGTAATAGACCCGCAGGGGAAGGCGATGCCTCCCCGCATGGAATCCGCCCCCGATCCGGTCGGCTTCGTCCAACTCGATCTCCTGTCCGCCCCCAGAGGCGCAAGCCTCAGGCGACAGCCTCAGGCGCAAGCTTTCCAGCCTCGCGCTGCTTACACAGGGGCGGGGCGGAAAATCAAGTCAGCTTGCCGTGACAATGTTTGAATCGCAGACCGGAGCCGCAGGGGCAAGCGTCGTTGCGCCCGACGTTCTTCAGGCGCTCGGGGTCGATGGGCGCGAGGGCGACGTCTCCGTCGGCCCCCTCCGCCCGCAGATCCGCGGCCGCCGCGGTCACCCGGGAGGCCGCCGCGCTCATGCCGAGGCCCGCCCCGCCATAGCCCGATCCGCCCAGACGCTGCGGCGCAGCGCCGCGGGCGCCCGCGCCCGGCTCTCCGGCCCGCAGACGCACCATGGTCGGGCCGTAGGGGGTCGGAATCTCGACCTCCACCTCGCCCGACTCGTTCAGTCCGTGGGCGGCGATCTGCTCCTGAATGCGGCGCTGCCCCTCTTCGCTCTGGAAGAACAGCATCACATAGCTGCGCTTCTGGCGTTCGAGGATCTCGTCCATGCGCATGAGGCGCTTGGTGGAGGCCCCGCGCAGGCGGGTCAGCAGGCCGTCGAAGAGTCCGAAAGCCTCGGATTTATATTCGTTGAGCGGGTCTTTCTGGGCGTAGCCGCGCAGGCCGATCACCTGACGCAGATAATCCAGACGCACGAGATGCTCGCGCCATTCCTCGTCGATGGCCGAGAGGATGACGTTCTTCTCCTGAGCGCGCATGATCTCGGGGCTGATGCGGGCGGTCTTCTCGGCCGCCAGCTCGTCCACGGCCTTGAGCAGACGCTCGCGGATCTCCTCGTCGGCCACGCCCTCCTCGGCGGCCCAGGCCTCCACCGGGAAATCGGCGCCGAAATAGTCCTTCAGCTCGGCGGCGAGGCCCTTGACGTCCCATTGATCGGCGTAGCCGCCCGCAGGGATATGCGCGGTCACCAGATCCTCCACGAGGGCCTCGCGCATGTCCTGCGCGGTCTCGGAGAGGTCGTCGGCGTCCATGATCTCGCGGCGCTGGGCGAAGATCGCCTTGCGCTGGTCGTTCATCACGTCGTCGAACTTCAGCAGATTCTTGCGGATGTCGAAGTTGCGCGCCTCGACCTTGCCCTGAGCCCGTTCGATGGCCTTGTTCACCCAAGGATGGGTGATGGCCTCGCCGTCCTGAAGCCCCAGCTTCGTCAGCATGTTCTCCATGCGGTCGGAGCCGAAGATGCGCATCAGGTCGTCCTGAAGCGAGAGGAAGAACTTCGAGCGCCCCGGATCGCCCTGACGGCCCGAACGGCCGCGCAGCTGATTGTCGATGCGGCGGCTTTCATGGCGCTCGGTGCCGAGCACGAAGAGCCCGCCCGCGTCCAGAGCCAGCTTCTTGAGGCGCTCCACCTCGGCTTTGATCTCGGCCTCGCGGCGCGTGCGCTCGGCGCCTTCGGGCACGCCCGCCAGTTCATGCTGGATGCGCATCTCGGCGTTGCCGCCAAGCTGGATGTCGGTGCCGCGGCCCGCCATGTTGGTGGCGATGGTCACCGCCCCCGGCACGCCCGCCTGAGCCACGATCTGCGCCTCCTGCTCGTGGAAGCGCGCGTTGAGGATGGCGAAGACCTTGTCGTCCGGCGAAGAGCGGTCGCCGTCGTAGAGGGCCTTGAAGGCGTCGGGATCGGTGTAGTCCTTGACCCGGTAGCCCTTGCCCCGGAGGATCTCGGCCAGCACCTCGGATTTCTCGATGGAGGTCGTGCCGACCAGCGTCGGCTGGCCGAGGGCGCGGGCCTTCTCGATCTCCTCGACGATGGCCTCGTATTTTTCGAGATCGGTGCGGTAAACCTCGTCGTCGTCGTCCTTGCGGCGGACGGGGCGGTTGGTCGGCACCTCCACGACGTCGAGGCCGTAGATTTCGAGGAATTCGCCGGCTTCGGTCATGGCCGTGCCGGTCATGCCGCCGAGCTTATGGTAGAGGCGGAAGTAATTCTGGAAGGTGATCGA
The DNA here is from genome assembly GCF_000374145.1 of Neomegalonema perideroedes DSM 15528. GTDB lineage: Bacteria > Pseudomonadota > Alphaproteobacteria > Rhodobacterales > Rhodobacteraceae > Neomegalonema > Neomegalonema perideroedes. The sequence goes on along the minus strand of NZ_KB893654.1, from coordinate 602,071 downwards.
GGCGAGCGTGTGGTTCTCCGGCTGGATGGTCACGCGCTCTTTGGCCTCGATGGCCTGATGCAGGCCCTCGGAATAGCGGCGTCCGTCCATCATGCGGCCGGTGAATTCATCGATGATGATCACCTTGTCGTCGCGGACGATGTATTCCTTGTCGCGGGTGAAGAGCTTATGCGCCCGCAAAGCCTGATTCAGGTGATGGACCAGAGAAATGTTCTCGGGATCGTAGAGCGTCGCGCCCTTCATCAGCCCGGCGGCCTTGGACGCCTGCTCCAGAGCCTCGTTGCCCTCTTCGGTGAGGACGACGCTGCGGGCCTTCTCGTCGATCTTATAAGCCTCATCGCCGAGCTGCGGAATCAGGGCGTCCACGGCCAGATAGAGGCCGCTGGAATCCTCGGCCGGGCCGGAGATGATCAGCGGCGTGCGGGCCTCGTCGATGAGGATCGAGTCCACTTCGTCGACGATGGCGTAGCGATGGCCGCGCTGGACCATCTCCGCCACGCTGTATTTCATATTGTCGCGCAGATAATCGAAGCCGAGCTCGTTGTTGGTGGCGTAGGTGACGTCCGCGGCGTAGGCGACGCGGCGCTGGTCGTCGTCCATGCCGTGGAGGATCACGCCGGTCGTCAGGCCCATGAAGCGGTAAAGCTGGCCCATCCATTCGGAGTCGCGGCGGGCGAGGTAGTCGTTGACCGTCACCACATGCACGCCCTTGCCTTCAAGGGCGTTCAGATAGACCGGCAGGGTGGCCACGAGGGTCTTGCCCTCGCCGGTGCGCATCTCGGGGATCTTGCCCTGATGCAGGATCGCGCCGCCGATGAGCTGCACGTCGAAAGGCCGCAGGCCCAGAACGCGCTTGGAGGCCTCGCGCACGGCGGCGAAGGCCTCGGGCAGAAGCTGGTCGAGGGTCTCGCCCTTGGCGATCCGCTCGCGGAAGGCGGGGGTCAAGGCGCGGAGCGCGTCGTCCGAAAGGGCGGCGTATTGCGGCTCCAGCGCGTTGATCTTCTGGACCGTTCCCTGCAAACGCTTGACTTTCCTCGCGTTGCGGCTGCCGAAAAACGCGCGGGATATCGCGCCGAACCCTAGCATGATCTTTCGCCTTTCTGCGCGCGGAGGCGCCCCCGAAAACCGAGTGGCGGGCGACTGCGCCGCGGGCCCTTCAGGCGTCGGGCAGGCGTCGGGGCGGATGCTCCGGAGCCCAGCGTCCTCGGGGATGTGAAGCCCGTCTTCCGACAGGCCGAAGCCTCGCGCCGACCGGGAGACCGGCGCGCGGCGGCGGGAGACAGATAAGCGCGGGATGCGGGGATGTCAACGCGACCTCGGGCGGCGCATCCGGCGAGGGGGAGCGCCTCAGGGCGAGGGCCGGGGGCTTCAGGTCGGCGCCGAATGCGCCCGCTCGATCCGCGTCAGAGCCTCGGTCTGGCGCTCGCTCAGAGGCCCTTCGGCCGAACCCGCCGCCCGCATCGCCGAAATCAGCTCCGCCCATTCCTTCGGGCCGAGGCTGCGCGCCAGATTGCGGTCCAGACGGCGCAGGGCCTCTTCAGGCTCGGCGTTGGCCGAAAGCCAGAAGCCGTAAGCCGCCATGTCGCGGGCCTCGTCCTGCGGAACCTGAAAGAGGTCTTTGGCGGCGGCGGTCAGAACCGCCGTCTGAGCCGCGCTGCGCTCGCCGTCCATGCGCGCCATGCTGGCCATCGCCGCCATGGCCGCGAGGCGCGGATCCTCCTCGACGTCGAGCGGATTCACCCCCGCCTTGCGCCGGAAGCCGAAGCGCCGCAAAGCCGAAGCCGCGTCGCCCGCGAGGTCCGCCGCCGCCTTGGCGCCCGCGGCCGCGTCGCGGGCGCGCCACATCCAGAAGCCCACGGCGCCCATCGCGCCCAGAACCGCCAGCAAGAATCCCATGGCCCGCCTCCTCTCGCGAAAGGCGGACAGCCATACATCATAAGTTGAGGAAAATCCAGACGCAGGAGCGGGCTCAGGGCGAAATTCCCCTGATCTTACGCCCCCTTGGCCCGCAAAAGCCCGCCGCGCGCCTCAAGCCGCCCGAGCAGCGCCAGAGCCGCTTCCTGAATCCCCTGCGCGTCCAGACCCGCCGCCGCGAGCATCTTCTCCGGCTTGTCATGGTCGAGGAAGAGATCCGGCAGAACGAGGCTCCGCACGGCCAGAGAGCCGTCGAGAAGCCCCGCCCCGCTCAGATGTTGCAGGACATGCGAGCCGAAGCCGCCCACCGCGCCCTCCTCCACGATCAGAAGGGCCTCATGATGCCGCGCGAGCTGAGTCAACAAGGCTTCGTCCAGAGGTTTGGCGAAGCGCGCGTCGGCCACTGTGACCGAGATCCCCCGCTCCTCCAGAAGCTCCGCCGCCTTGAGCGAATCCGCAAGCCGCGTCCCCAGCGAGAGGATCGCCAGACGCGAACCCTCGCGGACCACCCTGCCCTCGCCGATGCGCAGAAGCTCGCCGCGGGCCGGAAGCTCCACGCCCACGCCCTCGCCGCGCGGATAGCGGAAGGCCGAAGGGCGGTCGTCGATCTCCGCCGCCGTGCGGATCATATGCATCAGCTCCGCCTCGTCGGAGGGCGCCATGACCACGAAGCCCGGAAGATTGCTCAGATAAGCGAGGTCGAAGCTGCCCGCATGGGTCGGGCCGTCGGCGCCCACCAGACCCGCGCGGTCGATGGCGAAGCGCACCGGAAGGCTCTGAATCGCCACGTCATGCACGATCTGGTCGTAGCCGCGCTGAAGGAAGGTCGAGTAGATCGCGCAGAAGGGCTTCATCCCCGCCGCCGCCAGACCCGCCGCGAAGGTCACGGCGTGCTGTTCGGCGATGCCCACGTCATAGGTCCGCTTCGGAAAAGCCTGCTGGAAAAGATCGAGGCCCGTGCCCGAAGGCATGGCCGCCGTGATCGCCACCACGCGCGGATCCGCCTCGGCCTCGCGGATGAGGCCCTGCGCGAAGACGCTGGTGTAGCTCGGGGCGTTGGATTTCGCCTTATCCTGCTCGCCGGTGACGACGTTGAAGCGCGCCACCCCGTGATATTTATCCGCCGAGGCCTCGGCGGGAGCATAGCCCTTGCCTTTCTGAGTCACGGCGTGGAGCAGCACCGGACCTTCGCCCTGATCGCGCAGATTGCGCAGGACCGGCAGCAGATGATCCAGATTATGCCCGTCCACCGGGCCGATGTAGCAAAAGCCCAGCTCCTCGAAGAGCGTGCCGCCCACGGCCATGCCCTTGGCGTATTCCTCGAAGCGTTTGGCGCGGGCGCGCACGCCTTTGGGCAGGCGGCTGGCGATCTGCTTGATCATCCCCCGCACCGACTTATAGGCCCCGCCCGACCAGAGCCGCGCCAGATAGGCCGACATCCCCCCCACCGGCGGCGCGATGGACATGTTGTTGTCGTTGAGGATCACGATCAGCCGCGAACCGAGTTCGGCGGCGTTGTTCATCGCCTCATAGGCCATGCCCGCCGACATGGCGCCGTCGCCGATGACGGCGATCACATGGCCCGGCTCGCCGCGCAGATCGCGCGCCGCCGCGAAGCCGAGGCCCGCCGAAATCGAGGTCGAGGAATGGGCCGCGCCGAAAGGGTCGTAATCGCTTTCGGCGCGTTTGGTGAAGCCCGAAAGCCCCCCGGCCTGACGCAGGCTGCGGATGCGGTCGCGCCGCCCGGTGAGGATCTTATGCGGATAGGCCTGATGCCCGACGTCCCAGATGATCTTGTCGCGCGGGGCGTCGAAGACCGCGTGCAGCGCCACGGTCAGCTCCACCACCCCGAGCCCCGCCCCCAGATGTCCGCCCGTGGCCGAGACCGCAGAAATGGTCTCGGCGCGGAGTTCGTCCGCCAATTGGCGCAATTGGGCGTCGGACAGGCTCTTGAGCGCGTCGGGCGTGGCGGCCCGGTCGAGGAGCGGAGTCTCGGGGCGTTGGGGCAGGCTCATCGAGCTTTTCCTCTCATCGGGCGATCAGGGCGGAGGGGGGCTTTCCCAAAATGAGCGCAGAAGCCCGCCCTGACAAGCGCCCCACAGGGTCAGACTCCGGGATTCGGGCGGTCAACGTCGTCGCAGGGCCGCGAAACGCGCCGCAGCCTTCAGCGCCTCCGCCGCAGGGCCGAAGCACTCCAGACGCGCCGCCGCCTGAGCCGCCAGCATGGAGGCCCGCTCGCGCGCCCCCTCCAGACCGAGCAGATCCACGAAGGTGGCCTTGCCCGCCTCTTCGTCCTTATGCAGGCGCTTGCCCGCTTCGGCCTCGTCGCCTTCATGGTCGAGCAGGTCGTCGCGGATCTGGAAGGCGAGGCCGAAATCCTGCGCATAGGCCTCCAGAGCCTGACGCCGCGTCGCGTCGGCGCCCCCAAGGATCGCCCCCGCCGCGCAGGAGAAGCCGATCAGAGCCCCCGTCTTCAGCCTTTGCAGATGGGCCACGGCGCCCAGATCGCGCAGAGGCTCGCCTGAGGCCGCGCGGGCCTCGGCCTGCATGTCGATCATCTGGCCGCCCGCCATGCCCCTCGCCCCCGCCGCCGCCGCGAGGCTGCGCACCAATTCGCAGCGCGTGAAGGGATTCTCATGGGTGGCCTCCTCGGCGAGGATCTCGAAGGCGCGGCTTTGCAGCGCGTCGCCCGCGAGAATGGCCGTCGCCTCGTCGAAGGCCCGATGCGTGGTGGGACGGCCCCGGCGCAGATCGTCGTCGTCCATGGCCGGGAGGTCGTCGTGGATCAGGCTATAGGCGTGCAGGCATTCCGCCGCCGCCGCGACCCGCCGCGACCGCGTTCCGCAGACTCCGAAGAGCGCCGCCGATTCCAGCACGAGGAAGGCCCGCAGGCGCTTGCCGCCCCCGAGCGCCCCGTAGCGCATGGCCTCCCAGAGCCGGGATTCCGGCCCCTCGCCCTGAGGCAAAAGCGCGTCGAGCGTCTCCTCGACGGCGGCGGCGGCCTCCGCCAGACGCGCCTCCAGAGCCTCGGGCGACAGAGCGGCGGGGCTCACGATCCTCCGCCCTGCGGATCGAGCGGCGCGAGCCCGGCGGGCGCCCCCGCCTCCAGCATGATCTTCTCGACGCGGGCCTCGGCGGCTTTGAGCTTGGCCTCGCAATGACGGCGCAGAGAGGCGCCGCGCTCGTAAAGCGCGATGGCGGATTCGAGATCCGCGTCGCCGCGCTCCAGCCGCCGCACGATGTCTTCAAGCTCGGCCATGGCCTTCTCGAAGCCCAATTTCTCCAGATCCGCATCCGCGACGCTCATCCGCGCGTCTCCTTTGTGACCGGCTCAGGCCTCGCAGGGCCAAAGCTCCTGCTCCATCAATCTCTGCACATGGGCGCCCGCCGCCTCGGCGAGGGCCTGAAGATCATAACCGCCTTCGAGGATCGACAGCAGCCGTCCTTGCGCGCTGCGCCGCGCCGCCGCGCAGAGCCGATCCGTCATCCAGACGAAATCCTCGGCGGAGAGCCGCGTGCTGGCGAGGGGATCGCGGCGATGGGCGTCGAAGCCCGCCGAGACGATCACCAATTCGGGCGCGAAGCTCTCCAGAGCCGGAGCGATGCGGCTTTCATAGGCCGCGCGCCAGGCCGCCCCGTCGGATTCTCCCGGCATCGGCACGTTGACGATATTGCCCACGCCCGTTTCGCTCGCGGCGCCGGTATGCGGATAAAGCGGCGATTCATGGATCGAGACGTAAAGCGCCCGGGGCTCGTCCTTGAGCACGTCCTGAGTGCCGTTGCCGTGATGCACGTCGAAATCCACCACCGCCACGCGCTTCAGACCCAGATTCAAGGCGTGGAGCGCCGCGATGGCCGCATTCGAGAACAAGCAAAAGCCCATGGGCGTCTCGCGCTCGGCGTGATGCCCCGGCGGACGCGTGGCGCAGAAGGCGAATTTCGCCTCGCCGCGCAGCAGCGCCTCGACGCCCTCCACGGCGGCGCCCGCCGCCCGCCGCCCCGCCCGCACCGAACCCGGCGACAACACCGTGTCGGCTTCGATCCGGCTCCAGCCCTCGGCGGGCTCTTCGGCGGTCAGGCGGTCGATGACGCTCTGCGGATGGGCGAGGCGCAGATGCTCGTCGGTCGCCAAAGGCGCCTCGACGCGCTCCAGACCCGCGAAGGCCGAGCGGTTGAACAAGCCGAGGATCGTCTGCAGCCGGGCGCGGGATTCGGGGTGGCCCGGTCCCGGATCATGGTCGAGGCAGTCGGAATGCGTGATGAGAAGCATGGTTCGTCTCCCTGACGGACGCTCTTGTCGGCGTCTTTTCGGTGGTCGTCCTGCGAATCTCTGCGGCGGCCTGCGGAGCTCAGGCCGCCGCCGCGGCGAAGCCGAGCGCCTGAAGCTCGCGCGCGAGGGCCTCGGGATTTTGAAAATGGATGGCCTTCATCCCCGCCGCCCGCGCGCCCTCGACGTTGGGAAGGCTGTCGTCGATGAAGACGCAATCCTCGGCCTTCAGCCCATTGCGCTTGAGCAGGGTCTCGTAGATCCGGAGATCGGGCTTGACCAGCTTCTCGTCGCCGGAGACCACCACGTCGAGGAAGCCCTCGCGCAGGAAGTCGAAGCGCGCGACGCTCTCGCGCCATTTCTCCGGGGAGAAATTGGTGATCGCATAGACCGGAACGCCCGCCGCCTTGAGCCGCCGCAGAATCTCCACCGTGCCCGCGATGGGGCCGGTGACGGTCGAGGCCCATTCCCGATGCGCGAGGGCGATCAGCTCGGCGCGATGGGGAAATTCGGCGCTGAGTTCGGCCACGGCCTGATCCCAGGGACGGCCCCGGTCGTTCTCCAGATTCCAGGCGTAGAAGCCGATCTCCTCAAGGAAGGCCGCGATGGCGGCCTCGTCGGGGAAATGCGCGCGGTAAGGCGCGTGAGGATCCCAAGAGATCAAAACGTTTCCGACGTCGAAGACGACGATGCGCGCCATGGAGTCCCTCCCGCTTCGGCTTATTCTCCGGTCTATCGGGGCGACGGGGGAAAGTCAAAACCGCGCCTTGACTTTCGGAGCCCGCGCGAAAGGATGGCCCGCATGGAGCGTTCGGAGATCATGCGGCGCGTGCGCGGCGCCGACACCAAGCCGGAGATGAAGCTCCGGCGAATCCTGCGCGAGACCGGCGCGCCGGGCTATCGGCTGCATTGGGCCGGGGCGCCCGGCAAACCCGACGTCGCTTATCCGGGCAGAGGGCTGGCCTTGTTCGTCCATGGCTGCTTCTGGCACGGCCATGACTGCCCGCGCGGCGCCCGGGCCCCCAAGACCAACGCCGAATATTGGCGGGCCAAGATCGCCCGCAACAAGGCCCGCGACGCGGCGGTCCTCGCGCGCTGCGCCGCCGAAGGCTGGCGCGCCGAAGTCTTCTGGGAATGCGGGCTGCGCGACGAAGCGGCGCTCAGGGCGCGGCTGGCGGAGATTCTGGAGGCGGCGCCTCCGAAACCGCGGCGCTCCGGCGCGGCGGCGCAGGCCGGACCACCAGCACCTCGGCGCGGGAGCTGCGTCCGCGCGAATCCACCGCCTCCAGACGATGAGTCCCCGGCCCGTCGGGCAGCCAGAGCGGCGCGCCGCGCTCGGCCGGGCTCGGCAGAGGGCGCCCGTTGACCAGCCAGCGCACGGCGCCTTCTCCGCCGGAGCTGCGCAAAGGCGCGGCCTTGCCCTCGGGGAGGAGAAGCGTCGTCTGATCGCGGGGGAAGAGGATCTCGGGCGGCTTCTTCAGCGGCTGAAGCAGGCTCTGAGTCGGGCGCGAGGACCAGCGGCGCAGATGCGGCGCGAGCTTCGCCCCGACGGCCATGGCCGGATCGGCCAGATGCGCAACCGCCAGAGTCGGATCCGGCGGCGGCAGAGCCTGCGCTAAGTCCAACAGAGTCGGCGCCGCCACGCTATAGCCGGTGCAGCCCGGACAAGGCGCGCCGTCGGGACGCCCGACCCAAACGACGATCACGTAATCCCCCGAGACTCCCGCCGCCCAGGAATCGCGATAGCCGTAGGAGGTGCCGGTTTTGAAGGAGGCCGGAGTCGTCGCGCCGCGCGCGGCCTGAGCCGTCCGGGGACGGGGCGCCGTGGCGAGGATGTCGCGCAGGCGCTGGGCCGCGAGCGGCGTCAGCAGAGTCCTGACCTCCGGCGTGGTCGCGCCCGCCAGCAGATTCAGCCGCGCCGGGACGCCGCCCTCTCCGGCGAAGCCCATGTAAAGCCGTCCGAGGTCGTAAGGGCTGATCCCCGCCCCGCCCAGAGCCAAAGCCAGACTCGGGCCGTCGCCGAGGGGATAGGTCAGAGGCGCCCCCGCCGTGCGCAAGGCGCCGTCGAAGGCCGCAGGCCCGAGCCGATCCAGAATCCGCACCGCAGGCACGTTGAGCGAGCGGCGCAGAGTCTCGGCGGCGCTCATCTGGCCGGAATATCCCCGGTCGAAATTGCGGGGGGCGTAGCCTGCGAAATCGGTCTCGCGGTCGTCGAGGATGGTCTCCGGCAGCAGCAAGGCCCGGTCGAAGGCCAGCCCATAGACGAAGGGCTTAAGCGCCGAGCCCGGCGAGCGCAAAGCCCGCAGCATGTCCACCGCGCCCGCCCGGCGCAGAGAATCCGGGACCGCCGCCCCCACATAGGCGCGGATCTCGGCGCTGGGGCGATGGATCAGCAGAACCGCCGCCGAAGCCGAGGGATCGCTGCGGAAGGCCGCCCGGCGCGCCAGATCCTGCGCCGTCGCCTGAAGCCGGGGATCTATGGCGGTGGAGAAGGCGCCGCCCCGCCGACGCGCCTCGGGGGCGAGTTCGGCCAGAGCCCGCCGCGCGGCGTGAGGCGCCTCCAGACCGGCGTCGCGGCGCTGACGCGGAACTTCGGCGGCGCGGGCCTCGGCGGCTTCGGCGGCGGTGAGCGCTCCGGCCGCCTCGGCGCGGTCGATCACCAGATTCCGCGCCCGGCGCGCCGCCGCCGGATGGCGATCCGGGCGATAGGCGTTCGGATTTTTCGGAATGGCCGCCAAAAGGGCGGCTTCGGCGGGCGTGAGGGTCGCGGGGGATTTCCCGAGATAGGCCCATGAGGCCGCCTTGATCCCCTCCAGATTGCCGCCATAGGGCGCGAGGCCGAGATAAATCTCCAGCACGCCGGCTTTGCCGCGCTGACGCTCCAGCAGACGGGCGCGCTTCATCTCGATCAGCTTGTTCGCGAAGGAGCGCGGCGCCGGATCCAGCAGACGCGCCGCCTGCATCGAGAGCGTCGAGGCGCCCGAGACCACCTGTCCGCTGGTCAGCATCTGGCGCAGGGCGCGGCCCAAGGCGAGCGGATCCACGCCGCCATGTTCGTCGAAGCGCTTGTCCTCATAGGCTTTGAGGATCTCGATGAAGAGCGGATCCACCTCGTCGAGCTTGGCGCCGAAGCGCCATTTGTCGTCCTCGCTGAGGAAGGCCCCGAGCCTGCCGCCCTCGCGGTCGAGGATCTCGACCGATCCCGTCTCCAGACGGGCCATAGGCGCGGGCGTCGCGGCGCTCCAGAGCCAGAGGCCCCAGAGCCCCGCCCCCAGCCCCGCCGCGCAGATCAGCGAAGCCAGAGCCGTCAGAATAAACCGCGCCGCCCTCCGGGAAGGGCGGCGCGGGGTCGTCGGTTCGGCGGCGTCGGCCACGGAAGATCACTCTTCCGGGCGGGCGGCGCGGATGTTCACCTGCGCCGGAGCGGTGCGGGCGAAATCCTGCGGGGCGTACATGTCCTCGACGAGGGCGCCGCCGTAGGCGTAGGCGCCGGGCGTCGTCGCGCGGGCCAGATAGGCCACGCGGAAGCGCTTGGAATCGCCGCGCCCGAGGTCGAAGGAGGCGAGGAAGCGGTCGTCGCGCAGCTCCACCGTCTCCACCGCGGTCAGATCCTTCAGCCAGCCGAGATCGGCGGCTTCGGCGCCGCCCACGGCGGGATTCTCAGGCTCAAGGCCCGCGGGCAGGAAGTCCACCACCAGCGCGCGGCTGACGAAGTTCTTCAGCTTGCGGCCCTCCAGCACCACGACCACCACCTCGTTCTGAGGCAGATTCGCGAGATCCGCCGCCTCGCCCGAGCGGGTGAAGACCGAGCGTTTGATCTCGAAGCCGCTGGCCTCCGCCGCGCCCGGAACCTTCGGGAAGCCGCCGTAGGAGATGGCGCTGAAGATCTCGTTCGGTCCGGCGTTGGTCAGCTTGGGCAGGATCGTCGCCGCCTGACGATTCTCGGCGGTGAAGGTGATCGGCCCGCCCGCCGGGACCACTTCGGCCTCAGGGGGCTTGTCGTCGATCATGACGGTCATGGTGGCGAAGGGCGCCTTGGCCATCTCGCGGCCCGCGCGCAGGATCCAGCCCTGCTCCTGGGTCGAGAGATATTTCGCCTGGCTCAGGCGCGCGGAGAGCGCCCGGGCCTGACGATCCACGTCCGGCCAGCCGAAGACGCCGCTTTCCGCCATGAGCGCCAGAAGTCCGGCTTCGTCGCGCAGCGCCGTGCCGTAGTCGTCATAGCGGTATCCGGCCTCGGGACGCTCCTTCGTCGGATAGACGATGGCGCTCTTGGCGCGGGCGAAGGCGTCTTTGGCGGGCTCCACGTCGCCGACGCGGGCCAGAGCCGCCGCCACCTGAGCCTTCGCCAGAGGCGAGGTCAGATGCGCGAAGCGCACGGCGTGGAAGCGCCGCAGCTGCGCCGCGTCCACGCTTCCTTCGCGGGCGAGGAGATAGAAGGCGTAGGCGCGGGCGTTGACTTCGGAATCCGCCGCGCCGCCCGTGGAGGAGGCCAGATCGGCGAGGCGGCGCACGCCCTGCTCAAGCACCTGCTCGGGCACTTCGCGGCCCTGAGACCGGGCGACGAGCAGCGTGTCCATGATGTAGGCGGTGAGCCATGAATTGGTCGACCCGGCGCTGGACCACATGCCGAAATCGCCGCGCCAGTTCTGCATCGCCGCCAGACGCGCCACGCCTTTGGCGATTCCTTCATCCGCCTCGCGGGCGAGGCGGGGCAGGTCCATCTTGAAATAGGGGCGCAGATCGGCGGAGGCGATCAGCGGCGCCAGCGTGCTGGCGGTCTGCTCGGCGCAGCCGTAGGGATAGCGCGCCAGACCGTCGATGATGCCCGGCAGATCGAGGTCGGGCAGCGGATTCACCCCCATGCTGAGACGGGCGGTCGCCGGGAAATAGCCCTCGATCAGCGAAGGATCGGCGATCAGGCTCTCGCCCGGCTTCAGGGTCGAGACGATGCGGCGCGATTCATAGGTCGAGGAGGGCCGCACGCTGAGCGCGCTTTCGCGGCTCATGCCGAAGCCCTGAGGCCCCGCCACGCTGAGCGTCAGCTTGCCGTCGCCCATGTCCTCGCGGGCCTTGACGCGGATGACCCGCTCGGCGCGCTGGCCTTGAGCCAATTCGGCCTCGACCACGGTTTCGCCGAGGATCTCCAGCGGGCCCTCGGCCAGCAGGGTGGCGGTGTAGACGCCGGGAGCGCCGTCGAGGTTATGCAGCGCCACGGTGGCCTCGGCTTCGTCGCCGGGGGCGAGGAAGCGCGGGATCATCGCGTCGGCGGCCAGAGGACGGCGCACCAGCACCGTGGATTCCGCCGCCGAAGAGATTTGTTCGCTGGTCCAGACCACCGCCATGACGCGCAGGCGTCCGTCAAAGTCGGGGGCGTCGAAGGGGATCTCGTTGACGCCGGGAGTCAGCTCCCGGATGTCCGAGACCCAGACCGCGATGGGGCGGTTCTTCTTGGGCAGAGCGCCCATCTGCGCCGAATCGAGCGCGGCCATTTCGCCGTCGCCGCCGGTGCGGATCTCGCCGATCTCCAGACCGGCCGCGTCGATGAGCTGGCCGTAGCCGTCGCGCATCGAAAGTCCGAGGCGCCGTTGCCCGAGGTAGTAATTCGCCGGATCGGGCGCCGCGTAGCCGGTCAATTGCAGCACGCCGTCGTCCACCGCGAAGACCACGCCGTAGAGCGGCCCGGCTTCGGGGCCGGGATCGGCCACCTCCAGCGTGACGGTCGCGGGCTCGGTCGGCTGGATCACCTCGTTCAGAGAAACCTTCGCCTCCAGACTGCGCGAGGCGGGATCGGCGGGAATCCAGACCACGCCCACGGCGCGGGTCGGGACTTGCCGCATCACGCCGTCCGGCGCGCCGAAGGCGCTGACGAGGGCGTAGACGCCCGCCGTCGCCTCTTCGGGCATGGTCACGTCGATGAAGCTTCCTTCGGCGGAGACCTCATGATTGGAGACGCTATAAATCCGGTCGCCCGCGAGGGCCACGGCGGCTTGTCCGTCGAAAGGCGCGGTCACGCGCAGACGCGCCGTCGCGCCCGGCTTATAGGCGCCCGGCTCGATGGAGACCTGAACCCGCTCGGGCGCAGGCTCGGAGCCCGGATCGCTCGAAGCCCAACCGGCGTCGAAGCGCAGCGCGAGCGAAGGCGCCTCCTGATCCGCGAGGCGGACCTCAAGGCGATAGGAGCCCCAGCCCTGCGGCTTGGCCGAGATCGCGGCCGGCTCGGCGCCGAGCGTGGCGGAGCCTTCCGCCAGCACGGGGCCGTCGGTGCGGATGATCTCGGTGCGCCAGCGGTCGCCGCGCTGATGCCAGATGTAATCCACATATTCGCGGACGATCCGCCAAGAGGCTTCGGCGGGAACCGCCTCGCCTTCCGGGCTCACCGCCACGAGCTCGAAGCCGACCGTCCCGTCGAGCGGCGCGGTGGAGCCCGCGAAGCTCGGCTTGGCGCCGACGAAGGAGTCATGCGTGCGCACCGGCAGCGTGAAGCGCGCGGTCACCGGCTTGCCGCCCGCGTCGAAGACGCTCGCGGCGAATTCGGCCTCCATGGGATAGCCGCCGACGCCGTTTTCCGGCTCGGCCACATAGGCCATGAGTTCGAGGCCGCCCGTCTCGTCGAGGGCGAAGCTCTCCGCCTCGCTTTGCTCGGGGCGGGGGCGCTGCTCGTCGGCGAGGCCGAAGCGGTAATCGGCGAAATCCGCGAAGGGCGTCGCCGGAGCGCGCAGGGTGGTCACGAGCTCGCCCGTCAGGCCGCCCGCAGGGGCGCCGTAAAGGAAGTCGGCCTGCACCTTCAGCAGAGCCTCGGCGTCCAGCCCGACGCTCTTCTCCTCGGAGGTCAGCTTCGCCTCGATGCGCGGCGGGGCGAAATCCTCGACCATGAAGGAGACCGAGCCGATGGCGGTCTTGGCCTCGGCGCTGGCGTAGGCTTCGGCGCTCCAATAGCCGATGGCGGCGTTGGGCGGCAGATTGAGCCGCGTGGTCGCGCCGCCCGCCTCCGCGAGGGTCAGAGTCTCGCGGCGGGCCTCCACGCCGTCGGGACGGCGATAGACGATGGTCAGCGGGAAGTCGTCCACGGCGGCGGCGTGGTCGTCGCGCAGCAGCGCGAGGATCTCGACCGACTCGCCGGGGCGATAGACGCCGCGCTCGGTGGTCAGATAGGCGTCGAGCGCGCCGGGCGCGACGCGCCCCGCGACGCCGCGGTCGCTGAGGTCCAGCGGCGCGCGGGTCAGGTCGAGCTGGGTGAATTCGCCGTCCGCGCCATAGGCGTAGAGCCGCGCGGGGGCGCGGGGGCCTTCGCCGCGCAGCAGGCCGGAGGGGAATTTCGCCACGCCCGCCTCGTCGGCGGTCGCCTCGCCGAGCAAGGCGCCTTTCGCGCCGTGCAGCGCCAGACGGATTCCGCTCAGCGGCTGCTGGCCCTCGATCGAGCGGGTCATGACGGTCAGGCCGTCGTCGCCCTGCCAAGTGGTCAGGCCGATGTCCGAGACGGTGAACCAATAGAAGACCGGCCCGACGGATTCGGCGGGAGGCTCCTCATATTCGTCCTGAACCTCCTCGGCCTCCCCATCCTCGCCTTCGGCCGGAGCCGGAGCGGCGACCTTCTCCTGAGGCCAGAATTTAGGCTTGCCCTCCAGAATGGCGACGTAGACGCCCGGCTTCAGAGCCTCGGTCTCCACCATCCGGTCGATGGGCAGAGCCACGCGGCGGGTCTGATTGCGCTCGCCTTCGAGCGCCAGAGTCCCGCGCCAGACCACCGCGTCCACGCGGCTGATGAAGTAATCCGGGGCGCCCCAGGCGAAGACGTCGGGGCCGCCCTCCCATTCGGAGCGCAGAGCCGCCAGAGCGTCCGCGTCGTCCACGCGCATCAGACGGGCCGAAACCTCGCGGACGTTCACGCCCTCGACCGGCAGGCCGCCCGATTCATAGCGGGGCAGCATGCGCCCCACCGTCGCGAACCGCAGCGCGGAGGGCAGATCGGGCATGACGAAATCGAAGCTCGCCCCGCGCGCCAGCGGCGCGCCCTCGCCCGGCAGGCCCTCCAGAACGGAGATCTTGTATTTCTTGCCCGGCTCGAATCCCGCGAGGCAGGCTTCGCGCCAATCGGCGCGGGCGGTCAGGCGGATTTCAGGCTCCACCTTGAAGAAGCTCTCCAGCGGCTGGAGCGGATCGGGGCGCACCTGCGCGTCGAAGCGCAGGCAGACCTCGCGACGCTCGTCGCCGCCCGAGACGTAAGGCCCCCGGTCGATCCCCAGCGGCTCGGGATAGGCGGTCTGCAGATCGCGGACGCGCTTTTCGTAGAGATTGCGCAGGCAGCGCCCGGCGGCTTCGGCGCGGGCGGGGACCGCCTCCTCGGCGGCGGTCAGGGCGCAGGCGGAGTTCCTTTCGGCGAGCCATGCGCGCTGAGTCGCGCGCTCCTTGACCGCCTGAGCCTCGTCCACGACCTCCAGCGCGCCGAGATAGATCCGCGCCATCTGCGAATCGCGGCGCGCGAGGTCGGAATCGGCGCAGATCAGGCGCTCGATCGCGTTCCCCGCCTTGAGGCAGTCGAAACTTGGGTCGGCCGCCGCCGGAGCCGCGCTCCAGAACAGCGCGCCCAGACCAGCGAGTCCGAGAAGAGATGACCGGAGCGGGGGTCTCATGGGATTCTCCCTGAGGTTGGCCGGGATGCGGCGCGAATCGCGCGACAAGCGTTTGAACTTTACGCCCGCCGCCTCCGGGGCGCCAGACGATCTATGGAGAAAGCGTCTCGTTTCGGCGCATTTAGGCGCGCCGAATTTAAATGAACAATGGTCGAAGAACAGCGGGGCGTCAAGCGCCCTCGCCGCGAAGCCGCCAGAATTCCGCCTCAAAATTCGGGCCGAACTCCGCAGGGAGGTTCGCCGAATTCCTGAGGGTATCCTCTTAAGATAATTTGCGAGGTTCGTAAACATTGGCGACGACGATCTCGCCGCTCGCCAATTCGCAGGGCGCGAGAGTCCGCAGAAAGCCGATCTCGGCGAAGGCGTCGAGCATGCTCCATTGCGCCGTGATTCCCTGAGCCCGCAGCACGCTGACCGTCACGGCGTCGCCCGCCGGATCCCAGACCACCGCCGGAAAGCCGAAAGGCGCCGCCCAAGGCGTCGCCGGCGCCAGCCGCCCGCGCAAGGTGGCCACGCCCCATTGTCCGGCGAAGCGCCCGAGAATATGGTTGTCGAAACGCGCCGTGTGGCGCGTGACGTAGACGGCGAGCCGCTGATCCGTGTCGAAGAGCGCCGAGATCAGCGCCTCCTCATGGGCGCGTCCGCCGGTTCGGCGGGCGGCGTTGATCTTGGCCAGAGCCTCATAAAGCGCCGTTTCGGAAGATTCGATCAGGGCCATGCGCCGCTCCTCAACTCAAGCCGTGCTTCGCGCATTCTGCGTCGGCGCGGAGGAGCGCGCAACAGCCCCTCAGACGTAGGACCGACATGGACGAAGCTCCGCTCTCCCCCGATCAGGCCCCCGATCAGGCTCATGATCAAGACCCGGATTCGGCGCTGCTGCTGGCTGGAGCCCGCGCGAAGCTGCGTCCCGGCCTGACGCTCGTGGCGACGCCGCTCGGGGCGGCGGGGGACGTCACCCTGCGGACTCTGGCGGCTTTGCGCGAGGCGGATCTGCTGCTCGCCGAGGACACGCGGCGTCTGCGCAAGCTGATGGAGATCCATGGGATCCCCGTCGCAGGCCGCCCGGTCTGGCGCTGCGATTCCCATAAGGAGGCCGAGGCGGCGGCGGGGCTTCTGCCGCGTCTGGCCGAGGGGGCGCGGGCGGTCTTCGCCAGCGACGCGGGGACTCCGGGGATTTCGGATCCGGGGGCGCGTCTGGCGGCGGCGGTGCTGGCGGGCGGCGGGGCGGTTTCGGCTCTGCCCGGCCCGAGCGCCGCGATTCTGGGATTCACGCTGGCGGGGCTGACGGCGGAGCGCTTCTTCTTCGCGGGCTTTCCGCCGAGCAAATCCGGCGATCGTCGGCGGCTGCTGGAGTCTCTGGCGGCGGTTCCGGGGGCGCTGATCTTCTACGAGGCGCCGCATCGGCTGCCGGAATCTCTGGCGGAGATGGCGGCGGTCCTCGGGCCGCGCC
Source organism: Neomegalonema perideroedes DSM 15528 (assembly GCF_000374145.1). Taxonomy (GTDB): domain Bacteria; phylum Pseudomonadota; class Alphaproteobacteria; order Rhodobacterales; family Rhodobacteraceae; genus Neomegalonema; species Neomegalonema perideroedes. The sequence continues at coordinate 585,807 of NZ_KB893654.1, read as the reverse complement.
CCGCCGCCGTGGCCCGCGAGCTGACCAAGCTGCATGAGGAGATCCGCCGCGCGCCTCTGAACGAACTCGCGGCTCATTACGCCGAAGCCGGGCCGCCCAAAGGCGAGATCGTCGTCGTCGTGGACGCTCCTCCGCCCGATTCCGGACCCGCCGTGACGGAGGCCGATCTCGATTCGGCGATCCGCGCGGCTCTGGAGGCGGGGGAATCGGTGAAGGACGCCGCCGCCGCCCTCGCGGAGGCTCTGGGGCTGCCGCGCAAGCAGGTCTATTCCCGCGCCCTTGAGCTGAAGAAGACGCGGGGCTGATGAGCGGGGCCTCCTCCCATCGCAAAGGCGTGGACGCCGAGGAGGCCGCCGCGAGGCTCTCTGCGGCGGAGGGCGCGCGGATTCTGGCCCGGCGCTTCAGGACTCCTCACGGCGAGATCGATCTGATCCTCGAAGAGCCGGGCGGCGGAATCGTCTTCGTCGAGGTCAAGGCGCGCGGGACCGTCGAGGCCGCGCTCGAAGCTCTGACGCCCCGCCAAGCCCGGCGGATGGAGGCGGCGGCGCTCTTCTGGATCGCGGCGCAGGGCTTCGCGCGGGAGCCGGAGGCCCGCTTCGACCTCGTCGCCTTCGACGCGCAGGGCCGCCCGACCCGGCTGAAGAACATCTGGCTGGCTTCGGGGCTTTAGAGCCTTCACGGCGGCGCTCTCCGGATCGTGTAAGGGATAGGAGCTTCAAGCCCTTGCCCTCGCGCCGGATTCGAGGCCCAATCCGCATCCGGAGCCGCCCCGGCGCGCTCCGACCCGAGATCCCTCACACGAAAGGAGACGCCGCATGACCAAAATCCTGCTTCCGGCCGCTCTTCTGGCCGCCTTGGCCTCTCCGGCCCTGGCCTGCCCGTTCAAGACCTCCTCGACGGCGGTCGCTCCGGCGACCCTGACCACGGCGTCCGTCGAGCCGGCTTACTCCGTCCCGGCCGCGCCGATCTACGTCGCGCCTGAGGCGGTCGTGAACTGAGGCTTCGTCCATATCGACGGCCGGTCCGGGCGTCCGCCAAGGCGGGCGCCCGGATTCGTTTGGGGGAAGACGGGGCGTCCGCCAAGGCGGGCGTCCGGATTCGTTTTGGGGGGAGACGGGGCGTCCGCCAAGGCGGGCGTCCGGATTCGTTTTTGAGGCCGGAGTCCATCCGGGGTTCATCCGCGCTCTGATCGCCTACGCAAAGGCTTATCCTGTCCGAACGCGCGAGTCCTTCGCCGCAATCCCGCCCTATCCTCCGCGAAATTTCGCGTCACGCGTCAAGTTCCGCTCAAGGCTTTTCCGGCGCGCAGATTCCTGAGGAGACTCCGCATGTCCACCCCCATCCGCCTCCGTCGCGGGGCCTGCGCGGCCGTCGCGCTCGCGGCCCTGACCGCCTCCGCCGCCTCGGCGCAGCAATATTACGCCGCCCCGAATTACGCCGCGCCGACGCAGCAGGCCGCTCAGAGCGCCGCGCAGGATCTGGCCTCGGTCTACGCCGCCTATGGCCAGCAGCCCGCCCAGCCCGCCCCCCAGACCTACCTCCAGCAGCAGGGCGCGCAGCTTCAGGGCTACGTCCAGCAGACCCAGACGCAAGCCCAAGCTCAGGTTCAGACTCAGGCGGCCGCCTACGCCCAGCCCGTCCAGCAGGCGGCGAGCGCCGCTTACGGCGCCTATGTCCAGCCGGTCCAGCAGGCCGCCGCGCCGATCTACAACCCGGCGCCCTCGCCCTACGTCCAGCCCGCCCAGCCGCAGGCGACGACCTACGCCCAGCCGGTTCAGAGCTGGCCCTCCTCGGCCACGGCGGTTCCGGCCCCGACCGCCATCGGCGGCGGCTACGTCCAGCCCGCGCCCGCCCAGCCTCAGGCGCAAGCTCAGGCCGTCTGGCCGGGCTACGGCTACGCGCCCCAGACGACCTATCCTCAGCCGCCCCAGCCCCAGCAGACCGCCTATGCGCCGCCGCCGCCCGCTCAGCCCGCCGCGCCCTCGCTGGCCGGATGGGAGCGCGGCTTCGCCGCCAACATCGAAGCGGTGAACGCCTGCCTCAAGGCCACCGCCCTGACGGACGTCTCGGTGAACGGCGTGATCGCCGAAACCATCTCCCGCGAGACCCATGTGATCCTCAGCGGGCGCTTCTCGGCCAACACCCCGCCGCGCCGCGAGTTCTGCGCCTGGTCCCCGACCCGCCGCGAAGCCCGCATGCTCGACGCCACCGGCCGTCCGCAATTCGACAGCGAGGGCGCGCCCAGCTACGCCCCCGTCGGCGCGCGCTTCAGCTTCGCCAATCTGGCGGCGCTTCAGCCGGTGGTCGACACGGATTACCGCCTGCTCGGCTGGATGCGCTGGGAGAAGACCGGCGTGCAGCCCGCCTCCTCTTCGGTCCCCGCCGTGGACATCCACCAACCGCTGCGCCTCGACGGCTTCCGCTGGAGCTAAGCCAAAAGGCGAGCGGCCGCGTGCGAAACGCGCGCCGCTCGCTTGTCTTCCGTCTCCGGCGGGATTAAGGAGCCTCATCTTCACGCGATCTGGAGCCTCCCCCCATGGCGAACCCCAAGCTGCTGATTCTGGCCGGAGACGGCCTCGGGCCCGAAGTGATGCGCGAGGCGCGCCGCATCCTCGACTGGCTCCATAAGCGGCGGGGCGTCTCCTTCGACGTCGAAGAGGATCTCGTGGGCGGCGCCGCCTATGACGCCCATGGCGTTCCGCTCGCCGATTCGACCATGGCCAAGGCTCAGGCCGCCGACGCGGTGCTGCTCGGCGCGGTGGGCGGGCCCAAATGGGATTCTCTGCCTTTCGCCGTCAAGCCCGAGCGCGGGCTTCTGCGGCTGCGCAAGGAGCTTCAGCTCTTCGCCAATCTGCGCCCCGCCCTCTGCTTCGACGCCCTCGCCGAAGCCTCGACGCTCAAATACGAGGTCGTCGCCGGGCTGGACGTCATGATCGTCCGCGAGCTGACCGGCGGAATCTATTTCGGCGAACCGCGCGGAATCGAGACCCTGCCCGACGGCCAGCGCCGCGGAATCAACACGCAGGTCTATACGACCGAAGAGATCCGCCGCGTCGGGCGCGTGGCCTTCGAGCTGGCCCGCAAGCGCGGCGGCAAGCTCTGCTCGGTCGAGAAGGCCAATGTGATGGAATCGGGCGTCCTCTGGCGCGAGGAGATCACGAAGCTCGGCGCCGAGGAATTCCCCGACATCGCCCTGAGCCATATGTACGCCGATAATTGCGCCATGCAGCTCGTGCGCAATCCCAAGCAATTCGACGTGATCGTCACGGACAACCTCTTCGGCGACATCCTCTCCGACGCGGCCGCCATGCTGACCGGCTCGCTCGGGATGCTGCCCTCGGCCTCGCTCGGCGCCGCCGACGCCCAAGGCCGCCGCAAGGCGATGTACGAGCCGGTCCATGGCTCGGCGCCGGACATCGCGGGCAAGGGGATCGCCAATCCCATCGCCACGATCCTCTCGCTGGCCATGGCGCTGCGCTACAGCTTCGACCTCTCCCGCGAGGCCGACCGCATCGAGAAGGCCGTGAGCGCCGTCCTCGACGGGGGCCTGCGCACCGCCGACATCATGCAGCCCGGCAAGGCCCGCATCTCGACCAGCACCATGGGCGACGCCATCGTGCGCGAGATGGAGCAATCCCTCGCGGCGGGCTGAGGCGCTCCAAAGACCGCCGAAAACGACGAAGGGCGCCTCGCGGCGCCCTTTTGAATTTCAGCCTGCGCCGCGGATCCGGCTCAGGCGGCGCGGACCAGACGCCGCAGCTCCTCGCCAAGGCGGTTGAGGTGCACCGGCTCGCCGAGGGTCATGCCGCGCGCGCCCTCCTCCGCCGGAGGCATCAGCGCCACCGCCGAGAAGCCGGTGATGAACATCACGCGCATGTCAGGATCGATGCGCCGGGCGGCGCGGGCGAGATCCAGCTCGTCGGAGCTGTCGGCCTCGACCGTGGTGAGCAGAACGTCGTAAGCGTTCTCCTCCAGCAGCGTGAGCGCCGAATGGTAGTCCGCCACCCGCGAGACCGCATGACCGGAGCGCTTGAGCTTGGCGGCGAGATAGCCGCGCATGTCGTCGTTCCGCGTCGCGAGCATGACCGTCGCCATAGACCGCCTCCATCTCTATCCAGCCCCCGCCTCGTCTCATCCGGACGGGTTGACGATTCGCAGGATAGGACGAATGCGCCTAATAAAGGGTTTGGGCGCTGGTGTTTTTTTCATCTTCCGGGGTAGGATGGACGACGCCCGCAGGGATGAACCGAGCCGGGCGCGATTCGGAGACCTCAAGGCGGGCTCGCGGAGCCTCAGGAGCACGGACGGGCATGCACGGCGTTCCCTTTCCCCCTTTCGGCGACCATCCCCCTCTGGAGGTGGAGGAGCCCGCGCGCCTGACCAGCGCCGTGGTCTTCAGTTCGCCCCATAGCGGCCGCGTATATCCGGAAAGCCTGATCCGCCGCTCGCCTTTGCACAAGACCCTTCTGCGCAGCTCCGAGGACGCTTTCGTCGAGGAATTATTCGACTGCGCCCCCGCTTGCGGCGCGCCGCTGCTCAAAGCCCATTTCCCCCGCGCCTGGGTGGACGCCAACCGCTCCTCCGAGGAACTGGATCCCGCCCTGATCTCCGACGCGCCGCATCAGCGCCTGCGCAGCCCGCGCGCCTCGGCGGGGCTCGGGGTGGCGCCGCGCGTGGTGGGCGAGGGCCGCCGGATCTACGCGGAGAAGATCCCCTACGCCGAGGTGCGCGAGCGGATCGCCTCCTGTCATCAGCCCTATCACGCCCGGCTGGAGGCGCTGCTCCTGCGGACGCGGCGGCGCTTCGGCGCGGCTCTGCTGCTCGATTGCCACTCCATGCCCTCGGAATCGGCGCGCCGGAGCGGCGAGGCGGGGCCGGACGTGATCCTCGGCGACCGCCACGGCGTCGCGGCCGGCGCCGAGCTGACGGCCGAAGCCGCGCGGATCTTCGCCGAGGCCGGCTTTCGCGTGGCCCGCAACGCGCCTTTCGCGGGGGGCTACATCACGGAGTTCTGGGGCCGTCCGCGCGAGGGGCTCCATGCGATTCAGATCGAGATCAACCGCGGGCTCTACCTCGACGAGGCCAAAGTGGAGCGGCGTTCGGGCTTCGAGGCCTTCCGCGCGCGGCTGGCGCCGGTGATCGCGCGGCTGGCCGCCATGGAGTCCTTGGCGGCCCTGACGCGCCCCGTCGATCCCGACGAGGATTTCCTCATCGCCGCCGAGTGAGAAAGGGCTGAGCGCGGGCGGGCCTCAGACCAGCCGCACCGGAGCCCCCGCCGCCCGCAGCGCCTCCTTCGCCTCCCGGACGCTGTGCAGGCCGAAATGGAAGATCGAGGCCGCCAGCACCGCCGAAGCCTTGCCCTCCGTGAAGCCCTCGACGAGATGGCGCAATTCGCCCACGCCGCCCGAGGCCACCACCGGCACCGGCACCGCCTCGGCCACGGCCCGCGTCAGCGCGAGGTCGTAGCCCGAGCGCACGCCGTCGCGGTCCATGGAGGTCAGCAGGATCTCGCCCGCGCCTAAGGAGGCCGCGCGCTTGGCGAACTCCACCGCGTCGATTCCGGTGCGCTCGCGGCCGCCATGGGTGAAGATCTCCCAGCGCCCCGGCCCCACCGACTTGGCGTCTATGGCGACCACCACGCATTGCGCGCCGAAGCGCTCCGCGATCTCGGAGATCACTTCGGGACGCTTCACCGCCGCCGTATTGACCGCCGTCTTATCGGCGCCCGCCAGCATCAGCGCCCGCACGTCCTCGACGCCGCGCACCCCGCCGCCCACCGTCAGAGGCGTGAAGCAGCGCTCCGCCGTGCGGCTGACGATGTCGAGCAAAGTGCCGCGCCCCTCGACGCTGGCGGAGATGTCGAGGAAGCAGATCTCGTCGGCGCCCGCGGCGTCATAGGCGGCGGCGGCCTCCACCGGATCGCCCGCGTCGATGAGGTCCACGAAATTCACGCCTTTGACCACCCGCCCGTTCTTCACGTCGAGGCAGGGGATCACCCGAACCGAGAGCGTCATGCGATTTCTCCCTTGAGCACGGCGGCGGCGCTTTTCACGTCGATGCGCCCGTCGTAAAGCGCTCGGCCGGAGATCGCGCCGTCCAGCGGGGCGCCGCTGTCGCGCAGGGCCCGCAGATCGTCCAGCGAGGAGACTCCGCCCGAAGCGATCACCGGAATGCGCACCGCCCGCGCCAGAGCCGCCGTCGCCTCGACGTTCGGCCCCTGCATGGCGCCGTCGCGCTCGATGTCGGTGTAGATGATCGCCGCGACTCCGGCGTCTTCGAAGCGGCGGGCCAGCTCCAGAGCCGTCACGTCGGAGGTCTCGGCCCAGCCCTCGACGGCGACGCGGCCTTCGCGGGCGTCGATCCCCACCGCCACCCGTCCCGGATGGGCCTTGGCGGCGCGTTTGACGAAATCCGGATCGCGGAGCGCCGCCGTCCCGAGGATCACGCGGCGCACGCCCTTCTCCAGCCAGCCTTCCAGAACCTCCATGCTCCGGACGCCCCCGCCGAGCTGGACCGGAACCTTGGCGGCCCTGAGGATCCCCTCCACGGCGGCGGCGTTGGCGGGCTTTCCGGCGAAGGCGCCGTCGAGATCCACCAGATGCAGCCAGTCGCAGCCCGCCGCGACGAACTCCGCCGCCTGAGCCGCCGGGTCTTCGTTGAAGACGGTCGCCTGAGCCATGTCGCCCTTATAGAGCCGCACGCAGCGCCCTTCTTTCAAATCGATGGCCGGGTAAAGAATCATGGAGGTCAAGAGCGGTCTCCTCGCGCGCGGCGCCGGGTGATTTCCGCTTGGGCGTAGCGCAGGACGCGCCGAAAGGAAAGCTTGGAGCGCTTTCCGACCAAATCGGGCCGTTCACACGCTCCAAGTTCTTTTGGGGCCGCATTTTCACGACGCGAAGCCTGATCGGATTCGCTGGAGAACGCTCAAGGGCGCGCGAAAGGTCAGGCCGCCCGCTTTACTGTATACGGAATGAAAGCTTTCGTTCATCTTTCGCGCCGCAAATTCGCCTTTATCCGACGCCCGAAGCTCAAATAAGACGCCTGACAGGAGCCGCCCGATGGGAGCCGCCATGACGCCAGCCCGCCCCGCGATCTTCAAACGCGCCGCGCTCGCCGCCATAGCGGCGGCGCTGCTCGCGCCGCCCGCGCTGGCCGAAGAGGCTCCCGCCGCGTCCCCGACCGTCGCGCAGGAGGAGGCCGCGGCCTCTCCCGCCCCGCTCGTCTGCGGCGCGGCGACCATCTACAGCGAGGCCAGCACCGAGCCGGGCACGCTCATCCACAGCGCCGCCTTCGACGCCCATTGGATCGAGGCCCTCTTCGCCGCCGGATGCCAGCAGACGCAGATCGGCTGCAACAGCTGCTCCCAGACCGCCAGCGGCAAGACCATCTGCGGCGCGGCCGATTGCGCGGTGAGCGCCCCGGCCGCGGTCGCGGCCTCCTGCTCCTGGGAGATCGCCGATTTCAAATGCCGCGTCTGGCGCGACGATTCCCGCGTCCATGAAGGCGGATGGGCTTCGGACGCTCTGCGCGCCCGCCCGGTCTACGTGCAGGCCGATTAAGCCGCCCATCCGCGCCCGCGCGCTCTCCGCAGCCGGAGAGCGCGCCGCCCGCCCCGGAGGTCAGGGCCGCCAGTTCAGGAAGTTCGTCAGGATCCGGAGCCCCGCCGCCTGAGACTTCTCCGGATGGAACTGCAATCCGGCGAGGTTGTCGCGCGCCACGGCGGCGGTGACCGCTCCGCCGTAATCGGCCTGAGCCGCCACGTCCTCCGCCCGCGCCGGGACGAGATGATAGGAATGGACGAAATAGGCCTGAGTCTCCGGCGCCAGCCCCGCGAAGAGGGGATGAGGCCGCAGGATCCGCAGCGCGTTCCAACCCATATGCGGGATCTTCAGCGCCGGATCGGAGGGCGTCAGCCGCCGCACCTCGCCGCCGAGCCAGTTCAGGCCGGGATGTTCGCCGAACTCCAGCCCCTTCTCCGCCAGAAGCTGCATTCCCACGCAGACCCCGAGAAAGGGCCTGCCGCGCTGGAGAACCGCCTCCTCCAGAGCCTCGACCACGCCGGGACGCGCCCTCAGACCTTCTTCGCAGGCCGCGAAGGCGCCCACGCCCGGCAAAAGGATGCGGTCGGCGGCGGCGACCTCCTCGCCCGTGGCGGCCAGCCCCACGTCGAGATTCAAGCCTGCGTCGCGCCCCGCCCGCTCCAGCGCCTTGAGCGCCGAATGCAGATTGCCGGAGCCGTAATCGACCACCACGACGCGCATGATCCGTCCCTCCTCGCGCCCGCGATCCCCGCGCCGAAGCTCGACGCGGCGGGCGCGCCTTCTTAAAACCTTTTCCCGAGACGCGAAAACGCTCTTTTCCGCCGCAAGGCGCATTTTCCGGCTCCCCAGAGCCAGCCCCCCGATCCAGCCGGCGATCCGGCCCCTGCTCCGCCCCCCTGCTTTGAGCGAAGCGCCCGGCGGCCTTGGGCGGCGCTCCGGGGCCTCAGGCGCGAAATCTCCGCATAAGGAAGGATTGCGCCCCCTCCCCCCGCCCTCCTTCATGCCCGACTTTCGTCCCGGCCTCGCGCCAAACCTTTGAGCGCGTTCGCCATATCCGCGAGAGAAGCGCCGCCCTCGCGTGATTTCGCATTGCTTCTTCAGGCGGCGGTTCTTAACTTCACGCGGATATTCAAGCTGTTCTTTCGGAGTCCGCCCTCGCCATGACCACGCCTCCCTCTCCGCCGCCCTCCGGCTACTCCTCCGAGGGCGGCGCTCCGCCGCCCGCGCCGGGCGTCCCCTCGGCGCCCCCCTCCCTCTCCTCCGGAGCGAGAACCGCGCCCGCGGGCTTCGGCGCCGCGCCGCGCCTCGGGGCCGGGCCCGCCGCTCCGGCGAGCGATCCGGCGGCCCTGACCGCCGCCTTCGCCGCCGCGCTGCAAGGCGAGGAGGAGCGCCAGAGGGTCAGGCGCAGCCGAGGCCGCTGGCGGCTCTTCGGCGTGCTGACTCTGCTGCTGATCGGCGGCGCCTTCCTCTCCAATTCGCTGCAGACCCTCGGCAAGGCCGCCGCCTCCGACCATATCGCCCGCATCCGCGTGGTCGACGTGATCACGAGCGACCGCCTGCGCGACGCCTTCCTGCGCGACCTCGCCGAGGAGGAGGCGGTCAAGGCGGTGGTCCTGAGCATCGACAGCCCCGGCGGCACGGTGGTCGGCTCGGAGGAGCTTTACGAAGCCCTGCGCGTCGTCGCGGAGGCCAAGCCCCTCGTGGCGGTGATGGGCGAACAGGCGGCTTCGGGCGGCTATATCGCGGCTCTGGCGGCGGATCATCTGCTCGCGCGCGGGAACAGCATCACGGGCTCCATCGGCGTGATCTCGCAATCGCCGAATTTCTACGAGCTGGCCGAGCGTCTCGGCGTGGAGATGATCGAGGTCAAAAGCGCCCCGCTCAAGGCGGCGCCCTCGCCCTTCCAGCCGGTGGATCCGGCGGCGGTGGCGGCGGATCAAGCCGTCGTGAACGATTCCTACGCCTGGTTTCTGGACCTCGTGAAGGAGCGTCGCCAGATGAACGACAATGAAGCGCGCTCCGTGGGCGACGGACGCGTCTTCACGGGCCGTCAGGCGCTGGAGGCTCGTCTCATCGACGGGCTCGGCGGCGAGCAGGAGGCCGTCGCCTGGCTGGAGAGCGAAAAAGAGATCGCCGAGGATCTGGAGATCCGCAATCGTTCTCCCGCCGCCCCGCGGCAAAAGCTCCTGATCGAACGCATCGCCGAGCAACTCGGCGTGAGCGGTTCGGCCGAAGCTCTGAGCGGCCGCCGCGGCGTGCTCTGGGCCATTCGCTGAAGCGCGCGAAAGCCCCTTGAGGACGGCGCGGCCTCGGAGCGTTTTCCAGCGAAGCAGAGAGCTTCGCGTCGCGAAAACGCGACCATACAAGAAGCCGGAGCGTTTGGCCGATTTGGTCGGACAAGGGCTCCGCCCCCGAAACCCCGGCTTTCCGGCCTCGCCCGCCTGAAGGCCCCGATTTCAGGAGATCCCGCATGCGCCGCCCGATTCCTCCGCTCGCCGCCCTCGCCCTCTGGGGCTTCGCCGCACAAGCCCAAGAGGCCCCGAATTTCGGCGAGGCCCCCTTCTCCGAGACGCGCCCCTTCGTTCTGACCGAGATCGCCGAAATGAACTCGCCTTGGGCTCTGGCCTTCCTGCCGGACGGGCGGGCTCTGGTCACGGAGCATGAGGGCGCGCTCCTCCTCCTCCGGCCGACGGGCGAGAAGCTGAAGGTTTCGGGCGTTCCGCCTGTGGCCTATGGCGGCCAGAACGGGCTTTTCCATGCGGCCCCCTCGCCGCGCTTCGCCGAGACGGGCGAGATCTACTTCACCTACGCCGAGCCCGGCGAAGGCGGAAGCGGCCCCGCTCTGGCGCGGGCGAAGCTCGTGGAGGCCGAGGGCGCGGCCCGGCTGGAGGATCTCGCCGTGCTTTGGCGTCAGGAGCCCAAGGGCGGCGGAGGCCATCCCGGCGCGATCATCGCCTTTGATCCCTCGGGCGAGAGTCTTTTCCTCACCGTCGGCGACCGCCAGAGGATGGCCCCCGCGCAAGACCCGGATCAGGCGCTCGGCAAGATCCTGCGCCTGACCCTCGACGGCGCGGCGGCCCCGGGCAACCCTTGGGAGGCCGAAGGCGGCGTGCGGGCGCTCATATGGTCCACCGGCCACCGCAACCCCTACGGCCTCGCCTTCGCGCCGGACGGGCGGCTCTGGTCGCATGAGATGGGGCCTCAGGGCGGCGACGAGCTGAATCTGATCAAGGCCGGCGCCAATTACGGCTGGCCGGAGGTCTCTTACGGCGTCCATTACGGCGGACGGGCCATTCCGAAGCCCCCCGCCCGCCCCGAATTCACGGAGCCCGCCCTCTATTGGGCCCCGGTGATCGCTCCGGCGGGCCTGACCTTCTACCAAGGCGACCTCTTCCCCGACTGGCGGGATTCGGCGCTGATCGGGGCTCTGGCGGGAGAGGGAATCGTCCGCGTGGCCTTCGACCGGGCCGAGGGCGCCCGTCAGCTCGACCGCTGGAGTTTCGAGACCCGAATCCGCGACGTGGAGACCGCCCCGGACGGCTCGGTCTGGGCCATCGAAGACGGCTCTCCGGGCCGGGTCTGGCGTCTGACCCCCGCCGAGCGGGCCCCAACCCCCTGAAAAGCTCCGAGACCCGCGGAATCGTTAAGTTTTTCGGGGGATGCGATCTCCGAACGACACAGGCGATGCTCCCGAGCCCCTCCCTTCCGATTTCGTCAAGACGCGGTTGACGTTGAGCCGTCAAATGCGCATAGTGGCTTGAATAAACACAAAGGATTGAGGTTTCGACCACCTATCGCGCTCGGGGAGCGCGCGACGGGCGGGCGTCTTGCGGTTCGAGCGACAGCCGAAACGCGGATGCGCACAAGTGAGAGGGGCATGCGGATTTCGCGTCGGCAGGCGCGTGAAAGCTGCGGACATCGCGCGTCGCAAACCGCGCGCGACAAAGAGGGGAAGCCGCCATATGATCAAGTCCGAACTCGTCGATGCGCTTGCGGAACGTCATCCGCATTTGTATCAGCGGGACGTGGAGCGGGTGGTCGCCACCGTGTTCGACGAAATCTCGGCCGCCCTCACGCGAGGGGACCGGGTGGAGTTGCGCGGTTTCGGCGCCTTTTCGGTCAAACAGCGCGAGGAGCGCCAAGGCCGCAATCCGCGCACAGGCGAAACCGTGTCGGTGCCGCAAAAGCGCGTGCCTTTCTTCAAGACGGGCAAGGAGCTGCGCGAGCGCATCAACGTCGATTTCAATCCGGAGGCGTGAGGCTGAAAGCCCCGCGCCCCCTCTGGGCAACGGGAGTTCGGGGTGACCTATCTGAAGCTGATCCTTCTGGCCTTGCTGGCGACGCCTCTGGCGGCGCTCATCATGATGAATCCGCATCCGGTGACGGTGCGGCTCGATCCGCTTGGTCTGGGGATCGTCAGTCCGGCTCAAGTCGAGCTTCCGCTGGCGGCCCTCGTGATCGGGGCGGCCCTTCTGGGCCTGCTGATCGGCGTCGTGCTGGAATGGATCCGGGAAGCCGGAGAGCGTCGCGAAAAGGCCCGCGCCGAGCGTCGCCTCGCTGAAGCCGAGGCCAAGCTCGCCGCGCTTCAGCCCGCCGGAAGCGGCCTGTGAGTCCGTCATGGCGGAAGTGAAGATCTGCGGGATCCGCTCGACGGCGGATCTCGCCGTCGCGGCGGAGGCCGGAGCCCGTTATGCGGGCTTCGTGTTCTTTCCGCCTTCGCCGCGCGCTCTGACCGCCGAAGCCGCCGCCGCCCTCGCCCGCGAGGCGCCCGCGGGGCTCTGCAAGGTCGGGCTTTTCGTCAATCCCAAGGATGAAGATCTCGACGCCGTTCTGGAGCTTGCGGCTCTGGACATGATCCAGATCCATAAGGTCGAGGATCCGGCGCGTCTGGCGGCTTTGCGCCGTCGGGCGGGGCTGCCGCTGATCGCGGCGGCGCCCTTGGGCGCGGAGGCGGATTTTCCGCTCGCGCTGCGGCTGGCTCAGGCCGCCGACATGATCCTTTTCGACGCCAAGCCCGCGCCGGGCGCCGCTCTGCCGGGCGGCAACGGCCTCGCCTTCGACTGGGGCCTGCTCGCGGGGCGCCGCTGGCCGGGGCCTTGGATGCTGGCCGGCGGCCTCACGCCGGAGAACGTCGCCGAGGCCGTGGCCCGCACGGGCGCGCCGCGCGTGGACGTCTCCTCGGGGGTGGAATCCGCGCCGGGCGCGAAGGACCCCGCGAGGATCCGCGCCTTCGCTCTGGCGGCGGGAGCCTAAGAACGCCGCCTTAGGCCGCCTGCGGCTCCTGACAGACGTCCACCCATTCCGCGCCGACGAGATCCGCCATTCGCTCGGTTCCGATGCGCACGGCGGCGTTAGGGGCTCCGGCGGCGGGCACCACCTCCGCGAAGGCCTTCAGCGAGACGTCGCAATAGACCGTCACGCCCTCGGGCAGGCCGAAGGGGCAGATCCCGCCCACCGGATGCGAGGTCGCCGCCAAAGCCGCCTCGGCGTCGAGCATCTTGGCCTTGGCCCCGAAGCGGGCGCGGTATTTCTTATTATCCAGCCGGGCGTCGCCGCGCGCGACGATCAGGATGGGCTGGTCGTTCAGGCTCAGAGACAGCGTCTTCGCGATCTGGCCCGGCTCCACGCCATGGACCTCGGCGGCGAGCGCCACCGTGGCCGTGCTGGCCTCCGTCACCAGCAGCTCCACATCCGGCGCCTTCTCGGCGAAGAAGGCGCGCACGCTCTCCAAACTCATGGCTGAACTCCGAAAAAATTGAAGGGCGGGCGCAGACGCAAAAGCATCGGCGCCTCCGGCGAAGAGATCCGCCAGACCCAGGGCTCGCCCGGCGTGGGGCGCTCGGCGCCCTCGGCCTTCAGCGGGATTCCCCGGCGAATCCGGACCCGGACGTCCGCCCTCAGGGGGGCTCCGGGCTCGGCGCCCTTGGGATTGAGGCTGATTTCGACGTTTCCGTCCTCCATCAGCCGCAGAAAGAACAGATTGCCCTCGGTCTCCGGCGCCTGCGTGAAGGGCAGGCCGAGGATCGGCTTGGAAGGAGTCAATTCGCCGCTGAGCCTAATCTCGATCTCGGCGCGCCCCCCCACCCGCAGATCCGCCTGACGATAGCCCGGCTGACGCGGCAATGCGGCCACGAAGGACTCCCAAGCCCGCGCGGCCGCCGGATCGGTGAGGTCCAGCTCCTTCGGCGCGTTGAGCCGCCCTTTGAGCTGAACCTGATAGCTCGTTCCGTCGAGGGTCACGGCCAGAGCCGAGCGCTCCAGCCGGACGCCGCCCCAAGCCGGATTCGTCAGAAGCGCCAGAGCCAAAGCGCCGAGCCTCGCCGCCCTCCAGCCTCCAGCCCTCAGGAACCCGAACGACCGCAGCATCATGAGCCCCTCCCTCAGGATTTGCGCGGAGGGCGCGCTCCGCAGGTCAGGCGAAGGCGTCCATCAGCGTGATGATCGGATCCCGCCTCTGATGGGCGTTGATCAGAGGAACCAATCGCCGGAAATGCTCCGTTTCGCAATGCGCCTTCAGGGCGGCCCGATCCGGCCATCGCTCGATGAAGACGAAATGTCCGGGATCTTTCTGGTCCACGAAAAGATCATAGGCCAGACAAAGCTTCTCCTGTCGGGTCTTCTCGACCAGCTCCCGATAGAGCGGCGCGACGATCTCCAGCGCCTCCGGCCTGATGAAATCCTGAGCGACGACCTTCAGCATGACCCGCAATCCTCAAACGCGCCGGAAAGCCCCGAGCGCGGAATCATATTCATGCAATCCGCCGTCGGAGATGTCGAACCAGACGCCATGGAGCCGCAGCCTGCCTTCCTCCACGGCCTTGGCCACATAGGGGAAGGTCATGAGGCTGAGCAGCGACTGAACCACGCCCTGACGCTCCAGCTCATGGATGCGCGATTCGCGGTCCGGCCATTCCCGTTCGTTGACCCGCGCGAAGGCGGGGGCGAGGGTGTCCAGCCAGCGGCCGATGAAGTCGGTGGTGTCGGTGATCTCGTTGCGCTGGATGTCGTGGAAGGCCGCCACGCCGCCGCAATGGCTGTGGCCCATGACGACGATGTCGGTCACCTTCAGAGACTTCACGGCGTATTCGATGCCCGCCGAAGAGCCGTGCTGCTGGGCGTCCGGGGCGTAGGGCGGCACCAGATTGGCGATGTTGCGCATGATGAAGAGCTCGCCCGGCTCGGCGCCGAAGAGGGCGCTCGGCTCGACGCGGCTGTCGCAGCAGCCGACCACCATGGTGCGGGGCTTCTGCCCCTCCTCGACCAGACGCGCGAACCACGCGCGGCTTTCCTCGAAGCGGTTGGCCTTCCAGCCGCGATAGCGCTCGACGAGATAGCTCGGCAGAGGAGTTCCGACCGCAGACGTCATTTTTCCAACCTTTCCGGGTCCAGCCCGAGCGCTTCGCAGATGATCCGCCATTCCTCCGGCTTCACGGGCTGAACCGAAAGCCGCGTCAGTTTGACCAGAGCCGTCTCCGCAAGGCGGGGATCGGCCTTGATCTCGGCCAGAGTCAGAGGACGCGGCGCCTCGGCGAGGGCGGCCACGTCGACGCAGACCCAAGGCGCGCCGGGTTCGGCGGTCGGATCCGGATAGGCCTCGCGGATCACGCGCACGAGGCCCATGATCCGCTTCTCGCTCACCGAGTGATAGAAAAAGGCGAGGTCTCCCGACCGCATGGCCGAGAGATTCAGCTTGGCCGAATGATTGCGCACGCCCGTCCAAGGCTCGCCGACCGCGCCGCGCGCGACCTGCTCCGCCCAAGACCACGTCTCCGGCTCGGATTTGATCAGCCAAAAAGCCGTCAAAAGGAGGCCCCTCTCCCTTGTTGCGCCGCAAACGTTAAATCATCCCCGCCCCCGACGCCAGAGATTAACCGACGCCACAGGGCGGAGAAGCGACGGAGAAGGACAAAGCCTCAGGCGCGGTAGTTGGGCGCCTCGCGGGTGATGGTCACGTCATGGGGATGGCTCTCGCGCAGGCCCGCATTGGTGATGCGCACGAATTCGCAGTTCCGGCGCATCTCCGCGATGGTGCGCTGGCCGGTGTAGCCCATGGCCGCGCGCAGCCCCCCCACCAGCTGATGCAGCACCTGGCCCACGCCGCCCTTATAGGGGACCTGGCCCTCGATGCCCTCCGGCACGAGCTTCATGCTGTCGCGGACCTCTTTCTGGAAATAGCGGTCCGCCGAGCCCCGCGCCATGGCGCCGAGCGACCCCATGCCCCGATAGGACTTATAGCTGCGCCCCTGATGGAGGAAGATCTCGCCCGGCGCCTCGTCGGTGCCCGCGAGCATCGAGCCGATCATCGCGCAGGAGGCCCCCGCCGCGATGGCCTTGGCCAGATCGCCCGAGAGCTTGATTCCGCCGTCGGCGATGACCGGAACGCCATGCAGCTCGCCCTCGGCGGCGCTGTCGAGGATCGCCGTGAGCTGCGGCACGCCCACCCCCGCCACCACGCGGGTGGTGCAGATGGAGCCGGGGCCGATCCCGACCTTCACCGCGTCGGCGCCGGCCTCGATGAGGGCGCGGGTGGCGGCGGCGGTGGCCACGTTGCCCGCGATGACCTGCACCGCGTTGGAGAGCTTCTTGATGCGCGTCACGGCCTCGCCGACGAGCTTCGAATGGCCGTGGGCGGTGTCGATGACCACCACGTCCACGCCCGCGTCGATGAGGGCCTCGGAGCGGGCGAATCCGTCGTCGCCGACGCTGCTCGCCGCCGCCACGCGCAGACGCCCGAGGGAATCCTTGCAGGCGCTGGGATTGAGCACCGACTTCTCGATGTCCTTGACCGTCAGCAGCCCGACGCAGCGCCCCGCCTCGTCCACGACCAAAAGCTTTTCGATGCGCCGCTCATGGAGCAGCCGCCGGGCGGCGTCGGTGTCGATGGGCTCGCGGATGACGGCGAGATTCTCGCGCGTCATGATCTGCGAGACCGGCGTGGCGGGCGAATCGACGAAACGCATGTCGCGGTTGGTCAGAATGCCCGCGAGCTTGCCCGTCTTCGGCTCGACCACGGGAAAGCCCGAAATATGGTGCTTAGCCTGCAGGGCCCGCGCGTCGGCGAGGGTCTGCCCGGGCGAGAGCGTGATCGGATCATAGACCACGCCCGACTCGAAGCGCTTCACCCGGCGCACGTGGTCGGCCTGCTCCTCAAGGGAGAGATTGCGGTGGATCACGCCGATTCCGCCCGCCTGAGCCATGGCGATGGCCATATCCGCCTCGGTCACGGTGTCCATGGCCGAGGAGATCAGGGGAATGTTGAGCTCGATCTCGCGGGTGAGGCGCGTCCGGGTGTCCGCTTGGGCGGGCAGGACGTCGCTCGCCGCAGGCACCAGAAGCACGTCGTCGAAGGTGAGGGCTTCGCGAATCGCCAGAGGGGTCATGGGGGGGGTCATGGGGGCAGGCATGGGGCGCTTCTCCGGATTCCGCTTCGGGAGGCGCTTATTTCATGCTGCGGCGCCGGAGGAAAGCCCTGCGGCGATTGGTCCGGTCCGCGCCGGGCGAAAAATCAGCGGGCGGCTGAGCTTTCCCTAACACGAAACACCCCAATGAAACAATATTTCATATTTGATGCGGATTATTTACATATAATGTATCATTAAGAGACATTATGCTCTGTTCCATCTCGCTTTTGCTAACATATTGCGGTTTAATGTCCTTGATCGGAGAGCGCTAGATCGGAGATCGCCCTATGATGCAGCTTCGCCTTGCGCTGGCGATTTTCTTCACGCTTCTGGCCTCCGCTCCGGCGGCGGCCTCGGAGGATCCTTTCGCGCCTCCTCCCCTTGAGCGTCTGGAGGAATATGAGCTCTCCAACGGCCTTCAGGTGATTCTGCTGCCCGATCCGCGCACGCCCAAACTGGCCATGGAGCTGCGTTACGACGTGGGATCCGCCCGCGAGCCCTCGGGGCTCAGCGGCTTTTCGCATCTCTTCGAACATCTGATGTTCATGGGCACGCCCGCCGCGCCCAATTTCGACGCGCCCCTCGCCGCGACGGGCGTGGTCGCCAACGCCTTCACCAGCGAAGACGGCGTGCGCTATCAGATGGAGGGGCCGAGCGTCGCGCTGCCGCTGATGCTCGCGCTGGAGGCCGACCGCATGGCCAATCTCGGGCCTTCGCTGGATCAGTCGGATCTCGATCTTCAGCGCGAAGTGGTGCTCAACGAGATGCGCCAGAACGTCGCCGACGCGCCGGGCTTCGGCCCGCAGGAGGCGCTGGCCTCGGCGCTTTACCCGGAAGGCCATCTCTATCGTCATCCGGTGATCGGCGCCATGGCCGATCTGGAGGAGGCCACGCTGGAGGACGCCCGGCGCTTCTTCGACCTCTATTATCGCCCCTCCAACGCCATTTTAGCCCTCGCGGGGGATTTCGACCCGCAGGAGGCCCGCGAGCTGATCGACCATAGCTTCGGCCTTCTGCCCTGGTCGGAGGCGCCTCCGCCGGTGGCGCCTCCGGCTCCCTTCCCTCCGACCCGCGCCCGGCTGGAGTTCGAGGACGCCCTCCCCGCCGTCACGCTGTTTCTCGAATGGACCGGCCCTCCCGTCGGCTCGGAGGGAGACGACGCGCTGCGGGCCGCCTCGCTCGCCCTGACCGACGACTCCATGGGGGCCCTGCGGCGCAAATTGGTGCTGGAGCGCCGGGTCGCCTCGCAGGTGGCGGCGCTCTGGACGCCTCTGCGCTTCGGCGGACGCTTCGCGGTGGTCGCCACGGGCGCCGAGGGCGTGGAGGCCGAAACGCTGGAGGAGCAGACCCGCGAGGCCCTCGCCGAAATCCTCGCCGAGGGCCTGCCTCAGCCGGAGGTGCGCGCCGCGGCCCGGCGTCTGGCCGCCGAACTGATCGAATCCGAGGAGCGGCTGGCCCAGCGCGCCCGCTACGCCGTGGACGCCCATTCGAATCTCGGCTCGGCGCGGCTGCGGCGTCTGGCGGCGCAGCGGCTCTCCCGGGTGGACGCCGCCAAGGCCGACGCCGCCCTGAGGGCCGTGGCCCGGCTGGACGACGCCTCCGTGGGGATCATCCGTCCCGGCCCGCGCGGGGGCCTGCCGCAGGCTCTGCTCGGGCCGACCGGCCCCAAGACCCGGCTCCCGCCCCCGGAGCGCCGGCCGACGGCGGTGGCCATCCCGCCGCCGCCGCCCATGCCCGAGACGCCGGAGTTTCCCGAGCCCCTCCTTCTGACTCTGCCCAACGGGCTGCGCCTGACCTATTTCCACCGCCCCGAGGCCGCTTTGGGCTATCTCGCGCTGGTCGCGCCCGGCGGCGAGGCGCTCGATCCGCCCGGGCGGGAGGGGCTGGTGGCGACCATGGCCGAGCTGATCGCCCGCGATCCGGCCACGGCCCGGCGTCTGGCCTATATGGGCGGCGCGGCCTCCTCCAACGTCTCGGCGACCCACGTCGCCGCCCTGCTCACGGCGCCGCGCCCGGATTTCGGACGCGCTCTGAAGGATTTCGCCGCGGCGCTTTCGGCGCCGAATCCGGATCCCGCCCTCTGGGAGGCGACTCTGGCGCGGCGGCGTCTGGCGGCGGGCTACGCCCGCTCCTACGCGCCTTCTCAGGCGGCGGAGGTCGTCAAAACCGCCTTTTACGGACCCCAGACCCGGGCGGGCCGCTCGGAGACGCCCGAGAGCCTCGCGGGGCTGACTCAAGAGGAGGCGCTGGCGCTGCACCGGCGCATCTTCCGCCCCGACGGCGCCGAGGCCGTGCTCGTGGCCGGCCTGCCGCCCGAGGAGGCGGAGAGGCTGATGCTGCTGGCCTTCGGCGGCTGGCGCGGCGCGGCCCCCGCCCGCCCGCCGGAGGCGCCCGGCCTCCCCGCCGCGACGCGCTTCGTCGGGCTGGCCGATTCCCAAGGCGCGACTCAGGTCGCTTTCACCGCCCGCATCGGCGGGCCGGAGCTGGCGCCGCCCTCGGCGGCTCTGGAGGCGGCGGCGCGGGCCCTCGGCGGGGGCTTCGTGAGTCGGCTCAATCAGATCCTGCGCGAGGAGAAGGGCTTCACCTACAGCGCCTCGGGCGGCCTGATCGACCGGGGGCTCAAACAAGGCGTGATCTGGCTGGACAGCTCCTTCAACGCCGACAACGCCGCGGCGGCCCTTGAAGAGACATGGCGCATCCTCGCCTCCCTGCGCGAGAAGCCCATCTCCGCCGAGGAGCTGAACGCCGCCCGCCTCGGACGCCTGCGCGAGGATCTCGACGCGCTGGAGACGACGCGCGGACTCTTCGGCGCGGCGGTCTGGGAGGCGATGGACGGACGCGACCTCGCGGCGCGGGCGCGGCGCTCGGCCGAGATGCGCGAGACGACCCTCGAAGCGGCTCAGGCGGCGGGCCTCCGCATCTCGGAGGCGGCGGAGCGCGGCGTCTACGCTCTGGCGGGCGACGCGCGGCGGCTGGAGGCGGATCTCTCGGCGCGCGGAATCTCCTTTCGCCCGCCCGCCCCCGCCGAAAACATGGGGACGGGCTCCCTCGGCGGAGCGCCCACGGGCCAGGGCGACGAAGCCGATCCGCCCGCGCCGCTCAGCTCTTGGGCGGCTTGCGGGCCGGGCGCGGCTTTCCCGCCCCCGCCGCTTTGCGCTCCGACTCCGCTGAGGAAGCCGCGGACCACGCCTCCGCGCTGATCCAGAAGGTTTCGCCGCGGCTCTGCTCGGTGTCGATCCAGAGCAGCGGCAGATCTGGCGCCTCGGCCTCGACGGCCGGACGCAGCCGCCCCACCTCGGCGAGCATCCCGCCGCGCGGCGTCAGATGGTCCCGCCCCTCGGCGAGGATGCGGCGCGCCACCGACATGCCGTCCTCGCCCGCCGCGAGGGCCATCTCCGGCTCATGGCGATGCTCGGGGGTCAGCCAGCCCATGCCTTCGGCGTCCACATAGGGCGGGTTGGTCAGAATCAGATCGAAGCGCAGCCCCTCCAGAGGCGCGAAGAGGTCGCCGACATGCAGCGTCACGCGATCCTCCAGCCCATGGTCGGCGATGTTGATCCGTGCGACCTCGGCGGCCTCGGGCGACAGCTCCACGGCGTGGATCTCGGCCAGCGGGAAGACCTGCGCCGCCAGAATCGCCAGACAAGCCGAGCCCGCGCAGAGATCCAGCACCGAAGCCACCTCCGAGGGATCGGGCCAAAGACCCTCGACGCCGGAGAATAAAATCTCAGAGATGTAGCTGCGCGGAACGATCACGCGCTCGTCCACGTAAAAAGGCAGGCCCTGAAGATAGGTCTTGTTCACCAGATAAACCGAGGGCTTGCGGGTCTCGATCCGCGCCTCGACCAGCTCCGCCAGACGGCGCCGCTCGGCTTCGGTCAGGCGGGCGTCGAGATAGGGCTCCAGCTGGTCCACCGGCAGAGCCAGAGCCTCCAGCATCAGAAAGACCGCTTCGTCCCAAGCCGTGTCGACGCCATGGCCGTGGAAGATCCCGGCGGCGTTGAAGCGCCCCACCGCCCAGCGCAGCAGATCGCGCAGGCTCCGCGTCTCAGAGACCGCCGTCTCGGCGGAGACGAGCAGCGGCGCATAGGGAATCGGGCGGGTCATGGGGGCTCCTGAGGCGAGGAAGCGGGTTCGGGGGCGGTTCGGGCCGGAGCCTTCTCCCATCCCGGAGAGCCGGTCAAGCCCCCGCCTGCTTCAGCCTCAGCAGATCCCGGCGCCCGTCAGACGGGCCGGCGCGACGCCGAGGCTCTCCAGAGCCCGCGCCCAGCGTTCGGCGGGAGGCGCCGAGAAGACCAGATCCGGATCCGCCGCCGCCGGGCCGACGATCCAGTCGTTGCGCTTGAGCTCGCGCTCCAATTGGCGCGGCGCCCATCCGGCGTAGCCCAGCACGAAGAGCGCCCGATGCGGGCCCGAGCCCGAAGCCACCGCCCGCAGAGCCTCCATCGCGGAGGTCACGCGCAGGCCCGGCCCGACGACCTCGCTGGAATCTTCAGGCGCTTCGTAATCCTCGCTGTGGATGAGGAAGCCGCGGGTCTCCTCCACCGGCCCGCCCGACATCACCAGAGGATCGGGCTCCGGGCCGCGCATCCCGAGCCCCAATTCGCGCCGCACCTCGGCGAAGCGGGGGCGCTCGGCGGGGCGGTTGACGATGAAGCCCATCGCCCCCTGAGGCCCATGGGCCGTCACGAGGATCAGCGCGCGCGCGAATTCCGGGTCGGCGATGGAGGGATCGGCGATGAGGAAACGCCCTTTGAGGCCCTCGGCGAAGGATTCCCGCAGAATCATGGGGCGCTTTCCGGATCCGGACCGCTCTTCGGAGCCGCTTTTGCGGCCCTCCGCCTTATCGTCTTCTTTCACAGCCGCCCCCAGCGTCGATGCAGCCAGAACCATTGCTCCGGCGCCGCCTTGATCCAAGCTTCATAACGCGCGTTGAGGCCGCGCGTCATCTCCTGAGCCGCCTCCTGCGGCGCGAGGCCCTCCGGCGGGAGGATCGGCGGCTCGAAGACCACCCGGAAGCGCGCGCCCTTCAGCCGCTCGCCCCGCGCGGGCAAAAGCGCCGCCCCGGTGGCGAGGGCGATCTCCGCCGCCGCCGTGGAGGTGGCGGCCTCGCGCCCGAGAAAAGGCGCGCGCAGACCCTCCATGCGGTGATCCGCGAGGATGGTCATGGCTCCGCCGCGCTTCAGATGGCGCACGAAGCGCAAAAGCCCGGAGGCGCCGCGCGTCACCACCGGCTCGCCGCCCGTGCGGGCCAGACGCAAGGCCCGGGCGTCCACATAGGGATTGTTGAAGCGCCGGTAGATCAGCCCCGATTCCCAGCCGAGCCGCCGCGCCGCCAGACGCACCGCCTCCCATTGGCCGAAATGGGCCGTGGCGAGGATCGCGCCCTTCCCGGCGGCCTTGGCCGCGAGCAGATGCTCCGCGCCCTCGATGGTCAGGCGGTCGGGATCGGCGGCGATATGGTCGAGATGGGCGTATTCGACGATGGTGCGGGCGAAGTTGTCGTAGACGCCGCGCCGCCATGCGCGCCGCTCCTCCGACCCGCTCTGCGGCCAGACATGATCGAGATTGCGCCGCGCCCGCTTGTCGAAAGGCAGGATCGGCCCCAGAAATCCGGCGAGGCGCCCCGCCCCGCCCGAAGCCGCGTCGAGCGGCAAGGCGGCGGAAAGGCGCTCCGCCGCCCAAGCCCCCGCCGCTTCGAGGCGGCGGCTCAGGCTTCGGCCCGTCGAAAGGCCCGTCGAGGGGGGTTCGGCGGACTCCGGCTCAGCGGGGCCCGACAATCATCACCATCTGACGGCCTTCCAGCCGGGGCATGGATTCGACCTTGCCGAGGTTCTCCAGCTCGGTGGCGACCTTGTCCAGCAATTGCTGTCCAAGACCCTGATGCGCCATCTCGCGTCCGCGGAAACGCAAGGTGACCTTCACCTTGTCGCCTTCCTCAAGGAAGCGGACCATGCTGCGCATCTTCACTTCGTAATCATGGTCGTCGATGTTCGGGCGGAGCTTGACCTCCTTCACTTCGACGATCTTCTGATTCTTCTTGGCCTCGGCGGCTTTTTTCTGCTGTTCGTATTT
This sequence comes from Neomegalonema perideroedes DSM 15528, assembly GCF_000374145.1. GTDB lineage: Bacteria > Pseudomonadota > Alphaproteobacteria > Rhodobacterales > Rhodobacteraceae > Neomegalonema > Neomegalonema perideroedes. Next base: position 562,790 of record NZ_KB893654.1, on the reverse strand, counting down.
GAACTTGCCGACGTCGAGGATCTTGCAGACCGGGGGAACCACGCCCGGCGAGATCTCCACGAGATCCAATCCGGCCTCTTCGGCCAGAATCAGAGCGTCGCGCGGAGACATCACGCCGCGATTTTCGCCGTCCTGATCGATCAGGCGGATCTCGGTGGCGCGGATCTGACGGTTGATGCGGGGTCCCGTCTCGCGGGGCGGCTGGTTGGGGGAAGCGGGTCGGCGGATGTTTCGTCTCCATATGGACTAGGCCGGCCTTCCGCGCGCAAGGGGGAGAAGGTCCGGCGGGATTCGCGCGAAATGATCTGCGGGGGAATATAAGGTCGTTAAGCCCCTCCGCGCAAGCGGCGGAGGAGCTTCAGCTTCAGGAAACCACGCGGCGCGGGCCTCAGGCCACAGCGGCGGAGGCTCCGGCTTCGCCTGCGCGGCGGGCCAGATCCGGCGCGAGGGCCTCGCGCGAGATCAGGGCGAGGGCCTCCTCAAGGGGCAGAATCTCCTGCTTCTCGGAGCCGAGGCGACGCAGGGCGACGGTGCGCTCGGCGGCCTCCTTGCGCCCGACGACGAGAATCAGCGGCGTGCGGCCCACGGAATGCTCGCGGATCTTATAATTGATCTTCTCATTGCGCGAATCGACCTCGGCGCGGAGTCCGGCGGCCTTGAGCAGGCCCCCGACCTCGGCGGCGTAATCGTCGGCGTCGGAGACCACCGTGGCCACCACCGCCTGAGTCGGCGCCAGCCAGAGCGGCATGCGTCCGGCGTATTGCTCGATCAGAATGCCCAAGAAGCGCTCGAAGCTGCCGACGATGGCCCGATGGAGCATCACCGGACGGCGGCGGATGCCGTCCTCGCCGACATATTCCGCGTCGAGCCGCTCGGGCATGACGTAATCCACCTGAAGCGTGCCGCATTGCCAGTCGCGGCCGATGGCGTCGGTCAGCACGAATTCGAGCTTGGGGCCGTAGAAGGCGCCCTCGCCCTTATTCAGCGCGAAATCCCATCCGGCGGCGCGGGTGGCCTCCTGAAGCGCGGCTTCGGCGCGGTCCCAAGTGGCGTCGGTTCCGGCGCGGACCTCGGGGCGATCCGAGAACTTCACCTTGAAGCTCTCGAAGCCGAGATCCTGATAGACCGAAGCCAGAAGCTCGATGAAGCGCCGGGTCTCGTCCTGAATATGGCGCTCCTCGCAGAAGATATGCGCGTCGTCCTGCGTGAAGCCGCGCACGCGCATGATCCCATGCAGAGAGCCCGAAGGCTCATAGCGATGGCAGGAGCCGAATTCGGCCATGCGCAAAGGCAGATCGCGATAGGACTTCAGGCCCTGATTGAAGATCTGGATATGGCAGGGGCAATTCATCGGCTTGAGCGCGTTGACGCGGCGCGGGCCGATCACGGCGCCCTCCTCGTCCACCTCCTCGACTTCGGCGAGGAACATGGATTTGCGGAACTTCTCCCAATGGCCGCTGGCCTCCCAGAGCTTGCGGTCGACAAGCTGCGGGGTGCGCACCTCCTGATAGCCGTTTTCATTCTGGCGGCGACGGATGTAGTCCTCCAGAGAGCGCCAGATCGCCCAGCCCTTGGCGTGCCAGAAGACCATTCCCGGCGCCTCTTCCTGAAAATGGAAGAGATCCATCTCCTTGCCGATCTTGCGATGATCGCGCTTTTCGGCCTCCTCGCGCTGATGCAGGAAGGCGTCGAGATCGGCTTTGGTCAGGAAGGCGAGGCCGTAGATGCGCTGAAGCATCTTATTGCGGCTGTCGCCGCGCCAATAGGCGCCCGCCACGCGGTCGAGCTTGAAGGCGTCGGGCGGCACTTGGCCGGTGCGCGCCAGATGAGGCCCGCGGCAAAGATCCTGCCAAGGACCATGCCAGTAGAAGCGGAGGGTCTCGCCTTCCGGAATGGCCTCGACCAATTCGACCTTATAGGGCTCGTTGGTGGATTGAAAATGCGCGATGGCGCGGTCGCGCGCCCAGACCTCGCGGCGCACGGGATCGTTCAGCGCGATGATCTCGCGCATCTTCTTTTCGATCACCGCGAGGTCTTCCGGGGTGAAGGGCTCCGCGCGGTCGAAGTCGTAATAAAAGCCGTTGTCGATCACCGGGCCGATGGTGACTTTCGTGTCCGGCCACAGCTCCTGCACCGCGCGGGCCATGATATGGGCGCAGTCATGGCGCACCAGCTCCAGAGCCTCGGCGCGGTCGCGGTCGGATTTCGGCTTATTGGTGAGGATCTCGACCTTGGCGTCCTTCTCGATGGGCAGGCTGAGATCCGCCAGAACCCCGTCCACCCGCGCCGCGATGGCGGCCTTGGCGAGTCCGGGACTGATGTCGGCGGCCACCTGCGCGGCGGTCGTCGTTCCCTCATATTCCCGCATGGCGCCGTCGGGGAGGGTGATCTGAACGCTGCGCATGATCGCTTGTCCTTAGAGCAAATCGGAAGAAATGAGATGAAAGGCCCGGAATTCAAGCCGGGCCGGGAGAATTCTCCACAACCCGCCGCGAAGTCAAGCGAGGAAGGCCGCGCCCCAGACCCCCGCCATGAGCAAAAGCCCCGCCTCGCGGTTGGAGCGGAAGAGCTTCAGGCATTGCGCCGGATCGTCGATGCTCAGGCTCCGGATCTGCCAGACCAGATGCGCCCCATAGGCGCAAAGCCCGATCCAGAAAGGCCAGCCGCCGCCTGCGGCCCATCCGGCGGCGCCCGCCAGCAGAAAGGCCCCGAGATAAAAGCCGATCAGCCAAGAGCCGGTCTTCTCGCCGAAAAGCCGCGCGGTGGACTTCACGCCGATCAGGGCGTCGTCCTCCTTATCCTGATGCGCATAAATGGTGTCATAGCCGAGGGTCCAGCAGATCCCGCCGAGGTAAAGCAGAACCGGCGCGAGGCTCAGGCTTCCCATATGGGCCGCCCAAGCCAAAAGCGCGCCCCAGTTGAAGGCGATCCCGAGGAAGACCTGCGGCCACCAGGTGATCCGCTTCATGAAGGGATAGACCGCCACCGGAATCAGCGAGAGGACTCCGAGCCAGATCGCCGCCTTGTTCAGGGTCAGCAGGATCGCCAGCCCGATGAGGCAAAGCGCCCCCATGAAGAGCGCCGCCCGCTTCACCGAGATCGCGCCGGAGGGAATCGGGCGCAGCTTGGTCCGCTCGACGCGGCCGTCGAAATCGCGGTCGGCGAGGTCGTTGAGCGCGCAGCCCGCGCCGCGCATCACGAAGGCCCCGAGCCCGCAGGCGAGGAAGATCCAGAGATCCCCCCAACGCGGAGAATCCGCCATGGCCGCCAGCCCGAGGCTCTGCCAACAGGGCAGCAGCAAAAGCCAAGTCCCGATGGGCCGATCCGCCCGCATGAGCCGCAGATAGGGCCGCCAGCCTTCCGGGGCGTGGAGGTCCACCCAATTGGCCGGAGGCGCGTCGGCCACCCGGGATTCGGCTCTGGCGTCGGCTGTCATCCGTGTTATCCCTCTCCCGTCCTTCCGGAGGCCCCTTATGACCGATCCCACGCCGAAAATCAGGCTCCATCTCGCCGCGCCTCTGGAGGCGGGGGCGGAGATCCGGCTCGCGCCCGAACAGGCGCATTACCTCATGGGCGTGATGCGGCTCGGGGCGGGGGCGGAGGTCGCGGTCTTCGGGAACGCCTTCGGCGAATGGCGGGCGCGGCTCGCCCCGACGGCCAAGCGCGCCGCCAGCCTTGAGATTCTGACCCAGACCCGCCCCGCCGCCCTTCCCCCGGACGTGGATCTGCTCTTCGCGCCGATCAAGAAGGCCCGCACGGATTTCATCGTCGAGAAGGCGGCGGAGCTGGGCGCAAGGCGCATCCGCCCCGTGCTGACGCGCTTCACCAACGCCGAGCGCGTCAAAACCGAGCGGCTTCAGGTCCACGCCGTCGAGGCGGCGGAGCAATGCGGCGGAGTCTACGTCCCCGAGGTGGCGGAGCCGGAGCCTCTGGCGCGGGTTCTGGAGGCTTGGCCTGTGGAGCGGCGGTTGATGTTCTGCGACGAGGCCCGCGACGCCCCGCCCGCCCATGAGGCCCTGCGCGGCCTGCCCAAAGGCGCGCCTTGGGCGATCCTCATCGGGCCGGAGGGCGGATTTTCGCCGGAGGAGCGGGCGAAGCTCAAGGCTTCGGAGTTCAGCCTCGCGGTTTCGCTCGGGCCGAGGATTCTGCGCGCCGACACGGCGGCGGCGGCGGCTCTGGCGGTCTGGCAGAGCGTTTTGGGAGATTGGTCATGATGCGGCCTGAAGCTCTGGCGACGCTGCGCCGCTGGGCCGAGCCTCTGGCGGTGGCTTTGGCGCTGGCTTGGGTGATGCGGGAATCTCTGAACGGCGCGGCGCGCGGACAGCTCCTCGGTTGGGCGGGCTTTCTCGTGGCGGCGCTTCTGGCGGGCTGGCTCTATGTGGCGGCGCAGAGGGCGCGGCTCCATAAGCGCGGCGCGGCGGCGAGCCGACCCGGAACGGCGCTCGGCGAGGTGGGCGAGGGCCGGATCTTCGTGGAGGAGGGCCGCATCCGGCGAGTCGGGCCTTTCGGGCGGATAGAGGTTTCGGCGGCGGCTCTGACGCGGGTGGAGGTCGCCCCCGGCGCGACGCCCGAAGCCGCGCTTTGGCTGCTCAGCGCGGGGAGCGGCCCGCCTTTCGCGGCCTCGCGGGCCGAAGACCCCGAGGACGCGATTCCCGACGCGCTTTCCGCCCTGCCGGGGTTTTCTCTGGAGGCCGCCCGCGCCGCGCTTCAGGCGAAGGACGGCGTGATCCGCGAGGTCTGGCGGCGTTAATCCCCCGCCAGCCCCGCGTCGAGCGCCCCCACATAGCTCAGCGCCGCCGGGCCGGTCATCAGCACGCCGGACTCCGTCCAGTCGATCTCAAGGCTCCCGCCGTCGAGGATCACCTCCGCCCGACGCCCCGTCAGACCCAGCCGCGCCCCCGCGACCACCGTCGCGCAGGCCCCCGAGCCGCAAGCCTCCGTGATCCCCGCGCCCCGCTCCCAGACGCGCATCCGAATCCGGTCCGGCGCCAGAACCTGACAGAACTCCACATTGATCCGCTCAGGGAATAAAGGATCATGCTCCACCCGAGGCCCGATCTCGGCCAGCGGAACCGCCTCGGCGTCCTTCACGAAAAACGCCACATGCGGATTGCCCATATTCGCCGCGCCCGCGCCCAAAACCTCGCCCGCGAAGCCGGGCGGCGCGAAATCCAGACGATCCGTCGCCATGGGCCGCGACATGGGAATCTCGCGCCAGTCCAGACGCGGAGGCCCCATGTTCACCCGATAGCGCCCGTCCGCCAGAGCCTCGCAGGCGAGCAGCCCCGCCGCCGTCTCCACCGTCAGAGCCCGCGCGCCCCTCTCCTCCATGAGCAGACGCGCCACGCAGCGCGTGGCGTTGCCGCAGGCGCCCGATTCGGAGCCGTCGGGATTGAGGATGACCATCCGCGCCGCCGCCCGGGCCGAAGGCTCCAGAACCACCAGCTGATCGAAGCCCACGCCCCGCCGGCGATCCGCGATGCGCCGGGCGCGTTCGGGCGTGATCGGAAAACCGCCCATCCGGCGATCGAGGATCACGAAATCGTTCCCAAGACCATGCATCTTGCGGAAAGCATATGGATTTTTCTCGAAATCCTGCGTCATTTCAGACACAGTAAGAAAAAGAATCCCATGACGAACCTCCTCATGTCCGGGCGGATTATGGTGAAAATCGACGTTCCGGTATCCTCTCCTTAATCGCCGCAATAGACAAAAGATCGTCTCCGCGCCAGTGCGACGGGGGCGCAACTTCGTCCAAACGTAAAGGCGCCGTCGTGACGCAACGCATCTCCTTCTCCCGTCTTCGCCGAGCCCGCGCCGCCGCGCTCTTCGCCGGAACCCTCCTGAGCAGCGTCGCCGCCCTGAGTCTTCCCGGAGCCGCTCAGGCCCGCAGCGTCTCGGGCGCCTATCTGGCGGCTCAGCACGCCGTGGTCGCGGGCGATTACGCTCAGGCCGCCCGCCGCTTCGGCGACGCCCTCGCGCAGGATCCGCAGAACCGCGACTTCCTCGAACAGGCGCTGCTCTACGGCGTGGTCGCCGGAGAGATGGAGAAATCCCTCGACGTGGCCGAGCGCCTCGTGGCCCGCGACGCCAACAACCGCCTCGCCCATCTGACCCTCGCGGTGGCCGAAATCGCCTCGGGCGTCCCGAAGGTCGCCGAAGAGCGCATCCTCACGCTCGCGCCTCAGGCCTTCCCGCCCATCGTCGGCAAGCTGCTGCTCGGCTGGGCGCAGGTCGAGGCCGGAGATTCCGCCGAAGCCCTCAAGACCTTCGCCTCCATGGACCGCGGCGCCCTCGCGCGGCTCTTCGGCCGCTATAACGGCGCCCTCGCCGCCTCCATCGCCGGAGAGGACGAGGCCGCCGAAGAGCGCTTCAGCGCCGCCCTCGCCGATCTCGACGAGCCCAACCGCCGCGTGATCGAGGCCTTCGGCCGCTTCCTCGAAAACCGGGGCGAGAAGGAGAAGGCCGCCGCGCTCTATCGCGACGCCATGGAGGGCATGTCCGGAGACCGCATCCTCGCCGCCGCTCTGGAGCGCGCCGACAAGGCCGATTCCCCCGCCCCCGGCCTGCTCGCCTCCGACGCCAAGCAAGGCGCCGCCGAAGCGCTCTTCGGCCTCAGCGAGATCTTCGGCGCCGAGGAGAGCCCCGCCTACGCCCTGCTCTATCTGCGGCTGGCGCTGCATCTGGATCCGCAGTCTCCGGCGGTGCGCCTCTCGCTCGGGCGCATCTGGGAGAGCCTTCAGCGCCACGCCGAGGCCGAACAGGCCTATGGCGCCGTGCCCGCCGATTCCGGCGTCTATTACGACGTCGCCCAAGTCGACCGCGCCGACGCCCTCGCGCGCATGGGCCGGATCGACGAGGCCATCGTCGCCGTGAACGGCCTGATCGCCCGCACCCCGCGCGACGCCGATCTGCATGTGGCGCTCGGCGATCTGCTGCGCGGCGAAGAGCGTTTCCCGGAGGCCGTGCGCGCCTATGATTCCGCTCTGGCGCTGCGCCCGAACAGCGAGGCCTCGCGCGATTGGCCGATCTATTACTTCCGCGGCGTGGCCAACGAGCGCCGCGGCTCCTGGCCCGAGGCCGAGCGCGATTTCCGCAAATCGCTGGAGATCAATCCCGGCGAGCCTTCGGTGATGAACTACCTCGCCTATAGCTGGATCGACCGCGACGAGAATCTGCCGGAGGCTCTGGAGATGCTCAAAGAGGCGGTGGGGCTGGCGCCGAACGCGGGCTACATCGTCGATTCCTACGGTTGGGCGCTCTTCAAGCTCGGCGACATGGACGAAGCCGCCGTGCAGCTCGAACGCGCCGTGGAGCTGGATCCGACCGATCCGGTGATCAACGACCATCTCGGCGACGCGCTCTGGATGGTGGGCCGCCGTCTGGAGGCCGAATTCCAGTGGAAGCGCGCCCTCTCCTTCGACCCCGAGGAGAAGGAGAAGACCCGCATTCTGCGCAAGCTCGACGTGGGTCTGGACAAGGTGGTGCTGGAGGAGCGCGCGGCGCTCGCGGCGGCGCCCTCCGACCCCGCTCCTGAGGCCCCGGCCAAGGAATGACCCCTCCTCCGCGGAGGAGCGCGGGCGAGGATTCCGAATTCGCCCGCGCGAAAATCAATCTGGCGCTGCATGTCGTCGGCCGCCGGGCCGACGGCTATCATCTGCTCGACAGCCTCGTGGTCTTCCCCGAAATCGGCGACCGCCTGACGGCCCGCGCCGCCCTGAGCCTCGGCTTAGCGCTGGAAGGCCCCTTCGGCCCGGACCTCGCGCCGGCTGCGGCGGCGCCCGAGATCGAACTTTCCTCGCCCGTCTGCTATCTGCCCGCCCTCGCGCCGCCGGATAATCTGGTCCTGCGCGCGGCGGAGGCTCTGCGCGCGGCTTCTCCCGACTCCGGCGCGGCCATGACGCTGGAGAAGAACCTCCCTGTGGCTTCGGGGATCGGCGGCGGCTCGGCCGACGCGGCGGCGGCTCTGCGGCTGCTGGTCCGGCTTTGGGGGCTGGAGATTCCGGCGGCGGATCTGGCGCGGATCGCGCTGAATCTCGGCGCGGACGTCCCGGTCTGCCTCGCCTCGCGTCCGACGCGGATGCGGGGAATCGGCGAGGATCTGACGCCCGCCGCCCCGCCTGCGGGGGCTTTGGTTCTGATCAATCCGGGCGCGGGGCTCTCCACGCCGGAGATCTTCCGCCTGCTGGAGAGCCGCGAAAATCCGCCCCCGCCCGAGATCCCTCAGGGCCTCGGCGCGGCGGAGTTCGCGCTTTGGCTGAGCGAGAAGACCCGCAATGATCTGGAGCCGCCCGCCCTCGCGCGCCTTCCGGTCCTCGGCGAGATTCTGGCGGCCTTGAGGGCCGAGGGGGCGCCTCTGGCGCGGATGTCGGGCAGCGGCGCCACCTGCTTCGGCCTCTTTCCGAATCTCGCCGAGGCCGAAAAGGCCGCCCAAGCTCTGCGCGCCGGGGCGCCGCGCGGCTGGTGGATCGCGGCGGGGGCCTATGAGGGGGTCGAGTTGTAGCTTTCACGCAACGCAATCGTCCCCTTTTGAGATTTCCTGCGCCGCCCCCTCGGAACATCTTGCAAGAAGCGGCGATTCGCGGCTTTCTGCCGCCACGATGCTTCGGCTCGCCGGAATCGTCGCGTCTTCCCGAGAGATCGGGGGCGCACCGGCGCGGAGGGCTTTTCCCTGCCGTGTTCCGTCCGGAAGATCCGACGTCGTTCCCCCGTTCCCCGCCACGCGGAGAACATTGGCCCACCCCTCTGCTCATGCTCATTTGGCGAGCCGCCTTTCCCACAGGAAGGGCGTTGTCGGTTCGAATCCGTGATTCTGCTCAGCAGGGTCTTCGGAGCCTCTCCGCCGCGCAGGGCCTTCGGGTCGGGCGAGGCGGCGCAAGGCCGCGCCTCCGCCGAAGACGGCGACGGCTTGAGGCCAAGCCTCCGCCCCCATCCCGAGCCTCGGCGCGGGAGGCGGCGCAGGCCCCGCCTCAGGTCTTCTCCCTCCCTTCAGGCGAAAGCCCCCTGAGGCTTCGGAGGCCCCGCGCCTCTCTCTTTCAACCTCCAACCCTTCAGGCTCCATGCGACGACAGAGCGCCCGCCAGCGGAACCGATCAGGTTTCGCGTCGTGAAAGCGCGACGAAATAAAGAGTTAGAGCGTGTGAACGATCAGGCATGATCGGACGACGCTCTCAGCATCGCCCAACTTCAGGATTCCGATCATGTCCCGGCTTTTCGCCTCCAAGACCCAAAGCATGGGCCGCTCCCGCATCTCGGCGAGCGCGCTCGACGGCCTGCTCGGCCGCGCCGTCCTCTCGGTGGACCAGACCGAGCGCGCCATGCCTCTGAAGAACGGCCGGGCTCTGGGAATCTTCGGCCCCGGCGAACACGCCCTGACGGGCCGCTTCGAAGAATTCGGACTGGCCGTCGAGACTTTGTCCGCCGCCCCGGAGGTGCGTTCGGCCTATGCGCTGGCGATGCTCCGCGAGGGCCGCGCGGGCGAGGATGTGGCCGAGATGGTCACCGGCCCCGGCGAAGTGGGTCTGATCTATCGCGCAGAAGCGCTTTACGCGGCTTTGCCGCCGGAATCCCGCGTCGCCTACTGGACGGCGCTCGGCCCCTTCCGCATGGAGAAGCTCACGCCCCGCGACGGCGAGGAGATCCCCGCCGCTTTGGCTCCGCGCCTGCTCAAGGCGCCGGGCGGAATCGCGGCCGCCGTGATCGTCAATCCGCAGCAGGGCCAGAGCGTCCAGATCTTCGTGGGCGGCGTCCATCAGGGCGGCTACGGCGCGGGTCTGCGCGGCTTCTGGTCGCCGAACGACCTCGTGACGGCGCATCTCGTGGATCTGCGGACGCGCAGCCTCGACGTCTCCGGTCAGGACATCATGACCGCCGACCGCGTGAGCCTGAGGCTCAGCGCCGCCGCGAGCTATCGGGTGGCCGATCCGCAGCTCGTGCTGACCGCCGCGAGCGGCTATGAGCAGGCTTTGCATCTGGCGATTCAGATGGCCATGCGCGCCACGGTCAGCGCCCGGACCCTCGACGCCCTGCTCTCCGAGCGGGTCGCCGTGGACGAGGCCGCCGCCGCCAAGCTGCGCGCCGAAATGGCCGCCATCGGCCTTGAGGTCGGGGCGGTGGAGATGAAGGACGTCATCCTGCCCGGCGAGATGCGCGAGATCCTCAATCGCGTCGTCGCCGCCGAGAAGGAGGCCGAGGCCAACGTCGTGCGTCGCCGCGAGGAGACCGCCGCCACGCGCTCGCTGCTCAACACGGCGAAGCTCATGACGGAGAACCCCGCCATGATGCGGCTCAAGGAGCTGGAGGCTCTGGAGGCCGTGGCGAGCAAGGTCGAGCGGCTGATCGTCTATGGCGGCCCCAAGGGGCTGCTCGACGTGGCGAAGCTCGATTCCTAGAGCGTTTTCCAGCGAAGCCGCTTCGGCTTCGCGTCGTGAAAACGCGCTCAGGCTGAAGCGAGGTCCGGAGCCCTGCGAGGGGCTCCGGGCCTTTAGCTTCACGATGAAGGCGAAAGCGCCCGCCTCGCGGCCCGGCGCTCGAAGAGATTCGCCACGGCGGCGGCCAGAGCCAGCAGAACCGCGGCCATGCCCATCTTCGCGCCCGGCGCGGAGATCCCGCCCGGAGAAGAGGCGATCCAGAAGAGGGGAATGGTCAGCCACCAGCCCCATCGGGACCAAAATTCGGTCTCGGAGATCTCATTGAGATAGATCAGCGCAAGGGCGGCGATGATCACATAAGCATGGGAGTGCAGCTCCCAGCCCGCGCCTTCCTCTTGTCCGAACCAATGGGTGATGGTGGTGCTCTCGAAGCCGATCCCCACGGTCATCATCGAATGGCCGCTGTAATTCTGATAGATGAAGAATTGCGACGCGAAGAGCAGGATCAGGGCCACGGTCATCAGCTTGCGGGCGGGCGAGGCCCCCCAGATGCGCTTGAAGTGCATTTCAGCCTCCATGAACGCCCATAGATTGAGCGAATCCGGAGCATCCGACAAGAGGGCTCACAGCCTTGCGAGGGCGGCCGGAGGCCCGGCAAACCCGGAGAGGGGTTGCGCCCCGGCGGGGGCGAGGCTCATATGCGAGCTGGTCGCGTTTTTATGACGCGAAGCCTTGCGGCTCCGCTGGAAAACGCTCCCGGTTCTTGTCTGGTCGCGTGTTCACGACGCGAAGCTTTACAGCTTCGCTGGAAAACGCTCCTGCTTCTTGTCTGGTCGCGTGTTCACGACGCGAAGCTTTACAGCTTCGCTGGAAAACGCTCCTCCCAGCGAAAGGCCCCTCTATGACCGCTCTCGCCGAAATCCCTCTGACGCGCATCGACGGCGCGCAAGACAGCCTCTCCGCTCATGCGGGGAAGGTTCTGCTGATCGTCAACGCGGCCTCGAAATGCGGCTTCACGAAGCAATACGCCGGGCTGGAGGCGCTTTACGAAGCTAAGGCCGCGCAAGGCTTCGAGATCCTCGGCTTTCCCGCCAACGACTTCGGCGGACAAGAGCCCGGAAGCGAAGCCGAAATCGCCGCATTCTGCTCGGCGACCTATGGCGTGAATTTCCCCATGTTCGCTAAGATCGTCGCGACGGGGCCGGAGAAGCATCCGCTTTATGCCGCGCTGACCCAAGCCCTGCCGGAGGCGCTCGACGGCGCAGCGACCGCCGCTGATCTCGCGCGCTATGGGATCAGGCCGGGAGCGCCGGGCGAAGTCCTGTGGAATTTCGAGAAATTCCTCATCGGCCGCGACGGCGTTCCTCTGGCGCGCTTCGCCTCGGGCGTGACGCCGGAGGATCCGCGCCTGCTCGCCGCCGTGGATGCGGCGCTCGGCTGAGATTTATTGCGGGTGATCGCGGCGGAAGAGCGCCCATTCCTCCATCTCGCTCCCGTCGGGCAGCATGCAGACGCCGTATTCTCCGCCGCCGTCGGGAGTCCGGCGGATGCTGAGCACGCCGCGCATCTCCGCGCTCTCGCAGTAGATCGAAGCGGGATTGCCCATGCCCGCCATAGGCGGAGGCGCGTCCGAATAATCCGAAGAGGAGGAGCTCCGGGAGGCGCAGGCCGCGAGCAGCACAGGCGCGACGAGGAGCAACGTCAGGCGAGCGGGGGTCATGGGGTTTCTCCTGTGAGGGGGCGGCCTCAGGCGGGGATCGCCGCAGGACGCGGACCGCCCGTCGCCCAATCGAGCAATTGCGCCGTATGGACGATAGGCGCGGGAGCGCCCTCGGACAACTGAGTCATGCAGCCGATGTTCCCCGCCGCGATGACGTCGGGCTTGGTGCGGGCGAGGTTCGCGAGCTTCCTCGCCTTGAGCTTCCCCGCGATCTCGGGCTGGAGCAGATTATACGTCCCCGCCGAACCGCAGCAGAGATGACCCTCCGCAGGCTCCACCACGGAGAATCCCGCCTTTTTCAGCAGAGTCTTCGGCGCCTGCGCGATCTTCTGCCCATGTTGCAGCGAGCAGGCCGAATGATAGGCCACCTTCAGAGCGGGCGTCTCGCCGGAGGGCTTCAAGCCGAGGCTCTCCATGACCTCGGTGACGTCCTTGGCCAATCCGGCGATCACCGCCGCCGCTTCGGCCAAAGTCGGATCGGCGCGGAACATATGGCCGTAATCCTTGACGGTGGTGCCGCAGCCCGAAGCGTTGATCACCACGGCGTCGAGCCCGCCTTTCTCCTCGCGCAGACGCATCCAGGCGCGGATGTTCCCCGCCGCCGCCGCATGGGCGCTCCCGGTGAAGCCCATATGATGCGTGAGCGCCCCGCAGCAGCCCGCGCCCTCGGCGAGGCAGACCTCGACGCCATGACGGGTCAGCAGGCGGATGGTGGCCTCGTTGATCTCGGGATCCAACACGTTTTGCGCGCAGCCGGTCAGCAGAGCGACGCGCATCCGCCTTTCGCCTTGGGCGGGGATGATCCGGGGGCTAACGTCGAAGGGTTTGGGCAGGCTTTTGGGCGCCATGGCGACCATGCCCTTGAGCCGCCCCGGCAGAAACCGCGCGAAGGGCTTGGCCAGACGCGCCCCGATCAGGCTCGCCCGAAAGAGTCCCGGCGAAGGCAGCACCACCGCCAGCATCCGCCGGAGGAGCCGCTCCGGCAGAGGGCGCTTATAAGTGGCCTCGATATGGGCGCGGGCGTGGTCCACGAGATGCATGTAATGCACGCCCGAGGGACAAGTCGTCATGCAGGAGAGGCAGGAGAGGCAGCGGTCCACATGCTTCACCGTGGAGGCGTCGGCGGGACGATTCGCCTCCAGCATGTCCTTGATCATATAGATCCGGCCGCGCGGAGAATCCGCCTCGTCGCCGAGCAGCTGAAAGGTCGGACAAGTCGCCGTGCAGAAGCCGCAATGCACGCAGCGACGCAAGACGCTCTCCGAACGCGCCATATCCGGGTCTTTCAGAAGCTCGGGCGTGAAATTCGTCTGCATGAGGATTCGGCTTTACGGTTCAGGCGCCCATGCGCCCCGGATTGAAGATCCCTTGCGGGTCGAAGGCGCGACGCAGGCGCTGCGTCAGAGCCTCCAGCCCCGGCGCCAGAGGCTGAAAAGGCGGGACTCGCCGCCGCAGGGCCTCGGAGCCGCGCAGGAGCGTCGCATGGCCGCCGCCCAGACGCGCCAAAGCTCCGCGCAAGACCGAGGCTCCGGCTTCGTCGTCCTCGAATTCGCCCTCCGGGATGAGCGCCCAGAGCAGCCCGCCGCCCCAATCGTAAAAGACCTCGCCGCCAAGCGCCCGCGCCTCCTCCGCGAGGATCGGCCCATGGGCGGGCTTCAGCGAAATCCGCCAGACCGCGCCCGGCTTCCCGACGAAGGGCCGGACCTCGGCGATCTCGCGCCAGACGGCCCCCGCCTCCGCGCAGGACAGGATCTCCGCCGCGCCATGGGGTTTGAGCAGCCGGACCAGATCCGCCGCCCGCTCGGGCAGAAGCTTGGCGAAGCCCTCGATGCGCAGATGAGTCTCGCGGCTCTGCGGCAGATGGGCCGCGCCGGAGACCTCATAGGGCGAGCCGAGCGCCGCCGCCATGGCCGCCTCCGCCGCCGCGTCGGAGAGCCCGCGCAGGACCAGCCCCGCCATGGCCTCGGGGATGGGCGCCGTCTTCAGCGCGACCTCCGTGACGAGGCCCAAAGTCCCATGCGAGCCGCAGAGCAGCCGCGTCATGTCGAGCCCGGTGACGTTCTTCATCACCCGCCCGCCCGCGCGATGGACGCGGCCCTGTCCGTCGACGAAGCGCAGGCCAAGCGCATGATCCCGCGCCGAGCCCGCCCGCAGACGCCTCGGCCCGGCGATTCCGCAGATGAAGATTCCGCCCAGCGTCGGCTCGCCTTGGGTTCCGAGAAGCGCCCGCCAATCGGGCGGCTCGAAGCCGAGCCGCTGGCCGCGCGCCGCAAGCGCCGCCTCCACCTCGCGCAGAGGCGTCCCGGCTCCGGCGACGAGGGTCATCTCGCCCGGCTCATAAAGCGAGATTCCCGAAAGCGCGGCGGTCTCCAAGGGCTCGCCCTCCACGGACCGCCCCCAGATCCGATGCGCGCCTCCTCCCCGGATCTCGAATTTGCGGTTGGAGGCGGCGGCTTCGGCGATCCGCGCCGCAAGGGCCGCCTCGGCCTCTCGATAGACGGGAGTCATTCGGCGGCCTCGCGATAGGCCCGCACCGCCGCCAGAGGAAAGACCTTGCCGGGATTCATCCGCCATTCGGGATCAAAGGCCGATTTCACCGCCATTTGCAGCTCCAGCTCATGCGGCGCGAATTGCGCGCTCATGAGTTCGCGTTTCTCCACGCCCACGCCATGCTCTCCGGTGAGGCAGCCGTCCATCTCCACGCAGAGCTTGAGGATTTCGGCGCCGCAGGCTTCGGCCTTCTCCAGATCGCCGGGCTTATTGGCGTCGAAGACGATCAGAGGATGCAGATTCCCGTCGCCCGCATGAAAGACGTTGGAGACCCTCAGGCCGTATCGCTCCGAGATGGCGGCGATGGCGGTCAGAATCTCCGCCAGACGCGACAGCGGCGTCACCCCGTCGAGACAGATGTAGTCGCCCATGGCGCCCATGGCGCCGAAAGCCGCCTTGCGCCCCGCCCAAATCGCCGCGCTCTCCGCCTCCGAGGCGCTGACCCGCAGCGCGACGGGCTGGAACCGCGCCGCCACGGCCTCGATGCGGGCGAGCTGCTCCTGAATCTCCGCCTCCGAGCCCTCGGCCTCGACGATGAGCAGAGCCTCGCAATCGGGGTAATTGGGCTTGGCGAAGGCCTCGCAAGCCACGATGCAGGGGCGGTCCATGAACTCCAGAGCCACCGGAACCACGCCCGCCTCGATGATCGCCGCCACGCAGGCGCCCGCCGCCGCCGCCGAATCGAAGCCGATCAGCACCGGACGCGCGCCCTCCGGCATGGGCGTCAGACGCAAAATCGCCTCCGTCACGAGGCCCAAAAGCCCCTCAGAGCCGCAGACCGCGCCGAGCAGATCCAGCCCCGGCGCGTCCATATGCTCGCCGCCGATCTCCAGAATCTCGCCCTCGGGGGTCACGAGCGTCGCGCCGAGCAGATTATTCAGCGTCACGCCGTATTTCAGGCAATGGGCGCCGCCTGAATTCATCGCCACGTTGCCCCCGATGGAGCAGGCCAATTGCGAGGAGGGATCCGGCGCGTAAAAGAGCCCCTCCGGCGCGGCGGCCCGGCTGACGGAGAGATTCGTCGCCCCCGCCTGAACCCGCGCCACGCGGCTTTGCGGATCGATCTTCAGAACCTGATTCAGCCGCGCCATGCCGATCATCACGCAATCGGCGCCGGGCAGAGCGCCTCCGGTCAGAGAGGTGCCCGCGCCGCGCGGCGTGACGGGGACGTCTTCTTCGGCGCAATAACGCATGAGCGCCGCCGCCTCCGCCGCCGAGCCCGGCAAGGCCACGGCCAGCGGAATCTGACGATAGGCGGTCAGGGCGTCGCATTCATAGGCGCGCAGGGATTCCTCATCGGAGACCACCGCCTGAGGCGGCAGGATCCGGCGCAGGCCCGCGAGGATTTCGTCGCGCCGCGCGAGCACGGCGGCGTCGGGGGTCGGCTGCTCCATCGGGCGTCCCTCCCTTCGGGATAAGCCCTCAGAATAAACGCCGGGGGCGGAGGCCCGCAAGCCTCCGCCCCCGGAGGACGTCTCATGCGAAAGTCTCGCCTGAACTCAGAAGCGGTAGACGCCCGAGAGCATGAAGATATGCACGTTCGCGTTCAGATCGCCCGAGAAGGCGCCGCGCGAGGCGTCGGTTCCCGTGCCGTCGAGCGCGATCTTGGCGTCCTTGGCGGTGATGTAGGTGTAGCCCGCGTTGACCGAGATCTTATCGTTCACGTCATAGCTCGCGCCGAGCGAGAACCAGGTGCGGTCGGTGTCCGGCAGACGCGGCGTGCGGTATGCGGTCGGAACGGGGGTCTGGTCGTAGCCGATTCCCGCGCGCAGACGCAGCTCGGGCGTCGCCTGATATTCCGCGCCGAGGGCGAAATACCACGAATCGTCCCAATGATGCTCGGTGGTGCTGGTGGGGGTGCCGTCGTCGAAGTCGATGACGAGATCCTCGAAGCTGGACCACTGGGTCCATTGCGCTTCGCCGAGCAGCTTGATGCGGTCGTTCAGCTGATGCGAGACGCCGAAATTCAGCATGGCGGGCGTCGAGATGGAGGTCGCGCCGCCGCCGTCGGTCAGGCGGCCGAGGGACTGAATATTGCCCAGCAGCGAAGCCCCCGCGGCGGAGCGCGCATGGAATTCGGCGTCGCCGTCGATGTCGTGCTTGATCTTCGAGCGATAGCCCACGCCGACCATGGTGCCCGGCAGAGGCTCGGCGAGGACGCCCAAGGTGAAGCCCACGCCGAAGTCATGGCCCGAGACCTTGGAGAGCGCGTCGTAATCGGCGACGCCGATGGCGGGCGCCACGGCCGCGCAAGTCGCCGTGCCCGGCATGGCCGAGCAGACGGCGCCCGGCAGGCTGACGGCGCTCTCAAGCTCCGCCTTGGCGTATTGCAGCTGAAGGCCCGCCGCCACGGCGAGGTTGTCGCGGATCTTATAAGCGACGGTCGGCGCGGCGTTGATGGTCGTCAGCTCCGAAGAAGTGGCGTGATAGCGCCCGGCCCAATCGTCGCCGTAATCGGTGGTGAGGCCGAAAGGCGCGTTGAGGCTCAGGCCGACCGTCACGCGGTCGTTGATCGGGGCGGCCACATAAGTATGCGGCACGAGGCCCATCTCGTCGGAGGTCGAGGAGGTCGGGCCGCTGCTCTGGGGCGTGTAGATCAGCGCGCCCGTTCCGGGGTTCACGCCCGCCACGAAGGCCGACTGCACGTTGTCGATCTCGACGTTGGGCAGCAGGATGGCGCCGCCCGCCTCGGTCTGGAGGCCGTCCGCCAGCGCGATGGAGGCCGGGTTGAAGAACATCGAGGCGACGCCGTTGGCGCCCGCCGAGGCGCCCGCGAAAGAAGCGCCCTGCCCGCTCGCGGAATGGGACTTCAGAGCGAAGCCCGCCGCCTGAACCTGTCCGGACGCCAAAAGCGCCGCCGCCGCCGCGCCGAGCGCGAGACGCGTTTTAAGACCGCCGTTGCGGAGCATGGTCTTCCCTCCCTGAGCGCCCCGGTCTTGCCGCCGGAGCCTTGTTTCCGTCCCTCGCGCGCCCTTCCGGCCCTTCCGGACGGGGACGCGCCCTCTTGCGCCGGATCGCGGCGCTTCTGCGTCGAAGGCTATAATGGGGCGGGATCTTTATCCATCGTATCCTAGGGACAGGCGCGGCGCGCGGAGGATCGAATCGCATCGGGCGTGTCTCCTTCGCCGCAGTTTTCATGCGCCGATCCTCCCGCGCCGCCCCCTCCCGCCGGGCGCTCTGGCGGGGCCCCGCCTTCCGCGTCCATCGGTCCCCGCCCGAATCTCTGGACGCGCGGCGCGCTCTGCGCCTATAGTCCGCGCGATCAGCGAGGATGCGAGCATGGGCCTCAGGCAATTCTTCACGTGGTGGAACGGCTGGACCGTCGGCACGCAGGTCTTCACCCGCCGCTATGGCGAGAAGGTCGGCGAGGACGAGCAGGGCAACGCCTATTATCAGACCGCCGACGGCGCGCGCCGTTGGGTGATCTACAACGGCGTGGCCGAAGGCTCGCGGGTGCCGCCCGACTGGCACGGCTGGATGCATCACACCTTCGACGAGCCGCCCACCAAGGCGCCTCTGCCGCGCAAGCCCTGGGAGAAGGACCATCGTCCCAATCCCACCGGCACGCCCGACGCCTGGCGTCCGCCCGGCAGCCTGCACGGCCAGGCCGAGCGCAAGGCCGTGGTCGGCGATTACGAGGCCTGGGCGCCCGAATAAGCCCCGGCCTCCCCGCATTCAGTTCGAGACGAACGCGCTTTCACGACGAGGATGTGCATGGCGGAGAACGCCTTCGAAGCCGCGGTGGGCGCGGTGGTTCTGGCGGGAGCCATCGCCTTCGCCGCCTATGTCGGGCAACGCATGGACGGCCCCTCCAACGGCTACGCCCTCTCGGCGAGCTTCGCCAAAGCCGACGGCCTGACGGTCGGCGGCGAGGTGCGGGTCTCGGGGGTGAAGGTGGGGGCGATCTCCGACATCCGCCTCGACCCGGCCACCTATCGGGCCGAAGTGCGCATGAATCTGCGCGGCGACCTGCGATTGCCTGAAGATTCCTCCGCCAAGATCGCCTCGGACGGCTTGCTCGGCGGCGCCTACGTCTCCATCGAGCCGGGCGGCGACGCGCAGATCATTCCCGCAGGCGGCGCCATCGGCCACACCCAAGGCTCGATCAGCATTCTGGATCTCGTGGGCCGGGCCATCTACGGCGCGGGCGGCGGCGGCTGAACGGAGCGGCCCGCCCCGGAGCGAACCGGAGCGGGCGGCCTTTCAGCGAAGACTTCAGGCGGATGTTCAGACTACGCGGAGAATCCGCGCCTCTGCGTCAGTGCAGGGAGGCGCCGTCGGGCTTGCCGCGCTTGACCTTCGCGACGCCGATGGCTCCGGGCGCGGCGACGCTCTTGGCCTGCGCCTTGCGCGCCACCACCTTCACCGAATCCGGAGGCGTCTGAGCGGCGGCCTTGGGCGCTGCCTTGCGGACGGCCACGCTTTTGGTCGCGCTCTTCGGCGCGGCGGGAGCCTTCACGGCTTTCGGCGCGGCGGCCTTCGCCGCGGCGGGGGCTTTCACGACCTTGGGCGCGGCGGCTTTCTTCGGAGCTTCGGCCTTTTTCACGGCGGGCTTGGCGGCGGATTTCGCCGGAGCGGCGGCCTTCACGGCCTTAGGCGCGGCGGGCGCTTTGGCGACCTTAGGCGCGGCGACCTTCACAGCCTTGGGGGCGGCGACTTTGGCGGTTTTCGGCGCGGCGGGAGCCTTCGCCGCCTTAGGCGCGGCGACGGCCTTCACGGCCTTAGGCGCGGCGGCTTTCTTCGGAGCTTCGGCCTTTTTCACGGCGGGCTTGGCGGCGGATTTCACCGGAGCGGCCTCCTTCACGGTTTTCGGCGCGGCGGGAGCCTTCGCCGCCTTGGGCGCGGCGGGGGCCTTCACGGCTTTCGGCGCGGCGGCTTTCTTCGGAGCGACGGGCTTCTCGGCTTTCGGCGCGGCGAGCGTCTTCGGAGCTTTGGCGATCTTGGGCGCGACGGCCTTGGACGCGACGGTTGGGGCGGTCTTGGCGGCGGGCGCCTTCGTCTTCGGCGCTTTGCGGTCTGCGGCGGGCGAGGGCGTCTTCGTCATGGTCGGTCCTTAATGGAAATTGATCGGTTTCAAGTCCTCGTGCTCGCAGCATGAACGCGATGTCTTGCGCAGTCTTTAAAAAAAATGCGGTTTTTTCTCGATTTCGGTCATGAATTCAGCCTATTCGAGGCTTAACGCCGTTCAGGATCCGTCAATTCCTTCTCAAAAGGGGTTTCGACTCTTCCCCCGGCGGAAATCCGCGCGGACCCGCTGGCGGCGATGACGAAAGCCTCCATATGATCAGAGCGCGATTCCTTCGGGAGCGCGCGGCCAAGACGAGCGAAAGGGACGGAATCATGAGCCTGTTCAGCTGCGGGCCCGGCGCGGGACGACGCCTCGCCTCTGGTTTTCTGGCGCTCGGCCTGATCTTCGGCGCGGGCGCCGCTCCGGCTGCGGCGCGCACGATCATCCGGGATTCCGAAATCGAGCGCACCCTCAAGCGCGAAGCCGAGCCGGTCTTGTCCGCCGCCGGAATTCCGGTGAACGACGTGCGTTTCTTCATCGTGCAGGATCCGAGCTTCAACGCCTTCATCGCCGACGGCCGCACCATGGGAATCAACACCGGCGCCCTCCTCGACATGACGACCCCCGAGGAGGTCATGGCCGTCATGGCCCATGAGGCGGGCCATATGGCGGGCGGCCATCACGCCCGACGCGGAGACGCTCTGCGCGCCGCGCGCGGCCAGATGATCCTGACCACCGTCCTCGGTCTGGCGGCGGGCGCGGCGGCGGGCTCCTCCGACGTGGCGGCGGCGGGCGTGATCGGCGGACAGCAGATCGGACAGCGCGCGGCGCTCGGCTTCAGCCGGGGCGAGGAATCCGCCGCCGATCAGGCCGCCGTCGGCTATCTGGAGCGGGCGGGCGTGGATCCCTCCGCGCTGAACAAGGTGATCGAGCGCCTGCGCCGTCAGGAGATGCTGATCTCCATCCGCGACCCCTATGTGCTGACCCATCCCATGACCGCCGATCGCGCCGAAAGCGTGGCCGAACGCATCGCCCGCTCGCCGCTGAAGGGCGCCGCGCCCGACTCCGACCGCGCTTATTGGCACGCCCGCCTCAGGGCCAAGCTCGCCGGCTTCCTCCAGACCCCCGCGCGCACTCTGGCGGCCTATCCGGCCTCCGACCTCTCGGAGCCCGCGCGTCTGGCGCGGGCCTCGGCTTATCATAAAAGCGCCCTGCGCGACCAAGCCCTGGCCGAGATGGACGCGCTGCTCGCCGCCCGGCCCTCGGATCCCTGGTATTGGGAGCTGCGCGGACAGATTCGTTTCGAAAGCGGCGATCCCGCGGGCGCCGTGGCGGATTACCAGCGCGCCGTCTCCCTCGCGCCGGAGGAGCCGCTGATCCGCGTCGCCTACGGACAGGCCCTTCTCGCCGCCGGACAAGTCGAGGCGGGGCGCGACGCCCTGATCCAGTCCATCCGTCAGGATGAGTTGAATCCGCACGCATGGCGCCAACTTTCCATAGCCGCGGGGCGTCTGAACGATCAGGGCCTCGCGCTGACCGCGGCCGCCGAGGCGCTCGCTCTGGGGGGCGACGTCAAAGCCGCCAAGGCTCAGGCCGAGCGCGCTCAGGCGGTTTCGCCTCACGGTTCCGTGTGGTGGATGCGGGCGGGCGACATCCTCGCCTTGCCCGACGCGCGGCGTTAACGTAATTAGGCGCAAGGATGATCCGTCTTCCGCCCCGGATTTTCGATCTTGGGCGGACGCGCCCCCCCATCCCCCCGCAGGAGCCCCGCATGCGTCCCTCTCTTCGCCGTCTCGTCCTCGCCGCCCCTCTCTTCGCCGCCGTTTCGGGCTTGGCGCTCTTCGCCGCCGCGCCCCGGGCCGAGGCGCTCGACGAGGCCGAGAAGACCGCCCTGCATGAGGAGATCCGCGCCTTCCTGCGGAGCAATCCCGAGGTCGTGATCGAGGCGCTTCAGGCCTATGACGCCAAACAGCGCGCCGAGGCCGCTTCGCTGGAGACCAAGCTCCTCGCCGACAACGCCGACGCGCTGTATTTCGACAAGCATTCCCATATCCGGGGCAATCCCGAAGGCGACGTCACGCTGGTCGAGTTCCTCGATTATCGCTGCGGCTTCTGCAAGCGCGCCCACAGCAAGATCCTCGACATCGTCGAGGCGGACGGCAACATCCGCTACGTGATCAAGGAATTCCCGATCCTCGGGCCGCAGTCGGTTTCGGCGGCCAAGGCCACCCTCGCCTCCATCGGGCTGGACGAGGACAAGACCTCCGCGCTTCAGGATCTGCTCATGACCCATGACGGAGAGCTGGACGACGCGACCATCCTCGACCTCGCCAAACAGGCCGGGCTCGACGCCGACAAGCTGACCGCCGCCATGGCCGATCCGCGCATCGAGGACTTCATCACGCTGAACTACCGGCTGGCCCGCACGCTGGACATCAACGGCACGCCCGCCTTCGCCATCGGCTCGACGCTGCTGCGCGGCGATCTGCCCGCGCCCGACATCCTCGCGGCCATCGAGCAGGCCCGCAAAGGCAAGGAGCCCGGCGTCCGGGCGGAGTGAGGAAAGGCGGGAGGCCCGGATCTCCGGCGCCTCCTCCCCTTTCGCGCCCTTCCCATAGGGAAAGCGGGTCTTGCTCCCCGCGCGCGGCTCGGCTAGAGCTTGCGGCTCGACAAGAACGCCCCCGACCAGCGCGCGGGGCGGCGCGAGGCGCGGGATCCATGACGCGCCGACGCCGAAAGGGAGAGGATGGAACATGGCGGATCGCATGGCGGCGGAGGCGCGTTCCGCCCATCTGCCTCAGGGCTCCGCTCCGTCTTCTCCGGATTTTTCCGGCTCCCCGACCCTCGTCGCGCTTTCCTCCCTCGCCGCCCGCGGCCTCGGGAGGCGTCTCCCCTTCTTCCCTCCGAGCGGCCTCAGGCGCGACCTGAGGCCCCGGCGCGCCGCTTCCGTCGCGGATCTCCGGCGCGCCCTCCCTGCGGCTCAGGCGGAACCGCCGAGGAGCGCCGCCATCAACCGGAGCTCTCGATGAGCAAAGACAAGACGGAATCCGACGTCGCCTTCATCCGCGCCCTCGCGGAGCTTCTCCAGACGACCGATCTCGCCGAGATTTCGGTGAAGCGCGAATATGGCGAGGACGACGAGCTTGAAGTGCGCCTCTCGCGCCAGAGCTCCAGCGCGCCGCCGCAGATCATCTACGCCGGAGCCCCCGGCCTCGCCGCCGCTCCGGCGGCCGCGGCCCCCGCCGCCGCGCCCGCGCCTGCGGCCCCGGCGCCCGCCGCCCAGAACGACCCCGCCAAAGACCCCAATTGCGTGCCTTCGCCCATGGTCGGCACGGCCTATCTCGCCGCCGAGCCCGGCGCCGAGCCCTTCGTCAAGGAAGGCGCGACGGTCTCGGCGGGCCAGACCCTGATCATCATCGAGGCGATGAAGACCATGAACGCCATCCCCGCGCCGCGCGCGGGCGTGGTCAGGCGCATCCTTGTGGCCGACGGAGCGCCCGTCGAATACGGCGCGCCGCTCATGATCGTGGAGTGAGGTCGGGATGTTCGACAAGATCCTGATCGCCAATCGCGGTGAAATCGCCCTGCGCATCCTGCGCGCCTGCAAGGACATGGGCGTGCGCACGGTCGCGGCCCACTCCACCGCCGACGCCGAGGCCATGCATGTGCGCTTCGCCGACGAATCCATCTGCATCGGGCCGCCCTCGGCGACGCAGAGCTATCTGAACATCCCCGCGCTGATCACCGCCTGCGAGCTGACCGGCGCTCAGGCGGTGCATCCGGGCTACGGCTTCCTCTCCGAGAAGGCCGAATTCGCCCAGATCCTCGAAGAGCACGGCCTGACCTTCATCGGCCCCAAAGCCGAGCATATCCGCCTCATGGGCGACAAGATCGCCGCCAAAGAGACCATGCGCCGGCTCGGCGTGCCGGTGGTGCCGGGCTCGGAGGGCGGAATCGACAGCGACGCCGAGGCTTTGGCCGTCGCCGCCGAGATGGGGTATCCGGTGCTGGTCAAGGCGGCGGCGGGCGGCGGCGGACGCGGCATGAAGGTCGCGCGCTCGGCTGAAGAGCTGCCGCGCGCCCTCGCCACGGCCCGAGCGGAGGCCAAGGCCGCCTTCGGCGACGACGCGGTTTATCTGGAGAAATACCTCCAGAAGCCGCGCCATATCGAGGTTCAGCTCTTCGCCGATTCCCACGGCAACGTGGTGCATCTCGGCGAGCGCGACTGCTCGCTTCAGCGGCGGCATCAAAAGGTGATGGAGGAATCCCCCTCCCCCGCCCTGACTCCCGCCCAGCGCGAGGAGATCGGCGAGACGGTGGCCTCGGCCATCCGCCAGCTGGGCTATCTGGGCGCGGGCACCATCGAATTCCTTTATGAGGACGGACGCTTCTACTTCATCGAGATGAACACCCGCATTCAGGTGGAGCATCCGGTGACCGAAGCCATCTACGACGTGGATCTCGTGCGCGAGCAGATCCGGGTGGCGGCGGGCGAAAAGCTCTCCTTCCGTCAGAAGGATCTCAAGCCGCGCGGCCACGCCATCGAATGCCGCATCAACGCCGAGAATCCGAAGACCTTCGTCCCCAATCCCGGCCTGATCAAATATTTCCACGCGCCCGGCGGGCTTGGGGTGCGTCTGGATTCGGCGATCTACGAGGGCTATCGGATCCCGCCCTATTACGACAGCCTGATCGGCAAGCTGATCATCCACGCCGACAGCCGCGCCGAATGCCTCATGCGGCTGCGGCGGGCGCTGAGCGAGATCGTGGTGGACGGGGTGAACACCACTCTGCCGCTCTTCGAGGAGCTGATCGAGAATCCCGATATTCAGGCCGGAGATTACGACATCCACTGGCTTGAGCGCTGGCTGGCCTCTCAGACGGAATGAGCATGAGCGCCGCGCCGTTGAGGATCACGCCGGAGCTTTTGCGGCGAGCCTATGCGGCGGGCGTCTTTCCCATGGGCGATTCGACCCGCCGCGAGGAAGTCCTCTGGTTCGACCCTCCGGCGCGCGGGATCCTGCCGCTGGAGTCCTTCCATATCCCGGCCCGGCTGGCCAAGACCCTCAAGCAAGGGGGCTACGAGGTCCGGCTCGACCATGACTTCCGCGCCGTCATGGAGGCCTGCGCCCGGCCCGACACCTGGATCACCGGGCCGATCATCGAGGCCTATGTCGCGCTCCATCGCGAGGGCGGCGCCCATAGCCTCGAAATCTGGCGCGAGGGGCGCCTGACCGGCGGGCTTTACGGCGTGTCTCTGGGCGCGGCCTTTTTCGGCGAGAGCATGTTCAGCCGCGAAACCGACGCCAGCAAAATCGCCCTCGTCCATCTCGTCGCGCGGCTGAGGGCGGGCGGCTTCCACCTGCTCGACACGCAATTCGTGACGGATCACCTCGCCCGCTTCGGCGCCGCGGAGATCCCCCGCGCCGAATATCAGCGACGGCTGGCGGCGGCTTTGCGGCGCAAAGGCGAGTTCCGTCAATTCGCGGCGGATTCCGATCCTTCGGCGGTTCTGCATTCGGCCACCCAGACGTCGTAACGCGGGTGGTCCAGCGCCGAGAGCGAGGGGCTTAAGGCGAAGATCCAGCCGGAGAAGATCGGGGCTGCGGCGGCGTCTCCGGTCTCCTCGCGGATGCGCAGGAAGGCGGCGGATTCGTCGCCGTCGATCTCGCGATGGCAGGCCAGAACCTCGACGATCAGCCCGCCGTAACGCGCCGTGGAGCCCACCGGCGAGACCAGAGCCCCCCTTGTGGAGGTCCGGCGGTCGAGAAAGCGCAGATGGGCCTCTGCCCCCGCCCGCATGCGGGCGGCGGGCGCGGGCGCCTCCAGAAGCTCGGGCGCGGGCGGCGGCTCCTCAGGGGGCGCGAAAGGGTTGGAGGGATCGGGCGCCGGAGTCACCTGAATCCGCTCGCCCTCGCGCAGCCAGACCTGCGCCGAGGCCGGCGCCGACGGAATCGCGCTCCAGCCCGCGCCGAGCCCCGCCGCCAGCAGAAGGCCCCTCCGGAGACAGGCCGTCCAAATCTTCGCGTCTTTCGCCGACCGCACGCGGTTCTCCTTCGTCATCGCGCCTTCCGCCCTCTTACGCAGGAAATCTAAAGCTTTTCCCCTCTGCGCGACAGGGCGCCTCTGGCCGCAGCCCCTCGGAGGCGCCTCTTGTGACTTTTCTTTTGCGAAAACGTCATGGACAGGTCATGCAGGCGGTGGTTTCAATGGCGCGACCAGCCGCTATGGAAAGGCGGCTCCGGAGAGAAAAGGGAACGCCCCATGTCGAGATTCAACCGCCGTTTCGTCCTGAAGGGCGCGGCCGCCGCCCTCGCCGCTCCTGCGGTCCTGCGCGCGCGCGACGCGCTGGCCTCCTCCGGCTCGGTGAACGTCTTCGCCTGGGGCGATTACATCCAGGACAACCAGATCGCCTGGTTCGAGGAGAAGACCGGGATCAAGGTCAACCTCTCGACCTACGGCTCCAACGACGAGGCGCAGCAGAAGCTCAAGGCCGCGGGCGGCAAGGGCTTCGACGTGATCTTCCCGAGCGTCACCAACGTGGTGGGCTATCGCGACGGCGATCAGTTCCTGCTGCAGGAGATCGACGAATCGAAGATCGACATGGAGAAGATCATCCCCTCGATGGTCCGCGACTCCATCGCGCTCGGCGCGGTGCAGGACGGAAAGCGCGTGGCTCTGCCCTTCAACTGGGGCACCGAGGCGGTCACCTTCGACAGCTCCGTCCATGACCTCGCGGACGCCGACGTCTCTTACGGCTCGCTCTGGTCGGGCAAGGCGAAGAGCGCCGCGCTGCGTCAGCGTTCGGGCATCATGGGCGTGGGGCTTTATCTCGACGCCACGGGCGAAGTTCCCTCGAACCGCATGCTCGACATCTACGCCAGCGAGGCCGAGGCCCGCCGCGTCTGGGATAAGGTCGCCGAGTTCATCATCAAGAACAAAGGCGACATCGGCGCCTTCTGGAACAACGCCACCGAGGCCGGCAACGCCTTTTCTCAGCAGGGCTGCTCCATCGGCCAGACCTGGGACACCACCGGCATCCTGCTCGCGCGCCAAGACGCCAAGTGGAAATACCGCATGCCCAAAGAAGGCGGCCTGACCTGGCTCGATTCCGTGGCGATCCCCGTCGGCGCCGAGAATCTGGATCAGGCCTACGCCTTCATCAACGCCTGCTACGAGGGCGAGATGGCGGGGCTTCATGTGGCCAACACCGGCTATAACTCCGCCGCCGTGGAGGCCGCCGCCCATGCGGGCGAGGATTACGCCAAGACCTTCGCCGAGATCTACACGCCGGAGGCTCTGGCGAATCTCTGGTGGTGGCAGGCCGACACGCCGTGGATCACCCCGCTGACTCAGGAATACGTCGACAAGATCACCAACGCCTGAGCGTCGTCCAGCGAAGCCGGAACGGCTGCGCGTCGTGAAAACGCGATCACGAAAGGCGAGCGTTCAGCGAAGACGTGAGCGCGTCGCGCGGGCGACGCGCTCAGGCGCGATCCGCGCGGGCGGAGGAGCTTCCGCCCGCGCTCTTCCGATTTGAAATCCGCAGGGGGATCCATGCAGGGGCAGGAAGTCGCGCTCGAAAGGCTCGGCATGAGGTTCGGCGAGTTCACCGCCGTCGAGCCCACGGATCTGACGATCAAGGCGGGCGAATTCTTCTCGATCCTCGGGCCTTCGGGCTGCGGCAAGACGACCATCCTGCGCATGGTCTCGGGGTTTCAGAGGCCCAGCGAGGGCCGCGTGCTGATCGGCGGACAGGACATGACCGCCCTCCCCCCCAATAAGCGCCCCACGGCGCTGATCTTCCAGACCCTCGCGCTCTTTCCGCTGATGACCATCTGGGAGAACGTCGCCTTCGGGCTGGAGGCTCAGGGCGTTCCGAAGGCTCAGCGCCGCAAACGCGCCGAGGAATTGCTCGATCTGGTCGCCCTCGGCGGTCAGGAGGAGAAGCGCCCGGCCCAGCTCTCCGGCGGCCAGCGTCAGCGCGTGGCGGTGGCGCGGGCTCTGGCGGTGGAGCCCGCCGTGCTGCTGCTCGACGAGCCGCTTTCGGCTCTGGATCTGAAGCTCCGCCAGCATATGCGCGCCGAGCTGAAGACCATCCAGCGGCGCACGGGCGTCACCTTCATCTACATCACCCATGATCAGGGCGAGGCCCTCGCCATGTCGGACCGCGTGGCGGTGATGCGGGCGGGGCGCGTCGAGCAGGTCGGCCCGACGGAGGAGATTTACAATCGCCCCGCCACCAGCTTCGCGGCCACCTTCGTCGGCGAGAACAACCTCTTTCGCGGGAAGACGACCCGCGCGGAAGGCGGCCTCGCCGAAATCTCGACGCCCTTCGGGCTCCTGCGCGGCGAGAACGCCGATTCTCTGGCCTTGGGCGAGGAGGCCATGCTCTTCATCCGCCCCGAGCGCCTCGCGCCCGCCCGCCCCGAGCATGATCTACGGCTGAAGGCTCAAGTCGAGCGGGCCGATCTGGAGGGGCCTTTCTTCAACCTCTTCCTGCGCGCCGGAGATCAGCGGATTTTGCTCCAGCTGCCCAATGAAGGCGCGACGCCGCCCGAGGGCGAAATGGAGCTGGGCTTCTCCAGCCGCGACGCGCGCGTGCTGCGGGCGGGGGCTCTGGCCCATGGGTGAGATGATCCGCTTTTACGGACGCTTCCTCACCGGGCTGATTCTGGCGCTGGTCGCCTTCTGGTTCTGCGCGCTGATCCTCATGCCGCAGATCAGCATGATCCAGCGCGCCTTTCATTACGAAGCCCGCGACGGCGCGGCGGCTCAGGCCGTGCTGGAGGCCAATCGGCTTCAGCAGCGCGTCGCGACCATGGAGTTCGACATTCGGGCTCTTGAGCGCGAAGTCGCGGCGGGCGGAGCGGGGGCGGCGCCTGCGGCGCCGAGCCCCTCCAATCCCTTCGCGGGCCTCCCGAGTCCCGGAGCCCCCCGCCCCGGCTTCGCGCCTTCGCCGGGCGGAGCCGCCGCCGAAGCCCCCGAGGCGCGGCTTGAGCGCCTGAAGACCGAACGCGAGGGCCTCACGGCGAGCATCGCCGGCGCCCGCGCCGAGGCGCAGCGTCTGCGCGCCGAAGAGGTCGCGGCGCAGGGCTGGTCTTTGCGCAATTTCACGCTGATGAGTCCGCTGCATTGGCGGATCTTCGGCCTGACGCTGGTCTATGCGCTCTGCGTCACGGTGCTGAGCTTCCTCGTCTGCTATCCCATCGCCTACGCCGCCGCTCAGGCGAAGACTCCCCGCCGCACGGCGCTTCTGCTGCTGGCGCTGACCATTCCTTACGCCCTGAACGAGCTTTTGCGGATCTTCGCCTGGACGATGATACTCGCCAATCAGGGCCTGTTGAACCAGACGCTGGACGCGCTCGGGATCATCGACCTGTCTCAAGGCGGCGCCGTCCGCTGGCTGGCCTCCAATGGCTCGGTGTTTCTGGTGATGGTCTACACCTATATGCTCTTCATGGTCTTCCCCATCTACGGCTCGCTGGAGACCCTCGACCGCAACCAGATCGAGGCGGCCAAAGACCTCGGCGCGAGCTCATGGCGGATTCACTGGCGCGTGGCTCTGCCGCATGCGCGGCCCGGCGTGGCGGTGGGCGCGATCATGACCTTCATGCTGGCCGTCGGCTCGCTTTCGGTGCCGCAATTGGTGGGTCCGGGGCTGCATCCCGATTGGTTCAGCCAGATCGTCAACCGCAATTTCTTCGAGTCGAACAATTGGAACGTCGGCTCGGCTCAGGCGCTCTTGCTGCTGGTCTCCTGCACGATCTTCATCTTCCTCGTGATGCGGATCTTCCGCGTCGGAATCCGGGAGATCGCCAGATGAGCGCCCAGACGAAGGCCCCGGCGGATTGGTCGGGCGTGATCCTCAAAGCCTATGTGGCCTTGTTCCTCGGCTTCATGTTCCTGCCGATCCTGCTCATGGCGGGGGCGGCCTTCAACGCCAACCCCACGCCCTCGGCTCTGGACTGGCGCGGCTTCACCACCGATTGGTTCACCGGACGCACGGATGAAGCCGGACGGGTTCTGGTGCGCGGCCTGCCTCAGGAGACGCGATTCCTTCAGGGGCTGAAGCATTCGATTTTGATCGCCTTGGGCGTCATCGCGATTTCGGTGCCGCTCGGGCTGGCGGGGGCTTTGCTGCTCACGCGGCTTGGAGGCAGGGCGACGGGGCCGCTCTATACGGCGTTGGTTTCGCCGCTGCTGACGCCCGGAATCGTGCTCGGCGTCTCGACGATGATCTTCTGGCGCGACGCCTTCGGCGTTCAGGCCGGACTCTTCACCGCCATGCTGGCGCAAAGCTGCTTCATCGCCTCCTATTGCATGCTGATGTTCATGGCGCGGCTTCAGCGTCAGGACCGATCCTTAGAAGAAGCCGCGCTGGATCTCGGGGCCTCGGGATTCTTCGCCTTCCGGCGGGTGACTCTGCCCTATCTCGCGCCGACCATCGTGGCGGCTTCGGCCATCGCCTTTCTGCAATCCAATGAGAATTACAACACGACCTTCTTCGCCATCGGCTCCTCATGGACGCTGGTCACCGAGATCGGCGCGCGGATGCGCTTCGGCGTCTCGCCGACGATCAACGCCATCGGCGTGATCTTCATTCTGCTGACGGTGGTCTTCGCGGCGCTCTGGGCCTTCAGCCTGAGAAAGAAGACCGCGTGAAGCTGATCTTCCGCCGCTCCGCCGAAAGCCGGGGCCTCGCAGAGCCTCGCCTCGCCCGCGAGGCTCTGCCCGATTGGCTCAAGGCCATGCCCGCGCAAGCTTGGTCCGAGGTCGCGGGGGCGGAGCTGCGGACGCTGAAGCATTGCCCGCCCTTCCTCGACGCCATGCGGGCGGGGGCGCTTTTGCCTCTGGCGGAGGATCTGCATTTCGACGGCGAAGACTTCTCATGGTCGGGAGACCCGGAGGCCCCGCCTCTGGCGGAGCGCTCGCCCATCGGGCTGCACGCCCCGGAGCAGGCGACGGGCGCGCCTTTCGCCCCTCAAGGCGAATTCATCGTCAAATTCCTGAACCGCTGGGCGATCGAGACTCCGCCGGGCTGGTCGTTATTGGTGGTCCATCCCTTCAATCGGCTGGATCTGCCTTTCCGCACTTTGGCGGGGATCGTGGAGGCGGATCTCTTTCGGCTCGGGCTGATCCATTTCCCGGCGCTCTGGACGGATCCCGATTTCCGGGGAACTCTGCCGAAGGGAACTCCGGTGGCGCAGATCCTGCCCATCCCCCGCGAGCCGCTGCACATCGAGCTTCGCCCTCTGACGCCCGCAGAGGCCGAGGAGCAAGCCGCCCTGCGCGAATCCCTCGCGACGGAGCCGGGAGTCTATCGCCGCCTCAGGAAGGGCGAATGAAGCCCGATCCGGCGCGACTGGCGGCTCAGGCTCAGGCGGCGCTTTCCCACGCCGACTGGCCCGCCGCCGTCGAGGCCCTGCGCGGGTTGATCGCCCTCGCGCCGCAAGCGCCCGCCGCTTTGGTCTATAATCTGGCTCTGGCGCTGAAATACGCGGGGCGGCCCAAGGAGGCCCTCGCGGAGTTCGACCGCGCCTTGCGTCTGGAGCCGGGGCGTCTCAAGGCGATCTATGAGCGCGCGGCGCTGCTCATGGAGGCGAGCCGCCCCGCCGAGGCTCTGGCGGGCTTCGAAGCCTATCTGAAGGCCGATCCGCAAGACGTCGACGCCCGACGCAATCGGGCGCGGCTTTTGCTGGCGCTCGGGCGCTGGAAGGAGGCGGAGGCGGCTTTCGCCCCCTTCTCCGACGAGGAGGGCGAGCTCGCGCGCCTGCGGCTTTCCGCCGAGCAGGGCCGCGCCGGAGAGGCCGCCGCCCGCGCCCGCGCCCTCATGATCCGGCCCGAAGCCCGGGCGGCGGTCCTCAAGATTCTGACCGCTTCGGGGCGCGGAAGCCTGCCGCTGCGCACCGCGCGCCTTCTGCCCAAGTGAGGCGCTCCGGCCCGGAGCGCGTGCGCCGCAGCAAGGCCGAGGTCGCCCGCATCTGAACGATGAACCCGCATCCGCCCTCCCGCGCGCGCCTTCGCCGAGGGGTCCGGCGCTTCTCCGGAGCGGCGGCGCGGGTCCGGCCTCCGCGGGGGCCTTCCCCAAGTTGGGACGACGCCTGCGGCGCGGCGGAGCGCCGGAATCGATTCCGCCCTGACGGGACGCGGCTTCGCCGCCGCACACGCCGCAGGCGAGAAGCGTTTTTTCTGCAATCGTCGGACCACGCCGAACCTTAGGCGTGCGTCGCAGCCCCATCCGTCTGAAGACTATCCTTTTGCGCAATCCGCCTTGCGATCCTGCGTTGAAGCGCCGCGGCGGCCCCTGATCCGATGTGGCGGGAAATCCTCAGCAATCGCTTCGGTCTTCGCTCAAATATCGGAGGAAAATTGCGTGAAAAGCCGAAAATCATAAAAATTGGAAGGATTTCTTCATATTTCATCAACAAAACGACGCCGACGGGAAAAGCGCCCGAGAACGAATCACGCCGCGGTTCACAGGCGCGGCGAAAGCGCCACATGAAAGCCATTCGACAGCACAATGTTTTCTTTATCAATCATCGTTATTTTTACGACACAGCAGCCATTGACAGCCGGAAACGCTCACGCGATGTTGCGAGCCGGGACAGCATAGAGGGCGCCATGACCGAAGATCATCCTGAGGAAAGCCGCGCGCCGACCGTCAATTCGTCGGGGATTCCCAGATGACCTTACATGCGCCTGAAACCCTGCGCGAAGCCCTCGGCTTCATTGTGCGGCGCCAGATTCTCAGCCGCAAAACCGCGGCCGCCGTCGTCTCCCTCGCGGCCCTCGGGGGCGCCTGGCAGGTCTACGCGGCCCGCCCCGCCGCCGAACCCTCTTATTTCGCCGCCCTCGATCCTCTCTCCTCCGAAGAAGGCGCCGCCCGCCTCGCGACGGGCGACGTCGAGACCGCCGCCCTCTCCGCCCCTGCGGGCGCCGGGCGCCACGGCGGCGCGCTGTTTCGCGGCGCCTCCGAGATCGCGCCCGCCTCGGCGCGGGAATACGGCGATCTGGCTCTGAGCCGCGCCGACGGCGGCCTCTTCGCCTCGGGCGTCCGCGCCACCCCGCAGGAGCGCGCCGAAGCCGTCTCCGTGCCGCGGGTCGCGCCCCGTCCGAGCCTGCTGCCCGGCGGCCTGCGCGCGCCGCCCATGCCCGACCAGCTTTTCGCCTACGCCGATCCGCATCCCTCCGCGCCGCGCGCCTATGCGCCGCAGGTGGGCGACCTCTCGGCGGGCGCGCCTCTGGCGGACGCCCTCGCCGCGCTCGGCCCCAGCACCAAAGAGCTGGTCGCCAAAGAAGGCGACACGCTTTATTCCCTGCTGTTGGCCGAAGGCGTCTCCGAGACCGAGGCCGAAGTGGCGGTGAGCAGCGCCTATGGCGACAGCCCGCGCCGCCTCAACGACGGGGACCGGGTGCAGATCACCTCCATCCCCAACGACCGCTCGGGCGCGACGCTCCAGAAGCTCAGCATCTACAACAGCGGGACGCAAGTCCTGAGCATGCGCTGGCTCTCCTCGGCGGCGAATTTCTGGGAGGAGCCGCCCGTGGTGCGCGCCGCCCTGACGCCGCCCGCCGCCGCGCCCGCCTCCTCCGCGCCGAGCAGCTCGCCCGCCCCCGCCGCGCGTCCGCAGACCGCCGCCGCCCGCCACGCCGAACGGATGTTTCAGGCGCGGGTCTCCGGCAGCATCTACGAGACGGGCGTGGATCAGGGCCTGAGCGCCGGTCAGATCGCCTCCTTCGTCGAGCTTTTCCGCCATAGCGTGGATTTCGAGCGCGACATCCGCCGCGGCGACGTCTTCGAGATCATGTTCGACCGCCGCCCCGACGATTCGGGCGCGCTGCAGGACGGCCCGATCCTCTACGCCGCTCTGAACGTGCGCGGCAAACGCCACGCCTTCTACCGCTTCGAGCGCGAGGACGGACGCGCCGCCTATTTCGACGAAAAAGGCGAGTCCAACCGTCGCGCCATCATCCGCACGCCGGTCGAGGGGCGGGTCTCCTCGCGCTTCGGCACGCGGCGCCATCCGATCAGCGGCTACACCCGCATGCATCAGGGCGTGGACTTCGCCGCCCCCACCGGCACGCCGATCATCGCGGCGGGCGACGGCGTGGTCACGCGGCGCGGCTGGGTCGGCGGCTACGGCAATTACGTCGAGATCAAGCACAACAACCAGTTCACCACCGCCTATGCGCATATGTCCAACTTCCATAAGGAAGTGAAGCGCGGCTCGCGGGTGAATCAGGGTCAGATCATCGGCTACGTCGGCAGCACGGGCAACTCCACCGGCCCCCATCTTCATTTCGAAGTGGTCAAGGAAGGCGTGAAGATCGACCCGATGAAGCTGCAGGACATCGGCGGTCTGCGGCTGGAGAAGGCCGAGCTTGAGGAATTCAAGACCCGCCGTGAGAACATCGCCGCCAAAATGAACGCCTATGTCGCCGATCTCGGCCAATAAGGGCGGCTGATCCAAGCCTTTTCCGAACCAGAGATGACGTCAGGCGGGGCCGCGAGGCTCCGCCTGATCCTTATTGGGGCGCGCGGCGGCGGGCTCCGGCGGCAGACGTTCGCGCAGAATCTGGAGGCTGGCCTCGAAGCCCGCCTCGTCGGCCATTTCGGTCAGGCTGGCGCGCTGGGCGCTCAGGCGCTTCAGAGCCTCGCCCAAAGCCTCGGCGGCCTGACGCCCCCGCTCGGACTCCGGCGCGGCGGCGGCGGCCTGCGCCAGATCGTTCAGAGATTCCGCCAGACGCCGCAGCCGCGTCGCCTGAGCCTCCGCGCCGGGCGCGCTCTCCTGAACCGCGCGGCGGACGGCGCGATATTCCTGCGCCAGACCGGCCAGAATCTCCTGAAGCTCGGGCGCGGCGCCCTCGCGGCGACGCAGCCGGGCGCGGGCGCGCGTCAAAGCGGCCTCCGTCGCGGCGAGCCGCCGCAGGGATTCCGGCTCCTCCGCAGCGGCGGAGGACTCGCGGCGGGCGGGCTTCGGGGCCTCCCGCGCCTCTCCGACGCGCCGCAGCGCGTTCAGAACCACATAGCCCGCAAGGAGCGGAAGCGGGAAGGACTCCTCATCGACCAGATCCAGCAGAGCCAGCGGCGAGAGGACCAGCCCCACCGCCGCCACGAGCCCGATCTCCGTCAACAGGCTCGATCCGAAACGCGAGGAAGGACGGATCATGCGGCGGAAAGGCGCGGACGCACCCGCAGAAGCCGCCCCATCCCATGAGCCGCCAAAGCGTAAAGCGGCGCGAAGACGATCCCCAGCAGAAAGACGAAAAGCCCGTAGATCAGCGGCTGCCAGCGGCTTTCCATCATCTGCGGCGCGGTTTCGGTCCAGCGGCGGGCGAGTTCGGGATCGATCTGCATCGGACCGTAGATCGTCAGATAAATCCAGAGCAGCAAAGGCGCGAGGATCAGCGAGGCGAAATTCGCCAGAAGGCCCCAGATCACCGCGTCGCGCCGGCTCGGATCGCCCAAATTCACCGCCCGCCAGGCCAAAGGCCCCCCGGAGAGGAAATAGGTCGGCGCTCCCACGATCATCGAGACCGCGATGATCGCGCCCAGCCCGTCGAGCCCGGGGACGCGCGAGGCCATCATCGCCGCGCCGAAGCCGCCGATCAGCGTCGGCGCCAGAATCAAAGCGAGCAGAAAGCGCGGAAGGCTGGGCGAGGAGGTCATCAGGGCTCCGTGGGTTTAAAAAGCGTCCAAGAGAGCGGAAGGCCGCCCTCGCTTCAGGACTCAGCGCCGGAAGAGGCCGCCCAGCACGCCCCGCACCAATTGCCGCGTGAGCTGGTTGGTCGCGGTGCGGGCCACGGATTTGGCGATGGTCTCGGCCACGCTGTCGGTGCGGCGCTGGGCGGGCGCGCGGGTTTTCGGCTGAGGCGCAGGAGCCGGAGCGCTCCGGCCATAGGGCCGACCGCCTCCCCCCCCGCCAGAACCGCCGTAAGGCTGGCCGCCTGAGGTTCGGCCGCCGTAAGGCTGGCCCTCATAGGCTTGGCCGCTTTGGCGGTCGCGTTTGAAGTCCTCCCAGCTATAGCCGGAATCTCCGGCGCCGCGCGCCGCCGAATCATCGGCGACGGAAGCGGGCTCCTCGGCGCGGCCGCGCAAGATCTCGAAGGCGGATTCGCGGTCCACGGCCTCCTCGTAAAAGCCGTGCAGCGGCGAGGCGGCGACCACGGCGGCGCGCTCCTGCGGCGAGATCGGCCCCATGCGCGAGCGCGGCGGACGGATCTTCGTGCGCTCGACCATGCTCGGGATTCCGCCCTGCTGAAGCGTCGAGACGAGGGCCTCGCCCACCGCGAGCTCTCCGATGGCCTGCGCCACGTCGAAACGCGGATTGGGACGGAAGGTGTCGGCGGCGGCTTTGACGGCGCGGGCGTCGCGCGGGGTGAAGGCCCGGAGCGCATGTTGCGCCCGGTTGCCGAGCTGCCCGAGCACAGCGTCCGGGATGTCGATGGGGTTTTGCGAGATGAAATAGACCCCCACCCCCTTCGAGCGGATCAGACGGGCCACCATCTCGATCTTCGCGAGCAGAGCCTTCGGCGCTTCGTTGAAGAGCAGATGCGCCTCGTCGAAGAAGAAGACGAATTTCGGTTTTTCAGGATCGCCCACCTCGGGCAAAACCTCGAAGAGCTCCGAAAGCAGCCAGAGCAGGAAGATCGCATAGAGCCGCGGCGACTGCATGAGCTTATCGGCGGCGAGGATGTTGACCTGTCCGCGCCCATCCGGCGCGCGCATCATCATATGGCGCAGATCAAGGGCGGGCTCGCCGAAGAAGCTTTCGGCGCCTTCGTTCTCCAGCACGAGAAGCCGCCGCTGAATCGCGCCCACGCTGGCCGCCGCGACCTGCCCGTAATTCGCGGAGATCTCCGCCGCGTTCTCCGCGACATGCTGGAGGATCGCCCGCAGATCCTTCATATCGAGCAGCAAAAGCCCGCCGTCGTCGGCGACGCGGAAGGCGATGTTGAGCACGCCCTCCTGAACCTCGTTGAGATCCATCAGCCGCGAGAGCAGCAAGGGCCCCATCTCGGAGACCGTCGCGCGGATCGGGTGCCCCTGCGCGCCGAAGAGATCCCAAAAGACCACAGGGAAGGACTCGGGCGCATAATCCGTCTCGCCGATGGAGGCGGCGCGCTCGGCGAAGCCCCTCCACTTGGGCGAGGCCGGATCCGCAGCCTGAGACAATCCCGCCAGATCGCCCTTCACATCCGCCAGAAAGACCGGCACGCCCGCCCGCGAAAAGGATTCGGCCATGATCTGGAGCGTCACGGTCTTGCCGGTTCCGGTGGCTCCGGCGATCAGGCCATGGCGGTTCCCGTATTTCAGCAAGAGATTCTGCGGCTGGTCATAGGCTTCGCCGCCGCCGCCCAGAAAAATCTCGAAACCGCTCATGCCGCGTCTCCCAGAGAAACCAGCCTCAAAACCCGCCTCCCGGATGTAACGAAGCCGCGCGGGAAAATCCAGAAGCGCGGGGGTCAACCGCCCCGGCGACGCGTCCGCCATTCCTCGCGGCTCTGGCCCCAGAGCTGAACCTGCGGCTTGGGCGGCGCGCCGGGCGTCGGCAGGCCGGGCGAGTCGATCATCCCCCGCAGCCGCGAGCCGAGCCTTTGCGCCACCGCCGCCGAAGCGAGATTCGCCGGAGCGATGACATGGACCGCCTCCGTCCAGCCGAGATCCTCAAAGGCCCAATCCATGGCGCGGGCGGCGGCCTCGGTGGCGTAGCCGCGCCCCCAGAAGCGTGGGTCCAGAGCCCATCCGATCTCCGGCGCGGGCCAGCCGGGCGGGAACCAAGGCCCCACCCGCCCGAGCCAGCGCCCGGAGTCTTTTTCAATCACCGAAAACAGCGAAGCCCCGTCGAGGCTCCAAGCGCCGGAGATCATCGCCATGGCCCGCCATGCGCCTTGCAGCGGCTGAGGCCCGCCGAAATGCAGCATGGCCTCAGGATCGGCCATCTTCTCGGCCCAGAAGCCGAGATCGCCCTTCTCCGGCGGACGCAGAATCAAACGATCCGTCTCCAGAACCACGCCGCCCATGCTCGCCTCCATATTCCCCTTCTTGACCCCCCCCGCGCCGCGCTTTACAGCCACAAGACGCGCCGCATCGGCGGCGTCAAGCCTGAGCGCGCCGCGCGGAAGCGGGCGCTATGGAGACTCGAAGATGACGAATTTGCAAGAACTCGCCCTGAACGCCCGCGTCTGGCCGTTCGAAGAGGCGCGCAGAATCGTCAAACGCATCGGCGGGAAGACTCCGGAAAAAGGCTATGTGCTGTTTGAGACGGGCTATGGGCCTTCGGGCCTGCCGCATCTGGGCACCTTCGGCGAAGTCATGCGCGCGACCATGGTCCGCCGCGCCTTCGAGCTGATGGCGCCGGGGATCCCGACGCGGCTCTTCTGCTTCTCCGACGATCTCGACGGGTTGCGCAAGGTGCCGGGCAACGTGCCCAATCAGGAGCTGCTCAAGGCCAATCTCGACAAGCCCCTGACCCAAGTGCCGGATCCCTTCGAGAAATTCCCGAGCTTCGGCGAGCATAACAACGCCATGCTCCGCGACTTCCTCGACCGCTTCGGCTTCGAATATGAATTCCAGTCGGCGACCGAGCGTTATAAGTCGGGCGTCTTCAACCCCATGCTGCTGCGGGTGCTGGAGCGCTTCGACGCCATCATGGCGATCATGATTCCGAGCCTCGGCGGCGTGAACGAGGAGCGCCTCGACACTTATTCGCCCTTCATGCCGATCTCGCCCAAGACCGGCAAGGTGCTCCAGACCAAGACCCTTGAGCGCAATCTCTCCAAGGGCACCATCGTCTACGCCGAGCCGGACGGCGAGAAGGTCGAAATCTCGGTGTTGGACGGGAATTGCAAGCTGCAATGGAAGCCCGATTTCGGCATGCGCTGGGCGGCCCTCGGCGTGGATTACGAGATGTCCGGCAAGGATCTCATCGCCTCGGTGGAGCTGGCGACCGAGATTTGTCAGGCCCTCGGCGAGACCCCGCCCGAAACCTATATCTATGAGCATTTCCTCGATGAGGAAGGCAAGAAGATCTCCAAATCCAAGGGCAACGGCCTGACCATGGAGCAATGGCTCACCTACGCCTCGCCGGAGAGCCTCGGCTATTACATGTTCCAGAAGCCCCGCACCGCCAAGCGGCTCTATTTCTCGGTGATTCCGAAGGCCGTGGACGAATATCATCAGCAGCTCGGCGCTTTCGAGCGGCAGGACGAGGCCGCGCGGCTCGAAAACCCGGTCTGGCATGTGCATCAGGGGAATCCGCCGCAAAGCGATCTGCCGATCACCTTCGCCATGCTCCAGAATCTGGCCATCGCCTCGGGCGCCGAAGACGCCTCGAAGATGTGGGGCTTCATCCGCCGCTACGTCCCCGGCGCCTCGCCCGAGACCCATCCCGGCCTCGACGCGGCGGCGGCTCAAGCGGCGCGCTTCGCCACGGATCAGGTGAAGCGCAATTACCGCCTGCCCACCGAGCGCGAGCGCGCGGCCTTCGCGGATCTGGCGCTGCAAT
The DNA here is from genome assembly GCF_000374145.1 of Neomegalonema perideroedes DSM 15528. Taxonomy (GTDB): domain Bacteria; phylum Pseudomonadota; class Alphaproteobacteria; order Rhodobacterales; family Rhodobacteraceae; genus Neomegalonema; species Neomegalonema perideroedes. The sequence continues at coordinate 523,631 of NZ_KB893654.1, read as the reverse complement.
TGCGCAACGCCCCTGTGGAGGCCGACGCCAAAGCCTTGCAGGACATCGCCTATGAGGTCGGCAAGGCCCATGGCTTCGAGAATCTGCGCGATTGGTTCAAGGCGCTCTACGAGGTGCTTTTGGGCCAAGAGGAAGGCCCGCGCTTCGGCGGCTTCGCGGCGCTTTACGGCGTCGAGGCCACGGCGACCCTCATCGACGAGGCTCTGGCCAAGGGCGCGGCCCAAGCCTGAGCTTCAGCCCTGAGCTTGAAGAACGCGGCGGCTCCGAAGATCGGGGCCGCCTTTTTTCATCTGGGCGCGGCGCTTCCCACCCAGCCGTCGCCCATCCGGCAGAGCATGGCCGCCGCGCCGTCCGAAGGCCGGTCGATGCGGAGGCAGCCGGGCGAAAGCTCCGTCTTGACGCATTCCCCCGGCTCGCCGCGCAAGGCCCGCCCGATGCACTCTTCGCCTCCTGCGGCGTGGTTCAGATCAGGCGGCCTCGGATCGACCCAATCGCGCAGCCGAGGCCCGAAGGTCATCCCGACCAGAATCCCCAACAGCAGCAGGCCGATCCGCGGCAAGGTCACGATGCGGAGCATGACGACCACCCCAGACCGGGATCCGCGCGGATCATCCGATCTTTCCGGCCTCGAAAAGCTGTTTGGCGAGGCTCGGCGCCGCAGGATTGACCCGCTTGGCCTCATCCTGCCCGATCAGGCCCTTCTGAACCGCCGGACGCCCGCCCACGCGCTCCAGCCATGCGGAGAGATTCTTCAGCTCCGAAATATCCTGAGCCTGCATCTCCCAGAGCCGCACCCAAGGCCAAAGCGCCATATCCGCGATGGAATATTCGCCCGCCACGAAGTCGCGGCCTGCGAGGCGCTTGTCGAGGACGCCGTAAAGCCGCGCCACCTCGCTGGAGTAGCGCTTTTTGCCATAAGGCACGTCCTCGGGCGCGAAGCGCAAAAAATGATGCGCCTGACCGGCCATCGGCCCCACGCCGCCCATCTGCCAGAAGAGCCATTGCTCGACCTCAGCGCGGGCGCGCGGATCCTCGGGATAAAATTTCCCGGTCTTGCGTCCGAGATATTGCAGGATCGCCCCCGATTCGAAGAGCGCGATCGGGGCGCCGTCGGGGCCTTCGGGATCGAGGATCGCCGGAATGCGGTTGTTCGGCGACAAGGCGAGGAACTCCGGCGCGAATTGCTCGTTTTTGCCGATGTTCACCCAGCGGATTTCATAGGGCAGGCCCATCTCCTCAAGGGCGATGGAGACCTTATAGCCGTTCGGGGTGACCCAGGTATGCAGTTCGATGGGAGCGGACATCAGCTTCTCCTTTGACGAGGCCCCGCCTATCGACGCCTTCGGCGAGGGCTTGTCAATCATCCGCTCTTCACGCTTTCGCCGCGCTCGCGCCGCAATCGCGCCTTACACCCGGCGCAGGGTTGAAATCAGATTGAAGCCTCGCCTTTCAGGAGATCGCGATGTCCCGCCTCCTCTCCCTCGGCGCTTTCGGATTGGCGCTCGCTCTGGCCGGACCGGCCGCGGCGCAAAGCTACGCCTATCCGGCGCCGACCATCCTCGTTCCTCCCGGCTATTCCCCCGGCTATCCGGCCATCGTCGCGCCCGCGCCGCGCCCGCCCTGTTATTGCGTCAAGGCCCCCTGCTTCTGCGACGCGCCCGGAGAATGGGGCGGAGGATGGAGCGAAGTTCCGCGGCCTCTGCCCGGCCGGGGCTGGCCGCCTCCGCCCTCTTGGGGCGGGGGATGGGGGGGCGGGGGATGGGGAGGCGGCGGATGGGGCGGCCCTCCGCATTGGGGCGGAGGCTGGCCCGGCGCCTGGGATCGTCCGGCGCCGCCGCCGCTCTGGCGCTGAGCCCTCAAGGACGCAAGGGAGACGGAGCGCCGCGCGCCCGCCTCCCATCGACGCAGCCGCGCCTTTTTCAGGAGCTTCGGCCTCATGTCCCGCTTTCCGACTCCCCGCTTTTCTCCTCTCCCGGCCCTCGCCTTCGCCCTGATCTGCGCGGCCCCCGCCGCCGCTCTGGAGCCTCCCGCGCCCATCGAGCCGCCCGGCGCGCGCTTCGTGGCCTGCGACAACGGCCTGCGCTGCGTCCGGGCGCCCTGCCCCGCGCGCGACGCCTATGACCTTGACGCGCAGGCGCGCGTCCATGGCGTGGATTTCGACGCCTCGCCCCTGACTCCGGAGGAGCGGACGCGGCTGAACGAAGAGCGCGGGCTCTATTACGGCACGCTCGCGGTGATCGGCCATATCGAGGAGCGGCCCTTCACGCTCCCCGAAGGCGGAGAGCCCCGCAGCCGCCCGGTTCTGGTGATCTCTTCGGTGATCGGCCCCGCGCCGGAGGAAGCGGCGGCGCTTTGTCGAGGCCGCTAGCCCGCCGCTCCATATTCAGGAGAACGCCCATGCCCTTCCCCCTTCCGCGCCTTGCGGCCTTCGGCTTGCTGGGCCTCGCCCTCGCTTCGCCCGCCGCCGCGCGCTCGGCCTTTCCGCGCCAAAGCGCGTGGATCGCCTGCCAGAACGGCTTGCTGTGCGTGCGGGCGCCCTGCCCCTCGATCAACGCCCTGAACCTCGGGACGGGCGAGATCCGGAGCATCCACAGAACGGAGATCTCCCAGCTCTCCCCCGCCGAGCAGGCCGCCGCCATGGAGGAGAACGCCCTCCGGAGCGGAACGCGGGTCCTGGAGGGCGAAATCCGGACGCGCCCGGTTTCCTTCGGCGGGCGCGAGGAGCCGGAGATCAGCCTCGTCGCCGCAGCTTTGGGGCGCGCCTCGACCCCGGCCGAACAAGCGGCCTGCCGGGCGGCGGGCTCGCGCTTCTCGCCGCCCTCCTGATCGGATTTCGTTCGGTCGCGCGATTCGCGCTCAGGCGGCGGCGCGCAGCGCCTCCACGAGGTCGGTGGCGGCCTCGGCCCAATCGGGATCGGCGTCGCTGGCGGCGTCCTCGATGACGCGGGCCGTGTCGGCGAGTTCGTCCATGCCGAGGAAGCCCGCCGCGCCGACGGTCTGATGCGCCAGATCCCGCCCGCGCAAAGCGTCTCCGGCGGCGCAGGCCGCCTCCAGCTCGTCGGCGAGGCGGCGGAACTCGACCAGCGCCCGCGCCCGAAGCTGCGCCACGTCGCTGGCCTCGGCCTCGTCGCGCAGGAGACGCGGCGCCGCCTCGGCGCCGCCCCCCCCTCTGGACCGGCGGCGGCTTGACGCCCCGCGCCTCCATCGCCCGCAGCAGGCTGGCGACCAGCCCGTCGCGCGAGGTGGGCTTGAGCGCCACCTCGTCCACCCCCGCCTCCCGCAGAGAATTGCGGGCGCGCTCGGTGGCGTCGGCGGTGAGCGCCACGATGGGCGCCGCGGCGTTGGGGCCGCCGCCGTCGCGGATGGCGCGGGCGGCCTCGGCGCCGGTCATGCGCGGCGTGTGCAGATCCAGCAGAATCAGATCGAAGCCCGCCGCCTGAGCCAGAGCGAAAGCCTCGGCGCCGTCGCGGGCCAGCTCGATGGTGGCGCCCTCGCGCTTGAGCTGCATGGCCACGATCATCTGATTGATCGGCTGATCCTCGGAGAGCAGCACCCTCAGCCCCGGCAGACGCGGCGGCTCGGCGCCGCCCGGCTCGCCCTCGACCGCTTCGAGGCCCGCCAATTTGCGCAGAGTCTCCATATCGACGGGCGTGACCCCGGCGCGGCCGTTCTCGAAGCCCTCGGCGCGCGGATCCACGCCGGGCGTCGGCGCGTCGAGCCGCAGAGCCGCCATGCGCGCGCCCCGCGCCGCAGGCGTCAGCCGCGCGAGGGCCTCGGCCGCCGCGCGGCCCGGCCCCACCACCAGCACGGCGTCGAAATTCTGCGCCGCGAGCAGCACCTGCGCGCCCTCCAGCGCCCGCGCCGCCCGCACATGGGCGCCCAGATGGATCAAATGCTCGGCGAGGGAGCTCGGCGGGCTCGGATCCACGCGCAGCAGCAGCAGCCGCACGCCCGACAAAAGGCCGGGCCGGGCCTCCTCCTGTCCGGGAGCCTCCTCGACGGCCTCGACCAGCGGGATCTCCAGCCAGAAGACGCTGCCGCCGCCCATGCGCGGCTTATGCCCCATGGCGCCGCCGAAGGCGCTCGCCAGACGCGCCGAAATCGCCAGCCCCAGGCCCACGCCGTCCGAGCGCGGCCCGGCGGGCGTCGAGGCCTGGCTGAACTTCTGGAAGATCCGCTCCTGATCGACCGCGTCGACGCCGGGGCCGCTGTCCTCGACCTCGACGCGCAGACGCGCCTCGCCCCGGGCGTCGACCACCGCGAAGGCGCGGGCGGCCACGCCGCCCTTCTGGGTGAACTTCACCGCATTGGCCACGAGGTTCAGCAGAATCTGACGCAGACGCGCCGGATCGGCCAAGATCGCCGAAGGCGTCTGAGGATCCACCGCATAGGAGAGTTCAAGCCCCTTCTGCCAAGCCTGAGGCGCCACGATGGCGAAGACGTCGGCCAGAAGCCGCAGCGGCGAAGTGGGCTCCGGCGAGAGGGTGAGCTTGCCCTCCTCCATGCGCGCGTCGTCCAGCACCTCGGAGAGCAGCGCCACCAGCGCCGTGGCCGAAGAGCGCGCGATGCGGGCGTGGGTCTTCTGATCCTCGCGGAGCCCCGTCTCCTCCAGAGCGGCCAGCATGCCCAGAACTCCGTTCAGCGGCGTGCGGATCTCATGGCTCATGGTGGCGACGAAATCGGCTTTGGCCCGCAGGCCCGCCTCGGCCTGATGGGCGAGGGTCAGGTTATGCTCGGCCAATTCGAGGGCGCGGCGGTTCTCGGCCTTCAGCCCCGCCAGCAGAGCCAACACCGCCGCCGCCGTGCCCAAGCCCAGCACCAGCACCAGACGCGCGCCGTCGCGCAGCGAGAAGCGCACCTCGGCGGCGATGGCGATGTCGCGCTGGCTGAGCTGCTGCGAGACTCCGCGGAAGGCCGCGCGGACCTCGGTCATCTCATAGAGCAGGTTTTCATATTCCAGACGCGGCCGCTCGATCTCGACGCTCGCGCCCGTGCCCATCCAGGCGTTGGCGTCCAGCGTGACGCGGATGCGCTCCAGCACCTCGCGGGCCTGAGGCAATTCGCGCACGCGGGCGGCGACGTAGCCCTCTTCATAAATGGTCAGCTGCGAGGCGAGGGTCTCATAGGCCCGCCGCAGCTGAGAGGCGGCCACCTGGCGCCAGACCGGCGGATAAGCTTCTTCGGCCTCGTCGCCGCTCACCGCGCTTTGGGCGTTGGCCAGAGAGGCCACCAATTGGCTGAGGTTGGCGTCTGTGGTGAGCGCCTCCACGGTGGCGCGCTCGCGCCCCGTGTTCTGCAAGGCGCGTTCGCTGCGGACGAGGTAAAGCGCCACCACCGCCGTCAGGGCGAGGCCCGCCAACAACGCCAGCACGCCGAGGATGCGGGCCGAAGCCGCGTCCCGCCAGAGCGAAGAGAGCGGCCGCCCGGTCATTCGACCTTCAATTCGGTGAGATTGCTGACCCATCGCGAATTATACAACGGATCGCGCAATTCGCGATGCTCGTCGCGCGGGTAGATCAGCCAAAGCGGACCTTTGTTGCTGGGCTGAAGCGCCTCGCCGTCCATATGGGTGGCGATCAGCATGTCGTAGCGCAGAACGTCCGACATGGGGATGTCCACGACGTAATCCGTGCGGCTGCCGGCCCGCGTCAAAGCGCCCTGAGCGCCCACCGCCGCCAGAAGATCGCGCAGAAGCACGCCCCGGAAGCGACGCTCTCCGTCGGTCCAGTCGGTGGTGGTGGCGAACTCCCGCTGCGGCAGCTTCTCCAGAGTGGCGAGGTCGAAGGCGCTCACGCGCTCGCTGGTGAAGGGGTCGACCCAATTGCGGCGCGCCGGCGCGCCGCCCCAGATCAGAAGCAGCGGATCGAAGCGATCGTCGGCGGGCAAAGGCAGCGCAAGCAGTTCGGCTGCGGGAATCGAGGTGGGGCGCGCGTCGGGGCGCATCGCCGCATAGACGGCTCCCCCTATCAGGAGCGCCCCTAAGGCTCCCATCAGCCAGCTTCTCATTCGGGCGTCTCGTAAATTTTCCGTTTCACGAAACCGAGGAATGCCGAAAACTCTTCGGGATGGCAATGGGCGCGAAAGGTTGGTCGCGGCGGCTTTCGCAGATTTTCGCGAGGCTTGGCCGCGACTCAGCGGAGGTTTCGGGCGCCTTGGGTTGCATGCGCGGAGTTGCGCGCGGCGCGCGTTTCTCCCTCAGGGGGCGCGGCCCGCGCCCCCGTCGGAGCGCGAGGAGAACGGAGGAGGATTCTATGCCGCATCGCAAAAAACGCCTTGCCCTTGCGCAATATCTGAACAATACTTAAGTCCGAATTGTATCTTTCATGCTTTCGCGAGCATCTGACGCGAGAGCGGAGCTTCCGCCCGCAAGACAAACGCCGCGAATTTCAGGAGCAGACGATGACGCAGACGGCCGCCCAGAACCAGGCCCCCAGCGCCACGAAGAGCCTCGCCACGAAAGACCTCTACGAGGTCGGAGAGATTCCGCCCCTCGGCCATACGCCGTCCAAAATGTACGCTTGGGCGATTCGCCGCGAGCGCCATGGCGAGCCGGAGAAATCCTTCGCCCTCGAGGTCGTCGAGACTCCGAAGATCGACAGCAACGAGGTGCTGATCCTCGTCATGGCCGCCGGCGTGAACTTCAACGGCGTCTGGGCGGGTTTGGGCGTGCCCATCTCGCCCTTCGACGTGCATAAGGCTCCCTATCACATCGCCGGCTCCGACGCCTCGGGGATCGTCTGGGCGGTGGGCGACAAGGTGACGCGCTGGAAGGTCGGCGACGAGGTCGTCGTCCATTGCAATCAGACCGACGGTGACGACGAGGAGTGCAACGGCGGAGATCCGATGTTCTCCTCCAGCCAGCGCATCTGGGGCTATGAGACGCCGGACGGCAGCTTCGCCCAATTCGCCCGCGTCCAGAGCCAGCAGCTCATGCCGCGCCCCAAGCATCTGACTTGGGAGGAATCGGCCTGCTACACCCTGACCCTCGCCACGGCCTACCGCATGCTCTTCGGCCATCGCCCGCATATCCTGCGGCCGGGCCAGAACGTGCTGGTCTGGGGCGCGACGGGCGGCCTCGGCTCCATGGCGATCCAGCTGATCAACACCGCGGGCGCCAACGCCATCGGCATGATCTCCGAGGAATCCAAGCGCGAATTCGCCATGAGCCTCGGCTGCCGCGGCGTGATCAACCGCAAGGACTTCAGCTGCTGGGGCCAGATGCCCACGGTGAACACCCCCGAATATAACGAATGGCTCAAAGAGGCCCGCCGCTTCGGCAAGGCCATCTGGGACATCACCGGCAAGGGCAACAACGTCGATTTCGTCTTCGAGCATCCCGGCGAGGCGACCTTCCCGGTCTCGCTGCTGGTGGTGAAGCGCGGCGGCATGGTGGTGATCTGCGCCGGAACCTCCGGCTATAACCTCACGCTCGACGCGCGTTATCTCTGGATGCATCAGAAGCGCGTCCAGGGCTCGCATTTCGCGAACCTGCTCCAGGCCTCTCAGGCGAACCAGCTCATGATCGAGCGGCGAATCGACCCCTGCATGTCCGAGGTCTTCCCCTGGGACGAGATTCCTCAGGCCCACACCAAGATGCTCCGCAACCAGCATAAGCCCGGCAACATGGCCGTGCTGGTCTCGGCCCCGGTCACGGGCCTGCGGACCTATGAAGACGTTCTGGAGGCCTCCGCCGCCCGCTGAGGGCGCGGAGCGAATTCAGAACCGGAATTCAGATGAAGAACGGGCGCGGGGCTTCGGCTCCGCGCCCTTCGCGTTTCAGAAGGAGGGCGGCGGGAGGAAGGCGGCGCGCCCCGCCGCTCCCTCTCCCGGTTTCGGAAAGCGCCGGTCCGGCAAGAAAAAACGCGCCCCTTTTTCAAGGGGCGCGCAGTCGGCTCAAGCTTCGCCGCGTTGCGAGGGAAAGCGAAGCGCTGAGCTGAGCAAGATCAGAAGTTGAAGGACCAATCGCCGAAGTTCAGCATCGAGCTGTTGCCGAAGCCGCCGCCGAAGTTGCCGCCCCAGCCGTTGCCGAAGCCGCCGCCCCAGCCGCCGCCGAAATCACTGCCGAAATCGTCGCCCCAGCCGCCGCCGAAGCTCGGGAACCCGCCCCAGCCGCCGCCGCCGAAGCTCGGCGCGCCGCCGCCCCAGCCGCCGCCGGGGAACCCGCCCCAGCCGCCGCCCGGGAAGCCGCCGACCGGGTAGAACCCGCCCGCCGGGTAGAAGCCGCCGCTGGGGTATCCGCCCCAGTTGTTGCCGATGCTGTTCAGCGAGCTGGCGAGGCTGTTGATCGCGCTGCCGTTGGCTTCGGCCTGAGAACCGATCTGGTTCAGAGCGCCGCCGAGGTTCTGCTCAAGGCCGGCGAGGCGGCGCGCGAGGATGGTGTCGTTGCGCAGGCCGCGCTGCTGGCCCTGGGCGATGGTGCTGATGCCCTGGTTCAGGCCCTGGATGCCCTGATTGACGCCGTTCATGCCCTCGCCGAGCTGCTGCACGCCCTGGGCGGCGCCCTGCGTGAGCTGGGAGAGCTGCTGAACCTGCGCGCCAAGCTGCTGATTCTGCTGGACGAGCGCGTTGACCGCTTCCTCAAACTGCTGAGGATGGACGCTCGGCTGCTGCTGAACGGGAGGCTGCTGGTGGACTTGAGTCGACCGTCCGCCGCCGAAGAGCGCGCCCAAAAGACCTAAGGTCATGATCATTACCCCTGAAGATGCTGTTTTCCGGCCGCATCGAAAAATCATCACAGAAAGACTTTCCGAGCAAGCTTGTGCCATTATGCTACGAAATTGTCCTATTTCAAGAGAAATATAACCAGAGGCATCCTATTTTTGTCGTTAATTTACAATATCAGGATTATTAAAGGAGCCTCGGAACACAATCAGTCTTTGTATGGAACAATTACCTTGAAATCCTCAGAGAGAAACGCCATAATCGGGGACAAGTTCGAAAGGATGACCCCATGCCCGCCCGATTCCTCAGCAAAAGCGCGCTTCGCCTGACGGCCCTGTCGGCCGCCGCTCTTCTTGCGGCGTCGGTTTCGGCGGCTCAGGCCCGCGCCGACGCGGATCAGGGTTCGGCTTGGCTCGCCCGCGCCATGGCGGCGCAAGAGGCTCCGGCCCCGGCGGCGCAGCCGCAGGCCGAGACTCAGACGGGGGCTCCGGCCTCCTCGGCGGAGGCTTGGGCGCCGCGCGCGGTGCAGGCGGGCCTGCGCCCGGCCTGGATGGAGGAGCGCTTCAGCCTCTCCATTCAGGAGCATCCGCTGGGCGAGGTGCTTTCGGAGTTCGCCGCCGCCGCCGGAGCGCCTTTGCGCCTCAGCGAGGGGGCGCCGAAAGACGCTTTGGTCAGCGGCCGCTTCGAAGACGTGAGCGGCGCCGAATTCCTCGACCGCCTCGCGCGGGACAATGGTCTCGACTGGCGTCAGGACGGCGGCGTGATCGAAGTCAGCGGAGTCGGCGAGCGCGTGACGCGGCTGGCGGCGCTGAAAGGGGTCTCGGTGGTGGATCTGGAGCGGACCATGCGTCGGCTCGGGATTTGGGAGGATAAATTCCGCCCGAAGGTCGTGGACGGGGCTCTGGCCCATATCAACGCCCCGCCCCGCTACGTCGCCTCTCTGGAGGTCGTGCTGGAGGAGATGGTCGCCGCCCGCGCGCAGGCTCAGGCGGAAGCCGAAGCCGCTCAGGCTCAGGCCGAAGCCGAGGCCGCCAAAGCCGAGGCCGCCCGCGAGGCCGAACAGGTTCGGCTGAAGGCCGAATACGAAGCGCAGCAGGCCAAGGCCAAAGCCGAAGCCGAAGCGCGGCAGGCCCGCCTCGACGCCGAGGCCCGCGAAAGGGCCTGGCGCGCCGCTCAACCCCCGCGCGTGGTGCGCGGCGGGGCTTGGAATTGAGGAACGCCATGGCGAACGCTCCAGCCGCATGGGCCTTTCAGCCCGCCTGGGGATCGCCGCAGGCGAAGGCGGAGCGCCCCGAGGCGCCCCCGCCGGAGGATCTGCGCCTGATGGCCGAAGTCGGCTTTCTGGCGATCAGAGAGGAGAAGGGCGCGGCTCTGCGCCCGGTCTTCGAGATGCTGGACGCGCTCCAGCCCGACAACGCCGCAGGCGCCATTGGTTTGGCGATGATCGAAGCGGCGGCCGGGCGCGAACGCGAGGCCCTCGCTCTGCTGCGCCGCGCGATTCTGACGCGCAAGCGCTCGGTGCGGGAGGCGAAGGCGGCCTTTTGCGCTCTGGCTTCGGCCTTCGGGCGCGAATCCGAGGCGCTGCAATGGCGGCGCGAACTTTTGCGGGGCCCCGACGGCGGGGCTCGGCGACTGGCTGCGGCGCCTGTGGCGCGACGCAGGAAATGACTCCGGCCGCGCCAGAGGCGCGGCCCGGAAAACGACGATGGAAGGACCAAGGGGATGAACGGAATCAATGGGCTGGGCGGATTCGCCCCGAGCGCGCAGATCGGAGGAGCCGGGGCGGTCGCCCCTGTGGATTCTCAGGGTCAGGAGGCCGCCGCGGCCGAAGGCGCGAAGTTTCAGCAGGCTCTCCAGAGCCAGGGCCTCAAGATGGGCACCTTCGTGATGAGCTACATCATGAACGACATCCTTGAGCAGCTCATGAAAGATCCCAACGATCCGTCGGCCGTCTGAGGCCCTTCGGTTCTTCATCGAGATGAGGCCTTCAGGCCTCCAGCCATAGAGTCGAGGACGAATTCAGATGACCCAAGCCCAAGCCCTGACGCCCGAGGAAGAGGAGGCGGCCCGCGCGGCCGGCGCTCTTCGCCTCGTCGCGCGTCTGGCGCGGAGCTTCGCGGTCACCGGCGCGCTGCGCGTCGTCCTCGACTCGATCACTCGCCCCAAGGCGCGCGGCGCCGCCCCTAACGACAGGCGGGCGCCATTCTCCCATGACGAAGCGTCCTTCATCCTGAAGGCGCCTTTGCGGCTCTCAGGCCACCGGGCCGGCGGAGCGGGAGGAGGCGGCCCGCCTCACGAGATCATGGCTGCGCGCGCCCAGCGCGTCCGTTTCTCCGGAGTTTGCGCAATGCGGCTTCAGGGTGCGGGAGGTTCGCAATCCGTGCGTATGGCCGACCGGCTCCCCTGCGGTCGGCCAACCTCTTTCTAGGGCTTCGGCCGCCGCGACGTTCCTTCCAAGGATTTCCGCAGGCCGGGAGCCGCGCCGGGCGGCGCTGAAACCGCCCCGACATCTTCGGACTTCAACGCTCGTCCTCAGGAGGCTTTTCCTATGGCCATGACCATCGCTCCCGTCTCCTTCAATCCTCAGGCGGCGGCCTCGCCCGCCGCGAGCCTGACGAGCGCTCAGGGCCTTTCCGTGGCCTTCCAGCCGCAGCAGGGCGCCGGACCTCAGAGCGCCTCGGGCGCGCAGAGCTCCGCGGCTCCGCTCTCTTCGCTTGGCTCGGATCTTGCTCAGCGCCTTGAAGCGTTCGACAAGACCCGCCTCGATTCGCGCAAGGCCTCCGAGGCCGCCGCGAAGGATCTGGCGCAAGGCCCCGCCTCCGCCGGAACCTCCGGAGAGGCCGCCTACGCCAAGGCGCGGGCCGAATTGGCCGCCGGACCGGCCTCGCTGCGCGCGGGCGCGGCTCAGACGACCTCGCCGGGCGCGGCGGCGGCGAATTCCGGGCTCTACGACCGCGCTTTCGACGCGATGCGCCAGTCCTTCGACTACGCGATCGAAACGCAGATGGTCGTCAAGACCGGCTCGCAATTCGCTTCGTCGCTCAATCAGCTCATGCGCGGCCAGTAAGGCCCCGTTCAGGAGGCCGACATGCTCAAATTCAGCAAGCCCGCTCTGATCTTCGCCGCCGCGCTGGCCCTCTCCGGCTGCAAGACGGATCTCTACGCCGGGCTCTCGCAGCGCGACGCCAATGAAATGGCCGCCGCGCTGATGCAGGCCGGAATCCCCGCCGAGCGCCGCACGGTCAAGGCGGGCGAATTCACCATCCGCGTCGACGAGGCCCATTTCGCTCAGGCCATGCAGGTTCTGGAGACCCGCGGCCTGCCCCGCGAGCGCTTCAAGGAGTTCGGCGAGATCTTCGCCGGCGACAGCTTCATCCCCACCCCCACCGAAGAGCGGGCGCGGATGATCTACGCCCGCAATCAGGAGCTTTCGCGCACCGTCTCGGAGATCGAGGGCGTGATCCGCGCCCGCGTGCATCTGGTCTTGCCCGAGCGCGACCCGCTCGCGCGCGAGGTGCGTCCGGCCTCGGCCTCGGTGGCGATCCATTACGCCCCGAACACCGACGTCGAGGGCTTGGCGCCGCGCATCAAGCTGCTCATCGCCAACAGCGTCGAGGGGCTGGCCTACGAACGCGTCTCGGTGGCCTTCTTCCCCTACACCGGCGCGGGCGGCGCGACGCTCGACGCCGCCGGGACCGGCGTCATGAACGCCGCCGTGATCGGCGGAGAGCCCAAGCGGGCCATGTCTCTGGTTCTGGCGCTCGGCGCGGCCCTGCTCGGCGCTCTGGCGCTGACCTTCCAGACCGGATCCCGGCGCGGCGGGCGCGACCGGCGATGACCCCCGAACAAATCGACGTCCGCAGAGCGGCGGCCCTTGAGGCCGTGGCTCTGCGCCGCGTGGCCCGCGCCGCCGAGGCCCGCGCCGCGCCCGAGCTTCTCGCTCAGTCGACGCCCCCCGCCTTCGGAGAAGAGGCCGCGCGGCGGCTTCTGGCCGAGCCGCGCTTCCGCAAGCGTCTGGGCGCGCGTCTGGCGCGCCTGACCGGCGTGGGGGCTCCGCCTTGGACCGCCAGCCCCGGCGCCCTCGCCGTTTTGGAGATGGACGCGCCTCAAATCGAAACGCTGCGTCTCGATTCGGGCGCCGCCCTCGAAGCCCCCGCGGTGCTGGGCCTGCTCAAGGGCGAGGAGCAAAAGCGCCTCTCCGCCGCGCTCGGCCGCGATCCGGCCGCGCCCGCCCGCCGCTACGGAGCGGCCGAATCCGAGGATGGCGCGGATTTCGCATGGCCCGATCCCGAGGATCAGCCCGAGCGTCTGACGCCGGAGGAGATCGCCGAGGCCGTCCGGCTCGCCGGGGCTCAGGCCTTCGCGGCCTGGCTGGCCGCGCAGCCGGTCTCTGTGGCGGCGCGCGTCGGGCTTCTGGCGCCTGCGGTCGCCCTCGCGGAGGCTGCGGAGGATCCCGATCTGGCGCGGCGCGGCGCGGAGCTCGTCGAGCGCATCGCCGCCGGAGCCGCCGCCTGACTCGCCGCCTGAATCGCCGCCCGCTCAGGCGCGGAGGCCGCGCGACCCAATCACCACGGGGCCTTCGGCCGATCCGAGGGATCGACGGCCGGGCCTGTTGAGGAGCCTCGCCATGTCCGACGCCATGTCCGATCAGGCGCGTCCCGCCCGCCTCGGCTTCGGGGGGGTCGGCAGACCTTCCCCGCTGCTCAAGGCCGAGAGCCTGACGCCGCTGGCCGAAGCCGAATCCGCGGCTCAGGCCGCCCGCGCCCAAGCCCAGCGCATCATCGCCGAGGCTCAGGGCCGCGCCCGCCAGATCGAGGCCGCCGCCGAAGAGGAAGGCCGCAAACGCGCCGCCGCCCTGCTCGGCGAGCGCGCCGCGCGCTCGGCGGCGGATCTTCAGGAGATGTCGCGCCATCTGCCCGAATTGGTGACCTCGGCGCTTCGGCTGCTGCTGGAGCCCGCGCCGCCCGCCGAACTCATCGCCCGCGCGGCCAAACGCGCCTTGCAGGATTTCGGCTCCGGCGCGCGGCTGACGCTCAACGTGCCCGCGCCGCTGGTCGAGGAGGTGCGCGAGCGCCTGACCCGGCTCGATCCGCATCACGCGCTCGAAGTGCGGGGCGATCCTCAGGCGCCTCCGGGCAGCTCGCTGCTGCAAACCCCCTGGGGCGACGTGGAGCTGGGCCTCGCCGCGCAGATTCAGGCGCTGGAGGCGGGTCTGCGCGCCGCGCTCGAAGCGCCCGAGCCGCCGCAGGCCGCGGGCCGCCCGAACGTCGGCCCCGATCCCTTCGAGGCCGCCCAGCATGCGCCCTCCGCCCCGCCGGGCCCTCAGCCGCAACAGGCCCAAGCTCAACAGGCTCAACCTCAGCCCCCATCTCCGGGCGGCATGACCTTCTCGCTCTCCTCCAGCTATTCGGCGAATTATCCCGGCGAGGGGGAATTGTCATGAGCGGCGGCGCGCAGGGCTTCGCCTCCGCCGCGCGGCGCATCTCCCACGCTCTGGAGACTCCCGGCGCCTTGGAGACGCGGCCTCTGATCGGGCGCGTGGCCAAGGTCTCGGGCGTTCTGGTCGAGGCGACGCTGCCGGGGGCGCGTCTGGGCGAGATCTGCGAGCTCCGCGAGCCGGGCGGCTTCGCGGAGGGCGTCCGTTACGCCGAGGTCGTCGGCCTGCGCGACGGCGCGGCGCTGCTCAGCGTCATGGGCGACATGACCGGCCTGTCGACCCGCACTCAGGCGACCCCGACCGGCGGGCCGCTCATGGCGGGCGTGGGGCCGGAATTGCTCGGCCGCGTGCTGGACGGGCTCGGCCGCCCCATCGACATGGCGACGAAAGGGCCTTTGCGGCCCTCCTCATGGCGTCCGGTCATGGCCGACGCGCCGGATCCTCTGGCGCGGGCGCCGATTCATAAGCCTCTGCCGCTCGGGATTCCCGCCTTCGACGCGCTCAACACCTGCGGCGAGGGCCAGCGCATCGGCCTCTTCGGCGAGCCGGGCGTGGGCAAATCGACCCTCATGGCGGCCATCGCCAAAGCCTCCTCGGCCGACGTGGCGGTGATCGCCCTCGTCGGCGAGCGCGGCCGCGAGGTCTCGGAGTTCATCGAGGAGGCGCTCGGGCCCGAAGGTCTGGCGCGCTCGGTGGTGGTGGCGGCCACCTCGGACCGCCCCTCCATGGAGCGCCTCAAGGCGCCTTTCGTGGCGACGGCCATCGCCGAATATTTCCGCGATCAGGGCAAGAAGGTGATCCTGCTGATGGACAGCATCACCCGCCTCGCCCGCGCCCAGCGCGAGATCGGACTCGCGGCGGGCGAGCCTCCGGCGCGGCGGGCCTTTCCGCCTTCGGTCTTCGCGCTCATGCCCCGGCTGATCGAGCGCGCGGGCGCCGCCGCCAACGGCGGATCCATTACCGCTTTCTATACGGTTCTCATGGAGGATGACGGCGTCGGCGACCCTGTGGCTGAGGAGGCCCGCGCCTTGCTGGACGGACATATCGTGCTTTCGCGCAAAATCGCCGAAGCGGGGCGTTATCCGGCCATCGACGTGCTGGCCAGCCGCAGCCGCGTCATGACCCGCGTGACCAGCGCCAAACATCGCGCCGGAGCGGATCGCCTTCGCGCTTTGCTCTCGCGCTGGAAGGACGTCGAGCTGCTGGTCCGCATGGGCGAGCATCGCCATGGCGCCGATCCTCTGGCGGACGAGGCCATCGCGAAGAAAGACGAGATCGAGAACTTCATCTACCGCTCCCTCTCCCGCCCCGCGGGCTGGGAGGAGACCCGCGCGAAGATGTTCGCCCTGACCGGCGCTCAAGGGGAGGACGCCCCGCGATGAGCCTGAACGACCTCAAGCAGATCGGCCAAATCCGCCGCGTGCGCGAAAACGCCGCCGAGCAACGCTTCCAAAGCGCGAAATCCCGCGTCGAGCAGGCCGAGCAGGACGTCCGCAAGGCGGAGACGGCCTTGACGAAATTCGACGGCCGTCTGGAGCAGCGCATGCGCGAATTCCACGACGCGGCGCTGAAGGGCAAGCCCGTCGGCGCCATGGAGGGCGCGCAGAACTTCCACAGCGACCTCATGCGCGAACGCGAGGGCTACGCCCGCCAGATCGCCATGGCCCGCCTCGAGGTGCGCCGCGCCGGAGAAGCCGCCGAGCGCGCCCGCCGCGATTGGGCGACCGCCCACGCCAAGACCGAAACCACTCAGACCGCCGCTCAGGAGGCGCGCATGGATCTGCGCCGCGTCTCCGAAAAGCGTCAGGAGCAGGATCTCGACGAACTCGCCACCGGGCGCTCCTTCGCGCGCGGCGGGGGAGCGGGCGGAGCAGGCGGAGGAGTGGGCGGCGGGGCCTCGGGAACGGGCCGTGCGTCATGAATCTCCGCGCCTCGCGTCCGAATTTTCAGCCCTATCCTTATCCCCGCCTCACGCCGCGCGAAGCGGACCGGGCGCGCCTGCGCGCTCTTCCGCGCCGGCCTCTGGTCCTCGAAGATCCGCCGCTGACCCTGACTCTGACCGGCGGCCCCGCCGCCGAGGCCGAGCCGGAGCGCCTGCATCTGCACGGCGAATGCGGCGGGACGCCCTTTCGGCTGGCCCTGCCGCGCGGATTGATCGAGGCCCTCATGCGCGAGGGCGATCCGGAGCATGATCCGGCGGAGCTGGACGCCGAAAGCGGCGCGCTTCTGGTCGAGCTGGGGCTCTTGCCCGCGATTCAGGCTTTGGAAGCCCGCCTCGGCGTGAGCCTCGCCCTGACGAAGCTCGCCCCGGCCGCCCCGACCGGCACGAAATATCAACGCCTCGACGCGATGGTGGAGGGATTCGGGGAAGCCTGGCCCGCGACGCTCTACGCGCCGCCGGATCTGACCGCCGCCTTCGAAGCGCTCTGGGAGGCTCAGGAGCCGCAGGATTCTCCCGCGCACGCCGCCGCCGCGGTCGTGATCGCGGCGCGGATCGGCGCCTCGCGTCTGCCGCGGGGCGCGCCCATGGCGGTCGGAGACGTGGTGCTGGTCGAAAGCTTCGCCCCCGGACGAGCGGCCCTGATCGTCTTCGGCGAACGCGCCGCGGCGCCGGGCCAATTCAACCCCAAAGGCGAGGTCGGGGCCACAGGGCCGGCCAGCTTCGAGCTGGCGCGGCGATATGAGGAGTTGGTGATGGCGGACGCGTCCCAAGGCGGCTTCGTGGCGGACGACGCCACGCTGGATGACATCCCGGTGCGGCTGGTCTTCGAGGTGGGGCGGGTCTCGCTTCCCTGGAGCGATCTGCGGGGTCTGGGCGTCGGCTCGGCGATCCCGATCAACCGCGCCCCGGACGGCGCCGTCGACGTGATGGTCGAGGGCCGCCGCATCGCTCAGGGCCAGGTGGTGATGATCGGCGAGAGCGTCGGCGTGCGTCTGACGCGGATCTTCTCCTGATCTCCGCCCCAGAGCCCCCGGCGCCCCCAAACCCTTAAGGCTCCCCGAGAGGTTTCCCAGAACGCTTCCCGAGACGCCCCCCGATCCGGAGCTTCGTCCATGCCCGAGCTCAGCTCGAACATCGTTTCGCTCATCGTCGTCACCATGGCGGTGGGCATGCTCTCCTTCGTCGCGGTGGCGACGACCGCCTTCGCCAAGATCTCGGTGGTGCTGCTTCTGGTGCGCAACGCGCTCGGCATTCAGCAGACTCCGCCGAACATGGTGCTTTACGGCATTTCGGCGATCCTCTCGGTCTATATCGCGGCGCCGGTGGCTCTGGCGGTGCGCGACCACATCATGGCGCCGGGCGTCGAGCTGACGAGCGTCGCGCAATGGACCGAGGCCCTCGACCGCGCCAAAGAGCCCATGCGCGACTTCCTGCTGCAACATGCGCGGCTGGAGGACCGGGCCTTCTTCCTCTCCGCCGCGGCGCGGGTCTGGTCGCCGGAGGCTCAGGCGGCCACCACCGATTCCGATCTGATCATTCTGATTCCCGCCTTCCTCGTCTCGGAGCTGACCCGCGCCTTCGAGATCGGCTTTCTGCTTTATCTGCCCTTCCTGGCGGTGGATCTGGTGGTTTCGGCGGTGCTGATGTCTCTGGGCATGATGATGGTCTCGCCGCAGACCATGGCGGTGCCTTTCAAGCTTTTCCTCTTCGTGGTGGTGGACGGCTGGGCGCGGCTCGTGCAGGGCCTTGTGTTGAGTTACGCCCCCGCCGTCGGCGGCGGCGGTTAGGAGATTCCCCATGGAGACCGATTTCATCGCGCGTTACTTGGGCGAGGCGGCGGGCGCGGCGGCGGCTTCGGCGGGGCCTCCGCTGATCATCGCCACCATCGTGGGCTTCATTGTGGCGCTGTTTCAGGCGGTCACCCAGATTCAGGACCAGACTCTGCCGCTCACCGCGAAGATCATCGCGGTTTCGGCGGCCTTTCTGATGTTCGGCGCGAGCCTCGCGCAGCCGCTGGTGCAGATGACCGACAACGCCTTCCGCGTCTTTCCGCTCCTGACCAGATAGGAGGGCCGCGCAGATGGGTCCCGCCGATCTCGTCGCGGAGATGAGCTACATCTACATGCCCTGGGTTCAGGCGGCGGCTCTCTCCATCGCGCGTCCGCTCGGGATTCTGACGGTGTTTCCGGCCTTCATCTGGCTGGGGCTTCAAGGCACGGTGCGCAACGTCTTCGCCCTGGCCATGGCCGCGCCGGTCATCCCTGAGGTCCACGCCCATCTCGTCGGGCTGGCCGAGCCTCTGGCGGCGCAGAATCTCGGGCTGCTGATGGTCAAGGAGGTGCTGGTGGGGATCGCCCTCGGCGCGCTCTTCGGGGCGCCCTTCTGGGCCGCCGAGATGGCGGGCACCCAGATCGACGTCTATCGCGGCGCCATGTCCTCGACCATCGTCGCCCCCGACGCCCAGACCGAACCCCTCGTCACGGGCGCCATCTACGCCTTGGCCATGACCGGCATCTTCGTGGCGGCCGGGGGCCTGAGGGATTTGATCTCGGCGCTTTACGGCACTTACGGGCTCTGGAGCGTCTTCGACGCCTCGCCGCCGCCGCTGGACAACGTCTGGCCGATGATCGTCGAGGTGCTGCGCAAGGTGTCGAGCCTCGCCATAGCTCTGGCGGCGCCTTTGCTGATCGCCATGTTCCTCTCCGAAGTCGCCTTCGGCATCGCCAGCCGCCTGTCGCCTCAGGTGAACATCTTCGATCTGACGCTCTCGATCAAGAATCTGGCCTATCTCTTTCTGACCCCGGCCTTCCTCTATCTCTACGCCTCCTATTACGCCTCGGACGCGCTGGATCTGCGCGAGACCATGGCCTATCTGGAAAGGGCGCTCGAATGAGCGGCGGCGACGACAGCTCAGAGGAGAAAAGTCTCCCAGCCACCGAACATAAGATCAAGGAGCAGCGCAAGAAGGGTCAGGTGGCGCAAGGCCGCGACCTGATCGTCGCCTGCTCCTTCATCGTCTGCGTGATCTATCTCCTGCTGGCCTGGCGCGCGATGCAGGAGGGCTTCGTGCATATGTTCGATCAGATGGCCCTCGCGGCCTCGGCGGAGGGCGGGCCTCGCCCCAGCCATTGGCCCGCCGCCGTGCGCAGCGTCTGGAGCGACTCGGCGGCGATGGTCGCGCCTTTGATGCTTCTGCCGCTGCTGGCGGCCTTCATCGGCTCCATCGTGGCGCATAAGGGGCTGCTCTTCGCCGCCGAGCCGCTCAAGCCCGCCTATTCCAAGATCGATCCGGTGAAGGGCTTCAAACGCATCTTTTCGGTGCGCAACCTCATCGAATTCCTGAAGTCCCTGTTCAAATCCCTGCTGATCATCGGGATCGTGGGGCTGGCGGGCTGGTGGGCGATGCCCGCCGCCATGCAGACGCCCCTTTGCGGCGCGAGCTGCGTCGGGCTGGCTCTGAGCAAGGCCATGATTCCCATCGCTCTGGCGAGCATCGCCATCTTCGCGATCAACGCCCTGTTCGACACCGGGATTCAGAAATGGCTCTTCCTGCGCGAAATGCGCATGACCCACACCGAAATGAAACGCGAGCGCAAAGAGCAATTCGGCGATCCCACCATCATGATGCGTCGCCGCGAGATGCGGTATGAGACGGCCATGGGCGAAGGCGAGACGACGGGTCAGGCCAAATTGGCCAGCGTGGTGCCGACTCTGGTGGTCCTCGGCCGCGAGGGGCAGGCCGTGGGCCTGCGCTACGTGCGCGGCGAAACCCCGGCGCCGGCCATCGTCTTCATCGGCAAAGGCGCGAAGGCGGGGTTTTACGCGCGTCAGGCGGCCATGGACGGCGCCTTCATCGCCACGCAGCCCGATCTCGTCGAGGCTCTGACCGAAAAAGGGCGCGAGCGCCGTTATATTCCAGAGGCGCATTTTCAGGACGTGGCGAATTTAATGTCTCAAGTCGGCGCCTTGTGAGATTTCGGCACGGATTTCGCATATTTGCGACTCAAGTCTTGAAATGAGACGATTTCCGTTTATTAAGAACAGGATACGCACCATCTATAAAATTATTTTCTTCATAAATCGTTTGATCTCGGGACTTGTTTCATATAAAAACATCTCAAGGCAGAACCGGGATGAAATCCTTAATGACCACCTCTCTTCTTGCTCAAGATGATTTGGCGAAGACTCTGGCGCGCGATCCTCAGGGAATCGTGTTGCGGGATCTGCGCCGTCAGCTCCTCGAAGGAAGGGCGGTCTGGACGGCGTCTCGCCCCGGCCACGGAATCGACGTCGCGGCCCGCGCCTACGACGCGGCTCTCGCGGCGCTGCCGGACTTGTGGAAGGCTCAACAAAGGAGCAAGTGAAGATGGCCAGCAATGTGACCAGCACCGGCGCCTCGGGCGCCGCTTCGTCGGCGGCCGGCGGCAGCAGCAACGCCGATTCGGACGCGCAGATCGCCCAGATGCAGGCGGGCTTCGACCGCGCCATCGCGCAGGCGTCGAAGATGACTCAGCTTCGTCAGGAGGCCGGTTCGGCCCTCTCGGCGGCTCAGAACCGTCTGAACAACTAATCTTTCGACCCCGGCGCCCTGCCCCGCATGGGCGCCGGGTCTTCCGTCTTTCCGCCGTTCCTGATTTCGGAGTCGCCTCATCATGGCTTTCCCGCTTTTGAGAGAGGCGCGCCGCATAAGGCTCGACTTCATAGCCGGCGCCCATAAGGGGGCCAGCGAAGAGCTCGCTTCAGGCCTCTGGAGCATCGGCGGCGCGCCTGATTCGCAGATCCGCCTCGGCGATCCCGCCTTGGCCGACACGCGCCTGACTCTCGATTCGAAGCATCTCCTCGGGCCGCGCCTGCGCCTCGACTCCGGCGCCGCGACGCTGGAGGGCCAGCCTTTGCCGCTCGGCGTCTGGCGCCGGGCTCCGCGCGACGCGCGCGTGACGCTCGGCCGCGAAGTCTTCGAGCTGTCGCGCAAGCCCCTCTTCGGCCATTCGCAGGCCATCGCCCCGCTGGCGGCGGGCGCTTTGGGCCTTGCGGCTCTGGCCATGGGCTCCGGCGTCACGGGCGCCCCGAGCCCCGTTCCGCCCGATCCCACCCGCCACATCGCCCAGATGGCGCAAAGCCGCGTCGCCGAGGGCGCCGCCCGCGAGCTTCAGGCCCGCCTCAACGCCGCCGGCGCCGGAGCCCTTCAGGCTCAGGGCGATTCCGCCAATGGCCGCGTGCAGGTCTCGGGCCCCATGACTCCCGCTCTGCGCCCGCTCTGGGAGGCGGAACGCCTCTGGTTCGATTCGGTCTACGGCGCGCGCCTCGCCCTGAGCGAGCGCTTCGGCGCTCCGGCGGCGCCCGCCGCGGAGCCGCCGCCCCCCGCCGAGATCACCTTGCCTTTCGCGATCCGCTCGGTCTGGACCTCGCCGCAGCCCCTGATCATCCTTCAGGACGGCTCGCGCAACCGCCCCGGCGATCTGCTGCCCGGCGGCTGGCGCTTCGTCGGCTTGCAGGACGGCGACCTCCATCTGGAGCGCGGCGGCCAGATCGTCGCCATCGCCCCATGATCCGCCCCCCGCCCCGAACCGGAGGCGGAGGAGCGGCGCCCGATCGAACGGCCGAGGCCGATCCCGCTCCAGCGGGGTCGGCTTCGCCGCCTCCGGCGAGAGGCTTCCGAAGGGGCCGCTGGTCCGGATCTTGCTGAGTTTCAGGCTCCGGGAAGGCCCGGAGCCGCCGTCATGTTCTCCGGGGCCGTCCCGGCCCCGCTCCAGAGGAGGCGTCACGCCATGAGCAACCTGCGCACGACCGGTCCCTCGTCCGGCCTGCCCTCCGCGCGCTCCTCCGCCATAGGCGGCGTGGGCGGCGTCCGGAGCCCCCGGCGTCCGCCCACCGCCGCGAGCCTCCAGCAGAGCGAGGCCGAGCGCCTGCGCCGCAGCGCCCAGCAGACCGCCGCCCAGAGCCTCGAAGGCGCGGGCGGCGTCGCGGAGGGCGCGGTTTTCGATCCGCCTCCGGTGGACGAGGCTCTGGCGACCTTCCTCGCGGCGCCCGCGGGGGGGATGCGCGTGGTGGATCCCGCCGCGACCATCGCCCTGACCGACGCCGCCGGCGAACTCGCCGCCAGCGCCGATCCGGTGGACCGCTATGCGGGCGTGGTGGTGGAGACCCATCTCGCCGCCCGGCGCGAGCTGTCGCGTCAGATCAACGCCCTGCTGAAGGCCTGAAGATGAGCGGCGAAATCCTCGGCTTTCGGCCCGCCGCGCCTTCGACCCGCACGACGCCCCTCGCAGGGCGCGCCGCCGAGGCTCTGACGGCGCTCGGGCGGCTTTATCTGACCCAAGGCTTTCCCGAGCAGGCTCTGGCGCTGTTGTTGTCGGCCCAGCGCCGCGCCCCGCGCGACGGCGAGGTGCTGCGGCTTCTGGCCTGCGCCCATCTGCTCACCGACGCGCCGGAGAAGACTCTGGCCGTCCTCGACAAGCTGGAGCCGACGCTCGCCGAGGCCGAGGATCTGCGCGCGGCGCTGCATCTGCGGGCGCGGGCTTTGCTGGCTCTGGGCCGCGTCCGCGAGGCTCAGGCGCTTTTCGACGAGCGGCGCCGGGTCTGACGGCGAGACTTCAGGGAGCCGCTTGCAGGCTCCCTCTTTCCGGGAGGCCCCGGATTTCGACGGATCGCGCCCGGCCTCCCGCGGCGCCGTGAAGAGGTTGGGCATGCGCAAATTCCTGCATATGGTCGGGCAGCGTCAGGATCTGGTGGTCGTGGTGCTGCTGGTCTCGGCCATCCTCATGATGATCGTGCCTCTGCCGACCTGGGTGGTGGACACGCTGATCGCGATCAATCTGGCGGCTTCGGTGCTGCTGCTGATGATGGCGCTGTTCATCAAGGATCCGCTCGAGCTTTCGACTCTGCCCTCGATCATTCTGATCGTGACCATCTTCCGCCTCGCGCTCAGCGTGACGACGACGCGCCTCATTCTGGTTCAGGCCGATGCGGGCGAGATCGTCAAAACCTTCGGCGAATTCGTGATCGCGGGGAATCTCGCGGTGGGCATGGTGGTCTTCCTGATCATCACCATCGTGCAGTTCATCGTGATCACCAAGGGCTCGGAGCGCGTGGCCGAGGTTTCGGCGCGCTTCACCCTCGACGCCATGCCCGGCAAGCAGATGGCCATCGACGCGGATCTGCGCAACGGCGACATCGACGCCGCCGAGGCCCGTCGCCGCCGCAACGCCCTGAATTCCGAAAGCCAGTTTCACGGCGCCATGGACGGCGCGATGAAATTCGTGAAGGGCGACGCCATCGCGGGCCTCGTCATCGTGGCGATCAACCTGCTCGGCGGCATGGCCGTGGGCGTGATGCAGCATGGCATGACCGCCAGTCAGGCCGGCGGGATCTATTCGCTGCTGACCATCGGCGACGGCCTCGCGACGCAGCTTCCGGCCTTGTTCGTCTCGCTGGGCGCGAGCGCCCTCGTGACGCGCGTCTCCGCCGACGGCGGCCGCAACCTCAGCGCCGACATCACGCGTCAGATGTTCTCCAGCCAGATGGCTCTGCGCATGGCGGGCGCGGTTCTGGCGGTGGTGGGCCTGATCCCCGGCTTCCCGACCATCATCTTCCTGCTGCTCGGCGCGGCCTTCGTGGCCCTGAGCTACGCCGACCAGATCCGCCGCCGCATCTTCGGCGATCCGGAGCCCGAAGCCGTCGAGCAGAACGAGGAGGCCCGCGCCGCCGCCGCTCTGCTGGAGGCCAAGGCCAGCCCCTTCGCGCTGCGCGTCGATCCGAATCTCCTCGACGAAGCCGAGGCGGAGAGCTTCAAGGAGGCCACCCGCGCCTCGACCCATGAGCTCAACACGAAGATGGGCCTGACCATCCTGCCGCCGCGCCTCATCCGCGACGCCTCTTTGCCCGAGGGCGCCGCCCGCATCGAGCTGGACGAGGTTTCGGTGGCTGAATTCCATCTGCGCCCCGGCGCGCTCATCACCGACGCCGAGGAGGAGAATCTCCGGCTGGCGGGCGTGCCCTTCGAGGCCGCGCCTGAGACGCCTCTGGGCTTCGCGCGGATGGGCTTCGCGCCCGAGGCGGCCCGTGAAAAGCTCATCGGCGACGGCCTGACCGCCCTGACTCCGGCTGAGGCTCTGGCGCGGGTGGCCTCGGCGGCGCAGAAGCGCTACGCCAGCGCCTGCGTGGGCGTTCAGGAGGCGCGGCTTGCGGTCTCGGACGCGGCCTCGCTTTACCCGGACCTCGCCAGCGAATCGCGCAACGCCCTTTCGGCCAATAAATTCGCCGAAGTCCTGCGGCGTCTGGTGGACGAAGGCGTGCCTTTGCGCAATTGGCGCGTGGTTCTGGAGGCCATCGCCGAATGGGGCCCCAAGGAGCAGGATCCGGTGGTCTTGTCGGAATATGTCCGCACGGCGCTCAAGCGCCAGATCTGCGACAGCGTGGCCGGACCCGACCGCGTGATCCCCGCCTATCTGCTCGACCGCAGCCTTGAGGACGTGGTGCGCGGCTCGATCCGTCAGACGACGGTGGGCGAATATCTCGCGCTGGACGACATGATGTCGGCGCGGATGGTGGAGGCGATCCGGGGGGCTCTGCGCGAGCCCATGCCGGGGGCGCCTCAGCCGGTGATCCTGACCTCGCTGGACGTGCGGCGCTTCACGCGCACGCTGCTGGCGAACAACGGGCTGCGCCATGTGCCGGTCCTGTCCTTTCAGGATCTCGCCGACGACTTCACCGTGGCGCCTCTGGCGACCATCGGGCCGGGCGGCGCGATGAATCAGGCTCAGGCGGCCGAGTGAGCCGCCGCGCATGACGCGAAAACGCCCGCCGGAGGAGACTCCGGCGGGCGATTGCGTTTCGGGGGATTCTCGCGCTGGACGCCGGAGCGCCCCCCTCACCGCTCCGGGGCGTCGATATATTCGTAATCGTCGCCGGGCGGCAGATGAAACAGGCCGTCGCGGAAGTCGCCGCGACGCCAAGCCTCTTTCGCCTCCTCGATCTTCTCCTTCGAGGAGGAGACGAAATTCCACCAGATATGGCGCGGCCCCTCCATGGTCGCCCCGCCCAGCATCATGATCCGCGCCGGAAGCCGTCCCACGGATTTCACGTCGATGGGATCCCCCGGACGAAAGACCAGCATCCGCCCCGGCAGGAAGCGGCGTCCGGAGATCTCCACCTCGCCCTCCAGCACGTAGATTCCGCGATCCTCATGCTCGGCGGTCAAAGGCAAGGTCGCGCCGGGCTGAATCAGAGCGTCGGCGTAAAAGGTCTCGCTGAGCATCTCGGCGGGCGCGCGCTGGCCGTAGAGAGTCCCGAGGATCAGCCGCACCTGTTTGCCCTCGGCTTCGATCACCGGCAGGCTCTCCCTGCCGTGATGGGCGAAGCTCGGGGCGCGGTCCTCCTGATCCTCGGGCAAAGCCATCCAGGTCTGGACGCCGAAAAGCTCATGCGGGCCTTTGCGCGTCGCGGGACGGGTGCGCTCGGAATGGGTGACGCCCTTGCCCGCGATCATCCAGTTCACCGCCCCCGGCTCGACGACCTGAGCCGCTCCGGTGCTGTCGCGATGGAAGAACTCGCCGCGATAGAGATAGGTCACCGTCCCGAGGCCGATATGCGGATGAGGCCGCACGTCCACGCCTGCGCCGGTGAGGAACTCGGCGGGTCCCGCCTGATCGAAGAAGATGAAAGGCCCGACCATCTGCCTCTGAACCGAAGGCAGAGCGCGGCGCACCTCGAAATCCCCGAGATCCCGCGCGCGCGGCACGATCTCGAATTGGATGCGGTCCACCTCGTCGCCTTCGGGACAGACGGGGTCCAGCGCGGGGTTCCAGCTCATGGCGGCCTCCTCCTTGGCTTTTTTCGCTCAGGGTCTCGGGCCAATATGGACCGCGAAGCCCATAGGCCCAAGCCCGGAAGCCTCAACGCAGAGTCGCCGCAGAGGAAACGATGAGCGAAAAAGGCGGGCGAGTCAGGCCGCCGCGCAGGTCACGCGGTTGCGGCCCATGCGCTTGGATTCGTAAAGCGCCCCGTCGGCGCGGCGAAGCAGATCCTCCGGATCGTCGGGCTCAAGGCCCTTGCTCTCCGAAACCCCGACGCTGATCGTCACCTCGATGGACAGCGAAGAGCCGTCGTTCTGGGTGATCACGAAAGGGGCGGCGGCCATGGCGTCGCGCAGCCGCTCGGCGACGCGCAGGCCCTCGGCCTGATTGGCGCCGGGCATGACCACGAGGAACTCCTCGCCGCCGATGCGCGCCGCCAGGTCCAGATTGCGGATCTTCTCGCGCATGCGCCGCGCCACCTCGACGATCACCGCGTCGCCCGCCGGATGGCCGTAGCGGTCGTTGATGCTCTTGAAGCGGTCGATGTCGAGCAGCAGCGCCGCGAGCGGCGCCTTATCGACCGCCCCGCGCCGCATGAGCGTCGAGAGATGGACCCCGGCGTAGCGGCGGTTATAGAGCCCGGTCATGGGATCGGTGGCGGCCATGCGCAGCCCCGCCGCCATATTGTCGCGCAGACGCTCCGAGAAGCGCTTGCGGCGGATCTGGGAAAGGGCGCGGGCGATGAGCTCATGCTCGTCCACCGGGCGCATGACGTAATCGTTCGCCCCGAGATCCAGAGCCCGGGCGATGGTCTCGTAATCGCGGTCGTCCACGATCAGCACGAGGGCGCTGTGGCGCGTGTCCGGCGAGGAGCGCAATTCGGAGCAGAGCCGCAAAGCCTCGGTGTGGACCATGGCGGCGTCGATGAGGAAGAGATCCGTCTCGGCGGCGCGGGCGGCCTCCAGAGCCTCCTCGCGGCCGCGCGCCCGCAGGCAGCTCAGCCCGACGCGCTCGGTCAGAGCGGGCTTCACCGTCTCGAAGAGCGGGCCGCGCTCGTCCACCACCACCACGCGGCCGTCGAAGCGGCGGGCGCTCGGATCGAGCCAGGGGGAATCGAGCCCGAGGCTGCGGCTGGTCTCGTCGCGCATGCGCAATTCGTCGATCATCATCTTGACCCGCACGAGGCTGCGCACGCGCGCCAAAAGGGCCAGTTGATTCGGCGGTTTGGTCAGGAAGTCGTCGGCGCCGACCTCCAGTCCGCGCACGCGGTCGGAGGGCTGGTCCAGCGCGGTGACCATCACCACGGGAATATGCGCCAGCTCCGGATCGGCCTTCAGACGGCGGCAGACCTCGAAGCCGTCCATGCGCGGCATCATCACGTCGAGCAGGATGAGGTCCGGCTGCTCCTCGCGCGCGACGCGCAGGGCGTCGAAGCCGTTGCTGGCGGTCAGGACGGTGTAATACTCGGCCTTGAGCTTGGCTTCGAGCAGTTTGACGTTGGCCGCGACGTCGTCGACCACCAGGATGCGCGCCGACATCTCCCCTCCTCTGAATTCCCGAAGGCCGTCCTGATGAATCCGCGCCCGGATTCAGGAGATCAGCGCGCTGAGAACATCTTTCGATCAAGCCGGATCATGCTGAAGGCTCCCGCTCTTTCACTTGGCCGCGCCGTCGCGACGCGAAGCCGGAGCGGCTTCGCCGGACGACGCTCTAGTCGACGTATTTTTTGACGGTGTTCAAGAAGCTGACGACGGAGATCGGCTTCGCGATGTAGTCTTCGCAGCCGCCGTCGCGGATCTTCTCTTCGTCGCCCTTCATGGCGAAGGCCGTGATGGCGATGACCGGGATATGACGCAGATCGTCATCCTCCTTGATCCATTTGGTCGCTTCGAGGCCCGAGACCTGAGGCAGCTGAATATCCATCAGAATCAGGTCAGGAACATGGCGCCGCGCCAGCTCCATGGCCTCCATGCCGTCGTAACTCTGGAGCACGTTATAGCCCTGCGCCACGAGCAGGTCATGAAAGAGCTTCATGTTCAGCTCGTTATCCTCGACGATGAGGATGGTCTTCGACATGAGCTCGCTCCGCAAGGATAAGGCCGGGCCTGTTGACGCCCCGCGTTTCGAAGACCAGATTGGCGCGAGGGAAGTTAAGGAATTCTATAGGACGATCATGAAATCCCGCCTGAACCGCGAGGAAGCCGAGGCCGTCGCTTTGCGCGCGCTCGCCTGGACCGCCGCCGACCCGGAGCTTTTGGGCGGGTTCCTCGCCTTTTCGGGGCTCGAACCCGCAGAGCTGGCCGCGGCGGCCCGCGATCCCTCGGCTCTGGGCGGGCTGCTGGACTGGCTTCTGGCGGATGAATCCGCCTTGCTGGCCTTCTGCGCCGAGGCGCGGCTCGCGCCGGAGGAGCCCATGGCGGCGCGGGCCGCCCTGCCGGGCTTCTCCGGGGATCATCTGCGGGATTGGGCGTGAGGCTGACGGCATGAGCGGACAAGTGAACGACAAGCCCGGTTGGGGCGCGCGGATTCTCGCAGGACTGAAAGGCGGACGCAAGGAGAAGCCCTTATCTCTGCGCGGCTATCCGATTCATGATCTCGTCTGGCCGCAGCTCTTCGAGCTGGAGCTGAAGAAAGGCCGCCCTCTGGCGGTCTTCGACGCCGACGACGTGCTGCTGGACTTCGCCGCCCATTTCGACCGTTATCTCGGCGAACGCGGCTATCGCCTGAGCTTCGCGCCGGGCTATCGCCATACGGTCACCCGGATCGCGGATCCCGAAAACCGCATCGAGACCGAAATCTCGGATCCTCTGGTGGAGCAGTTCTTCACCACCGAGACCCGCCGCCAAAGCGCCTTTCCCGGCGCCGCCGAGGCTCTGGCGCGGCTTGCGGAGGAAGGCGCGCAAGTGGTCGTGCTGACCAATTGCCCAGTCTCGGCCCGCGAGGACCGGATCTTCAATCTTCAGGATCTGGGGATGCCGGTTCCGGTGGTGGCGAACATCGGCCCCAAAGGCCCGGCGCTGAAATATCTCAGCGACCTGATCCGCGCGCCCGTGACCTTCGCCGACGACACGCCGCGTCAGATCGCTTCGGCGGCCCGCGCGGCGCCCGACGTGCATCTGCTGCATTTCGCCGCCGATCCCTGGGTGCGCGAGGCCGCCGGACGCTCCGACGAGGCCCATCACGCGCCCGAAGGATGGCCCGATCTCGAAGCCCGCATCCGCAGCCATCTTTTCCGCTGAGAGATGGGCGCGCTTGCGTCGAATCGGGACGCGCCTTACCTTTTCGTCAAGCGGGGGCGGAGGACCGCCCTCGCCCTGATCCTGTTTTTCCGGCGCGCGTCCGGCTCCGGCCGCGGAGCGCGCCCCAATCCCGAGGAGCCCGACCTATGAGCCGTCTGGATGGTCCGCGCGCGGGCGCCGCGCCGGGACGCGCGAAAAGCCTTGTGATCTTCGTCCATGGCTATGGGGCGAACGGCGAAGACCTCATAGGGCTCTCGCGGCCTCTGGGGACGATCCTGCCCGAGGCCGCCTTCGTGGCGCCGGACGCGCCGCAGCGCTGCCGGGCTTCGCCTTTCGGCTTCCAATGGTTCCCGATTCCGTGGATGGACGGCTCCTCCCAAGCCGAGATGGAGCGCGGCTTCGTGGCGGCGGGCGCCGCCCTCGACGGCTTCCTCGACGCCGAGCGCGAGCTTTACGGCCTGCCGGATTCCCGCGTGGCTCTGGTGGGCTTCAGCCAAGGGACCATGATGAGCCTCGAAGTGGGCTTGCGCCGGACCAATCCTCTGGCGGCCATCGTGGGCTTCTCCGGGCGCCTCGTCCATCCCGAGATCCTGCTTCCGCAGATCCGTTCGCGGCCTCCGGTGCTTTTGGCCCATGGCGAAGAGGATCCGGTGGTGCCCTTCGCCGCCATGGGCGAGGCCCGCGCCGCGCTGGAATCCGCCGGCGTGGACGTGATGACCCTCGCCCGCCCCGGCCTCGGCCACGGCATAGATCCCGAGGGCCTGACCGCCGCCGCCCAGCTTCTTGAGGCCCGGCTGGCCTCTCCCGCTCCGAAAGCGCATTAGAGCGTTCTCCGGCGAAGCCGCAGGCTTCGCGTCGTGAAAATGCGGCCACAAAAGAAGTCAGAGCGTTTGAACGACCCAACTTGGTCGAAAGACGCTCCCCCCGCGCCGCCTTCGCCCCGATGCGCGCAGAGGCGGCGCTCTCAGCCCCGGAGCAGCCCGGCCATCTCCTCCAGCGCGCGCCCGAAGACCGGATGACGCCACTGCGGCGCCAGCTCGGCCGCGGGCTCCAGCGCGAAGAAGCGCAGATGCAGCCGGGGATGCGGCAGCACGAGGAAGGGCTGACCCTCCGGCGGATGCGAGACCTCGGCCAGACGCCGCCATTCCTCAAGCTCCGGACGCAGGGTCTGGCCATAGGTCAGCAAGTCGAGATCGCAGACCCGCGGCGCCCAGACGGCTTCGCGGACGCGGCCCATCTCGGCCTCCGTTTCGAGCAGAGCCGCCAGAAGATCCTCCGGCGCGAGCTCCGTCTCCAGCAAGGCCGCGCCGTTGACGTAATCGGGTTGATCGGAGCCCGGCGGCCAAGGCGGCGTGCGCCGCCAGCGCGAGCGCGCCGCCACGCGGATCCCCTCCGCCTCCAGACGCGTCAGCGCCGCCTCCAGCGTCGCGACGGGCGGCCCGATCAGGCTGTCCAGATTCGCGCCCAATCCGATGAGGATCGCCTGATCCTGATGGAGAGGGGCGCGCGCTCGCCCGTCATTCACATTGATTCTCCTGCGCGCCGGACTATCTTGCGCCCAGTTCCCCAATTCCAATGGAATCGGGCGTTTCATTATGTCCGGACTCCTTTCATACTTCCAAAACCATAGAGGCATACAGATGTTTTATCGCGACGACAGGCTCGCGCTTTTCATCGACGGCTCCAATCTCTACGCCGCCGCGCGCGCGCTCGGCTTCGACATCGATTATAAAAAGCTGCTCAGCGAATTTGCGGCGCGCGGAAAGCTGGTGCGGGCCTTTTACTACACCGCTCTGGTGGAGAACGACGATTATTCGCCCATCCGCCCTCTGGTCGACTGGCTCGATTATAACGGCTACAGCATGGTCACCAAGCCGACCAAAGAATACACCGACGCGGGCGGGCGCCGGAAGATCAAGGGCAATATGGACATCGAGCTGGCCGTGGACGCCATGGAGCTCGCGCCGAGCATCGACCATCTCGTGATCTTCTCCGGCGACGGCGATTTCCGCCGCCTCGTCGAGGCGCTTCAGCGGATGGGCAAGCGCGTGAGCGTGGTCTCGACCATCTCCTCAAGCCCGCCGATGATCTCCGACGATCTGCGCCGTCAGGCGGACAGCTTCATCGACCTGAGCGATCTGCAAGGCGTCATCGGCCGCCCGACGCGCGTCGGCGAGCCGCGCCCCGAGCGCCGCCCCCGCCCCGCCCCCGCCTCGGAGGCCGCCGCCGAACCCGACGCCGAGGCGCCGGATTCCTCGGAGTCCTGAAGATGGCCGTCCGGGTGCAAGCCGAGGATTTCGATCCGGCCGCCGAACTCGCGGCGCTCGCCGAAGAAGCGGGCGCTCCGGGCGCGGTGGTCAGCTTCCTCGGCCATGTGCGCGGCGAGAAAGGGGCCGTCTCCGCCCTGACGCTGGAGCATTATCCGGGCATGGCCGAAAAGGCTCTGGAGGCTCTGGAGGCCGAGGCCCGCGGGCGCTGGGCTCTGGAGGGCTGCCGCATCCTCCATCGCTTCGGGCGGCTGGAGCCGGGCGCGCGCATCGTGATGGTGGCGACGGCCTCGCCCCATCGCGGCGACGCCTTCGCCGCCGCCGCCTTCCTCATGGACCGCCTCAAGACCGACGCGCCTTTCTGGAAGCGCGAGGAAGGCCCGCAAGGCGCCCGCTGGATCGGCGCCCGCGAATCCGACGCCCAAGCCCGCGCCCGCTGGGACGAGGAGGGCTGAAGCCCATCTTCCCGCACGGGCCCATCTTCCCGCACGGGCCCATCTTCCCGCACGGGATTGACCCCGAGGCCGCGGAGCCCCAGATTCCGACGACGCCGCTCCGCCCCTGAGGCGGCTTTCCGGGAGGCCCAGATGCTCCGCACCCTCTTGACGCGCGCCGCTCAGGCGGCTTTCGCCGCCGCCCTCGTCCGCCGCGCCGTGAAAGGCGCCTCCTCCGCGCGCGAAGAGGCCAAGGCCCCGCCGAAGCCCGAACCCGCCCAGCCCGCGCGTCGGCGTCCGCCGCCGCATCGCCATTCCCCGAAGGACGCGTCATGAAGCTCTATTGGTCTCCGACCTCGCCCTATGTCCGCAAAGTCATGCTGCTCGCCCATGAGGCGGGCCTCGCCGACAAGCTGGAGCTGATCGACGGGCGCGGCACGCCTTGGGACCGCAATTCCGAGACGGCGGCTTATAATCCGCTCGGCAAGGTGCCTTGCCTCGTTCCCGAGGAAGGCCCCGCGCTCTACGACAGCCGGGTGATCTGCGAATATCTCGATTCGCGGCATGAAGGCCCGACCTTCTTCCCTTCGGGCGAAGCCCGCTGGCGCGCTCTGACGCTGCAATCTCTGGCGGACGGGCTGCTCGACGCCGGAATCCTCATCCGCTACGAGACCATGCGCCCCGAGGCCGAACGCTCGCAGAGCTGGATCCTCGGCCAGACGAACAAGCTTCAGGCGGCGCTCGACCGTCTGGAGGCGCGTTGGCTGGCCCATCTCAACGGGCCTCTGGACATCGGGCATCTCGCGACGGCTTCGGCGCTCGGATGGCTGGAGCTGCGCAAGGCGGTCTCGCCGGGGCTGGAGAGCCGCCCCAAGCTCAAGGCCTGGTTCGAGGGCTTTTCGCAGCGCCCCTCCATGAAGGCCACCTTCCCGAAGGAGTGACCTCCCGCGACGTCGGGCGGCGCGTCAGAAGGCGACGAAGGAGATCAGCTTGCGGCCGTCGGGCCGCAGGGAGCTGGTGGCCTGAAGTCTCGGCTCGGCGGCGAAGCCGTCCGCGCCGACCTCCGCGCCGGGGGCGGCGGGCGCGTTGCAGCGCGGCTTTCCCTCCGCCGTCGTCCAGCAGGACAGAGGCACATGCGCCGTCAGACGGAAGGTCAGACCATTCGCCGAAGCGGAGGAGGCCGCCGCGCCCATGAGGAGGGCGGCGGCGCAGAAGGCGAGGATTTTCATGGGGAGACGCCTTTCGATCCAGCAGAGGCCGGGCCGGAGGCCGGGGCCTGTCCGAGGAAAGGCTAGACGGGAGCCGTTTACATCCGCCTAAATCTCCGGGAGAGTCTTTCGGTCGGACCTCGCGGATCCGGACGCGCTTCGGAAGACGCGCCCTCAGGGCTCGGCCATGGCGACGAAGTCCGGGGCGCATTGCAGGCTCCGATCCTCAAAGCCGACCATCCGCACCCATTGCCCCGCTTCGCCCGAGGAGGAGCGGACCAGATGGGCCGTCCATTCGCCTTCGGCCTCCTCGCCGCGCACCCGCCAGCAGCTGGGTTCGTCATAGGCGAAGCAGAAGAGCGAGCCCTGCGCCGTCCATGAGGCTTTTTGACAGCCGCCGTCGACATAGCGCCAAGTCACGTCCCGCCCGTTGGGGTCGAAATACTCCTCGCCATAGGGCAGGCCCATGGGATCCGCATAGACCACCACCTTGCCGGAGGCCCGCGCCATGAAGGCCGCCTTGTCGAGCGCCTCCTCAGGCGAGGGCGAGGGCGGCGCTTCGACCGCATCCTCATAAGGCGCCTCCTCGACGCGCGGATCCTCCTCCGGCTCCTGAGCGAAGGCGGGGGCGGCGAAAGCGAGGACGCCCGCCGCCAAAAGACGGGCCGGAGCGCGGGAGATCGGGAGCCGGGAAATCAGGACGTGGGAACGGGCGCGCATGTCACAACCTCCTCGCTGACGCGGCGCACGACCACGTCGGGCATGCCGCCGCCGCGGGCGCGATGGCGATAGCCGTAAGGGCCCTCGATCATCGCCCAGCACCCGCTGCTGCCGTCGTCGTAGAAATAGCAAAGCGTCTCGCCTTTGGCGACCCAGGCGCCCTTGAGGCAAACGCCGTCCTCCATGCGCCAGACCGCCCGACCATCCGCGGAATGGCTCTCCTCGCCGCGCGAGCGGCCGCGCAGCAGATAATGCAGGGTCTTGCCGGTCAGAGCCTCGCGGATCTCGTCCGCGTTCAGCCTGCGCCAAGGGCCGGAGGAGAGCACGGCGCCGCGCTCCGTCTCGGTCAGGCCGGGCGGAACCTTCAGGCTGGGCCGGTCGTCGAGAGGGGCGGGAGTCGGGGCGGGCGCCTGCGCCTCGGCCTGCGCCGCTCCGGGGAGGGCGCCCCAAAGCGGAGCGAGGAGGGCCGCGGCCCGCAAGGCCGCTCCGAAGTTCATCCGCACGAGCTTCGTCCTCCCTTTGAATTTTTCCGGTCCGGCCGGGTCGTCCGCCGAAATCATTCGCCCGAAATCATCCGCCGAAATCGCCCGCCCTCCGGAGCCCCTTGCGCGGCTCCGGAGGGCGTCGCGCTCAGCTCTTTCTCCACAGCTCCCGGATTCGGCTCAGGAAGCCTTCCGCCGAGGGGCTGTTGCGTCCGTCGCGGCCTTCGCGGCGGAACTCCTCCAGCAACTCCCTTTGTCGGGATGAGAGGTTGACCGGAGTCTCGACCTCAAGCTCGATGTACATGTCCCCCACCCGCTCGCCGCGCAGCGTGGGCATGCCCTTGCCGCGCAGACGGAAGCGCCGCTCGTTTTGCGCGCCCGCCGGAATCGAGACCCGGGCCATGGCGCCGTCGATGGTCGGCGCCTCGACCTCGGAGCCGAGCGCGGCGTCCACCATGGAGATGGGCACCTTGCAGTAAAGGTCCATGCCGTCGCGCTGGAAGATCGGATGCTTCTCGATGGCGATGAAGATGTAGAGATCGCCCGGCGTTCCCTGAGGCCCGCCCGAATCGCCTTCTCCGGTCAGCCGGATGCGGTTGCCGTCCTCGACGCCCTTGGGCACCTGCACCGAGATGGCGCGCTCCTTGCGCACGCGGCCTTGTCCGCCGCAGCCGTGGCAGGGGTTCTTGATCGTCTGGCCGCGCCCGCCGCAGGCGGGACAAGGGCGCTCGATGGTGAAGAAGCCCTGCTGCGCCCGCACCCGCCCCGAGCCCTTGCAGGTGGGACAGGCCACAGGCGCGCTTCCGCCCTCTCCGCCCGTGCCGTGGCACAGCTCGCAGACGGTCAGAGTCGCCACCCGCAGATCCTTCGTGACGCCCGCATAGGCCTCTTCGAGGGTCAGGCTGAGCTTGGCGGTCTGGTCGCCGCCCCGGGCGCGGGCGAAGCCGCCCCCGAATCCGCCCATCCCGCCGCCGCCTCGGCCGCGGCCCTCGCCGAAGAGGTCGTCGAAGACGTCGGAGAAGGCGGAGGCGAAATCGGTCGCGCCGAATCCGCCGAAGCCTCCTCCTGCGCCTCCGCCGCCCATGCCCGCCTGCATGCCCTCATGGCCGAAGCGGTCGTAGACGGCGCGCTTCTGAGGATCCTTCAAGGCGTCGTAGGCCTCGCTGGCTTCTTTGAATCGGCGCTCGGCGTCAGGATTGTCGCGGTTGGCGTCGGGATGGAACTCCTTGGCGCGCTGGCGGAAAGCGCGCTTGATCTCCTCGTCGGAGGCGTCGCGGCTCACGCCGAGCACGTCGTAAAAATCACGTTTAGCCATCATCGTCCCATGGCGCGGCGGCTGACGGGGGCGGAGCGCGTCCGCGCCCCAAAGGCTGCTTCGCCTTCAGGGCGCGGCTCGGAGGCTCGCGGCGAACGCCGATCACGCGGCTTAGTCGTCCTTGCGCTCGGTGAATTCGGCGTCGGTCACGTCGGAGGCGCCGCCGGGGTTCTTGGCCTGCTCGTTGCGATACACGCCCTCGCCGAACTTCATGGCCGCCTGAGTCAGGGCCTGAGTGGCCGATTTCACGGCGTCGACGTCCTCGCCCTCGAGAGCCTTGCGCAGCTCCTCGATGGCGGCGGCCAGCGGCGCGCGCTCGGCTTCGGCGACCTTCTCGCCATGCTGCTCAAGCGAGCGCTCGGCGCTGTGGAGCGCGGCTTCGCCCTGATTGCGGGCTTCGGCCTCGCCGCGGCGCTGACGGTCGACTTCGGCGTGCTGCTCGGCTTCCTTGACCATGCGGTCGATGTCGCCGTCCGAAAGTCCGCCGGAGGCCTGGATCGAGATCCGCTTCTCCTTGCCGGTGGCCTTGTCCTTGGCGCTCACGTTGACGATGCCGTTGGCGTCGATGTCGAAGGCGACCTCGATCTGCGGCACGCCCGAGGGCGCGGGCGGGATGTCCTCAAGGTTGAACTGGCCGAGGAGCTTATTGTCCGAGGCCATTTCGCGCTCGCCCTGGAACACGCGGATCGTCACCGAGGTCTGGTTGTCTTCGGCGGTGGAGAAGACCTGCGCCTTCTTGGTCGGGATGGTGGTGTTGCGGTCGATGAGGCGCGTGAAGACGCCGCCCTTGGTCTCGATGCCGAGCGAGAGCGGGGTCACGTCGAGCAGCACCACGTCCTTGACGTCGCCCTGCAGCACGCCCGCCTGAATGGCCGCGCCGAGCGCCACCACCTCGTCGGGGTTCACGCCCTTATGGGGCTCGCGGCCGAAGAAGCTCTTCACCACCTCGAGGACTTTGGGCATGCGGGTCATGCCGCCGACGAGGACCACCTCGTCGATCTGGGCGGCGGTGACGCCCGCGTCCTTGAGGGCCGCCTTGCAGGGCAGCAGGGTCTTTTGGACGAGATCCTCGACCAGCGACTCGAATTTGGCGCGGGTGAGCTTCATCGTCAGATGCTTCGGCCCGGAGGCGTCGGCGGTGATGAAGGGCAGGTTCACGTCGGTCTGGGTGACGGAGGAGAGTTCGATCTTCGCCTTTTCGGCGGCCTCCTTGAGGCGCTGAAGCGCGAGCTTGTCCTTGCGCAGATCGATGCCGCCGCTCTCCTTCTTGAATTCGTCGGCCAGATAATTGACCAGACGAATGTCGAAGTCCTCGCCGCCGAGGAAGGTGTCGCCGTTGGTGGCCTTCACCTCGAAGACGCCGTCGCCGATCTCAAGGATCGAGATGTCGAAGGTGCCGCCGCCGAGATCGTAGACGGCGATGGTCTTGCCGTCCTGCTTGTCGAGGCCGTAGGAGAGCGCGGCCGCGGTCGGCTCGTTGATGATGCGCAGCACCTCGAGCCCGGCGATCTTGCCGGCGTCCTTGGTGGCCTGACGCTGGGCGTCGTTGAAATAGGCCGGGACGGTGATCACCGCCTGCGTGACCTTCTCGCCCAGATAGCTTTCGGCGGTCTCCTTCATCTTCTGAAGGATGAAGGCCGAGACCTGCGAAGGGGAATATTTCTGACCGCGGGCCTCGACCCAAGCGTCGCCGTTGGCGCCCTCGACGATCTTATAGGGCACCATGCCCTTGTCCTTCTCCACCGTCGGATCGCCGTAGCGGCGGCCGATCAGACGTTTGACGGCGAACAAGGTGTTCTCGGGGTTGGTCACGGCCTGACGCTTGGCGGGCTGGCCCACCAGACGCTCGCCGTCGTCGGCGAAGGCCACCATCGAAGGCGTGGTGCGCGCGCCTTCGGAGTTCTCAATCACGCGCGCCTGCGCGCCGTCCATGATGGCGACGCAGGAGTTGGTCGTTCCAAGATCGATGCCAATGACTTTGGCCATGTCGTTCCTCGTGCTGGCGTCGTGGACGAAAGCGTGCAGCCTTTCGCCCGCTTCCCTGAAGATGGTTCCGGCGGATTCGAGCCCTCCGCCGAAATCTCGGCCGGAGCGGCTTTAGCGGCTATATAAGAAGGTCCGCGCGGCGCCGCAAGAAAGCCTCGCGCAATTTACGGGGCCTTCGGAGCGGGCCTTGCGCGTCTGAAGAGAACTCCCGCCAGGCCTGCCCCCCTTCCCTTGCGCGGCGCGGGGCTTTAGGTAAGGCGCTCCGAACCTCCGCCCTTCGTCTAGAGCCTCTCCGGAGGCTGGAGTCCCTCATGGCGCCCTCGCCCCTGCTCACGCTCTCGGACATCTCGCTCACCTTCGGCGGAGCGCCGCTTTTCGAAGGGGTCTCGCTCTCGGCGGGGCCGGGAGACCGCCTTTGCCTCGTCGGGCGCAACGGCTCGGGGAAATCCACGCTGATGAAGATCGCGGCGGGATTGGTCCTGCCCGATTCGGGGACGCGCTTCGTCCAGCCGGGCGCGAAGATCGCCTATCTGCCGCAGGCCCCGGATTTCTCGGGCTTCGAGACCCTCGGCGCTTATGTCGCGGCGGATCTGCCCGAAGAGGAAAGCTACAAGGCCGAGGCCGCCATGGAGGGCCTGCGCATCGACGGCGCCCGCGAGACCTCCGGCGCCTCGGGCGGCGAAAAGCGCCGCGCCGCCCTCGCGCGGATGATCGCCGGAGAGCCGGACTTCATGCTCCTCGACGAGCCGACGAATCACCTCGACATTTCGGCGATCTCCTGGCTGGAGTCGGAGCTTTCAGCCACCCGCACCGGCTACGCCCTCATCAGCCACGACCGCGCCTTTCTGGAGAAGCTCACGCGCGCGACGCTGTGGCTGGACCGGGGCGTCATGCGCCGTCAGGAGCGCGGATTCGCCGAATTCGAGGCTTGGCGCGACAAGACTTGGGAGGAGGAGGATCAGAGCCGCCATAAGCTCGACCGCTTCCTCAAGGCCGAAGGCCGCTGGGCCGTCGAGGGCATTTCGGCGCGGCGCAAACGCAATCAGGGGCGTCTGCGGCGGCTTCAGGAGCTGCGCGGCGAAAGGCGCGCGCAGGTCCTGCGCAAAGGCCCCGCCGCCATGGCTCTGGAGGCCGGGCCGATCTCGGGCAAGAAGCTCGTCGAGGCTGAGGAGATTTCGAAAAGCTTCGGCGAGCGGGTTCTGATCCGCGAGTTCTCCGCCATCATCCAGCGCGGCGACCGCGTCGCCTTCGCCGGACCCAACGGCGCGGGCAAGACCACCCTGCTGAAGACGCTCACCGGCGAACTCGCGCCGGATTCGGGCAAGATCAAACTCGGCACGAACATCGTCGCGGCGCGGCTGGATCAGGACCGCACGCTGGATCCGACGATCTCGCTCTGGGAGACTCTGACCGGAGATCCCCTGCTCGGCGCCAAAGGCTCGAACGATCAGATCCTCGTGCGCGGGACGCCCCGCCATGTGGTCGGCTATCTCAAGGAGTTCCTCTTCGACGAGCGTCAGGCGCGGGGTCCGGTGGGGGCGCTCTCGGGCGGCGAGCGCGCGCGGCTGCTGCTGGCGGCGATCATGGCGCGGGAATCCAATCTGCTGATCCTCGACGAGCCGACCAACGACCTCGATCTGGAGACGCTGGATCTGCTTCAGGAGCTGCTCGCCGATTATGAGGGCTCGGTGCTGCTGGTCAGCCATGACCGCGCCTTCCTCGACGCCGTGGCGACCTCGGTCGTCTGGCTGGACGGCGCGGGCGGCGCGACCGAATACGCCGGAGGCTGGACCGACATGCTCGCCCAAGGCGGCGGAATCGCGGCCTCGGCGGAGGCGGACAAGCCCGCCGCGCGGACCCTCCAGAAAGCGGGCTCCAAGGCGGGATTCAAACCCGCCGCGGCCCCCGCTCCGGCTGCGGCTCCGGCGACCAGGAAGCTGAACTACGCCCAGACGCGGCGGCTGGAGCTTCTGCCCGGCGAAATGGAGAAGCTCGCCCGCGAGATCGTCAAGCTGGAGGAGTTCATGGGGAATCCGGCGCTCTACGCCAAAGACCCCGGCGCCTTCGCCAAGGCCACGGCGGGCCTGACCGAGCGCCGCGCCGCCCTCGAAGCCGCCGAAGAGGAATGGCTGGAGCTGGAGGCCCTGAAAGAGGAATTAGGCGGCTGAATCACCTCTCCTTGATCAGCGCCAGAACCTCGCGGAAGGCGGGGTCTTGCGCCTCGCCGAGCCATTCGAACATGACCATCTCGCTGGTGACGACGGGAACCCCCGCCGCCGCCAGACGCGCCAGACCCGCCGCCTCGTCCGATTCGAAGCGAGAAGACACCGCATCGGCGACCACCACCGGCGCGAAGCCCGCCGCCTTGAGCCCCAGCGCGCTTTGCAGCACGCAGACATGGGCCTCGGCGCCCGTGACCGCCGCCAGAGGCCGCCCCAAAGCCCGCAAATCCGCCAGAGCCTGCGGCTCCTCGGCGAGGGAGAAATGAGTTTTCCTGAGAATCTCCTCAGGCCGGAGCAAGGCCCGCAAGCCCTCTTCGGTCGGGCCGATGCGCTCGGCGCAATGCTCGCTGACCCGCACCGGAACGCCGAGCGCCCGCGCCGCCCGGATCAGGCGTCCGCTGGTCTTCAGCGCCTCCGCGCCGCGCCGCATGGCGGGCATGAGCTTGCCCTGAAGATCGACGATGAGCAGAAAGCTTTCGGCGCGGCGCATGAGCATGACGACCTCCCTCGTTTTTATGCGCGCCCAGTCTGCCCCATCCGGCGGCGCGAGGGGAAGTCCTCAGGCCAGATGCGCCATAGCGAAGGCCGGAGCCAGATCATGGCGCTTGAGAAAAGCCTCCAGCAGGTCCGGCCGGATTTCCCCGTCCCGCATGGTCTCCTGAACGGCGATTCCGCCCGTCACGAAAAGCGCCGGAATCCCCGCCTGAGCCGCCCCGAGAACATCCGTGGCCGGGCCGTCGCCCACCGCCAGAATCCGCGCAGGATCCGGCGCCTCCCCCAGAATCTCCCCGAGCCGCTTCAGCGCCAGATCATAGATCGGGCGATGCGGCTTGCCCGTGAAGACGACCTCTCCGCCCTCCCGCGCATACCAATCGGCCAGAGCCCCCGCGCAGGGGACTTCGCGCCCGCCGCGATGAATCAGCAGATCGGGATTGGCGCAGAGCATCGGCAGATTCCGCGCCCGGCAGCGGGTCAGAAGCTCGACGTAATCCGCGACGGTCTCGGAGGCGTCGTCCGCGAAGCCCGCGCAGAGAACCGACTCCGCCGCCTCCGGCGCGACGCGCTCCAGAGGCAGGCCCTCCAGAAGGGGCTCGTCCTTCTCCGCGCCGATGAAGACCACGCGCCGTCCCCAGCGCCCGGAGTCCAACTCGGCCCGCGTGGCGTCCCCGGAGGAGACCACGCCGTCATAGGCCTCGCGCGGCGCGCCTAGAGCCTCCAGCTGAGCGATGACGCTCGGCGCGGGACGCGGCGCGTTGGTCAGCAGCAGAACCTTGCCGCCCCGCGCCCGATAGGAGACGAGCGCCTCGGCGGCGGCGGGGAAAACCCGCAAGCCGTCATGCAGCACGCCCCAGAGATCGCAGAGCAAAGCCTGCGGCGCGGGCGGGATTTCCGAAAGCCGGGAGATCAGGCGGGTCATCGGCGGGTCTTTCTGACGCGAGAAGCTGGAGACGCGAAGGCGGGGCCGCCCTATCACGGAGGCCCCGCCTTCGCCAAGTCCTTCGCGTCCGATCTCGTCGCCCGCAGGGTCAGCCCTGCTGCGGCGCGGGCGCCGGACCGGCCTGCGCCAGAATCTCGGTGGCCGGGCCGGAGACCAGCGGAATCCCCGCGATGGAGAGCGCCTGCAACATCACCGGATCGCCGACTTCGGTGGCCATCAGCGCCATGCCCATCTGCATGGCGTGCGGCGCCATGGCCAGAGCCAGCAGCGAGGGCGCCGCCGCCAGCTCGACCTTCAGCCGCGAGAAGATTTCGGCGCTGAGGCCCTCCGGCGAGGCCACGTCCGCCCGCAGCGCCACGCCATGGGCGCGCAGCGCGTCGATGGGCTCCACCGCCACCTCGGCCAGATCGGCCAGCGGCGCGGAGATCACCAGACGCCGCCCCAGCTCGGGATTCGCCACGAGGGCGGCCTCGATCTCGGCGGCCGCGCCGGGAGTCAGATGGGCCGCGCGGAGCGGCAGATGCACGCCCTCCTCCACGCCCGCCGCCGCGAGCTCGGCGACCTTGGCGGCCGCCAGAGCCAGACGCTCGGCGAGCGAAGATTCCTCCGCCACGCCCAGATCATGCCCCGCGATCACGCGCGGCGCCAAAGCGTAGATCGGCGCGCTCTGGCCGGGCGCGAGCGGCTGAGGCCCGCCGGGACCGGGCGCCGCCCGGCCGTTCGGAGCCTGTCCGCGCTCCGCCTGAGCCTGCGGCGCCTGACGGGCCTGCGGAGCCTGAGCCTGAGGCGCCGCGCCGCCGTTCGCCATGGAGGCCAAAGAGGCCAGAGGCGTCAGACCGGCCAGCCCCTCGGCGTCGCCCGCCGGAAGCGGAGCGGCCTGAGGAGCCGGAGCCCGGGATTGGACGGCGGCGCTCTGACGCGCCTGCTGAACTTCGCGGGCGCGGTGGCGCAGGCTCTCGGCGAGGTCGCCCGGACCTCCGGCGATTCCGCCCGCCTGAGGCGCGGAGCGCGGCGGCGGCGCGGGAGCGGGCTCCGGCTGGGGCTCGGCCCGGCGGCGACGCGCCGAAGCGCTCGCCACATCGGCCAGAAAGGCGGTCGCCGGATCGGACTCGCGCGAGGGCCGCGCAGGCGCGTCCGCGTCTTCATAGGACTCCGCTGAGGAGAAGCGCGGCGCGGGCGCGTTCTGGCGCAGGGCGGCGAGCGCCTCGTCCAGAACCTCCAGCCGCCCCTCCAGAGCGCTGAGGCGGCCATGGGCGCCGCTCTCGGCGGGATCTATGGCCTGAAGGCGGTTCTTGATCTGAGTCACCGCGGAGGCGCTGTCCGCCAGAGCGCGGCGGTTCTCGTTCACGAGATCCTCAAGGATGTCCTCCATGCGGGCGAGGTCTTCGGCGGCGTCATGCGCCACCTTGCCCACCGCCCCCACTTCTTCGCGCAGAGCCTCGGCTCCGTGTTCGGCCGAACTCAATCCGAGCCAGCTCATCATGGCCGGCCAATTCGCCGCCAGAACCGCCGCCGCCGTCGCGAAGGCCGCCGCCCCGAGCCATTGTCCCGTCGCCGCGCCCAGAGCCAGCGCCAGCAAAGCCAGACAGCCCAAGATCAGGCCGGAGCTCCGCAGCGCCGGAGTCCGCATGTTTTCCGTGAGATCGCGCATGGAGCGTCCCGTTTTCCGTAACCTCGACACAGGCGCATCCTGCCCTGCGGGTCTTGCCATCGGATGAACCTTTCCTCTCGGACGGATCTCCTCGGGCGCGTCTTCGGTCATGGCGGCCATGGCGTCACCGGGCGCGGGTCAGAGCGCGGACGCGGTCCAGCGCCGAGGGATCGCCCGAACCGGCCTCTCCCGCCGCTTCGAGGGCGTCGAGGAAGTCGCCGCCGCGCGGCGCGGTCCGGGAGGGGCGCCCCGCGCCCCGCGCAGGCTGCGCGAGGGGCGGCTCTTCGGCGGCGAATTCGCGCGCCACCCGCGCGGCGGCGGCGCGGGCGGGCGAGGCCCCGTCCGGATGTTCGTCGTGATGTTCGGCGCCCTTGGGCCAGGTGTCGCGGATGGAGGCGGCGAGCCGGTCGAGATTGGGCCGGCGCGGCGCGGGCGCGCGGGCGGAAGCGGCGCGGGCGCTTTGGGCGGGCGCGGGCGCTTCGGCCCATTCCTCGCCCCAATCCTCGTC
The DNA here is from genome assembly GCF_000374145.1 of Neomegalonema perideroedes DSM 15528. Lineage (GTDB taxonomy): Bacteria > Pseudomonadota > Alphaproteobacteria > Rhodobacterales > Rhodobacteraceae > Neomegalonema > Neomegalonema perideroedes. The sequence continues at coordinate 480,327 of NZ_KB893654.1, read as the reverse complement.
AGGCGCGGCGGCGGGGCGGCTCCGGACGACGGCGGCGGGCGCGCTGGGGCGGGCCTTCGTCGCGCGGCGGGCGGCGACGGCGAAGCGGGCCTCTTCGGGCGCCTCCTCCTCCCAGTCGTCGGCGGGCGCCCGGGCGGCGGCGCGCGGCGCGGGGCGCGTCGGCTTGCGGCGCTTCGGGGCGGGCTTGGGCGGGTTTTGTCCGAAGCCCAGAAGCCGCGCGAGCAGCAAAAGCCCGAGCAGGCCGAGCAGCGCGCCCAGCATATAGAGCGTCGCGGCGGAGAGGCCCCAGCGCTGGGCGGCGCTCTGCACGATCTCGTCGCCGCGCGCCCCCGCCCGCCCGAGGCTCTGGGCGTCGATGCGGGTCGGCTCGGCGCTGAAGCCCAAGCCGGCGGCGGGCGTCGCCCCGGAGGCGGCGGCCGCAGGCGCGCCGACCGGAACCGCGGCCGTCGTCGCGGGAGCGGCGGCGGGACGGTTCTGGAAACGCGGCTCGGGCGCGGGCTCGAAGGGAACGGCGGAGAGCGGCCGCGCCGCCTCCGGCTGCGGCGACTCCTGCGGGGCCTCCAGCAAAGCCTCCATGGGATCGTCGAAGAGCGGAGAAGCCGTCTGGGCCGCCAGCGGGCCGCAGAGCGTCAGCGCGACGACGAGGACGGCCGCCCCTTTCGGAAGGGGCGTCCGGGGCCGACCAGCGGTCTCGATATGGATCGACACAGGGACATTCCTCCTGAACTAAGACACCCGCCTCTTGAATCGACCCATAAAGATACGAAACCTAGAGGGGCAAGGCCATTCTTTCAGGATTTATGCCAAAAATAGACTATGCGGGAGAAGATATAGCGCCCCGCGCGCAAAAGACGCTCCCAAAGATGTACGGCGGCAGGAGCGACGTCGCCCGGATCAGAGCGGCTCCTCGCCCATCAGAACATCCAGCATCCCCCCGCAGAGCGCGCCCTCGCAAGCCATGTCGAAGCCCGCGAACATGGGATTGGAATTGATCTCCATGAAGCAGAGCGCCCCGTCCGAAGCGCGGGTTTTGAAATCGGCGGCGCAGAAATTCAGCCCCAGCTCGTCCGAAACCCGCGTCAGGCCGGGCAGAAGCTCGGCGGGGGGCTCGATGGGGACGAGGGTCGCGTCCTGATGCTCGCGATAGTCCAGCGAGGGCGATTCGACCCGGAAGGCGAAGAATTTCGGCCCCACGCGGAAAATGCGGATCTCGGGCGCCACGAGCCGCTCCTGAAAGATGTAAGGGCGCGGCAGGACGCCCTCGCCGTAGATCTCCAGATTCTCGACCGTCAGGACGCGGCAATGATCGCCGCCGTCGATGGGCTTATACACCACCTCCTCCTGAGCGGCCCAAGCGCGCAGCTCGGCCGCGAGGGCGGTCAGGCGCGTGCGCGGCACCTGAAGCCCCGCCCGCTGCGCCTGCACCAGAGCATAGGGCTTATTGGCCGAATCCTTCAGGAAGAAACCTCGGTTGAAGCGGCGCACCTGCGGATTGGCGGCCAGCCAGGCCTCCATGAGCACCCGCCAGGCGCGGGCGTCTACGTTGTCCATGTCGTGATTGGTGCGCAGAAATTTGAAGACGTCCTGACGCAGAAAGGCGGCGTGGGCCCTCAAAGGCTCGCCGCGTTCGTCGGTCATCTGGGAGGCGCCTTCGGAATCGAGGCTCCAGAGCACGCCGCGCGGCCCCTCGTCCAAGGTGATCATCGGCGAAATCTCGAAGCCCCGCGCATGGGCGGCCTCGGCGAGGCGGCGCAGCTGCGGATCTTCGCCGCCGCCGACGAACATCAGAACGCGGGAGGAGCCGCTCGCTCCGGAAGAAGATTCAACCATCGAAGACAGCGCTCCTGAGCCGTGATCGCTTGATCATGAACAAGTCAGCGCCCCGCCGGAGAGGCGGGGCGCGACGCGAAAGAGGGTCGAAGAGGGGCGCGAAGCAGGCGCCCGTCAGGCTCATTCTCCCCATGCGCGGGTAAGCGGAGGATGAACGGGCGGCTGAATTTGCGGTTGAGGGTCGTAGCGCCCCGGCAAAGGCTGGGGATAAGGCTGCGGCGCCGCGGATCCCGCCTCTTCGCCGAGGGCCATGGTGGTGAGCTTATTCGGCGGAGCGGGCGTCGGCGCGCTTCCCGCCTCCTCGCCCATGGCGTAGGTGGTCGCGGGCCCCCAAGAGCCGGTTTCCTCGCCGAGGGCCATGGTGGTCGCGTTCCCGGAGGAAGGCGGAGGCGTGGGCGAGAGGCCGCTCTCTTCTCCGACCATGGCCGTGGTGACGGTCGGGCCGCCCTCCTCGCCGAGCGCGAGGGTGCTCGGCTGGCCGATCGCGGGCGGATGGGAGGGATGGACGCTCGCCCCCTCCTCGCCGAGGGCGAGGGTGGTGGCGACGCCTCCGCCTTCCTCGCCGACCATGCGGGTGCTCGGCTGCGGAGCCGCCGAGGGCGGCGGCGTGACGATCGGGCCGAAATCCTCGCCGACCATGCGGGTGGTCGCCTGAAGCCCGCCATGGGCCTGCGCGAGCTGAAGGTTCTCGGCGGGGCGCTCGAAATCCGAGGGGACGCCGCGCAGGCCTTGCGGCGTCGGAGCGGCGACGGCCGCGCCCGCCAGCAGGCTCTGCATCGCCAGATTGGCCAAAGCCAAGGCGCTCAAGGCGCTCCCGGCCTTCCGCGAAAGGGTTTCGCTCGTGAGATTCATCGATCTCTCCTCGTCGTCTTACGTATCCGATGATCGGCCGACCTGACCGAAGAGAGCAGGGTCTGAGCCGTAAAAACGGCGAAATTACAGCGGTCGTCTGAGGATCTCCTCATCTTCGCCCGCCGCCGGAGCCGCCGCCGCGCCGGGATTCCGATTGCGGAATCCTGAACGGAGGCGACTTCCCCCTCAGGAGACGAAGGGCGGCGCGAAGGCCGCCCTCCATCCGAATTTCGGCGCCCCGAACTCGGCGCCCCCAAACCTAACGCCAATGCCGGGGCGGCGGGCGATGCGGGTTTTCCTCGCCGAGCGCCATGGTCGTCGGGCGATTCGGAGTCCAGCCGCCGCCGCCCTCCTCGCCGAAGGCGTAGGTGGTCGCGCCCCAGCCCGGAGGACGCGGCGCGGGACGATGGATTCCGCCGCCCTCCTCGCCGACGGCGTAGGTCGTCGCGCCCCAGCCCGGAGGACGCGGCGCAGGGCGGTTCCAGCCGCCGCCCTCCTCGCCGACGGCGAGGGTGGTCGCGTCGCCCCAACCCGGAGGACGCGGCGCGGGGCGATTCCAGTTCGGATGCCGCGGCGTGAAGTTCTGCGCGCCCTCCTCGCCGACGGCGAGGGTGGTCGCCCAGTTCTGCGCCAGCTCGACGCCCTCGCCCGCTTCGGCCTGAGCCGCGGCGGCCGCCGGAGCGGCGGCCTCGACGAGATCAAGCGCCGAACCTCCCGCCGAACCTCCGAGGCTCCCCGGCGTGGGGGCGGCGACGGCGGCGCCGGTCAGCAGGGTCTGCAGCGCCAGATTGGCGAGCGCCAGAGCGCTCAAGGCGCCGCCCGCCTTCCGCGAGAGATGTTCGCTCGTCAGATTCATGATCCACTCCTTCAAGCAGAATGCTGGGACGCCCTCGGATCGCCTCGCGGCGCCTCCGCCCACAGAACGGCTTTAAGGGTCAAAAGCGGCGAAAATACAGCCTCTTGCGGCGCAGAGGATTTTTTACTCCCTCCGAAATCCGAACCCGGAGGAGATGCGGCCTCCGCGCGCCGGACTCAGGGCGCGCGGGGGTCCGCACAAGATCCTCACGCAAGACACGGGCGCCCCGCGACATGCGGGGCCGCCCTTTCTCCCGGTCCCTCCTGCGGGCGCTCAGAAGCCGCGCCGTGCGCCCAGAGACCAGAGCGCGAAGCCCATCAGAGAGCCGCCGCCCGTCCCGAGGCTCGTCGAGGAGCGCCAGCCGCCTTCTTCGCCGATGGCCAGAGTGGAGGCGAAGAAGCCGCCCGAACCCGTCCCCGAAGCGGAGCCGCCCGTGGAGGCGCCTTCCTCTCCGGAGGCTCCCGTGGTCAGCACGCCGCCCGAGGAGCCGTAGCCGATCCCGCTTTCGCCGACGACATGAGTGACGAAGCTCCCGGCGCCGGACGCGGAGCTTTGGGAGGTCGAGGCGGATCCCTCCTCGCCGATGGCCAGAGTGGAGGCCGCCGAGCCGGTCGTCGAGCCAGTCGTGGAGCCGCCTTCCTCGCCGATGGCGAGGGTGGTCAGCACGCCGCCCGAGGATCCGTAGCTGCGCCCGCTCTCGCCGACGACATGAGTGACGAAGGCTCCCGAGCCCGCCCCCGAGCTCACCACGGAATTGGGGGTCAGGTTTTGGGTCGAGCCTGAGGCGCTCGTCGCGGATCCCTCCTCGCCGATGGCCATGGTCGTCGCCCCGGCGCCCGGAGCCTGAGGCGAGGGCGTCGAGGACGTCCCCTCCTCGCCCGAGGCGAGGGTGGTGAAGAAGCCGGAGCCCTGATAGGCGGTGGCCGAGCCGCTTTCCTCGCCGACGGCCAAAGTGGTGACCATCTGGACGACGGGCGAAGAAGAAGAGGCGGAGGAGGTCGCGCTCTGGGCGCTCGGGACGACGACCTTCCGAACGGCGGATTGAGGCCCGGCCCGGAAAGCTTCGATAAAGGTTTGAGGCCGCGTGGAGAGCGGAGAGGCGGTCGGAATGACGGTCATGAGGATCCCCTTTCGCAAGCGCCGGTTCGGCGCGACGGAATCCCCTGTTCAAGATTCAGGCCCGAAAGGCCCCCGATCCTCCGCAAGCTCCCCGAAGCCTCGCGCGGGAAGGCTCTGACGCGCCCTCCCGCTCGGTCCGCCCGACGCCGATCCTCGGGGATCGGCGCCGGGGGATCTCAGGTCTTCAGCGGCGATTGCCGAAACCGCCCTCTTCGCCGATCGCCATGGTGGAGAGGGTCAGGCCGCCGCCCGAACCGTTTCCGCCCGGACGATGGCCGCCATGCTGGCCGCCGCCGCCTTCCTCGCCGATGGCGTAGGTGGTCGCGCCGCCCGAACCGCCGGGACGATGGCCGCCGCCCTCCTCGCCGATGGCGAGGGTGGTCGCGCCGCCAGAGCCGCCAGAGCCGCCGCCTTCTTCGCCGAAGGCCCGCGTGCTGACGTCAGGGCGTCCGCCGGAGCCGCCCGGACGATGGCCGCCATGCTGGCCTCCGCCTTCCTCGCCGACCGCCAGAGTGGTGGCGTCGGGACGTCCGCCGGGGCGCTGGCCGCCGTGCTGGCCTCCGCCTTCCTCGCCCATGGCGTAGGTGGTGATGGTGGGGCCGCCGCCGCCGGGGCGGGTTCCGCCGCCCTCTTCGCCGACCGCGAGGGTGGTCGCCATGCCGGGATTGCCCGGACGCCAAGCGCCATGGCCGCCATGGTCGCCGCCGGGACGGGTTCCGCCGCCCTCCTCGCCGATGGCGAGGGTGGTCACGCCGCCCGAACCCGAACCCGAGCCCGAACCGCCGGGGCGCCAGGAGCCGTGATTCCCATGGCCGCCGCCGGGACGGGAGCCGCCGTCCTCTTCGCCGACCGCGCGGGTGCTGCCCACGACCTGACCGCCGCGTCTGTTTCCGAGCAAAGAGCCCAGGAAAAGAGAAATTGTCATGATGATTCCCCTGAATCTAAATATCTTGTTTCAAAATAGCACATTACATGGTTTTAGCAATCCGACTCCTCGAGGGAATTTTTAAGAAAAGAATGTGGAATCTTCAGGGTTCTTCATAATTAACCCTATGATATTCAATAAAATCTCTCAATATACGCGGTGGACAGATCAATTCAGAGACAAGAAAGGCGCGGGTCTTGGGAATCCAACACCTTCCCCATATGTCCTGAAATAATCCGCACCGCCCCTTTTTAGGACAAACGCCCTCGCCCGCTCCGGTCAGACCTCGGTCAGGCGGTCGAGGATCTTGGCGAAATTGCAGGGCCGCCAGCGCGAATCCAGCTGCTTGACGAGGATTTCGTCCCAAGCGTCGCGGCAGGCCCCCGGAGAGCCCGGCAAAGCGAAGAGGTAAGTCCCCCCCGCCACCCCGCCGCAGGCCCGGCTTTGCAGAGTCGAGACGCCGATGTTTTTGAAGGAGACCATATGGAAGACGGTGGAAAAGCCGTCGATCTCTTTTTCATAGACCGCCTGATGGGCCTCCACGGCGACGTCGCGGCCCGTGAGCCCGGTGCCGCCCGTGGTGAGGATCACGTCGATCTCCGGATTCGCGATCCAGAGCCGAAGCCGGGCTTCGAGCGCGGCGCGGTCGTCGGGCATCAGATCGCGGGCCGCGAGGAGATGACCCGCCGCCTCCACCCGCCCGGCCAGAAGATCGCCGGAGGCGTCGTCTTCAGGGCCTCGCGTGTCGGAGAGGGTCAGAACCGCGATGCGCAAAGGCAGGAAAGGGCGGGTTTCGTCGAGGCTCATGGCGGCGGCTCCTGATCGCAAGAGCCGCCAATCTAGAGCCTCGCTGCGGGTTTATCGAGAGGCCAGAGCCTCCAGCGGAGCGTCGAGGGGGCCGAAGTCCTTTAGGAACTCCTCCAGCGCCGCCAGAGCCGCCGCCCGATCCGCCGGGCGGGCGTAAGGCGTGGAGAGCGCCAGAATCGCCGCCTCCTGAGGCCCGCCCGTCAGACGCGCCGTCATGGCGTTGAGCCCCGCGCGGCGGGCGTCGGCGCTGAATTCGCCGCCCGTCCAATACCAGGCCGCGACGAGGCGGCTGGCGAAGCTCGCGCCGCGGCCCTCATGGATGCGGGCGTGGCTGAGGTCTTCGAGGCGGCTCGGCAAGCCGCCGATCTCGGCGCGGGCTTGGCGCGACCGCACCCAAATATCATCGTCCTCGAAGCGGTTGGTGGATTGCCCCGCCTCGGCGCCGGGGCGCTCATAGCGGTAATAGCCGATGACGAGATCCACCTGAGCGCCGTCCTTCATGAAGCCGAAGCGGTAAAGGCGGTCAAGACCCTGAAGATGGGGCGTCCAGTCCTCGGCGGGGGGGACGGAGGCCCAGCCCGCGGGCGCCGCCAAGACCCAATCGGCGGGCGGCGGGAAGAGGCCGCGATCCGGCGCCGTGATCGAGAGCGCCGCCGTGGGCGTCGCCAGCAGCAGAGCGCCGAGGCTCAAAGCCGCCCAAGCCTTGCGGGAATCCTGCGGGGCGGGCGCGGCGGCGACCGGCGCAGGCTGAGGCGCGGCGGGAACGGAGGCGGCGTCCCATTTGAGGTCGGCGAAGCGGCCGCCGATCCAGAGCAGCAGCAGCATCACCGCCGAGAAGAAGACCCAGCCGTAAACCAGATGATCCACGCCCGCCGCCACGCGCCCGTCGGTCAGATGGGCGATCATCATGATTCCATAGGCGCGCAGGAAATTCGCGCCCACCGGCACGACCACCGCCAAGATTCCGAACAAGGCCCATTTCCAGAGGCGGTTATAGGAGAGATGCGCGAAAGCCGCCGCCACCACCATCATCGCGATGAGGAAGCGCAGACCCGCGCAGGCCTCGGCGACCTCGAAAAGGGCGTTGGGCAGTTCGATCATAATCCCTTCGCGATAGGTCGGCACGCCCGAGGCCCGCAGCAGCCAGACCGAGACGTCCGCCGTCCATTCCTGCAGCAAAGGCGTGAGTTCGTCGCCGAAGGGGACGAGGAAGATCAGAAAGGCCAGAGGAAACCAGAAGCGCCGCGCGAATTCGGAGCCCGCCGCCAGAATCGCCACGCCCATCAGCGAGAAGGCGACGGCGGCGTGTTCGAAGATCGCCGCGCCCATCAGCCCGCCGAGGGTCGCCAGAGCCGCCGCCAGAGCCAAAGGCGCCAGCCCCCAGAAAGAGACTCGCGGCGCGATCTCGCGCAATTCGGCGCGTTTGCGCCAGACGAACCAAAGGCTCGCGGGCAAGACCAGAAAACCGTGATTATAGGTCGGCGAGGAGATCCAGACGCCGATCATGTCCCAGACCGCCGGAGCCTGAAGCCCCAAAGCCAGAACCGCCAAAGCCGCCATCGACCAGATGGTCCGGCGCCATGCGGGCCAAGCCTCGCCGAAGAAGCCTTCGGGGAGGGAGGATCCTTGAGGCGGGGCGAGGCTTTGATCGGTCATGCGGCGTCCTGAGTTTGGTCGGGCGGCTCGGCGAGCGCCTGCAGCATCGTCGCCTCCAGAGCCTCAAGGCGGCTCGACCAGTCGTAGCGGTCGCGCATGGCCCGAAAGGCGTTGGCGGAGAGCAAGGCGCTCAGGCGGGAATCGAGCAAGAGCCGCGCCAGAGCCGCCGCGAATTCCGAAGCTGACGCGCTTGTGAGGAGATCCGCGCCGGGGGTGGCCGAAATCCCCTCCAGAGCCGCCGGAGTGGCCACGGTCGGCACGCGCGAGGCCATGGCCTCCAGCAATTTATTCTGCACCCCCCGCGCCAGACGCAAAGGCGCCACCGCCGCCGCAGCATGAGCCAAATAGGGTCGCATGTCTTCAACGCGGCCCGTCACGCGCACGCCTGTCTCCTGAAGCGCGAGGACTTCTTTCGCCGGACGCGCGCCCGCCGCCACGAATTCGAAAGGCCCCGCCAGAGCCTTGGCGCGCGGCAGGATCTCGCGGGCGAACCAGACCGCCGCCTCGACGTTGGGCGGATAATCCATGGCGCCGGTGAAGATCACGCGCGGAATCTTATCGTCGGGATAAGGCGAGGCCATGGATTTTCCCGCCGCCCAATAGTCGCAATCCACGCCGTTCTCCACGGCGAGGAGCTTGCCCGTCCCGCCGCGTTTCGCGAAAAGGTCGCGCTCGGCGGGAGTCGCGAAGAGGCAGGCTGCGGAGCTGCGCGCCAGATCCTCCTCGACCCGCTTCAGGCGCCGGGCCTCGCGGGCGTAGACCCAGCCCATCGGCGAAGAGGATTTGCGCGCCAGATCCTCCCATTTGGCGGAATCCACATCCACCATGTCGAGGATCACCGGCGGACGCGGATCAGGCAAAGCCTCCAGATAGCGCGCCCCGCCCGAACCATAGAGCAGCACCGCGTCGAAAGGCGTCTTGCGGGCGGCCTCGGCGATGCGGGCCGCCAGAGCGGGATCGTGGAAATGCTCAAGGCTGATCGGCGCGCCGGAGTTCAGAGCCCTCAGCCCCGAAGCCGCCCTTGAACGTTTCGTCAGATCGCCAAAGAGAATCTCCGCGACGCCGAGGCCGGAGAGCGCTTCCCTCGCCTCCCAGTCCTCGGCGCGGTCGACGGGCGCGGCGAGCGTGATCTCCCAATTCCGCGCCAGACCCTGGACGAAGCGCCAAAGCCGCATTTTTTCTCCGGTGAGCGGCGGAACCGGGGCGCGATGGGCCAGAACGAGCAAACGGCGTTTCATCATGGGATCACCCGAGCCTCCGCGCGAGATGCGGCCCGAGAAGATTGGCCGTCCAGAGCGGCAGACGCCGCCAGAGCGCCACGAAACGCCGATATTTAGGGCTGAGAGGATTCACGTCCGGCGCCTCGGAGGCCCGCACCAGCCGATAACGCTGAACCAGAGGCTGAGGCGCGAAGCCCCAGTGAGTCTTGTAGTCGAAAGCTCCGGTCCCGAATTTCGAGCGGCCGAAGTCGAAGACCTTCAGGCCCTTGGCGGCGGCGCGCTCCTGCTCCTCCCAATAGAGCCGGTCATAGGCCCGCAAGGCCCGCGCCTCCGGCAGGGCGCCCCCGAAATAGGGCATGACCCGATCCCGATGCTCGAAGCTCATCAGCGCCGCCACCGGACCCGCAGGCCCATGCACGAGCGTCACATGGCAGGATTCTCCGAAAGCGGCCTTCAGAGCCCGCATCCAGCGCAGGGAAGGCGTCGGCGTGCCGAGATCGCGCAGGCTGCGGGAATAAATCGCGTGGAAAGGCTCCAGAGCGGCTTCATGCTCGATCTTGAGATCCGCCTCCATGGCCTTGCGGACGTCGGCTCTTTTCTTGCGGGGGATTTGCAGCAAGCGCTTTTCGGAGGTCTCGGCCATCTCGCGGCGGAAGCCCGCATAGACGCCTTCCTTGACGCCCCAGTCTTCAGGAGCCTCGCCGCCGCGCAGCTCCACCGCGCCCACGCCCAGACGAAGCCCCAGAGCCTCGGCCTCGGCGGCCAGAGCGGCGCGCGCCTCTTCGGATTCGGCGAGGATCCCGCCCCCCACCGCGAAGGCGCAGGAGGTCAGATTCGCGCCGCCGAAAGGCGCCGGAGCCTTCACCAGAGGCAAGACTCCGCGCAGAACGCCGCCCTCCCAGGCTCCGAGCCAGAAGCAAGGCAGGCCGTAAGCCTCCTGAACGGCGCGCCGCCAGCCGGAGAGGTGGAAAGGCTCGCTTTCGGGATGGTTCAGGACATAGGAATCCCAAGCCGCCCATTCGGAGGCTTCCGCAGGTTCGCGCATGAGGAATCGAACGGCCATGGCGGCTCCGGAGTCAGGCCGCCCCGATCCTGTCCGCGTAAGCTTCGCGCATGGATCGCCAGCGGCGTTCGGCGAGGAGCGCCGCAAGTCGGGATTCGGCGCGGCCGAGTCCGATCCTGTGGCGCAAAGCCGATTTTAACGGCGCGCCCTTAAGGCGTGGTTGATCCGGATCGATCTCCCAGGGGTGGAGGTAGAAATTCGGCGCGATTCCAAATTCTTGCGCATAGGCGTCGAGGCCCGAGCGCGTCCAGAACAGCGGCGCCAGACGAAAGAACCCGCCCCCCGCGAAAGGCAGGCGCCGCCCGCGAACCATCCGCGTGGAGACCGGAATCTCCCAAATCCCCGCCGTGGGCTCGCGATGGGGACTCCGGGGGGCGGTCGGGTCGCCGTAATGGTCGTGCTTGATGGGATGCGAGCTGGAGGACCAGCCATGGCCCGTCTCGGCCATGACCTCGTAGGCCCATGGGCTGCGCGCGTCGACGGAGAAGCTCGGGGCGCGATAGCCGCTCACGGCCCGGCCGCCGGCCTCCTCGATGGCGCCCTTGGCGCGGCGGAGGTCTTCGGCGAATTCGGCGCGGCTTTGCTCGAACACCCGGAAATGCCGGTCGCCATGGCTGGCGAGTTCATGGCCTTCGGCGGCGATGCGCCGGATCAGCCCCGGAGCCGCCCGCGCCACGCAGCCCAGACAAAAAAACGTCGCCTGAGCTTGATGCGCGGCGAAGAGGTCGAGCAGACGGTGGGTGTTGGCCTCGACGCGGCTTTGCTGCTTCGGCCAATCGGCCCGGTCCAGCACGCCCGCGAAGGCGGAAACGTGGAAATGCTCCTCCACGTCGATCGTCATGGCGCCGCAAGCGGCGCGGGGCGTCATGGCGCCGATCCCGGCGCGGGGGGTCATGGCGCCGATCCCGGCGCGGGAATTCGTCGCGCCGCCGACGGCGCGGGGAGGGGCGGAAGGCTCAGGGCCTTCCGATCCCGGCTCCGGCGCCTCGCGGAGGGTCAAAACCCGCCTGCGCGGCGCGGCGGCTCCTCGGCCATGCTCTGCTCCAGCAGCGTCGAGACGATTTCGATCATCTCGCGGATCGCGCGATCGTGATCCTCGGCGCGGGATTCCAGCAGGCTGATGCGGGAGGCCAGAGCGTTGACCGCCGCCAGAACCGCCTGTTCGGCCGCCACGCTCGCCGCCGCGATCTGGGCCGGATGCGCCGGATGCGCCGGATGGCCCGGAGGCACCGGAGCCCCCTGCCCCTCCGTCGTCCCCTCGGCGGGGCGCGAGGCGGCGAAAGCCTCCTTCTTCAGATCGGCGACCACCGTCTCGACGGTCTCAGGCGTGATCTCCTGGAGCTCCTCCAGAGCGGAGAAGAGCATGATCCGGTTCGCCAGAGTGTTGATCCGGCGCGGCACGCCCTTGGTCTCGGCGTAGATGCGCGAGAGGGCTTCCGGCGTGAAGGTCGGGTTCCCCTGCCAGCCCACCATCTCCAGACGATGGACCACGTATTCGCTGGTCTCCTGCTCGGTCATCGGCTCGAGGCGATAGGAGGCCGTCACGCGCTGCAGAAGCTGCGCCAAATCCGGATGCGCCAGAGTCCGCGCGAATTGCGGCTGGCCCACGAGGAAGATCTGAAACAGAGGCTGGCCGCCCAGAGTGAAGTTCTGGAGCATGCGCAGCTCTTCGAGCGTGCGCATCGGCAGGTTCTGCGCCTCGTCCACCACGAGCAGCACGCGGCGGCCATATTGATTCTGCTCGACCAGAAACTGCTCGAAGGCGGTGAGCATGCTGGCTTTGTCGTCGCTGGCGGGCTGGACGCCGAAAGCGTCGCAGATCAGGCGCACGACGTTTTCAGGATCGACCTGCGTGGTGCCGATGGTGGCCGCCACCACGTCGTTTTCATCCAGCTCCTCGAACAGCTGGCTGATCAGGGTCGATTTGCCGGTGCCGACGTCGCCGGTGATGACGATGAAGCCTTCGCCCTGATAGAGCCCGTATTTCAGGTAGGACATCGCCTTGCGATGTCCCTCCGAGCCGAACCAGAAGCGGCGGTCGGGGGTGAGGCGGAAGGGGCAGGCCGACAGGCCGTAATATTCTTCATACATCGCGTCGTCCGACTCCCTGATGCCGTTCGTCCCGCCCCGCGGCGGCGCTTTTCTGACCGTTTCGCGCGCCGCCCGAGGAAGAGTTCGCGGCGGCGCCTTAGAAATCCGCCCTCAAACCCAGCACGCCTGCGTTCTCCTGATATTCGTCCAAAGACGAATCGGAGAAGCGTCGTGTGTAAGTGTATCGCGCGAAAGCGTTGACAATTTCCGTAATCCGATAAGACGCGCCCACGCCGAAGGAGAGGGTCTGCTCCTTGGCCAGACGCGGATCGTCCGGAGCGTAGAGGATGAAGGCCGCCGAAGCGTCCACGCCCACGCGGGAGGTGAGGTCGCGGTTCACCGCGCCCGCCAGAGTGAGCGTCCATTCGTCGTCGTCGAGCGGGCCGCCGTAATCGCGGCGCTGGGCCGCCCCCACGAGGCTCACGCCCGTCTTGCCGGTCGAGCCCGAGAGCGCCAGCGTGGCCGAATCGACCACCGCGTCCTGAGTCTGCCGACTGAAGGCCGGATCGCTCGCCAGACGCAAGGAGCCGTCCGCGAGGCTCACCGCCAGAGCTTCGGCGCGGTTGGAGGTCAAGCCGCCCTCCGCCGAGCGGTAAAGCGGATTTCCGGAATCGTCCGTCCCGGCGTCGAGCAGGGCGTAGGGCGCGCCGCCGAAGTCGAGGAACTCCACCGAGCGCCCCGCCGAGGCCGAGATCCCCAGCCGCTCCGCCAGCGCGTAGCGCAGGTTCGCGCCGTAATCGAGGCCCTGATTCCGCCAGCCGAGATAGGCGTCCATGTTCAGGCGCCGGCTCGGGACGAATCGCGCCCCCACGTTGACGTAGCCGCCGCCCACCTGATCCTCGTCGAGGCTGGTGCCGCGCACATGGTCGTAGCCCGCCGCGCCCATCAGCGCGAGCTTGGGGCTCACCGGAACCTCGACCGAGCCGCCGACCGTCGAGGCGCGGCGTTTGTCGTCCAGTTCGTCGTCGTAGATCATATGGGCCGCCGAAAGGCCCCAGCCGAATTTCTGAAAGCGCCGGGGATCGGAGACCAGAGCGCCGCTGAAGCCGTGCATCCATTCGTCGGCTTCGTCGCCGTCCTCATAGAAGCTGCGGGCGTGGGTGTAACGGAGCTCCGCGTTGGCCCAGCCCCCGAGATTCCGGCGCAGAGCCGGGCTGACCGAGCCGAAATACACCCGCTCGCGGTCGTCGCGCCCCGCCACGGGGTTCAGCGAATATTTGCCCTCGCCGCGCGCGAAGCTCTCCGCCGCCGAGCCCGCCACGTCGAGATAGAGCAGGCCCGGAACCACCGTCGCCGACAAAGCGCCCGCCAGATCATGGCGCAGGCCGTCGTCCTGAGAATCTTCGAAATAATGGTCGTAATGGGCGGCGTAGTTCAGAGAGCCCTTCGCGCGGGTTCCCTCCACGGTCGCCCGCAGGCCCACCGTGCCGGTGAGCACCGTGTCCGAACGCTCCTCGCCGCGCGGATCCAGCCCCACGTTGTCGGTGACCGTCACTTGAGTCGAAGCGTAGGGCCGGACGCTGGTCTTCCAGAGACGCCGGGCGGTGGGCGCCGCAGGCTCGCCCGAGCCCGCGGCGGGACCGGGACCGGCTCCGGCGGGCGGGGCGAATCCGCCGCTCATGTCGGGCGTCAGCACCACGCCGCCCGATTCCAGGCCGGAGGGCCCGAGCGTGTCGGCCTGAGACGGCGCAGGATCCGTCCAGAAATAGGACTCGGCCGAGACGGGGCCGGCGCCCAGCGCACAGGCCAGAGCCAGGCCGCTCGCGCGGAGCCTCAAGGCCCGGCGCGCCGGGCGGCGATCAGGATTTCCGGGGAGCGCTGTCATTGGCGTAAGCCTCATAATAGCTGCCGAACTGCTCCAAACGACCCGAGGCCGTGGCCTTGTTCAGCACAAGATTCACGTTGCACTCGGGTCCTAGCAAATCCAGCGCCGCCTCCACGGCCTTGCGGGTGGTGCGCTCGGCGTCGACCACCATGACGACTTGTCCGGCGTGGCGCGCCAGCTCCACCGGCTCGGTGCTGGCGAGCAGCGGCGGGCCGTCGATGAGGATGATGCGGTCGGAATAGCGGTCGGCGAGATCCGCCATCAGGCTGCGCATGGCGTCGCCGCCATAAAGATCGGTCGCCGATTCCACCGCCTCGCCCGCCGGAATGAAGGTCAGCGGATGATCCGGCGTGCGCAGCATGCGGCCGCTGACGTCGCTGCGGCCGTGGCGGGCCTCCTCCAGCAGATCGGTCAGGCCCTTGAGATTCGGCTTGAGCCCGAGGATCTTCGAAAGGCTCGGACGCGCCGCGTCGGCGTCGACCAGCAGCACGTTCAGCCCCTCGTCGAGGATGATCGACAAGGCCAGATTCACCGCCACGAAGCTCTTGCCCTCGCTGGGCTTGGCGCTGGTGAAGAGAATCACATGCTGGCGTCCGCGCGGAGCGCGGCTGCGCGATTGTCCGGGGCGGCGGGCCGTCTCCTCCAGAGTCATGCGGCGGATCAGGCGGCGCTTGATCAGGCGGATCTCCTCCGAGAGCCGCGAGCGGCGGGCGCTCGGCGTGATGAAGCCGAATTTCCTCAGGCGGTCGAAGTTCAGGGCGAATTCGCGGCTGCGCTTGCGGCCGTCGATGTCCTTCGCGCCGCCGGGCGCGCTGATCAGCTCGCCCCGCCCGGCGCGGGCCGAGGGCTTGGACTCCTTCAGCGAGCGGCGCAGGTCGCTCAGAGGCGAGGCCGCTTCAGAGACCGAAGCGCCGAGGCGCTCGGGCGCGGGGCGCGGAGAGGGAGGCGGCGGAGCGGGCTCGCGGGCGAATTCCGAGAGGAAATCCTCTCCGGCGCCGGGCGAGGCCTCGGGCGGATCGTCGGAGAAGGCGGCGAGGAATTCGTCTTCGAAGCTGCGCGCGCGCGGCGGAGCCTCCGCCGGGGCCGGGGCCTGAGCGGGCGGAGGAGGAGCGGGGGCCGGGGCCGGGTTCTGGACTGGATGAGGGGCCGAATTCTGGGTCGGGCGCGGCGCCTGAGCATGGGCCTTATACGGATCCTCGGCGCCGGAAGCCTCAGGCTCAGGCGTCCGGGGCGCAGGCGTCCGGGACTCGGGGGTCCGGGGCTCGGGCGCGCGCGCGAGGGGCGCGCGGGCTTGCGGCGCCGGCCCGACGAAGGGCGGCTCCGGCTGGCGCGGGGTTTGGAGAGGCGGAGTCCGGACGGGGGCCGCCCGGGCGGAGGCGGCGCGCGGAGGAGCCCCGGCCTCCAGACCGAGCTGGCGCGCGAAGCGCCGCCGCAGCATCGCGTCGCCCGCGCTGAGTCGCGGGCGCTCCTGGGGGCTCTTGAACTCGTCTGACTCGCTCATGGCCGGACTCCCTCGTTCATGCTCATCCCAGAGCCGCCCGCGCCTGAGAAGCGATCACGCCCAGATCGGGCCGCCACAGGGCGAAATGATATTTGTAGACCAGCAGGGCGAAGGTCATCACGAAGAGCGAGGCCAGCCCCATGAAGAGCAGATTCCCCAGCATCGCGCCCGCCGCCTGTTTTTGATCCTCCAGCCGCGAGACTCCGCCGAGAATCGGCAGGTCGAAGGCCTCGCGCACATGGATGATCGAGGGCATGGTGTCCATCATCTGGATCCGCAGGAAGGCGAAGCCCAGACCCGCGCCCAGACCCAAAATCGCCGAGCCCAGAAACAGGATCAGACGATTGGGCGCGATGGGCGCCGTGGGGGTCTTGGGCCATTCGGAGACGGTGAACTTCACCACCTGCTGCTGACCCAATTCGTTGGTGGCGCGCAGCAGCTTGATCTTATCGTCGATGGAGGCCAGTTCGCGGCGCGCCTCTCCGGCCTCTTTTTCAAGATGGTCGTAGCTCTGAGTCACCGCAGGCTGACGCTGAAGCCGCTCGCCGACCTCGATCAGCCGGGCGCGGGCGGTCTGGATCATCTGATCCACCGAAGCCAGCCGGCTGCGGCGCTGGCCGATCTGCGCCTGAATCTGGGCGTAGACGGGATTCTCGCCGTAGACCACGTTCACGATGGGCTCGGGCTCGGGCTGCATCTGGCGGATCTGCCAGTCGCGGTAAGCGGCGTCCACCTGAGCGTTGTAATCCAGAGCGGCCTGAATCCGGGCGCTGCGCGCATGGACCGAAGATTCGGCGGCGGCCCTCAGGCCGTCGGCCTCGGCGCGGGCGCTTTCGGCGCGGCGCTGAGCGGCGACCATGTCCGGATGCTGCGGCGTCAGGCGCTGAAGCATCTCCTGAATCTCGCGCTCCATCCCCGTCGCGCGCTGGCGGGCGGCCTCGTAACGCTGCTCCTCCAGAGTCGGCATGGCTTCGGGCACGGGCTGCTTGGCCGTCGCCGGAGGCGGCTCCTGAATGCGGCGCGGCGGGCGGATCACGTCCTCGCCGGTCTTGACCTGCTGCGGAGTCGTGCGCAGCTGGGCCTCCAGCTCGCGGATCTCCTGCTGATAGAGCGTCTGATCGCCCTGAAGCCGCGCGAGATCCATCTCAAGGCTGCGCCGCTCCGAGATCAGCGCGGCGGGCAGAGCGATCACCTCGCGGTTTTCGCGCTCGAATTCGGCGAGGCGCGCCTCGGCGTCGCGCAGGCGGGCGGCGGAGGTCTCCTGCTGCTCCATGGCGAAGCGCAGGGCCTGCTCGGCGTCCTGAGAGCTGACGCCCGAGCCGCGCGAAATGCCCTCCTCCACGAAGAGATCCACCATGGTGGCCACCACCTGACGGGCCTTTTCGGCGTCGGAATGCTGGAAGGAGATGCGGTAGAAGTCCTGTCCCTCGCGCACGAGGCTCAGGCGCTTCTCGACGCTTTCCACCAGAGCCTCGCGCTCGCGCTCGTCGCGGACGCGCAGGTCGAGGTCGGTCATGCGGATGATCTTTTCGAGATTAGGCCGCGCATACATCAGCCGCCGCACGTTCTCCAGCTGCTGGGCGGGATTCTCGAAATGCACCTCGCCCTTGAAGAGCGTGTGCAGCAGCGAGCGCGTGTCCACGAAGACCGTGGCGCGGGCGGCGTAGACGTCCGGCTGCTTCGCCGCGAAGAAGGCGGCCGTCAGGCCCACCGCCCAAGCGATGATCAGCGTGCTCCAGCGCCGCCGCCAGATCTCGTGGAGGTAATGCCCGATGAGGAATTTCAGCTCGCCCATGACCGATCCCGTATGACTTCAGCCGCGCCTCTGGCCCAGCAGGCTCAGAGCCAGCTTTCCGGGATGATGATCGTGTCGCCGGGCATCAGCGGACGATCCGCCGCGATGTCGCCTTTGCGCACGAGATCGTCCAGACGCAGCCGGTAGGAGACTTTTTGTCCGTTCTCCTCGCGGACCAGAACGGCGCGGTTGCCGTCGGCGAATTCGGTCAGGCCGCCCACCGCGATCACCACGTCCAGAGCCGTCAGCCCCGAGCGATAGGAGAGCGAGGAGGGATTCACCGCCTGACCCAGAACCTTGACCTGCTGACGCGGATCGCCCGCCCCGTTGACCTGCGCGATCACCGTGACGATGGGATCCTGCACATAGGCCTTCAGGCGGTCCTCGATGTCGCGCGCGAGCTCGGTCGGGGTCTTGCCCGCCGCCGGAAGATCCTCGACCAGCGGCATGGAGAAGCGCCCGTCCGGACGGATCGGCACCACGGTCGACAATTCCGGCGCGCGCCAGACGAAGATCTGGATGTTCTCGCCCGGCCCGAGCCGGTAGTTCGGCGATTCCGGCGTCAGCGGCTGCGGCGAGCTCGCCACCACCGGCGCAGGCGCCAGAATCCCCGTCGAAGGCGCTCTCAGAGCCCCCTCGCCGCCGAACACAGAGGAGACGCTCCCGCAGCCCGCAAGCGCGACAAGCGTCGTGATCAGAACGGCAAGAACAGGAAAGCGCCGCGCAATCATCGCAAGATCCTCATCTGGGTCGCGCCTGAGGAGGGACTTCGGCGCGGGGCCATGTTAGGCGGCCCGGGTTAAATTTTCGCTGTGCGCGGCGGTTTCTCCCCCGGCGGGAGGCGAAGGCCGCGCGCTCCGCAAAGGCGCCGTCCGCAAGGCGGCCTCCAGAGCGGAGGCCGAAGGGAACTCCGCGCCCATCTCCTCGCGGAGAAAGGTCAAGATCTCCTCAAGACGCCGCAAGAGGGCGTCGCGGGCGGCGGCGTCCGGAGCATAGGGCGAGCCCCCGACCTGCAGGGACGAGCTGTGGTAGCTCACCACGAAGACCCGCTCTCCGCGCGCGCCGAGCGCCCGCGCCAGACGCCGCAGATCGCGGATCCGGGTTCCCTCCGGCGAGAGGCGGATCCGCTCCGCCGCGCCGGAGCGCGCCAGCAGGGCGGGCAAACGCAAGCTTCGGGCCAGCGGCGAGTCGAAGAGCCCCGCCAGAGCCTCGCCATGGCGCGCGCCGAAGAAGCCGGCCACGCCCTCGGTGGTGGGAATCTCGACGATCCCGCCGGGGCCGTCGAGCCAGAAAGGGCCTTCCGGGGCGCGGCTGAAGTCGGGTCCGCCCTCGGCGGCGAAGCTGCGGCGGGGCGTCACGGAGAGATCCGCCCCATAGCCCAATTCGCGCAGGAGTCCCGCCGTGCGCCGTCCCAATCCGTAACGCCCCGCCCGATAGGCCCGCGGACGACGCCCGAAAGCCTCCGTCAGAATCTCCGTCAGAGCGGCCAGCTTGGCGCGCTCCAGAGCGAGCGGCAGATTTCCCGCGAAGGATTCCCGCAAAGACGCGCCTTCTTCGTAAGGCGGCGTGATCCAAGGGTGCAGATGGGCGCCGATCTCGCAAAGCCCCGCCTCGGCCCAATCGCCGAGAAGCCGCGCCGCAGCCGCGTCGCGGGCCACGGCCCAATCGGTCAGATAGAGCGGCGGGGCGCCGAATCTCGCGCAGATCTCCTGAGCCCGCCCCTGCTCGGCCACGTTGGAGACGTCGCGCGAATCGCGGCGGAAAGGCCCGCGCCAATCAAAGGACTCCTCCGTGTCCACCGTCACCAGACAGAGCGGCGGCGAAGAGGCCGGAAGCTCCAGGCGCTGGAAAGGCGGCGCGAGGCTATGGACGTGAGGGCGCATAGGGGGCCAGCTTTTGCTTGGGGCGCGCGACGCCGCCAGAGGCCGGGGGGCGGCTCCTGAAACGCGCGCAGGCTTCGTCCGGCCGCGTTTTCGGGCCGCGCTCCGGAACGGCCGAAGCCGCGCCCCATTGCACGAAAGCTTCATGAAGATTTGTTTTCGTTCCGGGAGAATTTCGATTGGGAGAATTTCCGACCGGGAGAACTTCCGGCCTCGGATCAATCCGAAAGGTTCAGACATGCGGGTCCATCTGGAGCCCCTCGCCTCGCCCGAGGCCCTCGCGCCGCTCTGGCGCGCTCTGGAGGGCCGGGCCGAAGGCGGCTTCTTCCTCAGCTGGAGCTGGATCGGGCCCTGGGCGGAGCTGGCTTCGGCGCCGCTCTGGCTGATGCGGATCGAGCATGAGGGCCGCGTGGTCGGGCTGGCGCTTTGGGGGGCCTGCGTCGAGCGGCGCCGGGGCATGCGGGTGCGGCGGCTCGCGCTGCACGGCTCCGGCGACGAAGAAGAGGACGCCGCAGGGATCGAATATAACGGAATCCTCGCCGAAGCCGGGCTTGAGGCCGAGGTCTGGGCGGCCGCGCTGCAAGGGCTGCTCAAGGCCCGCGAACCCCTCTGGGACGAATTGACCGCTCTGGGGCTGGCGCCGGAGCAGGCGGCGCGCTTCGCGGCGCTCGGGCTTCCCTCGCGGCGGCTCGCGGAGACGCGGGCGGCCCATGTCGATCTCGCGGCTTTGCGGATTGCGGGCGTCGCGGATCTCGACGGCTATCTCAAGGCTCTGGGCAAGAGCACCCGCGAGCAGATCCGCCGCAGCCTGAGGCTCTACGAAGCGCGAGGCCCGATCCTTCTGGAGGCCGCCCGCGAACCCGCTGAGCTTCTGGAGTTTTGGGAGGAGATGCGGCCCCATCACCAGGCGCGCTGGGAATCGCGCGGCGAGCCCGGCGCCTTCGGACGGCCCTTCCTCGTGCGGATGCAGGAGAAGCTGCTCGCGGCGGCCTCGGGCGAGGCCGAGATCCTGCGCGCCAGCGCGGGGGGAGTCCCTTTCGGCTGGATCTATAATTTCCTCGAAGAGAGGCCGGAGGGACGGCGGGCGCTCTTCTATATGGGCGGCTTCGCCTACGCCGGGGATCAGAAGCTCAAGCCGGGGCTGGTCGCCCATGCTCTGGCGGCGGAGCGCTATCTCAAGCAAGGCTTCGCCGCCTATGACTTCATGGGCGGAGATTACCGCTATAAGCGCAATCTCGGCGTCGAGGGGCCGGAGATGGTCGCTCTGGCGGTCCGGCGGCGGCGGCTCCTGCTGGAGATGGAGGAGGCCGCCCGCAAAGGCTACGCCGCTTTGAAGGCCGCGCGGGCGGCGATGGCCTCGCGGAAGACCGCCAAGGTTCCCGAAACCGTCTCCTCCCAGGAAAAGCGCTCGGCGTAGGCCCGCGTGGCGGCCCGGCTCGGCGGCGCGGCGAGGAGATCCGCCAAGGCGGCGCGGAGGCTCTCGGCGCTGCGCTCCGGCGCGAGGCGTCCGGCTTCGGGGGCCGCGACCACCTCGGGCGCGCCCCAGACCCGCGTCGCCACGGCGGGCGCGCCGCAAGCCATGGACTCCAGCAGCACGTTCGCCCAGCCCTCGCGGCTGGAGGACAGAACCGAAGCCTCCGCCGCGCCGTAGAGCGAGGCTAAATCCTTATGCGGCACCGAGCCGAGCAGCCGCGCCCTGCCCTCTAAGCCCAAAGCCTTGATTCGCGCCTCAAGCGCCGCCTTCTCCGGCCCGGCGCCCGCGATGAGCAGCCTCGCCTCGGGAATCCCCGCCAGAGCCTCAAGGGTCAGATGATGCCCCTTGCGCTCCACCAGAGCCCCCACCGAGACCAATAAAGGCGCCTCGCCCGCGATTCCCCAGCGCGCCCGGACCTTGGCGCGATCCTCGGGCGGGCGGAAGGCTTCGAGATCCACGCCGTTGCGCAGAACTCTGATCTTCGCCCCATCCGCCCCGAGATCCACCAGCGCCGATTTCAAAGCCGCCGCCACCGTGACGATCCTTTCGGCGCGGGCGGCGGTCTCCAGAATCCGGCGTTTGGCGAAGGGATGGACCAAGGGAATCTCGCTCACGTCCGAGCCTCGGGCCGTGACGACCAGCGGCAGATCCAGCTCATCCGCCAGACGCAGGGCCGCCGGGCCTTCCGGATAGAAATATTGCGCGTCCACGAGGTCGAAGGCGCCCTCCTCGCGGATCAGCCGCCGCGCCCGACGGCTCAGGCTGCGATACACCGCGTCGGGCTGGCTGCGGGCGCCGATCTTCGGCAGCATCAGATAGCGCGGATGATCCGCCGTGATCGCGCCGCGGGTCTCGCGGTCGGGAATGGCGGCGAATTTGGCGTATTCGCCCCAGCACGCGCCTCGGAAAGGAAACCACGGAACCGGAGTCAGCACCCGGATGCTCGCCTCGCCCGCCGCCTGCACGCGGCTCAGGCGGTTCTCGACGAAGATTCCGTGATTGGGCCGCGTGGAATCGGGCCAAAGCCCCGCGACGGTCAAAATCCGCATGGGCTCGTCCTTCATGAGAGTCCTCCGAAGCGCCGACGCGCTTTCTCCATGGCCTCGGTCTCGCGGCGGGCGAGGGCCTCGCGGGCGGCGGCCTCGGCGGCGGCCTGAGCCGCGCGCTCGGCCTCCTGAGCGGCGAGGTCGGCGGCTTCGCGCTCGGCCTTGCTGCGGGCGAAGAAAGGAATCTCCAGCGTCAGCTCCTCTTCTTCGGGCGCGGCGCGACGGCGCGGCTCGAAGGAATCGCGCTCGGCCTCGGCGATCTCGGCGGCGATCACCGCCGCCTCCGCCTCATGCAGCACCGCCAAAGGACGCAGCCCCTTGGCGACCGCGGGCTGAGCCGCGGGATCCGGAGCGCCCCAGCGCTCCTGCGCCTTGCGGCGGGCCGTCCCGACGGGGGGCCGCGCCTCCTGAAGCCCCGCCCCGCCCTTGCCGAAGCGGCGCTTCTTGCCCGCCAGAGGCCCGGCGCGTCCGGCGGTCATGGAGAAGAAGCCGCCGCGCGGCGCGGAATCGGCCAGATCGTCGTATTTATTCGCCCAGAGCAGGATCAGCCCCATGGCGCTGACCGTCATGAGCAGCATCAAGCCGCCGATCATGGGGCCTCTCCCAAATTTTAACCTCGCGCGCCCATGATGCCCCCTGTGACGGCGACGGCGCGGGCGTCATTCTGCGCCGGGCCGCTTAAGACTCTCTGACCGGAGGGGGCTTCCCTCATGCGCGACCTCGTGATCGTCCTCGGCGTGATGGCGATGCTGCCCTTCATTTTGAAGCGGCCCTTCATCGGCGTGCTTGTCTGGACCTGGATCGCGATTCTGAACCCTCACCGCGAGGCCTTCGGCTTCAGCGTGAGCCTGCGCTTGAATCTGGTGATCGTGCTGGTGACGCTGATCGCCTTCGCGGCCTCGCCGGAGCGCAAGCAATGGCCCGGCGGCAAGATCGCCGCCCTTTTCGTGGGCTTCATCGCCTGGACCACCCTCGCCTCTCTGCTGGCGGTGGATAGGCCGAGCTCTTTTCAATTCTGGTTCGACTTCGTGATCAAGATGGCCATCCATATGATCTTGGCCATGATTCTGATCACCTCGCGCCACAGGCTCATGGCGCTGGTCTGGACCTACGCGCTTTCGCTCGGCTATCACGCGACCAAGATCGCCCTCGTGACCATCTATAGCGGCGGCTCCATCGGCCAGCTCGCGGGCTTCGGCCCGAGCGGCACCATGATCGAAGACCGCAACCATTTCGCCCTCGCCATGGCGCTGCTGACGCCCATCCTCTTCTTCATCTGGCGCAGGGCCGAGCATAAATTGCTCCGGATCGGCGCGCTGATGCTCATCGCGGCCGCGATTCTGGCGGTGATCGGCTCGCAGTCGCGCGGCGGCTTCGTCACCATGGCGCTGGTGCTGGGCTATCTCTGGACCAAGACCCGCCTCAAATGGCTGACGGCGGGACTCGTGGTGGTGGGGGCGCTCGGGATCTTCGCGGCTTTGCCGCCCGAACTCAAAGAGCGCCTCGGCACCATCACCGCCCAACTCGACAAAGGCGAGGATCGTTACGCCAACGAAGCCCCCGAGCTGGACGAATCCTTTTGTCTGCGTCTGGCGGCCTGGCATGTCGGCTGGGACATGACCATGGACAGCCCCGTCTGGGGCTCGGGCCTGCGCTCCATCCAGAGCCCCATCGCCGCGACGCCCTATCTCTCGCCGGACCATCCCTGCGCCGACAGCCCCAAATACGGCGTGCGCGCCGCCCATAACATCTATGTGGAGGTGCTCAGCGACAGCGGATTCGTCGGGCTTGGGATCTTCCTGACGCTGCTGGCGGGAAGCTGGCTGCTCTGCCTTTCGGTGATGGTGCGGGCGCGGCGGATTCCCGGCATGGAATGGGCGGCGGATCTCGCCTCGATGGTTCAGGTGGGGCTGATCGCCTACGCCGCGGGCGGGGTGCTGCTCTCGCTGGCCTATTACGACGGCTATTTCCTGCTGATCGTGATGGTCGTCTGCGCGGATCGCCTGCTGCGCGAGGCCGAGGGCCGCGCTCCGGCCCGGCGCGCCCTGCCCGACGAGACTCCGCCCGGCCCCCGCGAGATGCGTCGGCGGCGCAAAGCCCCCGCCGCCCGGCCCCTCCGCGCTTGACAGTCGGCGCCCGCCTCGTTTCTCTGGCGCCTCCCGGAGCAGGAGGCGAGGATGACCGACGCGCGCGAGGAATCTCTTGAAGAACGGCTCGGCCCCGGCCCGGTCCCCTTCTCGCCGGAGGCCGCCCAATGGGCTCTGGAGGCGATTCAGGAGGAGGCTCCCGAAGCCGAAGACGGCGAGGCCCTGAAGGCGCTTCTCGCCGCGCCCAAGCCCCGCGCCTTCATGGAGGGCGTGGCCGGATGCAGCCCCTATCTCGCCGACGTCATGCGTCAAGAGGCCCTTTGGCTGCCTGAGTTGTTCGCCGCTTCGCCGGAGAAGACTCTCGAGAAGCTGAAGGCGGGATTCGCCGCCGCCGCCCGCTCCGCCGCCGACAAATCGGCTCTGATGCGGGATCTGCGCATCCTCAAGCGCCGCACCGCTTTGCTGACCGGCTTCGCCGACATCGGCGCGGTCTGGACGCTGGAGGAGGTCACGGGCGCCCTCACCGAAGCCGCCGACGGGGCGGTCAAGGCCGCGCTCGACTGGCTTTTCCTTCAGGAGGCGAAGCGCGGCAAGCTGCCGCTCGATCCGGAGGATCCTGCGGCCACTTCGGGCTTCATCGTGCTGGCCATGGGCAAGATGGGCGCGCGGGAGCTGAATTACTCCTCAGACATCGATCTGATCCTCTTCTTCGATCCCGACCGGCTCGGCGAGGAGCATCACCTCGAAGCCAAGGACCGCTTCAACCGCATGGCCAAGGATCTGGTGCGTATCCTCTCGGACCGCACCGAACACGGCTATGTCTTCCGTACGGATCTGCGCCTGCGCCCCGATCCCGACGCCACCCCGCCCTGCATGTCCACCGAGGCCGCCGAGCATTATTACAGCTCCCTCGGGCGCAACTGGGAGCGCGCCGCCTATATCAAGGCCCGCCCCTGCGCCGGAGATCTCGCGGCGGGCGCGGCCTTCCTGAAAAGCATGGCGCCCTTCATCTGGCGCAAGACCCTCGATTTCGCCGCCATCGAGGATGTGAAGACGATGAAATATCTGATCCACGCCCATAAGGGCCATGGATCCATCTGCGTCTTCGGCCATGACCTCAAGCTTGGGCGCGGCGGCATCCGCGAAATCGAGTTTTTCGCTCAGACCGAGCAATTGATCCTCGGCGGACGCGACCCCGCCTTGCGCGATCCCACCACGCGGGGGGCTCTGGCCGCTCTGACGGCGGCGGGCTGGATCTCGGAGGAGGCCCGCGCCCAGATGCTGGAGGATTACCGCTTCCTCCGCCAAGTCGAGCATCGGATTCAGATGGTCGAAGACGCCCAGACCCACGCCGTGCCCGCCACGCCGGAGGGGGTGGCGCGTCTGGCGGCCTTCCTGCGCTATCCCGGCCCCGAAGCCTTCGCCGGAGACCTCCGCCCGCGCCTGACCCGCGTCGCGGCGCGCTTCGACAAGCTCTTCGAGACGGACAAGGCCCTCGAAGAGGAGGCGGGCGGACTCGTCATCGCTCTGGAGACTCCCGACGGGGCTCCGGCGGCGGCGGCGGCGCTTCAGGAGATCGGGTATCAGGAGCCGGAGCGCTCGGTGGAGATCCTGCGCGGCTGGCGCACGGGGCGTCTGCGCGCGGCCCGCACCCCCCGCAGCCGCGCCAAGCTGGAGCGCCTGACTCCGGTGATCCTGCGCAAGCTGACCGCCGCCCCCGTCCCCGACGAGGCTCTGGCGCAATTCGACAATTTCCTCATGGGGCTTCCGGCGGGAGTCCAAATCTTCTCGCTGCTGGAGTCCAATCCCAATCTTCTGGAGGTGCTGACGCAGATCTGCGCGGCGGCGCCGCGTCTGGCGGCCTATCTCGGGCGCAATTCCGGCGTGCTGGACGCCATGCTCTCGCCGAGCTTCTTCGAGCCCCTGCCTCCCCGCGACGTCCTCGCGGCGGATCTCGCCCAGCGTCTGGAGGCCGCCCACGGCGATTACGAGCGCACGCTGGACATCGCCCGCGTCTGGGCCAAGGAGCGGCAATTCCAACTCGGCGTGCAGCTGATCTCCGGCCTGACCGACGCCGCCGAAGCCGGACCCGCCTTCACCGATCTGGCGGAATTATCTCTGCGGGCTCTGGAGCCCATGGTGGGCGCGGAGTTCGCCCGCCGCCATGGTCCGCCGCCGGGACGCGGCGCGGCGGTGCTCGCCATGGGCAAGCTCGGCGCGCGGGAGATGACCGCCACTTCGGACCTCGACATGATCGTGGTCTATGACGCCGACACGGAGGACATGTCCTCCGGCGAGCGCCCGCTTTCGGCGCCGGAATATTACGCCCGCTGGACGCAGAAGCTCGTCTCCGCCGTGACGGCCCCCACCTCGGAAGGCGCGGTCTATGAAGTGGACATGCGTCTGCGGCCTTCGGGCCGGGCGGGGCCTCTGGCGACTTCGCTGGCCTCCTTCCGCCATTATCAAGCGGAGGAGGCCTGGACTTGGGAGCATATGGCTTTGACCCGCGCGCGCATCGTGGCGGGGTCGGAGGCGGCGGCGCTCACGGTGCGGGCCGCCGTGAAGGAGGTGTTGAACCGCCCCCATGACCGCGCCAAGGTCATGACCGACGCCCGCGACATGCGCCGCCGCGTGGACGAGGCCAATCCCAAGGAGACCGCCGACCTCTGGAGCCTCAAGCTGACGCGGGGCGGCGCGCTGGACGTGGATTTCATCGCCCAGACCCTGCTGCTCACTGAAGGGCTCGCCGGATCGGCGGCCATGGGCACGCGCCCGGCTCTGGCTTTGCTCAAACAGAGGGGAGCCCTGACCAAGGCTCAGGCGGACCGGCTGCTGCGGGCCTTCGACCTCGAACAGACCCTGCTTCAGATTCAGCGCGTGGCGGTGGAGGGCGTCTTCCATCCCGAGACGGCGGCGGTCGGTCTGAAGGCGGCCATGGTCAAGGCGACCGCGGCCGAGGATTTCAGCGCCATGGAGGCGGAGCTTTCCGAAGCGCAGACCGAGGTTCTGGCGCTCTGGCGCGAGATCCTCGGCGCCGGAGCCGAAGAGACGGCGCAGGCGGAGGCCTGAGCCCCCGCCTCCCAAGCCCCCGCCTCCCAAGCCTTAGCCCCAAGGGCCGCCCTGAGCGCCCCCGGAGGCGCCGCCGCGCCCGAATTCGCGGCCGCGCGGCGCCAGACGCGCGCCCATGGCGCCCGCCATCTTCTCCAGCTCCGCCACGCGGTTCTCGGTGCGCGGATGGGTCGAGAAGAGATTGTCGAGCCGCGCGCCGCTCAAGGGGTTGATGATGAACATCGGCGCGGTGGCCGGATCGTTCTCCGCCGAGATCATCGGGCGCTGCTGAACGCCGCGCGAAATGCCCTGAAGCGCCGAGGCCAGCCAGAGCGGATTTCCGCAAATCTCGGCGCCGCGCCGGTCGGCGGCGTATTCGCGGGTGCGGCTGACGAACATCTGAATGATCATGGCCGCCAGAGGCGCGGCGATCATGGTCAGAATCAGGGCGATGGGGTTGCTCCGCTGACTATCGCCGCGTCCGCCGAACATCATGCCGAAGCGCGCGATCATCGAGACCGCGCCCGCGATGGTCGCGGTGATGGTCATGATGAGCGTGTCGCGGTTCTGGACATGCGCCAGCTCATGCGCCACCACGCCCGCGACCTCCTCCTTGTTCAGCGTGCGCAGAAGTCCGGCGGTGACCGCCACGGCGGCGTTCTCCGGATTGCGGCCCGTGGCGAAGGCGTTGGGCTGATCCGTATTCATCAGATAAACCTTCGGCGTCGGCAGGCCCGCGTTCTTCGAGAGCAGATCGACCATCTCGTAAAGGCCGTAATGATCGCCGGGAAGCACGGGCTGAGCGCCATGCATCCGCAGCACGGCCTTGTCCGAGCCCCACCAGGCCCAGAGATTCGTCGCGGCGGCGAAGAGCAGCGCGATCAGCATCCCGCCCTGTCCGCCCAGAGAATAGCCGACGCCCATGAAGAGGGCCGTCATGCCGGCGAGCAGCACGGCGGTCTTGACGTAGTTCATCCGAAGCCTTTCTTTGGTCTCAGGCGCGCGTCGATGGGCGCGATGGAGAATATAGAACGAATCGTCCCGATTCAGGAGAGGCTTCGGCATGGATTCCGAACAAGTTAAAGATCTTCCTCCGGCGGCTCTGCGCGCCCTCGCCGAAGCCGAGGCGCGTCGCAAGGCTCAAGAGGCGGAGCCCGCCCTCCCGCCCGAATGGGGCGGACGCCTCAAAGGGCTGGAGCCGGTGCGTTACGGCGATTGGGAGAAAAAGGGCCTCGCGGTGGATTTCTGAGGGCCGAAACGCAGAGCCCCAAGCGCGAAAAGGAGCCCGTCATGAGCGCGGCCGAATTGATCGTCGAGGCTCCCGGCGCGCGGCTGAAGCTGCGCCGCATGGGCGATCCGCAAGGCCGCCCCCTGCTCTTTCTGCATGGCGGCCTAGCCTCCAGCGAGGATTACGCGCCGCTTCTGCCCCATTTCGCCGATTGCGCCTGTTGGCTCCTCGACAGCCGAGGCCATGGCCGCTCGACCATGGACGACCGCGCCATGCGCTATCCCCTGCTCGCTTCGGACGCTGAGGCGGCTCTCGCCGCTCTGAAGCTGAAGGATCCGGCGGTGATCGGCCATAGCGACGGCGGAATCACGGGGCTGCATCTCGCGGCGCGTGGAAAAGCGCAGATCGGCGGGCTGATCGCTTTGGCGGCGCAGATGCGCCCCTCCTCGCCGGAGATCGTCGCGCGCTCCTATGCGCCTCTGAACGCCGAAAGCTGGCGGCGACGCTTCCCCGACTCCGCCGCGCGCTATGAGCGGGAGAATCCGGAGCCGGATCTCGCGCGGCTGCTGAACGCCGTCCGGGAGATGTGGATGGCCGAAGAGCCGGAGAATTATCCGGGCGACGTCCTTTCCGCCGTCTCGCGCCCGACGCTGATCCTCGGCGGCGACGCGGACCGCCTCGTGCCGCGCCGCGAGACCTTCGACCTCGCGGAGGCGATTCCGGGGGCGGCTCTGGGACTCCTCCCCTTCGGCGGACATGGCTTCCATCTGGCCGATCCCGCCGGGACCGCCGCCCTCATGCGCCGCTTTCTGGAGAAGATCCCCGCTTAGCTTTCAGACGAATCCCGTCTCCACCGGCGACCAGATCACGTCCCGAATGTCCGCAGCGCCGGTCAGCAGCATCACGAGGCGATCCGCGCCCAGAGCGATCCCCGCCGCCTCGCCCATCAAAGGCAAAGCCGCCAGAAGATCGGCGTCCAGAGGATAGGAGAAGCCGTAAAGCTTGCTCTTGAGGGCTTGGTCCGCCTCGAAGCGGGCGCGCTGCTCGGCGGGATCGGAGAGCTCGCCGAAGCCGTTGGCCAGCTCCACCCCGGCGCAATAGAGCTCGAAGCGCTCCGCGATGCGCGGATCCCCCCGCTTGCGCCGCGCCAGAGCCGCTTCCGGAACCGGATAATCGCAGAGCAGAGTCGGGCGGCCCATGCCCAAGCCCGGCTCGACATGCCCCACCATGATCTTGGTGAAGAGATCGCCCCAGGAATCGTCGTCGGCCACCCGGATTCCCGCCGCCCGCGCCCCTTTGCGCAGAATCTCCGCCGAAGGACGCGCCGGATCCTCAAGGCTCTCCAGAAGCTCGATTCCCGTGGCCCGCCGCACCGCCTCCACGACGGTCACGCGCTCCCAAGGCGCGTAAGGATCGCAGGAATTCGCGCCCCAGCGCAGAGACTCCACGTCCAGCGCCTCGGCGGCGCAGCGCAGAAGTCCGGCGCAATCCTCCATGAGGTCGCCGTAATTCCCGCCCTTGCGATACCATTCCAGCAAAGTGAACTCGGGATGATGCAGCCGCGAGGCCTCGGCGTCGCGCCAGACCTTGCCGAGGCTGAAGATCTTCTCCTCGCCCGCCGCGAGCAGCTTCTTGCAGGCGAATTCCGGCGAGGTGTGCAGCCAGAGATCCGCATGCTGGCCGTCGCCCGAGGTCACCCGCGCCGCCACGGCGTGCAGATGAGTCTCCAGACAAGGGGTGCGCTGAAGCGCGGCGGTCTCGACTTCGATGAAATCCCGATCCTCGAACCAGTCGCGGATCACCCGCATGGTCGCGGCCCGGGCGGTCAGATACGGCCTCCGGCGCGCGTGATCGTCACGGCTCCACCACATGCGCGTCTCTTTTTCCTGCAAGCTTTCCCTCTGGCGAGTTGAACCGGCGCGCGCGAGGGAGTAGCTTCCGCGCCACATTCACATTTTGCAGATAAGAGCCTTTCCGTGGTCAAAGTCAACGCCAACACGCTTCGCAACGGCAATGTCGTCGAGATCGACAGCAAGCTTTACACGATCCTCAAAGCCGACAACATCCAGCCCGGCAAGGGCACGCCGGTCACGCAGCTGGAGATGCGCCGCATCTCCGACGGGGTGAAGATCGTCGAGCGTTACCGCACGACCGAATCCGTGGAGCGCGCCTTCGTGGATTCGCAGGACTTCACCTTCCTTTATGAAGAGGGCGACAACTTCGTCTTCATGCATAAGGAGAATTACGAGCAGCTTCCGGTCCCCAAGGAGATCCTCGGCGATCAGGGCGTCTATCTTCATGACGGCATGGAGGTCGTCCTCAGCCTGCATGAGGGCACGCCGATCTCCGCCGAGATCCCCCAGCGCGTCACGCTGGAGGTCGTCGAGACCGAGCCCGTCATGAAGGGCCAGACCGCCACCTCCTCCTTCAAGCCCGCCGTGCTCTCCAACGGCGTGCGGACGGGCGTGCCCACCCATATCGGCGTCGGCGCGCGCATCGTGGTCGACACCGGGACCAACGGCTATATCGAGCGCGCCAAGGACTAAGCTCGATCCGACGAGAAGCCCCGCCCCTTGCGGCGGGGTTTTTTCACGGCCCCTATGGACATGAGACGTTCCGCGAATCTCTGCGCCGGACGGCGTTTGAGAAATACGCCTGTCAAGCGCTAATTGTTCTTTATTCGTTCTATTGTTCGCGTATAGTTCGCCCATCAGCCTCAGCGAGGGAGAACAAACGCATGACGCAGACCCCTGGTTTCGCCGATCTCGCCGCCCCCGCCCTGCCGACGGGCTTCGTCCATCCCCGCATCCGCCGGGGACGCGGCGCGGTGGAGAACCTCCCCGGCCGCTATGAGCGCGAGATCCGCGCCCCCGCCCCCGATCTTGACGAGGGCCTGCCCGAAGAAGAGCCGCTCGCGCCTTTGCGCACGCAGGTCCACGCTTACCGGGACCGCGAAGTCCTCACCAAAGTCGACTCGCCGGATCTGCCTTTCGACCGCAGCCTGAATCCTTACCGGGGCTGCGAACATGGCTGCGTCTATTGCTACGCCCGCCCGACCCACGCTTATCTCGGGCTTTCGCCGGGGCTGGATTTCGAAACCGAGATCTTCGCCAAACAGGACGCCGCGGAGCGCCTCGCCGAGAGCTTCCGCCGTCCAGGCTATCGCCCCGCGCCCATCGCCATCGGCACGGTCACCGATCCTTATCAGCCCGTCGAGCGGGATCTGAATCTGATGCGGCCGATCCTCAAGCTTTTGCTGGAGACGCGGCATCCGGCGATGATCGTCACCAAATCGGCGAGCGTGCTGCGGGATCTGGACCTGCTGGCGCAGATGGCCCGGCTGGAGCTGGTCAGCGTCGGGATCTCGGCGACCACCCTCGACCATAAGCTCGCCCGCGCCATGGAGCCCCGCGCCTCGACGCCGCAACGCCGCCTCGCGGCCATGGCGGCGCTTTCGGCGGCGGGCGTGCCGACGACGATCATGGCCGCGCCGATCGTCATGGGCCTCAACGACCATGAGCTGGAAGGGATCCTCAAGGCCGCCGCAGGCGCCGGAGCCCGCTCGGCGCATTATCAGCCTCTGCGTCTGCCCGGCGAGACGCGGGCCGTCTTCGACGCCTGGCTCGATGAAAAGCTCCCCGAGCGCGCCGCCCGCGTGAAGCGCGCCGTGGCGGAGATGGAGGAGCAAGGCTTCGGAGAGCGCTTCAAGGGCAAGGGCGTGGCCGCGCAGCTTCTGGCTCAGCGCTTCGCCCTCGCGATGCGGCGCCATAAATTCGGCGGACGCCCCGCCCTGCGGACGGATCTTTTCCGCCGCCCCCTGCGGCGCGGCGATCAGATCAGCTTCTTCGACAGGCTCTGAAGCCCTTGGGCGCGCCGACCAAGAACTTGCACGCCAAGGAACGCAGCGACCTCGGATGATCCGCGCCGGAGAGCGTTTTCCAACTCGGCCGAAACGCGCGACGACGCGGCCCGCCTCTAAAGCTCCACGGCCTCGTCGGAGCCCTCCGCGCCCGGGACGGGCTTCGCCGGAGCGTCGGCGGCCTCCTTCGGGATGCGCCGGATGAGGATGTCGCCGTTGGGCAGGATCTCCGGCGCCTGATAGGCGGGCAGCGAATCCACGAAGATCGTCATGCCGCCGAGCGCCATCTCCACGGCCTTGGCCAGACGCTCGGCGGCGCGGCGGGCGGCGGAGTCAAGTTCGCTCTCCAGCTGGTTCAGACCGCCGGGCGCCGGGCTCTCCTGCGCGAAGGCGGCCATGGGCGCGAAGGCGCAAGCGGCGGCCAGAACAACGGCGGCGGGACGAAAGCTCCGGGTCATGTCAGGCCTCCTGAATCTCTGGATCGCTTAGGCATATAGCGCGCCCGCGCATGAAAACAGCCCCGCGTCGAAGACGCGGGGCCGCTTTTTTTCAGGTCGCCTGATCGGCTGAGGTCGATCCGCTTAGCGGACGATCTCGACCGTCACGCGGCGGTTCTCGGCCTGACGCACGGAGTCGCCGGTCGGAACGGCCGGAGCCAGCTCGCCCGAGGCGGAGACGCGCAGATTGCCGCGCGGCACGCCCTGAGCCTCAAGAGCGCTGCCCACGGTCTGGGCGCGACGCTCGGCGAGACGCTGGTTATAGGCCTTCGAGCCCGAGGTGTCCGCATGTCCGATGACGTTCAGGAAGGGATTCCCGAAGGCGCGGAAGGCGGTCACGATCTCAGACACGACCTGATTGGCCTCGGCGGTCAGATCGGAGCGATCGAAGCCGAAGTAGATCGTGTAGAGGGTCGGGTAGGTCGGCTGCTGCACGACCGGCGGCTGCTCGTAGACCGGCGGCTGAGGAGCCGGGGCCGGAGCGGGCGCAGGCACGTAGACCGGCGGCTGAGGAGCCGGGACCGGAGCAGGCGCCGGAGCCGGCACGTAGACCGGCGGCTGAGGAGCCGGGACCGGAGCAGGCGCCGGAGCCGGAGCGGGCACGTAGACCGGAGCGGGCGCCGGGGCCGGAGCAGGCGCAGGCACGTAGACCGGCGGCGGCGGCGGCGGGGGAGGCGGCGGCGGGGGCGGAGGAGGCGGCGGGGGAGGCGGCGGCGGGGGCGGCGGAGGCGGAGCCACCGTCGGCGTATAGCCGCAGGCGTTCAGCGCTTCCTCAAGCAGCGCGCGGATCTCGTTCGGATCCGAGCACGCATGATCGCCCTGCGACAACTCTTCGAGATATTTGTCGAAGAGCGCCTGAGCGCGGGCGCAAGCCTGCGGGTGACGGTCGCGGTTCGCCGCGACGGTGGAGGCCACGCGCTGGTAAAGCGCGAGGGTCTCGCCGCCGAGGCCCAGCGAAGCCGGATCCCACGGGCCGACGGCCTGACCGGCGAGCGCGGCCTGAGCGCGGCTCTGGTAGGCGGTGGCGTTATACCAGTTGACGTCGCGCGTGGCGGTCCACTCGGCCATGGCCTGGTATTCCCGGGCCAAGGCGGCGTTGAAGCCATCGCCGACGATCTGGTGCTTCAGGAAGGGCCCGACGCTGAAGGTCTGGCCGAAGTTGGCCTCCGGCAAGGTCGAGCAGCCGGCGACAGCCAGAAGGCTCGTCGCGGCGAGAAGTCGGGAGAACGCTTTCATCCCTCTCTCCGTTCGTTTGTATCGTTCACTCACACCGCGAAAGCGGCGCATGGCGATTTCTTTATTTGCTATGGCGCGCGCGCCCAGTGAGCCGGTATTCCCATGCTCGCACGCCAAGATCAACGGTTTTGCGCGGGGGCCCGTCCCATCCCCCCCGTTTTAAAAGCGCCGTAACCTTTTCACCACACCGCGCAAGAGATCGTTAGGAGCTCGCCCGATCCGGAGGGGCCGCGAAGGCGCGGGCGCCCGCTCGGCAGGGGGGCTCGGCGGAGGCTCGGCGGGGCCCGCCGGGAGGGCGGCGCAAGCCCGTCGGGCGGATTTTCCGCCTTTTTCGCAGATGAAACGACGCTTCAAGAAGTCGCGTTTACTCTTTGTTAAGATTTTAAGGCTCGTATCAATTCGAGAAACATAGAAAGATTCCGCGCCATTTTGAACGCGACGTCTTGCAAGGGAACGCCGGGCGTCGTCTAAGAAAGAGCAGGAATCAGGCGAAACGCCGCATTTTGCGCAAGAGGCGCGCGCTGGGACGCCCCAGAACGCGTCACGCGCTCAACCGGAAGGGGAGTCCGGGCGGCTCAAGAATGGATCAGAGGCGGGACGAACATCATGGCGCAAAGCATTCTCATCGTCGACGACGACCCTACGCAAAGACGCATTCTCGAATCCGTGATCGGCTCGCTCGGCTACCGCACGGTGGTCGCTTCGGACGGACGCGAGGCCCTTGAGCTGCTGCGCAGTCCGCGCGGGGCCGAGATCGACCTCATGCTGCTGGATCTGATGATGCCGGGGCTCAACGGCATGGCGGTCATCGACGAACTCCGCCCCGAGAAGCCCAATCTGCCGATCATCGTGCTGACCTCGCACGGCTCGGTGGCGACGGTGGTCCAGTCCATGCAGGCCGGGGCCAACGACTTCATCGTCAAGCCCGCCAGCCCCGAGCGTCTGAAGGTCTCGATTCAGAACGCCCTGAAGCTGCGCACCCTCGCGGGCGAGGTCTCGCGGCTCTCGCGCAAGGCCGACAACCGCCTGCGCTTCAGCGACCTCATCGCCAAAAGCCTCGTGATGCGCCAGACCATCATGCTGGCCGAGCGCGCCGCGCAGTCGAATATTCCGATCCTCATCGAGGGCGAATCCGGCGTCGGCAAAGAGGTCATGGCCCGCGCGATTCAGGGCGCCTCCGACCGGGCGGGCAAGCCCTTCGTGGCGGTGAACTGCGGCGCGATCCCCGAGAATCTCGTGGAATCCACCCTCTTCGGCCATGAAAAGGGCTCCTTCACCGGGGCCTCGACCAAGCGCGACGGCAAATTTCAGGAGGCCAGCGGCGGCACGCTCTTCCTCGACGAGGTGGGCGAACTGCCGCTGAGCATGCAGGTCAAGCTGCTGCGCGCCATTCAAGAGGGCGAAGTCGATCCCGTCGGCTCGACCAAGCCGGTGAAGGTGGACATCCGCCTCATCTCGGCGACGAACCGCAATCTGCAACAGCTTGTGGGCGAAGGGAAATTCCGCGAGGATCTGTTTTATCGCCTCAACGTCTTCCCCCTCACGCTGCCGCCGATCCGCGAGCGCCGCGAGGACATCCCCGAGCTGATTCAATATTTCGTCCAGAAATTCGCCGCCGAAGAGGGCAAGACCCTGCGCGGCGTCGAGTCTTCGGCCATCGACATGCTGGTCAATTACAAATGGCCCGGCAACGTCCGCCAGCTGGAGAACGCCGTCTATCGGGCGGTGGTGCTTTCGGATCGCGAAGTGCTGACGCTCCACGACTTCCCGCAGATCGTCGGGCTGGCTTCGGGCGGCGACGCCTATGGCCGCGGCGCGCCTGAGCGCGGCGCCGACGGCGAAGGGCTTTATGTCGGCAAGAGCCTCGACGGCTTCAGCGTGCTGGACGACGACGGCCATATCCGCCCGCTCGAAGAGGTGGAGGGCGACATGATCCGGCTCGCCATGGAGAAATACAACAACCATATGTCGGAGATCGCCCGCAGATTGCGGATCGGCCGCTCGACGCTCTACCGCAAGGTCCGGGATCTCGGCTTCGACAATCCCGACGCCGAGACCGACGACGCCGCCTGACGAAAGGCGCGCCGGAGCCTTCCGGCGCCCCCTCCCAAACGAAGACCCCCGCGCCTTTTCCAAGGCGGCGGGGGTCTTTTCGTTCCGGCTTCGGGCGGCTTGCGGACGCGGCCGACGGACGCGGCGGGCGGGAGGCGGCTTTTCTCCGTTATTTCTGCGCCGCCCGCGCGAGGAATTGCTTGAGGCGTTCGGAGCGGGTCGCGTTGAAGACGGCCTCCGGCGCCCCTTGTTCTTCGATCACACCCTGATGCAGAAATACAATCTCCGACGCCACCTCACGGGCGAAATTCATCTCATGAGTCACCATGAGCATGGTCCGGCCCTCCGCCGCGAGATCGCGGATGACCTTCAAAACTTCCCCGACAAGTTCAGGATCCAGCGCCGAAGTCGGCTCGTCGAAGAGCATGGCCTCAGGATCCATCGCCAGAGCCCGCGCGATGGCCACGCGCTGCTGCTGGCCGCCGGAGAGCTGGCTCGGATAATTGTCCTCTTTGCCGACCACGCCCACTTTCGCCAGAAGATCGCGCGCTTTTTCAATCGCTTCGCGCTTGGGCAGGCCCTTCACGTGGACCGGCGCCTCGATGACGTTCTCCAGCACCGTCATATGCGCCCAGAGATTGAAGGACTGAAACACGAAGCCCAGCTTCGAGCGCAGGCGCTGAAGCTGTCTGGCGTCGCCGGGCTTGCGCCCATGCAGGCTTTTCACCAGCTTCACCGTCTCGCCGGTGATCTGGATCTCGCCTTCTTCGGGGATCTCCAGCAGATTGCAGCAGCGCAGGAGCGTCGATTTCCCCGAACCGGAAGATCCGATCAGCACGATCACGTCGCCTGAATGGGCCTGAAGCGAGACGCCTTTCAGCACCTCGAAATCGCCGTAGCGTTTATGGATGCCGGAGAGGGATAAGCGAAGGGTCATGGCGGCTCTCTCCAGAAAGGCGGATCAGCGAGGGGCGGCGACGGGCGCCAGATGGCGCATCAGGCGCTTCTCCAGCTGGCGGAAGATCGCCACGACCACGAAGGTCACGGCCAGATAAAGGACCGCCGCCGAAACGAAGCCCTCATAAGTCACGTAATAACGCGCGTTGATCGTGCGCCCCACGCCGAGGATGTCCTGAATGGTGATCACGCTCGCGATGGCCGAGCCATGGAGCATGAAGACCACTTCGTTGGAATATTGCGGCAAAGCCTGACGAAAGGCCGCCGGAAGCACGATCCGCCGCAGCCGCGTGAAGGGCGACATGCCGTAAGCCACGGCCGCCTCCAGCTCGCCGCGCCGGAGGTTCGCAATCGCGCCGCGCAGGATCTCGGTGGTGTAGGCCGCCGTGTTCAGCGCAAAGACCAGAAGCGCGCAAAACCACGGCTCGCGCAGCCAGGGCCAGAGGAAGCTCCGGCGGATCTCCGGGAATTGCGACAGCCCGTAATAGACGAGGTAAAGCTGAACCAGCAGCGGCGTGCCGCGGAACACGTAGACGAAGCCCCGCACCAGCCATTCCAGCACGGGAATCCGCTCGGTGAGGATCACCGCGCAGATCACCGCCAGAACCAGCCCGACGGCCAAAGAAGAGCCCGTCAGCCAGAGGGTCGTCCAGACGCCCCGGAGCAGATCGGGCGCATGCCGGAAGATGAGGTCGAAATTCACGCCGCGCCTCCCCTGTTCACACGCTTCTCGATCAGCTTGAAGAGGAGGCCGGACAGGCTGGTTAGGATCAGAAAGATCATCATGACCGCAAGGAAGAAGGTGAAAGGCTCGCGCAGAGACTTGCCCGCCTTATCGGCGATGTTCACCACGTCCTGAAGGCCGATGATCGAGACGATGGCCGTGGCCTTGATCAGCACCAGCCAGATATTCGCGTAGCCCGGCAAGGCGTGGCGCATCACCTGAGGCGCCATGATCCGCCGGAGCGTCAGGCCGGGCGACATGCCGCTGGCCTGAGCCGCCTCCCATTGGCCTTTCGGCACGGCCAGCCATGCGCCGCGGAAGGTCTCGGTCATATAGGCGCCGTAGACGAAGCCGATGACCCCCACCCCCGCCGCGAAAGGCGAGATGTCGGGGCCCCGCTCATAGCCCGTCAGCAGCGCGAGGCTGTTGATCAGCCGCTGTCCGCCATAAAAGGCCAGCAGCATCAGCACGAGCTCGGGAACGCCGCGCACCACGGTCGAATAGACTCCGGCGAGGCCCCGCGCGAAGCCTCCGCCCGCGATCTTGGCCGCCGCGCCCAAAGCGCCGAGAAGGGTCGCCAGAAGCATCGCGCAAACCGCGACCGTCACGGTCAGCACGGTCCCGCGCAGCAAAGCCGGGCCATAAGCGATCAGATGCTCCACAGGCGGTCCCCCTCTTCGGCCTCCGGATATGGATTTCGGGCGGCGCCGGATCCTCCCGACGCCGCCCGCTCAAGGCTTCTTATTCGGCGGGGACCGCCTCTTCGGCGGGCGCGGCGGTCGAGCCGCCTTCGCCCTCCTCGGCGCCGTAGACGTCATAGGGGAAATATTTCTCGTTGATCGTCTTATAACGGTCGTCGGCGCGCAGGGCGAGGATCGCGGCGTTGAAGGCCTGCTTCAGCTCCTCGTCGCCCTTGCGGATCGCCACGCCCGCGCCGGGGCCGTGATATTTCGGAACGGCCTGATCGCCGCCGAAGAACTCGAAGCCCTCGCCGTCGGCGGAGCGCAGGAAGCCGAGATCCAGCGTCGCCTTGTCGGCGGCCACGGCGTCGAGGCGGCCCACCGCGAGATCCGCCGTCGCCTCCTCCTGCGTGCCGTAGCGGACGAGGTTCGCCTTCGGGAATTCGCCGACCATGTAGTCGTCGTGGATGGTGCCGCGCTGCACGCCGACCCGCTTGCCCGCGAGGCCCTCGGGCGTGCCTTCGAGGCCCGCGCCCTTCTCGGCCACGAAGGCGCCGGGGGTGTGGTAATATTTATTGGTGAAGTCCACCACCTCCATGCGGGCGGGGGTGATCGACATGGAGGCGATGATCGCGTCGCATTTCTTGGTGTTCAGCGATTCGATGATGCCGTCCCAGTCGGTGGCGACGAGATCGCAGCTTTTGCCCATCTCGTCGCAGAGGGCCTTGGCCATGTCGATGTCGAAGCCGATCAGCTCGCCGGAGGGGGAGATCTCGGAGAAGGGCGGATAAGCCCCCTCGACGCAGATCCGCAGATCCGCGGCGGCGGCGGGAGCGGCGAAGGCCAGCAAGGCGGCGAAGGCCGTCAGCGGCGCATGTCTCATGGAAGCCCTCCTCTTCGTCTTTCAAACCTCTGAAAGGCGAATGTCAATATTTCGTCTTGATCCTTGACGCGCTTTCCCATCGCGTCAAGAGGGGGCGCGCCCTCAAGGGAGAAAACGCGGAGAAAAACGCGGGAGAAAAACATGGCGCCCCGTTCGGCGGCGGGCTATGCGCAGAGAGGCGCCGGCCCGCGATTCACCCAGGGCGCGAGCCCACCTTGAGGAGACTCTTTCCGCATGACCCGCCTCAAGGCGCTTCTGGCGCGCCGCTTCGGCGCTCAAGACGACACTTGGCCCCTCATCGCGCGCCTGCTGCGGGAGAATCTGCCCAAGCATAAGGTCGATTACGCGAAAGCCTTTCTCTGCATGGCTCTGGTGGCGGCCTCGACGGCGGCCAGCGCCTGGATCATGCGCGACGTGATCGACGAGATCTTCGTCGCGAAGAATCTGACGGCGCTCTGGTGGGTTTCGGGCTTCGTGGCGGCGGCCTTTCTGGTGAAGGGCTTCGCCTCCTATGGGCAAGCGGCGATCCTCGCGCGGGTGGGCAACGCCGTCACCGCCGAGGTTCAGAACCGCGTCTACGCCCGCAGCCTGCGGCAGGGGCTCGGGGCCTTCGACGACCGCTCCGCCGGGGCGGAGCTGACCATGCTGCTCGTGCGTCAGGCCGCCGCCGCCCGCAGCGCCATCGAAATGGTGCTGGTCTCCTTCGGGCGGGATCTCGCCATGCTGATCGGTCTGGTCGGGGTGATGGTCCTGCAGAATCCGCGGCTTTCGCTGCTGGTGCTGGTCATCGCGCCGCCGATCATCATCGGCGTCTCGCGGATGGTGCGGCGGATGAAGCGCCTCGCCGCCGACGAGATCGGCATGGTCGCCCATGTCATCGCCCTCGCGCAGGAGACCGGCGCAGGGCTGCGGGCGATCAAGGCCTTCGGCGCCGAGCCGCGCATGGAGGCTCAGATGGGCGAGGCCGTCGAGGCCACGCGGCTTCAGGCCGACCGCATCGCCCGGCTTCAGGCCCGCACCAGCCCGATCATGGAGACTCTCGGCGGATTCGCGGTGGCTCTGGCGATTCTCTACGGCGGCTGGAGCGTCATCGTCCGGGGAGAGAGCTCCGGCGGCTTCTTCGCCTTCATCACGGCGCTGCTCATGGCCTATGAGCCGGCGAAGCGGCTCTCGCGGCTGCATCTGCAGATCGAATCCCAGATGGCGGGCGTGCGCGGACTCTACGCCGCGCTGGACGCGCCGCTCGCGCTGGCCGACAAGCCCGGCGCCCCCGCGCTCCGGGCGACGGCCGGGCGGGTGGAGTTCGAAGACGTCTGGTTCTCCTATGGCGACAAACCCGCTCTGCGCGGCCTGAGCTTCGTGGCGGAGCCCGGCGAGACCACGGCCCTCGTGGGGCTTTCAGGGGGCGGGAAATCCACCGCCCTCGCCCTGATCGAACGGTTTTACGACCCGGATCAGGGCGCCCTGCGGATCGACGGCCAAGATCTGCGCGAGGTCTCGCAAGCCTCGGTGCGGGAGGCTCTGGCCTATGTGGCGCAGGATTCCTTCCTCTTCGACGCCAGCCTGCGCGAGAACATCGCCCTCGGGAGGCCCCCCGGCGCCCCGCAAGCCTCCATGGCCGAGATCGAGGAGGCCGCCCGCGCCGCCAACGCCCATGACTTCGTCACGGCTCTGCCGGGCGGCTATGAGGCCATGGCCGGAACCGGCGGCGGCAAGCTCTCGGGCGGCCAGCGCCAGAGGATCGCCATCGCCCGCGCCATGCTCCGCGACGCCCCGATTCTGCTGCTCGACGAAGCCACCAGCGCCCTCGACGCCGAATCCGAAGCCAAGATCCAGGAGGCCATGGCGCGGCTGATGAAAGGCCGCACCGCCCTCGTGGTGGCGCATCGGCTCTCGACCATCCGCTCGGCGGATCGGATTCTGGTGCTGGATCAGGGGCGGCTGGCCGAAAGCGGACGCCACGCCGAGCTGCTCGCGCGCGGCGGGCTCTACGCCCGCTTCCATCGTCTCCAGTTCGGAGAAGACGCCAAAAACCTGACGGCGGCCCCCTGAACAGGGGCCGCCGCCGGGGTGACGAAGCGACAGAAACGCTTAAGCAAAATCGTCGGGCCGCGCCCTGATCAGGGGCCGACGCCTTCGTAAGTCTCGTCCAGCGCATAGCCCGCCGCGCGCACCGTGCGCAGAGGATCGCGCTCGCCGGGCTCGTTGAGGGCCTTGCGCAGACGCCCGATATGGACGTCCACCGTGCGGGCCTCGATCTCGGTCTCGGCGCCCCAGACCAGCGACAAGAGCCGCTCGCGGCTGAAGACCCGCCCCGGACGGCGCATCAGCGCCTCCAGAAGCCGGAATTCGGTCGGGCCGAGCTTGAGATCCCGCTCGCCGCGCCGCGCCCGATGGGTCACGCGGTCCAGCGTGAGGTCGGCGAAGCGCAGCACGTCGGCCATGGCCTGCGGATTGGAGCGCCGCAGAACCGCCCGCACCCGCGCCAGAAACTCGGTCACGGAGAAGGGCTTCGCGATATAGTCGTCGGCCCCGGCGTCGAGCCCCCGCACGCGATCCTCTTCGGCGTCGCGGGCGGTGAGCATGACGATGGGCGTCTCGCGGGTCTCGGGCCGGGCGCGGGCGCGGCGGCAGATCTCCACCCCCGAGAGATTCGGCAGCATCCAGTCGAGGACCAGAAGATCCGGCGGCTCCTCCAGCAGGCGCAGGAGGGCGAATTCGCCGTCCTCCGCCAGCTCGACCTCATAGCCTTCCTTACGGAGGTTGTAGTCGAGGATCGCCGCGAGGCTCTCCTCGTCCTCCGCGACAAGGATGCGGACGCTCATTCGATCTTCGCGCCGCCGGAGGCCGCGCCCTCGGAGGCCGCGCTCTCCTCAAGCTCGTCGAAGCCCGCTTCGAGCGGCGCCTTGGGGCGGTCGTCGGCGGGGGGCGGCGCCTCGGCGGAGACGACGTAATTGGTCATCTCGGCGATGAAGGTCGCGTGGTCGCCGATGCGCTCGATGTTCTTGGCCACGAACATCAGCTGCGCGCAGGCGCCGATGGTCCGCGGATCCTCCATCATATAGGTCAGAAGCTCGCGGAAGACGCTGTTGTAAAGCTCGTCCACCTCGACGTCGCGCCGCCAGACCTGCTGCGCCAGCTCCAGATCGCCGTTGGCGTAGGCGTCGAGCGCCTGAGTCAGCTGCTGGAGGCTCTGACGCCCCATGCGCACCACCGGACCGATGGAGCGATGGGCCGGGCCCTCGGCGAGGATCTGGGCGCGTTTGGCGGTGTTCTTGGCCATGTCGCCCACGCGCTCCAGCGTGGAGGCGATCTTCAGCCCGGCGATCACCGCGCGCAGGTCGCGGGCCATGGGCTGGCGCATCATGAGGATGCGCACGGCCAGCTCGTCGACCTGCTTCTCCATGCGGTCGAGGCGCTTGTCGTCTTGAATCACCTCGGCGGCGAGGGCGGCGTCGCGTTTGGCGAGGGCGTCCAGCGCCCGCGAGAGATTGGCCTCCGCGACTCCGCCCATCTCGGCGATGGCGTTGGAGAGCTTACGGATGTCCCCGTCGGTTCCGATCATGGCTCTGAGCCTCCCCGTCAGCCGAAACGGCCGTTGATGTAATCTTCGGTGCGCTTGTCGCGCGGCTTATTGAAGATGTCGGTGGTGTCGCCGTATTCGACCAGATGGCCGAGGTGGAAAAAGGCCGTTTTTTGGCTGACGCGCGCCGCCTGCTGCATCGAATGGGTCACGATGACGATGCAGAACTGGCTGCGCAATTCGCCGATCAGCTGTTCGATGCGGTCGGTGGCGATGGGGTCGAGCGCCGAACAGGGCTCGTCCATCAGCAGAACCTCGGGCTTGGTCGCGATGGCGCGGGCGATGCAGAGGCGCTGCTGCTGGCCGCCCGAAAGCCCGGTGCCGGGCTTGTCGAGGCGGTCCTTCACCTCGTTCCAGAGGCCGGCCTTGGTCAGGCTGGCCTCGACCAGCTCGTCCAGCTCTTCGCGGTTGGAGGTCAGGCCGTGGATGCGCGGGCCATAGGCCACGTTGTCGTAGATCGACTTCGGGAAGGGATTGGGCTTCTGAAAGACCATGCCCACCCGGGCGCGCAGCTGCACCGGATCGACGCGCGGGGCGTAGATGTCTTCCCCGTCGAGCTTCAGATCTCCCGTCACGCGGCAGATCGCGATGGTGTCGTTCATGCGGTTGAGGCAGCGCAGGAAGGTCGACTTGCCGCAGCCCGAAGGCCCGATGAAGGCCGTGACGAGGCGGTCCTCGATGTCGATGGCGAGGTCCTTGATGGCGTGGGCGTCGCCGTAATGGACGTTCACGCCGCGGCAGGCGAATTTCAGATCGTTCCGGGGCGCGGCCTGAGCGGCGGGGGCCCCCACAGAGTTTTCCATCGTCAGGGTCATGGTTCTCACTCTCACCAGCGGCGTTCGAAGCGGCGGCGGACCAGCACGGCCGCGGCGTTCATCAGGATCAGGAAGCCCAGCAGCGTCACGATGGCCGCCGCCGTGCGGAATTCAAAGGCGCGCTCGGGGAAATCGGCCCAGCGGAAGATCTGCACCGGCAGGACGGTCGCCGGAGAGGTCACGCCCGTCGGGGTGTCCACGATGAAGGCCACCATGCCGATCATGATCAGCGGCGCGGTCTCGCCGAGGGCCTGAGCCATGCCGATGATCGCGCCCGTCATGATGCCCGGCATGGCCAGAGGCAGCACATGATGGAAGGTCGCCTGCATCCGCGAGGCCCCGAGGCCCAGAGCGCCGTCGCGGATCGAGGGCGGAACCGCCCGGATCGCGGCGCGCGAGGCGATGATCACCACCGGCAAAGTCATCAGACCCAGCACGAGGCCGCCCACCAGAGGCGCCGAGCGCGGCATGCCGAGGAAGTTCAGGAAGACGCTCAGGCCCAGAAGGCCGAAGACGATGGAGGGCACCGCCGCGAGGTTGTTGATGTTCACCTCGATGAAGTTGGTCAGGCGGTTCTTGGGCGCGAACTCCTCCAGATAGATCGCCGCCGAGACGCCGATGGGGAAGGCGAAGAGGAAGGTCACCAGCAAAGTCCAGAAGCTGCCGATGATCGCGCCCTTGACGCCCGCCAATTCGGCCTCGCGGCTGTCGCTGGAGGTGAAGAAGCGCCAGTTGAAGCCGCTTTCGACTTCGCCGCGCGCCTCCAGAGTCTCCAGCATGGCGATCTGGCGGTCGCTGACGCGGCGGCCCGCCGAAGGACGGCCCGTCTCATAAAGGCCCCAGGCGCCTTCGGCGGAATCGCCGGCCGCCGCGCCCGTCAGGGGCTCCAGACGCAGGCCCAGCGGCCCGGCCTCGGCGACGCGCG
The DNA here is from genome assembly GCF_000374145.1 of Neomegalonema perideroedes DSM 15528. Classification (GTDB taxonomy): domain Bacteria; phylum Pseudomonadota; class Alphaproteobacteria; order Rhodobacterales; family Rhodobacteraceae; genus Neomegalonema; species Neomegalonema perideroedes. The sequence goes on along the minus strand of NZ_KB893654.1, from coordinate 435,813 downwards.
CCCAGCTCTCGCCGGTGCGGAAGAGGAAGCTCGGAATCTGCGGATTGAGGATCCCCGAAGCGCCCGGCGCGTCGGCCTGAGCCTCAAGGGCGACGGCCTGAGCCGTCAATTCGTCGCGGCGGGCCGCGAAGGCGTCGAGGCTGGCCTGATTGGCGGCGGCCTCCGCTCCGGCCAGCCCGGCGGCGAGGCCCTGATGATGGACGACGCCGCGCTGCTGAGCCTCGGCCTGAGCGCGCAAAGTCGTCGCCTGAGCGCGCAGGTCGGCGTCGAGCGCCGCATAGACCGGGGCGGCCTCGTCATTGGGCAGGGTCAGCCAGAAGGAGCCCTCCGCCTCGGCGACGCGGGCCGTTCCCGCCGCCGGAAGATCGGTCAGGCGGCCGTAATAGCCCTTATAATACAGATCGGCGTCGTCCGAAGCGAGGAGCTTCAGCCGAACCGGCTGATCCAGCGGCAGAGAGCCCGCGGAGACCTGTTCGCGCAGATCGTCCGGCGCGCCGCTGCTGAGGATGGCCGCCAGCTCGCGGCGTCCGGCGCGGTCGGTCACGCCGGGGAACTCGGCCTGCATCGCGCCGCGCACGACGCCCTGATAATCGCCCCGGCGCAGAGCCTCGGGCGTGCCCAAGCCTTGCGGGTCGATCTGAGCGGCGGGCAGGCTCGCGGTCATGACCACCGAATGGGCGGTCATGGCGGCGCCCGCCTTGCCGAAGGTCGACCAGAGCAGAGCCACCAGCGCCAGAGCGGCGAAGCCGATGGCCGCGAGGCCGTAGATCCTCAGACGCAGATCGGCGGCGCGGCGGGATTTGAGCCGACGCGCGGCGGCCTCGGTCAGATGCGGGCTCAGAGCAGCCGGGCGGCCCGGCTCGGCGGAGGCCGCGGGGAGTTCGGGGGAGGCGACGACGGTCATCGCGGAATCTCCGGCGGAAGGCTGGAAGGAGGCGCGCGCGGGATCTCCCGGCGCGCCCAGGCTCGGCTGGTCAGTCATAGGCTTCGCGGTATTTGCGCACGAGGCGCTGGGCCACGATGTTGAAGCCGAGCGTCACCACGAAGAGCGTGAAGCCGAGCGCGAAGGCGGGGCCCGCGGCGGTCGAGGCTTCGGTGTCGCCGGTGATCAGCATGACGATCTGCACCGTCACGGTGGTCACGGCCTCCAGAGGATTGAAGGTGAAGTTGGCGCCTTGTCCGGCGGCCATCACCACGATCATCGTCTCGCCGATGGCGCGGGCGAAGCCCAGAAGCGCCGCCGAGACCAGACCCGGCAGAGCGGCGGGCAGAACCACCTTCTTGATGGTCTCGGCGTGGGTGGAGCCGAGCCCCAGCGAGCCGTCGCGCAGCGCCTGAGGCACCGCCGTGATCACGTCGTCCGAAAGCGAGGAGATGAAGGGGATGATCATGACGCCCATGACCAGACCCGCGCCCAAGGCGCTCTCGGAGGCCACCGAAAGCCCGAGGGCCTCGCCGATGCCGCGAATCACCGGCGCCACCGTGATGGCGGCGAAGAAGCCGTAGACCACCGTGGGCACGCCCGCGAGGATCTCAAGGATCGGCTTGACCGTCGAGCGCATGCGCGGCGAGGCGTATTCCGCCAGATAGATCGCCGCGAACAAGCCGATGGGCAGAGCCACCAGCATGGCGATGAAGGTGATGAGCAGCGTGCCCGCGAAGAGCGGCAGCGCGCCGACGCGCTCCTGATCGAGGCGGCCCTCGAAGACGCCCGACAGCGGCGACCAGGTCGAGCCGAAAAGGAACTTATGGACCGGGATCTGGCTGAAGAAGCGCGCCGTCTCGCCGATCAGCGAGGTGAGGATGCCGACCGTGGTCAGAATCGCCACCACGGCGGCGGCGATGAGCACGCCCATCACGATGCGCTCGGAGAGATTGCGCGCGCGGAAATCCACGTTCACGCGCTTGAGCGCCGTCCAGAGCGTCGCGAGGCCCGCCGCGAGGGCGAGGCCCGGAATCAGAACGGCCGAGAGGCCCGCCAGCGTCCCGTGACGCGCGGCCACCGTCTGGCGCAATTCGTCCACCCGCGAGGGGAAGCCGCCGCCCGAAATGGCCGCCGCGTCCGAACGCACGAGGTCGCGCTCGATGGAGGAGAGGCTCGGCGCCAGCTCGGAGATCAGGGAGTTCAGCGAGCCGTCCACGAACCAGCGCAGAACCAGCGCCGCGACCGCAGCCGCGGCGAAAGCCGCCAGAAACGTCAAAAGCGCCGCATAGGCGCCGTGATAGACGGGCCGGGAATGCAGGACCGAGAGATCCCCACCCGCCGCCGCAGTCGCGCGCCGCCGCCCCAGAACATAGGCGGCGATCGTCAGGACCGCCAAAATCAACGCCATCAGGCCGAACATGTATCCCCCTTGGCCCTAAAAACTCGGCGCGCGATCCGAAAATCCTGAAAGGCTCCCCGAAGGCGTCGCGCGGCCAGACGAAAACTTAGAGCGTTTGAAACGATCCGGATCGGCGGAGAACGCTCTAAAGACCGAAGGCGCGCCCGCGGACGCGCCTTCGGCCGAGGCGAAGCTTAGTGCTGCAGATCGGCGGCCGTCAGGGCCTTGCCCGCGCCGACGGCGGCGCGCTGAGCGGCCAGCTGATCGGCGGGCAGCGCGATCAGGCCCTTGTCGGCGAGATAGCCCTCTTCGCCCGAAGCGGAGTCGGAGAGATATTCCTGCACGAACTCGTCGAGGCCCGGGACCGCGCCGATATGCTCGCCCTTCACGTAGATGTAGAGCGAACGGGCCAGAGGATACTCGCCGCCGGCGATGGCTTCGGCCGAGGGCGCCACGCCCGCGATGGTCGCGCCCTTCACCTTGTCGCCGTTCTCCTCAAGATAGGAGAAGCCGAAGACGCCCACGGCGCCCGGATTGGCGGAGAGCTTCTGCACGATCACGTTGTCGTTCTCGCCGGCGTCGATCCAGACGCCGTCCTCGCGGATCTCCGTGCAGGCCTCTTTGCCGCCCGCGGCGTGGCAGCCGGGCTCAAGGCCGAGCTCGGCGAAGCTGTCGCGGGTGCCGGAGGTCGGCGGGGGGCCGAGAACCTCGATGCGCGCGGCCGGAAGCGAAGGATTGACCTCGCTCCAGGTCTTGGCCGGGTTCGGGGCTCCATCGGGGCGGTTCTTGCCGACGGCGAGGTAAAGATCCTGCAGCGACAGGTCGAAATCCGGACCCGAGACGGCGTTGGCGATGACCACGCCGTCATAGCCGACCATGATCTCGCGGATGCTGACGACGCCGTTGGCGGCGCAGGTCTCGAGCTCCGAGGCCTTGATGCGGCGCGAGGAGTTGGCCACGTCGGGGAAATCGGCGCCGACGCCGCCGCAGAACAGCTTCAGGCCGCCGCCCGAACCGGTCGACTCGACCACGGGGGTCGGGCGGCCGGTGATCTTGCCGAACTGCTCGGCCACGGCGGTGGTGAAGGGGAAGACGGTGGAGGAGCCGACGATGCGGATCTGGTCGCGGGCGGCGGCCTCTCCGGAGACGAGCGCGACGGCGGCGGCCATGAGGGCGGCGGGAAGGATCGCCGAACGAGTGCGCAGCATGGGGATGCTCCAAAATTCCTGCGAGGCGGGTGGGGCCTCGGACCCGCGCTCCTCCTACCGCGCGCTTTGCGATGATTTTGTGACAGGACCGTCATGTTTCGGCGACGCCCTTCGGCGCCGCAACAAAATCCGGCCGCGATCAGGCCCCGGCGCGGGCGCCCGCGCCCGCCTTCGCAGCCCCCCCGACAAGTTGGGCGGCGGGCTTGGCGGGAGGCTGGGGCGTCGCCGGAGCGGTCGGCAGCCAGACCGCGAAACGGGCGCCCTTCCCCGGCGCGCCGTCGATCTCCAGAACCCCGCGATGGCGGTTGACGATATGCTTGACGATGGCGAGGCCAAGCCCCGTCCCGCCCTTCGCCTTGCTGGAGGCCGCGCTGACCCGATAGAATCTTTCCGTCAGGCGGGCGCGTTCATGATCCTCGAAGCCGGGGCCGCGATCCTGAACCGCCGCGCCGACGAGGCGCGGATTCCCTTCGCGCAGGCCCAGCGCCTTGAGCCGCACCGGAGGCCCGCCGGGCTTGCCGCCGTATTTCACGGCGTTGTCGAGAAGGTTGACGAAAAGTTGCGCCAATTGGTCGCGGTCGCCGTAAATCGGCGGGCAGGCGGAGAAATCATCGGCTTCGACGCGGATGCCCCGCTCCTCGGCCAGAGGCCGCACCACGGACAAAGCCTCGTCGAGAATCGCGCCGAGATCCTCGATGCGGCGCGGCGGGACATGCTCGTCGGTCTCGATCCGCCGCAGCGAGAGCAGATCCTCGACGAGCCGCGTCATGCGGCCCGTCTGGGCGGCGATGAGGCGCAGAAACCGCGCCTGCGCCTCGGGATCTTCGCGGGCCGAGCCCTGAAGGGTCTCGGCGAGGCCCTGAATGGCCGCCAGAGGCGTCTTCAGCTCATGGCTGACGTTGGCGACGAATTCGGTGCGGATCTCGGCTTCGCGGCGGGCGGCGGTGACGTCCTCCATCACCACCAGCGCCTTGAGCTTGGGCGCGGGCGCGGGCGGAGAGACGGCGCCGGGCGGAATCGGCCGAACCCAGGCCTGAATCAGCCGCGCGGCGGGGCCATGGCGGGCGATGTCGATCTCGGCGCGGGGAGAAGCGGCGGCCAGAGCCTCGACCAGAGCCGGATCGCGCAGACTGGCGGTCAGGGGGCGGCCCGCCGGATCGCGCTCCAGCAGAACCCGGGCGGAGTGGTTGGCGAAGGCCACGCCGCCCTCGGAATCGATGAGCAGCATGGCGCGCGGGGCTTCGTCGATCAGCCGCGTGGCGGCGGCGAAGGCCTCGCCGGGATCGCGCCCCGGAGCGGGCTGAGGATGGGCGCCGCCCTCCCCCGCCGGATGCGTCGCCAGACGCGCGCTCCAGCGCGCCCTTCTGCGCTCGCGCCGGATCGCCCGCCAGAGCAAAGCCGCCGCGACCGCCGTCGCCAGCAGGCCGAGGAGCGGCCAGCCGCGCCCGAAGGCGAAGCCCGCCCCGACCGCCGAGGCCAGACCCAGCGCGGCCCGCGCCCAGAGAAATCCGCCGAGGTTCGCCGCATCCAACCGCATGACCACGCCCACGCTTTTCCCGGAAAAGCGTTTCCCATATCCGGATCGCGCTTTATGCTCGGTCTGTTTGAGCATGGAGCTTGCGGGAAAGCAACGACGCCTCGAAGACGGCGCTGCGGCCCTCTCTCCGCAGCCCCCGCGAGCAGGCCGGGCAAGGAGGCTGGAAGGTGATCCATTATCGTCTGCGTTGCGGCGGGGGCTCTGAAGGCGGATCTCATGAATTCGAAGGCTGGTTCGCCGACAGCGCCGCCTTTGAGGATCAAAAGGCCCGCGGACTCGTCTCCTGCCCCTCTTGCGGCTCGACGAAGGTCGAGAAGGCCATCATGGCCCCCGCCCTGACGCGCGCCTCAACCCACGACCAAGCTCCGGCCCTCGCGGAGGGGACGCCGGAGGCTCCCCCGCCCCCGGCGGAGGAAGGCCCCCTTGAGGACGCCATTCGTCTGCGCCGCCAAATCCGCGAGCATATGCGCCATCTGCGCCGCCGCATCGAAGCCGAGACCGAGGACGTCGGCCGGGGCTTCGCGCGTCAGGCTCTGGAGATGCATAAGGGCCTGCGCGAAGACAAACCCATCCGCGGAGAAGCCACCCCCGAAGAGACCCGCGAATTGCTGGAGGAAGGCGCTCCCGTGACTCCCCTGCCCTGGTTCGACGACCGCGAGGAGAATTAGAATGAGCCAGAATCCCCCCGATCAGACCTCGCCCGAGCTTTGGGCGGCCGTGGACGCCTATATGAGCGCCGCCCTGCCCGATTCCGATCCGGCCCTTGCGGCGGTTCAGGCCGCCAACGCCGCCGCCGGGCTGCCGAGCATCGACGTGGCCCCCAATCAGGGCAAGCTGCTGCATATCCTCGCGCGGCTGATCGGGGCGCGGCGGATCCTCGAAATCGGGACGCTCGGCGGCTATAGCGCCATCTGGCTGGCGCGCGCTCTGCCGCCCGGCGGAAAGCTCGTCTCGCTGGAGTTTCAGCCGCGTCACGCCGAAATCGCGCAACAGAACCTCGAAACGGCGGGCGTGGGGGATCTCGTCGAGATCCGCGTCGGCCCCGCTCTGGAGACTCTGCCCAAGCTGGAGGGCCATGAGGCTTTTGATTTCGTCTTCATCGACGCCGATAAGGAATCCAACGCCGCCTATCTCGATTGGGCGATCCGCCTGACGCGCCCCGGCGGGCTGGTGGTCTGCGACAACGTCGTGCGGCGCGGCGGCGTGATCGACCCCGACCATCCCAATACGGCGACCCAAGGCACGCGGCGATTCTTCGAGGCCCTCGCCAAAGAGAAGCGCCTCACCGCGACCGGGCTTCAGACGGTCGGCGTGAAGGGCTGGGACGGCCTCGTCATCGGAATCGTGGAGGCCTGAGCGCGATCCGAAAAGTTGAAAGATTTTTCGGACAAATCGCGCGACCCCCCAAAGACCAGCGCGATCCGAAAAGTTGAAAGACTTTTCGGATCAATCGCGCGACCACAAAAAAACCGGCGGGCCGCTGAAGACGCCCTCCGGCCTCAGGCGAGAAAGGCTTCGACCGCCTCGCGGAATTCGGTCGGCTTATCGGCGTGGAGCCAATGGCCCGCCCCCGCGAGGCTCTGAAACCGCGCGCGGGGAAAGAGCGCGAGAATCCCCTCGCGGTCTTCGGGGCGCACATAGCTCGACTCTCCGCCGGTGAGGACGAGCGTCTCGCCCTCGAAGGGCTTGGCGCCCTCGGGCGGCGCCCAGCCGAGAATCCCCGGCATGGCCTCCAGCAGGCCCCGGACGTCGGCCCGCCAGCGCCAGCCCTCGGCTTGGCTCCCCACGAGATTGCTCAGCAGGAAGGCCCGCACCGCCGCCTCCGGGACGACCTCCGCCAAGAGCTTGTCGGCTTCGCTGCGGCGGGTCAGGCTCCCGAGGTCCAGCGCCAGCAGGGCGCGGGCGTAATCGGCCTGCTGCGGATTCTCATAGGTCTTGGGCGCGATGTCGGCGACGATCAGCCGGCGAATGCGCTCCGGCTGGGTCAGCGCCAGAGTCATGACGACCTTGCCGCCCATGGAATGCCCGAGGACGTCCGCCACGCCGCCCGCCTCGCGCGCGATCAGGGCCCCGAGATCCGCCGCCATGGCCGCATAGGAAATCGGATAAGCGCGCGGGCTGTCGCCATGGCCGCGCAGATCCGCCGCGATGGTCTCGCGCTTGCGGGCGAAGGCCCGCGCCAAAGAGCCCCAATTGCGCGCCGAACCGTAAAGCCCATGGGCCACCACGAAAGGCGGCGCGCCCGGCGTCCCCGGCGCCTCTGAGGGCTGACGGGCGAAGGCGAGCGGAATGCTGGGGATCATCTGGCGTCTCCGGGCGGAGGAAGGGGCGGAAGGCTTTACTTGAGCGTTCTCCGATTCTTTGGGATCGTTCAAACGCTCTTGGTTTTCATCTGGCCGCATGTTCACGACGCTCAGCCGTTCCGGCTTCGCTGGAAAACGCTCTTGGCATAAACCCGCAACGAAGAAAACCCCTCGCGGCGCGTTCAGTCCTCTCCAGCCAGATCCCAAAGCCGGGCGGCTTGGAGGAAGGCCGCTTTGCGGCGGGCCATGCGGGCCTCGGCCTCTTCGTCGCGGCCCCAGCGGAGGGCCTGCCATTCCTCGCCGAGCATCGCCAGACGCCAGCCCTCCTCCGGCGTCACGCGCCCCCGCGCAACCGCCAGAGCCAGCACCAGCGAGCCGGACAGCGTCGTCAATTCATGCAGCGCGATCAGCCGGAGGCCGGAGAGCTCCGCGACCGCCGCCCGCAAAGCCGCCAGAGCCTCCGGCGCTTGATCCTTAGGCATGATCCCCGCGACCGGCTCCAGCCGCGCGCCCAGAGCCTCGGCGGCCCAAGCGAGCAGAGGATCCCAAGCCTCGCGCTCCAGATCCGCCAATTCGCCCTCATCCGTGCGATGGGCCAGAGCGTCGGAGCCGCCATAGGCCGCCGCGTCGTCGATCACGGCCTCGCGGGTCTCGGGCAGACGGTCGATGACCAGATTCAAGACGCGCGTCAGCGGGATGGTCTCGAAATCGAGATGTTCGCCCTGAGCGCCCCATTCGGCGGCCAGAGCCTCGCCGAAAGCGCGATTGGGCGCGAGCAGCAGATTTTTGCCCGGAGTCCGCGCCTCGCGCCCGTCGAGCAGCAAGGCGAAGCCCTCGGGCCGCTCTTCGGCGCGGGCCTCTTTCCAGAAACGCTTGGGCCGCAGGATTCCGCCGCTCACGCCTCCGCTCCTTCTCCGAAAAGCTCGCCCAGAGCCTGATCCAGCTCTGAGAAATCGCGGATCACCGCGTCGGCGCCGGCGGCGCGCAATTCTTCTTCGGCGTGATGGCCCCAAGTCACCCCCACCGCCTTGCAGCCCCGCACCGCCTTGGCCATGAGGATGTCGAAGATCGTGTCGCCGATCATCACCGACTCTTCGGCGGCGCATCCGGTTTCGGCGAGCAGATGCAGGATCATGCCCGGATCGGGTTTGCTCGGGGCGTCGTCGGCGGTCTGGGTGGCGTCGAAGAAGGGCCGCAGCCCGTGAGTCTCCAGCACGAGTTCAAGTCCGCGCCGCGAATTCCCCGTCGCCGCGCCGATCAGCGCCCCCCGCGCCTTCAGCCGCTCGACGGCGGCCCATGCGCCGGGGAAAAGCTCGGAATCGGCCTCGCCGGTGCGGCGGCGCTCCTGAAAGCGGGCGCGGTAATGGTCGACGATGGTCTCGACGAGATCGGCGGGCGGATTGGGCTCGATGGCGGCCACGGCGTCGGAGAGCGAAAGCCCCACCACCCGCAGACAGGCCGCAGGCGCCGGAGGCTCCAAACCAGCCCGACGGAAGGATTCCTGCATGTTCGAGACGATCACGGCGCCGCTGTCCACCAAGGTGCCGTCGAAATCGAAGATGGCCAGCTTCAGGGGGGCGGCGGATCGGGACATGCTCAACCTTTCCAAAGCAGCGTCTCTAGGCTTCCCGGCTGATCGAGTTCGGCGGGGAAGTCGGGATAGCGGATTTCGCCCTGAAGGCGGCGGAAGATCGCCCAATCGCCTTCACGGCGCAGGAGATCCTCAAGCTGCGCTTTTCCGAGCGGGCTGTCGAGCGCCAGACGTATGGCGCTGATCCATGAGGGATTCGTCTGACGGAATTCGCGCCAGATGGTTTCGATCCGCGCCAGACTCACGCGATAGGCCGCCGAGCCGTGGATGGGCTCCGGCACGAAGACCGAGAGCGTGCGCACGCCGAGATCGTCCAGCTTCTCGACGATGCGCGCCAGAACCTCGGGATGATCGTTCACGCCGCGCAAGAGCGGGAATTGATTATAGAGCCGCACGCCCTCCGCCTGAAGCTTGCGCAGGCCCGCCTCGACCTCGCCGCAAATCTCATAGGGATGGACGACATGCAGCACCAGCCGCGCCCGCGCCGCCCCCAGAGCGGCGGCCTTGGCGGCGGTGACGCTTTGCGGCGCGAAGATCGGCGCGCGGCTATGGACCCGCGGCGCCCGCAGGCCCGGACGCGCCGTCACCGCCTCCAGCACCCGCCGCAGAGCCGCCGCGGGCAAAGTCAGAGGATCGCCGCCCGAGATCACCACCTCGCGCAAGGCGGGCTCGGCGTCGAGCAGCGCCTCCAGCCGGGCGAGCCGGACGTCGAAGGCGTAATCCTCGCGTTCGTGGCGTTCGGCGAGGATGTCCTGCCGGAAGCAATAAAGGCAATGGCCCGCGCAGATCGAGGTCGGGGTGAAAAGCACCCGGTCGGCGTATTTGCGGATGGTCGCGTCTTCGCCGCCCTCGGGGGTGTTGGAGCGGTCGTCCACCCAATCGGCGATCTCATGAGGCGCCGAGAGGCTCAGCCGATCCTCGGAGGCCAAAGCCCCCCGCGCCAAAGGCCCCTCGAAGGAGCCGAGCGCCTCGAATTCCTCCTCCAGCTTGCGCCGGTAGAAGGGCGAGATTTTTTCCGGCAGAAAGCGCCGCGCGCGCGCCAGCTCCAGATAGCGGCGGCTGCGGTCGGCCTGAGCCTCCCGCGCCTCCTCCTGAGACATCCGGCGCGCGTCGAGGGGAGACATCAGGTCGCTTCAGCCTCAGGGCGATGCACGGAGATGTCCGGCGCGTCCTCGGCCTTCATGCCGACGACGTGATAACCGCAATCGACGTGATGGGTCTCGCCGGTGACGCCCGACGAAAGATCGCTGAGGAGGTAAAGCCCCGAGCGGCCCACGTCGTCCTGAGTCACGTTGCGGCGCAGGGGCGAATTATATTCGTTCCATTTCAGGATATAGCGGAAATCTCCGATGCCCGAAGCCGCCAGAGTCTTCATCGGCCCCGCCGACAAGGCGTTGACGCGGATGTTCTTCGGCCCGAGATCCATCGCGAGATAGCGCACGCTGGCCTCAAGGGCGGCCTTGGCCACGCCCATCACGTTGTAATGGGGCATGACGCGCTCGGCGCCGTAATAGGTCAGGGTGACCAGAGATCCGCCCTCGGTCATCAGCGGCTCGGCGCGCTGAGCCACGGCGGTGAAGCTGTAGCAGCTCACGTTCATGGTCAGATCGAAATTCGCCGAACTGGTCTCGACGTAGCGGCCTTTCAGCTCGTTCTTGTCGGAGAAGGCCACAGCGTGCAGCACGAAGTCGAGCTTGCCCCAGCGCTTTTGAATCTCTTCGAAAACGGCGTCGAGGCTGGCGGCGTCCGTGACGTCGCAAGGCAGCACGAAATCGCTGCCCAGGCTCGCGGCCAGCGGGACGACGCGCTTCTTCAGCGCCTCGCCCTGAAAGGTGAAGGCCAGTTCGGCCCCCTGCTCGGCGCAGGCTTTGGAGATGGCCCAAGCGATGGATTTATCGTTGGCGACTCCCATCACCAGCCCGCGCTTGCCGGCCATGAAACCCTGGTGGTGCGACGACATTCAGACCTCGTCCCTCGCGGCCCGAAAAGGGCCTTTCAGCCCCTTGGGGGCGCGCTCAAGAACCAAGGCTTATAGCGTCCCGCGTTCGGCCTGTCAGCGTCCTTCTCGCTCCTGCGCGGCGAAGGCGGTCTCCAGACGGTCGAGATCCGCCGGGTCCATACGGATGGCCAGATTATGCAGCGCCGTCACGGCCCCGCGATGGCCCTTGGCCGCCGCCGCGCGCCAGAGCATCCAGGCGGCCTCCACGTCCTGCGCGCCGCCCTCGCCGCGATTGGCCATGCGCCCGAGCCGGAAGGAGGCCTCGGAATCGCCCTTCGCCGCCAGAGGCGCCCAAAGCCGCAAGGCGGATTCGTAATCGCCGCGCTCATAGGCCGCCAGAGCGGCCTGCGCCGGAGTCTGAGGCTGAGCCGAAGCGGCGGAGGCGGGCGCCGTCCCGGCCGCCCCAGTCGCGGGCGTCGCGACGGCGACGCGGGTCGTCGCGGCCGGAGGCTCGGCTTGGGCGGGCGCCTTGGGCGCGGTCGTCTGGACCGAGGGCGCGGAGGGCTGGGCCGGAGCCGCAGCGACTCTGGGCCCGGTCGGAGCGGCGGTTTGGGCGGGCGCCTCCTCCTCTCCCGAGCGGCGGATGGTCATGCCGCCCCCGGATCCGGATTCCGCCGCCGCGCCCGCCGCAGGGGCGGCTTGCCCGTCGGGGCGGATGCGCAGAATGGAGGGCGTCGGCGCCCCCTCCTCTTCGGCCTGAGCCCGCGCCGCCGTGGGGCCGGGACGCGCGCCGCCCTCCGCCGCGGGGGTCGGCGTTTCGGTCGCGGCGGCGGCGCTCAGGCTCTCCAGACGCTCCAAAGCGCGGGCGTGGCCCTGGCTGGCGGCGCTTTGCAGCCAGCGGCGGGCCTGCCCGAGGTCTTTTTGCATCCCGATGCCGTTTTCATAGAGCAGCGCGAGGTTATATTGCCCGGCGGCGTCGCCCTGATCGGCGGCGCGACGGATCCAGCGGGCGCCCTCGGCGCCGTCGACGGGGACGCCTTCGCCCTTCACATGCATCAGCCCGAGGCTGATCTGCGCCTCCGAGACTCCCGCGTCGGCGGCGAGGCGCAGCAGATTCCGCGCCCGCTCGGGGTCGCGCCGCACGCCCAGCCCCAGACGATAAAGATTCCCGAGCTGGCTGGTGGCCTCCATGTCGCCCTGATTGGCGCGCTCCTCCCAGAGTTCGGCGGCGGCGGCGAAATCACGACGCTCGAAGGCCGCGGCGGCGAGATCCTCCCCGGCGGCCTGAGCCGAAAGCGGCGCCAAAGACGCGCTCGCGCCGAGAAACAGGGCTCCGAGCAGCAGAGACCGCGACGGAAGCGCGACGGAGGCGCGGATGAGGCGAAAATTCGTGATCTGCATGGCGCGGTCTTTCCGAAACGGACCAAAAATGGCCAGATTTGGGACGAGCCGCTCACGCATCACACTGAAAACCGGCCCACCCTTCGAGTGTTCCGGTCAATCCAGCAAAGTTCAAGCCATTTTGGAGCAGATTTGCGAATTAAACGATTAAATCGGAAATCAGCTGATCGTCGGTGATGTCCTCGACTTTGACGCCCTTCGCGGCGAAACGTTCCATAAGGACACGGAAATTCTGCGCGTCGCCGGTCTCCACCCCGAGCAGGATCGAGCCGTATTCCCGCGAGGTCTTCTTGAGATATTCGAAGCGGGCGATGTCGTCGTCCGGCCCGAGCAGATCGAGGAAGTCGCGGAGCGCGCCGGGGCGCTGCGGCAGACGCAGGATGAAGTATTTCTTCTTCCCCTCGAAGCGCAAAGCGCGCTCGCGCACGTCCGGCAGACGCTCGAAGTCGAAATTCCCGCCCGAGACCACCGCCACCACGGTCTTGCCGCGCAGCTCCTCGCGCAGATCGCGCAGGGAATCGATGGAGAGGGCTCCGGCGGGCTCCAGCACCACGCCCTCGACGTTGAGCATCTCCAGCATGGTCTGGCAAAGCCGCCCCTCGGGGCAGAGCGTCACCGATTGCGGCGAATGGCGCTTGAGGATCTCGAAATTCAGAGTTCCGATCTCGGCCACGGCGGCGCCGTCGGCGAAGCCGTCGATGCGCGGCAGCTTGGTCAGGCGTCCGGCTTTGAGGCTGGCGTGGAGCCCCGCCGCGCCCAGAGGCTCGGCGAAGCGCAGACGCATGCCCTCGCGGCCCTCGAAGAAGCGCGTCAGCCCCGCCGCGAGCCCGCCGCCGCCCACCGGAGCGATCAGCACGTCGGGCAGCTTGCCGCCCATCTGGCCCTCGATCTCCAGACCGATGGTGGCTTGGCCCTCGATGACGTCGGCGTCGTCGAAGGGCGGGGCCATCTCGGCGGCGCCCGAAGCGGCGTAGGCTTTGGCGGCGGCGTAGCATTCGTCGAAGAAATCGCCGGTCAACACGATCTCCACGGCGTCGCCGCCGAACATCTTGGTCTTGTCGATCTTCTGCTTCGGCGTGGTCACCGGCATGAAGATGCGGCCCTTGGCGCCGAAATGCTGGCAGGCCATGGCGAAGCCCTGAGCGTGGTTCCCCGCCGAGGCGGCGCAGAAATGCGCCCCCTTCCCCGCCGAGGCGATATGTTTGCGCATGAAGGTGAAGGCGCCGCGCAGCTTATAGCTGCGCACCGGACTCAGATCCTCGCGCTTGAGATAGACCGTCGCGCCGATCTTCTCCGAGAGATAGGCGTTGCGCTGAAGGGGCGTCGCGGGGAAGAGCTGACGCAGCGCCTCCGTGGAGGCGGCGACGCGGGCGCGGAAGTCGGAGAGGGAATCGGCGGTCATTGCATAGGGCCTTGGATGTTCGGAACCGGGCGCAGAACTGCGCTTTTCGCGCCCGGTTGTAAAGACGGGAGGGGATCAGCGGGTCTCGCCGATCCGCGGCAGCAGGAAGCCGAAGACGCCGAGCAGGGGAATCAGCCCGGCCATCTGGAAGGTCTGGACCACGCCATGCGTGTCGGCGTAGCCGCCGAAGGCCGCCGCCGCGATGCCGCCCACGCCGAACATCAGGCCGAAGAATCCGCCCGTCACCAAGCCGACATGGCGCGGCAGAAGCTCCTGAGCCATCACCACGATGGAGGGGAAGGCCGAAGCGATCAGCGCGCCCACGCCCATGCTCAGCAGCACGGCGGGGACCAGCGGGACATGCGGCAAGGCCAGAGCCAGAGGCGCCGCCCCCAGAATCGAGAAGATCGCCAGCCTGCGGCGCCCGATGCGGTCGCCGATCAGCCCGCCGAAGAAGACTCCCGCCGCCACCGCCGCCGCGAAGAGGAACAGCAGAATCTGCGAGGTCTTGATGGAGACGTGGAACTTCTCGATCAGGAAGAAGGTGTAGAAATTCGAGAGCACCGCCGAATAGGCGTTGGAGGCGAAGACGAGGATCGCCAGAATCCCGAGCGTGCCCCAGACCTTCGCCGGAGAGAAGTCATGCGCCGCCTTGAGCGTCTTGCGGGCGGCGGCGTGGGCGCGCAGGCGCTCCTTGCCCCATTTCACGCCGAGGATCAGAATCCCGAAGCCGATCGCCGCCAGCGGAACGAACCACAGCGCGCGGGACAAGCTGTAGGGCGTCACGAGGAAGGCCACCAGCAAAGGCCCCATGGCCGTGCCCGAATAGCCCCCGAGCTGAAACACCGATTGCGCGAAGCTCAGGCGCTTGCCCGCCGCCATGCGGGTCAGCCGCGCGGCCTCGGGATGGAAGATCGAGGAGCCGATCCCCACCAGCAGCACCGCCGCGAAAAGCGCCTCATAGCTCTGGACGAAGGCCAGAGCCAGAAGACCCGCCAGCGAAAACAGCATGGCGGCGGGCAAAGCCCAATCCGCCGGACGCCGGTCGGTGAGGAAGCCCACCGCCGGCTGAAGCAGCGAGGCCGTGAACTGATAGGCCATGGTCAGCACGCCGATCTGGGCGTAGTCCAGACCATAATCGCGCTGGATCATCGGATAGGCCGCCGGAACGACGGCCTGAATCAGATCGTTGAGGAAATGGCCCGCCGCCATGGCGCCCAGAACCGGCATCGCCAGCCCCGGAGCCGAAGGATGGGGAACGGAAGAATTGGGCGCGGGAGAAGGCGCGAAGCCCTCCGCTCCGCCTGAAGTCGCTTCAGACATGTTGTCCGCCGTTGATTTCGATCTCGGCGCCCGTGACGTAGGCGCTTTCCGAGGTGCAGAGATAATAAATCGTCCGAGCGACCTCCTCGGGCCGTCCGAGGCGGCGCAAGGGGATCTCGGCGATGAGCTTTTCAGTCCCCGGCGAGAGGATCGCGGTGTCGATCTCGCCGGGGGCTATGGCGTTGACCCGCACGCCGTGCGGGCCGAAATCGGAAGCCATCTCGCGGGTCAGCCGCGCCAGCCCCGCCTTGGAGGTGGCGTAGGCGGCCCCCGCGAAGGGGTGCACCCGGCTGCCCGCGATGGAGGTCACGTTGACCACCGCGCCCTTGGCTTCGCGCAATTCCGGCAGAAGTCCGCGCGCCAGCATCACCGGCGCGAAGAGGTTGACCTGAAACACCTGCTTCCAGAGGTCGATTTCGGTCGAAATCGTGTCGAGCCGCGCCCCGCCCGGACCTTTGGGCGAGATTCCGGCGTTGTTCACCAGAGCGTCGAGCCGCCCATGCGGCAGACGGCGGCGGATGTCCTCGACCGCGCGGAGCGTGTCGGCGGGATCGCCGAGATCGACCTGAACATGGTCTTCGGCGCCCTGCGCCCAAGGACAGTCTTCAGGCACGGCGTGGCGCGAGCAGGCGATCACCCGCCAGCCCGCCGAAGAAAAACGCTTCACCGTGGCGTGGCCGATGCCGCGGCTGGCGCCGGTGAGCAGCAGAATCTTTTGCGGAGCGTTGGAGGCCGGATCGGACATAGGGAGAGTCTCCTGAAGCGACCGATCATATCGGGCGGGGAAAAGAAAGAAAGCCGCCTTCCAGCAAGGCGGCCTCCGGCTTTCGGGGGGTCGCGGGGAGGGGCGGAGCCCTCAGGGATTCAGCCGCGTCGCGCGCCACTCCCCGGAATCGACGGACTCCCGCCGCCAGAGGAAGCGGTCGTGCAGCCGGAATTCGCCGTCGCGCCAGAGCTCGATCTCCAGAGGCCGGAGGCGGAAGCCGCCCCAATAAGGCGGACGCGGCGGATTCTCCGGATAAAGCGCGGCGTAGCGCTCGGCTTCGGCGATCAGCGCCGCCCGCGACTCTAGAGGCCGCGACTGCCGCGAGGCCCAAGCGCCGATGCGGCTTTGATAGGCGCGGCTCCGGAAATAAGCGTCGGATTCCTCGGGCGAAACCCGCTCGACGAGCCCCCGCGCCCGGACTTGCCGCCGCAGGCTCTTCCAATGGGCGACGAAGGCGGCCTTGCCCTGCCCCAGAAGCTCCGCGCCTTTGGCGCTTTCGGCGTTGGTGTAGAAGACGAAGCCTCCCGCCGCGCCTTTTCCGTCGATCTCCTTGAGCAGCACCATGCGGACGTTGGGCAGCCCTCCGGAATCCACGGTGGCGAGGGCTATGGCGTTCGGATCGTTGATTTCGGCCCCGGCGGCCTCCTCCAGCCATCCGCGCGCCAGATCGAAGGGATCGGCCGCGAGATCCAGACCTCCCGTTTCAGCGCCTCCCGTTTCAGCGCCTCCCGTTTCAACGCCCCCCGTTTCAACGAGAGTCCCGGCAGTCCCGGCGAAACCATCCTTTGCACGCATTGAATCGGACCTTTGAAAAGCTTATATCCCCAAGGCGCGCGGGAATTCCGGCCTATCTCTGAGCTGGGCCCTCGCGCCTTTGACGAAGTTTCGAG
Organism: Neomegalonema perideroedes DSM 15528; assembly: GCF_000374145.1. Lineage (GTDB taxonomy): Bacteria > Pseudomonadota > Alphaproteobacteria > Rhodobacterales > Rhodobacteraceae > Neomegalonema > Neomegalonema perideroedes. The sequence goes on along the minus strand of NZ_KB893654.1, from coordinate 419,129 downwards.
GTGACGCGGGGTTCCTTGTTGCGATGCGGGCTCTGGGCCCCGGACGCGATTCGCCTCCCGCTCCCTTCTTATATGGATGGAGAGACGCCACATGAAGCGCCTTCGCATTCCCGCCGCCCTCCTGTTGGCCGGCTCCCTCGCGGCTTGCCAGAACACCGGCTACGGCGGCGGCGGCAGCACCGGCGGCGGCGCCGCCCTCGGCACCTTGGGCGGCGCGGTCGCCGGCGGCCTGATCGGCAACCAGTTCGGCGGCGGCCGCGGCCGCACCGTCGCGACGCTCGCGGGCGTTCTGATCGGCGGCGTGCTCGGCAATCAGATCGGCCAGCATCTGAGCCAGCAGGATCAGGTCTACGCGCAGAACACCGCGCTGCAGTCTCTGGAGACGCGCCAGGCCACCACCTGGAGCAACCCGGAGACGGGCGCCCGCGGCACCTTCACCCCGGCGCCGCAGTATTTCCACGACCAATATGGTCGTCTCTGCACCAACTACCAGCACCAGATCTACACCGCTCAGGGCCAGCCCTTCACCGACAGCGGCACCATGTGCAAGCAGGACAACGGCGACTGGCGCACCGTCAGCAGCTGATCCGGCGCGGCCCGGCGGCCCTTAGGGGCGGCCGGGCGCTTCCTCAGGATCGGACGAAACGCGAAAAACCCCCGCCGAGCTTCTCGGCGGGGGTTTTCCTTTGGGCGTCCTCAAGGGGCTGGGGAGGCGCTCAGGCGCCGCCCCGCATCTTCATCAGGACGAAGCCGGCCGCCGCCGCGAGCAGCAGCAAGGCGAGCAGAACGAGGAGCCGTTTGCCGCGTCCGCGCGACACCTCGTCCTCCCAATCCTCTTCTTCATCCTCGTCGAGATCCTCGTCGAAGGCGTCGAGGGCGGCCTTATCGGCGGCGCGCAGGCGTTTGCCGACGGGCGGCGCGGCCTTCGCGGCTTTCCGGCCGCGCGGCGCGGGCGCCTCCTCCTCTTCATGCTCCTCGTCTTCGTCCTTGGCCTTGCCGCGCTTCAGAAAGCCGAAAAGGCCGCCGCGCTTCTTGGGCGCCTCCTCCTCCGCCTCGACGGCGGCGGCGGCGGCTTTGGCGGGCTTCGCGGGTCTGGCCTTGCCGCGGCGTCCGCGGCCTTTCTCCTCCTCGCCCGCTTCGGCGGGGGCGGAGGGCGCGCTGCGCAGACGATTGCGCAAATCGCCCACGCTCACGTCGGCGGCGGCCTCCTCCTCGTCGGAGAAGGCGGCGTCGAATTCGTTGCGGGGATTGGCGGCGGCGCGTCCGTTGGCCGATTTCGCCTTGCGGCCCGGCACCACCGCGAGATCGCCGACGCCGTAAGCCTCCTCGTCGCCCTCCGCCATCGCCGGATCATGCGGCGCGGGCTCGGGCTCGCGGCGGGGCTGAGCCGCCGCGGCGGCGGCGACCGCGGCGCGCGGGTCCATCCGGGGCGGCGGAGCCTCGGCGCGGGGTTCGGCGCGAGGGGGAGGCGGCTCATAGGGGGCGGGCTCCGGCGCGGGCTGCGCGGCGGCCCGATCCGTCACATAGCCTTCGTTCTCCTTGGCGCGCGGCATGCGCCCCACATTGACGCGCGCTTCGGCGGCGGCGGCGATGCGGTCGAAGAAATTGGAGCCCCGCGAAGCGGCGGCGTCGAGCTCGCGCTCGACGCGGGCCACATAGGGCGCGACGTCCTTATGTCCGTAATCGTCCGGCGCTTCGAAGCCCGGCTCATAGGCGGGCGCGACGCCCGGCGCAGAGGCCAGCCCCGACGCGGCGAGGCCCAAAGGCGCGGCCCCGACGGGCGGCGGCGCGGCCACGCGTTTCTCAAAGGCGTCCACGCGGGCGGCCACGCTGGCCAAAGCCCGGCTCAGCTTGGCGGAGACCTCGTCCGCCCGCCGATTCGATTCGCCCGCCTGCGCCAGAGCCTCGCGGGCGGCGCGTTCGGCCGAGCCGCCCGCGCGGGCGGCTTCGGCTCGGGTCTGCTCCAGTCTGGCGTTGAGGGCGCGCATGAGTTCGGCGTTGGGCGGCGCGGCGCCTGCGGCGCCTTCGGCGGCGGCGGGAGAGCTCCCGCCCTGCTCGATGCGGCGGCGCAGCGATTCGATGTCGCCCGAAGCGGCGGCTAAGGCGTCGGACATATCCTCAAGCCTCTGAGCTAAGGCCTCGATCTGGGCGGTTTGCGCGCTGGAGGACGCGGAGGATTCGGCGCCCGCAGAGCCGTTTCCCGCCTCCATCTTGCGCTCCACCTCGTCAAGGCGGGCTAGAATTCGACGGAGATTGTCGCCGACGGCCCCAAAGGCCTTCTCCGACCGTTCCTCCGTGCGTTTGAGGCGTTGAGCCATGTCGCGCAACGCCAGAGCGGCGGCGTCCGGCGCGACCCCCGGCTCCTCATGCGCGAAATGGCGCTGAGGTGCGGAGGCGGGCGGGTGGTCGCGGTTCGGATCGGTCATGTCGGGGTTCCGTCTGCGGAGCGGAGCTTTCGGGAAATGAGGTAACCCTGAGCGCCTTAAAAACCTTCTAACGTTTGACGTTCGGAGAAAGAACCGCGCCTAAGAAGGGGGTTTTCGCCGCGAAGCATGTTGACGTAAACGTCAAAATACGAAAGACTGAATCCGTCGCCCCCCTCCTTTCGGCCAAGGCTACGCATGACCGAAATCTACACCATCACGGCGCTTTGCCGCGAATTCGGGGTCACCCCGCGCACCCTGCGCTTCTATGAAGCCAAAGGGCTGCTCCACCCCGGCCGAGAAGGCGAGCGCCGCCGCTTCACCCCGCGCGACCGCGCGCGGCTGAAGTTGATTCTGCGCGGCAAACGCTTCGGCTTCAGCCTCGCGGACATCCGCGAGCTGCTCGACCTCTACGACCACGGCCAGCCTGAGAATCGGCTGCGCCAGCTCAGCGCCACGCTCGTCAAGGCCGACGCCCGGCTGGAGATGATGCGCGCTCAGCGCGACGAGCTGACCGAAGCCATCGACGAGCTGGAAGCTCAGATGGCCGAGGCCCGCCGCACCATTTCGGGCTCCGGCGCGCGCTGACGCCCCCCGGAGCCGACGACGCCGGGCGGCGCAGGCCGCCCGCGCCTCCAACGCGAAATCAGCGCGCGTCCCAGCGCGCCTAAAAAACGTCTCAGGGAGAAGACCCATGGCCGATTACGCGCCGCCCCTCCGCGATCTCCGATTCGCCCTGCATGAAGTCCTGCGCACGCAGGATCAGGGCTCGGTCGCGGGCTACCCCGACCTGACCGAAGACCTCACGGGCGCGGTTCTGGAGGAGGCGGGCAAGATCGCCCGCGACCTGCTCGCGCCGCTGAACGTCGAGAGCGACCATCTCCATCTGAAGCTTGAAAACGGCGTGGTGCGCACGCCCGAGAGCTTCAAGACCGCCTTCAACGCCCTGCGCGAGGGCGGCTGGACGGGCCTCGACTGCGCCGAGGAATATGGCGGACAGGGCATGCCCTATGTGCTGAACTCCGCCGTGGGCGAGATGCAGTCCGCCGCCGCCATGGCCTTCATGATGTATCCGGGCCTGAGCCACGGCGTGTATTCGGCGATCAGCGTCCACGGCTCCGAGGAGCTGAAGAACCTCTATTTGCCCAAGATCGTCTCGGGCGAATGGACCGGCACGATGAACCTCACCGAGCCCCATTGCGGCACGGATCTCGCGCTTTTGCGCACCAAGGCCGAGCCCAACGGCGACGGCTCTTATAAGATCTCCGGCCAGAAGATCTTCATCTCGGCGGGCGAGCACGACCTCGCCGAGAACATCGCCCATCTGGTTCTGGCGCGCATCGTCGGCGGGCCGGAGGGCGTGAAGGGCATCTCGCTCTTCGTCGTGCCGAAGTTCATTCCGAAGGCCGACGGCTCCTTGGGCGCCCGCAACAGCCTCGCTTGCGGCAAGCTTGAGGAGAAGATGGGCATCCACGGCAATTCGACCTGCGTCATGAATTACGACGAGGCGACGGGCTGGCTCGTGGGCGCCGAACATAAGGGCCTCAACGCCATGTTCACCATGATGAACGAGGCGCGGCTCATGGTGGGCATGCAAGGACTTTCGCAGGGCGTGGCGGCCTATCAGCACGCCCTCGCCTACGCCAAGGACCGCCGCCAAGGCCGCGCTCTGACCGGCCCCGTCGAGCCCGACAAGCCCGCCGACACGCTCATGGTGCATCCGGACGTGCGCCGGATGCTCATGGAGGCGAAAAGCTTCGTCGAGGGCGGAAGGCTCTTCTTCCTCTGGGCGGCGACCCTCATCGACGCCGAAAAGCGCCATGAAGACCCCGTCGAGCGCGAAAAGGCCGGATTGCTCATCGCCTTGCTGACTCCGGTGGTCAAGGGCTTCCTGACCGACAAGGGCTTTGAAACCGCCGTCGACATGCAGCAGATCTTCGGCGGCCATGGCTACATCGAGGAGACGGGCGCCTCGCAATTCGTCCGGGACGCGCGCATCGCCATGATCTACGAGGGCGCCAACGGCGTTCAGGCTCTGGATCTGATCGGACGCAAGCTGCCTCAGAAGGGCGGCGCGGCCATGCAGGCCCTGATCGGCGAGATCAAAGCCTTCCTCAAGGCCAACGAAGGCGACGAAGAGCTGAAGGCGCAATTCCTCGATCCGCTCAAGGCGGCCTCCAAGGACATGCAGGAGGCGCTCATGTTCTTCCTTGAGAAGGGCATGAAGAACCCCAACGACGCCGCCGCGGGCTCCACCGACTTCCTGCATCTGATGGGCCATGTCTGCCTCGCCTATGTCTGGGCGCGGGCGGCGGTCGTGGCCAAGGCGGCGCTCGCCGCCGGGACCGACGAGAGGGCCTTTTACGAGACCAAGCTCGCCACGGGCCGCTATTACATGCAGCGTCAGGCGCCCGAGACCGCCTTCCGCCTCGCGCGGATCAAAACCGGCTCGGCGCCGCTGATGGCGCTCGCCGACGACGCTTTTTAAGTTGCACGCCTCGCCCCCGCCCGCCGCACGTCTTCGCCGCGCGGACGGGGGTCGCTCCCATTCCCCCAAGGAGAGATTCCTATGGCCGAGGCCTATATCTACGATTCCGTGCGCACGCCGCGCGGCAAGGGCAAATCCGACGGCTCTTTGCATGAAGTCACCTCTTTGCACGCCGCCGCCACGACGCTGAAGGCTCTGCGCGACCGCAACGGCCTCGACACCTCGCTGGTCGAGGACGTGATCCTCGGCTGCGTCGCCCCGGTCGGCGAGCAGGGCGCGGACGTCGCCCGCACCGCCGCCATCTACGCCGATTACCACGACCGCGCGCCAGGCCTGCACATCAACCGCTTCTGCGCCTCGGGCATCGAGGCGGTGAATCTGGCGGCCAATCAGATCAAGGCCGGAGACGGCGAGCTTTACGTCGCGGGCGGCGTGGAGATGATGTCCCGCGTGCCGATGGGCTCGGACGGCTTCGCCCTCGCGGTGGATCCCATCTCGGCCTATAAGGCTTATTTCGCGCCTCAGGGCGTGGCGGCGGATCTCATCGCCACGAAATACGGCTTCAGCCGCGAGGATTGCGACGCCCTCGCCGTGGAGAGCCATAAGCGCGCAGCCCAGGCTTGGGCCGAGGGCCGCTTCGCGAAATCCGTCATTCCGGTGAAGGACGTCAACGGCGTGACCATCCTCGACCGCGACGAGACCATTCGTCCCGGCACCACGCTGGAGATCCTCGGCGGACTGAAACCCAGCTTCAAGGAGCAGGGCGAGGTCATGCCCGGCTTCGACGCCGTGCTTCAGCTGAAATATCCCGAGATCGAGCGCATCAACCACGTGCATCACGCGGGGAACTCCTCGGGCGTGGTGGACGGCGCGGCGGCGATCCTCGTCGGCTCCAAGGAGATCGGCGAAAAGCTCGGCCTCAAGCCGCGCGCCCGCATCCGCAGCAGCGTCAAGGTCGGCTCCGACCCGAGCATCATGCTGACCGGCCCGGTTCCGGCGACGGAGAAGATCCTCGCGCGGGCGGGCATGTCGATCAGCGACATCGATCTCTTCGAGGTCAACGAAGCCTTCGCCGCCGTGGTGCTGCGCTTCCTTCAGGCTTTTCAGGTCGATCCGGCGAAGGTCAACGTCAATGGCGGGGCCATGGCGATGGGCCATCCTCTGGGCGCGACCGGCGCCATGATCATCGGCACGGCGCTCGACGAACTGGAGCGCAGCGGCAAGGGAACCGCGCTCTGCACGCTCTGCGTCGCCTCGGGCATGGGCGCCGCCACCATCATCGAGCGCCTGTAAGGAGGAATGGTCATGACTGAAGCTTTCACCACCCGCATCGACGGCGGCGACGTGGCCGTCCTCACCTTCGACCTGCCCGGCCGTTCGATGAACGTGCTGGACGAGGCCGGAATCAAAAGCCTCTCCGCCGAAGTCGAGGCCGCTTTGGCCAATGACGCGGTCAAAGGCATCGTCATCACTTCCGGCAAGCCCGATATGGGCGGCGGCGTGGATCTCAACATGCTGGCCGAAATCCGCCTGAAGGCCGAGGCCGCAGGCGGCAATCCCGCCGAAGCGCTCTTCGGCTTCGTCATGGCGCTGCATGGCGTCTACCGGCGGATCGAGACCGGCGGCAAGCCGGTCGCGGTGGCGACTCCCGGCACGGCTCTGGGCGGCGTCTTCGAGCTTCTGCTCGCGGGACATCGCCGCTTCGCCGCCGACAACCCCAAGGCCAAGCTCGGCCTGCCGGAAGTGATGGTCGGCGTCTTCCCCGGCGCGGGCGGCACCACCCGCCTCGTGCGCATGCTCGGACTTCTCGGCGCGGCGCCCCTTCTGCTCGAAGGCAAGCTGCTCGATCCGAAGAAGGCCAAGGCGAATATGGTCATCGACGAGATCGTCCCCGCCGACGAACTCGTGCGGAAGGCCGTCGACTGGGCGCGCGCCGCGACTCCCGCCGACGCCGTGAAGCCTTGGGACGCCAAGGGATTCAAATTCCCCGGCGGCGCGCCTTACACGCCTCAGGGCATGCCGAACTTCCTCGGCGGCGCGGCCATGACCCATGGCAAGACCGCCGGAGTCATGCCTCAGGTCAACGCCATGCTCTCGGCGATCTACGAGGGCGCGATGGTCCCCATGGACGCCGCGCTGCGCATCGAGGCGCGTTGGTTCACCCATGTGCTGATGGACCCGCGCTCTTCGGCGATGATCCGCAGCCTCTTCATCAATAAGCAGGCCATCGAGAAGGGCGCCAACCGCCCGACGGGCGTGCCGGACATGAAGACCAAGAAGCTCGGCGTTCTGGGCGCGGGCATGATGGGCGCGGGCGTGGCCTATGTCTCGGCCAACGCCGGAATCGAGGTCGTGCTGATCGACCGCGACCAAGCCGCCGCCGACAAAGGCAAGGCGACCATCGCCGGGCTGCTTGAGGAAAGCGTGAGCAAGAAGCGCATGACCAAGGAGGCCGCCGAGGCCGTCTTGGCCCGCGTGACCGCCACGCCGGATTACGCCGCGCTCAAGGGCTGCGATTTCGTCATCGAGGCGGTCTTCGAGGATCCGAAGATCAAGGCCGAGGCCACTCAGAAGGCGGAGGCCCATCTCGCCCCGGACGCGATCTTCGCCACCAACACCTCCACCTTGCCGATTTCGGGCCTCGCCAAGGCCAGCCGCGACGCCAAGAACTTCATCGGCGTGCATTTCTTCTCTCCGGTCCACAAGATGAACCTCGTCGAGATCATCAAGGGCGAGAAGACCGGCGACGCCGCCGTGGCCAAGGCTCTGGATTACGTCCGGCAGATCCGCAAGACGCCCATCGTGGTCAACGACGCGCGCTTCTTCTACGCCAACCGCTGCATCATCCCTTACCTCAACGAGGGAATCCGCATGGTGGCCGAGGGCGTCGAGCCCGCCTTGATCGACAACGCCGCCAAGAACGCCGGAATGCCCGTCGGGCCGCTTCAGCTCACCGACGAGACTTCGCTTGAGCTTGGCCTGAAGATCGCGACGGCCACCAAGGCGGCCATGGGCGCGGCCTATCCCGCCTCCCCCGCCGACGACGTGCTGGAGGAGCTGGCGGGCAAGCGCGGACGCCTCGGCCGCAAGTCGAAGTCGGGCTTTTACGTCTATGACGAGGCGGGCAAGCGTCAGGGGATCTGGCCGGAGCTGCGTCAGCTCTGGCCGCCCAAGGCCGACCAGCCCGCCGCTCAGGAGGTCACGAACCGCCTCCTGCTGATTCAGGCTCTGGAGGCCGTGCGGGCGCTCGAAGAGGGCGTGCTCACCGACATCCGCGAGGGCGACGTGGGCGCGATCATGGGCTGGGGCTTCGCGCCCTGGTCGGGCGGGCCTTTCTCCTGGCTGGATCTCATGGGCGCGAAAAAAGCCGTCGCGCTTTGCGACGAGCTGACCGCCAAATTCGGCGAGCGCTTCACGGCGCCGAAGATCCTGCGCGATTTGGCCGCGAAGGGCGAAAGCTTTTATGGCCGCTTCGCCCCTCAGGAGAAGGCGGCGGCCTGATCGGCCTCACCTCACGCCGCATGGAAGGGGGCCTCGCGGCCCCCTTTTTCAATCCTGCTCCTGAAGATCCGCCGCGCGCTCGACGAGATTGCTGACCACCGCGCCGTCGATGAGGAAATCCCCGGGCCGGATCCCCGCCGGACAATCCCCGATCCGCCGCGCCGAGATGGTCGCGGAGGGCGCGGGCGAGGACGCCATGAGCTTCTCCATAGGCGTGGCCTTGTCGCCCGCCGCCATGCGGGTGGAGATCTTCATCTCATAGGCGCTTTTGAAATCGCCCGAGAGCGCGATGTCATTGGTGAGGATCAACCCGCCCTGACGGCATTCCGCGACATAGGCGCCTCCGGCCTTCTTCTCCTTCAGAGCACAAAACCCCTGCCCTTGCGAAAAGGCCCAGAGGGTCTGATCCGAAGCGGAATCCACGCAGACCCGGGAGACGCCCCGCGCCTCCAGCCCGTCTATGGCCGAAAGCTGCTCCCAGAGCCCCGGCGCGCGCTCGGGAAAGCCCGGAGCGGCGGCCTTCTCGCTCTCGCCGCAGCCTGCGAGCGGCGCCCCAAGGGCGAGGGCGAGGGCGAAACGACGGCTGAGGCGCATGCAGGGCTCTCCGGGATCAGGATCATGGGCTCTTCGCCCTTGGGCCTTCTGACCGATCCGCCCTCCCCCGGTCAAGCCTCCCCCCGATCAGGCCCTTGATCGGATTGGGACAGGAAAAAAGCCTCGTCCGCAAGGAACGAGGCTCTAAGTCAGTGGAGATAGCGATAAAGAAGCGCGCCTGTCCCTCTGCAGGCGATCCGAAGGGCGACCGCGTCAAATGGTCGGCAGGACGCCCATCTCACGGCCGCGCATGGCGGCCTGAGTCCGATTGGCCACCTTCAGCTTGCGGCAGACCGAACGCACATGGAGCTTCACGGTCACTTCGCGCAAGTTCAGCACCCGGGCGATCTCTTTGTTTTGAAGCCCTCGATAGAGATAGCTCAAAACCTCGCGTTCGCGGCGGGTGAGGCCGGTTTCATCCGAGGGGCCGATGGGCTCTTCGGGGAAGATCTGCTCGCCGTCGGCGATTTCGTGGATGGCGTCCACGAGGGCCTCGGCGCCGTCGGTCTTGGAGAGGAAGCCGGCGGCTCCCGCGGCTTTGGCGCGCGCGGCGACCTCGCCCGCGGCCGCGCCGGAGATGATGGCCACGGGGGCGCCTTTGGCCTCCGCCTTCATCTTCTCCAGCCCGTCGAGGCCGTTCATGCCGGGCATCATATAGTCGAGGACGATCGCGCTGAAGGGCTCCGAAGCCGCCGCAGCCACGGCGATGGCTTCGTCGAGCGACGAAGCCAGAATCGGCTCGGCGTCGGTCCGGCGCAGCAGATCGCCCAGCGCGTCGCGCACCAGTCCATGATCGTCGGCCAATAAAATCCGCATTCGGTCCCCCGCTGGATCGTGGCCCAACGCGGCGAAGGAGCGACGTCGGACAGGTCTTCAAACTCGTTTTGGAACTGGCGTTAACTTTAAGCGAATCAGCGCCTCCCCACAAGGGCTTGAGCGGCGTCGGGACCCTATTCGGTGGGTTAGTCTTGCTCTCTCATCACGAGATTTTATCAGAGATTTTCGTCTGATAGCGGAATATCGCCTTATTCTCGCCTTGATCCGCCCCGGCTTGCGGAGCGCGCCCGGCCTTCTTCGCCGCCGCAGCGCGGAAGCGGGGCGTGATTCGCGCATCGCAAAAAGAGAGATGCGGAGTTTATCCGATCCTGTTCCTTCGGATAGGTTTCCCGCCGCCCCGCCCCCGCCCCGCCCCCGCCCCGGCCAAGGCCCCGAACCTCCGCCCGCCTCCTCCGGACCGCCTGATCTTTTGCGCGCGACGGCCTTGACGCTCTTCCGGGCCCGGTCTATATCCCCCCTCGACGTCGTTAGCACTCGCCTTTGATGAGTGCCAACGCCCCGGAGGCGGCCCGCTCGGGCCAGCGCCGGGCTCCAGAATTCCGCCCGGCCCGCCGGCCGGGGCAAGCCGAAAGCTTCAGGAGCTTCCCATGAAATTCCATCCCCTGCACGACCGCGTGCTCGTCCGCCGCGTCGAGAGCGACGAGAAGACCAAGGGCGGCCTGATCATCCCCGACAGCGCCAAAGAGAAGCCCCAGGAGGGCGTCGTGGTCTCGGTGGGCAAGGGCGCCCGCGACGAGGACGGCAAGCGCGTGGCCCCGGACGTCAAGGCCGGCGACCGCATCCTCTTCGGCAAATGGTCGGGCACCGAAGTGAAGATCGACGGCGAAGACCTTCTGATCATGAAGGAATCGGACATCCTCGGCGTTCTCGAGGTCTGAGACGGAGGCTGATCGCCCCTCCCTTCCTTCATCGCCATAGAATTTAAGGAGCGCCTCTCATGGCCGCCAAAGACGTGAAGTTCAACAGCGACGCCCGCGACCGCATTCTGCGCGGCGTCGACACCCTCGCCAACGCCGTGAAGGTCACGCTGGGTCCCAAGGGCCGCAACGTGGTCATCGACAAATCCTTCGGCGCCCCCCGCATCACCAAGGACGGCGTGAGCGTCGCCAAGGAGATCGAGCTTTCCGACAAGTTCGAGAACATGGGCGCCCAGATGGTCCGCGAAGTCGCTTCGCGCACCAACGACGAGGCCGGCGACGGCACCACCACCGCCACGGTTCTGGCTCAGGCCATCGTCCGCGAGGGCATGAAGGCGGTCGCCGCCGGCATGAACCCGATGGACGTCAAGCGCGGCGTCGACAAGGCCGTGCAGCAGGTCGTCGCCGAGATCAAGGCCATCGCCAAGAAGGTCGAGACCTCGGATCAGGTCGCGCAGGTCGGCACCATCTCCGCCAACGGCGAGAGCGAGATCGGCCGTCAGATCGCGGACGCCATGCAGCGCGTCGGCAACGAGGGCGTGATCACCGTCGAGGAGAACAAGGGCCTCGACACCGAGACCGAAGTCGTCGAGGGCATGCAGTTCGACCGCGGCTATCTCTCCCCTTACTTCGTGACCAACGCCGACAAGATGGTCGCCGAGCTTGAGGACGTGCTGATCCTTCTCCATGAGAAGAAGCTCTCCTCGCTTCAGCCGATGATCCCGCTGCTCGAGTCGGTCATCCAGTCGCAGAAGCCGCTGCTGATCATCGCCGAGGACGTCGAGGGCGAGGCTCTGGCCACGCTGGTCGTCAACAAGCTGCGCGGCGGCCTGAAGATCGCCGCCGTCAAGGCCCCCGGCTTCGGCGACCGCCGCAAGGCCATGCTGCAGGACATCGCGATCCTGACCGGCGGCCAGCTGATCTCCGACGACCTCGGCATGAAGCTTGAGAACGTCACCCTCGACATGCTCGGCAAGGCCCGCAAGGTCCGCATCGCCAAGGAAGACACCACCATCGTGGACGGCGCCGGCGACAAGGCCGAGATCGACGCCCGCGTCGGCCAGATCAAGGCGCAGATCGAGGAGACCACCTCGGACTACGACCGCGAGAAGCTGCAGGAGCGTCTGGCGAAGCTGGCGGGCGGCGTGGCCGTCATCCGCGTCGGCGGCATGACCGAAGTCGAAGTCAAGGAGCGCAAGGACCGCGTGGACGACGCCCTCAACGCGACCCGCGCGGCCGTGCAGGAAGGCATCGTCCCCGGCGGCGGCGTCACGCTGCTGAAGGCCTCCAAGAAGATCGACTCCTCGGCCGCCGCCAACGACGACCAGAAGCGCGGCTTCGAGCTGATCCGTCTCGCGCTTCAGGCGCCGATCCGTCAGATCGCCGACAACGCCGGCGTGGACGGCTCGGTGGTCGTGGGCAAGGTGCTCGAGTCCAGCGACGCCAACTTCGGCTACGACGCTCAGAACGACTCGTACGGCGATCTCTTCAAGATCGGCATCATCGACCCCGCGAAGGTCGTGCGCCATGCTCTTGAGGACGCGGCCTCCATCGCGGGCCTGCTGATCACCACCGAGGCGGCCATCGCCGAGAAGCCCGAGAAGAAGGCCCCCGCCATGCCCGGCGGCGGCATGGGCGGCATGGGCGACATGGATTTCTGATCTCAGGATCGGAAGCCCGGTCCTCCGGCCTTCGCAAGTCAGGCCCCCTTCCGCGCGAGCGGGAGGGGGTTTTTTCAGGGCGCGCGACCATCGGGGAGAAGACGCCGCCGCGCGGAGCCGTCAGAATGGCGCGGCCGTTCTTTCATGGATTCGGGAGATCCTCCATGCGCCGCCCGCCCCTCGCCTTCCTGAGCGCCCTGCTCGCCTCCTCCTCCGCCTTCGCTCAGGAGGCCGCGCCCTTCACGCTGGAGGTCGGCGGCCTCGCAGAGGGCGCCCGCGTCCCTGAGGAGATGGTCTTCGACGGCTTCGGCTGCTCGGGCGGCAACGTTTCGCCGGAAGTCTCCTGGAGCGGCGCGCCCGAAGGGACCAAAAGCTTCGCGCTCGTGATGTACGATCCGGACGCCCCGACCATCTCCGGCTTCTGGCATTGGGCGGTTCTGGACATCCCCGCCTCGGCCACGGGACTGGAGCAAGGCGCGGGCGGCCCGGAAAGCGGCGCTCTGCCCGAGGGCGCGCGTCAGGGCTACACCGATTTCGGCCCCTTCGCCTATGGCGGCCCCTGCCCGCCCGTCGGCCATGGGCTGCATCGCTATCAATTCACGCTCTACGCCCTGAGCGTCGGGAAGCTGCCGGATCTCGCCGGAGCCACCGGCGGCCTGACCGGCGCCATGGTCGAGGGGCATAGCCTCGGCTCGGTCCGGCGGACGCTGACCTACAGCCGCTGAGGCCCTGACAAGACGAAGGCCGCGCCCCTCCTCGGAGGAGCGCGGCCCGACGCGGAGGCTCAAGCCTCTGAAATCCTCACCGGACGACGTCTTCGACGGCCTGAGCGGTGCCCTTCACGTCGGCGCCGACGCCGCGCACGGTGTTGGCGCAGCCGGCGGCCAGAGCCGCGACGAGCATCAGAACGGCGGAAAGGCGGAGGTTCTTCATCTTCTGTCTCCCGGAACAAGATTTCACGCCGGATTCACCTTGGAGGCGCGAGCCCCGGAAACAAGGCTCGGCGGGCGGGAAAGCGCGTTTTTTTCCGTCGCGCCGCCTCTGCGCCCGGCCTCAGGGACAAGCTTCGGGCTCCAGCGGCGTCAGGGCGCGAAGCCGGAGGCCCAGCTCTCCCGCCTCCCCCATGCGGTTGCGGGAGGACAGCGGCACGCCGCCCTCCGCGACCCGGTCGTCGCTCTCCTAGAGCGGAGGGCCGTCCCCGCCGCCCGCCGCCCGCCGCCCGGAGCGAATTCCGCAGCCGCCGCATCCGGCGCCCTTCCAGAGCCGCGCCGAAGGCCGCCGCGAGAATCGCCGAACCGCCGGGCCTCATGCTCCGCTCCGCGCCCATCCTCCCCTCCCGTTCGCTGAATTCGCCGGAGTTAGAAGCTGCGGAGACGCGGGAGGAACTCCATCTTTCATTGCCCATGCGCCGCCGCCGTTTTGCGCGGAGGCCCTTCCCTCTTGCCTTCGCGGCTCCGGCGCGCGAGTTTCGCGGATCATCTGCACAAAAGGAGATCCGCATGTCCGTCGAAGCCCGCCTTGCCGAACTCGGCCTGACTCTGCCGAGCGCCGCGGCGCCCGCCGCCAATTACGTGCCTTTCGTGGTTTCGGGGAATCTGGTCTTCGTCTCGGGGCAATTGCCGATGTCGAACGGCGCTCTGACGATCAAAGGTCTGGTCGGTCAGGACGTGAGCGTCGAGCAGGGCAAAGAAGCCGCCAAGCTCTGCGCGCTGAATCTGCTGGCTCAGGTCAAGGCGGCGCTCGGCGGCGACCTCTCGCGGCTGAAGCGCGTGGTGAAGCTGACGGCCTTCGTCGCCTCCGGCCCCGAGTTCACGCAGCATCCCGAAGTGGTCAACGGCGCCTCGGACGTGCTGGTCGAGATCCTCGGCGACGCCGGACGCCACGCCCGCGCCGCCGTGGGCGCGCCTTCTCTGCCGCGCGGCACGCCGGTCGAGATCGAGGGCGTCTTCGAGATCGCCTAAAGCTTCTCGGGCGCGGCGGCCCAATCGAGCGCCTGTTCGAGGCGGTCGTCGCCCCAGAAGAGTTCTCCGCCGGAGGTTATGAAGCTCGGAGCGCCGAAGAGGCGCTTCTGAGCCGCCTCCTCGACCCGCGCCCGCAAGGCCGCCTTGAGGTCGAGGTCGTTCCGGGCGCGCTCGACGAGCGCCGCGCCGTCCCGGCCCATGGCGTCGAGGATCTCCGCCAGAACCGCCGGATCCTGAAGCTGGGCGCCCGCGCCGAATTCGGCGCGGAAGAGGCGGACGTAGAAATCTTCAGCCCAAGGCTCCGCCTCGACCGCCAGAGCCAGCCGCACGGCCATAACGCTGTTTTGCGGAAAGGGCTCGGGCAGGCGGAAGCTCAGGCCGAGCGGCGCGCAAAGGCGCTCCAGATCGCGGATCATATAGGCGCGCTTATCCTCGCTGACGAGGAAAGGCGGCTGAGTCAGGCCGTTGCGGGCGAAGACCGGCCCGAGGATGAAGGGCTTCCAGAGAATCCGGCCCCCCTTCGCCCGCGCCAGATCTCCGACCCGGATCACGGCGGGACAAGAATAGCTCGACGCGAAATCGAACCAGACCTCAAGAACAGGCTCAGACATCCGGGCTCCTCCTGCGCGCCCGCCCTCTTGAGTTCGGGGCGGCGGGACGCAGGATGCGCCGGGAGGAGCCCCGACGCAATCCGCCTTCGCGGCCTAGCCCAGAGAAGAGGCCCAGGCCGGAAGCGGCGCTTTGGTCCGCGCCGCCCGTCGCCGCGCCGCCTCGGCGTAGAGCGCCGCATAGCGCGGCCCCGCCGCCGCCCAATCGCGTTCGCGCAGGACTTCGGCCCGCGCCGTCTCGATCTGCGCCTCCAGCGCCCCGGAGCGCCAGTCCCGCGCCGTCTCGACCATGGCCGCCACCAGAGCCGCGCGGTCTCCGGCGGGGAAAAGCCGCCCCGTCTCGCCGTCGCGGATCAACTCCTTGTGTCCGCCGACGTCCGAGGCCGCCACCGGACGCCCCAGAGCCATGGCCTCCAGAGGCTTGAGCGGCGTGGTCAGATGAGTCAGACGCATGGCCCGGCGCGGCAGGACCACCGCGTCCAGAGCCGCGAAGCGCCGCCGCAGCTCCTCGCGCGCGAGCCGCCCCGTGAAGACCACGGCCTCGCCCAAAGGCGCCGCCAGACGCCGCAAAGCCTCCTCCTCCGGCCCGCCGCCCATGAGCAGCAGCCGCGCCCCCGGCAGAGCCTGACGGACCTCCGGCAGGGCCTCGATCAGCAGATCCAGCCCTTCATAGGCGTAAAAGGAGCCCGCGAAGCCGAAGATCGGCCCCGCGCCCAGACCCAGAGCCGCCGCCGCCTCGGGGTCGCGCGGCCCGAGGCTCGGGAAATCGGCGGCCCGCACGGCGTTGGGCAGCAGCGTCAGACGCTCCGGCGCGAATCCCCGCGCCACGAGATCCGATTTCAGCCCCTCGCAGATGACAGCCGCCGCGTCCGAGGAGCGCACGGCGGCCTCCTCCATGCGTCTTTGCAACCGCCAGCGGAGCCCGCCTTCCCTCAATCGCCCGGAATCGACGGCGGCGTCTTCCCAAAAGGCGCGGATTTCATATACGACGGGAAGACCGAGTCGGCGCCCCGCCTGGATCGTCGGCAAGGCGTTCAAAGCGGGGGAATGGGCATGAATCACGTCGAAGGAGTCTTCGGACGCCGCCTGAAGGATTCGCCGGTAGCTCGCCGACATCTCGCGCAGCAGGGCCGGAAATCCGCCGCGCGAATCCGGCGTGCGCAGAAAACGGCGCCCTCCGGCGCGCTCCTCGCGCGGAGCGGCCGCGGCGGCGCGGCGCAGAGCCCGCTCATGACGCGGCGTGGTCAGCCCGACGGGCGTCCAGCCCATGGCCTCCTGCGCGGCGAAGACGCCGAGGCTGCGCGTGACGTAGCCGCTCTGCAGCGGCGCGGAATGATCGAGGACGTGCAGGACGCGCATGGAGGCTCCGCCGTGAAAGGTCTTCTCCGGCTATGCCCGATTCGCTCTCAAGAAGGGCTTAAGGCCGCTCAGGTTCCGACGAGCGTATCCTTTCGCTCGTATTGTGAGAATTCAAAGTCTTACCATGTTTTACGCCGCAATAAGGCGATGATTTGGACTGATTCGCCGAACCCTCGCCCTATTTCCGCCGCGCGTTCGCGTCAAGTTGTCGTCCACGGGGCGCCCCAAAGCTTCGGGCGGTCGCGTTCCGGGGCTCAGAGACAAGGATTTGACATGATGATCGCAGCGCTGCGTTTGGCCGCCGCCGCGATTGCGGCGACGGGTCTGTGGCTTCAGCCCGCCGCTGCAAACGGCTTCACCACCTCGACGGGGCACAGCCTCCAGCTCCCCGACGTCCGCAGTCTGGACTGCGGCGGCATGCAGGCGGCCATGGACCGCATCGACGCCACCGGCTACCGCACCGGCCCGACGCCCCGCAATCCTTCGGACGGCCCGCTCTATGATTATGAGAAGCGCCTCGCCGAAGAGCGATATCAGCGCTGCCTGCGCGGCGGCGGACTCCGCTGAAGCCCCCTGCGCGCGGAGCCGGGCGCGGCTCCGGCCCGCTTCCGGCCCGCCCCCCCGGCTCGCCCTGGCCTTTCCGATTTCTCCTTTCCCCCTCTCCCGCCCCCTTTTCGACGACGTCCTGAGCGAAGGATAGGGTCGGCCTCCGGGTCTTGAGCCTCCGGCGTCGAGCGCCTATGGTCGCGCCCTTCCCGGTTCCGGGCCCTCAGGAGAAAGCCGCATGAGCCTCGCGCGCGCCGGATTGGCCGGTTCGATCGCCTTCGCCGTCTTCGCCGCCGATCAGATCAGCAAATGGTGGGTTTTCGAACGTCTCGACCTCAGGGGTCTGGGCGTCATCGAGGTTTTGCCGCCTTGGCTCTCTTTCCATCTCGCTTGGAATCCGGGGATCAATTTCGGCCTCTTCGCCTCGGACGCGCGCTGGACGAAATGGGCGCTGGCCGGTCTGGCGCTCGTGGTGGCGGCCGGAGTTCTGATCTGGGCCGGGCGCCGGGCGGGCGACCGGCTGTTCGCTTTGGGCGCGGGCCTGCTGGCCGGTGGGGCGCTCGGCAATGCTTTGGATCGCGTGCTTCATGGGGCCGTGGCCGATTTCCTCAACGTCTCCTGTTGCGGGATTCGGAATCCTTTCGCCTTCAATATCGCGGACATAGCGATTTTTCTGGGGGCGCTTCTGGTCGCTTGGCGCAGCGGGTCTCCGACGCCTTCGTGAGCGCGTCCCGTTTCGACGCGCCTTGTCCGGCGAACCGAGGTGGGATATGAAAATCAGAGAGATCCGGGCGCTTGAAGGCGCCCCAAGGGCACCTCAAAGGAGGCCTGAAATGGCGAAAATCAGAACGGCGTCCGCGCTTATGGCCATCGCCGTTTGCGCATCCGGTTGCGGGGGCGCGGGCTTCCAAATTCGGGAGGCTCTCGGCGTGGACAAGAATCCTCCGGACGCCTTCGTCGTGATGCCGACGCGAGCGCTTGAAATCCCGCAGGATCTCGCCGCTCTGCCGCCGCCCGCGCCCGGCGCCGTCTCGCCGCTGGAGGCCGACCCGCGCGCCATGGCCCTCAGCGCCCTTGGCGGCCAGCCCGTCGGAGCCCAGCCGATTGCGCCGAACACGGTCGTTTTGGGACAAGCGCCGCTGGGCGCCGGCTCTCTCGGATTTTCGGCGCCCGGCTCTCCGGCGGTCGGCTTTGCGGCGCCCGGCTTTGCGGCTTCAGCGCCTCTCTCCTATGCGCCGGCCCCTTCGGGCGCGGAAAGCGCTCTGCTCAGCGCGGCGGGGGCTCCGGCCGCCTCGGGCGAGGTGCGGGCGCTCGTCGCGGCCGAGGCCGCCGAACAGCCGGAATATCTCCTCGACCGCTGGTTTCCCGGCCTGAAGCGTCTGCGCGGCGAATCCTCCGGCGAGCTCGTGGAGCCTCTGGCCGAAATGCGCCGCCTCGGTCAGGACGCCCCCGAAGCCGCGCCGCTGTCGGACGTTCGGGCGATTCCGCCTTTGCTGCTTCCGCCTTCCGCCTCCGCCGCCTCGGCCTCCACGGCGCCCTGAGCCATGAGGGCCGTTCTGGAGCCTCTTGCGAAAATCTTGCTCGCGCGCCGCGAAAACCTTACATCGTGCGCACAATCCGACCCGACGCGCCGGCCCCGAGCGACGCAGGGCCTCAAAAGGAAACTCTACGTGCAGACAAGGATTCCGCCAGGCGGATCTCTTTTCCTGAGCTTGGCGGCTTGCCTCGCATTGGGAACGGCGGCCGCAGCCGCCCCGGCGGTCACCACCTTCAATCTCGACAACGGCCTTCAGGGCGTGGTGATCGAGGATCACCGCGCGCCCGCGGCCACGCATATGATGTGGTATAAGGTCGGGGCCGCGGATGAGGAGCCCGGCTTCTCGGGCGTGGCCCATTTCCTCGAACATCTGACCTTCAAAGGCGCCGGAGACTTCGGCAGCGGCGATTTCTCGCGGATCATCGCCGACCACGGCGGCGTGGACAACGCCGGGACGACCCATGAATACACCACCTATTATCAGCGCATCGCGCCGCAATGGCTGCCGCTGGTCATGGAGATGGAGGCCGCCCGCATGAGCAGCCTCCGGGTCGACGCCGCCGAGGTGGAGACCGAAAGGCGGGTGGTGCTCGAAGAGCGCATGTCGCGCGTGGACAGCGATCCTGTCGAACGCTTCGGCGAGGAAATGAAGGCTGCGCTCTACAAGAACCATCGCTATCGCACGCCCGCCATCGGCTGGCGCCATGAGATCGAAAGCCTGAGCCTTGAGAAGGCTCTGGAGTTCTATCACCGCCATTACGGCCCGAATCGGGCGGTTCTGGTGGTCGCCGGAGACGTGGACCCCGAGCAGGTCGAGGCTTGGGCCCGCGAATATTACGGGGCGCTCAAGCCCGTCGGCGCCCGCCCGCCCCGCGCCTCGGAGCCGCCGTCCTACGCCGCCCGACGCATCGAAATGCGCGATCCCCGGGTGGTGCTGCCGCTGTTCCAGCGCTTTTACGCCGTGGCCACCACCGCCGATCCTCAGGACGGGCCCGCTCTGGCGCTGCTCGCCCAGATCTTCGGCTCCAGCGATTCGGCCGACAGCCGTCTGCGCCGGGCCCTCATCGAAGGCGAGGAGGCCCCCGCCGCCTACGCCGGAGCGCGCTATCAGGGAGAAATGGCCGACATCGGCACTTTCTCCATCTTCGTTTTTCCCAAGGACGCCAGCGTGGACATGACTCTCGTCGAGGACCTCGTGGACCGGGAGATCGCCCGCATGATCGCCGAAGGCCCCACCGAGGAGGAGCTGGCCCGCGCCAAGACCCTCATCCTTTCGGACGCGCTCTTCACGCAGGATAATCAATTCCACCTCGCCGAACGCTACGGCGCGGCGCTGGCCGTCGGCCGGACCATCGAGGAGGTCGAGGCCTGGCCCGACCGCCTGCGCGCCGTCACGCCCGAGCAGATGCGCGAGGCCGCCGCGCGCTGGCTGAAGATCGAATATTCGGTGACCGGCCGCCTTCAGACGCCCCAACAGCCTCCTCAGACGGAGGTCGCGCCATGACCGCCGCTTTCATCTCCTCCTTCTCCGCCGCGCGGAGTCTCTCGCAGGCGCCGCTGCGGCTTCTGCGGCGGGCGGGTCTGGCGCTGCTGCTGCTCGGCGGCGCGGCGGCGGCCGAAGAGGCCGCCCATTCCCTCCCCGATCCCGCCGACGCTCCGCAGGAGATCGTCACGCCCAAAGGGCTCTCGGTCTGGCTGAAATACGAGCCGAGCCTTCCGGCGGTGGCGCTCAACGCGCAATTCGGCGGCGGCGGGCTCTCCGACGCGCCGGGGCGCACGGGGGCCTCCTTCCTCGTCGGCGGGCTTCTGGAGGAGGGCGCGGGCGGACTCGACGCGCGGGCCTTTCAAAACGCCCGCGACGAATTGGGCGCGCGCCTCGTCTATATGACCGCCTCGGAGGATCTGTCGATCACGCTCTGGTCGCCCTCCGAGCATCTGGAGGCGGCCATGGAGCTGGTGCGCCTCTCGCTGGTCGAGCCGCGCTTCGATCCCGAGGCCATCGCGCTGGTCAAGGCCCAGAGCACGGCGCTCATGCGGCACCAGAACGCCGATCCGCAGAATCTCGCCGAGATCGCCCTGCTGAAGCGCCTCTTCCCGAACGACCCCTATAGCCATGATTATCGCGGCGGAGAGGCCGATTACGCGAAGCTGACCCGCGCGGATCTGCTGGAGGTTCTGCCCCGGCTGACGGATCGGAGCCGGCTGATCGTCTCGGCGGTGGGCGACGTGACCCCGGAGCGGCTCGCCGCCTTGGTGGACGCCGCCTTCGGCGATCTGCCCGCCGGAGCCGCTCAGACTCCGCCGCCCGTCCAGCCCGCCCGGGCGCCGGGGGTGATCCGCGAATTCCTCGACCGGGAGCAAAGCGTGATCGTCTTCGGCCATGGCGGAATCGACAACGACGATCCCGAATATGAAGCCGCCCGGGTGATGACCCATATCCTCGGCGGCTATGGGGCGAACTCCCGGCTCAACGCCGCCTTGCGCGATAAGCGCGGCATGACCTACGCCGTCTCGGCGGGCCTGCGGGTCTATGACCGCGCGGGCGTGGTCATGGGCATGGTGGCGGTCGCCAACGAGCGGGTGGAGGAGGCCATCGGGATCCTGCGCGCCGAATGGACCCGCATGGCGGAGGAAGGCCCCACGCAAGCCGAGCTGGATCGCTCCAAACGCTATCTCATCGGCTCCTTCGGCTTGGGGATCAGCTCCAACATGGGGCTTTCGGAGTTCCTCGTGCGCAGCCGCAGCCAAGGGCTCGGCATCGACTACATCCACACCCGCAATCAGGCCATCGCCGCCGTGACCCTTGAGGACGTGAAGCGCGCGGCGCGGCGGGTGCTCAAGCCGGAGGATCTCGTCTTCTCGGTGGTCGGCGGCCCGGCCGCTCAGGCGCAGGCGCCCGGCGCGCAGGAGGCGGTCCCTTAAGCTCAGGCGCTTCGCGCGGCGGCCGGAGCGGGCTATAAGGGCGGAAGACCCTCAAGAGAGAGGATTCCGCCCCCATGGCTCCCGCTCCGTCCCGCATCCGGCTGCTCTCCGAAGAGGCCGTCAACCGCATCGCCGCCGGAGAGGTGGTCGAGCGCCCGGCTTCGGCGCTCAAGGAGCTGGTCGAGAACGCCCTCGACGCCGGCGCCAAGCGCGTCGAGGTCGCGCTGGAGGGCGGCGGGCTCAAGCTCATCCGCGTGGCCGACGACGGCGAAGGCATGACCCCCGAGGAATTGCCCCTCGCCGCCACGCGTCACGCCACTTCGAAAACCGACGGCTCAGGGCTTTTCGGCGCGGGAAGCCTCGGCTTTCGCGGCGAGGCCCTGCCCTCCATCGGCGCGGTGGGGCGTCTGGAGATCCGGTCGCGGCGCAAAGGCGCGGATCAGGCTTGGCGGCTGAAGATCGAAGGCGGACGCCTGACGCCCGTCGAGCCTGCGGCTCTGGGGGGCGGCACGGTCGTCGAGGCGCGGGATCTCTTCTTCGCCACCCCCGCCCGGCTGAAATTCATGAAGACCGAACGCGCCGAAGCTCAGGCCGCCGCCGAAGCGCTCAAGGCTCTGGCTCTGGCGCGGCCCGAAGTCGCCTTTCATCTGACCGACGAAGGGCGCGCGGTTCTGAATTACGTCACCGGCTCCGGCGATCTCTTCGACGCGCGTCGGGCGCGGGTGGGGGCGGCGCTCGGGCGGGAGTTCTTAGAGAACAGCCTGCCGCTGGAGGCCGAACGCGACGGCATGAAGCTCGGCGGGCTGATCGGCCTCCCGAGCTGGAGCCGCTCGACGGAAGGCCAGATCTTCATCTCGCTGAACGGACGGGCGATGAAGGATCGTCAGCTTCTGGGCATGCTGCGGGCGGCCTATCTCGACTTCCTCCCCGCCGGACGCAAGCCCGGCGCGGCGCTTTATCTCGAAGTCCCGCCCGAGCGCGTGGACGTCAACGTGCATCCCGCCAAGGCCGAGGCCCGCTTCCGCGACGCTCAGGCTTTGCGCGGCTTCCTCATCGGTTCGGTTCGGGCGGCTCTGGCGGCGGCGGCGGGACGCAGCGTCAGCTTAGGCGGCGGATCGGTCGTCGCGGGGCCTTTCCCTTCGGCGAGCCCCGCCCCCGCCTTCCCCGCCCCTGCCCGGCGCCCGGATTTCGCGCCCGCTCCGCCCCATCCGGCTTTACTGGCGCGTCACGCCGCCGCTCAGGCGCCTTTGGCTCTGGAGGAGAACGCGACGGCCCATCTCTGGACCGAAGAGCGCCCTTCCCCGCCGCCCGCCGCCGAAGCGCAGCCCGAAGCGCCTCCCCCGCCGCAGGAAGAGCCGCCTTTGGGCTATGCGCGGGGGCAGGTCTTCGAGACCTATATTCTGGCGCAAAGCGGCGAGGCTCTGGTCCTGGTGGATCAGCACGCCGCCCATGAGCGCCTCGTCTATGAGCGCTTCAAGCGTCAGCGCAAGGCGGGGGGCGTGGCGCGTCAGCCGCTGCTGATTCCGGAGATCGTCGAAATGGACGCCCTCGCGGCGGAGCGCATCCTCGCCGCCGCCGAGGAGCTGGAGGCTCTGGGGCTGGTCGTGGAGCCCTTCGGGCCGGGCGCGCTCTGCGTGCGGGAGACTCCGGCTTTGCTCGGGACCGCCGCCATGGGGCCGCTGCTCGGCGATCTGGCGGAGGCTCTGGCCGAGGAGGCCGCTTCGCCGCTGGAGGCGCGGATCGACGCGGCCTTATCGCGGATGGCTTGTCACGGCTCGGTGCGGGCCGGAAGGGCGCTGACCCTCGCCGAGATGAACGCCCTTCTGCGCGAGATGGAGGCCACGCCGGGCTCCAACGTCTGCAACCACGGCCGCCCGACGGCCATCAGGCTCAAACAGGCGGATCTCGAAAAGATGTTCGGGCGGCGATGAGCGCAATCCGAAAACTCAGCAGAGTTTTCGGATAAATTGCGCGCCCCCCAAAACAACCAGCGCAATCCGAAAACTCAGCAGAGTTTTCGGATAAATTGCGCGCCCCCCAAAAAAACCAGCGCAATCCGAAAACTCAGCAGGGTTTTCGGATAAATTGCGCGATCAGATCAAGAAGCGGCCTTCATTCGGCGTATTGGGCGCGGATCTCCTGACGCAGCAGGTCGATGGGCACGAGCCGCCCGTCGCGGCGGGTGCGCCAATAGGTCCAGCCGTTGCAGCTCGTCGCGCCGAGGGCCTCGGCGGCCACGCGGTGAATCGAGCCCACCAGCTCGCGCCCCGCCAGATCCGCCACCCGCAGACTGCCGTCGGCGTGGACCTTGGCGTAGACCCGGCCGTCCGGCGAGACGAGATCCGCGCCGGGCTCCAGCATGCGGCGCTCAATCAGGGCGCCGAAAGGCACGCGCGGCTCCTTGCGCTTGGAGGGAGCGCCGCGCACCACGCCCGGATCATAGGGCTGGATGGCGTCGATGCGTTCGCGGGCGAGGCGGATGTATTCCGGCTCGCGCTCCAGCCCGATGAAGCGCCGCCCCAGACGACGCGCCGCCGCGCCGGTGGTGCCGCTGCCGAAGAAAGGATCCAGCACCACGTCGCCGGGCTCGGTGGTGGCGAGCAGCACGCGGCGCAACAGAGCCTCGGGCTTCTGGGTGGGATGGGCCTTGTCGCCCTCCTCGTTCTTGAGCCGCTCCTCGCCGGCGCAGATCGGGATCAGCCAGTCGGAGCGCATCTGAAGATCCTCGTTGAGGGACTTCATGGCCTCGTAATTGAACTGATAGCTTTTCTGATTCTCGGATTTGACGCACCAGAGCAAAGTCTCATGGGCGTTGGTGAAGCGGCGGCCCTTGAAATTGGGCATGGGATTGGACTTGCGCCAGATGATGTCGTTCATCACCCAATAACCGAGATCCTGAAGGATCGCGCCCACCCGGAAGATGTTGTGATAGCTGCCGATCACCCAAAGCGCGCCGTCGTCCTTCAGCAGCCGCCGCGCCGCCGCGAGCCAGTCGCGGGTGAAGCGGTCATAGGCGCCGAAGCTGTCGAAGCGGTCCCACTCGTCGTCGACGGCGTCGACGCGGCTGTCGTCGGGGCGGCGAAGCTCGCCCCGCAGCTGAAGATTATAAGGCGGATCGGCGAAAATCAGATCCACCGAACGCTCCGGCAGAGCGTTCATGGCGGCGATGCAGTCGCCGGAGAGGATCTGATCAAGAGGCAAAGGCGCCGCGGCCTCGGCCGTGCGAGGCGCCCGGTTCGCGCCGCGCCGGATCTTGCTTGGGGCCGTCATTGTGATTCGCTGCTCCCTCAGGGATTTACGCGAATCTTGATTCAACGAATCACCAAGGTCAAGCGAAAATCGAATCAACGCCGATAACGCGCGGACTCGAAAGCCGATTCGAGTCAAATGAGAATCATCTGAGCCACAGGCTTATAACTGCGGCGATGATGCGCGGTCGGGCCGTATTTCGCCAGAGCCGCGCGGTGAATCGGCGCGCCATAGCCTTTATTGCGCTCCCAGCCATATTGCGGATGCAGCTTCGCCAGATCGCGCATGACCTGATCCCGCGCCGTCTTGGCGAGGATGGAGGCGGCGGCGATGGATTCCTCCAGATCATCGCCCCCCACGATGGCCTCGGCGGGCGCGGGCAAGCCTTTCGGGAGGCGGTTCCCGTCGATCAGAATGCAGGCCAGAGGCTGATCCCGCCCCATGGCCGCGCCCAGCATCTCCACCGCCCGGAGCATGGCCGTCATGCTGGCTTGCAGCGGATTCAGCTCGTCCACTTCGGCGGCGCTGGCCTCGGCGACGGCCCAAAACAGAGCCTTGGCGCGGATCTCCTCCGCGAGGGCCTCGCGGCGGGCCTCGCTGAGCTTCTTGGAATCGCGCAGGCCCTGAGGCCGCAAGGCCGGGTCCGGCGACAGCGCGACCGCGCCCGCCATGAGCGGCCCCGCCCAAGGCCCGCGCCCGGCCTCGTCCACGCCGCAGACGAGGCCGCCGCTCCGCGCCCAAAAGGCTTCGCGCAGGCTGAGAAGCCGCCCGGACATCAGACCGTCAGCAAGAGATATTCGCGCTCCCAAGGCGAGATCACGCGCATATATTCGTTATATTCCGCGCGCTTGACCCTTGCGTAGAGATCGCAGAACTCCGGCCCGAGCACGTCGCGCAATTCCGGCGTCCCCTCGAAAAGGCTCACCGCCTCCAGCAAGCCGTGCGGAAGCTCATGCTGGCCGGAATAAGCGTTGCCCTCCAGCATGGGGCGGGCCTCCACCTTGTCGCGGATGCCGAGATAGCCGCAGGCCAGACAAACCGCCAGAGCCAGATAAGGATTGGCGTCGGCGCCCACCACGCGGGTCTCGACGCGCCGCGCCTCCGGCCCGGAGATCGGCACGCGCAGACCCGCCGTGCGGTTGTCCTCGCCCCATTCGAGATTCACCGGCGCCGCCATGTCGGGCGTCAGGCGGCGGTAGGAATTGACGTAAGGCGCGAAGACGCAGCCCGTCGCCGCGAGGAATTTCTGCTGTCCGCCGATGAACTGATGAAATTCCGGCGTCGGATCGCCCTTGGCGTCGGTGAAGATGTTGCGGCCCTCGGCGTCCACCACGCTCTGATGAATATGCATCGCCGAGCCGGGCTGTCCCTCCATGGGCTTGGCCATGAAGGTGGCGTAGCAATCATGGCGCAGCGCGGCCTCGCGGATGGTGCGCTTGAACATGAAGACCTGATCCGCGAGATCCATGGGATCGCCATGGATCAGATTCATCTCGATCTGTCCGGCGCCGGCCTCTTGAATCACCGTGTCGATCTCAAGGCCCTGAGCCTCGGCGTAATCATAAATATGCTCGATCACCGAGTCGTATTCGTCCACCGCCGAGATCGAATAGGCCTGATTCCCCATGCCCTGACGCCCCGTGCGCCCAATGGGGGGCTCCAGCGGATAATCGGGATCGGTGTTGCGCTTGGTGAGGTAGAACTCCAGCTCGGGCGCCACGACCGGCTTCCAGCCGCGCTCCGCATAGAGCTTCAGCACCCGCCGCAGCACCTCGCGGGGAGCGAAGGGGACGGGCTCGCCCTTTTTATCGACGAGGTCGTGAATCACCTGCACCGAGGGCTCCAGAGCCCAGGGCACCGCGCGCATGGTCGAGAGATCGGGGATCAGCCGGAGGTCGTGCTCCGCCCAGACGCCCTGATCCTCGAACTCGACGTACATGCCGGTGATCGTCTGGAAGAAGATCGAGACCGGCATGTAGATCGCCTTCATCTCGGCGAATTTCGAGCAGGGCATGGCCTTGCCGCGCGGCACGCCCGCGAAATCGGGCGCGACGCACTCCACTTCTTCGATGCGATGATCCCGCAGCCAAAGCCGCGCCTCCTCCACGTCATAGGGGCGATTCTCGGGCGAAACGGTCAGGCTCAAACCGCGGTTGTTTCTTCTGTCGGCCATGTGATCATCTGCGTGTTTCGCGACGCCCAAGGCGCGGGAGGCGCGAGACGACGCGGACCCTCGGGCCGCGCCCCATGGGCCGCGAAGCCTGACTATAGACGCGGAAATCCGCTTCGCCCAGAGGGGGCGATCCAAAGCGCCTCCCCCTCTCCGAAAGCTTAGGAAAGGGGCGAATCGCTTAATTTTTAGGCGTAAGGGCTTCAATCTTGCTGCATTGCGTCAAAGACGCGCAGCTTCCAGAGAGAGACGACTTCACATTTCCGTCTTGTGGCGGGCGCCGCATCGCGTAACCTTGGCGGCGGAGGACCATGAAAGGGGGACGCTCATGTATGATGAAATGGGGCCTGCAGGGCGACCGGACGACCCGTATCGGGACATCCGCGACTGGCTGAACGCCACCGACCTTGAAACCCTCCGCCGCAAGAGCCTCGAAGCCGAGACGCTCTTCCGCAAAATCGGCATCACCTTCGCCGTCTACGGCGAGGGCGGCGACCCGGAAAGGCTGATCCCCTTCGACATCGTGCCGCGCGTCTTCAACGCCGAGGAATGGCGCAAGCTGGAGCGCGGCGTGATCCAGCGCGCCCGGGCGCTGAACATGTTCCTGCACGACGTCTATCACCGCGGCGAGATCATCCGCGCGGGCGTGGTGCCCGCCGATCTGGTCTATCGCAACGCCGCCTTCGAGCCCGCCATGATCGGCGTGGACCCGCCGCGCGGCGTCTACAGCCATATCGTGGGCATCGACATCGTGCGGGTCGGCCCCGGCGACTTCTACGTGCTGGAGGATAATTGCCGCACGCCCTCCGGCGTCTCCTACATGCTGGAGAACCGCGAGATCATGATGCGCATGTTCCCCTCGCTCTTCGCGAGGGGGCGCGTGCTGCCGGTGGACGACTACCCGACCCAATTGCGGCGCACCCTCAGCGGCGTGCGGCCGATCAAGTCGCAGTCGGATCCCACCATCGTGGTGCTGACGCCGGGCGCCTATAACAGCGCCTATTACGAGCATAGCTTCCTCGCCGATCAGATGGGCGTGGAGCTGGTCGAGGGTCAGGATCTCTACGTCGAGGGCGGGTATGTCTGGATGCGCAGCACCGGCGGCCCCAAACGCGTGGATGTGATCTATCGGCGCATCGACGACGATTTCCTCGATCCGCTCTGCTTCCGCCGCGACTCCATGCTCGGCGTGCCGGGGCTGATGGACGTCTATCGCTCGGGCGGGGTCTCTCTGGCTTCGGCGCCGGGCTCGGGCGTGGCCGACGACAAGGCCGTCTACACCTATGTGCCGGACATGATCCGCTTCTATCTCGGCGAGACTCCGGCCCTGAACAACGTGCCGACCTATAAATGCGCCGATCCCACGGATCTGAAATACGTGCTCGAAAACCTGCATGAGCTGGTGGTGAAGGAGGTCCACGGCTCGGGCGGCTACGGCATGATCGTCGGCCCCAAAGCCACGCAGGCCGAACGCGAGGCTTACGCCGAGCGCATCAAGGCCGATCCGCGCGACTTCATCGCCCAACCGACCCTCGCGCTCTCGACCACCCCCACCCTCGTGGAGGAGGGCGTGGCGCCGCGTCATGTGGACTTGCGCCCCTATGCGCTGGTCGGCGACGAGGTCCGGCTGATCCCCGGAGGATTGACGCGCGTGGCCATGCGTCAAGGCTCTCTGGTGGTGAACTCCAGTCAGGGCGGCGGCGTCAAGGACACTTGGGTTCTGGCCGAATAAGGGGGCGCTTCATCATGCTCAGCCGCACCGCTGAAAATCTTTACTGGATGACGCGCTACGTCGAGCGGGCCGAGAACATGGCCCGGCTCGTCGAGATGGGCGCGCGCATGTCGGCTTTGCCCACCTCGACCGGGCATCGCACGGAATGGGAATCGGTGTTGTCCGCGGCCTCCGCCGCCGACAGCCACGCCGAAAGCTATGGAGAGATCACCCGCGAAAGCGCCGTGGAGCACATCCTCTTCGACCTGAAGAACCCTTCCAGCGTGATCTCCTGCTTCGCGGCGGCCCGGCATAACGCCCGGGCCATGCGCACCGCCCTCACCACCGAGGCCTGGGAGGCGATCAACGACGCCTGGATCAAGCTGCGGCGCGTCCGGGCCGAAGAGGTGCAGGGCGAGCGCCTCATCGACTTCCTCGGCTGGATCAAAAGCCGGGGCGCCCTGTTCCGCGGCGCCCTCGACTCCACCAGCCTGCGCGACGAAGGCTACGACTTCATGCGGCTCGGCTTCTTCGTCGAGCGCGTCAACAACACCGCCCGCATCCTCGACGTGAAATATTACCTCCTGCTCCCCGCCACGGAGCAGGTGGGCGGCGGCGTGGACCATTATCAATGGACCACCGTCCTGCGGGCGACCTCTTCGCTGCGCTCCTATCACTGGGTCTATCGCGGCGAATACCGGCCCGCCTACATCGCGGATTTCCTGATTCTCAATAAGCTCTCGCCGCGCTCTCTGGCGCATTGCTATGAGATGATCCTCCAGCATCTGGACAGTCTGGAGCGCAAGCATGGCCGGCGCTTCGCCTGTCATGATCTGGCCTCCATCTCCTTCGGGCGGTTGAACGGCTGGACCATGGAGGACATCTTTCAGGAGGGCCTGCATGAATTCCTCTCGGACTTCATCTCGCGCACGAACGAGGTCTCGGCGGCCATAGCCGACGCCTATTGGTATGGAGGGTGAGGCCATGCGGCTGACCATCACGCATGACGTCGAGCTGCGCACGGCCCAGCCGATCCGCTCGGCGGTCTTCAGTCTCCGGCTCCAGCCGGGGGATTTCGACGGACAAAGAATCGTCGACTGGACCATCGACGGCGGAGAAGAGGCGAAGCTCGCCGAACCCTTCTCCAACGGCTCCGGCGACCGCATCCGCAGCCTGACCCTCGCCGGACCGGTCGAGGCCGTGAAGATTCAGGCCCGCGGAACCGTCGAGACGCGGGATCTGGCGGGCGTGGTCAAGGGCTGGCGCGAAAGAGCCCGCCCCGCCGTCTTCCTGCGCCGGACCAAGGCCACGCGCGCCGACGCCGCGATCGAGGCTCTGGCCGAGGCCGCCGCCGAGCCCGCCAGTTCGGGGCTGGACGTCGCGCATCGGCTCAAGGCCGTCCTGCGCGAGCGCATGATCCATGAGGAGGGCCTCCCTGAAGAGGAGAAGCCCCACACCGCCGCCGAGGCTCTCGGCGCCGGACGCGGCTCCCTGCGCGACTTCGCCCATATCCTGATCTCGGCGGCCCGGACGCGCGGCCTGCCCGCGCGCTACGTGCTGGGCTATCGCCATGCGGAGGAGGAGGCCGAAACCGAAGCGCTCCACGCCTGGGCGGAGATCTTCATCGAGGGCATCGGCTGGATCGGCTTCGACGCCGCCAACGACCTCTCGCCGACCGACGCCTATGTGCGGCTCTGTTCGGGGCTGGACGCCGCGGACGCCGATCCCTTCCGCTTCGCCTATAAGGGCGGCGAAGGCGCGGCGGTCGTGGCCGCGCGCCTTCTGGTCCGGCGCGCGGAGGGAGCGGAAACGCCCTCCCCGACTCGCGGACAAGGCCAGTTTCAGGGAATCGGCGGGCAAAGCCAATCTCAGGGCTGATCCCGCCGCCCCACAGACGAAGCCCGCCGCGAGGAGATCGCGGCGGGCTTTTTTTCAGAAGCGGAGGAAGGTTCGAATCCTCACTCCATGGCCTCCAGCTCGTCGATCATGCGGCTGATGACGTCGAGGCCCTTGCTCCAGAATTTCGGATCGCCCGCGTCGAGGCCGAAAGGCGCGAGCAGCTCCTTATGGCGCTTGGAGCCGCCCGCCGCGAGCAGATCGAAGTAATCCTTCACGAATTCCTCGGCGCGGCCCTGAGCCTTGCGCTCCTCGTAGACGCCGTAAAGCGCGTTCACGAGGCCATCGCCGAAGGCGTAGGCGTAGACGTAGAAGGGCGAGTGGATGAAATGCCCGATATAGACCCAGAAGCTTTCATAGCCCGGCGCGAAGTTGAAGGCCGGACCGAGGCTCTCGGTCTGCACGGCCAGCCAGATGGCGTTGAGGTCGTCGGGCGTGAGTTCGCCCTCGCGGCGGGCGGCGTGGACGCGGGATTCGAACTCATAGAAGGCGATCTGACGGAAGACCGTGTTGATCATGTCCTCGACCTTGCCCGCGAGCAGGGCCTTGCGGGTCTTGGGATCGGTCTCGGCGTCGAGCAGGGCGCGGAAGGTCAGCATCTCGCCGAAGACGCTGGCCGTCTCGGCGAGGGTCAGGGGCGTGCTGGACATCAAAGGCCCCTGCTCTCCCGCGAGGATCTGATGCACGCCATGGCCAAGCTCATGGGCGAGGGTCATCACGTCGCGGGTCTGGCCGAGGTAGTTCACCAGCACATAGGGATGCGCCGAGGGCACCGTCGAATGCGCGAAGGCCCCCGGCGATTTGCCGGGACGCGCCGGAGCGTCGATCCAAGGCTTCTCGAAGAAATTGGCGGCCAAATCGCGCATCTTCGGCGAGAAGGCCCCATAGGCGCCCAAGACGGTCTCGCGGGCTTCGTCCCAAGCGATCACGCGCTCGGGGCGGTCGGGGAGCGGAGCGTTGCGGTCCCAGAACTCCAGCTTGTCGAGCCCGAGCCATTTGGCCTTCAGCGCGTAATAGCGATGCGGCACCCGGGGATAGGCCGCCGTCACCGAATCCCGCAGCGCCTGAACCACCTCCGGCTCGACGCTGTTGGAGAGATGGCGCATGGTCTGAGGCGAAGGCGCCTTGCGCCAGCGGTCCACCACCTCCTTGGATTTCGCGAGGGTGTTGGTGATCAGCGCGAACAGGCGGAGGTTCTTCGTGAAGACCTTGGCCAGAGCCTCGCCCGCCGCCTGACGCTTGGCGCGGTCGGCCCGCGACATCAGCGTGAGGGTCTCCTCAAGGGTCAGGCTCTCGCCGCCGACCTCATAACGCAGATCGCCCATGGTCTCGTCGAAGAGGCGGCCCCAGGCGGAATCTCCCGCGACGCTCTGGTCATGGAGGAATTTCTCCAGATCGTCGGAGAGCTGATAGGGGCGGAAGGCCCGCACCTCCTCGATCCAGGGCTTATAGCGGCGGAGCGCGGCGCTTTCGGCGTATTTGGCCTCCAGATCGGCGTCGGGGATGCGGTTCAGCTCCAGCGTGAAGAAGACCGCCAGAGACGAGGCCTCCGCCAGACGCGCCTGTGAATCCGCGAGGAACTTCGCCTTGGCGGAATCCGTCGTGTCGGCGTAATAGCGCAGGCCCGCGAAGGAGCCGATCCGGCCCATGGTCTCGCCGGTGTCCTCATAGCGCGAGATCGCCCGCGCCAGCCCGTCGCCGGAGAGCCCCGCGACCTTCTCCTGATAATCGGCGGCGAAAGCGGCGTTTTCGGCCTGAACGCGCTCGAAATCCCGTTTGATCTCCGCGCAGTCGGGCGAGGAATAGAGATCGGTCAGATCCCATTCCGGCAAAGGGCCGAGCTCGCGGCGGCCGGAGACGGCTTCGGCGGAATCGAAAAGGGGCCCAAAAACGGGATCGCGCATGGAGAGGCCTTTCAGAACGAACGATTCGGGGAGTCTCGGAGTTCGATATAGGAGCGGGGCCTTGCGGAGAAAAGGCCGCGAAAGACGGATCGTCAGAAGGCGGAGATCGTCAGAAGGCGGAGTCCGGCAGACGCGTCTCGCCGCGCAGCTTCTCCAGACGCAGAACCCGCGCCCCGCCCTCCTGCTCCAGCAGCCGCGCGAGGGCGTCGGAATGGCTGACGACGAGAATCTGAGCCTCCGCCGAAGCCCGCAGGATCAGCCGCCCCAAAGGCGCGATCAGCGCGGGATGGAGGCTCGCCTCCGGCTCGTTCAGCGCGATGAAGTCGGGGCGGCGATAGGCGCAGAGCGCCCCCACCAAAGCCAGATAGCGCAGGACTCCGTCCGAAAGCTCCGGCGCCGAAAAAGAGCGCGGAAAGCCCGGCGTGCGCATGGCCACCAGATAGCGCCCCGCCGCCTCCACGAACTCCAGCCGCGAGCCGGGGAAAGCCTCCTCCACGGCGCGGCCCACCTCGGAGCGCTCCACGCCCTGCGGCCCCTCCTTGAGGTGGATCGCCGTCGCCAGAGCCGCCGCCAGATTCACGCCGTCGGAATCCAGCGTCGGCGCGCAGACCGCGGGCTGAGGCTGGCGCAAAGGCGAGTCCGCGTCCGAGCGGAAGCCGTGGTAGAAGCGCCAATCCGTGAGGCGCTTCTGAAGGATATGCAGCTCCGGGAATTGATGCGGATCGCGCAGGGTGGCCAAGGCCGTCTCGGCCATGAGCAGAGCGCCCTTATAGCTGCGCCATGCGCCGTCCGGCTCGCGGGCGGAGATATGGGGGCCCTTGCGCTCCAGCATGACCGCGCGGCGGCCGTCCACATGGATGGAGACGCGTTCCTCCTTCACCACCGGATCCAGCGCCAAAGCCGGATCGGTGGGGCCGGGCAGCCCCAGCACGATCTCATATTCGAGGCTCTCCAGCCGCACCCCGAGCTTCAGCCGCGCGTCGCGGCGCGCTTTGGGCGCCTCGGGCGGGGCCTGCGGATCAAGCGGCGTCGCCCCCGCCCAGAGCGCCGAGGCCATGCCGCCCTCCTGCGCGAGGCGGCGGGCCAGATCGCCCACCGCCGCCGCCCGCAGCAGCTCAAGCCCGCGATAGAGGTTGGTCTTGCCCACCCCGTTCTCGCCGGTCACGACGCTCAGGCGGCCCATGGCCATGGAGGCGGCCCGCAGCGAGCGGTAGCCCTCGATGCGGATCTCGCGGATCACGTCGGATCAGTCGCGACGCGTGCGCGCGGCGCCGGGGCGCGGCGGAGGCGGAGCGGAGGCCGGACGCGGCGCGGCGGAGGCCTCGGCGGATTTCTCCGCAGATTTCTCCGCAGATTTCTCCCCGGACTTTTCGGCGGCCTCGGCCCTCGCCTCCTCTTGAGGAGCGGGGTCGGGGTCGGCGGCGGGGGCCTCCTCCTCCTCGGCGGCGGGCGCCGGAGCGGCGGCGGCGGGCGGCGCCTTGGCCACGCCCACGAAGGCCGGACGCAGCAGACGTCCCGCGATGGTGAAGCCGGTCTGCATGGTCTGCACGACGCTGCCCGCCGGAGCCCCCGGCAAAACCGCCTCGAACATCGCCTGATGCAGATTCGGGTCGAAGCGCACGCCCAAAGAGGTGTCGATGGGCTCGATCTGATGTTTGGCGAAGGCGGAGAGCAATTCGGCGCGGGTCAGCTCCACGCCCTCGAAGAAGTCTTTGGCGGCGGCGCGGCTGGCTTCGTCGGCGCTGGAGAGCGTGCGTTCGAGATTGTCGTAGACCGAGAGGATGTCCCGCGCGAGGCGCGTTCCGCCGTATTTGGCGGCGTCCTCGCGGTCGCGGGCGGCGCGGCGGCGGTCGTTCTCGCCCTCGGCGAGCGCCCGCAGCAGACGATCCTTCACAGCGGCCAGTTCGGCCTCCAGCCCGGCCCCATGGCCCAAGGGCTCGCCCTCGGCGCCGTCCTCCTGCTCCGTCCCTTCGGCGCGGGCCTCTTCGGCCGCGGCGGCCTCGGCCGCAGGATCCTCCGCCTTCTGCGTCGGCTGTTCATCCGCCATGAGACTCTCCTTCCTTAGAGGCGGCGCCCAAAGCCCGGCGCTCTTCGGAGGCCCCTCCGAGGGTGCGTCCGATGAGCCGCGCCGTATATTCCACGATGGGCACCACGCGCGCGTAATTGAGGCGCATCGGGCCGATCACGCCGATGGCCCCGATGACCCGCCTTTCCGCGTTCATATAGGGAGATATGACCAGCGCCGAAGCCGAAAGCGAGAATAATTTCGTTTCCGATCCTAAAAACACGCGGACCCCTTGGGCGTCGCGGGCCAGATCCAGCAATTCGGCGGCGTCCTCCTGCCTTTCCAGCAGATCGAAGAGCCGGCGCGCGGCCTCCAGATCTGCGGCGGAGGCCCCGTCCTCCAGCAGATTCGAGCGCCCCCGGACGATCAGGCGCGCCCCCCGCCCCGCCCCGGCCCCCACGCCCGCCCATTCCGCGAGTCCGGTCTCAATGAGCCGGGCGGCGGCGGCGTCGAGTTCGGCGCGGTTCTCCTCGATGCGCGCCAGCAGCAGGCCGCGCGCCTCCTCCAGAGTGCCGCCGCGCAGAAAGGCGTTGAGGAAATTGCTCGCCTCGGCCATGGCCGAGGGCGTCAGGCCGGGGGGCGGCGTGAAGAGGCGGTTCTCCACCGTGCCGTCGGCGCCGACCAGCACCAGAAGCCCGCGCTCAGGCCCGAGGCTCACCACCTCGATATGTTTGATCGGCGCCTCGCGGGTGGGGGCGATCACCAGACCCGCCCCGCGCGAAAGCCCCGATAAAGCCGCGCCCGCCGCCTGAAAAGCGCTGTTGAGGTCGCCCGCCGCCGGATCGAGCGCGGCCTTGATGCGGGCTTGATCCTCCGGCGCGGGCTCGCCGAGATCGATCAGCGCGTCCACGAAAAGCCGCAGGCCCGCCTGAGTGGGGGTCCGGCCCGCGCTGGTGTGCGGAGAGGCCAGAAGGCCCATCAGCTCCAGATCCTGCATCACGTTGCGGATGGTGGCCGGAGACAACCGCTCCTCCAGCGCCCGCGAGAGGGTCCGCGAGCCGACGGGCTCGCCGGTCTCCAGATAGGCCTCGACCACGCGCCGGAAGATCTCCCGCGCGCGGTCGGTCATCTCGCCGAGGCTCGCCCCCATCGGACGAAGCCCGGAGCCCGCAGGCTTTCTGGAGTCGGGCATGCGCGGCGCTCCTTCGCCTCAAGCGGCCTCGCCGCGGCGGCGCGCCGCTCAGCGATAGGCCGAAACCATTCCGTCGTTGGAGAGAATGTAGAGCGTTCCGCCCGCCACGACAGGCCCGGCGTCCGCGCCTCGGCTCAGCTGCATCTCGCCGAGCGGCTCGCCCGTCTGCGGATCGAGCGAGAAGAAACGCCCGGACGCCGAGGCCACCCGCAGGCGTCCGCCCGCCAGAACCGGGCCGCTCCAGCCGCCCGCGCCGAGATCGATCTCCCAGAGCGTCGCGCCCGTGGCCCGATCCAGCGCCCGGACGCGCCCGTCGACGCTGGCGACGTAAAGCACGCTCCCCGCAGGCCAAGCCGGACGCTCCACGGCGAATTCGCGGCGCCATTCGGCTTCGCCGGTGCGGAGATTCGCCGCCACCAGCCCGCCCGCCCGCGAACCGGCGTAAACGGTTTCGCCCACCACCACGGGGTCGCCCGCCACCTGAGGCAAAGCCACGCCCACGCCCGCGCCGCGCGTCGCGCCGGAGGAGAGGGTCGAGATCTCCCAGCCCGGACGCCCGTCCGCCGCCATGAAGGCCGACAACAGGCCGGAGCTGAAAGGCGCGAGGGCCACCGGCCCCGCCACGGCGGGCGAGCCGCCGCCCAAGACGCTGGCGCCGCCCGAAGAGCCTTGACGGCGCCAAGCCACGGAGCCGTCCGCGACGTTCAGAGCCAGAAATTCGTCGGCGCGGGTCAGCACGTAGACGCGCCCGCCCGAAACCGCAGGCGCCGAGCGCACCGGCGCCCCCACGGAGACGCGCCAGAGCAGCCCGCCCGCGGAATCCAGCGCGAGAACCTCGCCGTAGCCGGTGGCGGCGTAGACCCGCCCGCCTTCGGCGGCCAGACCGCCGCCGAGCCCGCCCGACCCGCGGTCGCCTTCGGGGCGCAGCCCGACGCTCCAGAGATCCGCGCCGGATCCGGCGTCAAGGGCGGTCAGATTCAGGCCGGAGTCCAGAGCGTAGAGGCGTCCGTCCGCCACCACCGGAGGCGCGGCCAGCCTGCCGCCCGCACCGATGGAGCGCCGCCAAGCGGGCGCCGGATCGGCGGCCAACGCCAGATGTCCGCCCGCGCGGGCCGATCCGCCGTTGAACTGGCTCCATTCGGCGTTGGCGACCGGCGCGGAGGGCGCGGGCGCGCGGCCCGCGATGGAGGGCGGCGGCGCCGGGGCGCGGATGGAGATCCTTTCGCCTTCCAGAGGCGTCTCCCGCTCTCCGCCGAACCATCCCCCTCCGCCCCCTGAACATCCGGCGAGCAGAGCCGCCACGGCGGCGGCCTGAAGCGTGATGCGGAAAGCGGAGGCGCTCATGGGCCTACTCCTCGAAATCATGGGGCTCGCACAGCCCCGGAAAGGCGCGAAATCCCGCGCCGCTCCGGCCGGAGACCCGAACCGGACGCGCGCGTTTCGCCATCTTACTCTGAAAACCATCCGAAAGGCGAGACTCGCGCGGCGCGTTCCGCAAAGGCGGCCGAAAGCTCGCCTCAGGGCGCCTCGACCACGCCGAGCGCGCGGCGCATGGCCTCCACGCGGGCGGACATGCCGCCAGGCAGATTCTCCGCCGAAGCCAGAGCCTCCAGCGTGGCGGAGGCGCCCGGGAAGTCTTCGGCGCGCATCTGGACCATGGCCTTCAGCTCGCGGGCGAAATAGCGCCAAGGCTGGGTTTCGGCGGTCAGAGGCTCCAGAGCGGCGAGCAGCTCCGCCGGGGGCTTCGAATCGGCCTCGGCCATCAGAGCGCGCAGACGCGCCAATTCGCGCCAGCTCTCGGGCAATTGCGCCGATCGCGCGGCGGCGGAGAAGCTCGCGGCGGCGCCTGCGGCGTCCTTCTCCTCGAGCAGAATCCCGCCCGCGCGCATCAGCACCACGGGCGCGGCCCCGCCGCCCTGACGGCTCAGAGCCTCCAGAGCCGAAACGCGCTCAGGGCCGGGCGGCAGAGCCACGGCGGCGGCGTAGGCGTCGCCGCGCGCTTCGGCGGCGCGGCGGTTCTGGTGCTTGCTCCATTCGCTCCAGGCGAACCAAAGCACGAAGAGCGTCAAAGCCAGAATCAGCCAGGGCCCGAAACGGCGCCAGACCCGATACATGCGGTCGCGCCGAAGCTCTTCGCTCACCTCATGGATGAAACTATCGCCGTCCGTGGCCATCTGCGCCCTATCCTGCTTCAGAGATCCGGCGCGCCCCGGCCCATCCACTTGAAGAGGGGCTTCAGCGGCAGGATCCAGACGATTCCGAGAAAGACGTAAAGCGCCAGCTCCGCCCAGAGGGACGGCCGCTCCCATGCGCCGACCACAAAGGCCGCGATCAGAGAATAAGCCGCGATATAGGCCATCATGAGGATGGATCCGGCGAAGATGCGCCAACGTCTGGTCATGAGCGCCGCATATCAGGCGCGGCGTTCATCGTCCAGCGTCTCGGCGATCCTCAAGAACCGCCTTGGCCTTATGCGCGCCCCATCCGGCGGCCGGAACGGCCCAGAGCGCGCCCTCCAGCCGCAGAGCGGGCGAGGCCCGGCGCGCCTCGGGCCGCGCGAGCCGCCAGACCTCGGGCGGGCTCCAGCCTTCGCGGGCGGCGGCTTTCAGAAGCGCCTCGCCCTGAGCGCCGAGCGCCGCCAATTCGAGCCCCTGCGGCGCGTCGGGCGCGAGCGTCACCCGCCAGCGCCCGGCCCAGAGGCGGCTTTCTCCCGGCGCGAGGGCTTCGGGCGGCGGCGTCCGTCCCGGTTCGGGCGAGAGGCTGAGCCCGCCCCCCGGCAGAGGCCGCAGCAGCGCCCCGCCCAGAGAAATCCCGCCCCCGAGCCCCCCGCCCATCCAAAGATCGAAAGCCCGCTCCAGAGAGGCGAAGCGCGGCGGATGCTCGGCGCCGCCCGCCCGGCGCAGAATCTCCGCGAAGAGCCGCAAGGCGACTTCGCGCGGAGCCTCGGCCAAAGCCGCGCGGCTCAGGCGCGATTCGCCGAGCGGCCCCCCGGTCAGAGCCTCCGCCGCCAGAGCCGCCTCCGCCGCCTCCAGAGCCTCGCGGGCGCGGGCGAGATGGGCCACGGTCTCCAGAAGCCGGGCGCGGCTCAGGCCGAAGCCCTCCAGAAGCGCCGCCGCCTGACGCAGACGCGGCCTCAGGCGCCGCAGATCCAGATTGGAAGGATCCTCGATCCAAGGCGCGCCCCGCGCCCTCAGCCAAGCGCGCAGCTCCTCGCGCCCGAGATCCAGCAAAGGCCGCAGCAGCGGGACGCCCCCCCGCAGGCTGCGCGGACGCATCGCCGCCAGCCCCCGAAGCCCTGAGCCCCGGACGAGATTCATCAGAAAGGTCTCGGCTTGATCCTCGGCGGTGTGGGCCGCGACCAGCGCGGCGCCCCGCGCTTCGGCGGCGGCGCGCAGAAGATCATAGCGCGCGGCGCGGGCGCGGGAGGAAAGATCGCCCTGCGGCTTGTCTCCGCGCCAGATCAGAATCTCATGGGGAAAATCGAGTTCGGCGGCCCAGAGCGCCACCTGAGCGGCCTCGGCGGCGCTTTCGGGGCGCAGGCCGTGGTCCACAGTGGCGACCAGCGCCACCCTGCGGCGGATCGGCGGCGAAGCC
This sequence comes from Neomegalonema perideroedes DSM 15528, assembly GCF_000374145.1. GTDB lineage: Bacteria > Pseudomonadota > Alphaproteobacteria > Rhodobacterales > Rhodobacteraceae > Neomegalonema > Neomegalonema perideroedes. The sequence goes on along the minus strand of NZ_KB893654.1, from coordinate 380,054 downwards.
GCCGCCAGACGCATCAGCGCCGCGCTGTCCGAGCCCCCGGAGACCGCCAAGACCAAAGGCCCCGGCGCGGGCTCCAGCGATTCAAGCCGAAGGCGCAGGCGCTCCGCGAGCGGATCCCCTGCGCCCTCCTCCTCCGGCCTTTCGGGCCTCAGGAGCACTGATTGCGTTGCGTCTCGATCCGGGCGCGGCCGAGCACGTCCGGCGCGGCGCCGGGATAGCGCGCGGAGACCTGAGCGAAGGCAGCGCAGGCTTCGGCGTGTTTGCCGGTGGCCGCGAGGGTCATGCCCAGCCGCAAGAGGCTCTCGGGGCCTTTGGGGCCTTCGGGCCAGCGGCGGAAGGAATCGAGGAAGGCGCGGGCCGCAAGGTCGTATTCGGCTTTGCGGAAATGGATGTCGCCGATCCAATATTGGGCCGAGCCCGCCACCGGATCATTGGGCGCGGCGCCGACGATGCGTCCGAAGAGCTCCAGAGCCTGATCCGCGCCGCCCGTCTCCAGAAGACGCAGGGCGGCGTCGTAATCGCTCTGCGGCGAGGCCCCCGCCGGAGCGGCGGCGGGCCGCAAAGGCGCAGGCTGAAGGCTCGGGCGCGGCGGAGACATGACGATGTCCATATCCCCGAGATCCGGCGCGGCGTCGACCACCATGGTCGGCACGCGCAGGCTCGGCGGCGGCGCGACCGGCATGCGCACGCCCGGCGCGGAGACCTCGATGCCCTCCAGCCCCATCACGGGCATGGCGGGGGGCTCGTCGCGCAGGACCGGCGCGCCGAAGCCGATGGGCGGCGCGGGCGCAAGGCCGATCTGCGGCGGGGAAGGCGGACGCGTCTCCACGACGAAGCCCGAAGCGGAAGGCGGATCGATGCGGATCGGCTCGGGGCGGATCGGCTCGGGCTGGCTCGCCGAGACGGCGCGGGGCGCGCCTGCGCGGGCTTCGAGATCCCGCAAACGACGATCCACGTCGGCCTGAAAGCGGCGGTGATCCGCCCGCAGAGCCTCAAGGTCGCGGGCGAGGCGCGTCACGGCGTTGTCCAGCTCGGGACGGGAGATCTCGCCGCCGAGACGACGCAGCTCCCGCTCCATCCCCTCCAGCCGCGCGTTGAGGTCGCCGGAGACCGGCATGGGATTGGCGACGGGCGGCGCGCCTGTCCAGACTTGCTGGGCTCGGGGCGCCGGAGGAGAGAACAAGGCCGCAGTGAAGGCCCCGATCATGAGGATGAGGCCGGGGCGGCGCCGGGACGCAAGGCCGGGGATCATCGTGTCAGTCTCCAGTACGCAAGCTTCGTCACGCCGAGGGCGAAGCGTCGGGAGGCCCTCCGGGGGGAGGGCTCCGAGCCGGCTCCGCTGCGCGCGACGCCCGTTTTACCCCATCAGCCTCTTAGGAATCATTGCGCGGAATGGGGCGAAAGCATGTCGCGCGCCCTCATGGAGCGAAAACGCGCGACCTGTCGCCCCAGCGCCACAACCCGGCCTTAGAAGCCCGCCGACCGCACCACGGTCACGGCGCGGCGGTTCTGGCCCCAGCAGGATTCGCTGTTGCAGTCCTGAACCGGGCGCTCCTTGCCGTAGGAGATGGTTTCGACGCGGCTGGAGGCCACGCCGAGCGAGGTCAGATAGCTGCGCGCCGAATTGGCGCGGCGGGCGCCCAGCGCGAGGTTGTATTCGCGGGTGCCGCGCTCGTCGCAATGGCCTTCGATCACGATGGAGGCGTTCGGATGCAGGTTCAGCCAGGCGGCCTGACGCTGCAGGATGTCGCGGGCCGGCGCGTCCAGATCGGAGCTGTCGTAGCCGAAGAGCACGCGGTCGCCGACGTTGACGGCGAAATATTGCGCCGAGCCGTCGTCTCCGGGGAAGCTGTAGCCGCCCGCCGAGGTTCCGCCCGCGCCCAGACCGCCGGCGCCGCCGCCGAATCCGCCGCCCGCCAGAGAGCCGTCGGGATTATAGATCGCGCCGCCCCCAAGGCCGCCCGCGCCGCCGCCCAGACCGCCGCCGACGCCCCCAAGGCCGCCGCCCGCGCCGAAGCCGCCGCCGACCACGCTCGGGCCGAGCAGGCTCGGGCTGGAGGAGCCGCCGCCGAGATCGTAGACGCGGCCGTCCGGGCCGACGACGCTCTGGCCGCCGACGCCGCCGAGGCCGCCGCCGCCGACGATCTGGCCGTCGGGCCCGATCACGAGGCCGCCCGGCGCGGCGCCGTCGGCCAAGCCGCCGCCGACGCCCGAACCGACGCCGCCCAGACCGGAAGAATCGCCCGGGAAGCCGCCGGGGCCGAAAGCGCCCAGCTCAGTGGCGCTCGTCGAGGTGCCGGTCTGCGGCCTTTTCGTCGCGCAGCCGGCGGTCAGGGCCAGAACGGCGCAGGACAGAATAACGCTGCGGGAAAAAAAGCCGCGCATGAATCGCTCCTCAGAGGGACGTGGTTTCCTGAAACAGGTTACGAGAAACTTACCCGCCGCCCGAAGGAGCATCAACCCCTTCGCGGACGCGCTCGCGCGCTTCTGCTTCACAAAGGCGTCTTCCGCGCAACGGTTTTCAGGCGCTTCCGCCCTCAGACCGCCTCCAGACGCGCCTCTCCGCCCAAGCCCGCCGACAAACGCCAAAGCTCGAAAGCCGCCTTGGCGCGCTCCGTGTAGGCTTTGGCTCTTTCGCGTTTGCCGCGCGGAGCGGCTTCCAAAGGAGGAAACAGGCCGAAATTCACGTTCATCGGCTGAAAAAGCTCGGCGGAGGCCCCGCCGCAGATGTGATGCAGCAAAGCGCCGTGCGCCGTCTCGACCGGCGGCGGCGCCATGGGCCGCCCCAGACGCTCGGCGGCGGCGAAGGCGCCCGCCAAAAGCCCCATGGCCGCCGATTCCACATAGCCCTCGACGCCGGTGACCTGTCCCGCGAATCGGAGGCGCGGCTGAAGCTTCAGCCGCATCTCGCCGTCGAGCAGCTTCGGGGAGTTCAGGAAGGTGTTGCGATGCACCCCGCCGAGCCGCGCGAATTCGGCCTGCTCCAGCCCCGGAATCAGACGAAAGACCTCCAGCTGGGCGCCGTGGCGCATCTTGGTCTGGAAGCCGACCAGATTATAGAGCGTGCCCAGCGCGTTTTCGCGGCGCAGCTGGAGCACCGCCCAAGGCTTCACGCCCGGCGTATGGGGATTGGTCAGCCCGACCGGCTTCATGGGGCCGTGGCGCAGAGTCTCGGGACCGCGCTCGGCCATGGTCTCGATGGGGAGGCAGCCCTCGAAATAAGGCGTGTTCTTCTCCCATTCGCGGAACTCGGCTTTGGGCGCGGCGATGAGCGCGGCGATGAAGGCCTCGTATTGCGCGCGGTCCATCGGGCAATTCAGATAGGCCTTCTGCTCCTCTTCGGTCTCGCCCTTATCATATCGGGACTGGAACCACGCTTTGGACAGATCGATTGTGTCGAAATGGACGATGGGGGCGATGGCGTCGAAGAAAGCGAGATTCGCCTCGCCCGTCAGAGCCCCCACGGCCTCGGCGAGCCCGAGCGAAGTCAGCGGCCCCGTGGCGACGATCACGCTGTCCCAATCCTCAGGCGGCAGGCCCTTCACCTCGCCGCGCTCCACCGTGACGAGGGGATGAGAGGTCAGAGCCTCGGTCACGGCCTTGGAGAAGGCGACGCGGTCCAGAGCCAAGGCCCCGCCCGCAGGCAAGGCGTGGGCGTCGGCCATGCGCAGGATCAAAGAGCCCGCCCGACGCATCTCCTCATGGAGCAGACCCACGGCGTTATGCTCGTGATCGTCGGAGCGGAAGGAGTTGGAGCAGACCAATTCGGCGAAACCGTCCGTTTCGTGGGCGGCCGTGCCCGTTTCGGGACGCATCTCATGGATCGTCACGGGAACGCCCGCCTCGGCGAGGGTCCAGGCGGCCTCCGATCCGGCCATGCCGGCCCCGATCACGCGCACAGGCTTCATTATCTTGATCCTCCTTGGTCCTCCAAGGGGTTAGACCGCCCCCCGCGGCCGGTCAAGAGCCGCCGCCGGGGCCTTTCGACATTCTCTGACGGGCTCCGACGGGCGATTTTCGCCCCCGGGCCGCGGTTTGGCGCCGAATCTGCTTTCTCTCCCGTCATACGGCGAGGACGGCGGGCGCGACTGGCGCGCTTATTGCTCCAGACCCGCCAAACCAGATCGCGGCGCCAAAAACGGCGCAAGTTGCGGGAGATGATGAGATGAACACCTGGCGCGCCCTTGCTGCGGCTGCTTTCATGACCTTCGCGTCGACCGGCGCCTCGAGCGCCACCGTGCTGGATTTCGACGGCCTGTTCGGCGGAATCTTCGGCTCCTCCAGCTCCTCGTCGGGCGGGTCCGGCTCTTCGTCGAGCGGCGGCTCCAGCTCTTCGTCGAGCGGCGGCTCCTCCTCGGGCGGCGCTTCGATCGTCAGCAGCTTCACCCTTCAGGACACCTATTGGGGCCCCGCCGCGCCCTATCAGCGCAACGCCGACGTCTATGGCAACGCCTCGACCTACGGCATCGACTCGCTGAACGCCACCCGCGCCTCGGACGGCATGCTGAGCATCAGCATCAAGACCGCCTTCGCCGGACGCGCCAACAGCTCCATCGGCTACGGCGACCTGCTCTTCGGCGCGCCCCAGACCGTCGGCCAGACCTCGGCGATGACCGGCTGGAGCTACGCCCTCGACATCGAGCCCAATCCGAGCGGAACCTCGGGCACGGTGCGCTTCCTGAAGATCACCGACGCCAATCTGGGCACCGGCAGCAACCGCAGCACGGTCTATGACCAGATCGACAATTACCGCAACGTCGAGGTCCTCGGGACCGGCACCTGGTCCTCGGTGCTCGGCGACACGCTGACCTTCTCCTTCAACGACGGCGGCGTCCTCGGCGACCTCTTCCAGGTGCAGTGGAGCCAGACCTGCGGCAACGACGTGATCAACGGCACGGTGCAGCTGCCCTTCCCGACCAGCTCCAGCAGCTCGTCCTCCTCGTCCTCTTCCTCCTCCTCCAGCAGCTCGTCGTCGTCCTCCTCCTCGTCCTCTTCGTCCTCCTCCTCCAGCAGCTCCTCCTCGAGCAGCTCGGGCGGTCAGGTTCCGGTTCCCGGCGGCCTCGGCTTCATCTTCGCCGCCCTCGGCGCGATGATCTTCCGTCGCCAGAGCTTCCTCGCCTGATCCTCCTCTCTTCCTCTTCTCTCCGGTGGGCCGTCTCGCAAGAGGCGGCCTTTCGGCTTTTGCGGCGCGTTAACGGTCCTTTTTACGCCTCCGTTAGGGGATCGCGCGGATACTCCTTGCGGACAGGGCTTGCGAAGGGGCGCGAAGGACGCGTCCCGTTCAGGCCGCATCCGAAGGGTTCGCAGCGCCTGAGATCGGGACGCCTCTTGCGGGAGAAGATGAAATGAACACCTGGCGCTCTCTTGTCGCCGCCGCCGTCATGACTTTCGCGTCGACCGGCGCCTCCAAGGCCACCCTTCTGGATTTCAACAGCCTCTTCGGCGGCTCCGTCTCGGCGGGAATCGGCGGCGGCTGGGTCTCTCCTCATTCGAGCGGCGGATCTTCCGGCTCGTCGAGCTCCTCAAGCTCCTCCGGTTCGTCGAATTCGTCGAGCGGCGCTTCGATCGTCAGCAGCTTCACCCTGCAGGACACCTATTGGGGCCCCGCCGCGCCGATGCAGCGCAACGCCGACATCTACGGCGGTTCGATGTACTCCGTCGATTCGCTGACCGCCACCCGCGCCTCGGACGGCATGCTGAGCATCAGCGTCTCGACCGCCTTCGCGGGCCGCGCCAATAGCCAGATCGGCTATGGAGACCTGCTGTTCGGCGCGCCCCAGAGCCTCGGCCAAACCGACCGGATGACCGGATGGAGCTACGCCCTCGACATCGAGGCCAATCCGAGCGGAAATTCAGGCACGGTGCGCTTTCTGAAGATCACCGACGCCAATCTGAGCACCGGCAGCGTCCGCACGGGCGTTTACGACGAGGTCGCCAATTATCACGGCGTCGAGGTCCTCGGGACCGGCACCTGGACCTCGGTGCTCGGCGACTCGCTGACCTTCTCCTTCGACGACGGCGGCCTCCTCGGCGAGCGCTTCCAGACCCAATGGACTCAGACCTGCGGCAACGACGTGATCAACGGCACGGTCTATCTGCCCTTCGGTCAAGGCGGGTCTTCGTCCTCCTCCTCGTCTTCGTCCTCGTCCTCCTCCTCCTCGTCGAGTTCGTCCTCCTCTTCTTCGAGCGGCGGCTCCTCCTCGGGCGGGAATTCCTCCTCCTCAGGCGGAAACTCCTCTTCGTCTTCGGGCGGACAGGTTCCGGTTCCGGGCGGCCTCGCCTTCTTCGCCGTCGCGCTCGGCGCGCTGGCTCTGCGCAGCCGCCGCGGCCGCGCCGCCTGAGCGCGCCTGTCCTCTCCGGACGAAAACCGAAGGGCCGCCCCATCAGGGCGGCCCTTTCGACGTTCGGAAAGCCGGAAACTCAGAGGAATCAAGGCGCGGCGGGCGGAGTCCAAGGCCGCCAGCCGAAGGGCGTCAGAAGCTCCAGCGGCTGATAGGCGGTCTTATAGGACATCTTCCGGCTGCCCTCGATCCAATAGCCGAGATAGACGTGGGGCAGCCCCTCTTCTCCGGCGAGGCGGATGTGATCCAGCACCGCATAGGCCCCAAGGCTCGCTTCGGGACGGTCGGGATCATAAAAGCTGTAGACCATCGAGAGCCCGTCCGCGAGGCCGTCGGTCAGACAGGCGGCCAGCAGAGATCCGTCCTCGGGGTCGCGATACTCCACCATGCGGCTGCGCACGGTGGTGTCTTCGATCATGGCGGCGAATTCGTAATCGTCCATGTCGGCCATGGCGCCGTCGTGGTGGCGGGCCTGAAGATAACGCCGGAAGAGCTCATATTGCTCTTCGGTGGCGCGGGGCGGACGGCTCTCGCGCAGAAAGCCCGAATTGCGGTTGAGGATCTTGCGCTGGGTCCGGGTGGGCGTGAAGCGCGCGACCGGAACCCGCACCGAAACGCAGGCGTCGCAGCCGGCGCATTGCGGCTTATAGGCCACCTTCTGACTGCGCCGGAAGCCGTTGAGGGACAATTCGTCGTTCAACATCGCCGCGGCTTCGCCATGCAGCGGCGTGAACACCTTCCGCTCCAGCCTGCCTTCGAGATAGGGGCAGGGCTGAGGTTCGGTCACATAGAACCGGGGCCGGGGCAGGCCGAAATGCTGCGTCATCTTCGTCCCTCCGTCGCCCGCGCACAGGGCGAGGCCGCAAGCCCGCTCGGGCTCCAAGCTTTCCATGAAGAGGATATGACAAACTCCCCTTCTCCGCCAAGAGCTTCGGCGTCTCTCCCCGATTCTTGAGGGCGGCGCGCGAAGGCGCCCCCTCCCGCCCGGGCCTTCAGAGGCCCGGCGGCGCGATCAGGCGCGGATCGGCCGCGCCGACCACGGCTTCGTCCTTATTCTCATAGGGCAGCCCCGCGAGCAGCACGCGGATGATCTGAAGCCGCGCCCGACGCTGATCCTCGGAGTTCACGACCCACCATGAGGCCAAAGGCGGACGATGGGTCCGGCGAAGCATCTCCTCGGCGGCTTTGGTGGTCTCGTCCCATTTCGAGAGGCCGCCCACGTCCACCGGCGAGAGCTTCCATTGCTTCAAGGGATCGCTCTCGCGCTCAAGGAAGCGCTGAATCTGCGCGCCGCGGCTCATGGTCAGCCAGAATTTGAAGAGGATCAGGCCGTCTTCGGTCAGCATGCGCTCGAAGCCGGGCGCGGCGCGCAGGAAATCCTCGGTCTGCTCGGGCGCGCAGAAGCCCATGACCGGCTCGACCACGCCGCGATTATACCAAGAGCGGTCGAAGAGCGCGATCTCGCCTTTGCTCGGCAGATGCGCGACGTAGCGCTGGAAATACCATTGTCCCGCCTCGCGCTCGGTGGGCTTGGCGAGCGCCACGACCCGCGCCCCGCGCGGATTGAGGTTCTGCGAAACCGCCTTGATCGAGCCGCCTTTGCCCGCGCTGTCGCGGCCCTCGAAGACCACGCAGATCCGCGCGCCCGAATCGCGCGCCCAAGCCTGCATCTTCACGAGTTCGATCTGGAGGGGCTCCAGCTCGGCCTCATATTCCTTCTTCTTCATCTCCTCGCGCCAAGGATAGGCCGGATCAAGGATCGCGCCTTTCCCTGAGTTTTGGATCAGGCTCCGGATCTCCTCCGGCGCCTGCTCCTCGAAATAGCGGGTGATGGCCCCGTCAAACGGCTTGGCGAGGACGGGCGCGGAGGGCGGAGGCGCCTCCTGAGCCGGAGCCTTCTCCTTCTCCGCCTTCTTGTCCTTCTTCCCGCCCATGATAATCCTCCGGATTCTGACCGATCTTCGACATGTCGAACCAGGTGGTTTGATACACCTCGTTGATCCAATTCCCGAAGAGCAAATGCGCGTGGCTGCGCCAACGGTTCTTGGGTTCGCGGGTCGGATCGTCGTCGGGAAAGTAGTTGGCGGGCACGGCGACCGGCTCGCCGCGCTCGACGTCGCGGCGATATTCCTCCGCGAGGGACTGCGAATCATATTCGATATGATTGAACATATAGAGCCGCCGCAGATGCGGCTCCTCCAGCATGCAGAGGCCCGCCTCGTCGGATTCCATCAGCACGCGCAGGCCCGCATCCGGCGGCAGATCCTCTTTGCGGACTTCGGTCCAGCGCGAGACGGGAATCGAGAAATCATCCGAGAAGCCCCGCAGATAATGCGAGGAAGGCGCGAGATTGCGATGGTCGTAGACGCCGAAGGCCTTGTGCGGCAGCTCATGTTTAGGCGTGCCGTGGAAATGGCGCAGCGCCGCCTGAGCCCCCCAGCAGATGCTGAAAAGCGAATGCACGTTGCTCCGCGACCATTCGAAGATGCGCTCCAGCTCGGGCCAGTAAGAGACCTCTTCGAAGGGCATGGTCTCGATGGGGGCGCCGGTGACGATCAACCCGTCGAATTTCCGATCCTGAAGCTCGGACCAAGGCTGATAGAAATTGAGCATATGCTCCGCCGAGACGTTGCGCGGCGCATAGCCGTCCACGCTCATCAGGCTGAGCTCGATCTGCAGCGGGCTGGAGCCGACCAGACGCGCGAATTGCGTCTCGGTGCGGATCTTATTGGGCATGAGGTTCAAAAGCGCGATCTGAAGCGGCCGGATGTCCTGACGCGCCGCGAAATCCTCGGTCATGACCATCACGCCCTCACGCTCCAGCACGTCGCGGGCGGGAAGATGGGCGGGAATCCTGATAGGCATGACGAACCTCGAAGGCCCCTTTCTCGGGGCGAAGCGGCGATGAAGATGAAAAGGCCCCCGGCTTCGCGCCGCGGGCTTCCGGGAAAGATGGCGCGGATGGGCCGCGACGGCAAGAGGGCGCTTGCGCCCTCCCCCGCCCCGCCCCGCTCTCAGGCTGCGGCCTGCTCCGCCGCCGCCCGCGCGCAAGGCGCCGGGTTCGTCCTGTTTTCCCCGCGCGAGGCGCCGGGTTAGTCTTGTTTCTCCCGCGCGAGGCGCCGGGTTAGTCTTGTTTCTCCCGCGCGAGGCGCCGGTCGATGGCCACAGCCATGAGATCGGAGAAATCCTGCTCGTCGCGCAGCGCCGCGACCTCTTCGGCCTCGACCTGATAGCCCCAGCGGTCGGCGATGGCCTGATAGCGCGGAATCCGCCGCCGCAGAAGCTGACGAAAGCCCCAGCGGATGAACTCGTCGGGATCCACGGCGGCGTCCTCGACTCCCGCCTCGGCCTTGAACTCCGCCCATTTAGCCTTTAGGAAATTCTCTTCGTAATACATAGGCTTAGGCGCTCTGGCGAAGCGGCGGGCCAGCTCCTCTTCATGGCTTTCGTCGCCGCGGATGTAGAGCAGAGCCCCCACCCGCGCGAGCGATTGCAGCACCGCGTCGTTGGGGGCCTCGGGCTCCACCACCTCGCAGAGGCTGCCGCTGGCGTCGACCACCACATGGTCGTAGCCGTAGACCTCGCGCACCGGGACGATCAGGCTCTCGACGTCCATCATGGCTCCGATCTCCGCCGAGCGATGCTGACGCTGGCGATGGAGATATTCCGCGAAAGGCAGACCCGCCTTCTCGGGGTCTCCCGGCTTGCCGAGCCACGCCGACAAAGCCGACAGATCGTCGAAGGTGATGTTGGCCGCCACGCGGATCGAATCGGTCATCAGCAAAGGCCGCAGCCGCCGCAGCGCCATGACCTGCCGTTTGAGATCCTCGTTGATCGCCTCGCGCAGATAATGGGCGCCGATCCGGTGGTCGGCCGAATAATGATGCCAGCCCGATTCGCGCAGCAAGGTCGAGAGGCGCGTCTTGCCCACGCCCGACATGCCGAACAAGGTCACGGCCTTCCGCCGAACCGCCCGAAAGGCGGCGCCATCCGCAAAGAACACGAGTCATCTCTCTCGATTGGGGCTTGAAACGCGCCATGGCTTAGCCGAAAAGTCGCGCGACCGCCAAGCCTCGCCGCGTTTGAGCAAGATTCTGTCGCAGACGGAGCCTCCGGCGCGAAGGAGGAGGGGCGGAAGGAAAGCCGCCTTCATCGCCGGGGACCGCGCGCCGCGAGGCGCCCGCCGCCCCGGCCACGCAGCAATTCAGGGAGCGACCATGGACATCTCCAAGATTCCGGCGGGCAAGAATCCGCCCTCCGACGTGAACGTCGTCATCGAGATCCCCGGCGGCGCGAACGGCGGCGCTCCGGTGAAATACGAGATCGACAAGGATTCGGGCGCGGTCTTCGTGGACCGCATCGTCAACACGGCGATGTTCTACCCGGCGAACTACGGCTTCATCCCCAACACCCTCGGCGACGACGGCGACCCCGTGGACGTGCTGGTGCGCACCCAAGTGACGCTCGCGCCGGGCTCGGTCATCCGCTGCCGCCCCATCGGCGTGCTGCGCATGGAGGACGAAGGCGGCGGCGACGAAAAGATCCTCGCGGTGCCCGTCGAGAAGATCGACCCCTTCCAAGCCGACGTGCTGAGCCTTGAGGACGTGCCCCAGATCGAGCGGGATCGAATCAGGCATTTCTTCGAAAGCTACAAAGCCCTTGAGAAGGGCAAATGGGTGAAAGTCTCAGGTTGGGCCGATAAGGCCGCCGCCGAGGAGATCATCGCCCGCGGCGTGGCGGCGGTCTCTCAAAAGGCGTGAGTCGGGGCGAAGCCCCTCGTTTCCCGTAAGAATCCCGGGGGCGCTGTTCACATTGCGAACTTCGCCCCCGGGGGATTGCGCCGGAAATATGTCTCAGATCAATCAAACTTGCGGCGGTTAAGGTTTAAAATTCCTTGGAAGTTTGTTTGTTCAACGTTATCCTCCCCCCGCGCCGCACATGGGGAGATCATGTTAAAACTCCGCATGCGGCGCGTCGCTGCGCGTCGGGCGTCGAGCAGAACAACTCGCGCGATGGCGGCTCTGAATAACGCATGAGGAGAACATCATGTCGAGGCAGGCACGAATCCGCGCGACGAGCGTCGCGGCTCTGGCTCTCGTCGTCGCTGGACCGGCGGCCGCTCAGGGCTATTACGGCGCTCCGAACTACGCTCAGGCTTATGGCGCGCCTTACGCCGCCCCGGCCCCGGCCCCCGCTCAGCAGGTGGGTCAGGTCGTCAGCGTGAGCGAGCCCTATTATCTGGATCAGGCTCAGACGGCCCAGCCCGTCCCGGCCTCCACCCCGAGCTACAGCTACGCGCAGCCCTCGGGCTCCAGCACCTATCTCGGCGGCGCCTACGATTATTCGGCGTCGACCTCGGGCGGCTACGCTCAGCCGAGCTATGATTACGGCTCGACCTCCAGCTACGCCTACGCGCAGCCCTCCACCCCCAGCTACAGCTACGCGCAGCCGGCTCCTCAGCCCGCCGCCCCGAGCTACGGCTACGCGCAGCCCTCGACGCCCAGCTACAGCTACACGCAGCCGGCTCCTCAGCCCGCCGCCCCGAGCTACGGCTACGCGCAGCCCTCGACCCCCAGCTACAGCTACACGCAGCCGGCTCCTCAGCCCGCCGCCCCGAGCTACAGCTACACGCAGCCCGCCGCTCCGGCGCCGATCTATAATCCGGCTCCGGCCGCGCCGAGCTACGGCGCGGGCTCCGTCTCGGGCGCGTTCTACGTTCAGGTCGGCGCCTTCACCCGCCCGGCCAACGCCGAGCGCCTCGTGCGTCAGCTGAGCGCCTACGGCGAGCAGGCTTTCGTCGAGCCGGCTCAGGTCCGCGGCGCCACCTGGTACCGCGTCCGCGTCGGGCCGGTGCTGGATCAGGGTCAGGGCTGGGCGGCGCTGAACCGCGTCCGCGGCCTCGGCCATCGCGACGCGCGCCTCGTGCGCAGCTGAGCTCGACCTTCAAGGGAGGCGGGCCTCCGCCCGCTCCCCGCCTCGACATTCAAGCGCCGCGCCTTTCAGGCGCGGCGTTCTTCTTTTGCGGAGCCGCCCCCTCATGCTCTACGCCCCCCCTTCCGCGCGCCCGGGCCTCGGCCTGACGCTGGCCCTTTCGGTCCTCATCCCGGCCCCCCTCGCCTTGGGGAGCGCCCGCGCCGAAGTCGCGCCTTTCGAGACCGCCGCCCGAGCCGCCATGCTCATCGACCATGCATCCGGCGCGGTGCTCTTTTCGAAGGAGGCCGACGTCTCGATTCCGCCCGCCTCCATGTCCAAGCTGATGACGGCCTATCTCGTCTTCGAGAGCCTGAAGTCCGGGCGGCTGAATCTCGACGACCGGCTGCGCGTCAGCGAAAAGGCGTGGCGCATGGGCGGCTCGAAGATGTTCGTGCGGGTGAACGACCAGATCCGCGTCGAGGATCTGCTGCGCGGCGTCATCATCCAGTCGGGCAACGACGCCTGCATCGTGCTCGCCGAGGCCATCGCCGGGAGCGAGGAGGCCTTCGCCGTCCGCATGACCGCCAAGGCCCGCGAACTCGGCATGTCGCAATCGACCTTCATGAACGCCACCGGCTGGCCGCATCCCGAGCATCGGATGAGCGCGCGGGATCTGGCGATCATCGCCGAGCGCATCCTGACGGATTTCCCGGAATATTATCATTTCTACGGCGAGCGCGAATTCACTTGGGAGGACATTCGTCAGGCGAACCGCAATCCGCTTTTAGGCGTCCCCGGCGCGGACGGCCTCAAGACCGGCCACACCGAGGAGGCGGGATACGGCCTCGTCGGCTCGGCGCTGCGCGACGGACGGCGGCTGACGCTGGTGGTCTCGGGGCTCGACAGCGAGAATCAGCGCGCTCAGGAGGCGGAGCGCCTGCTCAACTGGGGCTTTCGCGAATTCGAGACCTTCACCGTCGGACATCCGGGGCTGAAGGTCGGCGAGGCCGAGGTCTGGATCGGCGAAAAGCCGAGCGTCTCGCTGGTGGTGGAGAAGCCTCTGACCCTCACGGCGCCGGTGGGCGCGCGCGAGCAGGTTCAGGCTGAAATCGTCTATCAGGGCCCCGCCCCCGCGCCGATTCAGCAAGGCCAGCGCTTAGGGGCTTTGCGGGTCAGCGCGCCGGGAATCGACCCCATCGAGATTCCCCTCGTGGCGGGCGAAGAGGTCGCCAAAGGCGGATTCGCCGTGAAGCTGCGGGCGGGGGCCTCCACGGCGGCGACGCGGGCGCTCAGAGCCACGGGGCTGATCGGCGATCAGACGGAAAGCGCCTCCCCGTGACGGACGAGCAAGAACGGCGCGGGATCTTCATCGCCTTCGAGGGCGGAGACGGCGCGGGGAAATCGACGCAGATCGCGCTTCTGGCCGAAAGGCTGGAGGCGCTGGGCCTATCCGTCCTCTCCACCCGCGAGCCGGGCGGAACGCCCAAAGGCGAAGCTCTGCGCGGGCTTCTGCTCGGCGGGGCTCAGGACTGGACGCCGCTGGAGGAGGCCGCGCTCATGAGTCTGGCGCGCGGAGCCCATGCGGCGGAGAAGATCCGCCCGGCGCTCGCGGCGGGCAAGATCGTCCTTTCGGATCGCTTCGCGGATTCCACGCGGGCTTATCAGGGCGCCTCCGGCCTCTCCTCCGAGGAGATCGAGACGCTGCATCAGCTGCATTCGAAGGGGCTGGAGCCGGATCTCACGCTGATTCTCGACATGGATCCCGCCGAAGCCATGACCCGCGCCGCCCGGCGCGGGAGCGCCGACCGATTCGAAGCCCGCGGCCTCGCCTATCAGGAGGAGCTGCGGCGGCGCTTTCTGCTTCTGGCCATGGCCGCCCCGGAGCGGCGCAAGCTCATCGACGCCCGCGGCGCGCCTGAGGAGGTCGCCGAACGGGTCTGGGCGGCGGCGCGGCGGCTGGTCGAAGCGTCATGAGCGGAGATTGGGGGCCTTTCGTCGGACATGAGGCGGCGCGCGCCGTCTTTGAACAGGCGCAGGCCGCCGGGCGGATGCCGCACGCATGGCTCCTGACCGGGCCGAAGGGCCTCGGCAAAGCCTTGTTCGCGCGGCTCGCGGCGGCTCGGCTGCTCAGGCGCCCGGAGGAAAGCCTCGCCGCCGTGCAGGAGCGTCTGCGGGAAGGCCGCGAAACCCGCCTGCGGTTTCTTGAGCGCCCCCTCGATGACAAGACCGAGAAGCGCAAAAGCGTCATTCCGGTGGATTCCGTGCGGGCGCTGAAGGCGGATCTGGCGCTCTCCGCGCCGGGGGGCTCATGGCGCGCCGCGCTGATCGACGCCGCCGAAGACCTCAATCCCGCCGCCGCCAACGCCCTGCTCAAGCTGCTGGAGGAGCCGCCGCCGCGCGTGGTCTTCTTTCTCGTCTCCCATGCGCCGGGCAAGCTGCTGCCCACCATCCGCTCGCGCTGCCGCCGCCTCGAATTTCACGAACTCGGCGCCGGACAGATCGCCGCCGTCCTCGCGGCTCAAGACGAATCTCCGCAGCCCGCCGAAGCCGAGGCCCTCGCCGCTCTGGCCGAGGGCTCGGCGGGGGCGGCTCTGGCGCTCAAGGCGGCGGGCGGGCTGGAGCTTTACGCGCGGCTCGTCGAGCTTCTGCGGCTCGCGCCCCGCCCCGCCGACCGCTCGGCTTTGGAGGCCCTCGCCGTCCGCGCGCCCGACGAAGCCGCCGCGCCTGAAGAGCTTTGGGCTTTGCTGCTGGCGCGTCTGGCGCGGGCGGCGGCCTATGGCGCGCCGCTCCGGCCCGAGGCCGCCGCCGGAGAAGCGGCGCTCGCCGCCCGAATCGCGCCGCCCGCCGCCGGGGCGCTCTGGGCCGAGGCTCAGGCGCGTCAGATCGCCCGCGCGGCGGAGGCGAAGCTGTTGAATCTCGACCGCGGCCTCATGCTGCTTGACGCGGCGCGGGATTTTGAAGAGACCGCCGCCAAAGCCGCCCGGCTCCAGACGCCGGGCTGAATCCGACCCTGAGGAGCCGCTCCCATGCTCGTGGACAGCCATTGCCATCTCGATTTCCCCGACTTCGCAGGCGAAGTCCCCGAGATCATCCGGCGCGCTCAGGCGGCGGGAGTCGGGCGGATGGTGACCATCTGCACCCGGCTGAAGGAGGAGCCCAACGTGCGGGCCATCGCGGAATCCTCGGATGCGGTGTTTTACGCGGTGGGGGTGCATCCTCTGAACGTCGGCGAGGAGCCGCAGGAGCCGAGCCTCGCGGATCTGGTCGCCTTCGCCGAACATCCCCGCATGGTCGGGATCGGCGAGACGGGGCTCGATTATCATTACGACCGCTGGCCGCATGATCTTCAGGCGCGGCTCTTCCGGACTCACGTCGCGGCGGCGCGCGAGACCGGGCTGCCGCTGATCGTCCACGCCCGCGACGCCGACGAAGACGTGGCCGCCCTGCTCGAAGAGGAGCACGCCAAAGGCGCTTTTCCCTGCGTGATGCATTGCTTCTCCTCAGGCCGGGAGCTGGCGCGCCGGACTCTGGCCATAGGGGCCTGCCTCTCCTTTTCGGGGGTGGCGGCCTTCAAAAGCGCCGAGGCCCTGCGGAGCATCTTCGACGAGGTTCCCCTTGAGCGCGTCCTCGTCGAGACCGACGCGCCTTATCTCGCGCCCCCGCCCCATCGCGGCAAACGCAACGAACCCGCTTACGTCGCCGAGACCGCCCGCGTCCTCGCGGAGAGGCGCGGCATGACCCCCGAAGCCTTCGCCGAGGCCACCACGGCCAATTTTCACCGGCTTTTCTCCAAAATCGCGCCCTGATCTTAAGTTTGCGGCAAGCCGCATTTCGTAATCTCCCGCCATAAGTTTTCACAAGGCGCGAGGCCGAGATGCGAATGGATGGCGAGAGGCGCGCTGGGCGCCGGACGGCGGCGATCGTCGGCCTTTTGGCGTTTTGCGCGGCGGGCGCGGCTCAGGCCGACGCGCCGGGCAGCGCGAAATTCAGCGCGCAGGGCTCTTTGACGGGCGGCGTTCTGGGCGGCGCTCCGGTCTATGACGCGGGCCGAGCCAGCTCCCCGGTCTACAGCCCCGGCGACGGCTCGCCCGTGGCGCTCTACGGCCAGCCCTCCGGCCCCCTGACGGCCGGTCCGGTCTATAATCCCGGCCCCATGATCACGGGCGGCCTGCCGACCGGCCCCGTCTACGACCCCTATGCGGGCTCCGCGCCGGTCTACGCGCCCTCCGCCTACGCGCCGGTCTATCAGGCTCCCGCGCCGCTGCTTCAGCCGCCGCCCTACGCCAAAGACAACGACGCCTTCGGCTACGCCCCTTCGGCGGCCTGCGGCGGACTTCTGGAGGGCGAGCGCTGCCTCGTGATCCTCGGCGACCATACGCGCCGCGTGCGGCTCGACCGCGAGGCCTCGACGATCCTCGTGGGCAATCCGGCGGTGGCCGACGTCACGGTGCTCTCCAAGCGCACCATGTTCGTCTCGGCGCGCTCGGTCGGCTCGACCAACATCGTCGCGCTGGACGAGAACGAGGAGGAGATCGCCAGCTGGGAGGTCTTCGTTCGCGAGCCCGAGGCCAAGCGCGTCACGCTGCGTCAGGGCCCGACCCGCGAGAATTATCAATGCGCGCCCTATTGCGAGCGCTCGCTCAGCCAGAATGATTCGCCCTCCGCGCATGGCGCGCAGCTGGGCGTGATCAACGCCGAGATGGCCCTCGACCGCAGCGCCGTCAGCGCGCAGAGCGGCGGCGTGCCGCCCGAAGCCGTCGAGAACATGGGCGCCCCGGCGGCGGCGCCTCAGGCCGCGGCGGCCGCGCCCGCCGCCGCCGCGAGCGGCGTCGACCCGGCGGTGGCGAGCATGCTGCAATCCATGATGCTCGGCGGGGCTCTGGGCGCCGCCATGCCCGCCGGCCCCAACGAGCGCGCGCTTTCGCCGGGCGCCTCGGCGCCTTCTCTGCCGCCGCCGGATTATCTGATGAACTGACGTCAGGCGAAGAGCCGCCTCAAAAAGCCTTCAGGGCCGGACGACTCCGCGTCGTCCGGCCCTCTTCTGCGCGCGCTTTCGCTCTTGCCTTTCGAGCATGATTTGTTCATGTTGCGTCGCTTCCGCATGGCGCAGGCCCTCGCCCTTTCGCGCGAGCCCCCGGCGCTGATCCGCAAGCGAGTCCTCCCTCATGTACGCATGGTTCGAGCGTCTGATCGACGCCTTCGCGCCCGATCCCTATGAGAACGAGCCCATGCCGACGACGATGCGCGGATTTTACGCGCGCTTCGTCAAGCCGGTCTGGCCCTGGCTGGTCGTTCTCGCGGTTTTGGGCTTTCTGGTCGCGGCGATCGATCTTCTTCTGGTGCGCTGGGTCGGCCAGCTGGTCGACCTCGCCCGCGAGGCCGGGCCGGAGCGGCTCTTCGCCGATCACGGCCCTTTGCTGCTCGGCATGGCGCTGACGGCGCTTGTGCTGCGGCCTTTGTTCAGCTTCCTGCATAACGCTTTGTATAACCTCAGCTTCATGTCGGGATTCACGATCCAGATCCGCTGGCGGCTGCATCGGCGGCTTTTGCGGCAGACTCTGGGATTCTTCCAGAACGACTTCGCCGGAAGGCTCTCGAATCGGGTGATGCAGACCCCGAGGGCTTTGCGCGAAAGCCTGCTTCAGGGCATAGACGCCGTTTGGCAGATGTTCGTCTATTTCATCGGCGGCGCGCTGATCATGGCCGAATCCGACTGGCGGCTGACGGCGCCTTTGCTGTTCTGGGCGGTCTGCTACGTCGCGATTCTGACCTATTTCCTGCCGCGTCTGCGCCAGAGCTCGGAGACGGTTTCGCACGCCCAATCCGTGATGACCGGGCGGGTGGTGGATTCCTACACCAACATCCTGACCGTGAAGCTCTTCGCCCGCGCCGGACGCGAAGACGAATACGGCCGTCAGGGCATGCAGGGCTTCCTCGACGCCTTCCGGCGTCAGATGCGGCTGATCACCTCGATGGAGGCGCTGCTTCTGGCGCTGAACGGCCTCGCCCTGACGAGCATCTGCGGTCTGGCGCTCTGGCTCTGGACGCAGGACCAAGCCACGCTCGGCGCTCTGGCGACGGCGGCGGCCCTGACTTTGCGCCTCACGCAGATGAGCTTCTGGATCATGTTCGTGGTCTCGGGGATCTTCGAAAATCTCGGACAGGTCTCGGAGGGCATGCAGAGCTTCGCGGCGCCCATCGCCTTGCAGGACGCCGAAGAGGCCAAGACCCTGCATGTCGACAAGGGCGAGATCCGCTTCGAGAAGGTCGGCTTCGCCTATGGCGCGGAGAAAGGCGGGGTGCGGGATCTCGATCTGGTCATCAAGCCGGGCGAGCGCGTGGGTCTGGTGGGGCGTTCGGGGGCGGGCAAATCGACGCTCGTGAATCTGCTGCTGCGCTTCTACGACGTCGAATCGGGCCGCATCCTGATCGATGGCCAAGACATCTCCAAGGCGACGCAGGAATCCTTGCGCGGCGGAATCTCGGTGGTGACTCAGGACAACGCCCTGATGCATCGCTCGGTGATGGACAACATCCTCTACGGACGCCCGGAAGCCGGAGAAGACGCCGGAATCGAGGCCGCCCGCCGGGCTCAGGCCCATGGCTTCATTCAGGATCTCGAAGATCCCAAAGGCCGCACAGGCTATGAGGCCCATGTCGGCGAACGCGGCGTGAAGCTCTCGGGCGGCCAGCGCCAGCGCGTGACCCTCGCGCGGGCCTTGCTCAAGAACGCGCCGATCCTCGTGCTGGACGAAGCCACCAGCGCCCTCGATTCCGAGGTCGAGGCGGCCATTCAGGAGGAGCTGGAGGATCTCATGGCGGGCAAGACCGTCATCGCCATCGCGCACCGGCTTTCGACCATCGCCCATCTCGACCGGATCGTCGTGCTGGAGCATGGCCGCATCATCGAGCAGGGCACCCATCAGGAGCTTCTCGACGCGGGCGGGCTCTACGCCAGCTTCTGGACGCGCCAGTCCGGCGGCTTCCTCGACATCTCCTGACCCCATGATAAAAGCGCCGCCCGATCCCCTCGGGCGGCGCTTCGCTTTTAGTCCTCAGGCGGGCGGGCGGCGGACGGGCGGAAAGACGAGGCTCGCCACCGCGCCGACGCCCTTTTCGCTGGTCAGCACGAATTTCGCCCCGCAGGCCTCGGCCAGACGCCGCGCCAAAGCCAGACTCATGCCCTCTCCGCCGAAGCCGCCCCCCGCGACGGGCGTCGGCAGGCCGAAGGGACGGGCGCTTTCGGCGATCTCCTCGGGGGCGTAGCCGGGACCGGTGTCCATCACCTCCAGACGCGCCCCGCCCTCCATGTCGCGCCAGACGCCGATCCGCGTCGAGCCGCCCGGAGGCGTCAGGCGCAGGGCCTCGCCGAGCAGAAGCTCCAG
Organism: Neomegalonema perideroedes DSM 15528; assembly: GCF_000374145.1. Classification (GTDB taxonomy): domain Bacteria; phylum Pseudomonadota; class Alphaproteobacteria; order Rhodobacterales; family Rhodobacteraceae; genus Neomegalonema; species Neomegalonema perideroedes. The sequence continues at coordinate 360,415 of NZ_KB893654.1, read as the reverse complement.
CGCCCGGCTCAGCACGTTGGGATCGGTCAGCACGAAGGGCAGATCGGGATCCACCGCAGCCACCAGCCCCACCCCCCGGCGCGCCGCCGCAGGCTGGCTCTCCGCCGCGAGACGGCGCACCAGAACCGCGAGATCCGTCGGGCGCGCATCGAGCCGCAGCTCGCCCTGCTCCAGATTGCGCCAGTCCAGCACCTGATCCAGCAGCTTCGCCATGGCCTGAGCGCCCTCAGAGGCCGCCGCGAGGGCGGAAGCGTCCTCTTCGGGCGTCCCGCCGCCTTCGCGGGTTTGCAGCCGCAGCAGCTCAAGACGCCCCATCAGCAGATTCAGCGGATCGCGCAGGCCATGGCTCAGAGCCTCCACCGCCCCGAGCCGCGCCAGAGCCGATTCGGAGACGGAGGCCGTGCGGGCCGGGCCGGGCAAAGGCAGGATGTTCAGCGCCCGCGTCTCGCGCAGAGGCTCGCGGGGGCCGAGCGCCAGCAATAAGCGGCGGCCCGAATGCAGAGCCGCGCCCTCGAACAGGGCCGGCGCCGCCGTGATCGCATGATGGATCAGCGCTTCGGCGCCCTCGGCGTCGAGGAGGCCCTCCATGGTCTGGCCGCGCAGCTCCTCGGGCTTGCGCCCGAAGATCTCGGCGGCGACGGGCGGCATGTCCTGCACGCGGCCGTTTTGGTCCAGCGCCGCGGCGAAGGCCCCGAAGGTCGCGCGCAGATCGGTCGGGACCGGGGCCGCCGCGAAGACCGATTCAAGACGCCGGTCGGGAATCTCGGAGAAGCCCGCCAGCACCGCCGCGAAGCCCGCCGGATCCTCGACGCGCCGCGCCGAGACCCGCATGCGCCGCGCGCCGTCATGGGTGGAGACCGCAAGCGCCGCGCTATAAGCGCCGTCGAGGAAGGCGCCGCGCATCAGAGCCCCCGGCCCCTCCTCGCTGCGCAGAATCCGCCCGAGCCCGTAAGGCTCCTCCGCCGAGAGCGGGCCGAAGAGCCTTTCGGCTTCGAAATTCTGAATGAGAGCCTCGCCGTTCTCGCCGAAGAGGACCAGAGCCAAAGGCGCCTCGGCGAATCCGGCGGCGGCGCGCTCGAGTCCGGCGTCATGGCTGCGGGCGGGCCGCGCCTCGACATGCAGCAGACGCCGCCCCGTCCCGCTTTCGACCAGCCGTCCGACGCAATCCAGCACGACGGGACGCCCATGCGGCGAAAAAGACGCCCGCAGGGAGGCCCGCCCCTCGCCGCCCGATTCCGCAAGCGCGCGCGCCCGGCGCTCCAATTCCTCATGCATGCGGGTGGCGGCGCTTTGCGGCGCGAAGTCGCGCTCGGCGAGATCGGGCACCGCCTCCTCGCCCCAGACCTCCAGCCCCCGGCGATTGGCGGCCAGAATGCGCCGTCGCGCGCCGTCCCAGACCCAGAGGGCCGGCGAGGGGTCCAGAGTCTCGGCGAAGGGAGGCGCTTGCTGCGACATGTCGGGCTCTCAATCTGGATCTTCCGCTCCGACGGAGCCGAGGGCGGACGCCCTCCGCGAGCCGGATTCTCCGTCTTCTCCAGCAAGGGCGGCGCCAAACCGCGCCGAAAAGGCGAATCTCGACAGGGCGGGCCCCTTCTGCGCCCTTTCCTTCCCCCGCCGGAGCCGCCATATTCCGCCCCGACCGACAGAGGAAACGTTCAGGACATGCTGACCTATCTCGATTTTGAAAAAGGCCTCGCCGAACTGGAGGGCAAAGCGGAGGAGCTGCGCGCCCTCGCGCGGCAGGATCCCGCGATGAACATCGCCGACGAGGTGGCTCAGCTTGAGCAGAAGGCCAAGACCCACCTCGCCGAGATCTACGCCAAGCTGAGCCCCTGGGGCAAAACCCAGGTGGCGCGCCATCCGGGCCGCCCCCATACGCTGGATTACGTCGAGGGCCTGATCGAGGAGTTCACGCCCCTCGCCGGAGACCGCGTCTTCGGAGAGGACGCCGCGATCATCAGCGGGCTCGGGCGCTTCCGCGGCCGCCCGGTCATGGTGCTGGGTCAGGAAAAGGGCTCGGACACGCAAACCCGCCTGCATCGCAATTTCGGCATGGCCCGCCCGGAAGGCTATCGCAAGGCGGTGCGGCTCATGGAGATGGCCGACCGCTTCGGCCTGCCCGTGATCACCTTCATCGACACCCCCGGCGCCTATCCCGGCAAGGGCGCCGAAGAGCGCGGCCAAGCCGAAGCCATCGCCCGTTCGACCGAAAAATGCTTGGAGATCGGCGTGCCGCTGATCGCGACGGTCATCGGCGAAGGCGGCTCAGGCGGAGCCGTGGCCTTCGCGGCGGCCAATCACGTCGTCATGCTGGAGCATTCCATTTATTCGGTGATCTCGCCGGAGGGCTGCGCCTCGATCCTCTGGAAGGATTCCGCCAAGGCTCAGGAAGCCGCCGCCGCCCTGCGGATCACGGCGCAGGATCTCTATAAGCTCGGGGTGATCGACGCCGTCGCCCCGGAGCCCCTCGGCGGCGCCCATCGCGACAAAGCCGCCGCCGTGGCGGCGGTCGGGGCGGCCATCGACGAAGGGCTGGCGCGCTTCAGAGGCTTCGAGCGCGGCGCCCTTCGTCAGCAACGTCGCGAGAAATTCCTCGCCATGGGCGCGAGGGGTCTGGAATGAACGCCCCCGGACAAGCGGAGAAAGTCGACGTCCTCGTCCTCGGCGCGGGGGCGGCGGGCTTCATGGCGGCCATCGAGGCGGGCAAACGCGGCAAGAACGTCGTGCTGCTCGACCACGCCGAGACCATCGGCGAGAAGATCCGCATCTCGGGCGGCGGACGCTGCAATTTCACCAACGTCAATACGGGGCCGAAGAATTTCGTCTCCGAGAATCCGAAATTCTGCGTTTCGGCTCTGGCGCGCTATAAGCCCCGCGATTTCCTCGCGCTGGTCGAGAAGCATAAGATCGAATGGTATGAAAAGACCCTCGGTCAATTGTTCTGCCGCGAGTCCGCCAATCAGATCATTGAAATGCTGCTCGACGAACTGGCGGCTTCGGGCGGACTTCTGGTCGCCGGCGCCAGCGTCCGGGACATCAACAAGGGCGAGGACTTCGAGGTCTTCACCACGCGCGGCAATTGGCGCGCGCCCCGGCTGATCGTCGCGACGGGCGGGCCTTCGATCCCCAAGATCGGCGCGACGGGCTTCGCCTATGAGCTGGCCGAGCGCTTCGGGATTCCGGTGGTGCGGCCGCGTCCGGCTCTGACGCCCTTCCTCTTCGACGAGGATCTCAAGGCGCGCTCGGGCAAGCTGGCGGGAGTCTCGACGGAGGTGACGGCCCGGACTCCCGGCTCTCCGGTGTTTCGCGAGGCGGGGCTCTTCACCCATCGCGGCCTGAGCGGCCCGGCGCTGCTTCAGGCTTCGAGCTATTGGCGGCAGGGCCAGCCTCTGACGGTGGATTTCGCCCCCGGACGCGATCTCGGGGCCGAACTCATCGCGGCCAAGACGGCCCATCCCAAACGCGAGATCGCCACGGCGCTCGGGGCGGGCCTGCCGCAGCGCCTCGCCGCCTTCCTCGCCGAGGAGGCTCAGGCTTGGGGCACGCTCGCCGACGCCTCCCACGCCGAGCTGCGGCGCGTCGGAGCGGCGATCCACGCCCTTGACCTGCGGCCCGTCGGGCTGGAGGGCTGGCGCATCGCCGAGGTCGCGGCGGGCGGCGTGGACGTGCGGGCGCTCGATTCCCAGAGCATGGAGGTCAGGGCGGTTCCGGGGCTGCATTTCATCGGGGAATGCCTCGACGTGACGGGCTGGCTCGGGGGCTATAACTTCCAATGGGCCTGGGCCTCGGGGGCGGCTGTCGGGAGGTCCATATGACGCTTTACGTCACCGCCTCCATCGTCATCCCCGAAGAGGAGCTTCAGGAAAGCTTCGTGCGCTCCGCCGGACCGGGCGGCCAGAACGTCAATAAGGTGGAGACGGCGGTGGAGCTGCGTTTCGACGCGGCCAATTCGCCCTCTTTGCCCGAAGCCGTGCGGACGCGGCTTCTGCGCATGGCCGGGCGCCGCGCCACCGAGGCGGGGGTGATCGTCGTCAAGGCGCAGGAGCATCGCTTTCAGGCGAGGAACCGCGAAGCCGCCCGGACCCGCCTCGCCGAGATGATCCGCGCCGCCGCCGCGCCCCCTCCCCCGCCGCGCCGCGCCACCAAACCGACTCTCGGTTCGCAGAAACGGCGTCTGGCGGGCAAGACCATCCGCGGGACGGTGAAGCGCCTGCGCGGCTCGCCCGCCTCCGGCGACGAGGATTGAGCGCAAGCTCCGCCGATCCGACCACTTCCCCTGAGCCGCCATTGCGCCCATCTTGGAAAGGTGAGACTCTAAAACGTCTCCCCCAAGAGCGGACGGATTCCGGGCGCAAGGACGCGTTCTGACTTCGGCCCTCTCTCAGGAAAGGCCCGACCGCCCATGATCGCCGCCCCGACCGCCGACGCCCCGACGCGCGCCGCTCCGCTGATCGACCCCTTCGCCCGCGCCATTCGTTACCTGCGCGTTTCGGTGACGGATCGCTGCGATCTGCGCTGCGTCTATTGCATGGCGGAGAAGATGACCTTCCTGCCGCGCAAGGAGCTGCTCACGCTGGAGGAGCTGGAGCGGCTTTGCGGAAGCTTCATCCGCCTCGGCGTGAAGAAGCTGCGAATCACCGGCGGCGAGCCTCTGGTGCGCCGCGACGTGCTGGACCTCATCCGGGGGCTCGGGGCGCGGGTCGAAGCCGGAGAGCTGGAGGAATTGACCCTCACCACCAACGCGACGCAGCTCGCGCGCCACGCCGAGGCTCTGGCGGCGGCGGGGGTGCGCCGGATCAACGTCTCGCTCGACAGCCTCGATCCCGCGACCTTCGCCAAAGTGACCCGCGGCGGCGATCTGAAACAGGTCATGGCTGGATTAGAGGCCGCCAGAGCGGTCGGCATCCATCTGAAGATCAACGTGGTGGCGCTCAAGGGGATCAACGACGGCGAAGTTCATGACCTCGTGGCTTGGGCCGGGCGCGAAGGCCATGACCTCGCCTTCATCGAGGTGATGCCTCTGGGCGAGCTCGGCGGGCTGGAGCGTCTGGATCAATATTGGCCCCTGAGCGAAGTCCGGCGCGAACTCGCGACCCGCTGGACCCTTCAGGACACGCTTTACCGCACGGGCGGCCCGGCGCGTTACGTCGATGTGGCGGAGACCGGGCGGCGCATCGGCTTCATCACGCCCCTGACGCATAATTTCTGCGAAAGCTGCAACCGAGTGCGTCTGACCTGTACGGGCCAGCTCTATATGTGCCTCGGACAAGAGGATTCGGCGGATCTGCGCGCGCCTTTGCGGGCGGGCGCCTCCGAGGCGGAGCTTGAAGACGCTATCCGCGCCGCCATCGCCCGCAAGCCGAAAGGCCATGACTTCATTTACGAGCGCCGGGGACAAGCCCCCGCCCTCTCGCGCCATATGAGCGTCACAGGGGGATGATCGGCGGGCTGACGCCCTCCGGATCGGCTTTTTGGGGCTTGAAAGGCGCCATGCCCGCCCGCGCCAGAGCGTCGGCGCGTTCGTTCTCCGGATGCCCGGCGTGGCCCTTGACCCATTCCCAGACCACTTTGTGACGCGCCGCCGCCTCGTCGAGGCGTCTCCAGAGGTCTTCGTTCTTGACCGCCCCGCCGTCGGCCTTGCGCCAGCCCTTGCGCCGCCAGTTATGAATCCATTTGGTCACGCCGTCGCGGACATAGACCGAATCCGTGACCATGGTCAGCGTGGAAGGGCGCTCCAGAGCCTCCAGCGCCGAGATGGCGGCGAGAAGCTCCATGCGGTTATTGGTGGTGAGGGCTTCGCCGCCGAAGATTTCGCGCTCTTTGACGACCTCTTCGCCGCGCCGCGCCGAGAGGAGCGCGCCCCAGCCTCCCGGCCCGGGATTCCCGGAGCAGGCGCCGTCCGTGAAGGCGAAAAGTTCAATCGGGGACGTCATAGGCTGGCCTCGGCTGGCGGCGGAGGCTTGGCTCTATCATCTCAGGCGCGGGCCGCCAACCACGGAGCCCGACGCGAAAGAGGAGGAGCCTGTAAAAAGCCTTGACCGGCGGCGGCGCCCCCTATAGAGGATCGCCCAGAGCGCTGCCGTAGCTCAGGGGTAGAGCACTCCCTTGGTAAGGGAGAGGTCGAGAGTTCGAATCTCTCCGGCAGCACCATGATTTCCCCAAAGATCGATCGAAAGAGGATGAGCGCTTCTTCATCCTGAGTTCGGCTTCTTATGCGGATTCGGCGGCTTTCGGCTCTCCGACCTCGCCGCGCCCCCTTCTCCGAATCCGTGAGGACGGCGGCTGTTCGGAAGCCTCCCAGCCCTGAGGCGCAGACCTCTCCCGCAGGATGCGCAGCGCCCGAGAAGACGCGCCGCCCGCCGCATGCGGCGCGGGCGACGCGCCTGACGAAAGCCCGCCCCGGCGAGGAGTCCGGCGCCCCGCGCGACGTCTTTCGCAGACGCCGGACGCCCCGGAAGGCGCCCCGCCTCTTCGCCTCCCGCAGGAGGGAGCCGCATCAGAAGCGATAGGCCACGCCGACGTAGACGCTCGGGAAGACGGCGAATTTCTTCGCTTCGTCGTGGATCTCGTCGCGCTGCTTTTGAATCTCGGCGTCGGCGTCGTAACCGGCCGCGGTCAGGCTGGCCCGCACCGAATCGCTGACCGAAAAGCTGGTCTTGGGGCGGCCGATGTAAAGGCCGACGTCGGCGAAGAAGCTCCAGCCCGGTTCGGCGGCCCGGCCCGCGTTATGGCCCCAGCCGAGGCCGAGATAAGGCGCGACGCTCGGGAATTCGACCTCGGCGTCGGCGCGGTCGTCCGGCCCCAGCGGAATGTCGACGGCGTCGCCGATGTCCACGAAGCCCGCGATGTTCGGACGGCCATGCGCGGTCGCCCGCGTGTCCCGGAGGCCCAGACCGGCCGTCACGCGGAAATTCCCCTCGAAGGGGAAGTAATCCACATAAGCCGTGCCGACGTTGTTGCGGATCTTCGCCTCATAATCGAAATCGCCGGAGTTCCCGTCATGGCCGATGGAGCCGATGGTCGAGAAATCGGCGCGCAGAGTCACCGAGGGGCTCAGGCCATGGGCGTAGCCGACGCCCGCGCCGAGAACGCCCAGCTTGCCGTAGACCTCCTGCGCTTGCGCGGCCCCGAAATTCAGAGAAGCCGCGAGAAGCGCGGCGATTGGCGTAAATTTGATCATCATGTCCCTCTGATCAACGTCGAATCGGACGATCATCCTGCGGATCAGCATGCTTAAAGTTGCTTCAAAGACGATCTCCAACCTTTATGAGGTGATTCTCTCCCATTCGCCACCCTTGAAGGCTCGGCGGCGGCGCGAATTTGGATGGGGTCGCCGAGTTCGGCCTGCGCGGCGGCCTGCGGACCGCGAAGCCTCTTCCCCAAAGGCCCGGCGAGGGTCTAGCCTGAACGCCGCTTTTCTTTCTGCGAGGTTCCCGCTCCATGACCGCCCCCCTCGACGCCGTGCTGGCCCGTCTGGATTCCGGCCGCGAGGCCGCGCTTGATCGTCTGATCGCGCTGCTGAAGATCCCCTCCATCTCGACGGATCCGGCCTACGCCGCCGAATGCGCCCGCGCCGCCGACTGGCTCGTGGCGGATCTGCGGAGCATGGGATTCGCCGCCGAATCCCGCCCCACCGCCGGACGCCCCATCGTGGTGGCTCATGACGATTCCGCTCCGGCGGGGGCGCCGCATGTGCTCTTCTACGGCCATTACGACGTTCAGCCGGTCGATCCGCTGGAGCTTTGGGAGACTCCGCCCTTCGAGCCGCGCCTCGCCGAAGGTCCGAAAGGCCGCCGCATCTACGCCCGCGGCGCCTCGGACGACAAAGGCCAGGTCATGACCTTTCTGGAGGCCTGCCGCTCCTGGAAGGCGCAGGGCGGATTGCCCGTGCGGGTCACCATCCTCATCGAGGGCGAGGAGGAATCCGGCGGCGAGCATCTGCCGGGCTTCCTGCGCGACAACGCCGAGGAGCTGCGCGCCGACGTCGCCCTCGTCTGCGACACCGACATGTGGAACGCCGAGACCCCCAGCATCGGCCTGAGCCTGCGCGGGTTGGTCGGCGAGGAGCTGCGGATCAAATCCGCCGCGCGGGATCTGCATTCGGGCATGTATGGCGGCGCGGCGCGCAATCCGGCGACCGCTCTGGCGAAGATCATCGCCGGACTCCATGACGAAGACGGCCGCGTGACCCTCGCGGGCTTTTACGACGACGTGCCCGAGCCCTCGGCGGAGATCCAAGCCTCGCGGGCCGCGCTGGATTTCGACGAATCCGCCTTTCTCGGCGAGGTCGGCCTGACCGCGCCCGCCGGAGAAAAAGGCCGGAGCCTTCTCGAATCCATCTGGTCGCGCCCCACCTGCGAGATCAATGGAATCTCGGGCGGCTATGCGGGCGCGGGCTTCAAGACCGTTCTGCCCGCCGAGGCCATGGCGAAGATCTCCTTCCGGCTGGTGGGCGATCAGGATCCGGCCAAGATCCGCGCGGCCTTCCGGGCCTATGTGAAGGCCAATCTGCCCCCCGATTGCGAGGCGGTCTTCACGGAGCATGGCGGCTCGCCGGGGGTGAGCCTGCCCCTTGAAAGCCGCTGGGTCTCCGCCGCGCGCGAGGCCCTCGGCGCGGAATGGGGCAAGCCCGCCGCGCTGGTCGGCAGCGGCGGCTCGATTCCGGTGGTGGGGCTTTTGCGCAAGACCATCGGCGTGGACACCCTGCTCATCGGCTACGCTCTCGGCGACGACAGCATCCATGCGCCCAATGAGAAATACGAGCTGCGCAGCTTCGAGAAGGGCGCGCGTTCATGGGCTCGGGTTCTCGCGCGTCTGGCCGAGCCCGCCGCCTGACCCCGCCCCCGTCCTTTTGCGCCTCGGCGCCCCTGTCCTTTTGCGCCTCGGCGCGGGGGCCGGGGGCGGTTCCCGAAGAAAGCCGTTTCCTGTAAAATCAAACTCAATCAGGGCGATCAAGCTCTGAACCATGCCCCTGTGATGCGCCGTCCCCTTTCGTTCCCCGGAAGGACGGCGTTTTTTTTCTGCGCCTCTCTCCGATCACAGCGCGGCGGAGCGCCCCGCCTGCGGGCGCGGCCTTGGTTCAGGGGACTCGGCGGGGGCTTGGCGCGCGGCGTAATCGGCCATGCAATCGGCCATCTGGCTTTCATAAAGCCGCGTCCGGAGCGCCACGTCGCGGGCCGGAGTCAGCACCACGGGATTCTCGCGCCAGCCGCCGCGCGCATAGCCCGCATGGCCCTGATGATAGGCCGCGTAATGGTCGAAGCTTTTCTCGAAGGACAAGCCCAGCTCCCGCCGCGAGCGGTCGAGATACCAGCCGATGAAGTCGGCGGCGTCGGCGAAGGCTTCGCGCCGGGCGCCCCGGCGGGTCGTCTCGCGGAGATACCATTCCCAAGTCCCGTCCAGAGCCTGAGCATAGCCATAGGCCGAAGAGAGGCGCTTGGGCGGCAGAAAGCTGAAGAAGCGCTTCTTCAAAGGCCGCGCGTCGGCGACGAAGGAGCTCTCCCGCCACATGATCGCCAAAGCCAGATGCGGCGGAACCTCCCAGCGGCGTTCGGCCTCCAGCAGAGCGCGCCACCAATGCGGCCGGGCGCTCATCAGGCGGCAGACGTCCGCGATCTCGCCGAGGCTGGGCCGGGATTCGAAGCGGGTCGCCGCCGGCGCCGGGCGCAGATAGGTCCAGACGCCCCCCGCCACGACGAGAAGAGTCGCCAGATTGATGAGGAAATGGCTCCAGCTCAGACGCATGGGCGCAATTTAGCGAAATCCGCGCCGTTTTGGAACAGAGCCGCTTTCGCCCTTTGGGTGAATCTTTAACGGCGCACCCTTCGCCCGACCCGCCTATTTTACAAAATTAGCTAATCATCACAATATATTACACCGTTATCAGGCTAGACGGAGGTTAAAATTCCTTTTACCTTCCTCTCCCAGCGGCTTCAGGAGATGAAGGCTCTCCCCGCCGCAAGAGGACGAGGTTGAACGAGGCGCAGGCATGATCCGTGCGAAAGCCAAATATGGGCTTGGACAAATCCTCCGGCATCGCATCCACGGCTTCCGGGGCGTGGTCTTCGACGTGGACGCGGTGTTTTCGGAATCCGAAGCTTGGTGGGAGGCCATTCCGGAGGAGGCGCGTCCCAGCAAGGGCCAGCCTTTCTATCATCTGCTCGCGGAGAACGCGACGAGCTATTACGTGGCCTATGTCTCCGAGCAGAATCTGGAGATCGACGAGACCGGGGCGCCGATGGATCATCCGCAGATCGGGGAATATTTCGCCGATTGGCGCGACGGCTCTTATCAGCCGCAGGGCCGGGGGCATTGAGCGTTTTCCGACCAAGTTAGGTCGTTCAAACGCTTCAGGTTTTCGTTTGGTCGCGTTTTCACGACGCGAAGCCGTTCCGGCTTCACTGGAAACGCTCTGATCAGGGCTTGGCGAGGGCGAGGGCCTCCGGCAGGCCCTGAGCCGCGGCGCGGCCGATCCAAAGCGCCGCCTCGTTGAAATCCTGAGCCACGCCCCGCCCTTCCGCCGCGAGAATCCCGAGGTGGAGTTGCGCCGGAGCGAAGCCGCGCTCCGCCGCCTGACGGAAGAGACGCGCCGCCTCGGCGTCGTCCTGCGCGACGCCCCGCCCCTCGACATGCATCAGACCAAGGATATGGCGCGCTTCGTCATGCTCCTGAGCCGCCGCCCGACGGAGCCAGAAGGCGGCCTCGGCGGGATTCCGAGGGACGCCCGCGCCTTCGCTCAGCATCGCGCCATAGACGAATTGCGCCTCGGCGTGGTTCTGAGAGGCCGCCAGACGCAGCCAGCGCGCCGCCTCGGCCAGATCATGCGGAACGCCGATCCCCTCGCCATAGAGCAGGCCGAGCTCATATTTCGCCTCAAGATGCTTTTGCTCCGCCGCCAGACGAAAGAGGCGCGCGGCCTCGGCTTCGTTCTTGGAGACGCCGCGTCCCTCCAGAGTCAGCCGGGCGAGGTGAAATTGCGACGGGGCGTCTCCCCGCTCCGCCGCGATCCGGAACCAATGGGCGGCGGCGGCCGGATTATGGCGCAGGTCGAAGCTCCCGAGACGGCGGATGGATTCCGTCGGCAGGCCGCTTCTCCCTCCGCTCTCCTGAGCGAAGGCCGCGCCCGAGGCCGCGAAACATAAGGCCAGAAGCCCCGCGCTCCAGATCTTCGACCGGATTCTCATGGCGGGGCCTCCTTCTTCTCGGCTGTAGGGATTTCTCAGACTGCGGGCGCGGGGTTGACGAAAAATCAACCTGAGAGCGTTTTCCGACCGAATTGGGCCGTTCAAACGCTCTCAGCCTTTCTGTCATCGCGCTTTCGCGACGCGAAGCCTGATCGGCTTCGCTGGAAAGCGCCTGAGGCCCTTTTCAGGCTCATTTCTCCTCGTAGAGGTCCCGCACGAGGCGGTTCAGCGTGGCCACGCCCCAGCCCGTCGCGCCGCGCGGGCTCGTGGGCTTGTCGGCTGAGGAGAGCGTCACGCCCGCGATGTCGAGATGCGCCCAAGGCGTCCCGGCCTCCACGAAGCGCTGAAGGAATTGCGCCGCCGTGATCGAACCGGCTTCGCGGCCTCCGGTGTTCTTCATGTCGGCGAGGCGGGATTTGATCTTCTCGTCATAGGCCGCGCCCAGAGGCATCCGCCAGAGCCCTTCGCCTTCGGCCTTGGCGGCGGCCAGCAGCCCGTTCGCCAGATCCTCGTCGTTGGAGAAGAGCCCCGCGTTCTCGGAGCCGAGCGCCACCACGATGGCCCCCGTCAGGGTGGCGAGGTCGATCATCGCCTGAGGCTTGAAGTTCTGCTGCGCATACCAAAGCGCGTCCGCCAGCACGAGGCGGCCTTCCGCGTCGGTGTTGATCACCTCGATGGTCTGGCCGGACATGGAGGTCAGGATGTCGCCGGGGCGGATGGCGTCGCCGTCGGGCATGTTCTCGACCAGCCCGACCACGCCCACCACGTTGGCTTTGGCCTTGCGCCGCGCCAGAGTCAGCATCAGACCGACCGTCACGGCGCTGCCGCCCATGTCGGAGGTCATGTCCTCCATGCCCGCGGCGGGCTTGATCGAGATTCCGCCCGTGTCGAAGGTGACGCCCTTGCCCACCACCGCCAGAGGCGCGGCTTTCTTATCCTTGGCGCCGCGCCATTCCAGCGTCACGAGCCGCCCGCCGCGCGCGCTGCCGCGGCTGACGCCCAGAATCGCCCCCATGCCGAGCTTCTCCATGGCGGGCTCGTCGAGGATCTTGACCTTCAGCCCCTCGGATTTCAGCTCGGCGAGGATTTCGGCGTAGACCTCCGGGTGCAGGGCGTTGCCCGGCTCGCTGATCAGATCGCGGGCGTAGAGGATTCCGGCCGCCATGGCCTTGGCCTCCTCCCAGGGGGCTTCGAGCGCCGCGGCGTCCGAAACCTTCAGATCGAAGCTCGGCGCGCCTTTGTCGGAGGGATCGGCTTTGGTCTTATATCTGAGGAACAGATGCTTGCGCAGCTTCACGCCCGCTGCGATCTCGACCGCCAGAAGCGCCTGTCCGGCCTCCAGCCCGGTCAGATCCACCCGGACGGCCCCGCCCGCGCGTCCCGCCGCCGCGACGGCCTTGCCGCCCAGAGCCCGCGCCGCCGGAGCGTCGAGTTTTCCGCGCGGCCCCGCGCCCAGCAGAATCAGACGCTCGGCCTTGAGCCCCTGCGGAAAGGCGATGTCGAAGCTCTCGCCCGCCTTGCCCTTGAAGCGTCCCGATTCGAGCGCCCGCGCGATCAGCGTCGCCGCCGGATCTTTTTTCGACGCCTTGGGAGGCGCCTCTCCCTCGAAGACAGGCGTGACCCAGATCTGCGCCTCGTCTCCGAAGGCTGCGGAATCTCCGAACGTGATGGACATGAGCGTTTTTCCTGATGCGAAGGCTGTTTCGCCCCGCAAGCTAACGCCCCGCGCCGCCTTTCGCCAGACTCGCGCGCCCCATCCTTCCGCAGGCGGCGATTCTTTCGGAGGCTTGACGCGCCGCCCCCGGTCAGGCTTAGGCTGACGCGCATTCAGGGAGGCGCCGCGCTTGGGCTGGATCGACCGCTATTTCCTCGGGCGCCTGATGGGCCCCTTCGCCTTCTTCCTGCTCGTCTTGACGGCGGTGATCTGGCTCGCCCAGTCGCTGCGGGTGATCGACGTGGCGCTGAACTACGGCCAGAGCGCCCTCGTGCTGGTCGAGCTGGCCGCCTTTCTGCTGCCCAAGGCCATGGCGGTGGTGATTCCCGTGGCCGCGCTCGGCGCCACGCTCTACGCGCTGGAGCGCGCCATGAGCGACTCGGAGATCGCCGCGCTTTTCGCCGCAGGCGCCAGCCGCTTCAGAGCGGCGCGTCCGGCGCTCATCTTCGGCCTCGGCGTGACGGCGCTGCTTTACGTCAATTCGATCTGGATCGCGCCGCAATCGGCGCAGGCCCTGCGCAGCCGCACGGCGGAGGTTCAGACGGATCTCGCGGCGGCTTTGCTTCAGGACGGGCGCTTCCTCCATCCGGCGGAGGGCGTGACGGTCTATCTGCGCGAGGTCGGGCGCGGCGGCGAGACGCTCGGCGTCTTCGTCAACGACGCCCGCGATCCCGAGGCGCCCATGGCCTATCACGCCCGGCGCGGGGCGGTGGTGCGCGCCGAGGAGGGCCCGCGCCTCGTGATGTTCGACGGCGAGGCCCAGCGCGTGGACCGGGGGACCGGCGCCTTCTCGGTGCTGCGCTTCGACAAGCTGGCCTATGATCTTTCGGAATTCACCTCCTCGGACGAACCCCGCTCCATCCGCCCCGACGAGCGCGGCACGCTGGAACTGCTCTCCACGCCGCCGGATCTGGAAGGGCGGGCCCTCGGGCGCTGGGTCGCGGAGGCGCATGAAAGGCTCGCCACGCCGCTGTACGGGCTGGCTCTGCCTCTGGTCGCGGCGGCGGCGCTCATGGCCGGGCCCTTCAGCCGGCGCGGCTACGGCGCGCGGGCGGCGGCGGGGGCTTTGATCGGCGGCGGCCTGAGGCTGGCGGGGCTGGCCGCGAAAAACGCCGTGATCTCCACGCCGGGGCTCTGGGCGCTGCAATATCTGCCGCCGCTGCTCGGAATCCTCGGGGCTATGGCGCTGCTGTCGTGGAGCGGCTTCGGCTTCCGCAAACCGGGGCTCGCGCCGCCGAGCCGCCCGCAATCCGGGGAGTCCCGCGCATGATCGGCGTCTTCGCCCGCTACGAGGCCCGGCGTTTGGCGGGCGCCTTCCTCATCGCCACGCTGATCGTCTTCGCGCTGATCTGCACGGTGAACCTCATCGAGCTGCTGCGGCGCGGCGGCGGAGAAGGCGGACCCGGATTCGCGCGTCTGGCGGCCATGGCGGCCCTTCAGACGCCCTCCGTCATGCGCAAGACCTTTCCCTTCATCATGCTGCTGGCGGCGCTCTGGACCTATATGGCCCTCGCGCGGCGCAGCGAGATCACGGCGGCCATGGCGGCGGGCATGAGCTTCTGGCGCGTGGCGGCGCCGGGGGCTCTGGCGGCGGGGCTCTTCGGAGCCTTCGCGGCGGGGGGCTTCGATCCTCTGGCGGCGGCGGCGCTCGACCGCTTCGACCGCATGGAGGGCCGTTATTTCGAGGGCCGCGAGAGCCTGCTCTCCTTTTCGGAGGAAGGGCTCTGGCTGCGCGAGGCCCGCCCCGACGGCGGCCAGACCGTGATTCAGGCCCGTCAGGCCGATTCCGGGGGCGCGCGGCTCGGAGAGGCGACCTTCTTCGAATTCGATTCGCAGGACCGCTTCCTGCGCCGCCTCGACGCGGAGGAGGCCCGGCTCGCAGGCGGCTTCTGGCGTCTGAGCGAAGCCTCGATCCTCGGCGAGGTGCGGGGCGATCCTCTGGCCTCCGCCGAAATGACCCATGAATCCGCCCTCGATCTGCCGACCCACCTCACCCCGGACCGGATTCAGGAAGGCTTCTCCTCGCCGGAGGCGACCTCCATCTGGCGTCTGCCGCGCTTCATCCGCGATCTGGAGGCGGCGGGATTCTCGGCCCGGCGGCATAAGACCCATTTCTACGCCACCCTCGCCAGCCCCCTGATGTTCGCCGCCATGGCGGTGATCGCGGCGGCCTTCGCGGCGCGGCCGCCCCGGCTCACCTCTTATGGTCTGGCGGCGGCGGGTTGCGCGATCACGGGTTTCGCCCTTTATTTCCTCGGCGACGTGGCTCTGGCGCTCGGCGGCTCCGGCGAGGCGCCGGCTCTGCTGGCCGCCGTGGCGCCTTCGCTCAGCGCCGCCTTGGCGGCTGCGGCCCTCGCCGCCTATTTGCAGGGAAGCTAAATGCGCGCAGCCTTCCTTTGGAGATCGGCCCCGGGGGGATTCCGGCGGGGCGCGCTCTGCGCGGCGGCGGCGCTGGCGACGGTCGTCGCGGCTCCGGCCGCGGCGCAGCAGGCGGCTTCTCCCGAGCCCTCCGCGACCTTCCTCGAACGCTATCTGGGCGGATTGCAGGCCGAAGAGGACGCGCGGCTCTTCGTGACCGCCGATTCCCTGCTTTACGACACGAGGGGCGAAGCCGCCGCCGCCGAAGGCGCCGTCGAGGCGGTTTACGGCGGGCGGGCGCTGCGGGCCGACCGCCTGACCTACGACGCCCAAGCCGACCGCGTGAGCGCGGAAGGAAACGTGATCCTGCTCAACGACGATGGTTCGACGCTCTTCGCCGACGGCATGGATCTGGCGGCGGATCTCACCGACGGGCTTTTGACCAATCCCACGGCGCGCATCCTCGGGGGCGGGCTGGTGCGCGGCGTGGAGGCCCGGCGTCAGGGCGAGGTCATGGCGATCTCCAAAGCCGTCTACAGCCCCTGCGCCGATTGCCCTCCGGGAACGCGCGGGCCGCTCTGGAGCATCCGCGCCCGGCGGGCGGCGCTCGACGAAGCCTCCCGCGACGTGGTTTACGAAGGCGCGAGCTTCCAGTTCCTCGACCACACCGTCGCGGCGGTCCCATGGTTCCGCCACCCCGACCCCAGCGTGAAGCGGCGCACGGGCTTCCTCGCGCCCCGGCTCGGCTGGAGCAAGGAGATCGGCGTTCAGGTCAAGACCCCCTTCTTCTGGGAGATCCGCCCGGATCTGGATCTCACCCTCACGCCTTATCTCGTCAGCGCCGACGGCCTGATTCTCGAAAGCGAATTGCGCGGGCTGACCGAGACCGGCGCCTATAGCCTCGGCGGCAGTTTGGGGAACGTCGCGCCCAACGCCAACGGCGAGCGCTGGCGCGGCCATATCGATTCCGAAGGGCGCTTCGGCCTCTCCGAGGCCCTCGCCTGGGGCTTCGACGTGAATCTCGCCTCGGACGACACTTATCTGCGCCGCTACGACTTCACCGACACCGACCGCCTGACCTCGCGGATCTATCTCGACCGCCAGACGGAAAGCTCCTACGCCGAGCTGAACGCCTATCACTTCCAGAGCTTCCGCCCCGAAGAGGCCAGCGCGACGATTCCGCTGGTGCTGCCCGAATTGCGCGCCCGGCGCACGGTGCTGGCCGATCCGCGATGGGGCTTCGTCGAGACGGAGGCCTCGCTGCTCGGGCTGACCCGCCGCGAGGGGCGCGACGTGGCGCGCGCGGCGGCGGGGGTCTCTTGGGAGCGGCCCTTCACGCTGGATTTCGGCCTGCGCGCCACGCCCTTCGCCACGGCCCGCGCCGTGGGCTACGGCCAGCACGACCAGCCCGTCGGAGACCCCGAATGGGCGGGCCGCATCGACGCCGCCGCAGGTCTGGATCTGCGCTGGCCCTTCGTGGCGCGGCGGGCCTCGGGGGTGCATGTGGTCGAGCCCATCGCGCAAATCGTCTTCTCGCCCGACACCGGGGCCCTGCGCACCCCCAACGAGGACAGCCTCGACCTCGAATTCGACGAGACCACCTTGTTTTCGGCGGTCTCGCGCTTTCCCGGCGTGGACCGCTGGGAGGGCGGGACGCGCGCCAATCTCGGCGTCCGCTACGACTTCACGGCGCCCACGGGCGAGTCCTTCGAGGCGGCTTACGGGCGCGTCTTCCGTCTGGAGCCCGATCCGGCCTTCAGCACGGCCTCGGGCCTGCGCGACCGGGCTTCGGATCATGTGGCCATGGTGCGGCTGGCGCTGCCCGATTACGGATTGGAGGCGCTCGGGCGCGTGCGGCTCGACGAGCATGATTTTTCGCTCCGGCGCGGCGAGCTTTACGCTTCGGCCGATTATGGGCCGGTGGCGCTGGAGGCGTCTTACGTCACGCTGGACGCCGATCCCGAAGCAGGATCTCCTGAAAGGCGTTCCGAATTGGGTCTGGCGGCCGAATGGCGCATGGATCCTTATTGGACGCTTTACGCCAGCGGCGTGCGCGATCTTCAAAACGAGGATTTAATTCGCACAGGCGGCGGATTGCGCTATGAAGACCCGTGGCTCCTCTTCGACGCCTCCGTCTCGCGACGCTACACCACGGATCGCGACGCGGAGGACGACCTCACCTTCGGATTGCGGGCCCAGTTGAAATTCCCGGGCGGCTGAGCCGTCCGGTTTCGGATTCGTCCGCGCCGCCCCGCCCGCGCATCGGGAGAGGGCCGCGCCTCTCCATGAGGTTCGACGCCATGAGCTTCCTCCTCCTCCGCGCCTCCCGTCGCGCGCCTCGTCGCGTCCTGCGTCGGCCCTTCGCTCTCGGCGCTCTGGCTGCGGGGCTGGCCGTCCTCGGCGGCGCCCCGGACGGACGCGCCCAAAGCGCGCTCGCGCCCTTCGACTTCCCCGCCACGACGCCGACCGCCCCCGCGCCCGTTCAGGCTCTTGCGGCTCCGGCTCCCGTCGTTCAGGCGGCGCCTCAGATCCCGCCCGCCGCGACCCCTTACGCCGAGCCCCCGGCCTACGCCGCGCAATTGCCCTACGCCCCGACCGGAGCGGCGGCTCCGGCGCCCCGCCCCGAAGGCTGGCGCGGAGTCGTGACCACGGAGACGGGATTCTCCGCTCCCGCGCAGACGGCGCTTCAGGGAACGGGCTTCTCCGCCCCGGTTCAGGCGGCGATTCCTCAGGCGGCGGCTCCTCAGGCCGCGCAGATCCGCCCCGCCGCCCTCGCGACGCCCACCACCCCCGCCGCCGCGCCGATCTATGATCCGGCGCCTCAGGCGGTCATGCGCGCGCCGGTTCAGGCCGCGCCGAGCATGCAAAGCGCGCCGGCGCGGGTTCTTCCGCCCGCGCCGCCCGTCTCCAGCGCCCGGCCCGCCGCCGCGCCTTCGGGATCGGCGGGCGCCAACATCTTCACCCCCGTCGCGACGGTGAACGACCGCGTGATCACCCGCTTCGACGTCGAGCAGCGCGCGCGCATCCTCGCCGCCGCCGACGAAGCTTCGGGCGTTTCTCCGGCCGCGCTGCTCAACGAGGCCCTGCAAAGCCTCGTGGACGATCAGGTCAAGGTTCAGGCCGCCAAGGCCGCCGGACTCGAGGCCAATCCGGAGGCTCTGCGCCGCGGCCTCGGCGAGGTGGCGGAGCAAAACGGCATGTCGCTCGACGCCATGCTCGCCTTCTTTCAGGCGCGCGGCGTGGCGCGGGCCTCGGTGGAGGCTCAGGTGACCTCTGAAATCGTCTGGCGCGAATATCTGCGCGCCCGCCACGGCTCGCGCATCGAGCCGACGGATCTCGAAATCGCGACCGCCGCCGCCGCCGATCCCAGCCGCTCGCGCGATCAGATCCGCTCGCGCATCGTGGCCGAGCGGGCGAATCTGACGTCGCGTTCGGCTTTGCAGGAGCTGCGCCGCCGCGCCGTCATCGAGATGAAGACCAATTGAGCCCTCCGCTCGCTCTGACGATGGGCGATCCCGCCGGAATCGGCGGCGAGATCGCCGTGAAGGCTTGGCGCGCCCTGCGGGAGACGGGCCCGGCCTTCCTCGCGCTGGACGATCCGGCGCGGCTGGCGGCCTTCGGAGAACCGGTTAAGGTCGTCGCCTCGCCGGAGGAGGCCCTCGCGGCCTTCCCGGAGGCCCTGCCGGTCCTGCCTCTGGCTCTGGCGGCCCCCGCCGAGCCCGGGCGCCCCCATCCCGCCAACGCCGCCGTGGTGGTCGAATCCATCCGGCGCGGGGCGGAGATGGCCATGGCCGGGCGCGTCGCGGGGCTGGTCACCAATCCGATCCATAAGAAGACGCTCTATGACGGCGCCTCTTTCGGCTTCCCCGGACATACCGAATATCTCGCCCATCTGGCGGGCGGGCCTCCGGTGGTCATGCTGCTGGCGGGGCCGCAGTTGAAAGTCGCGCCGGTCACGATCCATATCGCGCTCGCGGAGGTTCCCAAGCGCCTGACCCGCGAGATGATCGCGACCACGGGCCGGGTTCTCGCCGAGGGCCTGCGCCGCGATTTCGGCATATCTTCGCCAAGACTCGCCGTGGCGGGGCTCAATCCCCACGCCGGAGAAGGCGGCGCCATGGGCCGCGAGGACATCGAGATCGTCGCGCCCGCCGTCGCGGATCTGCGCGCCCTCGGAATCGAGGTCCGCGGCCCCCTGCCCGCCGACACCATGTTTCACGCCGCCGCCCGCCAGCGTTACGACGCGGCGCTCTGCATGTATCACGATCAGGCGCTGATCCCCATCAAGACGCTGGATTTCGACCAAGGCGTGAACGTGACTTTGGGCCTCGGCTTCGTCCGGACCTCGCCCGACCACGGGACCGCCTATGACATCGCCGGACGCGGACTCGCCGATCCGGGCAGCCTGATCGCGGCTCTGCGCATGGCCGCCGAGATGGCGGCTCGCCGCGCCTCCTGAACGCGGCGCGGCGCCCTCTTGCCAAAGCGCGCGCGCTTTGCGACAAGCGCCGCATGATCCGCCATATCGTCTTTTTCTCCGCCAAAGATCCCGCCGAGGCTCAGCGCATCCGCGACGAGCTGCGCGCGCGTCTGGGCGTGATTCCCCACAGCGATCATTTCGAGGTCGAGCTGAACGCCAAGCGCGACGGCTACGCCAACGACATCGACGTGGTGGTCTACGCCGAATTCGCCGATTTCGCGGCTCTGGCCGCCTATAAGGCCGATCCGCGTTATTCGGCCTGCACCGCCGTGGTGAAGCCTCTGCGCGAATTGCGCTTCGCCGTCGATTACGAGGCCGCGCAGGCGCGCGCCTGACCCCATCCGCCATATCGAAGGAGCCCGCGCATGACGGAGAGCCCCCATCGCGGAGACGACCAGATCCTGCCCTTTCAGCTCGACCGGCTCGCGGTGCGCGGGCGTCTGGCGCGGCTGGACGCCTCCATCGACCGGATTCTCACTCAGCACGCCTATCCGGCGGCGATCTCCGGCCTGCTGGCCGAGGCCGCGGTTCTGGCGGCGCTGATCGGCTCGGCGATTCAGCCGCGCCGCCGATTCTCGCTTCAGATCCGGGGGGCGGGCTCGGTGCGCCTGATCGCGGCCGACTACATGGCCCCCGAAACCGAGGGCGGGCCGCCGCGTCTGCGCGCCTACGCCGATTTCGATCCGCAGAACCCCCCGCCCGAAGACGCCCGCGACGGCTTCCCCCTGCTCGGCAAAGGCTTCTTCGGCGTGCTGGTGGACCAAGGGACCGGACAGCCCTATCAGGGGATCACGCCGCTGGAGGGCGAAAACCTCTCCGATTGCGCCGAGACCTATTTCGCCCAATCCGAACAAGTGGCGACCCGCTTCGCCATCGCGGCGGCCCAAGCTCAGGAGCCGGGCGAGGCGCCGGTCTGGCGCGCGGGCGGAATCATGATCCAACACATGCCCGCCCCCGGCGAGCATGTCCGCGAGGAGGCGCCGCCGCCGCAAACGCTCCCCGGCGAGCCGCTCCCGCTGATGAAGGCCGACAACGTGGCCGCGCTCAGCGGCGGGCTGGAGGATTGGCGCGCCGCCGCCTTCAAGCTCGGCACCGTGGAGCCCCATGAGCTTCTCGGGCCGCATGTCGCGCCGGAGGAGCTGCTTTTGCGGCTTTATCATGAGGATGAGCCGAGGGTCTTCTCCGCCCAGCCCGTGGAGTTCGGCTGCGCCTGCTCGGCGGAGAAGGTTTCGGCGGCTCTGGGCGTCTACGAGCCCGCCGAGATCGCCGACATGATCCTTGAGGATGGGCTCGTCGCGGCGGATTGCCAATTCTGCGGCGCCAAGTATAGATTTGATCCTCAAACGAAAACCGCCGTCCGCCTCTCCTGACCCCCTTCGGCGCGGGCGGCGAGGGCTGCGGCCCGCTCCGAGGATTCCGCATGAAGACCGGCGCCCCCCTTCCGATCTCCGCCCCCCGCTCCGGGGGAATTCATCGCCGCCGCGCGCTCGCGCTGCTGGCGGCGCCCGCGCTGCTGGCCGGATGCCAGACGAAGATTCTGCCGCCCTCGCCCTACGCCGAGGTGAACTTCCTGCCCGGCGTTTTGAATCTGCGCCTGACGGGCGTGCAGCTGGTGACGGCGCCCACCGTGGCCTCCGCCGCCGAGGATTTCCCCGTGCGCGTCGCCGATTTCGTGCGGCTCTGGTCTGAGCGGCGGCTGAGGACCATCGGCGGCGGCGCTTCGGGGCGTCTGGTGATCGACGAGGCGCGCGGCGCGAGCCAGGAGACGCCGCCCGGCCCGCTCGGCCCCGGCGAGCGCTTCGAGGCGGTGCTTCAGGCGCGTCTGGCCATCGACGAGAACGGCGCGGAGCGCGGTTTCGCCGGCGCCCGCGTCACGGCCGAAGGCCATTCGGACGGCCCCCTCACCCCCGCCGAGCGCACCAATCTGCAAAACCGCGTGGCGGCGCAATTGGCCGAGCGCTTCGACCTCGCCATGAGCGACGCCATCCGCACGCGGCTCGGGTCTTATCTGGCCTAGAGCGCTTTCCGATCCCATAGGGATCGTTCAACGCCCTAAGCTTTTATGCGGCCGCATTTTCGCGACGCGAAGCCTCGTCGGCTTCGCTGGAAAATGCTCTAACGCGCGAAGAAAGGAGCCGGAGCGCCGGAGCGCGCTCCGCGAAACCATGGGCCACCCGAATCTCAAGACCCGCAGCAAATTCCTCAGCCTCGTGCTGCGCCATGCGCCCGAGACCATCGGGCTGAAGCTCGACGCGCAGGGCTGGGCTCCGGTTCCCGAGCTGCTCGCGAAGATGAAGGCGGCGGGCCATAAGCTCTCCGCCGAGGATCTGCGCGAGATCGTCGAGACCAACGATAAGCGGCGCTTCACCCTCTCGGAGGACGGGCGGCGCATCCGCGCGGCTCAGGGGCATAGCGTGGAGGTGGATCTGGGCCTGCCCCCCGCCGAACCGCCCGAGATCCTGCATCACGGCACGGCGCGGGGCAATCTCGACTCCATCTTCGCCGAGGGGCTGAAGCCCGGCGCGCGGCGTCAGGTGCATCTCTCCCGCGACGCCGAGACCGCCCGCAAGGTCGGGACGCGCCATGGCAAGCCGGTCGTGCTGATCGTGGCGGCGGGCGCGATGCATCGGGCGGGGATCGTGTTTCAGCAGGCCGAAAACGGCGTCTGGCTGACGGATCATGTCCCGCCCGCACATCTGAGCTTCGCGGAGAGCGAGGATTAGCCTTCGGCGGGAGCTTCCGCGACGCCCTCCGTCGCGGCCTTGAAGCGCTCTTCGAATTCGCGGCGCAGCTCCCGCCGCAGAGCCGCCGCCCTATGCCGCCGCCGATCCACCTCGGAGACCGGCGCGAAGGAGGGGACTTCGGTCGGCTTGCCCTCGTCGTCCACCGCGATCATGGTGAAATAACAGGAATTGGTGTGACGCCTCAGGCCGCTGCGGATGTTCTCGGCCTCCACCCGCACGCCCACCTCCATGGAGGTGCGGCCCGTCGAATTGATCGCCGCGCGGAAGGTCACGAGTTCGCCGACGTGGATCGGCTCGCGGAAGATCACCTGATCCACCGAGAGCGTCACCGCGTAATGTTTGGAGTAGCGCGAGGCGCAGGCGAAGGCCACGCGGTCGAGCTGATTCAGCAAGGCTCCGCCATGGACCTTGCCGCTGAAATTGGCCATGTCGGGCGTCATGAGGACGACCATCTCGACATGGCGCAGATCTCTGGCTTCCTCAGGCATGGGCTGGCTCCTCGCTGGCGGCTGCTTCCGGTCTCCCAGAATTAGCCGCCGCGAGGCCCGGCCGACAAGCCTCAGCTCAGGGCTTCGTCGCAGCGCCGGCAGAGGTCGTCATGATGGGGCTGAGCGCCCACCTCCGGCGTGACGCGCCAGCAGCGGGCGCATTTGCCGCCCTCCGCCTTGACGAAGACCGCCTCCACGCCCGGAACCTCGCTGAGGCTGAAGGCCTCGGGCGAGCCGGAGCCCTCTTCGAGCTTCAGATCCGAAGCGATGCAGATTTCCGCGAAATCCACCGCCCGCAGCGCGGCCAGAAGCTCGGGATCCGAGACGCGCACCACCGGCGCCGCCTCCAGAGAAGCGCCGATGAGCTTTTCGCGGCGGGCGATCTCCAGAGCGCCCGTCACGACGCGGCGAGCCTCGCGGATCTTCTCCCAACGCGCCGCAAGCTCCGGGTCGAGCCATGAGGCGGGCGTCTCCGGGATGGTCTGGAGATGCACGCTCTGATCCTCGCCGGGATAGCGCGAGAGCCAGACGTCCTCCGTCGTGAAACAGAGGATCGGCGAAAGCCAGGTCGTCAGGCGATGGAAGAGGATGTCCATCACCGTGCGGCAGGCCCGGCGGCGCAGGCTCGACGGGGGATCGCAATACAGCGCGTCCTTGCGGATGTCGAAATAAACCGCCGAGAGATCCGTCGTGCAGAAATTGAAGATCTGCGCGAAGACCTTCTGGAATTCATAGGCCTCGTAGCCCTTGCGGACCACCTGATCCAGCTCGGCGAGGCGATGGAGGATCCAGCGCTCAAGCTCGGGCATGTCCTTCGGCTCGACGCGCTCGGATTCGTCGAAGCCCGCCAGAGCCCCCAGCATATAGCGCAGGGTGTTGCGCAGACGCCGATAGGAATCCGCCACGCCCTGAAGAATCTTCGGGCCGATGCGCTGATCCTCGGTGAAGTCGGTCTGCGCGATCCAGAGCCGCAGGATGTCGGCGCCCAGATCCTTGATGACGTTCTGAGGCGCCACGGTGTTGCCGACGGATTTGGACATTTTCTGTCCTTTCTCGTCGAGCGTGAAGCCATGGGTCAGCACGCCTTCGTAAGGCGCGCGGCCGCGCGTGGCCGAGGCCTCCAGAAGGCTCGACTGGAACCAGCCGCGATGCTGGTCGGTGCCTTCGAGATACAGCGAGGCGGGCCAGATCCCGTCCGGCCGGTCCTCCATGACGAAGGCGTGGGTGGAGCCGGAATCGAACCAGACGTCGAGGATGTCGACGACCTGCGTCCATTGGTCGGCGTCGGGCCGCCCGGCGAGGAAGCGCGCGGCGGCGCCCTCGGCGAACCAAGCGTCGGCGCCCTCGACCTCGAAGGCCGCGAGGATGCGGGCGTTGACCGCTTCGTCGCGCAGAAGCTCGACCTTGACCACGCCTTCCACGACGCTCTCGCGCATGAAGCAGCAGAGCGGAACGCCCCAAGCTCTTTGCCGCGAAAGCACCCAATCGGGGCGGGTCTCGATCATGCCGCGCATGCGGTTATAGGCGCTTTTGGGCGTCCACTGGACGTCCTCGGCGATGGTCTTCAGCGCGCGCTGACGGAGCGTCAGACCCGCCTGCGGGGTGGCGTCGTGGATGGCCTGATCCATCGCCACGAACCATTGCGGCGTGTTGCGGTAGATCACCGGAGCCTTCGAGCGCCAGCTATGGGGATAGCTGTGCTTGATGCGGCCCCGCGCCATGAGCTTGCCCGATTCCGCCAGCTTCTCCAGCACGGCGTCATTGGCTTTTCCGTCTTTGCCGTTGGGCTCAAGGATGCGCAGCCCCGCGAAGAAAGGCACATGCGGCGCGAAGGCGGAATCCTCCAGCACGTTATAGGTGATGCGGTCGAGCATCTTATTCTCGGCGAAGAGTTCGAAATCCTCCTCGCCGTGGCTGGGGGCGTTATGCACGAAGCCCGTGCCCGCGTCGGAGGTCACGAAGCCGCCCGCCAGCATGGGGACTTCGTAATCCCAGAAGCGTTCGGCCCAAGGCTCGCCGCGGAAGGGATGCCCAAGGATCGCGCCCTCGAAATCCGCCGGGGTGAGGTCATAGAGGCGCCGCCACTCGCCCACGCGGGCGGCGGTCAGAGCGTCTTCGGCGAGATCATCGGCGAGGGCCAGCTTGGCCCCGACCTTCACCCAATTGTCTTCCGGGGCCTCCGTGACTTCATAGAGGCCGTAATTGATCTCCGGACCATAGGAGACGCCGCGATTGCTCGGGATGGTCCAGGGGGTGGTCGTCCAGATCACGACGTCGGCGCCCGAGAGCGCGCCCGTCGGAGCGCTGACCACCGGGAAACGCACATGGATCGTCGGCGACACGCGGTCATGATATTCGACCTCGGCGTCGGCGAGGGCGGTCTTCTCCACCGGCGACCACATCACCGGCTTGGAGCCGCGATACAACAGCCCGTTCATCACGAATTTCAGGAATTCCCGCGCGATGGTCGCTTCGGCGGAGAATTTCATCGTCGTGTAGGGGTCATCCCAATCGCCGATCACGCCGAGGCGCTTGAACTCCTCGCGCTGGACGTCGATCCATCCGGCGGCGAAATCGCGGCATTCCTGACGGAATTCATTGATCGGCACGGCGGATTTATCGAGCTTCTTCTCGCGGTATTTCTCCTCGATCTTCCACTCGATGGGCAGGCCGTGGCAATCCCAGCCGGGGACGTAGCGCGAGTCGTAGCCCAGAACCTGACGCGAGCGGACCACGAAATCCTTCAGCGTCTTGTTCAGCGCATGGCCGATATGGAGATGGCCGTTGGCGTAGGGAGGGCCGTCATGCAGCACCCAAGGCTGACGCCCCTTGGAAAGCTCGCGCAGGCGCTTATAGAGATCCATCTTCTCCCAGCGCGCCAGCCATTCCGGCTCGCGCTGAGGCAGGCCGCCCCGCATGGGGAATTCGGTCTCGGGGAGGAAGAGGGTGTCTTTATAATCGTGGTTCGGAGCTTTGGTCTCGGAAGTCATGTCAGGAATCCTGAAATCGCGAATGATCCGACGCCCGAGATTCTGAATCCGGGCGCGATGCGTCTCCCCGGCGCCTCGCCCTCAGGCGAAGGCCGGGCGGCTAATTCGCAGAACGCCCCGCCGAACCATGATCCGCTCCGTCATCTTTGAATCCGGCCGCTTCTAACAAGCGGCGGGCGTTTCTTCAACGCTCAGGAAGGCTTTTGCGGCCGCATCGCCAGAGCCACCCCCGCCGCCGCCAGCACGAATCCGAGCAGCGCCGTCGGGCCGAGGGTCTCGCCGAAGAGCGCCCAGCCCCAAAGCGCCGCCACCGGAGGCACCATGAAGAAGAGGCTCGTCGCCCGCGAGGCGGCGCCCGTCCTGAGCAATCGGTATAAAAGCGCGATGGCGCCGAAGGAGAGCGCCACCGCCAGCCAGAGCAAAGCGAAGACGAATTCGCCCGTCCATGTCACTTCGCGCGTCTCGAAGAGGAAGGCCAGCGCCAAGGCTCCGACGAGCGCCACGAGATATTGCGCCACCGCGCCGGAGCGCAGCGGCAGATTCGCGCCGTATTTCTTCTGCCAGAGCGTGCCGAAGGTCATGCAGGCCAGAGCGATCAGGCAAAGCCCGACGCCGCGCCAGTCGCCCACGCCCGCCGCGAGCTTATTGGAGACCACCAGCGCCACGCCCGCCAGCCCCAGAGCCAGCCCGAACCATTGCCCCTTATGCAGCCTCTCGCCGAGCATGGGCTTGGCGAGGATCGCCGAGAGGATCGGCTGAAGGCTCACGATCAGCGCCGAGACGCCCGATTCCAGCCCCAGATGAATCGCCGCGAAGACGCCGCCTAAATATCCGAGCTGCACCGTCAGGCCGATGATCGCCAGATGGCCCCATTGGCGCCGGGTGGGCCATGGCGCGCGGCTGAGCAAAGTCCAGAGCCCCATCCCCGCGATCACCACCGCGAAGCGCAGCGCGAGGAAGGTCATGGGCTCGGCGTAGGGGAGGCCGTATTTCGCCCCGACGAATCCCGTGCTCCAGAGCAGGACGAAGAGAATCGGCGCCATGGCGTCGAGCGTGAGAGGTCCGCGCATGGCGAGGCTCCGCGACATCTTCAACACATCAGCCGCCCGCTCAGCAGGCGCTCCGGGCGGAGAGGACAGGCTCGCCCGCCCCGGATTTCAGAGCCTTCGCCGATCCTGCCGGATCGCTCAAAGGCTCCGACTTCTTTTCGGGCCGCGCCATCAAGACGCGAAGCCTTCCGGCTTCGCCGGACGACGCTCTGGTCAGGTTTTCGGCGCGGGATCCCCGGCCGAACCCCCTTCGGCGGCCTCATCGGCGCCGCCCCCACCCTCGTCCTCATCCTCGCCCTCGTCGTCCCAAACGTCGTCCTCCTCCTGAGCGGCGGCGCGTCCGGCTTCGACGTCGCGGCGCACGCGCTCGTTCTGAAAGAGGCGGTCGGCCTCCTGCATGCGGTCGAAGGTCTTGTCGATGACGAATTTCACGTCCGGCGCGTATTTCAGCTGGACGTTCCGCGCCAGAGCCCGGCGAATCTCGCCGGAGTTCCGCCGCAGAGCCTTCAGCGCGCCCTCTTCGTCCTTGCCGCCTAGAGGCGCCACGAAGACGGTCGCGTTCTTCAGATCCGGCGAAGGCCGGACCTCGGTGAAAGTCAGATTGCGTCTGGTCAGGTCGGGGTCATGCAGATCGCCCCGCGCGAAGACTTCGGCCAGAGCGCGCCGCACGATCTCGCCCACGCGCAATTGCCGCTGGCTCGGACCCGCCGCGGGATCGGCTCCGCCGCCGCCCCTTTTTTGGCCTCTCACGCTCATGAGAAGATCCTTTCAGTGAAAAACGCCCCTCCCCGCAGGGGGGAGAGGCGAAAGCCGTCGGAGGCGGAGCCCGAAGGCTCCGGCCGGAGATTAAAGGCTCCGCTCGATGGTCTGCGTCTCGAAAAGCTCGATGACGTCGCGCTCGCGGAGATCCTGATAATTCTCGAAGGCCATGCCGCATTCCTGACCGGACTGGACTTCCTTCACCTCGTCCTTGAAGCGTTTGAGGGTCGAAAGCTTGCCGGTGTGGATCACGGTGTTGTCGCGCAGCAGGCGCACGCCCGCCGAACGACGCGCCACGCCGTCGGTCACGCGGCAGCCCGCCACCACGCCCACGTTCGAGATCTTGAAGACCTGAAGAACCTCGGCGTTGCCGATGATGGTTTCGCGCAGCTCCGGCGAGAGCAGGCCCGAGGCCGCTTTCTTCACATCGTCCACGATGTCGTAGATGATGGAGTAATAACGGATCTCGACGCCCTTTTGCGTCGCGGCGTCGCGGGCGGCGGCGTTGGCGCGGACGTTGAAGCCGATGATCGGCGCCCGGGAGGCGACGGCCATGGTGACGTCCGATTCCGTGATCGCGCCCACGCCCGACTGAAGCACGCGCACGCGCACCTCCTCGTTGCCGATCTTCTCCAGCGCCTGAGCGATGGCTTCGGCGGAGCCCTGCACGTCGGATTTGACGATGACGGCCAGCTCCTTGACGTTGGCGCTCGATCCGGCCTGAGCCAGAAGCTGGTCCAGCGACACGCGCGCGCCTTTGACGGCGGCGGTCTCGCGGGTCTTGTCCTGACGATAGGACGAGATCTCGCGGGCGCGGGTCTCGTTCTCGACCACCTGCAGCTTGTCGCCGGCTTCGGGCGCGCCGTTGAGGCCGAGGACCTCGACGGGCTCGGAGGGGCCGGCGAATTCGACGCGCTCGCCATGGTCGTTGATCAGGGCGCGCACCTTGCCCCACTGATCGCCCACCACGAAGATGTCGCCGACGCGCAGAGTGCCGCGCTGAACCAGAACCGTGGCCACAGGACCGCGGCCCACGTCGAGCTTGGCCTCGATCACGGCGCCGTCGGCGGCGCGGTCGGGGTTGGCGCGCAGATCGAGAACCTCGGCCTGAAGCAGGATCGTCTCGACGAGCTTGTCGAGGCCCTTGCCCGTCTTGGCCGAAACCTCGACGTTCAGGGTCTCGCCGCCCATCTCCTCGACCAGCACCTCATAGCGCAGCAGCTCCTCGCGGACCTTCTGAGCGTTGGCGGCGGGCTTGTCGATCTTGTTGATCGCCACGATCATCGGCACGCCGGCCGCTTTGGCGTGGCTGATCGCCTCGATGGTCTGCGGCATGACGGAATCGTCGGCCGCGACCACCAGAACCACGATGTCGGTGACCGAGGCGCCGCGGGCGCGCATCGAGGTGAAGGCCGCATGGCCCGGCGTGTCGAGGAAGGTCACCACGCCGCCGCTCGTGCGCACCTGATAGGCGCCGATGTGCTGCGTGATGCCGCCCGCCTCGCCCGAGACCACGTTGGTCTTGCGGAGCGCGTCGAGCAGAGAGGTCTTGCCGTGATCGACGTGGCCCATGATCGTGACCACGGGCGCGCGCGGCAGCAGAGCCTCCGCGACGTCGACCTCGCCCTCGATGCCCTCCTCGACGGCGGCGTCGGAGACGCGGAGCGGCGTATGGCCGAACTCCTCGACGATGATCTGGGCCGTGTCGGCGTCGATGGCCTGGGTGATGGTGGCCATCATGCCCATCTTCATCAGCGACTTGATCACGTCCACGCCGCGTTCGGCCATGCGGTTGGCCAGCTCCTGCACCGTGATGGCGTCAGGAATGCGGACCTCGCGCATGACTTTGGCGGGCTTCTCCATCGTCGCGCCTTTGCGGCGCTCGCGCTCCTGACGGCGACGCATCGCCGCCATGGACCGCTGACGTCCGCCCTCCTCGCCCGCGATGGCGCGGTCGAGCGAGAAATTGCCCTGACGGCGGTCGGATTCGCCCTTGCCGCGCGGAGACGCCTTGTCGGCGCGCTCGCGCTCCAGCTCGGCCTTGCTCTTGACGGGGGGCGCCTTGGCGAATTTCGAAGCCATGTCGGCGCGTCCGCCCAGACCCGGAACTTCCGGGCGGTCGGCGGCGCGGGAGATGAACTTCGGACCCGGCAGACGCGGCGTCAGATGGCTCAGGTCGCCCTGAGGACGCGGACCGCGGTCGCCGAAGCCGCCCGGACGATCTCCGGCCGGACGCGGCGGACGGTCGCCGTAAGGACGATCCCCGGCCGGACGCGGACCCCGGTCCTGATAGGGCGGGCGGTCGCCATAGGGGCGATCCCCGGCCGGACGCGGCGGACGGTCGCCGTAAGGAGGACGATCCCCGGCCGGACGCGGCGGACGATCGCCGTAAGGACGATCCCCGGCCGGACGCGGACCCCGGTCCTGATA
>NZ_KB893654.1:0-330105 GCF_000374145.1 Neomegalonema perideroedes DSM 15528 | reverse complement strand
CGATCCCCGGCCGGACGCGGACCCCGGTCCTGATAGGGCGGGCGGTCGCCATAGGGGCGATCCCCGGCCGGACGCGGCGGACGATCGCCGTAAGGGCGGTCGCCCTGCGGCGCGCGGGCGACGGGCGCCTCGACGCGCGGCGCGGGCTCGGCCTGAACGGGCGCGGGAGGAGGCGCGGGCGGCGGAGCGGCGGCGCGGGCGGCCTCTTCGGCGGCGCGGGCGGCCTCTTCGGCGGCCTTGCGCTGAGCCTCGGCGACGAGGCGCTCGGCGGCCTCCTCGGCGGCCTTGCGCTGAGCCTCGACGGCGGCGCGGGCGGCCTCCTCGACGGCGGCCTCCTCGGCCTTGCGCGCGGCGACGGCGGCCGCGGCGGCCTGCTCGCGCTGAAGCACGGCGGCGCGCTTGGCGGCCTCCAGAGCGCGGGCGCGGCGATCGGCCTCCTCGTCGGAGAGCGTCGGCTGCCCCGAACGGTTCGGCGCGCCGGAGCGGCCCTGAGGCGGGCGGCGCGGCGCGTCGCCCGGACGGCGCGCAGGCCCGCCCGACGCGGCCGGAGCCGCGCCGCCTGCGGCGGCCGGAGCGGCCCCCGTGCGGGGTTTGCGCTTGCCTACATGCTCAACCACCACGGATTTGCTGCGGCCATGCGAAAAGCTTTGCCGCACATGGCTCGGTTCGGAACCGCTGCGACGGGGAGTCGTCCCCGCGCCGCGCGTGGCGTCGTTCATGTCTTTGTCGTTCTCGTTCATCCATTGACCCCGGTCGGCCGCGCCCCATGACGCGCCGCATGCATCCACTAAACGTTCATCGGTTGCGCCCTTTACGTGTCGAAGCCCCCGCCGCCCTCTCGGGCGGGCTCAGGAGCCTCAGCGCGAAAGCCTTGGAGTCGAAGAGCCTCCCGGATCACGCGATCCGAGGTCCCTCCGTTCTCCAGCGCAGCATGTATCACAAACTCGCGCCCAAAGGCCAAACCCAATTCTTCGGAGGAGAGGACCGAGAGGATCGGCAGACCTGCGGCCAGAGGGCGCAGCTTGGCCTTGCCGCCCTCGGCGCCGTCGGAGGCGGCGAGCAGGGCGGCGAGATTCCCCCGGCGGGCGGCTTCGCGCGTTTTTTCGAAGCCGCAGACGGCGGCTCCGGATTTACGCGCGAATCCAAGAGCTTCGACGAGGCGCTTGACCAAAAGCGCCTCGACTTGGGCGGGCAGGTCGGGCGAAGCCTTCACCGGCGCGCGGGCCGCGCGCGAGAAGAGGTTCTTCTTCACCGCCGTCTCCAGAGCGGCCCGCTCGGCGGAGACCCAGATTCCGCGTCCCGGCAGGCGCTCGGCCAAATCCGGGACGACCGCGCCCTCAGGCCCGACGACGAAGCGGATCAGCCCCGCCTTCGGCGCCGATTCGCCGTGAACGACGCATCGACGTTCGGAAGGCTCGTCCTCCGCGCGCCGCGAGGCGCCCCCTCTGCCCAAGGCTCAACGCTCCTCTCCGGCGGCCGCGCCTTCGGCGGCCTCCTCGGCCCCCGCCTCGGCTCCGGCTTCGGCCTCGGCGGCCTCCGCTTCGGCGGCGGCGGCCATGGCGGCGTGCATGGCCTCGATCTCCTCGGCGGAGATCATGCCCACGGCGGCGCGGGCCTGAATGATCAGGCTGCGGGCCTCCTCGGCGGAGAGGTCGAATTTCTCCAGCACGCCCTCGTCCTTCACGCGGCGCCCGTTATGGGTGGACCAGCCGCCGGCCAGCTCCCAATCGGCCATTTCGGCGAAGTCCTGCAAGGTTTTGACGCCCGATTCGGCCAGAGCCTCCAGCATGGGGGCGCTGAGGCCCTCGAACTCCATGAGATCCTCCTGCATGCCCAGATCGCGGGCGTGCTGGAGACGGGCCTCGTCCTCGGCGGCCAGATGGGCCAGAGCCTTGGCGCGCACGGCCTCGCCCGCCTCGAAGGGCAGGCCCTGAAGCTCCTGAAGCTCCTCGTCCTCGGCGTAAGCGAGTTCGTCGACGCTCTCGAAGCCCTCGGTGGCGAGGAGCTGGGCGGTCATCTCCTCCAGCCCGAGCGCGTTCATGAAGAGCGCGGCCCGCTCGGCGAAGATCTTCTGACGGCGCTCGGATTCGGCGGCCTCGGTGGTGATGTCGATGTCCCAGCCGGTGAGCTGCGAGGCCAAACGCACGTTCTGTCCGCGCCGTCCGATGGCGAGGCTCTGCTGATCGTCGGGGACCACCACCTCGATGCGCTCGGCGTCCTCGTCGAGCAGCACCTTGGCGACTTCGGCGGGCTGGAGCGCGTTGACGATGAAGGTCACCGGATCCTCGGACCACGGAATGATGTCGATCTTCTCGCCGCCCAGCTCCTGAACCACCGCCTGAACGCGCGAGCCCCTCATGCCGACGCAGGCGCCCACGGGATCGATGGAGTCGTCGTGGCTGATCACGCCGATCTTGGCGCGGCTGCCCGGATCGCGGGCCACGGCCCGGATCTCGATGACGCCGTCGTAGAT
Source organism: Neomegalonema perideroedes DSM 15528 (assembly GCF_000374145.1). Classification (GTDB taxonomy): domain Bacteria; phylum Pseudomonadota; class Alphaproteobacteria; order Rhodobacterales; family Rhodobacteraceae; genus Neomegalonema; species Neomegalonema perideroedes. Next base: position 327,632 of record NZ_KB893654.1, on the reverse strand, counting down.
CTCCGGCACTTCCTGCGCGAAGAGCTTCGCCATGAATTGCGGATGGGTGCGCGAGAGGAAGATCTGCGGGCCGCGGGCCTCGCGGCGCACGTCCATGACGTAGCAGCGCACCCGGTCGCCGATGCGGTAGGCGTCGGAGCGGATGAGCTGGTCGCGGCGGATCACGCCTTCGGCGCGGCCCAGATCCACGATGACGTTGCTGTATTCGACGCGCTTCACCGTGCCGTTGACGATGCTGTCGATGCGGTCGCGATATTCCTCGAACTGCTGGTCGCGCTCGGCCTCGCGGACCTTCTGCACGATCACCTGCTTAGCGGTCTGGGCGGCGATGCGCCCGAAGCTGCCGCTGAAGTCGAGGGGCGGCAGGGGATCGACGATCTCGTCGCCCTCGACGGCGCCCGGCTTGAGCTTCTGAGCGTCCTGAACGAGGATCTCGACGAAGTGGTTCTCCACCTCCGGCGTGACGCGCCGGATGCGCGCGAGGGACATCTCGCCGCTGCGGGGATCGATCTTGCAGCGGATCTCATATTCGGCGCCGTAGCGGGAGCGCGCGGCCTTCTGGATCGCGTCCTCCATCGCCTCGATGACGATCAGGCGGTCGATGCCCTTCTCACGCGCGACGGCGTCGGCGATCTGGAGCAGTTCAAGACGATTGGCGCTGACCATTCATGCGTCTCCTCGAGCGCGATCCGGAAACCGGGTCCGGATTCATTGCGCGATCTATTGGGTTGAACCAGAGCGGCGGCGCGGCTTTCAGCCGGGCTTCCGCCGCCCGGGGGATTTGGCGGGTTTGCGCGCCCCTTTCCGCGGCGGGGGGGCCTCCGCGACCGCTTCGGCCCCGGCCTCGTCTGCGGCCTCGCCTTCGGGGGCGGGCGGAAGGCGGCTCTGGCTGAGGGCGACGAGTTCGTCCGTCATCACCAGCCGCGCGTCGGCCATATCCGCCAGAGCCAGAGCCACGCGCTCCACGGTTCCCTTGGAATCGACGGCTTCGATCTCCACGGCCTCGCCCGCATGGATCACCCCGACGATCAGGCCCCGGAAGCGCTTGCGGCCCTCCAGATGGGCGCCCATCTCGAATTTGCCCTCATGCCCGACGTAATCGGCGAAATCCTTGACGCGGGTCAGCGGGCGGTCGATGCCCGGCGAGGAGACTTCGAGCGCATATTCGCGCTCGATGGGATCCTCGACGTCGAGCAGCGCCGAAAGCGCCTCGCTGATCTGCGCGCAGCCTTCGACGTCCATGGTCCCGTCGGGCTTTTCGGCCATGACCTGAAGCGTCAGGGGGCTGCGCGGGCTTTTGCCGCCCATCAGCCGCACCCGCACCAGATCATAGCCCAGACCGGCGACGGTCGGCGCGATCAGCGCGAGAATCCGCGCGTCGGCGGAGGTCCGCGCGGCGAGCTGGGCCAGCAGTTCGGAATCTTCGGACATCAGGCGTCTCCCGGCGTTTCGGAGGCCGCGCGGCCCTCCGGGGGAGGGAGGCGCGACGAAAAAAGCGGACCTTGCGGCCCGCCCGAAAAATCGGAACGTCCCGGCTCCAGTCTTCCGACCGGACCAGCGGACGCCGCTATGTCGAGGCCATACTTAGCGCGCGGAAGCCTCCGGCGCAAGAGGGACGCCCAAAAGGAGCTTTCAGGGCCTTCAAAGCGGGAAAAAGCCCCGCTCCGCGGGAAAAGCGGAGCGGGGCCGGCGGAGAGCCGTTCAGAGCGGGGCGTTGCTCATGCGGGTCCGGCGCTCCGCCGAGCGCCGCGCGTCCCTCTCCGCCTCTGGGCTTCCTCCGGCAAGGGGTTTTGGGGGCCGGAGGAAGACGGAGGACGGATCGCGCGGCGTTTGCTGCGCAGGGCCGGAGCCTTAGCGGCGCGGGCCGTGAGCGTGGCGGGAGCCGTGGCCGCCGCGCCAGGAGTTGCGCCAGTCGCGCTTGGGCGAGACCCAGGTGGTCGGCTTATAGGTCGGGGTCGTGTAGACGGGGGTCGAATAGACCGGCGCGCTGTAGACGGGCGCCTTATAGACCGTCACCGGCTGATAGGTGGTGACCGGCTTGTAGGTGGTCACCGCCTGATAGGTCGTCACCGGCTGATAGGTGGTGACGGTGGAGCCGTAGCCCGAAGCATAGCTCGAACCATAATTGTAGGTCACGCCCGGCTGGGCGTAGCCCCCGGCGGCGGCGGGCGCGGCGGCGGCGAAGAGCGTGGCGGCCCCGAGGGCGAGGGCGGCGAGGGTCTTGTTCATGGTCGTCTCCTGTCTGAACGTCATCGCTTCTGCGAGGCCGATCCCGCTCCCTGTTCCGGGAGGGGCTCCAGTCCCGCCCTCCGTGGAGATGGAGAGGTTCAGGACCGGAGCGCGTCGGCGCTTCGAGAGCTAATCAAACCCTGAACGGCGTCCGCGAAATGGCCTCTCAAAGGTCCTTTCGGGTCCGGAATGGGGCGAAACGTCCTAAAAAGGCGCAGAAGCCCCATTGGTTAACTAGACCCATCCGGCGACGCATTCAGGAAGGTGACTGAAAATTCACCAAAAACAGGCCGCTATCCGGAAGGCGAGATTGGAGTCCTTACGGATGAGGTTACGCCTTTGGGTCAGGCGAATAAGGCGGGCCGCCTCATTTCGCGGGAGGCCCCCGGATGAAAAACTTCAGGAGAAACGTCGGCGCCGGATCAGGTTTGCGCAGGGGTTTTTCTGCGAATCCTCCGGCGGGCGCTCCACGCCTTTCAGATAGGATGATTCCCAATATCTTGAAAAACAGAGATTTTCTTCGATTTCAGGCGTTCAGCGCGGCGATTCGGGCGCCTCCGCGATTCCTGAGCCGATCCGAGAATCGATTCGCAGGCCGCGCCGCCGCGCCTCTCCGACCGGCGCGCCATCAAGGCCCTCTGAGGATTTTTTGAGGGCGCCTTAAAGGACGCCGAAATCTCCGAGCCGCGCGAGCAGGTCGTCCGGCAGAGCCTCGGCTTCCGTGGAATCCCCGCCGCCGAGATCGGAGGGCGCGTCCTTCGCCTCCAGATAGCGCCAGCCCTGAAAAGGGCGGCGCGGCGCCGGACGCGTGCGCCAAGCCTCGCGGGACAGGAGGATCGCGCAGCGCTCGATTCCATCCTCGCCCCGCAGAGGCTCCAGCCCGACGATTCTCTGCCGACAGAGGATTCGCCCGGAAATCACCCAGTAAAGCGAGCCTCCGGCGAGGATTTCCCCAGACCGGCGAGGGGTTTGGCGGGTGACGTGGCGGAATCTCCAAGGCGGCGCGCGCCCCGAAACGGAGGAATCCGCCGCTTCGGCTTCGGAAAGCTCGGAGAAAAATTCTTCGATCGTGTCCACGCCGACACAAAGCTTGACCAAATGCAGCATGAGGAGCGTATGGAAATCCTTTTTTAGCTCTTTCGTCAATGGCGCATAACGCGACAGATGAATTTCTGCTATAAGGGCGGCGCGCAGCTTTCACGCTCCTGACTGCGCCAAAACGGGATCAGGCGGCAAGCCTGAAGCATGAAAGCAGGAGCCGCGGAGACTTTCGAATGGAATCCCTTCTTCCCATCATCATTTCGCTGATCTCCGGCGCCGCCGGCGGCAACATCGCCGGCGCCCTGCTGCCCAAATTCAGCCTGGGCACGGCGCTGAACTCGCTGACCGGCATCCTCGGCGGCGGCCTCGGCTCGACGATCATCGGCAGCGTCCTCGGCGGCGGCGCCGCGGCGGCGACCGCTCCGGCGGCGGGCCTCGACATCGGCTCGATCCTCGGCCAGGTGGCCGGCGGCGGCGTCGGCGGCGGCGCTCTGATGGTCATCGTCGGCCTGATCCGCTCGCTGCTCGGCGGCCGTCGCTGAGGCGGGCGCTGAACGGGCGCTGAACGGGCTCCGACGCGAGCGCCGAACAGGCTCGGAACAGGCGCCGGGCGGGATTTCTTTCCGCATACAGAAAACCGCGACCTGAGGTTTTCGGCGTGTTAGGATCGATCCGGAGGCGGGCGAAGAGCCCTCTCCGGATTGATTCGCGTTTGCGAGGAACGCCATGAGGGGACGCCTATGAATCGCTCCGGCGGCGGCGACCGCTCTTCTTCCGCCCGGCCCTTTCCCGAGGCTTGGCCCTCTCCTGCGCAGGAGGCCCGCGGCGCGGCGCTCCCTCCGGACGCCCAGACGCCCGATCCCGCCGAAAGCGAAGCCCGGGACCGCGCGCGCGAAGCCATGGCCGCGCGGCTGGCCGCCCCCGAGCCCGGCGCCCGGCGCGCTTATTGGCGTCTCGCCTTCGGAGAGGCTCTGACGCAGGGCGCGCTGACGCTCTCCGCCTCGCTGGAGAAAGCCCTGCTCGCCGAAGCGGCCCCCGCCCCCGCGGCCGTCGAATCCTATATCGCCAATCCGCCGCAGGAGGGCCCGCGGGCGCTCTGGTCGCTGCTGGCCGATCTGTCGATCATCGCCGCCTCCGACGCTTCGGCGGTCTGCGACCTCTCCGGCCTCGGCGGACATGAGGCCGTGCGGCGTTTTCTGGATCTGCACGCCGCCGCCCAAGCGGGCGCCTCGGGCGATTCGCCGCCGCCTCTGCTGCTGGCGCTGGACGCCGGGCATCCCGAATCCCCCGCCTTCTACGCCGGACGCGGCGCAGGCCCTCGGCGCGCGGCGCTGCTCCCCGACGCGCTGATGAGGGCCGCCGCGGCCGGAAGCGACTGGCGATTCGCCGGCTCGCCGATGCAGGGGCCGCGTCAGGCCGCCGCGATGAAGGCTCAGGCTCTGCTCTTCGCGGCGGCGCAGGGCGCGGCGACGCAGGGATTGGCCGTCTATTTCTCCGATCGTCTGGCCGAGGCCGATCCGCTCGGCGGACGCCTGCCCCTCGCGCCGGACGCTCAGGGCTTCGCCGCGCCGCCGAATTCCGGCGCGCCCATGGGGCTGCTCGACGCGCGCAAGCTGCTCGTCCGCAGGCCCGGCGGCCCCGATCTCGACGAAGCGGCGCTCGGGCCTCTGGTCGGGGCGGCGCTGCGGATGCTCGACGACGCCCATGACGCGCTGGATCCGCCGCTGGAGGCTCAGGCCGCCGAGGCCGCCGCCCGGCGGCGCGTGGCGCTGCGGCTGGGGCATGTGGCCGAGGCTCTGGCGGTCTGCGGGCTGCATCCGGGCGAAGCCGACTGGCGCGCGCGGGCCGAGCGCTGGTTCGCCGCCTTTCAGACCCTCGCCCAGCGGGAGGCGGCGGCTCTGGCGGCCGAGAAAGGCGCCTATCCCGCCTTCGAGCCGGAGACCCGCCTCAGAACGCCCGCCGCCATGGCGCTCGACGCCGAGGCCCGCGCCGTCATGGCCGAAGGGCTGCGCTGCGCCTTCGTCACCGCATGGAGCGCCGAAACCGAAGATCCCGCCTATCTCGGCGAGGATGAGGACCGCATCGCGCTGGCGGCTCTGGCGCGGCGGCGGCTGGACGCGGCGGGGCCCGCGCGGCTGATCCGCCCCGCCTCGCCCGAGGCCGCCATGGAGAAGCTCCATATGGTCTGGGAGGGCGGCGCCAACGGCGCGATCTTCATGGACGCTCCGCCCGAGGGGCCGCCGAGGCCGCGCGCACGGCCGCGTCTGGCGGAGGCTCCGGAGCCCGCGCCCCGGCCTTCCGCGAACGGCGCGGCGCTGAATCCTCCGGCGGGCGGAGGGCGGCCCTGGCGGCTCTCCGGCGCGACCTACGCCGTGGAGGGCCCTGAAGGGCGGCGCTGGCTCTTCACCCTGAACGAAGCCGACGGACGCCCCGTCGAGGCGCTGCTTCAGGTCCGCGGCGAAATCGGCGCGGCCGAGGTCTGGCCCGAGGCCGCGGCGCGGCTGATCTCGGCGGCTCTGACGGCGGGCGTCAAACCGGAGATTCTGGCGGCGGCTCTGGAGGGGCTTGAGGATCCGGCGGGTCCGAGCCTCGTGGAGGGGCGTTTCGCGCCCTCGGTTCCGGCGGCTCTGGCGGCGGCCCTGCGGCGGCACGGCGAGGGCTGAGACGAAAAAGGGCGCCTCGCGGCGCCCTTCAAGGCTTCACAGGATGTAGCGCCCGAGATCCACGTTCTTCACCAGATCCCCCAGCCGCTCCGCCACATAGGCGCGGTTGAGCGCGACGGTCTCGCCGTCGCGGTCGCTGGCGGCGAAGGAGATCTCGTCCAGCACCCGTTCGAGCACCGTATGCAGACGCCGCGCGCCGATGTTCTCCAGCCGGGCGTTGGCCTCGGCGGCGGCTTCGGCGAGGGCCTCCACGCCGTCGGGCGTCACCTCCAGCTTCACGCCCTCGGTGGCGAGCAGCGCCTCGGCCTGTTTGAGCAGCGAGGCGTGGGGCTCGGTGAGGATGCGGCGGAAATCGGCCTCGGTCAGAGGCTTCAGCTCCACCCGGATCGGCAGGCGGCCTTGAAGCTCCGGCAGGAGATCCGAGGGCTTGGCCACATGAAAGGCCCCCGAAGCGATGAAGAGGATGTGGTCCGTCTTGACCGCTCCGTATTTCGTCGAGACGCTGGTGCCTTCGATGAGCGGCAGCAGGTCGCGCTGAACCCCCGAGCGGCTGACGTCGGCGCCGCCGCGTCCGCTTTCGGCGCGGTCGGCGATCTTGTCGATCTCGTCGAGGAAGACCACGCCGTTCTCCTCGACGGCCTTGACGGCCTCGCGGGTGACGGTCTCCTGATCGATGAGCTTATCCGCCTCCTCGGCCACGAGGGCCGCATGAGATTCCGCGACCGTCATCCGGCGCTTCTTGGTGCGCCCGAAGGCGCCTTTGCCGAAGATGTCCGAGAGGTTGAACATTCCCGCGCCGCCGCCGGGCTGGCCGGGGATCTCCATCATCTGGAAGGGATTGGTCGAATCCGCCAGATCGATCTCGATCTCCTTCGCATCGAGCTCGCCCGCATGGAGCTTGCGGCGGAAAGCCTCGCGGGTGGAGGGGCTCGCGCCCTCGCCCACCAGAGCCGAAAGGACGCGCTCCTCGGCGGCCCCCTCGGCGCGGGCCTTCATCTCCTCGCGCTTGCGGGCGCGCACGAGGACGATGGCGCTCTCCACCAGATCGCGGATGATCGCCTCCACGTCGCGGCCCACATAGCCGACTTCAGTGAATTTCGTCGCCTCGACCTTCAGGAAAGGCGCGTCGGCGAGCTTGGCCAGACGCCGCGCGATCTCGGTCTTGCCGACGCCGGTCGGGCCGATCATGAGGATGTTTTTCGGCATGGCCTCGTCACGGAGTTCGTCAGGCAGGCGCTGGCGCCGCCAGCGATTGCGCAAGGCGACGGCCACGGCGCGTTTGGCGGCCTCCTGCCCGACGATATGGCGGTCGAGCTCGGAAACGATCTCGCGGGGCGTGAGATTGGTGGTCATGGGGCCTCGGAGGCGGAGATCAGGGTTTCGACCGTCAGGCGGCCGTTGGTGTAGACGCAGATTTCGGCGGCGATGGCCATGGCGCGCCGCGCGATCTCCTCCGCGCTGCGCTCCGAATCCATCAGCGCCCGCGCCGCCGCCAGAGCGAAATTCCCGCCCGAGCCTATGGCGGTCGCGCCGCCTTCGGGGGCCAGCACGTCGCCTTGCCCCGTGAGCAGCAGCGTCTCGTTTTCATCGGCCACGATGAGCATGGCTTCGAGCCGCCGCAGATAACGGTCGGTGCGCCAGTCCTTGGCGAGCTCCACCGCCGCGCGGCGGAGCTGGCCGGGCGATTGCTCCAGCTTGGCCTCCAGCCGCTCCAGCAGCGTGAAGGCGTCGGCGGTGGCGCCCGCGAAGCCCGCGAGCGCCGCATGGCCGCCGACCTCCAGCCGGCGCACCTTGCGGGCGTCGCCCTTCACGATGGTGGGGCCGAGGCTGACTTGCCCGTCTCCGGCCAAACAAATCACGCCGCCCTTGCGGACGGCGAGGATGGTCGTGCCGTGCATCGACGGCGAGGATTCCGAATTGCGCATGGGGCGTCATTTCGGCGAGCCGGGCCGAAAGGTCAAGAGCCGCCTTGCGCCCGGCGGGAGACTCTCGCCTCAGCAGGCGCGCCCGGCCCGGATTTCATCCGCCTGAGCCTTGCCGCGACAGAGATTCTCGCAAGGGACGCCGTCTCCGTCGCGGTCGGCGCGGGCGTAGCCGCCGCACCAGAGTTCGACCGCTTCGGCGCAGCTTTTCGCCGCCTTGCAGCTTTGCGCCTGAGCGCCGCCCGCCGCGATCAGCGACGTCGCCGCCAAAAGCAAAAGAATCCTCACGCCGCAACCCTCGCTGAATCGAGATTCGTCCTGCGCCCATTGATTGAGCTTCCGCGCGCCGCGTCAAGACCCCCCAAAAGCCCGACGCGAGACTTGACGCAGGCCGGAGGACGCGGCCTCATGCCTCCGCCCCGCCTTCAGAGAGGAAGCCGCCCGATGTCCTCCGCCCGTTTCGCTGTCGCCTGTTTCGCCGCCCTGCTCGCCTGCGGGCCGGCCGCGCCGCCCGCCCTCGCCCAGACGCCTGAATTCGACTTCGCGCCTCTCCTCGCCCTGCTCGAACCGGAGCGGCAGGAATGCCTTGAGAATGAAGGCGAACTCCTCGCGCCGGACTGGGCCTTCATCCGCCATACGGATTTCAACGGCGACGGGATCCTCGACGCGCTTTTCGACGGCGAATATCTGGAATGCGCGCCCATGGCCGCCTTCCACAAAGGCACGGGCGGATCGCCGCGCATCCTCTTCGTCTCGACGGGAGATCCGGAGGCGCCCTGGTCGCGGCATGATTTCCAAGCCCATGGCCACGCCATCGTCTCAGCGCCGGGCGGAGGCGCGATTCCGGTGCTGCTGCTCAGCCTGCACGGCTCTTACTGCGACAGCTACGGCGCGGCGGCCTGCGTCGGGGCCTATGTCTGGAGCGAGCGCTACGACGAAGCCAAGGGGCGGCTTGAGCATGGCTTCCTCTCGGTCGTCCCCTTTCAGGAGGAGGATTAAGCCGCCTCGGGCGCCCAAGAAGTCATGCGCCGCGCCGCCCAGCCCACCAGCGCATGAAAGGCCAGACCGAACACCGCGAGCGTCAGCAAGGCGGCGAACATCAGGTCTATCTTGAGGCGGGCGTTGGCGTAGAGCATGAGATAGCCCAAGCCCTGCGAGGCCCCCGCCCATTCGCCCACCGCCGCCGCGATGGGGGCGTAGGCCGCCGCCACCTTCAGCCCCGAGCCCAGCGAAGGCAGAGCCGCCGGAATCCGCAGCCGCCACAGCTCGCGACGCGGCGAAGCCCCCATGACCCGCGCCAGATCCAGCAAGCCCGGATCGGTGCGGCGCAGGCCGTCGTAGAAATTCGAGGCCACGACGAAATAAATCCCGAGCGCCGCCACCACGATCTTGGATTCCGGCCCAAAGCCCAGCCAAAGCACGATCAAAGGCGCGAGGGCGAAGGTCGGCACGGATTGGCTCAGCACCAGAAAAGGCCCGAGCCAGCGCCGCGCGAGGCTGGAGATGGTCAGCAGAAGCCCCGCCGCGATCCCCGCCGAAGCGCCCAAAGCGAAGCCCGCCAGACTCTCCCAAGCGGTGATTTTGGCGTTGCGCCAGAGCGTCGCGTGGTCGTTCCAAAAGACCTGCGCCACCCGCCAAGGCGAAGGCAGCATATAAGGCGGCAGCTCCGCCATGCGCACCAGAAGCGCCCAGAGCGCGATCAGCCCCGCCGCGCTGATCAGAACGTCCAGAACCCGCCTCACGACGCGCGCTCCCTAAGGCTTTCCTCAAGGGGCGGCTTGCGCAATTCGGCCAAAAGCGCCGCCTGAGCCGCCAAGGCGTCGGGCGAGGCCGGATCGCGCAAAGGCGGCGTCGCAAAGCGATGAGGCTCGGCCAGACGCGCCCCCGCCGGATCGGGAACCAGCACATAGGCCCGGCTCGCCAGACGCGCCGCCTCGCCGGGATCATGGGTCGCCAGAACCACGGTGCGCCCTTGCAGAAGCCCAAAGGCCAATTCCTGCATCCGGGCGCGGGTGCCCGCGTCCAGAGCCGAAAAGGCTTCGTCCATCAGCGCCACGGGCCGATTCTCCATGAGCGTGCGCGCGAGGGCGGCCCTCTGGCGCATGCCGCCCGACAGCGCGGCGGGCCGGGCCTGAGCCCAATCCTTCAACCCGACCTCGGCCAGCAGGGCGTCCACCCGCACCCAATCCGGCTTTTCGCCCCGCAGACGCGCCCCGAAGGCGACGTTCTCGCGCACCGAAAGCCAAGGCGCGAGCAAATCGCTCTGGGCCATCCAAGCCGCCCGCCCCGCGAGCGGCTGCCGATCCGAAACCAGAATCTCGCCCCGAAAGACGCCCGCGGTCTCCAGCCCTCCGAGCAGCCGCAGCAGCGTGGATTTCCCCACGCCCGAAGCGCCCAGAAGGCAGGTCCAGACCCCCGGCTCGGCCTTGAACTCCAGACCCCGGAACAAGGGCCGGCCCTGAGGCAGAATCAACTCGCCCCGAAGCCTCAGGCCCGGCCCGCGCTTGTCCAAACCCACCTTCGCCTTGGGCTCAATCCGCATTGAGGTCCACGGCGAGGGCGGAGACCGGAGGAACCTTTTCAATGGTCCCGTGAGCTTCGAGCCAAGCGCCGAAAGCCTTATAGCGCGCATGATCGAGGGCGGAGGGAATCAGCGAATGACGGCCCCGCGTCGCCTCCCAAGAGGCTTTATTCGCGGCGTCGTCGAGATCGGAATCATAGCCCGCGAAAGCCTCCCAAGAGTCCTCAGGATGGTTGAGGATATAGAGCGCCCCCAAGCCCACCGCCTTGAGGAAGCGGCGATATTTATCCTGATCCTCTTCGCTGGCGCGCTCGAGATTGGCCACGAAGATCAGATCGTCGTCGGGCGGAACGCCGCGATCCTCCGGGAAGAAGCAGCGCCCCTCCACGCCCGCCGCCGCCATCTCGTGCGGCTCGACGTTGCGATAGGCGCCGGTCACCGCGTCGGCCTGCCCGGAGAGCAGCGCCTGAGTCAGCGCCCAGTTGACGTTGACCATGGTCACGTCCTCCAGAGTCAGATCCACGCTGGCGAGCAGAATCGAGACGCTGACCTCGTCCACGCCCGGCGTGGAATAGCCGATGGTCTTGCCCTTGAGGTCTTCGAGGCTTTGAATCGGGCCGTCGGCGCGCACGAGCAGGCAGCTCAGAGGCGAATTGATCAGGCTGCCTATGCGCTTGAGCGGCAGACCTTCCTGATGCTCCAGATAAAGCTGGCTCTGATAATCCAGCGCGATGTCGGCGCGGCCCGCCGCCACCAATTTCGGCGGCTGGGAGGGATCGGAAGGCGCGACGATCTCCACCTCAAGGTCTTCGGCGGCGAAGAAGCCCTTCTGCTGCGCCACGACGATCGGCCCGTGATTCGGATTCACATACCAGTCGAGCAGCAGAGTCAGCTTATCCGCCGCAGAGGCGGGCGCGGCCGCTAGAAAGGCGGCGAAGGCGAGGAGATAAGGGGATTTCACGAAAAGCCTCCAAATTTCGGGAGGCGAAGGCGGCGCGCGCCTGCGACGAAGCCTGAGCCCGCGGCGGCGCGACGCTCATTCCCTCCGCCGGCATGATCCGGATCAGGTTCGATGGGTCGGCGCGGCGGCCTCTCAGTCCCTTGCGGGACGCCCCAATGAGCAAGGCTTCAAGCTCTGGACGCGGCGGAGAAGATTGTCAAGCAGGGAGCGGAAGGCGCTGCGGCCCCTCGTGAAAGCGGCCCCGGCCATCCGCATCGTGATTTCATCGACGCCGGTCGGGAAGAACAGCCGAGGATCGCGGACAAGTCCTCCATTCGTCCGGCGATCGTCCATGTCTTGAGCCTCCCATATCCTGAGCCTCCATGACAAAACGCCCCCCTCCGAGGAGATGGGGCGTTCGTCGCATTGATCAGGAGGCGATTCGGCGGAGCTTAATGCAGCCGCTGCGCGACTTCCTTAAGGCCCTCGTCGAGGGCGGCCTCGCCGGCGGAGCCTTCAAGGCGGGCGCCGAGCACGCGGCTCGCGGCGGAGACGGCGGCGTCGGCCGCGGCGTCATGCACTTTGCGCTTGGCGGCGGCCTCGGCCTGAGCGATGCGCTCTTCGGCGCTCTTCAGACGGCGGGCCATGGCGCGCTCGATCTCCGCCTCGGCGTCGGAGAGGGCCTTTTTGGCCTCCTCCTCGGCGCGGGCGACGATGCCCTGAGCTTCGGCCTCGGCGCTGGCGCGCTTGGCTTCGAAGCTGGCGAGCAGCTCCTGAGCCTCGGCGCGGGCGGCTTTGGCCTCGTCGAGCTGCGCCTGAATCTCGGCGGCGCGGCTGTCGAGAGAAGCCCCGATCTTCTTAAAGGCGCCCACATACCAGAGGATGGCCATGAAGATGATGAAGCTGAGCAGAACCCATTCGTAATCGCGCATGGCCTCAGCTCCTCTTCAGACCGGCGAGCCCGTCCTCGACCGCGCGCGAGACTTCCGCGGCGTCGGCCTGACCGGGCAGGAAACGCTCCAGAATGGCGGCGGCCGCCTCGGAGGCCACCGAACGCACGTCGGTTTCGGCGGAGGCGCGGATCTCGGCGATGCGCGCTTCGCCCGCGGCGGTCTTCTGGGCGATGGAGGCGTCGGCCTCGGCGAGGCGCGCGGCCAGCGCGGCGTCGCTTTTGGCCTTGGCCTCGGCCAAGGTGGCCTGAGCCCGGGCCCGGGCCTCGGCGAGGGATTTTTGATAATCGGCTTCGGCCTGCTCGGCTTCGCGGCGCGCGGCCGCGGCGGCCTCAAGGCTGCCTCCGATGGCTTCATGGCGCGCGGCCAGCGCGGCCTCCATCTGCGGGATCGCCCGACGGCTCAGATACCGATAGAGGACGAAGAGCGCCACCGCGGCCCAGAAGATCTGGGCGGGATAGGTGGAGAAATCGAGTTGCGGCATGCCGGCCGACTGTTCGGCCGCCGCATGGGCTGGGGTCGCCATAACGCCTCCGGCTGCGGGGGGTCGGGATCGGATCAGGCGGGACGCGGATCAAGCCGCGCCCCGCCGAAGGTCGTCCGAAAATCAGGCGACGAAGACCAGGATCAGCGCGACCAGGAAGCCGAAGAGGCCGAGGGCCTCGGCGAAGGCCATGCCGATGAAGAAGTTGCCCTGCTGCTCTTTGGCGGCGGCGGGGTTGCGCAGCGCGCCGTTGAGGAAGTTGCCGGCCACATGGCCGATGCCGATGCCGGCTCCAGCCATGGCGAGGCAGGCGAGGCCCGCGCCGATGTATTTTCCGAGGGCGGCGGCGGCTTCGATTTCCATGATGAGCTCCTGTTGACCGCTATGAACGTTGAAGTCGCGCCTTAGTGCATATGCAGCGCGTCGTTGAGATAGATCGCCGTGAGGATGGCGAAGACGTAGGCCTGAATGGCGCAGACGAGGAATTCGAGCGCCGTCACGCCGAGCATGCCGAGCATCGGCAGGACGCCGGCCACGCCCATGGCCGCCGCGAAGCCCGCGAAGACCTTGAGCATCGCGTGCCCCGCCACCATGTTCGCCGCAAGACGGACCGAATGGCTGAGGGGGCGCACGAAATAGGAGATGACTTCGATCACGGCGAGGATGGGCTTGAGCCAGCCCGGGGCGTCTTTCGGCACGAAGAACGAGAAGAAATGCGTCCCGTGCTTCTTAAAGCCGATGGCCGTGACCGTGACGAAGACCGCGAGCGCCAGAGCGCCCGTCACCGCGAGATGGCTCGTGACGGTGAAGCTGTAGGGCAGCATCCCGAGCATGTTCGCGAAGAAGACGAACAGAAAGATCGTGAAGATGTAGGGGAAGTATTTCAGGCCCTCGTCGCCGGCCGCGTCGCGGACCATGTTGCGCACGAAGCCGTAGAAGCCTTCCGCCACCGACTGCACCCGGTCGGGCACCAGAGCCCCGCCGCGCATCGCGAAGGAGAAGAGCAGAATGGTCGCGCCCACCGCGTAGAACGACCAAAGCGCCGAATTGGTGAAGGAGAGATTCAGGCCCCCGAGATGAATCGGCACGATCTCTTTGATCGCGAATTGATACATCGGGTCGATATGCATTCCGCCGCCGCTCGCGTCCGCCAAAGCTCGCCCTCTCTCGCTTGGCGCGCGCGGCGCCGGGTCTGATCCGTATCAGCTTCGCCGTGCGGAGTTATCCGCTTCCCTCGCGCTGCGCAACATCGTCTTGACGCCCGCCGCGAAGCCCAGCCCGCCGAATATCGCCGTGATGAGGGGGAAGGTTCCGAAAGCCGAGTCCAGAGCCCAGCCGATCAGCCCGCCGAGCGCGCAGCCGATCATCAGCTCGAGCACCATGCGCCAAGCCAAGGAGGCGCCGGCGAATTTGCCGCCCCTCCACGCCGGAGCAGGTCTTTCAGGCGTCAACTTCTCCCTTGCGCGCGCTATGCGCGCTTCAAGAGCTTTGAGCGCCTCCGGATCCGCTTCGCGTTCGGGCCTGACCGCCTCTTCGCCCTTCATTTCGGAGCCATCCTCCAAAACAGGGCGCCGATTTCAGCCGCGGCCCGCTTTTCTCCCCTCAATCCGCCCCGGAGCTTTCGTAAAGTTTCCGCGACGAAGCGCGCGCACCATACAAAGGGGTCTATGGGGCGTCAAGGCGCGGGCCTTCGTCAAAAAGGCCCGCCCCTGCGACCAATGGTCATTTCAGCAGAGGATCGATCGCCGCCGAAAGCTCCGCCAGAGAATGCCCGCCCTTATAGGCCTTGCCGTTGATGATGAAGCTCGGGGTGGAGTTCACGCCATATTGGCTTTCGCCCTGCCGCGCCGTTTCGAGAATCCATTGACCGAGTTCGGCGTTTTCAAAGCAGGCGTCCAGCTTCTCGCCCGAGACGCCGCCCAGCTGCGCGATGCGCTTGACCTCGCGGACGATGCTCTGGCCGTCGCGCTGGAAGGCCCAGGAATCCTGCTGGCGCATGAGCAGGTCGATGAAGGCGTGGTATTTCTGCGGCGAACCGTCGCAACGGGCCGCGATGGCGCCGATCATCGCCGGGTCGTTCAGCGGAAAATCGCGGTGGATGAACCGCACGAGGCCCGTCTCGACGTATTTCGCCTTGAAGGCGGCGGCGGTCTGGGTCTGGAAGACCGCGCAATGCGGGCAGCTCAGCGAGGCGTATTCGATCACCGTGACCTTGGCCTCCGGCGAGCCCAGAGGCGCGTCGGCCATGAGCGGGCCGGAGACCGCCGGAGCCGGAGAGGCCGCCGAAGCCTCCTCTGAAGCCGCCGGAGCCGCTTCGGCCTCCTCCGGGGCCGCCGGAGCTTCGGCGACGGGCGCGGCGGCCGGCGCCGGGGTCGCGGCCTCGGTCGTCGCAGTCGCCGGCTCGGGCGTCGCCTCGGCCTGAGCCGGAGCGGGGGCCGCAGGAGCCGCGGCCGAAGTCGTGGCCGAAGCGGCTGGCGTCGAGGAGGCGGCGGGCGTCGAGCCGGAGCCGGAGCCGGAGGAGGATCCCGATCCGACCTGATCGCAGGCGGCCAGAGACAAGGCGAAGACCGCGGCGGCGGTCAGACGAAGCGTGGAATGGCTGGAGATCATGGAACCTTCCGGGATGTGCTGGGGGAATTGGAGAAGGAGACGCGGTTGCGCGCCAGACGCTCCAGCGCCGCGCGCAGCCCCGGATCGTCTATGGCGTCGAGCGCCGCCAGAGGCTCGGCCAAGGGCGGCGGAGATTCAGGCGGAGGCGCGGACGCCGGAGGCCGGGCCGAAGGCGCGAGGGTCTGATCCACCTTCAGCCGATCCACGACCCGACGGCCGTAGAAGACGTTGACGCGCTCGACGATCTGCGGCGCGGCGTGGGTCAGCTCCATGGCGGCGCCGCTGCGCGCGCCGATCACGAGCAGGCCGCCCTCCTGAGATCCGCGCGGGCCCTGACGCAGAATCTTGATCGGGCGGCAGAGACGCGCCAGCCGAACCCCGACGATGGTCGTCCAGTCGGCGGCGATGCGGGCCTCGGCGAAGCCGCGCTTCTCGAAGACCGGGCGCATGAGCGGCGCGGCGCAATCGCCGAGGCTGGCGAATCTTTTGAGCCGCTTGCCGCCTCCTGAAAAACCTCCGGAGGCCCCGGCCGCGCCTCCGCGCGCCTTGGCGCGGGGCTTCTGCGCGGATTTCGGCGCTTCGGGCTCAGGCTCCGAAGGCGGCGCGTCTTTCGGCGGTTCGGCCATCGGCGCGAGGCTCCTGCGGCTGTTCGGGCGCGCTCCGAACCGACGGAGGCGCGCGGAGGAATGTCGAAGCGCCCGATCTCGCGCCCCAAGCTTGCGGCTTCGGACGGAGAGCGCCATCTTAGCCCCTTCAATAGGTGTTTTCTCAGCGATTGGGAATCAAGCCGACGTGAGCGCCGCCGCCCCTCTCCCGAATCCCCGAACCGCCCGCGCCCTCTCCGCCGGGCTTCTGGCCTGGTACGACCGCCATGGCAGGCGTCTGCCTTGGCGTCTGCGCCCCGAAGACCGCGCGGCGGGCGGGCGGCCCGATCCTTACGCCGTCTGGCTCTCGGAGGCCATGGCGCAACAGACCACCCTCGCCGCCGTGAAGCCCTATCACGCGGCCTTTCTGGCGCGCTGGCCGAAGGTGGAGGATCTCGCCGCCGCCCCGCGCGAGGAGGTTTTGGCCGCCTGGGCGGGGCTCGGCTATTACGCCCGGGCGCGCAACCTCCATGCGGCGGCGCAGAAGCTCGCGGCGGAGGGCTTTCCGCGCTCGGAAGCCGCATGGCGCGAGATTCCCGGCGTCGGGCCTTATACGGCGGCGGCTCTGGCGGCGATTCTCGACGACGAGCCCGCCGTGGTGGTCGACGGCAACGTCGAGCGGGTCATGGCGCGGCTCTTCGCCATGGAGGAGCCTTTGCCGAAGGGCAAGCCCGCCCTGCGCGCCCTCGCCGCCGCCCTGACGCCGCAGGAGCGCCCCGGAGACTACGCTCAGGCCGTGATGGATCTCGGCGCGACGATCTGCCGTCCGCGCGATCCCGATTGCGCGCCCTGCCCTTGGCGCGAGCCCTGCGCAGGCCGCAAGCGGGGAATCGCCGCGCAATTGCCGCGCAAGACGCCCAAAGCGCCGCGTCCCGAGCGGCGGGGCGCGGTCTTCGCGGCCCTGCGGCCCGACGGGGCGATTCTGCTGACCCGCCGCCCGGAGAAGGGCCTTCTCGGGGGGATGCTGGAGATTCCCGGCACCGACTGGACCCCCCTCCCGCCCGAGGCGGAGGCCCGCCGCGCCGCCGCGCCTCTGGCTTTGGCTTGGCGGCGGATCGGAGAGATTAGACAGATCTTCACCCATTTCTCTCTAATTCTCGACGTCTACGCGGCCGAAGCGGCTGATCCGCGCGCCCTCCCCCAACGCGGAATCTGGACGCCCATGGCCGAGGCGCAGGCCGCCCTTCCGGGAGTCATGCGCAAAGCCCTGACCCTCGTCCGCGAAGCCCGCGAGCCGCCGCCGCTCTGGAAGGCCGCCGCCTCGCCGCAGGAGACCGCCTGATGTCCCCCCGCTCCTTTCTCCGCTCCGCTTCGCTGCTCGCTCTTCCGATTTTGGGCGGCCTGCTGCTCTCGGCCTGCGGCGCTCAGGAGGGCGGCCTCTTCGGAGGCGCCGCGACGCCCCCTTACGCCGTGACGGCGCAGTCTCCGGCGGTCTTCAACGCGACGCGCCCCGACGTGATTCCTCTGGCCGCCTCGGCGCCCGCCTCCTCCTTCGCCGCCGGGAGCCCCCGCCGCGCCAACGCCGAGATGGCCCGCGACTTCGTGGATTTGACCTTCCGCAACGAATCCGGAGAAAGCCGCGCCGTCTTCGCCCGCTGGGAGGGCCCGGCGCGGGTGCGGCTCGCGGCGGATTTCGCCGCCGAAGCGCCTTTCCTCGATTCCCTCCTCGCCGAGCTTTCGGCGACGACCGGGCTGGAGATCCGCCGGGCGGCGGCTCTGGAGCCCGCCGAAATCCGGATTCGCTCGGTGCGGCCTTCGCGCTTCGCGGCGGCGGCGCCGGGGGTGCTCTGCGGCTCGCAGCATACGGGCGACTGGCGGAGCCTCAGCGCCTTCCGGGGCGGAATCGTGGACATCCCCGCCGATTCCTCCTCGGCCCGGCGCCGGATCTGCCTGATCGAGGAGATCGCGCAGCTGCTCGGGCCGGTGAACGATCTGGAGCGCGCGCCGGACAGCGTCTTCAACGACGACGGCGCCCACGCCGCCCTCACGCCCTTCGACCGCCTGATTCTGCGGGTCGCCTACGCCCCCGAGCTTCAGCCCGGCATGAGCCCCGCGGCCGCCCGCGCCGGAGCCATCGCGGCCATGGCGCGGCTGAACCCGGCGGGAATCCACGGCGGCGCGCCCTCGGCGCCGGAATCTCAGGCGTGGAGTTCGGCCTATCGGGCGGTTCTGGCCGCCTATGGCCGCGACGCCTCGGGATTCGCCGCCGCCATGGCGCGGCTGGAGGCCGCCGCCGCCGCTCTGCCCCACGGCGACCACCGGCGCGTCAAGACTCTGACCACCCGCGCCGCCGCCGCCCTCGCGCAGGGGGAGGCCGCCGCCGCCGCGCGTCTGGCGGCGGAGGCCCGCGGGCTCGCCCGCGCCGCCGGAGATTCCGTCCGCGAGGCCGAGGCCCTCGGCCTGATGGCGCGGGCGGCTCAGGCGACGGGGAATCCGGCTTCGGCGCTGGCTCTGGCCGCCGAGGCCCGCGCCGCCGCCCTCCGGCTTCAGCGCTGGGATCTTGAGGAATCCCTCGCCGGACTGGCCGCCCCCTCCTCGCCGCCCGCCGCCTCCCCCGCGGTGCGCGCGGCCGGGCTGCGCTAAGCTCGCCTTGAGACGCCGCGTCGCGGGCGGGAGCCCTGGCGGGGCCTTGGCATCCTCCGGCGAAGCGCCTAAGACTCGCGGCGTCGCTCCGCAGCCTACAGTCTTCAGGGGGAATCCTCATGCCGCTCATCCTCGCCGCCGCGATAGGCTGGGCCTACGGCTTTTTCCTGACGCGCCGTCGCGGCCTGCCGGTTCAGGATCAGATTCACCGCGCCTTCGTCTATGCGATGGCTTTCGGGCTTGCGGCCTTCATGCTGGGCGTGCTGGTGTCTCTGCTCTCGCCGAACGCCCCGCCTCCGTCCCTCTGAGCGGCGGCAGGCCGACATCTCAGGAGCCCCCGGATGCCTCAGACCCTTCACGAGATCGCCCGCACCGTCTTTCCTCAGAGCCTCGAAGGACTCTCCGACGTGCTGACCAAGGCGGAGGTCTGGTCGATGGAGAAGCAGATCGACGCCTCGGTGCTGCTGAACTACCGGCTGGCGCCCGACATGTTCCCGCTCTCCAAGCAGGTGCAGACCGCCACCGACCACGCCCGCAACACGCTGACGCGGCTTTCGGGCGGACAGGCCCCCATCTTCGCCGACGACGCTCCGAGCTTCGACACGCTGCGCCATCGCATCGCGCGCACGGTGGCCTTCGTGCAGGAGTTCCCGGCCGAAAAGCTGGCCGACGCCGATTCCCGCGTGATCCGCATCGGCGCGGCGGGCCGCGAGCGCGAAATGGACGCCGCCACCTATCTGCTGCGCTTCGCGGTGCCGAATTTTTATTTCCACATCTCGATGGCCTACGGGATTCTGCGCCATACGGGCGCGCCCATCGGCAAACGCGACTTCCTCGGGCCCTTCACATGACCGAATCCGCCGGCTCCCGCCCGCCCTTCACGCCCTTCATGGCGAGCCTGCCCGCCGAAGTCCCCTTCGTGCCGATGGAGGCGATCCAGAGGGCGCGCGGCGGAAGGCCCTTCCGCGCCCGGATCGGCGCCAATGAATCGCGCTTTCCGCCCTCGCCCAAAGTGGTCGAGGCGCTGAAATCCGCCGCCGAAGAGGCGCGGCTCTACGGCGATCCCGAATTTTGGGATCTGCGCTCGGCTCTGGCGGCGCGCTTCGGGATTCAGCCGCGTCAGGTCTCGGTGGGCGAGGGAATCGACGGCCTGCTCGGCCATGTGCTGCGGCTCTTCGTCGATCACGGGGATCGGGTGGTTCTGCCTCAGGGCTCTTATCCGACCATGGGCTACCACATCCGGGGCCATGGCGGAGAAGCCGTCCATGTCCCCTATCGTCAGGACCGGGTGGATCCCGAGGCCATGGTCGCGGCGGCGCGGAAGACCGGCGCCAAAATCCTCTATGTCGCCAATCCGGACAATCCCATGGGCGGCTGGATCACGGGCGCCGAGATTCAGGCGATGACCGAGGCTCTGCCGCCGAACTGCGTCCTCGTGCTGGACGAAGCCTACGCCGAATTCGCCCCGCCCGAGGCTCTGCCGCCCCTCGACGTCTCGCGGACGAATCTGCTGCGTCTGCGGACCTTCTCCAAAGCCTATGGTCTGGCGGGGGCGCGGGTGGGCTATGCGCTGGCCCATGAGGCGGTCTGCGCGGGCTTCGACCGCATCCGCAATCATTTCGGGGTGAATCGTCTGGGGCAGATCGCGGCTCTGGCGGCTCTGGAGGACGAGGCCCATCTTCAGGCGACCATCGCGGCCTCCGTGGCGGCCCGCGAGGAGCTGACCCGCATCGCCCGCGCCCATGGTCTGACGCCCCTGCCCTCGGCGACGAATTTCGTCACCATGGATTGCGGCCGCGACGGCGCTTTCGCCAAACGGGTTCTGGAGGAGCTGGCCGCGCGGGATCTGTTCATCCGCAAGCCGGGCGCGCCGGGCCTCGACCGCTGCATCCGGGTCAGCGCGGGCCGACCCGACGAAATGGCCCTCTTCGCCGAGACGCTGCCCGAGGCGCTCAAGGCCGCCGCGCGGGGCTGAGGCCGCCGGTCCCGGGCGCTCCCCCGATCCGGGGCGCCCGGACTCTTTCTTCCTTTGCGCCGGATTTGCGCCGGATTTTCGCCGAAACCCGCCTGAAAAGGCCGGATCCCATCCGAAAGCGCGGAAAAAAGCGAAAAATCGCCGGAATCCCGGCTTTGGTCCAGTTTGGCCGCCAAGGCGCCTGAAAAGGCTCCGGCGCTTTTCCTCCGCCGCGCGGATCCCTGTCGAAAGGATGTGGCGCTCTGGAAACAAAACGCGATTCTCGCGGAATTCTCCGCCGTCGCGCGCTTCACATGAACTTCCCCGCCTCTATATAGCGTCGAAATCTTCCCAACGAGGAGGCGTGGCGATTTTCGTCCGTAAACCTCGCGTCATCGCGCTTCAGCGCATGGTGGGTCCGCGCTTTCGACTCTCCCTCGCCTGATCTCTGGACGCCCTGATCGACGGCTGCGAACGCGGAGGCTTCATGTTCGCCCAACTCCTCAAGATCGCCCTCGCGGCGGTCATCAGCTTCTTCGCCGTCTGGTGGGCCACCAACGGCCAGCCCGGCCGCATGGCCGAGGTCGTCCGGGAAGCCGACGCCTACGCCGCCGAGGGCAAGGCCGAGCGGGTCGCCAATCGTCAGACCGGCGCCGAGCTCTCCGCCGAAACCCTTTCGCGCGCCGCCTCGGAGGCCCTGCTCAAGGCCGAAGCCGCCTCCAAGGCCGCCCAAGAGGGCCTCGCCCTCGCCCGCGCCGCCGTGGAGGCCGAGCCCTCGGCGGCCAATCTCGCGGCTCTGACCGCCGCCGCGGGCGCCGCCCGCAAGGCCGCCGAAGACGTCGCCGCCACCCTCGACCGCATCCAGAGCGCCGCCGCCGCCATGGCCGCGGTGAATCCCGAGGTCGCCGCCTTCGCCCGCGCCGCCGGTCTGGAGACCCTCGCGGGCGCGACCCATCAAAACGCGCCGCGCGGCCCGACGCCCGTGGTGGCGATCTCGCCTCAGCCCGAGCAGGTGGCGCGCTCCGTCGCCCTGACCGGCCGCACCGAGGCCCTCCGCCGCATCGAGCTGCGCGCCGAGACCTCGGGCCGCGTGACCGCCTCGCCGGTGCGCCAAGGCCAGCGGGTGAATCCCGGAGATCTCGTCTGCCGCATCGAGCCGGGCGACCGCCCCGCGCGGCGGCTTCAGGCCGAGGCCAATCTGCGGCAGGCTCAGGCGAGCTTCGACAGCATGAACCAGCTCGCGCAACGCGGCTTCGCGGCCCGCAACCGCGTGCTGGAGAGCGAGGCGGCGGTGGAGTCCGCCCGCGCCGCCCTGCGCCAGATCGACGAGGAGATGGGCCGCCTCGACGTGCGCGCGCCCTCGGCGGGGCTGGTGGATCAGGCGCCCGCCGAACAGGGCTCGATTCTGAGCGCGGGCGGGCTTTGCGCGACCCTGGTGGACCTCAATCCCATCCGCGCGGTGGGCTTCGTGCGCGAAGGCGAGGTGGCTTCTCTGCGGGTGGGCGCCAAGGCGAGCATCGTCCTCGCGGGGGGCAAGCGCGTCGAGGGCGTGGTCCGCTACGTCGCGGGCGCCGCCGACGCCGCCACCCGCACCTTCGAGGTGGCCGCCGAATTCCCCAATCCCGATTTCAGCGTCCGCGACGGCCTGACCGCCGAGATCTCGATTCCGCTCGGCGCGGCCACGGGCTTCAAACTGCCGCAATCGGCCCTCACGCTGGATTCGGCGGGCCGCATCGGCGTGATGACCGTTCAGGAGGGCGCGGCGCGCTTCGCGCCCGTGACCATCCTGCGCGACAACGCAGAAGGCGTCTGGGTGGAGGGCCTGCCCGCCTCGCCCAAGGTGATCACGGTGGGTCAGAATTTCGTCAGCTCCGGCGCGCCGGTGACCGCCGTCACGCCTGAGGAGGCCAAGGCTCAGGGCGTCGATCTCGAAGCCCTCGTCGGAGGAGCTTCGAGATGAAGGCGCTCATCGACGCCGCCCTCGACCGGGCGCGGATGATGGCGGTGGTGATCCTGCTGAGCACCATCGTCGGCGTGGTCTCTTATTTCTCGCTGCCCAAAGAGGGCAATCCGAACATCGAGATCCCCATCGTCTACGTCTCCATTCCCTATCCGGGCGTGACGGCGCTGGACGCGGAGCGGCTGCTCGTGCGGCCGCTGGAGACCAAGCTCCGCTCGATGCAGGGGCTGAGCAAGCTCAACTCCACCGCCGCCGAGGGCTACGCCAACGTGGTCATGGAGTTCGAGATCGGGCTCGACATGAAGACCGTCCTCGCCGACGTGCGCGAGGAGGTCAACAAGGCCAAGGCCAGCTTCCCCGAGGGCGCCAAGGAGCCCACGGTCTCCGAGGTGAACTTCAGCGACTTCCCGGTGCTGGTGCTCTCGCTCTTCGGCGAGGCCCCGGAGCGCACGCTCTTCCGCATCGCCGCCGAGCTTCAGGACGTGATCGAGGCCGTGCCTCAGGTTCTGGAGGCGACGCTCGTCGGCAAGCGCGACGAGATGCTGGAGGTGCTGATCGACCCGGTGAAGCTCGAAGCCTACAACATCACGGCCTATGAGCTGCTGAACATCGTCAACAACAACAACCAGATCGTGGCGGCGGGCGCCATCGAGGCCCCGAGCGGCTCTTTTTCGGTGAAGCTGCCCGGCGCCTTCGAGACCCCTGAAGACGTCTACGGCCTGCCGGTCAAGGTCAACGGCGACCGCGTGGTGACGCTCGGCGAACTGGCCGAATTGCGCAGCGGCTTTCAGGACCGCTCGACCCTCGCCCGCTATAACGGCGAAGCCTCGGTCAGCCTCCAGATCAAGAAGCGTCCCGGCGAGAACATCATCGACACGGTGACGGCCGTGCGCGCCGCCGTGGATAAATCCGTCGCCGCCTGGCCCGCCGCGCTGAAGCAGACCGTCCGCGCCGAATTCTCGCAGGATCAGGGCGCCCAGATTCAAAGCATGGTCTATCAGCTCGAAGGCACGGTGCTGGTGGCGGTGTTTCTGGTGATCGTCACCATGGTCGCCTCGATGGGCTTCAACCCGGCGATTCTGGTGGGCCTGTCGATTCCGATCTCCTTCTTCCTGACCTTCGCCTTCATGTCGGCTCTGGGCATGGAGGTGAACAGCATGGTGATGTTCGGCCTTCTGCTCTCGGTGGGGCTGGTGGTGGACGGCGCGACCATCGTCGCGGAATACGCCGATCTTGAGATGGCCAAAGGCGCCGAGCCCGTCGACGCCTTCCGCGAGGCCGCCCATCGCATGGTCTGGCCGGTGATCTCCTCCACCGCCACCACGCTCTGCGCCTTCATGCCGCTGATGTTCTGGCCGGGCATCGCGGGGCAGTTCATGGGCTATCTGCCTCTGACGGTCTTCTTCGTGCTCAGCGCCTCTCTGGTCACGGCGATGATCTACCTCCCGGTGATCGGCGCCTATATGCAGAAGGCCACGCGCGCCGTCTCGCGCTTCGGGCGCTGGCTGGTCGGGCGCTTCACCATCTTCGGCGCGGCCCTGCTGAGCGCGGCGCTTCTGGCGGCGGCGGGCGCGCTCTTCCTGCGGCTTGGGACGGCCGCGAGCCCGCAGGCGGCGATTCCGCTCGGGATCGGCTTCGCGATTTGCGCCTTCTTCTCCACGCTGCTGCTGAGCGCGCTGCTCGGGGGGCTGCGCCGCCGCAAGGACGAGGCGCCTTCGCTGGAGGCGCCCAAGGCCCGCCGCAGCCTCTTCGCCTGGTTCACCTGGCTGATCGCGGGGAATCCGGTGATGCCTCTGGTGGTGATCGGCGCGGCGGTCTTCTCGCTGTTTTCGATCATCCAGCATTTCGGGAAGAATAATTACGGCGTGGAGTTCTTCGTCGAGACCGACGCCGAAATGGCGATGGTCCATGTTCTGGCGCGCGGCAATCTCTCGCTAGAGGAGAAGGACGCGCTCGTCCGCCGCGTCGAGGCGCGGGTGCAGGGCTTCCCTGAGATCAAATCCATCTTCACCAGCGTGGGCGGCGGCGGCGGAGGCAGCGGCTTCGGCGGCTCGACTCCGGCGGACGCCATCGGCACGGTTCAGGTCGAGATGCGCCCGGCCGAAGAGAAATGGGAGGGTCGGCGCAGCGGCAATCAGGTGCTCGACGAGATCCGCCTGCGCACCGCCGACATGCCCGGCCTGCGCGTCGAGGTGACGGCGCAGGAGGGCGGCCCCTCTCAGGGCAAGCCGATTCAGATCGAGATCGCGGGCCAGAACCTCGACGACATGATGGCCAGCGCCCGCCGGCTGCGCGAGCATCTCGAAAACGAGGTGGGCGGGCTTCAGGAGGTGGACGACACCCTGCCCCTTCCGGGCGTGGTCTGGCGCCTCGACGTGAACCGCGAGGCCGCCGGGCGCTTCGGCGCCGACGTGGCCAGCGTGGGCGCCCTCGTGCAATTGGTGACGCGCGGCGCGCTGATCGGCGTCTACCGGCCCGAACACGCCGACGAAGAGGTCGAGATCCGCGCCCGCTTCCCGGAATCCGCCCGCGACGTGGACACGCTGGACGATCTGCGTCTGCGCACGGCCACGGGGCTTCAGCCTTTGTCGAATTTCGTGACCCGCAGCCCGGAGCCCCGGCTTTCGGAGATCTCGCGCCGCGACGGACAACGCATCTTCACGGTGCGGGCCGACGTGGCGCCGGGCGTCAACGCCAATGAGAAGATCGCCGAGATCCAGACCTGGATGACCGACGCCTCGCCCTTGTCTCCGGGGGTGACCTTCGCCTTCCGCGGCGATCAGGAGGAGCAGGCCGACACCATCGCCTTTCTCATCAGCGCCTTCGGCATCGCCCTGGGCATGATGTTCATGATCCTGCTGGCGCAGTTCAACAGCCTTTACAACACGATGGTGGTGTTGTCGGCGGTGATCTTCTCGGTGGGCGGGGTGCTGCTCGGGATGATGATCATGGGACAGCCCTTCTCCATCATCATGTCGGGGCTGGGCATGGTGGCGCTGGCGGGCGTGGTGGTCGGCAACAACATCGTGCTGATCGACACCTATCAGCAGCTTGAGAAGGAGATGCCCCGCGTCGAGGCCATCGTCGAAACCGCTTCTCAGCGTCTGCGCCCGGTGTTTCTAACCACCATCACCACCCTGACCGGCCTTTTGCCGAACATGTTCGCGGTCTCCTTCGACTTCCGCGCCAAGACGCTTTCGGTGGGCGACCCCTCTTCGCTGATGTGGGTGCAGCTCTCGACGGCCATGGTCTTCGGCCTCGCCTTCGCGACCGTGCTGACGCTGGTGGTGACGCCCGCGCTTCTGGCGGCGCGGGTCTGGTGGGGCGGGCATGTTCCGCGCTTCCTCGGGCGGGTCTGGACGCGGGCGCGGGCTCTGGCGACGGAAGGTCCGCGCGGGCCCCATATGCAGGAGGTCGCCTTGCGCCGCCGCTTGGCCGAGTTCAAAGGGCCGCTGATCTGGGAGGCCGCGCCGGATTTCGCGGCCGCAGGAGCCGCGGCGCCCGCGCCCCGGCAGGCGGAGCTTTGGGATCAGGCCCCTCCGCCGCCGTCTCCGGCCGTCTTCACGCGCCCCGCGCCTTCGGCGCAGCCCGAGGAGGATGTCCCTGAGGCCCCCGAGCCTTGGGAGATCGCCCCTGACGACCCCCCGGAGGAGGAGGCGCCTCAGACGGAGCGGTCGGAGCTCTACGGCCCCCCTCCTCCGCCTTCATGGACCCGCGCCGCCGAGTGAGGCGCGGCTTCTCCCTTGAGGGAGGCCGCGCTTCTTCAGCCCTCAGAAAGGCAGAACCACCGGAACCAGCGCCACGCAGAGGACCATGACCAGAAGCGCCAAGGGCCCGCCGATCTTCACGAAATCCATGAAGCCGTAATGGCCGGGCCCGACCACCAGCGTGTTGACCGGCGAGGAGACCGGCGTGACGAAGGCCGCCGAAGCCGCCAGAGCCACCGTCATGGCGAAGGGATAAGGCGAGGCCCCCAGCGTGGAGGCGAGGCTCAGCGCCACGGGGGCCATGAGCACCGCCGTCGCGGTGTTCGAGATGAACAGCCCCAAAAGCGCCGTCACGAGGAAGATCGCCGCGAGGATCCCCCTCGGCCCCGCCGTCCCGGCGACCTCCAGCAAGGCCCCCGCCGCCAGATCCACGCCGCCCGTCCGCTGAAGCGCCAGAGAAAAAGGCAGCATCCCCACGATCAGCACGAGGCTCTTCCAGTGGATCGCCCGATAGGCGCTCTGGAAATCGACGCAGCCGAAGGCCCCCATGAGCAGAGCCGCGATCAGAGCCGCCATGACGTTGGGCGTCAGGCCCGAGACCATCAGCCCCACCATCACGGCCAGAGCCAGAAGCGCGTAAGGCGCCTTTTCGGGGGCGGAGAGGGCGTCTTCGCTCTCGCGCGGCAGGCCGAGCGCGACGACCTCGCCGGTTTCGCCCTGCAGCTTCTTCACGTCGCGCCAGGAGCCGATGACCAGAAGCGTGTCGCCCAGCTCCAGAGGCGTGCGGACGATCCCCCCCGCCATGGCCTTGCGGCCCCGCTTGAGGCCGATCACGGTGATTCCGTGGCGGCTGCGGAATTTCGTCTCCACCACCGTCTTGCCGATCAGATCCGAGGAGGCGGGGATCATCAGCTCCGCCATGCCGATGCGCTGGGCGTAATCGGTGTAATAGGCGTCCGAGAGCGGCAGATGCTCCAGCCCATAGCGCGCGGTCAGAGCCTCGGTCCCCGCCGAGGCCGCGGAGAGGTCGAGCAGAAGCACGTCCTCCGCCGCGAGGGTCGTCCGGGCGCGCGGCTGGATCAGCCGACTCGCGAAGCCCTGCCGGCGCTCGATGGCGAGGATGTTGGCGCCGTCCGCGCCGCGCAGATCGAGTTCGTCCAGCGTCCGCCCGACCAGCGGCGAATCCGGACGCAGCCTCAGGCGGTGATCGCGCCCGGCGAGGGCGTAGTCCTTGATCCAGGTGGCGAAGCGCGGCCGTGAAAGATCGTCGGCCACCACGGTCTCCGCCGAGAGAAAGCGCCGCGCGAAGAGCATATAGACCACCGCGCAGGCCAGAATCGGCAGGCCGAAAGGCGCGAAGCTGAAGAAATGGAAGCCCTCGAAGCCGCGCCGCTCCAGCTCGCCCTGCGCCACGAGGTTGGGCGCCGTGGCCACCAGCGTCATCATGCCGGAGATCAGCGCCGCCACGGAGAGCGGCATCATGAGCCTTCCGGCGCTGAATCCGGTGCGTCGGGCGATGCGCAAAGCGATGGGGATGAAGATCGCCACCACCCCGGTGGAGCTCATCACCGAGCCCACCGCCGCCACCGCGACCATCAGAAAGACGATCAGCCGGGCCTCGCTGCGTCCGGCCTTGGCGGCGAGCCAATCGCCCAGCTTCTGCGCCACGCCCGTGCGCGCCAGCCCCTCGCCGACGACGAAAAGCACGGCGATGAGCACCACATTGGGGTCTCCGAAGCCCGCCAGAGCCTCCCCCGCGCCGACGACCCCGCTCAGCGAGAGCGCGAGGATCATCAGCAGCCCGACGGCGTCCATGCGCGGCCGGTTGAGGACGAACATGAAGATCGCCGCGCCGAGCAGCGCCAGCACCATCGCCAAATCGGAGTTCATCGCGTTTCCTTGTCGCAGGGCTTCGGGCCGCGAGGGATTCGGGGGAGTCCGGGCGGGTTTAGCGCGCGGGACGCGGCCGGGAAACGCCTTTCCGGAGGGCCTGCGCGTCCTTATGGAGGGGGGCGGCGGCGCGCTGTCGAGCGCCTGCGCGCCGGGATCCGGATTCCTTCGCCGCGCGAATCTCCGGGGATCCGAGCGGCGTTTCTCATCCCGCGGGCTTCAGCTCCGGGGAGATGCGGGAGCTGTTTGCAGGACGTCCGCCTGAGGACGTCGCCGCCGAGGATCCATCCGGGATCCGCCGCCGATCTCGCGAGGCGGCGGAAGACGCCGCAGAACCACGGCGGACGCCGATAAGCGCCGCGTTTTCTCTCTTCAGCGATTTCAGGAAAATGGCGGGCTGTGCGGGACCCGGATGAGAACTATATCTACTCTATAGCCCTCCATGACCCTACTTAATGCAGATTTGAAGGCTTGTGGAGATTTGGCTCATCAGCCCTGTAGCTCGAAAATGATGTAAGATGGCCCCTTGAAGCCGTATGTGTTTGGGTTTCCTGACGGACGTGATCTTCGAGGAAATATCCCAGTGGCGGAAATGACGGATGATATGATCGACGCCGCATTGGAGCGTGGCCATCTGGCGCAGATGCACGAATGCCGCGCGGCCAAAGCGACCTATGACCGTCATTCGCGCCAAGTCGTCATCGAACTCGCGAATGGTTGTGTTTTCGCCTTTCCGTCAGCGCTGGTGGAAGCGTTGAGGACGGCCGACGATGACCAGATCGCCGCTGTCGAAATTCTCGGGCAAGGATACGGTCTGCACTGGGAGGCGCTGGATCTGGACCTGTCGCTGACCGGCTTGATGGCCGGGCGTTTTGGGTCACGGGGAACCGAAGGCGCCGATCGTCTTCGCATCGGCTCGGGCCCTAGTGGCCCTGAGCCGCGAGGCTGGATTGACCAATGCTGATGTTGAGGCGCTGAAGCTTCCTCAGACCTCCCGCACGCCGTCATAGTCGGCAGCTACAATCTTTCTTGATAAAGTAAGGAAATTTCCTTACATATGTCGAAGATCAAATTTGGAGCCTGATCATGGGCGCGCTGCTGAAAGAAGAAAGCACCATCACTGCCAAGGGCCAGACGACCGTTCCCAAGAGCGTCCGGCAGGCTTTGGGCGTGGACTACGGCGGACGCATCGCCTTCTTCATGGACGATCAGCGCCGGGTCTATGTCGAGAAGGCGACGGAAGAGGCAAGCGATCCGGTCGTGGATCGCTTCCTCGAATTTCTGGCGCAGGACATGAGCAAGCATCCCGGCACATCCATCACCGCGCTGCCCGCCAGCCTGCGCGATCGTACGGCTGCGCTTGTCGGGGACATGGACGTTGACCTTGATGTCGAGATTGACGGGGATGTCGCGCTCTAGCCATGATGACGATCAATGGCTGGATCATTCTGGCGCATCCCCTCTTTCTCGATCAGTTGGAAAAACTGACCGACGCGGTTGAGGCGTTGAAGGCCAGGAAGCCTGACGAATACGAGAAGAACGCGAGCACGAAGCTCTTGGCCACGTTGAACAAGCTGCTTTTCCAGACAATCCCTGCCGATCCGGCCGCAACCGTCTATCGGCAAGGCTCGACGCTTGGCGAGGCGCACAAGCACTGGTTCCGGGCGAAATTCGGCAACGGTCGCTTCCGCCTGTTCTTCCGCTATGACTCGACCGCGAAAGTCATCATCTTCGCCTGGGTGAATGATGAAACGACTTTGCGGACCTATGGCGCGAAGACCGACGCCTACAAGGTTTTCAAAGGAATGCTGGAGGACGGCAGCCCGCCTGACGATTGGGTCGCGCTTCGTAATGTCGCGTCCGATCAGGCCGCAGTTGACCGGGTGGAAAAAGCCTCGCCGCCGAATCCGTGATGAATGCTGTTGAGCGTCACAGGATAGGGCGTTGCCCTACAGGCCGGGCTTTCGGCTGCGCCGGAACCATGCCACGGGCGCGTTCCGCCGTTCGGATTCGCGGCGGCAGCAGGATCATATCGAGCTGATTGCGTCAGAGAATTTCCCACATGGCAGGCCGGTCTCTTCGTCATAGAGAAAATCCTGGCTGCGGGCAGCAGCGACACCCGCCGACGCCTTCGCTGCACCAGACTTTCGAAGCGCCTCAAGAAGAACCCGGCGATCTTTGACGGATGGAACAGTGCGAACTGGCACGAGCCGCACGGCGGCACGACCATGGCGGGTCAGCACTACGTCCTCGCCAGCTTCGGCACGGCGCACCAGTTCTGCCAGTCGGGCCGGTGCTTTCGTAATAGATACCCTCATGGAGCTTCCTTTCGGATGATCCAATAGACCATCTTCATGCGGCACGCGGCGTCCGTATCAATCGCGAACGTGTCGCCGCTTCGTTTCGGCAAGGATACCTGCATCCATCCGTGCGATGGACTTCGGCTTTCCCCTGTAGGGCAGCGCACCGAAGACATCTTCCGGCCGCGTTGCCGCAAAGGTCGGCGCGGATTTCTGCACGGCGTCGTCTGCCGCATCACCAACCGTCAATATCACGCCGGGCCTCTGCTCTGTATTGTTCATCAGCCATCCTTCCCGATGCGAGCCAAGCATGGATAACCCAACGCGGGCGATGCTTGAAGGCTGCCGCGGGAGAGCGCGGTGACATCGGCTAAAGCCCACGCATCCGCGGGTAGAAAGTGGATTCGGTACATGCTTGCCTTCGGGCAGGAATCGGCGGCTTGCGAAAACTCGTCAATAACACGGTAAATCAGTATATTAGTCGCGTCCTGATGTTTCCATTACTGGCCATTCCAGCGATACGCTGCGGATGTCAAAACCTCCGCGTAAATCCCGACCCGCTTCATCCACGAACTCCAACCCTGCAGCCTCCAGCTCCAAGCGCCGTCCGAAGCACAACGTGTCGACCTGGATCGTCACGGACGACTGGCCTGATGAGGTGCCGATCACCGAAGCTGAGATCGAGGTGTTCGAGCGCTACTTCGGCGACGTCTTCGATGAGATGTTCGGTCCCATCGATCTGATCGACCGGTCAAAGCCGTGACCGCCGCAGGCAGCAGCGCGGCCCAGCGCGTCGCGCTTTACCTGCGCGTCTCGACGACGCGGCAGGCACAGCATGACGTCTCCATCCCCGATCAACGTCAGCAGGGCGAAGCCTGGTGCGCCGCGCATGGGCATCAGCTTATCGACACCTTCGTTGATGCCGGGGTCTCCGCCACCAGCGATCGTCGGCCAGAGTTTCAGCGTCTGATCGAGGCAGCAAGCGTACGGCATGCACCGTTCGACATCATCCTCGTCCATTCCTTCAGCCGCTTCTTCCGCGACCATTTCGAGCTGGAGTTCCATATCCGCAGGCTGGCCCGCAATGGGGTGAAGCTGATCTCGATCACCCAGGCAGTGGGCGACGATCCGATGCATGTCATGATGCGCCGGGTGATGACCCTGTTCGACGAATATCAGTCACGGGAGAACGGCAAGCATACGCTGCGGGCCATGAAGGAGAACGCCCGTCAGGGCTTTTGGAATGGA
Source organism: Neomegalonema perideroedes DSM 15528 (assembly GCF_000374145.1). Lineage (GTDB taxonomy): Bacteria > Pseudomonadota > Alphaproteobacteria > Rhodobacterales > Rhodobacteraceae > Neomegalonema > Neomegalonema perideroedes. The sequence goes on along the minus strand of NZ_KB893654.1, from coordinate 295,986 downwards.
TCGCTGCCGCCGATCGGATACCGCATCGTCGAAGCCGAACGGCGCGGCGCCAAGGTCAAGAAGACATTGGCCATCGATCCCATGCACGCCGACACCGTCCGCCTGATCTATCGGCTGGCGCTGTCGGGCGATGGAACCACCGGGCCGATGGGTGTCAAGGCGATCGTCGGATATCTCAACGACCGGCGGATATTCACCCGCGACGGAGGACGGTGGGGCGTCGACCAGATCCACGCGATACTGACTCGAACGACCTATGTGGGCCAGCACCGGTTCAACAAACGCGGCAAGGACAGCACGCGCAAGGCGGATGGTGAGGTCATCACCGTCGCCGTGCCGCCGCTGGTCGATCAGGCAACGTTCGTTGCTGTTAAGACGCTGTTGCGCGACCGCAATCCGAAGGCGCTGGCACCGCATCTCATCAGCAGCCCGAACATGCTGACCGGCCTGCTGCACTGCGCACAGTGTGGAGGACTCATGACCATGCGGACCGGCAAGGCCGGGCGTTATCGCTATTATGCCTGCCAGAAGACAGCTCGTACGGATACCGTCCGATGCACGGGCATCGCGATCCCGATCGATGCGCTCGATACGTTGGTCGCCCAGCACATGATGGAACGGTTGCTGGATCGGAAGCGCATCGAGCGCATTCTGACGACGATCCTCGAACGCCGGCAGGCGCTGATAGCGCGGGACGGAGCTGGCCGGCTTGACGAAGTGACCCGGCGTGGCGAGGAAGTGCGGATGCGTCTGGAGCGGTTGCGCAAAGCGATCGAAATCGGCGCGCTCGACCTCGAAGACCGATCGCTGCAGGAGCGGCTGGCCTATCTTCGGGCATTACAAGCCCGAACGGCGGAGGAAGTCGTGAGCCTTCAGGCCGAACTCGACCGTGCGGGCGCCATGACGGTGTCTGCATCGATGCTGAGCGCGGTCATCAAGATGGCAGGCCAGCGTCTGTTCGAGCGAGGGGACGGGTTTCGGCGCGAATATGCCTCCGCCTTTGCCGGGCGGATCGTTGCCGAGGCGGACAAGGTACGGATTACGTGCACACTGTCATGAAGGTTCCGCACTTCAGGTCGATAATAGTGGTTCTGCACCGAACTCCGATCTCTGGCTGACAGTAGCCATCTGAAACCACACAGTCCGCTTCGGTCGATCAGAATGTCCGCAATTGCGGACTGACCGGAACGTCGCCTTCGGAAATGCAGGAGACGATAAGCTGCCTTTGCGCTCATCACATTCGCAATATCGCTTGCTACCCGGCCGAATGGGCACGCGCATGAACGCCTGCTTAATAGCCTGACGAACCCTCAAAGGCAGTCGCACCTGTGCGAATCGCGATGGAAATCGCTCCGATCCAACACGTCGCGCGGCTGCTGATTCTTGTGTAATTATGCAGAATTTTGCTGACTTATGCCGTTTTAAGAGTATATGCTGGGAAAGTTGGTTGCGCGTGGCATAAGGGTTGGGCCGCGGGATCTGGGCGATAATGAGCAAGATCAAGAGCCTGCGTTTGGAGGCGAAGCTATCGTTAAACCAGTTCGCGAGGCTTGCGGATCTGGATCGAGCGACCGTTTCCAAGGCTGAGAAGGGCGGAGCAGTGTCAGAACTGACATTGCACAAAATAGCGGCAACGCTGGGTCGGCAACTGGGTCGGACCCTGGATGCAGACGAGTTGGCGTCTCAATGAGCATCGCTCCCAAAACTTCCAGTGAGAAGCCAAAAAAACCAAATACATTTATCGATCTATTCTCTGGTTGTGGCGGCCTTTCGCTGGGACTCCTAATGGCTGGCTGGAACGGCATATTCTCGATAGAAAAGTCAGAGGACGCCTTCGCCACATTTAAGGCGAATCTTTGTGATCCGGATGGACGCTATACGTTCTTGTGGCCAGAATGGCTCCCATGCGAAGCCATGACGACATCTCATATTCTCGAGAACTATTCAAAGCACCTCAAGTCGCTCAAAGGCAGGATCGATCTCATTGCGGGAGGTCCACCCTGTCAGGGCTTCTCAATGGCTGGCCTGCGAAGCAATGACGATCCCCGAAACCGCCTCACCGAGGAATACATTGAGATCGTTCGACTGGTCGAGCCGAAATATCTTCTGCTAGAGAATGTCCGAGGCTTTCAACATCCGTTCTCCGAGGATGAAATGCCATACTCTCACCGGGTTGCTCTGCAATTGGCCACACTCGGGGAGTTTGGATACGAGGTGTATTCGGAGCTTATCGATACTTCGAAATTTGGCGTGCCGCAAATGCGCAAGCGCTTTATCATGATGTGCATTCGCAAGGATCAAGGCGTTTGCGGAAGTGATCCACTCAAGATCCTGACCAAAAATGTTCGCTCATTTCGTGACCGCCGATCTCTAAACGGACACAACGTCGGAGTGCGTGAAGCGATTGGCGACCTGGAAACGCAGCGTGGGCCACTGGTCGACTATCCGGACGATCGGAAGTTCAAGCAAGTTCGCTACGATGGCAGCGGACCCTTGACCGCATTTCAGCAGCTGATGCGGGCTGATCTATCACAGAGCTTCGCGCCTGACAGTCTGCGCCTACCCAACCACACGCCCGAAATCGTCGCACGCTTTTCCCTCATCTTGGAGCAATGCCCCCGCGGCAGGACGCTTTCACCGGAGAACAGGGCGAGGTTCAGCACAAAGAAGCAGTGCCTAACCCCCTTGCATCCGGAGATGCTTGCCCGGACGGTCACGACCTTACCGGATGATATGATTCATTATGGAGAGCCACGGATTCTTACCGTGAGGGAGAATGCGCGACTTCAGACATTTCCGGATTGGTTTAGTTTCAAAGGAAAATATACAACTGGCGGGCATCGCCGGAAAAATGAGTGCCCACGCTATACGCAAGTTGGCAATGCTGTGCCGCCGCTTCTTGCCGAAGCGATTGGAGAAACCCTGCTTGAGATAGCATCGCATGAGTGACTTCTCACCCCTGAAATTCAGCGCTCATGCTAGGCTCAAGGATATTGTTGGTCGTGGCCTCATCATCAGCGATGACATTGCGATAATTGAGCTCATCAAAAACTCGAAGGACGCAGGGGCTTCTGGAGTCTGGATTGAGTTTCGTCAGTCCGGATCAAGCGACGCCAGCGAGCTCGTGATATCCGACAATGGACACGGGATGACGCTCGATGACATCGAGCACAAGTGGCTGAACATCGCCTACTCGGAGAAGAAGAACTCTGCGCCTTCAGTGGGGGCATATGCTGGCAGCAAAGGAATTGGTCGATTCTCTTGCGACCGTCTGGGCACAAATCTGGAAATCATGACCAGAAAAGATCGCCAGACGCCTGCTAAGCTGGACGTCGATTGGACGAAGTTCGAGGTTGATGAACGCGATCAGGAAATCGGCAGTATTGAGCTGTTCGCGAGCGAACCGACGTTGGAAGAGTTCCGAAAGGCGATGGGCGCCGGACGGGGTGCGCATGGGACTGTGCTCACGATCAGAGGTTTGCGCAGCGAGTGGGATGCCGATCGCCTACGTTCTCTGCGTAAGGAACTCGAGCGCTTTATTATCGATCCAGACAACGAGTTTTCCGTCAATTTCTCGCATTGGAGATACAGTGTAAAACATCCGATAAACGGGCCGATCGAAAACAAGATTTTCGAAGAACTCGATTTTCGCGCATCGTCAATTCAAGCCAATATCGATCCTGATGGAAAGTTCATTACGTTTGAACTTCGTCACGATGGTGATTTCCTTTTCAGGAGCACCGAAAAAAACCCGTACTCGCAATTAAGAAACATTAAGCTGACGTTATTTTATCTAAATCAACCGGCTAAAGCCTTCTTCAAAAGGCGAACGGGATATCGTTCGGTGGAATACGGGTCGGTGTTCTTGTTTCTCAACAGTTTCAGGGTTTTTCCATATGGGTCCATCGGCGACGATTGGCTTGGCATTGATAAGCGCAAAGCTCAGGGTCAGCGTCGCTTTTTTGGTCTTCGCGAGTTGGTCGGCTTTATCCAGATTACTGACACGGACGAAAGGTTTGAACCCGTTTCGAGCCGCGAAGGCTTAAAGCGTAATACCGCGTTCCGCGAGCTTGCCTCGGACAGCCAATCCATTGCCAGCTCCTTCGACGATGAGCTCGTCTATGGATTTTTCCATAAGGCGATGAGAAAGCTGGAGAAGTTTGTTGTCGACGGTCTAGATTGGGACCGGATCGACCGCACGATTGGTGAAGATAATGATGAGGAACTTCTGGCGGGTAATTATCAATACCTCCAAGGAGAAAAGCCCGTTCTCGAAACCATAGATTCCGTGGTCACAATCAGATCTCCTCAAAGCCACATCGTCGACATTGATATCAATCTGAAATATCTATCGTCGCTCGCAGATCAAGAAGCTCAAGACTACGACGAACTGATTGAGACGCTTGAGGAGCGTTTCGATGGCACGCCAATCGACAAGTTACGCCCGTCGGAAAAGCGTGACCTATCACGCTTCATTAGCCGTCAGGCGAAGGAACTGGCGCAAAAGAACCGCACCAATCAGGGCCTCGAAATTCAAGTTGGCGAGGTAAAGAAGGAACTTCAATCCGAGCAGCGCAAAAGAATCTTTGCCCAGTTCGAAAGTACTGCCGATCAAACCCGAATTATCCAGCTGCACCATCAGATAGGCCTAGTCGCGGGAGCCCTTCTGAAGCGGATGGACCGTGTCGTTCGCCGCTATAGAGCGAATGAAGCGAACTATACCAAGGCGGAGCTCTTCGATGTCATTGAGGCCAGCCTGTTCGAGATAGAGAAAATTCAAAATGTCTCGAAACTTGCCTCGAAGGCCGATTTCGACATATCGACGAACCGTGTTCGCAACGACATGCTGCAATTTGTTGATGAGTATCTGGAAAATTTCAAGGATGTCGGGCTGGGTTGGAACCTCAGAACTTCGTACGAGAATCCCGAACACTGTCGGCTCGTGCGGTCATTCCGACCGATCGAGTTGACCATGCTAGTAGATAATCTGGTCGACAATGCCGGCAAAGCAGGTGCCAAGAAGCTGGTTGTCAGGGCGTTCCGCAGTGGCAAGAATGTGATTCTTGAGTTTGCCGACAATGGTAGCGGACTGACCGATCGCTTTTCCCCGGACGAACTATTCGAAAAGGGAATTAGCAATACATCTGGTTCGGGTATCGGACTGAGTCATGTCAAACAGATTGTCGACGACCTTCAGGGGACAATTTCTATTGCAAGCGGTTCCGAAGGATTCGGCACCACAGTCCGAATGGAATTCAAAGCATGAAGACTGCTTACCACATTCTTTGGATAGACGATGACCCCAAGAGCACAGATACCGATCAAGAGGACGTGAAAGAGTTCCTCGATGAAGTCGGTATTAGAGCCGATATCACCTTCGTCGAGGCACCTGCGGACGGCTCGATCAAGGAGCGGTTGGAGCACCACCTAAAAGATCCGGATCTGGACCTGCTGATGGTGGATTATCATATGGCTGGTCTGCAAGGCGACCAACTCGTTCGCCTGATTAGGGAAACCGATCATATCTACCTCCCTGTCATTTTCTACTCGTCCAGCACTGTGAGCGATCTGCTTAATGCAGTGCGAACTGCTGAGCTTGATGGAGTGTATATCGCAAATCGGGCGGCGCTTATTCAGAAGGTTCGGAGTGTCGTTGGTAGCCTGCTCGTGCGAGAGCAGACCGTGAAGCAAGTGCGAGGCTTGTTGATGGAAGGAGTGTCCGAGATCGACACGCAATTTCGTGAGATTTTTCTTAAGGTTTGGCCCAAGCTGAATCCAGATCAGCAGGCAGAAGTGGCTAAATATCTTAAGGGGATCGTCGATGAGAGGGTGAAGTCAGCCACAAAAAGGGCGGAAGATTTTCCATTGGATTCTAACGGGTTGGGAGCTCACTTGACGGAAAAATTCCTGACCACGGCGTACGACACCTACACCCGCTGGCGGCTTACGCGCAAAATTCTCGATCTATCAGGCCATGCGGAAGAATGTATCGGCGAGCTCAAGAAGTTCGCCGAGGGGAATAGCGACGGAGTTCCGTTAAACTCTCTACGCAACGATTATGCTCACAAGAGTCGAAAGCTCTTGTCCGAGACCCATGATCTCGACCGCTGCATCTCAATTAGAAGGTCTCTGAGGGCGCAAGCTGCAAACATCGATGCAATCCTCGGATCAGAATGACCGATCGGATGATCGCGCGGTGTTGCCGCGTGTTCTGATTGGAACATATCGATCTGCAATTCACGACCTCTCGTGAAGCGTATGACGAAATATGAGGGAATGAGGGGAGCGAAGGGATGTCACGACGAGAGGTGTATTTCGAAATTTTGTCTCTGATGGACAATGCTCTCGTTCGCGGAGCCAACCATTTTACGACTGAAAATGAGGTTGCGCTCAAGGAGGAACGTGGCCGCTGGATGGAGATGGGCGGATCAAACGACGAGAAAGCGATCATCGACCGATTCCTTTCGGTCACCAGCGCGGCGCGAGGAGAAGAGGACGATCGCGTTCGATATCCTAATGATCAGATTTTGGACCTGAAGCGAGCTTGGCGAAATGCAGGCGCGCCTGAGTAGCGGCCTCGATCAATCAAGTCCGACCAGTTTCCGGGCCGCACCCAACTGAGCAATCGCACGGGCATAAAGCCCCGGATCGCCGTCAGTCATGACTTCCAGAATCCGAGCTTTTTCCTGCAAATAAATTTTCGCGAACCTCGGATCGTGCTCGATAATGGATACGCTGTTGCTGATAAGGTCAGCCAGCTTCACTGTTTGCGCTTCTTCTGAGATCGTACTCAGGCGCACGGCCTCGGCAGCTTTCCGTTTAGCGCGATTTCCCTCTGTGCATTGGTCAGTCAGTTCCATTACCATGTCAGCGACATCAGAACCGAACTCACGCTCAATATCGTCCCGTGTCACCGCAGTGTCCTCGATCGTGTCATGAAGCAGTGCAGCGGCTAACATCAGATCCGTGTAGTGCGATGCGGTCCTTACGATATCCATCACCTCAATTGGGTGGTTGATATAGGGTTCTCCGGTATATTTACGCACTTGCCCAATGCCACCATGAGCTTCGGTGGCGAAGGTCAAGGCCTTTTCGATGAGGTTTGGGAAGCTCTACATCTCTCAATTTAAGCATATTGTCGGCGGCGTTGCTAACTGAACGAGTAATATATTTCCAAATTCCACGGGGGGTCCGAGGCAACATGCTTCTGCGATGGCATTAGCAAAGAGCGGTCAACAGCGCATTCGCACTAACAATCGAATGGCTGCTTCGTTAGCGGAAACGGCCAGCATAGGAAGCAGGATCAGGGTGCCAGAGACCACGTCCACCCTTCCGTAGCCATCGCCGCGCTGATCCAAGGAGCAACATCACCGATAGGCCCGCTGCAATACCACAGGAGTGAGTCGCCTTCTTCTCGCACCCACGCGACCAGTTCCGCAGCCTGGCGTGAAGTGTAGGAAACGACTGCCCCATTTGCCGAGTGCCAATGAATTCCGGCGAGCGCAGACCAAAGCTCAACGCCGCATGCGCCATCCGCTCTCACCTGTTCACCAACGGCACGATCGATGGTGGCTTCGAAATTCTTTCTCGGTCGAAGCAGGCGCTGGCTGGGCACACCCGCAAAATCGGCTTTGTCGAAAAAGGGGAAAATGAACCTCCTGCGGCTCAGATCTATTTGATCGGGTACTTAATTTTGTGCGGGAAACGGCGGCTAACGGCGGTGTTTGGCGTTCTTAAATAGGGCCGAAACAGGAAGTATGGCGGAGAGGATGGGATTCGAACCCACGAGGCGCTTTTGACGCCTACTCCCTTAGCAGGGGAGCCCCTTCGGCCACTCGGGCACCTCTCCGGCGGCGGCATCTATGTCTCGTTTCGCGCGGCGGGTCAAGCGCGACGGGCGCCTGAAGGCGCGCTCTTCAGGAGAGGCGCGGCCTTTTCCTCACGCAGGCCTGCGAAGAACCCTCGCAGGATCTCCAAAGATTCTCCCGCCGCGATCCCGCCATAAACCTCGGGACGCCAGAGCCCCGAGCGCCGGAACACCTCCGGCCCATGCGCCACCCCGCCGCCTTTAGGGTCTTCGGCGCCGTAATAAACCCGCCCGATCCGCGCATGCGCGATCGCCCCCGCGCACATCGGGCAAGGCTCCAGAGTCGCCCAGAGGTCCAGCCCGTCGAGCCGATCCCGCCCCAAAGCCGCGCAAGCCGCCCGAATCGCCAGAATCTCGGCGTGGGCGGTGGGATCGTGGCGTCCGCGCATGGCGTTGCCCGCCCGCGCGAGAATCTCGCCGCTGCGGGGATCGGCGATCAGCGCCCCCACGGGGGCCTCGCCCCGCGCGGCGGCGGCGCGGGCCTCCGCCAGAGCGGCGGGCATATGGCTGCGGAACCTCATAAGCCGCAGGATAAGCCTCAGCCGCCCCCTCGCCAAGCGCGCGCGCTGCGGATATGGTCGCGCCCATGAACATGACGCCCGACGCCAAACCCGAACAGCCGGATTCCGAAGCCGCCCCCTCCGCGGAGGGCGAGCGCATCGCCAAACGCCTCGCGCGGGCGGGCATCGCCTCGCGCCGAGAGGCCGAGCGCCTCATCATGGAGGGCCGCGTCACGGTGAACGGCGAGCGCCTCGACAGCCCCGCCTGCGTGGTCACGCTGAAGGATCTCGTCACGGTGGACGGCGTCGCCGTCGGCGCGCCGGAGCCCGCGCAGCTCTGGCGGTTCCATAAGCCGCGCGGCGTGGTCACCTCCACCAAGGACGAGGCCGGACGCCCCACCATCTACGACGTGCTGCCGCAGAATCTGCGCCGCCTCATGCCGGTGGGCCGCCTCGACCTCAGCTCCGAGGGGCTTTTGCTCCTCACCAACGACGGCGAGCTGAAGCGCCGCCTCGAATTGCCCGCCACGGCCTCTTTGCGGCGCTATCGGGTGCGGGCGCACGGCGTCCCCACCGAGCGCCAGCTGCGCCCGCTCATGCAGGGCGTCGAGGTCGAGGGGGTGCGCTATCAGCCGATGATCGTCGAGGTCGAGCGTCAGACGGGAACGAACGTCTGGCTGAACATCGGCATCCGCGAGGGCAAGAACCGCGAGATCCGTCGCGCGCTGGAATCCGTCGGGCTGATGGTCAACCGGCTGATCCGCATCGGCTACGGCCCCTTCACGCTGGACGACCTGCCCGAAGGCGCCGTCGAGCGCATCAGCGCGGGGCTGCTCAAGAAGCATTTCTCCATCGGCGGCGCGCCGGAAGGCTGGGCCAAGGCCGGAGGCGGCGTCTTCAAGCCCCGTCCTCTCCCCGCCCTCCCGAAGACGGGCGCGGGCGCCCCTCCCTCCTCCAGCGGACCCGCCCCGAGCGGGCCGGCGAAGGGCTGGGCTTCGGCCTCGCCGCCCAAGAGCAAACCGAAAGGCCGGGCCTCCACGCGCCGGGACGGGCCTCAGGGCCAGCCGCCGCGCAAACCCGGAGGGCGCGCTTGAAGGAAGCCTTCGTCCTTCTGGACGACGGAGATCCCGAGCGCCGTCGGCTTTACCGGACCCCCGGGCGCATCATCCTCGCGCGGCGGCCTTCGGCGGTCCCCCGCGCGCTGAAGGCCATGCGGGCCGCTCTGGAGGCGGGCCTCCACCTCGCCGGATACGCCTCCTATGAATTGGGGCTTCTTCTGGAGCCGCGCCTCGCGGCCCTCGCGCCGGAACGCCCCTCCGCGCCTTATCTGGCCTTCGGCGTCTTTCGCGCGCCCGAGTTTCAGGAAGGCCCGCCGCCCGGACCTCAGGCGCCCGCCGGAGTCCTTTCGGCGCGGAGTCTGCGCGCGCGGGCGGATTACGCGCCGCGCTTCGCCAAGGTTCAGGATTATCTTCGCGCGGGCGACGCCTATCAGATCAATCTGACCTTCCCGCTGCGGGTGAAGACCCATGGGACGCCCCAAGATCTGCACGCCGCGATTCGCGGGCGTCAGAAAGGCGCGCGCTTCGGCGGAATCTGCGCTTTGGGCTGGCCCATCGCGGTCTCATGGTCGCCGGAAAGCTTCTACCGCATCGATTCGCAGGGCCTGATCCGCGCCCGCCCGATGAAAGGCACGATCAAACGCGGCGCCTCGCCGGAGGAGGACGCCGCCCTCGCCGCCTGGCTCAGGGCCGATCCGAAATCGCGGGCCGAGAATCTCATGATCGTGGATCTGCTCCGCAACGACATCGGGCGCCTCAGCCGAATCGGCACGGTGCGGGTCCCGGAGCTGTTCAGCGTCGAGACCTATCCCACGCTCCACACCATGACCTCCGAGATTCAGGGTGAGATTCTGAACCCCCGCGATCCCCAAGCGGTCTTTCGGGCGCTGTTTCCCTGCGGCTCGATCACCGGAGCGCCCAAGATCCGGGCCATGGAGATCATCCATGAAGTCGAGGCCCGTCCGCGCGGGATTTACTGCGGCGCCATGGGCTGGATGTCCCCCGATGGCGCGGCGGGGTTCAATGTGGCGATCCGGACTCTGGCGCTCGGGCCGACCGGAACGGGCATCTTCGGCGTGGGGGGCGGCGTCCTCGTCGATTCCGAGATGGAGGCCGAATATGACGAGGCCCTGCTCAAGGCCCGTTTCCTGCTCGGCGAGACCCCGCTGAAAGGGATTTGAAAGCAATCGCTTACCTGATGTTCAGATAATTAGCCGGGATCTTATCCATAAGCCTTCGCCGTTCTGAAAGATCCGGAATTTAGCCTCTTCCGAAACGTCGTCTCATCGGGCGGCGCGCATGGCGCGCTTTTCGCAAGGCCCGCAGAGAACGCACGCTTATGGGGGACTATCCATGACGTCGAATTTCCGCGCGGGAGCGATTCCGCTCGCCTGCCTTCTCTTCGGACTCGCGATCTCGGGCTGCGCGCATCAGGAGACGGCCGGACAGCCGCGTCCGGCGCAATATGCGCATATGACCTGCGGCCAGCTCAGCGCCGAGGAGATGTCTCTGCGCGTGCGGCTCTCCTCCGCCGAGGCCGACCGCTCCGCCCTCGAAGGGCAGCGCACCGCGCTCCATCGGGCCTATAGCTATAACCAATGCTATCTCTACGCCTCTTTGTGAGGCGATCCCCCCACGGCTGACCGCAGGGGGAATCGGCTTTCAGATATGCAGAGCCTTGCCGAGCGCCCGCAGAGCGGCCTCCGGAACGGCCTCGCCCATGGTGGGATGCGCGTGGATCGTCGCCGCGAGATCTTCGAGCCGCGCGCCCATCTCCAGAGCCAGCCCGAATCCCGAAGCCAGCTCCGAGACTCCCGCGCCCACCGCCTGAATCCCGAGGATCAGGTGATTATCCGCGCGGGCCACCACCCGCACGAATCCCTCTTCGGATTGCAGCGTCATGGCGCGCCCATTGGCGGCGAAGGGGAAAAACGCGGTCTTGACCTCGCGGCCTGAGGCTTTGGCCTCCTCCGGCCCGAGGCCCACGCTGACGATCTCGGGATCGGTGAAGCAGACGGCGGGAATCGCCTGTTTGTCCCAAGCCCGCTTATGCCCCGCGACGATCTCCGCGACCATCTCGCCTTGCGCCATGGCCCGATGCGCGAGCATGGGCTCGCCCGTGGCGTCGCCGATGGCGTAGATGCCGCGCATAGCCGTGCGGCAGCGGTCGTCCACGCGGATATGACGGCCCTCCATGTCGATGGCCAATTCCTCAAGACCGAGGCCCTCGAAGTGAGGCTTGCGCCCCACCGCCACGAGGATCTTGTCGGCGGGCAGGCTGCGGGCCGTCTCCTCGCTCTCGACGCGCAGAGAGGCACCGTCCGGCGAGAGCCCCAGCGCCTTGGTGGAGGTCAGAACCTCCACGCCGAGCTTGGCCAGACGCCGCGCCACCGGCGCCGAAAGCTCGGCGTCGTAGAGCGGCAGAATCCGCGGCGCGGCCTCGACCACCGTGACCTGAGAGCCGAGCTTGGCGTAGGCGGTGCCCAGCTCCAGCCCGATATAGCCGCCGCCCACCACCACCAGCTTTTCAGGCGGCTCGGAGAGCTTCAGCGCCTCCTTGGAGGAGATGATGCGATCTCCGAAAGGCAGGCTCGGGATCTCGACCGGAACCGAGCCCGTGGCGATGACGATGTTTTCGGCGTGGATCTCCTGCTCGCCCATATCGGTCGCGACGATCACCGTCTCGCCGTTCTCGAAGCGGGCCGTCCCGGAGACGTATTTGACTCCGGCCTTCTTCATCAGCCCGGCGACGCCTCCGGTCAGACGGGCGACGATTCCATCCTTCCATTCGACGGTCTTCGCGAGATTCAGGACCGGCGCCGAAGCCGAGATTCCCAGAGGGTTGTTCGCCTCGGCCGCCGCCTTGGCCGCCTCGAAGGCTTCGGCGGCGTGGATCAGCGCCTTGGAAGGGATGCAGCCGATGTTGAGGCAGGTGCCTCCGGGACGCAGGGCCTCGACCACCACCGTGTCGATCCCGAGCTGACCCGCGCGAATCGCGCAGACATAGCCGCCCGGACCCGCGCCGATCACCAGAAGCTTGCAGGACATGGGTTTGAGCATCTCAGGCCTCCATGAAGAGCAGGGCCGGAGTCTCCAGCAGGGCGCGGATGCGCTGCACGAAGGTCGCGGCGTCCCAGCCGTCGATCACGCGATGATCGAAGCTGGAGGAGAGATTCATGATCTTGCGCGGCGCGAAGGCCGAGCCGTTCCAGACCGGACGGACGGCCATCTTATTCACCCCGATGATCGCCACCTCGGGATGATTGATCACCGGCGTGCTGACGATCCCGCCCAAGGCCCCCAGAGAACTGATGGTGATGGTCGAGCCGGAGAGCTCTTCGCGGGTGGCGGTTCCGGCCTTGGCGGCCTCCGCGACGCGGTTCATCTCGACGGCGCAATCCCAGAGGTCGCGCGCCTCGGCGTGACGCACCACCGGGACCACCAGCCCCGCCGGAGTCTGAGCCGCGATTCCGATATGCACGCCGCCATGACGCCGGACGATTCCCGCCTCGTCGTCGAAAACGGCGTTGAGCTGCGGCTGCTCGGCGACGGCCTTGACCATGGCCCGCATGAGGAAGGGAATGATCGTCAGCTTGGGCCGATCCGGGCCGCGCGTCTTATTGAGGCTTTCGCGCAAATCCTCCAGAGCGGAGACGTCCACTTCCTCGACATAGGTGATGTGCGGGATGCGCGATTTCGACAGCGCCATCTTCTCGGCGATGCGGCGGCGCAGGCCGATGACCTTGACCTCCTCGACCGCCGTGTTCGCGACCAGACGCGAACCGCCGCCTTCGGGTTCTCCGGCGCCGGAGAGCCAGGCTTCGAGGTCTTCATGAGTGATGCGCCCCGCAGGCCCGGTTCCCCGGACGCGGCGCAGATCGGCGCCCGCCTCGCGCGCCTTCAGACGCACCGCCGGAGAAGCCAAAGGCTTTTCTCCCGGCGGACGCGGCGGACCGCTGGTCCGGAGTCCGGGGGTCGGCCGGCTGGCGGCGGCTTTGGGCTTTTCAGCCTTGGGCGCGGGTTTTTCCGGTTCGGCGGCTTTCGGCGCGGGAGCCTGAGGAGCCGGTTGGGGAGCCTCGGCTTTCGGGGCCTCCTTTTGCGGCGCGGCGGATGCGGCTCCGCTGGCGGCGACGTTGCCTTCGCCCGCCACCTCCAGACGGATCAGCGGGCCGCCGATGGCGATCTTGTCGCCCACCTCCGCCCCGAGCCACAGCACCTTTCCGGCGATGGGAGACGGGATCTCCACCGTGGCCTTATCGGTCATCACCGAGGCGAGGACCATATCCTCGCGCACGAGATCGCCCGGCTTCACATGCCATTCGACAAGTTCGGCCTCGGCGATGCCTTCGCCCACATCGGGGGTCTTAATCAGATGTTCGCCCATGTCAGCCCTCCCCCCTCAACCTTCCATTGTTTCAAGCATCGCCTGACCCACGCGGGCCGGGCCGGGGAAATAAGCCCATTCCTGCGCATGGGGATAAGGCGTGTCCCAGCCCGCCACGCGGCGAATGGGCGCCTCCAGCCGATAGAAGCAATGCTGCGCCACCAGAGCCGCCAATTCTCCGCCGAATCCGGAGGTCAAAGTGGCTTCATGCAGGATCACGCAGCGCCCGGTCTTGTTGACGGATTCCACGATGGCGTCGAGATCCAGCGGAACCAGCGTCCGCAGATCGAGGATCTCGGCGTCCACGCCGGTCTCCGCCGCCGCGGCGAGCGCCACATGGACCATGGTGCCATAGGTCAGCAAGGTGAGGTCCGCGCCCTCGCGGATCTTCGCCGCCTTGCCGAGCGGAATGGCGTAGCGCCCCGCCGGAACCTCGCCCGCGTCATGTTTGGACCAAGGCGTGACGGGGCGGTCGTGATGCCCGTCGAAGGGGCCGTTATAGAGGCGCTTGGGCTCCATGAAGATCACCGGATCGGGGTCTTCGATGGCCGAGATCAGCAGGCCCTTGGCGTCATAGGGATTGGAGGGAATCACCACCTTCAGGCCCGAGACATGGGTGAAGAGCGCTTCGGGGCTCTGGCTATGGGTCTGGCCGCCGAAGATGCCGCCGCCCGTGGGCATGCGGATCGTGATCGGGCAGGTGAAGTCGCCGTTGGAGCGATAGCGGATGCGCGCCGCCTCCTGCGTGATCTGGTCATAGGCCGGATACATGTAATCGGCGAATTGGATCTCGACGCAGGGCCGCAACCCATTGGCCGCCATGCCGATGGCCGCCCCCACGATGCCCGATTCGCTGATCGGCGCGTCGAAGCAGCGGTCGCGCCCGTATTTCTCCTGCAAGCCCTGCGTGGCCCGGAAGACGCCGCCGAAATAACCGACGTCCTCGCCGAAGACCACCACGCTCGGATCCTGTCCCATGGAGACGTCCATCGCGTCCCGCACGGCTTCGATCATGGTCATGCGCGCCATGGTCAGACCCCCGCCTCTTGCCGCTGACGCCGCAGATGCGGCGGCATTTCGGCGTAAACCCCTTCGAACATCTCGCGCGACGAGGGGCGATCCCCCGAATGCAGCGTGCCGAGGCTTTCGGCCTCTTTCTGCGCGGTCATGACCTCATCCATGGTCTCGGCGGCGAGCTGCACATGGCGCTCCTCGCTCCAGAGGCCCTTTGCGATGAGATGGTTCTTCAGCCGGATCACCGGATCCCCGAGCGGCCATGCGTCGGATTCGCCCTTGGGCCGATAGGCGGAGGGGTCGTCCGAAGTGGAGTGGGCGCCCGCGCGATAGGTCACATGCTCGATGAGCGTCGGGCCGAGATTGCGCCGCGCCCGCTCCACCGCCCATGAGGCCACCGCATGCACCGCGAGATAATCATTGCCGTCCACCCGCAGCGAGGGGATGCCGAAGCCCAAGCCGCGCGCCGCGAAGGTGCCCGCGCCGCCGCGCGCCACGCCCTGAAAGGTCGAGATGGCCCATTGATTGTTGACCACGTTCAGGATCACCGGGGCCTTATAGGTCGAGGCGAAGACGAGCCCGGCGTGGAAGTCGGATTCGGCGGTCGAGCCGTCGCCGATCCATGCGGCGGCGATCTTGTCGTCCTTCTTGATCGCCGAGGCCATGGCCCAGCCCACCGCCTGAGGATATTGCGTCGCCAGATTGCCCGAGATGGTGAAGAAGCCGTTTTCGCGGGTCGAATACATGATCGGCAATTGGCGGCCCTTCAGAGGATCGCCCGCATTGGAGTAAATCTGATTCATCATCGTCACGAGGGGATAATCCCCCGCGATGAGCAGGCCCGCCTGACGATAGGTCGGGAAGTTCATGTCTCCCGGCCCGAGCGCCTTGCGGAAGGCGCAGGCGATGGCCTCCTCGCCGAGATTCTGAATGTAGAAGGAGGTTTTGCCCTGACGCTGCGCGATGACCATCCGCGAGTCGAAAGCCCGCAACAACAGCATATGGCGCAGACCGGCCTTCAATTGCTCGTCGGTGAGCGAGCCCGCCCAAGGCCCGACGGCCTCGCCCTCGCGGTTCAGCACCCGGATGATGGTGAAGGCCAGTTTGCGGATGTCCTCGGCCTTGGCGTCGGGCTCGGGACGGGGCGCTTCTCCGGCGCGCGGAATCTTGACGTTGGAGAAATCCGGCGAGCCGCCGGGCCGAACCTCAGGCTCGGGCACATGCAGGCTCAGGGACGAGCGATGAAGCTCGGACATGGCGTTTCTTCCCCTTTACGGCGGCCGCGCTTGATTGGCGGCTCTCCTCATAAAGAATGAGCCTAGAGCAATCTTCAGGGCCTGGGAAGCGTCGCTCCGCGCGGGGAAACAGGGGCGTTGCGCGGCTTTGGCGGGCTTCCTATGCTGAGGGAAAGAATCTTTCGCAAAGATAAGAATTCCACAGGGAGAGACGCATGGAGATCTCGGGACGCGGCGTGATCGTGACGGGCGGAGCTTCCGGCCTCGGCGCGGCTACTGCGAAAGGATTAGTCGAGGCGGGCGCCCGCGTGCTGCTCGCGGATATGGATTCCGCGCGCGGCGAGGCGAAAGCCGCCGAACTGGCCGCTGAATTCGGGGCGGAGACGCTCTTCCGCAAGACCGACGTGACCAAAGCCGAAGAGGCCGCCGCCGCCGTCGAGGCCGCGAGGGAGGCTTTCGGCGGGCTCTGGGGTCTGGTGAACTGCGCGGGCGTGGCCCCGAGCGAGCGCGTCCTCGGCAAGACCGGGCCGCATGGGCTGGAGAGCTTTTCACGGGCGATTTCGATCAACCTCATCGGCAGCTTCAACATGCTGCGGCTCGCGGCCGAGGCCATGAACGCCAATGAGCCCACCGCCGAGGGCGAGCGCGGCGTGATCGTCAACACGGCCTCCATCGCGGCCTATGACGGCCAGATCGGACAGGCGGCCTACGCCGCTTCGAAAGGCGGCGTGGTGGGCATGACCCTTCCGGCGGCGCGGGAGCTGGCGCGCTTTGGAATCCGGGTGGCCGCCATCGCGCCGGGCCTCTTCGAGACGCCCATGCTCGCGGGATTGCCGCCCGCCGCTCAGGAGGCTCTGAACGGCGTGGTGCCCTTCCCCGCCCGACTCGGAAAGCCCGCCGAATACGCCGCTCTGGCTTTGCATATCTTCGCCAATCCCTATCTCAACGGCGAGACGATCCGCATCGACGGCGCCTTGCGCATGGCCCCGAAATAAGGAGACCTTCATGGCTCAGGATCCCATCGTCGTCGTCGGCATGGCCCGCACGCCCATGGGCGGCTTTCTCGGCGATTTCAAAGACGTCGCGGCGGCGCAATTGGGCGCGGCCGCGATCCGCGCCGCCGTGGAGCGCGCCGGACCGCCTCCCGAAGCCGTCGAGGAAGTGGTCTTCGGCTGCGTGCTGCCCGCCGGACAGGGACAAGCCCCGGCGCGTCAGGCGGCTTTAGGCGCGGGACTCCCGCTCGGCGCGGGGGCGACCACGGTCAATAAAATGTGCGGCTCGGGCATGAAGGCGGCGATGCTGGCGCATGATCTGATCCTCGCGGGCTCGGCTTCGGTGGTCGTGGCGGGCGGCATGGAGAGCATGTCCAACGCGCCCTATCTGCTCGACCGCGCGCGGACGGGCTATCGCATGGGCCATGGCCGGACGCTGGACCATATGTTCCTCGACGGCCTTGAAGACGCCTATGACAAAGGCCGCCTCATGGGAACCTTCGCCGAGGATTGCGCCGGGGCCTTCGCCTTCACGCGCGAGGAGCAGGACGCCTTCGCCATCGCCTCCCTGGAGCGGGCGCAGAGAGCCATGGCTTCCGGCGATTTCGCCGAAGAGATCATCCCGGTGACGGTGAAATCCGGCAAGAGCGAGCATATGGTCTCCGAGGACGAACAGCCGCCCAAGGCCCGCATCGACAAGATTCCGGGCCTGCGCCCCGCCTTCCGCGAGGGCGGCACCGTGACGGCGGCGAATTCCTCCTCCATCTCCGACGGCGCGGCGGCCCTCGTGCTGATGCGCCGCTCCGAGGCCGAAAGGCGCGGCCTGACGCCGCTCGCCACGATCCTCGGCCACGCCACCCACGCCCGCGCGCCGAAGGACTTCCCCACCGCTCCCATCGGCGCCATCGAAACCCTGCTCGGCAAGCTCGGATGGACCGCCGAAACGCCGGATCTCTATGAGATCAACGAGGCTTTCGCCGTGGTGGCCATGGCCGCCATGAAGGCGCTGAATCTGCCCCATGAGAAGGTCAACGTGAACGGCGGCGCCTGCGCTCTGGGGCATCCCATCGGGGCCTCGGGCGCGCGGATTCTCGTGACGCTCATCGCGGCCTTGCGGCGGCGCGGACTGAAGCGCGGCCTCGCGACGCTCTGCATCGGCGGCGGCGAGGCCACGGCCATGGCCGTCGAGCTTGCGGAATGAGGAGGCGCGCATGATTCCCAATGAAGAGCAGGCCGCCATTCAGGAGGCCGCCCGAAGCTTCGCGCAGGAGCGCCTCGCGCCCTTCGCCGAGGGCTGGGACCGCCGCCATGAATTCCCCGCCGAGGCTCTGCGCGAGATGGGCGACCTTGGGTTTCTCGGGATGGTGGTTCCCGAGGAATACGGCGGCGTGGGCGCCGGACAAATCGCCTACGCCATGGCGCTCGAAGAGATCGCGGCGGGCTGCGGCGCGGTCTCGACGATCATGTCGGTGCATAATTCGGTGGGCTGCGCGCCGATCCTGAAATTCGGGACCGAAGAGCAGAAACAAAAATTCCTGCCCAAGATGGCCTCGGGCGCATGGATCGGCGGCTTCGCCCTCACCGAGCCGCAGGCCGGATCCGACGCCAGCGCGCTCAAGACCCGCGCCCGCCGCGACGGCGATCATTACGTGCTGAACGGCGCCAAGCAATTCATCACCTCGGGCAAGAACGGCCATGTGATCGTCGCCTTCGCCGTGACCGACCCGGAGGCGGGCAAGAAGGGCCTCAGCGCCTTCATCATCCCTACGGATTCCCCCGGCTATAAGGTGGTGCGCGTCGAGGAGAAGCTTGGGCAGCACGCCTCGGACACTTGCCAATTGGCCTTTGAGGATCTGCGGCTTCCGGTCGAAAACCGCCTCGGCGAGGAGGGGCGCGGCTACGCCATCGCGCTCTCCAATCTGGAGGGAGGCCGCATCGGCATCGCCTCGCAATCGGTGGGCATGGCCCGCGCCGCCTTCGAGGCCGCCCGCGACTACGCCCGCCAGCGCGTGACTTTCGGCAAGCCGATCATCGAGCATCAGGCGGTGGCCTTCCGGCTGGCCGACATGGCGACGCGCATCGAGGCGGGGCGTCAGATGGTCTTGCACGCGGCGGCTCTGCGCGAGGCGGGCATGCCCTGCCTCAAAGAGGCGAGCATGGCGAAGCTCTTCGCCTCCGAGATGGCGGAGCGCGTCTGTTCGGACGCGATCCAGATCCATGGCGGCTACGGCTATCTCAAGGATTTCCCCGTCGAGCGCATTTATCGCGACGTGCGGGTCTCGCAGATCTACGAAGGCGCCAGCGACATTCAAAGGCTCGTGATCGCGCGGGATTTGTGAGCTTGCCGCCTGCGGCGGGGCGTGATCGGATGCGGCCTCATTCGCAAGGAGACCCTTCATGACCGCCCCCCGCCCTCTCGGCCGCACCGGAATCGACATCCAACCGCTGATCTTCGGCGGCAACGTCTTCGGCTGGACGCTGGACGAAGCGCAGTCCTTCGCGATCCTCGACGCCTTTCTCGATCAGGGCTTCGACGCCATAGACACCGCCGACGTCTATTCCGTCTGGGTGCCCGGCAATCAGAGCGAAAGCGAAAGGATCATCGGGCGCTGGATGAAGGCGCGCGGAAACCGCGATAAGGTCAAGATCTTCACCAAGGTCGGCATGGAGCTGGGGCCGGAGCGCAACGGCCTCTCGGCGCGCTGGATCGCGCAGGCCGTCGAGGATTCGCTCAAACGCCTCCAGACCGACCACATCGACCTTTATCAGAGCCATCGCCCCGATCCCGAAACCCCGCAGGAGGAGACTCTCCGCGCCTATGAGGACCTCGTCAAGGCGGGGAAGGTCCGGCATGTCGGCGCCTCGAATTTCGACGCCGCCCAGCTCGGCGAGGCGCTGAAGCTCAGCGCCGAGAAGAGCCTGCCGCGCTATGAGACCCTCCAGAACGAATATAACCTCCTCACCCGCGAGAAGATCGAGGGCGAGCTGCAAGCTCTGGCCGTGCAGGAAGAGATCGGGCTGATCCCCTTTTATGCGCTTTCGGCGGGCTTCCTGACCGGGAAATATCGCTCCGAGGCCGATTTTCATAAAAGCCCGCGCGGCGGCGGCATGGGGCGCTTCCTCACGCCCAAGGGTCTGCGGGTGCTGGCGGCGATGGACGAAGTGGCCGCCTCGACGGGCGCGGCCCATTCGGAGATCGCTCTGGCTTGGCTGCTCAGCCGCCCCGGCGTGACGGCGCCCATCGCCTCGGCGACTTCGGTCGCGCAGGTGGAGAGCCTCGCGCGCGGCGCAAGGCTGAAGCTCTCGGACGCGGATCTCGCCAAGCTCACGGCGGCGGGCGAAGACCAAGCCGCCTGAAAGCGCTTTCCAGCGAACCGATCAGGCTTCGCGTCGCGCAAGCGCGACCACATCGAAACCGAGAGCGTTCGAACGATCCGATTCGGTCGGGAGACGCTCGAAAAGCGAAGGGGCGCCCCCCGCCGGGACGCCCCTTTCCTCTTGGTCTCCGGGCCGAATTCGAATTCCGGGGCGCTTATCCGCCGTGGTTGATCATCACATGCCGGACGGCGGTGTAATCCTCCAGCGCATAGACCGACATGTCCTTGCCGTAGCCCGATTGCTTCAGCCCGCCATGAGGCATTTCATTGACCAGCATGAAATGCGTGTTGATCCAGGTGCAGCCATATTGCAGACGCGCCGCCGCCGCCATGGCCCGGCCCACGTCCCGCGTCCAGACGGAGGAGGCGAGGCCGTAATCGCTGTCGTTGGCCCAAGCCACGGCCTGATCGACCTCGGAAAAGCGCGTCACCGAGACCACCGGCCCGAAGACCTCGCGGCGCACGATCTCGTCCTGCTGCAAGGCGCCCGCCACCACGGTCGGCTGATAATAGAAGCCCGAGCCCGAACCCGGCTTGCCGCCCGCCGCGATCTCGATATGCTTGAGCTCGGCGGCGCGCTCCACGAAGGAGGCCACCCGATCGCGCTGACGCCGCGAGATCAGCGGGCCCATCTCATTGGCGGAATCATCGGCCTGATCGAAAGCGATGGTCGACACCGCCGAGGAGAGATCCGCCACCAGCTTCTCATAAATCTTCTCGCCCGCGTAGATGCGGCAGGCGGCGGTGCAGTCCTGTCCGGCGTTGTAGAAGCCGAAGGCCCGCAGCCCGCTCACGACGAGATCCAGATCCGCGTCGTCGAAGACGATCACCGGGGCCTTGCCGCCCAATTCCAGATGGCTGCGCTTGATGGTCTTGGCGGCGGCCTGAAGCACCTTGCGCCCCGTGGCGATGTCGCCGGTGATCGAGACCATGCGCACGTCCGGGTGATTGATCAGCGCGTCGCCGACCGTGTCGCCCCGCCCAAGCACCACGTTGACCACGCCTTCCGGCAGGACCTCGGCGAGGATCTTCGCCAGCTTCAGCGCCGTCAGAGGCGTTTGCTCCGAGGGTTTGAAAATGACCGTGTTGCCGCCCGCCAAAGCCGGGGCCAGCTTCCAGGCCATCATCATCAGCGGATAATTCCACGGCGCGATGGAGGCCACCACGCCGATGGGATCGCGGCGGATCATGCTCGTGTGGCCCGCGAGATATTCCCCCGCCGCCACGGCGGGCATATTGCGGATGGCGCCCGCGAAGAAGCGGTAGCAATCGACGATGGCGGGGATCTCGTCGTTCAGAGCCGCCTGAATCGGCTTGCCGCAGTTCAGAGCCTCCAGCGCGGCGAAACCTGCGGCCTCGGCCTCGATGCGCTCGGCGATCTTGAGGAGATAGCCCGAACGCTCCGCCGGAGTCGTCCGCGACCAGCTTTCGAAGGCTTTGGAGGCCGCCGCCGCCGCCCGGTCGATCTGCCCGCGCGAGGCCTCGGGGAGTTCGAGGATCGCCGCCCCCGTGCGCGGATTGAGGATGGTCTCCGGCGCTTCGGCGCCCGTTTCGAAGCCTCCGCCGATCAGCATTTGGACGTCCATGGCGTTTCTCCCGTGGGTTTTGGCGTCAGTTTGGGCGTTAGAGCGTTTTCCGACCGAACTGGGTCGTTCAAACGCTCCAACTTCTTTTGCGGCCGCGCTTTCTCGACGCGAAACCTCGTCGGTTTCGCTGGAAAGCGCTCTATTTTCCGGCTCCGGCGGTCTGATCGCCGTCGCGGGTGAGGCGATAGGCGAGAAGGATCGGCAGGAAGGTCGCCAGAGCCACCACCATGGCCGCGACGTTGGTCACTGGGCGCTGGCGCGGACGCACCAATTCCTCCAGCATCCAGATCGGCAGAGTCTGTTGTTGTCCGGCGGTGAAGGTGGTCACGATGACTTCGTCGAAGGAGAGCGCGAAGGCCAGCATGCCCCCCGCCAGCAGCGCCGTGCCGATGTTCGGCAAGACCACATAGCGGAAGGCCTGAAAGCCGTCGGCGCCGAGATCGGCGGCGGCCTCCATCAGCGACCCATGCAGACGCCGGAACCGCGCCACCGCATTGTTATAAACCATCACCACGCAGAAGGTCGCATGGCCGATGATCAGCGTCCAGAAGGAGAAGGGGATCTCCGCCAGATTGAAGGCCGAGCGCAAGGCCACGCCCGTCACGATGCCCGGCAAGGCGATGGGCAAGATGATCAGCAAGGAGATGCTCTCGCGGCCGAAGAACTTCGTCCGGCTCATGGCCGCCGCGCAGAGCGTCCCGAGCAGCATGGCCAAAAGCGTGGCGAGGCTCGCGACCTTCAGCGAGAGGATCAAAGCCTCCCAGAGATCGGCGCGTCCCCAAGCCACGCCGAACCATTTCAGCGTGAAGCCCGGCGGCGGCCATTGATAGCTCCGCTCCTCGGTGGTGAAGGCGTAGACGAAGATCAGCAGGATCGGCAGATGCAGGAAGGCCAAGCCCAGCCCCGCCGCGATCTTCAGACCCAGAGGCGCCCGCGCGCCCTCCTTGTCAGAGCGCATCGAAAGCCCCCTTGCGTTTGGCGAACCAGAGATAGACCCCCATGATGAGGATCGGCGCCACCGTGAAGGCCGCCGCCAGAGGAATATTCCCCGCCGTGCCCTGATGGGCGTAGACGGCTTGTCCGATGAAGCGGCGCGAAGTCCCGACGATCTGCGGAATGATGTAGTCGCCCATCGTCAGCGAGAAGGTGAAGATGGAGCCTGCGAGGACTCCCGGCAGAGCCAGCGGAAAGAGCACGTTCCAGAAAGTCTGGCGCGGCGTGGCCCCGAGGTCGGAGGCGGCCTCGATCAGATTGCCCGGCACCCGCTCCAGCGAGGCCTGAATAGGCAAAATCATATAGGGGAGCCAGACGTAGAGGAAGACGAGGAAGGTGCCCGTATGGCTCACCGAGAGCGAATTCCCCCCGACGATGGGCAGCGCAAGCCAAGCCTCCACCAGCCAAGTCAGATGGAGCTTGGCGAAAGTCCAATTGAGGATGCCTTCCCGCGCGAGGATCAATTTCCACGCATAGACCTTCACCAGATAGCTCGACCAGAGCGGCAGCATCACCCCGAGATAGAAGATCGCCTTCCAACGGCCTTTCGCGTAGCGGGCGGCGAAATAGGCGATGGGAAAAGCCACCACCGCCGACCCGACCGTCACGAGGGCGGCCATGGTCACCGTGCGCAGGATGATGTCGAGATTGGCGGGCTTGAAGAGTTCGGCGTAGGTCTTGAGCGTGAATTCCCGGTTGATCAGCCCGGAATATTCGTCGATCGAATAAAAGCTCTGAAGCAGCAGCGCGAAGAGCGAGCCCAGATAAATGATCCCCAGCCAAAGCAGCGGCGGCAGGAGCATCAGAAAAAGCGTCATCCCCGGATTGCGCCAGAACCAATCGCTGAGCGCCCCGCGCAGACCCCGGCTTTGGGGAATCTCGGCGGCGGTCATGGGGCGTCCTCCATGAGGTGGATCGCCTCGGGCGCGAAGGCGGCTTCGACCATCTGCCCCAGAGCCAGCCCCGTCGCCGCCGCCGCCGGGACCGCCGCATGCAGCCGCAAGGCCCCCTCCTCCGGCGCCGTCTCCAGCCCGAGCCGGGTCGTCGCGCCGAGATAGCTCACGGAGGCGATGCGCGCCGGAGCGCCCTCGCCGGAGCCCGCGGGCCGCAGCGCGATCTGCTCCGGCCGCAGACTGCCCCAGCGCCGCGCGCCAAGACGCTTCTCCACGAAATCGGGCGGCAGAAGATTCGAGGAGCCCACGAAATCCGCCACGAAGCGCGTGCGCGGGCGATTATAAATCTCTTCGGGCGCGCCGATCTGACGGATCTTCCCTTCGCTGAAGACCGCCACGCGGTCGGCCATGGACAGCGCCTCGCCCTGATCATGGGTGACGAAGATGAAGGTCACGCCGAGGGATTTCTGAATCGCCTTCAGCTCCTCCTGCATCTGCTCGCGCAGCTTGAGGTCCAGCGCGCCGAGCGGCTCGTCGAGCAGCAGGACTTTCGGCTTGTTCACCAGAGCCCGCGCCAGAGCCACGCGCTGACGCTGGCCGCCCGAAAGCTGACCCGGCTTGCGCGCCCCATAGCCGGGGAGCTTCACCAGCTCCAGAGCCTCGGCGGCGGCGCGGCGGCGTTCGGCGGCCTCGACGCCCCGCATCTTCAGCCCGAAGCCGACGTTCTCCAGAATATCGAGATGGGGGAAGAGCGCGTAATCCTGAAACACCGTGTTCACGCCGCGCCGATAGGGCGGCAGATCCTCCACCTGCTCGCCGAAGAGCCGGATATGGCCCGCGCTCGGGCGTTCGAAGCCGGCGATCAGCCGGAGACAAGTCGTCTTGCCCGAGCCCGAAGGCCCCAGCATGGCGAAGAACTCGCCGGGGGCTATGGCGAGATCCACCCCGTCCACCGCTCTGACCGCGCCGTAATGGCGCGAGACGGCTTCAAAAGTTACGGCGGGGGACAGGGCGGGCGGAGGAGCGGAAGATGCGGACGCGGTCATGCGGCCTCCTTCTTCGAGAGCGGGCGTCGAGGACGGGCGTCGAAGCATGGAAGAGAAAGGCGCGGCCCTCCTGCGCCGGAAGCGGCGGAGGACGCCCCCCTTGTCGGATCTTGAGGACATCAGGCGCTCCCCCGGCGTCGGAGCCCGGAGGAGCGCCCGGCGGGCTCAGCGTCCGCCGATCACGGCGATGTAGTCGGAGACCCAGCGGTAATAGGGCACGCATTCGCCTTGGCTGGCGCATTGGGTGATCGGCGTCTGCCAGAAGCGGACCTTCTCGAAGTCGTTGGAGCCGTTCTGCGCGCAGACCTCGGCGGTGAGCATGCCGCTGCCGTCGGTGCAGGCGGCGGGCACCGAGGGATTGGCGCCGAACCACAGCGACAAATCGCTTTGCAGATTGGAGTTCAGCGAATGCTCCAGCCATTTATAGGCGCAATTGGGATTGGCGGCCTCGGCGTGCATCATGCTGGTGTCGGCCCAGCCCGTGACGCCCTCCTGCGGGAAGGTCGAGGCGATGGGAGCGCCGTCGCCCTTGAGGAGATTCACCTGAAACGGCCATGAGCCTGAAGCCACGACGCCCTCGTTTTTGAAGTCGTCGATCTGAATGAAGGCGTCATGCCAGTAGCGGCTGGCGAGCTTGCGCTGGCCGCGCAGCAGATCCAAAGCGGCGGCGTATTGCTCGTCGTTCAGCTCATAGGGGCTGACGATGCCCAATTCCGGCTTATGGAACATCAGATATTGCGCGGCGTCGGCGATGTGGATCGGGCCGTCGTAGGCCTGCACGCGGCCGACGTTGCTCTTGCCGTCGGGAAGATCCTGCTCCTCGAAGACCACGCTCCATGAAGTCGGCGCCTCAGGGAAGACCTCGGTGTTATAGGCGAGGACGTTCGGGCCCCAGACGTAAGGCACGCCGTAATGCGCGCCCTCGACGGTGTGCCAAGGGGCGTCCTTCAGCCGGTCGTCGAGCTTGGACCAGCTCGGGATGAGGTCGATGTTGATCGGCTGGACGCGCTTGCCCGCGATCAGGCGGCGCGAGGCGTCGCCGGAGGCCGTCACGAGGTCGAAGCCGCCCTCGTTCATCAGCGCGACCATCTCGTCGGAGGTGTTGGCGGTCTTGACGCTGACCTTGCAGCCGGTGGCCTCTTCGAAGCCGGTGACCCAATCGAATTTAGGGTCGGTCTCGCCGCGCTCCAGAAAGCCGGCCCAGGCGACGACGTTCAGACGCCCCTCGCCCTCGCCGAGTTCGGTCTTCATGGCCTGAGCGTAGGCGGCGCTCATGAAGCCCGCCGAAAGCGCCAGAACGGCGCAGGTCGCCAAAGAACGGATCATGCGAACTCCTCCAAAAAATTGAGAGGCCGCTCTTGTTCGTCGCGCCTGTCGCGGAAGGGGGCGGCTTGCGATCTGTGAGGGTCAGCCTGCGGCGGATATGCGCTCAGCGCAAACCTATTTAACAGAAACGTCATATCGGGATTTCCGATAGACCCCGATTCGCGCCGAAAGGACTTAGGGCCGCGAACGGGCGAAGCTCTGGCTTTGCGCCAGAGCCACGAACTCCCGCGCCGCGAGGCTCAGCCTTGAGCCGCGCCGCCAGACCATCCCCACCTCGACGGGCGGAGGCGCGCCCGCCACGTCGCGGGCCTCGATGCGGTCGCCTTCGAGGGACCAGGGCCGATAGACCAGATTGGGCAGGATCGCCACCCCCGCCCCCGTCGCCACGAGGCTGCGCGCCGCCTCGACGCTGCGGGTGCGGAAAGCCACCTGAGGCCGCAGACCCTGAGCCCGCAGCAAGGCGCCCGCCGTCTCCTCGATCTCGTCGATGGCGAGCATGACGAAGGGCTCGCGGGCGGCGGCGGCCAGCTCCACGGCGCCCTCGGCCGCCGCGAGGGGATGCCCCCCCGGCAGCCAGAGCCGGTAAGGCGAGACTTCGAGGCTTTCGGTCTGCAAGGCCATGCGCTCGCGCAGATTGGAGACCACCATCACCGCCACGTCGAGTTCGCCGCCGATGAGCAGATGCTCCAGATATTCCCCGCCGTCCTCGATGGCCGAAACCGCCACGTTGGGCCAGGCCCGCCGATAGCGCGCCAGAAGATCCGAGAGCACATAGCCCGCCACCAGCGAGGTCGTGCCCAAATGCAGCGTCCCGACGGTCTCGGCGCCCCGCCCCGCCGAGAAGCTGCGGCGGGCGTCGGAGACTCCGGCGAGGATCTGCGTGGCGTGGCGGAGGAAGCGGTGTCCCTGCTGGGTCGGCGAGAGCCCCCGCGCATGACGCTCGAAAAGCGCCACCCCGAGATCCTGCTCCAGCTCCTGAATGGCCTCGGTGACGGAGGATTGCGAAATGGACAAGCTCCGCGCCGCGCGGGAGACTCCGCCCTGCTCGGCCACCGCCACGAAATATTGCAATTGCCGCAAGGTGAAGGCCATAGGCTCAGCATAGGCGGCGCGCGGCGGCGGGGAAAGCCTTACGGAAGCCTCACGACGAAGCTTCGGCGCGGCCGTAAACGCGGATCCGGTCGATCTCGACCACGCCGCGGCCGCCTCTCCATCCCGCCTCCACGCCCTGAACCGAGACCCCCAGCCAGAGCCCCTCCCGAGCGGAAAGGCTCAAGAACCATGCGCTCGTCTCCTTCCGCGAGATGCGCGTCGCAAGCCGCTCCGTCCGGAAGCCCTCCGCATGCATCCTGTCGTTCAGACGCAGCAGGAAATCCGTATCCCCCACGCCGAGCCAAGCGGGCTGCGCCTTCGCCTCCTCCGGCGAAAGCCGCGCGCGCTCGACCGCGCAGAAATGGAGCCCCTGCTCATCCACGCCCCAAGAGGCGACGTAGCGCGGGACGACCGGCTCGCCGCGCAGCGCCTCCGGACCCATCGTCAAAATCAGGGCGGCCTCCTGAGCGGCGGGATCTGAGCGCATGGCCTGAAAGGGCGCCTTGCCCTCGCGCAGATGAGGGAGGCATTCCGCGAAGATCAGCTGCATGACCAGATATTCGTTCTTCGGCACGATCTCCGTGGGGGCGCCCCCCAAGCCGAGCGCCACCAGAGCCTTCATCGCCAGATAAGCCAGCGTCTTCAGCAGCCATTCCACCATAGCCCCCTCTCACCCCCTGCGTCGCGCCCGGAAGGCGCTTACGGAGCATCCCTCCAGAAAAGGCCGCGCCGCAAGCCGTATGATTTACAGGGTTCAGGACCTTCCCGCCGAGGCCCCGCCCTTTTCGCTTGGGCGGGCCTGAGCTTTCGGCTAGCTCTGAGGCCGTTCGTTCAGGAAGGCCCCGCCGCATGACTCGCCCCCTCTCTCCCGCCGCGCCGTTTCGGGATCCCGCCATCGCCTCGCCCGCCATGGCGCAATATCTGGAGCTGAAGGCCGAGCATCCTCATGCGCTGCTCTTCTACCGGATGGGCGATTTCTACGAGATGTTCTTCGAGGACGCCGTGGCGGCCTCGGCGGCGCTGGACATCGCGCTCACCAAGCGCGGCAAACATGGCGAGGAAGACATCGCCATGTGCGGCGTGCCGGTGGTTCAGGCGGAGCGCTATCTCCTCGAACTGACGCGCAAAGGCTTCGTGGTGGCCGTCTGCGAGCAGATGGAGGATCCCGCCGAGGCCAAGAAGCGCGGCGCGAAATCGGTCGTGCGCCGCGAGGTGGTGCGGGTGGTCACGCCGGGCACCATCACCGAAGACGCGCTTCTGGAGGCCCGCGCCTCCAACCACCTTGCGGCCTATGCGGAGACCGGAGCCGGGGCGGCTCTGGCTTGGATGGACATCTCGGCGGGCGCGCCCCTCGCCCGCCCGACGCGCCGCCAGAGGCTCGGGGCGGATCTGGCGCGCATCGCGCCGCGCGAGATCCTCATTCCGGAGCGCCTGCTCGACGACGCGGCGCTCATGGAGCTTCTGACCGAGACCGGCGCCCGCGTCGCGCCTCTGGGCCCGGCGAGCTTCGAGCCCGGATCCGCCGAGCGCCGCCTGAAGGAGCTTTACGGCGTGACCACGCTGGAGGGCTTCGGCGCCTTCGCCCAGCCGGAGATTTCGGCGCTGGGGGCTCTGGCCGATTACCTCGCGATCACCCAGAAAGGCCGCGCTCCGGTCCTCGCGCCGCCGCGCCGCGAAGCCGAAAACGCCGCCATGCGGCTCGACGCCGCCACGAGGCGCAATCTTGAAATCCTCACCAACCTCTCCGGCCAGCGCGCGGGGGGCCTGCTCGACGCCGTGGACCGCAGCCGCACCGGCGCCGGAGGCCGCCTGCTCGCGGAGAGGCTCGCGGCGCCGCTGACCGATCCCGAAGCGATCTCGGCGCGGCTGGACGCGGTTTCGGCCTTCGTGGAGAACGACGCCCTGCGCGGCGAGATCCGCAATTACCTCGGGGCGGCGCCGGATATGGCGCGGGCTCTGGCGCGGCTCTCTCTGGAGCGCGGCGGCCCGCGCGACCTCGCGGCTTTAAGGGATGGTCTGGAGGCGGCGGCGGTCCTCGCGGACGCCCTGTCCTTCAGCGATCCGCCCGCCGAAATCGCGCGGGCGCGGGCGGCTCTGACCGACCACGAGGCTCTGGCGGAATTGCTCAAAGGCGCGCTCGGGCCGGATCTGCCGCTCGCGGCGCGGGACGGCGGATTCGTCGCGGCTCATTGGCGGCCCGAGCTGGATCAGCTCCGCCGCCTCGCCGAAGACGCGCGCGGCGTGATGCGCGATCTTGAGGGAAAGCTGAAGGCGGAGACCGGCGTCTCATCGCTGAAGATCAAATATAACGGGGTTCTGGGCTATCATGTGGAGGTGACCTCCGCCCATGCGGAGCGCTTCCTCAAGCCGCCGCTCGCGGAGCGCTTCATCCATCGCCAGACCACCGCCAACGCCTCGCGCTTCACCACCACGGAATTGGCGGATCTCGATTCCAAAATCTCCCGCGCGGGCGCCGAGGCCGTCGCTATGGAGCTGGCGATCTTCGCCGAACTCTCGGCCGCGGTCCTCGCCGAGGCCCCCCGGATTTCGGCGGCGGCGGCGGCTCTGGCCGAGATCGACGTGGCTTCAGGGCTGGCGGAGCTCGCCCGCGCCGAGGGCTGGACGCGGCCCCTCGTGGAGGATTCCGACGCCTTCGAGATCGAGGCGGGGCGTCATCCGGTGGTGGATCAGGCTCTGCGCCGCGAGAACGTTCCCTTCGTCGCCAATAGCTGCGATCTGAGCGCGGATCGGCTCTGGCTGGTGCTGGGTCCGAACATGGCGGGCAAATCGACCTTTCTGCGCCAGAACGCCCTGATCGCCTTGCTGGCTCAGGCGGGGAGCTACGTCCCGGCGGCTTCGGCGCGGATCGGGGCGGTGGATCAGCTCTTCAGCCGCATCGGCGCCGCCGACGACCTCGCGCGGGGGCGCTCGACCTTCATGGTGGAGATGGTGGAGACGGCGGCGATCCTGAACCAAGCCGGACCGAAAGCCCTCGTGATCCTCGACGAGATCGGGCGCGGCACCGCCACTTTCGACGGCCTCTCCATCGCCTGGGCCACGGTGGAGCATCTGCACGCCGTGAATCGTTGCCGGGCGCTCTTCGCGACGCATTATCATGAGCTGGCGGCTCTGGCGAAGAAGCTGGAGGGCGCGAAGACCGTCTCGCTCAAGGTTTCGGAGTGGAAAGGCGACCTCGTTTTCCTGCATGAGGTGGCCGAAGGCGCCAAAGGCCGCAGCTACGGCGTTCAGGTGGCGCGCAAGGCGGGGCTTCCGGCGGCGGCCCTCTCCCGCGCGGAGGAGGTTCTCGCGGCCCTCGAAAAAGGCGACGGCGAGGGCGCGAAGCGCCGCCTCAAGGCTCTGGCCGAGGATCTGCCGCTCTTCGTCGCCGCCGAGACCGCCCGGCCCAGAACCTCCGCCGTGGAGGAGGCGCTCAAGGCCCTCGACGTGGACGCCCTCAGCCCCCGCGAGGCTCTGGACCAGCTTTACCTTCTCAAATCCCTGCTGAATTGAAGCTTGCGGGAGACGGTCCGCCGCGAAGCGCAAAGCCGCCGTCATCTTCGCTCGCATGGGGAGCGGGCGCATGATATGGGGCCTCATGCGCGAAACCCCGCCCTTCGCCTCCAAAGCTCTGGAGGCTGCGGCCCCCGCGGGCCTGAAATGGCGCTCGCTGACCGAGGCCGAAGCCCGGTCGCGACGGGATTTCGGCTTGCGCGGATGGTTGGGCGCGGCTTCGGCTTTGAATCTGCTGCTTTTGGCCATGCTCGGGCTGCTGCTGCTGCGGCTCTGGACGGAGCAGACCGCTCCGGTCGAGCTGATCGGCGAAGCCGCCCCCTTCGCGGCTTTGCGCTGGTATTTCACGCTCTGCGCTCTGGCGCTGCTCGTCTTTCAGATCGGCGCATGGACGAAATGGCGCCATACGCCGGAAGCCGCCGTCGGGGCTCTGGCCTTCATCGCCGGGCTGACCATGGCGCTGGATCTCTGCTGGCCGCCCCATGGCGCCCATTGGACGACGATCCTCGCCAATCACGCCGCTTCCTGGGTGGTCTTCGGGCTCTTCGCCCTCTGGCTGATGCGCGGGCATGGGCCGAACCTCACCTTCAAAAGGCGCGTCCGCGAAGATGAGGCTTGATCAGGCTTTGGTCGCGCGGGGGCTGGCGGAGAGCCGGGCCCGGGCTCAGGCGCTGATCCGCGAAGGACGCGTGCGGATCGGCGGCGCAGCCGCCCGCAAGGCCTCTCAGGAGATTTCCGCAACCGATGAATTGGCCGTCGAGGCCGGAGGCTTGGCTTGGGTCTCGCGGGGGGCGCTGAAGCTGCTGGCGGCGCTGGAGGGCTTCGGCTTCTCGCCGGAGGGGCGGACGGCCTATGACCTCGGAGCCTCGACGGGCGGCTTCACGGAGGTTCTGCTCAGCCGGGGCGCGCGGCGGGTCTATGCTCTGGACGTGGGCCATGGGCAATTGCATCCCCGGATCGCCGCCGATCCCCGGGTCTCGCCGCGCGAGGGCTTCAACGTCCGCGAGATGGGGCCCGAAGACCCGCCCGAAGACCCGGAGGCCCTCGTGGCGGATCTCTCCTTCATCTCGCTGACCAAAGCCTTGGGGCCCGCTCTGGCGCGGGCGAGGCCGGGGGCTTGGCTGGCGGCTCTGGTCAAGCCGCAATTCGAGCTGGGGCCGGGACGGGTCGGCAAGGGCGGGATCGTCAAGGAGGAGACGGCGGGCGAAGAGGCCCTCGCCCTCGCGGCGGCTTTTCTGGAGGCCGGGGGCTGGCGCGTGGTCGGGCGCATGGAGAGCCCCATCCTCGGCGGCGACGGCAATCGGGAAATGCTCCTCGGGGCCGTGAAGGAGGCCCCATGACGAGCCTCCCCGCATGGATCTGGATGCTGATCGGCGGATTCTTGGGCGCCGGAGCGCGCGTCCTGACGAGCGCGGCGGCGAAACGGATCGGAGGCGGCGTCTTCTGGCGGCGGGCGATGGTCGAAATCCTCGTCGCCGGACTGTTCGGCGCAGGCGTCGGCTGGCTGATCATGCAGCCGGAGGATCCCTTCTGGCCCCATGATCTGACGCGCTTCGCGGTCATCGGCTTCCTCGCGGCCTCTCCGGACCTGCGCCGGAAGGATCAGGATCAGGGAGACGCCTTCTTCCTCATGCTTCTGACGCTCGGCGCCCTCCTCGCGGGACTGGCGGCGGGAGTCTATCTGCTCGCCTGAAGGAGCGCGCATGACGAACGGACTGACGGCTTCTCTTCTGGTCGGCTTAGGCGGGGGCCTCGGCGCGATGCTGCGGCATTGGACGATCCTCGCGGTCGGGCGGATCTGGCCGAGCTTCCCCATGGGCGTCCTGCTGGCCAACATCGCCGGGAGCTTCGCCATGGGGCTCGTCGCGGGCTGGCTGGCGCGGCGCGGAGGCCCCTCGGCCGAGGGCTGGAGACTCTTCCTCGCCACGGGAGTCTTGGGCGGCTTCACCACCTTCTCCGCCTTTTCGCTCGACTTCCAGCGGCTCTTGGCGCAAGAGCGCTGGCTTGGCGCGACGCTTTACGCGGGGCTTTCGGTGGCTCTGGCTCTGGCGGCGCTGGTTTTGGGCCTCTGGCTCATGAAAAGATTCGGATGAAGTCATGGGACAGGCGGCGGAACGGGCGGCGGAGATCGAAGTCGAGGCGCTCGGAGCGCAAGGCGATGGAATCGCCCATTCTCCCGAGGGAAAGCTTCTGCATATCCCCCTCGCGGCGCCCGGCGACCGCGTGAGGCTCGACGCGGCGGGAGAGCCCGCCGAGATCATCCCGCTTTCGCCTTGGCGCCAGACGCCGCCTTGTCCGCAATTCGGGCGCTGCGGCGGCTGCTCCGTGCAGCATCTGCAAGACGAGGAGCTCGCGCTCTGGAAGGCCGATCTCGTGGAGCGGGCGCTCGCGCAACGCGGAATCGAGGCTGGCGACATCCTGCCGACGATCACCGTTCCGGCCGCCTCGCGCCGCCGCGCCGCCTTCAGCCTGCTGCGCACCCGCGAGGAGATCACGTTAGGATTCGCCGCGCGGGGCTCGCATGACATCGTGGACGCCGCCGAATGCCGCGTCCTCGCGCCGGGGCTCAAGGCGGCCTTGCCCAAACTCCGGCGCATCGCCGAAGTCGGGGCGGCGCGTCAGACCACGGTCCGCATGACCGCAACCGATTCTCAAGCCGGGCTGGACCTCTCCGTGGAGGGCGGCAAGCCGCTGGATCTGAAGCTGAGGCAGGAGCTGGCCCTCGCCGCCGAAGCGCTGGATCTGGCGCGGCTGGTCTGGAACGGCGAGCCCGTGGCGGCGCGGCGGCCTCCGGTTCAGGATTTCGGCGGAACCCTCGTGGCGCCTCCGCCCGGCGGCTTTCTTCAGGCCGCCGCCGAGGGCGAATCCGCTTTGGCCGCCTTCGTCGTGGAGGCGCTGAAGGGCGTCAAGCGCGCGGCGGATCTCTTCGCCGGAGCGGGCGCCCTGACCTTTCCTCTGGCGCGCTTCGTCAACGTCGCGGCCTTCGAGGGCGAGGCCGCCGCCGTGGAGGCGGGGAATCTCGCCATGCGGCGGGCTCAGGGGCTCAAATCCGTGAGCTTCACGCGGCGCGACCTCTATCGGCGCCCGCTGATCCCCAATGAGCTGAAGGAGTTTCAGGCTCTGGTGGTGGATCCGCCCCGCGCGGGGGCTCAGGCGCAATGCGAGCAGATCGCGCGCTCGAAGGTGCCGCGCGTGGTCATGGCGACCTGCAATCCCGCCAGCTTCGCCCGGGACGCCCGAATCCTCCTCGACGGAGGCTATAAGCTGGAGAAGATCCAGCCGGTGGACCAGTTCCGCTGGACGGCCCATGTCGAGGCCGCGGCGCTTTTCCGCAGATCCTGAAGCCGCGAGCCTTTCTTTCCGGCCCGCGAATCGCTATCTGGCAGGTTTGGAGCGCGATCCGAAAACTGGGAGCCGGTTTTTCGGATAAATCGCGCGACCACAAACAAAGCGCGATCCGAAAAATTTGAAAGAGTTTTCGGAGACATCGCGCGTCCCCCAAAACACGAGAGCGCTTCGACGCTCTCGGACGCGCAAACTTCAGGAGCGGTCATGTCCGGCGTTCAGATTCTCGAAGTCGGCCCCGAAGAGGGCGAGCAGAGGCTCGACCGCTGGCTGAGGCGGAAATTCCCTCAGGTTACGCAGGGCGCGATTGAAAAGCTCCTGCGCACGGGACAAGTCCGTCTCGACGGCGCGCGGGCGAAATCCAGCGACCGCGTGGAGCCGGGCCAGAAAGTCCGCGTGCCGCCCCTGCCCGACGAGCCGCCTCCGCCGCGCGATCCCGCCGAGGGCATGAGCCCGGAGGACGTCAGCGCCGTCCGGGACATGATCATCTATGAGGATAAATACCTCTTCGCCCTGAACAAGCCGCCGGGTCTGGCGACTCAGGGCGGCAGCGGCGTGACGCGCCATCTCGACGGCCTGCTGGAGGCCCTGCGCCTGCCCGGCAAGGATAAGCCCAAGCTCGTCCATCGCCTCGACCGCGACACCTCCGGGGTGATCCTCGCGGCGCGGACGACTCAGGCCGCCGCCCGTCTGGGCGAGCTCTTCTTCAGCCGCGCGACCCGGAAAATCTACTGGGCCGCCGTGGTCGGCCGCCCCGTTCCGGATCACGGGATCATCCGTTACGGGCTGGTCAAGGGCTCGGGCCATGGCCCCAAGGGCGAAGCCGAGAAGATGCGCTGCATCCATCCGAACGAGGTCGACAAGACCGAAGGCGCCAAACGCGCCCGCACGGATTACTTCACCGTCGATTCGGCGGGCAAACGCGCCTCATGGTCGATTCTGCGCCCGGTGACGGGCCGCACCCATCAGCTGCGCGCCCATATGGCCGAGATCGGGCATCCCATCGTCGGCGACGGCAAATACGGCGGCTCCTCGGTGGAGGACGGCGCGCAGCTCGGCGGCGAGATCAGCCGCAAGCTGCATCTGCACGCCCGCAGCCTGACTCTGCCCCACCCCATCGAGCCCCGGCGGACCTTAACGCTTTCGGCGCCTTTGCCCGATCATATGAGGCGCACATGGGCCTCGCTGGGCTGGAGCCTGCGCGACGCTCCGGAAGATCCCTTCCCGGAGGATTGACCGATTCCCAAAGCCGTCCGCTCCCGTTTGCGCAAGCTGCGCCGGATTCTGTTTGGTCTGGGCGCTTCGGCTTTTCTCTGGTCCTTCCTCGTCGAGCCCCGGATGCTGGAGGCCAATCAGGCCGAAATCCGCATCGAGGGGCTGACGGCGCCGATCCGGGCTCTGGTGGCGGCCGACACGCAGTCTTTGTCTCTGCATTGGTCGGAAAAGCGGCTGGCGGAGAAGCTCAAGCCCATGGTCGAGGCGCAAAAGCCGGATCTGATCCTCCTGCTGGGGGATTACTCCGGGATCAGCCATGGCCCGGCGCAGAAGCTCTATAACGACTGGATGCGCGTGGATCCTCAGGCCGCCGCGCGGCTTCTCGGCGGGCTGGAGGCGCCCATGGGCGTCTACGCCATCCTCGGGAATCACGATTGGGCCGAGGATGGCGAGGCCATAGCGGCGGCTCTGGCGGAGGGCGGCGCCAAGGTGCTGCGCAATGAAAACCTGGAGATCGCCGCGCCCGGAGGCGGACGCCTGATCCTCGCGGGCGTGGACGACCCCATCGGACCCCAAGGCGCGCGGCCGGATCTGGCTCTGGCGGGAACCGACCCCGCCGCGCCGCTGATCTTCCTCACCCATCGCCCCGACGAAGCCATGCGGCTGCCGCGTCCGGCCTCGCTTTCGGCGGCGGGCCATACCCATGGCGGCCAAATCTGCCTGCCGCTGATCGGCTGCCCCGTCGCCATGTCGCGGCATGGCTTCTCCGCAGGGCTTTATGAGACGCCCAAAGGCCCGCTCTACGTCTCGCGGGGAATCGGCACGGCGGCCCTGCCTCTGCGCTTCCTCAATCCGCCCGAGATCGTGACGCTGAATCTGATTCCGGCCGCGCCGCCCGCTCCGGCCCAACCCGCGCCGAAGCCCCCCGCGCCGCGCCCGGATTCCTCGGAGCTGATCGCGCGGGAGGAGCCGCGCCCCCTCAATCTCTCCCCCAATCTCCCCCTCGCGACGGTTCGCGCGCCCGAAGCGATCCCGCGTTGACAAAAGGCGCCTGACCGCCCTATATGGCCGCCTCGCGCGCGGAGCCTTCGTCTTCACGCGCGTCTCGTCATTCCAACGCGCCGCCCGATGGCCCGCAAAGTCCGACCTTCCGGGGTCGGCGCCGCAGGGCGCGCCATAATCTTAGCGAGGACGCGATGTTCGCGGTCATCAGAACGGGCGGCAAGCAATACACCGTCGCCCAAAACGACGTGCTCCGGATCGAAAAGCTCGAGGTCGAGGCCGGCGCCACGATCACCTTCGACGAGGTTCTCGTCGTCGGCGAAGGCGAGAACGTGACCGTGGGAGCCCCCACCGTCGCGGGCGCCTCGGTGACCGCCACCGTCATCGACCAGATCCGCGGCGATAAGGTCATCGCCTTCAAGAAGCGTCGCCGCAAGCACGGCTCGCAGCGCAAGCGCGGCCATCGCCAATATCTGACCCTCGTGCGCATCGGCGCCATCGCCGGCGCCTGAGCGCCTGCGGTCACCCTGATTTAAAGGAGGCCATCTTATGGCTCAGAAAAAAGCAGGCGGCTCCTCGCGCAACGGTCGCGATTCCGCCGGTCGCCGTCTCGGCGTGAAGAAGTTCGGCGGCGAGGCCATCCGTTCGGGCGGCATCATCGTGCGTCAGCGCGGCACCCGCGTCTGGCCGGGCGCCAACGTCGGCCTCGGCAAGGACCACACCCTCTTCGCCACCGCCGACGGCAATGTGCAGTTCCATGAGGGCCGCGGCCGCCGCCAGTTCGTTTCGGTGGTCCCGGCGGCGGAAGCCGCCGAGTAATCCGCCGCCTCACAGCAGAAATTCCCGAAGGGGGCGGTCCGCGAGGCCGCCCCCTTTCGCTTTCGGGACCCAAAACCATGAACCCCGTGCTGCGCACGCCCCGTCTGACGCTCCGGCCCATGACCCCGGAGGACGCTCCGCGCCTCGCCGCTCTGGCGAATGATCCGCGCGTGGCGCGCATGGTCTCGTCGATTTCTCAGCCTTACGGGGTCGAGCAGGCCGAGGCCTTCATCGCGCGCCATCCCCTCCTCGAGGAGGAGGGCGGGCGCGTCTGGGCGATCTGCGATTCGGATGGGCTGCAAGGCGCGATGGGCCTGCACGCCGATCCTCTGCGCCGGGCCGAGGCCGAACTTGGTTATTGGCTGGGCTTCGAGGTCTGGGGCCGGGGCTACGCCACGGAGGCGGGCCGGGCGGTCGTCGCGGAGGGCTTCGCGCGGGGCGGCTCCGGCGAGGGATTCGCCGAGATCACGGCGGGATATTTCGCCGACAACCCCGCTTCGGGAAACGCGCTGCGCAAGCTCGGATTCCGGGATAAAGGCGAGACCCGCGCCGTGTTTTGTCAGGCGCGCGGCGAGGAGGTCGACTGCCTGAGGCTGGATCTCTCCGCCGAGGACGCGCCGCCCCCTCCGCCCTTTCTGGAGACCGGACGCCTGATCCTCGCCCCTTTGCAGGACGAGCAGGCGGCGGAGCTGGCGCGGATCGGGAATGATCCCGAGATCGCCCGCCGGATGGCGAATCTCCCCTCGCCCTTCACCGAGGCGGCGGCTCTGGAGCGCATCCGCGCGAGCCGCTTCCGGGGCGCGCCGGGCTTCCGGCTCGGGCTGACGCGGAAGGCGGACGGCGCTCTGATCGGCGAATGGGGCGTCGGGCCGAAGGACGCGGCGGGGGCTCCGGACGTCTCCTATTGGCTGAGCCGCGCGGCGCAAGGCCAGGGCTGCGCCCGCGAGGCTTCGGCGGCGCTGCTGGATTATCTCTTCACGACGCTCAAGGCTCCGGCGGTCCGGGCGGAGCGCCTCAAGACCAATGCGGCCTCGGGGCGGCTTCTGGAGGCTCTGGGATTCGAATCCTCGGGCGAATATCCTTTGGGCGACGAGGCCGTCGTCCTTTATGAATTGACGCGCGCGGCCTGGAAGGATCGGCGCGAGGAGGGCGCGGCGTGAAATTTCTGGATCAGGCGAAAGTCTACATCAAATCCGGCGACGGCGGGGCGGGCTGCCTCTCCTTCCGGCGTGAGAAGTTCATCGAATTCGGCGGTCCCGACGGCGGAGACGGCGGACGGGGCGGCGACGTCTGGATCGAGGCGGTGGAGGGGCTGAACACCCTCATCGATTATCGTTATCAGCAGCATTTCAAGGCCAAGACCGGCGGCCACGGCATGGGCAAGAACCGCACCGGAGCGGGCGCGCCCGACGTGGTGATGAAGGCCCCCGTCGGCACCGAGATCTATGATTACGACACCGGCGAGCTTCTGGCCGATCTCGTGGAGGTCGGACAAAAGGCGCTTCTGGCCGAGGGCGGCAACGGCGGATGGGGCAACGCGCGCTTCGTCACCTCGACGAACCAGTCTCCGCGCCGGGTGAATCCGGGTCTGCCGGGGGTGGAGCGCACGATTCTGCTGCGGCTGAAGCTCATCGCCGACGCGGGGTTGACGGGGCTGCCCAACGCCGGGAAGTCGACCTTCCTCTCGGCGGTCTCCAACGCGCGGCCCAAGATCGCGGATTACCCCTTCACCACGCTGCATCCGGGGCTCGGAGTCGCGGCGGTGGACGAGCGCGAATTCGTGGTCGCCGATCTGCCCGGCCTCATCGAGGGCGCCCATGAAGGCGCCGGGCTCGGAGACCGCTTCCTCGGCCATCTGGAGCGCTGCGCGGTGATCCTCCATCTGCTGGACGGAACCTCCGAGACGCTGGTCGAGGATTACCGGATCATCGTCAAAGAGCTTGAGGAATACGGCGAGGGCCTGCCCGAAAAGCCGCGTCTGCTCGGGCTGAACAAGATCGACGCTCTGACCGAGGAGGAGGTCAAGGAGAAGACCGCCCTTCTGCGCAAGGCGGGCGCGAAGAAGATCATGCCGCTTTCCGGCGCGACGGGCAAAGGCGTCAAGCCCATGCTGCGCGCCCTGCTCAAAGTCATCGACGAGGCCCGCGCCGAGGAGGCCGCGCCCAAGGAGCCCGCCCCATGGTCGCCCAGTTAAGTCAGGCCGAAGCGCCCCAAGCCCTTCAGGACGAGGCCGAAGCGGGCTTCGATCCGGGCGGATTCTTCCGCTCCGGCAAGCTGATCGTGGTCAAGATCGGCTCGGCGCTGCTGGTGGATAAATCCGGCGCGCTGCGTCAGGATTGGCTGAAGGGACTCGCCGCCGACGTGGCCGCCTTGCGCGCAGGCGGGGCGCAAGTCGCTTTGGTCTCCTCGGGCTCCATCGCTTTGGGACGCGGGATTCTCGGTCTGCCGAAAGGCCCTCTGCCGCTGGAGCGCGCTCAGGCGGCGGCGGCGGTGGGGCAAATCGGCTTGGCGCGGGCCTATTCCGAGGCTCTGGCGCCTTACGGGATCGTGGCGGCTCAGGTGCTGCTGACCTTGGGCGACACGCATGACCGCCGCCGCTATCTCAACGGGCGCTCGACGCTGAAAACTCTGCTCGGCCTCGGCGCGGTGCCGATCATCAATGAAAACGACACCGTGGCCACGGATGAGATCCGTTATGGCGACAACGACCGCCTCGCGGCTCAGGCGGCCCTGACGCTGGAGGCGGATCGGCTGATCCTGCTCTCCGACGTGGACGGGCTTTACACCGCCAATCCCAATCTCGACCCGACGGCGAAGCGCTTGCCCGTGATCCGCGAGATCACCCCGGAGATCGCCGCCATGGCCGGAGACCCCGTCTCCGGCGTCAGCAAGGGCGGGATGAAGACCAAGGTCATGGCCGCCCAGACCGCCTTGCAGGGCGGCTGCGCCATGGCCATTTTAAAAGGCGACGTCGAGCGGCCTTTGCAGGCCCTCGCCGAGAATCGCGCGCCCTGCTCATGGTTCCTGCCCGGCCATACGCCCCAGAGCGCCCGCAAACGCTGGATCTCCGGCCTCAAGACGGAAGGCGCCTTCGTCGTGGACGCGGGGGCGGCGCGGGCTCTGAAGCGCGGAGGCTCGCTGCTTCCGGCGGGGCTCAAGGCGGTGATCGGCGATTTCGAGCGCGGCGCCCCCGTGGCGATTCAGGATGAGGCCGGCGCGCAGATCGGCGTGGGCTTCGCCGCCTATGATTCCGTCGAGGCCCGCAAGGCGGCGGGGCGGCGGTCTCACGAATTGGAATCCATCCTCGGCCACCCCGGCCGGACCGAAATCAGCCATCGGGACGATATGGCGATCTGGAGCGAGTCATGAATCAAGTTCTCCCCTCCTCTCAGATCGAAGCTTCCAAAGACCCGCAGGCTCTGCGCGCCGAGATGAAGGCCCTCGGCGCCCGCGCCCGCGCCGCCGCGCGTCTGCTGGCGGAGGCTCCTTCTGAGGCCAAGCGCAAGGCTCTGGAGATCGCCGCCGATCTTCTGGAGGCCCGTTCCGCCGGGATCCTCGCCGCCAACGCCGAGGACATGGCCCGCGCCGAAGCCCGGGGCCTTTCGGGCTCCATGCTGGACCGCCTGCTGCTGGACGAGGCCCGCCTCAAGGGAATCGCCAAGGGCCTGCGCGAGGTCGCGGCGACGCCCGATCCCGTGGGCGAGGTCATCGCCGACTGGACGCGCCCCAATGGCCTGCGCATCCGTCGGGTGCGCACGCCCATCGGCGTGATCGGGATCATCTACGAATCCCGTCCCAACGTCACCGCCGACGCGGGCGCGCTCTGCGTGAAATCGGGCAACGCCGCCATTCTGCGCGGCGGCTCCGAGAGTTTTGCGAGTTCCGGCGCGATTCTGGAAGTCATCCGCGAGGGGCTCCGTCAGGCGGGCCTGCCCGAGGACGCCGTCCAGCGCGTCCCCACCCGCGACCGCGCCGCCGTGGGGATTCTGCTCGGCGAGATGGTCGATTACGTGGACGTCATTGTGCCGCGCGGCGGGCGCAGCCTCGTCGAGCGGGTGCAGAAAGAGGCCCGCGTCCCGGTCTTCGCCCATCTCGAAGGGATTTGCCATCTCTACGTCGACGCCTCCGCCGATGAGGCCATGGCCGTGAAGGTCGCGGTCAACGCCAAGATGCGCCGGACGGGAATCTGCGGCTCGGCGGAATGCCTGCTCTTCGACAAGGCCGCGCCCGAGCATGTGGCGCCGGTGGTGGCGGCTCTGGCGGCGGCGGGCTGCGAGATTCGCGGCGACGAAGGCGTGCGGGCGCTCGCGCCCGAGGCGGTCCCCGCCTCGCCCGAGGATTACGGCCATGAATTCCTCGACGCGATCATCGCGGCGAAGATGGTGGACGGCGTCGAGGGCGCCATAGACCACATCCGCCGCTATGGATCGGGCCATACGGAATCGATCCTCGCGGAGGCCGCCGCCCCCGTGGCGCGCTTCTTCCAAGGGCTCGACAGCGCGATTCTGATGCATAACGCCTCGACGCAATTCGCCGACGGCGGAGAATTCGGCATGGGCGCCGAGATCGGCATCGCGACGGGCAAGCTCCATGCGCGGGGCCCGGTGGGCGCCGAGCAGCTGACCAGCTTCAAATATCTCGTGACCGGCGACGGCGCGATCCGCTCCTGACCTGAGGCGCAGCCATGGATTCCTCCCGCCGCCCGAATTCCGGCCCCAACGCCGCTTCGCCCATGGGGCCGGAGCTGGCGCGGCTGATCGAGCTTCTGGCGCGCCTGCCGGGGCTCGGGCCGCGTTCGGCGCGGCGGGCGGCGCTGCATCTGGCCAAGCGCCGCGAGGCCCTGCTCGCGCCTCTGGCCGAGGCCATGGCCCTCGCCGCCGAGAAGATCCGCCCCTGTTCGATCTGCGGCCATATCGACACCGCCGAAATCTGCTCCATCTGCGCCGATCCTCAGCGCGACGACGGCGCCCTCTGCGTGGTGGAGGATTCGGCGGATCTCTGGGCCATCGAGCGCATGGGCGCCTTTCAGGGGCGCTATCATGTGCTGGGCGGCTGCCTCTCGGCTCTGGACGGCGTAGGGCCGGAGGAGCTGCGCATCCCGCAGCTGCTCGCCCGCGCCGCCGAGGCCAAGCCCCGCGAGGTCGTCCTCGCGCTCAACGCCACGGTGGACGGCCGCGCCACGGCGCATTATCTCGCCGAAGCCTTCGCGGATCTGGGAATCAGGACCAGCGTTCTGGCTCAGGGCGTGCCCATGGGCGGAGAGCTGGAGCATCTGGACGAAGGCACCATCGCCGCCGCCTTCATGGCCCGGCGGGGGCTCTGACCCCTCCGAAAGAACCGCGCGGCCTTCTCCCTGCGCCCTCCCCGCGCAAAGCGCCGGGCCTCCCCGAAAGAACCTGCGGAATCCGCCCCCGAGGCGGCCCCGCCCCGCCTTACGGCGCCTATCTTTTCGCCTGCGCCGCCGCTAGTCTGCTCCCGCGCCGCGCGAGATCGCCGACGGGGGTCGCCGACAGGGATTTCCGGCGCGGGCCGCGCGGAGGAAGCTTTAAGAATTTCTTGTTCCAATCGGCTCACGGAGTTTT
This sequence comes from Neomegalonema perideroedes DSM 15528, assembly GCF_000374145.1. Taxonomy (GTDB): domain Bacteria; phylum Pseudomonadota; class Alphaproteobacteria; order Rhodobacterales; family Rhodobacteraceae; genus Neomegalonema; species Neomegalonema perideroedes. The sequence goes on along the minus strand of NZ_KB893654.1, from coordinate 253,150 downwards.
TCCGTCGCCTTACGCGCGCAAGCCCGCAACGCCTTTCGCCGGAGCCCCTATGACCGACGCCGCCTACGCCCCCCATCACCCGCAGCAGACCGACGCCTCCACGCCCGACGTCGCCATGGCGCAGGTCCGCGATCTGCTCTTCGGAGACGCCCAGCGCCGCCTCGTCGACCGGATCAACCATCTGGAGGACCGTCTGCGCGAGACCGACCGCCGCCTCGCGCAGGCCGCCGCCGAGACCGACCGCCGCCTGCGCGAGCTGGACGCCCGCGGCGAAGAGCGCCGCCGCCGCACCCTCGCCGACATCTCGGCCAATCTCGCCCAGATGAGCGAAGACCTGCGCCGCCTCGCCGAGGAGCGCCCGGAGGATTCCGCCGGACATAGCGAGGACCATGGCTGACCGCATGGCCGATTCCGGATCCGTCTCCGGTTCTGGGGCCGATCCCAGAGCCGAAGCCCGGTTGCGCGCCGCCGCCGAAGCCGCCCATGCGGAGGCCGAGGCGGCGCGTTTCGCGCGTCTGCGCGCTTTGCTGCTCGCTCAGGACCGCGATTCCCTCGCGCGGCTCTCCGCCCGTCTGGAGGCGGTCGAGGGCTCCATGGGCGACAAGGACTCCATCCGCGAGGCCATGGCGGAGAACCTCGTCGAGGCTCTGCGCGAAACCCGCGCCAAACGCGGCAAGGCCCTCGCCTCCACCCTCGCCCCGATGATGGGCGTGGCCATCCGCGCCGAAATCGACAATTCCAAGGAGAAGATGGTCGAGACCTTCCGTCCCATCGCCGGACGCATGGTCAAGGCCGCCGTCGCCGACAGCTTCCGCAAGCTGGTCGAGGACGTGAACGCCCGACTGGACGCCCTCGCCTCGGCGCAGGGCTGGCGGCTGAGGATGCGCGCGCTGCTCACGGGACGCAGCGTCAGCGAATTGGCCCTCGCCGATCTCAGCGCCCGGGGCGGCGTCTCGCGCATTCTGCTCATCGACCGCCAGAGCGGCGGCCTCGTCGCCCAATGGCCCGAGGATCCCGCCGACCCCGCCGCGGCCGAGATGATCGGCGGCATGATCGCCGCCATCCTCTCCTTCTCGGAAGAGGCGCTGCGCTCGGGCGAGGGCGACGAATTGCGCTCCCTCGACCTCAACGGCCGCTCGGTGACGCTGCAGGCGCGGGCGGAGCGGATCCTCGCCATAGAGGCCAGCGGCTCCCCCTCCGCCGAGCGCCGCGAGCGCATGGAGGAGGCCGCTTCGAATTTCCTCGACGCGCTGGGCGAAGCCCCGCCCGAAGCGCTGGCGCGGCCCGACGCCCTCGCGCCCCTCGCCCGCGCCCTGATCACCTCTCAGAAAGCCTCCGCCCGGCGCGGCGCGCGGCGCCGGCGTCTGGCGCTGGGCGCGCTGCTGCTGCTGGGGCTGCTGGGCTTCTTCGCCTGGAAGGCTTGGGAGGCCCATAGCCGCGAGGCCGCCTTAGAGCGGGTGCGGGCCGCCATCGCCGAGGAGCCCGTCCTCGACGACGCGCCGGTCTTCGCCGCCTGGTCCGGCCGGACGCGGATTCAGGTGAGCGGCGTCCTGCCCCCCGGCGCCGACGCCGAGGCTCTGAGCGCGCGCCTGACCGCCGCCGCCGGCGAAGGCTTTCCGCTTCAGGCCCGCTTCGCCTATGGGGCCTCGCCCGAATTCGCCGAAAGCGCCGCGCAGGCCGAGGCCCGCCTTTCGGGTCTGGCCGCGCAGATGGAGGGCCTGCGCCGCGCCCGCGCCGAAGCCGAGGCCGCTCTGGCGGCCGCCCGGCAAGCGCAGAGCGAGACCGCCGCCGCCCTTGAGGAGGCCCGCGCCCGCCTCCTCGCGCAGGAGGCGGAGATCGCCGCCCTCTCCGAGCGTCAGGGGGCTCTGGCCGCCGAAACCCGCGATCTCGCGGCCTTCGCCCAAGCCGCCGAGACGCCCGAGGCCCGCCTGAGGCTCTGGGCGACGCGCAGCGCGATCTTCATCCCCGACGGCGCGAATCTGTCTCAGGCCCGCAATCTCGAAGTCTTGGACGAGGCCGTGGAGATCCTGAGCCGGCCCGGCGCGCCGCGTCTGCGGGTGATCGGCTATGTGGACCGCCTCGGCAGCGCCGAAACCAACCAGCGCCTCGCCCGCGAAAGGGCTCAGGCGGTGATCGCCGAACTGATCGCCCGAGGCGCGCCCGCGGATCGTCTGATCGCGGCGGCGCGTCCCGATCCGGTCGAACTGGTCGAGACGCATGGCCCCGGATCCACCAACCGGCGCGTGCAGTTCGAGGCGGCCTTCTCCGGAGAATAACCGAGTATTTTCCTCGGATTTTCCGTCGGTTGCGACGAATCGCGCTCGTCTTTTCGTCCTAATGCGGCTTCGGCGCCCTTGAGCGGTCCGGTTCTTGAGTCCTATGCTCGCTCAAAGAGCCGTTCATCGTCGGGGAGGGACGATTCCGCCATGAAAGATCACGCCGACCGCGCGCCTACGCGCTATGACCAGATGTTCGACAGCGCCCTCGGAGCCTTGCGCGCCGAAGGCCGTTACCGCGTCTTCGCCGACATCCGGCGCATCCGGGGCGAATTTCCGCAGGCGCTTTTGCGCGAAGCGGACGGCTCCACCCGCGAGATCACCGTCTGGTGCGGGAACGATTATCTCGGCATGGGCCAGAATCCCGCCGTGCTGGAGGCGCTCAAGCGCGCCGCCGACGAAGCGGGCTCCGGCTCGGGCGGCACGCGCAACATCTCGGGCACGACGCATTACCACGTCGATCTCGAGCGCGAGCTCGCCGACTGGCACGGCAAGGACGCCGCCCTGCTCTTCACCTCGGGCTATATCTCGAACGAGGCCAGCCTCTCGACCCTCGGGCGGGTGCTGCCGAACTGCGTCATCTTCTCGGACGCGCTGAATCACGCCTCGATGATCGAGGGCGTGCGCAACGCCCGCTGCGACAAGAAGATCTGGCGTCATAACGACCTGAATCACCTCGAAGATCTGCTCAAGGCCGCCGATCCTTCGCGTCCGAAGATCATCGCCTTCGAATCGGTCTACTCCATGGACGGCGATTTCGGCCCGATCCATGAGGTCTGCGACCTCGCGGAGCGTTACGACGCCCTGACCTATCTCGACGAAGTCCACGCCGTGGGCATGTACGGCGAGCGGGGCGGCGGCGTCGCCGAGCGCGAGGCGGCCCTTGCGCGGCTCGACGTGGTGGAGGGCACCCTCGGCAAGGCGGTCGGCGTGATGGGCGGCTACATCGCCGCCTCGGAGCGCCTCGTGGACGTGGTGCGCAGCTACGCCTCAAGCTTCATCTTCACCACCTCCCTCCCCCCGACCCTCGCGGCGGCGGCGGCGGAGAGCATCCGCTGGCTCAAGGCCCATCCGGAGCTGCGGACGCGCCATCAGGAGCGCGCCGCGACCCTCAAGGCCCGCCTGCGCGCGGCGGATCTGCCGGTGATGGACAGCCCGAGCCATATCGTGCCGCTGCTCGTCGGCGACCCGACGGAATGCAAGGCGGTTTCGGACGCTCTGCTCACGGAGTTCTCGCTTTACGCGCAGCCGATCAATTACCCGACCGTGCCCCGCGGGACGGAACGTCTGAGGTTCACGCCTTCGCCGTTGCATACGGACGCTCACATGGACGCCCTTGTGGACGCTCTTCAGACCATCTGGCGGCGGCGTTCGCTGCGCCGGGCCGCCTGACGACTCTCCGCGGGCCCGCGGATCCTCCCCCGCGCGCCCGCCCCCTGACCTTTCCGACCCGAAGTCCGGGGGGCCAGAGTCAACCAACTCTTGAGGAAATTGCGGCAACCTGTCCGCCGTGAGAGGTTTTCACGGGGGAGAAGCGCGTTGCAACATCCCGCCTCCTGAGCTAAAAAAAGACGCTGGCCAAAAACTTAAGGGCGCGCCCAAAGGCGCGCGAGTCGGGGCGGTCCATGACGGCGCATCGAAGCATCTCGACTTTACGATTCGAGGAAGCCGACGTCTCTCTCGGAGACGAACTTCGCGGCGCGCGCGCCAGCTCGGGCCGGAGTCTGGATCAGATCGAGCGCGAGCTGAAGATCAAGGCCGCTTATCTGCTCGCCATCGAGGACGTGCGCCCCGATCTGCTGCCCGATCCCGCTTACGCCGCCGGTTTTCTGCGCGCCTATGCGCGTTATCTCGGGCTGGACCCGGACAAGACCGCCCTGCGGTTTCAAAAAGAGGTCGAGGCTCAGGCGAAGAGCGAAAAAGGCGGAGTCGCGCGAATCTTCTCCGCCGCCCGCCGCGCCGAGCCCGAAGCCGCGCCGCTCCGCCGCCCGCCCGCCAAAGAGGATCCTCTGGCGGGTCTGGCCCGCCGCCGCGAGCGCGGCCGCGTCTGGCGCGGATTGCTCGGCGGAATCGCCATGCTGGCGCCTCTGGTCTTCGCGGGGGGCATCCTCTGGGGCGGCTGGAAGCTGATGGATCATGCGGGCGTCGCCGCCGTCTTCAGCGGCGGAGAGCCTCAGCCCGCCGCCGTCACCGTGGCGCTGGAGCGCCCGAGCGCCGCCGCCTATGAGCGCAGCGTCGACGCCTATTGGGCCGCCGCCTCCGATACGGGCGCCGCGCCGCCGCCTCTGCCGCCCATCGACGCGCCGCTCGCCTCGGCTCTGACCCGCGCCGCCGCCCCCGCCGCCGGAACGCCCTCCGGGGCCGAAGGCGGGGCGGAGGGCGAGGCCCTTACGGCCGCCGAAGGCGAAGCCCCCGCGCCGGAGGCCGGAGCCCCCGCCTTCGCGCTGGTCGCCGAGCGCAAAGTCTGGCTGGAGGCCCGCGAGGCCGAAGGCGGCGCGGTGATCTTCAGCGGCGAGATGAATCCCGGCGACCGCTTCACGCCCCCCGAGGGCCGCAGCGACGGCATGCGCCTGCATGTGGGCGACCCCTCCGGCCTGATCGTCGAGGTGGCGGGCGAGCGGCTCGGCCCCTTCTCGCGCCGCGCCGCCGTGATCCGCGACTTCGACCTCAGCGCCGAGAATCTGCGCGTCCAGATCGCCCAGAACGCTCCGGCGCCCGCGCCCGTCGCGGCCGCCCCGCCCCGCCCCGCCCCCGTCGCGACCCCGCCGCGCCCCGCGCCCGCTCTGGCCGCGGCGCCCGCCGCTCAGGCGCCGATCTGGGACGTTTCGGCCCCTGCGGCCCAGCCTCTGCCCGCCGCTCAGCGCGTGCAGCGCCCCGCGCCCGGTCCAGAACGACGCATTGTCTCGAATCCGCCGCCGTCCTATGTCTATCCTGAGGCCGCGCCCGGCGGCGGACGCGCCTTCGGCAGCATGCGCCCGGTGGACTGACGCCCGCCGCCCCAAGGGGCGCGGCCGAAGTCGAGGGCTGAAGTTTCGGAGGACCGGATGAGCGTTCGTCCATGGCGCGACATCGCGCGGCGCAAGAGCCGTCAGATTCGCGTGGGCAAGGTGCTGGTGGGCGGAGACGCCCCCATCAGCGTTCAGACCATGACCAACACCATCACCGCCGACGCTCCGGCGACCATCGACCAGATCCGGCGCTGCGCCGAGGCGGGCGCGGACATCGTGCGCGTCTCCTGCCCGGACGTGGAGTCGACGGCGGCGCTCAAGGCCATCGTGCGGGAAAGCCCGGTCCCCATCGTCGCGGACATTCACTTCCATTATAAGCGCGCCATCGAGGCCGCCGAGGCGGGCGCGGCCTGCCTGCGCATCAATCCCGGCAACATCGGCGACGCCAAGCGCGTGCGCGAGGTGGTCAAGGCGGCCAAGGATTACGGCTGCTCGATGCGCATCGGGGTGAACGGCGGCTCTCTGGAGCGCCATCTCCTCGAAAAATACGGCGAGCCCTGCCCCGACGCCATGGTCGAAAGCGCGATGGAGCACGCCCGGATCCTCGAAGACAACGACTTCTTCGAATTCAAGATCAGCGTGAAGGCTTCGGACGTGTTTCTCACGGCGGCGGCCTATCAGGCGCTCTCCGAAGCCTGCGACTATCCTCTGCATCTCGGCGTGACCGAAGCGGGCGGACGCTCCATCGGGGCGGTGAAAAGCTCCATCGGCTTGGGAAACCTCCTCTGGATGGGAATCGGCGACACCATCCGCGTCTCGCTCTCGGCGGAGCCCGAGGAGGAGGTGAAGGTCGGCTATGAGATTCTGAAATCGCTGAATCTGCGCCATCGCGGCGTCACGATCATCTCCTGCCCCTCCTGCGCGCGTCAGGGCTTCAACGTCATCGACACCGTGAGCCGCCTCGAAGAGCGCCTCGCCCATGTGAGCCAGCCCATCACGCTCTCGGTCATCGGCTGCGTGGTCAACGGCCCCGGCGAGGCCCGCGAAACGGATCTCGGCTTCACCGGCGGCGGCGCGGGCTCGGGGATGATCTACGTCTCGGGCCGTCCGAGCCATAAGATGTCCAACGCCGACATGATCGACCATATCGTCGAACTGGTCGAGAAGCGCGCCGAGGAGATCGCCAAGGCCCAAACCGAAGCGGAGGCCGCCGAAGCGGTCGCGCCCGCCGCGGAATGAGCGCCCCCGCCCTCCTCTGCGGCGACCTCGTCCGCCCCGCGCGCCCCGGGGACGCGCCGATGATGGCCGCCGTCGAAATGCTGACGGCGCCGGAATTCGCGCGATTCGTCTTTGAGGATCTGATCCCCGATCTTTCGGCGGGGGCGCTCATGAGCCAGCTTTACGGCGGCGACGGCCCCGACGGCTGGCGCTGGAGCTGGATCGCCGAGGCCGAAGGCGAGACGGTCGGCGCCCTGACCGCCTATCCGACCCGCCTGCTCGGCGCGGTCGATCCCCAAGACCCCGCCGCCGGGCGCCTCGCGCATCTGGCGGGCTTCGCGGCCCTGACGCCGAAGAACGCGCTGCATATCTCGCGCCTGGGCGTTCTGGAGGGCTTTCGCGGACGCGGCCTCGCGCGCGCTTTGATTTCGGCGGCGCTGCTCCGGGCGGCCCGCGAGGAGGCGGAGAGGGTTTCGCTCTTCGTCTGGGCCGACAACGCCCCCGCGCGGGCGCTTTACGCTTCTCTGGGCTTCCGGCCGTCCGGCCGGGTCGAGATCGCGCCCCATCCGCGCCTGACGCGCCATGGCGAAAGCCTGCTCATGACCCGCCCCGTCTGAGCCGCCCGGGCGACGGCTTGCGGATTGCGGCTCTTCGGCTCCCGTGCTATCCGCGAGGCGCAGCGCGGAGGGCCTTTCCGGCCCCCGCCGATCCAACACAGGAAGTTCTCCCATGGCCGTCGAGCGCACGCTCTCGATCCTCAAACCCGACGCCACCAAGCGCAATCTCACCGGCGCGATCAACAAGGTCTTCGAAGACGCCGGCCTGCGCATCGTGGCGCAAAAGCGCGTCCGCCTCACGCAGGATCAGGCCGGCGCCTTCTACGCCGAGCATAAGGCCCGCCCCTTCTACGGCGAACTGGTCTCCTACATGATCTCCGAGCCGGTGGTCGTGCAGATCCTCGAAGGCGAGAACGCCGTTCTGAAGCATCGCGACGTGATGGGCGCCACCGATCCGGCTCAGGCCGCCGAGGGCACCGTCCGCAAGCTCTACGCCTTGTCGAAGGGCGAGAACTCGGTCCACGGCTCCGACAGCGCCGAGAGCGCCGCCCGCGAGATCGGCTTCTTCTTCGCCCAGTCCGAGATCCCCGGCTGAGCCTGAAGCTTCGGCCCGCCTCCCCCTTTCATGCGGGAGGCGGGTTTTTGCGCGTCTTCGCAAAATTTTCTTTCAAAGATGCGAATGTTTTCGTAACAGAATATCCTTAGCGAGGGCGGCGCAGCCCCTTCGCCTGAGAAACCCGGAGATGTCGCATGCCCGCCCCTCGCCCGAAAGCGCGCGTGATCGTCACGCGCAAACTCCCTGATCAGATCGAAGCCCGCCTCAGCGAACTTTTCGACGTCGAGCTGAATCCCGAGGACAAGCCCTTCACGCGCGAGCAGCTGCATGCGGCCGTCCAGCGCGCCGAGGTTCTGGCGCCGACGCTCGGCGATCCCATCGACGGCGCCCTTCTGGCGAGCGCCGGACCGCAAATGCGCATGATCGCCAATTTCGGCGCGGGCGTGGACCATATCGACGTGAAAAGCGCCGTGGGGCGCGGAATCACCGTCTCGAACACGCCGGGCGTGCTGACCGACGATACGGCGGATCTCGCCATGGCGCTGATCCTCGCGGCGCCGCGCCGCCTCGCCGAGGGCGTCAAGCTGTTGCAGGAAGGCCGCTGGACGGGCTGGACCCCCACCTTCCTCATGGGCCGCCAGCTCAAGGGCAAGAAGCTCGGGATTCTGGGCATGGGCCGCATCGGTCAGGCTCTGGCCCATCGCGCCAAGGCTTTCGGCCTTGAAATCCATTATCATAACCGCAAGCCCCTGCCCGCCGCTCAGGCCGAGGAGCTGGGCGCGACCCATTGGCCGAGCCTCGACCAGATGCTGGCGCGGGTGGACATCCTCTCGGTGAATTGCCCCTATACGCCCGCGACTTATCATCTGCTCTCCAGCCGCAGCCTGAAGCTGATGAAGCCCGAGGCCTATATCGTCAACACGGCGCGCGGCGAGATCATCGACGAAAACGCCCTGATCCGCATGCTGGAGGCGGGCGAACTGGCGGGCGCGGCGCTCGACGTCTTCGAGGACGAGCCCTACATCAATCCTCGCCTGAGGGCTTTGCCGAACGTCTTCCTGCTGCCGCATATGGGCTCGGCCACGCTGGAGAGCCGCGTGGCCATGGGCGAGAAGATGATCCTGAACATCCACACCTTCCTCAGCGGCCATACGCCGCCGGACAAGGTGCTGCTCGCCTCTCTGTAAGCCCTCAGAAGGAGACCCGATCCTTTTCCGATCCTCAGGATCTTCAAAGTCTCGGGTTTCTTTTAAGGTCGCGCAATTGAGCCGAACGGCTGCTCAGCAGCCTGTTCGGATTGCGCTCTTGCGGCGGCCCGCGCCCCATGCGATCCAGAGTCGAAAGACATTCAGGCTCTGGGGAGGGCGCAGGCCATGACGCAGACGACGAAGATTCGGGCGGCGGCGCCTCCCGCGCCCCATCCCGAAAATCCGGGAATCCCCTTCGACCTCGGGCCTCTGGAGGCGCTGCGCGTCAACGCCTCGGCCGCCGAACGCCGCGCCGACGCGCTCGGCGGGCGGCGGAGCGTCAAGAAGCAATGGCAGGCGGCCTGGCTGATCCGGGCGCTGGAATGCGTGGACCTCACCACCCTCAACGGCGACGACACCGAAGGCCGCGTCAAGCGGCTTTGCGCCAAGGCGCGCCAGCCTCTGCGGGCGGATCTTCAGGCGGCTTTGGGGTTGGCCGGGCGCCGGATCGTTCCGGGCGCGGTCTGCGTCTATCACCGCTTCGTCGGAACCGCCGTGGAGGCGCTGAAGGGCTCCGGGATTCCGGTGGCCGCCGTCTCGACGGGCTTTCCGGCGGGGCTTTCGCCGCTCAAGACCAAGATCATGGAGATCGAGGCCTCGGTGGCCGACGGCGCCGCCGAGATCGACATCGTGATCACCCGCGAATTGGCGCTGACCGGGCGCTGGCGCGAGCTTTACGACGAGATCCGCGCTTATAAGCAAGCCTGCGGCCCGGCCCATATGAAGAGCATCTTGGCGACGGGCGATCTGCGGAATCTCGATCTGGTGGCGCGGGCCTCTTGGGTGGCGCTCATGGCGGGCTCGGACTTCATCAAGACCTCGACGGGCAAGGAGAGCGTCAACGCGACCCTTCCGGTGACTCTGACCATGCTGCGGGCGATCCGCGCCTATCGCGACGCGACGGGCCATAAGGCGGGCTATAAGCCCGCGGGCGGCATCTCAACGGCCAAGGACGCCCTCGGACAGCTCATGCTGGTCAAAGAGGAGCTGGGCGAGGATTGGCTTCAGCCGAATCTCTTCCGCATCGGCGCCTCCTCTCTGGTCGGCGACATCGAACGCCAGCTTGAGCATCACGTGACGGGCCGTTACGCCGCCCATGACCGCCATGGCCTCGCCTAAGGAAAAACTCCTATGACCGAGTCGACTCCCTCCATCGCGGAGATTCTGGACATGAGCCTGCCCTATGGCCCTTCGCCGGAAAGCGACGCTCCGGCGCGCGAATGGCTGAAGAGCCTCGGCGGCGAGGCGAAGCTCTTCATCGGCGGGGCTTGGCGCAAGGCGAAATCCGGCGAGAGTTTCGAAACCCGCGATCCCTCGACGGGCGCGGTTCTGGCCAAAATCGCCAAGGCGGGCGCCGCCGACGTCGACGCCGCCGTCAAGGCCGCCGCCAAGGCTCTGCCGGGCTGGTCTGCTCTGCCCGGCCATGCGCGGGCGAAGCATCTGTATGCTCTGGCGCGCGGACTTCAGCGCCATGCCCGGCTTTTCGCCGTGGTCGAGACCCTCGACAACGGCAAGCCGATCCGCGAAAGCCGCGATCTCGATATTCCTTTGGCCATCCGGCATTTCTACCATCATGCGGGTTGGGCGCAGATTCAGGCCGCCGAATTCCCCGATCAGGAGCCGGTGGGCGTCTGCGGCCAGATCATCCCATGGAATTTCCCGCTGCTCATGCTGGCGTGGAAGATCGCGCCCGCTCTGGCGATGGGGAACACCGTGGTTCTCAAACCCGCCGAGGACACGCCCCTCACCGCTTTGCTCTTCGCCGAACTCTGCGAGCGGGCCGGGATTCCGCCGGGCGTGGTCAACGTCGTCACGGGCGAAGGCGAGACGGGCGCGGCTCTGGCGGCCCATCCGGGAGTCGCGAAGCTGGCCTTCACTGGCTCGACGGAGGTCGGGCGGATTCTGCGTCAGGCCACGGCGGGAAGCGGCAAAGCTCTGACCTTGGAGCTGGGCGGGAAATCCCCCTTCATCGTCTTTGAGGACGCGGATCTTGATGCGGCGGTGGAAGGCGTGGTGGACGCCATTTGGCTGAATCAGGGGCAAGTCTGCTGCGCGGGCTCCCGGCTGCTGCTTCAGGAGGGAATCGAGGCGGAATTCCTGCATCGCCTCAAACGCCGCATGGAGCGCCTGCGGGTCGGGCCGCCACTCGACAAAGCCATCGACATGGGCGCGCTGGTCAGCCCGATCCAATTGCAGCGCGTGAAGGATCTCGTGGCGCAGGGCGTCAAGGAGGGCGCGCAGATCCATCAAGCGCCTTGCCCCTTGCCCGAAGGCGGCGCCTATTATCCCCCCACGCTGTTGACCAACGTGCAGCCCGCCTCGACCCTCGCCCAAGTGGAGATCTTCGGCCCGGTTCTGGTCGCCATGAGCTTCCGCACGCCGCAAGAAGCCGTGGAGATCGCCAATCACACGCCTTACGGCCTCGCGGCGAGCCTCTGGAGCGAGGGAATCAGCCGCGTGCTGGACGTGGCCTCCAAGCTGAAATGCGGCGTGGTCTGGATCAACGCGACCAATCTCTTCGACGCCGCCGTGGGCTTCGGCGGCTATAAGGAATCCGGCTATGGCCGCGAGGGCGGCCGCGAGGGTCTGGAGGCCTATCTCAAACCGCGCTGGCGCGCCAAAGCCAAGCCGCTCGCGCCGGAGGCCGCGCCGCCTGCGGCGGTTCCCGCCTCGCCGCTGGATCGGCCGGAAGGCGTGGACCAAACCGCCAAGCTCTATATCGGCGGCAAGCAGACCCGCCCCGACGGCGGAACCACGCGGCTCGTGCGTCACGCCTCGGGCGCGCTGCTCGGCGAATTGCCCGAAGCCAACCGCAAGGATCTCCGCAACGCCGTCGAGGCCGCCCGCAAGGCCGAGGGCTGGTCCGCGCAGAGCGGCCACGCCCGCGCGCAGATCCTTTACTATATCGCCGAGAATCTAGCCTCGGCCCGCGCGGCTTTCGTCGCCCGGCTTCAGGCCGCGACGGGACGCGCGAAAGCCGCCTGCGAGGCCGAAGTGGACACCAGCGTGGCGCGGCTTTTCGCCTATGGCGCTTGGGCGGATAAATATGAGGGGACGGTCCATCGTCCGCCGATCCGGGGAACGGCTTTAGCCATTCCGGAGCCTCTGGGCGTGATCGGGGCGGTTTGCCCGAGTTCGCCGGGACTTCTGGGTTTCGTCTCGCTGATGGGGCCGATTCTGGCGATGGGGAATCGGGCGGTTCTGGTTCCCTCCTTCACGGAGGCGCTGATCATCTCGGATTTCATCCAGATTCTGGAGACTTCGGACGTCCCCGGCGGCGCGGTGAATATTTTGATAGGCGATCCGGCGGCTTTGGGTCTGGAGCTGGCGAAACATGACGCCGTGGACGCTCTTTGGGCCTTCGCGCCTGCGGGATCTCTGGCGGATTTCGAGCGCGCTTCGGCGGGGAACCTCAAGCGGATCTGGACGGAGCCTCTGGCCCGCGATTGGTTCGACCTGGTTCAGGGCGAAGGCCGCGAATTCCTCGCTCAGGCGACGCAGATCAAAAACATCTGGATCCCTTGGGGGGCGTGATGACCGAGGAGGCCCCCGACCCGAAGACGCGCAATCCCCCTTGGACGCGGGATGAGTTGCTCATCGCGCTGGATCTTTACCTGCGCCATCGCCCGCGCTTTCTCGAACCCCACTCGCCGGAGATCCAAGAGGCGAGCGCTTTGCTTAATCGCTTAGGCGCGGCGCTCGGCGTCGAGGGCCGCGCGACTTATCGCAACGCCAATGGCGTGGCGATGAAGCTGATGAACCTCAAAAGCCTCGATCCGACGGCCTCGGGCAAGGGCCTGAGTTCGGCCAGCCGCGGCGACGCCGAGGTTTGGGCGGCCTACGCCCATCGTCCCGCTGAATTGGCGGCGGTGGTCGCGCGGATCCGCGAAGGCTTGGCGGTCCCGCCTCCGCCCATCCTCGAAGAGGAGGAAGAGGAGTTCGTCGCCGTGGAGGGACGGCTTCTGACGCGGCTTCATCGCCGCCGCGAGCGAGATCCCAAAATCGTCCGGCGCAAGAAAGAGCAGACTCTCAAGGCGCGCGGCGCCCTCGCCTGCGCGGCCTGCGGCTTCGACTTTCAAAAAACCTATGGCGATCTAGGCGCGGGCTTCCTCGAAGCCCATCATACGACTCCGCTGTCTGAGGCTCAGGAGAGCGTTCAGACGAAGCTCGCCGATCTGGCTTTGCTCTGCGCCAATTGCCACCGGATGATCCATCGCGCCAAGCCTTGGCTCAGCGTCGCGGCCTTGAAGGCGCTCCTTGAACAGGAGCGCCTCGCCGAGGCGGTTAGTTCGGGCCGCTCTCGAGCAGGCGGCGGGCGATGACTCCGGCTTGAATCTCGGCGGCGCCCTCGAAGATGTTGAGGATGCGCGCGTCGCAGAGAACCCGGCTGATCGGATATTCCAGCGCGAAGCCGTTGCCGCCATGAATCTGCAAGCCGTTGTCGGCGGCGGCCCAAGCCACCCGCGCCCCGAAGAGCTTCGCCATGCCCGCCTCAAGATCGCAACGCCGGTCGGCGTCCTTCTCCTGCGCGGCGTAATAGCTGAGCTGACGGGCGATCATGATCTCGACCACCATCCGCGCCAGCTTCCCATAGACGCGCGGGAAGGCCGCCAGAGGCTTGCCGAACTGCTTGCGCTCCTGAGCGTAGCGCATGCCGATCTCCAGCGCCGATTGCGCCACGCCCACGGCGCGGGCGGCGGTCTGGATGCGCGCGGATTCGAAGGTCTGCATGAGCTGCTTGAAGCCCTGTCCCTCCTCGCCTCCGAGCAGATTGGCCGCCGGAACGCGGAAGCCGTCGAAGCCGATCTCATATTCCTTCATGCCGCGATAGCCGAGCACTTCGATTTCGCCGCCGGTCATGCCGGGCGTCGGGAAGGCGTCGTCCTCGGTGCCGCGGATCTTCGGCGCGAGCAGCATCGAGAGCCCGCGATAGTCCTTCGTCGAAGGATCGGTGCGCACGAGCAGGGTCATGAGGTCGGCGCGGGCGGCGTGGGTGATCCAGGTCTTGGCGCCCGAGACCACATATTCCTCGCCCTGCTTCACGGCGCGCGTCGAGAGCGAGCCGAGATCCGAGCCGGTGTTGGGCTCGGTGAAGACGGCGGTCGGCAGGATCTCGCCGGAAGCCAGCTTCGGCAGCCATTCGGCTTTTTGCTCGGGCGTGCCGCCGCCGAGGATCAGCTCCGCCGCGATCTCCGAGCGCGTGCCGAGCGAGCCCACGCCGATATAGCCCCGGCTCAGCTCCTCGGAGACGACGCACATCGCCGTCTTGCCGAGGCCCGAACCTCCGAACTCCTCCGGGATGGTCAGGCCGAAGACGCCGAGCTCGGCGGCCTCGTTGACGATCTCGATGGGAATCAGTTCGTCGCGCAGATGCCAGCCATGGGCGTGCGGAATCACGCGCTCCTCGGCGAAGCGGCGGAACTGGTCGCGGATCATGTCGAAATCGGAGTCGAGCCCGCAATCGCCGAAGGTCGCCGCGCCCTGAGCCGCGAAGACCAGATCCATGATCCGCCGACGCACGGCGTCCACGTCGCCCTCGCGCGCGAGGCGGCGCACGGCGGGCGCGGCGGCGAAGGCGGCTTCGGCCTCGTCCGAGATCCCGAAATCGGCGGGACGCGCCGTCTCGCCCTGCGACATGGGGATTCCCCCGGAGATCTCGGCGCAGATCTGGCCGCAGGCGGCTTGGAAGATCAGCTCTTCGAGTTCTCCGCCCCGGCTCTCGGCGGCGAGGCGCTCGCGCCAGCCGATCATGCGGCGCAGGCCCTCGACGTAAACCGCCAGCCAGGCGAAGCCATGAGCGGCGTGCTGCTCCTCTTCGAGCGCGGCGCCCGACAGGCGGCCTCGGGAATCCACCCCGACCCGGGCGCGCAGGCCCGCGCGCGCGGCTTCAAGCAGAGTTTCGGCGGCGGCGAGCGCCTCGGCGGAAAGCTGGGAGAGCTCGGCGCGCGCAAGGGCGGCGGGGGCCTCTTTGGCGTCGGGAGCGGTCGCGGCGGCGGTCGTCATCTGGCGAGGTCCGGCTATGTTGCGTTGCGAAGACGATAGGCCAGCCTGCGAAGATCGTCAATCGCTTGCGAAGATCTTCGCGCAAGATTCGGATATGTCTCCGCCTAAAGTCGCAAGAAACTTCTTCTGAACGCCTTCACCCAAGGCTCCACGCCCCCGAACAGCAAGGGACGGCTTTTCAGCCGTCCCCTGTTTCAGTCGGCGGCGCAGAGCGCCTGCGACGTCAATTCGAGACCAATTGCCCGGAAGGCGTGACGCAGGGCGTGTTGAAGGGCAGATGCGGGCTGCAGAACGGGAAGCTGTTGCGGCCTCCATGATTGCCCTGCCACCCTTGCGACGCCAAAGCATGCCTGTCGGGCGGCGGCGGGAAGGTGCCCACGCCCTCGACGAGAGTCCCCCCATAGGAGGAGGGCGGAGCGAAAGGAGGGGCGTAGGAATAGCCGCTGGAATGGGGAACGCCGTAGCCGCCCGGCCCCGGCGTCGCGGCGAGTTCCGGAGAGAAGCGGGGCGCCGTGACCGGAAGATAGCGAACGACGGGCGGCGGCTTCACCACCTGCACGTCGGGGGCGCTGTAGCGGATGATGGGCGGCGGCTTCACCACCTGCACGTCGGGAGCGCTGTAGCGGATGATGGGCGGCGGCTTCGCCACCTGCACGTCGGGCGGCGCGAAATACCCCTGCGGGCCCGGTTGCGGCGCGCCCCAGCCCGGCGCGGCGCCATAAGGCGCGTCGATCACGCGCACGTCGGGCGGGATGATCGCGCGCCCCGAAGCGGAAGGGCCGGCGGGCGGGCCGTAGCCGTAAGGCGCGGGCGGAGGAACAGGCGCGCCATAGCCGTAAGGATAGGGCGCGGGCGCGCCCCAGACGGAGGGCCCATAAGCGCAGGGCGGCGGCGCGAGGGGCTGCGCGGAGCCGCAATTCGGCGCGAAGGCCGGAGGCGGAGCGACTCCGTATCCCGGAGAGAAGAAGGCGGGTCCGTAGCCTCCCTGCGCCCGGGCCTCCGGCGCGAGATTCGCCGCAAGGCCGACCGCGCCGCAAGCGAGCAAAAGCCGCAACTTCATGAAGACATCCTCCGCGCAAGTTTTAACCATTGGTTAAGTTAAGCATGTACGGAGAATCATCAAGTTGCGAAATCTTCATTCGCACATCTGTGATGGACGCGCGCCGCGCTCCGGCCCGACGCGGCCCCTCACCCCAGACGCCAGGGCGTGATGAAGGGACCGAGCGCCTCGCGGATCTTCTCTTCGTCGGCGCGATCTTCGGGCGAGGCCACCGCCACGAGGCCCTTTTTCGGATCCTCCTCCACGCGCAGGACCGCCTTCACGCCCGCCGCCTCCAGAGCCGCGCCATAGATGCGCCGGATCGCCGAGCGCCGCAGATCCGGCTTGAAGACCTTGCCCACCGCCGTCTTCGGCAATTCCGGGAGAATCTCGACGTAGACCGGCGCGGCGGCGCGCTCGGGCACATGCTCGGCCACGAAGGCCTTGATCTCCTCAGCCGTGGCGGCCGCGCCCGCGTTCAGCTCGACGTAAAGCGCCGGAAGCTCGCCGGTCTTGGCGTCGGGCTGGCCGATGGCGCCCGCGAAGGCCACCGCCGGATGACGCGAAGCCGCTTCTTCGATCATGCCCGGATCGATGTTATGGCCGCCGCGGATGATCAGATCCTTCGCCCGGCCCGTGATCCAGAGATAGCCGTCGGAATCGAGCCGCCCCAGATCGCCCGTGCGGATCCACTCCTTATCGGCGAAGAGGTTCTTATTGCGGTCGGCCTCCTTATAGCCGGGGATGACCTGCGGGCCCTTCACGCAGATCTCGCCGATTTCATCCGTCGCGCAATCTTTGACCACCGCGCCGGAGGCGTCGATATGAAGGATGCGAATGTCGGTGTAGGGGAAGGGAATCCCCACCGAGCCGATCTTGCGCTCGCCCTCGGGCGGATTGCAGGAGATGAGGCAGGTGGTCTCCGTCTGGCCGTAGCCCTCGATGATCCGGACGCCCACCGCCTCCTCGAATTTGCGGAACAGCTCGGTCGGCATGGGCGCCGAGCCGCAGAGCGCCAGCTTCAGCGTCGAGACGTCGGCGTCGATCGGGCGCTGCATCATGGCCGAAACCGCCGTCGGCACCACCACGATGAAGGTCGCCTTATGGCGCTCGACGAGCTTCCAGATCTCGTCCATCACCCCCGCGCCGCGATAGCCCTGCGGCGTCGGCATGATGAAATGCGCGCCGCCCGCCATGCAGGCCATGAGGATCGGATAGGCCGCCAGCACATGGAACAAGGGCAAGGGGCAGAGCAGCGAGGATTCATGCGTGAAGAGCAGCTCGCTCGCCGCCCAGCCGTTCCAGATCATGCCGATCTGGCGATGCATGGCGGTTTTCGGCGCGCCGGTCGTGCCTCCGGTGTGGAAATAGGCGCCGATGTCTTCGGGACCGGCGGTCAGCTCGAAGGTGAGGCGGTCGGCGGGCTGGCCCGCGAGTCCGGCGGCGAAATCCATGATCTTCGCGTTATGGCCGCCGGGGCGCTTCGGACGGATCAGCGGAATGAGCCAGCTTTTCGGCGGCTTGAGCCCGCGTTTGAAATCCACCTCGACGAGGGTCTTGACGTTGGGCGCCAGAGCCAGAGCGGCGGCGGCCTTGTCGGCGAGGTCGGCGCGCGGGAAAGGCGCGAGGCTCACCAGAACCTTGGCCCCCGACTCGCGCAGCAGAGCGGCGATCTGGGCGGGCTCCAGCAGCGGATTGATCGGATGGACGATCCCCGCCGTCTGGCCCGCCATGAGCGTGACGGCCATCTCCATGCAATTGGGCAGCAGCGCCGCCACCACGTCCTTCGGCCCCACGCCCAGAGACCGGAAGAGATTCGCCGCCTGCGTGACTTCGCCCCGGAACTCGCGCCAATTGGAGGAGATCAGCTTCGCGTCGGGCTCGCTGGTGAGCTGGAAGGTGACCGCCGGGCGGTTCGGATGCTTCGCCGCCGTGGCGCTGAGCAGCTCATAGGTGTTGCGGGCGCTCCAACGCTCCGAAAGCGGAATTTTATCCATGGCGAGCTTATCGGCCATGGTGGCGTAGCGCGGGCGCGTCCCGTCCATCCTGAAGTCCTCCCGAGTCCGGCTTTTTTCTTTACGCGTCCAAACTAACGCCTCGCCCCGGAGCGGCGCAAGATGCCGCCAAGGCAAGATCTTAGCGCCCTAAACCTCCGGGCGGGCGCCGGAAGCTCGGCGGAAAGGCGGAGCCGCTGCGGCGCCTCCGCGCTTGACCCTCCGCGCAAGGCGGGCCTAACTCGCCGCCAAGAGACTGGGATGGAAACGCAGACGGAACGGACGCAGCATGGCGCGCGAAGGCGGAATGGAATCGACGGAGACTCTGGCCGCTGGCCGGGCGAAATCCAAAAGCCTGCGGCCTTTGCGGGCGCTCTGGCCCTTTCTGAAGCCCTATCGCGGATTTCTGGCGGCGGCGGTCCTCTCGCTGACTCTGGCGGCGGGCTTCACGATGGTCATGCCCATGGCGCTGCGCCGGGTGATCGACCTCGGATTCGACCCCGAGAAGGCGCGCTTCATCGATCAGTATTTCCTCGCCTTCCTCGCGGTGGCGGGAGGTCTGGCTCTGGCGACGGCGGCGCGGTTTTATTTCGTCACCCAGCTCGGCGAGCGGGTGGTGGCCGACATCCGCCGCGCGGTCTATGACCATGTGATCGGCCTCGGCCCCGCCTATTTCGAGCGCATGCGCAGCGGAGAGACCCTGTCGCGCCTGACCACCGACACCACGGTGATTCAATCCGTGGTGGGTTCGGCGGCCTCGGTGGCGCTGCGGAACGTTCTGATGCTGGTCGCGGGGCTGGCGCTGCTCTTCTACACCAGCCCCAGCCTGACGGGCATGGTGCTGCTCATCGTGCCTTTGGTGGTGGCGCCCATCGTGCTGCTCGGGCGGCGGCTGCGGCGTCTGGCGCGGCTCTCTCAGGACCGCATCGCCGAGGCTTCCGGCGTGGCGGGGGAATCCCTCGGGGCCCTGCGCGACGTCCAAGCCTTCACCGCCGAGCCCGCCGCCCGCGCGCGCTTCGGCGCGAAGGTGGAATCCGCCTATGACGCCGCCCGCGAGCGCATTCAGGTGCGCTCATGGCTGACGGCCATCGTGATCTTTCTGGTCTTCTCGGCGGTGGTGCTGGTGATGTGGCGCGGCGCGCGCGCCGTGATCGACGGCCAGATGACGCCGGGCGCCCTCGGACAATTCATTCTTTACGCGGTGCTGGTGGCGGGCGCCGTGGGGGCGCTCTCGGAGGTCTGGGGCCAGATGCAGCAGGCGGCGGGCGCCACCGAGCGCCTCGTCGAGCTTCTGGAGGCCGAAGACCCCATCCCGGCCCCCGCCCGGCCCCTCGCCCTGCCCGAGCCGCCGCGCGGAGAAATCCGCTTCGAGCATGTGGGCTTCCGTTATCCTCTGCGGCCTGAGGCCTCGGCGCTGGAGGATCTGAATCTGACGGTGCGTCCCGGCGAGACGGTGGCTCTGGTGGGGCCTTCGGGGGCGGGCAAGACCACGGTGTTTCAGCTTCTGGAGCGCTTTTACGATCCGCAGAAAGGCCGCGTCCTGCTCGACGGCGTGGATCTGCGCGAGGCCGACCCCCGCGAGATCCGCAAACGCGTCGCTCTGGTGCCGCAGGAGCCCGCGATCTTCGCGGCCAGCGTCGCCGAGAACGTCGCCTTCGGCGCGGGCGGCTCCGCCGAGCCCTCGCGCGCCGAGATCGAGGAGGCCGCCAAAGCCGCCGCCGCTCATGAGTTCATCCTGCGTCTGCCCCAAGGCTACGACACGCTGGTCGGCGAGCGGGGCGTGCTGCTCTCGGGAGGGCAGAAACAGCGGCTGGCCATCGCGCGGGCGATCCTGCGCGACGCGCCGATTCTGCTGCTCGACGAGGCCACCAGCGCCCTCGACGCCGAAAGCGAGCGCGCCGTTCAGGAGGCGGTGGCGCGGCTCTCGGAGAACCGCACCACTCTGGTCATCGCGCATCGTCTGGCGACGGTTCAGCGCGCCGACCGCATCGTCGTTCTGGAGCATGGCCGCGTCGCGGCGGAGGGAACCCACGCCGAGCTCGTGGCGCAAGGCGGGCTCTATGCGCGCCTCGCGCGGCTGCAGTTCGAGGCGGCGGCCTGATCAGATCCCGAGATTGCGCCGCAAGACCGAAAACAAGGCCCAGAGAAGCGCATAGCTCAGAGACAGGACGAAGAAGAGGCCGACCAGCGTCTCGCCGAGGCTCCAGGGCCATTCGCCTTCGGGCCCTCCTCCTGCGCGGGGGCGCCTGCCGTCGGAGTCCGGGGGACGCCGCGCAGCGCCGCAGAAGGAGCAAAACGACGCCGTCGCGGCGATCTCCCGGCCGCAGGTCGTGCAGGGGGTGAAAGGATTGCGCATTTTCGGACCTCCCTTTTGCGAATCTTCCCTCCTCTGACGTTCTCTTAAAAATCCGTCTCCATACATCACATCAATTATTGATATACGAAGACGTCACCCCATCCCCCCATGCGGGAATGCGCCGCCAAAGGCGCTTTTAAAACGGCCAAGGCTTTGAAGATTCGAAAATTTCGAGGATCTCGGCCCAAGGGGCCGCTTTTCTCCGCCTCACGAAATCTTGACGCGACGCCCCTCCGCGTCCATCTGTGAAGCGCCCCGCCGGATCTGGCGCCGGGCTGAATCTCAGGGAGACGCCTCATGGGTCTGTTCGATTTCTTCAAGCGCGCGGGCCGGTCGCTCGCTCCGGGCAAGGCCAAGGCCGCCCCCGCCACGCTCGACTCCAAAGAGGAGGCCGACACCCCCACCGCCGAGGAGATCAAGGCCGAGGTTCTGACCCATCTGCCCGAAGCCAAGGATCTGACCTTCACGGTCGAGGGCGACACGGTGAAGATCTCGGGCGCCGCCTCTCAGGAGACGCGTGAAAAGGCCATCGTCGCGGCGGGCAACATCGCCGGCGTGGCCCGGATCGACGAGAATATTCAGGTGATCCATCAGGTCCAGCCGCAGGCGGCTCCGGCTCCGGCGCCTGCTCAGCCCGCCGCCCGCGCCGCGGCCCCCGCTCCGGCTCAGCCCGCCGCTCCGGCCGCCCAGCCTCAGACTCAGGTCGCCGCCGCCCGCACGACGACCGTCGCCGCCGCGACGACCGCCGCCGTGACGACCTCGGCGCCCGCCGCCCCCGTGGCGGATTCGACCTACGTCATGGTGGAGAAGGGCGACACGCTCTGGAAGATCGCGGCCAAAGCCTATGGCGACGGCTCGAAATATCAGCGGATCTTCGAGGCCAACCGCCCGATGCTGACCCATCCCGATAAGATTTATCCGGGCCAGACCCTGCGCATTCCGCCGAAATAATCCCGGCGCGGCCCTTTGCGGATTCAGCCGCGCGAGGCCCCCCCGGCTTCGCGCGGCTTTTCTTCGCGCGGCTTTTTCGTCAGACCCGCAGAACCCGCGTGACATGGCCCATCTTGCGGCCCGGCCGGGCTTCGGTCTTGCCGTAGAGATGCACCGCCGTATTCGGCTGACGCGCGTATTCCGCCCATGAATCCGCCTCATGGCCGATGAGGTTGGTCATCACGGCGTCGGCGTGGCGCGAGGGATCGCCCAGAGGCCAGCCCGCCACGGCTCGAATCTGCTGCTCGAACTGGCTGACGGCGCAAGCCTCGATGGTCCAGTGGCCGGTGTTATGGACGCGCGGCGCGATCTCATTGACCAAAAGCCGCCCGTCGCCGAGGGCGAAGAACTCGATCCCCATCACCCCGACGTATTCGAGGCCCTCAAGGATCCGCCGCGCCATGTCGAAGGCCACGGCGGAGATCTCCGCCCCGCCCCGGACCGGCACGCGGCTCTCGCGCAGGATTCCCGCCTCATGGCGGTTTTCGGCCAGATCATAGGCGCGGATCTCGCCGTCGGCGCCGCGCGCGGCCACAAGGCTGACCTCGCGGACGAAAGGCGCGAAGCCCTCCAGAATCGCTTGGGCCCCCTTCATCTCGGCGAAAGCCGAAGCGGCCTCCTCGGGCGATGTGATCCGGACCTGCCCCTTGCCGTCATAGCCGAAGCGGCGGGTCTTCAGGATGGCGGGCGTCCCCAGCTCCGCGAGGGCCTTTTTGAGATCCTCAAGGGAATCGACCTTGCGGTAAGGCGCGGTCGGCGCTCCGACGCGGTTGAGGAAGTCCTTTTCGAGCATCCGGTCCTGCGCGATGGCCACCGCCCGCGCGCCCGGACGCACCGGCACGCCCTCGTTCAGAATCGCGAGGGTCTGGGCGGGCACGTTCTCGAATTCGGTGGTGACCGCCCCGACCGAAGCCGCGAAGGCCGCCAGAGCCGCGCGGTCGTCATAAGGCGCGCGCGTGACCTGATCGGCCACGTCATAGGCGGGGGCCTCCTCGTCGGGAGCGTAGATATGGGCCCGGATCCCCAGACGCGCCGCCGCCATGGCCAGCATGCGGCCGAGCTGTCCGCCGCCGAGGACGCCGATCATTCCGCCCGGAGGCGCCAGAACCTTCATGCCGAAACCCCCGAATCCGCATCTTCATCTTCCACGGTCTCCGGCACCGAGGCCGTTTGTTCAGCCCGCCAGAGCGCCAGACGCCCCGAGAGTTCAGGATCGAAGGCGGCGAGGATCTGCACGGCCAGAAGTCCGGCGTTGGCGGCGCCCGCCTCGCCGACGGCCAGAGTCCCGACCGGCACGCCCTTGGGCATCTGCACGATGGAGAGCAGGCTGTCCCATCCGCTGAGCGCCGCGCTGCGCACCGGCACGCCCAGAACCGGCAGATTGGTTTTCGAGGCGATCATGCCCGGCAGATGGGCCGCGCCTCCCGCGCCCGCCACGACCACCTTGATCCCCCGGCTCGCGGCGGTCTCGGCGTAGGCGAAAAGCCGGTCCGGCGTGCGATGCGCCGAGACCACCTTGGCCTCATAGGCCACGCCGAAGCGCTCCAGCATTTCGGCCGCGGCCTTCATGGTCGGCCAATCCGAGCGGCTGCCCATGACCACGCCGACGACGGCCTTTTCCGAAGACCGGACCTCGTTCCCCTCCGCCTTGCTCAAGGCGTCCCCCTTCTTCTGGGTTTCAGAAGCGGCCCATCATGAAGGCCCGCCGCCAAGAAGCAAGATGGGAATCGGAACGCGCCGTCACGCGACGCGACGGGAACGCGTCGTCACGCGATGATGTCAGGATAAAGCGAGTCGCCGAGCCGCGCGATCTCGTCCTTGAGCATGAGCTTGCGCTTCTTCAGCCGCCGCAAAGCGAGTTCGTCGCCCGGCGTCTCCGCCCTCTGCGCGATTTCTTCGTCGAGAGCGCGGTGTTCGGCCTGCAGAGCCTCCAGCCGCGCGCGCAAAGCCGATTCGACGCCGGAATCTTCCATGTCATGCCTATATTCGGACCTACGCCGCCCCATGATCAGCTGGCGGTCAGCATAGCGCGAAACCGGCTCTAAACCCAGAGGAAACCATGACGCCCGACGCCCTGAGTTCCGGTTTCCGGAGATTCGCCCTCGATTTTTACGCCGCCCCCGGCGCGGAGGCCGCTTTGCTCGCGCTTCAGGAGGCGGCGGGCTGGGACGTGGTCCTCGCGCTTTACGGGCTCTGGCGGGCCGGAGGCGGCGAGGCTCTGGGGCCGGAGGAAGCCCGGAAGGCGGCGGATCTCGCGGAGGAGTGGACGACGCGGGTCGTGCGGCCTCTGCGGGCGGTCCGGCGGGAGATGAAGACGGGATTCCGCCTCCTCCCCCCCGAGGATTCCGAAGCCGCCCGCCGCGAGGTCAAGGCGCTGGAGCTGGCCATGGAGCTGCGGCTGATCGGCTGGCTGGAGGCCCTCCCCCTCCCCCGGACTCCGTGGGCCGAAGCCTCCGAAGCTTTGGCCTTGGCGAATCTGCGGGCTCTGGGCGCGGCCTCAGATCGGGCGGGCGGGGATTTGGAGGCCCTCGCCCGGCTCTGGGAGGTCTGGCGGAGAGCTTAGCGCTCGCCGCGCCCGCCGACCACCAGCCCGTCAATGAGCAGGCTCGGCTGGCCGCAGGTGACCGGCACGCCTTGGCCGTTCTTGCCGCAGGTGCCGCCGCCGTCGTCCAGCTTCACGTCGTTTCCGACCATGCGGATCTGCTTCAGAGCGGTCGGGCCGTCGCCGATGATGGTCGCGCCCTTCACCGGATGCAGGATCTCGCCGTTCTTCACCCGATAGGCCTCGACGCAGTTGAAGACGAATTTCCCGGAGGTGATGTCCACCTGTCCGCCGGAGAACTCCACGGCGTAGATCCCGTCCTTCACCGCCTTGACGATCTCCTGAGGATCATGCGGCCCGGCGAGGGCGAAGGTGTTGGTCATGCGCGGCATGGGCATATGCGCGTAGGACTGGCGCCGCCCGTTGCCCGTGGGCTTGGCGCCCATCAGCCGGGCGTTCTGACGATCCTGCATATAGCCCACGAGCCGCCCGTCCTCGATCAGCACGTTGCGCGCGGTGGGCTCGCCTTCGTCGTCGACGTTGAGCGAGCCGCGCGCCTCGGGGATGGTCCCGTCGTCCACCACGGTGACGCCCTTGGCCGCCACCTGCTCGCCCATCAGCTTCGAGAAGGCCGAAGTGCCTTTGCGGTTGAAGTCGCCCTCCAGCCCATGGCCCACCGCCTCATGCAAGAGCACGCCGGGTCCGCCCGAAGCCAGAGCCACCTCCATCTGTCCCGCCGGCGCCTCTTCGGCCTCCAGATTCAGCAGAGCGCGGCGCAGAGCCTCGTCGGCGACATGGCGCCAGCCCTCGGGGCTGATCAGCCGCTCGAAGCCGTGGCGTCCGCCGAGCAGGGCGTATCCGCTTTCACGACGGGCGTTGCTCTCGACGATCACGCTGACCATCAGCCGCACCGAAGGCCGCGAATCCGACACGCGCTTTCCGTCGGCGTGGAGGATCTCCACCTCCGTGAGGCCGCCCCCGAGCGAGGCGCTCACCTGCTTCACGCGCGGATCGCGGGCGCGGACATAGGCGTCGATCTCGCGGAGGAGCGCCGCCTTGGCGCCGAGGGAGCCGCCGTCCAGAGGATTGCGCGCCTCATAGAGGGAAGGACGCTCAGCGCGCTCCGGCGAGAGCGCGAGATTCGCCTGACGCCCCGCCGTCGCCGCCTCGGAGGCCGCCGCCGCCGCGCGCCTCAGAGCGGCCTCGGTCAACTCGGGCGAATGGGCGTAGCCGACGGTTTCGCCCGCCACCACCCGCAGCCCGAAGCCTTGCGCCGAATCCGCCTGAGCCTCGGCGAGGCGGCCGTCGTCGAAGGACAGATGCTCGATGCGGCGGCGTTCGAGATAAAGCTCGCCGTCGTCGGCGCCCTTGAGCGCCTCGCTCAGGATGCGCCGCGCGGCCTCCGAATCAAGCTGCGCTCCGAAAGGCGCGAAGGGGGCGGAGGAGACGGAGGAGGAGGAGGCGGGCGAGGTCATCTGAACTCCTTGCGGGCTCCGGGGCTTCGGAGGGATCTCCGGGAGACTCCTTCCGGAATCCCCCCGGCCGAAATCCCGCCGGATCCTGAAGATCGGCGGAGTCTAGATGCGCCCTCGGAGCCTCCGGCGCAAGAGGCGCGTCGGAAGGGGCGCGGGGGCGGCCCTCCGGAGCCTGCGCGCGCGCCCATGCGGCCTTCCGCCGCCCGATGAGGCCAAGGGCCGACTTGCGCCCCGGGCTTTCCTGTGCTTTGTGGCGCTTTAAGGACAGGCCGCGTCCGCCGATCAGGTCGAGCCCGCAAGGGCTCCGTCGGAGAGCGCGGCGAAGGGGAGCAAGGGAGAGGGACAACCCATGCGCAGCTACGCGAAACCCGCAGCCATGATCTTCGCCGCGGGGCTGACGCTCGCCGCAGGCGCGGCCGTCGCTCAGGAGACTCTCGGCCACGCCGTGAACTGGCAGACGGGCTTTCAGCCGGCGGCGACCGAAGTCGCCGACCGCACGCATGGCGTGCATAACCTCTTGCTCTGGATCATCACCTTCATCACGCTCTTCGTGGTGGCGCTGCTGCTCTACACCTGCTTCCGCTTCAGCGCGAAACGGAACCCCGAGCCCCGCCGCTTCACGCATAACACGCTGGTCGAAGTGGTCTGGACCATCGTTCCGGTGATCATTCTGGCGCTTATCGCCGGGCCTTCGATCCGCCTCCTGTACTTCCAGGAGGAGATCCCCCCCGCCGACGTCACCATCAAGGCCGTCGGCCATCAGTGGAACTGGGAATACACCTATCCCCTGCCCGACGATCAGGAGATCAACTTCACCTCGATCATGCTGACCGAGGACGAGGCCGCCGAAGAAGATCTGCCTTGGCTGCTCGCGACCAGCGATCCGCTGGTGATCCCGGTCGGCAAGACCGTGCGCCTTCAGCTGACCGCCAGCACCGTGATCCACGCGTGGACCGTGCCCAGCTTCGGCGTGAAGATGGACGCCGTGCCGGGCCGCCTCAACGAGACTTGGTTCCGCCCTGAAGTGGTCGGCACCTTCTACGGCCAGTGCTCCGAGCTCTGCGGCAAAGACCACAGCTTCATGCCGATCATGGTGAAGGTGGTCCCGCAGGAGGAATACGACGCCTGGGTCGCGGAGAACGTGGCCGCGCTGGGCGGCGCCCAGCCGACCCGCCTCGCCGAGGCGCGCTGAGACTCACATCCGTTCAACCGTCGAGGGGACCAGCGAAATGGCCAATCCCGCCGTGGAGATGGAGAGGATCGGCGCCGCCTCCGGCAAGGGCGGCGACGCGGAGCTGGGCGATTATCTCCAGCTGCTCAAGCCGCGGGTGATGTCGCTGTCGATCTTCACCGCCTTCGCGGGCATGGCGGCGGCGCCTCATCCGCCGCATCCGGTGGTGGCCTTCGCGGCCCTGCTCTGCGTGGCGGTGGGCGCGGGCGCCTCGGGCGCGCTGAACATGTGGTGGGACGCCGACATCGACGCCCATATGGACCGCACCCGTCGGCGCCCCATTCCCGCCGGACGCGTGCAGGCCGAAGAAGCCCGCTCGCTCGGGCTGGTTCTGGCGGTGCTCTCCGTGGCCATGCTGGCGGTCTTCGCCAATCCTCTGGCGGCGGGGCTTCTGGCCTTCACCATCTTCTTCTACGTCGTGATCTACAGCATGTGGCTGAAGCGCGCGACGCCGCAGAACATCGTGATCGGCGGCGCGGCGGGGGCTCTGCCCCCGATGGTGGGATGGGCCGTCTCGACGGGTTCGGTCTCGGTCGAATCCCTGCTGATGTTCCTGCTGATCTTCCTCTGGACGCCGCCGCATTTCTGGGCGCTGGCGCTCTGGCGCCGGCCGGATTACGCCGCCGCGGGCGTGCCCATGATGCCGGTGACCGCAGGCGAGCCCCATACGCGCCGTCTGATCTGGATCTACGCGCTGCTTTTGGCGGCGGCCTCGCTCGCGCTGGCCTTCTCGGAGGTGGGCGGGCCTTTGTCTCTGGCGGCGGCGCTGCTGCTCAACGCGCGTTTTCTGATCGACTCGCGGCGCGTGGCGCGGCGCTCGACCGCCGACTCCGAAGCCGACCGCTACGCCGCCGAGAAACGCCTTTTCGGCTTTTCGTTGATCTATCTCTTCGCGATCTTCGCGCTTTTGCCGATCGAGGCCGCCCTCCGCTCCGTTTGGGGCTGGCCGACCATCGGCGCCCTGATCTGAGGAAAGGCGAGCCATGGCCGAACATGACATCTTCCGTCGTCGCCGGGGACGCAATTATCTGGTCGGGGGGCTTTTGCTCCTCTTCGCTCTGCTGATCTTCGCGGTGACCATCGTGAAGCTCAAGACGGGAACGGGCTCTTGGGGGCCGGGGCTATGAGCGCGACGCCGGAGAGCCGCAGGGAAACGCGCCCCGAGACGCGGGAGGAGCTGGAGGCCCGTCGCGGCAAGGGTCTGCGCCGCACGGTGCGGATCGCGGTGGGCGTGGTCCTGACCATGGGCGCGGCCTCTTTCGCCGCCGTGCCGCTCTATGACCTGTTCTGCCGCGTGACCGGCTACGGCGGCACGCCGGTGCTGGCCTCCGACCGGGGCGGCCCGAGCGGCGCGACCGAGGATTTCATCACCGTCAGCTTCGACGCCTCCAAGGCGCCGGACATGCCCTGGACCTTCACGCCGCTTCAGCGCGAGGTGAAGGCGCGGCTCGGCGAGGACACGCTGATCTTCTACCGCGCCCATAATCCGACCGACGAAGTCGTGGCGGGACAAGCGACCTACAACGTCGCGCCCGTCTCGGCGGGAGAGTATTTCGTCAAGATCGACTGCTTCTGCTTCACCGAGCAGATCTTGCAGCCGGGCGAATCCGTGGATATGCCCGTCAGCTTCTACGTCGATCCGGCCATCCGGGAGAACGCGGGCACGCGCCGGATGCCGAGCATCACTTTATCCTACACGTTCTACAGGCTCGACGCGCCGCAGGAGGCCGCCGCGCTCTCCGCCGCGCCGGGAGCCGAGGGGGCGACGACGGTTCGTTGACCCGTCGCCGGAAGAGACCGCCAGAGGGAGCCCAGGGCCATGTCGAGCGCCGTTAAAAACCACGATTATCATATTCTTCCACCGAGCATCTGGCCCTTCGTGGGCGCGGTCGCGGCCTTCGTCATGTTCGTCGGCGGCGTGCTGTGGATGCACGACGTCACGCCCGTCATGTTCTGGATCGGGCTGGTCGGCGTGATCGTCACCATGTTCGGCTGGTGGCGCGGCGTGATCCATGAATCCAACACCGGCGATCATACGCCGGTGGTGCGCATCGGCCTGCGCTACGGCTTCATTCTGTTCATCATCTCCGAGCTGATGTTCTTCGTGGCCTGGTTCTGGGCCTATTTCAAGGGCGCGATCTATCCCTCGGACATGGTCACCTCCGAGGATTACGCCAGCAAGCTCGGCACCTTCCCGCCCGCCGGAATCGAGCCGGTGGACCCCTGGGGCCTGCCGCTGATCAACACGCTGATCCTGCTGCTCTCGGGCGCGACGCTCACCTGGGCGCATCACGCTCTGCTGGAGAACGACCGCAAGAACCTCATCCGCGGCCTCGCGGTGACGGTGGCCCTGGGCTTCATCTTCCTCGGCATGCAGGCTCTGGAATACGTCCACGCCTATCATGAGGGCCTGACGCTTCAGAGCGACCTCTATGGCGCGGTCTTCTTCATGGCGACCGGCTTCCACGGCTTCCACGTCTTCATCGGCGCGGTGTTTCTGGCGGTCTGCCTCGTGCGCGCCATGAAGGGCGACTTCACCCCCGAGGCCCATGTCGGCTTCGAGGCCGCCGCCTGGTACTGGCATTTCGTGGACGTGGTTTGGCTCTTCCTCTTCATCTCGGTCTACATTGGCAGCGCCTATTTCCTCCACGCCGCCTGAGGCGGCCCCGCCCGCCCGCAGCCGTCGCGCTTTGGGGATCGCTCTCCTTTTCGCGGCGGCGGGGCTTGGGCTTCTGCTGAGCCTCGGCTTCTGGCAGCTTCAGCGCCTTCACTGGAAGGAGGCGCTGATCGCCATGGCCGAAGCGCGGATCTCCGCCGCGCCCGGCCCTCTGCCCGCCGCCCCCACGCCGGAGGCGGATCAATTCCGCCCCGTGCTGATCCGGGGCGCCTACGCTCAAGAGCCCGAAACGCTCATCGCCACCAGCCGCGCCCCCGACGGGCCGGGCTTCCGGGTGGTGGAGGTCTTCGAGGCCGAAACGCCCGCGGGCGCGCCCCGCCGCATCCTCGTGGATCGCGGCTACGTCCCCTCCGCCAAGCGCGACCCCGCCAGCCGCCCCGAGAGCCTGCGCTCCGGGGAACAGGAGCTGAGCGGCGTCCTGCGCTGGTTCGACGAGGGCAATTTCGCCATTCCCAAACCGGATTTTGAGAATCGCCTCTGGTTCGAACGCGACGTTCCCGCTCTGGCGGCGGCGCTCGGGACGGAGCCGACGATGATCCTCGCGGCGGATGAAGATCCGACCGCCCTACCCCTCGCCGATCCGCCCGACGTCTCTTATCGCAATAAGCATCTCGAATACGCCGGGACGTGGTTTTCTCTGGCGGCGGCTTGGGCGCTGATGTCTTTTGTCTGGCTGCGCCGCCTCGCTTCGGCGCGTCCCGACGCGCCCCGTCTCGACTCCGGGCGCGGGCGCGGGGTATAGTCGGCCTTTCCTCCGAGCCTGCGAGAGTTTCCGAATGTCCGCCGAGACCCCTGCGCGCAAAAAGCTGTTCGTCAAGACCTACGGGTGCCAGATGAACGTCTACGACTCCACGCGCATGGCCGACGCCCTCGCGCCGGAGGGCTATGACGAAGCCGCCACGCCCGAAGAGGCGGATCTCGTTCTGCTCAACACCTGCCATATCCGCGAGAAGGCCGCTGAAAAGGTCTATTCGGATCTCGGGCGCATCAAGAAGATGGCCGAGGCGCGCAAAGCCGAAGGCGGCGCCGGGATCCTCGTGGGCGTGGCGGGCTGCGTGGCTCAGGCCGAGGGCGCGGAGATTCTGCGCCGTCAGCCCATGGTGGATTTCGTGGTGGGGCCTCAGGCCTATCACCGCCTGCCGGAGCTGGTCCGCGAGGCGCGGGCGCCCGGCCCCAAGCGCGTGGACACCGATTTCCCCGTCGAGGATAAATTCGAGGCTCTGCCCAAGATCCCGCGTCGCCAGACCGGACCCACGGCCTTTCTGACCGTTCAGGAGGGCTGCGATAAATTCTGCGCCTTCTGCGTGGTGCCTTATACGCGGGGCGCGGAATATTCGCGGCCCGTCGCCAAGCTCCTCGCCGAGGCCGAAGCTCTGGTCGCCTCCGGCGCGCGGGAGATCACCCTCCTCGGCCAGAACGTCAACGCCTATCACGGCGAAGGCCCGGAGGGCGAAATCTGGGGCCTCGCGCGGCTGCTGGAGGCTCTGGCGGCCATGGAGGGAATCCTGCGGCTGCGCTACGTCACCAGCCATCCCCGCGACATGAGCGAGGATCTGATCGCCGCCCATGGCTCCATCGCCAAGCTCATGCCCTATCTGCATCTGCCGGTTCAGGCGGGCTCGGATAAGATCCTCAAGGCGATGAACCGCAAACACACCGCCGCCGAATATGTCGCGATCATCGACCGCTGCCGCGCGGCGCGTCCGGATCTCGCGGTGTCGGGCGACTTCATCGTGGGCTTCCCCGGCGAGACCGAGGCCGATTTTCAGGACACCCTCGCCCTCGTCGCGCGGGTGGGCTACGCGCAGGCCTATAGCTTCGCCTATTCGCCGCGTCCGGGCACCCCCGCCGCCGATCTGCCGCAGGTCTCCGAGGCGGAGAAATCCGACCGCCTTCAGCGGCTTCAGGCTCTGCTCGTGAAGCAGCAGCAGGATTTCGCGCAATCCCGCCTCGGCATGGAGGTCGAGGTGCTGCTGGAGCGCGTCGGACGCAAGCCCGGCCAGATGGTCGGGCGCAGCCCTTGGCTGCAAGGCGTGCATCTCGACGCCCCGGCGGCGCTCATGGGCCGGATCGTGCGGGCGAAGATCACCGAGGTCCGCGCCAACAGCCTCGCCGCCGAGATGATCGACGCCGAGGCTTCGGCGGCGTGAGCTTCGGCGGCCTCAAAGCTCTGGGGCTGGCGGCGGCGCTCCTCTGGGCGAGCCTCGCCGCCGCGCAGGAGGCGATGCAGGAGGCGATTCCGGCCGCGTCTTTCGCGCCGCTGCATCTGCGGGCCGTCCCGATTCCCTTCGACCTCCGAAAGCCTCGCGCGGAATCTCCGCCGCGCCTGAAGCCCATGGCGGCCTATGCGCTGCATTCGGATCATCCGCGATTCGGCGGGCTCTCCAGTCTGGCTTTCGGGCCGGGGGGCGCGCTTTACGCCGTGACCGACGTCGGCGGCTGGGTGAAGCTCACGCTGGAGCAGGATGCCTCAGGCCGCCTGACCGGCGTGACCGGCGTGATCGGCGATCTCTCCGACGGCCTCGGCGCCTTTCCCAAAGAGGACGCCGACGCCGAATCCCTCGCCTTCTCGCCGGACGGGCGCAGCGCCTATGTCGGCTTCGAGCGGCGTCACCGCATCTGGCGCTATGATCTGACACCAAAGGGCGAATGGCCCGCCCGCGCCGCCCGCGCCTATGCGCCGCCCGAGCTTCAGGCTCTGACGCGCAATCGCGGGATCGAATCGCTCGGCGTGCTGCCGGACGGCGCGCTTCTGGCTCTGGCGGAGAACTCCCGTCCCGGCGACGCCGCGATTCCCGCCTGGATTCTCCGGGATGAGGAGGCGCTTGAACTCTCCTGGCGCCCGCGTCTGCGCGAGGGCTTCCTGCCGACGGATCTCGACGTGGGGCCGGACGGCTGGATCTATCTGCTGGAGCGCCGCGTGAGTTTGACCCATGGCTGGGCGGCGCGGGTGCGGCGTCTGCCGGTCGCGGCGGTGGAGCCCAAAGTCCAGATGGGGGCCATGGTCATCGCGGATTTCAGCAATCGCCGCCAGAGCCTCGATAATATGGAGGGGCTGGCGGTCCGCTACGAGGGCGAAGGCGCGGCCCGGCGCTTGCGGCTTTATATGATCTCCGACGATAATTTCCTCGTTTTCCAGCGGAGCTTGCTGCTGCAATTCGAACTTGAGGAGGGGGCGCCATGAGCAGACCGGGACATGGTCCGGATCTTGTGATTCTCACCGGAGCGGGGCTTTCGGCGGAATCGGGGCTGGGGACTTTCCGCGAAAAGGACGGGCTCTGGACCCGCTACGACCTGAACGACGTGGCCACGCCGGAAGGCTTCGAACGCGACCCGAAGCTGGTCCGCGATTTCTACAACGCCCGCCGGGCCAATCTGCGCGAGGCCGAGCCCAACGACGCTCATCGAGCTTTGGCGCGTCTGCAAAGGACTTGTCCGGATCAGGTCATGATCGTGACGCAGAACGTGGACGACCTTCTGGAGCGCGCGGGCGCCGAGGCGCTCCATATGCACGGCGAACTCTTCAAAACGCGCTGCGCCTTCTGCGAAGCGGTCTGGACGGACCAAGGCGATCTCGGCGCGGAGCAGGCTTGCCCCTCCTGCGGGCGATCCGGAGGCGCGCGGCCCGACGTGGTCTGGTTCGGCGAGATGCCCATGTTCCTGCCGCAGATCGAGGCCGCTTTGGAGCATTGCCGCTTCTTCGCCTCCATCGGCACGAGCGGGGCGGTTTATCCGGCGGGGGGCTTCGCGGCTCAGGCGCGGCGGGCGGGAGCGCGGATCGTGGAGCTGAATCTTGAGGAGACGGAGATCTCCCATATCTTCCATGAGGCCCTCCGCGGCCCGGCCTCCGAGATCCTGCCGCCTTGGGTGGAGGAGATGGAGGGCCGGCTCGCCCGCAGTCCTTGGGGGTGTTGAGGGGATTGGCGCTTTCTCAATCTCGTCCGACATAAAATGAAATCGGGGAGCGGCCCGGCCTCTCCCCCTCCGCAGTTTGGGCGCCCGAAGGCGGACGCCCTGAACATCCGAAAGGCTGGCGTCCTTATGGCCAAGAATAAACGAATCTCGCGTCTGAAGCCGGTCGAGGCGGATCTGCGCGACGCGACCCTCGCGCCCAGCACGCCCCAAACCGAAGCCTCCGCCTATCGCCTCGCCTTCGCGGATCAGGAGTTCATGAAGCATGAGGCGCTTCGCCCCGTGCGGCTTCAGCTGGAGCTGCTCAAGCCTGAGATGATCCTGAGCGAAGCGGGCGTCGCCTCGACGGTGGTGCTCTTCGGCGGCGCGCGCATCCCCGAGCCCGGCAAAGAGGCTTGGGCGGGCAAGACGCCGGAGATCAAGGCGCGTCTGGCGGCGAACTCCCGTTATTACGAAGAGGCGCGGGAATTCGCGCGCATCGCCTCGCTGGAATCGCTCAAGAGCGACGGCAAGGAGTTCGTCGTCTGCACCGGCGGCGGACCCGGCGTGATGGAGGCGGGCAACCGCGGCGCCGCCGACGTCGGCGCGGCCTCCATCGGCCTGAACATCGTGCTGCCTCACGAGCAGGCGCCCAATCCCTACGTCAGCCCGCAATTCTGCTTCAACTTCCACTATTTCGCGATCCGCAAGATGCATTTCCTCATGCGGGCCAAGGCGGTGGCGGCCTTCCCCGGCGGCTTCGGCACCATGGACGAGCTCTTCGAGGCCCTCACCCTGATCCAGACCGGACGCGCCGCGCCCATGCCGGTTCTGCTCTTCGGGGAAAGCTTCTGGCGGCGCATGGTGAATTTCGAGGCTCTGGCCGAGGAAGGCGTCATCTCGCCGGAGGATCTCAAGCTCTTCTCCTTCGTGGACGACGCCGCGACCGGCTGGCGGATCGTCAAGGACTGGTACAAGCTGTGAGCGGAGCGCCCGCCGCGCGCCGGAGCCGCCGCGCCCTGATCTGGGCCGCAGGCGCGGCTTTGCTGCTCGGGGCGGCCGTCTTCGCCTTCTGGACGACGCGGGCCTGCGGCTGCGCGCCGGAGCCGCGTCATCCGCCCTCTTCCGCGCCGGAGGCGGCGGCCCCGAGGCCCTGAAGCCTTCCAAAGGGCCGGAATTCGGGCTAACTCCCTTGGCTCCGATCAGAGACAAGGGAGAGCGTCATGTCTGCGGACGAAGCGCTGGACGAGGCCGTGATTCTGACTCAGGCGCTTTTGCGGATCCCCTCCGTGACGCCCGACGCGGGAGAGGCCGTCGCGCATCTTCAGGGCTGGCTGGAGGCGAAAGGCTTCCGCTGCGCCCGCCCCGACCGCAACGGCGTGCCGAATCTCTTCGCCAGATACGGCGAGGGCCGCCCGGCCTTCGCCTTCAACGGACATCTCGACGTGGTGCCTCCCGGCGGCGGCTGGACCCGCGACCCCTGGGGCGCCGAGCTTGAAGGCGGGCGGCTCTATGGGCGCGGCGCCGCGGATATGAAATCGGGCGTGGCGGCCTTCGCCGTGGCGGCGGCGCGCTTTCTCGCCGCGACGCCGGATTTCGGCGGCTCCATCCTGCTGACGATCACCGGAGACGAGGAAGGCCCCAGCGTCGACGGCACCCCCGCGATCCTCGACTGGATGGCCGCGCAAGGCGAACGCCCGGATCATTGCCTCGTCGGCGAGCCGACCTGTCCGGCGCGCATGGGCGAGATGATGAAGATCGGACGGCGCGGCTCGGTCACCTTCGCGCTGACGGCGCGGGGCGCTCAGGGCCATGCGGCCTATCCGCATCGGGCGAGGAATCCGATTCCGCCGCTGATGAAGCTGCTCGACCGCCTCGCCTCCGAGCCTCTGGACGCGGGAACCGCCCATTTCGAGCCCTCGACCCTCTCCATCGTCACCGTGGACGTGGGCAATCCCGCCGACAACGTGATTCCCGCCGAGGCGCGGGCCAAACTCAACATCCGCTTCAACGACGCCCATACGGCCGATTCGCTGCACAAGCGAATCGAGGCGGCGGCGGCGGAGATCTTCCCCCCGACCGGCGTGGATCTGGAGCTGACGCGCCGGGTCTCGGGCGTGAGCTTCGTGACGGAGCCCGGCCCCTTCACGGCGCTGATCCGCGATTCGGTGGAGGCCGCGACGGGCCTGCGTCCGGAGCTGTCGACCTCCGGCGGCACCTCGGACGCGCGCTATATGCAGGCGGTCTGCCCGACGGCGGAGTTCGGCCTCGTCGGCGCGACGCTCCATAAGGCCGACGAATGGGTGGAGGCCGCCCATGTCGTTCAGCTCGCCGAGATCTATCAGGCGATTCTCGAGCGCTATTTCCAGAGCTTCCGCGCCGCCTCCTGATTCGCGCATGAAAACGCCCGGCCCCTCTGGGGACCGGGCGTTTCGCTCAACCGCCGAAAGACGATGCGACGCGCCGGGGCGACGCGCCGGTTAACGCCCCGGGTTAACGCGCCGGGAGCCGCCAGCCCGCCGGAGGCGTGATCGCGCATTCCATGCCCTGCGTCATGAAGGCGTGGCAGAGCTCATGCGCCGAGGCCATGCGCAGGCTCAGGATCTGGGCGCGATAGAGGAAGCCGCCTTCCGGACGCGCGTCGGCGACGATGCGCGGCGCGGCCTGAGTCTCGGGGCGCAGCACGCCCATCACCGCCGCCAGATGGATGCGGTTCTGAGCTTCGTCTCCGGTGGGGAAGCCGCCGAGCTGCACCGCCCATTCCTCGTTTTGAGCGGCGATCCGGGCGGCGGGGGCTCCGGCGGGCGGCTGGAAGGCCGCCATGCGGACCGCCGTCGGGCGCTGCGCGATCGTGGGCTTGGGACGCGGCGGAGGCGCCATGACGAGGCCGGTCGGGCGCGGCTGAGGCGCGGGCGCCGCCGCCACCGCCGGAGCCGCCGCGCGGCTCTTGAGCAGGGCGAAGCCCTGATCCATGAGGGTCATCACGCGCTGATCGCGGGAGCGGGCGCTGGTTCCGCCGAAGACCGCCACCAGCACGCGGCGTCCGTCGCGCTCGGCGGTGGAGACCAGATTATAGCCCGAAGCGACGGTGTAGCCGGTCTTGAGGCCGTCCGTCCCCGGATAGCCGGTCAGCAGCTTGTTGGTGGCGGGCATGCGCCGCCCGCCCCAGACCACGGCCTCGCGGCTGAAGATCGGGTAATATTGCGGGAAATCCAGATAGATGCGCCGCCCGAGGATCGCCATGTCGCGCGCCGAGGAGAGCTGTCCCGCCGCCGTCAGGCCATGCGGATTGCGAAAGGCGCTGTTGGTCATGCCGAGGGCTTTGGCCTTGGCGGTCATGCGCTGGGCGAAGGTCTCCTCGTCGCCCGCGACGGCCTCCGCCAGCACGACGACGGCGTCGTTGGCCGAGCGCACCGCGGCGGCGTGGATCGCCTGACGCAGCGTGATGGTCTCGCCGCGCTTGAGCCCGAGCTTGGTCGCCGGCTGAGCCGCCGCCCGCGCCGAAACCACGAAGCTCTGATCGATGCGGAGCTGCTTGTTTTCGATGGCCTCGAACACCAGATAAAGCGTCATCATCTTGGTGAGCGAAGCGGGATAAAGCCGCTTGTCGGGATTCTCGGATGCGAGGATCTCGCCCGTGCGGACGTCCATCGTCACCGAGGCGTATTTGGGATTGGCCGCCGCCTGCGGGGCCGTCGCTGTCAGGACCAGCGCGGCGAGCCCTGCGGCCAGCGCGCCTTTCGTCAGCGCGCGCAAGACGCGCAGGGCGCGAGTCGGGGGGAGGGATCGCCTCATTCCATCTGCTCCATCGGTTCGGTCGCCGGCGGTGAATCTAGAAGAATCCGGAAGAATCTAGAAGCCCCTGCATAACACTCCCTTAACGACGTCCGTCAATGCGTCAGAGGATCATATCCGTTTGTCGGTCCGGAGAATTTGCAAAACGGCTCGGGTCTTTTTATCTTCTGAAAAGGTTCTATATCAGATTGGCGTAATGACCGTGATCCCGCATCTGTCAGCGTCTCTTCGCCTTGGGCCCGAACGCGATCCCGACGAACCGGATCGCGGCGCGGAGCTCAAGACCCGGCCCCGGGCCGTGGCGAAGCGGCCTCCCATGTATCGCATCGTCATGCTCAACGACGACTTCACCCCCATGGAGTTCGTCGTGCATGTGCTGAGGATGTTCTTCAGCATTCCGACAGCGCGAGCCTACGACATCATGATGACCGTCCACACCAAGGGGGCGGCGGTCGTCGGGGTCTACACCTATGAGATCGCCGAAACCAAGATCGCGCAGGTGATGGATTACGCGCGCGTCCATCAGCACCCTCTGCGGTGCCGCATGGAGAAAGAATAGGCGCTCCGCCAAAAGGGCAGGCTCCCGAAAACGGGACTTGCCAGAAGGCTCGGCGGGGCGTCATCATCCTAAGACGGCGACGGGCTTCGCCCCCCGGTCGCCGATTTCGCGGGAAGGAGGCGGCCATGCCCTTCACCAAGTCTCTTGAAGACGCCCTGCATCGCGCGCTCGCTCTCGCGAACGAGCGCCGACATGAATACGCCACGCTGGAGCATCTGCTCCTGTCGCTCATCGACGAACCCGACGCGGCCAAAGTGATGCGCGCCTGCGACGTGGATCTCGAAAGCCTGCGCGGCGCCCTCACCCATCACATCGACGAGCGCCTGACCGGCATCGTGATCGAGGGGGATCCCATCGAAGCCACGCCCACCTCGGGCTTTCAGCGCGTCTTCGCGGCCGCCTCTCATCAGGCCAACGCGACGCGGCGCGGCGAGGTCACGGGCGCCAACATCCTGCTCGCGCTGTTCAACGAACGCGACAGCTACGCCGTCTCCTATCTTCAGGAGCAGGGCGTGACGCTGCTCGACGTGAAGAGCTTCCTCGCGCATGGCGTGGCGAAAAACGCCTCGCTCTCCGAGAACCGCGGCCCCGCCGAAGGGACCGAGGAGGCTTCGACCCGCGCCGCCGCCGAAACCCGGCCTCAGCGCGGCGAAAGCGCCCTCGACAAATATTGCGTGAACCTCAACGAGAAATCCGCCGCCGGCGACGTGGATCCGCTCATCGGCCGCGACGCCGAGGTGGAGCGCTGCATTCAGGTGCTCTGCCGCCGCCGCAAGAACAATCCGCTTCTGGTGGGCGATCCCGGCGTGGGCAAGACCGCCATCGCCGAAGGTCTGGCGCGCAAGATCGTCGAGGACGAGGTTCCGGAGATTCTGTCCGAAGCCACCATCTTCTCGCTCGACATGGGCGCTCTGCTGGCCGGAACCCGCTACCGCGGCGATTTCGAGGAGCGGCTGAAGGCCGTCGTCAAAGAGCTTGAGGAGCATGACGACGCCATCCTCTTCATCGACGAGATCCATACGGTGATCGGCGCGGGCGCGACCTCGGGCGGGGCCATGGACGCCTCGAACCTGCTCAAGCCCGCCTTGCAGGGGGGCAAGCTCCGCTGCATGGGCTCGACCACCTATAAGGAATACCGCCAGCATTTCGAGAAGGACCGCGCGCTCTCGCGGCGCTTCCAGAAGATCGACGTGAGCGAGCCGAGCGTCGAGGACGCGGTGAAGATCCTGAAGGGCGTCAAAACCTATTTCGAGGAGCATCACAACGTCCGCTACACGCAGGAGGCCATCCGCACGGCGGTCGAGCTTTCGGCCCGCTACATCCATGACCGCAAGCTGCCCGACAAGGCCATCGACGTGATCGACGAAGTGGGCGCGGCGCAAGCCCTGCTGCCCGATTCGCGGCGCAAGAAGATCATCTCCCCCAAGGAGATCGAGCAGATCGTGGCCAAGATCGCCCGCATCCCGCCGCGCAGCGTCGCCAAAAACGACGCCGAGGCCCTGCGCGATCTGGAGGGCAAGCTCAAGGCTCAGGTCTTCGGACAGGACGCCGCTCTGGAGGCTCTGGCGAGCGCGGTGAAGCTGGCGCGCGCGGGTCTGCGCGAGCCGGAGAAGCCCATCGGCTGCTATCTCTTCACCGGCCCGACCGGCGTCGGCAAGACCGAGGCGGCCAAAAGGCTCGCCGAGATCATGGGCGTCGAGATGCTCCGCTTCGACATGTCGGAATATATGGAGAAGCATTCGGTCAGCCGCCTGATCGGCGCGCCTCCGGGCTATGTGG
The DNA here is from genome assembly GCF_000374145.1 of Neomegalonema perideroedes DSM 15528. Classification (GTDB taxonomy): domain Bacteria; phylum Pseudomonadota; class Alphaproteobacteria; order Rhodobacterales; family Rhodobacteraceae; genus Neomegalonema; species Neomegalonema perideroedes. The sequence goes on along the minus strand of NZ_KB893654.1, from coordinate 214,017 downwards.
GCTTCGATCAGGGCGGTCTTCTGACGGATGGCGTCGATCAGCATCCCCATGCGGTGCTGCTGCTCGACGAGATCGAGAAGGCCCATCCGGACGTGTTCAACATCCTGCTTCAGGTGATGGACCACGGAAAGATGACCGACCATAACGGCAAGACGGTCGATTTCCGCAACGTCATCCTGATCATGACCTCCAACGCGGGCGCCTCCGACATGGCCCGCGCGGCCATCGGCTTCGGCCGCGAGGAGCGCGAAGGCGAGGACGAGGAGGCCGTGAACCGGCTCTTCACGCCCGAGTTCCGCAACCGCCTCGACGCGGTGGTGCGCTTCGGCGCCCTCCCCCGGCCGGTGGTGCTCGACATCGTGGGCAAATTCATCCGCCAGCTGGAATCCCAGCTCAAAGAGAAGAACGTCCGCATCGAGCTGACCGACGAGGCGGCCGAATGGCTGGCGGTCAAGGGCTACGACTCGCGCATGGGCGCGCGTCCTCTGGCGCGGGTGATTCAGGAGCACGTCAAAAAGCCGCTCGCGGAGGAGTTGCTCTTCGGCAAGCTGGCGAAAGGCGGCGTGGCGCGGGTTTCGGTGCGCGACGGCGAATTGCGGATCGAAAGCGTCGGCGACGAGGGCAAGCCTCTGGCTCTGACCGGACCGCGGCGCAACGCGCCCTTGCTGCCCGCCGACTGATCGCGGCTCCGCCGCCGAAAAACGACGAAAGGCGCCCCCCAAAGGGCGCCTTTTTTCATGAGCGATTTTAGGGGGGCGAGCCCAGCTTAACCGCCCGCGCCTTGGACAAGGGCGGATTTTCGCGCTTTGATGCGGCGCCTTCCGCTCAAGGAGCCCGCCCGCATGCTTCGCCGTCTCGCCTTCGCCGCCCTTCTCTGCGCGCCGCTTCCGGCTCAGGCGCTGGAGCTGAGTCTCCCCGTGGATTGCGCCTTAGGCCGCGATTGCTTCATTCAGCATCTGGTGGACCGCATCCCCGGGCCCGGCGTGCAGGATTTCGCCTGCGGCGCCGCGAGCTACGAGGGTCATGAAGGCGTGGACATCCGCGTCCCGGCCCTGACCGACCTCAAGCGCGGCGTGACGATCCGCGCCGCCGCCGAGGGGCGCGTGGTGCGGGCGATGGATTCTCAGCTCGACCATATGCTGGAGGACGGACAAGCGCTTTTCGCCGCCAATTGCGGCAACGGCGTCACGCTGGAGCATGGCGAGGGCTGGATCACGCAATATTGCCATATGGTGCTCGGCTCGGTTCAGGTCCGCGTGGGCGACGTCGTTCAGCGCGGCCAGCCGCTCGGGAATATGGGCGTCTCGGGCGCGACGAGCTTTCCCCATCTGCATTTCGCCGTGAAGAAAGGCGAGCTCGTCGCCGATCCCTTCAAAGGCGCCTGCGGAGGCTCGGGCCTCTGGCGTGGCGATTCGGGTCTGGCGGGCTGGACGCCGCGTCCCGAGATCCTGAACTGGGGTCTGGCGGGCGCTCCGCCCACGCTGCAGGCGGTCAAGACCGATCCCGCCGCCCTGCCTCCGCCGGCCGGCGGGCGGGATTTCATCTTCATCTGGGCGCAGGTTCTCGGCGCGCGCCCCGGCGACGAATTGCGGGCCAGTCTGCGCGACCCCTCCGGCAAGATCGCCGCCGACGAGCCTTATCGCGTGGATTCGGGTTCCGGAGTCTTCTTCCTGCGGCTCGGGGTGGAGCCCAAGGACGGCGGTTACGAGATCTGGCCGCCGGGCGGCTATGAAGGGAGCCTGCGCCTCCTCCGCGAGGGGCGCGAGCTCCTGCGCGATTCCCGCCGGATCGATCTGCGCTGAAAGCGGCTTCGGCGCGCGCAAAAGCCTTATGACGCTGATCGGCGGCGCTCTTTCATGGACGCGGCCTCCTCTATAAAGGAGGATGGAGGGGCGGGCGCTTCGCCTGCGGATCTCGCGCGAGCACTTGGGAGGATCTGATGAAACATCTGCTCTGGGCGCTTTGGGGCCTTTCGCTTCTGGCCGCGCCCGCGCGCGCGCAGGAGGCCGCGCCGGAGGACTTCCCCTCCGCCGACGCCGCTTATGTGGGGCAAGTCAACGCGCTGCTCGACCGGGCGCAGGAAAGGCTGGAGCAATCGGGCTTCCTGCTGCAGCACCGACAGGTCTCGGCGGTGGATTCCGACAGCAATTGGGATTCAGAAGCCTATCTGGAGGCGGGCGGACGCTACGCCGTGGTCGCGGTCTGCGACGTGGATTGCTCCGACGTCGATCTTCAAGTCACGGATTCCGCGGGCTCCGAAGCCGCCTCCGACTATAGCGTCAGCGATACGGCCTTCGCCCGTTTCGAAGCCTCGGAGACCGGATCCTTCGGCATTCAGGTGCGGATGTACGGATGCCAGGCCCCGGCCTGCTACGCCGCCGTGGCGCTGTTCAGGAAATCCGAGGCGCCGCCCGCGCCCGTCACCATCGAATAAGCGCCGGTTCGAGCGAGAGCGCCCTCCGGCGCTCTCCGCCCGCCTAGAGCGGCTCGCCGCGCAGCAGACGCGGCAAGTCGCCCATCTCGCCCGCCGCCTGAGCCATGAAGCGCCGCTTCAGAGGCGCGAGCTTCTCCACCGCCGAGATCCCAAAGCCCCGCACGGCCCGCAGAATCGCGGAATCATTCGAGAAGAGCCGGTTCATGGCGTCCATGCCGAGCCCCATGGCGGCGTTGTCGAAGCGGCGGCGGCGCTGATAGCGCTCCAGCACGTCGAGCGCGCCGATGTCCTCGCCCCGGCGCAGAGCCTCGGTCAGAACCTCCGCGAGCGCCGCCACGTCGCGGAAGCCGAGATTCAGCCCCTGCCCCGCGATGGGATGCACCGCATGGGCGGAATCCCCCAGCAAAGCCAGACGCGGCTTCACATAATCATAGGCCAGCGAGAAGCTTAAGGGATAGCTCCAGCGCGGCCCCTCCAGCTCCAGCCCGCCGAGCATGCCGCCCATGCGCCGCCGGACCTCGCGCAAAAAGGCCTCTTCGCCCGCCGCCATCACGGCTCGGGCGGGCTCCGGCTTCTCCGTCCAGACCAGCGAGGAGCGATTCCCCGTCAGAGGCAGAACCGCGAAAGGCCCCGAGGGCAGGAAATATTCATGAGCCACGCCCTCATGCGGCTTTTCGTGGCGGATGGTCGCCACCAGCCCCGTCTGGTCGTAGCGCCAGCGGGCGTGGCGGAAGCCCGCCGCCTCCGCCGTGGAGGAGCCCCGCCCCTCGCAGATCACCGCCAGAGCTCCGCGCCAGCTCCGGCCGTCGGCCGAGAGGGCTTCGGCTTCGGCGGGCGAGGCCGTCAGATCCTGAATCCGCGTCTCGTCGACCAGCGTGATCAGAGGCTCCTCTTCGAGGCGGCGGCGGATCTCGCGGCGCAGATGGCGGTTCTCGGTCAGCCAGCCGAAAGGCCCGCGCCCGGTCTCGCGATGGTCGAAATGGAGGAAATGCGCGAAGGAGCCCTCCGAGACGCGGCCTTCGGTCACGAGGATGTCGTCGATCGGCTGGACCTCTCCGGCCATGGCCTCCCAGACGCCGAGAACCTCCAGAAGGCGCTTGGAGCCCGCCGCCACGGCGGAGGCGCGTCCGTCGAACTCCTCCTCGAAATGCCTTGCGCGGGGCGCGGCGTCGATCACCACCGAGGGGATCCCCCCCGAGGCCAGAACCAGAGCCAGAGAGCCCCCCGTCAAGCCGCCGCCGAGGATCAGGACGCCTTCCGTCCGCATCTGCTCTTGAGCTTTTCGCTGAATCTCGGACATGGGATCTCCTTGCTCCGCGCCTCGCGCCCAATCTAGCCCTCCGCGCGGCGAAGGGCCAGAGTTCTCGCCCTTTGCGCCCTCCGGACTCGGCGTCGCAGGGCGGATAAGGGTTTAAAAATCCTGCGCTGTCGGGTTATCTTGAAGCGGCGCGCCATCTCTCGGCCGCGCCCGCCCGAGGCCTCCGCATGACCCTCTCCGCCGCCGTCGCGCCTGCTGAGGCGCTCAATCGCTTCGCGACCCTGCCGCCCTACCCCTTCGCCCGGTTGCGGAGCCTGCTCGGCGGCGTGGAGCCCGGAGGGCCGGAGCTGGTCATGACCATCGGCGAGCCGCGCCATGCGCCGCCCGCCTTCGTCCCGGAGATCATCGCCCGCGAATCGGCGGGATTCGGGCGCTATCCGCCGACCGAGGGCCCCTTGAGCTATCGTCAGGCCGCCGCCGATTGGCTGATCCGCCGCTTCGATCTGCCGCCCGGCTTCGTCGATCCGCAAAAGCAGGTTCTGGCGCTGAGCGGCACCCGCGAGGGGCTGTTCATGGCGGCTCTGGCGCTGGTTCCCGGGCGCAAGAACGGGAAGACTCCGGCGGTGCTGCTGCCCAATCCCTTTTATCAATGCTACGCGGCGGCGGCGGCCGCTTCGGGCGCCGAGCCCATCTTCGTCCCGGCGACCGCCGAAACGGGGCATCTGCCCGATTACGCGAGCCTCCCCGCCGAGATCTGGGATCGGACGGCCTTCATTTATCTCTGCTCCCCGGCCAATCCTCAGGGCGCGACGGCCTCGCGGGCCTATCTGACCGATCTTCTGGCCCGCGCCGCGCGGACGGGGGCGATTCTGGCCGCCGACGAATGTTATTCCGAGATCTACGACCGCGCGCCGCCCACGGGCGCTTTGGAGGTCGCGGCGGCGGGCGGCGGATCCGAGAATCTTTTGGTTTTCCATTCGCTGTCCAAGCGCTCCAATCTGCCGGGGCTGCGGATGGGATTCGTCGCGGGGGGCGCGAAGCTGATCGCCGAGATGGCGCGGCTGAGGTCTTACGGCGGCGCGACCGTCCCGACGCCTTTGGCTCTGGCGGGGGCCGCCGCATGGCGCGACGAGGCCCATGTCGAGGCGAATCGGGCGCTGTATCGGGAGAAATTCGACCTCGCGGATCAAATTCTCGCCAATCTTCCCGGTTATGCGCGTCCCGAGGGCGGATTTTTCCTCTGGCTGCGCGTGAAGGAGGGCGAGGATTCGGCCTTGCGGCTCTGGCGCGAGCATGGCCTGCGGGTTTTGCCCGGCGCCTATCTGGCGCGGGATTCCGACGGGGCGCTGGGCGGGCCGAAAGGCAATCCGGGGGCGCCTTATCTGCGGGTCGCGCTGGTGGAGGATCTCGATTCCACGCGGCGCGGGCTGGAGATCCTGCGCGAGGAGATGCGCGCCCATCCGGGCGCATGAGCGAAGGCGGGCGCCCCGACCGGGCGCCCCCGACCGGGCGTAAAGCCGAAACGACGACCATAATCAAAAAACGACCAAGGATTGAGACGAGCCATGACCTCCGCGACGGATCTTCCCCCCCACAGCCTCCGGCCCTCCGGACCGCCGCGCGCTCTGGGCGCGGCGGTCGGGCGCTGGAGTCTGCGGCTTCTGGCGCTGCCTTTGCTGGCGGCGGCGCTCTGGCTGGCGCTGGCGCTCTGGAGCCATAATCCGAGCGATCCGAGCTGGCGGCGGGCCGTCAGCTGGGAGCCGCGCAACTGGCTGGGCGCGAGCGGCGCCAATATCTCGGACATGCTGCGCTTTTATCTCGGCACGGCGGCTTGGGCGCCGCCCGCCGCCCTGACGATCTGGGCGGTCAATCTCTGGCGGGGCCGGCTGCGCTGGATGTCGCCGCCGCGGATTCTGGCGGCGAGTCTGGCGGTCCTGCCGCTGACGGGCTTCCTCAGCGCCTATCCCAAGGCGACGACGCCCGGCTTCGGCGGGCGCCTCGGCGACATCGTGGTGACGCCCTTCGCGCAGCTTCTGGCCTCTTTGGGCTGGGGTTCGCCCTATATGCTGCCGGGGATGCTGATGGGGCTTCTGGCCTGCTTCGCCTTCCTCTACGGCTTCGGCGTGACGCGGGCCGACTGGCGGGCCTCATGGCGCGACCTCGCCCGCGGCAAGCTGCGCGCGACGCCGCCCGAGGCCGCGCCTGCGCGTTTCGCGCCCGCTTCTCCCGCGCCTCAGGGCCCGGCGAAATCTCCCGTCAAACCCGCCGCCAAATCCGCGGAGCCGCCGAAGGCCGAGGCCGCTCCCGCCCGCCCCTCCAAAGCCCGCGAGGCCGCCGCGCCCGCGCTGGGCGCGGTGGGGACGGGCGTCGGCGCCCTTGGGGCGCTGCTCGGCGCGGCGGCCTCCAAGGTGGAGGAGGCCGTGTCCGCGCGCCGGGGCGCTCCGGAAGGCGTGCTGGGCGCCACCACCACGCCGCCGCCCAAGGTCAAGCGCAGCCTGACGCGCAAGACCCCCTCCCCCGCCTCCGGACTCTCCGGCGGCTACGCGCCGCCGCCCCTGAACCTGCTGACCGCGCCTTCCGACCGCCCGACGCAGACTTCTCCCCTCGCCTTGCGGGATCAGGCCGACCGTCTGACGCAGGTTCTGGAGGAATACGGCGTCAAGGGCCGCATCGTGGAGTCGCGGCCCGGCCCGGTGGTCACGCTGCATGAGCTGGAGCCCGCCCCCGGCCTGAAGGCCGCCCGCGTGGTGGCTCTGGCCGACGACATCGCCCGCTCCATGACCGCCGCTTCGGCGCGGGTGGCGGTGGTTCAGGGCCGCAACGCCATCGGCGTGGAGCTGCCCAACCAGACCCGCGAAAAGGTGCTGCTGCGCGAGATGTTCGAAAGCTCCGCTTTCGTCCATGCGGATTACGCGCTCGCTCTGGCGCTCGGCAAGACCATCGGCGGCGAGCCCATGGCGGCCGATCTCGCGAAGATGCCTCACTTGCTGATCGCGGGCACCACCGGCTCGGGCAAGTCGGTGGCGATCAACACCATGATCCTCTCGCTGCTCTATCGGCTTTCGCCCCGCGACTGCCGCTTCATCATGATCGATCCGAAGGTGCTTGAGCTTTCGGTCTATGACGGAATCCCCCATCTCCTCGCCCCGGTGGTGACCGATCCGCGCAAGGCGGTCTCGGCGCTGAAATGGGTCGTGCGCGAGATGGAGCGGCGGTATCGGCTGCTCTCCAGCCTCGGGGTGCGCAATCTCGGGGGCTATAACGCGCGGGTCGCCGCCGCCGAGGCCACCGGCTCGCCTCTGCGCGCGCCGGAGATCCCCCCCGGCGAGACCGAAGCCCCCTTGCTGGAGCGTCTGCCGCTGATCGTGGTGGTGGTGGACGAAATGGCGGATCTCATGCTCGTGGCGGGCAAAGAGGTCGAGCATTGCGTGCAGCGCCTCGCGCAGATGGCGCGCGCCTCGGGGATTCATCTGGTCATGGCGACCCAGCGCCCCTCGGTGGACGTCATCACCGGCACCATCAAGGCCAATTTCCCCACCCGCATCAGCTTTCAGGTCACCTCGAAGATCGACAGCCGCACCATCCTCGGCGAGCAGGGCGCCGAGCAGCTGCTTGGTCAGGGCGACATGCTGTATATGAGCGGCGGCGGACGCGTGCAGCGCCTGCACGGCCCCTTCGTCAAGGACGAGGAGGTCACGGCGGCGGTCCAATATCTGCGCGATCTCGGCCCGCCCGAATACATCGACCTCGCCGCCCCCGGCGAGGAGGAGGAAGGCGACGCGCTCTTCGGCGGCGAGGCGGGCGACGGCGAGGACGAGCTTTATCGTCAGGCGGTGGCCATCGTGGCGCGCGACCGCAAGGTCTCGACCAGCTACATCCAGCGCAAGCTGGCCATCGGCTATAACCGCGCCGCCCGCATCGTCGACATGATGGAGGACAACGGCGTGGTGGGTCCGCCCAACAACGTCGGCAAACGCGAGGTGCTGATCGCGGAGGAGTGATCCTTCTCCGTCCGCTTTCCTCCGCGCCTCTTCCTTCGCGGCGCATGAGCGGCCATATTGCCGCCTCAGAAGCCTGCGAATCCTTTCCGCGGCGCCTCCGCGCCCCCCTTAAAGACAGAGATTGGCTTGATGACACGTCGCGATCTTTTGATGATGGGAGCCGCCGCCGTCGCGCTGGGCGCCCTGCCCTCCTCCTCCGCCCTCGCGCAGAACCGCGATCCCGAGACGCTGGCGCAGCTGAGCGCCTATCTCAACAGCGTCACGACCATGCAGGGCCGCTTCACGCAGCAATCCTCCGACGGACGCGTGGCGCAGGGGAATTTCTATCTGCGTCGTCCGGGGCGTCTGCGCTTCGAATATGACGAGCCCTATCCGACGCTGGTGGTGGCCGACGGCGTCTGGGCCGCGGTGATCAACCGCCGCGCCAAGACCCTCGACCGCCTGCCGCTGAACTCGACGCCTCTGGCGCTGCTGCTGCGCGAGAACGTCAATCTGACCTCCGAGGGCGCGGTGCGCGACGTGCAGCGCGGCCCCGGCATCCTGCGCGTGACCGCCGTGGATCCTCAGCGCCCCGGCGACGGCTCGGTGACCATGATCTTCTCGACCAATCCCATCGAGCTTCAGCAATGGATCGTGGTCGATCCTCAGGGCAAGACCAGCACCATCAGCATGAACAACGTGCAGCGCGGCATGGCCATCGAGCCGGCGAAATTCGTGATCGAGGATCCGAATTTCCGCTGAGCGGCCCGCGCTGAGGACAAGCGATTTCCGACGCGAATCGTCGCCTGACTTCAAGGCCCCGGAGAGGTTTCTCCGGGGCCTTCTTCATGGGCCGAAGCAGGCTTCGGGGCGCGGCGCTTCGTCTCAGTCCGGCCCCTCCCCGGACATCCCGATTCTTTCCCTCGGACTTTCTGATTGATTCCCTCGGGTTTATAGCGTAGCAAGGGAGTCGGAATTCAAGATCTCCGGTCGCCCTTCCTCCGAGGATCCGTTCGATGCCGAAACTGACGCGTTTCTCCCTGCGCAAGACGTCCGCCGCCTTTCCCGGCGCGGTTTGGGCGTCACGGTCCGGCGGATTCTTCTGCGAAGACGCGGCGAGGCCGACATGATCGTCTGTTCCTGCGCCGTGATCGACGACCGCGCGATCAAATCCGCGGTCGAGACGGCGGTCGCCGACGGCGGGTCTCTGACCTGCGCGGGCGTTTACAAACATCTCGGCAAAAGGCCGAGGTGCGGGAATTGTCGTCCCCTGATGATGAAAATCATTGACGAACTCCATGCGCGCGGGGCGGAATGCCCCTATGGCGGCGCTCCCTGCGCCGCCGCCGGGATTCGTCAGGGAGAATGTCATCATGAAGGGCGACGCCAAGGTCATCGAGCACCTGAACAAGGGGCTCCGCAGCGAATTGACGGCCGTGAGCCAATATTGGCTTCACTACCGGCTGCTTGAAGACTGGGGCTACGGCAAGCTGGCCGATAAGGCGCGGGCGGAATCCATCGAGGAGATGCGCCACGCGGATCGGTTCATCGCGCGCATCCTGTTCCTCGAAGGCCATCCGAACCTCCAGACTCTGGATCCTCTGCGCATCGGCCAGACCGTCCTTGAGACGCTGGAATGCGACCTCGCCGCCGAGCAGGAGGCCCGCGCGCTCTATAAGCAGGGCCGCGATCTCGCGCATTCCGTCGGCGATTACGGGTCGATGAAGCTCTTCGAGGAGCTGATGATCGACGAGGAAGGCCATATCGACTTCCTCGAAACCCAGATCCAGCTGCATAACGCGATCGGCGCGCAGGCCTATGGCCAGCTCAACGCCAAATCCGCCGACGCCGCCGAAAGCGGCGAGGGCTGACGCCGCTGCGGCCCCGCCTTCGGGCGGGGCCGAAAACCTCAGAGGATCTTGGAGAGGAGGCCCCGCCTGAGCCTTGCGCGCAGGCGAGACGGCCGCGCGCCTCAGAAATTCCAGCTTCCGCCGAAACCTCCGCCGCCCGTGTCGAAGCGGATCGAGGGCACGGCGCCGCCGACCATGTCGTCCAGCGCGCCGCTGACGTGCAGCACATAGGCCAGAGCCGCCATGATCGCCGCCCCCGCCAAAAAGGCGAAGACGATCTTCCAGGCGCTGTAGGGGCGATCTCCGCGCACCGCGCCGGTGCGGCCGTTGACCACGAATTGATAGCTCTTGCCGCGATAGCGATAGGCCGCGATCCAGATCGGCAGGAGGATATGTTTGAAGGTGATCGCCCCGAGCTGGGTGTCCACCGAATTGATCTGCTGATGATCGCCGCCGATGTCGAAGCGGATGTCGCGGCGGATCTGCAGATCCATCACCGCGCGGGCCTCGGAGAAGCCTTCCTCCAGATCCACCGTATAGGCCTCGGAGCGGAAGCCCGCGAGGTAATCGGCCTTATAGGGCACCAGCGCATGCAGATCCCAAGGCGCGAGCTGATCGGCGTGGGTCTTGGGCAGGCCCGTCGAGGCCAGCACCAGAATATCGTCGAAGAAGCGCCGCACCCGCCCGCGCACGTTGCTCCAGCGGATGCGCGGCACTTGGCGCGTCATACGGCGGGGGCCGTCGTTGGTCTGCACGGTGTAGGTCTCGGTGACGTAATAGGTGTCGCCGCGACGGCCCGTATATTCGCTTTGGGTGTCGGCGTCGAAGGTCCAGTAAGGGGTGTAGATGCCGGTCAGGCGCTTATCGGCGCGGGCGAACTGGCGCAGGCCCGAAGGCGCGAACCAGCGCGAGCCCAGCCAAGCGTCGAGCGCCTTGCGCCCCTCGCGCTCGCTGAGGACGAAGGGCAGAAGCCCCTTGGGCTTGAAATGGCGGTTGGCCCCCGGATCTCCCACCAGAGGCGAGGCGCAATAGGGACAGACCGAAGCCCGCTCCTGCTCGTCGCGTTCGACGGCGGCGCCGCAATTCCCGCAGACCACGACCTGCGTGGTCTCGATCTCGGTCGAGGAGATCTGATCCTTCAGCGCCCGGCGGAAATCCACTTCGTGGATGGCCTCGCCGGAACGCGAATCGATGAAGTTCACATGGCCGCAATGGGGACAGACCATGCGGTCCGTCCCCGGCTGAAAGACGAGATGCGCGCCGCATTGCGCGCAGGGAAAGCTTTCCGAGGCGCCCGAAGGAGGATTGAAGTCGTCCTCCGGCGCCGCGCCCCAGATCCCTGCGCCTTTGCGGCCATCGCGGTCGGTCAAGTCGGTCAGCCCTTCGGCAGGGGCGGCGGGGCCGAATCGGCCGCCGAGCCGCCGAGATTCAGCGCCTCATGGGCGGGGCGCCATTCGCTCATGCCGGGACTCCAGATCAGCGCGTCGGAGGGCACGCCCCCCGCCGCGATGGCGTCGCGGACCTGCTGCTCGTCGTAAGGCCCGGCGGGCGAGCCGTTCAGAGCCACATGCCAGAGCTTGCCCGCGGGCTTGCTCGCGCCGGGCAGAGGCGGCGGGGCGGCCCCGCCTGAAGCTGCTCCGGCGGCGGGGGCGGGCGTATTGAGGATTCCCCCTGCGCCCTGCCCCAAGGCTCCGCCGAGGACGAGGCCCATGCCCGCCCCCGCCGCGCCCGGATTGGCCGCCGCCACGCCCAGAGACTTCGCCGCCTCGTAATGCTTATAGCGGTCGAGATCGCCGATGACGCCCATCTCGGTGCGCTTGTCGAGGGCCTTCTCGACCTCGGGCGGGAAGGAGACGTTTTCGATGAGGAGCTGCGTCAGTTCGAGGCCGTAATCCTCCTGCATCTGCGGATCGATGCGCTGACGGAGGAATTCGCCGATGTCGTCGTAATTGCGGGCCAGATCCAGCGCCGGGACGTTGGCCTCGGCGAGGGCGTTGGCGAAGCGCGAGACGATCAGATCGCGCAGGTTGTCGGCGATCTCGCCGACTTCGAAATGCGCCTCGGTGCCGACGATCTCGGTCATGAATTTGGCCGGATCCGAGACCCGCACCGCATAGGTGCCGAAAGCCCGCAGCCGCACCGGGCCGAATTCGGAATCGCGCAGCATGATGGGGTTTTTCGTGCCCCATTTCAGATTCACAAAGCGCTTGAGGCTGACGAAATAGACCTCGGCCTTGAAGGGGCTCTGGAATCCGTGGTCCCAATGCTGGAGCGTCGAGAGCAAAGGCAGATTGTTCGTTTCGAGCATATACATGCCCGGCTCGAAGACGTCGGCGATGCGGCCCTCGTTGACGAAGACCGCCGCCTGGCTCTCGCGGACGGTCAGCTTGGCGCCGTATTTGATCTCATTGCCATGGCGCTCGAAGCGCCAGACCATGGTGCGGCCGTCATCCGCGGTCCACTCGATCACATCGACGAATTCGCCCATCAGGCGATCCCAGAGACTCATGGCCGACCTCCTCCCGCAGCGCGCCGCGCCGCTTCCTTCGCAATCTCCCGCAGGATCGGGGCGGCCTCTTGGGCGCCCATGCCCGGCGTCAGACGCGGATCATATAATAAACGCAGAAGAGCTTCATCCTGCGCGGTCCAAAGGGCGTGGCGGTCGTCGTCGTCGAAGACGGAGGGACCGCGCGTCGCCGCATCGTTGAAGAGGCCCATGGCCTGCCCCAGCTCCTCGGCGAGGCAGGACCGCCGCCGCTCCGGATCGGCCTCCGCCTTGAGCAGAACCTCCGCCCGGATCAGCGCCCCGGTCTCGTCCGTCTCGCCCAGAGCCAGACAAAAAACGCCTTCCTCCTCCGCCCAGAGCCGCCGCAGCGCCCGGAAATCCTGCGCCGAAGCCGCATCCCGCCGCCGCCTCTCAGGATCAAGAAAGCGGATCCGCAAAGCGGCCTCCCCCTCCCCTTCGGAGAAGCTCAGACCCGTCAGGCCGGAGAGCCGCGCCAGAAGACGCCGCGCCTCGGCCCGATCCTCCGGCGCGCCGCCCTCGAAGGCGTAGCCCAGAGCCGCGCCCGAAGGCGGCGCCCAGCGCGTCAGCCGCGCGGGCGAGCCGCCCGGCTCGGCGATCCCGCCCTCCAGAGCCTCGGCCCGGAAGGCGAGCGCCGTGAAATCCGCCGCCAGAGCTTCGGCGTCGAGGGGACCGGCCTGAGGGCCGCGCGGAGATCCAAGCATCGGGGGAGCGCATCCCGCGAGAGCCAGCCCCGCCGCCAGAGCCATGACGCCGAACCGCCTCAGGAGCGGCGGCGCCCCGTCGAGGTGCCGAGGTTGTCGCCCACGCCGTCCTTGCGGGCGGAGGCGGCGGAGAGCGTGCGCTTAAGCTCGTTCTCCATATTGAGCAATTCGCGCTCGGCTTCGGCGCGGCGCTTCTTGCCCTCGTCGGCGATGGTGAGGCTCTCCTCGATGGTCGCGATGAGGCGCTGATTGGCCTCCTTCACGGTCTCGATGTCGAAAACGCCGCGCTCCATCTGCTCGCGGATCTCGCGATTGGCCTGCTGGAGGTTCTCGGCGTTCTTCTTGAGGAGGTCGTTGGTGAGGTCGGTGGCGGCCTTGACGGTGCCCGCCGCCTCGCGCGAGCGATGGATGGTCACGGCCTGCGCGAGCTGGGTCTGCCAGAGCGGGACGGTGTTCACGAGGGTTGAATTGATCTTATTGACGAGGCTCTTGTCGTTCTCCTGCACGAGGCGGATCGAGGGCAGAGACTGCATCGTCACCTGACGGGTGAGCTTCAGATCATGAACGCGGCGCTCCAGCTCGTCGCGGGCGGCGCGCAGATCGCGCAGCTCCTGAGCCTTCACGAGGCCCTCGCCCTCGGGGGCGGCCTGAACTTCGCGCTCTTTGGCGGGAATGTCGTTGGCGTCGAGATCGGCGATCTTGGCCTCGCCCGCCGCGATGTAGAGCGCCAGCTCGTCGTAGAAGGCCAGCGAGGATTCATAAAGCTTGTCGAGGAATTTGATGTCCTTGAGCAGGATGGTCTCATGGCCGAGCAATTCGTCGGAGATCTTGTCGATCTGGCCGCGCACCTGCTCGTATTTGGCCACGAAGTCATGCACGCTGCTGGCCTTGCCGAAAAGCCAGTTCCAGATGCGCGCGAAGAAGCCCTGCGGCGTGCTGACGCCCAGTTCGTTGACGTCGAAGCCCCGGATGGCGCCGACCATGTTGCGCAGCGCGCCGCCCGCCGGGCCGACGTCCTTATTGCGCACGCCCTCCAGCATCTGATCGGAGATCTGGGTGAGATCCTCCTGCGCCTTAGAGCCGAATTTAATGATCGACTGCGTGTTATGCAGGTCGATCTCCTGCATGCGGCGGCGGATCTCCTGCGCCTGACGCGGGTCGGCCTGCGGCAGGGTGATCAATTCGGCCTTGGGCGCGGGGAGCGCCAATTGCAGGGTCTCGGCGGCTTCCGCGACGGCGACGCGGGCCTTTTCCGTCACATCCTCGTTCGGCATGATCTTCCTCTTGTCGGGGGCCGACGCGCCGTCGGCGAAAACTTGAAGGCGTAAAGGCGAAGAAGCAGGCGTCAGACGCCCGCCTCATGCTTCAGACGATCGGCCAGCACCTCGATCTCCACGTCGAGATCCGTCCGGTCGTCATGCAGCAGCTTGTCGTAATGCTCGGCGGCGACCTGACGCATGTCGCGCAGGAGCTTGCGGAATTTCCATTCCATCTCGGGATCGACGTTGGCTTGGGCGCGCTCGTATTTCCGCGCGGCCTCCAGCACGCCGTCGAGATAGACCTTGAGGAATTTGCGCGACCGGCGCAGATCGCCCGGATCCTCTTCGATGCGCTTGAGGATGAGCTGCGTCTGATCTCCGATTTCGCGCAGAGGAGTCGCCAGCGAGCGGTCCTTGAGATTCCGCGCCACCCCCTCCAGAGCCGCGACCTTGCCGCGGGCTTCGGTCAGGGCGGCGTCGAGATCGGAGATGGAGACGTCGGAGATCGTGGCGTCGCCCTTGGCGCGCATGGGATCGGCGCCGAAGACGAAGGCCGAAAGCGCCCCCGCCACAAGGCCGACCGCCGCGCCCGAGAAGAAGCCGAAGGCCACGACTCCCGCCAGCCCCACGCCGAGCCCCACCGCCAGCGCGCCCAGAAGCTTGCGCGGCAGAGAGGGCGCCGCCGCGAGGCTGCGCGCGTCATAGGCCTCCTGAGCCTTCTGACCTTCGACGATCAGATGGGAGCCGAGCGCCAGCAAGGCCCAGGCGCCGAGGAAAGCCAGCATCTGGCCCGGATTCCCCGTCGCCAGAGAGCCGAAGGCCGCGAAGAGAAAGGGCAGGCCGAACCATGGAATGCGGCGCGCGCGCGCGGAATCGCGGCGACGCAGCCGCTCGGCGGCGTCATAGGGCTTGGCTGAGGAGGTCAAGCGCGATCTCCAGTCGTCGCGCGGCGCGGAGGCCGGGGCCGGACGTTCGGAAGAAGCGGAGGAGCGGCGGACGGGCTGCTCGAAAGGCGAGGCGGAGGATTTCGGCGCCGCGCGCTCTTCGCCGTAGACGGGCAGGCTCTCGGTGGGCGGCAGACGATCCGCCCTGTCTCCGAGGCTCGTCGGCGCGCGGGACTCCGGACGCGAGGGCCGCGAAGGGCGTTTGGGGCTGTAAGGCCCGCCCCAAGGCTTGCCGCCGCCGCTCATCGCGCGGGCTCCGCGACCGGGGCGGGGGTCGTCTCCTCGTCCTCGGCGTTGGCGGCGACGGCGCCCAATCCGACGAACAGGATGACGATCGCCAGCCCCCAATAGGCGACGCCGCGCAAAGTCGATGGATTCATCGCCGCATGTTTCTCCCAACCGGACCGCGCCTGCTCCGGCCTGCGGAGCGCCGCGGCGACGCCGCGGCCCCTGCGAGGGGGCGCCGGATCCCTATGTGGCGATGATATGCGAAATCGGCAAGCGCGCCAACCGGGACGGGATGTTTTTTACGCCGCTTGCGCCGCGCCGTCCTCCGCGCGGAAGGCTTGGGCGGCCAGATCCGCCGTCCTCCGCCGTCCTCCGGGGCCGATCCCGAGCGGGCCCCCGCCTTAGTCCTTATCGAGAATAAAGCCTTGGGTCAGAATCTCGGCGAGGCTGCGGGCGGCGGGCGGCGGCGCGGCGCTGAGGCGGGCGGGCGTCTTGGGCGTCTCCTCGCTCCAGCCGGCGGCGTCGAAGCCGGCGGGCGCCGAGGCGGCGATGAACAATCCCTGCGCCACGAGGCTCGGCTCCTCTTTCCGGGCCGCGGGCTGGGCCGCGATCTGGACGACGGGCGGCGCGGCGGAGCGCGCGACGAGAACGGGGGCGGCGACAGCAAGAGGCGCGGCGGGCTTGGCCGTCTCCGTCGCGGCGAGGCCCCGCGCGCCCGGATCGTCGAACAGGGGCGCGGCCTCGGCCAGCAGCACGGCGGGCGCGGCCGTCCGGGGCTTGGCGCGCGGCGCGGGCGACTCCAGAGGATGATCGGGGCGCCCGGCCTGAGCCAGCTCGACCTTCTCCGCGGCCGCTGCGGCTTTCGGAGCAGGGGCCGGGGCCGGGGCGGCGGCCAAGGCGAGGCCCTTGTCCTCCTGAGCCTCTTCGGCTTCGCCCTCGGCGAGGGTTTCGGCGATCAGCGCCTCGGCGGCGGCGAAGAGAGCCTCCGGCCCGAGGGCGTCGCCGTAGGTCACGACGAAATCGGCGCCGTCGCCGCTGGCGGCCGCCACCGGCGCGGAGGGCGCGGCGTCGGCGGGCTCAAGCTCGGCGATGGGCCTATAGCCGATCTCCAGACGGCCCGTCTGGCCGCCCTCCTCCAGCCCTTGGGCGATTCCGTCCATGAGGTCGCGCCCCGCCGAGGTCAGCGCGAGGCGCCCTTGCAGGGAATCGAGGACGTAATGCTCGCCCGCCGACAAGGCGGCGGCGGTCTCGCCCTCGACCATGATCACCGCGCGCACCGAATCGCGGGCCACGTCGGTGTCGGGGAGATAGATCATCGTCTGATTGGCCAGCTCGTAATGGGCGCTGCGGGTCGGGACGGCGGCGGGCCGGGCCAAAGCCACGGCGGCGGCGCTGCCCGCGCCCCAAAGCGGACGCGGCTGGAGGCCCTCGGCGGGATCGCCCAGCGCGAAGGCCAGCTCCGCCTGAGCCGTGCGGCCCCGGGCGCGGGTCAGCTCGATCTTCGGCGCATAGCGGCCGGGCGGCAGGATTTGCGTGAATTCGGCGGAGCCGGAGGAATCGGCGGTGAGAATCATGCCGTCGAGACGCAGGATCTCGCCCGCCTTGAGCCCCGCCAGCTTGACGCGCAGCCCGTAAGCCTGCCCCTGCGCCATCTCGGGACGCTCGGAGAGGGCGGTCGCCTGCGCCTGAGGCTTCAGCGTCCGGGCCTGCTGCGGCATGACGTAGCGCGCGAGCAGCAGGGGCGCCGGATCGGAGGCCGCCACGCGGCCCATGCGGTCGGTGGCCTCGAAGACGTAGAATAATTCCTCGCCGGGCCGCAGCCTCGCCACGCCCGGCGCCACGGAGCCGTCCCAGACCTGGGCCTCGGCGTAGCTCGCGCCCCGCCCCGAGAAGCTCTGAACCGGACGGCGGCGCTCCAGATCGCCGGAGCGATAGACCGCAAGACGCCAGCTGCGCACATAGGCCGCATGATTGGAGGAGAGCCGGAAGCGCACGGGCTCGGCGAATCCCTCGCGGGTCCAGAGCGCATAGGCCGGAGCCCCCGCGAAGACCTCGGGACGGGGCGGCGCGACGCGCTCCAGCGCGAGGGAGACGCCGCCGTCGATCTTCAGGCTCATCACTTCCGCGGGAGCAGTCGAGGCGGGAGGAGAAGCCGCCTGCGCGTATCCGGCGAGATCGGAAGGCCCGAAGCCCGGAGCCGTCGCCGCCAAAGCGAGGACCGCCGCCGCCAGAGCGCTTTTCATCGACCCCAGACCCTGTTTCCGCATCGCGTCCATCCCGCTTCGTCGGCCCCCCAAATCGGCCGCGCTCCGAAGTTCAGCGCCGGAATATGCCTTACGCCCCTTCCCAAGCCGTAAAAAGGCGTAGTCGGAGAACGTCGGATTGGGCTCCGCTTCGGGAGTCCCGGCGCGCCCTCCGCCGAGCAAGAACCATGCGAGAGCCCCCGACGGCGCCGCAAAGCCGCGCGCAAGGCCGGGAGAAAGGGGGTCGAGGGGCGCCCGGTCAAGGCGGCTTCGCCGCATTTCATCCCGAAATCGCCGCAATCCGCCCATGCGCCCGCCGTTATTTCCGTCTTGATACAGAGGGGCTGCGCGCCTGAGGGCGCGCGGACGCGCGGTCCCTCGATCCCGCCCCAGCCCAACCCGGGGGGCCGCGCGCAGGGCGCGAAGCCGTCTGAGGGCGGCGTTCTGGGGGGCGCGTCTTGAGGGCCGCGCGGGGCGCGGCCGTCCTTGCTCCGGGATTCGAGGCCCGAGGCTCAGCCGCGCCAGCTGCGCAGGGGGCCGCTGTCCACATGCACGAATCGGGAATTGGCGTAGGCGCCCACGCCTCCGGCCCGCTGCTCGGAGGCCGCGCGGCGAATCTGCTCGACGCTGCGGGTTTTGAGCCGCAGATCCATCGCCATGCCCCGCAGATGATAGGAGCGCGAGGCCACCGCCGAATCCCGCTCGCGCAGCATGGCGTTGGTGGCGGGGGTGCGATAGGCCGAGATGACGTTGAAGGGCTCGTCCGTATCCAGATCACGTTGCATTTGAGATACGATGTCCAGCGTTCGGCGGTCGATGGCGATGATCTCGTTGTTTCGCCAGTCCCGAAGCAGATAATTGAGGCGCGTCAGGGATTCGCGCACATAGGCGCCGTTGGCGAAATAAACGCCGGAGAAGGTTTCGCCCGTATGGGCGTTGGTCAGGTTCAGGCGCCGCACGACGGGTTTGCGCGCAGGAAGCGGCGAGGCGTAGGGCGCCGCCGCGGCGGGCGCGGCGACGGCGGAGAAGGCGCAGGCGCTCAGGGCCTGAAGGACTCGACGACGCGAGGGCGCCATCTGATCGGTGTCGGCCATAATTCATCCTTAGAAGGCGTAGGGCACGGGGTTCGAACTCTCTTGTGATCGCGCAGGATCGGAAGCTCCCGTATAGTCTAGCGGCCACAGTGTATAAAGAACCCTAAGAGGGCGTTAAAGCCGCCTTTACCATCGCCGCCTCAGTGTGGCGGGACCACGGACGCGCCAAGGGGCGCCAGAACACGAGCTGAGAGCGTTTTCCAGCGAAGCCGATCAGGCTTCGCGTCGCGAAAACGCGACCACGGAAAAGCTTAGAGCGTTGGACGGCCCGATCTGGCCGGAGAACGCTCTGGGGACGAGCTTAAGGACACGAGGGAGCCCTTTCCATGCGCGTTGCGGCCATCTCCTTTCTGGCGGCTCTGGCGGCCGTCTCCGGGTCGGCCTCGGCCGAGGCGCCTGCGGCCCGGAGCCCTGCGCCCGCGGCCCCGACTCAGGTCGCGACCGCCGCCCCGGGCCCTTCCTCCTCAAGCCCGGCCGCTCCGGTTCCCGCCGCCAGCGCGGCGCTCAGCGGCCCTGAAAAGCCTTTGGCCTCCTCGCCCAAGCCGGCGCCCAAGCCCGCCCCCATCTCCCAGAACGTGCTCGATCGGCGCGCGGCTCAGGCCTTCGCGGCCAAACGCGGCCAGCCCATCTGGACCCCCGCCCGCGCGGCGCTCCTCGCCGAGACTCTGGAGCGCGCCGCCGAGCACGCCCTGCCCGCCCGCAAATACGGCGGCCCGGCCCTGCGCGCCCGTCTCGAAGGCTCGACGATCCTTTCCCCCGCCGAGGCCTCGGCGCTGGATCAGGATCTGGCGGCCGCCTTCCTCGCCTACGCCCGCGACGTCTCGGTCGGGCTGGTGGAGCCGCGTTCGGTGGATTCCGACATTCATCTGGATGTGACGCGCGCCGCCCCCGCCGATCTGCTGGAGGCCGCCGCCGCCGCGCCCGACCTCGGCGCCTATCTCGAGTCGCTCGCGCCCCGCTCGCCGGAATACGCGCGGCTCAAGGGCGTGCTGAGCGATTATCTCCGCATCTCGGCTCAGGGCGGATGGGGCGGGCCTCTGCCCGAATTCGGGATTCTGCGCCCCGGCGACGCCTCGCCCGCCGTGACGCTGCTGCGGCGGCGTTTGGTCGCGCTCGGCGATCTGCCGCCCGAGGTCGAGAGCGTGAGCCTCAGCCCGCCCTTCGGCGGCCCCGCCCCGCTCGTGCAGACCACGCTCTATGATCAGCGGATGATGCAGGGCGTCTCCGCCTTTCAGGCCCGCCACGGGCTTCAGCCCGACGGCGTGGCCGGTCCGCGCACCCTGCGGGCGCTGAACGCCCCCATCGAGCGGCGCATCGCCCAGATCATGCTGAACATGGAGCGTCTGCGCTGGCGCAACGGCCGGACCGCCGAGCCGCGCCGCGTGGACGTGAACCTCGCCGGCTTCGAGATGATCCTCTACGAGGCCGGACAGCCGATCCTCTGGAGCCGCGTGGCCGTCGGCCAGACCGAAGACGGCAGCATGACGCCCGAATTCGACGACCGGATCGACCATATGGTCTTTCATCCGAGCTGGAACGTGCCGATGAGCATCGCCCGCAACGAGATGCTCCCCAAGGCCCAGAGCAACCCGAACTACTTCGTCGAGAGCAACATGGAGCTGACGCGCGGCGGCGAAGTCGTCGATTCGACCAAGGTGGACTGGTCGAAGATCACGCCGCGCAACTTCCCCTTCCTCGTGCGCCAGAAGCCCGGCCCGGACAACGCGCTCGGACGGGTGAAGTTCATGTTCCCCAACCAGTTCAACATCTATCTCCACGACACGCCTTCGCGGCATCTCTTCGGCGCCGAGGCCCGCGCCTTCAGCCACGGCTGCGTGCGCGTCGACCGCCCGCTGGAGCTGGCTCAGGCGCTGCTCGCGCCTCAGGCCGAGGATCCTCAGGCCGAGGTCGCGCGGCAATTGGCCAACAACGTGGAGCATCTCGTGCGTCTGCGCCGCCCGGTTCAGGTGCGCCTGACCTATCACACGGCCTGGGTCGACGCTCAGGGGCGGCTTCAGTTCCGCGAGGATGTTTATAACCGCGACGAGAAGCTGGCGGCGGCCCTCCAGAACGCGGCCATAGACGCGCCCCTTCCCGTCTCGGCGCCGGTCGCGCCCGCTTCGGCGCCTCTCGCGCCCGCCGCGGCTCTCCATCCGACGCTTTGACAAGACGGGAGCCGCCGCGCTAAGCGGAGGATCGGGCGGGGAAGCGCGGCTTCTCCGCCTTGAGGCTTTCGCAGGAAGGCCCGCATTCTGAAGGAGAGCCAGATGGACGTCGTCCTCGCCGAGCTTGCGGCCGCCCTTGAGGCGCGCCTCGAAGGAGACGGCGCCCTGCGCGTGGCCCGCGCCGTCCATCCCTCCGACGCCGCCGCGCCGACGGATCTGGTCCTCGCCATGGCCGAGGATCTGGAGAAGCTGGTGAAGCCGCCCGCCCGCGTCGCCGTGCTGCGCGAGGGCGCCGACTGGAAGGCGCTGGGTCTGGAGGCCGCGATTCTCGTGCGCCGCCCCAAATCCGCCATGGCCCCCCTCACCGCCCGCTTCGCCCCCGAGATCCACGCCCCGCCGGGCGTCCACGCCACGGCCTTCGTCGATCCTTCGGCCGAGATCGGCGAGGGCTCCAGCATCGGGCCTTTCGTCTGGATCGGCCCCGGCGCGAAGATCGGCCCCCGGGCGCGGATCCTCGCGCAGGCCAGCGTCGCCGAGGACGCGGAGATCGGCCCCGACGCCCTGATCGCCTCCGGCGCGCGGGTCGGGGCGCGGGTGCGGATCGGGGCGCGGGCGATTCTGCATCCCAACGCGGTCCTCGGTTCGGACGGCTTCTCCTTCGCCACCCCCGAGCGCGGATCCGTGGAGAGCGCCAAAGCCACCGGCGCCGTGGCCGAAGGCGCGAGGAACACCCATCTGATGCGGGTCTTTTCTCTGGGCGGGCTGCGGATCGGCGACGACGTGGAGATCGGCGCGGGCGCGACCATCGACCGGGGCACCCTCCGCGACACCGAGATCGGCGACGGAACGAAAATCGACAACCTCGTGCAGATCGGGCACAATGTGCGCATGGGGCGCAATTGCCTCATCTGCGCGCATGTGGGAATCGCAGGCAGCACCGAAATCGGCGACCGGGTGGTTCTGGCGGGCAAGGTCGGCGTGGCCGACCATATCCGCATCGGCTCGGACGCGGTGGTGACCGCCTCTTCGGGCGTCGGAACCGACGTGGCGCCGGGCGCTGTCATGATGGGGTTTCCGGCTCTGCCGCATGCTGAGGCCATCCGCGTCTTCATGGCGCAGCGGCGTCTGCCGCGCTTCATGGAGAAGATGCGGAGCCAAAACGCCGCGCGGCCCAAATCGGAGCCCGAAGCGCCGTGAAGGCTTCGTTCGAGAAGTGAAGGGGATTTCATGACCGAGACCGCCGACCCCGTCTTTACGGAAGTCCGCCGGATCATCGCCCAACAGGCCATGATGGAGCCGGAGAGGATCACGCTCGACTCCACGCCCGACGGGCTCGGCCTCGATTCGCTGGCGCTGGTCGAGATCGTCTTCGCCATCGAGGAGTCCTTCGACATCTCCGTCCCCTACAACGCCAATGATCCGAACGCCTCGGATTTCGACATCTCCACCGTGGGCGCGGCGGCGCAGGCGGTGCGCCGGCTGCTCGCCGAAAAGGGGTCCTGACGCGTGCGCCGCGTCGTGGTGACGGGCTTCGGCGTCGTCTCCAGCTTGGGGGTCGGCCGAGAGGCGTTTCTGGAAGGGCTGCGCGAAGGGCGCTCCGGGATCGGGCCGATCCAGCTCATCCCCACTGAGGGGCTGGCGACCAATTTCGCCGCCGAGGCCCGCGATTTCCGCGGCGAAGAGCATTTTTCGCGCTCGGACATCGCGCTCTTCGACCGCGTGACTCAAATGGCGCTCTACGCCGCCGCCGAGGCCATGGCGCAAAGCGGCCTCGAACTCGGCGAGGCCCAGCAATTGCGCGCCGCCACGGTGATCGGCACCAGCATGGGCGGCCAGCACACTCAGGACGATAATTACCGCCTCGTCTACGGCGAGGGCAAAACGCGGGTGCATCCCTTCATCGTGCCGCGCCTGATGGCCAACGCCCCCGCCAGCCAGATCAGCATCAAATACGGGCTGAAGGGTCCGGCCTGGTCGGTCTCGACGGCCTGCGCCTCCTCCAACCACGCCATAGGGCAGGCCTTTCACCTGATCCGCTCGGGCGGGGCCGACATGGCGGCCACCGGCGGCGCGGAATCGGGCCTGACCTACGGCGTGCTGAAGGCTTGGGAGGGCCTGCGCGTCATGGCCCGCGACGCCTGCCGCCCCTTCTCGCGCAACCGCAGCGGCATGGTGCAGGGCGAAGGCGCGGCGGTGCTGATCCTCGAAGAGCTGGAGGCCGCCAAGGCCCGCGGCGCCGAAATCCTCGCGGAGATCCTCGGCTTCGGCATGACCTCCGACGCCAGCGACATCGTGCAGCCCTCGCTCGACGGCGCCGCGCGGGCGATTCGCGCCGCTCTGGCGGACGCGCGGCTCTCGCCCGAGGCCATTCAGCACGTCAACGCCCACGGCACCGCCACCCAAGCCAACGACCGCACGGAATGCGCGGCCTTGCGGGCGGCGCTCGGCCCGGCGGCGGAGGCGCTGAGCGTCACCTCGACGAAATCCATGCACGGCCATTGCATCGGCGGCGCGGGGGCTCTGGAGGCGGCGGCGACCATCATGGCCTTGCGCGACGGAATCATCGCGCCGACCATCAATTACGAAGAGCCGGATCCGGATTGCGACCTCGACATCGTGACCAACGTCGCGCGCGAAGCGAAGATCTCGGCGGCCTTATCCAATTCTTTCGCTTTCGGCGGGCTGAATGCGGTTTTGGCCTTACGCCGCTGGGAGGGCGTCTGAATGTCCGAAGAGACCGAGGTTGAAGCCGAGATAGACGCAAGGGGCCTGAAATGCCCCTTGCCGGTGCTGAAGGCGCATAAGCGGCTTCAGGAGATGGCGCCGGGCGCGCGCCTGCGGCTGATCGCCGACGATCCCGCCGCCTTGGTGGACGCCCCGCATTATTGCGTCGAGCAGGGCCATAAGCTGCTCGACACGAGCCGGAATTTCGAGGGCGCCCTGATCTTCCTCATCGCGCGCGGCGAGGACTGAGCCCTCAGGCCGCCCCGGCCTCCGTCCCGCCGCCCTTCATCTCGTCGAGGCTCATGCCCGCGACATAGGCCAGATAGGGCGGCGCCAGAGGCAGCACGCAGGGCGACAGGAAGCTCAGCAGCCCGCCGAAGAAGGCCGCCGGATAGCCCACGTCGATTCCGCCGCTCCGCAGCCCCTCGGCGCCGGGCGCGAAGGTCTCGATATTGGCGAGGAAGGGCAGATTCTCCAGCATCCAGAGCGAAAGCTGCGTGAATCCGCCGGTCAGAAACAGCAGCCCCACGACCGCCAGAATCCCCCCCATGACCTTCTCGATCACCCCGAGGCTTTTGCGGAAACGCTTCACGAAGCTCAGGAAGGGCGTGATGAACAAAGCCGCCAGCAGGAAGGGAATCCCGAGCCCCGCCGAATAGGCCGCCAGCAGCCCCACCCCGCGCCCGAGGCTCTCGGCCTGCGCCGCCTGAAACAACACCGCCGCCAGCACCGGCCCGACGCAGGGCGTCCAGCCGAAGGCGAAGGCCAGACCCATGGCGTAGGCGCCGAGGCGCGTGCCGCCGCCGCCCACGCCCTGCACCCGCGCCTCGCGATAGAGGAAGGGAATCCGCAAAATCCCGAGGAAATGCAGGCCGAAGACGAGGATCACCGCCCCGCCCGCCATGGCGAGCGTCTCCTTATGCCGCCCGAGCGCCTGCCCGAAGGCCGAGGCCGTCGCGCCGAGCGCGATGAAGACCGTCGCCAGCCCCGCCACGAAGAACAGAGCCGTCACGAAGGCGCGGCGACGAGGATCGGCCCCGGACTCGAGGTTGGCGGTCATAGGAGGGACTCCGCAGAGAGGGTTCAGGCGAGTTCGATTCGCGCCGAGGCGGTCCAGCGACGTTCGTCGCCGTCCTCGATCCATTCGGCTTCGAGCGTCGTCGGCTCCTGAATGGTCAGGTCGAATTCGAGATAAAGCGGCGAGGCGTTCATCGGCGAAAGCTCCGCCGCGAAGACCTCCTCGCCATTGGCCGTGAAGCGGGCGCCGTAGATGATCCGACGCGGGATGTCCCGCCCCTCCAGATCCTTGCGCCGCCCCGATTCCATCGGATGCATCAGCAGGCTGCGGATGGTCACGCGCTCGCCGGGGGCGGCGGTTTTGGGCGCCCGCAGACGCGGCTTGATCTCATAATCTTCTTCGCTCATGAGCGCCTCCTCATCCCGCGCAGCCGCCGATGGCGACTTTGACCGGGAAATCCGCCGCCAGCAGGCTTCCGTCCGAAAGCTCGGCCACGGCCAAAACCGTCTGGGATTCCGCCAGCCGCGCCCGCGCCGAGATCCGCATGGGCGCGCCCGTCGCCGGGCCGAAGCGGTAGACCGCGATCTCAGGCGTGAAGTTCGCCTCGGCGTAAAGCCCGAGCCGCTTCACGAAGACGCCTTCAGGCAAATCCGACATGGCCAGATCCACGGGCGCGTTGGCGCCGTTCTCGACCACCTCGGGCAGGGTCAGGCTCAGACGCGGATCGAAGGCCGCCTCCGACCAGCCCCGCGCCGCCAGAGCCTCGGCCGTGGCCGGGCCGATTCTCGGCGTCTCCTCGGCCTGAGCGCCGCCGCCTCCGAAAGCCGCGAGGGCGCCCAGAGCCAAGGCTCCGCCCAAAGCCTCCCGGCGCGTCGCCCGCCCGCCTCCTAGGCGATCCGTCGGGGGGGATGAAGTCCGCAACATGAAAATCCTCGTCTCCGAACCCTCTTCAGGGCCTGCGCGCCCGATCCTGCCCCCGATCATAACGAGGATCCCTGAACAGGCGAGGGGCTCTCGCGCGCTTGTGAGCCCCTTATGCGTTTTCGCGCTTAATCCCGGCGCTCAGCGCGGCGCGGCGGACTCCGCTCCGGAGGAATCGGAGGGCGGCGAATCCGAAGCCTCCTCGCTGGCCGCCCGGACCTCGGCGGCGGCCCGCAGGCCCGCGCAAGGGTCGGGACGCTCGGGATCGGGCTCGGTGATGACGATGAAGTCGTAAGGCGCGAGGCCGTAATCCGCGAGGGTCAGCGCCTCGGGCCGATGGCCGAAGAGCCCCACCGCCGCCACGCTCGCCTCGGGATGGGCGCGCCGCATCAGCGCCGGAGCCGCCCAGTCGGCGCGCGCATGGGCCGCCCCCGCGATGAGGACGCCGCGCCCTTCTTCGCCGGCGCCTCTGGCCCAGGCCTCCGCGAAGCTGGCGTCCCAGAGCCTTTGCACGGCGCTCATCCCTCCGACGCGCGAGGCGGGCAGATGGCCGCAATGGGATTCGTTGAGGATCTTGGTCAGCTCGGCCTGATCCTCGGGCGCCAGCGGCTCGTCGAGGCCGTAGCGCGCGACCAGAGCCTCAGGCGCCGCCGAAAGCCCCTCCGCCGAAACCCGGCGCAGAAGATCGCGCGGCAGGCCGCCGCCGGTCACGTCGGCCCAAGGGGCGGCTTCGAGAATCTGCGCGTAGAAATCCCAGTCGCCCCATCCGCGCTCCTCCCAGTCCAGCGCCCCGGCCAGACGCTCGCGCGAGGCGCCGAAGGCCCGCAGATCGTTCAGGGCCTCCTCGCCGTCTTCGGGGAACATCTCGAAGGCCAGAACCTCCGGCTTGATGGAGGCGGTCAGCGCCGCCTGAATCCGGTGATGGTCGGGATTGTCGTGGGTTTCGCCGATGGCCACGAATCGCGTCTCGGCCAGACGCGCCGCCAAATCCGGCAGGCCGCCGATCCATCGCCCTTCGCCCGTATAGACTCGCCCCGGCTCCGGCGGCTCTCCGGCGCGTTGCGCCGCGGCCTCCGGAGCCCCCAAGGCCGCGAAAGCCGTCAAAGCCGCTCCGAAGGTCGTCGTGAGAAACCCAGCCGCGAGCCTCGCCCGCTTGGTCTTCAGCATATGCATGACCGCCCTCTTTCCGCGTCGGTCCCCTTGGCTCCCCCTATAGCCGCCTCGGACGCATGGGCGAAAGGGGATGCGGCGAATCGCCTGCGCGTCCTGCGGGCCTCACCCGGAGGAATTCGGGGAAAGCGCGGAGGAAGATCAGGGGAAAGCCTTGCGCCTTCGCCCGAATCGCGACATTCCGACGCGGAGGCTTTCGCGCTTGGGAGATTCTCAATGCATCATAAAAGAGGCCGTCGCCGCAACCTGCGGGCGGGCTGCAAGCTCTGCAAATTCTGGAAGGTCAACGGCTTTCGCACCGAACGGCGGGAGGGCGAGAAATTCGCCGACCACCGCCGTCGGGAGATCGCCCGCCGCGAAGCCCGCGGCGCGGCCGAATTTTCAGATTCCTGAACCCTGAGAGCGTTTTCCAGCGGAGCCGGTCAGGCTCCGCGCCGCGAAAACGCGCCGATCTCAAAAGCTCTCAGGCGGGCGGCGATCCGCCCGCCCCTTTCGAGGCTCAGCCCCCGAAGATCCCCGGCGGCAGGCCCTGCGTGATCTTGGCCATCTCCTCCTGCATTTTGACGGCGGCCTTTTCGCGGGCGTCGGCCACGGCGGCGACGATCAGGTCGCTGACCATCTCGGCGTCGTTCGGGTTCAGCAGGCTCGGATCGATGGTCAGCTTGCGCAGATCGCCCTTGGCGCTCATCACCGCCTGAACCAGCCCGGCGCCGGAGCGGCCTTCGACCTCCACATGGTCGAGCTCCTCCTGCATCTGGGCCATTTTCTCCTGCATCTCCTTGGCCTGCTTCATCATCTTGCCGATGTCGCCAAGACCCTTCATCGCTCCGAACATCAATCTTCTCCTTAAGGGGCTTCGTCGTCGAAGGCGCCGTAGGCGTCGAGATCCTCCGGCGTCTCCCCATCGTCGAGCGGCGGAGATTCGGCGGGAAGGAGCTCGGCGGCGGAGGCCGCGACGGAAGGCGGCGCCGATTTCAACAACTCCGCGCCCGGAAAGGCCGCCAGAAGCGCCGCCACGGCGGGATCGGCCTTCAGCCGCGCGCTCAGCGCCTCGGCGGCTGCGGCGCGGGTCTCGGCGAAGCTGGCGGGCGCGGCGGAGGCGGGCGGCGCGGCTTCGTCGGGCTCGATCAGCCAGGGACGGCCCGTCCAGGCGGCCAGCTTCTGCGAAAGGCGCAAGGCGGCCTCGCCGCCATAGGATTCGGAGGGCGCGAAGAGGATGCGTCCGGGCTCGAAGCGCGTCGGGCGCAGGCCCCGCTCGACCTCCAGCGCGAGGACCAGCTCCTTCCTCGCCCGCAAGAGCGCGGAGAGCGCCTGAAGATCCTGCGGCGCGGCGTCATGCTGCGGCGCGACGGCCTCCAAGGGCGCGGGCGCGCTCTGAGGAGCCGCCGCCAAAGCCAGAGCCGCCCGCGCGCCCCCTCCCCCGCCGCCCGAAGGGGGAGGCGCCGAAGGACCGGAGGCGGGCGCGGCGGGCCCTTCGGCCTCCAGACGTTTGAGAATCTCCTCAGGGCTCGGCAGATCGGAGACCCAGCAGATGCGGATCACGGCCATTTCGGCGGCCATCAGCGCGGAGGGCGCCTGATCCGCCTCCTCCAGCGCCTTGAGCAGCATCTGCCAGAGCCGCGTGAGCGTGCGCATGGCGAGCCCCTCGGCCATGGCGCGGCTGCGGGCCTGAGCCTCCGAGGAGAGCGCCGGGTCGATATGCTCCGGCGAGACCTTCAGCGCCGAAAGCCCGTGGACGGCCTCGGCCAATTCGCGGAGGATCCCCGCCGGATCGGCCCCGGCGGCGTATTGGTCGCGCAATTCCGTCAGAGCCTCGGCGGGGGCGCCCTTGAGGATATGGTCGAGCAGATCGTAGATCCGCGCCCGATCCGCGAGGCCCAGCATCCTCCGGATCTCTTCGGCGGAGGCGGTCGCGCCCGCCGCCGTGGCGATGGCCTGATCCAGAATCGACAGCCCGTCGCGCACCGAGCCCTCCGAAGCCCGCGCGATCAGCGCCAGAGCCTCCGGCTCCAGCTTCGCGCCTTCGCGCCCGGCCAATTCGCCCAGATAGGCCGCCATGCGCTCGACGGGCACGCGCCTCAGATCGAACCTCTGGCAGCGCGAGAGGATCGTGGCGGGCATCTTGCGGATTTCGGTGGTGGCGAAGAGGAACTTCACATGCGGCGGCGGCTCTTCGAGGGTCTTCAGCAAGGCGTTGAAGGCCGAGGTCGAGAGCATATGCGCCTCGTCCACGATATAGACCTTGAAGCGCGCCGAAGCGGGCCGATAGCGCGTGTTCTCGATGACCTCGCGCATGGAGTCGACGCCGGTGTTGGAGGCGGCGTCCATCTCGATGACGTCGACGTGGCGGCCCTCGGCGATGGCGCGGCAGGGCTCGCAGACTCCGCAAGGCGAGATGGTGGGCCCGCCGGTCCCGTCCGGCCCGACGCAGTTCAGCCCGCGCGCGATGATCCGCGCCGTGGTGGTCTTGCCCACGCCGCGCACGCCGGTCAGCACATAGGCTTGCGCGATGCGTCCGGCCGCGAAGGCGTTGGCCAATACGCGGACCATGGCCTCTTGGCCGATCAGAGCGTCGAAGGTTTGGGGACGATGCTTGCGGGCGAGCACGAGATAGCCCGCGCCTTCCGCTCCGTCCGCGGCGCCGCCGGACATGCAGCCTCCTGAACATAAGGAACGGATCTCGGGAGAGGCCGCACGACCCGAAAGCGGTCTCGTTACGGCTGCTTCCTTCCGGACCTGACCGAGTTGGCGAGGCTTTCGCCCGCACGACCTCCCGCCGCTTCTATATCGGCCTCACGCGGCTTTGCGCAAGGGGAGAAGGCGGGGGCCTCGCATGGAGGCGCCGGGAGGGATAGACTGCGCGGCCTTTCGACCCCGCTCTTTAAGGAAGCCCCATGCGCGCCCTGTCTCTGCTTTCCCTGCTTCTGATTCCGGCGGCGCCCGCCTTCGCGCAAAGCGCCGCCCCGAGCGCCGCCCCGAGCGCCGCCCATCCCGCCGACCGTTACGAGGCCTGCGCGGCGCGGGCGGCCGCCGACCCCGCCGGGGCTCTGGCCGAGGCCCAAGGCTGGCGCGGCGCAGGCGGCGGAGCTGCTGCGCGCCATTGCGAGGCCATGGCTCTGGCCGGGCTGGGGCGCGGGCTCGAGGCCGCCGTGGCGCTGGAGTCTCTGGCCATGGAGACGCCTCTGGCGGCCCAGCGCGGCGAGATCTTCCTTCAGGCGGCGGATCTGCGGCTGGAGGGCGGCGACGCCTCGGGCGCCCAAACCGATTACGGCCACGCCCTGAGCGCGGCGCCGAGCGCGGCGGCCTATGAAGGCCGGGCGCGGGCGCGGGCGGCTCTGAACGAGGCTGCGGGCGCGGCGGCGGATCTGGCGGAGGCGATCCGGCTTTCGCCGCAGGATTCGGAGTTGCGCAGCCTCCATGCGGCGGCTCTGCGCCGGACGGGCGACGCGGCGGGGGCCCTGCGCAGCGCCGAGGCGGCGGTCCAGCTCGCGCCCTCCTCGAGTCTGGCGCTCTACGAGCGCGGCGCGGCGCGGCGGGCTCTGGGCGATTCGGCGGGGGCTCAGGCCGATTGGCGCGAGGCTCTGGCGCGCGATCCGAACGGCGCGGGCGCGGCTCTGGCGCGGGCGGCGCTGCGCTAGAGCGCGCGCTTCACGGGCCGCCGCTCCTTCTCCGGGGCGGAGCGGCGCGCCCGCCCCAAATCGAAGCGCCTTCCTCCAGAACGCCTCCCCTTCTCCATCCCGAATCAAGACTTCGAATCACGTCAAAAAGGAGCATGGCTGTATACCTCCCAATCTAAGGATCCGTATTTATACGTTTTTCCGAGGAAGGAAGTTTTTAGCGCGGCTCAGGCTCAAACCGGGGATTTTATAACCTAAAGGCTATATTGTATTTATTTGATACGTTTATGCTTGCCGACTGTAAATCAATCGCAATACTGTGATCCATATCGAAACGAAAGACGGAACGCCCCAGCGGGTGGGCGCCGTCTTCAACTGCAAAGGATTCGATCATGGGCTTGAACATCGGCGGCCTCGGCAAAGGCGGTTCTTTCGGCGGCTTCGGCGGCGGCAGCATCTTCGGCAAGGGCGGCTCGCATGGCGGCGGCAAGACCGGCGGCTCCAGCAACCACGGCGGCAGCTGGGGCAATTGGGGCTCTCAGGGCGGCTCGCACGGCGGCGGCAAGACCGGCGGCTCGCATCAGGCCGGCGGCGGCAATTGGGGCAACTGGGGCAACTGGGGTTCTCAGGGCGGCAAGGGCGGCTCGCACGGCGGCGGCAAGACCGGCGGCTCCAGCAACCACGGCGGCGGCAATTGGGGCAACTGGGGCTCTCAGGGCGGCAAGGGCGGCTCGCATGGCGGCGGCAAGACCGGCGGCTCCAACAACCACGGCGGCGGCAATTGGGGCAACTGGGGCAACTGGGGTTCTCAGGGCGGCAAGGGCGGCTCTAAGGGCGGCTCCAAAGGCGGCGGCTCGCATCACGCCGGCGGCGGCAGCTGGGGCAACTGGGGCTCTCAGGGCGGCAAAGGCGGCTCGCATGGCGGCGGCAAGACCGGCGGCTCCAACAACAACCACGGCGGCGGCAGCTGGGGGAGCAATTGGGGCTCTCAGAGCGGCCACGGCGGCAGCCATGGCGGCAAGAAGAGCAAGCACGCCTGAGGCTTGCGCCGCGGCTTAGAGCGCCTTCCCGACCAAACTGCGTCGTGAAACGCTCTCGGCTTTCGCTTGGCGGCGCGTTCACGAGGCGAAGCCCCTCCGGCTTCGCCGGAAAACGCTCCAGTCCGGCTTCGCCGGAAAACGCTTCAGCCCTCGTCCGTCCTCCCTTGCGGAGAACGGGCGAGAGCCGCGACGGCTTCTCCTCGCTTTCGACGGCGCCCTCTCCGGGATTTCGGGGAGGGCGTTTCCATGAGGGAGGAGCCCCTTCTCAGCAGGGCGCGGCCCGCAGCGCCTCAGAAGCCGAGGCGCGCGCGCAGAGCCGACCCGTTGCGGCGCTGATGATGCTCGGCGGGATTCACCTGATAGACCCCGAGATTCCGGCGGAAGGCGTATCCGGCCTCATGGCCGCGCCGCCAGCAGAGCACGGCGGGGGTCTCCAGAGTCTTGGCGCCGTTCTCGTAGACGGTCAGCAGCGCCACGCGGGGCGGAGAGGCCACGGAGACCCGCAAACCGCCGGAGGAGATGTCGAGCACCGAGACGTAATGACCATCCAGAACCGCGCGGACGCCCGCGGCGAGACGACGATCGGAGGTGCGGCTCTCATGGGCGACGGCGGCCGCGGCGCGTTTTTTAAACATATGCTTCACTCCTGAGCCTAAGTCCGGGGAGAACCTTCGTCTGAAGGTCTCGCCGGGAGGGATGCAAAGCTCATGCAAGCGCAATCCATGGTCTAACTCCTTGTTTTTTCGTGGCGGATCGCGGGAGAACTCCCGTCTCCGGCTCAAAAAAAGACGAAGGCCGCCCCGAAACGGGACGGCCTTGCGCAGATCGGCGCGCGGCGGGGCTTCAGGCCCCTCGCGAAGGACGGCGGCTCAGCGGCCGGGGGCGGCGGCGCGGATCTCCTCGCCGACCTGCTCCTCATATTGGGCGAAGTTCTCGATGAACATGCGCACCAGCTTATCGGCCTGAGCGTCATAGGCGGAGGCGTCGGCCCAAGTGCCGCGCGGGTCGAGCAGGGAGGAATCCACGCCTGGAACTTCGAGCGGAACCTCGAAGCCGAATTTCGGATCCTTGCGGAACTTCGCCTTGTTCAGCGAGCCGTCCAGCGCGGCGGTGAGCAGCGCGCGCGTCGCCTTGATCGGCATGCGCTTGCCGACGCCGTAGGCGCCGCCGGTCCAGCCGGTGTTGACCAGCCAGCAGCTCGCGCCGTGCCGCGCGATCTTCTCGCGGAGCAGGTCGCCGTAGACCCGCGGATGACGCGGCATGAAGGGCGCGCCGAAGCAGGTGGAGAAGGTCGGCTCGGGCTCGGTGACGCCCTTTTCGGTGCCCGCGACCTTGGCGGTGAAGCCCGAAAGGAAGTGATACATCGCCTGAGCCGGAGTCAGCCGCGCGATAGGCGGCAGCACGCCGAAGGCGTCGCAGGTGAGCATGACCACATTGCGCGGGAAGCCGCCGAGGCCGGTCTCCGAGGCGTTGGCGATCACGTCCAGCGGATAGGCGACGCGGGTGTTTTCGGTCAGCGAGCCGTCGTCGAAGTCGATCAGGCGGGTGCGCTCGTCGTAAACGACGTTCTCCAGCACCACGCCGAATTTCGAGGTGGCGGCGTAGATCTCAGGCTCGGCCTCGGCGGAGAGGCGGATGGTCTTCGCGTAGCAGCCGCCTTCGAAGTTGAAGACGCCGTTCTCGGACCATCCATGCTCGTCGTCGCCGATGAGGATGCGCGAGGGATCGGCCGAAAGCGTGGTCTTGCCGGTGCCGGAAAGCCCGAAGAAGACCGCCGCGTCCGCCGCGTCGCCGCGGGCGTGGTTGGCCGAGCAATGCATGGGCATGACGCCCTTGGCCGGAAGCAGGTAGTTCAGGATCGTGAAGACCGACTTCTTATTCTCGCCGGCGTAGGAGGTGCCGCCGATCAGCACCAGCTTCTGCTCGAAGGAGATGGCGATGACCGTCTCGCTGCGGCAGCCGTGGCGGGCCGGATCGGCCTTGAAGCTCGGAAGATTGACGATGGTGAACTCAGGCGAGAAGCTCGCCAGCTCGGCGGCTTCGGGACGGCGCAGAAGCTGGCGGATGAAAAGCGCGTGCCAAGCCAGTTCGGTGACCATGCGGACGTTCAGCCGATAAGCCGGATCGGCGCCGCCGTAGAGATCCTGCGCGTAGAGGTCGAGGCTTTTGGCGTGGGCGAACATGTCGGCCTTGAGCGTCTCGAAGGCCGCGGGCGCGAGGGGGCGGTTGTTCTCCCACCAGATCGAATTCTCGACCGAGGGCTCGCGGACGACGAACTTATCCTTGGGCGAGCGGCCCGTATGCTTGCCCGTCTTGACGGCCAGAGCGCCGCCGAGCAGCAATTCGCCCTCGCCGCTCCGCACGGCGCGCTGCGCCAGAACCGGGGGCAGGTCGTTCCAGGAGACAGAACGCGCCTCCAGACCCAGTTTCTCGAGGCCCAGCGCCTCATTCCGCAAGCCTGAATTCGTCACGACGCGTCTCCTGATCAGCCGTCCGCAAAAGCCCGAAAGCGCCGCCTCGCAGGCGACGCGTCCTCTAAAACCCTACGGAATCCTTATAGCAATTTTCATGTCTCTTGAAAAGAAGCCCCGCAAGGATCTTACCGCGCCATTCCGACACAGAGGCGTCATGCGGCCTTGCGCTCCGGCTTGGATTTCCGGGCGGCTCGGGCCAGACTACGCCGCGCCGAAGAGCGTCGCGAGGGCCGATCAGAGCAAGTTTCGCGCCGGATTCGAGGCCGAAAACGACAGAAAGCTAAAAGGGAGGCCGTCATGGCGGAAGGCGAAGGCAGGACATGGCTCGCCGCGCAAAGCGCGACGCGGGCGACGGAGATCGCCGCGCGGCTGGAGGGCGCCAGCTCGGCGGAGCTGCGGGCGGAGCTGGATCGGCTGATTCTCTGGAATCGCCGAATCCATGACGAGGACTGCGTGAACCTCGATCCCGCCGCCAACGTCATGCATCCGCGGGCCGAGGCGGCTCTTGCGCAGGGGCTCGGCTCGCGGCCTTCGCTCGGCCATGCGGGGGCGAAATACGAGACCGGGCTGGAGGCGATCGAAGAGATCGAGGAGATCGCCCGCAACCTCGCCATGGAGATCTTCGGAGCCCGCTTCGCCGAGATCCGCGCGCCTTCGGGCGCCCTCGCCAATCTCATGAGCTTCATGGCCTGCGCCAAGGCGGGCGACCGCGTGATCACGCCTCCGGCGGCCATCGGCGGCCATGTGACCCATCAGACGCCCGGCGCGGCGGGGCTTTACGGGCTGGAGGTCCATAACTCCGCGCCCGACCGCTCCGGCGCCTATACGGTCGATCTGGAGCTGTTGCGCGAACAGGCCCTGAGGCTCCGGCCCAAGCTGATCAGCATCGGCGGCAGCCTGAACTTCACGCCCCATCCGGTGGCCGAAATCCGGAGCATCGCCGATGAGGTCGGGGCGAAGCTCCTCTTCGACGCGGCCCATCTCTCCGGCCCCATCGCGGGCGGGGTCTGGCCCAATCCGCTGAAGGAGGGCGCGCATCTCCTCACCATGAGCTGCTATAAAAGCCTCGGCGGGCCGCCTTCGGGGCTGATCCTGACCAATGAGCCGGATCTCGCGCAGAGGCTCGACGCCATCGCCTTTCCCGGCCTCACCGCCAATTCCGATCCCGGCAAGGCCGCCGCCCTCGCCTACGCCCTGCTCGACTGGCGCGCGCCCAACGGCCCCGCCTACGCCCGCGCCATGGTCGAAACGGCGCAGGCTCTGGAGGCGGCGCTCCGGGCCGAGGGCTTGCCGGTTTACGGCGAAACCCGCTCGCATCAATTGGCTCTGGAGGCGAAGGACTGGGGCGGCGGCGGCGCCATGGCTCAGCGCCTGAGGAAGGCTAATCTGCTGGCCTGCGCCATCGGCCTGCCGATCCCGGAGGGCGACGGGCTGAGGCTCGGAACTTCGGAGATGGTCCGGCGCGGCCTGACGCCTCAGGAGGCGCCCGAACTCGCGCGGCTGATCGGCCGGGCGCTTTACGAGGCGCCGGAGAGCGTCGCGGCGGAGGTCTCGGCCTTCCGCCGCCGCTTCACGGGCTTCCGCTTCGTCAGTTAGGCGGCCATGATGGGCGCGGAGGCGGGAAATCCCTCCCGCATCCGCCTCGGCAGCCGGGCGAAGAGCGTCAGGCCCCGCGCGACGAAGCAGACGTGCAGCGCCGCCCAAAGCCCATGATTCCCGAACAGCGGAATCAGCATCCACAAAGCCGCGACGAAGATCGCCACCGAGAGGATCATGCGGTTCCGCATGTCGCGCGACCATGAGGCGCCGATGAAGACGGCGTCCATCTGAAAGGCGAGGAAGCCCGAGAATCCCGCGAAGGCCGCCCAGAGCAGATGCTCATGGGCCAGAGCCCGCACCTCCGGCAGATTGGTCATGCCGGAGACCAGCCGGTCGCCGAAGAGCAGGATGCAGCCCGCCGAGACCAGCCCCATCGCCGCCGACCAGAGCGTCGTCAGACGCACCGCCCGCAGGAAAGTCCGGCGCAGGCCCGCGCCATAGGCGCGTCCGCCCATCTGCTCGGCGGCCATGGCGAAGCCGTCCATGAAGAAGGTCAGCAGCACGAAGAGATTCATCAGCAGCGCGTTGGCCGCCAGAACCTCCGGGCCGAATTGCGCCCCCTGCCGCGCGAAGAGCAGATAAACGCAGAGCAAAGCGAAGGAGCGCGCCATGATGTCGCCGTTCATGGCCATCATGCGCCGGAAAGCCGCCGGATCGCGCAGAAGCGCCCGGCTCGGCCGGGCCTTGGCCCGCGCGAAACGCCGCTTCACGAGCGCCAGCCCCACGATGGCCGCCAGAGCCTCGCCGCCGATGGTCGCCCAAGCCACCCCCGCCACGCCCCAGCCCATCCAGAGCCCCAGACTCAGCGAGAGGACCAGATTCGCCCCGTTCAGCGCGAGTTGAATCCCGAGGCCCGTCCGGCCTTCGCCGCGCCCCAGCACATAGCCGAGGATCGCGTAATTCAGCAGAATCAGCGGCGCGCCGAGCATGCGGATGCGGACGTAGACCTCCATGGCGGCGCTCACCGCCGGATCGGCCTGCATGAAGGCCCGCCCCGCCCAGGCGACCAGAGGCGCCGCCAGAGCCAGAATCGCGCCCGCCGCCAGAGCCACCGCCGCCGCGCGCAGAAAGGCGGCCTGCTCCTCGGCCTCGTCGCCATGGCCGAGGGCCTGCGCCACCAGTCCGGTGGTGCCCGAGCGCAGGAAGTTGAAGCAGCTGAAAACGAAGTCGATGACCACCGCCCCGACGGCCAATCCGCCGATGAGGGCGGCCTCGCCCATGCGCCCGACCACCGCCGTGTTGACCACGCCGAGAAAGGGCGTCGTCAGATAAGCGAGGGACATGGGAACGGCGATGGCCAGAACGGCCCGGTTCGTGACCGGAAAATCACGGGAGGAATCGTAAGATTCGGCGCTGAAGTCGCGCATGACGGCACCAAAAAGGCGATCAGGGGAAAATGAGGCTCAGGGGCGCGGCTTCGGGCCGCGCGCCTGCGTTCCCCCTACGCCCTTCCCGGCGCGAAAGCGAGAGGCCGGCGAGGGCCGGCCCCGGAACAGGCGCCGAGCGTGGGAGAAAAGCGACGGCGCGGCTGCCGAGGCGCCTCAATCGCGGGGGTTTCGCGAAGGCGGAGCCCCCATCTTCGTCTTCGCCGGAAAGCGCCGGGCGATGAAGCTCTTCACGGCGACCATGGTCAGGCCGAAGGCCGCGCCCATGATCAGATTCCAGCCCCACCCGCGATTCACGGCCCCATCGTCGAAGAGGTCGCTGAAGAGCGCATAGGGCGCGCCGAAAGCCGCCGCCGCCCCGAAGACGTCGGCCAGCCGCCGCCCTAAAGGCCGCGCTTTCGCCTCGCTCACCCCCGGCTCTTCGCTTACAGCGCGAAGCTGACGCCGCAGCCGCAGGCCGACTTCACCTGAGGGTTGCGCACCACGAAGCGCGCGCCGATCAGCACGTCCTCGTAATCCACCACCGAGCCTTCGAGGAAGGGAACCGAGACGGAATCCACATAAAGCCGCGCCCCGTCGGTGGTCACCACGAGGTCGTCCTCTTGCGGCGGAGCCTCCTCCAGCGCAAATTCATATTGAAAGCCCGAGCAGCCCCCGCCCTGCACCGAAAGCCGCAAGGCTTTTTCGGGGCCGCCTTCCTCTTTCAGGATCTGCTTGAGCCGCCGGGCGGCGGCGGGCGCGAAGGCGATTTCGGAGGTCATGACGCGTCTCCTCGGATTTCGGACCCGCCGGAGGGGTGAGGCGCGGCCTTCGCCTTCCGTCAGGGACTCGTCCTGCAATATCGCTCTTCGACCGGCTTAATTTCAAGAGGGCCCCCCGCGATGACCTCCTCTTCCTCCGCCTTGCAGCCTTTTCAGGCTCCGCGCGCGCCCTTCGCCGCCTTCGCCGATCCGGCTTTGGGGCGGCTCCATCCCGAGCCGGAAAGCGCCCATCGCGCCCCTTTCGCCCGAGACCGGGACCGGATTCTGCATTCCGAGGCCTTCCGGCGGCTGAAGCATAAGACTCAGGTCTTCGTGGATCCCCATGGCGACCACATCCGCACCCGCCTGACCCATACCTTAGAGGTGGCTCAGGCGGCGCGGGCTCTGGCGCGGCGTCTGGGGCTGGACGAAGACCTCGCGGAAGCGACGGCCCTCGCGCATGATCTCGGACACGCGCCCTTCGGCCATGCGGGCGAGGAGGCTCTGAACGAGGTCATGGCCCCTTGGGGCGGCTTCGACCATAATGCTCAGGCGATCCGCATTCTGACCGCCCTTGAGCGCCGCTACGCCGATTTCGACGGGCTGAACCTCCATCTGACCACGCTGGAGGCCGTCGCCAAACATAACGGGCCTCTGCTCAAGCCGGGCGAGAGCCTCGACGCCCTGCCCTGGGCCTTGCGCGAAGCCTCCAAGCGGATCGACTTCGACCCCTGGCGGCAAAGCTCCGCCGAGGCCCAATGCGCCGCCATCGCCGATGATCTCGCCTATAACACCCATGACCTCGAAGACGGGCTGCGGGCGGAGTTCTTCACCCTCGACGACCTCAAGCCCCTGCCCCTGATCGGCGAATGCCTCGCCGAGATCGACCGCCTGCGCCCCGGCCTCGATCCCGAACGCCGCCGCCATGAGGCCCTGCGGCGGATGTTCGGGCGGCTGATGGAGGACGCGCTCAGGGAATCCCTGCGCCGCATCGCCGAGGCCGCGCCGCGGACTCCTGAGGACGTCCGCGCGGCGCCCTTCCCGCTGGTGGATTTCAGCCCCCATATCCGCAGGGAGCTGAAGGCGATCCAACAATTCCTTTTCAAGCGAGTCTATCGTCACTACAAGGTCAGGCGCATGGCGGCCAAAGGCCAGCGCGCGCTGCGCGAGGCGTTCGACTCGTTTCTGGCGGATCCGCTGCTCCTTCCCGAGGACTGGCGCGGCCCCGAGACCGAAACGACCGACTCCGAAGCGGCGCGGGCGCGGCGCGCGGCCGACTACCTCGCCGGCATGACCGACCGCTTCGCTCTGGAGGAGCATCGTCGGCTCACCGACCCAAGCTTTCGCGCCTGACAGGCGTCCTTATCTTTGGCATTCGCAGCATCATCATGACCGTTTTCGCCGATTTCCGCTCCGTCGTTCTGGACGCCCTCGCGCAGTTGCAGGCGGAGGGCCGAGTCCCCTCCGGCCTCGACACGGCCGCCGTCGCCATGGAGACGCCGCGAGATCCGGCCCATGGCGATCTCGCCACCAACGCCGCGCTCGTGCTGGCCAAGCCCGCGAAGATGGCCCCGCGCGACCTCGCGGAGGCTCTGGCGGAGAAGCTGCGGGCGCATCCTCAGGTGCGCTCGGCGGAGCCCGCCGGACCCGGCTTCCTCAATCTGCGGGTGGATGAAGCCGTCTGGCGCGCCGAATTGCGCGAGGCCGTGGATCTCGGCGCGGCTTGGGGCCGCTCGGAGATCGGCGCGGGGAAAAGCGTCGACGTCGAATTCGTTTCGGCCAATCCGACCGGGCCTCTGCATGTGGGCCATATGCGCGGCGCGGTCTTCGGGGACGCCCTCTCCAGCCTCTTGCAGGCGGCGGGCTGGTCGGTCACGCGCGAATATTACATCAACGACGCGGG
Source organism: Neomegalonema perideroedes DSM 15528 (assembly GCF_000374145.1). Classification (GTDB taxonomy): domain Bacteria; phylum Pseudomonadota; class Alphaproteobacteria; order Rhodobacterales; family Rhodobacteraceae; genus Neomegalonema; species Neomegalonema perideroedes. The sequence goes on along the minus strand of NZ_KB893654.1, from coordinate 174,743 downwards.
CGGGCAGGTCGACACCCTCGCGCGCTCGGCCTATCTGCGCTACCTCGAAGCCCATGACCGCTCCATTGAGATTCCCGAGGGCTATTATCCGGGCGAATATCTGCGCGACGTGGGGGCGGCTCTGCGGGCCGAATTCGGCGACCGCTTCGTGGACCAGCCCGAAGAGGTCTGGCTGGAGCCGATCCGCGAATTCGCCGTGGCCCGCATGATGGACGAGATCCGCGAGGATCTCGCGGCGCTCAACATCCATATGGATCTTTACTCCTCCGAGAAGGCCATCGCGCAATCGGGGGCCGTGGAGAAGGCCATCGGGCGGCTTGAGGACATGGGCCTGATCTATCGCGGCGTGCTGGAGCCCCCGAAAGGCAAGCTGCCCGAGGATTGGGAGCCCCGCGAGCAGACGCTCTTCCGCTCCACCGCCTATGGCGACGACGTGGACCGCCCCATCCGCAAATCCGGCGGCTCTTGGACCTATTTCGCCCCGGACATCGCCTATCATTACGACAAGACCCAGCGCGGCTATGATCTGCTCATCGACGTTCTGGGCGCCGATCACGGCGGCTACGTCAAGCGGCTGAAGGCGGCGGTGGCGGCGCTCACGGAAGGCCGCACGCCGTTGGACGTCCGGCTTTGCCAGATGGTCAACCTCTTCAAGAACGGCCAGCCCTATAAGATGTCGAAGCGTTCGGGGAACTTCGTCACCCTGCGCGACGTCATCGACGAGGTCGGGCCGGACGTGGCGCGCTTCGTCATGCTCATGCGCAAGAACGACGCCCAGCTGGATTTCGACTTCGACAAGGCGCTGGAGCAATCCAAGGACAATCCCGTCTGGTACGTGCAATACGCCCACGCCCGCACGGCCTCTTTGGCGCGTCAGGCGCAGGAGGCGGGCCTCCTCTTCGACGACGCGGCCCTCGCCACGGCGGACGCCGATCTGCTGGACCATCCTTCCGAGATGGCGCTCATCCGCAAAATCGCCGAATTTCCGCGCCATGTGGAGGGCGGCGCCCAAGCTCAGGAGCCGCATCGCATCGCGTTCTACCTCTATGATCTGGCGGGCGTCTTCCATGCGCTCTGGAGCCGGGGCAAGGAGGAGGAGGAGCTTCGTTTCGTGCAGGCCTCGGATCCCGAAGGCACCAAGGCGCGCCTCGCGCTCGTGCGGGCGACTCAACTGACGCTTGCGAATGGGATGCGAATCTTGGGCGTGACGCCGATGGACGAAATGCGCTAACCTTACTGAAACACATCTTCGGCGCAGACCGTCAAGGCTGAGGAGGGGGCGCGCAGCGCTTCGAGCAGGATCATGACCACGCAGAACACGACCACTCCCGAAGCTTCCGCCCCTCAGAGCGGCGGCGGTCGGGGGGGCCTTCTGGCCCTTCTCAGCGTCGCCCTCGTCGGAGGCGTGATGTATTCGGCCTATCAATTCGGCAAGCGCCCCGGCGAGGCCGCCGGCGCCGAGACCCGCGCCATCGTCGCCGCCAACGGCGAGCCGATCACGGTGGTTTCGGCCCCGGCCGAGCCGCTGCGCAGCCCCCCGGAGGAGCCGGGCGGACTCGTGGCGCCCGATCAGGCCCGCGCCGCCTATGAGAGCCTCGGGCCGCGCCCCATCGAGCCGGCCAGCGCCCGCGTCACGGAATTCCAGTCGGCCGAGGAGACCGAGCGCCCCGCCGGGCCCATGGCCGCTCGCGCGGTGGAATCGGCGGATTCCATCGCCCTGCGCGCCCGCAACACCGAGATCCACAGCATCGGTCTGGCGGCGGTGCCGCCGCGCGCCGACATGACCCGTCCGGGCGAGACCTTCGCGCTGAACGCGCCCGAGCGCGATCTGGCGGCGCCGGGTCTGGCGGCGGCGCTCTCCTCCTCCAGCGGCGGCGCGGGCGCGCCCGCCGCCTCGGCTTCGGGGCCTCTCGGCCCGCGCGCCTCTCAGGCCGCCGCCGCAGGCGGAGCCACCCCGCCCTCGGGCCTTGGGCCCGTGGCCTCCACCGCGCTCGGCGCCCCCGTCGGAGCCGCGCCCGGCGCCGCCCCGCGCGGCCCGACGGTTCAGGCCGCCCAAGCCCAGACTCAGCCGCAGGCCGGAATTCCGAACGCGGGCGCGCCCTTCGCCGCCCCGGGCGGCGTCGCGCCCATCGGCCCCTCGGTCGCGACTCCCGCGGGCGTCCTCGCCTCCGCCGCGGAGGCCGCTCCGACGGCTGAAGGCGCGGCCCTCGCCGAGGCGCCGCAGGCTTCTCCGCCGCCGCGTCCGCGCCCCACGCCCGCCGCTTCGTCCAGCGTGGTCTCGCAGGTGCGGGCCGTCGCCGGAATCGACGTGAGCGCGGCCCCGGCCGCTCAGGCTCAGCCCGTCGCGCCCACCGGCTTCGCGCCGCAGTCTCAGGTTCAGGCTCAGCCGCGCGTCTTCGCGCCCGGCCAAGCCACCATGACCCTCGGTCAGGATTTCGCGGCCACGGCGGCGGGCGTCGACCCGCGCGCGGCGGCGGCTCAGGCCGAAGCCCAGCGCCTCGCTTTGATCGAGGCGCAGCGCGCTCAGGCCGAGGCCATCCGCCTCGCCCAGACGCCCGCCCAACCGCCCGCTCAGCCGCAATACGCCGCCGCCCAACCCCAATACCTCCAGCCGCAGCCGCAATTCCAGCCGCAGCCCGCCGCCGCGGCGCGCGGGGCGCAGATCCAGCTCGGCGCCCTGCCCTCGCCGGATCAGGTGCAGCAGCGCTGGGCCTCGCTTCAGCGGAGCAATCCCGATCTGCTCGGCTCGCTGCGTCTGGACATCCAGCCGGTGACCACCGGCGCCGGACAACAGCTCTTCCGCCTGCGCGCGGGTCCGCTGGCCGATCAGAATTCGGCGCGGAACCTCTGCGCGGCGCTTCAGGCGCGCGGCGTCGACTGCTACGCCCCGCCCTCGTAAATGGCGGCTTCTCCGGTCATCTTCGGATGCCTCGGGCCCGCGCTCTCGGATGAAGAGCGCGGGTTCTTTCGCGAGGTCTCGCCTTGGGGCTTCATCCTCTTCCGGCGCAACGTCGAGAGCCCGGAGCAATTACGCCGTCTGACCGCCGATCTGCGCGAGTCGGTCGGCCGCGAGGCGCCGATCCTCATCGATCAGGAAGGCGGCCGCGTGGCGCGTCTGCGGGCGCCGCATTGGCGGACGTGGCCCGCGCCGCTCCTCGGCATGGAGGCCCGGCTTGAGGAGGCCGAGAAGCTGGCCGCCCTCACGGCGCGCTTCCGGCTCATCGCCGCCGAATTGCGCGGCGTGGGCGTGGACGTCTGCTGCGCGCCCCTGCTCGACGTGCCCGTCCCCGGCGGCCACGACATCATCGGCGACCGCGCCATCGGCCTCGACGCCGAGACCGTGGCGCGGCGCGGCTTCGCCCTGCGCGAGGGGCTGACCTCGGGCGGCGCGCTGCCGGTGATCAAGCATATCCCCGGCCATGGCCGGGCCATGGTGGACAGCCACCTGCACCTCCCTTGCGTGACGGCCTCGCGCGAAGAGCTGGAGCGGGTGGATTTCGCCCCCTTCCGCCAGCACGCCGACGCCCCCTTGGGCATGACCGGACACATCGTCTTCGAGGCCATAGACCCCGAGGCCCCGGCCACGCTCTCGCGCAAGGTGGTTCAGGAGGCGATCCGCGGCGCCATCGGCTTCGACGGGCTGCTCATGACCGACGATCTTTCCATGAAGGCCCTCTCCGGCGATTTCGAGAGCCGCGCCCGTCAGGCTCTGGCGGCGGGCTGCGACATGATCCTCCATTGCAACGGCGAGATGGAGGAGATGGCGCCGGTGGCCCGCGCCCTCTCGCCGCTGACGGGCGAGGCGCTCCGCCGCGCCGAGGCCGCCGACGCCGCCCGCCTCGCCATCCGCGAGGCCGCTTGCGACGAAGAGGCCGATCTGGCGCTTTGGCGCGCCTTCGAGGCGCGGGCGAAGCTCCATTCCGCATAAAAAATCCGGGCGGGCGCCGGAGCGGGAAAACATAGCCCATCCAAAAGATTAGGTTTCCTCCTGATGCGGATCTCCGCCGCATCGGGGCCGCATCGCGGCGGAAACCCTCCGCCGTCCCTCTTGGAGGCGGCCGCCCAGCCCCCTACATCGTAAAGCGTCGATTTTTCATCGGCCTCCGGGAGCGGCTGCGATCCGCCCCCTGAGGCCGCCGATTCTCTCCGACGCCCGCCCTCCGGCGGGCGACGAGACGAAGGAGACGCAAGATGGAATGGGATGTTCTCGCCGGCCGCTGGAAGCAGCTGAAGGGCGCCGCCAAAGAAAAATGGGGCGAACTCACCGACGACGATCTTCTGGAGATCGAAGGCGCGCGCGACAAGCTCGCGGGCAAGCTCCAGCAGCGTTACGGCTACGCCAAGGCCGAAGCCGAGAAACAGGCGGACGACTGGTCCGCGCGGCTCGCCGACGACGGCGGCGTGACCTCCGACGAAGCGCGCGACGCCGCGGCGGCGCGTCAGGCGGCGCGAGCCTCCGGAGATTCCGGCGTGCTGAGCGAAGTCGTGGAGGGCTGGCGCGACATGGCCGGATCGCTCAAGGAGAAATGGGGCGCGCTCACCGACGCGGATCTGGACGAGGCCGAGGGGCGCGCCGACCGCCTCGCGGCCAAGCTTCAGGAGAAATACGGCTACGCCAAGGAGGAGGCCGAGCGTCAGGTCGAGGCTTGGACCGATCAGGCCCGCCGCGCTCTGAAATCCCGCCGCGACGCGGGCTGACGACGCCTTCCCTTTCTGAGGTTCCTCTCCAAAAACTCGCCCCCCATTCGCAAGAATGAGGGGCTTTTTCAGGTCCGAACCACGGAGGCCGTCACTTCTGCGGAATGATCCGCAGCGAGAGATCGCGCAATTGCTGCGGCGTGGCCTCGGCGGGAGCGCCCATCATGAGGTCTTCGGCGCGCTGGTTCATCGGGAAGAGCACCACCTCGCGGATGTTCTCGGCGTCGGCGAGCAGCATGACCATGCGGTCCACGCCCGGCGCGATGCCGCCATGGGGCGGAGCGCCGCAACGGAAGGCGTTGAGCATGCCGCCGAAGCGCGCCTCCACCGTCGCGGCGTCGTAGCCGACGATCTCGAAGGCCCGCAGCATCACCTCAGGCAGATGGTTCCGGATGGCGCCCGAAGAGAGCTCCACGCCGTTGCACACGATGTCATATTGATAGGCGAGGATGTCGAGCGGCTCCTGCGTGTTCAGAGCCTCAAGCCCGCCCTGCGGCATGGAGAAGGGGTTATGCGAGAAATCGACCCGCTTCTCTTCCTCGTTCCACTCATACATCGGGAAATCGACGATCCAGCAGAAATCGAAGCGGTCCTTGGCGGTGAGGCCGAGTTCGCTTCCGACGACGTTGCGCGCCTTGCCCGCGAAGGCGGTGAAGGCTTCGGGCTTTCCGGCGGCGAAGAAGACCGCGTCTCCGGCCTTCAGCCCAAGCTGCTGGCGGATGGCTTCGGTGCGCTCCGGCCCGATGTTCTTGGCGATGGGTCCGGCGGCGTCGAGCGCGCCGTTCTCCTCGCGCCAGAAGATATAGCCGAGGCCCGGCTGGCCTTCCTTCTGCGCCCATGAGTTCATGCGGTCGCAGAATCCGCGCGAGCCGCCGCCCGGCGCCGGAATGGCCCGCACTTCGACTTTCGGGTCTTTCTCGATCATCCCCGCGAAGACCTTGAAGCCCGAGCCCGCGAAATGCTCGGTCACGGTCTGCATGACGATGGGATTGCGCAGATCCGGCTTATCCGAGCCGTATTTCAGCAGCGCCTCGCGATAGGGGATGCGCGGGAATTCCGGCGTGACCGGACGGCCCTTGCCGAATTCCTCGAAGATTCCGCGCATCAGAGGCTCGACGGCCTGAAACACGTCCTCCTGCGTGACGAAGCTCATCTCCATGTCGAGCTGATAGAACTCGCCCGGCGAGCGGTCGGCGCGGGGGTCTTCGTCGCGGAAGCAGGGGGCGATCTGGAAATAGCGGTCGAAGCCCGCGACCATCAGCAATTGTTTGAACTGCTGCGGCGCCTGAGGCAGGGCGTAGAACTTGCCGGGATGGAGCCGCGAAGGCACGAGGAAGTCGCGCGCGCCCTCGGGGCTGGAGGCGGTGAGGATCGGCGTCTGATATTCGGTGAAGCCGAGATCCCACATGATTTCGCGCAGACGGCGGATGACGCTGCTGCGCAGCTTCATCGCGGCGTGAGGCGCCTCGCGGCGCAGATCGACGAAGCGATATTTCAGGCGGGTCTCTTCGGGATAATCCTGATCGCCGAAGACCGGCAAAGGCAGATTCTCGGCGCGGCTGAGCGGCTCGATGGCGCGGGCGAAGACCTCGACCTCTCCGGTGGGGAGAGCCTTGTTGACCGTCTCGGCGGGGCGGGCCTTGACCTCGCCGTCGATGCGGACCACCCATTCCGAGCGCAGAGCCTCGGCCTCCTTGAAGGCGGGCGAATCGGGATCGACCACGATCTGCGTGATTCCGTAATGATCGCGCAGATCGATGAAGAGCAGGCCGCCATGATCGCGCACGCGATGCACCCAGCCCGAAAGCCGGACGCTTTGTCCGATGTTGGCGGCGGTCAGCTCGCCGCAAGTCTGGCTGCGATAGAGATGCATCGGGAATTCTCCGGGAGGTCGCGGAATCGGGCGCAAAAGCGCATGCGGGGCCTGTCCTGTCAAGTCCGGCTCCGGCGGGAGGCGGGGCTCTAAATCGCCCGCGTCGCCAGAGCCACCGTCAATTGCGCGCTCAGCTGCGCCCCGAGCCCGAGTTGGCGGACCCGCTTCAGCCGCTCGGCCAGCAGGATCGCCGCGAGCTTGCGCAAGGCGCCGTCGAAATCCTCATTGAGCACCAGATAGGAATATTCGCTCCAATGGCTCATTTCGGCTTCGGCCTTGGCCATGCGGCTGCGGACGACTTCGGCGGAATCCTGCCCGCGCGAGACCAGACGGCGCTCCAGCTCCTCCAGCGAGGGCGGCAGAATGAAGACGTCGACCACCGACTCCGGCGCGGCCTCGCGCAATTGCCGCGCGCCCTGCCAATCGATGTCGAAGAGCACGTCGAGGCCCTGATCCATCCAGGTCTCCACCGGCGCGCGGGGCGTGCCGTAGAGATTGCCGAAGACCTCCGCCCATTCGAGCATCTCGCCCGTCTCGACCTTTTTAAGGAATTCGGCGCGGGTCATGAAGAAATAATCGCGGCCCTCGGCCTCGCCGGGACGGATGGGGCGCGTGGTCGCCGAAACCGAGAGCTTCAGCTCCGCATCCGAAGCCAGCAAGGCCCGCGCGAGGCTGCTCTTTCCGGCGCCCGAAGGCGAGGAGAGCACCAGCAGCGCCCCGCGTCGGGAGAAGCGGGCTTCGGGGCGGGCGCTTTGAAGCAGACGTTCGGCGTCGCCTTGAGTCATGAGCGGCGGTCTTTCCGTGAAGGGAGGATCATTCGAGGTTCTGGGCCTGCTCGCGCAGCTGATCTATGGCGAGCTTCAGATCGAGCCCCGTCCGCGTCAGCTCCAGAGAGGGCGATTTCGCGCAAAGCGTATTGGCCTCGCGGTTGAACTCCTGAGCGAGGAAGTCCAGCTTGCGCCCGACGGCGCCGCCTTGCTCCAACAGCGCCTCGGCGGCGGCGGCGTGGGCGCGCAGACGGTCGATCTCCTCGCGCACGTCGGATTTCACCGCCAGAAGCGCCAATTCCTGCGCCAGACGCGCCGGATCAAGCTCGCCGCGCGTCTCCATCAGCGCCTCGACCTGAGTCCTGAGCGTCGCGGCGGCGGCGAGTCCGGCCTCGGCGGCTTCGGCTTCGGCTTTGGCGGCGAGCCGCGCGACCGTCGCCACATGGCCCGCGAGGGTGGTCTTGAGCCGCGCGCCCTCGGCCTTGCGGGCGGCCGCGAGGCCCTGCAGCGCGTCGTCGAAGCCGATGCGCAGGGCCTGCGTGAGCGCGGGGCTCGGCGCGGCCTCGACGGGGCGCTGGGTCTCCAGCGCGAGCAGCGCCTCCGCCGCGACCGGCGCGAGCGGCAGGCCCAGAGCCTCCAGAGCCTTGCGCGCGGCGGCCACCCGACGGGCGGCGCGGGCGAACTCCTCGCCCTCGGCGGCGCCTCCGGCGGCGACGGGCGCGAGATTGAGGCTCGCCATGAGCGAACCGCGCTCGAAACGGGCCTGAGCGGCGGCCCGCACGTCGGGTTCGAGCGAATCCCAGCCATGGGGCAGCCTCAGGCGGATCTCCAGCCCCCGCCCGTTGACGCTGCGCAGCTCCCAGCGCCAGCGCAGGCCGCCCGCCTCGCCTTCGGCGGCGGCGAATCCGGTCATGCTTTGAGTCTCGCCCGGCTGAGCGGCGGCGCGCAGGCGGCTCATCCGGCGAGCGCCGCTTTGACCAAAGGCCCGACCGCGCCCATGTCGAGGCGGCTCCCATGGGCGGCCTTGAGCGCGGCCATGACCCTGCCCATGTCGCGGGGGCCGGAGGCGCCGGTTTCGGCCACGGCGGCGCGCACGGCTTCGGCGGTCTGCTCAGGGGTCAGGGGCTGAGGCAGGAATTCGCGGATCACCGCGATTTCGGCGCGCTCCTTATCGGCGAGATCCTGACGTCCGCCCGCCTCATATTGCGCGATGGAGTCTTCGCCTCTTTTGGCGAGCTTGGCGAAAGCCGACAGCAGATCCGCGTCGGCGGCCTCTTTGGCGCCGGCGCCCCGCGCCTCGACGTCGGCTTTGAGGATCTCGGCGATCATCATGCGGATGGTCGAGAGCCGGGCCGCGTCGCGCGCGAGCATGGCCTGTTTCAAAGCGGCGTTGAGCGCAAGGCGCGGCGCGGGCTGCGACATGAAGCGAATCCTCCCGAATTCTTGAACCGCTGGTTATATAGCCCTCGCGCGCGCGACGCAAAGCCGCGCCGCAGGCCGCCGGGCGCCTGCCCCGCGGGCGGGGCCTTTCCTTGACGCTCCGGGCGACGGGCGTTACATGAGGCGCGCCCGCGACGCCGGGAAAAGTCCCGCGGCGCCGATGCAGGGCCTTTCGCTTTTCCGGAGACGCGCCATGACTCAAAATTCCGCCGAAACCGCCGCGCCCGGAGCTTCTCAGGACCTCCGCCGCCCCACCGCCGTTCTGGTCCTCGCCGACGGGCAGGTCTTTTACGGACGCGGCTTCGGCGCGCCCGGCGAGAAGGTCGGCGAACTCTGCTTCAACACCGCCATGACCGGCTATCAGGAGATCATGACCGATCCCTCATACGCCGAGCAGATCGTGGCCTTCACCTTCCCCCATATCGGCAATACGGGCGTGACCCCCGAGGACGACGAATCCGCCGACGCGGCGGCCCTCGGCATGGTGGTGAAGCTCGATCCCACCGAGCCCTCGAACTGGCGGGCTCTGGAGACCCTCGATTCCTGGCTGGCCAAGCGCGGCCGGATCGGCGTGGCGGGTCTGGACACCCGGCGCCTGACCCGCCTGATCCGCGATCAGGGCATGCCCCACGCCGCCCTCGCCTACGACCCCGAGGGGAATTTCGACATCGAGGCCCTGATCGCCAAGGCCAGGGCCTGGAAGGGCCTCGTGGGGGCGGATCTCGCCAAGCAGGTGAGCTGCGCCCAGAGCTATAAATGGAGCGAAGCCCGCTGGATCTGGCCGAAAGGCCATGTCCCGGCCCCCAAGCCGCGCTATCGGGTGACGGCGCTGGACTACGGCGCCAAACGCAACATCCTGCGCTGCCTCGTGGAGATCGGCGCCGACGTCACCGTCCTGCCCGCCTCGGCGGATCTGGAGCAGGTGCTGGCTCAGAAGCCCGACGGCGTCTTCCTCTCCAACGGCCCCGGAGACCCCGAAGCCACCGGCGCCTACGCCGTGCCGATGATTCAGGGCGTGATCGCCCGCGACATCCCGATCTTCGGCGTCTGCCTCGGCCATCAGATGCTGGCTCTGGCTCTGGGCGCCAAGACCAAGAAGATGAAGCAAGGCCATCACGGCGCGAATCATCCGGTCAAGGAGCTCTCGACCGGCAAGGTCGAGATCGTGTCGATGAACCACGGCTTCACCGTGGATTCCGAGAGCCTGCCCGAAGGCGTGCTGGAGACTCACGTCTCGCTCTTCGACAAGACCAATTGCGGCGTGAGCGCCAAAAACGGCCGCGTCTTCTCGGTGCAGCATCACCCGGAGGCCAGCCCCGGCCCGCGCGACAGCTTTTATCTTTTCGAGCGTTTCGCGCGCAATATGGCCGAAGCTCGCTGATTGGAGGAAAATCCGCCCACGACTCACCTGATGGGCGGATTTTCTTGCCTCCTGCGTCTTCCGAAGGCCATCCTTTCGCATCGCTCGTCTCTGAGAGCGATCGCGGAGGGGACGTGCCGAAAGATTCGGGAGAGGACGGCCGCGCAGGGCGCAAAACGGCTTCGCGCATCCGGCCGAAGCCGCAGTCTTCGCGCGCCCCTGAGGCCCCGGCCTCCTCGCCGGCCTTCGTCTCCGCCGCCGCCGATCCGAGCCTCAGGGCCGAGACGGGCGCCGCCTTCTGGCAGAAGGCGGCCTTGTCTCCCCTGCTCCTCGGGGCGCTGACTCTGGCCGCCCTCGCGCCCTTGACCGCCTTAGCCGCGCTTTTTCTCGGTCTGGGCGCGCTGACTTTCGGATTTCTGGCGCTGCGTCTGGCTTTGCTGCGGCCTTGGGGAGTCGCCGGCTTTCCGCGCGCGCCCTCCTCCGCGCTCCGCGAGCCGGATCAGGAGATCCTGCCGCGAATCACTCTGCTCATCGCGCTTTATCGCGAGGCCGCGAGCGCCCGGCATCTGCTCGCCGCGCTGCAGGCTCTGGATTATCCCCGCGACCGCCTCGAAGTCCTCATCCTGCTGGAGCAGGACGATCTGGAGACCTTCGCCGCCTTCCGCGCCTTGCGTCCCCCGAATTGGATCCGGCTCATCGTCGTGCCGGATGGGGCGCCGCGCACCAAGCCCCGCGCCTTGAACTGGGGCTTGGCCGAAGCCGCCGGAACCATCGTCGGCGTCCTCGACGCCGAGGACCGCCCGGAGCGGGATCAATTGCGCAAGGCCGCGGCGGCCTTCGCTCAGGCCCCGCCGGAGACGGCTTGTCTTCAGGCGCGGCTCGGCTGGTACAACGCCTCCACCAACGGCCTGACGCGCGGTCTGGCTCTGGAATATGCGGGCTGGTTCGGGCTGCTGCTGCCCGCTCTGACGCGGTTAGGCTGTCCGATCCCGCTCGGCGGCACCTCCTGCTATCTGCGCGCGGAGCCTCTGCGCGAGGTCGGCGGATGGGATCCATGGAACGTCACGGAGGACGCCGACCTCGGCTTCAAGCTGGCCCGGCGCGGCTGGCGCTCCGCGACGCTCGACTCCCTCACCAAAGAGGAGGCGGTTTTGACGCCGCGCGCCTGGATCCGGCAAAGAACCCGCTGGATCAAGGGCTTCCTCGTGACCTGGATCGTCCATATGCGCGATCCCGTCCGGCTCTGGCGCGAGATCGGCCCGGCGGGATTCTGGGTCTTCAACGCGCTGACCCTCGGGTCTTTTCTGGCCTATCTGGCTCTGCCGCTGCATCTGACGGCGCTGGCCTGGCTGCTGATCGCGGGCGAGGCCCCTTGGAGCGGAACCCTGCCGGAGCGGGTCGGGCGGGTTCTGGAGACGCTCTTCTGGGCGGGTCAGGGCGTGGCGACCGGCATGGCCTTTTGGGGCGCATGGCGCGGCTACGGCCTGCGCTTCGCCTTCTGGGCGCCGCTTCTGCCCCTTTATCTTGGGATCTTCGGCCCTCTCGCGGCGCTGCGGGCCGCGAGTCAGCTGCCGCGCTCCGCCTTCCTCTGGGAGAAGACGGCCCACGGCTTCGATCAGGGAGAAGTCGCGCCTTCGCTCCCCGCCGCTCCCGCCGGATGCGTCCCGGCGGGACGCCAGGATTCGCGCGGCGCGGTGTAGTCGGGCGGCTCGGCCAGATCCCGCAGGCTCCAGCCCGTGGCCTGCATGCCGAAGAACAGCGCCGACCAGAGCGCCACCGTCAATCCGGTGGTCCAGAGCAGGGTGCGCCCGATGCGCGGATTCTCCGGCGCGCTGGCGGGCGTGCCGGGGACGATCTCCCCGGCCTCCTCTTGGCTGCGCGTGTTGAAGGGCAGGATGCAGAGCAGCGCGAGCCACCAGATCACCGCGAACATCACGATGGCCGAGGTCACCGCCATGGCTTAAGCCTCCTTCTCATCGGCCGCAGGGATCAGACCTGCTCCAGCTCCACGAGCACGCCGTTGAAGTCCTTGGGATGCAGAAAGAGCACCGGATTCCCGTGAGCGCCGATCTTGGGCTCTCCGTCGCCGAGGACGCGGGCGCCTTTGGCCTTCAGCTCGTCGCGGGCGGCGCGGATGTCCTCGACCTCATAGCAGACGTGATGCATTCCGCCCGCCGGATTTTTGGCGAGGAAGCCCGCCACGGTCGACTCCGCCCCGAGGGGCTCCATCAGCTCGACCTTGGTGTTGGGCAATTCGACGAAAACCACCGTCACGCCATGCTCCGGCATGGCTTTGGGCTCGGAGACCTTCGCGCCGAAGACCTCCTTATATTGCCGGGCCGAGGCGGCCAGATCCGGCGAAACGATGGCGACATGGTTCAGACGACCGATCATGGCTGCGCTCCCTCTGGGGTCCGCGCGAGGCTTATCCCGCTCTTTCTTCGGCGGCAAGGCGACGAAAGCGCGCCCCCGATTCCCTCGTCTTCCGCCGATTTCAGACGCGAATCTCGCGCGCAAGGCGTTTCGCCCCCCTTTGCGCAATTGAGAGGTAAGGTTCTTTCGACTATTTTGCGGAGAAAGCCGGACCGCTCCGCGGTCCTCCCTCAAATGTCTTTTCGGGAGCCGGATCGTGGAGCTGGTCGCCATTCTCGTCTTGGTCGCCTTGGTGCTGATCACCCTTTTTCTCGCCGTCCGGACCGTCCCGCAGGGCGAACAATGGACCGTCGAGCGCTTCGGCCGCTATACGCGCACGCTGCAGCCGGGCCTGAATCTGCTGGTGCCCTATGTGGACAACGTCGGCAAGCGCCTCTCGATGAAGGAGGAGCTGCTCGACGTGCCCGAACAGGACGTCATCACCCGCGACAACGTGATGGTGCGCACCGACGCCGTGGTCTTCTTCCAGATCCTCGACGCCAGCGCCGCCGCCTATGAGGTGGGCAACCTCGCGAGCGCCATCATCAACCTCGCGATCAGCAACATCCGCACGGTGATCGGCGGCATGGAGCTGGACGACGTGCTCACCCGCCGCGACGAGATCAACAAGCGCCTGCTCGACGCCATCGACGAAGCGACCCACGTCTGGGGCGTGAAGGTGACCCGCGTCGAGATCCGCGATCTCTCGCCGCCGCCCGACATCGCCGATTCCATGGCCCGTCAGATGAAGGCCGAGCGCGACAAGCGCGCCGAGATCCTCGAAGCCGAAGGCGCCAAGCAATCGGCGGTTCTGAAGGCCGAGGGCGCCAAGCAATCGGCGGTTCTGCGCGCCGAGGGCGAGAAGGAGGCCGCGATCCGCGCCGCCGAGGGCCGCCGCGAAGCCGCCTTCCGCGACGCCGAAGCCCGCGAGCGCGCCGCCATCGCCGAAGCCGAGGCCACCCGCGTGGTGTCGGAATCCATCGGCGCCCACGGCGTTCAGGCCATTCAGTACTTCGTGGCGCAGAAATACGTGGATTCGCTCAAGGACATGGCCAGCGCGAACAACTCCAAGATCATCATGATGCCGCTGGAGGCCTCGGGGATTCTGGGCAGCGTCTCGGGCGTGACGGAGCTGCTCAAGGCGACGGGCGCCGTTCCGCCGGGCGGCAAGCCGGGCGCCTGAGCGCGATCCGGCCGGGCCGGAGGCGTCCGGCCGCATTTTCGATCTGGGGGAGCTCCATGGACGTCATTCTCGACTTCATGAATTCGCACGCGGTCTGGGGATGGATCATCCTGGGGCTGCTGCTGATGATCGCGGAGACCTTCAGCGGGGATTTCTTCCTCGCCGGTCCGGCGACGGCGGCGCTTTTGGTGGCGGCGGTTCTGGCGGTCTATCCGCCGCTTCTGCCGAGCCTGAACGGCCAACTTCTGACTTTCGCGGCTCTGGCCTTCGCGCTGGGGATTTCGGCGCGGCGGCTCTCGGCTCCTTGGCGCGACGATAAGGCCGCCGAGGGCATCAACGACCGCATGGGCCGCGTTCTGGGCCGCGAGACTCTGGCCAACGGCGAATTCGTCGCGGGGCGCGGCACCGTGCAGGTGGACGGCATCATGTGGCGCGCGCGGCTGGAGGAGGGCGAGGCCGTCCCCTCGGGCGCGCCGCTGATCGTGACCGGCCATCGCAACGGCGAACTGGCCGTCAAGCCGCTGCGGCGCGGCGGCGCGGGCGCTCCCCCCGAACCCTGAAGCTCGGAACCCTGAGCTTCAAAGCCGCGCGACGCGCCTCCCCTTGCTCAGAACCGGACGATTTCGTAAACCCACGGGAACGAAAGCATCTCTCCGAGGGGTCTCCATGTCGTCCAAGCCCAAGAAGGTCGTGCTCGCCTATTCCGGCGGCCTCGACACCTCGATCATTCTGAAATGGCTGCAAACCGAATACGGCTGCGAGGTGGTCACCTTCACCGCCGATCTCGGACAAGGCGAGGAGCTGGAGCCCGCGCGTCAGAAGGCCCTGACCCTCGGCATCAAGCCCGAGAACATCCACATCAAGGATCTGCGCGAAGAATTCGTGCGGGATTTCGTCTTCCCGATGTTCCGCGCCAACGCCCAATATGAAGGGCTTTATCTGCTCGGCACCTCCATCGCGCGGCCTCTGATCTCGAAGCATCTGGTCGAGATCGCCCGCGCCTCGGGCGCCGACGCCGTGGCGCACGGCGCCACCGGCAAGGGCAATGATCAGGTGCGCTTCGAGCTTTCCGCCTACGCCCTTCAGCCTGACATCCGGGTGATCGCCCCTTGGCGCGAATGGGATCTGACCTCGCGCACCAAGCTGATCGAATGGGCCGAGAAGCATCAGGTTCCGGTTCCGCGCGACAAGCGCGGCGACGCGCCTTTCTCGGTGGACGCCAATCTTCTGCACACCTCTTCGGAAGGCAAAGTGCTGGAGGATCCCGCCGAGGAGGCGCCCGACATCGTGTATCAGCGCACCGTCGATCCCGAGAAGGCGCCGGATACGCCCCAATACGTGACCATCGGCTTCGAGAAGGGCGACGCGGTCTCGGTGGACGGCGTGAAGCTCTCTCCGGCGAGCCTGCTGACCAAGCTCAACGAGATCGGCGGGGCTCATGGCGTGGGCCGTCTGGACCTCGTGGAGGGCCGTTACGTCGGCATGAAGTCGCGCGGCGTCTATGAGACTCCCGGCGGCACGGTGCTCTTGGCGGCCCATCGCGGCATCGAATCCATCACGCTGGACCGCGGCGCGGCCCATCTGAAGGACGAGCTGATGCCCCGCTACGCCGAGCTGATTTATAACGGCTATTGGTTCAGCCCCGAGCGCGAGATGCTTCAGGCCCTGATCGACAAGTCTCAGGAGCATGTCACGGGCGAAGTGCGTTTGAAGCTCTATAAGGGCTCGGTGAACGTGGTGGGCCGCTCCTCGCCCGCCTCGCTCTATAGCGAGCAGCATGTGACCTTCGAGGACGACAAGGGCGCCTATGACCAGAAGGACGCCGGCGGCTTCATCAAGATCAACGCCTTGCGGCTGCGGCTCCTCGCCATGCGCGACCAGCGCCTGAAGAAGGGCTGAGGCTTTTCGTCAGCTGTGAACTTTGCGGGAGCGCCCTGAATCCTCATAGAGATTCAGGGCGTTTTCCTTTTATATGCCCATGTCTTCGACCATGCGAGGATCATCAGGAAGCCCCATGCCCGAATTCACGGAAAAGCCCTCCACGCTCAATCTTCTGGCGCTGATCCTGCTGATTCCGGCGGGGATCTATCTCGCGCGGACGGGGATCGGACTCTCCGTGGCTCTGGCGGTTCTGGGGGCGGCTCAGGGCTTCGCGATGAAGCTGAATCGGCGGAGGCTCCATTTCGGAATCTCCTGCGCGATTCTGCTCTGGATCGCCGCGACGGCGCTCTGGGCGCTGATCCGGCTCTTCGGCGGCGGAGGCTTCCCCCCTCTGCTGCTCACGGCGATCTTCACCGCCGTGCCCGCCGTCTGCGCTTGGTGGAGCTTCAAGGCCCTGCGGCCTTAAAATTCTTCATAGACCGCCGGGTCTTGCCCCTTGAGCCGCCCGTCCGGCCGCCCGAGCGCCGTGATCGCGGCCATCTCCGCCTCCGACAGCGCGAAATCGAAGATCGCGAGATTCTCCGCCTGCCGGGCCCGCGATCCCGCTTTGGGCAAAGGCAGAGCGCCCAATTGCGCCTGCCAGCGCAAGACGATTTGTCCGGGGCTTTTGCCATGGGCCTCGGCGATGCGCAGGAGGGTCGGATCTCCCAGACTCCCCCCGCGCCCCAGCGGCGACCAGGATTCCGTGACGATCCCGCGCGCCTTGTCGGCGGCCCGCTGCTCGGCCTGAGGAAAGGCGGGGTGCAATTCGATCTGATTGACGCTCGGCGCGACGCCCGTCTCGGAGATGAGCGCGTCGAGATGCTCCGGCAGGAAGTTCGACACGCCGACGGAACGGATCCAGCCCCGGCTTTTCGCCTCCAGCAGAGCCCGCCAAGCCTCGACGTAAAGCCCCTGCTTGGGGTTCGGCCAATGGATCAGATAGAGGTCGTAATAATCCAGCCCCGCCCGCCAGAGCGATTCCTCGACCGTGTTCAGAGCCTCCTGATAGCGCTGGCGGCGCCCCGGCAGCTTGGAGGCGATCCGCAGATCCGCGCGCGGCAAGCCGCTCCGCCGGAGGGCCTCGCCCACCGCGCCCTCGTTTTCGTAGTTGAAGGCGGAATCGATCAGCCGATAGCCGACCTCCAGAGCCGAAACCACGGCCTCCACCCCCGCCGATCCGCGCAAAGGATAGGTTCCGAAGCCGACGGCCGGGAGGGTCGTTCCGTCATTAAGCGTGAGTTCGGGAATGGCGGACATGCGCGGCCTCCTGCATGAAAAAACCCGCCCGGAGCTTATCCGGGCGGGCCTGTCTCCACATCCTGAAATCTTCAGCGGTTCTCGACCTGGCTGACGTCGCGCACGGCGCCTTTGGCGGCGTTGGTGGTCATGGCGGCGTAGGCCCGGAGCGCGGGAGTCACATTGCGCTTGCGGGGCGCGGCGGGCTTCCAGGCTTCTTTGCCCTTGGCCTCCATGGCGGCGCGGCGACGCGCGATCTCGGCTTCCGGCAGATCCAGCTTGATGGTCCGGTTCGGAATGTCGATGAGGATCGGGTCGCCCGTCTCCACCAAGGCGATGAGTCCGCCCTCCGCCGCCTCCGGCGAGACATGGCCGATGGAGAGGCCGGAGGTGCCGCCCGAAAAGCGCCCGTCGGTCAGCAGAGCGCAGGCTTTGCCGAGGCCCTTCGACTTCAGATAGCTCGTCGGATAGAGCATTTCCTGCATGCCGGGTCCGCCCTTGGGGCCCTCATAGCGGATGACCACCACGTCGCCCGCCTTGACCTGATTGCTCAGGATGCCCGAAACGGCGGCGTCCTGACTTTCATAGACCCGCGCCACGCCGTTGAAGACGAGGATGGAATCGTCCACGCCCGCCGTCTTCACGATGCAGCCTTCCGGGGCGATGTTCCCGAAGAGCACCGCAAGACCGCCGTCCTTGGAGAAAGGATGCTCCACCGAGCGGATCACGCCCTTCTCGCGGTCGGTGTCGAGATCCTCCCAGCGCGCCGACTGGCTGAAGGCGGTCTGAGTCGGCACGCCGCCCGGCGCCGCGCGGAAGAATTCGCGGACCTGCTCGTCATTGGTGCGCCCGACGTCCCAATGGTTCAGCGCCTCGCCGAGGGTCTTGGCGTGGACGGTCGGGCGGGTGGAGTCGATGAGTCCGCCGCGCTCCAGCTCGCCGAGGATCGACATGATGCCGCCCGCGCGATGGACGTCCTCCATATGCACGTCGCTTTTCGCCGGCGCCACCTTGCAGAGGCAGGGCACCCGGCGCGACAGACGGTCGATGTCGTTCATGGTGAAGTCGACGCCGCCCTCTTGGGCCGCCGCCAGCAGATGCAGCACGGTGTTCGTCGAGCCGCCCATGGCGATGTCGAGGCTCATGGCGTTCTCGAAAGCCTCGAAGGTGGCGATGCCGCGCGGCAGAGCGGTGGGGTCGCCCTCCTCATACCAGCGCCGCGCCAGCTTCACGACGAGCCGCCCGGCTTCGAGGAAGAGCTTTTCGCGGTCGGAATGGGTGGCCAGCGTCGAGCCGTTGCCGGGCAGCGAAAGCCCCAAAGCCTCGGTGAGGCAGTTCATGGAATTGGCGGTGAACATGCCCGAGCAGGAGCCGCAGGTGGGGCAGGCCGAACGCTCGACGGCCTTGACCTCTTCGTCGCTATAACTGTCGTCGGCGGCGACGACCATGGCGTCCACCAGATCAAGGGCGCGCTCTTTGCCCTTGACGATCACCTTGCCCGCCTCCATCGGCCCGCCCGAGACGAAGACGCTCGGGATGTTCAGCCGCATCGAGGCCATGAGCATGCCCGGCGTGATCTTATCGCAATTGGAGATGCAGACCATGGCGTCGGCGCAATGGGCGTTGACCATATATTCCACGGCGTCGGCGATCAGCTCGCGCGAGGGCAGCGAATAGAGCATGCCGTCATGGCCCATGGCGATTCCGTCGTCGACCGCGATGGTGTTGAACTCCTTGGCGACGCCGCCCGCCGCTTCGATCTCGCGCGCGACGAGCTGCCCCAGATCCTTCAGATGGACGTGTCCCGGCACGAATTGCGTGAAGCTGTTGACCACGGCGATGATGGGCTTGCCGAAGTCGGAATCCTTCATGCCGGTGGCGCGCCAGAGTCCCCGGGCGCCGGCCATGTTGCGGCCATGAGTCGTCGTTCTGGAGCGATAGGTGGGCATCTCGAACCTCCCTGAGTGAAGCCGCAGGGGTATCCCTTTTTGGGGATATTGTGAAATATATCATTCGGACGCTATTCAGTCGCTGGAGATATAAGTGATCGAGCCCCGTCGCCTGAGGCATTTCGCGGTCCTCGCCGAGACGCTGCATTTCGGCCGCGCGGCGGAGCGGCTCGGCATGACGCAGCCCCCCTTGAGCCAGTCGATTCAGGCGCTGGAGGCGGAATTGGGCGCGCCGCTGTTCCAGCGCACCCGGCGCAGCGTGGCTCTGACGCCTTTCGGGGAAAGCTGGCTTCCGCATGTGCGGGCGGCTCTGGCGGCGGTCGAGGCTCTGCCGGAGGCGGCGCGGCGTCTGCGCGACGGCGAGGCGGGGCGTCTGGCGCTGAGCTTCATCGGCACGGCGGTCTACAGCGCGCTGCCGAGGCTGGTGCAGGCTTACGCCGCGCGCTTCCCGGATGTGGAGATCGCTTTGACCGAGGCGACGAGCGACGTGCAGATCTCGGCGCTTCTGGCGGGCGAAGGCCATGCGGGGCTGATCGTGGCCCCGCCTTCGGGGGGCTTGCCGAAGGCTCTGGATTATCTGCCGCTGCTT
The DNA here is from genome assembly GCF_000374145.1 of Neomegalonema perideroedes DSM 15528. Lineage (GTDB taxonomy): Bacteria > Pseudomonadota > Alphaproteobacteria > Rhodobacterales > Rhodobacteraceae > Neomegalonema > Neomegalonema perideroedes. Next base: position 155,313 of record NZ_KB893654.1, on the reverse strand, counting down.
TCAGAGCCTCTCGTCGCGGCGGTTCCGGAGGCTTGGGGCGACGGGGATCGGCCGCTCGCGCCGGAGGCGGCGATCAAGGCGCCTTTGATCCTCTTTCCGCGCCCGGCGGCTCCGGCCTTTCACGACCTCGTGACGGGCTGGCTGCGCGCCCATGGCGGCGAGGCGAAGGTGGCTCAGGAGGCGACCCAGATGCAGACCATCGTGAGTCTGGTCTCGGCGGGTCTGGGCTTCGCGCTGGTCCCGGCCTCGCTGCGGAATCTGGCGCGGACGGGCGCGCGCTACCGCGATTTGCGCGGCGCCGCGCCGATTCTGGAGACGGGCCTCGTCTGGCGCCGCGCCGAGACCGCCCCCACTCTGCGCGGCTTTCTGGAGGTCGCGCGGGAGGCGGCTCAGCCGAGCGGCGTGAAGGAGAAACTGAAGCCGTAGGTCACGAGCTTCAGCGCCGGGACCATCCGCGCGGCGGAGACGGCCCGCGCGTCGTAATCCGGCGCGACGAGGATTCCCCGCAGGGCTCCGCCCTCCTCCTCCTGAAGGTCGCCCATATAGGCGAGGATCTGCGCCACGGCGTCGCGCGGGGCCTTCACGGCCTTCAGCTCGATCACGACCAGAGCGCCGGAGGCGTCGCGCGCGAGGATGTCGATGCGCCCTGAGGCCACGCTGCGCTCCGCCCCGCCGTCGACGATGGTCAGGCCGGGCTCAAGCTGCGCGATGGAGCGGCGCAAAGCCGCCTGAAGATCGCGCTCCATGGAGAAGGTTTGCTCGGTTTCAGCCGAATCCGCGGCCTCTACCGGCGCCATCTCAAGCTCTTCTTGTTCGAAACTTTCAAGAGAGCGCCGGAAGACGTCGTATTTATTCAGCGCGGATCGCAGGGTGCTCAGGCCAGAGCTGGAATCTCCATTGATGACGATGCGCGAGGCGTTTCCCCCTCTCGCAGCGTCATAACTCAATTCGCTTATCAGAAAGCCGCAGCGATCCCGATCATAGTGAACGTCGATATCGCCGTAAGCGACCTGAATGCGCCGGAGATGCGAGAGCTGGTTCGACCTGACCTTCGAATTGACGCTCTGCGTGATCAGCCAAGCCTCATATCGCCGTTCATCCACCCTTCGTCACTCCCATTCGATGGTGCCGGGGGGCTTGGAGGTCACGTCATAGACCACGCGGTTGATGCCGTTCACCTCATTGATGATCCGCGTGGCGCAGCGCCCGAGGAAATTCATGTCATAGGGGAAGAAATCGGCGGTCATGCCGTCCACAGAGGTCACGGCCCGCAAAGCGCAGACGGAATCATAGGTCCGCCCGTCGCCCATCACCCCGACCGTCCGCACCGGCAGCAACACCGCGAAAGCCTGCCAGATCTTGTCATAGAGCCCCGCCTTGCGGATCTCGTCGAGGTAAATGGCGTCGGCGGCGCGCAGGATGTCGGCCTTCTCGCGCGAGACCTCGCCGGGAATGCGGATCGCGAGGCCCGGCCCCGGGAAGGGATGGCGTCCCACGAAGCGATCCGGCAGGCCCAGCACCCGGCCCAAAGCCCGCACCTCGTCCTTGAAGAGTTCGCGCAGAGGCTCGACGAGCTTCATGTTCATCCGCGCCGGAAGCCCGCCCACGTTGTGATGCGACTTGATCGTGACCGAAGGTCCGCCGCTGAAGCTCACGCTTTCGATGACGTCGGGATAGAGCGTGCCCTGCGCGAGGTAATCCGCGCCGCCGATCTCCTTGGCCTTCTCCTCGAAGATGTCGATGAAGAGCTTGCCGATGATCTTGCGCTTTTTCTCGGGATCGCTGACGCCCGCCAGCTCCGAGAAGAAGCGCTCGCCTTCGTCGGCGTGGATCAGCGGAATATTGAAGTGGTCGCGGAAGAGCCCGACCACCTCGTCGGCCTCGCCCATGCGCATGAGTCCGGTGTCCACGAAGACGCAGGTGAGCTGATCCCCGATGGCGCGATGGATCAGCGCCGCCGCCACCGCCGAATCCACGCCGCCCGAGAGCGCGCAGAGCACCCGGCCCTCGCCCACCTGAGCCCGGATCTTGGCCACGGCCTCGTCGAGATAGGCGCCCATGGACCAATCGCTTTTCAACCCGGCGATCTTATGGACGAAATTCGCCAGCAGCTTGCCGCCGTCCGGGGTGTGGACGACCTCGGGATGGAACATGGTGGTGTAATAGCGGCGCTTCTCATCCACCGCGATGGCGAAGGGCGCGTTTTCGGAGGTTCCCACCACCTCGAAGCCTTCGGGCGCGCGGGTCACGCGGTCGCCGTGGCTCATCCAGACGGGATAGGCGCCCCCGACCTCCCAGAAGCCCTCGAACAAGGGCGAATTCTTGAGGATCTTCACGTCGGCGCGGCCGAATTCGCGGGCGTGCCCGCCCTCGACCTTGCCGCCGAGCTGCGTGGCGAGGGTCTGTTGTCCGTAGCAGATGGCGAGGATCGGCACGCCCGAATCGAAGACCGCCTGAGGCGCGCGGGGGCTGCCCGGCTCCAGCACCGAGGCCGGACCTCCTGAGAAGATCACCGCCTGAGGCGCCATGCGGGCGAAGGCTTCGTCCGCCGACTGGAAGGGCGCGATCTCGCAATAGACCCCCGCCTCACGGACGCGGCGGGCGATGAGCTGCGTCACCTGAGAGCCGAAATCGATGATGAGGACGGATTCGGCCATGGAATAAGCTCCTGAAGCGCGCGAAGGGATGATGCAGCGCCTTCTAGAGGCTCAGGCTTCCGGCGTCAAAGCGCTTGAGGCTCCCCCGCTTCGTCGCGGCGCCGGTGAGGGCCGTAAAGCGCCGCGATTCCGAGCGTCAGGCCGGAGACCGTGGCGATCATCCCCGCCGCGCTGACCGAATCCTCGCCTCCGAGCCACAGCGGCCCATATCCGGCCAGCACATAGCCCAGAACCGCCGCGAAGACCGCGAAAGCCAGACTCAGCCAGACTTGCGTCGCCAGCCGGTCGGTCATGAGCCGCGCCGTGGCGGGCGGACAGACCAGCATGGCGATGACGATGATCGAGCCCACCGCGTCGAAGGCCGCGACGCAGGCCGCCGCCGCCGCCAGCACCAGCCCGAAAGAGACCATGCGCACCGGAATCCCGAGGCTGCGGGCGAATCCCTCGTCGAAGGTGGAGATCTTGAGCGGCCGCCAGAAGATCAGCGTCAGCAGCCCCATGAGCCCCGCCACGGCCGCCATGCGCGGCAATTCCTCCGGCAGGGTCGCCAGAGCTTTCGGGTCGGTCAGCGAGGCCCAGCCCGAGCTGCGCAGCCAGATCAGGCTTTCCAGATTGCCGTAAAGCGCGTGCTGAACGTCGAGATGGACGTTGCCGAGGCTCGCCCGCTCCAGCAGCAGCACGCCGAGCGCGAAGAGCGTCGTGAAGACCACGCCCATGGCCGCGCCGGGCTCCACCCGCCCGATCCGCCGCACCAGCTCGATCAAAACCGCCGAGACCGCCGCCGCGCCCAGAGCCCCGAGCAGCATCGGCCAGGTCGAGACCGAGCCGGTCAGCAGAAAGGCGACCACGATTCCCGGCAACACCACATGGCTGATGGCGTCGCCGATCATGGCTTGTCGGCGCAGCAGCAGGAAATTCCCCGGCAGAGCGCAGGCCATGGCCGCCAGAGCCCCGATCAGCAAAGGCGCCAGACTGAAGCGCACGAAATCCTCGCCCATCATGCGGAAACTCCTCTCACCAGACTCCATTCGTCGGGCGTGAGCGCCGCGCGCAGAGGCGTCGCGCCGTCGTCGCGGCCCGCCAGAGCCTCGGGCGGCAGAATCTCGCGCGCCCGCGCCCAGAGGCTTTCGTCTTCGGCGGCCTCGCGGGCGGCTGCGCGGCCCGAATCCGTCGCCTCGCCCGCCGCCGAGAGGAATCCCGCCCGCCGCAACTCCCGCGCGGCCTCGGCGGAGGGCCTCCGCCCTTGCGCCAGATCCAGCAGGCCCGCCCGCAGCTTCAGCCGCCGCCCGAAGCCCCGCCGCGCGCTCCAGAGCGCCAGAGCGCCGCGTCCCGGCGCGAAGATCATTGAAACGAGGAAGATCGCCGCCGCCGTCAGCACCACCATCGGCCCGGTGGGCAGCCTCGGGGCTATGGCCGAGAGCGCCGTCCCGAGATAGCCGGAGACTCCGCCGATCAGCCCGGCGCCCCAGACCACCCGCCCGACGCGATCCGTCCAGAAGCGAGCGGCGGCGGCGGGCAGAATCAGCATGGCCACCGCCAGCACCAGCCCGACGATCTTCAGCCCCACCACCATGATTCCGCCCGCCAGCGCCATCATGGCGAGGTCGATTCTCTGAACCTTCACCCCCGAGGCGGCGGCGTATTCCGGATCAAAGGCGACGAGCGTCATCGGCCTCCGGAGCAGCAAGGTCGCGCCCAGAGCGATCAGCCCGCCCACGAGGATGGTCAGAGCGTCGGCGCGGAGCATCCCCGCCGTCGAGCCGAGGAGGAAGCTCTCCAGCCCGGCCTTGCGTCCGAAGGGCAGAGTCTGGATCACGGTCATCAGCACCACGCCGAAGCCGAAGAAGCTGGCGAGCACCGCGCCGATGGCGGCGTCTTCGGTCAGGCGCGTGCGGCGCGTCAGCCAGTCCACCGCCAGCAGCCCGAGCGCCGCCGAGATCGCCGAACCGAGCATCAGCCCGAGCAATCCGCGCCCTTCGCCGCCGAGCGCCGCCATGAGCAGAAAGGCCAGAGCCAGCCCCGGCAAAGTCGCATGGGCCATGGCGTCGCTGACCAGCGCCCTTTTGCGCAGCACGAGGAAAGCGCCGCTCGCGCCCGCCGCCAGCCCGAACATCCCCGCGCCGAGGGTCGCCAGCATGGCGTTATGGCCGAGTCGCAGAGTCAGCGCCTGAAGCAAGATCTCCATGGCTCAGCCGCCCGCCCCGCCCGGCGCCCCAAAAGCCGCAAGCTGGGCCTCGGTGAGCCGCCCGCCATAGGTGCGCTGGAGATCGCCGACGGTCAGAACCTCGCGGATCGGCCCCTCGGCGATCTTGCGCAGATTGAGCAGCAAGGCGTAGTCGAAATACTCCCGCGCCGTGGCGAGGTCGTGATGGACGCAGACCACCGTGCGTCCTTCAGCCTGAAGCCCCTTGAGCACTTCGACGATGGCGCGCTCGGTGGCGGCGTCCACGCCCGCGAAAGGCTCGTCCAGCAAATAGAGATCGGCGTTCTGCGCCAGAGCCCGCGCCAGAAAGACGCGCTGCTGCTGTCCGCCCGAAAGCCGCCCGATCTGACGATCCGCGAAATCCGCCATGCCGACCCGCTCCAGAGCCGCCAGAGCCCGGCGCTTATGTTCGCCGCGGAAACGGCCCATCAGGCCAAGCTCGCGGTAAAGCCCCATGCTCACGACGTCCAAAGCCTGAGTCGGGAAGTCCCAATCCACGCTGGCGCGCTGCGGCACATAGGCGAAGCGGCCGTAAGCCTGATCCACGGGTTTTCCGAAGATCTCGACCTCTCCGGCGATCTTGGGCGCCAGCCCGAGCGCCGCCTTGAGGAAGGTGGATTTCCCCGCGCCGTTGGGTCCGATCACGGCGATCATGCGTCCGGGCGGGAAAATCGCGTCCACGCCGATCAGCGCGGGCTTGACGCCATAGGAGACGCTCAGGCCCCGCGCCGCCAGAGGCGCCGGCCCGAGGCTCGGCGTCCCGACTTGCGCGCGGGCGAAATCCTCTTGTCGCGCGGCGAGGTTCATGGCGCTCCCTTTCCGGCGCGGGCGGCTTCCTGAGCCGCGATCTGCGCTTGGGCTTCGCCGCCCAGAGCCTGCACGACGGTCGCGAGATTATGGTCGATCATGCCGGGATAGGTCCCTTCATAGGTTCCCGCCTCGCCCATGGCGTCGGAGAAGAGTTCGCCCCCCACCGCGACCCGATGGCCGCGCGCGGCGGCGCCCTCGATCAGCGCGCGCAGATTGCGGTCGGAGACGGAGGATTCCACGAAGACCGCCCCGATCCCCTTCGAGACCAGAAGCTCAACCAGATCCCCCACCCGCTTCAAACCCGCCTCGGATTCGGTCGAGATCCCCTGAACGCCCTCCACCTCGAAGCCGTAGGCGGCGCCGAAATAGCCGAAGGCGTCATGGGCCGTGACCAGCACGCGGCGCTCCGGCGGCACGGAGGCGACGGCCTCCCGCGCGCGGGCGTCGAGGGCGGCCAACTGCGCCGCATAGGCTTCGGCGTTGACGGCGAAGACGGAGCAATCCGCCGGACGCAGCGCGCACATCTGATCGCGGATTCCCGGCAGGATCCCCGCCCAGAGCCCGGCGTCCATCCAGACATGCGGATCATAGGCCGCAGAGCCGCCCGCTTCTTCATGGGCCCTCAGGCGGTCTTTCGGCAGAGCCTCGGCCACGGGGAAGGAGGCTCCGGTCTCGCCCAATTCCTCCAGAAGCCCGCGCATCTGGGCTTCGAGGTTCAGCCCATGCCAGAGCACCAGATCCGCCCGCGCCAGAGCCGTGACGTCGCTGCGCGTGGCCCGATAGCCATGCGGATCGACGCCCGGCCCCATCAGCGCCCGCACCTCGGCCCGCGCGCCGCCCAGAGCCCGCGCCGCGTCGGCGATCATCCCCGTGGTGGCGACGACCTGAAGGGGGGCCTCCTGCGCAGAAGCGGAGGCCGCAAAACCCATCAGCGCCAGCCCCGCCGTCGCGCCCCGCATGGCCGTCCTCATCATCCGCCTCCTCCTTCGCCTCCGCCCCGGCCCGCCCTCCCGGAGCTTCGCCGTCTCTCAGCGAATCTATATGAGAATCATTCTCAATTCGTCAATGAAAATGAGAAGCATTCTCAATAAAAAGCCGGAGAGCGCCGCAAAAGGCCCCAAAGCGGGGCTCACCCCGCCCAAGTCCGCCCAAGCGCCCAAAGCCGGTCGATCATCTCCGGGGCTTCGTCGTAATGATGAAAGATCGCGTCGGGGGCGTAGGTCGCCACCGGGACGGGCGCGTAGCCGAAGCTGGTCAGCGCCACGGGAATCCCCACGGCGCGGGCGGTCTTGAGGTCGGTCTCCGTGTCGCCGAGGAGGATTCCGCGATCCGGCTCCACGCCCAGCCGCTCCAGAGTCTCGACGAGATGGCGCGGATCGGGCTTGCGCACGGGCAAGCTGTCGGCGCCGAGCAAAACGCCGAACCGCTCCCGCAGCCCAAGCGCCCGCATCAGGCTTTCGGCGAAACGCAGCGGCTTATTGGTGCAGATCCCGAGCCGCCAGCCTTGGGCCTCCAGATGGTCGAGCAGCGCCGTCACGCCGGGATAGACCGCCGAATCCACGGCGGTGCGGGCGGCGTAATGCTCCAGATAGCGCGGATAAAGCGCGTCCACTCCGGCCTCCGTCAGATCGATTCCGGCCAGCTCATGCCCCACCTTGATCAGCGAGCGCCCGCCCCGCCCCGAGGCCGCCCGCCCCTGCTCCAGCGTCACGGGCGGCAGGCCCAGAACCGCGAGGAGGTCGTTCAGCGCCCCCACGAGATCGGGCGCGGTGTCGACGAGCGTGCCGTCGAGGTCGAAGATCACGGCGCGAGGGAGTTCAGAAGTCACGGGGCGGCTCCTCGGAGCGTTCTCCAGCGGAGCCCGCAGGGCTTCGCGTCGTGAAAACGCGTGAAATTCTAAGTCAGGTTCTTGCGATATTGCAGGAATCCCGAGCGTTCGGCGACCTGATCGTAAAGACGGCGCGCGGTCGCGTTGGCCTCATGGGTCAGCCAATAGACCCTCGGCGAGCCCGCCGCCCGCGCCGCCTCATACACGCCTTCGATCAGCGCCCGCGCGACGCCGCGTCCCCGCGCCTCCGGAGCGGTGAAGAGGTCTTGCAGATAGCAGACCGGGGCGATCATCCAAGTGTTGCGGTGGTAGATGTAATGCGTGAAGCCGAGCGGCGCGCCCAAAGGCCCCGCGGCCAGCCCATGGACCGGCTCGGCGGGGTCGAAGAGCCGCGACCAGAGGACGCGCGTAATCTCCTCCGAAGGGTTCGGATTGGCGTAAAAGGCGTTATAGGCGGTCCAAAGCTCCCGCCAGCGGGCGAAATCCTCTTCGGCCAAAGGCCGGACCTGCGGCGCCTGCATGAGCCTCTCCCTGTGATTCGCGAAAGGCGGGCTTGCCTCCCATGGGCGCCAAGGCCTAAAACCGCAGCGGAGCGGGCGCAAGCCGCCTCTCCCGCCGTTCTCCATCCCCCCGCAGGCCTTCCCCGCCGAGGGACCACCCAAGGGATTCCGCCATGTCCGAGGACCGCCCCGCGCCCGCCGCCCATCCTTCCGCCGCTCTTCCGCCGCCTGAGACGGTGATCGTCTCTGCTCATCGCGTGGCCTGCGACGGCCCCGGCGGGCCTCTGGGCCATCCGCGCGTCTGGCTGGAGATCGGCGCGCGCGGCTGGGCGGATTGCCCCTATTGCGACCGCCGTTTCCAGCTCGACGCGGCGCATTGACGCTTCGCGCCGAGGATGCGGCGGGGAGGCCGGGCTTGCGTCCGGCCCCTTTCGCCCTTTATGACCTCCAGCCCCTCCGGAGAGCCCTCTCCGGATCGCGCCCGCCCCATCCGCCCCCAATTCCGCCCTGCGCAGGAGTCCCCCCATGTCCTGGACCGACGAACGAGTCGAGCAGCTCAAAGCGCTCTGGCATGAAGGCGCCAGCGCCAGCCAGATCGCCAAGCAGCTTGGCGGCGTCTCGCGCAACGCCGTGATCGGCAAGGTGCACCGCCTCGGGTTGTCCAACCGCGTGGAGAAAGGCGAGGGGCTCGCCGAGCCGGAGGCCGCCGAGGCCGCCCCCGCGCCCGAAGCCGCCGCCGAGACCGCCCGCGCCGCCGAAACCGCCCGCGCCGCCGATCCGGTCGAGGAGGAGGATCTCGACGAGCTGGAGGACGAAGACGAGGAGGAGATCGAGGAGGTCGCCGCGCCTCAGGTGGATCTCGCCAGCCTTGAGAAGAAGGCCCGCCGCCTCTCGCTGCTGGAGCTGACCGAGCGGACCTGCAAATGGCCCATCGGCGACCCCAATCACGACGACTTCCATTTCTGCGGCCTGCCCTCGGCGGCGGGAAAGCCCTATTGCGCGGCCCATACTCTGGCGGCCTATCAGCCGATGTCCAACCGCCGCGACCGCAATCGTCCGCCCAAGATGCTGACCGTCAGCTCATAGTCGGATAAGCTTATGCTTTTGACGCGCTGCGAAATGCGCTAACTTCGCCTCTCGGGCCCATCGGACCAGAGAGGCGAAGCATGAACACCATCAGCTTACGGGCGGGCGGGCTGCTGACCGGCGCGCGAGACCCGGCCGAAGTCTTTTGGGCGGATCTGCGCGCCGAAGCCGAGGCCGCCGCCCGCGCCGAGCCGCTCATGGCGGCGGCGCTGCATGGCGCGATCCTCGCCCACGCCTCCTTGAGCGAGGCGCTGATCCACCGCATCGCCGGAAAGCTGGCCGCGCCGGAGCTTCCGGCTCTGGCTCTGGCCGAGATCGCCGCGACGGCCCACCGGGCGGATCCGGGGCTCGCCACGGCGGCCCGCGAGGACGTGCTCGCGGTGAAGGCCCGCGACCCCGCCTGCGAGCGGCTGTTTCAGCCGCTGATGTATTTCAAGGGCTATCTGGCGCTGCAATCCCATCGCATCGCGCATTGGCATTGGCGCCAAGGCGCGCGCGAGGCGGCGCGCTTCCTTCAGATGCGGCAATCCGAGGTCTTCGGCGTGGACATCCATCCGGCGGCGCGAATCGGGCGGCGGGTGATGTTCGACCACGCCACCGGCGTGGTGATCGGCGAGACCGCCGTGATCGGCGACGACGTGTCCATTCTCCATGGCGTGACCCTCGGCGGCACCGGCAAGGAGACCGGCGACCGCCATCCGAAGATCGGCTCCGGCGTGATGATCGGCGCGGGGGCTTCGGTGCTGGGCAACATCCGAATCGGCGAATGCTCGCGGATCGGGGCGGGCTCGGTGGTGCTCGCCGACGTGCCGCCGCGCAAAAGCGTGGTCGGAGCCCCCGCCCGCATCGTCGGAGACGCGGGCTGCGATTGTCCCGCCAAGCAGATGGACCAGCGATTCGCCTTTCAAGGCGAGGGAATCTGAAGCCTGATCCGCCTCCTGATCCGCCTCCTGATCCGACGTGGGGGGGGCCGAGCCTTCCGCGTCCCTTCCGCGTCGCGCGCGCGTCATTCTTCATGCATACGACTATAAGCCGCTTGCGCGGCGCCCGTCCTTGGGGCTATCCAACCCCGGCCTGACGCAGCACCGCGTCCCCCGACCAGAGGTTGGACCTATTATGACCGACGCCACGACCGCCGCCGCTGCGGCGAAGCCCGAAACGCGCCCTGCGAACCCGCGTTTCTCCCCCGGCCCCACCACGAAATTCCCCGGCTGGAACATCAGCCTGCTCGAAGGCGCCGCCGTCGGTCGCTCGCATCGCTCCAAAGAGGGCAAGGCGCGCATCGAGGAAGTGATCACGCGCTCGAAGGCCATGCTCGGCATGCCCGCCGATTGGCGTCTTGCGATCATCGCCGGCTCGGATACGGGCGCGGTGGAATGCGCGCTCTGGAACCTCTTCGGCGCCCGCCCGGCTGAAATCCTCGTTTGGGAGAATTTCGGCAACGACTGGGCCACCGACGCGGTGAAAGAGCTCAAGATCGACGCCAAGGTCACCAAGGCCGCTTACGGCGACCTCCCCGACCTCTCGAAAGTCGATTTCACCCGCGACGTCTGCTTCACGTGGAACGGCACCACCTCGGGCGTGCGCGCCCCGCATGGCGACTGGATCCCGGACAACCGCGAGGGCCTCGTCCTCGCCGACGCCACTTCGGCGGCCTTCGCCATGGATCTGCCTTGGAACAAGCTCGACGTGGTCACCTGGTCCTGGCAGAAGGTGCTCGGCGGCGAAGCCCAGCACGGCATGATGGCCTTCGGCCCCCGCGTTCTGGAGCGCGTCAAGACCTATACGCCGGCTTGGCCCATTCCGAAGATCTACCGCATCCGCAAAGGCGACGGCCTCAACGAGGGCGTCTTCAAAGGCGAGACCCTCAACACCGTCTCGCTGCTGGCGGTCGAGGATCAGCTCGTGGCCCTTGATTGGGCGGAGAGCGTCGGCGGGCTCAAGGGCCTGATCTCGCGCGCCAACGCCAATTTCAACGCCTTCGACCGTTGGATCAAGCAATCCAACTGGGCCGAGTGGATGGCCAAGGATCCGGCGACCCGCTCGCCGACCTCGCTCTGCTTCCAGATCAAAGACCCGGTCTTCCTGAATCTGCCGGACGAAGAAGCCCGCTGGGAGTTCGTCAAGAAGATGACGAAGATTCTGGAGAAAGAGAACGCGGCCCTCGACATCGGCGGCTATCGCTCCGCGCCGGCTTCGCTGCGCGTCTGGGGCGGCGGCACCGTCGAGACCGCCGACATCGAGGCTCTGACGCCTTGGCTCGACTACGCCTTCGCGCAGGCCAAGGCCGAGACTCTCGCCGCCTGACCCTCCTCCCGTGATCGCAAGACGCCCTCCCGCGCCGCCCGAAGCGGCGCGGCGGGAGGCGCGTTTCTCAGAACGGCGCTCTCTGCGGCTGCGGCCGAGGCTTGGAGCGCTTTCCAGCGAAGCCGATCAGGCTTCGCGTCGTGAAAGCGCGACCCAACGAAAACTTAGAGCGCCTCATCCCCGAAATTCCGATTTAGAAGGCGCTTCGACATGACCGCTCCCAAGGTTCTCATCAGCGATTCCATGAGCAGCCAAGCCGTCGAGATCTTCCGCAACCGCGGCATCGACGTCACCGTCTCGCCCAAGCTCTCCCCCGACGAACTCAAGGCAGAGATCGGCAAATACGACGGCCTCGCCATCCGCTCCTCGACCAAAGCCACCGCCGATCTGCTCGCCGCCGCGACCAACCTCAAGGTGATCGGCCGCGCGGGCATCGGCGTGGACAACGTCGACGTCCCCGCCGCCACGGCGCGCGGCGTGGTGGTGATGAACACCCCCTTCGGCAACGCCGTCACCACCGCCGAGCACGCCATCGCCATGATCTTCGCCGTGGCGCGTCAGCTCCCCCTCGCCAACGCCTCGACTCAGGCGGGCAAATGGGAGAAGACCCGCTTCATGGGAACCGAGATCACCGGCAAGACCCTGGGTCTGATCGGCGCGGGCAACATCGGCTCCATCGTGGCGAGCCGCGCGCTCGGGCTGAAGATGAAGGTCGTGGCCTACGACCCCTTCCTCTCCGAGGAGCGCGCCGAGCGCCTTGGCGTGACCAAGGCCGATCTCGACACGGTGCTGGCTCAGGCCGATTTCCTGACGCTGCACGTGCCGATGAACGACCAGACCCGCAACATCGTCTCGGCCGAAGCGCTCGCCAAGATGAAGAAGGGCTCCTACGTCATCAACTGCGCCCGCGGCGGGCTGGTGGATGAAGTCGCCCTGCGCGAGGCTCTGTTGTCGGGCCATATCGCGGGCGCCGGCTTCGACGTCTTCTCGGTGGAGCCCGCCAAGGAGAACCCGCTCTTCGGCCTCGACAACGTGGTGGTGACGCCCCATCTCGGCGCCTCGACGACGGAGGCCCAAGAGAAGGTGGCCCTTCAGGTCGCCGAGCAGATGTCCGATTATCTGCTGGACGGCGCCATCACCAACGCCGTCAACGCCCCCTCGCTGACCGCCGAGGAAGCCCGCGTTCTGGCGCCCTATCTCGATCTGGCGCGTCGTCTGGGCTCCATGGCCGGACAGCTCACCGACGAAGAGGTCAAGGCCATCCGCGTGACCTATGAAGGCCACGCCGCCGAGGCCCCCGCCGCGCCGCTGACCCAGACCGTGGTTCAGGCCGTGCTGGGCGCCAAGATCGACTCGATCAACATGGTCAACGCCATGGAGGTCGCCAAGCAATATGGCGTGACCGTCGCCTCGACGAAATCCGAGGGCAACGGCGATTTCCAGACCCTGATCACCGTCGAGATCCAGACGCCCGACCGCACGCGCAGCCTCAAGGGCACGCTGGCCGGACGTCAGGCGCGCCTCGTCGAGGTCAAGGGCATCGCGCTGGAATCCACCCTGCGCGGGAACATGCTCTATGTGACCAATAAGGATCAGCCGGGCCTCGTGGGCGCTCTGGGCAATCTGCTGGCGGAGGCCAAGATCAACATCGCGAACTTCCACCTCGGGCGCATCTCCGAGGGCGGCGACGCCGTGGTGCTGGTCGAGGTGGACGCGCCGCTCGCGCCGGAGGTCATGGAGAAGATCCGCGGCCTGAAGCAGGTCACCCGCGCCGCCGCTTTGCGGTTTGACGCATGACCGGGATGCGGGTTCTGACTCTCGTCGGGGCGCCGCTCGCGCCGGAGGCCGCCTTGCAGGCGGCCTCTCTGCTGCGGGCGCAGGGCGCGGAGCTTGAGGCTCAGCGCGAACTCTCCGAAGGCGAGGCGGAGGACCTCCTCTTTCAGGGCGGTCCCGAAGACGACCGCGCCTTAGCCGAGGCCATCCGCGCGATCCTGCCGGGCGTGGACGTCGCGGTCCAGCCCGTGGAGGGCCGCCGCAAACGGCTGCTCGCCGCCGACATGGACAGCACCATGGTCACCGGCGAGACCATCGACGAACTCGCCGAAGCGGCGGGCGTAGGGCCTCAGGTGGCGGCGATCACGCAAGCCGCCATGCGCGGAGAGCTGGATTTCGAGCAGGCGCTGGATTCGCGTCTGGCGCAGATCAAGGGCTTGCCCGAGGCGATCCTTCAGCAGGTCTCGGATCGGCTGGTTCTGAGTCAGGGCGCGCGGGAGCTGGTCGCGGCCATGCGCTGGGGCGGGGCCTTCACGATGCTGGTCTCGGGAGGCTTCCACGGCCCCGCCGATGATTGCGGGCGTCGGCTGGGCTTCGACTTCGTGCGGGCGAATCGCCTGATCCGCGAGGAAGGCAGACTCACCGGCGCGGCCGAACGGCCTCTGGTGACGGGCGAGGTCAAGCTGGCGCTGCTCCAAGAGCGGGCGGCGGCTCTGGGGATCGGGCTGGAGGCCGCCATGGCCGTCGGCGACGGCTCCAACGACATCCCCATGCTTCAGGCGGCGGGACTCGGGATCGCCTATCGCGCCAAGCCCAAGACCCGCGCGGCGGCCCGCTTCGCCATCGACCACACCGATCTGCGCACGGCCTTGTTCTATCAGGGCTATGACGCCGAGGACATCGCCGAGGCGGTGGGTTAACCCACCGCCTTCCTCACCTCCGGCGCGACTTTAGTTCCGAAAATCTCGATGGCCTTCATGAGGTCGGCGTGGTCCAGCACGCCGATGGCCATTTGAATCAGGAAGCGGTCGAAGCCGAAGATCTCATGATGTTTGAGGATCTTATCGGTCAGCTCCGCCGGGCCGCCGACGAATTGCGCCCCCGTGGGGCCGGATTCGGCGTCGAATTTGGCGCGCGAGGTCGGCGGCCAGCCGCGTTCCCGCCCGATGCGGTTCATCACCTCCGCCTGAGCCGGATAGAAAACATCCGCCGCCTTCTGCGAGGTCTCCGCGACGAAGCCGTGGACGTTGATCGAGCGTTTGAGCTTGAAGGGGTCATGTCCCGCCTGAGCCGCCGCCCGCCGATGCAGCTCGAAGAGCGGCGCGAAACGGGCGGGCTCGCCGCCGATGATCGCCAGAGCCATGGGCAGGCCGAGGACTCCCGCGCGAATCGCCGATTGCGGCGTGCCGCCCACCGCGATCCAGAGCGGCAGGCTCTCCTGCTCGGGCCGCGGATAAATCCCGAGCCCCTGAATCGCCGTGGTGTGGGGGCCGCCCGGCCAATCCGCGCGCTCCGATTCGTTCAGCCGCATGAGCAGCGCGAGCTTCTCTTCAAACAGCGCGTCGTAATCGTTCAGGTCATAGCCGAAGAGCGGAAAGGACTCGATGAAGGAGCCCCGCCCCACCATGATCTCCGCGCGGCCGCCGCTCAGGCCGTCCAGCGTGGCGAATTGCTGATAGGCGCGCACGGGGTCTTCCGAGGACAGCACCGTCACGGCGCTGGTCAGGCGGATGTTCTTCGTGATCGTCGCCGCGCCCGCCAGAGCCGTCGCCGGGGCGGAGGAGGCGTAATCGGGGCGATGATGCTCGCCGAGGCCGAAGACGTCGAGCCCCGCCTCGTCGGCGAGCCGGATCTCCTCCATGAGGTTCCTCAGCCTTTGCGGATGCCCGATCTTCTCGCCCGTGACGGGATTGGTCCCGACGTCGGCGAAGGTGTAAAGGCCAAGCTCCATCCGGGGATCTCCTTGCAGGCTGCGGCGGGGCGGGAGAGGTTGCGGGAAAAGACCATGATCCGGCGCCAAAGGACAGCTTCAAAGCGGGCCTTTTCGGAAACACCCTGTCTCTCCAGCAAGTTCAAAGGAAGCAGCCGCCCCATGCGCAAGATCCTCCTCGCTGCCGTTCTGGCGGCCTCGGGCGCCGCGCCCCTCTTCGCCGAAACGCCCGTCCCTCAGGAGGCCGCGCCCGCCATGGCTGAAACGCCTTTCTCCGCTCCGGTTTCGGCGCCTTCCGTCAAGCCGCCCCATCTCATCGCGCTCTCGGGCTTCGAGAAGGGCGAGAAGTCGGATCATATGATGGCCTGGCTCGGACGCGGCCAAGAGACGGCGCGCTTCGTCGCCGCCGACGTCGAGGCCGAGATCTATCGTCAGACGCCGAAAGCGCAGGTGCTCTCCATCGAATGCGAGGCGGAGCCGGAGACCGAGCTCAGCCTTCTGCTCGAAGGCGAGCCCGGCGCCGAGGAGGACGGACGCGGCCTCGTCACGGGGATGGTCGCGACCTTCCCGCTGATCGTCACCCTGCGCGACGAGGCGGGCGCGATCTGGCGTCTGCGGACCTCCCTCGCCTATGACGCGCAGAATCTCCGCAAGCCCGCCGAGCGCAAGGTCGGCGCCGAATTCAAGGTTCTGGGCCATCGCAAGTTGTGAGTCGGAAACTTGACGGGGCGGGGCTTTTTCTGTAGAGCCTCCCCCTTAAAGACGCGCCGCCCTTCGGGGCGGCCTCTTTAATTTCGCTAATCACGTTCGCGCCCCTTGGGGGCGCCCCCCGCCGGACCGACCGCGACGGGCGGAAATTCTCGGAGGATCTCGCGATGTCCCGTCGCTGCGACTTGACCGGCCGCCGCCCGCAAGTGGGCCACAAGGTCAGCCATTCCAACATCAAGACCAAGCGCCGCTTCCTGCCCAATCTGGGCGTGGTCACGCTGACCAGCGAGACGCTGGGCCGCAGCTTCCGTCTGCGCATCACCCGCAACGCGCTGCGCAGCGTGGATCACCGCGGCGGCCTCGACGCCTATCTGATCAAATCGCGCGACGAAGAGCTGTCGCCCGAAGCCCTGCGCATCAAATATGAGATCGCCAAGGCCCGCGAAGTCGCCGTCGCGGCCTGATCCGCGCCCGGCTTCGGCTCTTCACGGCTTTCGACGCCGCTCCGCTCGGGGCGGCGTTTTCTTTTACGCCTGAGCCCCAAAAGCCCTCTGAAGCCCGCCTTTTGCGGAAAACCGCCGGAAATGACGCAAAATTCACGTCTCCACTCCCTTACGCCCCCTTGCGGCGGGCGGCGGGCGCGGTCCATATCCATGCGGTCCGGGGGCGGCGCGAGCCGCCTGCGGACGCGTTCGCCCAAGAGCGCGAAGCCGCGCCGGACGGAACGCCGAGACGAGCAGATATGAAAATGGAGCCAGCGGAGCACCCATGATCAGACAGTTTCTTATGGCGGGTTCGGTCCTCGCCCTTCTGAGCGGCCCGAGCTTCGCTCAGGACGCGGCCGCCCCCACGGCGGAAGCGACGCAGGCGGCCGTCGACGAGGCGCTGAAGACCTTCACCGGCGACAGCGTCGTCGCCACCGCCGATGGTCATGAGATCAAGCTTGGAGATCTGGCTCTGGCCTTCTCCGGCCTGAACCCGCAGCTCTCCGCGCTCTCGCCCGACGAGGTTTACGCGGGGCTCAAGGACCAGATCGTCACCGAGACGCTGCTGGCCGCCGCCGCCGACAAGGCCAAGCTCGGCGACGAGCCCGAGACCAAGCGCCGCCTCGAAGCCGTGCGCCGCGCGACCCTCGCCGAGACCTACATCGCCCGCGAGATCGACAATCGCCTGACCGACGAGGCCGTCAAGGCCGAGTACGACAAAGAGATCGGCGCCGCCCCGGTTCAGGAGGAGGTGCGCGCCAGCCACATTCTCGTCGAGACCGAGGAGGAGGCCAAGGCCGTCGTCGAGCGCCTCGCCAAAGAGGACTTCGCCGAAGTCGCCAAGGCCGAATCCACCGATAAGGGTTCGGGCGCCGAGGGCGGAGATCTGGGCTGGTTCACCGCCGAGGTCATGGTCCCGGAATTCTCCGAAGCCGCCTTCAAGCTGGAGAAGGGCGCGACCTCCGCGCCGGTGAAGTCTCAGTTCGGCTGGCACGTCATCCGTCTTGACGATCGCCGCGAAGTCGAGAAGCCGAGCCTCGAGCAGGTCGGCGGCTTCATCCGTCAGCGCCTCGCGCAGAAATTCGCGGGCGAGATCATCGAGGAGCTGCGCGGCGCCGCCGAAGTGAAGGACGCCGAGCCTCAGCCGCCCGCCGCCATTCTGCGCGCGCAGGAGCTCTTCCAGAAATAATCCGGCGCGAGCCGCAGGGATCTCAGGAAGCCCCGGCCTCGCGCCGGGGCTTTCGTTTTCGGGCCTCCGGGCGCTTTGACGCAAAGCCCGTTTGCCCTCAGACTGCGCCGCGATTCGCGCGCCCAGCCCGGCTCAGGGGAGCAGGCCCGGTCCGCAGACGCAGGAAGACGCCCCATGGCCGACATCGCCAAGCTCAAAGCCAAACTCAAGAAGCGCAAAGCCAAGCTGCTCAAGCTCAAGGCCAAACTCGCGACGCTGAAGGCTCATGAGGCCGCGCAGGCCCTGACGGCCGATCCCTCCGCGGAGAATCCGCCTCAGGCCGACGCCAAGACCGCCGCCGCCCCCGCCAAAAAGGCGCCGGCTCCGGTTTCGCCCTTCGCGCCGGAAGGCGGCTTCCCCGCCCTGCCCCCCGTGCCGGGAATCACGCTGGCGGGCGCGGCGGCGGGCGTGAAATACAAAGGCCGCCTCGACGTGATGCTGGCCAAGATCGCGCCGGGCGGCGCGGCGGCGGGCGTCTACACGCGCTCGGCGACGCGTTCGGCGCCGGTGCTCTGGTGCGAGGCGATCACCAAAAGCCTCAATGAAGGCGGCAAGCTCAAAGGCCCCCTCGGGATTCTCGTGAACTCCGGCAACTCCAACGCCTTCACCGGCTCGGTGGGCGCGGCGGCGGTCGAGAAGACCGCGGCGGCGGCGGCCGAGGCCCTCGGCGGCGCGGGGGCGGTCTTCGTCGCCTCGACGGGCGTGATCGGCCAGCATATCGATTATCAGAAGATCCTCGACGTCCTGCCGGATCTGGCGGCCCGCCAGGCCCCCGAGGCCTGGGAGGACGGCGCCCGCGCCATCATGACCACCGACACCTTCCCCAAGGCCGCCAGCGCCCAAGTGGAGATCGAGGGCGTTCCGGTCACGCTGGTCGGCTTCGCCAAGGGCTCGGG
Organism: Neomegalonema perideroedes DSM 15528; assembly: GCF_000374145.1. Classification (GTDB taxonomy): domain Bacteria; phylum Pseudomonadota; class Alphaproteobacteria; order Rhodobacterales; family Rhodobacteraceae; genus Neomegalonema; species Neomegalonema perideroedes. Next base: position 136,902 of record NZ_KB893654.1, on the reverse strand, counting down.
CATGATCGCGCCGGACATGGCCACCATGCTCGGCTTCGTCTTCACCGACGCCAATATCGGACAAGCGGCGTTGCAGCAGGCGCTCTCCGGCGCCACGGAGGCGAGCTTCAACTCGATCACCGTGGACAGCGACACCTCCACCTCCGACACCATCGTGCTGGCCTCCTCGCGCAAGGCGAAGCATGAGCGGATCGAAACCGCCAAAGACCCCCGCGCGGCGGCTTTCGTCGCGGCGCTGAACGCCCTCCTGCTGGAGCTGGCGCAACTCGTGGTGAAGGACGGCGAAGGCGCGACGAAATTCGTCGAATTCCACGTCACCGGGGCGAAAAGCGCCAAGGCCGCCAAGAAGATCGGCCTCGCCATCGCCAATTCGCCGCTCGTCAAAACCGCCCTCGCGGGCCAAGACCCCAATTGGGGCCGCATCGTCATGGCGGTGGGCAAATCCGGCGAGGCCGCCGACCGCGACAAGCTCGCCATCTGGTTCGGCGAGGCGCTGGTGGCTGAAAACGGCCTCGTCTCGCCCGAATATCAGGAGGAGACCGGCGCGGCTTATTTCAAACGCAGCGAATTGGCCATCCGCGTGGACGTCGGCGTCGGCAAGGGCGAGGCCCGCGTCTGGACCTGCGATCTGACCAAGCGCTATATCGAGATCAACGCCGATTACCGGAGCTGATTTTCCGCTCCGGCGCGCCTGAGAGCGTCATCCGGCCGAATTGGGCCGTTCAAACGCTCCAAATCTTTATTTCGTCGCGCTTTCGCGACGCGAAGCTCGGTCGGCTTCGCTGGAAAGCGCTCTGAGAACTGGTTAAAGCGGAAAGGCTCCCCTATCTGAAAGGGGAGCCTTTTTTCGTCCGGGACAGGGAGCCTTCCCATGCATATCGACCATCTCGTCATCGGCGCCGCCAGCTTGGAGCAGGGTCAGGATTGGCTGGAGGAGCGTCTCGGCGCCCCGGCCTCTCCCGGCGGGCGCCATGACTTCATGGGCACGCATAATCTGCTCTGGCGGCTGGGGCCGCAGACCTATCTGGAGCTTCTGGCGATCGATCCCGCGGCGGCGGCGCCTTCGCGTCCGCGCTGGTTCGGCCTCGACGATCCCGCGGTTCAGGCGCGTCTGAAGGTCTCGCCGCGTCTGATCGGCTGGGGCCTCGCCACCGACGACATCGCGCGCGATTCTCTGCTCTCGCCTCTGGGTCTGGGTCCGGTGGAGGCCATGTCCCGCGGCGAGCGCCGCTGGAGCCTGACCATCCCGGACGGCCCCTACACCGAGCATCGCGCCCTTCTGCCCTTCCTGATCCAATGGCAAGGCCCCTCGCCCGCCCAATCCCTGCCGGAGACGGGGCTGAGCCTCTCGCGGCTGGTGATCGAGACTCCGGAGACGGCGACCATCGAGACCGAACTCAAGGCTTTGGGCGCGCGGAATCTCGTCGAGCTGCGCGAAACCGCCTTGGGCGGCAATAAGCTCATGGCGGAGCTGAACACCCCTGAAGGCGCCTATAGCCTCGTGAGCTGACGCCGCGCCCTTCTCCTGCGGAGGCGTAAGCTTATCCGCAGGAGGCCCCTTGCGCCTCCGCCCGCCGCGCGGGAGAAAGGAGGCGAAGCTGAGGGAGGTCCGCATGCTCTATGAACTCGACGGCCATGCGCCGCGCTTGCCGAAAGACGGCTCGGCTTGGGTCGCGCCGGGGGCGAAGCTGATCGGAAAGGTCGTTTTGGAGGAAGGCGCGAACATCTGGTTCGGCGCCGTCCTGCGCGGCGACAACGAGGAGATCCGCGTAGGAGGCGGCTCCAACGTTCAGGAGAATTCGATCCTCCACACCGATCCCGGCTTTCCGCTGACCATCGGCCCGGATTGCACCGTGGGCCATGGCGCCATCCTCCATGGCTGCACGCTTGAAGAGGCCGTGCTGATCGGCATGGGCGCGACGGTGCTCAACGGCGCGAAGATCGGCGCGGAGAGCCTCGTGGGCGCGGGGGCGCTCGTCACCGAGGGCAAGAGCTTTCCGCCCGGCTCGCTGATCGTGGGATCTCCGGCGAAGGTCGCGCGGGCGCTGTCGCCCGAAGAACGCCAGAAGCTGCGCGCCTCGGCGGCGCGCTACGTCGCCAACGCCGCCCGCTTCCGCGACGGCCTCAAGCCGACCGGGAATCCGGAGCTGCCGGAGACGCCGCAGTGAGGCTCGATCTTCTGCTTCTGCCGGGCTACGGCAACAGCAGCCCCGGCCATTGGCAGGGCCATTGGGCGGGACTTTATGAAAACTCCAGCCGGGTGCTTCAGGAGGATTGGGAGACGCCCGACCTCAGCGCATGGATGGCGCGTCTGGAAGGCGCCCTCGCCAATGGGAGCCATCCGGCGCTTTTGGTCGCCCATAGCCGGGGCTGCGCTCTGGCGGTCCATTGGGCGGCGCGGCGCAAGGCTTCGGGCGAGGGCTTCGGCCGCGTGCGGGGCCTGCTGCTCGTGGCGCCGCCCGACCTCGACGCTCCCGACTTCCCCGGCGCGATCAAGGGCGATTTCTCGCCTTTGCCGCGTCGGGCTCTGGGGCTGCGGACGATCCTCGCCGCCAGCCGCAACGATCCCTATTGCGGCTTCGCGCGGGCCGAGGAGATGGCGCGGCTCTGGGAGGCCGAATTCGTGGACGTCGGCGCGCGGGGCCATATCAACGCCCTGAGCGGGCTCGGCGAATGGCCCGAGGGCCGCGCGCTGCTGGAGCGCCTCGCGGTGCGGGCTCAGGCGCCCCTCGCGCAAGAGGAGGGAACGGCGTGACGATCACCAAACAAGACGAGCTGGACGGGCTGAAGGAGATCGGCCGCATCGTCGCTCAGGTCCTGCGGGCCATGGCTCAGGCCATGGAGCCCGGCATGACCACCCGCGAGCTGGACGACATCGGGCGCGCCCTGCTGGAGCGCGAAGGCGCCCTTTCCGCGCCGCAATCGACCTACGGCTTTCCGGGGGCGACCTGCATCAGCGTGAACGAAGAGATCGCCCATGGCATCCCCGGAGACCGGCGGCTCAAGGCGGGGGATCTGGTCAACATCGACGTTTCGGCCTCGAAAAACGGTTATTTCGCCGACACCGGCGCGAGCTGGCCCGTGCGCGCCCTGCCGCCCGCTCTGGAGCGCCTGCGCCGCGACGGAAAACGCGCCATGGAGATCGGAATCGCGCAGGTCGGCGACGGCAAGCCGCTGGCGGGGATAGGCGAGGCCGTCGGGCGCTTCGCCGAGGCGCGCGGCTATACGCTGATCCGCAACCTCGCGAGCCATGGCGTCGGGCGGGCGCTGCATGAGGAGCCGGGAGAGATCCCCACCTGGCCCACGCGCGGAGACAAGCGCCGGATTCACAAGGGCCTCGTCATGACCGTGGAGCCTTTCCTGTCGCTGGGCGGAGTCTGGGCGAACGAGGGCGCCGACGGCTGGACGCTCTATAGCGAGCCCCCCGCGCCGGTCGTGCAATATGAGCACACCATCGTCGCCACGGAGCGCGGCCCGATCATCGTGACCTCGCCCTTCTGAGCCTGAAGGCCGCGCTCTGGCGCCGCGCCGCGAAATCCTTTATCAAGGGCGCTTCACAAAAGCAGAGCAAGATCATGGACGCCCCGCCGGACCTCAAGGCGATTCCCGAACTGGTGACCTTCGGTTGTCGTCTCAACAGCGTCGAATCCGAGACGATCCGCGCTCAGGCCGAGGCTGCGGGCGTCTCCGACGCGATCATCGTCAACACCTGCGCCGTCACGGCCGAGGCCGTGCGTCAGGGCAAGCAGGCGATCCGCAAATTGCGCCGCGAGAATCCCGGCAAGCGCATCGTCGTGACCGGCTGCGCCGCCCAGATCGATCCTCAGGGCTTCGCCGAAATGGAGGCCGTGGACCTCGTCCTCGGCAACAAGGAGAAGACCGATCCCGCGCAATGGCGCCGCATCGCCGGAGACAACACGCCTCCGGGCGGACTCGGCGGCCCGGATTTCGGCGTGACCGCCAGCGAGAAGGTGCGCGTCGACGACATCATGTCGGTGCGCGAGACGGCGAATCACCTCATCGACGGCTTCCGAGACCGCGCCCGCGCCTTCGTGCAGGTGCAGAACGGCTGCGATCATCGCTGCACCTTCTGCATCATCCCTTACGGACGCGGCGATTCCCGTTCGGCGCCTATGGGCCATGTGGTCGCGCAAATCGAGCGTCTGACCGGGGCGGGCTATCGCGAAATCGTGCTGACGGGGGTGGACCTCACCTCCTATGGCGCGGATCTGCCCGGCAAGCCGCGCCTCGGCGATCTCGTGCAGAAGATCCTCGGCCGCCCCGGCGCTCCGGAGCGCCTGCGCCTCTCCTCCATCGACTCCATCGAGGCCGATCCGGCGCTGATGGAGGCGATCACCGGCGACCGGCGCGTGATGCCGCATCTGCATCTGTCTTTGCAGGCCGGGGCGGACATGATCCTCAAGCGCATGAAGCGGCGGCATCTGCGCGCCGACGCCATCCGCTTTTGCGAGGAGGTCCGGGCGAAGCGGCCCGAAATGGTCTTCGGCGCCGATCTCATCGCGGGCTTCCCCACCGAGACCGAGGAGATGTTTCAGGACAGCCTGCGCCTCGTGGAGGAATGCGGCCTGACCTTCCTGCACGTCTTCCCCTTCTCGCCGCGCGCGGGGACTCCCGCCGCGCGGATGCCGCAGGTGGCCAAGGCCGTCGGCAAGGAGCGGGCGGCGCGTCTGCGGGCTCTGGGCGAGGCGCGGGAGGCGGCTTATCTGGCCTCTCAGATCGGCGTGGAGCAGGCGGCGCTCATGGAGACCGAAAGCCTCGGGCGCTCCGAAGGCTACGCCCTGATCCGCTTCACGGAGCCCCGCCGCGCCGGAGAGGTGGTCCGCGTCGCGCCCCACGCCATGGCCGACGGGGCCTTGCTGGCGGCCTGAATCCCCGAGCCGTCCGGTGAGCCTTTGGTCGCGGCGGACAAATCGTCTCAGAGCCTTTATGCTGGCCCTTCTTGAATCCCGAGGAGGCGGCAGATGATGGCGGAGATCTCACCGGACTCGGAGACGTCGCGCAAAGGCGAGGGCTTCGCTTTCCTGATCGTGGACGACCACCCGCTCTTTTGCGAGGCCCTGAGTCTGGCTTTGGCCTCCGAGGTCGGCGCGGGCTCGACGCGCATGGCCAATTCTCTGACCGAGGCTCTGGCGCTGCTGGATTCGGGCTTCCGGCCCGACGCCGCCTTGCTGGATCTCAACCTCCCCGACGTGCAGGGCTTCGACGGCTTGCTGAGGCTGAAGGCGCGTCATCCGAATCTGCCGGTGGCGGTGGTGTCGGCTCTGGACGATTCGCGGATCGTCTCGGGCGCCATCGAGGCGGGGGCGGCGGGCTTCATGCCGAAAAACGCTCCGCGCGAGCAGATCATCTCCGGGCTGCGCAAGATCCTTGAGGGCGGCGTGGCTCTGCCGCCGGGCTATGAGGGGCTGGCGGCCTCGGCGGGCAATTCCCGCCCCGAGCCGGGCAGCCTCGAAAAGCTGCGCGAGCTCACGCCGCAGCAATTGCGGATTCTGGATCTCGTCTGCGCGGGCAAGCTGAACAAGCAGATCGCCTTCGACCTCTCCATCGCGGAGACCACGGTGAAGGCGCATATCACCGCGATCCTGCGCAAGCTCGGAGTCCATAGCCGGACCCAAGCCGCGCTCACCGCCCGCGAGGCGCTGTATAGCGAGATCCTGCGCCGTTAAGCGCTTTCCAGCGAAGCCGACCAAGCTTCGCGTCGCGAAAGCGCGACAAAATCAAAACTGAAAGCGTCCTTCCGGCGAAGCCGGCGAAGGCTCCCCCGCCGACAGCCTCGGGCGGGGGCGCTCCTGAGCCTCAGGCCGCCGCCGCCTCGGGGGCGCGGCCGAGATGGGCGCAAAGCGCCTCGGTGGGGTCGGCGCGGTTCAGCGTGTAGATATGGAAGGCCCGGAAGCCCGCCGCCCTCAGGCGGTCGACCTGCTCCGCCGCCAGACGGTCGCCGAGCTCGCGCCGCGCGGCTTTATCCTCCGGCGAGACCTTGGCGAAAGCCTCATGCAGCCAGGCCGGAATCCGGGCGCCGCAGCGCGCCGCGAATTTGCAGAGCTGCTCGAAATCCACGATGGGCATGATCCCCGGCGTGACTTGCGCCGCAATCCCCTCGGCGACGCAGCGGTCGCGGAAACGGGCGATGGCCGCGTCGTCGAAGGCGAATTGCGTCAGCACGCGCCGCGCGCCCGAGGCCTTGCGCTTGAGATGCGCCCAATCCGCCGCCTCCCCGAGGCTTTCCGGATGAGGCTCGGCGTAGCCCGCCACGTCATAGGCGAAGCCCTCGGCGGAGAGCGCTTCGGCCAATTCCGCCGCCGAAGCGAAGCCCTCGGGATGAGGCGCGAAATGGGTCTCGCCCTTGACCGGATCGCCGCGCAGCGCCACCACGTGATCCACGCCCAGCTCCCGATAGCGCGCCGCCACCGCCATGGTCTGCGCCCGCGAAGCCCCCGAGACGGTCAGATGCCCCGCCACCGGAGGCGGCGCCACGGCCCGCAGCTTCTCGATGACCGACAGCGTGCGCTCGCGGGTGCCGCCGCCCGCGCCATAGGTCACGGAGACGAAGCTTGGGCGATAGCCCGCCAGCCGACGGGCCAGAGCCTCGAATTTCTCGACCGCCTCCGCGGCGACGGGCGGGAAATATTCAAAGGAGATTTCGAGGGCTTCAGGCGCGGACATGGCGAATCCTTAGGGGAGGTGAGGCGGCGAGCCCTCCCGACCATATAAACTTATCTTTATGTGTCAAGCCGGGCCGGGCGGGCGGCTTATGCGGATTCCTGAGATGTTTGTGCGGTTTCCGCATCAAGCCTCCAGCTTCTCCGCGACCAGCTCCGCCAGCGCGAGGGCGGAGGTCAGGCCGGGCGACTCGATCCCGAAGAGGTCGATCCAGCCGGGCAGGCCATGGGTCTCGGCCCCCTCGATGCGGAAATCCTCGCCTTTGGCCGAGAGCTTGGGCCGCGCGCCGGAGGAATCCGGCTGCAAGGCGCCCTCGGGCAAGCCCGGCCACCAGCGGCGCACGGCGGCCTCGAAGACCGGCCCCAAGGCGGGATCGACGCGATAATCCAGAGCTTCGGGATCTTGCAGCGCAGGCCCCACGTCCGGCCCGAATTTCGCGCGCCCGCCGAGATCCAGCGTCAGATGAACGCCCAAGCCTCCGACGGGCGGAACGGGATAGATCAGCCGGCTGAAAGGCGAGCGCCCTGCCAGCGCGAAATAACGCCCCATCCGCACCACCAGAGGCGGAGCCTCTCCGCCGCGCCCCTCGATCCGCCGCGCCAGAGCCTGAGCCCCCAAGCCCGCCGCGTTCACGACCTCCCGCGCGACGAGCCGCGTCTCGCCGAGATCGAGATCGAAGCGCCCGTCCGCGCGGGCGGCTCCGCCCCGCGCCTCGCTCCGCAAGGCGAGGATCGCGCCATGAGCCTCGGCCTCAGCCAGCAGCGATTCCATAAAGCCATGCGAATCGAGAATCCCCGTCTCCGGCGAGAACAGCGCCGCCCGCGCCCTCAGCCCCGGCGCGAGGGCTTGGGCCTGCGTCCCCGTCAGAGGCTCCAACGCCACGCCGTTGGCCGCCGCCCGCTCGGCCAGAGCCGCCAGAGCGGGTTCCTCCTCCGGCTCGGCGGCGAGGATGAGCTTGCCGCATTTGCGATGCCCTACGCCCCGCGCTTCGGCCCATGCGTAGAGCCTCCGCCGCCCCTCGACGCAGAGCCGCGTCTTGAGGCTCTCGGGCGGATTATAGATTCCGGCGTGGATCACCTCGGAATTGCGCGAACTGGTCTCGGCGCCCCAGCGCGCGCCGCGCTCCAGAATCCAAACTTCGCGCCCGCGCCGGGCCAATTCCGCCGCGACCGCCAGCCCCACGACACCGGCGCCGATCACCGCCGTCCCGACTTCATAGCTCTCCATCCGCCCGCCCCTCTCGCAAAACGCCCCCCAAAGCGCTTATATCTCACGGCGGAGCCAAGGAGAAAAAACGGCATGAGCCTCGCGGATTGGACGGACGGCCTTTTGCGCAGCGTCGAGAACACGCAAAGGCGCATCGGCGAAAGCTTCGAGCCGAGCATTCGTCTGGGCGTCACGGGGCTGAGCCGCGCGGGAAAAACCGTGTTCATCACGGCTCTGGTGGCGAATCTGCTCCAGCGCGGCCGCATGACCTTGCTCGACGCCGCCGCCGAAGGCCGCATCGAAGCCGCCATGCTGCGGCCTCAGCCCAATCCGGAGGCCCCGCGCTTCGATTACGAGGCCCATCGCGCCGCGCTCTACGCCCCCGAACCGAGCTGGCCGGATTCCACCCGCCAGATCAGCCAGCTGCGCGTCTCGATCCGCTATAAGCCGACGGGGCTTCTGGCGGGGCTGACTCAGGCTCTGGCGGGGCCTTCGACCTTGCATCTCGACATCGTGGACTATCCCGGCGAATGGCTGCTGGATCTGCCTTTGCTGAACCAGAGCTACGCCCAATGGGCTCGCGCCAGCCTGACCGCCTCCCGACGCCCCGAACGCGCCGCCGCCGCCGCGCCATGGCTCGCTTTTCTGGAGACTCTCGACCCCGCCGGGCCTGCGGACGAATCCCTCGCCAAAGAGGCCGCCGAGCGTTTCGCGGCCTATCTTCAGGCGAGTCGGAAATTGGGGCTTTCGGCGGTGGGTCCGGGGCGCTTCCTCATGCCGGGCGATTTCGCGGGCTCTCCGGCGGTGACCTTCGCGCCTCTGCCCGTGCCGGAGGAAGGCGGACGTCCCCCCGCCGAGAGCTTCGGGCGACTGATGGAGACCCGTTTCGAGGCCTATAAGCGCCATGTGGTGAAGCCCTTCTTCCGCGACCATTTCGCCAAGCTGGACCGCCAGGTGGTCCTCGTGGACGCCCTCGCGGCCATCGACGCCGGACCCGCCGCCGTGGCCGATCTTCAGGAGGCCATGGCCGAGATCCTCGCTTGTTTCCGCCCCGGCCCGAACAGCTGGCTGCTGAGCCTGCTCGGAGCCAAGCGGGTCGAGAAGATCCTCTTCGCCGCCACCAAAGCCGATCACGTGCATCACACCCAGCATCCGCGCCTGACGGCCATCCTCAAGGCGCTGCTGGCTGAAAGCTTAGAGCGCGCGGCCTATCGCGGCGCCGAGGTGGAGTCTCTGGCTCTGGCCTCGCTGCGGGCCACCGTCGAGCAGGACGTCAAACGCGACGGGCGGATTCTCCATTGCGTGCGGGGCCGCCTGCTGGAGACCGGAGAAGAGGCCGCCCTCTATCCCGGCGAATTGCCCGAGAACCCCGCCGAGATCGTCGAGGCGGCGCGTCGGGCCGCCCGGGATCCTCAGGCGACGCCGGGCGCGGGCTGGCTCGGGGCGGAATATCGCTTCATGCGCTTCGCGCCGCCGCGGCTCGAATGGCGCGAGGGCGAAGGCCCGCCGCATCTGCGGCTCGACAAAGCGCTGCAATTCCTGATCGGCGATAAGCTCAGTTGACTTAGTTTCTTTATCTGACGCGCGATTCATCCGAAAACCTCTCCCAAGTTTTCAGATCACGCTTCAGGCTCAGGAGCCTTCTTGATGACCGCAGATTTCGACATTCAGGCGCCGGGCGTGGATCCGCGCGCCTTCCGCGACGCCTTCGGACGTTTCGCCACCGGCGTGGCCGTCGCCGCCTGCCGCGACGCCAAGGGCGAAACCCTCGCGGTGACGATCAATTCTCTGACCTCGGTGTCGCTGGATCCGCCTTTGGCGCTCTTCTGCCTCGACAAGACCGCCCGCACCGCCGAGGCCTTTCTGACGGCGGACCGCTTCGCCTTCAGCGTCCTCTCAGCGGATCAGCGCGAGGCCTCGCAGCGCTATTCCCGCGCGCCGGAGGCTCAGGAGGGCGATTTCGAGCTTTGGGAGGGCGCGCCCGTCCTGCCGGGCGCTTTGGCGCGGATGGTCTGCGCGCCCTATGACGTGGTCGGCGGCGGAGATCATCTGATCATTCTGGGCCGGGTGCTGCATGTGGCGCAGGCTCCGGGCGATCCGCTGCTCTATTTCGGCGGCTATGCGGGGTTGGCCAAGGGCTGATCAGCCTCTGAGATCCTCAGGCAGGGCCTCCAGCGCCGCCTTCACGCGCGCCAGCGCCTCGCCCGCCAGAGGCAGAATCGGACGCGGCGGCGCGGCCGAGGCGATCCCCAGCAGATCCGCCATGGCGAAGACCGCCCGCAGACTCCCCAATTCGCAAAAGAGCGCCCAGATCGCCGCCAGCTCCGCGTCGAGGCGCCGGGCTTCGGCGAAATCTCCGCGCCGGACCGCCGCCGTGATCCTTCCGCAAGCGAGCGGCAGAATCCCGCCGAGGACGCTATGCCAGATCTCCGCGCCGGAGATCATCGCCTCGGTGGTGGCCCAATCGCCGCTATAGCCGAGCGAAAACCCCGCCTTCAACCGGGGCCGCAGCCCCGCGAGCTGATCCGCCGCCGAAGCCGCGGGGCTCTTCGCCGCCACGATTCCCGGCTCCTGCGCCAGCCGCGCCAGAAGCTCCGGCGTGAAGGCGAAATGAGTCGCGGCGGGATTGTCGTAGACGCAGAGCGGCAAGCCGCCCTCCCGCGCCACCGTGACGTAATGTTCGAAGACCTCCGCCTCGGTCAGCGGCGTGTAGCTGGCCATGGCCAGAAGCCCGAAATCGGCGCCGGCGGCCTTGGCGTCCTGAGTCAGCTTCACCGCCTCGTCGGTGCGGAGCGCCCCGATTCCGACCAGCAGAGGCGCGCCGCCCGTTCCCTCTTCGAGAGCGGCCTCTATGGCGCGGCGACGCTCCGCGCGGCTGAGATAGAGATAAGTCCCGGTGCTGCCGAGCAGCCCCACCGCATCGACCTGCGCCGCCCGCAGACGCCCCACCAGACGCCGCAGCGCAGCGGCGTCCACCCGCCCGGAGGCGTCGCAAGGCGTGATCGGATAGGCGGCCAGTCCGCGCGGAAAATCCATGGCTTCAGAGCTTGAAACTGATTCCGGTGGAGCCGAAGCCCCCCTCTCCGCGCGCGGTCGCGTCGAGGTCCGCGACCTCCTCGAAACGCGCCTGAGGCGCAGGCGCGATCACCAATTGCGCGATGCGATCGCCGCGCCGGAGGGTCGCGGGGCTATTGTCGAGGTTGATCAGCAGCACGAAGAGTTCGCCGCGATAATCCGAATCCAGCGTGCCGGGGGCGTTGAGCACCGTCACGCCCTGTTTCAGCGCCAGCCCCGAACGCGGGCGGATCTGCATCTCCCAGCCCGGAGGGACCGCGAAGGCGAAGCCCGTCGGCACGAGGCTGCGCGCCCCCGTCACCAGCGTCAGAGCCGCGCCCTCGGGCAGAGCCGCGCAGACGTCGGCGCCCGCCGCTCCGGCGCTGGCGTAGAAAGGCGCGGGCAGCCCCACGCCATGCGGCAGGCGCTTCACCCGGACCACAGGCCCCTCTAAAGGCGCGGTCATGCGAATCCGTCCTTCTCCAGAGCGGCGGCGGCCTCGGCCCGCGCCGCGCCGATCAGCGCCGAAGTCATGCGCTCGGCGAGGCGGTCGCCCACCTCGCGCTTGGAGAGGCGCGGCCATGGCTCCTCATCCTCGGCGGTGACCAGCACCACGGCGTTTTCATCGCCGCCCATGATCCCCGTCGCCGGAGAGACGTCGTTGGCCACGATCCAGTCGCAGCCTTTGCGGGCGCGTTTGGCGCGGGCGTAATTCACCACGTCGGTGGTCTCGGCGGCGAAGCCCACCACCAGCTTGGGCCTCAGCGGCGGCCCCAGAGCCGAAACCCGCGCGAGGATGTCGGGATTCTCGACCAGCCGCAGCATCTGGGCGCCGCCTTGGCCGTCTTTCTTCATCTTGTTTTCGCCGGGCCGCTCCATGCGCCAATCGGCGACGGCGGCGGCGGCCACCATGGCCTCGGCCGGAAGGGCGTCCATCACGGCGCGGAGCATCTCCTCCGCCGTGGTGACGCGCTCGACGTGGCAGCCCTCAGGCGAGTCGAATTCGGCGGGTCCGGTGACGAAGATCACCTCGGCGCCGCGCCGCGCCAGAGCCTCGGCCACCGCCACGCCCTGTTTGCCGGAGGAATGATTCGAGATGTAGCGCACCGGGTCGATGGACTCGCGGGTGGGGCCGGAGGTGACCACGATCCGCATGCCCTTGAGCCTCTGCGCCCGCGAGCGGCGCAGGAAATGCCCCACCACCGCCTTGGCGATCTCCTCAGGCTCGGAGAGCCGCCCATAGCCGTATTCCCCGCAGGCCATTTCTCCGGCGTTGGGGCCGACCACCTTGACGTTGTCGCGGCGGAGGATCTCCAGATTGCGCCGCGTGGCGGGATGCTCCCACATGCGGACGTTCATCGCGGGGGCGATCATCACCGGCTTATCCGTGGCGAGGACCAAGGTGGAGGCGAGGTCGTCGGCGCGGCCTTGGGCCATCTTGGCCATGAAATCGGCGGTGGCCGGAACCACCAGCACCAGATCCGACCAGCGCGAGAGCTGGATATGGCCCATTTCGGCCTCGGCGGTGAGGTCGAAGAGATCCTGATGCACCTTGCTTCCGGAGAGCGCCCCCAGAGACAAAGGCGTGACGAATTCGCCGCCCGCCTTGGTCAGCACGCAACGGATCTCGGCGCCCCGCTCGCGGAGCAGCCGCAGGGTCTCGATCGCCTTGAAGGCGGCCACGCCGCCCCCGACGATCAAGAGAATGCGCTTTCCATAGATCATCCGGCCCTCTGCTCCCGCCCTCTGGTCCCGTCTTCCCCGCCCCGGCGCGATTCGCGGGCAGAATAAAGCCTTTCCCCGCCGAACGGGAAAAGCTTTCGGCGCAAAGCCAAGGAAAAACAGGCCGGACCGCCCTTATCTTGACCTGACGGGCGAATCCGCGCGCGGCGGATCGCCTTCAGGCGGCGTATGTCCTGAAACGAAACGATTAAACGGCGATCTCGCCCCGCATGAGCGCCACGCCGGGGCCGCCGACCTTCACGCCGGAGATCGCTTCGCGCGGGCCGAGAATCTCGACTTCGGCGCGGCCCGGACGGCCCATCCAGTGGCCCTGCTCGGCGACGAAGCGCGGCGAGTCCAAATAGCCCTCGCGCCAGAGCCAGGAGGCCATGGCGCCCGTGGCGGAGCCGGTGAAGGGGTCTTCGGGCGGATTGGGCGGCGCGAGCAGCAGGCGCGCGAAACTCCGGCCTTCGGGAGTTTCGCCCTCGGGAACGAACAGGAAGGCCTCCGCGAAGGTCAGCTCCGGATGGGCGGCGTGAAACCGGGCCACGGCCTCGGGATTCAGCTTCGCGCGGCGCAGGGCCTCGCGATTCCTCAGCGGCGCCAGAACATGCATGTTCCCCGTGCCCACCACCTGAGGCGGCGCAAGAAAATCCCCCGCCGAAAGCCCGTAGATCGCGGCGATCTCGCCGGGATCGAAGCTTTCGCCGAATTTCGGGGCGAATTGCGTCATGGTCACGATGGGCGGACGCCCGCCTTCTCCGGCGCGGGTCTCGATGGGCATGACCCCCGCCCCGACCTCCAGCCTGAAGGAGTCGCCGGGCCTGACCATCCCCGCCTCGATCAGCGCGATCCCCGTGGCCACGGTGGGATGTCCGGCCATGGGGATCGGCCCGGAGGCGAGGTAATAGCGCACGGCGAAATCCGCATCGGAAGCGGGCTTTTGCAGGAAGGCGCATTCCGAAAGCCGCGATTCCCGCGTGATCTTCAGCCGCGTCTCTTCGTCGAGGTCGTCGGCCCCGAAGAAGACCATGCAGGGATTGCCGCCGAAGAGATCTTCGGCGAAGGCGTTGACGTAGATATAGCGATGGGGGGCCATGCGAGGGCTCCAGAGAGGGCGGTTCAGCTTCCCGAGGCGCGCGGCAGGCCCTCGGAGAGGGCGTCCTCCTCGCGCCAGCGCCCGGTGCGCTTGAGTTCTTCGGCGACTTCGCGGGGCATGTAATTCTCGTCATGCTTGGCCAGCACGCTCGCCGCCCGGAAGACGCCGTCGCGCAGATAGCCCTCGGCCACCGCGCCCTGACCCTCGCCGAAGAGATCCGGGAGGATGCCCTCATAGACCACCGGCAAGGCGCCGTTTCCGTCCTCGATCACGAAGCGCGCCCCGGAGGCGTCGCGCCGGACCGAACCGACCTCCACCAGCCCCCCGAGCCGCACCCGGCGATCCGGCGTGATCTCGCCCGAGGCGGCCTTGGCGCTCAATTCGCCGGGTCCGAAGAAGAAGACCAGAGAATCGCGCATCGCCAGAGAGACCAGCACCGTCGAGAGCGTCAGGGCCACGCCGCCCAGAACGAGCATCAGGATCCGTTGTTTCTTGCGGCTGGCCATAGGCTGGCGTCTCCCCAATTTCAGGTCGTCTCTTCGATCCGGCCCGCCCCGTCGGGCGTCGCGGACGAAGACCCGGCGGTCTGGTCGGCGGTTTGAGAGGCTTGGCGGCGGCGGCTCTCCGGGTCGCGCCGCAAACCGCCGAGCACCGCGTTCAGCTCGGCGCCGAGAATCACGATGGCCGCCGAGATGTAGAAAAAGAACAAAGCGACGATCACGCCGCCTAAAGCTCCGTAAGTTAGACTATAGCTCGGAATATAGGCGAGGTAGACCGAAAACAAAGCGCCTCCCGCCAGCCAGCAGAGGATCGTGAAGATCACCCCCGGCCAGACGGGCGCCTCGGGGTCGCCGCTCGGGAGGATGCGATGGGCCGCGTAGATCGCGATCCCCAGCACCAGAGCCGCCAAGCCGTAACGCATGAGCGTCAGATAGGGCAGATCCGCCATCTCCCGCACGAAGGCTTTGACCGGCAGCTCCTGCAGCAATTGCAGAGGCGCCGTCAGCAAATCCACGAGGCTCGGCCAGAGCGGCACCAGCACCGTCAGAAAGACGAAGGCCAGAGAAGCCGCGAAGACCAGCCCGACGCTCTGAAGCCGCCGATAGATCCAGGACCGGTTCTCGGCTTGGGAATAGGCGCGGTTGAGCGCCGCGCGCAAAGCCTCGATTCCATTGGAGGCCACCCAGAGCGCCCCGACCAGCGAGAGCGTCAGAGGCGCGCCGCTCACGCGGGCGTGGACGGTGTCGGAGACCACCGGCTCCAGCACCCCGGCCACGTCCGGCGGCAGGGCGTCGAACATGAAGGCCAGCGTGGCGTCCACGTCCTGCATGCCGATGGCGAGCGCCGCCATGGCCGTCACGAAGATCAGGAAGGGAAACAAAGACAGGAACATGGAGAAGGCCATGTAGCCCGCCAGAGCTTCGCCGTCGTCCGAGGAGAATCTGTCGTAGGTCTCCAGAATCACACGCCAGATTCGACGCAGACCGCGCAAAGCGCCCATAGATCCTTCCTTCCCTTGCGGCCGAGGCCCTCATGGCCGCCCTCATGAAGGAGGCCGAGGGGCTCGGCGCAAGGGTTTTCTCTCCGTCCTCGTCACTCCACCTTGAAGACCCCGCGCAGAACGGCGGGCGGATCCTCCTGATTCTTCACGACGAATTCATATTCGCCTTTGCGCATGGGATGAAAGCTGAAGCGCGCTCTTCCCGGCTCGTCGCATTCGAGGGCGTGGAAGCCGAGGCCCTGCATATGGATCTCGATGTCGCTCACGCTGACCACCCGCAGATGCGCGTTGGAGAGCAGGCCCGGCGATTCGAAGCGGAATCCCGCCGTGTCGTCGGCGGCGTCGGTGCAGACGAAGTTCAGCCGGTAATAGCCGCCCGTCTTCAGAGCGATCTCGGTCGTCTCGGAGACCGGTTCTCCCTCCGGCCCGGTGGAGACCGTCAGATCCACATCCTGCGGCGGCCCCACCGCGATCACCCCCGCCGGAACCGAAGCCGCCCAAGCGTGGCCTTCTTGCGCCGGAGCCTCCTGCGCGGCGGCGCCTCCGGCGGCCAGCCATCCCAGAGCCAGAATTCCGGCGCCCGCGCCCCGCATCCTCCGCATCGCTCTCTTCCGCATCGCTCATATCCTTTTCCAAGCAGCGTCCCCTCTCCATAAGACGAGGATCCGCGCAGGCCGTCGATCCGCCGAAAGCCGCGCCCCGACTTAAGTCTGAGGGAGGACGGCGAAGGGCGGAAAGCTTTCGCTCCGCCTTCGGCCCTGTTATGCGGGCCGCTTCGGCCCCATCTTGAGGCCGTCGGCGCCGTTCACCGGCGCGATTTGGGAGGGGCGGATGCCGGGGGAGATTCAGGCGGCGGTTCAGGCGGCGATTCAGGCGGCGGCTCAAGAGGCGGGCGGCGCGGCGGCGCTCTGGATCCCCGGACTCGCCGGGGGGCTGATTCTGCTGGCGGCTCTGCTGGCCTTCGCGGCTCTGCGGGCTTCGCGGCGGGCGGCCCGCGCGGCGGAAC
The DNA here is from genome assembly GCF_000374145.1 of Neomegalonema perideroedes DSM 15528. GTDB lineage: Bacteria > Pseudomonadota > Alphaproteobacteria > Rhodobacterales > Rhodobacteraceae > Neomegalonema > Neomegalonema perideroedes. The sequence continues at coordinate 120,633 of NZ_KB893654.1, read as the reverse complement.
CCCTCGCGGCGGAGATCGGGCGGCTCGGCGAATCGCTCAAGGCTCTGGGCGCGGCTCAGGAGCGCATGGCGGGCGGGCTCGGCCAGATCGGACAGGCTCAGAACCAGACTCAGGCCGCCACGCTGGAGACTCTGGAGCGGCGCCTCGAAGAAGTCTCGACGCGGCTCGGCGATTCGCTCTCCGGCTCGGCCCAGCGGACGGCTCAGGCCCTCGGCGACCTGCGCCAGAGGTTGGAGGCCATCGACCGCGCCCAAGGCAAGATCGAACGGCTCTCCGGCGACATCCTCGGGCTTCAGAACATCCTCTCGAACAAGCAGGCGCGCGGCGCCATGGGCGAGATCCAATTGCAGGAGATCGTGACTCAGGCCCTGCCCGCCGGGAGCTACCGCTTTCAAACCCAACTCTCCAACGGGCGGCGCGTGGATTGCCTTTTAGTCACTCCGCCCCCGACCGGGCTTTTGCCGGTGGATTCGAAATTCCCGCTGGAGGCCTGGCGCCGCCTCGCCGAGGCGACTTCTCCCGCCGAGAAGGCCGAAGCCGCCAAGGCTTTTCGCGCCGACGTGGGGCGGCATCTGCGCGACGTGGCGGAGCGCTATCTCGTCGCGGACGAGACCGCCGATTCGGCTCTGATGTTCCTGCCCTCCGAGGCCATTTACGCCGAGATCCACGCCAATTTCCCGGATCTCGTCCGTCTGAGCTTTGAAAAGAAGGTCTGGATCGTCTCGCCCTCGACCTTCATGGCGACGCTGCACACCTTGCGGGCCGTGCTCCGCGACGCGCGGATTCAGGAGCAATCGGCGGCGCTGCGGCGTCAGACGGGGCTTCTGCTTCAGGACGCGGAGCGGCTCGGAACGCGGCTCAAGGCGCTGGAGACCCATTTCGGACAAGCCGAAGGCGATCTGCGCGAGGCCGGAATCTCGGTGACGAAGATCCTGCGCGGCGCCCGCAAGCTGGAGGAGGTCGAATTCAGCGAAGCCGCCCAGACGGAGCCCTCTTCCGCGCCTGCGGCGCGGCGTCCGGAGGCTCTCCCTGAAATCGCCGGAATTCCGAGTTAATCTTTCGGCTTCCTCACCTTTCGCGCTCCCGACCTGAGCGCCGTTTTTTGCGATTCTTCGGGGAAGGTTTTGCGTTTTCCTCTGGTTTCATGTCATAGGATCGTCACACAGCCGTCACATATCTTCTGATTTTCGGACGCCGTCGCTGAATGCGGCGGGCGTCCCGCCGTTGGTTTGCGGAGATCGCCCCCCATGACCACCCCCGCCGATTCCGACTCCTTCCTGAACGCCGCCCCTTGCGGAGCGGGCTCCGCGGCGCCCGGCGCGGATTCGCGCTTCGTGGTTCTGACCCGCGCCTATGACTTCGCCGCCCGGGCCCACGCCTATCAGCGGCGCAAAGGCGCGCGGGGCATGGATTACCCCTATCTCAATCATCTCTGCGAGGTGGCGGCTCTGGTCGCGGAGGTCAGCCCCGACCTCGACGTGATCGTCGCGGGGATTCTGCATGATTGCGTCGAAGACCGCCACGCGGCGCTCGGCGACGTGCGCGAGGCCTTCGGCGCGCGGGTCGCGCTGCTCGTGGACGCCATGACCGACAAGCCCGAATGGGAGCTTCTGACCACCGCCGAGCGCAAAAGGCTTCAGGCGGAGTCTCTGGCGAACAAGCCGCCTGAGGCGAAGATCGTCAAGATGGCCGATCAGGTGAGCAATCTGCGGGCGCGGGCCAAGGCCCTCGACCGCTGGACGCCCCTGCGGCTGCGGGCCTATCTGACCTCCTGCCAAGTGGTGGCGGAGGCCTGCGCGGGGGCTTCTCCGCGTCTGGACGCGCTGTTTCGTCAGGCGGCCTCCGAGCTTGCGGCGGCGCTGGACGCTTTGCCGCCGCTCTCCGCCGCCGAGACTCAGGCGCTGGACAAGCTCGGCGACGGGCCGTGAGAGATTCCTGATCAGGGCGGATAAGGTTGCAGGCCTCTCCATCGCCTCTTACGCTTGCGCCGATCTGACGAGGCGGGGACGGCGATGGATGATCTGGAGATTTCGGTCGAACAGTGGATGAACGTCCTTCAGGACCAGGGAACGACGAAGCCTCAAATGCTGGAGATCCTGAGGGCGCTTTACGCGCGCCCGCATCATGGAGCCGGAGTCGCCGATCTCGGGGCGGAGTTGGGCTATCCGCGCGGCTCCTCAGATAGAGGGAAAGCAGCGGTCTCCAAAACCGGCCGGATCGCCCCCATGGATCAGCGCCGCGCCGCCGGGGTCATCGGAGTCGTCAACGGTTTCGGCAGGGCGCTCGGCAAAAATCACGGCATTGAGCTGCTCACGTCGAGCGGGAAGCGCATTTATTGGGCGCTGCCCTTCTATTCCGCCCCTCTCCCTCCAGAGGGAGGATGGCCGCAGGGCGAGGAGCCGACCGTCGAATACGGAACAGATGAAAACGGCTTCTTCATCTGGATCCTCTGGCCCGAGTTGGCCGAAGCCATGGAGCGGCTCGGGCTAGTCGGCGAGGCGAGTTCAGACTCCATCGCGCAGGAACTGGACGAAACTCCCGATCCTGAAGCCCCGGAATTCGTCGAAGGCGGGCGCGTCCGCAGGATGGTCAACCTCTATGAACGCGACAAAGACGCCCGCGCCGCCTGCGTCCGTCATTACGGCGCGAAATGTCAGGCTTGCGAATTTGATTTCAGAAAGGCTTATGGCGCGCATGGCGAAGGCTTCATCCATGTGCATCATCTGGTCCCTCTCTCCACAATCGGCGAGGATTACGAGGTGGACCCGATCAAAGACCTGATCCCCCTTTGTCCGAATTGCCACGCCATGATCCACCGCGGGCCGGAGGCGCCTTTGACGCTCTCAAGGCTGAAACAGATCCTCGCGGCCGCCAAAGCCTCCCGCTGAGGCCGCCCCTCCGCTTCCCCTCTTCGCAAGCCGCGCGCGCGCGCTTATAAGCCCTCGCCATGAGCAGCACCCAGAATCTCCTCGGCCATAACGCGCCCGCCCTGCCGCCCGAAATCGCGCGGCGGCGGACCTTCGCCATCATCGCCCATCCCGACGCGGGCAAGACCACGCTCACGGAGAAGCTTCTGGTCTACGGCGGCGCCGTCCAGACCGCCGGCGCCGTCCGCGCCCGCGGCGAGCAGCGCCGCGCCCGCTCCGACTGGATGAAGCTGGAGCAGGATCGCGGAATCTCGGTCTCGGCCTCGGCCATGACCTTCGAATGGGACGGGAAGCTCTTCAATCTGCTCGACACGCCGGGCCATGAAGATTTCTCCGAAGACACCTATCGCACGCTGACCGCCGTCGACGCCGCCGTCATGGTGATCGACGCCGCCAAGGGCGTGGAGCCGCAGACGCTCAAGCTGTTTGAAGTCTGCCGCATGCGCGACGTGCCCATCCTGACCTTCGTCAATAAGATGGACCGCGAAGCCCGCGACACTTTCGAAATCCTCGACGAGCTTCAGCAGAAGCTCGCCCTCGACACCGCGCCCGCCTCATGGCCTATCGGCATGGGCCGCGAATTCCTCGGCGCCTACGACCTGTTGCATGACCGCCTCGGACTCATGGACCGCGCGGATCGCCATGTGAAGGCCGAGACCGTCGAAATGAAGGGCCTCGACGACCCGAATCTGGCGCAGCGCCTGCCCGCCGACCGCCTCGCCGAACTCCGCGAGGGCGTGGAGATGGCCCGCGAGCTGCTGCCCCAGTTCAACGAACAAAGCTTTCTCGAAGGGCATTTGACGCCCGTCTGGTTCGGCTCGGCGATCAACAGCTTCGGCGTCGCGGATCTGCTGAAGGGCCTCTCGGAATACGCCCCGGCGCCGCGCCCGCGCCCCGCCCTCACCCGCGAGGTCGAGCCGCAAGAGCCGAAGGTCACCGGCTTCGTCTTCAAGGTTCAGGCGAACATGGACCCCAAGCACCGCGACCGCGTGGCCTTCGTGCGGCTCTGCTCCGGGCGCTTCGACCGGGGCATGAAGCTGCATCACGTGCGCAGCGGCAAGCCCATGGCGATCTCCAACCCGATGTTCTTCCTCGCCCGCGAGCGCGAGGTGGTCGAGGAGGCTTGGGCGGGCGACATCATCGGCGTGCCCAACCATGGCCAGCTCCGCATCGGCGATTCCCTCACCGAGGGCGAGGAGCTGCGCTTCACGGGCATCCCCGCCTTCGCGCCGGAGCTTTTGCAGAACGTCCGGGCGGGCGATCCGATGAAGGCCAAGCATCTGGATAAAGCTCTGCTCCAATTCGCCGAGGAGGGCGCGGCCAAGCTCTTCAAGCCGCTTCAGGGCGTGGGCTGGATTCTCGGCGTGGTGGGCGCGCTGCAATTCGACGTGCTCGCCAGCCGCATCGAAGCGGAATACGGCCTGCCCGTCCGCTTCGAGCCGACGCAATATCGCGAGGCGCGCTGGATCCGGGGCGCCAAAGCCGACGTCGAGGCCTTCGCCGAGGCCAATAAAAGCCAGATCGCCGAGGATCACGACGGCGATCCGGTGTTTCTGATCCGCATCCCTTGGGACGTCCAGCGCGTGGAGCGCGATTACCCCAAGATCACGCTCTCGCGGGTCAAAGAGACCTTAGGCTGACGTCCCAAAACGATACAATGCTACGCCCCCGATCCTTCAATCGGGGGCGTCTTCGTTTCCGGGAGGGAGAACCGCGCCCGGCCTCCATGATTCATCCCTGTTCTCCTGCGCCGATCCGCGCCTTAACTTCTGAGGCGAGGCGCTTTTGAAGGCCTCGCCTCCCGCGACAGGCCGGAACGCAGCCCCCTTCCGGTCCCCGAACGAACGAACGCCCTCCTTCGCGGGGCGAAGGAGGGCGTTCTTGAGAGCGTCAGGCGCTCCCGGAGATCAGGAGATCAGGCATCAGTGCGGACGGGCCAGCGTCGCGGCGGAGGAGATGATCCCCAAAGCCTGATCTTCGGTGATGGTCAGCGTGCCCACGCGGCGGATCTCGATCAGCCGCTCGGGAGTCAGGGAGGCCAGATCGGCGAAGCGGCGCACGCCCTGCTCCTGAAGGCGGCGGGCCGTGGCCGGGCCGACGCCCTCGACGAGGGTCAGGTCGTCCGCGGCGAGGGCCGAAGCCTCGGGCTGGGCCGGAGCGGCCGGAGCCGCTTCAGGGGCCGGGGCGGGCTCAGGGGCGGCCTCGGCCTTGACCTCCTCAGGCTGCGCGAGCGGCGCGGGCGCGGGCTCGGCCTCCGGCTGGGCGGAGAAGGTTTCGACCAGCGAAGGCTCGGCCTTCGGCGTGGCGGGCTCGTGATCCTCGAAGAGATCCTTGGCCGCCTTGGGGGGCTCTTTGGCGAGAGGCTTCTCAGCCTTCTTCGGCTTGGGCTCGGCCTTCGCAGGCGCGGCCTCGGCGACCGGAGCGGCCTCAGCCTGAGGGGCGGCCTCGGCGACCGGAGCGGCTTCGGCCTTCGGCGCCTTGGCGGCTTTCGCCTTAGGCGCGGGCTTGGCCGCTTTGGGCGCGGCCTCGGCGGAGGCTTCTTCCTCGACCTGCGGCGCCTTGGGGCCGCTGAAGGCCATGCCCGGCGCATAGGCGCCTTGGCTCAGCACGCCGAAGGCGCGCAGCTGCGGCCCCCAGATCTCCAGCCAGGGGGATTTCAGACCCAGAAGGGGCGCGAAGGGCGTCCAGCTCCAGAACGCGCGCAGGCTCTGCTGAGCCAGGCGCGACGGATCCGCAGAGGCGCCGCAGGCGTTGGGAGGCGTGATGGGAGGCATGGCGTCGTCTCGCTCTCTGATCAGGCGGGTTCAGGCGTCGGGGGGCGCAAGCTTATGCTGCGCCGCAACATCGCCTTGATTTGGGCTTCAGGACGCCAAAAGTCAACCGCAGCGCGGTCCCATGCGCCGCGACTCGCGCGCGCAGGCGCGGACGCTTCTCAACGGCGCCGGTCTCAACGGCGCCGGCCTAGCGGCTTCGGGCGGCTCCGTCCTCTTCGGCGTAATGGGCGACGAGGCGCTTCAAAGCCCATTTCACCGCCATCTTGCCCGAACGGGCGGGCATGCCCAAACCGCGCTCCAGATCCTCCAATCCCTCCAACCGGCAGCAGACCCGAAAGGCCGCGTCCGACAAATCCGGCCCCATGGCCTTGAGCCCCGCCATCACGCGGCCCCGCGCCGCCTCGGCGGAGAGGCTCAGGCTCTCGCGCCCGCCGCCGAAGCCTCCGGAGGTCCCCGCCGTCAGAAAGCCGCGCCAGTCCTGAGTCACCCGCGCGCCCATATGCCCGCGCTCGTAATCGGCGCGCAGACGCTCGGCGGCCTCCACCTCCTGCGGCGAGAGGAAGGGCGCGCCGTCCGCCCCCTTGCGCCGCGCCAGCCAGCCCACCGGAGATTCCCCGAGATTCACCTTCAGCTTCTCGACCTTCTCGCCGGGACCGGCGGCGAAGAGCTTCTCGGCCTCGATGCGGCGGGCCTCGCGGAAACTGGCGCCGGGCTCGGCGCCTTTGCGGCCGCCGGCCCTCATCCGCGCCGCCGCCGAGAGGCCCGCCGTCGTGACGACCCAGCCCCGGCCGCAGGGACGGGTCAGTTCAGGGCGGATCCAGTCGCGGCGCGCCATCTCCTCGATCCCCTCTTGGGAGAGCTGCGGGCGCAGGATTCCCGACTTAGGCTTCCCGCGCTTGAAGATCTCCCCGGAACCATCTGAATTCTGACAGATCCATGCGCCGGCACGCGCCAAAACAAGCAAGCATCCACGCGCTTCGGCTTCGGCGGCTCCTTGGCGCAACTTGCGCGGATCAAAACTCATCATGGAAACCAACTCCTTCATCAGGCTGCGCGAAAGCCCTCCGCCGAGGCCGAAGCCATGGACGAAGGGTCGTTTCAGGACCGAATCGCCGGGACTTTTCAGAAGGATGTGATTCGCTCATCCAACCCCCGCCGCTCGGAGGGCTCCGAATTCAGGATAAAAAACGCACAGCGTATAGGTGTGTATTTCATATTAGGGAAATCAACCATGGAGCAGCCCTCTGCGACTGTTCCCATTTAGGAATATTCATAGAAAATTTATCTGAATGAGAAGTTTTGATAAACTTTACTGGAATTCGAGTGTTACAATTTGGATTAATCAGCCAGACTAGCTTAAAGGATAGTCGATGATTCGAGCAGGTTCGACATTATGAAAAACAGGATACGCGTTTTCAGGCAGCGCAACGGCATGACCCTGCGTGAGCTGGCCGAGGCGGTGGGCACCACGCCCCAAAGCGTCTCGCGGCTTGAGACTGGAAACATGACTCTCTCCACCGACTGGCTGGAGCGCTTCGCCACCGTCCTGAAGGTGCATCCGGTCGATCTGCTCGAAGGTCCCGGCTCGCGCCTGATCCAGATGTTGGGCGACGTCGACTCCTCCGGAGACGTGACTTTGGGCCGCGAAACCGGCCTCAGCGTGGACGTGCCCGCCGAGGATCCGGTGGCCGCCCGCATCGAGGAGGCTTACGGGCCTTACTCCGCCGGCGACATCCTCATCGGAGACCGCATGCGCGGCGACATCGCCCGCGCCTACGGACGCGACTGCCTCGTCATGGCCGACGACGAAGCCGTGATGCTCCGCCGGGTGCTGCCGCCCCCCAAGGGCGAAGAGGTCGAGGGCCAAGGCCTGCGCGCCGCTCTGGCGAGCCTGCGCCCCGCCCGCGATCCGAGTCAGGCCATCGTCTACGACGCGCCCTTGCTTTGGGTGGCGCCGCTGATCATGCGGGTCACGCATCTCTGATTCCGCCTCCGAAGCGCGGATCCGCCTGAGGGCGAATCGCGCCGCGAGGCGGAGATCGAACGCGGACCATGGATCGCCCCGGCGGTCCGGTCGATTCAGGCTCCCGAGGCCCGGCTGCGAAGATCGCCGGGATTTCCGCGCCCTCCCTCTCCATCAAGGAGCGCGGCCTCTTCGGGAGCCTCAGGCGGCGGGGAGCAGGGCTTCGCCCTCCAGCCGGACCGAGGCTCCGCGCGGCGGAGCGGTCCCGCCTCCGCCGTGCGTCAGGCGACGCCCCCCTCTTCAATAAAGATCGCGCCGAATCTCCGCCCGCCGCCCGCCCGGCGTTCCTGCGGAGGCGCGTCGGCCGGATTCGGGATTCGGCGGAGGCCGCGCGGAAACCACGTTCGGGATTCGGCTTTCGCAGCGCACAGATGAACCTCTCAGGCATAATGTATCAATGTGAACCGTATTTTCATTGATGCGCAGCAGAGTAGTGTTATTTTAAAACATACCTGTGAGAATGACTGCTCACGCCTTCACCACGAAAGCCTCTGATACGCGCCTCCCCGGCTTGGCGCGGCTGAGCTTCGCGAGGTCGGCGACGTCAAGGCGCGCGTCTTTTGGGAGGGGCGGCGGCTGGCGGAGCCGTCCTTCCGGACATAGGGGCTCGATCCGGATCTCGTCGCGAAGCGACCCCCGCCCGGATCGACGCGCGAAGCCCGCCGCCGGAAAGTTAGGTTCGGGCGGGACGGGCCTTCAGGCTTTGGGGCATGAAAGGACGACGAAGATGACGTTAAGCATTCTTGGAAGAGGCGGCGCGCTCGGCGCCGCCGCCAACGCCCGCGCCGGACAGGCCGCCGCTCAAGGCGCCCACGCCGGACATGGCGGAGCTCAGGGCGGAGCCCAGACCGGAGCCCAGACCGGATGGAGCGCTTCGGGCGGCTATCGTCCCGGCGCGAGCGCCGGATGGAGCGCTTCGGGCGCGGGCGCTCAAGGCGGCGTTTCGGGCGGCGTTTCGGGCGGCTATCGCCCCGGCGGCCAGATCGGAGCGCAAATCGGGGGCCAGACGGGCGGACAAGCCGGATGGCGCTCCCTCGCCGGGTATAACGGGCGCATCGCCGCCGCCGCCGACATCCCCAATCTGCCCCGCGGCTGGAGCACCTACGGCTTCCAGACCCAGACTCAGGGCCAGACCCAGCATTCCGGCCCCCAGCCCGGCGACGAGCAGGCGGCGGGGATCGGCGGCCGGATCAGCAACATCCTGCCGCCCGGCAGCCTGCTGGGCCGCGTCCTCGGCGTGCCGATGGGCGCCTTCTCCTATCTCGTCGGGCATGACAGCGCGCTGCGCGCCGCTCAGAACGGCGACGTCGGCGGCTGGCTGGTCAACACCCAGAGCCACGAAGCCCACACCCACGCCCTCGGCGGCAACGCCGGAGGCCGTCAGGCCCCGCTCGCCTTCCTCGGCACGCTGGGTCAGGAAGCGGGCTATATGCTCGGCCTTGACGGCGTGTTCGGCAATTCCGCCGCCTATGACCGCGTCCATGGCACGAACTACAACCATGACGCGGGCCAGCCGACCCACGTCCTCCCCATCTGGGGCGAGCGCGGCGGCCTCACCGGCAGCGGCTACACGCCCGGCACCGGCGTTCCGACCGGCCAGCAGCAGGCTCAGGCTCAGGCCGGCGGCGGCGCGCACGCCGGACATTGAGGCTCAGGCTTCAGGCTCCGCAGATTCAGCCCTCCCCGCGCCGCGGGGAGGGTTTTCGCGTTCAGAGGCTCAGCAGCAGAAACAGCACGGGCGCCGCGAGCAGAGTCTGCGCCGAGATCAGCGAGGCCATGAGCCGCGCGTCTCCGCCCAAACGGCGCGCGAGGACGTAGCTCGCGGTGGCGGTGGGCGCCGCCGCCGTCAGCAGCGCCAATTGACGGCCCTCCGGCCCGAGCCCCAAAGCCCAGGCCAAAGCGAAGGCCGCCGCAGGCCAGACGAGGAACTTCACCAGACTCGTCCAGAGAATGAGCGGCAGATCGCGCAGGGTCTCGGCGCCGAGCTTCAGCCCCGCCCCCACCGCCAAAAGCGCCAAAGGCAGACTCGCGCCGCCGAGCGCCTCCAGAACCCTCAGGACCAGCCCCGGCGGAATCAGGCCCGTCAGATTCAGCGTCAGCCCTAAAAGCGAGGCCAGAACCAAAGGATTGGTCGCCAGCTCCTTCAGGGCCTTCAGCCAAGGCGAGGAGGTGGGAGTCCCCTGCCCCGCTCCGCTCAAAGCAGCCCCGTTCAAGGCCAGAGCATGGGCGCCGACGGACAAAATATTCGCCGCGATGATCAAAGGCGCCAGAGCGGGCGTCAGCCGCTCCAGCCCCGCCGCGCCCTGAGCCGCCAGAGCCGTGGCGAAGGCGATGTAGGTGTTATAGCGGATCGCGCCCTGAACCACGCTCGGCAGGACCGGGCCGGAGAGCCTGCGGCGCCCGAAGCTCCAGACCAGCGCGAAGGCGAAGACTTGCCCCCCCACCAGCGCCGCCCCCAGCTTCACGGCCTCCAGCCCCGCCGGAGGCGCCTTGACCAAAGAGGCCACCAGCAAAGCCGGAAACAAGGCCCAATAAGCCAGCTTCTCCACCTCGGCCCAGCCGACCGCCGAGACCACGGACAGCCGCGCCAAAGCCGCGCCGACGAGCATCAACGCGAAGCTCGCGGCCAGCGCCTCGATCGCCCCCATGGGACGCTCCTCCCTCTTCCCCGAACGCGCCCTTATAAGGCGTCTTCCCGCTCAGGTCGCCCCCCGGGACGACCACGGGCTTTTGCGGAATCCGCAAGCGAAAAGGTTGTCATATGCGGCGATTGGCGACATGATCGCGCCATTCAAGGCGGTCGCCTCTTCATGCTCCGAACAAGGCCGCCCCAAGGGGGAAACGCGCCATGTCTGAGATCGAGCCGCTCGCCATAGGGCCGGACAACTCCCTGCTCATCGTCGAGGACGACGACGCCCTTCGCTCGCGGCTCGCGCGAGCCATGGAGAAGCGCGGATTCGCCGTGACCATGGCCGCCAGCGTCGCCGAGGGCGTCGCCGCCGCCAAGACCCATCCGCCCGCCTACGCCGTCACGGATCTGCGGCTCGGAGACGGCAGCGGACTCGACGTGGTGACCGCCATCCGCGAGGCGCGCCCCGAATCCAGAATCATCGTGCTGACCGGCTACGGCGCCATCGCCACGGCGGTGGCGGCGGTCAAGGCGGGGGCGGTGGATTATCTCTCCAAACCCGCCGACGCCGACGACGTCTGCGCCGCGCTGCTCAGCCCCGAAGGCGAGCGCCCTCCGCCGCCCGATAATCCCATGTCCGCCGACCGCGTCCGCTGGGAGCATATCCAGCGCGTCTATGAGCTCTGCGAGCGCAACGTCTCGGAGACGGCCCGGCGGCTGAACATGCATCGGCGCACGCTTCAGCGCATCCTCGCCAAACGCAGCCCGCGCTGAACTCCGCCATGACTCAGGATATGGACTCCGAAGGCCCGCAGACTCCGGGGAGGGAGGGCGACAACGCCCCCGCCTTCTCCGTCTCGGAGATCTCCGGCGCGGTGAAGAAGACGCTCGAAACCCGCTTCGGACAAGTGCGCGTGCGCGGCGAGGTCTCGGGCTATCGCGGGCCGCAAAGCTCGGGCCATGTCTATTTCACGCTGAAGGACGAAGGCGCGAAGCTGGACGTGGCGATCTGGAAGGGCGTCTTTCAGGGCCTGCGCTTTCGCCCCGAGGAGGGGATGGAGGTCATCCTCTCCGGCAGGATCTCCAGCTTTCCGGGCTCCTCGAAATATCAGCTGATCGCCTCAAGCCTTGAGCCTGCGGGCGAAGGCGCGCTCATGGCCATGCTGGAGAAGCAAAAACGCCTGCTCGCCGCCGAGGGCCTTTTCGACGAAGAGCGCAAAAAGCCCCTCCCCTTCCTGCCCGAGGTGGTGGGGGTGGTGGCCTCGCCGACCGGCGCCGTGATCCGCGACATCCTGCATCGCCTCGCCGACCGCTTCCCGCGCCGGGTGATCCTCTGGCCCGCCGCCGCCCAAGGCGAAAACTGCCCGCCCGAGGTGAGCGCCGGAATCCGGGGCTTCAACGCTCTGAAGCCCGGCGGGCCGATTCCGCGCCCCGACGTGATCATCGTGGCGCGGGGCGGCGGCTCCATTGAAGACCTCTGGGGCTATAACTCCGCCGCCGTGGTGCGCGCCGCCGCCGCCAGCGAGATTCCGCTGATCTCGGCGGTGGGCCATGAGACGGACGTCACGCTCATCGACTTCGCCGCCGATAAACGCGCCCCCACCCCCACCGCCGCCGCCGAAATGGCGGTTCCGGTGCGGGCGGGGCTGGTCGCTTTTCTGGAGGATCTCGAAACCCGCAGGCGCGGCGCCATGCGGCGCGGGATCGAGGACCGCCGCGCGACGCTCCGCGGCCTCGCCCGCGCCCTGCCCCGGCCGGAGAGCCTGCTCGAAACTCCGCGCCAGAGGCTCGACGCGGCGGCGGCGGGCTTGCCGCGGGCTCTGGCGCTCTGGCGGGCGGCGCAGGAGCGGCGCTTCGCCGAAGCCTCCGGAAAGCTGGAGGCCGCGCGCGGAAGGCTCAGCGAGCGCCGGAGCGGCGCGGCGCGGGCTCTGGCCGTGACGGGCGAGCGGCTGAATCATGCGCCGCAAAGACTGATCGCGCTGAAGCGCCGCGATTGGGCCGCGCGGCCTCTGCCCTCGCTCCGGCCCGCGCTCGCGCGGCGCGCCGAGCGGCTGGAGATGGTCGCCGGGCGGCTGGATTCCGCCTTCCGCGCCGCGCGCGCCCAGCGAATCGAGAAGCTGCGCGGATTAGGCCAATTGCTGGAGTCCTATTCCTTCAAAGGCGTTCTGGCGCGAGGCTTCGCTCTGGCGCGCGACGCCGAAGGAAAGCCCATCCGCGACGCCGCCGCCCTCGCGCCGGGGGATCTCGTCGCGCTGACCTTGCAGAAGGGCGAGGCCAAGACCCGCGTCCTCGGGCCGGAGGAGGGATCAGCCCCTCAACCGCCTTTGACGAAGAAATAAAAGGCCGCCGCCGCGACCAAAGCCACCGGCAGCAGAATCCGCACAGCCCGCCTCAGCAGAAAGAAGGCCAGCACGAAGACTCCGACGATGATCGCCAAAGAGGTCGGGTCGTAGGTCGATGGGTCCATGGCGCGGCGGCCTCCCGGAAGATCCTGTTCAGAAAGGGCAGGAAGCCGCGCCCCTATCCGAAAGGCAAGCCTTTTCGCCAAGCCCTTCGGGGGCCGCCAGCGCTTGACGGCGCAGGCCGCGCGGCGCAAGTAGACGCCGGAAGACGCTCAAGGGGGAGAGCTTGCGCAAGTGAAGATCGTCACGGATTGGCGCGCCGTCGCGCCGGATCTGCACGGCGCCGCCGTCGCCATCGGGAATTTCGACGGCCTGCATCTCGGCCATCAGGCGCTGTTGACCGCGACGCGGCGTCAGGCGGAGGCCATGGGCGCGCCCTTCGGCGTCGTGACCTTCGAGCCCCATCCGCGCGCCTTCTTCGCGCCCGAAGCGCCGCCCTTCCGGCTGACTCCCGCCCGCGCCAAGGCGCATATCCTTCAGGAATTCGGCGTGGAGATTCTGCATCAGGTCGATTTCGACGCGGAACTCGCCGCCATGACGCCCGAGGCCTTCGTGGATCGGGTTCTGGTCGAAGGGCTCGGGATCTCCCATCTGGCGGCGGGCGCCGACTTCCGTTTCGGCGCGGGCCGGACCGGAGACATGGCCTTCCTCGGAAGGGTCGGGCCGGAGCGTGGATTCTCCGTGCAGAGCGTGCCGCTGATCGAGGGGCCGCAGGGCGTGGAGCTTTCGTCCAGCGCGGCGCGGCGGGCTCTGGCGGCGGGGCGCCCCGAAGAGGCGGCGCGGATTCTCGGGCGTCCCCATCGCATCGAAGGCGTGGTGAGCAAGGGCGACCAGCGCGGACGCACCATCGGATTCCCCACCGCCAACATCGGACTCGACGGGCTTCAGCCTCTGGCCTTCGGCGTCTACGCCGTGCGGGCGCGGCTGGCCAAAGAGCCCGGCGAGATCGGCGCGGGCGTCGAGGAGGATCAGGGCGGGCGCGGGCCGCTCTGGAGGGGCGTGGCGAATCTCGGGCTGCGCCCCACCTTCGCCGGAGCCGCGCCGCGTCTGGAGGTCCATCTCTTCGACGTGGAGGAAAACCTCTACGACCGCACGCTGATCGTCGAGATGATCGCCTTCCTGCGCCCCGAGCGCAAATTCGACGGGCTGGAGGCGCTCAAAGCCCAGATTCAGGCCGATTCCCAAGAAGCGCGCCGTCTGCTGGCCGAAGCCTGAGCCGAAAAAGACAAAGCCGCCTCGGAGGGGAGGCGGCTTGAAGCGGCTTGCGGGAGAATCCCGCGAGGCGGCGGCTGAAGCTCAGCGCGCGGCGGAGAGATTGGCGATCAGAGCGATCTGCGCGCCCGGCAGCATCACATGCCGGCGGGGGAGAGCCTGCGCCTCGCGCGAGCTTTTGGCCGCGAAGGGCGCGGCGCCGCGGCCGATGTCCTTGCGGGGAAGAGCCCAGGCGCCCATCATGGCGGTCAGGTAGTCGTACATTGCAAAAATCCAACAGTGGGTGTGCTTTTTCTGGCGCGGAATATACCCGATTCGCCCGATTTCCGGCGCCGCATTCGCTGCAACTCGGCCATGCGCCCGGCGCATGGCTCAGGGCCGCTCGCCTATCACGATTTACAATGATCGATTTTTCCCCCGAAAGTTGACGTTGCGCGCGAAATTCGTTAGCCTCCTCCTCAGGTCTTCTTGCAAGTCGATCCGCGCAGCTTTCCCGGGCGGAGCCTTTTTTCGGCGTTTGTCGCTTAGCTCTCGCCGCCCTTGTCCCAATCATCAAAAGGCCGCTTTCGCGGGGGAAAGCGGCCTTTTCCTTGCGCCGGGCGCCGCGGAGGCCGCGGCGCGGCCCTTCGCCTTGCGGCGGATCCTCTATATAGAAGGCCCCTCCCGCGCGATTCCCTGAGGTTTCCCCATGCCGATCCCGGACCGGGCGTCGCCCGCCCTCTCCCCCCCCTCCTCCGAGGTTCCGGAGGATTGGCGCTCGGGCGGATTCGGGCTTTACGTCCATTGGCCTTTCTGCAAGGCGAAATGTCCTTATTGCGACTTCAACAGCCATGTCTCGGCGCAGGTGGACCAAAGCCGCTGGCGGCGCGCCTTCCGCCGCGCGCTGGAGGTCGAGGCGGCGCAGACCCAAGGGCGGCGGCTGGATTCGATCTTCTTCGGCGGCGGCACGCCCTCGCTCATGGAGCCCGAAACCGTCGCGCTGGCGCTGGACTCCGCCCGCGAGCTTTGGCCTTCGGCGCCGGATCTGGAAGTCACGCTGGAGGCCAATCCCACCAGCGTCGAGGCCGGACGCTTCCGCGCCTACGCCGAAGCGGGGGTGAATCGCCTCTCCATGGGGGTGCAGGCGCTCAACGACCCCGATCTGAAGGCCCTCGGCCGCCAGCATAGCGCCGCCGAGGCGCAGGCGGCCTTCGAGGTCGCCCGCAAGATCTTCCCCCGCGTCTCGTTTGATCTGATCTACGCCCGCCAGCGCCAGAGCCTCGAAGACTGGCGCAAGGAGCTGAAGCTCGCGCTGTCGATGGCGGTGGATCATTTCTCGCTCTATCAGCTCACCATCGAGGCGGGCACGGCCTTCGGGCGGCTGCATGGGCTCGGGAAGCTGAAGGGCCTGCCGAGCGCCGATCTCGGCGCCGATTTCTACGACGCCACGCAGGAGATCTGCGAGGCGGCGGGGCTGCCCGCCTATGAGATCTCGAATCACGCCCGCCCCGGCGCGGAATGCCGCCATAATCTCGTCTATTGGCGCTACGGCGACTACCTCGGCGTCGGCCCCGGCGCCCATGGCCGGATCACCAGCGAGGGTCGGCGCTTCGCGACCGAAACCCATCGCGCGCCGGAGCTCTGGCTCGCCGCCGCCGAGCGCGACGGAATCGGGCGGCTTCATGAGGAGGAGATCGCTCCGGAGGATCAGGCGACGGAGCATCTGATCATGGGCCTGCGTCTGGCCGAGGGGCTGGACATGGCGCGCCACGCCCGGCTCGCGGGGCGCCCCTTCGATCCGGAGCGCGTCGAGCGCCTTGAATCCGAAGGATTTCTTCGACGCGAGGGCGGACGCCTGATCGCCACGGCGGCGGGCCGCCGGACCCTCGACGCGATCATCTTGGAGCTCGCCCGCTGAGCGGGAGGCCTTCGCCTTGATTGCGCCTTTATGGTGAATGGAGCGTTAAGCTTTCTTTGACTGTATGGACGTAGACTGCACAAGCACTGAATGGAGGCTCCCCCGCCATGCTCCGCTTCAAGGCCGTCGGCTTCGCCGTCCTGACCTTCGCGCTCTGCGTTTCCGAAGCCGCCTTCGCGCAGGGCGGCGCGGGGGCCGAAGAATTCGCCGAAATGGGCCGGGCGGCCTATCTGACGGGCGATCTCTCCGGCGCGGAGGCCTATCTGCGCGCGGCTCAGGCCGCGGAGGCGGATCCGAGCTCGCCGCGCATGAGCCGCATCCTCAACGATCTGGGCGTGACCCTCAAGCATCAGGGCCGCTACCGCGAGGCCGCCCTCGCGCTGGAGCAGGCGCTGATCCTCGTCGAGGCCAAAGGCGAGGCGCCCCCCGACGCGCTCGCCGCGCGGCTGATCAATCTCGCCGAGGTCAACGCCGCCGCCGGACGAGAGGCCGAAGTCGCGCCGCTCTATGGGCGGGCGCTGCGGATTCTGGAGCAGGCCGGAAGGGCCGACGGCGAGCTTTACGCCGGAACGCTCAATAATCTGGCGGCCTTCCATATGGATCAGGGGCGCCCCGCCGCCGCCGCGCCGCTTTTCCTCGAAGCTCTGAATCTGCGGCGCGGGCTTTTCGGCGAATCCTCGCCGGAATACGCCGACGCGCTGGTGAACCTCGCCGAGATGGAGCGTCAGGCTCAGCGCCTTCAGGAGGCGACCGAGCATGTCGAGGCCGCTTTGCGCGTCTATCGGAGCCTCGCGCTGGAGGGGCGCCCCAACGCCGCCTCGGCCATGAACACGCTGGCGCATCTGCGTTTGGCGGCGGGCGAGCCGCAGCAGGCGGAGGCCCTGTTCCGCAAGGCGCTCCAGACGAACGAAGCCGCGCTCGGGCCCTATCATCCGCAGACCGGCTACGCGCAGCTGAATCTGGCGGCGCTTTATGAGACGCGGCGCCAATACGCCGCCGCTCAGCCGCATTACGACCTCGCGCTGGAGATCCTGCGCTCCAGCCTCGGCGATTCCCATCCTCAGACGCGCCGCCTCGCCTGGAATTACGGGGCCTTCGTCACGCGCTACGCGCGCTTCCTGCCCAACGCCGTGCGCGAAAAGGCGATTCTCATCGCCGAGACCTTCGGGCCGCCGCAGGCGGAGCGCGTTCTGCCCGCCAGCGAGCGCCTGATCGAAATCGCGCCCTGAGCGCAGAGCGGGAGCCGGGCCCTCCGAGGCCCGGCGGCCCGGCCCGAAGGCTTCAGCTCCGGGCCTGCTGGAAGCCGTGCATGCGCATGGCCCATTGCATGCCGACCACCGCGCCCTTCATGCGCGGCAGCAAGGCCAGAGAGGCGATGACTCCCACCGCCGGCCAGACGGTGAAATGCACCCATTGGGGCGTCTCCCAAGTCTGTTCGGTCGAGAGGATCAGCAGGCCGAGGATATGGCAGACCACCACCAGCGTCAGCCAAGGCGGCATGTCGTCGGCGCGATGGTGATGCAGCTCCTCGCCGCAGGCCGCGCAATGATCCGCGACCTTCAGATATTTCGTGAACAACGTCGGTTCGCCGCAATTCGGGCAGCGGCAGCGCAACCCCCGACGCACAGCCAGCCAGACGTCCCGCTTGGGCGCCTCCTGAGCGGCTTCGGCGATTTCGACGCGCGTCGCTCCGAATTCGGCTCCATGATCGGCGTTCATGAGTTCTCTCCCGCATCCTCTTTGGCCGCGCGTCCGGGCCGACCCCGGCCCCACGCCCGACAATCTGAGAACTTAGGCGATTTCTCCCCGGCGAACAGATGACCTTCCGCCATGCGGCGCCGTGTCGCTCGCGCGGGGCGAAGAGATCCCTTCCAGCGCCAAGCGCCGCGCCGCCCGCAAGCGTCCTTCGGCCGCGAGCCGCGTCAGGCTGTGCGCCGGGCCATGGACCTCGCGGAAGACGGCCTCGGCGGCGGAGAAGAGATCCTCCGCCTCCATGTCCACGCCCATCTCCTCGTAGAGTCCGGCGAGATTGGACATGTCCACGGCGGTTCCCGGATGATGCGCCCCGAGGGCTTCGAGGTCGATCTTCACCGCCTCCTTATACAGCGTCTCCGCTTCGGCGAAAAAGCCTTGGGCGCGGCGCAGCCCCGCGAGATTATTCAGCCGCAGCGCGAGGATAGGGTGATTCTCGCCCACCGAGGACCGCGCCACCCGAATGGCCTCGACGAGCAGCTCCGCCGCCTCGTCCAGCCGCCCCTGAGCCCGGCGCAGCCCGCCCAGAGCGCTGAGCAAAGCCCCGAATTCAGGATGATCTTCGCCGAGACTCCCCCGCCCGATCCGCAGCGCCCGCGTCAAAGCCTCCTCGGCCTCCGCGAGCCGCCCCTGATCGCGCAAAAGCCCCGCCAGAGCCGCCAGACGCGCGGCCACGTCCGGCGCCTCCGGCCCGAGCAGATCTTCGTCGCTGGCGAGGGCCCGGCGATAATGGCGTTCGGCCTCGGCCCAATCGCCGCGGGCGTGCTCGCTGGCCGCCAGACGCCCCGAGGCCTCGGCGGCTTCGGCGGAATCGCGGCCGAATTCGGCTTCGGCGGCCTTGAGCGCCTTGGCCCTCATGCGCCGCGCGCCCGACTCGTCGCCGCAGGCCGCGAGGATCTCGGCGGAATCGCGCAAGAGGCTCCAGCGCTCGGGCTCCAGCCGCAAGGCGCGCTCCAGATGTCCGCGGGCGTCGGCCAGACGCAGCGCCTCCCAAGCCAGAAGCCCCTGCTGATGCGCCGCCCAAGCCGCCCGCGAGACGGCGGGCCGCTGACGCTCCTCCAGCTCGGCGAAGAGCACCTCGGCGGCGTCGCCTTCGCCCTGCTCCAGACCCTCGCGGGCGACCTTCAGATCTTCGAGGTCGAATTGATTATGCAGCCGCTCCAGCATGCGCAATTGAGCGTCGCGGGCGCGCTGGGCCTCAAGAAAGCTCTCCTCGCCCAAAGCCAGACGCTCGCGCGCCAAAGTCGCGGCGCGGCGGGCGAGCAAGCCCCCCTGGCGTCCGCCCTTCTCGGCCTCGGCCTCCATGAGCCGCTCCGCCTCGCGCAGACGGCGCTGATGGCCTGCGAGGGTGAAGCCCGAAAGATCGCTGGTCTGCGTCATGCGCGTCGGTCCCTTGGTCTCAAGACGCGGAAAGCCACGCCGCCCCTCGTTCAGGGCTCGCGGCGCTCGCCTCGCCTTTCGGATAGGATAATGAAATCCCCTTCTTTTCGCCAGTCGTTTCAACCGGGCCTCGCGCGCGGAGGTTTTCACGCGGAGGTTTCAAAGGCGGCTGCGCGGAGTCTCTCTTGACGCCGCCGGGGGAAGGCCTCAGCAAGGAGCCCTCCTTCAACGAAGAGGCGCGCCCTATGCCCGGACAGGATCAGGACATCCCGGTCGAGAAGCTGACTCCTCTCGAAGCCGTCGCCGAGCTGGCGCGGCTGGCGGAGCGCATCGCCGCCGCCGACAAGGCTTATCACGAAGAGGATTCGCCCATCCTCACCGACGCCGCATATGACGCGCTCCGGCTGCGCAACGAAGCCTTAGAGGCCGCTTTTCCAAACCTGATCCGAGAGGACAGCCCCTCCAGGCGGGTGGGCTCGGCGCCGGCTTCGGCCTTCGGCAAGATCGCCCATCGGGTTCCCATGCTCTCGCTGAACAACGGCTTCGCCGAAGAGGACGCCGCCGAATTCCTCGACCGCATGAAGCGCTTCCTCGGCATGGCGCCCGAGACGCCCCTGCCCGTCACGGCGGAGCCCAAGATCGACGGGCTGTCGATCTCGCTGCGCTATGAGGGCGGCAAGCTCGTCGAGGCCGCCACCCGGGGCGACGGCGCCACCGGCGAGAACGTCACGGCCAACGTGCGCACCCTCAAGGAGATTCCCGCCCGGCTGAAGGGCGAGGCGCCGGAGGTCTTCGAGGTTCGGGGCGAGATCTATATGAGCCACGCCGATTTCGCGGCGCTCAACGCCCGGCAGGCCGCGGCGGCGGAGAAGCTCTTCGCCAATCCGCGCAACGCCGCCGCGGGCTCTCTGCGGCAATTGGATTCGAAAATCACCGCCGGACGCCCTCTGCGCTTCTTCGCCTATGGCTGGGGCGAGGCCTCCGCCTTGCCCGGCGCGACGCAAATGGAGATGCTGGCGGCCTTCGCGGCTTGGGGCCTTCCGGTCAATCCGCGCACGAAGCTCTGTTTCTCGCTTAAGGAGATGATCGCCCATTATCAGAGCATCGGCGCCGACCGGGCCAGCCTCGGCTACGACATCGACGGGGTGGTTTATAAGGTCGACGATCTGGCTTTGCGGGCGCGTCTGGGCTTCGTCTCGCGGGCGCCGCGCTGGGCTCTGGCGCATAAATTCTCCGCCGAGCGGGCGGAGACCATCGTGCAGGCCATTGAGATTCAGGTGGGCCGCACCGGGACGCTGACTCCCGTGGCGCGGCTGGCGCCGGTGACGGTCGGGGGCGTGGTGGTCTCCAACGCCACCCTCCATAACGAGGACGAGATCCGCCGCAAGGACGTCCGCCTCGGCGACCGGGTGCGCATCCAGCGCGCGGGCGACGTGATTCCGCAGATCGTCGAGGTGGTCCTCGACGGCCGCCCCCCCGACTCGACGCCCTACGTCTTTCCCGAGACCTGCCCCGAATGCGGCTCTCCGGCGATCCGGCCCGAAGGCGAGGCCGCGAGACGCTGCACAGGGGGCCTGACCTGTCCGGCTCAGGCCGTGGAGGGGCTGAAGCATTTCGTCTCGCGCAACGCCTTCGACATCGAAGGCTTGGGCGCCAAGCAGATCGAAGCCTTCCACACGGAGGGCTGGATCAAGGAGCCCGCCGAGATCTTCACCCTGCGGGCGCGCTATGGCGATCCGGCGGGGCTTCAGCAGCTCAAGAACCGCGAGGGCTGGGGCGAGAAATCCGCCGAGAATCTCTTCAAAGCCATCGACGAGCGCCGCGACATCGCCCTTGAGCGGTTGATCTTCGCTTTGGGCTTGCGTCATGTGGGGTCCAGTTCGGCGCGGCTTTTGGCCTCGCGCTATCACTCTTGGAGCGCCTTCGCCGCCGCCATGGAGGCCGCCGCCGATCCCGATTCCGAGGCCCGCCGCGAGTTGGAGGCCATCGACGGCGTGGGGCCCGCTCTGGCGGAATCCGCGGTCGCCTTCTTCGCGGCTCCGGCCAACCGCGCGAGCCTCGCGCGGCTGCTCGCGGAGATTCGTCCAAAGGATACGGAGAAAATTAATCGCGACGGGATATTGAACGGAAAGACCGTGGTCTTCACCGGAACGCTCGAACGTCAGACCCGCGCCGAGGCCAAAGCCCGCGCGGAGGCGCTCGGCGCGAAGGTCTCCGGCTCGCTCTCGCGCGCGACGGATCTGCTCGTGGCGGGTCCGGGCGCGGGGTCCAAGCTGAAGGCCGCTCAGGATCTGGGCGTGAAGACGGTCGACGAAGAGACGTGGCTCGACCTGCTGGAGGGCCGCGCGACGCTGGAGTGAGGGACGGAATGGCGGATGAAGCGCGGCGGCGGAGCGGCAAAAAACGCAAGCCTCAGGGCTTCGGCGCAGGAATCCTCGCGGCGGCGGCCCTGGGCGCTTTGGCCTTGGGCGCGGGCGGCATGTGGCTGATCGCGGGCGGCGGCGCGAAAAGCGCCTCGGCCGCGCGCGGCGACGTCGCGAGCATGGTTTCGGCTTCGGCGGTGCGCCATTTCCCCGAGGCCTATGCGGAGTTCTCGCGCATCTCCTTCGAGCGTCAGGCTTCGGGCGAGCTCTGGCCGGTGGAGGCGCGCTTCTTCGTGCCCGCCGCGCGCTTCGCGCCCGACCTCGCCGATTCCGCTTTGATCGGCGCCGCCGACATCCGCAGTCTGGAGAGCACCTTCGCCACCGCTCCGCCGCTCAGCGCGCAGGAGATGCGCCGCCGTCTGGAGGCTCTGGCGGGCGAATTCTCCGGCCCCGACCGTCCGCGCTGTCAGGACTACACCATCGGCCGCGAGCGCAATCTGCCTTGGCCCAATTGGCCCGATCCCCGGGTGCGCGAGCTGGTGGTGGAGTTCAACACCGCCTGTTGAGCTTTCGTTCGCCGGGCTTTCGTTCATGGGGGGGCCTCCGCGCACGGAACGCGCACGATTTCGTGACGCCCCGCGCGATTGCGTCCGCCCGCCCCGCCTCTATATCGCCCAGAGAAGGTTCGGATCCCGTCCCCGGAGCGCCCCACCCCTCGCTCCCTCGTTCTCCGGGGCGGGATCCGAGCTTGCGCGCGGCGAGGCTTCAGGCGATAAGCTCGGTTGAGGCGCGCCGCGCGCGGCGCTTTCGGGCCTGCGTCCCGAGAGGCCGCCCGGCGCCGGACTTCACCTTTTGGCGCCAGCAGGTTCGACCATGTTCGCACGCATCTACCAGCCAGCCAGAAACGCCATGCAGTCGGGCACGGGCAAAACGCATCTCTGGGTTCTGGAGTTCGCTCCGCAGGAGAAGCGCCGCATCGATCCGCTCATGGGCTGGACCGGCTCGGGCGAGACCTCCGCGCAGATCCGCCTCAGCTTCGAGACCCGCGAGGAGGCCGAGGCCTACGCCCGCGAACAGGGCTGGCCCTATGTGCTGACCGAGCCCAATCCGCGCAAACATCGCCCCCGGGCCTATGGCGACAATTTCGCCACCCGCCGCCGGGCGCCCTGGACCCATTAAACGCGCCTCAAGGCCGATCTCCGAACGCCGTCCGGCTGCGCGCAGGGCGGCGTTCGTCGTTTCAGAACGCTGTCCGACCCTCTCGGATCGTTCAAGCGCTCTGACTTCTTGTGCGGTCGCATTTTCGCGACGCGAAGCCGAAAGGGCCTCGCTGAAACATGCTCTAGGGCTGAGTCTCAGAGGGGGCGGCGGCCTCCGCCGCCTGGACCGAGGCTCCGAAGCCTCCCACGAAGATATGCGAGCCCGTTCCGCGCAAAGAAAAGACCCCGCCCGCCCGCCCGCCCTCAGGCCCGTAAAGCCGCGCCTCCGCCGCGCCGCGCATGCCGTTCGCCATGGAGACCTCTCCGACGAAGACGGCGCTTCCCGGCGCGGCGGTCAGCAGGCCCGTCAGGTCGAGCGCCGGATCCAGCTTGCTTCCCGGCCGCGATTCGAAGCTCCGCAGACGCGCCGTGCGGGCGCCGTGGTCCAGCTCCAGCTCCAGCTTCGCCAGCAGGACGCCGCCGACGTTATAACGCGCTTCGACCGCCATCAGCGCCCCGCCCATCCGCGCGACGCCTGACGCAGGGGCGGCGCCGGGAGGCGTCTCCGTCCCCAAGCTGAAGGCGCCCATGCGGCCTTTGTCTCCGATTTTATTGCTGACGGCCCAAGGCCCGAAGACCTGATCCTCGCCCTGAAGGAAGCCCACCACGATGGAGAGCCCGTCATGCGTCACGGCGGAGAAGATCGACTCGTCTCTTTGCTGGAAGGCGCTGTTTTGGGGCGTCCATTTCGCCGGGATCGGCCCATTGTCCAGAATGAAGCCGCTCGCCTCGCCTTCGGCGTCGAGGGTGATTTCGCCGACGACCGCCGTGGAGGGCGAGAAATCCGAAATGTCGGCGATCCGGTTCCCCGGCCCGCTGCGCATCGAAGCCTCGACGCCGAAGCCCGCCAGCTTGGCGGTCGCCGCAGCGGGCAGGCCGCTTTTCCCCAACAGCGGCTTGACGTCGGCGAAATGGCCCGGCCCGTCGCTGACGCAGGCCGAAAGGCTCCCCGCCAGAACGACGGCGAGCAGGCTGCGCGGATGGATGAATCCCATGATCTTTTCGACGCTCCTCGCGGATTGCGGACAAGGAAGCCGCGCGCGCCGCCTCGCTCTCCGGCCGCCCGCCCGAATCCCCGGCGGATCATCCTTGGTCGGAGGCCGCTTGTCCATGCGGCGAGAGCCTGAGGCGCTTCGCTGGAAAAAGGCTTGCCCGGAGGCCCCCGGCCCATGTAGGGACGGAGCCTGAGGCCCCGTAGCTCAACCGGATAGAGCACTCGCCTTCTAAGCGAGCGGTTGCAGGTTCGAGCCCTGCCGGGGTCGCCATTTCCTGAGCGCTTTGCCCGATCGTCGCCCTCCCGGCGACAGACCGTCTCTCCGGCCCGCCTTGCGGCGCGGCGCGGCGCGGCTCACATAAGCCTCCGACAGAACCTGAAACGCGCAATCCAGAGCGGAGGCGGAGGCCGAAACCGGCCCCTTCGCCGACCGGAGCACCCAAAATGAAAAAACTCGGCTTTCTCTCCTTCGGCCATTGGTCCCCGGAGTCCGGTTCGCCTTTGCGCACGGCGGGCGAGACGCTCAAGCAATCCATCGAGCTCGCCGTGGCGGCGGAGGAGCTGGGCCTCGACGGCGCTTATTTCCGCGTCCATCACTTCGCGCGGCAATTGGCTTCGCCTTTCCCGCTGCTGGCGGCCATCGGCGCGCGGACCTCGACAATCGAGATCGGCACCGGCGTCATCGACATGCGGTATGAGAACCCGCTCTATATGGTCGAGGACGCGGGGGCGGCGGATCTCATCTCCGACGGACGGCTTCAGCTCGGCATCAGCCGCGGCTCGCCCGAGCAGGTGATCGACGGCTGGCGTCACTTCGGCTATCAGCCCGCCGAGGGCGAGACCGGCGCCGAGATGGCCCGCCGCCATACGGAGGTCTTCCTCCAGCATCTGGAGGGGAAAGGCTTCGCGCGGCCCAATCCGCGCCCGATGTTCCCCAATCCTCCGGGGCTGCTGCGGCTGGAGCCTCATTCCGAGGGGCTGCGGGACCGCATCTGGTGGGGTTCGGCCTCCAATGGAACCGCCGAATGGGCGGCGAAGATGGGCATGAATCTGCAAAGCTCCACGCTCAAGGAGGACGAGACCGGCGAGCCCTTCCACGTCCAGCAGGCGAAGCAGATCCGCCGTTACCGCGAGGTCTGGAAGGAGGCGGGCCATGAGCGCGAGCCGCGCGTTTCGGTCAGCCGCTCGATCTTCGCTCTGACCACCGACATGGATCGCCGTTATTTCGGTCGCGGCGGCAAGGAATCGGACCAGATCGGCGACATCGACGAGATGCGCGCCATCTTCGGACGCGGCTACGCCGACGAGCCCGATAAGCTCATCGAGCAGCTCAAGGGCGACGAGGGGATCGCCGAAGCCGACACGTTGCTGCTGACCATCCCGAACATGCTGGGCGTCGAATACAACGCCCATGTGATCGAGGATATTCTGAAGCATGTGGCTCCGGCGCTCGGCTGGCGCTGAGCTTCTCCGCGACGCCCTCCTTCGCTCCGAAGGGGGGCGTTCGGGCTTTCCGAAAGCGCCCCATCGCCGAATCCTGTTGGCTTTCCCTCCGAAGGCGGCTCTAGACTGAGGAAAACCTCAGGGAGGGTCTCCTCATGTCGTCTTCCACCTCCAACGCCGATCTTCAGGCCCGGCGGACCGCCGCCGTGGCGCGCGGCGTCGGCACGGCCTGGCCGGTCTTCGCGGCCCGCGCCGAGGGCTCCGAGCTTTGGGACGCCGAAGGGCGCCGCTATATCGACTTCGCCGGCGGCATCGCGGTGCTGAACACCGGGCATCGTCATCCGAAGGTGGTGGCGGCGGTCAAGGCTCAGCTCGACGCCTTCACCCACACCGCCTTTCAGATCATCCCCTATGAGCCCTATATCGCGCTCTGCGAGAAGCTGAACGCCATCGCCCCGGTGGGCGGCCCGGCGAAATCTTTGCTCTTCTCGACGGGCGCCGAGGCGGTCGAGAACGCGGTGAAGATCGCCCGCGCCCATACGGGGCGTCCGGGGCTGATCGCCTTCAGCGGCGCCTTCCATGGCCGCACCTATCTCGCCACCGGCCTGACGGGCAAAGTCGCGCCTTACCGGACGAAATTCGGCATCGCCCCTCCGGGGATCTACCACGTCCCCTTCCCCGCCCCGACCCATGGCGTGACGGTCGAGGATTCGCTGAAGGCTCTGGAGACGCTCTTCCGCGCCGACATCGCCCCGAGCGACGTGGCCGCCATCCTGCTGGAGCCGGTGCAGGGCGAGGGCGGATTCCTCCCCGCGCCGAAAGAGCTCTGGGAGGCTCTGCGCGCGATCTGCGACAAACATGGAATCGTGCTGATCGCCGATGAGGTTCAGACCGGATTCGCCCGCACCGGCAAGATGTTCGGCGTCGAGCATTCCGGCGTGACGCCCGATCTCATGACTCTGGCCAAATCTCTGGCGGGCGGATTCCCGCTCTCGGGCGTGGTGGGCAAGGCCGCGATCATGGACGCCGCCGATCCAGGCGGATTAGGCGGCACCTATGCCGGAAACCCGCTCGCCTGCGCGGCGGCTCTGGCGGTGCTGGAGGTCATCGAGGAGGAGAAGCTCGTGGAGCGCGGCGCGGCCCTCGGCGAACGGATGAAGCGGAAGCTCGCCGAGATCGCCCAGCGCAACGACGCCGCCCCCATCGCCGAGATCCGCGGCCCCGGCGCCATGATCGCCTTCGACGTCGTGAAGACGCGCGGGAGCAACGAGCCCGACGCCGAAGCCGCTAAGCGCGTGACGCAGATCGCCATGGCGGAAGGTCTGATCCTGCTCACCTGCGGCGTCTACGGCAACACCATCCGGCTGCTCAATCCGCTGACCATCTCCGACGAGATCCTTGAAGAGGGCCTCGCCAAGCTGGAGAAGGCGCTCGTTCAGGCCGCCTCCTGATCCTGCGGCGCGGAGGCCCTCGACCGGGCCTCCGCTTCAGACCTCCTCGGGCGCAGGCGGAGGAGGCGCTTCTTCAGGCGGAGCCTCGCGGCGCGTCAGGCGCAGGCGGCGCTTCGGGCGGGCTTCGGGCTTCGCCTCGAAGATCTCCCAGAGCCCGAGGACCAATTGCCCCACCCCCACCAGCATCGAGAGAATCAGCGCCAGAGCCACGAAGAAAGGGCTCGTCAGGGCGTAGTCGATCCAGTTGGGCCGGATGAAGCTCGGGCCTTCGCCGCCGAGATGCTCCACCCGCAGAGCCGTCACGCCCGGCTTGGCGATGGCGACCACATGGAAGCCCGCCTCCTCCCCGGTCCCCGCCGAGACATGGCCGAAGCCCGAAGCCGGATTCCCCGCTCTGTCGACAAGGCTCACCCGCTCGCCCCGGCGCAGATCCCCGGACTTCACCGTCTCCGTCGCGCCGCCGAGCCCAAAGAGCGAGCCCTCCCGCGCCTCATAGCGCCCCGAGATCAGAATGGCCGTCTCGCCGCTGGCCATTTGTCCGCCGATGGAGCTCCAGCCCGTGAAGACCAGAGCCCCCGTCTCGGCCCAGCGCCGGGCGGTCAGATGCAGGCGCGTCCCCTCCGGCAAGCCTTGGGCGCCATAGGCCGTCGCCACCAGCCCGCCCTCCGGATCGCGCCGCAGCAGCGCCCGCGCGCCGTCGCTCCAGACCACCGGAGCGCCTGCGCGGGGCTTCTCCGTGAAGAGCCGGGCGTCGCAGAGCCCCTCCCCGCGCGGCGCGCGCGGCTGCGGACGCGGCAAAGGCTCGCAAAGCGTCGCCTCGCCGAGGGGCCATGAATTCCCCGCGCCCTCGAAATGAATCTCGGCGCCCGTGGCCATGGCGTCGATCACGAAGGTCCGCGAGCGCCCCAAGGCGCTGGAGAGGATCAGCGCCAGCAAAAGCCCCAGCATCAGCGGAGTCGCCAGAAGGGCCGTCCATTTGAGCAGCGCCCGCGCGCCGCCGCCCAGAGCCTTCACGCCGCCCGAAGCCCTCACGCGCAGGCCCTCACTTCTGAGGCTCGGCCAGAGGCCCGAAACGCAGCGTCAGAGGAATCTCGCGGCCCAATTCGCCGTTCTTCACCGGCAGGACGATCAATTCCGCCCGCCCCTCCTCGAAGATCTCCGCCGGGACGCGGCAGACCGTGTCATAGGCCATGCGCACCTCGGCCTGAACCGGAGCGCAGAGGATCTCCGGAGCTTCGGGGCGGCCCTCGACCTCCACATAAGTCTGTTCGGCGCGAAAGGCGTTGATGAGCAGCAAAGCTTCTTTTTCGCCCTCACCCTCCTCGCCTTCGCCCGATTCCAGACGCCCGGCGAGCGAAGCCTCGGCTTCGGCCGCCTCGGCCTCCGCGCAGTCGCCCCGCGTGACGGAGAGCGCCAGCTCCTCCGGCGAACGCTCCGCAAGGGCTTCGGGCTTGCGGGTGGGATAATCCAGACGCGCCGCCCCGCCCGCCCAATCCTCGGGGGCGCGGTAGAGATTGGCCGATTCATAAAGCCCGTCGGCGGACATCACCCGCAGGCAAATCTCCGAGCCGCTCCAATCGGCGGGAATCCAAGCGCGGAAGGCGTCCATTCCGGCGACGGCCTCGGCGGGGGCCGCGAGGAAGCCCAGAAAGCGCGCGCCCGAGATCTTCGCCGCCGGACGCAGGATCTCATTGAACGGATCGCTCACCAGTTGCAGACTTGGAGAGGTTTGAGAAGGCGTCTCCGGGGGAGCGGGCTCCTCCGCGAGGACGCTCGCCGCTCCAAAGCCGATGGTCAGGGCGAAGAAGGCCGCGACTCCGCGCCGAGGTCCACGCATAGGAAACTCCCCCGTGAAGATTCTCCCGTCCGCCGCGATCTTAACAGCTTTCCTCGCCTGCGCCATGACGCAGGCTCAGGCTCAGACCGTCGCTCTGCGCGGCGGAGGCGGCGAAGGCCATGGCTTGATGATCCGCAGCGGCGGCGCCTGCTATCTGCTCACGCCGCGCCATGTGGTCGGGGAGAGCCCCGCCGCGAGCGTCCGCAGCGCCGCCCCCGCCGCCACGGGCCGCGCCTTCGTCGAGCGCCCCTTCTGGGAGGGGATGGATCTCGCGATCGGAGTCTTGCGGGGGGCTCTGGAGGCGCGCTGCGAATTGGGGCTTCAGGCTCTGGCGGGCGAGACCCGGCTGGAGCGGGGGGGCGCGGGCGAATTGGTCTCGCTGCGGCCCTCGGGCGAGGTGGAGCGGCGGCCCATGCGGGTCTCGGACAGCGGCTATCTCACGCTGGACGCCGAATTCACCCGCCCCGGAGACGAAGTCTTCGAGGGGATCAGCGGCTCCTTCCTCTTCATCGGGGCGCGCCCGGCGGGCATGGCGGTCGAGGCTCTGGACCAGCGTTCGGCGCGCTTCATCCGCGTCGAGGAGATCCACGCCGCCGCCGCGCGCTGGATCGGGCGGCGCGGCGCGGTCTTCGAGGCCGCCGCGCCGGAGGCTCCGGCGGGGCTGGAGGCTCAGGCCCCCGAGCTTGCGGTCAAGCCGGAGCGCGCCGCCCCGGCGCTCTCTCCGGCCTTCGCGGTCGGGAACGCGCTGAAGGACGGGCCGCAAGCCTATGTCTTCGCGCCGCAAGGCCCCAACCGCATGGCTTTCCGCATCGAAGGCGAGGCTGCGAAATCCCTGACCCGCGCGGCGCTGCTGACCGATCCCGAAGGCGGCCATGCTCTGCCGCGCGCGATCCTCATCGAGGTTTCTTCGCGCGAGGACGGCGGCGGCGCCCCGCGCTTCTTCGCTTCGGGGAACATGGGGCCGGACGGGCGCTTCGATCAGAAGCGCTCGCCGGTGCTGGCGCGCTGGATCTTCGTGACCATCTCCTCGGCCTGGACCGAAGGCCCCGTGCGCCTCGACCGCATCCGCTTCGAGTGAGGCTTACTGACGGACGGGGATGCGCATCTGATGGTTGCTGCTGCCTGTCCCGGCCACGGAGACCGTGCCCGTCAGATCCCCCTCCTCATTCGGCGCCAGCAGCAGCCACTCTCCCCAGGGACGCAGCGAAACCCCGGAATCCGTGACGCGCACCGCGCATTCCTTACCTTCGGAATCCAGCGCGCACTTCTGGTCGGCGTCGAATTTCCCGAGCTTCCAGGTGAAATAGCCTTTGAGCTCGGCGTCCACGGAGCCCCCGTATTGCGCGAAGGCGCGCAGGTAATTGTCTTGATTGCTCGAGGTGTGCAGCCTGCCCACGCCCACGAAGACCTCGATCCGCGGCTCGCTGGCGAAAAAGCCCTCCAGCGCTTTGCGCCTCACGGCGGGATTGGGGCTGTAAAGCCCGTAATCCAGCGCGATCTTCTGCAATTCGGCGTCGCCCGATTCCAGCATGACCTTCATGGCGGCGGAGCTGCGCGCAGGATCCGGATCGGCCAGAAGCTCCTGATAGGAGCCCAGATCGCGCAAGCTCTGATCCACCTTGGCGCGGATCTCCTCGACCGTCAGGCTCTGCGCCGAGGCCGCTCCGATCCAAACCGACGCCGCAAGAGCGCAACCCGTCGCAAGAGTTCTCATCATCTGCTCCCGAATCATGTTTCCGCCTCGTCTCAGCGCAGAGGGACGCGCACGGGAAAGGATCCGGCGCCCGGAATCTGCCCCATGCCGACCGCCTCGCCCTCCTCGTTCAGCGTGAGGAGCCACCATTCCGTCCATGGCCGGATCGAGAGGCCGCCGGAGGTGACCCGCGCCACGCATTCCGAGCCGCCCGCCTCGACCAAGCAGCCTTTCTCCGGATCGTGATCCCCGATCCGCAGACCGACATAGGCGCCGCCCTTCTGCGGATCTATGGAGCCCGCCCGCATCTTGAAGGCGTCCAGATAGGCGCCCGTCACGCTGCTGCTCGGATGCATCTCCGCCGGCGTCTCCATGACGACGTCGAGCACGGGCTTGCTCGCGAGGAAGCTCTCCAGCGCCCGGCGGCGCACGATGGGGCTGGGGCTGAAGAGCCCGTATTCCAGCGCGATGGCCTGCAATTCCAGATCGCCGGATTCGAGCATCGCCTTCATCGCCGCCAAAGAGCGCGTCGGATCGGGATCGGCCAGAAGCTCCCGATAGACGCCGATCTCGGAGACCTCCTGATCCATCCGCGCGCGCATCTCCTCCAGAGAGGGGCGCTGCGCCGGCGCGGGTCCGGCCAGAAGGCAGGCCAGGCCCAGACCGATCAGAATTCGTTTCATCCGCGCCCTCCATCCTCCATGTCCCGACGCATGAAACCATCTCTCGCGCGCGGATCAAGAGATTTTCAACTTCAGAGCCTCGCAAGCGGACGATCCTCAGGAGCGGACTTGCGCCGGGGCCCGATCCTTCCCATGATCAGGAAGCTTTTCCCCTTTCAAGGAGGCTTCATCCCATGCGCATCGGCGAAGCGGCGGAATTGAGCGGCGTCTCCGCGAAGATGATCCGCCATTACGAATCCATCGGGCTTTTGCCGCCCGGCGCGCGGCGCGACAATGGTTATCGCGATTACGACGCCCGCGACCTGCATGAATTGCGCTTCATCCGGGCGGGGCGCGATCTCGGGTTTTCGCTGGAGGATCTGCGGGCGCTGCTCGACCTCTGGCGCGATTCCGGCCGCCGCAGCGGCGAGGTCAAGGCTCTGGCGGCGCGGCGTCTGGCCGAGGTCGAGCGGCGGATCCGCGATCTGGAGGCCATGGCGCGCAGTCTGCGGGACTTGGTTTCGGCCTGTCATGGCGGCTCGCGGCCCGATTGCCCCATCCTCGACCGGCTCGGCGGCGAGCCCGAAAAATCTGAAAAAGCCGCATGAGCCTTCAGGAGCGCGAGATCTTCTTCGCCGCCCCCGACGGCGCGCGTCTGGCCGGAACGTTCTTGCAGCCCGCAGGCGCGGGCCCTTTCCCCGCTTTGCTCTTCGCTTCGGGATCGGGGCCGCAGAATCGCGACGAGGAGATTCTCGGACATCCCTTCTTCGGCGACATGGCCCGCTGGTTCGGCGCGCGGGGCCTCGCGTCTCTGCGCTTCGACGACCGGGGCGTCGGGGCTTCGGAGGGCGATCATGCGCAATCCTCCGTCGCGCAGGATGTGGCGGATCTCGGGGCGGCGCTGGCTTTCCTGAAGGCTCAGGCGGGCGTGGACCCGCGCCGCATCCGGCTGATCGGCCATAGCCAAGGGGCTTTGACCTCCGCCTTGCTGGCCGCCCGCGCGCAGGTCGAGATGGTGGCGGCCCTCGCCGGACCCGCCGAGCCCATGCCGGGGCTGATCCATCGTCAGGCGCGTTTCGCAGGACGGGAGGCGGGATATTCCCCGGAGGTTCTGCGCCATCAGCAGGCGACCAATCAGGCGGCTTTCGACGTGATCCTGCGCGGCGGCTCCCGGGCGGAGACGGAGGCGCTTGTGCTGGATCATCTCTTGCGCTGGCCGGGTCCGCCGCTCGGCGCGCGGGAGGCTCTGGCGCAGACCGCCGCCCAAATGGCGGAGGTCCTGCTCTCGGCGCCCTTCGCCAGCCTGTTGGGCGTCGATATGGCGGAGGTCTGGGGCGGGCTGAACACGCCGCTGATCGCCTTTTTCGGCGGACGCGATCAGCAGGTTCCGGGCTTCGTCAACCTCAGGGCGCTGAAGGCGCGCCTGCCGCCGCGGACGCCGCTCAAGGCGCGGGTCTTTCCGCGCCTGAATCATTTGTTTCAGGAGGCGAAGACCGGCTCCGTCTTGGAATATGCGGCCCTCGGCGCCGCCCCCGCTCCGGAGGTTCTGGAGGCTCTGGAGAGGGCCTTCACAGATCTCGCCAAGCCGCCGCCAGCTCCTCGGCCAGCTTGAGCGTCAAGGCGCGCGCGCCCATCTCGCGGGCCAGAGGCGCCCCCTGCCCCGCCCAATGCGGACCATATCCCGCCTCGCCTTTGGCCTTGGCGGCGGCGTTGAGCGCCTTGCCCGCGTCATAGGCGTAGGGATAGGCGGCGATCTCATGAGCGGGAATCTCCGCGCCGAAGGCCGTGAAGCGATTGGCGAGGCAGCGCGCCGGGCGTCCGGAGATCGCGGCGGTCAGGGCGGTCGGACGGCGCGCGGCCTCGCGCAGGGCCTGACGATGCCCTGCGTCCGCCAGAGATTCCGGACAGCCGACGTAAGCCGTGCCCAATTGCGCCGCCCCCGCCCCGAGCTTCAGCGCCGCCGCGACGCCCGCGCCGTCCATGATTCCGCCCGCCGCGATCACCGGAATCGGCGAAGTCCTCGCCAGAAGCTGAACGAGGGCGAAAACCCCAAGCCGCGAATCCGGGCCATCCGGCTCGAAGATCCCGCGATGGCCGCCCGCCTCCCAGCCCTGCGCGATCACCGCGTCGAGCCCCGCCGCCGCCACGGCTTCGGCCTCATGCGGCTGGGTCGCGCTGGCGAGCAGCCGAATCCCCGCGCCCTTCAGCGCCGCGATCTTCTCCGCCGAGGGCAGGCCGAAATGAAAGCTCACGACGGCGGGCCGCGTCTCCAGCAGCATGGAGAGCATGGCCTCGTCGGTTTTGAAGCTCTGATAAATCTCGTTCAGACGCGCCGGAGGCTCGGCCCCGAAATCCGCGAAGAGCGGCGCGAGAAGCTCCAGCCATTCGGCGTCGTGCTGGGGATCCGGCGGAGCATGCTCATGGCAGAAGAGATTCACATGAAAAGGCTGGTCGGTGCGGGCGCGGGTCTCGGCGATGGCGCGGGCGGCGGCCTCGGCGTTCATCGCCCCGAGACCCAAAGCGCCCAAGCCGCCCGCCGCGCAGACCTCCGCCGCCAGAGCGGGCGAGGAGGTTCCCGCCATAGGCGCCTGAAGGATCGGCTTCTCACAGCCGAGAAGCCGCAAAACCGCGGCGCTCGCTGCGCCGTAATGCTCCGAAGCCGCCATGACGCGCCGTCTCCCCCTCGCCGCTGCGGTCCGAGCCGCCTCGCCTCAGCCTAGGACGACGCGCCGCGCCGGGAAAGACTTTCCGGAGCCCCCCGAAGAGGCGCGCCGATCAGGACGCGCCTCTTCGGGGGTCGAATCGCGCCGCCTCAGGGGCGGGCGTGCTCCGAAGGACGCTCAGGGCGGCGGAGAGTCGAGGTGAAGCCGTCCACCACCGAGGGATGCGAATCCTCGCCCCAGCCGCGCATGGCCGCATATTGACGTCCCTCGCTGCGGGATTCCGTCTGATCGCTCCAGGAACGCGCCCGCCCGGAGGCCTGACGCTCGGCCCGCCCGAAGGCGCGCTCCAGATCCCGATCGCTGCGCCCGGCTCCTCCGCCGTCGCTGCGGCCCGCTCCCCCGCCGAATAAACCATCTCTGATTTCACGCACGGATGACGACATGGCCTGGCCCTTTCTCTCTGATTTTGAAGATTCTCAAAATCTTCCTCCAAGGATTTATTTACCATAGGTCGGAGAAATTCCCAAAACAAACCATATATCTTCAGAAATCGCCGAAAATTCTGTATATTATAAAACATCTGTTCTTATTTGGGTCGAACGGCGCGAAATCAGGAAAAACCCCTCGTCTTCGGAGCCTGAACGGAGAAAGCCCGCCCTTTGAGAAGAGCGGGCGCAGGCCGACTCGCCGAATCGACGCAAGGAGTCTCCGCGCAACGGCGGAAGCCCTGACGACGACGACATGCGAAGCGAGGAAAAAGCTCTGTCGGACGCAGAGCGCCCGACGGGCGAAGCATGGGCCGGGAACATGGCCTCTTCGCCGCATTCGTCGGGGTCATGGTGGAGCTAAGGGGATTCGAACCCCTGACCTCTGCCATGCGAGGGCAACGCTCTACCAGCTGAGCTATAGCCCCATGACCGCGACGTGCGGCTTGATAGGCGCGCCGCCATCTTCTGTCAAGCGGCTTGTCGCAGAGGCGGGCGCGCTCTACTTAATGCCGCAGGCTCGGCCGCCGGGGCCGGGTGTCCGAGATGGAGCGCTTATGATCCCCGCCCTGATCTATCTGGTCCAAGCGGTCGCGAATCTGATTTTCTGGGCCTTGCTGATTTATATCGTCCTGACGCTGCTGATTCAGTTCAACGTCGTCAACTACCGCAGCAATCGCTTCGTCCGCACGGTGACCGACGGTCTGGAGCGCTTGGTCGAGCCCATGCTCAGCCCCATTCGCCGCCTTATGCCGAATCTCGGCGGAATCGACATCTCGCCCATCGTGCTGATGATCGGGGTGAACTTTCTGGAGATTCTGCTCGTCCGCAGCCTCTCCGCCCTCGCCTGACGATGGCGGAGGAGGCCGCGGCCGCGGAGAATTGGCGCGATCTGGTCCGCCCCGCCTCGGAAGGCGCGCGCTTCGCCGTGCGGCTGACGCCCAAAGGCGGCGCCGACGCGCTGGAGGGATTGGACCGCGACGACGCCGGGCGCCTTTTCCTCAAAGCCCGCGTGCGGGCGGCGCCGGAGAAAGGCGCGGCCAACGCCGCGCTTTTGACTTTGCTGGCCAAGAGGCTCGGAATCCCGGGCCGGGATCTGGAGATCGCCGCCGGGGCTCAGGCGCGGCTGAAGACCGTGGCGGCCCGCCGCGCGCCGGAGGCTCTGGCCGAGGCCCTCGCCGCCGCTCATGAAAAGGGCGCCTGACCGGCGCCCCCTCCGCATTCCTGCGCTCCGCCTCCGAAAGCCCACGCGCCCGAGGCGCGCAAGGGCCTTAGTAGCAGATGCTGTTGAAGGCGCTCTGCGCGGCGCGGAAGTTCCACATGTCGAAGGCCTGCACGGCCGTAGGGGCGCCCCAGCCGCTGCTGCGGCGCTCGACGACCACGGCGTCGCGCGCGATCATCATGCGGATGGTGTCGCCGTTCGCGCAATTCTTGCTCGCCAGCATCTGCTGCGCGGAGGCTCCTCCAGAGGCGAAAAGGGTCGCGCCGAGGACCAAAGCGGCCGAAGCGTTCAGAATCGCCTTCATGATGCACTCCCGTATCCTGATGTGACGCGGAGAGCCCGGGATTGGAGCCCGCCGCCGCTCTCTATACATTGAATAAGTTTTTGACCAAACAAAAGCGAAAACGCCCAGAATCGAACATATTCGCCGAAATCAATGAATTCTTAGCCCCGAGATTAACATGTCCGTAAAAAAAGAGCCATGGCTTACCCTGATCGGGGGAGGACCGGCCTCCAGACCCGCATATCGGGCCGCAAAGGGGCTCGCGCCGCGGGTTTTCGCCGTAGACGGAGGAGCGAATCACCTGAAAGCCTGGGGCGAGCGTCCCGAAGCGATCTTGGGAGATCTCGATTCTCTGGAGGATCTGGACTGGTGGGCGTCCCAGAAAGACGTATACGTCCTAAAAACCCCGGATCAGGAGACGACCGATTTCGAGAAAGCCCTCGACCGGCTGGAGGCGGAGATCACGCTCGGCCTCGGCTTCCTCGGCGGGCGGCTGGACCATGCTCTGGCGGCGCTCCATGCTCTGGCGGCGCGTCCGGAGCGGCGGATCCTGCTGCTCGGCGAGCGGGAGGTGGTTTTTCTGGCCCCGCCCCTCTGGCGGGCGCGGCTGAAGCCGGGCGACCGCCTCTCCATCTGGCCGATCCGCCCCACGACCGTCTCGCGCTCAAGCGGGCTGCGCTGGCCGCTCGATCCGCTGAGGCTGGAGGCGGGCCTGAGGATCGGCGTCTCCAACGAGGTCTCGGCGCCGGAGGTCTCGGCGGAGTTCGACGCGCCCGGCGCTCTGATCCTGCTGCCCCGAAGCCGATTAGAGGCGGCGGTCGAGTCTCTGCTCTCGGCGCCCGGATTCGTTTGAGGCCGCCTGAAAGCCGCCCTAACCGGAAAACGCGCTAGGCGCGCGGCGGGAGTTTGGTTTATGCGTGGATCTCCTCCCGCCCCCCGGCTCTCCAGAGGACGACCCAGAGGAAGACCATGACGCCGCGCAAGCCCTTCGTCTTCATCCGCCATGGCCAGACCGACTGGAATCTCCAGCGCAAGGCGCAGGGCTCCACGGACATCCCGCTCAACGAGACCGGACGCGCCCAAGCCCGCGCCGCCGTCGAGCTTCTGCGGCCTCTCGGGCTGACGCGGGTGGCGGCCAGTCCGCTGGGGCGGGCGCGCGAGACGGCGGAGATCCTCGCCGAGGGGCTCGGGATCTCCGGGATCACGCTGGAGCCCGATCTGCGCGAAGCCGGATTCGGCGTGCTGGAGGGCACGCCGTGGAGCGAGTCCTTCGCGGCCTTCTATGCGGGGACGCTGATCCCCGAAGGCGGAGAATCCTTCGTCGATTTTCAGGCGCGGACCTTGCTCGGCCTCAGGCGGGCGCTTCAGGACGAGGGCCTGCCGCTGATCGTGGCGCATGGCGGCGTCTGGAAGGCGCTGCGCGGGGCGCTCGACATCCGGCCGCGCGGCGTCGCGCCCAATTGCGTCCCTCTGAGCCTGCGGCCTCAGGCGGAGAGCTGGATCGTCGAGGGCGATCTCGAATTGGAGGCCTCCTGATGCGCCGTCTTCTGCTGATGCGCCACGCCAAATCCGCATGGCCGCCGGGAGTCGAGGACGCCGAGCGCGGATTGGAGCCGCGCGGACGCGCCGCCGCCGCCGCCATAGGCGCCTGGCTGAGGGCGCAAGGCGAAAGGCCCGACGCCGCTTTGATCTCGACCGCCCGCCGCACGCGCGAGACTTGGGATTTGACCGCGCGCGGCCTCTTTCCGGATTCGGAGCCGCCCAAGCCGCGCTTTCTGGAGCGGCTTTATCTCGCTTCGCCGGAGGAGATCCTCGCGGTCCTGCGCGAGGAGGCGCCGCCCGAGTCCCGGAGCTTGCTGACGCTCGGGCATAACGACGGGCTGCAAAGCTTCGCGGAGGCGCTTTGCGGCGGCCGGGCCGAAAATCCCGCCGACGCCCGGGGCTTTGAGAAATTCCCCACCGGCGCCTTGGCGCTTTACGAGATTCCGGGGGATTGGGCGGATTTGACGCTCGGCGCGGCGCGGCTGACCGGCTACGTCCAGCCGCGCGATCTTTTGTGAAGCCCGGCCGCTTGCGGGGCCGCCGGGGCCTTCCGGCTCAGGGCGCCCGCGCGCCGGGCAGCAGAAGCCGCACCTGAAGCCCTCCCGCCGCTCCCCGCCCGAGGCTCAATTCGCCGTCATAGGCCTCGACGAGATCGGCCACCATCGCGAGGCCGATGCCTGAGCCCGGACGCCGCGAATCCAACCGCCCTCCCGCCGAGAGCATCCGGGCGTGCTGCTCCGGCGCGACGCCGGGGCCGTCGTCCTCGACGGTCAGGCGCAGGCGCTCGCCCTGAAGCGTCTCGACCGCCGCCGCCGAGACCCAAAGCGCGCCCCGCGCCCAGAGACAGGCGTTGTTCATCAATTCGCCCAGCAGCTCCTCCAGATCCTCCTCGTCGCCGTTGAAGACCAGCTCCGCAGGCAGATCCAGCCAGATCTTCAGCGGACGCTGATGCAGCCGCAGCATGGTCCGGCGCAGACGCTCCGCCGCGGGCCGCAGCCGCGTCCGCGAGCCCTGCAAAGCCCCCACCCGCGCCCGCGCCAATTGACGGCGCGTCTGGCGCTCGATCTGGGCCAGAGCGTCGAAGGCCACGCTCAGGCTCTCCGAGCCGGGCGGCGGGCCGCCCTCGCTGGAGACATGGCGCGCGGCCAAAGCGTCGAGTTCGTTGCGCAGCACGGCCACAGGGGTCTTCATCTCATGGGCGAGGTCGGCGGCGCGGCGGCGGCCTTGGGCGATCCAGCGCTCGTTGCGGTCGAGCAGCCCGTTGAGATCCTCCACCAAGGGCGCGATCTCGGAGGGATAAGCGCCTTCGATGCGCGGCGCGCGGCCCGCCCGATATTCGGCCAAAGCTCCGCGCAGCGGACGCAGCGGACTCAGCACGAAGCGGCTCTGCAAAGCCGCCGCCGCCAGCAAGGCCAGCCCCAGAGCGCTTAAAGACAGAATCAGCGCCCGCCGGAAGCTCGCGCGCGAAGCGGCCAGAGAAGCCTCGTCCGCGGCGATGGTCAGCAGCCATTCGTCGCCGGTCCGCTCCACGCGCACCCGCCTTTGCAGCGCCCGCAGCCAGGAGCCGCCCGGACCCGGAATCCGGCTGTAGAGCCTCTGCGGCTCGCCCAGACGCGCCGCAGGCTCCGGCGTGCGCAACTGGAAGTCCCAGAGCGAAACCGAACGGAAGGTCAATTCCTGATCGTCGCGGGCGTCGTTCCGCACGACCCGCCGCGCCATCCAGTAAATGCCGCCGTAGGCCCGCCCGAGACGCGGATCGAAGGGCGCCGCGTCCGCAGGCCGAACCCCTCCCGCGCCGCCCGCCCGATCCGTCCCGACGCCCAGACGCGAGGCGAAAGCCGTCTCGTAATCGGGCCCCAGATGGACGGCCGCCGTCATGACGTTGAGGTATTCCTGAAAACGCTCGTCGAATTGACGCTCGACCGCCTCCGCGAAGAGCCCCCAGATGACCGCGCCGCTCAGCAGCATGGCGAGACTCATCCCCAGAGCCGCCACGAGCAGGCTGCGCGCCCGCAGCGAAGAGGGGCGGCGCCGGGATTCGCTCATGCGGTCTTGCGGATGATGTAGCCCCGGCCGCGCTCGGTCTGGATCAGATCCGCCGAGAGCTTGCGCCGCAAACGCCCAACGAAGACCTCGATGGTGTTGGAGTCGGGATCGGATTCATAGCCGTAGACATGCTCCCCGATCTCGACCCGCGAGACCACCCGCCCCGCGTTGAGCAGCAAATAGCCGAGAACGCGGCTTTCCTGAGCGGTCAGCGTCACGGCGACGCCGTTCAGGCTGGCCTCGCCGGTGCGGGTGTCGAACTCCAGATCGCCCGCGCGCAGCACCGGATCCGCCCAGCCGCTGGAGCGGCGGATCAGCGCCCGCAGACGCGCCACCAATTCGGCGGTGTGAAAAGGCTTGGCGAGATAATCGTCCGCGCCCGCGTCCAGAGCCTCGACCTTCTCGCGCCAGGAATCGCGGGCGGTGAGGATCAGAACCGGCGTCTTGACGCCCTTGCGCCGCCAGTCGCGCAGCACGGCGCCGCCTTCGCGCTTGGGCAGGCCGAGATCCAGCACCGCCGCGTCATAGGGCTCGGTTTCGCCGAGGAATCCGCCTTGCTCGCCGTCGTCGGCCTTGTCCACCGCGAAGCCCGCCGCCTCCAGCGCGGCGCAGATCTGCGCGGAGAGGCGGGAATCGTCCTCGACGACCAGCACCCGCATCAGGAGCCGCTCGAGGAGGCCCCGCCTTCCGAATCTCCGGATTCGCCGGAGCCGCCCGATTCGCTCCCCGATTCGGCGCCCCCAGCGGCAGCGCCGCCGCCGGAGGCCCCGCCCGAAGCGCCGCCCGAAGCGCCGCCTGAGCCTGAAGCCCCGCCGGAGGCTCCGCCCGATTCCGAACCGGAGCCTGAAGCGCCTTCCGAACCGGAATCCGTCGATCTCGAAGCGCCCGACTCGCCCGCCTCCCCGGCCTCGGTCTCCGTCTCCGCGCCGGATCGGCTCTCTCCGTAGCTTTGGCCGAAGCCGCCGTCTCCGCCGCCCGTTTCGCCGAAGAGCGCCGCGCTGATTCCGCCCAATCTGGGACGATTGCGTCCAAAGCGCCCTTCGGCCGCGGCCGCGCCGAGCGCCGAGGGGCCTTCCGCGGCCGCGCCTAAGGAAGCCTCGGTCAGAGACGAAGCCTCGTCGCGGCCCGAGCCCCAAGAGGCGTCTCGGCGGCGGCCTGCGGTTTCGACGGGCGGAGGAACGGAGGCGGCCGCATAGCCCGTGGGCGGCGGCAAAGGCAGAGTCTCGATCTCCGGCATGCGCTGCAAGGATCCCGCGTCGTAGCTGACGCCGCGCACCACGCCGCGACCATCCAGAACGGTCACGTCATAGATATATCTGCCGTCGCGATATTTGAACTCCACGTCCATGAGCGCGCCGTCCACCTGCCCCTGAACCACGGCCAGCAACTCCCCGAGGGGTCTGGCGGCGCCGTTCTCGACGGCGCGCAAGGCCGTTTCGGCGCCCTTGCTCCAGAATCCTTGCGCCAAGGCGGCGGGAGCGCTCAAAACGCCGAGCGTTCCTAAAATCAAAAGCCTCGCTTTCGCAGCAGCACACATATCCGAATTCCGCACAACGCAAGCAGGGAGAACGAGCAAGTCATACGCGCCCGACGCGGCGGTCAAACACGACGCGCGAAAGGCTGACGAGACTCTAGCTCCATCCGCCTTCCTCGTCCAGAGATCCGAGCCTCAGTCGGCCCTTGCGGAGCCCTCAGGCGAATGCGCCCCCGCCGCGAGACAAGCGACGGGGGCGAAGGGAAGCAACGCGACACAAGACGCAGAATCAAAAACGCCACGCTTTGAGGGACGAAACAGCAAACTGAGATTTCGCGCCTGTCGAACAGATCCGAACCAGAGGCCGAGGCTCTTCGAGGGCGCTGAGGATCACGAAAACAACACCCCCGATATAGCCTGATTCGCCTGAACCCAGCCTGAACGGCGCGTTCGGACGCCGTTCAGGAGAATTATCTTTTGGGGAGCATTTTAGAGATCAGTCTCGCCTGTTGGGAGATTTGCGCACCCGCGCCAGAGCATCCACCACGCCGAAGAGCAATTTCGCCTCTCCGGCGGTGAAAGGCGCCCGGTAAAGGGCGTTGCGCAGGCTGGACTCCACCGAGGCGCGGCGGGCCTCCGGCCAGAAGAAGCCTGAATCGTCAAGCTCTTCGACCATCCGGCTCAAAAGCGCGTCGATTTGGGCGCGCGGCGCGGGGGAAGGCGCCTCGGGGGGCGGAGCGGCGAGGGCTTCGTCCTCCGCCATGGCGGCCTGACGCCATTCATAGGAGGTCAGCAGGACGCATTGCGCCAAGTTCAGAGACTTGAAAGCCGGATTGACCGGGACCGAACAAATCGCCGCAGCCCGCTCCACGTCGTCGTTTTCGAGGCCCGTGCGTTCAGGTCCGAAGAGGAAGCCGATCCTCCAGCCCTCTTTCGCGCGGGCGAGCCCGAAACGGGCGGCCTCCTCCGGCGTGGCCGCCT
Organism: Neomegalonema perideroedes DSM 15528; assembly: GCF_000374145.1. Lineage (GTDB taxonomy): Bacteria > Pseudomonadota > Alphaproteobacteria > Rhodobacterales > Rhodobacteraceae > Neomegalonema > Neomegalonema perideroedes. Next base: position 79,239 of record NZ_KB893654.1, on the reverse strand, counting down.
CCTTATGCAGATCGCGGCTGCGGGCGGTGGTGGCGTAGACATGATTCAGATCCGCCACGGCCTCGGCGGTGGTCTCGAAGACGCGGGCGCGGTCCAGAGGCCCCTCCGCCCCTGAGCAGGCCGCCCAAGCGCGTCCCTGAGGCCAGCCGTCGCGCGGCGCGACGAGCCGCAGATCCCAGAGTCCGAAATTCCACATGGCCCGCGCCGCCGCGCCGATGTTCTCGGCGAGCTGCGGGCGCACCAGAATCATCGCCGGAGCATGGGGCAAGGCGCCTTCGGGCGCCTCGGCGGCGCGGTTCTCAAGGCTGCTCATCAGGCTTCGCCGCGCATATAGGCCGGAAGCCAGCCTTCGCGGATCTCGCGCAGCTCCTCCAGAGGCGCGGATTCGCCCGCCAGAACCAGAGCCTCGCCGCCCGTGCGCCCGACGATCCGCGCCGCCACGCCCGCCCGGTCGGCGGCCTGAAGCAGAGCTTCGGGCGCCTCGGTCTCGATGAGGTAGCGGCCCTGATCCTCGCCGAAGAACCAGCGATGGGGCTCCGAGCCCTGAGGCGGGGCGTCCAGATCCGCGCCGAGCCCGCCCGCAAGCGCCATCTCCGCCGCCGCCACGGCCAGACCGCCGTCCGAAAGATCATGGCAGGCCGCCACGAGGCCCCCCTGAATCGAGCGACGCACGAAATCGCCCGCGCGCTTCTCGGCGAGGAGGTCCACCGGCGGCGCGTCGCCCGCCTCGCGGCCGAGGATCTCGCGCAGATAGAGCGTCTGTCCGAGCCAGCAGCCGTTCGGCCCGACCAGAACCAGAACCCGGTCCGCCTGCTTCAGCGCGAGGGTGGTCATCTGCGCCAGATCCTCGATCACCCCGACGCCGCCGATGGCCGGAGTCGGCAGAATGGCCGCGCCGTCGGTCTCGTTGTAGAGCGAGACGTTGCCCGAGACGACCGGGTAGTCCAGAGCCTCGCAGGCTTGGCCGATCCCCTGCACGCAGGCCACGAATTGCCCCATGACCTCGGGCTTTTCGGGATTGCCGAAATTGAGGTTGTCGGTGATCGCCAGAGGCTTCGCGCCCACGGCGGTGAGGTTGCGCCAGGTCTCGGCCACGGCCTGAGCCCCGCCCCGGCGCGGATTGGCTTTGCAATAGCGCGGAGTCACGTCGACCGTCATGGCGAGGCCGCGATTGGTCCCATGCACGCGCACCACGGCGGCGTCTCCGCCGGGGAGCTGCACGCTGTCGGCCATGACCTGATGATCATATTGCTCCCAGATCCAGCGGCGCGAGCAAAGATCCGGCGAGCCCAGCAGCTTGCGCAGCGCCTCCATGGAGCCCATGGGCGCCTCCACCGGCCCGAGGGGCTCGGCGGCGGGAGTCTCGCTCCAAGGCCGGTCGTATTCCGGCGCCGAGCCGGACAAGGCTTTCAGCGGCAGATCCGCCTTGACCTCGTTTCCATGCAGGATGAGGAAGCGGTCCTCGGCGATGGTCTCGCCGACGATGGCGAAATCCAGATCCCATTTCTCGAAGATCGCGCGGGCCACGTCTTCGAGTTCGGGATGCAGCGCCATGAGCATGCGCTCTTGGGATTCGGAGAGCATCATTTCATAGGCGGTCATATGCGCTTCGCGGGTCGGCACCTTGTCGAGGTCCAGCCGCACGCCGAGATCGCCCTTGTCGCCCATCTCCACGGCGGAGCAGGTGAGGCCCGCCGCGCCCATGTCCTGAATCGCCACCACGGCGCCCGTCGCCATGAGTTCGAGGCAGGCTTCGAGAAGGCGCTTTTCGGTGAAGGGATCGCCGACCTGAACCGTGGGGCGCTTCTCCTCGACGTCCTCGCCGAATTCGGCCGAGGCCATGGTGGCGCCGCCCACGCCGTCGCGGCCGGTCTTGGCGCCGAGATAGACGATGGGCCGCCCCACGCCCGAGGCTTTGGCGTAGAAGATGCCGTCGGTGCGGGCCAGCCCCACCGCCATGGCGTTGACCAGCGGATTGCCGTCATAGGCCGGATGGAAATTCGTCTCGCCGCCGACGGTCGGCACGCCGAAGGCGTTGCCGTAGCCGCCGATCCCCGAGACCACGCCCCGCACGATGCGGCGGGTCTTGGGGTGCTCCGGATCGCCGAAGCGCAAAGCGTTGAGCGCCGCCACGGGCCGCGCGCCCATGGTGAAGACGTCGCGCAGAATGCCGCCCACGCCCGTCGCCGCGCCCTGATAGGGCTCGATGAAAGAGGGGTGGTTATGGCTCTCCATCTTGAAGACCGCCGCCAGCCCCTCGCCGATGTCGATGACGCCCGCGTTCTCGCCGGGGCCCTGAATCACCCAAGGGGCCTTGGTCGGCAGAGTCCGCAGCCATTTCTTCGAGGATTTGTAAGAACAATGCTCATTCCACATCGCCGAGAAGATCCCCAGCTCCGTGAAGCTCGGCTCGCGGCCGAGCAGATCCAGAATCCGCTGATATTCGTCGGGCTTGAGGCCATGGTCGGCGATGAGCTCAGGCGTGATCGCGGGCTCGGCGACGGGCTTAAGCGCGGAGGAGGTCATGAGGCGGCTCTTTCGTCTGCGGCCGGCAAGGGGCCCGGAAGGCCCTGCATCTAACCCAAGGCGGCGCCCATGAAAAGCTCCTGCGGCGCGAAGCCGCCCTTTCGCTTTTCGCGCGACCTCATGCTATCAGACGAACCGTGGAACTTCGGAGGACTCTTCATGCCGCTCGATCCCGCCTTTCTGGCTCGCCCTATCGCCCATCGCGCTCTGCATGACCGCGCCGCCGGACGAATCGAAAACTCCCGGGCCGCCGTCCGGGCCGCCGTGGAGGCGGGGTATCCCATTGAAATCGACATTCAGCCCTCTTCCGACGGCGTGGCCATGGTGTTTCACGACCAGCGGCTCAAAAGGCTGACGGGGCGTGAGGGCCTCGTCAAGGAGCTGACCGCCGCGGAGCTGGGCCGGATTCCCCTTCTGGATTCGCAGCCTGAGGAAACCATCCCGACGCTCTCCGAGATTCTGGAGATCGTCGGCGGAAAGGTTCCGCTGGTGATCGAGATCAAAGACCAGTCCGGCGACATGGATGACAAGAACCTCGGCCCGCTGGAGGCCGCCCTCCTCGCCGCGCTGAAGGGCTATGAGGGGCCGGTCGCGGCCATGTCCTTCAATCCGCACAGCGTCCGGCTGCTGCGCGATTCGGCGCCGGATCTGGCGCGAGGGCTGATCTCCTACGATTATGTGAATAAGGTCTTCGCCAGCGACGCCCATCTGCCGGAGGCCCGCAAGGCGCATCTGACCGCCCTGCGGGACTTCGACGCGATCGGCGCGGAATTCGTCTCCTTCGGCGCCGAATCCTTCCCGAGCGCCGAATTGACGGCTTTGCGCAAAGGCGGCGTTCCGGTCCTCTGCTGGACGATCAAAAGCTTCGATCAAATTCCCTTCGCCTCGCTGCACGCCGATCAGATCACCTTCGAGGGATTCCGGCCCTGACCCAAGCCTTCAGCCGCCCCCTGAACCTCCGGCTGATCCACGCCGTCCGGGAGGTCGCGCCGGAGGCTTGGGACGCCTGCGCCGCGCCCGAGGCGGCGGAGGGGGGGCGTCCCGCGAATCCCTTCCTGACCCATCGCTTCTTCCTCGCCATGGAGGAGAGCGGTTCGGCGGTTCCGAGGGCGGGTTGGGCGGCGCATCATCTGATCGCCGAGGCCGAGGGGCGTCTGGTCGGGATTCTGCCGGTCTATCTCAAGAGCGATTCGCAGGGCGAATACGTCTTCGACCATGGATGGGCCCAAGCCTATGAGCGGGCGGGCGGGAGCTATTATCCGAAGCTCGTCTCCGCGACGCCCTTCACGCCGGTTCCGGGGCGGCGTCTGCTGATCGCGCCCGGAGCCCCGGAGGAGACCGCGCGGGCTCTGGCGCGGGCGGGCCGGGATCTGGCGACCAATAACGGGCTTTCCTCGCTGCATGTGAATTTCTGCCTCGAAGCGGAGCAGAAGCTTTTCGAGGCGGAGGGATTCCTCCCGCGTCTGGATCTGCAATATCACTGGCGCGACGAAGATTACGGCGATTACGCGGGCTTCCTCGGGGCCTTGGCCTCGCGCAAGCGCAAGGCGCTGAAAAAGGAGCGCGAGGCGGCTCAGGCGGGGCTGGAGATCCTGAGGCTCACGGGCGAGGCCCTCAGGCCCGAGCATTGGGACGCCATGTGGGGCTTCTATCAGGACACCGGCGCGCGCAAATGGGGCCGTCCCTATCTCACGCGCGAGGCTTTCCGCCTCCTCGCCGAAACCATGGCCGAAGATTGCCTGATCGTCCTCGCGCGAGAGGCGGGCGGCGGGCCCTGGCTGGCGGGGGCGCTGAACCTCATCGGGCGCGAAACGCTTTACGGGCGCTATTGGGGCGCTCTGGAGGAGCGGCCCTTCCTGCATTTCGAGATCTGTTATCATCAGGCCATAGAGGCGGCTCTGGAGATGGGGCTGAAGCAGGTCGAGGCGGGGGCTCAGGGCGAGCATAAGCTCGCGCGGGGCTATCGCCCGATTCTGACGCGCTCGGCGCATTGGATCTCGGATCCCGGCTTGCGCAAGCCCGTCGCGGATTATCTGAAGCGCGAACGCGCCTCGATTCTGGAGGCTCAGGCCGAACTCGACGCCGCGACGCCCTTTCGCCGCATGGACGAAGGCCCGGCTTCGGGCGAAGCTTGAGGCCCCGCTCTTGGAGCGTTTTCCGATTCTCTCGGATCGCTCCGACGCTCCAAGTTTTTGTGTGGTCGCATTTTCGCGACGCGAAGCCTGGTCGGCTTCGCTGGAGAATGCTCCAATCCAGCCGAAAGCCATGACTCCGTTGCGTCTCCTTCTCGTCGCCGCCCTGACGGGCGCGGCCGCCCTGACCGCTCCCGTCGCCCGCGCCGAAGATCCCGGCGCGCGGTCTTTCCGCAAATGCCAGTCCTGCCATATGGTCGGCGAAGGGGCGAAGCTCCGCGCCGGGCCGACGCTCAACGGAATCTTCGAAGCCCCGAAGGGCGGCTTGGAGAAATACCGCTATTCGCGCGTCATGGCGGAGGCCAACCGGGCGGGCGAGATCTGGAGCCTCGAAGCCCTCGACGCCTTCCTGACCGATCCGCGCAAGACCATGCCCGGCACGCGGATGGTCTTCGCGGGAATCCGCGATCCCGAGGAGCGGGCGGCCCTCATCCTCTGGCTCTCCCGCTTCGACAAGGAGGGGAAGATCCGGGAATGGAGCCTCTATCCCTCTCTGACCACGCCTGCGGACAAGAGCCCCTCGACCTCTTTGATCGAATAACCCGCCTCCGCGAGGATCTCGCGGGCCTGCTCGCCCAAGAGCGGCGGACGACGGCGCGTCTCCGAGGGCGTGCGGCTCAGCTTCACCGGAGTCGCCACGCCTCGATAGCCCTCGCGCTCGGCCAGCATCCCGCGATGCGCCGTATGGGGATGCTCCAGAGCCTCGTCGAGATTCCGCGCCACCCCCGCCGGGACGCCCTCGGCCAGAAGCCGGGGCTCCAGCTCCTCGGCGTCGAAACCCTTCAGATGGGCGCGCAGAATCTCCGTCAGGGCTGCGCGATTGCGGATGCGCTCGGCGTTGGAGGCGAAGCGCGGATCCTTCGCGGCCTCCTCAAGCCCGACCATCGCGCAGAACTTGGCGAATTGACCGTTGTTGCCGATGGCCAGATAAAGCGGCCGCGTGCGGGTCGGGAAGAGGTCGTAAGGCACGATGTTCGGATGGCCGTTGCCCGTCGAGACCGGCGTGATCCCCGACATCAGCGTGTTCGCCGCCTGAGGATGCGCCAGAGTCAAAGCGCAGTCATAGAGCGTCGTCTCCAGCTTCTGGCCCAAGCCCGAGCGCTGACGCTCGATGAGGGCCATCAGAATGGCGATGGCCGCATAAAGCCCCGTCCCGAGGTCGGTCATGGGCGAGCCGAGCCGCATCGGGCCGCCGCCCGGCGCGCCGTTGACGCTCATCAGTCCGGTCATGGCCTGCACCGCCGCGTCATAGCCGGGAAAGCCGCCTAAAGGCCCGTCGGCGCCGAAGCCGCTGATGTGGCAATAGACCAGCTTGGGGAAACGCTCCTTCAGATCCTCATAGCCGAGGCCCCATTTCTCCATGCCGCCCGGCTTGAAGTTATGAATCAGAGCGTCGGCGCCCTCCAGCAGCCGCAGAAGGACCTCGCGGCCCTCCGGGCGGCCGAGGTCGAGCGCCAAAGACCGCTTATTGCGGTTGGCGCCCGAGAAATAGGCGCTGAAGCCCTCTTTGAAGGGCGGGCCCCAACTGCGCGTCTCGTCGCCCTGCGGCGGCTCGATCTTGACGACCTCCGCGCCGTGATCGGCGAGGATCTGCGTGCAGTAAGGTCCGGCCAGCACGCGGGTCAGGTCGATCACGCGCAGGCCCGCCAAGGCGCCGAAGGGGGTTCCGCTCATTTCGTCGCCTCTCAGAAGAAAGCCTGAAGCCCGGTGATCGCGCGCCCCAAGATCAGGGCGTGGACGTCATGGGCGCCTTCATAGGTGTTCACGGTCTCCAGATTCTGCGCATGGCGCATCACCTGATATTCCTCCGAGATGCCGTTGCCGCCGTGCATGTCGCGGGCCATGCGGGCGATGTCCAGCGCCTTGCCGCAATTGTTGCGCTTGACGATGGAGATCATCTCCGGCGCGGCCTGAGCCTCGTCCATCAGACGCCCGACGCGCAAGGAGGCCTGAAGCCCCAGCGTGATCTCGGTCATCATATTGGCGAGCTTCAGCTGATAGAGCTGGTTATTGGCGAGGGGCCGTCCGAACTGCTTGCGGTCGAGGCCATATCGGCGGGCGGCGTGATAGCAGAATTCAGCGGCGCCCATCGCGCCCCATGAAATGCCGTAGCGCGCGCGGTTGAGGCAGCCGAAAGGCCCCTTCAGCCCCTCGACGTTGGGCAGCAGCGCCTCTTCGCCCACTTCGACCCCCTCAAGCACGATCTCGCCGGTGATCGAGGCGCGGAGCGAGAGCTTGCCGCCGATCTTGGGCGCCGAAAGGCCCTTGGTCCCCTTCTCCAGCACGAAGCCGCGGATCTTGCCGCCATGAGCCTCGGATTTCGCCCAGACGACGAAGACGTCGGCGATGGGGGCGTTGCTGATCCAGGTCTTGGCGCCGTTCAGCACATAGCCCGAGGCGGTCTTTTTCGCGGTGGTCTTCATGCCCGCAGGGTCGGAGCCCGCATCCGGCTCGGTGAGGCCGAAGCAGCCGATCCATTCGCCCGCCGCCAGCTTGGGCAGATATTCGCGCCGCTGCTCTTCGGAGCCATAGGCGTAGATCGGATAGATCACGAGGCTCGCCTGAACCGAGGCCATGCTGCGATAGCCCGAATCCACCCGCTCGATCTCGCGGGCGACCAGCCCATAGGCCGCATAAGAGGCGCCGAGCCCGCCGTATTCCTCCGGCAGAGTCACGCCGAGCAGACCCATCTCGCCCATCTCGCGGAAGATGGCCGGATCGGTCTTCTCCTCGCGATAGGCCGCGATCACGCGGGTCTGAAGCTTCTCCTGCGCATAGGCGTGGGCCGAATCGCGGATCATCCGCTCTTCTTGCGTCAGTTGATCGTCGAGGCGGAAGGGATCCTCCCAATCGAAGCGCCCGAGATCCGGCGCGTCTTTCGCGCGCAAAGAGGTCGTGTTCATTCGCCTGCCTCCTCCCTTCCTCGCCGTTTTTTGAGTTTCGGCAAAGAGTTCCACGGTGAATCGCCCAGCTTCCCCCAAGACGCAGGCTCTGCTTTCGGATAGGATGTCCGAAGGGGGGCCGAACTTGGGAGATCGCCATGAGAAGCGGCTATACGCCCAGTTTGCCCGAACTTGAAGCCTTCGTCCGCTGCGCCCGGCTCGGTTCGGCGACGCGGGCCGCTCAGGAGTTGAATCTCACGCAAAGCGCCGTGAGCCGCTCGCTCGCCTCGCTGGAGGCGCGGGTGGGCGCGCAGCTCTTCCACCGCGTCCGCCAGAGGCTGACCCTCTCGGACGCCGGACGCGCCCTGCTGCAGGACGCCGAGCGCATTCTGCGCGACCTCGACGCCTCGACGCTGCGGGTGATGGCCTTCGGCGGAAGGCGCGATCTGCTGCGGGTGGCCATCGCGCCTTGTCTGGGTCAGAACTGGCTCATGCCGCGTCTGGCGCGGTTTTCAGCGCTGGCGCCTCAGACGACCTTCGAGCTCGCCGAACGCGCCGAGCCCGTGGACTTCGCCCGCGATCCCTATGATTGCGCCCTCCAGCGCGGAGCGGCCTCCGCGCCGGAGACGCGTCGACGCCCGCTTCTGGAGGAGCGTCTCGTCGCGGCGGCGGCGCCGGAGCTTCTGCGGCGCTTCGGATTCCGCGCGGGGCCCGGAGCCGCCGATTCGCTCTCCGATCCGCAGATCGCGCGTCTGCCGCTGCTCCAGCAGGCGGAGCGGCCCGATCTCTGGCTCGCCTGGTTCGAGGGCTCGGAGCAGGGGGCGAAGGCGGGCGCGGATCCGACCGAAATCGCGCGCGGCCCCCGGCTTCAGGATCTCGGCCTGACGCTGGCGGCGACGCGCGCGGGCCTCGGCGCGGCGCTCCTCCCCGAGGCCGTCGTCCAAAACGACCTCGAGGACGGGACGCTGACGCGCCTCTCGCCGCGCCGCCTTCAGGGCGGCCAGCCTTACGTTCTGATCTGGCCGGAAGCCTCCGAGGCCTCGCGCGGGTTCCGCCTCTTCCATGACTGGCTCTGCGCCGAGACCGGCGTCCCGGCCGGGGCGGCTCTGGCGGGCGAGCCGCCGGAGGACGCGGCGGCTCCGGACGAATCGGGAGGGAGCGAGACGCCCCGGACGGGGCTTTTCGCGACGCATGAGGCGAGTCCTTTCACAGCTTCCGCAGACGATCGTTGAGCGCGTTGGCCGCCAGCCTGCCGAGAGCGGCGGCGGGCGAGACCCTCAGAGCCGGATCGGCGGCGGCTTGCGTCCGCCAGCGCGAATCGCCCTGCGCGAAGGAGGTGACGCGGTAAAGATCGGGCCGGGCGGCGAGATAGGCGCAAAGCCTGCGCAGCCGCGCCTTGTTCAGGCGGTTGGGCCGCACGCCGGGAAAGCCCGGAGGCGCCGCTTTCACGAATTCGAAGGGATGGGTCAGAATCGTCACCGGCGAGATTCCCCGCGCCGCCGCCTGCTCCAGCAGGCCGCGCATCTCGCCGAAGGAGGCGCCGGTGACCGTCATCAGCCGCCGCCCCGGCGAACCCGAGGGGCGCGGCGCCAGATAGCTCGTGACCGGCGTCTCGCGCACGCCCTCCACCGGCTCGCGCACGCCTGAGGCCAGAGTCAGCAGCTCCGGATCGCGCGGCGCGGCGTAGCCGAGCCCCACGTTGGAGCCCAGCCCGATCCCCGCCAGCTTCATCGCGCGATGGACGTTCAGCCCCGCCCTGAGCCCTCCGGCGCGAAAGGCCACGGGCCGGGGCGCGCCCCAGCGGATCAGGGCCTCGGCGCCCTCCCGCATCGACTCGGCCAGTTCGGAGGGCTGAAGGGCCGCGCAATCGTCCAGAGGCGCGGCGCGGCGCAGACGCTCGCGCCAGTCGGGATCGCGGAACCAGCTCCAGCAGGGATGGAGATGCAGCTGAACGTCCTGCCCGGCCTCCAGAAGCCGCCGCACGACCGAGGCCATGGGCGCGTCGCCGAACCATGCGGTTTGGGCCGTCTCCACGAAGAAGGTGGCCTGAAAGCCGTGGCGTCCGAGAATCCGCAGCAGAAAGGGCAAGCCGTGGTCTTCGCCTTCGGCGGAGCAATCGACATGGGCCAGCCCGACAGGCGCGCAGGCCTCGGGATCGGCGAAGGCGCCGCCGATGCTGAACTCCACATCCACCGTCAGGCTGACGTCTATGGCCGGCATGCCCGCTCCCTGCTTGCGCTCACGCAAGGACTATGGCGGGCGATGGTCACGAAAGAATGAGCGTCCCGCGCTTTCCCGCAAGGGGGAGCGCTTCCCGCGCCGGACGCCGCAAGCCGCGACGGATATGAAAGGATCTGGAAAAAGAAAAGCCTCCCATTTCGGGAGGCGTTGGAGCGGGCGATGAGATTCGAACTCACGACCCCAACCTTGGCAAGGTTGTGCTCTACCCCTGAGCTACGCCCGCATTCCGCGTCCGCCGACCGCTCCAACGTCCGGCGTGGCGCGATTTATAGAGGTTTCTGAAAAGCGCGCAAGAGGAAAAAACGCCCCTACGGCGGATATTTTTCCCAAAACGACCCCAAATCTGAAGAATTGGTTAATTTTCCTCCGCATCCCCCGCCGCAAGGGCGTTCTCCCCGAGCGGATATTCCCGCATGGCCTCATAAACCGAGCCGCCCGTCCCCATCTCGGAGCGGTAAAGCGCGAATTCCTCCACGGCGAAAGGCTGGCTCCGGTAAAGCGCGCAGCCCTCCAGCCAGGAGATCAGCCGATGGCGCGGCGCCTTGCGGCCCAGCCAAGCCAAGGTGACGTGCGGCGTGAAGTTCCGCGATTCGAACTTCAGCCCCGCCTGACGCAAAGCCCGCTCGACCTTGGCCTGAAGCCGCCGCAGCTCGGGATTCTCGGTCAGAGCGGCGTAGATGGCGGTGGGCTTGTCGCCGCCGAAGGCCCCCGCCCCCTCCAGACGCAGCTCCAGAGCCGGAGCGCGAATCGCCGAAAAGGCGGCGTCGGCGTCTTCGAGGGCGTGGGGATGCTGATCCCCGAGAAAAGCGAGGGTCAGATGGAGATTCCGCGCCGGAACCCAGCGCGCTTCGGGAATCGGCGCCCGCAAGCCCTCCAGATCGGCGGCGATCCGGGGAGGCAGCGGCAAAGCGACGAAACTGCGGATCATGAGCCCTCTCCTTCCTCCTGACGCAGGGCGACGGCCAGAGCCGTCAGCGTCGGACCGATTCCCGCGACCACCACCTCGACGCCCTTGGCGTTGGGATGCAGGCCGTCGGCCTGATTCAGCGCCGGATTCGTCGCCACGCCCTCCAGCAGGAAGGGATGCAGCGTCGCCTCGAATTCTTCGGCGAGGCGCGGATAAATCGCGTCGAACTCCGCGACGTAATCCGGCCCCATGTTCCGCGGCGCCATCATCCCCGCCAGCAGCACGGCCACGTCGCGGGTTTTGAGAATCTCCAGCATGGCGCGCAGATTCGCCTCGGTCTCTTTGGGCGGCAAGCCCCGTAAAGCGTCGTTGGCGCCGAGCTGGAGGATCACAAGATCGGGAGGATCCTCGCCTAAAAGCCAATCCAGACGGGCCAGTCCGCCCGCCGTGGTGTCGCCCGCCACGCCCGCGTCCTCGATGGAGACCAGACCCGGCGCGCCCTCGTCCATCCAGACCTGAAGCCGCGCCACGAAGCCCTCTTCCGGCGAAAGCCCATATCCGGCGGTCAGGCTGTCGCCGAAGGCCAGAACCCGCAAAGGCGCGGGCGCGGACTCCTCGGCGAGGGCTCGCCCCGCCGCCCCGCCGCCGGCCAGAAGCAGCCCCCCCAGCAGAACGACGAGGTTGAACGCGCGGCGGGTCGGAACATATCTCCTCGGCGAAGAGACAGCGGATTCGGATCGGGAAGGGCGCGGCATGGACGGTTCCTCACAGACGACGCGGACGGGGCGGACGAAGGACGAGGCGGCGCCCGCCGCCGAGATCCCCGCCTTCGAGATTACGGATCTGCGCCTGACCTTCTCAGGCCGGGCGGGCGCGGTGGAGATCCTCAAGGGCGTGGACGCGACGATCCGGCCCGGCGAGGCGGTGGGGATCGTGGGCGCTTCGGGCTCGGGCAAATCCTCGCTCCTGATGCTGATGGGCGGGCTCGAACAGGCCACCGGCGGCGAGATCCGCGCCTTCGGCGAGGATCTGACGCGCCGGAGCGAGGACGAACTCGCGCGCTTCCGCAGAAAGAATATGGGAATCGTGTTTCAGTCTTTCCACCTGATTCCCACCATGACCGCTTTAGAGAACGTCGCCACGCCTCTGGAGATCGCCGGAGCCGAAGACGCCTTCGAACGCGCGGCGGCGGCTCTGGAGGCGGTGGGGCTCGGGGCGCGTCTGGATCATTATCCGGCGCAGCTTTCGGGCGGAGAACAACAGCGCGTGGCGCTCGCCCGCGCGACGGCGCCCCGCCCCCGCATCCTGCTCGCCGACGAGCCGACGGGCAACCTCGACGGCGCCAATGGGGCGGCGATCATGGATCTGCTCTTCGGGCTGCGCCGCGACCACGGGGCGGCGCTGGTGCTCGTGACTCATGATCCGAGCCTCGCGGCGCGCTGCGACCGGGCGCTGCGGATGCGCGACGGCCTCTTGCTCCCGCCGGAGGAGGTTTGATGAACGGCTGGGCTTTGGCGCTGCGTCTGGCGCGGCGCGATTTCCGGGGCGGGCTTAAAGGCTTCGCCGTGGTGCTGCTCTGCCTCGCCTTGGGGGTGGGGGCCATCGCGGGGATCGGCCAAGTCTCGGAGGCGATCCAACAGGGCCTGCGCGCCGATTCGCGGGCGATTCTCGGGGGAGACCTCTCGGCTTCGGTGCGGCATCGGGCCTTCACGCCTGAAGAAACCGCGATTCTCGAACGCGAAGCCGTCGCGTCCAGCCGCTTCGTCGAATTGCGGGCCATGATCGTCTTCGGCGAGGAGCGGAGCCTCGCGGCGGTGAAGGGCGTGGACGCGGCCTATCCGCTGGTCGGAGATTTCGTCTCCGAGCCGCCGGAGCAATTGCCGCGCCTCTTCCTCGATTCCGTGGACGGCGCCCCCGGCCTGCTGCTGGAGCCCTCCTTAGCGGAGCGGCTCGGCATGAAGCCGGGCGATTTCGCGCGGCTGGGGACTCAGCGGGTCCGGCTGACGGGCTATGTCGGGGATGAGCCGGATAAAGACCTCGGCGGCTTCGACGCGGCGCCGCGGGCTTTGGTCTCGCTGCCGACTCTGGAGGCTTCGGGGCTTTTGCAGCCGGGCGGGCTCTACGTCTCGACGCTGAATCTGAGCCTCCCCCCCGGCGCCGAGGCTCAAGCCGCGCGCGTGGCGCTGGAGCGCGAATTCTCCGCCTCGGAGCTGCGGGTGCGCGATCCCTCCCAAGCCGCGAGCTCTGTGCGGCGCTTCGTGGAGAATCTCGGCTCCTTCCTCGCTCTGGCGGGTCTGGCGGCGCTCGGCGTGGGCGGCGTGGGCGTGGCGGCGGCCACGAGGGCCCATCTGGAGCGCAAGACCGCCTCCATCGCCACTTTGAAGACGGTCGGGGCCTCCTCGGGGCTGGTGGCGCGGATTTATCTGCTTCAGATCGCTTTCGTGGCGCTGATCGGCGTGGGGGCGGGCTTGCTGCTCGGGGCTCTGACGCCTTGGGCGCTCGGGGGGATCCTCCGCGAGAGCCTGCCCATCCCCGCAGATTTCCGCGTTTATCTGCGTCCGCTTTTTGAGGCCGCGGTCTACGGCCTGCTCACGGCGGCGCTCTTCGCGCTCTGGCCGCTCGGCCAAGCCGAGGCCACGCCTCCCGCCCGGCTCTATCGCGCCACGGTGGAGGAGCGCCCCGTCCGGCCCGGCTGGCGCTGGATCGCCGCGACTTGCGGCGCTCTGGCGCTGATCGTGGGATGCGCGGCGGTCTTCTCGGCCTCGCCCCGGACGGCGATGGGCTTCCTCTTTGGAATCGGCGCGGCCTTTCTGCTGCTGAGGCTGGCGGCCTGGGCTTTGGCCAAGACGGCGCGGCGGCTCGGACGCTCGCGGATCACGCGGGGACGCCCGGCTCTGCGTCTGGCTCTGGCGGCGGCGGGAGGCCCCGGCGGCGAAACGACCGGAGTCGCCTTGTCGCTCGGCATCGGCCTGACCCTCATGGCGACGCTCGGACTGGTGGAGGCCAACCTCCGCCATGTGGTCGAGCAGGAGATCCCCAAGGAGGCCCCGGCCTTCTTCTTCCTCGACATCCCCGCCGCCGACGGCGAACGCTTCGAGCGCGAGGCCGCCGCCCTGCCCGGCGTGACGCGGGTGGACCGCGCCCCCATGCTGCGCGGACGCCTCGTGGCGCTGAACGGCGAGCGGCTCACCGCCGCCAACACGCCGGAGGCCGCCCGCTGGCTGATCCGGGGCGACCGCGGCCTGACCTACGCCGATCAGGCGCCGGAGGACGCGAAGCTCACGGAGGGCGCATGGTGGCCCGCCGATTACGTGGGCGAGCCTCTGGTCTCCTTCGCCGCGCGCGAGGGGCAAGAGCTTGGTCTGAAGATCGGCGATCAGATCGAGGTGAACGTCTTGGGGCGGCCTCTGCGGGCGCGGGTGGCGAATTTCCGTGAAGTGGACTGGCGCGGCTTCGGCATGAATTTCGTGATGGTCTTCAACGGCGCGGCTTTGCGCTCGGCGCCCCATTCGCATCTCGCCACGCTCTACGCCCCGCCGGAGGCCGAAGCGGGCGTCCTGCGGGCGCTCGGCGCGAGCCATCCCAACGCCGCCGCCGTGGGCGTGCGCGAGGCCGTGGGCCGCGCCGTCTCCGCCCTCGACCGCCTGACGCTCGGGCTGCGGGCGGCGGCGGCGGCGGTGCTGCTGGCGGGTCTGGCGGTGCTGGCCGGAGCGGTCTCGGCGGGCCAGCGCCAGAGGCTTTACGAGGCGGCGGCGCTCAAGGCGGCGGGCGCCGAACGGAGCCTTTTGCTCCGGGCCTTCGCGCTGCGCTTCCTGCTGACGGGGGCCGCGGCGGGTCTGGTGGCCTTCGGCGCGGCTTGGGTCGGAGCTTGGGCCGTGATGCGCTTCGTGATGGAGCAACCCTTTCAAAACGCTCCGGGAGTCGCCTTGTTCGTGATCCTCGGCGGGGCGCTTCTGACCCTCGCGGCGGGGGCGGTCTTCGTCTGGCGGGCTCTGGCGGCGCGGCCCGCCCGCGTTTTGAGGACGCAGGACGGATGACGCCTGCTCCGCACGCGGGACGGTTAAGGGGATTTCATGAAAGCTTGGCCGATGCGCGCTTGAATCTACGACGTCCGCAACGATATTCTTCTCAAAGTCTCATTCTCGAAAGGATCTCCGCCTATGGCGCAATATGAACGGCCCTCATTTGGCCGAACCGCCACGACCGGGACGGCCGCGAGCATCGACCAGGGGCTGCGCGCCTACATGAACCGTGTCTACGGTCTCATGGCCGGCGGCGTGGCGCTCTCAGGCGTCGTGGCCTACGCCATCGCCAACACCCCCGCTTTGGCTCAGCTCATCTACGGCACGCCGCTGCGCTGGGTCGTGATGCTGGCCCCTCTGGCCTTCATCTTCCTGATCGGCTTCCGCGCTCATAAGATGAGCGAATCCGGAGCCATGGCGACCTTCTGGGCCTTCGCGGGCGTGATGGGCGCCTCGATGGGCATGATCTTCCTCGTCTTCACCGGCGCGCAGATCGCTCAGGCCTTCCTGATCACCGCCATCTCCTTCATGGTCATGGCCGGATACGGCTACGTCACCCAGCGGTCTTTGTCCGGGTGGGGCAGCTTCCTGTTCATGGGCGTGATCGGCCTGATCCTCGCCAGCCTGCTGAACCTGTTCATGCAGTCCTCGGCGCTTCAGTTCGCGATCTCGGCTCTGGGCGTGCTGATCTTCGCGGGCCTCACCGCCTATGACAGCCAGCGCCTGAAGAACGAATATCTCTACCTCGCCGACACCGACGGCGGCGCCGCCTATATGGGCAAAAGCGCCATCTTCGGCGCCCTGAGCATGTATCTGAACTTCATCAACATGTTCCAGTCGGTCCTGAGCCTTATGGGCATCATGGGCGGCGACGAGTGATCTAAACGCCTTCCGCCGCGGCGGGAGGCCTCGCTCAAGATCAAGACCCCCGCGTCCGCAAGGGCGCGGGGGTTTTTCATATCCGCGACGCAACCCCTATCCGTCGCGGCGCCTTGCCCGGAGCCTCCCGCTCCGCGATCATGCGGCCTCCTCCCCGCCGTCGGATTCCGGAGCCGCCTATGCCCCGCCTTCTCGCCCTCTCCCTGACCGCCGCCGCCCTCGCGCTGAGCGCCTGCGCCGCCACGCCCGGCCCCTCCTCCAACGGCTATACGCCGCTGCGGGCGATGGGCGCCGCCGCCGACGATACGGGCATCCGCATCGGGGTGGAGTCGCGGCTGGTGTCTCTAGGGGCCTTCTCGGCGGTGACGGTGCGGGTCTTCCGGGGAAGGGTGCTGCTGGTCGGGCGCGTCCCCGACGCAGAGACCAAGGCTCTGGCGATGCGGGCGGCGCTCTCGGCGACGGGCGTGCGCGAGGTGCTCAACGAATTGATCGTCGGGCCGCCGGTGGGGACTCTCGCCAATATCGAGGATCTGCGCATCAGCACGCAGGTGCGGGCCGGGCTGCTGGCGAACGTCAACGTCAATCAGGCCAATTACGACGTCACCACCTCGGACGGCGTGGTCCATCTGCTCGGCGTGACGCCGAGCGAGGTCGAATTGCGCCTCGCCGCCGAAGCCGCCTCGCGGGTGCTGGGCGTGCGCAACGTGCAGATCCACGTGCTTTCGGCCAGCGATCCGCGCGCGGGATTCTAAGAGCTTAAGGCCCCGCCGCCAAAGCCTGAGCGCAGGCGGGGGTCGGACGCGCGCCCGCCGCTTCGAGGCGCGGCGCGAGCTCGGCCCAGAGCTTGCGCTCCGCCGGGCGGGCGCTCGGGCCGCAGGCGACGCTCACGCCCGAGAGATCGGCCTCCCAAAGCTCCAGCTTATCGAGCACGCCCGCCAGATCCGCCGGATCCGCATAGCCGGGCGAGGCGAAATCCAGCGTCGCGCCGGAGAATTTCGCGCCTTTGAGCTCGTAATTCTTCTTCAGCCCCGCCACATGGGCGCCGGTGAAATCCGCGCCGGAGAGATCCGCGCCGGGGAGATTCAGCACCAGTTCGGCCTCGCGGAACTTCGCCCCCGCGAGCTTCGCCCGCCCCCGGGGCTGCGCGCCCCAAAAGAGATAGACCCGCGCCTGCGTGAAGTCCGCGCCGGAGAGATCCGCCCCCGCGATCCGCGCCTCGATGCGCCCGATGCGGCCCGCGCCCTCGAAATTCGCGTCTCTCAGGTCGAGATTCTCCAGCAAAAGCAGGGATTCCGGCGAATCGTCGAGAGTCTCCAGCCCGGAGAGGTCGGCGATCCGCTCCTCTTCGCCGCATCTGCGCTCCAGAGGGATCAGCCCGCGCCCGAGCCCCTCCGGCAAGACCGTGGCGCAATCGGAGAAGGCGCCCGCGAGGTCGATCATGGGATTCTCGGAATCGCGCAGCTCTAAGCGCGCCCCCGCCAGCCGCGCGCCGAAGAACAAGGCGCCCGGCGCGAAGGCTCCGGTCAGATCCGCGCCCTTGAGATCCGCGCCCCGCAGATCGGCGAAGACCAGCGAAGTCCCCCGCAGATCCGCGCCGCTGAAATCGGCGCCGCTCAGCTTGGCGTAGGCGAAATCCGCCTCCCGCAGATCCGCCCCCCGGAAGGAGACGCTCAGCGCCTTGGCCTCGGCGAGATCCGCGCGCCGCAGGATCGCCTTGGAGAAATCCCCGCCTTCGAGATCGGCCTCGCGCAGATTGGCGCCGGTCAGATCGGCCTCCACGGCGTCGAAGGCGGCGCGGCTGCGCGAGGCGTCGAGCCCCGGCGGCGCGCCCCGCAGCGGAATCGGCCCGGCCGCCCCCACCAGAGCCGTCGAGAGGCCCCGCAGATCCGTCCGCGCGAGATCCAGAGCCTCGCCCCGCGCCAGAGCCAGATCGTCCCGGACCCGCCTCACACGCGGATGTTCGCCATGCCGCGCGAAATATTCCTCCAGCGCCGCGACGCCCGCCTCCAGATCCTCGGGCCGGGCCGGAACGCGATGCACGCCGCTTCCGCCCTCCAGACGATGGCGCGCCAGACGCAGCCATGCGTCCGGGCGCGGAGGATCCAGCGCCGCCGCCGCGCGAAAGGCGGCGTCCGCGGCGGCGTGGTCGCCGTATTCCGCCAGAGCCTCGGCGAGGGCCATGGCGGCGGCGTAGCCTTCCGGCCCCTGCGCCGCCTGTTTGGCCGTCGCGCGCAGAGCCGCGATCCGCGCCTGAGCCTCCGTCGCCAAAGCGCGGAGGGCCTGAGCCTTCCCGGCGTCTTCTCCGTCGGCCGCCTCCGTCAGGCATTCGAGGCTTTCGCCCTTCCCCTCCGGGCCGGGTCCGCCGAGGATCAACAGCTTGTCGCCGGTCTTCGCCTCGGGGCAGAAGCTCGGCTCATAGCGCATGCAGATCCA
Source organism: Neomegalonema perideroedes DSM 15528 (assembly GCF_000374145.1). GTDB lineage: Bacteria > Pseudomonadota > Alphaproteobacteria > Rhodobacterales > Rhodobacteraceae > Neomegalonema > Neomegalonema perideroedes. The sequence goes on along the minus strand of NZ_KB893654.1, from coordinate 61,157 downwards.
ATAATTGGGGAATTCCTCGTCCCATTGCCGGATGGTCAGCCGCTCGGGCGGCGCGCCCCAAAGCGCGCCGTCGATCCGCAGGACGGCCCGCCGCATGGGCGCGCCCGCCTCGTCGCCATGGAGAAAGCCGCTCGGGCGCTTCTCGAAGCCGAGGACTTCGGCCTCAGCCAGCCAGGAGCCTTCCGCGAAACGCTCCGAAAGCGCGAGCGGCGGCGTGAAGAAGCTCGGGGCGCAGGCGAAAGCCGGAGAAGCGGCCAAAGCGGCCAGACTCGCGCTCAAACCGATCGCCGCAGTCCGGAAGCTCATCCGCCGCTCTCCCCATATGTTCAGTGGTCAGACGGCCTTCAACGCCGTCTGGAAATCCTCCACCAGATCCTCGGGATCCTCAAGCCCCGCCGAAAGGCGTAGAAGCCCCGGCGAAACCCCCAGCTCCGCGCGCTTTTCAGGCGTCAGGCGCTGATGGGTGGTGGTGGCCGGATGAGTCACGATGGATTTGGCGTCGCCGAGATTATTCGAGATCGTGAAGATCCGCAGAGCGTTCATCACGCGGAAAGCCGCCGCCTGATCCGCGACCTCGACCGAGAGCATGGTGCCGCCGCCCTCCATCTGGGCCTTGGCCACCGCGTGATGCGGATGATCCGCGCGGCCCGGATAGACCAGCTTGGTCAGCTTCGGACTTCCCGCCAGAGCCTCGGCCAAAAGCGCCGCGGCCTCGGCCTGAGCCCGCACGCGCAGGTCCAGCGTCTCAAGGCTCTTGAGCAGCAGCCAAGCCGAGAAGGGATTCAGCGCGCCGCCCGTATGTTTGATGAAGGGTTCGAGGGTCTCGCGGATGAATTTCGTGGTTCCGAGCACCGCCCCGCCGAGCACGCGGCCTTGGCCGTCGATATGCTTGGTGGCGGAATAGACCACGACGTCCGCCCCGAGCCTCAGCGGATGCTGAAAAATCGGCGAGGCGAAGGCGTTGTCCACGATGAGCGTCGCGCCCGCCTCATGGGCGAGGGCCGAAACGGCGCGAATATCCACGAGGTCGAGGGTCGGATTGGCGGGAGTCTCGATGAAGGCCGTGCGGGCGCCGCCTTTGAAGGCCGCGCGCCAGGCGTCGAGATCGGCGCCGTCCACGAAGATCGTCTCCACGCCATAGCGCGGGAGCAGATTCTCCAGAATGTAAAGGCAGGAGCCGAAGAGCGCCTTCGAAGCCACCACCCGGTCCCCGGCCTGAACTTGGCTCAAGATCGCCGCGCTGACCGCCGCCATGCCCGAAGCCGTGGCGAAACAGGCCTCCGCGCCTTCGAGCGCCGCCAGACGATCCTCGAACATGGCCACGGTCGGATTGCCGTAGCGGGCGTAGATGAAGCCGGGATCCTCGCCGGTGAAGCGCGCCTCGGCGGCCTCGGCGGAGGGATAGGCGAAGGCTTGGGTCAGGAAGATCGCCTCGGAGAGCTCGCCGAACTGGCTGCGGCGGATTCCCTCATGGGTCAGCAAAGTGCGGGTCCGCCAGCCGGAGCGGGCGGGTTTCGAATCTGTCGGATCTTGGGTCATGGCGGCGGGACTCCCTGCGATAGCCAGAGACCGGCGGGACAGGAGACGCGCTCCAACCTTTTAGCGGGTTTGGTGAGGCGGCCCGCAATCCGGTCGATCAAATCGCCGCCGCGCGAGGAACCCGCGCGACCGGCAAGCTAAGACTCCGCTCCTTCGGCGTCAAGCGGGGGCGTCAAGGGAGCCGGGCCCGATGTTCTCGACGACAAAGGCCCGCTCCGGCGAGGAGCGGGCCTTCCCATCCGATCGGCGGATCAGCCGCGCGACCACCAGCCGCTGCGCTTCGGCCGGGCGGGCTTGGCCTCCTCCGGCGCGGGCGCGGGCGCAGGGGCCGGTTCTGAGGCGGGAGGCGCGGCGGGCGCCGCCTCGGGCTCCACGGCGGCGAGGGCCGCCGTCTCAGGAGCCGCCTCAGGCGCCGCCGGTTTTTTGCCGCGCGGGGCGCGCTTGGCGGGCTTGGGCGCCGGAGCGGGCTCCGCCGTTTCGGCCTCAGCCGGAGCGGGGGCCTGAGCAGGAGCCTCGGGGGCCGCAGCCTCGGCGCTCGCCTCCGCGAAGAGCTTCCCGGCGGCCAGATCCAGCGCGTCGGGACGGCTCAGCAAGGCCGCGGCGGCCTCGCGGCTGAAGTCCTGTCCGGCGGGCTCCGCGGCGGACTCTGCGGCGGCTTCGGCGGCGGCCTCGGGCTCGACCGCCGGAGCGGCCTCCTCGCAGAAGGGCCTGCGCTCCTCGCCCCGACGTCCGCCCTTGCCGCGGCCGCGACGTCCCCGGCCTTCGCCGGAGCCGGATTCGGGCGCGGAGGGCGTCGGGAACTCCGGCGCGAGGATCGATTCCGCGTTCTCGCTCGCCCCCAGATCGATCACCGGCAGAGGATCGGCGGCGCGGGGCTCAGGAGCGCGCTCCTGCCGCGGCCTGCGCTCGTTGCGGCCGCGACGGCCTCCCCCGCGCTCTTCGCGCGGTTCGGGGCGCGGCTCGGGGCTCGACTCGGGACGCGCTTCGGCCTCAGAGGCGGAAGCCTCCTCGACCTCTTCGGCCTCCTCGGCGGGGCGCGGGCCGGAAGACCGGCGCGGCGCCTCGATCTCGATGCGGCGCGGCTCGGCGCGGGCCTCGATCTCCTCCTCTTCGGCGTCGGCGAAGCTGGAGTCGATCCCGACCGGGCCGGATTCGGCGCGGGCCACGGCGGTCATCAGGAAGCGCTCGAAGCGATGCTCGGAGGGCGGCAGGCTCGGATCGCCCTCGACGTAGACCGCCAGAGCATAGCGCTTCTCAAGGCTGAGCAGGCGCTCGCGCTTATGGTTGATGAGGTAGTTCGCGATGGAGACCGGCGCGGCGATCTTCATGCCCACGCCCGGCTCGCGCACGCCCGCCTCTTCGGCCTCGCGCAAGATGGAGAGCGCCAGAGATTCGTCGGAGCGCACATGCCCCACGCCCTGACAATGCGGACAGGGCTTGGTCGAGGCCTCCAGCATGCCGGGACGCAGCCGCTGACGCGACATCTCCAGCAGGCCGAAATTCGAGATGCGCCCGATCTGCATCCGCGCGCGGTCGTTCTTGAGGCAGTCCTTGAGCTTGCGCTCCACGGCGCGGTCGTTGCGCGGATCGTCCATGTCGATGAAGTCGATGACGATCAGCCCCGCGAGGTCGCGCAGGCGCATCTGGCGCGCCAGCTCCTCGGCGGCTTCGAGGTTGGTTTTGAGCGCCGTGTCCTCAATGGAGTATTCGCGGGTCGAGCGGCCGGAATTCACGTCGACGGCGACCAGCGCCTCGGTGATGTTGATGACGATGTAGCCCCCCGAGCGCAATTGCACGATGGGGTTGAACATGGCCGTCAGCTGGCTCTCGACCTGATGGCGGATGAAGAGCGGCACGTCGTCGCGATAGGGCTTCACGTTCTTCGCATGCGAAGGCGTGAGCATCTTCATGAAGTCTTTGGCTTCGCGATATCCGTCCTCGCCCTCGACGACGATTTCTTCGATGTCGCGGGAATAGAGGTCGCGGATGCTCCGCTTGATGAGGTCGCCCTCTTCATAGACCAGCTTCGGCGCGACCGAAGCCAGAGTCAGATCGCGGACGGCGGTCCATTGGCGGATCAGATAATCGTAATCGCGTTTGATCTCGGCCTTGGTGCGGTCGGCGCCGGCGGTGCGCACGATGAGGCCCATGCCCTTGGGCACGTCCAGCTCCTCGGCGGCTTCCTTCAGACGCTTGCGGTCGGCGGTCTCGGTGATCTTGCGGCTGATGCCGCCGCCGCGCGCCGTGTTCGGCATGAGCACGCAATAGCGGCCCGCCAGCGAAACATAGGTCGTGAGGGCCGCGCCTTTGGTGCCGCGCTCCTCCTTCACCACCTGCACCAGCAGAATCTGGCGCTTCTTGATGACTTCCTGGATCTTATAGCGGCCGCGCGGGAAGCGGCGCGGCGAAGCGCCCTCGGCTTCTTCGCGGGAATCCTCCTGACCGACGTTCTCGACCTCGAAGGCCTCGCCGTTGTCGGAATCGCCCTGATCGCCCTGATCCTCGGCGCCCGCCCCGATCCCGGAGGCCTCGGCCTCTTCGTCCTCCGGCGCGCCTTCTTCGGCGGCGAGCGCCTCGGAGGCGGCCTTCTCGCGGGGCTTGCCCTCGCCCGGACGCCGGCGACGACGCAGATACCGCGCCCGGCGCCCGCCCGAAGCTTCGCCGCTGGCGGAATCGTCCGGAGAGGCGGCCATGGCCTTGGCCGGACCCTTGCGCTCCGCTTCGTCCGGGGACTCGGGCTGAGCTTCGGTCTGGGGCTCGATCAGCCGCGCGACGGAGCCGTCCTCCAGAATCGCCTCTTGAGCGGCCTCTCCGGCGGAGGACTCTTCCTGAATCCGGGACTGGGCCTCGGACTGGCCGCGGCGCTCAAGGCGCAGCAGACGCGCCGTGGTCCCGTCCTCCAGAACGACTTCGCGTTCCGGCACCTCGACCCAGCCGCCCCGGGAATCGTTCCGGCGGCGGTCGCGCCCCCGGCCCCGGCCCCTGCCCCGGCGTCCGCCGTCGTTCTTGGAGTCCTCGCGCCGGGATTCCTCCCGACGCCCCGAATCGCCCTCTCCGGAGACGGCGTCCGCCGCTCCGGCTTCGAGAGGCTCGGCCTCGCGCCGCGACGACCCGTCGCGGCCGCCTTTGCGCTCGCCGCTTTTTTCAGCGTTGCGGCCGCGGCCGTTCCGGCTTTCCCGGGCGGGGCGCTCCTCGGCCTCCTCCTGATAAGCGCGGGCGGCGTCGGCGAGCAGGGCGGCCCGGTCGGCGTGGGGAATCTGATAGTAATCCGGATGGATTTCGCTGAAGGGCAGGAAGCCGTGCCGGTTCCCGCCATATTCCACGAAGGCCGCCTGCAACGAGGGCTCGACCCGCGTCACGCGCGCGAGATAGACGTTTCCGGCGATTTGTTTCTTGGTGACGGTCTCGAAGTCAAACTGATCGACCCGCTGGCCGTCCACGACGACGACCCGGGTCTCCTCCGGGTGGCTCGCGTCGATGAGCATTTTTCTGGGCATGGATGCGCCGACCGGGGCGCGCGCAAGGGCTGACGGCCCGGTCGGATCGCGCCGCCGGGTCCGCAGGCGCCGCCTTCGCGCGCCGCCGCCTTTCTGATTTGTTGCTGCGGTCGGAGGCGACAGGCTCGGAGGCGGCCCTCTTGGGCCCGCTTGTCCTCCGCCTGAAGCGCTCCGCCTGAAGAATATGAAGCAAAACCTGACTCTTAGGGCTTTATATGGTTAAATCTTCCGCCTCTCGGCGTCAGGTCGCGCGGATCGGCCGCCGCGAGGGGCGGCCGTATGGGAGAGCGCTCAAACCATCCCGACGGACCTTTTTGAGCGCGCGCGCCTTTACGATAAACTCGGGCTTAATCGTAAGGACGCAAAAATCATACGGATCCCGCCGGAGATAATTCTCTTGGGGGGAGGCCTCGGCGCTGAAGCATTCGAAGGCGGAGTCCCTCCGCCGGATCCCGCTCCAGAGCCGCGCGCCGTCATACTAGACGCGCCCCGCCCCTCGCGCCAAATGTTTTTTCGGTTGGCGCGGAGATATGATACAAGGACCGAAAAAAGCCTTTCCGCTTTCCGGCGAGACAAGGCTGAAGATCAGGATCGAGCAGCATGTGGAGAACCCGCCCCCCGTCACGGCGGAGCCGGAGCCTCGGGAAAGCCCTTTTCGGCGCGCCTCTCAAGGCGTCGAGGCTTCTTTTCGCCCTCTGCGTCCTCGCCCTTCTGTCGGCGACGCCCCTTTGGGCTGCGCCTTCGGTCAAGGCCGTGCGCATCGACAGTTTCGCCGCCGGAGCGCATGTCGTCATGGAGCTGGACCAGCCCCTGACGCCGCGCGTCTTCACCACGGCCAATCCGGACCGGCTGATCATCGACATGCCCGAAGTGATCTGGGGCCTGCCCCAGACCTCCGGGCCGGTGGACAGCCCCGTGATCCGCAATTTCGGCTATGCGCCGCATGTGCCGGGAGTCTCGCGGCTGGTGCTGGATCTCGCCGAGCCCGCGCAGCTTCTGGGCTATGATCTGCGCCCCGCCCCCGACGGAAGGGCGCATTACCTCGACATCGCGCTCGCCACCCGCAGCCAGCCGCCCAACGCGCTGATCGCCGGGCCGCCCTCCGCCCCGCCCGCGCGGGTCGGAGCGCCCCGCCCGGCCCAGCCCGCCGCCCCCGCCGAAGAGCCCGAGGCCCAGAAGGCCGAAGATTCCGAAGCGAAGGCCGCCGAAGCCGAATCGGCTCTGGCCGCGCAAAGGCTGGTCGAGGAGGAGATGCGCCGCCTGACGGAGGAGAACCGCCGCCTCGCGGAGGAGAGCCGCCGTCTCGCCGAAGACACCCAGCGCCGCCTGATCGAGGAGCGCGTCCGCATGGCGGCTCTTCAGGCCGCCGAGGAGGCGCGTCTGGCCCGGCTGCGCGAAGCCGCAGGCCCCAGCCTGCTGCGCCCGACCATCGCGCCCGTCGCCGTCCAGCCGCCCCAGACCGCCCCGCCCGCTCCGGCTCCGGTCGTCGCGGCCCCCGCGCCCGCCGCCCCGCCGCCCGGCCCGCTCAAGACCGAGCGCCGCGCCGAAGCCGCCGTGCGCAAGGCCAACGCCGAAACGCCCGCCCCGCGCGGCAAATCCCAGACCCGCCTCGCCGGATCGCCCTATGCGCCTTCTCTGGGCGACGTCTCGGCGCTGAACACGCTGTTCTCGCGCCCGGAGGGCCAGCAGGTCGCCATGGCGACGCCGCCGACCCCCGCGCCCGCGCCCGTCCCTCCGCCCGCCCCGGCGAAGAAGATGCTCGTCATGCTCGATCCGGGCCATGGCGGCAAAGACCCCGGCGCGGTGCGCAGCGGCGTGCGCGAAAAAGACGTGGTGCTGGATTTCGCCAAGCTGCTGCGCGACAAGCTCGTCGCCAGCGGACGCTACGAGGTCCATATGACCCGCAACAGCGACCGCTTCGTCGAGCTGGAGGACCGCGTGGAGGCCGCCCGCGTGGTCAACGCCGACATCCTGATCTCGGTCCACGCCGATTCGCTCGACGATTCGGCAGTCTCGGGCGCCACGGCCTATCTGATCTCCGAACAGGGCTCCAACGAGCGCCTCGAGCAGATCATCCAGAACAAGGACGCCGCAGGCTCGGTGGGCGGCGTGATCCTCGCCCGCGAGGACATCGACATCGCCCGCACGCTGATCGACCTCGCGCGGCGCACCACGCGGAACCTCTCCAAGGAGTTCGCCGACGAGATCATGCGCGAGTTCGCCGCCATCGCCCCGGTGGTCAACCGCGCGGTGCGTCCGGCGAATTACGTCGTGCTGCGCGCCCCGGACACCCCCGCCGTGCTGGTGGAGCTGGGCTTCATGTCCAATGACGCGGATTTGAAACGCCTCCAATCCGAGGAATGGCGCGGCAAAGCCGCCGACGCGGTGCTGAAGTCTCTGGATTCCTGGAACCGGAAGCGCTGAAGCCCATATGCGGATGAGCCGGAGCGCCTGAGAAGGCGCCGCGGCGGGGCGCTGGACAAATCCGGCGCCCCGCGCGCATAACGGAATTAGGACGCAGGGCGCGCGGCGAAGGCTTCTCTTTCGCCGGACGGCGCCTCATCAGGCGGCGGCCTTCGCGAAGCCCGCCGCGCGCGAAGGCGGAATCATGCGGTTTCTCGGTCATCTTTTCAGCCTTTTCGCCGCGCTCAGCGTGCTGGGCGTGGCGGCGGCCGCCGGAGTCTTCTGGTGGTACGGACGCGATCTGCCCGATCATGCGCAGCTGGCCGATTACAAGCCCCCCGAACTCTCCAAGGTCTACGCCGCCGACGGCGCCCCCATCGCCGAATTCGCCCGCGAGCGCCGGATCTTCGCGCCCATCGCCGAGATTCCGCCCTTGGTGCGCCAAGCCTTCATCAGCGCCGAAGACAAACGCTTCCTCAGCCATCCGGGCGTCGATCCTCTGGCGCTGGGCAACGCGGTGCGCGGCGCGCTTCAGGGCGGACGCATGCGCGGCGCCTCGACGATCACGCAGCAGGTGGTCAAGGTCATGCTCGTCGGCGACGAGCGCGAGATCGAGCGCAAGATCAAAGAGGCCATCCTCGCCTTTCGGCTGGAGCGGGCGCTCAGCAAAGACCAGATCCTCGAAATCTATCTGAATCAGATCTATCTCGGCGCGGGCGCCAACGGCGTGGCCACCGCCGCCCAAACCTATTTCGGCAAGAGCCTCGCCGAACTGGAGCCGGAGGAGGCCGCTTATCTGGCCGCTCTGCCGCAGCGGCCCTCGCAGCTCCATCCGGTGCGCAATAAGGACATCGCCACGAGCCGCCGCAACTACGTGCTGCGCGAGATGCGCAACAACGGCTACCTCACGCCCGAACAGGCCGAGGCCGCCATGGCCAAGCCGCTGGAGACGCGGCTCGACGACCCCACCGCCCGCCGCGCGCCCGAGGCCTATGACTGGGCCATGGCCTATCCCATCGAAGAGATCCGCAGCGAATTGATCTCGCGCTTCGGCGAGGAGGCCGCTTACGGCGGCGGACTCGTGGTGCGCTCCAGCATCGACCCCGCCTTGCAGAATCTGGCGGGGCGGGCTCTGCGCGAGGGGCTCAGCGAATATGACCGCCGCGACGGCTGGCGCGGCCCCGTCGGCCGCATCGAAGGCGTCGCGGCCATGGACGAAGACGCCCGCCGCAAGGCCCTCGGCGAGATCCGCGCCCCGCGCGACCTCGGGGACTGGCGGCTCGGCGTGATCACGGCGGTGGACGCCAAAGCCGCGAGCTTCGCCCCCGAGCCCCGCGAGGGGCAGGATTCCGCGCCGCTGGAGCTGACGCTCGAATCCGTGCGCTGGGCGCGTCCGCGCCGCGAGAACGGGAGCCTCGGCGCCACGCCCAAGGCCGTCGGCGAGGCGCTGAAGGTCGGAGACGTGGTCTACGTCGCCCCCGTGGACCCCAAGGCCAACGGCGGCGCCTCATGGCAGCTGCGGCAGGCGCCGAACGTCAACGGCGCGCTCATGGCCATGGATCCCCATACCGGCCGCGTCCTCGCCATGCAGGGCGGCTTCAGCGCGCAGGCCAGCGTGTTCAACCGCGCGACTCAGGCGAAGCGTCAGCCGGGCTCGGCCTTCAAGCCGATCCTCTACGCCGCCGCGCTGGATCACGGCTACACCCCCGCCACCGTGGTGCTCGACGCCCCGGTCAGCGTGGATCAGGGCGGCGGGCAAGGCGTCTGGCGCCCCGAGAACTTCAGCCGCCGCTTCAACGGCCCGACCCCCGTGCGCGTCGGGCTGGAGCGCAGCTACAACGCCATCACCGTGCGCATGGCGCAGGACGTCGGGATGGACGTGATCGGCGATTACGCCGTCCGTCTGGGCGTCTACGACGGCATGCCCAATCTGCTGGCCTATGCGCTGGGCTCGGGCGAGACCACGCTGCAACGGCTCTCCACCTCCTACGCCATGATCGCCAACGGCGGCGAACGCGTCTCGCCCAGCCTCATCGACCGCGTGCAGGACCGCAACGGCGTCACCATCCTGCGGGCCGATGCTCGGCTCTGCGAGGGCTGCGCCGCCGCCGAGCCGGGCGTCTCGCCGCCGATTCCTCAGGCCCGCGAGCGCGTGCTCGATCCGGTGACGGCCTATCAGACCACCTCCATGATGGAGGGCGTGATCCAGCGCGGCACCGCCACGCGCCTGAAGCGTCTGGGCCGCCCCATCGCGGGCAAGACCGGCACCACCAACGACGCCAAAGACGCCTGGTTCATCGGCTATACGCCGGATCTGCTGCTCGGCTGCTTCATGGGCTTCGACACCCCGCAGGAGCTGGGCCGCGAGGCCTCGGGCGGCGGACTCTGCGGCCCGGTCTTCGAGATCTTCATGGGCGAGGCCCTCAAGGGCCAGCCCCCGAAGGCCTTCGCGGTTCCCGAAGGCGTCTCCTTCGTGCGGATCGACCGGCGCACCGGCCAGCGCATGCCCGAAGGCGTGACCAGCGAAGACATGATCATGGAGGCCTTCCGCGCCGGAACCGAGCCTCAGGATGAGGAAAGCTACGCGCCCAGCGCCGACATCTTCGCGCCGCCCGTCGGCGAAATGGGTTATGGCTACGGCTATGAGGACGGCGCCGGGGGCGGCGGATGGGGCGCGGGAGTCTTCGGCGGCGCGGCCGCGCCGGGAGGCTACGATCCCTACCGGAGCGCGGTCCCCCCGGCGCCTCAGCCCTCCGGCCCTCTGCTCGACGTCTATGGGAATCCGGTGGGCTATCAGCCGCCCCAGCCCCCCGCGCCCGCATGGCCTCAGGCCCAGCAGCCGCAGCAACAGCCCCCGCTTTACGTGGATCAATACGGGCGCCCGGTGATGACGGCGACGCAGCAGCAGCCTCTGCCGGGAGTCTCGGAATATCATATGGACCCCGTGACGGGCCAGTTGATCCCCGTGGCGCCGCGCGGCGGCTTTCCTCAGCCTCAGCCGCAATACGCCCCGCAGCCGCAGCAGCCGCAGTTCTCGGGCCAGCCGCAATATGCGCCACAGCCCCAGCAGGCCCAGCCCAACGCGCCGCTCTTCTACGGCGCCCCGCCCCCCGCCCCGCAGCAGCCGCAAGACGCGGCGGCTCAGGCCGGAGAAGGCTTCCGCCTCGACGGAGTTTATTGAAGCCGCGCCGGGGCGCCCCTTCCTGCGGAGGGGCGCGGTCTTTACCCCACCCCCCGGCGCGGCTATATAACCCCCAAGAAGCAAGATCCCGAATTTGAGAGCCCCGCCCATGCGCGCCGAAACGCAAAGCGTCGTCGAAGAGATTCGCCAGTCCCTCGCCCTGCTGCGCCGTCGGCTCGACTGGGAGACCGCGCCCCTGCGGCTGGAGGAGCTGAACGCCCGCGCCGAAGCGCCGGATCTCTGGAACGACCCCGCCAAAGCGCAGCAGGTCATGCGCGACCGGCGGATTCTGGAGGAATCCATCAACGGCTATCGGACGCTCGAAGGCGGGCTTGAGGATAATCTCGGCTTCATCGAACTCGGCGAGGCCGAAGGCGACGCCGAAATCGTGACCGAAGCCGAAACCGCCCTCGCGGCGCTGCGCGAGAAGGCCCATCGCGCCGAAATGGAGGCTCTGCTCTCCGGCGAGGCCGATGGCAACGACGCCTATCTGGAGGTCCATGCGGGGGCGGGCGGAACCGAATCCTGCGATTGGGCGCTGATGCTCTCGCGCATGTATCTGCGCTGGGCCGAAAAGCGCGGCTATAAGATCGAGCTGATGGAGGAGACCCTCGGCGAAGAGGCCGGGCTGAAGTCGGCCACCTATCAGATCAAGGGCGAAAACGCCTATGGCTGGCTGAAGAACGAGACCGGCGTGCATCGTCTGGTGCGCATCTCCCCCTTCGACAGTCAGGCGCGTCGGCACACCTCCTTCTCTTCGGTGCTCTGCTATCCGGTGATCGACGACACCATCGTGATCGAGGTGCAGGACAAGGACATCCGCATCGACACCATGCGCGCCTCGGGCGCGGGCGGCCAGCACGTCAACAAAACCGATTCGGCGGTGCGCATCACCCATTTGCCGACCGGAATCGTCGTCACCTCCTCGGAGAAGTCGCAGCATCAGAACCGCGACATCGCCATGAAGGCGCTGAAGTCGCGGCTCTATGAAATGGAGCTGCAGAAGCGCGCCGACGCCGACGCCGCCATGCGCGATTCTCAAGGCGAAAACGGCTGGGGACATCAGATCCGCAGCTACGTCCTTCAGCCCTATCAGATGGTGAAGGATCTGCGCACCGGCCATGAGACCTCGGATTCTCAGGGCGTGCTGGACGGCGATCTCGACGATTTCATGGGCGCCTCTCTGGCCGCCAACGCCGCCGGGAAAAGCCGCGCCGACGCTCAAGGCGAGTAAGCGCGCCTTTCCCCGCCGCAGAAGAAAAGCGCCGCAGAGGCTCTCCGCGGCGCTTTTGTTTTTCGTCTCGCCCGCAGGCGGAGCCTCAGCTTTCCTGATGAGGCCCGGGAATCTGGCGCATCTCCTGATCGCCCAAAGGATTCTCGGCGCGCTGCACCGAGCCCTCGAAATGAGCGCCCGCCTCGATGGCGATGCTCTTATGCAGAATGTCGCCCTGCACATGGGCCGAATTGGAGAGCCGGACCTTATTGCCCCGAATGCGGCCGATCACCCGCCCGTTGACCACCACGTCGTCGGCGATGATTTCGCCGCGGATCACGGCGGTCTCGCCGACGGTCAGCATGCTGGAGCGGATGTCCCCTTCGATCACGCCCTCGATCTGCACGTCTCCGTCGGCGACGAGGTCGCCCCGGATGGTCAGATCGGCCGAGATCAGAGAGGTCACCGCCCGCCGCGCCACGGCGGAGCTGGCGGAAGCGGAGGCGGGGGAGGTCATGGGCGGACTCACAGGGCTGGAGGTTCCAAAGACGGAACTGGATGCGCCCGGCGCGGCCGGACGCTGCGTCTCCGGCTCCTGCGTGTCGATGGGCGCGTTGAGCTTGGATTTGGAGAACATCTGGACGGCCTCGAACTGGTGGGGGCGGGAACCCGAAAGGGGAGTCCTGAACTTGCTGATCGCGGCGAGATTTTCCGATCCATCCGGTAAAATCAAGTAAACAGGCCGTCTTCGTATGGGAAGCGGGCGGAGAAAGGTCGATCCACAGGCGAATTCCTCCGCCCCTCGACAACCGTCCGCCTCAGGCGGATTGCGCGCGCAGAACCTTCAGAGCCTCGGCGGCGTGGCCCTCGGGCTTGACCTTGCGCCAGACCCGCCGGACGACGCCTTCAGGATCGATCAGCCATGTGGCCCGCTCGATTCCCATATATTTCTTGCCGTACATGCTCTTCTCGACCCAGACGCCATAGGCTTGGCAGACCTCGCCTTCGGGGTCCGAGACCAGAGCGTCCAGATCCAGCCCATGCTTCAGCCGGAATTTCTCATGCGCCTTCAAGGGATCGCGCGAGACGCCGACCACGAGCGCCCCCGACGCCGCGAACTCCGCCTTGAGGGCGGTGAACTCCTGAGCCTCCAGCGTGCAGCCGGAGGTGTCGTCCTTGGGGTAGAAATAGAGCGCGACCCAGCGGCCCCGCGTCCTGGAGAGGTCGAAGACGCCCTCCGGAGCGGCTTCGCCGAGGGCGGGCGCGGCGAAGAGCGGCGCGGTCTCGCCCGGCCGGGGCCCCTCGGGAAGGGCGGCGGTTTTCTCGGCGCTCATGCGTGGGTCTCCTCCTCGGCGGCTTGGGCCCGGGCGTCGGCGAAGGTCTCCAGCCATTCGGCGGAGCGCATTTCATTCAGACGGCTGACGGTCCGGCCGAATTCGAAGGCCCCGTCTCCCGAGACGTAGAGGTCTTCCGGCTCGCCCGCCGCCGAGACGATCAGGCGGCGTCCGGCGTCATAAAGCACGTCGACCAAGGTGATGAAGCGCCGGGCCTCGTTGCGCCGGGCCGGGCCGAGCAAAGGCACGCGCTCCAGAATGAGCGTATGATAATGATCGGCGATGGCGAGGTAATCCGCGGGCCCCAGAGGCCGCGCGCAGAGATCGCCGAAAGTCGCCCGCGCCACGCCGTCCCAAGCGCGGGGGATCACCACGTCGCGGCCCTGCACCCGCAGAGCCTCCGAGGCGCCCGCGGCGGCGTCGGTCAGACGGCGCCAGATCTCATCCACATGGGCGGTGGCTTCGGCGGTGGGGCCGCCGAACCAGGCTTCATTGGAGGCCAGCCCCGCCATGCGGTGATCCCGCGCGCCGACCAGCTCGACCACCTCCATGCGCTCTTGAATCAAAGCGATGAAGGGCTTGAAGCTGTCGCGGTTGAGGCCGTCCTTATAGAGATCCTTCGGGTGGCGGTTGGAGGTGGTCACCACCACCACGCCCAAAGCGAACAAAGCCTCGAAGAGCCGCCCGAGAATCATGGCGTCGGCGATGTCCGAGACCTCCATTTCGTCGAAGCAGAGCAGACGCGCGCTTTCGGCCACGCCCCGCGCCACCGGCGGCACCGGATCGGCCACGCCGCTCTGACGCGCCTCGGCGAGGCGCTGATGGATCTCGCGCATGAAGGCGTGGAAATGCACCCGGCGCTTGGGCTCGACGGGGGCCGTCTCGAAGAAGAGATCCATGAGCATGGTCTTGCCCCGCCCCACCCCGCCCCAGACGTAAAGCCCACGCGGAGTCTGCGGCGAGGAGGCGGGCTTCTTCAGAAAGGCGAAGCGCCAAGGCTTGCCGCCGCCGCCCTCGCCGGGCAGAGGCGGCGGAGCCCAGGCCGCCAGCCGCTCCTGAAGATCCTGAAGCTTCTGCGCGACCGCGCGCTGCGGCGCGTCTTCGGCCAGCAGGCCCTCGGCGCGGAGCGCCTCGTAACGCGCGAAGGGGCCGGAGGTCATGAAGCGGTCTCCTCAGGAGAGGCGTTAGGAAAGCTTAATCAGCCGGAGGTATCGCGCCGCCCCTTGAGGGTCAAGAGCTTAGGGGGCGGACGCGGGGCTTCACAGCGATTCCGGCTCGGCGTCGGGCGCGGAGCCTTCAGGACGGGCCTCGGCCGCGGCCTCCGCCGCCGGCTCCAGACGGCGGCCCGGAGAAATCGCCTCGGGATCGAGGATCAGATGCAGCACGGCGGGACGCCCCTCGGCGGTCGCGGCGCGGGCGGCGGCGAGGGCCTCGGGCAGATCCTCGTTGCGCTCGACCCTGCGGCCGAAGACTCCGTAAGCTTGGGCTATGGCGGCGAAATCGGGATTCCGCAGAGCGGTGCCGCTTTGGCGTCCGGGATGGGCGCGCTCCTGATGCATGCGGATCGTGCCGTATTGGCCGTTGTCGCAGATCAGAGCCAGAACCGCCGCGCCCTCCTGAGCCGCCGTCCCCAGCTCCTGCATGGTCATCTGCCAGCAGCCGTCTCCGGCGAAGCAAAGCGCCTCGCGCTTGGGATGGCGCAGTTTGGCGGCGATGGCGGCGGGCAGGCCGTAGCCCATGCTGCCCGAAGTCGGGGCGACCTGAGTCCCGTAGCGCCGCCAGCGCCAGTGCCGATGCAGCCAGGCGGCGTAATTTCCGGCGCCGTTGGTGGTGATCGCGTCGTTGGGCGCGGTCTCGCGCAGATGGGCCATGAGCGCCTCCATGGTCAGAGGCCCCGGCGTCGTCTCCGGGAGGGCGCTCCAGATCTCGTAAGCGGCGTGAGGCTGGGCGGCCTCCGCAGCCCAGACCGGCGTCGAGGGCGGGCCTTCGGCGTCATGCAGAGCGCCGAGGAAGCCGCCCGGCGTCGCGCAGATCGGCAGATTCGGGGCGTAGACGCGGCCCAGTTCGTCGGGATCGGGATGGATGTGGATCAGACGCTGATCAGGGCTCGGAACCTTCAACAGCTCGTAGCCCTGACTCGGGATCTCGCTGAAGCGCCCGCCGAGCAGGATCACCAGATCCGAAGCCTCGACGCGTCTGCGCAAAGCGCCGTCCAGCCCGAGCCCCAGATGCCCCGCGTAAAGCGGATGCTGATTGTCGAAAAGGCCCTGACGCCGGAAGGAGCAGGCGACCGGCAGCATCCAGCGCTCCGAGATCGCCCGCAAGGCCCGCACGGCCTCCGGCGTCCAGCGCGAGCCTCCGGCGATCAGCGTCGGGCGGCGCGAGATGGAGAGCAGCCGCCGCACCCATTCGATCTGGGCGACGCTCGGCGTCTGCTCCGGCGCCTCGACGCGGCGCGGCGCGGCGGCCTCGGTCGGATCGACGAGCATGTCCTCCGGCAGCGCCAGAACCA
The DNA here is from genome assembly GCF_000374145.1 of Neomegalonema perideroedes DSM 15528. GTDB lineage: Bacteria > Pseudomonadota > Alphaproteobacteria > Rhodobacterales > Rhodobacteraceae > Neomegalonema > Neomegalonema perideroedes. The sequence goes on along the minus strand of NZ_KB893654.1, from coordinate 45,478 downwards.
CCGGACCCGGACGCCCGCTCATCGCGACGTGAAAGGCCCGCGAGACGTATTCCGGAATCCGGTCGGCGCTGGGGATGGTCGCGGCCCATTTCGCCAGAGGCCCGAAGAAGGCGGCCATGTCCGCCTCCTGAAAGGCCTCGCGGCCGAGATGCGCCCGCTCCACCTGCCCGACGAAGAGAATCATCGGCGTGGAGTCCTGACGCGCCACATGAACCCCCGCCGAGGCGTTGGTCGCGCCGGGGCCGCGCGTCACGAAGCAGATTCCGGGGCGCCCGCTCATCTTGCCCTCGGCTTCGGCCATCATGGCGGCGCCGCCCTCCTGGCGCGCGACGATCAGACGGATCTTCGAATCCTTCAGCGCGTCCAGCGCCTCCAGATAGCTTTCGCCGGGCACGCAGAAAGCGCGCTCCACGCCTTGCTCCTCCAGAGCCTCGATCAGAAGTCTTCCGCCGCTGCGCGCCATATTCCGCTCCAATCTCGCCGATTCCGCCCGAAACGGCGCGAGGCTTGCGCGCCTTCGAGAGTTTCCGTTACATTTTGTGAAACCGGCCTGCGGGCCGCACAGGGGTCCGCGCGCGCGGACGCGCTCTCGGGAGGTCTCGCATGATCCGTCGTCGTTCCCTTATTGGCTCAGTTCTGCTTGCGGCTTCAAGCCTCGTCTCGCTTCCCTTCGGCGCGGCCATGGCTCAGGAGCGCCCGCTGGTCGCCGTTTCGCAGATCGTCGAGCATCCCGCGCTGGACGCCGCCCGCCGCGGACTCATCGACGGGCTGGACGCCGCCGGATATCGCGCCGGAGACACCATCCGCTTCTCCTATCAGACCGCTCAGGGCAATCCGGCGGTGGCCGCGCAGATCGCGCGCCAGTTCGTCGGCGAGAACCCGGCGGTGCTGGTCGGCATCGCCACCCCGACGGCGCAGGCTCTGGCCGCCGCCACGCAGGACATTCCCATCGTCTTCACCGCCGTCACCGATCCGGTGGACGCCAAGCTGATCGCCAGCTTCGCCAAGCCCGGCGGCAACGTCACGGGCCTCTCCGACATGTCGCCGGTGACGGATCACGTGAAGCTCATCCGCGAGATCCTGCCCGAGGCCAAGACCATCGGCGTGGTCTATAATCCCGGCGAGGCCAACGCGGTCTCTCTGCTGGCCGCGCTGAAGGCCGCCGCCCCCGGCGAGGGCTTCACGGTGATCGAGGCCTCCGCCGCGCGCACCTCCGAAGTCCAAAGCGCCGCTCAGGGCCTCGGCCCGCGCGTGGACGTGATCTACGCCCCGACCGACAACACCGTGGCCTCGGCCATCGCCGCGCTGGTCAACGGCGCCAAAGCCTCCGACACCCCGGTGATCGGCGGCGAGACGAGCTTCGTCGAAGCGGGCGCCGTGGCGGCTCTGGGCTTCGATTATTATCAGGTCGGCGTGCAGACCGCCGATTACGTCGTCGAGATCCTGAAAGGGAGGAAGCCCGCCGATCTGCCCGCCCGCGTGGCGGTCGGCACGGATCTCAAGGTGAACCTCGAGGCCGCCAAGGCGCTGGGAATCACCTTCTCCGAGGAGCTTCTGGCCCGCGTCACCCCCGACGCCCCCGCCGAGCCCGCCGCTGAGGAGGCCGAAGAGGCGCCCGCCGAAGCCGCCGAGTGATCCGGCGCGGCCTCCGCCCGCGGCGGAGGCTCTGAAGACCTCCGGAGCCCTCGCCAGCCCGAGGGCTCCGCGCGTCTGAGAAGAAGGCCCCGTTCAGGCCTCGCAAGGCGTCCCCGCCCGTCTTTCGCCCGCCGGCCGATTCCATCTCCGCCGCGCCCGCCCTTCGGGCGCGGCGCGTTTACGCGCAACCGACGAATTGCGAAAGCTCTCATGAATTTCCTCAACCTCATCAACGCTTACGCCTTTTGGGGCGCGATCGAGCTGGGCCTGATCTTCGGCCTTGTGGGCCTCGGCGTCTTCCTCACCTTTCGGGCGCTGGATTTCCCGGATCTGACCGTGGACGGCGGCTTTCCGCTCGGCGCGGGCGTGGCGGCGGTGCTGATCCTCGGGGGCTGGAATCCTTGGCTGGCCTGTCTGGCGGCCGTGGGCGCGGGGGCTCTGGCGGGGCTGGCGACGGGAATTCTGGCCATCCGCTTCGGGGTGCTGCACATCCTCGCCTCGATCCTGACCATGATCGCCTTGTTCTCGATCAACATCCGGGTGATGGGCGCGCCGAATCTCTCGCTGCTCGGTCAGGAGACCATCGTGACCCCCTTCACGCAGATGGGGCTTTCCGGGCTTTACGCGCGGCCTCTGGCGGTGGGGCTGGTGGTTCTGCTCGTGACGGGGCTGCTGACGCTGCTCTTCGCCAGCGATTTCGGACTGGCGCTGCGGGCGACGGGCGTCAACGCCCGGATGCTGCGGGCGCAGGGCGCCGATTCCCGCGCCTACACCTATTTCGGACTGGCTTTGTCGAATGGTCTGGTGGCTCTGGCGGGGGCGCTTTTCGCCCAGACCAGCGGATTCGCCGACGTGACTTCGGGCGCGGGCACCATCGTCTTCGGTCTGGCGGCGGTGGTGCTCGGCGAGACCTTCTTCCGCAGCGGACGCATCTGGGTGATGCTGGCGGCCTGCGTGATCGGCTCGATCATCTATCGTCTGGCTCTGGCGGTGGCGATGCAGAATCTGGGCTCGGTGGGGCTTCAGGCCTCGGACCTCAACCTCATCACCGCGCTGATCGTGGCGGCGGCCCTGATCGCTCCGAAGATCCGCGCCGAGATGCGTCAGCGCGCCGCCCGCAAGGGAGCCGCCTCATGATCCGCGTCGAAAATCTGCATGTGGTCTTCAACCCCGGCTCGGCCATCGAGAACCGCGCGCTGCGCGGGCTTTCGCTGACCATCCCGAAAGGCGCCTTCGTCACGGTGATCGGCTCGAACGGCGCGGGGAAGTCGACGCTGCTCGGGGCGCTCTCCGGCGAGGTGACGCCCACGCAGGGCCGCATTGGAATCGAAGATCAGGACGTGACCTTTCAGCCCGTGCATAAGCGGGCGAAGCTGGCGGCGCGGGTCTTTCAGGATCCCCTCGCGGGCACCTGCGCGCCGCTGACCATCGAGGAGAATATGGCGCTGGCGCTCAAGCGGGGCGAGGGCCGGGGCTTCGGGCGCGCCTTGCGCGAGGAGCGTCGGGCGCTGTTCCGCGAAAGGCTGAAGCCTCTGGGGCTGGGGCTGGAGAACCGCCTCAGCGACCGCATCGGGCTGCTCTCGGGCGGGCAGCGTCAGGCGGTGAGCCTCGTCATGGCCACCCTCGCGCCGAGCCGCATTCTGCTCCTCGACGAGCATACGGCGGCGCTCGATCCCCGCATGGCGAAATTCGTGCTGGAGCTGACCCGCGAAGTCGTCGCGCAATATGGCCTGACCACGCTCATGGTGACGCATTCCATGGCCGACGCCCTCGCCCATGGCTCGCGGACGATCATGCTGCATCAGGGCCAGATCGCGCTGGACGTCGCCGATCCGGAGCGCCAGAGCATGACCATCGGCGATCTGCTGGAGATGTTTTCGAAAGTCCGCGGCGAAGAGATCAAGGACGATAAGCTGCTGCTCTCCTGAGCGCCTCCCCCCAAAAAGAAAGGCGCGGAGCCGCAAAGCTCCGCGCCTTTTTTCATGGGGTCAGGGCGGAGGTCAGCCCTCGCCCTCCTCCTCTTCGGCGGCGAGGCGCGCCACCGAAACCACGCGCTCGCCCTCGCCGACGCGGAAGAGCGTCACGCCCGAGCCGCTGCGCGATTGAAGCGAGATCTGATCCGCGAAGGAGCGGATGGCCTGTCCGCCGTCGGTGGCGAGCATGAGCTGATCGCCCGCCTCCACGCGCAGAGCCGCCACCACCTGCTGACCGCCGCGCCGACCCGTGAAGGAGAAAGCCTTCACGCCCTGAGCGCCGCGTCCCTTGATGGGGTAGTAATAGGCCGAAGTCCGGCGCCCGAAGCCCTCGCTGGTGACGGTGAGGACCGTCTCCTCGGCTTCCGACATCTCGGCGTAACGCTCGTCCGAGAGCGCGGCCTCTTCTTCGGCGCCGTTCTCCTCCTCCTCGGCCTCCAGAGCCTCGACGGCGTCCTCTTCGGCCATGCTCTCCTGACGCTTGCGCTTGAGATAGGCCGAGATTTCGGCGGTGCTCGCCGCCACATGGCGCAGCACCGTCATGGAGACCACTTCGTCGCCCTCCACGAGGCGGATGCCCCGCACGCCGGTCGAGCTGCGGCTCTGGAAGACGCGCAGATCCTCCACGGCGAAGCGCGTGGCGCGGCCTCCGGCGGCGCTGAGCAGAATGCTGTCGTTCTCGTCGCAGAGCGAGGCCCCGACGAGGCGCACGCCTTCCGGCAGGACCATCGCCCGCTTGCCGTTCGACATCACCTTGGAGAAATCGGAGAGCTGATTGCGCCGCACGTCGCCGTCCGAAGTGGCGAAGACGATGTTCAGCTTATCCCAGTCCTCTTCGGGGGCGTCGATGGGCATGACGGCGGCGATGGTCTCGCCCTGCTCCAGCGGCAGCAGATTCACGAAAGCCTTGCCGCGGGTGGCGCGTCCGCCCTGAGGCAGGCGCCAGACCTTCAGCTTATAGGCCGTGCCGAGGGTCGAGAAGAACAGCACCGCCGTATGGGTGTTGGCGACGAAGAGCTGAGAAACCGCGTCCTCGTCCTTCATGCTCATGCCCGCGAGGCCCTTGCCGCCGCGCTTTTGCGAGCGGAATTCCTCGATCGGCGTGCGCTTGACGTAGCCGGAGGCGGTGATGGTCACCGCCATGTCTTCGGGGACGATGAGGTCTTCGTCTTCGAATTCCTCGGATTCTTCGAGGATCTCGGTGCGGCGCGGCCCGGCGAAGGCGGATTTCACCGCCGTAAGCTCCTCCGAGATGATCGCCAGAATCCGGGGGCGCGAGCGCAGGATGTCGAGCCAATCGACGATCTTCGCCGCCAGCTCCTTCAGCTCCGCGCCGACTTCCTCGCGGCCCATGGCCGTCAGGCGCTGCAAACGCAGATCAAGGATGGCGCGGGCCTGAATCTCGGAGAGGCGGTAAGTGCCGTCCGCGTTGATCTTATGCGAGGGATCGTCCACGAGGCGGATGTATTCCGCGATCTCCTGAGCGGGCCAGTCGGGCGCCATGAGCGCCTCGCGGGCGGCGGCCGGATCGGGCGCGGCGCGGATCAGCGCCACCACCCGGTCGACGTTCTCCACCGCCACCGCCAGACCACAGAGCAAATGGGCGCGCTCGCGGGCCTTGGAGAGGTCGTAGGCGGTGCGCCGCGCGACGGCCTCCTCGCGGAAGGCGAGGAAGGCGCCGAGGAAGCCCTTGAGATCCAGAACCTCCGGCCGCCCGCCCGAAAGCGCCAGCATATTGGCCGGAAAGCTCGTCTGCATGGCGGTGAATTTGAAGAGCTGATTCAGCGTGATCTCGGGCGTGGCGTCGCGCTTGAGCTCGATCACCACCCGCACGCCGCGCCGGTCGGATTCGTCCTGCACCGAGGCGACGCCCTCGACCTTCTTTTCGCGGGCCAGATCGGCGATCTTCTCGATGAGCGTCGCCTTATTCACCTGATAGGGGATTTCATCGAGGATGATCGCCATGCGGTCTTTGCGGATCTCCTCGAAGCGGGTCTTGGCCCGCAGGATGATCGAGCCGCGTCCGCGATGATAGGCCGCCCGCGCGCCCGCGCGCCCGAGGATCACGCCGCCGGTCGGGAAATCCGGGGCGGGGATATGCTCCATGAGATCGGCGACCGCGGCCTCGGGATTCGCGATGAGATGCAAGGTCGCGTCGATGACCTCGCCGAGGTTATGCGGCGGAATATTGGTGGCCATGCCCACCGCGATGCCGTTGGCGCCGTTGACCAGCAGATTCGGAAAGCGCGCCGGGAGAACGCTCGGCTCGCGGTCCTGATTATCGTAATTGGGCTGGAAATCGACGGTGTTCTTGTCGATGTCGGCGAGCAGCGCCTCCGCCACGCGGGCCATGCGCACTTCGGTGTAGCGCTGGGCGGCGGCGGGATCGCCGTCCATCGAGCCGAAATTCCCTTGGCCGTCCAGCAAAGGCAGGCTCATGGAGAAATCCTGAGCCATGCGCACGAGGGCGTCGTAAATGGCGGCGTCGCCATGCGGATGGTATTTGCCCATCACGTCGCCGACCACGCGGGCCGATTTGCGATAGGGCTTCGCATGGTCGAAGCCGGATTCGTTCATGCTGTGCAGAATGCGCCGGTGGACCGGCTTCAGCCCGTCGCGCACGTCGGGAATGGCGCGGCTGACGATCACGCTCATGGCGTATTCGAGATAGCTGCGGCGCATCTCGTCTTCGATGGCCACGACGGGGGTGTCGCCAGGGTTTTGGGGGGCGCCGGGCGCGCCTGACGGGAGGTTCGGATCCACGAGGTCGGTCAAGCGGGGCTCCGGGGAGAAATTCTGGAAAAAACCCTTGAAATTCCAAGCTTTCAGGGCGCTTGCGCCCTTATATCCCTCCCGGCTCGGAAGGGCAAGCGAACCGCCTTCGGAAAAGGCGGAAATCGGGCGTTTTCGGGTGAAAAACCGGAGATTCCCGCCGCGAAAAGAGCCGTCGGACAAGGAAAAGGCGCCTCCTCCGTTCTGGAGAAGACGCCTGTCCGAAAACCAGGCCGTCAGAGGCCCGGAGGCTTATTCCGGCTCGCCCTGAGGCGCCGCTTCGGCGGCCTCCCCTGCGGCGGCCGCGTCGACCTTGCGCGGACGTCCCCGACGCTTGGGCGCGGGCGCTTCGCCTTCGGGGGTCTCGGCCCGGACGATGCGCGCGCGGCGCTTGGGCGCGGGCGCCTCTTCGGTCGGGGTTTCGGCCGGAGCCGGAGCCGGAGCGGCGGAAGGAGGCTCAGGCGCCCGGAATTCGGGCTCAGGCGCCGCCGGGACCGGAGCGGGCGCCTCGAAGCGCGGCGCGGGGGGCTCAGGGGGCGCGAGCGGCGCGGGAGCGGGCTCCGCGGGGCTCTGAAGCGGCGGATTCAGAAAGGCGGGCGCCGCCTCGGGATGGCCGAAGCCCGTCGGCGCGGCGGGCGCGTCGTAGGATTCGCCGTAGCCCGGACGCGGATCGCGGCTCTGGGCGGAGCGGTCGTAGCCCCGGTCTCCGCGCTCGCCGTTGCGGTCGGCGCCGCGGGGCGCGAAGTCGGGATTCTGCTGACGGTCGTAAGGGCGCTGCTCGCCTTCGCGGCCTCCCTCGCGTCCGCCGTCCCGGTTCCGCTGGCCGTATTCGCCGCGCTGAGGACGGTCGCGGTCGAAACGACGGTCGTTGTTGCGGTCGCGGCCCCGATTATTGTCGAAGCGGCGCGGCTCGCCGTTCCCGGCGCCGTTGCCCGCGCCGTTTCCGTTCCCGTTATGCTGGCGCGGACGATCCTGCTGCGGCTCGAAACGCGGCGGGCGGGATTCGCGGGGATCGCTGTCTTCGTAAGCGCCTTCCTCGGCGCCCTCGGCTTCGGCGGCCTCTTCGCCGGCCTCGCCGAACTCCGCCGGACGGCGGGGCGGATCCTCATAGGCGCCGGTCGCGGCGAGGAGGATGCGGGTGTAATGCTCGGCGTGCTGGTGATAATTCTCAGACGCCACCCGATCCCCCGAAGTCGCGGCGTCGCGCGCCAGGGATTCGTATTTCTCGATGATCTGCTGGGCGGTGCCGCGCACCTTGCCGTCAGGCCCGGAGCTTTCATAAACCCGATTGAGCGAAGGCCCCATGGGTTTGCGGCCGATCTTGCCCCGGGGGCCGCGGAGATTCTGGGGTTTTATGGATTGTCTCATCAAACCATCGCTTGCGTGACGACCGACCGGGCGCTTGCGGCGCCGATCTCGTCAAAACTCTAGGCGAAATACGGTTAAGCGGAAAAGAACGCGCGCGTCTTGCGCTTGCGTCCGCGACCCGCTTGTCGCAAGGAGGCCCCTCGCCGGCGGCTCCTCTTGACGCGCAGTCTATAGCGATTTCCGCGCCGCTGACAAGCGTTCCGATCCGGAGATGGGTCAAAAAGGCGCGTTTTCCGTCATTTCGGACGTTTTTTCCCCCTGACGCCGGAAAATCAGGACTCTCGGGCGGCCTGCGGCGTCGTCGCGGGCCTCCTCAAGGGCGAAGCCATGGGCCTCGGCGAGGGCTGTCAGGGCTGCGCGCTGCTCATGGCCGTGCTCGAAGGCCGCTGCGCCCCCCGGCGCCAGAACCCGCGCCAGATCCGCCAGAATCCGCCGATAGGCCTCCAGACCGTCGGCGCCGCCGAAGAGCGCCATGGCGGGCTCGTGCCGGGCCACCTCGGGCGCCAGTTCGGGACGCTCCTCCTCGCGGATGTAGGGCGGATTGGAGACCACCAGATCGAAAGGCCCCTCGACCCCCGTCAGCCAGTCGCCGGAGCGCAGATCCGCCCTGCCCTCCAGCCCCAGAGCGGCGGCGTTGCTCCGCGCCACCTCCAGAGCGGCGGGCGAAGCCTCGATCCCCCGGCCCCGCGCCCCGGGAAGCTCGGCGAGCAGAGTCAGCAGAAGACAGCCCGTCCCCAGACCAAGGTCGAGAATCCGCGGCGCGGCGAGTCCCCGGCGGCGCAGAGCCTCAAGGGCGGCCTCGATCAGAGCCTCGGAATCCGGGCGGGGATCCAGCGTGTCGGAGGTGACGCGGAAGGCGCGGCCGTAGAATTCGCGCCGCCCGAGGATCTGCGCCATGGGGCGGCGGGCTTCGCGGGCCGAGACCCAAGCCTCGAAGCGTTCGGCCTCTTCGGGCGCGGGAGGCTCCTCCAGCCGGAGCGTCAGGGTCGCGCGGTCGAAGCCTGCGGCCTCGGCGAGGAGCATCCGCGCCTCGCGCAGGGGCTCCTCGATCCCCGCCGCCCTGAGCCGCGCCGCGGCCCCGCGTAAGATTTCGGCGCGGGTCATTCCTCCAGCGCCGCGAGGCGCTCGGCCTGATCGGCGGCGGTCAAAGGCTCGATGAGCATGTCCAGCGCGCCGTCCAGCGCCTCCTGAAGGCGATAGAGCGTCAATTCGATGCGGTGGTCCGTCACGCGGCCCTGAGGAAAATTATAGGTCCGGATGCGCTCCGAGCGGTCGCCGGAGCCGACCTGTCCCTTGCGCTCGGCGGCGCGGGCGGCGTCGGCCTCGCGGCGCTTGAGGTCGAAGAGCCGGGCGCGCAAGACCTCCATGGCGCGGGCGCGGTTCTGATGCTGCGACTTCTCCGAAGAGACCACCACGATTCCCGTCGGCTTATGGGTCAGGCGCACGGCGGAATCGGTTTTATTCACATGCTGGCCGCCCGCTCCGGAGGCCCGCATGGTGTCGAGGATCAGATCTTCTTCGCGGATCTCGACGTCCACCTCTTCGGCCTCGGGCAGCACGGCCACGGTGGCCGCCGAGGTGTGGATGCGTCCGCCCGCCTCGGTGCTGGGCACGCGCTGCACGCGGTGAGTCCCGGATTCGTATTTCAGCTTGGCGAAGACCCCCTCGCCCTTCACCCGCCAGACGCCTTCCTTCAGCCCCCCGAGATCCGTGGCCGATTCCTCCATGGCCTCGACGCTCCAGCCCTTCAGGGCGGCGTAGCGCAGATACATCCGCGCCAGATCCTGACCGAAAAGCGCGGCCTCCTCGCCGCCGGTTCCGGCGCGGATCTCCAGAATGGCGGAGCGTTCGTCCGCGACGTCCTTGGGCAGAAGGGCCAGCTTCAGCGCATGCTCGGCTTCGGGCAGAGCCCCGGAGATGCGGCGGCGCTCCTCTTCGGCGAGGGCGCGCATCTCGGGATCAAGCGCGAGGGCCTCGGCCTCGGCCAGCTCCTGAGTCAGGCGGCGGAAGCGCCCGGCGGCCTCGGCGACGGGTTTGGCCTCGGCGTAATCCTTCATCACGCCCGCGAAGTCCTCGGGCGAGAGCGAGCCGGACAAACGCGCTTCGAGATATTCGAAACGCTCGATGAGCCGTCGAAGGAGGTCGTCTGCGATCATGCGCGCATCTGCCTGCGCGGGAGGAGGCGCGTCAAGTTAGATTCGCGGAAAGCCTCCCCCCGCGCGGAAGGGAGCGCGGAGAGGAGGCCGCCGGATCGCGATTCAGAGGCGCCGCGCCCAGAGGGCGATGGACGCCAAAAGCAGCAGCGCGCCCGCCAGCGCGCCGCCCAGAGCTTTTCACGGCAGAAGCAGAGTCTCCGTCGAGGGGAAGGAGACGTCGTAGCCGAATTTCAGCACGCGGGTCTCGCGGGGCTTCAGCTCGATCTCCCAGGCGACCACGCCGCGCCGCCCGTCGACCTCGCGGGCGGTCGGGGCCGGGTCGGAGACGAGGTTGATCTTGATCCGCGCGTCCTCGGTGAAGGGCGCCGCGTCCAGAACCGTGATCTTCTGCGGCTGATCGGTCAGATTCTCCAGCTTATGCTCGAAACGGCGGCTGGTGATCTTCTCGGCGCGGAAGATGCGCTCCTCCTCGGCCTTGACCTCGACGATGCGGAACTCGACCCGCACGGCGTCGCTCTGGCCGAAGGAGACCTTGGCCTTGTCGCCGGGAGCGGCGCGCCCCAGAGAGGACCGGCCCACGAAGACGCCGTCGCGATAAAGGCTCGCCTCGCCCGAAAGGATCGGCGCCGCCGAGCCGTTGACGAAGCTCGCCTGAAGATAGGCGGATTTATCGAGGCGCGGCGAGCTCCGCAGGACCACTTCGGCGGGGCTCTCCTCCGAGCCGATCAGCAGCTGCTTGGAGGCGCCGTCGCCGCCCAAATCCGCCGGATCGGGAATGCGGAAGCTCACCGTCTCGCCCTGCATCTCGCTGGCCGCCCCGACCACCACGGCCGCCTTGCGCTGACGCAGATCGGCGGAATCCGCCATGGCGATGGGCGCCGGAGGCGGAGGAGGCGGAGGCGCGAAAGCCGCCGATTCCATCGCCATGCCGCGCATCGCCGCCATGCCGCCGCCGCCCATGCCGACCGAGGGGCGCGGAGGCTGGAGCCCGGCCTCGAAGGAATAGGGCTCCGGCGCGGCGGAGCGGCCCGAAGGCCGCGCGGTGGAGAGGGTCAGAGCCACCTTCTCCCAAGGCTCGCCGGTGGTCTGAAGCACCATGGCGCGGCGGGTCAGCTCGACGGTCGGCTTTTCGCCCATGGTCAGGCGCGCGTCGTAGACGGGGCGCCAGAGCGCCTCCTCGCTCTGATAACGCAGGACCAGCGTGATCTCGCCCGCCGCCTCGGCGGTCACGTCCACCGCCAGCACCGAGGCGTCCGACGCGCCGGAGGAGGTTTCGTTGAGCTGGGCGTGGAGCATCTCGATGCGGCGGTCGATGTTGCGGATCTCGACTTCGGTCTGCACGCGCGAGTCCTGCGCGGATTTGATCCCCTCGCCGGTGAGGCGCCAGAACTCCGCCCAATCCTCGACCGGAACCGTGGCGGCGCCTTTCTCGCGGCTGCGGGCGTCGGTCTGGCTCTGGATCATGGCCTCGATCATGCGCTTTTGCGCCTCGGCGGCGTCGAGGGCGTTCCGCGCATAGGCTTTCTGATCCTCAAGCCCCTGAATCGCGTCGAAAATGCGCTGACGCTCGCTCTCCAGCCGGGTTTGCAGCGCCGCGACGTCGGCGGCGCGCTCGTCGATGGCGAGGATGCTGAAGGCGGCTTCGCCCTCGCCCTCCACCCGGAGGGTGGCGCGGTCGAAATTCTGCGGCAGGCCCGGCACGATCAGCGTATGGCGCCCCGCCGAGGTCAGCGTGAACTCCGCCTGACGCTCCACCAGAGCGCCCCTTGGGTAAAGCGTGGCCGCGACCACCTTCGATTCGGCTTCGAATTCATCGGCCATGGCCGCGCTCCCCATTCCGCAAAGCGCAAGCGCCGCGGCGCTGCCGAGAAGACTCAGATGACGACGCATTCACAAGGCTCCTTTTCACATCTCCGCTCCGGGCCCGATCACAGGCCGACGCTGCGGAGTTCATACGCCAAATATATACTGAACGTCACTCAAAAAACAAAAGCGCCCCGCCTTTCCGCTGTTCATCCGCATGAGGCGGCCCCTCTCCGCCGCTTGCGCCCGCGTCCCGGCGGCGCCACAAGCGAACCAAGCGCAAATTCAAGGCGGGATCATGACGATCAATTCCCCCTCCTCCTCCCGGCCTCCCCTCCCGCGATCCTCACGCCCGCGATTCATCGCGCGCTTCGGGGCCGGGCTTTCCGAGGGCTCCGCCGCCGAAGCGCCGAGTCTGGGCGGCAAGGGGGCGCAGCTCTGCGAGCTGGCGCGGCTGGGCCTGCCGACCAAACCGGGCTTCGTCATTTCCCTGGAGGCGGGGCGCGCGGCCAAAGGCGAGATCGGCCCGGCGCTCGAAGCCGGGATCGAAGCCGCGCTCGGCTGGCTGGAGGAAGCCACGGGGCTGAGCTTCTCGGACGCGACGCGGCCTTTGCTGGTCTCGGTGCGCTCCTCGCCCCCGATCTCCATGCCGGGGATGATGGACACCTTGCTCAACGTCGGGCTGACGCGCGAGGCGACGGCGGGTCTGGCGATGCGGGCGGGGGGGAATCTCGCCTTCGCGCTGGATTGCCGCCGCAGGCTGCTGCCCGCCCTCGCGGAGATCGCCTTCGACATCGAGCCGGATCTCTTCGAGGAGGCCCTCGACGAGCTGAAGGAGGAGCGCGACCTGCGCGAGGATTCCGAGCTTTCCGCCGGAGACTGGGCCGAGGCTCTGGAGCGCTTCGAGCGCATCCTCGAAGAGGAGGAGGCCGCCAATCTGCCCGATTCGCCCCGCGAGCAACTGGCTCTGGCGATCAAATCCGTCTGGGCCAGCGCCGAGGGCGCCCGCGCCCGCGCCTGGCGGAGCCTGCATAAGCTGCCGCAGGACATGGGCGCGGCGGTGGTGGTGCAGGCCATGGCCTTCGGGAATCTCGGGCCGGATTCGGCGACGGGCGTCGTCTTCACCCGCGATCCCTCGACCGGCGCGCCGGGGCTCTTCGGGGAATATCTGCCTCAGGCTCAGGGCGAAGAGGTGGTTTCGGGGCTGCGCACGCCGCGTCCTTTGTCGAAATCCGCCCGCGAGGCCCTCGGGGGACGCGCCCCCTCGCTGGAGGAGGTCGCGCCGGGGGCCTACGCCGATCTGGCGGCGGCCTGCCGCAAGCTGGAGGCCGAGCGGCTCGACGTGCAGGACGTCGAATTCACCGTCGAAAGCGGCGAGCTTTTCCTGCTCCAGACCCGCCCGGCCCAACGCACGCCCCGGGCGGCTTTGCGCATCGCGGCGGATCTGGCCTCGGAGGGGCTGATCTCGCGCGACGAGGCCCTTTTGCGCGTGGCCCCCGCCCTGCTGGAGCGGCTGCTCCATCCGGGCGTCGATCCCTCCGCGCGGCGCGAGACGGCGGCGCGGGGCCTTGCGGCTTCTCCGGGGGCGGCGGTGGGCGAGGCGGTCTTCACCGCCGCCGAAGCCGAGGCTCTGGCGCGCTCGGGGCGTCCGTCGATCCTCATCCGCGCCGAGACCAGCCCCGAGGACATCCGCGGCATCTACGCCGCCGACGGCGTGCTGACCGCCCGCGGCGGCATGACCAGCCATGCGGCGGTCATCGCGCGGGGGCTGGGCAAACCCTGCGTCTGCGGGGCGGGCGAGATGCGGATCTTCGAAAACGAGGGGCTGGCGCGTCTGCCGGGCGGCAGGATCATCCGGCGCGGCGATCCTCTGACCCTCGACGGCACGGCGGGCGAAGCGCTGTTCGGAGCCATGCCTCTGATTCCTCCGCCGCAGGAGGAGGCCTTCGAGCGGATCATGGGCTGGGCCGACGCCCGGCGGCGCCTCGGGGTGCGGGCCAACGTCGACGCGCCCGCCGAAGCCGAGCAGGCGCTGAAATTCGGCGCCGAGGGCATCGGGCTTTGCCGCAGCGAGCAGGCGCTCTTCTCGACGGGCCGCCTGACGCCGCTGCGCGAGACCATCCTCGCCAGCGATCCCCACGAGCGCCGCGCGGCTCTGGAGAAGCTCGGCGCGGCGCAGAGGGCCGATCTCGAAGCCTTGTTCCGGCCCATGGCGGGCCTGCCGGTCGCTTTGCGGCTGATGGACCCGCCTCTGCATGAATTCCTCCCCAAGACCCCGGAGGAGATGGCCGAGACGGCGGCCTCGCTCGGCGTTTCGGCGGAGGCGGTGGCGGCGCGGGCGGCGGATCTCGCCGAGTTCAATCCGATGCTCGGACGGCGCGGCTGCCGGATCGGCGTGCTCTATCCCGAGATTTACGAGGCTCAGGCCCGCGCGGCCTTCGAAGCGGCGCTGGATCTGGGGCCTTTGGCGCCCAAGCCTCTGGAGATCATCCTCCCCTTCCTCGCCACGCGCAGCGAAATGAGCCTGCTGCGCCGCCAGATCGAGGAGACGGCGCGGCGCGTGCTGGACGAATGGGGCGCGCCGCCCGAAGCTCTGGACTGGCGGCTCGGGGCGATGATCGAGACTCCCCGCGCGGCTCTGCGGGCGGAGGATCTCGCGGAGGACTGCGATTTCTTCACCTTCGGCACCAACGACCTGACTCAAATGACCTTCGGCCTCTCGCGCGACGACGCGGGCCGCTTCATGCGCGACTACATCGCGGCGGGGGCGCTCTCGGCGGATCCCTTCCACGTCTTCGACGAGGTGGGCGTGGGCGAGCTGATGCGGCTGGCCGTGGCGCGGGGCCGCGCGCGCAAGCCGGGCATCCTCCTCGGGGTCTGCGGCGAGCATGGCGCCGATCCCGAGGCCGTGTCTCATTTCCATGAGATGGGCGTGGATTACGTCTCCTGCTCGCCTTACCGGGCGCCGGTGGCGCGTCTGGCGGCGGCTCAGGCGGCGATCAGGTCGGACAGGGCGGCGGATCGGGCGAAGGAGGCTCCGCCCGAAAGCTGACGTCAGCCGTTCTTGAGGCCCAGCACGTCGAGCATGTCGTATTCGCCGGGCTTTTGCGTCTGGCCCCAGAAGGCGGCCTTCACGGCGCCCCGCGCGAAGAGGCTGCGGTCGGTGGCGACATGCTTCAGAACGATCCGCTCGCCGGGGGCGGCGAAGATCACCTCATGCTCGCCCACCACGTCGCCCGCGCGCAGGCTGGCGAAACCGATGTCGCCCCGCCGACGCGCGCCCGTATCGCCGTCGCGGCCGCGGTCCGAGACCTCGGAAAGCTTGACGCCGCGGCCCGCCGCCGCCGCCTCGCCGAGCATCAGGGCGGTGCCGGAAGGGGCGTCGACCTTTTTATTATGATGGGTTTCGAGGATCTCAATGTCGAAATCCGCGTCGAGCGCCTGAGCCACGCGCTTGGTCAGGAGCGTCAGCAGATTCACGCCGAGCGACATGTTGCCCGCCCGAATCAGCACGGCGTGACGCGCCGCCGCCTCAAGGCGCGGCAGCTGCTCCGGGGCGAATCCGGTGGTGCCGATCACATGGGTCAGCCGCGCCTGAGCCGCGAGGTCGGCGTGCTCCAGAGTGGCGGCGGGGGCGGTGAAGTCGAGGACGGCGTGGCTGCTCGCGAAGATCGGCAAGGGATCGTCGGTCACTAAAATTCCGAGCTTGCGCCCAAAGCCCAGAACCTCGCCGCCGTCCTGCCCGATCCAGGGATGGCCGGGGCGTTCGGCGAGGCCGGAGAGCTCGGCGCCCTCGGTCGCCAGAACCTGAGCGGCCAGAACCCGCCCCATGCGGCCCGAGGCCCCCAGAACGGCGATGCGGATCGGCGAAGACATGATGCGGGCTCTCCTCTGCGCGAGGGCTGGAGCGGTTTCCGGACAAACCGGGCCGTTCAAATGCTCTAATTTTCGTTGGCCGCGCTTTCACGACGCGAAGCCTGAGCGGCTTCGCTGAAAAGCGCTTCAGGGGCTAACGCGGCGCGGCCCGCCGCGCAAGAGACTCTCTGCTCAGAGCCTCTCCAGCCCCTCGTTGAACCGCGCGACCACCGCCGCGAGCGCAATGAAGACGAGCAGGCCCGCCAGCCAAGGGAAAACGCCCGGCAGAAGGCAGAGCAGCCCCAAAGCCGCGAAGGCGGCCCATCTTTCGAGGCGCCGCGTCGGCCAAGGCTCGGCCTCGCCGCGGAATCCGGCGCGGTCGGCGGCGCGGCGCGCGGCGTGGAGGTCATAGGCGAGCGTCGTCGCCGACCAGATCCCCCAAGCGGCCAAAAGCGCCGCCGCCGCCACGCCATGGGCCGCGGGCACCTGAATCCCGAAGCCGAGGATCGCCAGAGCGGGCCCGGCCGCGTTCAGAGAATCATTGAGGAAGGCGCCCCGGTCTGTGCCGATGGTGGCGCGCGCCACGGCGCCGTCCAAACCGCCGAGGAACCCGGCGGCGAGCAGGGGAATCAGCGCCAGCCAAGACCAGCCGGCCGCGATCAGCGCCGCCGCCGCGACCATGCAGCCGAATCCGGCCCAAGTGACCGAATCCGCCCGCGCGCCGAGCAAAGCGGCGCGACGGCCCATGCGGGCCATGAAAGGATCGACGAGCGTCCTCAGACGCTGCTCAAGCACGCCGACCTCAGCGCGGCGGCTGACGGCGGCGGTCCTCGACGCGGACCTCGGCGTAGCGCACGCCCTCGATCACGCCGTCGGGGCGCGCGAAGGGACCAGCCTCCTCGCGAGTCTCGGAGGTCTGCGCGCCGCCCTTGAATTTCGCCCAAAGGCCCAGCGCCAGAGCCGCGCCGCCGCCGATCACCAGCAAAGCCGCCGAAGCGACCACCGCCGTCGCGATCAGAACCGCGCCCAGAGCCAAAGCCCCCACGGTCGCCAGAATCCCGCGCGGCGCGCGCGGCGTCGAGAAGACGAAAACCCGGTTGGGCATGAGTCGCTCCCTGAATTCCCTGAAGCCTTGCGGCTCCGTCGGACGCGCCCAAGCGCGCCTTTGCTGAGAAGATAGGCGTTCCGCCCCGCTCTGAAAAGACCTTCGGAGGGGCGGGGTCCGCCTGCGGGCTCACGTTTTCGCGTCCTCCCGGCCTTCTCCGCGCGCCCGCCCGCGCGCCACCCGCGCGCCAGCCCGGCGCTGAAGCCCCTTGCGCCCTCTCCTTCAGGATGTTCAAACCCATGCTCAGAGACTCGGGCGGCCTTCATCGCGCCGCCCGCGCATCCTGCGGACGCTCCGCCTCGTCGCAGCGTCCGCCCCCGGCCGTCATAAGGAGTCCTCCCATGACCTTCACTCTGCCCGACCTGCCTTACGCTCACGACGCGCTCGCCGCCTCCGGCATGTCCGAAGAGACGCTGAAGCTGCATCACGACCTGCATCACAAGGCCTATGTGGACAACGCCAATAAGCTGATCGTCGGCACGGGCCTCGAAAGCAAGACGCTGGAGGAGGTGGTCCGCGCCAGCCATGGCGACCCCAAGCTCAAGGGCCTGTTCAACAACGCCGCCCAGCATTGGAACCACGTCCAGTTCTGGAGCTGGATGAAGCCCGAGGGCGGCGGCGAGCCTCCTGCGGCTCTGGCCGCGGCCCTGACCGGCGCCTTCGGCTCGGTCGAGGGCTTCAAGGCCGAATTCGTGAAGGTCGGCCTCGCTCAGTTCGGTTCGGGCTGGGTCTGGCTGGTCTCGGAGAACGGCGCGCTGAAGGTGGTCTCGACCCCGAACGGCGAGAACCCGCTCCACGCCGCCGGACAGACCGCCCTGCTCGGCTCCGACGTCTGGGAGCATTCCTATTACGTCGACTTCCGCAACAAGCGTCAGGGCTACCTTGAGAACTTCCTCAACAAGCTTGTGAACTGGGACGACGTCGCGGCGCGCCTCGCCGCGGCCTGAAGCCCTTCCGAGACCTGATCTCCGGGCCGGTCCCCTTGCGGGGTCCGGCCTTCTTCCTTGCGCTTTCCGCTCTTCTCTCCTCCGCCGAGGCCGACATGTCCAAGTTCGGACCCTTCCTTTACGCCATCGTCGCGGTGGCTTGCTGGGGCCTTTCGCCATTGCTCTATCATGCTCTGGAGCATGTCCCGGCGGGCGAGATCGTCGCCCATCGCGGGCTCTGGGGCGGCCTGATCCTCTTTGGAATCGGGATCTTCACCGGCCGCATCCCGCAGATCCGCGAGGCCATGGGCAAACCGAAGCTCATGGGGCTGATCGCCGTCGCGGCTTTTCTCGTCTCGATCAACTGGATCGGCTTCGTCTGGGCGGTGCAGGTGGGGCGCACCGCCGAATCGAGCTTCGGCTATTACATCTATCCCCTGATCGCGGCGGGGGCGGGCTATGTGCTGCTCGGGGAAAGATTCTCGCGGCTTCAGGCGGTGGCTCTGGCTCTGGCGGGCGCGGCGGTGCTGGCTCTGGCGGCGGCGGGCGACGGCGTGCCTTGGCTGGCGCTGTATCTGGCGATCACCTTCGTCGCCTATGGATTCTTACGCAAGTTGACGCCGGTCGGCCCCATGGCGGGCACGATTCTGGAGATGGCCATCGTCGCGCCTTTCGCGATCTTCTGGCTGGCGAAGGTTTCAGGCGGCGTCTTCGTCACCGGCGACTGGAGCGACCGCGCCTTGCTGATCTTCGCGGGGCTGGTCACGGGCGCGCCTCTGGCCCTCTTCGCCACGGCGACCAAGCGTCTGCCTTATTCCACGATCGGGATTCTGTTTTATCTGAATCCGACCTTGCAGTTTCTCTGTTCGCTCTATTTCGGCGAGCCCGCCGACGCCGGAAGGCTGGCGGCCTTCGCGGTGATCTGGACGGCGGTGGGGCTTTATTGCTTCGACCTCTGGCGGCAGGGCCGACGCCCGGCGCCCGATCAGGTGAATCTCTGAGCCTTCGAAGGCCGCCGAAACGGCCGCGACGGCGCGCAGCCCCTGCTCTGGGCTGCGCGCCGCTGCGTCGCGTGGAGAGAACGACGCTCTCGGAGCCTCCCGGCCAGCAAGAATCTCGCCAGCCGGAGGGGAGAGGAGAGCCTCACAAACCTCAGCAGTAGAGCGAGGCGAGGTTCTTGGAGGAGGACAGCGCGCTGGAGCCCATGCCGAGAACGCCGTTGACGCCCGCCTGGAAGCTGTTGAAGGCGCCGGTGCCGGTGGCGTAGCCGCTCACGCCCTTGCCGCTGATCCCGACTTGGAAGCCCGAGCCGTTGCCCGCGCCCATGATCGAGCCCTTGCCGTTCTCGAAGCCGAACTCATAGGCGCCCTGGCCCTGGCCCGAGAGGAAGTTCTTCCCGTCGCCGACCTGGAAGCCGTAGTTCGAGGTCTGGTTCGAACCCCAGCCGCCGCCGATCCCGCCCCAGGAGCCGCCGAAGCCGCCGCCATAACCGCCGCCGTAGCCGCCGCCGATGTTGATGTCGACGCCGATGTTCACGCCCGGCTTGGAGGGGCTGGTCGGCTTGGTCGAGACCGGCGGGCAATAGGGGGCGGTCGGCGTCGTCGGCTTGGAGGGCTTGCTCGGCTTCGTGGGCGTGGTCGGCGGGCAGAAGGCCGCCGATTTCGCGCCGAAGAGGGAGGAGCCGAAGGATTTGGCGAAATTCGAGGAAATCGTCATTTATGTAAGTCCCCTAATGAAGTTCCGATATGAGTAACTTAGGCCGGATTTTCCGAAAATGGAATCTTATTTCGTGTCAAAATAATTCATTTTTACACATAAGGAGAAATTTACCCTAATACGCCCCTCCGGAGCGGGTCATTTTGAATGAATCCCCCGGCGAAAGGCCGCCTCTCCGCGAGGAGGTCGGCCCAAAAACACGACGCGGCCCCCTTGCGGGAGCCGCGCCATGATCGGAACGTCTTCGAGGGACGAACTCGAAGGGTTCGCCGGAGATCAGCAGAAGAACGCGTTCTTCCAGCCGTTCTGCGCGGATTGGAGGCCGAAGCCCGCCAGAGAATTCATCGGCCCGAAAGCCTGCTGGCTGACGCGGAGATTCAGCGCGCGCGCGCCGTTCGCGCCGACCGCCCCGCGGTAAGCCATGGAGTTGACCACCCCGCCGAAGCCGGGACGGAAGCTCCCGAAACGGCTCGCGCCGCTGAAGGCGTTCGCGCGGCCCGCGCTGAAGCCGCTGAAGCGGCTGAAGCCGTTGAAGCGCGTCGGCCCGCCGAAGGAGCCGAGACGGCTCGCGCCGCCGCCCAAACCGCCCCCGAAGCCGCTCCCGAAACCGCCCCCGAAAGAGCCGGGACGCGGGCCGAGATTCGCGCCGCTGATGCGCACGCCCACCTGCACCCCGCCGCTCCGAACGCCGATCTGCACGCCGTTCGCGTCCACTCTCACCCGCGCCTGACCGCGCGGAGCGGCCAGGCCGTTGGAATTGAAGCCCGCCCAGGACTGGGACCGTCCGCCGGAAGAGCGATGCGCGAAAGCGCCTGAAGAACCAACGCCGTCCAAGGAACACATATTTATAACTCCCCAAGGTAGAACTTAACGACATGTTCCATAATAATCCTGTGAAATTCCTTTTCCAAGATAAAATGTCCCATTATGTTACTAATCCAGATGGAGAACCTTGAGGAGTTCAGATCTTCGCCCCCATGGCGCCGAAGCTCGGACGCCCTCCCTCCACCCCTCTCCGGGCCCGCCGCGCGCCTCGGGCGGCCGAAGGGCCGACGAAAAAAGCGCGACCTCCTTACGGAGGCCGCGCCCTGCGCCGCAGCCCTTGGCCGCGACGCGCGTCTCAAATCGATCGAGCCGACGAAATCAGCAGTCGATGCCCGGCTTGCTGCCGCCCTTGCCGTGGTTATGGCCGCTGTGGTCGCCCTTGCCGCCATGGTTGCCGAAGCCGCCATGGTTGCCGAAGCCGCCCTGATTGCCGCCGAAGCCGAAGCTGGGACGACCGCCGCCGAAGCCGAAGCCGCCCTGGTTGCCGCCGAAGCCGAAGCTGGGACGACCGCCGCCGAAGCCGAAGCCGCCCTGGTTGCCGCCGACGCCGATGTTGATGCCGATGTTCACGCCGCCCTGATTGCCGCCGAAGCCGAAGCCGCCTTTGTTGCCGCCGAAGCCGAAGCCGCCCTGATTGCCGCCGAAGCCGAAGCCGCCTTTGTTGCCGCCGAAGCCGAAGCCGCCTTTGTTGCCGCCATGGCCGCCGCCGAAGCCGAAGCCGCCGTGGCTGCCGCCGAAGCCGCCTTTATTGCCGCCGAAGCCGAAGCCGCCATGGTTGCCGCCGAAGCCGAAGCCGCCGCGGTTCTGGCCGCCGAAGTTCACGCCGCCTTTGCTCTGGCCGCCGAAGTTCACGCCGCCGAAGCTGATGCCGCCGACGTTCACGCCGCCTTTGCTCACGCCGCCGACGTTCACGCCGCCGCGGCTGTTGCCGCCGAAATTCAAGCCGCCGAAGCCGGAGCCGAAACCGCCGCCGAAGCCGCCGAAGCCGCGACCGAAACCAACATTGCCCAAGGACGAACCCATAGGAATATCTCCCATTGCAGAAGTATTAACGACGAGCAAAGGATATTCCAAAAAAAACACAATGCAAGAGCTCTTTGTCTCAAAACGAACCAATAACTCTGGGAATCCTCTTGTTTCGAGCCAAAAAAGGACTTGCCTCTCAGGGTTTCACGAAGGATGCTCCGCCCGCCGCGCGCCCTCCGTCGATTCCCGCGCGCGGGTCCGAATCTGGAGCGCAATGACGGCTTTCTCCTCGCCCCGCATCGTCTCCGCGATCCTCGGGCCCACCAACACCGGCAAGACCCATCTCGCCATAGACCGCATGCTCGGGCGCAAATCCGGCGTGATCGGCTTTCCTCTGCGTCTGCTGGCGCGCGAGGTCTACGACCGGCTCGTGCGGGCGCGCGGGCCTTCTCAGATCGCGCTGGTGACCGGCGAAGAGAAGATCGTCCCGGCCACGGCGAAATATTACATCTGCACCGTGGAGGCCATGGCGCTCGACTGGGGCGCCGACTTCCTCGCGGTGGACGAGATCCAGCTCTGCGCCGATCCCGAGCGCGGCCATGTCTTCACCGACCGGCTGCTCAACGCGCGCGGACTTCAGGAGACGATGTTCCTCGGCTCGGCCTCCATGCGCGACAAAATCCGCGCGCTGGTTCCCGAAGCCGAGATCCAGCAGCGCGAAAGGCTCTCGACCCTCTCCTGGGTGGGCTCGAAGAAGCTCTCGCGCCTGCCGCCGCGTTCGGCGGTGGTGGCCTTCTCGGCGGAGAACGTCTACGCCATCGCCGAGCTGCTGCGCCGTCAGAAAGGCGGGGCGGCGGTGGTCATGGGCGCCATGAGCCCCCGCACCCGCAACGCTCAGGTCGAGATGTTCCAGTCGGGCGAGGTGGATTACCTCGTGGCCACCGACGCCATCGGCATGGGGCTGAATCTCGACATCCATCAGATTTTCTTCGCGGGGCTGGAGAAATTCGACGGCCGCCGCCACCGGCCTCTGACGGTCGCGGAGCTGTCGCAGATCGCCGGACGCGCCGGACGCCACACCAACGACGGCGGATTCGGCGTCACCGGCGAGGCCCGTCCCATCGATCCCGAGATGATTCGCGAGATCGAGGAGCATCGCGTCGATCCGGTGCGCCATATCTGGTGGCGCAATTCGCGGCTGGAGCTCGCTTCGCCGGAGGCTTTGCTCAAATCTCTGGAGGCGCCGCCGCCCGCGCCGGGGCTGATGCGCGTCCGCGACGCCGACGACGAAGGCGTCCTGAAGATTCTGCTGCGCGATTCGGAGATCCGCGATTCGACGCGCGGACGCTCCGCCGTCAAGCTGCTCTGGGAGGTTTGCCAGACGCCGGACTTCCGCAAAAGCGGTTTGAACGAGCATGCGGCCCTTCTGGAGCGCATTTACGCGTTCCTTAGCGGCGGCGGCGGCGTTATACCCACGGAATGGATGGCCGAGCAGATGGGCCGCCTCGACCGCACGGACGGCGATATTGACGCGATTTCGAAACGTCTGGCTTATATCCGGACTTGGACCTATGCGGCCCATCGTCCGGACTGGCTCGCCGACCCCGCTTATTGGCGCGAGGCGACCCGGGCGCTGGAGGACCGCTTGTCGGACGCGCTGCACGCGCGGCTGACTCAACGCTTTGTCGATCGGCGCGCGAGCTTGCTGATGCGCCGCTTGAAGCAGAAGGAGGAGCTCGTGGCGAGCGTGGATAAAGATGGATCCGTCGCCGTCGAGGGCGAGTTCGTGGGCCGCATCGAGGGCCTGCGCTTTCAGCCGGACAAGGAGGCCGAGGGCGCGCAGCTCAAGGCCCTTCTGGCCGCCAGCGCCGCCCCCGTCGCCGCCGAGCTGACTCAGCGCGTGGAGAAGCTCTACGCCGCCTCGGACGCGGAGATCGACTTCACCGAGCAAGGCGGGCTCGTGTGGGACAACGTGGTCGTCGGGCGCATCGTGAAGGGCGCCGAGCCGCTCGCGCCCAAGGTCAAGGTCTTCGCCGACGATCTGCTGGAGGCCGTCAGCCGCGAGCGCGCCGAACGCCGGCTTCAGCAATGGCTCGACCGGCGCGTGGCCACGCTCTTCGAGCCGCTGAACGCGCTGAAGAACGACGAGGCCATGACCGGGCTCGCGCGCGGCGTGGCCTTCCAGCTCTCCGAATCGCTCGGCGTGCTGCCCCGCGCGGGCGAGGCCGCCGCCAGCGTCAAAAGCCTCGATCAAGAGGGCCGCGGGCAGCTGCGCAAACATGGCGTGCGCTTCGGCCAGCACACGATCTTCATCCCCGCCCTGCTCAAGCCCGCCGCCGCGCGGCTGAGGCTGACGCTCTGGGGCGTCTTCGGCGAGCTGGAGGAGATCCCGGCGCCGCCTCCGGCGGGGGTGGTCACCTTCCTCGCGCCCGAGTCGGCTCCGGCGGCCTATTATCCGATGTCGGGCTATCGGCGCAGCGGCGCGCGGGCCATCCGCATCGACATGCTGGAGCGGCTCGCGGATCTCATCCGCACCCTCGACGGCCGGACCGGATTCGAGCCCTCGCTGGAGATGCTGTCCATCACCGGCCTGACCATGGATCAATTCGTCGATCTCATGAGCGGCCTGAACTACGTCGCGGAGAAGGGCGAGCGCCCCAAGCGCAAGCCCGAAGCCGCCAAGGCCCCCGCCAGCGACGCGCCTCCGGCCGAAGCCGCCGCGCCGGAGGCGGTCGATTCGCCCGAGGCCGCCGCGCCCGAGGCGCCGGAGGAGGCCCCCGCCCCGGTCGAGGCCGTCGCGGAGACGCCCGCCGAACCGCCGGTCGAATCCCCTGTCGAGGCCGCCGCCGAATCCCCCGCCGAATCCCCTGTCGAGGCGGCCGCTCCTGAGGAGGCGGAGGCCGCCGAGGCCGCGCCTCAGGCGAAGGCCCAGTCCGCCCGCGAAGAGATCGAAGTCTTCTATCTCCTGCGCTACAGCCCCCGCGCCCGCACCGAGCGCGGCCCCCGCCGCGAAGGCGCTCGCGAAGGCGGACCGCGTCGCGGCCCCCGTCAGCAGGCGGGCGCTCCGGCGGGCGCGGGCGGCGCCCCCCGCGAAGGCGCGCCGCGCGAAGCCCGCGAAGGCGCTCCGAGAGAGGGACGCCCCCCGCGCCGCGAAGGCGAGGGCGGCCGTCCTCAGGGCGAACGCCGTCCCCGCGGCGAAGGCGGAGATCGTCCGCAGCGCGAAGGCGCCCCCCCGAGAGAGGGCGGGCGTCCGCCGCGCCGCGAAGGCGAGGGCGGCCGTCCTCAGGGCGAGCGCTTCGAGCGTCGCGGCGGCCCGCGCCGTCCGCCGGAGGATCGCGGCCCCCGCGCCTATGTCGCGGCCCCGCCGCCCGCCGCCGGAGAAAAGAAGGGCGCGCCCTCCGATTCGCCTTTCGCCGTGCTCCAGCGGCTGAAGGACCAGACTTGAGGCCCCGGCCTTGAAGCGCGACGGACGCGGCGGCGCCAAAAGCGCCCCGCCCGAAGCTCTCGCCGAATCCTCTGAAGAATCGGGCGGCGCGCGCCGCCTCGACAAATGGCTTTTCGCGGCGCGCTGGTTCCGCACCCGCGCCGCCGCCGCCGAAGCCGTGGCCTCAGGCGCGGTGCGGCGGAACGGAATCCGCTGCGTGAAGCCGGGCCAGACTCTGAATCCCGGCGACGTCCTGACCATCCGCAGGGCGCGCGACGTGGCGCTGATCCGCGTGCTCGCCTTCGCCGACCGGCGCGGCGGCGCCGAGCAGGCTCAGGGGCTCTATCAGGAAATCGGATCGGATCATGCGGAACCAGACCTTGCGTCCAAGGACGCGCGCGCCTAAGCACAGCGCCTAAGCGGCGTCCTGCGGGGCGCCGGGAGCTTGAGGGATTCCCGATGACTTACGTCGTCACCGACAACTGCATCCGCTGCAAATACACCGATTGCGTCGAAGTCTGTCCTGTGGACTGCTTTTACGAAGGCGAGAACATGCTCGTCATCCATCCGGACGAATGCATCGACTGCGGCGTCTGCGAACCGGAATGCCCCGCCGACGCGATCCGGCCCGACACGGAGCCCGATCTGGAGTCCTGGATCGATCTGAACCGCAAATACGCCGAGATCTGGCCGAACCTCACCACGGCCAAGCCCGCTCTGGCCGAAGCCGAGAAACATGACGGCGAATCGGGCAAATTGGAGAAGTATTTCTCCGAGACTCCCGGCGAAGGCGATTGAGATCCTCCCGCGCGGACCTGACCCAAGGGTCAGGGCGCTTGCGGGAGGGGGAAAGCCCGGATGTGGAATTTGCGGCCTTCCGTCGCATTTGAGTGAAATTCATTTCAAAATTCATTTTGAGACGGCGTTCACGTCTTGAGAAAATCCTGTCGCAATGCTATAATCATGCCATAATCTGGTGAGATAAGTCGATCTTCGCGCCCTAATTCCGGGACACGTGCGAGATTCGCCCGACGCGGCGAAGACGCTCCGGCTCCAAGCCGTGCGTCTTGCGTTTTCGTGTCGAGTCGGGCGGCCCGGTCGGCGCAGCGCGTCCATCGACTTTTTTCGCCCGAAGGCGGCCGCCGGACGGAGCCTTTTCCGCTTTGGCGGAAGCTCCGAAAAGCGCACCAATACGAAACAATTATGGGCGATCGCGATGACGAAGACAACAAGCAAGGCGCAGAAAAAGTCTCATTTTCGGGCGAACGAATACGTCGTTTACCCGGCGCATGGCGTCGGGCGCATCGTTTTGATCGAAGAGCGTGAAATCGCCGGCGCGAAGCTGGAGCTGTTCGTCATCTCCTTTGAAAAGGATAAGATGACGCTCCGCGTGCCCACCGCCAAGGCGGAGAGCATCGGCATGCGCCCGCTCGCCGACGTGGACACGCTCGGCAAGGCGCTCGACACTCTGCGCGGCCGCGCCCGCGTGAAGCGGGTGATGTGGTCGCGCCGCGCGCAGGAATATGAGCAGAAGATCAATTCCGGCGATCTGATCTCCATCGCCGAGGTGGTCCGCGACCTGCACCGCGCCGACGATCAGCAGGAGCAGAGCTATTCCGAGCGTCAGCTTTACGAGGCCGCCCTCCAGCGCCTCACCCGCGAGCTGGCCGTCGTCGAGAAGATCGACGAGACCGACGCCGTCAAGCGCGTCGAGAACGCGCTGGTGCGCCGCGCCGCCTGAGCTTTCGCGCGATCCTCCGGGATCGCGCCCTCTTCTTCGACGCCCGCAGCTTCTCCGGAAGCGCCTCTTCGCCCCGCCCGATCAGATCGGCGCGGGGCGTTTTCATTCTCCCGAGGCCCCCAGACGCGCCTGATAGCCCGCGCGATCGGTCAGACCATTGAACCATTCCATGCAGGCCTCGAAGCGCCGCCAAGCCTCGGCGCCGATCTCGCCCGGAGGCTCGACGCAGGTGGCTTGCTCCCCCCGATCCGGCCCCGCATGCCAGGTGCCATAAGCGCCGCGTCCGCCCGATTCCAGCGCGAGGCTCTCGCCGCGGTCCAGATTGGCGAAATTCGGCGGCGGCGCCTCCTTCGCGCAGGCCGACAGACCTAAGACGGCGATTCCTCCCAACACGAGCATCCGCATGGCCGACTCCCCCTTTTCGAGAGGAGAAGCCTGCCAGAGGCGATCCGCCGCGTCATGCGTTTTTCACGCAGCCCACTGAGCATACCTGCGCCTGACGCCGGACTAGAGCGCTTTCCAGCGAAGCCGACCAAGCTTCGCGTCGCGAAAGCACGCTCAAATCAAGGTTGAGGGCTTTGTTCGATCATGCCGGATCGCTCAGGTTTCGACTGGGCCGCCTTCGCACGAGGCGAAGCCGTTTCGGCTGCGCTGGAAAACGCTCTAGTCCGGCGTCAGGCGATAGCCCACCCCGCGCACCGTGCGCAGGAATCGCGGATTGGCGGCGTCGTCCTCCAGCTTGCGCCGCAGACGCGCCACCAGAACATCCACCGTCCGCTCGTCTCCGGCCTCCAGCGCGCCGAGCAGCGCCGCCCGCTCCAAAGGCTCATGCGGCTGCTCCGCCAAAGCCGAGAGCATGGCCTCTTCGGCGCCGGTCAGATGGATCGGCTCCTCTCCCCGGCGCAATTCGCCGCGCGGGCGGTCATAGGTCAGGCCGCCGAAACTCAGCGTCGCGGGAGCCTCGGGCGCAGGCGTGAGCGGCGGCGGACGAAAAGCCCGGCGCAGGATGGCCTCGATGCGCAAAGCCAGCTCGCGCGGCTCGAAGGGCTTGGCGAGATAATCATCCGCCCCGGCCTCCAGCCCCTTGATGCGGTCGGCGGATTCGCCCCGCGCGGTCAGGAGCAGGCTCGGAGGGCCGCCGGTCTCGCGCAGCCAGCGCGCCAGAGACATTCCGTCCTCGCCGGGCATCATCACGTCCAGAACCACCAGATCGAAGAGTAAAGACCCGATCAGCCGCCGCGCGGCGGCGGCGTCGGCGGCGCCGCTGGCCCGCCAGCCCTGACGCGCCAGATAACGCTCTAAAAGCTGGCGAATCCGCGCGTCGTCGTCCACCACGAGGATATGCGGCGGATCCTCCTTCATGAGCGGGCGATCATGCTCAGAGCGCGGCCGCGCTCGGATTCGTCGATCATCAATTCGAGCACCCGGCGGAATCCGGCGACGGCCTCGGGTCCGGCGGCCTGAAAGGCGGCGCGCATCCGGCGACGCTGGGCCTCCTGCAAGCGCTTCTCCAGAGCCGCCCCCGCCTCGGTGAGGAACAGGCGCCGCTGTCGACGATCCTTCTCCCCGACGCGCTGGGCGATCAGCCCCTGATCCTGCAAAGGCCGCAGCACCCGCGCCAAAGATTGCTTTGCGATGCGCAGAATCCCGAGCAGCTCCGCCACGGTCAGCCCCGGATTCCCCCCGACGAAATGCAGCACCCGATGATGCGCCCGTCCGAAATCCATTTCCTGAAGAATGGCGTCGGGATCGCTGGTGAAGTCGCGATAGGCGAAAAACAGAAGCTCGATCCCCTGCCGCAAATTCTGATCGGTCAGATACAGCAGATGATCCGCCGAAAGCGGCGAGGCGGCGCGGTCGGAGGCCGGAGCGGGAGAGGAGACGGGCATGAGCGTCCTTGCCGAATCGCTTTTCAGGTGAAACGCTAGGCCGACCGAAGCGGAATAAGGCGTCGGACGGCGGCCCGCGAAATAGGGCATAAATATTGACATAAATCAAGTCGGCTGCTACCGCTCGGGCAAGGCCCCCGAACAAGCGGCCGCAGGAAACGCCCCGTCAATCATATCGGATCTCATGAGATGTCCCAGCCCTTCCACGACCGTGACGGATTCATCTGGCAAGACGGCGCTCTGCGCCCTTGGCGCGAAGCCAACGTCCATATTCTGACCCATGCGCTGCATTACGCCGGGGCCGTCTTCGAGGGCGAGCGCGCTTACGGCGGCGTCATCTTCAAGTCGCGCCTGCATTCCGAGCGCCTGCATAATTCGGCGCGGCTCCTCGGCTATCAGGTGCCTTTCACCGTCGAGGAGATCGACGCGGCCAAGCAGGAGGTCCTCAAGGCCAATGGGCTGACGGACGGCTATCTGCGCGCTTTGGCCTGGCGCGGCTCGGAGATGATGGGCGTCGCGGCTCAGAAGAACACGATCCACCTCGCCATCGCGGCTTGGGCTTGGGGCGCTTATTTCGCGGGCGAGCTCAAGGGCATCCGTCTGACCATGGCCGACTGGCGCCGTCCGGCGCCCGACACCGCGCCGTCTCAGGCGAAGGCCTCGGGCCTTTACATGATCGCCACCATGTCCAAGCACGCCGCCGAGGCCAAAGGCTACGCCGACGCCCTGATGCTCGATTATCGCGGGCAGGTCGCCGAGGCCACCGGGGCCAACGCCTTCTTCATCAAAGACGGCAAAGTGCACACCCCCACCCCGGATTGCTTCCTCAACGGCCTGACGCGCCAGACGGTGATCGACATCCTGCGTCATCGTCAGGTCGAGGTGGTCGAGCGGGCGATCCAGCCCAACGAGCTGGAGAGCTTCGAGCAATGCTTCCTGACCGGCTCCGCCGCCGAGGTCACCCCCGTCGCCGAGATCGGGCCCTATAATTACGAAGTCGGCGCCCTGACCAAGCAGGTCGTGCAGGATTACGCCGACCTCGTGCGCGGCAAGATCTCCATCTGAGCCGCAAGGCCGGAGCGCAGCAAAGGGGCGGGGCCGCGAGGCGCCGCCCTTTTTCAATGCTCAAGCCAGCGCCGCGCATTCCCCATGGCGCGGACAGCCCAGCATATGGTCGTTGACCAGCCCCATGGCCTGCATGGCGGCGTAGACGATCACCGGGCCGCAGAAGACGAAGCCCTCGGCCTTGAGCGCCTTGGACAGCGCCGTGGATTCCGCCGTGGCGGTCGGGACTTCGCTCATGCTCCGGAAGCGGTTCTGGATCGGCCGCCCCTCCACGAATTTCCAGAGGAATTGCGAGAATCCTTCGCGCGCCTCGATCTTCTCCCAAGCGCGGGCGCCCTTGATCGCGCCTTCGATCTTGCCGCGATGGCGCACGATCCCCGGATTCTGAAGCAGGCGCGCCACCTCCGGCTCGCCCCATTGCGCGATTCGCGCGGGCTCGAAGCCTTCGAAGGCCGCGCGGAAGGCCGGACGCTTACGCAGAATCGTGATCCACGAAAGCCCGGCCTGGAATCCGTCGAGAATCAATTTTTCGTAAAGCGCCCGCCCGTCGCGCTCAGGAACGCCCCATTCCTGATCATGATAGGCGACATAAAGCGGATCGCTCCCGCACCAAGGGCAACGGTCGGGGTCTGCAGAGGCGGTCATGCGCGAATCTCCGGAAAAGAAGGCGAGGTTTTCGTATGGCGCTCGGCTTTATCGCGAGTCCGGTAGGAGTTTGGAAAGGCCCCTCCGCCCATATCATGAATCCGAGCGATCATGCAGGGGCGCAGGGCCCCGCGCGCGCGGCTTTGCGGGCGGGAGTTCGGTTTTTGACAGGCACGCGAATCGACGCCGAAGACCTCGCGCTCGCCCTCAAGGGGCTGGGCGACGCGGCTTTCGTCTGGCGGCTCGCCGATGATCGGCTGAGCTGGTCGGAGAACGCCGAGGAGGCCCTCGACGCCCCCGGCCTCGCGCGGCTCGACACAGGCGCCGCCCTGCGCGCCCATCTCAACGACGAAGATTGCCGCAACCGCGATTCCTGGCTCTCCGAGCCTCAGCTGCGGGGCTCTCTGGTCAGCGAATATCGCTGGCGCGACTGCCCCGAAGGCGCCCCGCCCCGCTGGACCGAGGAGCGCCTGAGCTTCGTCGAGGATTCCAAAGGCCCGCGCCTGATCGGCGTGCTGCGCGACGCCAGCGCCCGCCGCGCCCGCGAGACCCGCCTGTCCTATCTCGCCTTCTTCGACCAGACGACCGGCCATCTCAACCGCCCGCGCCTGCGCGAGCATCTGGCGCAGGTCATCGCCCGGACTTTGGCGACTCACGGCTCGGCGGCCTATCTCATCGTCGGCCTCGACAATATGGCCGGGGTGAACGACGCCTATGGCTACGACGTCGCCGACGCCGTGATCGTGCAGCTCGGCGCGCGGCTGGAGAAGCTGCTCCGCGCCGGGGATTCCCTCGGCCGGGTGGCGGGCGCGAAATTCGGCGTCGCCCTGCCCGACCGCAGCCGCGCCGAAGTCGAGGAGCTGGTGGCCCAGATGCAGGCCGCCGCCCGCGATCCGGTGGTGCGGACTCAGGCGGGGCAAGTGGCGATCACCATCTCCGTGGGGGCGGCGCTGCTGCCCGACCATGGCCGCGCCACCCATGACGCCATGGCCGCCGCCGAAGAGGCGCTCTTCCGCGCCCGCGCCCAAGGCCCCAACAGCTTCATGATCTATGAAAGCCGGGGCGGCGGCGCCGAATTGCGCCGGCGCAACATCACCATGGCCGGACAGATCGTCACCGCGCTTCAGGAGGACCGAATCACTCTGGCCTATCAGCCGGTGGTCCGCTCCGACGATCCGAGCCGGCAGGCCTTCCATGAATGCCTGATCCGCATGCGCGATCCTTCGGGGCGCATCTCCTCCGCCGCCGACTTCATGCCGGTGGCCGAGCAGCTCGGCCTCGTGCGGATGCTGGACCGCCGCGTGCTGGAGCTGGCCTTCGCCACTTTGCGCGACATTCCGAAGCTGCGCCTGAGCATCAACGTCTCGCCGCAATCGGCGCTGGACCGCGATTGGATGCGGGCCTTGCGCGAACTCTCCGAAGGCCGCCGCGACCTCACCGAGCGGCTGATCGTCGAGATCACCGAGGCCACCGCCATTCACGACGGCGGCCATACGGCGGAGTTCATCAATAATCTGCGCGATCTCGGCTGCGCCATGGCCGTGGACGACTTCGGCGCGGGCTACACCTCTTTTCGCCATTTCAAGCGGCTGAAGATCGACATCGTGAAGATCGACGGCGTTTTCGTGAAGGGCGTGGATAAGAATCCCGATAATCAGACCCTCGTGCGCACTCTGGTCGAGATCGCGCGGAATTTCGAGATCATGACCGTCGCCGAGATGGTCGGAGAGGCCGAAGCGCCCATCCTGCGCGAATTGGGCGTGGATTGCCTTCAGGGCTATTATTTCGGACGCCCGGAGCTGCATCCTTCCTGGCTGCGCGATCTGGACCGCTCCCGGAGCGCGGAAGGCGCTTGACCCTCCGCGCCGGGGCGGCCTAACTCGGCGCATGACTCAGAGCCTCTCCCCCGAAGAGATCGCGCGTTTCGGCGCCGATCCGCAAGAGACCTTCGCCCGCAATCACGCCGGCCTGCGCGCCCGCATCGAGGCCGCCGCCGCCCGCGCCGGACGCGATCCGGCGCCCATCCGGCTGCTGGCCGTCAGCAAGACCGTGCCCGCCCATGTGTTGCGCGCGGCTCTGGCGGCGGGGATCGCCGATTTCGGCGAGAACAAGGTTCAGGAAGGGCTGGAGAAATCCGCCGAATTGGCCGGAGCCTCCATCCGCTGGAGCGTCATCGGCCATCTGCAAAGCAATAAGATCAATCAGATGCTCCGCTTCGCCCATGAATTCCACGCGCTGGATTCGCTGAAGCTCGCCGAGGCGCTGGACAAACGCCTTGAAGCCGAAGGCCGCGATCTTGAGGTTCTGGTTCAGGTCAACACCTCCGGCGAGGAGAGCAAATTCGGCCTCCCCCCCGAGGCCCTGCCGGAGTTCCTCGCCGCCCTGCCCCGCTTCGCGCGGCTCAAGCCCAAGGGGCTGATGACCCTCGCCGCCCTGACCGAGGACGAGGCCCGCATCCGCGATTGCTTCCGCCTGCTGCGGCGTCTGCGCGACGAAGCCGCCGGGGTCCATCCCGAGATCCGCGAACTCTCCATGGGCATGTCCGGGGATTTCGAGGCCGCCGTGGAGGAAGGCGCGACCATTCTGCGCGTGGGTTCGGCGCTCTTCGGCGCGCGGAGTTACGGCCCGCCGATCACGCCCGCCTGAAGTCCGGCCCCTTGACCTTTCCGCCGCCCCCCGCCTACCCATGAGCCTTCGGCGCGCGGGAGGGCCGCGCCTTCCCGAAAGCTGAAAGGCCTCGTCATGTCCGCAGTTCTCGACGCGCTCCACGCGCGCCGCTCGGTTTCGCCCCGTCGCATGGAGACGGGCGCGCCCGGCCCCTCCCTAGAGCAGATCCGCGCCATCGTAGACGCCGGATGCGCCGCCCCCGATCATGGGCTTTTGCGGCCTTGGCGCTTCATCTACATCCCGACCGGCCTGCGCGAGACCCTCGGCGAGCGTTTCGCCGCCGCCGAAAAGGAGATCCGCCCCGAAGCCTCGGCGGAGCATCTCGCCACGACGCGCATGAAAGGAATCTGGGGCTCGGAGACCATCGCGCTCATCGCCCGGATCGAGCCGGAGCGCGATCATATCTCCGAGACGGATCAATGGCTGAGCGTCGGAGCGGCCATGCAGAACATGCATCTCGCGGCCGAATCCTTCGGCTGGCGGGCCATGGTGATCTCCGGTCCGCGTCTGGAGTCGCAAACCCTGCGCGCGGCCTTCAAATTGGCGCCGGAGGAGCGTCTCGTGGGATTTCTGGTGATGGGGACGCCCGCCGTTCCCTTCCCTCAGCCGCCGCGCCCGACCTCCGCCGAGAAGCTGACCATCTGGGAAGGCTGAGGAAGGCGGCTCCGGGCCTTCGTGCTTCAGAGAAAAAGCCTCCGCCCTATCCGGGGCGGAGGCTTTCGAGCGTCTCAGGCGCGCCGGGCGGAGGCGGCCTTCGACGGCTCAGATCTCAATTCGCCTGACGGCGCAGGAAGGTCGGGATGTCGCGCGGAGATTCTCCGCCGCCCTCTTTCGCCTCGCGGCGCTCCGTCTGGGGCTCGTCGCGCCCGGCGCCGCTGAGGCTCTGGGTCATGCGGCGCAGCAGATCGAGGCCGCCGCCGCTGAGCAGCGAGCTGCGGGCCTGCTGGCTCGGCGCGGGCTGCTGCGGAGCCTCGGCGGGCAGAGCCGAACCGCGCGCCGGAACCGGAGCCGCGGCGCCCGTCTCCACCGAAGGATCCACGATGCGCTCCATGTTCGGGCGCAGGATGGATCCGGTCTCGGCGAGGGGCTGCGGCTGCGTCGCGACGGGGGCGTGGGCCTCCTCGACGCGGCTCTGAACGGGCTCTGCGCGGGGCGTCGGCTCCTGAACCGGCGCGCGGGCCTCGACCGGGGCCGGAGCGGGCGCGGCGGGCGGCTCGACGCGGGGCGCGGCGGAAGCCGTCTCAGTGGGCCCCCGCGAGCCGGGCGCCGAAGGACGAGCCGGCGGCGTGTAGGGCGCGGTGGCCGCGCGGCGGACCGCATTGCGCACGGAGGTGTTGACTCCGCCGCCCGGCTGCGGCGGCGAGGGCAAGGCCCGGCGCGGCGGCAGAGGCTCGCGGGAAGGGGGCTCGCCGCCGCCCGCGGCGGGCGTGTTCTTGAGGTCGGCGTCGATGCCCGTCGCGACCACGGAGACGCGCATGCGGCCTTCCATGGTGGGGTCGAAGCAGCTGCCGACGATGATGTTGGCCTCGGGATCCACTTCCTGACGAATGCGGTTGGCGGCCTCGTCCACCTCGAACAGCTTGATGTCGTAGCCGCCGGTGATGTTGATCAGCACGCCGCGCGCGCCCTGCAGCGACACGTCGTCGAGCAGCGGGTTGGCGATGGCGCGCTCGGCGGCGTCCACGGCGCGGGTCTCGCCGTCGGCTTCGCCGGTGCCCATCATCGCCTTGCCCATCTCGTTCATGACGGTGCGGACGTCGGCGAAGTCGAGGTTGATCAGGCCGGGCATGACCATCAGGTCGGTGACGCCCTTGACGCCCTGATAAAGCACGTCGTCCGCGAGCTTGAAGGCGTCGAGGACGGTGGTCTGCTCATTGGCGACGCGGAAGAGATTCTGGTTCGGGATGATGATCAGCGTGTCGACGTAGTTCTGAAGCTCGTCGATGCCCGAATCGGCCAGCTTCATGCGCTTGCCGCCCTCGAAGAGGAAGGGCTTGGAGACCACGCCGACCGTCAGCACGCCCATTTCGCGCGCGGCGCGCGCGATGACGGGAGCGGCTCCGGTGCCGGTGCCGCCGCCCATGCCGGCGGTGATGAAGCACATATGCGCCCCGGCGAGATGGTCGATGATCTCGTCGATGGTGTCTTCGGCGGCTTCGCGGCCGACCTCAGGGCGCATGCCCGCGCCGAGTCCGCGCGTCACGCCGTTGCCGAGCTGGACCCGGCGCGTCGAACGCGAATGGGTCAGCGCCTGGGCGTCGGTGTTGGCGACGACGAATTCGACGCCCTCCAGCCCCTTGTCGATCATGTTGTTGACGGCGTTGCCGCCGGCTCCGCCCACGCCGAAGACCGTGATCCTCGGACGCAGTTCGCTCTCTTCGGTGATTTTTAAGTTCAAGGCCATGCTCCGGCTCCGCCCGCTCAATCGATTTTTAACGCCTGCCTCGTTTCTTGTGATTCCGGAGAATAACGTAAAGATTCAAGCGCGTCACGGCCAAAAGGCCCCCTTTGGGGCGAAATTATGGTGCTGTCTCCGTCACTTGCGCCGAAAGCGCGGGGCGAAGTTCAGAAACAGGATGCGCGAATCGACGTAAACCACGCTGCGATTTAAGCTTCGCGCGACACGGTTGAATCCGGAATTCGTTCAGTCGCCGGAGGAGCGGCCGCCTGAGGGCCCGGTCGCCGGTTCCGGCCTCACCAGTTGCGGCGCCACCAGTCGAGCGCCGCCGCCGCGCCCGTCCGCGGCGCGAGGGAATCCAGCAAAGGGCCGATCCAAGCGTCTTCGCGGGCGCGCAGAGCATGGGCCGCCAGCCCCGCCGCCGCCGCGTATTCCGGCGCCGAAGCCCCCTCCGCCGCCGAGGCGGGACGAATCGGACGCCCCAGACGCACCCGAGGCCCGAAGACGGCCCGCGCCGCCTCCAGAGCGCCCATGGTCTGCGAGGCGCCGCCGGTCAGCGCGATGGGCCTGCCGCCGAAATCGCCGCCGAAATCTCCGCTGAAGCTTCCGCCGAACTCCGCCGAGAGCTTGCCGCCCGCCTTCAGCCGATTCTGAAGCAGCTCGAACATCTCGTCTAAACGGGGGCGGATCACCCGCTCCAGCGTGGAGCGCACCATAGGCGCCGCGCCCTCGCCGCCGGTCTTCTTGAGGCGCTCGGCCTCTTGGAATCCGACGCCCAGAGCCGCCGCCACGTCATAGGTCACATGAGCGCCGCCCATGGGCTCCACCTCGACGTGCAGCAGGCGTCCGCCCCGGAAGGCCGCCGCCTGAATCGAGCCGCCGCCCATGTCGAAGCAGAGCGCCCCGAGATCCAGCTCGTCGTCGCTGAGGCAGGCCAGCCCCGAGGCGTAGCCCGAAGCCGCCGCCCCCACCGGCTCGATCCCGCAGAGCCGCGCCGCCTGAGCCAAAGCCCCCAGCGCCGCCCGATCCACCGAGACCACCCGGATCTCCGCCGAAAGCCGCCGCCCCGTCTCGCCGCGCGGATCCTTCATGGCGCGCCCGTCCACGGAGAAGCCGACCGGATAGGCGTCGATGGGCTCGCGGGTGCGTGGAGTCGGCTCGGGGCGGCAGGCTTCGAGCGCCCGCGCCAGCTCCCGGTCTCCGATGGGGCCGCGCCCGAGACGCAGGCTCGCGGCGGCGGGCGCCAGACGCGCCAGACCGCCCACCGACAAAAGCCCCTGTTTGATCCGCACCCCCGCCGAGGCCTCGGCTTCCGAGACCGCGCGCGAGAGGGCTTCGGCGGCGCCCTCGGCGTCGAAGACGGCGCCGTCCGCGCCCACCCCGAGCGAGCGCGCCGAACCGGCTCCGATCACCCTCAGCCCGGAATAGAGGTCGGCCTCGCGGCCTTCGCCGCTTTTGGCCAAAGCCGCCGGATCGGCCTGCACGATCAGGACCGCCGCTTTGGAGGCCCCCATGTCCAGAGCGCCGAAAGGCCCGCCGCGCATCGCGCCGGCGAGCCTCTCCCGCAGATGTTTTTGAGCGAGGATCGGCGCAAGGCTCATGAGAAGGTCATTTTCGGGTTGGCGCGGGCTCCGCGCGAAGCCGCTCGCGATAAGCCTGCGCGTCTTCCGGCAGGCTCGCCACGAGCCCTTCGGCCGCGTTGGTGTAATTCAATTCGAGGAAGCTGCGTTGCAGCAAAGCCGCCCCGCGAGTCAATTCGCCAAGAGCGCGCATCGCCGCGAAAGGATCGGTCTCGGGCAGCAGAATGCGGCGGCCGTCGATCAGCTCGATGTCCCAGCGGCGCTGTCCGACCCGGGTCAAAGCCCCGATCCGCGACCGCAATTCCGGTCCCGCCGCCTCCAGCAGCCGCCAAGCCTCGCCGGAGGCGCGGTCGGCGCCCGCCCCCACCACCCAAGGCAGGTCGAGGCGTTCGGTGGCGTCCATCACCCGCGCGATGCGCGCGCCTTCGGAATCGATCAGCCAGAACTCGCCCCGGATCTGCCAGACCGCCGAAGGGACGCGCTCGTCCAGCGTGACGAAGACCTCGCCGGAATCGGCCAGCTCCACCGAGGCCGCGCGCACCCAAGGCGAGGCCTCCAGCCGCAGACGGGCGGCGGCGGCGTCGAAGCCCATGGCCGAGACGCGGCCGTCCGGCTCGATGCCGAGCGCGGTCTTGATCTCCTCGACGGAGAGGTTTTCGCGCCCTGTGACGTGCAGCGTATGGATGGCCAATTCGGGACGCTGCGCCATGCGGGCGCGGATCTCGCCGGTCTGGAGCGCGAAATCAGCCGGATCGCGGTCCTTGAGCAAAGCCGCCGCGCCCAGCGCGATCAGCCCCACGCCCAAGATCGCCCCGCCGATCACCCGCCAGCGCCGCGGCGGACGCGCCACGGCGGCGCGCAGCAGCCCGCCCTTCACCTTCTCCAGAACCTGAGCCGAAGCGGCTCGCGCCCGCGATTCGGCGGGCGGCGTCACCAGAGAGGCCACGCCTTTGTCCTCCAGCGCGGGGCCTTCCCAAGGATAGGGCGCGCTCATGCGGGCCACGGGCGGCGCGGCGGGAGTCGGCGCCGGAGCGCCTAAAGCGGATCCAGCCGCCGGGCTCTTGGCCGCCGGAGTCTTGGCCATCGGACTGGGGGCGGCGGGAGCGGCCTTCAACAAAGCCTCCGGCGCGAGGGCCGAGGCCGAAGAAGGGGAGGCCGAAGAGGGGGAAGCCTCCTTCGAGACCGCGCCCAGAGCCTTCCCCGCCTCGGCGAGCTTGCGCGCCAGACGCTCGGCCGCGGCTTGGGCGGCGTCGGGCTTCGCCCCCGCAGGCGGCGCGGCGGAGGAGGCGGAGGCGGGAGGCGCTTCGGTCATGGACATGGCGGAATCTTTCCTGTCGCCGGATTCGGGCGAAAGCGGGCGACGTCCAGAAAATCGCGTCCGCTTTGCCATAGCGTTAACGAGAGGCCGCTCCTGACCGCGCGCGCCCCGCGCGAGCTCCGGAACGCAGGTTTGTGAAGGCTCAGCGCCGACATGAAGCGTCCTCGACCATCCAGGCGACGAATTCCGGGAAGGAGATCCCCAGATAGGCCGCCTGCTCGGGCGCGAGCGAAGTCGGAGTCATGCCGGGCTGAGTGTTCATCTCCAGCAGCGCGAAGCCCTCGACGCCCTTGCGGTCGTCCCAACGGATGTCGGCCCGCGCGACGCCCCGGCAGCCGAGCGCCTGATAGGCGGCGGCGGCGATCCCCATGGCGGCGTCGAAGGCCTCCTCGGGCATCTCAGCGGGGACCACATGGCGCGAGCCGCCGAGCTTATATTTCGCGTCATAGTCGTACCAGCCCTCGGCGACGATCTCGGTGACGGTCATGGGCTCGCCCGCCCGCACCGCCACGGTCAATTCCCGGCCCGGCGCATAGGCCTCGACCATCAGCCGCTCCTGAAGGGCGCCCTGCACCTGAGGCGGCGCGTTGGCGCCCTCGCGCAGGACGTGCACCCCCACCGAAGAGCCCTCGTCATAGGGCTTGACCACATAGGGCAAGGGCATGAGATGGCGCGCGGCGATCTCGGCGGGGCTGGCCAGCAGGCTCTCCGCCACCGGCAGGCCCGCCGCCCGGAAAACCGCCTTCGACAAATGCTTGTCCATCGACAAGGCCGAGGCCCGCACGCCGGAATGGGTGTAAGGGAGCTCCATCAGCTCCAGCAGACCCTGCACGCAGCCGTCCTCGCCCCATTTGCCATGGAGCGCGTTGAAGACGGCGTCCGGTCGGGCGGCCGTCAGACGCGCCGCCAGATCGCGGCCCGCGTCGATCTCCTCCACCTCGTAGCCCGCCGCGCGCAGACCCTCCGCGCAGGCCGCGCCCGAAGCCAGCGACACTTCGCGTTCGGCGGAGCGGCCGCCCAACAAAAGAGCGATGCGGTGATGGCGTTTCTGGGTCATGCGCGGTCCTCAGGCTCCGGGTCGGGTGTCGGGATGAAGGTTAACAGCCTCGCCCGCAACCTCGGGAGAGGAGATTCCGTATGCTCGCCTTTCCCGCGCCTTTTCGGCTCCGTCCGGGATGGGCGCGGCCCCCGGCGCGGGCAGGCCGAGGCGCTTGATCTCCCAATGCAGCTCATGGCCGCTGGTCTCGAAGACGCGGCGGCGGACCTCCTCGCCGAGAGCCTCGACCTCGGCGGCGGTCGCCCCCTCATGGGCGATGAGGAAGTTGCAATGCTGCGGGCTGACTTCGGCGCCGCCGATCCTCAGGCCCCGGGCGCCGGCCTCGTCGATGAGCCGCCAGGCCGCGAGGGGCATGTGGCTTCCGTCCACGGTGGAGCGGCCCGCCGGATTGCGGAAGGTCGAGCCGCCCGTGCGGGCCTTCACCGGCTGAGAGGCCTCGCGGCGGGCGACCAATTCGGCCATGCGGGCGCGGACGGCCTCCGGCTGGTCCGGCTCGCCTTGGAACGTCGCCGAGACCGCCACGGCGCCCTCCGGCCAGCCTTGGGCGCTGCGATAGCCGAAGCGCAGATCCCCGGCGGAGATCTCGCGGCGAGTCCCGTCGCGCAAGAGGAATTCGGCGGAGATCAGGCGATCCTTGGTTTCGGTCCCGTAGCATCCGGCGTTCATGCGCAAAGCCCCGCCGATGGTCCCCGGCACGCCGCGCAGATATTCCAGACCGCCGATTCCCGCCTCGGCGGCGGCTTCGGCGGCGCGGGAATCCAGAGCCGCCGCCCCCGCCCTGAGCCGCGCGCCCTCCAGAGGCTCGACGGCGTTGAAGCCGCGCCCCAAGCGAATCGCGACTCCGGGAATCCCGCCGTCGCGGATGAGCAGATTGCTGCCCACCCCGAGGATGGTCAGCGGAACCGCCTCCGGAGTCCCGGCGAGGAAGGCCGCGAGGTCTTCGGGATCGGCGGGCGTGAAGAAGACCTCCGCCGGGCCGCCGACGCGAAACCACGTATAGGGCGCGAGCGGCGCCATGGGCGTCAGCCGCCCCCGGACCTCCGGCAGACGCGCGAGAAGCTCTTGGGCGGATTCAGGAGTGATCGGCGAAG
Organism: Neomegalonema perideroedes DSM 15528; assembly: GCF_000374145.1. Classification (GTDB taxonomy): domain Bacteria; phylum Pseudomonadota; class Alphaproteobacteria; order Rhodobacterales; family Rhodobacteraceae; genus Neomegalonema; species Neomegalonema perideroedes. The sequence continues at coordinate 5,503 of NZ_KB893654.1, read as the reverse complement.
ACATCGAAGCCCTTCCTGCGCGAGGGAAGACGGAGGGCGAAGGGATCAGGCGGCGCCTTTGGCCTTCTTAACCTCCAGAGCGGCGAGCTCGGCGGCGAGGGCGTTGGCCCATTGCGTGATCGAGCCCGCGCCAAGGCAGACCACCAGATCGCCCGGCCGGGCTTCGGCGGCGATCAGCTCCGGCAGAGCCTCGGCGGAGTCCAGAGCCAGAGCCCGCCGATGGCCGCGCGTCCGCAGGCCCTCGACGAGATGGTCGCGCGTCGCGCCTGCGATGGGCGCTTCGCCCGCCGCATAGACCTCGGAGATCACGGCGACGTCGGCTTCGTTGAAGCAGCCGCAGAATTGATCGAAGAGATCATGCAGCCGCGTGTAGCGATGGGGCTGATGCACCGCGATCACCCGGCCCTCGCCCGCCGCCGCGCGGGCGGCCTTGAGCGTGGCGGCGATCTCGGCGGGATGATGGCCGTAATCGTCGATGATCCGGACGCCCTTCCACTCGCCCGCAGGGGTGAAGCGCCTTTTGACGCCCCGGAAGCCCTCCAGAGCCGCCCGGATCGCCGCGTCGCCGATCCCGAGATGCAGCGCCACCGCCAGAGCCGCGAGGGCGTTCTGCACGTTATGCTCGCCCGGCATGGGCAGACGCAGGCCCTCCAGACGGCGCGCCTCCTCGCCCGGCCAGCGGATCGCGACGTCGAAGACGGAGACCCCGCCCTCCATGCGCGGATTCTCCGCCATGACGTCGGCCTGAGGATTGAAGCCGTAAGTCACGACGCGCCGGTCGCGCATCCGCCCGACCATGGCCTGAACCTCGGGATGATCGAGGCAGCAGATGGCGGCGCCGTAAAAGGGGATGTTCGACACGAAGGTCAGGAAGGCCGCCTTGGCCGCTTCGAAGCTGCCGTAATGGTCGAGATGCTCGGGATCGATGTTGGTGACCACCGCCACCGTCGCCGGGAGCTTGAGGAAGGTGCCGTCGGATTCGTCGGCCTCGACGACCATCCAGTCGCCCGCGCCCTTGCGCGCGTTGGAGCCGTAGGCGTGGATCACCCCGCCGTTGACCACCGTCGGATCCAGCCCGCCCGCGTCGAGCATGGCCGCGCAGAGCGAGGTGGTGGTGGTTTTGCCATGGGTTCCGGCCACGGCCACGTTCCATTTGAGGCGCATCAGCTCGGCGAGCATCTCGGCCCGCCGCACCACCGGCAGACGCCGCGCGCGGGCCTCCATGAGTTCGGGATTCTCCGGCTTGATGGCCGAGGAGACCACCACCACCCGCGCCTCGCCGAGATTCTCCGCCGCATGGCCCGCGAAGACCTTCGCGCCGAGCCGCTCCAGCCGCTCTGAGATGGGACTGAGCTTGGCGTCCGAGCCCTGCACCTGATGCCCGAGGTTCAGCAGCACCTCGGCGATGCCGCTCATGCCGATGCCGCCGATTCCGATGAAGTGAATCGCGCCGATGTCGAGAGGAAGCGCCGCAGTCATGGAATCCGCCTCAAATCTTATATTTTTTACGATTTCCAGCGTTTTACGCCCCCGACGGCGGATTGGAAAGGCTTTCGGGGCCGCAGGGGCGGGCCTCAAAAGATCAGGAGGCGGCGAAAGCCCTCCGGAGGCGGCTTCTGCGGCGCGATGACGCGGAGGCGACGGCTTTCGCGGGCCGGGCCGTAGCATGGGGGTCGATTTCAAGGAGCACCCCCCGAACATGACTCTTCTCCCAGCCAGCCCCGACCGACGGACCTTGCTTCGTCTTCTGGCGGCCAGCGCGGCCCTGACGGCGGGCGGCGCCGCGGCTCCTCCCTGGGCGCGGCGCGCGGCGGCTCAGGCGGGCCTGATCGCGCCCAACGTCTGCGCCCTGACGCCCGAAGTCACGGAAGGCCCCTATTACATCGATCCCAAGCTTCTGCGCGCCGACATCCGCGAGGATCGCCCCGGAATCCCGCTCAAGCTGGCGATGCAGATCGTCGACGCCTCCTGTCGGCCCATGCCGGGCGCGCGGGTGGACGTCTGGCATTGCGACGCGGGCGGCGATTACTCGGGCTATGCGAATCAGGGCTCCGACGGCGTGACCGACACCAGCGGACAGACCTTCCTGCGCGGAACTCAGATCGCCGACGAGCGCGGCGTGGCGAATTTCGTCACGATTTATCCGGGCTGGTATCGCGGCCGCACGACGCATGTCCATTTCAAGGTCTTCGTCGAGGAGCGGACGGTCCTCACCGGACAGCTCTTCTTCCCCGACGCCCTCAGCGAATACATCTATCTCAACGATCCGCTCTATAAGCGCGACTCGACCCGCGACACCATCAACGCCCGCGACGGCATCGCCAAACAGGCGGGAGAAGGCTCCTACGCCGCCATCCGCGAGCAGGAGGACGGCTATGAGGCCGAACTCGTGGTCGGGATCGACCCCAACGCCGTCTCGCGGGACGTCGGCATGCCGGGCGGCCCCCGAGGCCCCGGCGGCGGACCCGGCGGGCGCCCTCCCGGACCTCCGCCCGAAGGATTCCCCGAAGGATTCCCGGAAGGATTCCGGGGCGGCCCGCCCCCCGGCCCCCCGCCCGGAGGTTTTCCGGGCGGCTTCCCCGGAGGCCCCGGCGGCTCCAGAACGCCGATCTCGCCTGCGGATCTGATCCCCGGCGCGAAAGGCTGAGGCCTGAGACGGGCCCCGGCCCGGACGCCGGAGCCCGAACCTCGGAGGGGCGCCCTTTATCGCCGGGCGCCCCTACGCCCTCCCCGGATTCTCACGGAGGAAGACCGCCTCCCCGGCCTCCCCGGAGCAGGGCGCGGCGGAGCGGCCCGAAGATCGAGACCGGCCCGCGTCGCTGGACGAATCTTCATGAGTTCCTCCATAATCCGGAAAGGCGAGGCGTTCACATTCCAGAGAAGGCCCGCCTTCAGGAGACCCTGTATTATGCAACGCCTGCTTTCCCTTTTGCTCGTCGCCGCGGTCGCGGCGCCTGTTCCCGCTCTGGCGCAGAGCCGCAAATCCGCCACGCCCGAGTCCGCCGCCGCCTCGTCGCGGATTCCCGCCTCCGACGTCGATTTCGGCGATGATTCCGGCCAATGGGCCAAGGACGGCGAATGCGACGACCCCCGCTTCCGCGGCCCCGGCATGACCGCCACCACGCTGCTCGACGCAGACATCCGCGCCGACGCCACCGATTGCCGCGCGGCCTATGAGGCCGGCGAGCTGACTCTGCGCGATCCGCCCGCCGAAGCCGTCGTCTATCAGGGGATCACGTTCGGCGACGATTCCAGCCAATGGGCTGAGGACGGCGAATGCGACGACCGCCGCTTCGAGGGCGTCGGCATGTCCAACCCGCCGCTGATGGCCGAAAACGAGCGCGCCGACGCCGCGGATTGCCTCGCGGCCTTCAAAGCCGGAAGCGTCCGGCTGCGTCCGGCGAAGATCACCAGCCCGGTCTTCTATCAGGGGATCAATTTCGGGACCGACTCCAGCGAATGGGCGCAGGACGGCGAATGCGACGACTCGCGCTTCGCCGGCGAGGGCATGACCGCCACGCCCCTGCTCGACGAGGACATCCGCGGCGACGCCTCCGATTGCCTTGAGGCCTTCAAGGCCGGGCGCCTCAAGCTCGCCCCCTGAAGCTCGCCCCCTGAGCCTGATGAGGCCATGAATGAAAAACGGCCGCCTTTCGGGGCGGCCGTCCTCTTTTTTGGGAAACGAGACGCCTCAGTCGAGGCGCACGCCCGCCTCCTCGACCACCGGAGTCCATTTCTCGGTCTCGGCGGCGACATGGGCGCGCAGCTCCTCCGGCGTCCCGGCGACGATCTCGGCGCTGAACTCGGCCATGCGCGCGATCACGTCGGGATCCTCCATCGCCGTGACCGCCGCCGCATGGATGCGCTCGATCGCCTCGGGCGGAGTCCCCTTGGGCGCGAAGAGCGCGTTCCACGTATAGGTCTCATAGCCCGGCAGGCTCTCGTCGATGGTGGGGATCTCCGGGAAGGAGGGCGCGCGGGTCTTGGTGGTCACGCCCAGAGCCCGCAGAGTCCCCGCCTTGATATGGGCCGAAGCCGAAGGCAGGTTGTCGAAGATGATCGGCACCTGTCCGCCGATCACGTCGTTCAGCGCCGGGCCGGAGCCCTGATAGGGAATATGCTGAATGTCGACGTCGGCCAGACTGTTGAACAGCGCCCCCGAGAGATGCAGCGGCGTGCCGTTGCCCGAAGAGGCGAAATCGTAATGGCCGGGCTCCTCGGAGCGGACCAGCTCCAGAAGCTCGTTCACGGTGGTCGGCGGGAAGCCGGGATTCACCAGCAGAACGTTCGGCACCACCACCAGCAGCGAAATGGGCTCGAAATCGGTCTGCGGATCATAGGGCTTCTGGCGCAGCATGAGCGGGTTCAGCGCATGGGTCGCCACGGTGGCCATGAGGATGGTGTAGCCGTCGGCGTCGGCGCGGGCGACGCGCGTCGCGCCCACGCTGCCGCCCGCGCCCGCCACATTCTCCACGACCACCGACTGGCCGAGATTCTCGCTCATCTTCTGAGCCACGATGCGCCCGACCACGTCCGTCGAGCCGCCCGCCGCGAAGGGAATCACCAGCGTGACCGGACGATTCGGGAAGCTCTGCGCCCAGGCGAGAGGGGCGACGGCGGGCGCGGCCGCGAGGCTCGCGCCGAAGGCCAGGCCCAGAGCCAAAGCCGCGCGGCGGGCGAGATAGGATGACTTCATCAAGAGTTTCTCCCTAAGAATGGCGGGTCGGACTGCGCCCCGCGTTCCCGCGCGGCGGATTTTTGCCTTATGATAAGCGCGTTCACGGTTCAGACAAGCGCGGCGAAGCCCGCGGCTCCGGCTCCGCCCCTGCGAGAACGCGCCGCCCGCTCGCGAGAACGCGCTTGACGCCGCTCCGGACGCGGGTTAGACACCGCTCCGTCGCGCGGACCTTCGGTTCGGGCGCGTCGAAACGGGCGGTTGTAGCTCAGTTGGTTAGAGTACCGGCCTGTCACGCCGGGGGTCGCGGGTTCGAGCCCCGTCAACCGCGCCATTTCGACGCCTCAGCGACTGACCTGTGCGGTTGTAGCTCAGTTGGTTAGAGTACCGGCCTGTCACGCCGGGGGTCGCGGGTTCGAGCCCCGTCAACCGCGCCACTATTTTTCCTGAAAATTCCGGAAGCGACGAAATCCGAGGCGGAAGCCTGCGGATTTTTTCGGCTTTTTCTCTGCGCTTCGGGCGCTTCTTCTGGATTCGCTCCGAAATTCACGACGCATGCGGATGAATTTGTTCTTGGGAGATTCCTTAAAACATAGTAAGAACATTCCAAGGGCGAAGGATGAATATCCGCCCGCAGGGCTCTGACCCTACGCGGCTTTCGCCCCTCCGGCGCTTTCCGGTCCCATCGGATCATGAGGAGGCTTCGGAGTCTGAATGGACCGCGCGATCCGCCCGAAATTTCGGATCGCGCCGCAGGTTTCGAGTTGATCGCGCGATCCGCCGAAAAGTCGTTCAAACTTTTCGGATCGCGCCGCAGGTTTCGAGTTG
>NZ_KB893653.1:853922-1522649 GCF_000374145.1 Neomegalonema perideroedes DSM 15528 | reverse complement strand
GCGCTCCTAACCCCTCATGGGGTGACGGGACATTCGCCCCGCCCATCACAGGCGGCCGCTTTGGCGCCTCCTAACCCCTCATGGGGTGACGGGACCGGGCTTGCTGTCCGAGATCGCCCCGTCTTCGACGACCTCCTAACCCCTCATGGGGTGACGGGACGGGCGATGAAGAGCAGCCCGAGCGCCTCGATTCCGGCCTCCTAACCCCTCATGGGGTGACGGGACCCCTCGCCCGGAAATACCGGGGCCGGGACGCGCGCCACTCCTAACCCCTCATGGGGTGACGGGACGAGCCAAGCGCCCGGCTTCCGGTCCTATCAGGTCAACCTCCTAACCCCTCATGGGGTGACGGGACTGAACTCCTCCGCCTATATGGATCTGGTCGATGACGCCTCCTAACCCCTCATGGGGTGACGGGACCCGGGGGGCCTTAGCCTCGCTCGGGTAGACATAATCTCCCTCCTAACCCCTCATGGGGTGACGGGACTGGAGGTCTCTCGCGAAGACCTGAAGCGCAAGGCGTCCTCCTAACCCCTCATGGGGTGACGGGACAAGAGCCACGAATTCGGCGAGAAAGGCGTGGAGCGCCTCTCCTAACCCCTCATGGGGTGACGGGACTGCCCGGCGGCGTCTGGGCTATGGGCGGCTTCGACCTCTCCTAACCCCTCATGGGGTGACGGGACGGGGCCATAGCTGCCTCGGCGAGGATCATCCCTTCATCTCCTAACCCCTCATGGGGTGACGGGACAGGAACCGCTCGGCGACTCCCGCCAAACCTTCGGAGAACTCCTAACCCCTCATGGGGTGACGGGACGCGCTCGCGCGCGGCTTGGCTTCCTCGCTCGGCGTCACCTCCTAACCCCTCATGGGGTGACGGGACCACGGCCACGTCATAGCCTTGACGGCCCTCAGCGACCCTCCTAACCCCTCATGGGGTGACGGGACGGGAACCTTCCCCATTGACGATCTGGGAAAAATCCCACTCCTAACCCCTCATGGGGTGACGGGACACGCCGCCCCGACGGATATGGAGGCCTCCGCATGAGCCTCCTAACCCCTCATGGGGTGACGGGACGCCTCGACCACGCCCGCCACCTGCAGCTCGACTTCGTTCTCCTAACCCCTCATGGGGTGACGGGACCGGCGCAAAAAAGGAGGCGGATCATGACCTCCAGCCTCTCCTAACCCCTCATGGGGTGACGGGACAGCGATCCGCTCTGTCGTCCGACCTGGTTTGACGAACTCCTAACCCCTCATGGGGTGACGGGACGGCCCCATCGTCCGCCATGCCCGACGCATGGGCCGCCCTCCTAACCCCTCATGGGGTGACGGGACCGATGAACCTAAATTAGGCCAGTTTTGGCCTACCGTCCTCCTAACCCCTCATGGGGTGACGGGACGAGCGTCGCGCGAGGTCGATCAGGCCCTTGTAGCCGATCTCCTAACCCCTCATGGGGTGACGGGACGCCCGAGGGGCGTCGCCGCCGACGTGGCGATCGAATCCCTCCTAACCCCTCATGGGGTGACGGGACCTTGCTGCTCCGCCGCCTCTTGCAGCGTCACAGGGCCTCCTAACCCCTCATGGGGTGACGGGACCGCTCTTTCGCCATGGCCGCCGAATAGGCGTCGGGCGACTCCTAACCCCTCATGGGGTGACGGGACGCGGAGCGTCGCCTTGAGCATGTCCACAGCCTTCGCCCTCCTAACCCCTCATGGGGTGACGGGACTTGGACCGGTATGAGCGGCGACGGCGTGGCGGCGCTCTCCTAACCCCTCATGGGGTGACGGGACCCGGGCTCGTGGGTGAGCGTCACGACGCAGGGGCCGTCCTCCTAACCCCTCATGGGGTGACGGGACCCCCTTCTCCCGCGCCTCGGAGGCGACCATGGAGCGCGCTCCTAACCCCTCATGGGGTGACGGGACCCGAGGAGCTGACCAACTGGGCCTCTCCGAAGGGCGTCCTCCTAACCCCTCATGGGGTGACGGGACGCGCCGCTGATTTTCTTCGCGAAAGGCGTCCCGCAGATCTCCTAACCCCTCATGGGGTGACGGGACAATCGCTCTACGCCGACCAAAAGCGCCGCCGCGTGAACTCCTAACCCCTCATGGGGTGACGGGACGGCCCCGCGGAAGGTTGGGATCTAGAGGTTCCCACCTCCTCCTAACCCCTCATGGGGTGACGGGACGCCTGATCGCCGCCAGAGGCCAACCGCGAGGCTTCGGCCTCCTAACCCCTCATGGGGTGACGGGACACGATATTACTCCAGAGGATGAGGCGATTCTGACTCTCTCCTAACCCCTCATGGGGTGACGGGACCTGCAAAAGAAAGAGAAAAACCGCGCATCTCAGTGAACCTCCTAACCCCTCATGGGGTGACGGGACTCCATGCTCGCGGCTTTGGCGCGGCGCTCGGCGGCGCTCTCCTAACCCCTCATGGGGTGACGGGACTCGCAGGCTGGCGTCCGGCCGGAGGCCCAACGAATTTCTCCTAACCCCTCATGGGGTGACGGGACAAGAAGATCTTGGGCCTTCACGAAAGTTGCGCGGGTCTCCTAACCCCTCATGGGGTGACGGGACAATCCGAGATCGCGCGCGATAATGTTCTGGTTCAGCACTCCTAACCCCTCATGGGGTGACGGGACCGGCAATGGCTGACCCTGACCCGATCCTCACGCTTGACCTCCTAACCCCTCATGGGGTGACGGGACTCCCGGCGCCGCTCTTTGCGCATTGGGTCAAAAAGATCTCCTAACCCCTCATGGGGTGACGGGACCATCGCCCAAGGGCGAGGCCAAGCCGGACGATGGCGGCTCTCCTAACCCCTCATGGGGTGACGGGACAACGTCGTTCACATCCTGTTCGTATTGGTTGTCGGCCTCCTAACCCCTCATGGGGTGACGGGACGGCCGTGGCCGCGCCTTGGGGCGCTTCCGCGACGCCCTCCTAACCCCTCATGGGGTGACGGGACGCCTATCAGGGCTCCGTGACGCAAGAGCCCGTCGCCAACTCCTAACCCCTCATGGGGTGACGGGACACGCGCGACGACCCGAGGATCTGGACTCGGACGGCGAACTCCTAACCCCTCATGGGGTGACGGGACCCAAGAGCAGCAGCAGGCCGCCGCCCGCGAGGCGACCTCCTAACCCCTCATGGGGTGACGGGACGCGACGCATAGCCCTGCCGCAGTTTTCTCGGAAGCTCCCTCCTAACCCCTCATGGGGTGACGGGACTGATTGTCTCAGTTTCCGCGAGCCATAGACTCCGGCTCCTAACCCCTCATGGGGTGACGGGACGACGGGAAACGCCGCCGAAGCCTATCGGCGAGCCTATCTCCTAACCCCTCATGGGGTGACGGGACAGGCCCGCATTCGCGCCCGCCGCGCCATACCATTCGCCTCCTAACCCCTCATGGGGTGACGGGACCCTCTAAATTTCAATGAGCAAGCCTGAAAGCAGGCGTTGAAAAAGCGCTGAAATGCTCTGAAATCCCGCTCTTTACCACTACGCGCCCCCAAGCCAAACGCACGATGAGCCAGCGTAGTCAGAGTATCAAAGAGCCTAAGGAATGGCGCAAGAGCTCTTTCTCCTCCAGCGCTCCATTGCCCTCGTTCTTCACCAAAGACACAGCCCGCAAATTATGCCGATTGGCCGTCTGAAACTGCAAGAGGCGATCTCCAGGCTCCGCGACCTTCAGCAGCGCCGCCCTCAGTTTGCGATATTGCGATTCCGTCAGATCTCCCGCGAAAACCGAATTCTGCTCATGAGTCAGGAATTTCACCAGCAGCTTCTTGTAAACCTCGGTTCGCGCCGACGACACGTCATAGGTGATCACGAGGAACATCAGATCCGCCGTCTCCATGGCTTGTAATCGTCGATCCCCAGAAGATCCCGCTCCAGCCCCAGAGCCTCCTGACGGACGATCTCCCGAAAGGAGGCCTCGCCCTGCGCGCGCTCCTCCGTCTTGCGCACCCAAAGCTCCAGCGTCTCGACGCGGCCCCGCTCTGAGAGGCGGCAGATGCCTTCCTCCTCATGAAACCACTCAGGCTTGACCATGCCGCGCAGGACGGCCTCGAAAATCAGCGTGTCGCAGATGGCGGGCTTGAAGATTTCAGAGAGATCCAGCGCCAGAGAAGACCGCGCCTCGCGCGAGGCATGGAGGAAGGAGACGCAATCATCCAGATGAGTTTTGGAGATCTCGTTGCGGGTCAAGGCGTAGGCCAGCCCGTTGAACCAGGAAATCAGGCAATTGATCGGATTATTCGGCGGCCTTCTTCTGCGCGGTCCAAAAGCCAGAGCCTCGTCGATCAGCGGCCAGGCTTCGTAATAAAAGGCGCGGATCTGGCCCTCGATCCCCATCAGGCTTTCCGCGCTCTCGGCCCCGGAAATGCGCTCCGATAGTTTTTCGATGGAGACGACCGCTCCCTCCAGAGCCCGATTCCCGCGATAGCTGCGATATTTCAGATTAGCCAGAATATTGCGCGCCGCCCCGCTTACGAAGGCCCGGGCGAAACGCATCCGTCTCTCCGGATCCAGAGCCGCCGCGGCCTGAAGCAGCCGCACCCGCCCTGAAGCCGGAGAGCCTTTCGGCTCGAAGCAGCCGACGACGTTCCCATGCCAGTCCAGCACCGTCACCCGCACGCCGTTGCGACCGCAGAGACCCAGAACCGCAGTGGTCAGATGGGCCTCGCCCGCCACGATCACATGCTTCAGCCCCTCGATGGGCGCCCGGCGCCGCGCGCCGGAGGCCGTGAGGATGAGCAACGTCGAATGCTCGCGGGAGATCTTGACGTCTTTGGTGAGATACAGCGTCTCCATCAGACGAACCCGCAGAGAAAGCGGTAAGAGCAGGAGTCGCAGATCGGCTTGCGCGTGGTCTTCGGCGCAGAGAGCGCCGCCGCCAACTCGCCCAAGCGCTTGGCCATCGCCAGCATGCGCGCGATCTCCTCCGCTCCCACTGCGACGGGCAATTTCTTGCGCCCGCCGACGATCTCATTGGCCGCCGTCCATCTGCGGCCGGTGGCCTCCATGAGCAGCAGCGCATAAAAAAGCGTCTGCATGGAGACCGCCCGCCGCGCGCCCGCCGAGCCCTTCGCCTCGATCACCTCGCGCCTCGCCCAGTCGATGCGGTCGGGCGCGAGGCCCATCAGCCCCTCCACCGAGCGGTCGCGCGGGCGATGCAGCTCATGCGCCACGGCGCCCAGCTTCATGCGCTCCTCTAAATGGGCGTAATCCACCCGATGCAGATGCAACCAAGCGCGCCTTTCGCAAAGCTCCAGATGCTGGAACAAAAGCCCATGCAGCTCATAGGCTTCGACCGTCGCGACGAAGGCGCGGATCGGCGCCTCCCAATCGCCGAGCTCAGTCGATGACGCTCGCGCCATGGCCTCCCGCCTCATTCTGGACGAAAGGGACGATCTGCGTGCGGTTGACCAGAGCCAGAGCCGTTTTGAGAGCGACCTCCTCATCTGGCGAGAGCGGACCTTCCAACTCCTTGCGGGCGTTGCGGCGCCAATGGGTGGCGATGTCCTGAAGCGGCAGAGTGATCCGCCGCCCCGTATGAGGGAGCAAGGCCTCCTCCCGACGCTCCGCGCGCTGGCCGCCCAATGCGCCTTCGAGCGAGGCGATGGGGCGCGAGACATGGACCGTCACGCCCCCTTTATCGTCGACGACGGCGGGAGAACGGAGCAGTTCATCCGTCGCGGCGTAAAGCAGCCAAGGGATGGATTTGCTTTTGCCGCCGGGTTCGACCAGCGTCACTTTGGGCAGAATCATCCGCAGATTTTTCGCTTCATTGAGAAAAGCTTCCGCCCAGGCTTTCGTGAAGTTCCAACGGCTCGCCAGCAAGGGGTCGAGGCGCTTTTTGATCTCCGCAGCATGTTTCGGACGAAAATTCTCCAGCGCGCTCCCGAGGCCCTTGTAATGCGCGCTCCGCTCCAGAGCCGCCCAGAAAAGCCCGGCGCCCCAGATCGCGGATTCCGGCATGGTTTTGAATAAGCCGTCCGTTTCGATCTGATCGGCGGCGAGATCCTCCGGCTTGGCGTCGAAGCGCGCGCGGGTCGCCTTCAGCACGAGATCCGTGAAGCGGTCCACAGAAATGCGCTCGCCCTCGTCGGCGAGCAGCTTGGGCAGATGCCGCAGCCAAGCCTGACGCGGGCGCGCCAAAGCCGCTTCATTGAGCAGCACGACGACTTCTCCGGAAATGTCGCCGCGCGCCGCCCGTCCGAGCCTTTGCACGAAGGAGCAAGCGTCATGTCCGGGCTCCATGAGGATCAGCCCGGCCTTGAAGGTCACGCCCATCTCGACGCTGGAGGTGGCGATCAGGACCTTGAAGTCGCGCGGATCGGTCTGACGGCCGATGGTGAAGAAGCCGTCCATCTCGCGCTCAACGCTGTCGTCGGAGGAGTTGATGGAGAGACGATCCTCCTGCCGGACGCCGATGGAGTCGAACCAGACGGCCAGAGCCTGTTTGTCCTGCAGCAATTGGCGGATGGAATCGTAGATCACGACCACTTGACGGCCCGCGTCCTCCCGCGCGAGGGTTTCAAGGATGCGCGGCTTATGCGCCTCCAGCAGGCTTGGGAGATCCGTTCCCGGCTCCAGCCTCACCCGCACGTCGCCATGCAGGGCGCGCATGGCGGACGTCGCCTCCGGCGCCCCCGTCACGACGGTCTCCTGAGCCGTCACGATGGCGGCGGCCTCGATTCCGAAGCCCGTCAGGGTGGTCCGGACGTCGATGGGCGTGGCGGAGAGAAAGGTGATCTTCGCGGTCCGCCCCATGCGGCTGGCGATGGCCGCCAAGCCGCAGGACAACCCCATGCCGCGCGCGTCGATGCTGTGGAATTCGTCGAAGACGATATGATCCAGACGCAGGAGGTCGAAGGGATTTTCGGCGTCCTGCCCGTCGCCGCGCCGATGAGCGTTCAGCAGATACCAAGCCACGCTTTCCGGCGTCGCGAAGATCATGAAGCCGAGGCCCTCGGGGGCGAGATCCGGGCGGATCTCGCTGCGGATCTGACGGATGCGCAGATCCCGGAACCTCACTTCAGGATGAGCCTCCTCATGCGCCCTGCGCCCGTCCGAGGTCCAGAGGAAGATCCGCGCCTGAGCCTCCTCCTTGCTCAGACCGGCGTCGAGCAGATCCTGAAGCAGCCCCTCCATGAGGTTTTGCGCCAGACGCCGCGTCGGGACGATGAAGAGGATGCGGGAGTCGCGTTCCCGCATGGCCTTTTGAAAGGCGTAGCTCTTGCCCGCGCCCGTCGGCGCGGAGAAGATCCGCACGGCGGCCTTCTCCTCGATCATGCGGGCCTGAAGCGGCGAAAGTCCGGTCTGCGGATCGGAGGGAACCGCATGACGCGGAATGACGAAGGAGAGGGCTTCGGTCATGCGGAGGCTCCCATCTGGAAGCCGCGCCATGAGCCGACGATCTCCGCCGCCGCCGCCAGCTTCATCGGCGCCGTGAGCTGGATGTCGTAAAGCGCGAAGACGTCGGCCTGCATCGCCTCGACCTCCGCGCCGAAGAGCTTCGCCGTATGAAGATTGAGACGCGCCTCTTCGATCTCCGGGGCTCGGCGCAATTCGATCAGGCCGCCGAGATGGCGTCCTGTGCGCAGAATGAGGCTCTCGATCTTGCGCCCTTCGGCTTCGGAGGCCAGCTTGAACGGGTCGGGGCCGAAGACCGCGCCCTCATAGGCGACGCCCGGCGGAACCTCCTGAATATAAAACCAGGTCTTGAGATTCCCGGTTCCGGTCGCGTCCATCAGCTTTTTCTGATAACCGCCTTCCGCATCGAGATTCAGCCGCTTGCCGATAGGCGGCAGCAAGCGGGGATTCTGCGCCTCGAAGGCTGAGCAAAGCCAAGGCAAGGCCTCCAGATCGCGCCGGTAATCCTTTTGCGGCAGGGCCGTCGAGGCCGCCAAGGCGCCCATCGCCCCCGCCAGAGCATAGGACATGGAGCGGTCGGCGAGATAGCTGGAGAGGGTCGCGGTTCCCGAAGGAACCGCAAGGCTGTGATAATGGAACGGGGTCAGCGAGACGGCCCGAACCGGAGTCGCGACCGGCGCGCCCATCCTCAAACTCCCTCGAACCAAGCGTCGAAATAGGCCCCGACCTTCCCGGCGGTCGCCTTATAGGCGCCGCGCAGGGCGGGGTCGTCGGCTTCGAGCCGCGCGATCAGATCCTTTTGCGTCGCGAGGATCGCCTCGCCCGGGATCTCGACCGGCCAGGCCGCGCGATAGAACTCCGAAAGAGCCCTGGAGACGGCGGCCGCGTCGTCGGGATCGACGCCCTGCTCATAAAGCCGGTCGATGGCGACATAGGGGCTGCTCAGGTCGCGTTCGAAGCGTCCGGCGAAGATCCCGAGCGGATGATTGCGGACGTTCACGCCATAGATCGAGGTCGCGCCGCCATAGGCGCCCGCGAGGCCAAGGCTCAAGAGCAGATGCTCCACCGCCTCCGGCGGGGCGGTCTTGCCGTTGAAGGCGATGGTCTGGAGCAGCAAAGTCCCGGGCCGCAGGAAATGGCGCTCGAAGATATTGGTCGAATTCGCCTTGCTCTGGGCGTCGAAGAGCGAGCCGTCTTCGGAGGCGCGGTTATGGAAGGTGCTGTCCACGCAATCGCCATAGGGCTGGATCGACACGGCGTCGGAATATTGCGCGGCTGCCTTCACCGGCAGAACCTTCGAGCCGTGATTGGCGCTGTCGCCGAAGACCAGCGTGTTGAGGTCGAAGCGGGCGGAGGGCTTTTCCTTGCCCACGAAGGCGGTCTTGTTCTGAGCCGAGGCCCCGCCCGCCTCGAAATAGCGCAGGACCTGCAGGCCGCGGGCGCGCTCGCCGAATTTGAACTTATTAGCGACGGCCCGGGCGTGGCGGCGGCCTTTGGAGTCGATGTCGGTGATCTCCGCCTCGGCGTTGCGGAAGGAGGCGGGCGAAATCACTTCGCGCAGAACCACCAGAACCGCGGAACCGAGGTTCTTCAACGCAGGCTGGGCGTAGCTCTTGCCCTTGTCGTCGCTGGCGGTCGAAAGCAGGGAATCGAGGCCGCCGAGATAGGGTTTGATCGCGTCGAGGGTCATCAGTCTTGCTCCGCAGGGGTTGTCTGGGCGTCTTGCGCGGCGGCCTCTTGGGCCTCCTCGTCGAGGGGCTTGGCGCGCGGACGATAGGATTCGTTGTCGAAGGCGACCTGATAGATCGCCAGAGAAATGCGCCGGGCCTTTGCGGCGGGTTGGCGGTTTTTGAAGACCTCGGGCCAGAGGCGCTCGACGAAAAGCGTCGCCGTCTCCATGGCGGCTTTGCGCGGGAAGGGGAGGCCCTTCTCTTTGCCGCGCCAAGCCAGCCGCGAGGAGCGTTCGAATTCCTCCTCCAGCTTGCCGGCGATTCCGGCCTTGAAGCTTTCCGGCCCGATCTGGCCGATCTCGGCGCATTCGTCGATGGCCTCCAGAGCGATCCGCAGCCCAAGGCTCCGTTCGGAATTGCTGGCCTCCCGTTTGGGAGCGGTCTGAATCCGGGTCATCGACCGGGCGTAGTCGATCAGAAGTTCGTCGCTTTTGGTCATGGGGATGTCGGGGCTCCTCACGAAGTGTCTCAGGGGATGCGGGAGGGGGCTCGTCTTGAGCTTATCCTCCGGCAGGCGGTTGAGGGCGGCGAGCGCCTCGCAGGCGGCGGCGAAACGAGTGGCCGGATCGGCGAAGCGCAAAGCGAGCTCAAGTCCGAGGTTCGGCGCGTCGGCCATATCCTCGATCAGGCCGAGCAGGCGCAGGGCGTCGGGGAGCTGCTCCAGACGCAGCGAGGCGCCGCCCATTCCCCGCTCGATCGCGCCGGGCAGGAAGTCGAAATGAACATAAGCGTTGTTCGGCGTGGGCAGGCCCTTGAAGACATGCACCGGGCGCCCCAGACGCAAGGCCGCCTGCATCATCATCCGCGCCAACTTAACGGCGTCCGCCGTCTTGGGCGGAATGGAGACATGGCGGGCGAACATCACCCTTTGACCATAGGTCTGGGTCTCGGGATAGACCTCCTTGCCGGGTTTGGCCTCCAGCCTCGCGAGGTCGTAATGGTCGATCTGGAGGAAATCCTGATCGGCCTCCATGTTGAGGCTCGCGAAAAGCCCCATCATCGTCGGCGTGGAGACATAGGCCGGAACGTCGCCCCCCCCGCGCCCTTCGCTCATTAAAGAGCGCAGGCGATGTTCGGCGGCGGCGGGCGCCGAAACCAGAGTCTGGGATTTCGTCCGGTCGAAAAACTCCGGACGGCCTTCGCGGCCGGAAAAGGCGCTGACCTTGAGCCCGTCAAGGCCGGATTTGGCGTCGATCTCTGCGTCAAGGCCGACGGGCGTATTGGTGAAATGGCAACGACCGGGGGCCTGCTCATCCGCCGAGAGAAATCGGCGGTTCAGGGCGGCCCGGAGCCAGATCGTCGCGGCTCCGGCGAGGGCCGCGCCGGGATCGCCGATCTTCTCCAGAAGTCCGGCCCTTTCGACGCCGTCGCCGCAGAGCCAGAGCTTCAGAAGGCCGTCTTCTCCGAAAATCCTGTCTGAAAGCTCTGAATCCTCTCCGGCGAGGCCCGCCGCCCAGCCCGCGAGCAAGGTCTGGCGGCTGAGCCTATGCTCAAGCGCGCCCAGCCATTCGGGCGGAGCATGGCCCTCGGCCTCCAGCAAGGCGAGAAGCTCGGCTTCGCGTTTGGCGGCGTCGGGCGTGCGTTCGGCGAGGCGTTTCTCCCCGGGCTCCGTGCAGCCGAGGCCGACGACCAAGGCGGCGGCGTAGCCGCGACGCGCGACCTCCAGCTCGTCCAGAGAACCGCCGCGCGTGGGCCATGGCTGATAATGCTTGCCGGGGAATTTCTCCAGACCGGCGTAATTCGTCGGCAGGCCGAGCGGAATCAACAGCTCGTCGATGGAATCGCGCAGGGAATTCGCGCCCGTCAGCAGATCGACATGAACGAAAAGAGCCTTCGAAGCCTCGTCCGGATTATCCTCCAGCACGCTCAGCAGGTCGTGAATCCCTGAGCCGCCTTCGAGGATGTCGCGGGCGCCGCGCGGATTGGTCATCACGCGCATCTTGAGCCGAAGGCGCCTCGTCGCTTGGGCGATCCCCTCCTCTATGGCGACTTCGGCGACGGCCTCAGGGATCAGAGCGAGCAATTCGCCGTCATGATGAATCTCGATCAGCGGCGGCATGCCCGCCAACCTCTGAACGGCGTGGGACAATCCGATCTGCAGCTGGTTCAGCAGAAAGGGCGTATGGGCCGAACGCAGATGGACCACGCGCCACGCGCCCAGAGCGGCTTTCGCGCGCAGCCCCTCGAATGAGGCCCATTCCTCCAGCATGTCCCGCACGCCGTTCGGCGTTTTCAGGAATTTGCTCTCCATCCGATCCGCGAGGCGCGCATACAGGCAATCCTTTTGCGCCTCGTTGGAGAGCAGACTCATGCCCGGCGCGGTCAGATTGCTGCGGCTGACCTCCACCGCGTGGATCATCGAGAGGAGATCCCCCGGATCAAGCTCGACGCCGGCTTCCTGCAAAAAAACGTCGACGCGATAGCGCGTCATCAGACCCGCCACGTCTTGAACCGTCAGTTCGTCCACCCGGCTCTTGTCCAGCATCTTGTCGGCGTCATGCAGGAAGCCGACCGCGATCTGACGAGCGACGCGTTTGCGGATCTGATCCTCCGACGCCTTGGCGGCGCGCAGATCCAACTCCGCGAAGACCGCCGCCCCGCGCGCCACCGAAACCAGATGATCGAGCAGGCTGACGTTGCGGAAGAGCTTGCGCTTTTCAAAGGCCTCGCCCTCCGCATAGCCGCCCTTGCCGGAGATGCGGCAGAGCCAAGGCGTCCGAGGATCGATCCGCTTGCCGGCGGCCACGTCCTTGGCGGCCTTCTCGGTGAGCGGCCCCTGTTGGAAATCCCGCTCAGCCGAGCCGAAGGCTCCCCGCCGAACGACTATCTCCATGAAAGAATCGAAAAGGTCTCGGGCATGGGTCAGCATGGCGGCCTCACGACATCAGCGCGGGGCAGCCGTTGCCCGCCCGGGTCTTGGCGCCGAAGCCCGCCAGATAGGCGAAGCGGACGTCTTCGGGATCGCCGCGAAGCGTCAGGGGGGCGGCGAAGCCGGGCAGGATCATGCTGCGTCCGTTCGGAAAACGGCGAATATGGATCAGATGCTTCCTGCGGCCGTCGGTGCGCGCCGTCAGGGGGTCGATGACGATCTCAAGGTCGAGTTCGCGTCC
The DNA here is from genome assembly GCF_000374145.1 of Neomegalonema perideroedes DSM 15528. Classification (GTDB taxonomy): domain Bacteria; phylum Pseudomonadota; class Alphaproteobacteria; order Rhodobacterales; family Rhodobacteraceae; genus Neomegalonema; species Neomegalonema perideroedes. The sequence goes on along the minus strand of NZ_KB893653.1, from coordinate 1,510,428 downwards.
GGCTCGGCGATTAAGTCCGGCTTTGAGCGCCGCCGGGGCCTCGGCGACGGGCAGCTCCTCATGAAAGCGGGTCTTGGCCTTGCCCTCTTTCGCCGCTGGCAGGATGAAGGGGCTGATGAAGCCGATCATGATCTCGTTCGCGCCCGGCGCGAGATCGTCGCAAGGCTGGATGCGGGCCTCGGCGCCGTCGATCACGTCGCCGTTGCAGGATCTCACCCGCGCTTTGGCGGCCTCCAGCCGGGGCAGAGCCTCTCTGAAGGCCGGATGCGGCGAGGAGATCACCACGGAATTGACGCGACGCTTGCGGCCTGGAGCGGAAAAGGCCTCCATGCCGAAGGTCCAGGGGAAAGCCTGCTCGCCGACGACTTGCTCGGAGGTCAGCCCGGCCTCGGTGAACATGGCGACCAAGGCCGCATTGAGGCTGTCCGTATATTGGACCAATTGGGGACGCATCCTGAAATCGAGTCTGATTCGCATTGCAGCCTCCGCGCGATTGAATGTAGTTTTGATTAAGCATGATTTTTAGGATCATAAAAGGCAATATTCAGCGCAAATGATCACAGATAAAAATTCTCTTGGGATATGGCCTGAACCTTCCAAAAGGGAGAAATCCATGCTGGAGTATCTGGCTTGCTGGGAGGGCGAATTAAGCGCCCGACGTCTGGCGGAGTTGACGGCGAGGTCGCGCGAAGACGCCCAGCGCCGGATCATCTCAGGCTATCAAAAAGCCCACCCGGGAAGACTGGTCCCGAGCGGCCGCCTCAAGAAATTCGCGGATGCGACCGGAGGATTGGCGTTCGCTCCGACCTCCGCATCGGCCCTGCTGGATGTGATCCGCGGCGAGCATCGTCTGGCGGAGGCCTCCGGCGAAGAGCCTCGTTTCGGTCCGCCTCTGGAGGAGATTTCGACCTTCGGCTTCAGCGAGCCGGATCCCGACGTGTTCCAGCGCCTTTACGCCGCCTGCGTCGGAAGGCGCGCGGTGCGTCTGGATTACGCGGCGAAATCCGGCCTCATGGAGTGTGAGTTCAGTCCGCATGCTTTGGTGCGGGATGGAGTCAGAATCCATTTTCGCGGCTACGCCTCGACGGCCTATCGATCTTCGACGCCTTATCCCGACCCCTTCCGGCAATATATCGATCTTGCGCCCGCGCGCGTGAGGCGCCTGATCCATGAAGGCGATGTCGCGGGTTACGTCTCGGATGCGGGCGACGCCGATTGGCATGCGCGCGAGACGCTGATGTTTCGCCTGAACGACGACCTCCCTCAGGAGATCCTCAGCGTGCTTGCGGTCGAGCATGAAGGCGGCGAGTCGAGCGGCGATTTCAGGATCAAGAAGATCCCGAATATTCGCAAGGCTCTGAGAATTTACGTGCAGAGATCCTTAAGACACAGGGCCTTCGGCGACGTCCTTTATGAGATCTGGCTGCCTGTCCCGATTGACGTCGAAGCTCGACCGTGAAGCGAAGGCGGATATCAAACGGCGCAGATTTTCCGGCGAAGGCGTCCGCCAGCCCTTCAAACGTCTGGCGTCTCCACAACAGATCTGACTGCGATGCGCGCCGTGGCGATGCATGCGCCCGGCGAGACCCCAAGCAGGCTATGCGACTTTTCCCATGAAGAAACGTCCCGAATGATCGGGCGCAGCTGAAAAGCGGCGCCAAGGCCGCGCTCCTCCCTGCGGAAAGGCGCGGTCCTGACGTCATCATATCCGGCGCCTCCCATCAGAAGGATGCGCATTCAGCGCGCTTCTTCCTGTCGAGTTGGAATAAAGTTTGCACCTAAAATCCACACAACCCATTGAAAAATAATAACCAGAAAATGAGGGCAAAGGTAAAGATCGTACATAACAGCGGATTGCCATCTGCAAAGCGCTACAAGCGTTGCAATAAAGTTTGTACGTGGAGAAGCGGTCGCAGGTCATTCGTTGAAATATGAATGCGTAGACCTGTGCGCCTTCACCGCCAGAGCGCAGTGAAGCGCCCCCCGTTTTGACCGGACATCTGGCGTAAGCATGAAAGGCTCAAGGATATCCTTGAGGACAGGCTTATGTCTGACGATTATGAACAGGTCGAAGTGATCACGGGAACCGCGCGTCGGCGGTCTTGGTCGACGGCGGCGAAGCTGCGGATCATCGAGGAGAGTTTCGAGGCGGGGGAGACAGTTTCCTCTGTCGCGCGTCGCAACGGCGTGGCCGCCAATCTCCTCGACCGCTGGCGTCGCTTGTCGAGCGAGGGAGGGATGACGGCTGCGGCGTCTTGAGGATCGGGGCGACCCCATGCGCCTCGCGGTGATCGTCAATGAACGTGATCATCGTTTGAGTGGGCGGACCTACGCCGCCTGGGCCAAATAAGCGCTCGCCTTGCGCAGAATCTCATTGGCCTGCCGGAGCTCGTGCTTCTCCCGCTCAAGAGCCTTGATCTTTTCGGCCGCGTCCGTCGGCAAGCCAGCCCTCTCGCTAGCATCGACCATCTGCCCTCTTTACCCAATCCAGCAGCCTGTGCGCCGAGCAGCAGATCTTTTGCCGATATCGACTGGTGGGCAGTTCAGCGTGAAGAAGCATCAGCTTCCTGAGCGAATATCAGCCGCACCGCGCGCTCGCGCGCCTGAGGGCCTCTATCAACGTCTCTGAGGTTCGGTTTTCCGCGCGTGTCGTCGCTCGGCCGTGGGTGAGGCTGCCTCTGTGGTTGATTTTCTGATTTTCCCGGCGGTTTTGCCGGTGATTTTGGGCTTTACTCCGGGCCAGCTGCCTTGTTTCAGGCGGCCTTCTTTCTTCGGAGGATGGCGAGCCTGTTGATGTTGTGGAGGATGTTGGCGAGGCCGATCTTCATTCTGGCCCGCTCGATCCCGATGGTTCTGACGAGCAGACCGCAAAGGTCCTTCTGAAAGGCGAAGACATGCTCGACTGGCGCGCGATGCTTTGAGCGGGTGACCTGGCCTTTGCGCATATGCGCGGGGAACGGCTTGCCGGGCGCCCTGCGCCTGTGGATATGACTGACGAGGCCGCGCTTTTGGAGGAAGGCCTCGTTCTTGCGGCTGCGATAAGTGCTGTCGGCCCAGACGCCCGAGGCGGTGTTGCTGCGGTCGATCAGGCCACGCCTGAGCATCCGGCCGTCATGATCGACGGCGCTGGTCGCCGCCCATTTGCGGATGAAGCGCGAGCCCCGGTCGATGCTGAGATGGGATTTATATCCGAAGAAGGGAATGGCGATGTCAGGACCGCGCGTCCCGTCGGGCTGCTTGCGCCCCCGACCGAAAATCAGCGTCCAGCGGGCGCAGACATCCTTCTGGCTGGCTCTGGCTGGCTTGTCTCCCCAGATCCGCTTGGCGCTCTCGTCCGCCTTGACCCGCCGCTTCTCCTCTTCGCTGTTTCTCTGCTTGGGCGCGGCCACGAGCGAGGCGTCCACGATTCGCCCCGACATGGCGATGAAGCCCGCCTCGCGCAGAGCCTGATCGAAGCGCGAGAAGAGCGCCTCCACGGCCTTCGCCTCGGTCAGGCGTTCGCGGAAGGCCCAGATCGTCTTGGCGTCCTAGACGTTGCCCTCAAGACCCAGGCCCAGAAACTGCATGAAGGACAGACGGTCGTTGATCAGCCCCCGAAGGGACGCGAAGCGAAACTCCATTCGATCGTCCGAGAGGCTGTGCTGCGTCTGGACGATCAGAATTTTGAACATCATCACGGGGTCGTAGGGCGGCCAGCCCCCTGCGCCCCGGAGCGATGACCCAAGGCCCGCTCCAGATCCGTCCGGAAGATTTCGAAATCCACGGCCCCCGCAGCGCCTTCAAGCCGGTCGCCCAAGGCGCTCAGGCGCGTCAGCCGCTCGTCGACGTCGAAAAACCCCCGCTGCGACGACATTCGCCCCCCCTCAAGCCTCCAGATCCAAGGAGAAGGGAATCACAAGATCAAAGACGTTGATAGAGGCCCTCAGCTTGCCCTTTTTACCGTGAACGCCCGAAAGCCGTTCAAAAGTCGCTAGGCCTTAGATATACGAGCAAACGAGGCATCAAGGCTGCAGCGTGATCCTCGACGGGGTGCATAGCTATATTGCGGGGCAAGATGCTTTTTCTACATTTGTCGGACATTCACTTTAGATCTAAGGAAGTCAGTAGAGACGACGATCCGAACGGCGCTCTTCGTGACGATATTATCGACGACGTAAAGAAAATGCGGGCAAAGATTGGTCGCCCAGCTGACGCGGTTCTGATTTCCGGCGACATTGCTTTTGCAGGAGCGCAGGACGAATACCAGTTCGCCACAGACTGGTTGAGGGATTTGCTCTGCCCCGCGGCGGGCTGTGGGATGGAGGACGTTTTTGTCATTCCGGGCAATCACGACGTGGATCGTGGCAAGGCCTCGGCACGCATGCATAAAGACGCCCGCGAGACCCTTCGGCAGCTCGATGTAGACGCAGCCGACAGCAGACTTCGCGAGTATCTAAGCGAGCCCGAGTCATCACAGCTGATCTTCGCGCCGCTTGACAACTATAACGCCTTCGCGGCGCAGTTCGAATGCGCGATTGGGCCATATGATGATAAGCATCCCGAGATCAAGCCGTATGTTAGGCGGTCTTGGACGTTGAATGACGGATCGACCCTGAAATTCTGGGGCTTCAGCTCGGTGCTAGTTTCTGACCAGTTCGACGACGTCAACAAAATGTTCGTCGATCCGATGGGCGCACAGATCCAGCGCGAGGATGGTGTAATCCACGCCGTCATGTGCCATCATCCGTATAATTGGCTGCGTAACGGCGGCGCTTTCAAAGATCGACTTGAAGCAATCACCAATCTCCAGTTGTTCGGACATGAACATACTCGGCGTATCGAAGAAGGCAGATGGTTCACGACGATCAGGGCAGGCGCGATTCAACCCGAAAGAGACGGCCCCAATTGGGATCCGGGATACAATTGGATCGAGCTCTCGGTTGAGGCTAAGCCGGATGAGGAACGGCAGCTCAATGTCGGCATCTGGGTTCGCAAGTGGGAAGGACAGCGGTTCATTGCAGTGCCAGATCTGGTCGACAACGAACAGTGGTCTGTTCCGCATCAGCTGCCGAAATGGACAAAGCCTGCTGACGCGCCTGTCGCAACAGCAGGGGCGATCGCCGATAAAAGAGCGCCCGCCATGACTGACGACGACTCGACCGCAGCCGTAAAACCAGACGAACCGTTGCACTCGACGACCGTCATTCGAAACTTGCTCGAGTTGTCGGAACACGATCAGCGTCGAATCATCGGCAAGCTTGGACTGGACCAAGATGGCGACCAAGGACTGAAACGGTGGCAGTTCGTGCTCGCCGCCGTCAGTCGGGCGAAGGAGAAAGGGCTTCTGAACGTCCTGAACGACGAAGTCATCAAGCTCATCGCAAAGAAGGAATAGAGTATCATGGCCGACGATGACGCGTTTGATTTCGCGGATGCCTTTAGAGATTTTCAGCCTACGGCTGAACGGTCACTGGTTGAGGCCCGGGTCGCCGCCTTGGCCAAGCTATCGACCGAAGCACGCAACTCCGTCGAGAAGATCGTCGGGCTTACACATATCGCCTACGGCATTCCGCTCTCGGAAGGCGAAGAAACGGGCGAGTGGCTGCAGGCGACCATTCGTGAGAAGGAAGCGGGTTTCTCGCTGAGCCGGGACCGCGAAGACGCCAGGATCATGAGTGCGATAGTCCTCGAGAGCACCCTCCAAGCAGGAAATCGTGACCACGTCGCGACGTTGCTCTTGGCGGCAACATTTGCTGATCAGCGCCGCGCGCCGGGCACCGGCAAGCTCGAGCTTGCTGCTAGAGACATCTTCTCGGATTCGGCACGGAACCGGGGTCTGAAGTTCAGCACTCGGATCTCGAAAAGCCAGTGGCGCGACACATCAAAAGCTATCGCCGGTTTCGCAGCAACTTTTGACGCCACAACCGTCAAGACCGCGTTAGACGCGGTCGTCGCCGAAGCCAAGGCAGCTGAAGAGCGGGCTATCGAAAAGTTCAATGTGACGCTCAACCAATTGACGGTCGAGAATGTCCGGCTTGCCGAAGAAGTTGATCTGCTCTGGTGGCACTTGGGTGGCTGGAGCTACATCTTGAAACGCCCGCTGGATTCTATCGAAGCCGCATCGTTGCCTTTCGTGATCGGAAGCGATGTAGCGCAGATGGTCAACGACCTTCCTGGACCGCACGGTGCCTTGGGTATTATCAGAAGAGCGCTCGGCACCAGTGCGGATGAGCGGCAGACCATAGCGGCTACTTTGAGGGCCGTGGAGCCGGGTGACCGGTTTAAGCTGCTGGACGGCGCTCGAGATAAGGACGTAATCGCCTCGCTCCACTACGGACTCGGCCTGCTTGATGACGAAGCGACTGCCACTTCGTTCACGAAAACCTTCCATAAACGCACTGCGCTTACGCCCGATACCAAGCTGACGAGGTTCGAGATCGCCGCCCAAGCCTATTTCGAGCGCTTGTTCATCAAAGGACGGTGGCTCTGATGTCGGAAACCGCGCCGGCTTGCCGTAATCCCGACTGTGAGGTCGCTACGACCGGTAAGTGTGCACTCAGTCACGAGTTGCTGGACAGCTGCGAAGAGTATGGCGCGGCGGAAGCGGATCTCGACTTTGGCGATGACGATGAGCCCGAGGATCACGTTGAAACGGCGGCGCTGACGCGTCTGCGCTCCAGCGATCTGCTACGACCGGAGCAAATCTGGCCTTTGCAGAAGGTGGTTCCAATCAGGACGGTCGCCCTAGTGGGGGATTTTCGGGCTGGGAAGACGACCTTGATCTCTGCACTTTACGCCTCGTTCCTTAAGGGTCCGCTCGCGGGATACAGGTTTCGCTCAAGCCGCACACTGACGGCTTTTGCGCGACGGCACCATGACGCACTTCTTCTTTCGAAACGAAAATCGCCGGTGACGTTGCGCACAAGCCGTCAGGATGGGCTTGGGTTCTTCCATCTGTGCTTGCGCAACGAAGCAGGTGGTGACCACAATTTGTTGATCGGAGATCGATCCGGTGAAACTTACGCAGACGCGCGTTCGGACACATCACTTATCGGCGAATTGATCGAGCTCAGAGCTGCTGACCGTATCTGCTTTCTGTTGGATAGCGCCCGAATGGCCGATGCCGAACAGCGTCATAGCTATAAGCGGGCTTTCAAGCAGCAGATCCACGCATTTCTCGACAACGGCGCGCTGTCTCCCAGCACAGCCCTTGAGATAGTGACGACCAAGCTAGACAAGCTGACGCCGCAGATGGAAGGTCGCGCTCTGATCGAAGAACTAGACGCTTTTGAGGCCGCGACGCTTGCGGAGTTTTCTGAGGTGTCGCTGACGGCAAGGCGGGTGTGCGCGCTACCGCGAGCCAATTACGAGGTCGGCGTGGTCGGCTTGGATGATATGTTGAGAAGCTGGCTTGCGCCGCGCGAGAGAGAATATCCACGTCTGATCGCCGCACGGGCACCGGTCCGTCACCTAGATCGGGTATTCGAAAACTGGAACGAGGCTTAATCGATGTCGGATCAAGAGATCATGGTCCTGGGCTTCCAAGCGTCCGGCAAGACCACATTCGCGGCCGCCCTCTGGCATCTGGTTGGTTCCCGCGAGATCAACGATACAGCGCTTGTAATGGGCAGGCACAACGGCGACTTCCGGTATCTTGATGAGATATCTGCGGCTTGGGCTGGGGGGTGGGTCGTCGGCAGAACACTGTCAGAGGAATGGAGGCCGATCGCGATTAATCTCCGGCGAGTTGTTCCAGAGACGGACATCAGGCTGTCGTTCGTCGACATCGCGGGCGAAACGGTTGAACGGATCTTTGTGACCCGCGAAGTTGACGAACGTGTCGAGCCGCTGATCCGTGATGCGTCTGGGCTCTTGCTGTTCGTCAGTGCGCTCCGCCCAAAAGACGATGACAGTATTGTCGACTTATACCGTGAGTTTCCCGACGAGGCCCCGCCCGAGCCTGCTGATGAGCCGACCGAGGTCGGAAGCACCGCTTCGGCAGCCGGTCTGGGCGAGGCCATGCCGTTCAAGATCGAAGCAACGCCACAACAGGTTCAGCTGGTCGATCTACTCGACTCCCTCGCTGACGAGCCGCTGGAAATGCGCCCCAAGCGTATTGCGGTGATTATATCAGCTTGGGACCGAGCGCACGGAGCGCTGACTCCCGAGTCTTGGCTGGAAGATCACATGCCACTACTTTTTCAGTATCTGGTGACGCATTCAGACGAGTTCGAAACCAGAATCTACGGAGTATCGGCACAGGGAGGCCATGTTCCGCCAAAGGACAATCCTACAGAACCGAGCGATCGGGATGAATTACTGAGGCAACCTGAGGCGAGTAGGCGTATCAGGGTGGTCGGTCATGGCGCAGGAGGCCATGATCTCACTCATCCGATCGCTTGGTTGAGCGGCGTAGAAAGCTGATGTCTCTGCCGGAAAATCTCGAAGTAGAACAAGCGCTTTACGGTTATTCGGAGGGCCATCGGCAGCTGGCGTCGTCGATCAACCTGCCTTCGAAAGACGTCTACGAGCTTTCAATGCGATCCGATCTGACACCTGGCGCTAATCTGTCAGAGACTAAGAGCTATATCAGCGGGTTCCAACTGCCTGAGACTCGCCTCTATGCCTTGATAAAGACATGGCCCGCGCCGGAGATGCCTCGACCGGGCTGTGTCTGGAGCCATGTGCTTCTGCTATCGCGTTCGTTCCTGAGCAAGCAGGTGAATCTTGGAGTCCTTGAGGGTCTTTTCCGTCGCCCCGCAGGGCCTGTTGATGTCGACACCTACAATCTGACGCTCAAGGTGAGACGCATGGCCAAGTCACCTGCGTCTTCCCGCGAATACGCCACGAAAATCATTTCATCCTACTACCGCAACGAGCCAGTTGTGCTCAACGACACGCCGAATGAGGCTTTCGAACGTGCGGTGTTTGATGTGTGGTCGCAGCAATGGCCGCGCCTGCGCTCGGAATTTTCGTTTCGGACGGTCCAGTCCTCGGAGTCGGTGAGGGACAAGGGCCTGACGCTCAAGGTGTCACTGAACGCGCGCGAAGGTGCCGGAGCGGGCAGGCCGGAACAGGCGTGGGTCGAGGCTGCGGTCAAGGACGCCACCTCACAGACCATCACATCGCTACGGCGCTTTCTATGGCGGTACGGCAAAGACGTTGCAGCTCCGCGTCGGTCGTTTCCGCATCTCGTCGAGATCCATGAGGCTTCGTCGCAGGCGCGCTCCGGCATAGCTTTTGCTGTCGCCGAACAGGTTCTGGCTCAGTTTCCCAAGGCCTCTGACGCTTTGACCCTCAAGCGTGATCTTCTTGGAGTATCGCTGCCTGCTCTGGCGATTATGCCTAGGGCGCGGCCGTCGGATATGTTCAGGCTTCTGGCGAAGTGGCATGCGATTGACGAAGGCGTTGTTGAAGCTGACCAACTGAGTCGTGTCGTCGCCAGCTTCGACAAGCACGATCTAATCGCGATGGCCCAAGGTTTAAACGAGATAGAACAGCCCTTCTCTCGGGAGGTCGAGATTGCCATGGATGCGCTGGTGGCTATGCTCGACGTCGACGTGGTCGAAGCCACAAATCTGTGCCAGCCGATCAAGCTGAAGGTTCTGAAGCGTCGACCCGATCTGCTTGAGACCTTCGACGTCAAGCTTCTCACGCCACCCGAGGTCCTTGATCTGATCAGCGTTGCTTCATCCTCGAAAGCGATTTCTAATCTGTTGCGCCGAATTCTATCGTTGCCGCCGAGCCAGAAGGCAAGCGCCACGGTCGCAGAGCACGCAGAACTTGCTTTCGGCCAGGCGATCAATCTGTCGATCAGCGGCGATCTCGCCGAGGGTTGGGAGGGTATGTTCGAGCAGTTTGTCGGCGACATCCTACCGCATGGCATCGCAACGCTCGCAGGTGGCTCTGATCGTGCGGCTCTCGGCTTGTCACTGCTCGATTTTCCGATTCATGGCTCTCCGTCGGCGGCAGTATGGGACAAAGGTCTGGGCGATGCGGCCAATGACGATCGGTCTCAGGACCGATCAACTGTTGATGCTTATCTCTTAGGGTTGTGCCTGAGGGATGGGGTCGCACAGACAATCCCGATTCTAGCCAAGACACTTCCGCGGCTTAGATACATGGCGGTCCATAATATGCTATCGTCTGGCGCGCGCGCGTTGCTCGAGAGGCACCTGCCGTCAATCGGCGAAAGATGGGACCTCAACAAGCGGATGCTCAAGGTCTTGCGGAAAGCCAACCGTGACGCCATTGACGTCAGTTCCGTCGTCTCACAGTTGTCACTAACCGATGAAGAACTCAGTTATGTTTTCGGGGATGACGACGAAAAGAATCATTTTTTTCCCCTGCCGCGCCTTTTCTGGCCATGGTAATCTGAGGTAGCCTCCGGAATCCGGACATGCTGTTAAGCTATAGATATGAGCATGGAAGGACTTTGAGATGTCTTTGAAACGGAAACGTCATCAGGTGAGGGCCTCTATTAACCCCCAAAATCCGCCTCACCCACCCGCTCAAGTCATTGATTTTCATGGAGCGTAATTCAGAGTGTGAGGGGTTAATAGAGGCCTTCAGGTTGATTTCAAGGCGAAGGTCGCGCTCGAAGCGCTTCGCGGGGAGACATAGAGAGAATGAGATTGTAAGAGCAAGAAGAGAGTCGCGATCAAGATCAAAGATTTGAATAATCTATAAAATCACCCAATTCCTTCAGGGCGGCTTCACTGGGTGCTATGCGTCAATGATCTTCATGCTTCCCAGTCATCGCCTATAGGCGCGGCGCAAATGATCGCGCTCCATCACCAGTTCGCCGATTTTCGCATGGAGCTTCTCGATCTCGCCGCTGCGCTCTGAGGGGGACTCGGATCTTCCTGCAAAGGCGTCCGTCAGCCCTTCAAACGCCTGACGCTTCCAATAGGCGATCAGGGTGCGATGCACGCCGTGGCGATTGGCCAATTCGGCCAAGGTCGCATCCTCGCGCAACGCCTCAAGCGCCACCTTGACCTTGAAGTCCGTGCTGTATGTCTTGCGTTTCGGCGTCATGGGCGTTCTTCCCCTTCTCGCCTTGAGTTTAACCGAAGGAGCGCGGCTTGGGGAGATGGCTCTCCCCGCAGGGGTTTGGCGTCCTGCCCCGCGAAGCGGATTGATCCGTCGGAGGTCTTCTCTTCAGCCTTTCAGCCCGAGCCTCTCGATCAGCAGATGCGCCCAGTTGGTCTGATAGGCCGCCGCATCTGGCGGGTTCTCGCTCCTCAGCAGGCGCTTGATCCGGTCAAGCCGGAAACTTTCTACGTCCATAGCCTCCAGGTCCGGCGGCCAGCGCCCCTGCTTGTCCATGCGCCCCAGAATGGATGCGACGGCGCGCTCGACCTCCTCCAAGTCAGAGGCTTTCCGGAAATGCAACGCCAGAGCGGCGAGCGAGACATCGTCGGAATGATCCACGTCGAGCAGGACGACCGGCGGTTTCTGCGATGAGAGGAAAAGCGCGATCAGGCAGGCCCGCCGATAGCGCCCTGTCCATGTGATGCGCTTCCTCTCCGGCAGCACGCAGAGGGCGGAGGAGATCGCCACAGAGGGCAGCAGCGCCTGCATGCGCCGGAGCGTCTCCGTCAGCGCCCTGAGGCCGCCCGTATGATCCTTCTCCGCAGGCTCCAGAATGCGGAAGGAGAGCGGCGGCAGCTTGGCCAGAGCCGCAATTTCGGCCACGCTCGCCGGAATGATGCGGCGCTGGGGTTCCGGCGGCGGCGTAGGCTCGGGGGCCTCCTTCCCGGAGGCAGGGTCCTCCGTCGGCGTCTTTGAAGATTGGGCGACCTCCTGCAGGATATAACGGCGGTCGATCGCGCCCCGGTCGCCGATGAAATCGCTCCCTGTTCGCGGGTCGTCGACGACGTCGGGACGGCTGCCGACGCGGCTGGGTTGAGAGTCGATCTCATGCTCTTTCTCGATTCTCGCCCTCTGACGCGCCTGCGCCGCCTTTCGTTCCCGGGGGTCTTCCTGCGAAGGGACGGCGATGCGCTTTTTCAGGGTGGGATGCGTGAACTCCAGCCGCCTGAACGGATCGACCTTCCCGGGGATCTCCAGAATCTCAAGGACCAGAGCCGCCCCGTCGCCGAAGAGGCCGCGAAACTGCAGGCTGCAATCCCTGATCTCGGGCGGGTCGAGCAGAATCCCCTCGCGGGCGCTGGAGAGCCGCGCCACGCTGTTCCAGGCGCGCGCTCCGGTGGGATGGACGGCCAGCCAGGCGTAGTCGCGCACGAAAGCCCGGGTCAGAACGCCGGGGGCCATGGCGGCGGTGAACTCCAGAGTCAGATCGTCATGGAAGCTGGGCGCAACCGGCAGGCAGAGTTCAGCCAGGGCCCCTCTTCGCAGGATGGCGTTCGCAAGGAGTTTGTCGTGCAGAAACAGACGGCGGACCATCTCCAGAGGCGGAACGTAGAGATCCAGTTGCGGCGTGGCGTAGAGGAGCAGCGGCTGGTCGGAGTTCCGGCGCTTCCCATCGGAGAAGACCGAAGGCGGCACCTCGGCGAGAGAAACCTGCGCAGGTCGCCGCAAAGAGGCGATCTCCACGCTTCTGACAGCGCTGAAATCAGAGACTGCAGCGGGCTTGCCCTGATGGAACACCCGTCCAGGCGCGAGAAGCGGCGCATGCCCGAAGGCGAGGCTCACGTTATGAGCGGCTTTCGAGGCGTGTCCCTGGAGGGCGGCCTCGATCCACCAATCGCCCCGCTCGTCCTGACGAAGGCCGCGCAGCCAGCGCAGCGTCACGGATTCGCCCAGATCGGCGAAGGCCTTGATTCGCAAGCTCATGGCGTCCTTTCCTTCGTGAGGGCTGCACTCAGAGCGGATGGCCGCGGATCCCCCTTCCGCAGCCCCGCCAGACGCTGGATGCGCCAGTCGGCCGGCTCCAGATCCTGAGCGCGCAGAACCGCGCGCGCCCAATGGATCCGGCGCAGCCTGAAACTTTCCACAGATTCGCAGTGTTCCTCCAGCGCCGTTTCGCAGAGAGGGAGTTTCTTCAGGCGCGGCCCGAACCAGGCTCGCCTTTGAAGCTGTCGCTCGATCTCGCCCCGGGTGACGCGCCGGGGCGGGCTGAGGGTTCGTATGGCGGCGACCGCAGCCCTGATCTCTGCGGCCAGCTCTACGTCGAGCGCGGACCAATCCTTGCGTGGCCCGCCGCCCTGACGCCGGAGGGCGGGCGGAGAATTCGCCTCCAGCCATTCCGGATCATGGCGCCTGAGCCAGACCCAGAGCGCCGGGCGTTCGCGGCGCAGGGCCATTCGGGAGAGGCCGGGGCGCTGAATCTCCAGCCAGAGCCGCCGGACCTCTTCTCTTTTGGCCTCGTCGCCGGAGGCCTCAGGCTCGGGAGGCGGCTTCAAAACCCATGGGCCTTCCAGCCGCAGATGGTTCGCATGTTTCAGAACCGTCTGCGGATCGACGCCGAGCAAGCGCGCCGCCTCCCTCAGGCTCCGCGCCTTCAGGGCGGCGCGGCGCAGGCGCTCCTCGAAGGCGACGTCCTCGGCGAGAAAGCGTCGTGTCCGCGGCCGTCTCCGCGGGGGCGGCGCTGCGCGATCCTCCAGAACCAGATCGAGCAGCAGGTGCTGGAGCGGGCTGAAGGCGTGGCGATGTTTGCGCCCCATGGCGATCAGCCAATCTATGGAGCGGGCCTCCGGAAAGAGGTTTTGGAGCCTCCCCAGCCGAATTTCGGCGGCGTCGGTCAGGGCCTTGACGCGCAAACGACCGGAGGGAGAAGCGAAGCCCGCTGCGACGAAGCGGGCGCGGCAGCGCCTCGTCAGCTCCGCGAAGCTGGCGAAGGCGGGGCTGACGTCCAGCAAGGCCGCGCTGCGGCGGGCCAAGGCCAGAAGCATTTCCATGAGCCTGCGGTCCCGCGCCCAATCCGGCGCGGACGTCTCCTGAGCGGGGCAGGTCTGCGCCGTGGCGGCGAGGAAGCCATGCTGGTCGACGGGCGGCAGGATCGCCGGGCGCAGCGGCAGGCCATGGGCGGGGCAGAGGAGAGCGCCGGGCAGTTGATGCGCCCGCCGCCAATAGGGCTCGCCATAGGCGGCGAGCGCCTCCTCATGGCAGGCCGCGCACCAGCGCAGGCGATGGGCCGGAGCGCGCAGCCCCGCCGCGATCCCGAGACGGGCGTGCAGCCCTGCGGCCTCCCCGCCGAGCATGGAGCGAAGCGCAAGGCGTCGCGTTCCGGCGGGCTGGAAGGCCGCGTGATAGCCGAAGAGCGTCGCCTGAGCCAGATCCTCCGCCGTCGCGCCGAGCGAAGGGGGCAGTCTCCGCGCCAGAGCGCTCAAACGGCATTGCAGATCGACCGAGGCCCGGACGGAGCGGTCGCCGAAAAGATCGTCGAGAGTCTGTTTGGAGCTTCGGGAGCAGATATGGAGATGATAGCGGGCGATGCGGCTAAAGAGGAGTTCGTCGGGGAGAGACGCAGGGAAATAGCTGAGCATCTCTCCCTCCTCTCTTCACGCCGCGTCGTCGGCGGGCGGTTTGATCCAGCCCGCCTCGCGAAATGCGGCATAGGCGTCGGTCGTCTCCAGCGTCAGCAGGCGGCGGAGGTCCTGCGGATCTTCTTGCGGCGCGGGCGATGGAGCGGCGGTCTTCGGGGCCGCCGCCTTGCGTTTGCGCCGGGCGGGCTTGGCGACCGGGCCGCGCCCCTTCAGACGCTCCGCGATTTCACGGACGAGATCAAGAGGCCCGGCGGCTTCAGGCAGATCGGCGCGGACCTCCGCCAGCAGGAGGGCGGCGATGTCGGGGCCGAGTCCCATCTCCGCCAGCATGACGATCAGTTTATCATCTGTCATGGATGAGGTGGGAGCGGGCGTGGGCGCAGGCGGCGTCATGCGGCCGCCCAGCCGGACGACGGCGTCGCTCAGGGTCTGGCGCACGAAATCCTCAAAGGGCCTCAGGTCATCATATTGCTGCAGCGCGCGTTGATCGCCCCGCCTCAGGGCGTCGATCATCGGCGCGATCAGGCTTAATTCGGTTTGCGCGACGCGACGAATAAGACCTGCGTCGATGATCTCCTCACGACCATCCAAAGCGCTGAGCTGGATGGCGCGCATTTGAGCGAGCATATAGATTTTGACCACCACGTCGACGACGCCCTGACTCTCATCGGCCAGAGCCGCGCGGATCTCCGCATCCAGCGGGGCGGCCTCCCGCGTCCACTGGAAGTCCCACATGCGTTGAACGAAGTTGTCCCAGTCTCCGTCCTGAGTGTTCGGCTCCCAAATAGCGCTGCCCAGACCGCTGGCGCGGCGCGCCTGACGGAAGGCCCCTTGCAGCAGGGGCAAAGCTGCAGGCGTGCCGATGATCATCACCGGAAGCCCGATCTTGTTGATCAGGGTGACGAGGAAATTGAGCAGATCCTCACGCCCCGCGCCGGGGGCTTGCGTGAGATGCTGGATCTCGTCGATCACCAGAATCCCGAGCGCATGGCGGTCGGCGATCTGCGCCATATGGATCACCATCTCGTCGAGCGCTATGCGTCCTGAGCCGTGCCGGGCCTGAAACCGGGTCCCGAGGAGACGGTCCATCTCATTGAAAAAGCTGATGCAAAGTTGTTTCGGTGATCCCTTATGTGGGCATTCCAGCTTCAGCCAGACCACCTGCGTCAAGGCCATGGGCTCGTCATGCGCCACGGTCTGCGGATAAAGGCGCAGGATGCGGTCGACGCTGCGCGTTTTGCCGATCCCCGAGGCCCCGATGAGCGCGAATCCCGAGGCGGTGGTCTCGACCGGATGGGGCGGCGGCGCGTCCAGATCCCTCTGCATGATGCGCTCATGATTATTGCGCAGGCGATGAATATAATCCGTCGTCATGGGATTGCGGCCGAGATAGCCTTGGCAGATCAGCAGGCCGATCCTCTGCTCCAGTGTGAGATGACGGATCAGCGGATCGAAATATTGGCCAAGGCGCTGGATGCAATGCGCTCGCAGATGGGCGGGATAGAGACGTTCCTCTGCGTTGAAGCTCGGGAGGTCGGTCAGCGCGGCGAGGGCCGCCTCGACCGACAGCGGCGGCGGTAGGCGGGCGACGAAGGGATTCGCGGCGTATTCGGGCAGCAGCGGCTCATCCGTCATCATCCCCGCCTTTCTCCTTCTCTCTCTCGAGGTGCTTGCGGGCTTGCATGATGTCCGGGAAATCATAATTCCCCTTCGCGGGTTTGGGCTCGCCCTTGAAGGGCAAGACCTGCGCAGGCTCTCCCTGCTCCAGATGAGGGCGGAACGCCTCCTGAGCGCGATTGGCGGCCCGCTCTTCGGCGCGATTGCCGCGGATGTCGCGCAGGCGTTCGGCTTTGGAGCGCGGATCCTCCGGGCGGGCGCTTGCGGCGAGGGCGGCGATCCTCTCAATCTCCTCGTTGAGGTTGATCCGCCCCTGACGTCGACGCGGAGTCAGGGCGGCCCTCTGGCGTCTGTCCTCCTTACGCAACTGGTCGATCTCCCAGAGGCTCATGCCCCGCATTCCGGCGCTGCGCTCCGTCAAAGAACAGGGAAGGAAAGGCTCACCACGGCCTTTGGGGTCGCGCAGCCAGATCCGGTCCATGAGGCGCGGCTCGTAGCTGATCGGGATTTTCCAGCTGCGGGTCTGGCGCGCCTTCTCGAACCAATGCTCCCTGATGGCGCGGTCGCAGCTGTAATAACAGCCGTAGAATCGGATCCCCTGCGCCGTGACCGTCGCCTCATCCGACGGCAGAAGCGTCAGTTTGAGCAAATCCTCCGGGAAAGCTCTCTGCAAACCCGTACGCCGCTGGACGCCCCATTCCCAAAGCTCGATGGGGATGGGATTCACGCCTTCGGCGATCATCGCCGGGTCGCGGGGATAGGAATCGATCGGGTGTTCGTTGTTCTCGTGCAGAACGCAGTGAATGAGCACGGCGGTGAACTGCTCCAGATCCAGCGTGGCGTCCAGCCGGTAATCCCTGGCGCCCCGCTCCTGGAAATCGGGCTCGACGAAGCCGGGGACATAAGGTTTGAAAGCCGAATGCAGGAGGCCGAAGCGACGTTCGACGATTCCTTTCCAATCAGCCCGATAAGGCGCCGCATTCTCAAGGCGCAGCCCGAAGCGCTGGACGAGGGTCTCGGCGGCCGAACCCAGCATCTCTCCGCGATCCGCCAGCAGCGCGGTGGGAAGACTGCGGCAGGGCCAGTCGGCTTCAGAGATCTCCACGCCGAAGCTCCGACACCATTCGGCTTTCGGAGAGGCGGCGTTGGCCAGAGCCGTCATGGCTCCGACCCAGCTTGGCCCCTCCAATCCGACATAGAGCCCGGCGATCATCCGGCTGAAGACGTCGATGACGACATAGACCACCGGCCTGCCGATGATCTTCGTCCGGTCGAAGCGCGAGACGAGATAGACGTCGGCGATAGTGGCGTCGATCTGATAACGCGAGCCGGGACCAAGCGTTTCGGCGGTCGAGGTTCCCAGGATAGCGCGGTTGTCCTTGTCATAGACGCGCGGCGTGCGGCGTTTACGGGCGAGGGCGAAAAGATCGTTATCCTGCTCCAGCCAATAGCGGAATTGCCAGAGGCTGGGATGCGCTTCCCGCAGGACAAGCTCCTGACGCCCTGTCTCTTCGTCAAGACGAAGATCGGAGAAATGGTCCTTCAGGCATTGGTGATAGCAGGCCGCGACGTCGATCTTTCTGTTTTTGGCGAAATAGGTCGTGACTACGGCCCGAAAGGCTGCACGGACCTCTTCATCGACGTTCATGCCGACCGGCCCGATGTGGGCAGGCTTGCCCCGTTTGCGCGTTCCTTCAGGCTTCGGCTTTCCAGGCGCGCCGGAGCGGGCGTAATCGGGCGTCAGGGCGGAGATGGTCATGCCTCTACGCCACCAGCGGCGGAGCAGACGATAGAGCCTCTGCCGCGTGATTCCTGTCTCCACGACCCGCTTTTGAACCAGCGCCGCCCGGCTCCTCGGGTTGAAGATCTCCGGCTGCGCCAGAGTAAGGGGACGGATCGCCTCCCAGGCTTCATCGCAGCGCAGACGTTGGGTTTCGCTCAAAGCTTCACCTGTCAGGGACCAGGGATCTTGAGAGAGTGCGAGCAATCCCTCGGCGAGCAGATCCTCGACCTCGCTGCGGATGCGCAGGATCGGCGCGGCCCGGTCGTCGTCGATGTCGATGAACCAGCCGCCTCGCCCCTCCGGGAGCTTCCAGAGCAGGCGTTCGCGATGCTCGTCTTCAGAGAAGCGGACAACCTGGCCAATGAGCAAATCCGTCATCATTGAACCCTCCGTGCGGCGGATGCGGGTTCGCGCCAAAAAGCTGACATCACAGTCGTTTCTGTGATTGGCTGCTCCATGTCCGTCCTCCAGACCTTGATCGCCAGAAGATGCTTGACGAGCAGGAGGGCCTCCCCTGGCTTCATACTCAGGAGATTGTCGATCCTCCGGGAAAACTCCTGAAGATTCAGGTCAGGGTGCTGCGCCAGAGCCCCATCGACGAGCGTCGCTCTTTCCTGATAAAGGCCGGGATAGGACTGTTCAAGATCCTCCAGCGAGGCGCAGCCTTGAAGAAATTTGAGGTTGCTCAGCAGGATCGGCGGGAGATCCCGTTCCGTGACGATTCCCCAATCCACGCCGCGCGAGGTCCAATATCTCCGCTCGATCTCCAGTTTCTCGACCGTGCGGGGATCGTTCAGGGCTTCGGAGGGTTTGACCGTTCGGGCGAGCGTGACGATCCGATCGCCGCGTTGCAGGTCCAGCAGAAAATCTGTCGTCTGGACAAGCTCCGTCCGGCTCCTGACGTCGACCGGGTGGCGGATTCCGATCTCTTGAGAGATGCGCCGCGTCACCTCGACATCAAGAGGGAATTGCTCCCGGATGTCCTGCATGTCGTCGCGGAAATCATAGATGAGGAAGGCGCCAAGTTCGATGTCGGACAGGAGGTGATGAATCCTGCCCGTGACGACGCCAAGGAGGCGATGCGACCTTCCCTGTGAGGGAACGTCGCGAATGGTCAGCCAAGGCTTATATTTGTCGCCGTGGCCAAGGCCGCGCCCCTCCTTGCGGAAGCGCGCGATCCTGACTTCATCAAACCCACTGCGAGATCTCATAGCATCCTGCCCGGCGATTCGACCGCAGGAATTCTACCATGGATGGATCTTTAGGTACGAACTTTATTACTCAGGTACGGACTCTATTCCTCAGGTACAAACTTTATTCCAACTCGACACAAGAAAAAACGCCGCCGCCTCCCGTCACTCCACCGTGACGGATTTCGCCAGATTCCGCGGCTGATCCACGTCGGCGCCCTTGGCCAGAGCCGCATGATAGGCCAGAAGCTGCGCCGGAACCGCGTAAAGGATCGGCGCAAGACGCGGATGCACCTTCGGCAAAGTCAGACTCGCCCAGACGCCTTCTCCCGCCTCCGCGACGCCCTCGGCGTCCGAAATCAGCAGAACCTTGCCGCCCCGCGCCATCACCTCCTGCATGTTCGAGACGGTCTTCTCGAACAAAGCGTCGCGCGGCGCCATCACCACCACCGGCACATGAGGATCCACCAGAGCGATCGGGCCATGCTTCAGCTCGCCCGCCGCATAGCCCTCGGCGTGGATGTAAGAGATCTCCTTGAGCTTCAGAGCCCCCTCCATCGCCAGAGGATGCATCGCGCCCCGCCCCAGATAAAGCGCGTCGCGCGCCTCGGCGATCTCGCGGGCGATCTTCGCGATCTGCGGCTCCAGCGCCAGAGTCTCCGAGATCAGGCGCGGAAGTTCGTTCAAACCCGCGACGAACTCCGCTTCGGCCTCCGGCGAAAGCTTGCCGCGCGCCCGCCCCGCCTGAGCCGCCAGGACCGCCAGAACCGTCAATTGGCAGACGAAGGCCTTGGTCGAGGCCACGCCGATCTCGGGGCCGGCCAAGGTCGGCAGCACGAGGTCGCTCTCGCGGGCGATGGAGCTTTCCGGCACGTTCACCACGCCGAGGATCTTCTGATCCTGAGATTTGGCGTAGCGCAAAGCCGCCAGAGTGTCGGCGGTCTCGCCCGATTGCGAGACGAAAAGCGCCATCCCGCCCTCAGGCAGCGGCGGCTCGCGGTAACGGAACTCCGAAGCCACCTCGACATGAGCGGGCAAGCCCGCCATCTGATTGAACCAATAGCTCGCGGTCTGGGCGGCGTAGGCGGCGGTGCCGCAAGCCACCATCTGAATCGAGCTGGCGGCGGCGAAATCCACCGCCGGATCCAGAGCGGCGAGGCTCCGGCGGTCCGCCGAGAGATAGCGCCCCAGCACATAGCCCAGAACGCCCGGCTGCTCATGGATCTCCTTGGCCATGAAATGGCGATATTCGCCCTTGTCGGCCAGAACCGACTCCACGGCCACCGTGCGGACGGCGCGCTCGGCGGGACGGCCCTCGCGGTCGAAGATCTCGGCGCCCTGACGGCGCAGGATCGCCCAGTCGCCTTCTTCAAGATAAGCGATGCGGTTGGTCATCGGCGCGAGCGCCAGAGCGTCGGAGCCGACGTACATCGCCCCCTCGCCGTAGCCCAGAGCCAGAGGCGAGCCGCGCCGGGCCGCGATCATCAGATCCTCATGGCCCTCAAAGAGGAAACACAGCGCGAAGGCGCCCTGAATCCGGCCGAGCGTGGCGGCGGCCGCGTCGGCGGGCGAGAGGCCCCGCGCCATATAGCTGTCGCAGAGATGGGCCGCGACTTCGGTGTCCGTCTCGGATTCGAAGACGCGCCCCTCGGCCTGAAGCTCGGCGCGGAGTTCGCGGAAATTCTCGATGATGCCGTTATGGACCACCATGACCCGTCCCGCCTGATGCGGATGGGCGTTGGCTTCGGTGGGGGCGCCATGGGTGGCCCAGCGCGTATGGCCCACCGCCAGAGCCCCATGCAGCGGATAGCTCTCCAGCAGGCTCGCCAGAGCCGAAAGCTTGCCCGGAGCGCGGCGGCGCGTCAGGCGCCCTTCCTCCAGCGTGGCCAGACCCGCCGAGTCGTAGCCGCGATACTCCAGCCGTCTGAGCGCCTCAAGCGCGGTCGCGGCCGCATCCTCCCGCCCGATCACTCCGACAATCCCGCACATAGCACGCTCCTTGACCGCATAAGCCGCGTCTCAACCGCAGCGACGAACATCATGCGCGCTTCGGCGCCCTTCAAGCTTCCCGGCGCGGGCGTCTCGCGCGTCGCGCCGGATAAGCGGAACGGGACAAGCATAAAAGGCGCCGATTGACGCAAAGCTTACGTTTCGACGCCCCGCAGGCTCCCGTCTTAAGATTTCGCGGCCTTCGCCGCCCTGAGCCGCGCCCGCAGACGCGCCGCGGCCCCCGGCAGAATCTTCTGCTCGGAGCGCGTGACGGAAAGCGCCTCGGCGGGCACGTCCTTCGAAGCCGCGGAGCCCGCCGCCACCAAAGCCCCCGCCCCCACCGAAATCGGCGCGATCAGCACGGCGTTGCTGCCGATGAAGGCGCCTTCGCCGATCTCGGTGCGATGTTTGAAGACGCCGTCGTAATTGGCGGTGATGGCCCCGGCGCCGATATTGGCTTTGGCGCCCACCGTCGCGTCGCCGAGATAGGCGAGGTGATTGGCCTTGGCGCCCGGACCGAGGGTCGCGTTCTTCAGCTCGACGAAATTCCCGACATGGGCGCCTTCGCCGATTTTCGCGCCCGGCCTCAGCCGCGCATAGGGGCCGACCACGGCGCCCGAAGCGACCTCCGCGCCCTCCAGATGGGAGAAGGCCCGGATCCGCGCTCCGCTTTTCACATGGACGCCCGGCCCGAAGACCACATGAGGCTCGATCTCCACATCCGGCTCTATGCGCGCGTCATAGCTGAGGAAAACCGTCTCCGGCGCGGTCATCGTGACGCCCGAGTCGAGAATCTCGCGGCGGCGGCGCTGCTGGAACAAAGCCTCGGCCTCCGCCAGCTCGGCGCGGCTGTTGACGCCCAGAACCTCCTCGGCCTCGGCGCGCACGGCGACGCAGGGCAGGCCCTCGGCGCGGGCCATGGCCACCAGATCGGTGAGATAATATTCGCCTTTGACGTTGGAGGGAGTCAGGCGCTCCAGCCAGCCGAAGATCTTCTCCGCCGGGAGGATCATCACCCCCGAGTTGCAAAGCCGGATGGCCGCCTCCTCCGGCGTGGCGTCCTTGGCCTCGACGATGGCCTCAAGGCCGCCGTCCGGGCCGAGCTTGAGCCGCCCGTAGCCGCCCGGCGCCTCCGGCTCGAAGCCGAGCACCCCCACCGCCGCCCCCGCGCGCCGCGCCGCGATCAGCCGCCGCAGAGTCCCGGCTGAGACGAAGGGGGAGTCGCCGTAGAGCACGAGGACGTCGCCCGTCGCGCCCTCCAGAAGCCCGCGCGCCGAAAGCACCGCATGGCCCGTGCCTAACTGCGCCTCCTGACGCGCCACGGCGGCCCCCGGCCAGAGCCGCGCCGCCTCCGCCGCGACGGAATCGCCGTCATGGCCGACCACCACCGCCACGCGCTGAGGATTCAGAGGCCGCGCCCCCGCCAGAGCATGCCCGAGCAGAGACAGCCCGCCCACCTCATGCAGCACCTTGGCGCGCGCGGAGGCCATGCGCGTGCCCTTGCCGGCCGCGAGAAACACGAGATTCAGCGCGTCTTCGACGCGCGCAGCGGAATTTTCGGTCATGAATCAGGAACCCAGAGCCGCCGGGCGGCGAAAACGCAGGATGACGAAAAGCAGGACCGGGCCTCCGGACGGGATCGGTCGCGCGAAGGGCGCGCCTCGATAGGGGACAGAGCCGGAGATAACCCGCCTGCGTCTCAGAATTGTGACGCCTTCGGCGCCGCGCCGCAATCCTGTTCAGGGGTATCGCTCCGCCCCTCCCCGCCCCCTCCCCCGCCGCGCCCGCAGAGGCTTCGGCTTTTGACATCCGCGCCGAATTCCCGTCTCTATGGCGCGCAGGCGTTCGGCGGGCGTTCGAGGGGCTCCGCCGGGAGATGCGCCGCGGTTTTGGGGAGAAGACGCAGATATGTTCGAAACATCCGAAGCTTCCGTTCTGCGCGGCGCGGGCTGGGCCGGCGTCCTGCGGCGCAACGCCGCGATCCGCCCGCGGCTTCCGGCTCTGCTGGGCGCCGGAGGCGCCGTCAGCCATGCGGATTTCCTCCGGAAGGCGCTCGGCGCGGCGGCGACTCTGCGCGCGATGGGGATTTCGCGCGGGGCGCGAATCGCCGTGATCTCGGAGAACCGCCCGGAGCTGCATCTTCTGCTCGGCGCCTGCGCGCTCGGCGGCTGGGCGCTCGCGCCGGTCAACTGGCGGCTCAGCCCCGAGGAGACCACGGAGATTCTGCGCGGCTGCGCGCCGGAAGTCCTCCTCCACGGCGCCCCCCTGCCGGAGGGAATCCGCCCTGCGAGCCTCAAAGCCGTCCATCCGCTCGACGGCCCCGACGCCTTCCCCTTCGAGAAGATCGCGCCGGACTCCGCCGCCGCCCTCGCGCTGGAGCCCTCGGGGCCGGATGACCCGCTCTGTCTGATCCACACCGCCGCCGTCGAGGGCCAGCCGCGCGGCGCGACGCTCTCCGGGGCGAACCTCATCGCGGGCGGCGCGCAACTGGCCCATGCGGCGGGACTCGGCGAATCCGACGTCTTTCTCGGCGCCTTGCCGAATTTCCACATCGTCGGCGTGGGATTCGCGGCGGCGGTCCAGCTCGCCGGAGGCGCGACGCTGGTTCAGCCCCGCTTCGAGGCCAAAGCCGCCGCGACGGGAATCGCCGAACATAAGGTCACTTTGGCGGGCTCCTTCCCGCCGATCCTCGAACAGATCCTCGACGCCGCCGACGAGATCGGCGCCGATCTCTCCAGCCTGCGGGCGGTGGTCGGGCTGGAGGGGCCGCCGATGATCGAGCGGCTGCACCGGACTTGGCCCGGCGCGAAATTCCTGCTCGGCTTCGGCCAGACGGAGACCTCGGGCTATGTGACCTATGGCCGGGGCGATCTCTTCGCGGGCACGGCGGGGGTTCCGGGAATTCTCACGGAGCTGGCCCTCGCCGACGAGGCGGGCGCGCCCCTCGCCGCGACCACGCCGGAGACCATCGGCGAGATTCTGGTGCGCGGCCCTCTGGTGATGCTCGGCTATTGGGGGCTGGAGGAGGTCAATCGCGAGACCTTCCGCCATGGCTGGCATCATACGGGGGATCTCGGGCGGATCGACGCTCAGGGACGCCTCGTCTATGCGGGCCGCGCGCCGACGAAGCTGCTCATCAAGACCGGCGGCGAAAACGTCTATCCCGCCGAGGTGGAGAAAGCCCTCCTCGCCCATCCCGATCTCGCAGAGGCGCTGGTCCTCGGCGTGCCCGACGCCCGATGGGGCGAGGCCGTGGCGGCGCTCTGCGCGCGCAAGCCCGGCGCGGAGGTCTCGGCGGCGGATCTCTCGGCCTTCGTGGCGGGACGCATCGCCCGCTTCAAACAGCCGCGCCATGTCGTCTTCGTCGAGGCCCTGCCCCGCGGCGCCGACGGCAAGCCCGACCGCGCGGCGGCGCTGAAGCTCGTCGAGCAGGCGCTCTGAAGCATGGATCCAGCCGTTTTCGAGGCCAAAGTCCATTGGGCGCGCGAGCTGCCGCCCGAAGAGCGCGAGCGGGCGCGGCGCGGCGTGACGCTCCGGCGCTTCGCGCCGGGCGCCGCCGTCATCCATCGCGGCGATAAGATCGACGCATGGATCGGGGTGATGGACGGGCTGCTCAAACTCGGCTCGGTGACCGACGCGGGCAAGGCGGTGACTTACGCCGGCTTGCCCTCCAGCGTCTGGTTCGGAGAGGGCTCGCTGCTCAAGGACGAGCCGCGCCAATATGACGTCGTCGCGCTGCGCGAGACCGAAACCGCATGGCTTCATCGCAGCGCCTTCGTCTGGCTTTATGAAAACAGCGTGGCCTTCAACCGGCTGCTCGTGCGGCTGCTCAACGAGCGGCTCGGGCAGTTCATCGCCTCCATCGAACATGACCGCATGCTGGACGGAACCGGCAAAGTGGCGCGCAGCCTCGCCTGGCTGTTCAATCCGGTCATCAGCCCCTTCGTCGGCGACCGGCTGGAGATCAATCAGGAGGAGATCGCGGCTTTGGCGGGCGTGTCCCGCCCGACGGCGAATCGCGCCTTGCGCGATCTGGAGGCTCAAGGCGTGCTGCGGGCGGAGCGCGGCGGCCTGCGGGTGCTGGACTGGACCCGGCTGCGCCATTACGGCGCCTGAAATCCGCCTCGGCCCCGCCATGACCGCCGACGAAGACGGCGGGGTCTCCCGACGGCGCTCGCCGGACCATCTTATCTGAAGCCCACGGCGCGAGTCTGTCAAGCGCGGGCTTGTCAAAACCCCATAAGCTTGAGAACTTGAGCCCAAGGCCGGGCGCGACTTCGGCCAGACAAGAAAATCTTAGGGAAGGAACAGGCGGCCTTGGCGCAAGCAAGCGACCACGCGCATGCGGACACGTTTCCGAAACTTCTGGGGGAACATGCGCGGCTGCGGCCGACGCGTCCGGCGATGCGGCATAAGGATCTGGGCATCTGGCGCACATGGAGTTGGGCCGAGGCGGAGGCCGAAGTGCGGGCCTACGCCGCGGGCCTGAGCGCCCTCGGACTGAAGCGGGGCGATCATATCGCGGTGGTCGGGGCCAATCGGCCTTGGCTCTATTGGACGATCCTCGCGGCGCAATGGCTCGGCGCGATTCCGGTGCCGGTCTATGCGGATTCCGTGGCCGAAGAAATGGCCTATGTGCTGGATCACGCCGAGGCCTCCTTCGCGGTGGCGCAGGATCAGGAGCAGGTGGACAAGCTCTTCTCCATTCAGGAGAAGGCGCCCCGCCTGCAAACCATCCTCTATGACGAGCCGCGAGGCCTGCGCGATTACGACCACAGCCGCCTGCACGCCGTCGCGGAGACGGTCGCTCAAGGCCGCGCGCGTCTGAAGGATCCCGATTTCGCCCGCTGGATCGAGGCGGAGCGTCAGGCCGGAGGGCCGGACGACATTTCGATCATGCTTTACACCTCGGGCACCACGGGGCGCTCCAAGGGCGTGATGCTCACCGCCGGAGGCTGCATCGCCGCCGCCCGCGACACGGTGGCTTTCGACAAGCTCACCGATCAGGACGAGCTGCTCGCCTATCTGCCGCTGGCTTGGGTGGGCGATCATTATATGAACTATGCTCAGGCGCTGGTGGCGGGGTTTTGCGTCGCCTGCCCCGAAAGCGCCGAGACGGTCGAGATCGATCTGCGCGAGATCGGCCCCACTTATTATTTCGCGCCGCCGCGCGTCTTTGAGAATCTGCTCACCCGCATCCTCATCCGCATGGAGGACGCGAGCAAGCTCAAGCGCCGGATGTTCCATCATTATCTTGAGGTCGCCAAGCGCTGGGGCGAGAAGATCCTCAACGGCGAGCAAGTCCCCTTCGGGGCGCGGCTCTCCTATGGGCTGGGGAATATCTTCGTCTATGGGCCGCTGAAGAACGTGCTGGGCTTCTCGCGCATCCGCGTGGCCTACACTGCGGGCGAGGCCATCGGCCCTGAACTCTTCTCCTTCTATCGCGCGCTCGGGATGAACCTGAAGCAGCTTTACGGCCAGACCGAGGCCTTTCTTTTCGTCACCGCCCATAAGGACGGCCATGTCGCGGCCAAGACCGTCGGCCCGCCTCTGCCGAACGTCGAGATCAAGCTCTCCGACACGGGCGAGGTGCTGTATAAGTCGCCGGGGCAATTCGTCGGCTATTTCAAAGAGCCCGAAAAGACCGTCGAGACCATGACCGAAGACGGCTTCGTGCGCACCGGAGACGCCGGATTCTTCGACGCCCAAGGCGAACTCAACATCATTGACCGCGCCAAGGACGTCGGAAAACTCCGCTCGGGCGAACTCTTCGCGCCGAAATACATCGAGAACCGCCTGAAGTTCTTCTCGCATATCAAGGAGGCGGTGGCCTTCGGACAGGATCGCGACTACGCGACCGCCATGATCAACATCGACATGTCGGCGGTGGGCGATTGGGCCGAGCGTCGGGGGCTCTCCTACGCCTCCTATCAGGAATTGGCCGCCCGACCTGAAGTCTATGAGCTGATCGCGGGCCATGTGGCCGAGGCCAATCGCGGCCTCGCCGAAGAGCCCCGCATGGCGGCGGCTCAGGTCAGGCGCTTCCTCATCCTGCATAAGGAGCTGGACGCCGACGACGGCGAGATGACCCGCACCCAAAAGGTGCGCCGCAACTTCATCGCCGAGCGCTACGCCCCGATCATCACGGCCTTTTACGACGGTTCGCCTCTGGTGGACGTCGCCACGGAGGTCACCTTCGAGGACGGCCGCAAAGGCGTGATCTCCGGGCGTCTGCGCATCGACGAGGCCAAAACCCACGCCCCAACCCCAGAAGGCGCCGCAGGCGCTCGAAAGGAGGCGGCATGACCGCGCCGCTCACGCTTTACGGCGATCCCTCCGCGCGCTCGAACCTCGCCAAGGGCGAGATTCTGCTGAAGGTCTCCGACGTCTCCTTGTCCTTCGGCGGGGTGAAGGCGATCACCAACGTCTCCTTCGACATCCGCAAAGGCGAGATCCGCGCCATCATCGGCCCGAACGGCGCCGGCAAGACCTCGATGCTCAACGTGGTCAACGGCTTTTATCATCCGCAACAGGGCCAGATCTCCTATCGCGGCGAGGCCCGCGCTCGGATGAAGCCCTATCAGGCGGCCAGCCAAGGCATCGCCCGCACCTTTCAGAACGTCGCTTTGTTCAAAGGCATGAGCGCCCTCGACAACATCATGGTGGGGCGCACGCTGAAGATGAAGCGCGGGCTGTTCTGGCAGATGCTCCGCCAAGGCCCCGCCATGGAGGAGGAGGTGGCGCATCGGCGCGTGGTCGAGGACATCATCGACTTCCTCCAGATCGAGGCCATCCGCAAGACTCCGGTAGGCAAGCTGCCTTACGGGCTTCAGAAGCGCGTCGAGCTGGGCCGGGCTCTGGCCATGGAGCCGGAATTGCTCCTGCTGGACGAGCCCATGGCGGGCATGAACCTCGAAGAAAAAGAAGACATGTGCCGCTATATCCTTGATCTCAACAACCAATTCGGCGTGACCATCGCCTTGATCGAACATGACATCGGCGTCGTGATGGATCTCTCTGATCGGGTGGTGGTGCTGGAATACGGCCATAAGATCGCCGACGGCGTCCCGGACGAGGTCAAAGCCGATCCCAAGGTCATCGACGCCTATCTCGGCGTGGCGCATTAGGGGGCGGGCGCATGTATGACGTTTTCATCGATCCCTTCGTCCAGATGGTCCAGATGCCCGACCTCTTGGTTCAGGTGCTCTGGGAGGGTCTGGTTTCAGGGGTGCTCTACGCGCTGATCGCGCTGGGCTTCGTGCTGATCTTCAAGGCTTCGGGAGTCTTCAACTTCGCGCAGGGCATCATGGTGGTGTTCTCGGCGCTGAGCCTCGTGGGGATCTATCAGTTCCTCGCGCGCAACGGGTTTTCGGGACATCTGGCGGCCTTCGTGGCGCTGATCGGCGCCATAGGCGTGATGTTCCTGCTGGCCGTGGCGGTGGAGAAGATCGTTCTGCGGCCGCTGGTGAACCAGCCGGACATCATCCTCTTCATGGCCACTTTCGGGATCACCTGGTTCCTGATCGGCCTCGGAGAAATCATCTTCGGCGGCGAGCCGAAAGCCATGATCTCGGATCAACTGCTTTTGCCGCGCGGCTCCTGGAACGTCGACATGCTCGGCGGGATGGTGGTCTTCCAGAAGCTCGACGTGGCGGCGGCGGTCATCGCCTCGCTGATGATCGCCTCTCTGGCGGTGTTCTTTCAGAAGACCCGCATCGGACGCGCGCTCCGCGCCGTGGCCGACAGCCATAAGGCCGCCCTTTCGGTGGGCATTTCGCTCAATCAGATTTGGGTGATCGTCTGGTTCGCGGCGGGGGTGGTGGCCCTTGTGGCGGGGATCATGTGGGGCGCGCGCTCCAGCGTCTCCTTCTCGCTGCAGATCATCGCGCTGAAGGCTCTGCCGGTGCTGATCCTCGGGGGATTCACCTCGGTGCCCGGCGCCATCGTGGGCGGGCTGATCATCGGCGTGGGCGAGAAGCTCGCGGAATTTTACTGGGGGCCGCTGGTGGGCGGAGGAATCGAGGCGTGGTTCGCTTATGTGATCGCCTTGGTCTTCCTGCTCTTCCGGCCGCAAGGCCTCTTCGGCGACAAGATCATCGAGCGGATATAGCCCATGTTTTATCGCGAAGCAGGTCAATTCAAAGACAACTATGCGGCGGATCGGGCCATCTTCCCGATCCTTCAGGACCGGATCGGGTTAGGCGTGATCCTCGCGGTCGCCTTCCTCGTCATTCCGATGCTGGGGAACGCCTTCTTCCTCAATTCGATCATGACCCCCTTCCTCATCATGGCTTTGGGGGCCATCGGACTGAACATTCTGGTGGGATATACGGGGCTTCTCTCGCTCGGCACGGGCGCCTTCATGGGCGTCGGCGCCTATGCCGCCTATAAGCTCACCACGAGCTTTCCGCAGGTCAACGTGCTGATCTGGGTCATGTGCTCGGGATTCTTCGCGGCGGCGGTGGGGGCGGTCTTCGGCCTGCCCTCGCTGCGGATCAAGGGGTTCTATCTCGCGGTGGCGACCCTCGCGGCGCAGTTCTTCCTGCAATGGTCCTTCGTGCGCGTGGGCTGGCTCTATAATTACGACCCCTCCGGCGCGATCCAGATCCCGGCCCGGACGCTCTTCGGCCTGCCGATCACCGGGCCGCACGCCACGCCGCTGACGCAATATCTCGTGACGCTGAGCATCGTGGTCTTCATGACGCTCATCGCCTCGAACATCGTGCATGGGCGGATCGGGCGCAGCTGGATGGCCGTGCGCGACATGGACATCGCCGCGCAGCTCATGGGCATCCGGCTGCTGCCGACCAAGCTGCTGGCCTTCGCGGTCTCCTCCTTCTTCTGCGGAGTCGCGGGGGCGCTGATGGTCTTCTTCTGGCTCGGGGCGGCGGAGCCGGTGGTCTTCGACATCAACCTGTCCTTCAAGATCCTGTTCATGGTGATCATCGGAGGCTTAGGCTCTCTGATCGGCTGTTTCCTCGGAGCGGCTCTGATCCATGTGCTGCCCATCCTGATCCGCATGCTGCCGCTCGGCGGCGACGCGGCGATGGTCGAGCATCTGACCTTCCTTCTGGTCGGCGCGCTCATCATCTTCTTTCTGATCGTCGAGCCTCACGGGCTCGCGCAGCTCTGGCGTTTGTTGAAGCAAAAGCTCCGCGTCTGGCCCTTCCCCTATTGAGGGCCGGCGAAGCGGAGTGTGGGAGGAATTGAGAATGAAGCTGTCCAAAGCGGCTTTCCTGCTGAGCGCGGCCTTGGTCGCGGGCGCGCCTCTGGCGGCCCCCGCCCCGGCGGCGGCCCAGAGCGCGGACACGATCTACGTGCCGCTCTTCACCTATCGCACGGGCGCCTTCGCGGGCTCGGGCATTCCCATCGCCAACGGCATGCGCGACTACCTCACGCTGCTCAACGAGCGCGACGGCGGAATCGGCGGCGTCAAACTGGTCATCGAGGAATGCGAAACCAGCTATGACGCCAAAAAGGGCCTCGAATGCTATGAAGCCGTGAAGCCCAAGAATCCGGTGATGGTCAATCCCTGGTCCACCGGCACCACCTTGCCGCTGATCCCGCGCGCGGGCGTGGACAAGATCCCGGTGCTCTCCATGGCCTATGGCTTGTCCTCTTCGGCCAAGGGCGACGTCTTCCCGTGGATCTTCAATCCGCCCGCCACCTATTGGGACGGCTTCACCCAGATCCTGCAATATATCGCCGAGCAGGAAGGCGGCGGAGTCGAGAAGCTCAAGGGCCTGAAGATCGGCTATATCTTCCTCGACGCCAGCTTCGGCCGCGAGCCTCTGCCGCTGATCGACAAGCTGTCCAAGGAGCTGGGCTTCGAGGCGAAGCTCTATCCCGTGGCCGCCTCGGACATGCAGAACCAGTCCTCGCAATGGCTGAGCGTGCGCCGCGACCGCCCGAACTACATGATCCTTTACGGATGGGGCGCGCTCAACGCCACGGCCATCAACGAGGCCGTGCGCACCGGATATCCCATGGAGAAATTCATCTCCATCTGGTGGCCGGGCGAAGACGACGCGGCGGGCGCGGGTCCGGGCGCGGCGGGCTTCAAAACCCTCAACTGGCACGCCGTGGGCGCGGATTTCCCGCTCATTCAGGACATCAAGACCCATGTCGTCGACAAGGGCCTGAGCCAGACCGACCCGGCGAAGCTCGGACAGGTGCTCTATAACCGCGGCGTCTATAACTCCATGCTGATCGCCGAGGCCATCCGCAAGGCGCAGGAGATCACCGGCAAGAAGGTCGTCGCCGGCGAGGACGTGCGCCGGGGCCTCGAAAACCTCAACATCGACGAGGCGCGGCTTGAGGAAATCGGACTCGGCGGCTTCACCAGCCCGGTCAAGCTGACCTGCGCCGATCATAACGGCCATTTCCCGACCTTCGTTCAGCGCTGGGACGGCGACAGCTACGAGAAGATCACCGATTACGCCCCGCCGATGAGCCAATACGTCATGCCGCTGCTGGAGGAGGACGCCAAAGCCTTCGCCGAGCGCAACGCGCCTTGGCCCGCCCGCACCGAGCCTTGCGATAATTAAGGCTCCGCCTTCAGGCCCTCTCCCTGCGGGGAGGGGGCCGCCTTCCGATCCTTTCGAGCGTTTTCCGACCAAATCGGCCCGTTTCAACGCTCTCAGCCTTTATTTTGTCGCGCTTTCACGACGCGAAGCTTGGTCAGCTTCGCTGGAAAGCGCTCTAAGAAACCGGAGCGCCGCGAAAGGCGCCCTCAGCCCCCTCAGGGAGGGAAGCCCTCATGTCCGAAGCCGCGCAGCAGGCCGCCGCCGGGACCGCCGCTCAGGTCGCCCCGGAGATCGCGCTCAAGGTCAACAACATAGAAGTCATCTACGACCGCGTGGCGCTGGTGCTCAAAGGCGTCTCGCTGACCGTGCCCAAGGGCGGAATCGTGGCGATCCTCGGCGCCAACGGCGCGGGCAAGACCACCACGCTCAAGGCGGTCTCCAATCTGCTCCACGCCGAACGCGGCGAAGTCACCAAGGGCTCCGTGGAGTTCAAGGGCGAGCGGGTGGACAAGCTCAGCCCGAACGACCTCGTGCGGCGCGGCTGCATTCAGGTGATGGAGGGCCGCCATTGCTTCGGCCATCTCAGCATCGAGGAGAACCTCCTCACAGGCGCCTTCACCCGGCGCGACGGCTCCAAGGCCGTGAAGGACGATCTGGAGATGATCTATGATTATTTCCCGCGTCTGCGTCAGCGCAAGGGCTCCATGGCGGGCTACACCTCCGGCGGCGAGCAGCAGATGTGCGCCATCGGCCGCGCCATGATGAGCCGTCCCAGCATGATCCTGCTCGACGAGCCTTCGATGGGCCTCGCGCCGCAGGTGGTGGACGAGATCTTCGAGATCGTCAAAGACCTCAACCGCAAACAGGGCGTCTCCTTCCTCGTGGCCGAGCAGAACACCAATATGGCGCTGAAATACGCCACCTACGGCTATATCATGGAGACGGGCCGCATCGTCATGGACGGCGCCGCCGACGACCTGCGCGATAATGAGGACGTCAAGGAATTCTATCTCGGCGTCGGCGGCGAGGGCCGCAAATCCTTCCGCGACCTCAAGAGCTATAAACGCCGCAAGCGCTGGCTCTCCTGAGCCCCTCCGCCTGTTTTCGGAGCCTATCTTCGCCGCGCCCCTCCAGCGCGGCGAAATCATTTGGGCCCCCGGCCCGACCTTTCCGGCCTGCGCTCGGGAAGCCTTCTCCGGGTTCTGGATTCGCGCGGGAATCCGCCCCGCGCGCGGGGCGGCGAGGTCGAATGAGAGCTTCGTCGGATTCCCTTTGATTGTTTTATTGCGCAGCGCCGCGCCGCCCGCTATTTCGACGTTAGTCGACTCGCTTCGCGCGCAAAGATATTTCAAATGGTCGACATCAAGGAGGAGCGTCAGCATGTCTCGTTACGGTCAGGTCTACGCCGATTGGCAAGCTGATCCGGTGGGCTTCTGGGGGAAGGCCGCGCAGGAGATCGATTGGTTCCGTCCTGCGGACAAGGTCTTCGATCCGCAGGCGGGCGTCTGGGGGCGCTGGTTCGAAGGCGCGCTCTGCAATCTCTGCCATAACGCGATCGACCGTCATGTGGCCGACGGGCGCGCCGATCAGCTCGCGGTGATCCACGACAGCCCCGCCACCGGGAAAACCACCAAATTCACCTACGCCGAGGCTCTGGCCGAGGTCGGGGCTCTGGCCTCCGTGCTGCGGGCGCAGGGCGTCGGGAAGGGCGACCGGGTCGTCATCTACATGCCGATGGTCCCTGAGGCGGTCTTCGCCATGCTGGCCTGCGCGCGGCTTGGGGCGATTCATTCGGTGGTCTTCGGCGGCTTCGCCTCCAAGCAGCTCGCGGTCCGCATCGACGACGCCAAACCGAAGGCGATCATCTCGGCCTCCTGCGGCATCGAGGGCAAGCGCGTCGTGCAATATAAGCCGCTGCTCGACGAAGCCGTCGACATGTCGACCGCCAAGCCGCAGACCTGCGTCATCCTCCAGCGCGAAGTCCATCCCTGCGAGCTGATCCCCGGCCGCGATCTCGATTACGCTCAGGTGGTGGGCGCCGCCAAGGCCGCCGGACAGACCACGGAATGCGTGCCGGTCGAGGCCTCGCACCCCTCCTACATCCTCTACACCTCGGGCACCACGGGCCAGCCCAAGGGCGTCGTGCGCGACACCGGCGGCTATATGACCGCGCTCAAATGGACCATGAGCAATCATTACGGCGCCAATCCGGGCGAAGTCTTCTGGGCGGCCTCGGACGTGGGCTGGGTGGTCGGCCATTCCTATATCTGCTACGGCCCGCTGCTCCACGGCTGCGCGACCATCGTCTATGAGGGCAAGCCGGTCGGCACCCCGGACGCCGGCGCCTTCTGGCGCGTCGTCGCGGAGCATGGCGTGACCACCTTCTTCACCGCCCCGACCGCCATCCGCGCCATCCGCAAGGAAGATCCGGAAGGCGAATTCATCAAGAAATACGACCTCTCGAAGATGCGCGCGCTCTTCCTCGCGGGCGAACGCTCCGATCCGGCCACCATCCACTGGTCGCAGGACAAGCTCGGGGTTCCGGTGGTGGATCACTGGTGGCAGACTGAAACCGGCTGGCCGATCACCGGCAATCCGGTGGGCCTCGGCGTTCTGCCGATCAAGCCGGGCTCTTCGGGCGTGCCGCTGCCGGGCTATGAGATCGTGGCGCTCGACGACGAGGGCCATCCGATCGCGACGCCCAACACGCTGGGCAACATCACGATCAAGCTGCCGCTGCCTCCGGGCGTCTTCCCGGGGCTCTGGAACGCCGAGGAGCGTTACAAGAGCGCCTATTTCGCCGAATTCCCCGGCTATTACGCCACCTCCGACGCGGGCATGGTCGATCAGGACGGCTATGTCTTCATCATGGCCCGCACCGACGACGTGATCAACGTCGCGGGACATCGCCTCTCGACGGGCGCCATGGAGGAGGTCCTCGCCAGCCATCCGGCGGTGGCCGAATGCGCGGTCATCGGCGTTCAGGACGCGCTCAAGGGCCAGTCTCCGGCGGGCTTCTTCGTGCTGAACAACGGCGTGACCACCCCGCCCGCGCAGATCGCGGAGGAGCTGGTGAAGCTCGTGCGCGACAGGATCGGCCCCGTGGCCGCCTTCCGCATGGCTCTGCCGGTGAACCGCCTGCCCAAGACGCGCTCGGGCAAGGTGCTGCGCGGCACCATGCAGAAGATCGCCGACGGCCTGCCCTGGGAGATGCCCGCCGCCATCGACGATCCCGCCGTGCTCGGCGAGATCGAAGAGATCATCGGCAAGAACCGCGACGGCGGCGCCAAGGCCTGAGGCTCCTTTCCGGAGATGACGATGCGGCGGCCTCCGAAAGGGGGCCGCCGCGCTTATGCGCAGACGGGCGCGGTTGACGCCCCGGCCTCGGGCGGGTTTGATGGTCTGATCGCCCCTCCCCCGCTTCAGAGAGGATCCGCTCTTCGTGCCTGAGACTCCCGGATGGAACTGCGACGCCGCCGCTTCGGAGACGGCCCGCGAGAGCCTCGCGCTGCTGTTTCCCGGCGCCTCGGCCCCCATCCTTCTGACCCGCGCGCCGGAGATCGCCGGAGGACTC
This sequence comes from Neomegalonema perideroedes DSM 15528, assembly GCF_000374145.1. Classification (GTDB taxonomy): domain Bacteria; phylum Pseudomonadota; class Alphaproteobacteria; order Rhodobacterales; family Rhodobacteraceae; genus Neomegalonema; species Neomegalonema perideroedes. Next base: position 1,475,320 of record NZ_KB893653.1, on the reverse strand, counting down.
GCTCAGGCGCTCAAGGGCTGGCGGCCCAGATTGCGCCCCGCCCGGCCGGAGGATTTCGCCGCCCCGCTCGCGGCGGCCCGTCCCGACGCGGGCGGCTATGAGATCGCTTCCCGAGCCTTGGAGCGGCCTTTGACCGGATTGCCGCTCGCCAGCGCGGTCAGCGCCTTGGTCGCCGATCTGGCGCAGGATTTTTACGAAAGCCGCCCTGGGTTCCTCGGGCTGCATTGCGGGGCCTTCCTCGCGCCGCAAGGGCTGGCGCTGCTGCTCGGGCCGCAGAAGGCGGGCAAAAGCACGCTCATCGCGCGGCTCTCGGCGGAGCCCGGCCTGCGGATCTTCTGCGACGACGTTCTGCCGCTCACGCCTCAGGGCGAGGGGCTGGCCTTAGGCGCGGCGCCGCGTCTGCGGCTGCCTCTGCCCGCCGGAGCCGGATCGGCGCTGCGGGCGCATCTGGCGCGGCACGGCGGCTTTCGGGACGATCGTTACGCCCATCTGACCGCGCCGGGACTCGCGCCTTTCGGCGCGCGGGCGCCTCTGGCGGCGCTGGTGGTGCTGGAGCGCCGCAGAGGCGTCCGCCCCACCCTGAGCCTGATGCCCTCCGAGGAAGCCGCCGCCCATCTTCAGGCGCAAAGCATGGGCTTTCCTCAGCCCGAAACGGCGGCGCGCATGGCGAAGCTGGCGGGATCCCTGCTGCGGCTGCGGCTGACCTACGCCGATCTGGAGCCTGCGGCGGCGCTGCTGCGGCGGAGGTTTCTCGCCGCGCCGCCTCCTCTCTGGGGGCGTCTGCTGAAAAGGCTCCGGCCTTTCGCCGAAAAGCGCTAAAAGGGAAGCGGATTCCCTCCCCCCGACTCTCTCTGTTCTCCGAGGATTCTCATGACCGATCTCGCCCGCTCACCCCTGACGCATTGGACCGGGCCGCTCGGCCTGCCGGATTTCGGAGCGATCAAGGACGCCGATTTCGGCCCGGTCTTCGAGGCCGCGATCAAGGCCCACGCGGCGGAGATCGAGGCCATCGCGCAAAATCCCGAACCGCCGAGCCTCGACAACACGCTGGCGGCTCTGGACCTCTCCGGCGAGGCTCTGGACCGCGTCTCCTCCGTCTTCTGGCTCAAGGCGGGCGCCGACGCCACCCCGGAGATTCAGGCTCTGGAGCGCGAGATTTCGCCGAAAATGGCGCGTCACGGCTCGGCCATCTCGATGAACGCGGCGCTCTTCGCCCGCATCGACGCGCTGTATCAGAAGCGCGAGAGCCTCGGGCTGGACTCCGAGACTCTGCGGGTGCTGGAGAAAAGCTGGAAAGGCTTCGTCAAATCCGGCGCCAAGCTGAACGAGGCCGACAAGGCCCGGCTCGCGGCGATCAACGAGGAGGCGGCGGGCCTCGGCGCGCAATTTTCTCAGAACGTCCTCGCCGATGAAGCCGAATGGGCCCTGATCCTCGACGAGGCCGATCTCGACGGCGTTCCGGAGGCGCTCAGGGAGGCCATGGCCGAAGCCGCCGAAGCGCGCGGCGCCCAAGGCCGCTACGCCTTGACCCTCTCGCGCTCGATCTACGAGCCCTTTTCGCAAAGCTCCACGCGGCGCGATCTGCGGGAAAAGGCTTGGCGCGGCTTCATCGCCCGCGGCGAGGCCCGCAACGCCGAGATCGTCAAACGGACCCTCGCGCTGCGGGCGGAAAAGGCCAAGCTCCTCGGCTATCCGACTTACGCCGCCTATAAGCTCGACGACACCATGGCCAAGACCCCGCAAGCGGTGCTGGATCTGCTGAATCCCGTCTGGGAGAAGGCCCGCGCCCGCGCCGCCGAGGATCAGGCCGACATGGAGCGTCTGGCGCGCGAGGCGGGGGCCAACGACCCCTTCGCGGCTTGGGATTGGCGCTTCTATGAGGAGAAGCTCCGCGCCGAGCGCTACGCCTTCGACGAGGCGGAGCTGAAGCCCTATCTTCAGCTCGACCGCATGATCGCGGCGGCCTTCGACGTGGCGGGCAAGCTCTTCGGCCTGCGCTTCGAGGAGCGCAAGGACGTTCAAGGCTGGACCCCCGACGTGAAGGTCTATGAGGTCACGAACGCCGACGGCTCCCATCGGGCGGTCTTCCTCGGCGATTACTTCAACCGTCCCTCGAAGCGCTCCGGGGCTTGGATGAGTTCGCTGCAATCGGGCTATAGCCTCGGGGCGGGCTCGACGCCGATCATCTACAACGTCTGCAATTTCGCCAAGCCGCCCGCCGGAAAGCCCGCGCTGCTCTCCATCGACGACGCCCGCACCTTGTTCCATGAATTCGGCCATGCTCTGCATGGGATGCTGACGGAAGTGCGCTGGCCCTCCATCGCGGGCACCTCCGTCCCGCGCGATTTCGTCGAATTGCCCTCGCAGCTTTACGAACATTGGCTGACCACGCCCGAAGTGCTGAAGGCCCATGCTCTGCGCCATGACACGGGCGCGCCTCTGCCGGAGGATCTGCTCAAGAAGATGCTCGCCGCGCGGAATTTTGGGCAAGGCTTCGCGACGGTGGAGTTCGCGGCTTCGGCTCTGGTGGATATGGCCTATCACGCCGAGGAGGAGGCGCCCGAGGATCCCGCCGCCTTCGAGGCCGCGACCCTCAAGCGCCTTGATATGCCTGAAACCATCGCCATGCGTCATCGCACGCCGCATTTCCTGCATGTCTTCTCGGGCGAGGGCTATTCCTCGGGCTATTACTCCTACATGTGGTCCGAGGTGCTGGACGCCGACGCCTTCGAAGCCTTCTCCGAGACGGGCGACGTCTTCAATCCCGCCGTGGCCAAGAAGCTGCGCGACAACATTTATGCGGCGGGCGGCTCCAAAGACCCCGAAGCGCTTTACACCGCCTTCCGGGGCCGGATGCCCGCCCCCGAAGCCATGATGAAGAAGCGCGGCCTCGCTTAAATTCTTTTCTCGACGGCGTGGAGCATCTGCGCCCCGAGGCTATACCACCCCTCGCGCAAGGCCCGGTAAGGCGCCTGCGCGAGGGGCTTCTCCGGCAGAGGAATCCCCTCAAGCGGCAGATCTCCGAGCAGATGCGCCGCCAGAGTCGCCCCGAAGACCGTGCCCGGAGCTATGCCGCGCCCGTTATAGCCGCAGATCGCCAGAGCTTGAGGCCCCAGCCGATGCAGGCGCGGCAAGCTGTCGTCGGTCATGCCGATCATGCCGAACCATTCGGCTTCGAAGGGGATCTCCGCGAGATCGGGATAGATCGCCGCCATGGCCCGACGCGCCCAATCCCGATGAATCCGCGCGCCGATCCCCTGAAGCGCCCCGACGCTCCCCACCACCAGCCTTCCGGCGGCGTCCATGCGGAAGGAGGTCAGAACCTCTTTGGTGTCCCATGCGCCTTGGCGCTGAGGCAGGAGCTTCGTCCGCAGAGCCTCCGGCAAGGGGGCGGTGGCGAAGTTGAAGTAAGGCAGGCGGGTTTGTTGCCCGGCGGCCTCGGGCCAGAGATCATGGCCATAAGCGTCTGTCGCGAGGATCAGGCGCGGCGCCCGAACCGAGCCCTCCGGCGTGCGGACCACCCAAGCCTCGCCGTCATGACGGGCTTCGAGGGCGGGCGAGCCGCCGCAGATCCGCGCTCCCGCCGCCAGAGCCGCCCGCGCCAGACCGCGCGCATAGGCCAGAGGCTGGATCGTCCCGGCGCGGCGATCCAGAAGCGCGGCCTCATAAACGCCGGAGCCGATCAGTCCGGCGGCGGCCTCGCGGCCGAGAAGCTCGACGTCGGCGCCGCGCGCCCTCCATTGGCCTGCGCGCGCCTGAAGCTCCGCCAGCCCCTTGCGTCCGACGCCGCAATGGAGCGTGCCCGCATGGACCGCCTCGCAGGAGATGTCATGGCGCGCGATCAGGCGAAAGACCCGCTCAGGCCCCGCCCCGAGCAGATCCAGCAAGGCCCCGCCGCGCTCCGGCCCAAAGGCTTCAAGCACCGCCTCCGGCATGACCCACATGCCCGCGTTGACCAGCCCGACATTGCGTCCGGCCCCGCCGAAGCCCGGCTCTTCGGCCTCCAGAACGAGGGTGTTCATTCCGCCTTCGGCCAGATGCAGCGCCGCCGAAAGCCCCGTATAGCCCGCCCCGATCACCAGAGCCTCGGCCTCCGCTTCTCCGGCCAGAGGCGGCGTCTCGGGCGCGGGCGGAGCGCTGCGCGCCCAAAGTCCATGGCTGCGGGGATCTTTCGTCAAAAGCGACATGGCGCGACCCGAAAAAGGGAGAGGATGCTTCCTTCTCGCGCGGATTCCCGCCCCGCGCCAGAGGCTTCGCGCAAGCTGGACGGGGTGGCTTTGCGACGCCCTCCATGTTTAATCTGGCGGCGATTCCCCGCCTGAGAGCGTTGTCCGATCCCATCGGATCGCTCAAACGCTCTAAGCTTTTATGTGGTCGCATTTTCGCGACGCGAAGCCTGATCGGCTGCGCTGGAAAATGCTCGATAAGAAAGGCCCGCCATGTCGTCCTCGCCTCTCGCCGCCCGGACCGCCGAAATTCTCGCTCGTTTGGGAGTCGCGGCCTCCGCCTTTCAGGGCGGACCTCTGGAGAGCCGTTCGCCGCTGACTGGCGAGGTCGTCGGCGGGCTGACGCCCCATTCCCTCGCGGAGGCCGCGCAGGCCGTGGAGCGGGCTCAGGCGGCCTTCCGCATCTGGCGCGAGGTTCCCGCGCCGCGCCGGGGCGAGCTTGTGCGGCTCCTCGGCGAGGAATTGCGCGCCGCCAAAGAGGATCTCGGGGCTTTGGTCTCCATCGAAGCGGGGAAGAGCCGCTCCGAGGGCCTCGGCGAGGTTCAGGAGATGATCGACATCTGCGATTTCGCCGTGGGCCTCTCGCGCCAGCTTTACGGCTTGACCATCGCCAGCGAACGCCCCGGACATCGCATGATGGAGACGTGGCATCCGCTGGGCCCGGTGGGGATCGTCTCGGCCTTCAACTTCCCGGTGGCGGTCTGGTCGTGGAACGCGGCTCTGGCTCTGGTCTGCGGCGATCCTGTGATCTGGAAGCCCTCGGAGAAGACGCCTCTGACCGCCCTCGCCTCTCAGGCCGTGCTGGAGAAGGCTTTAGCGCGCTTCGGCTCGGCGCCGGAGCATCTGAGCCAAATCCTCATCGGCGGGCCGGAGATCGGCGCGGCCCTCGTGGAGAATCCCGGCGTTCCGCTGATCTCGGCCACAGGCTCGACGCGCATGGGCCGGATCGTCGGGCCGAAGGTCGCGGCGCGCTTCGGGCGGAGCATCCTCGAATTGGGCGGCAATAACGCGGCCATCGTCGCGCCGACGGCGGATCTCGACATGGCTCTGCGCGCCGTGGCCTTCGGCGCCATGGGCACGGCGGGCCAGCGCTGCACCAGCCTGAGGCGGCTCTTCGTCCATGACTCGATCTACGACGCCCTCGTGCCGCGTCTGAAGAAAGCCTACGCCTCGGTTTCGGTGGGCGATCCTCTGGCGACGGAGGCCCTCGTGGGGCCGCTGATCGACAAGGCGGCTCATGACGGCATGGTCAAGGCGCTGGAGGCGGCCAAGGCGGCGGGCGGAATCGTGCATGGCGGCGGACGCGAGGCGGTCGGGCCGGAGGCGGCTTATTACATGCGCCCCGCCCTCGTGGAGATCTCCGGGCAAGTCGGCCCTGTTCTGGAGGAGACCTTCGCTCCGATCCTCTATGTGATGCGCTACGCCGATCTTGAGGAGGCCGTCGCCGCGCAAAACGCCGTGACGGCGGGGCTTTCCTCGGCGATCTTCACGCGGGATCTGCGAGAGGCGGAGCGGTTCCTCTCGGCGGCGGGTTCGGATTGCGGCATCGCCAACGTCAATATCGGCACTTCGGGCGCCGAGATCGGCGGGGCCTTCGGAGGCGAAAAGGAGACCGGAGGCGGACGCGAATCCGGCTCCGACGCGTGGAAGGGCTACATGCGCCGCGCCACCAACACCATCAATTACTCCGACGCCCTGCCGCTGGCTCAGGGCGTGGTCTTCGACATCGACTAGAGCATTTTCCAGCGAAGCCTTTCTGGCTTCGCGTCGCGAAAATGCGGCCACGTCAAAGCTTAGAGCGTTTGAACGATCAGATATGATCGGAAAGCGCTCTAAAGGGCGAGGGGGCCGCGCAAGGCCCCCTTCCCGATCAGGCGGCGGGCTTGGCGGCCTCCGTCTCCTTCGCTGCGAGGGGCGCGGGGGGCGCGGCTTCAGGGATGGGCTCCGGCGCGGGCTCCACGGCCAGAACCTCGCCGATCCTCTCCTGATGCAGGAAGCCGCGCAATTCGTCCTCCTCCATCACCGCCAAAGGCAGATCCGTGCCCATGGCCATCGGCAGAGCCTCGGCGAGGGGCGAGCCCTGTTCGATGCGCGGCGGCTCCTGAGCCAAATCCGCCGGACTGGCCGAAGAGCCCTCGGCCACGGCCACCTGAAGCGCCGCCTCGGTCAGCACGCCCTGAAAAGCCCCGCTTTTATAGACGAAGCCGTAAGTCTCGCCCGCCTTGCGCATGTCGAGCAAAGCGCGGTCGAGGTCGTCATGCGCGATGCGATGCGCGGGAGGCTTCATCAGCTTCTCGACGGTCAGCACCTTGGCGCGATTCACATCCCGCACGAAGGCCCGCACGTAATCATCGGCGGGCTCAAGCAGAATCTCATTCGGCGTCCCGACCTGCACCAGCGCGCCGTCCTTGAGGATCGCGATCCGGTCGCCGAGGCGCAAAGCCTCGTCGAGATCATGGGTGATGAAGACGATGGTCTTCTTGAGCTGCGCCTGAAGCTCGACGAGCTGGTCCTGCATCTGGCCGCGGATCAGAGGATCCAGCGCCGAGAAGGCTTCGTCCATCAGCAGGGCGTCGGGGTCGTTGGCCAGAGCCCGCGCCAGCCCGACGCGCTGTTGCATGCCGCCCGAAAGCTGCCCCGGATATTGCTTTTCAAAGCCTTCGAGCCCCACCGTCTTCAGCCATTCCATGGCTTTGGCCTCGCGTTCGGCGCGGGGGACGCCCCGCACCGAAAGCCCATAGGCGGCGTTCTCCAGCACGGTCCGGTGCGGCATGAGCCCGAAGCGCTGGAACACCATTCCGAGCTTCTCGCGGCGGAAGGCCTCCAGACGCCGCGCGTCATATTTGAGGATGTCCTCGCCTTCGAAAAGGATTTGTCCGTCCGTGGGATCGATCAGCCGATTGAAGTGGCGGATCAAGGTGGATTTGCCCGAGCCGGACAAGCCCATGATCACGAAGATCTCGCCGCGTTTGATCTCCAGCGAGACGTCGCGCAGGCCGACCGTGCAGCCGGTCTTGGCGAGGATCTCGTCTTTCGCCGCCCCCTCGCGGAGGAGGCGCAGAGCCTCCTGCGGGTTTTCGCCGAAGATCTTGGTGACGTTCTTGACTTCGATCATGCTCATGGCGTCAGCCCTCTCCGCTGCGGATCTGCATCCGCCGCCCGAAATTCTGCGTGATACGGTCCAGCACGATGGCGAGGATCACGATGACCAAGCCGCCGATCAATCCGCGTCCGGCGTCGTTGCGCTGCAAGCCGAGCAGCACCGTCTCGCCCACGCCCCGCGCGCCGATCATCGAGGCGATGACCACCATGGCCAGAGCCATCATCATGGTCTGGTTGAGACCCGCCATGATCGAGGGCAAAGCCAAAGGCAATTGCACCCCGCGCAGCATCTGCCAGCGGGTCGCGCCGAAGGCCCGCGAGGCCTCGACCACCTCGGCGTCGACCTGCCGGATTCCCAACTCCGTCAGACGGATCAGCGGCGGCGCGGCGTAGATCACCGTGGCCAGCACGGCGGGCACCTTGCCCAAACCAAAAAGCATCGCCGCCGGAATGAGATAGACGAAGCTCGGAATGGTCTGCATGAGGTCGAGGATGGGGCTCAGAACGGCCCGGAAGCGCGCCGAACGCGCCGAAAAGACTCCGAGCGGCAAGCCGATCAGCGCGGAGATCAACACCGCCACCAGCACGATGGCGAGGGTCTGCATCGCCTGCTCCCAGAGCCCGAAGCAGCCGATCAGCCACATGAGGAAGGTCAGCCCCGCCGCCATGAGCAAATGGCGCGAGCTCGCCCAAGCGAGCCCGAAGACCACGATCAGCAGGATCGCCGGATGCAGATCCCGCAAGCCCGTTTCAATGAACAACAGGATCTTGAGAATGAAATTGGAGACGGCTTCGAAGCCGTCCCCGTAATTGACGATCAGATAGCGGACGAATTGATTGACGCCATCCGCGATGGGTTTGCCCAGATCGACGAACATGGAGGAATCCTTCCGAGGCCTGCGGAGAAGCAAAAGGAACGGCGCGGAGCAGGCCGGACCCTGCTCCGCGTCGCATCCCGGCGAGGAGAGAAGGACGCTTTTAGAGCGCCGCCTCGACCCGCGCCGCGACCTCCTCAGGCGTCCAGGCGCGCCATTGGTCCTTGTTCTCGCGCAGGAACTGGAGCGCCGCCTCCTCGGCGGATCCGTCGGTCTCCTGCATCCAGGCGAGCAGGTTCGAGACCTGCTGTCCGGTCGTCTCATAAGCGCGGAGGAATTCGACCAATTGCGGCGCGGCCTCCACGAATTTCGGATTGGCGCTGATCGTCACCTCGATCACGGGAAAGGCCGTGGCGGCGGTCACTTTCTCCGGATCCTCTTCGGCCTGCATGGCGTCCCAGATCGCCTGATCGAAGGGCGGCTCCTCCAGCATGGTCACCTGATCGCCCAGCTTGCCGAGCAGCCAAGTCGGGCCCCAGTAATAGAAGACGATGGGCCGCTTGCGCAGGACCGCCGCCTCGATGGCCCCCGAGAGCGCCGCGCCCGAGCCGGGACGGAAATTCACATAATCCTCGGTCAGGCCATAGGCGTGGAGCTTCTTGGTCGAGACGCCTTCGGCGCCCCAGCCGGGCACGCCGTTGTAGAAGCGGCCTTTTCCGGGCTCTTCGGGATCGCGGAAGACCTCCTTGAAGCGCGGCAGATCCTCCACCGACTTCAGGCCCTCGGCGGGCGCGCCCTCGGCGGTGAGGTAATTCGGCACGAACCAGCCCTGAATCGCATCGGGGAAATTCACCCCGAGATCCACGGCTTCGCCCTTTTCGATGGCGGGGTCGTAGATGTCGCGCACGTTGTCGCGCCACATCTCCATGGTCACGTCGACGTCGCCGCGGATCTGCCCGTTGAGCAAAGGCACGGTGGTGCCCGGCAGAACGTCGGTGCGGCAGCCATAGCCCTTTTCAAAGATGAACCGGGCGATCTCGGTGTGGACGGCGTTGGAATCCCAGTCCAGCCCCGCGAAGACGATGGGGCGGTTCAATTCGCAGGCCTCGGCCTGAGAAGCCGCGGAGACGCCCAGAATAGAGAAGAAGCCCAGCGCGACGCGCGCGCCGGCCTTGTGAGAAAATCGCATTGTGAACTCCGTCGCCCCGCCTAAGCGAAGCTCAAGAGCCGGCGCTGACGACAACACCGACGCTCGTTGAGGGTCTGGACGCAAGACGGAATCGCCGACGCCCGAGCGAAGCGGCCTCGCCCGTTCCGAAAAGACGAAGGAAGGCGAGAACCAAAGCCGCCTTTGCGCGCGTCGGCGCAGGCGGCTCCAGAGCGACGCCCGGCGTAGGGCGCGCTGAAAGATGACGGAGATGTAACCTCTCAAGAGGCCCGCGTCAAACCTTGAGGTCGAAAAAACGCCCCCGCCGCAAGGGCTCTGCGGCGGAGGCTCTGAAAATTCAAGGCTTTGGCGAAGGAAAGATCAGGCTTCGCCGCAGAGGGGGCGAGGCTTATTCCCGCCCGCGCGCCGCATCGACGCTCCAGGGGCCGGGGCCGGCGAAGACGAAATAGAGAAAGACGAAGCAATAAAGAACCGCCGCGTCGCCGCCGTTCTGAATCGGAAAGAATTTCTCCGGGGTCTGATGCCCGATGAAATAGGCGGCCGCGCCGAGGCCCGAAGCGAGGAAGGCCGCCGGGCGCGTGAACAGGCCGAGAGTCAGCAAGACGCCGGTGATCAGCTCGATCACGCCCGCGATCCCATAGATCGACGTGATCGAAGGGCTCATCCCGGTCGCGGGAAAGCCGAGCAGCTTGGCCGTGCCATGGGCGAGGAACAGCAGCCCCGCCATGATGCGCAGCAGGCTCAAGACCTGCGGGCGGAATCCGTTGAGCTTCAGGGCGAGATCGTTCATAGGGCCACCTTAGTTTTTCCAAGGACAAGAAATCCGAGTCTCCTTATCGGATTCTCCGGCCGCCGAACATCCCGCCTCCGCGCTTCGTGATCGCGCCGGGAGGAGCCCCCGCGCTTTTCTTTCCGGACGGCGGGCGCTATGGCTCGAAGGCCCCCAGCTGAGGAAGCCGCCATGCGCCCCGACGACTCCGCCCCGACGCCCGCTCCGGTCCTGCTCGCCGATTACGCGCCCCCGCCCTATCTCATCGACACGGTCCGCCTGACCTTCGAGCTGGAGCCTCAGGCGACCCGCGTGACGGCGGCTCTGGCCATGCGGCGCAATCCGGCGGCCTTGGTCGAGGCGCCGCAGGATCTGCGCTTCGACGGAAGAAGCCTCAAGCTGATCGCCGCCTCGCTCGACGGGCGGCCTCTGCCCGCCGCCAATCTGCGGATCGACGAGGAGAGCCTGAGCGTCCCGGCGGCGCTGGTCCCTCAAGATGCGCCCTTCCTCTGGGAATGCGTCACCGAGATCGCGCCTGTGGACAACCTCGCCCTTGAAGGGCTCTATATGTCCAAGGGCATGTATTGCACGCAATGCGAGGCGCAGGGCTTTCGCAAGATCACTTATTTCCTCGATCGCCCCGACGTCATGGCCGCCTATGAGGTGCGGATCGAGGCGGATAAATCCTCTTGTCCGGCGCTGCTCTCCAACGGCGATCCCCTCGCGCGGGGCGATCTGCCGGAAGGCCGCCATTTCGCCGAATGGCGCGATCCCCATCGCAAGCCGAGCTATCTCTTCGCTCTGGTGGCGGGGAATCTCATCGCGCATGAGGATCGGTTCACGACCGCCTCCGGCAAGCCGGTGGACCTCAGGATCTACGTCCGCCCCGGCGACGAGAACCGATGCGCCTACGCCATGGATTCGCTGAAACGCGCGATGAGATGGGATGAAGAGGCCTATGGCTGCGAATATGATCTCGGGCTCTTCATGATCGTCGCCGTGGACGACTTCAACATGGGCGCCATGGAGAATAAGGGCCTCAACATCTTCAATTCGAAATATGTCCTCGCCAGCCCCGAGACCGCCACGGACGCGACTTACGTCAATATCGAATCCATCGTGGCGCATGAATATTTCCACAATTGGACCGGCGACCGCGTGACCTGCCGCGACTGGTTCCAGCTCACGCTGAAAGAGGGCCTGACCGTCTTTCGGGATCAATGCTTCACGCAGGATCAGCGCTCGCGGGCGGCCCATCGCATCGCCGACGTCATCGCGCTGCGCGGGCGGCAATTCGCCGAAGACGCCGGACCTCTGGCCCATCCGCCGCGCCCCCGCAGCTATCTGGAGATCAACAACTTCTATACGGCGACCGTCTATGAGAAAGGCGCCGAGATCGTGGGCATGCTCCATCGGCTGCTCGGGCCGGAGCTTTACCGCAAGGCCACTGATCTTTACCTCAGCCGCCATGACGGCGAGGCCGCCACGCTGGAGCAGTTCCTCGCCTGTTTCGAGGAGGTGTCCGGCCGCGACCTCCAGCAATTCTTCCGCTGGTGGACTCAGGCCGGAACGCCGCGCCTGAAGCTCTCCGAAGCCTATGATCCCGAGGCCCGGCGCTATGCGCTGACCGTGGCGCAGCAGGTTCCGCCCACCCCCGGCGAGCCGAAGAAAGAGCCGCTGCATGTCCCGCTTGCGGTGGGGCTGCTCGGCGCGAACGGCGCGCCTCTGGAGATCGGCGGCGAGGGCGAGGCTCAGACGAAGATCCTCGAACTCACGGCGCCGGAGCAGGTCTTCGTCTTTGAGGAGATCGCCGAAAAGCCCACCCTCTCCTTCCTGCGGGATTTCTCGGCGCCGGTCATCGTCGAGCGCGAGGTCGAGGATTCCGAGCGCGCCTTTCTGCTGACTCATGATCCCGATCCCTTCAACCGCTGGGAGGCGGGGCGCGATTTCGCCCGCTCCACCCTGCGCGGCCTGATTCGCGAGATTCAGGCGGGCGGAGACCCGACCGGCGGAGAGGATTACGCGCGGGCGCTCGGCGCGACTCTGGCCGATTCGCGGCTGGAGCCCGCTTATAAGGCTCTGCTCCTCGCCACGCCCCCCGCCGAAGAAATGGCCTCCGAGGCCGCCCAGCGCGGCGAAACCGCCGATCCCGAGGCCATCCACGCCGCCAAGACCCGCCTCGCGCGGCTTCTGGCGCGGCGCTTGGAGCCGGAGCTGCGCGCGGCCTACGCCGAATTCGGCGCGCCCGAGCCCTATTCCCCCGACGCCGCCAGCGCGGGACGTCGGGCGCTGAAGAACGCGGCGCTCGGCTATCTCGCCGCGCTCGACGGCGATTTCGCCGCCCGTCAATTCGACTCCGCCGCCAATATGACCGACGAAGCCGCCGCCCTGAGCGCCCTCGTCGCCGCCGGAGCGCCTCAGGCGGAGGCCGCCCTCGCCCGCTTCCATGAGCGCTGGCGCAAGGATCCGCAATTGCTCGACGATTGGTTTCTGCGTCAGGCTCTGGCGCCGCGCGCCGATCTCGTCGAGCGCATGGAGGCTCTGACGCGCCATCCGGATTTCGAATGGCGCACGCCCAACCGCTTCCGGGCGCTGATCGGCGGCTTCATGGCGAATCACTGGCGCTTCCACGCCGCCGACGGCTCGGGCTATCGCTTCGCGGCCCATTGGATCGGACGGATGGATCTGCTCAATCCGCAGATCTCCGCCCGCATCGCCAAGGGCTTCGAGACCTGGCAGCGCTATGACGAGACGCGTCAGGCTCAAGCCCGCGCCGCCATGAACGACATGCTGCGCGCCGAGCGCAAGCCTTCGAAGAATCTCTATGAGATTCTCAGCAAGATTCTGGAGTGAGCGCCATGGCTCCGGCTTTTCGGGTGTTGTTCGTCTGCCTCGGCAACATCTGCCGCTCGCCCACGGCGGAGGGCGTCTTTCGCCATAAGCTTCGGGAGGCGGGGCTTCTGGGCCGCGTCGAGACGGATTCGGCGGGGACGGCGGGCTATCATGTCGGCCATCCGCCGGATCGGCGGAGCCAGGCCGAAGCCTTGCGGCGCGGCGTGGACGTCTCGGGATTGCGGGCGCGTCAGGTCCGGGCGGCGGATTTTCAGGATTTCGACCTGATCCTCGCCATGGACGCAGCCAATCTGCGCGACCTCAAAGAAAAGGCTCCGCCGAGCGCGATGGCGGAGCTGAAGTTATTTCTGGATTTCCTCCCGGGCGCTTCCTCTGTCGCGCGCGAAGTCCCGGATCCTTATTACGGCGGCCCCGAAGGCTTCGCCGAGGTCTTCGACCTCTGCGCTTCGGCGGCCGACGGTCTTCTGGAGGAGGCGCGCCGCAGAATCGGTCCGGGCCGCGCCTCCTCCTCCCCCAAGACCTCTGAATGATTACGGGAAGCTGCGCTCGGCGGCGGCCTGATACCGGCCTTGGGCGCGGCAGCTGTCGGGATCGGCGTCGCAATGCAGGCGGACTTGGTCGATCCAGTTGCGATAGCGCGAGACCGGCGTGAAATACATGTTGTAGCCCGGCGCGGAGCAGGGGCCGAGCGCAGCGCCGCTGCGCGCGTCGCGGCCGCCCGGATCCACGCCCGAGAAGACGCCGATGGTCAGCGCGACGCCGTTCTTGCGCGTGAGCAGCGGGCCGCCGCTCTCGCCGCGGCAGATGCCCCGCAAAGCCCCGTTGACCGAAGAGACCGTGACGAAGCCGCGCGGCTCGACCTCGGTGACCTTGACCTCGGCGCGGCGGAGCGTATGGGCCGGATCGACCGGACCCGAAACGCGCCAGCCCGCGGCGTGGGCCAGATCTCCCGCGCGCACCACTTCGGCGCTTTGCGGCGGCAGCTTCGCGGCGGTGTCCACCAGAGTCTGCGGCAGCGGCTCGTTGAGCCGGATCAGCGCCACGTCATGGTCGAGGGTGCCCGTATTGGCGCCCGCATGGCAGACGGCGTCCACGGCGGTGCGCATGACCACGCCGCTTTCGATGTCATGCGAGCCGGAGATGATCTCGATGCGCGACCAGCCGCCTTCCGCCACGCAATGGGCGGCGGTCAGGATCCAGCGCGAGTCGATGATCGAGCCGCCGCAATTGACCATCTCGGTGCTGACGCCCCCGGCGCTGGCGGTCTCGCGATGGATGATGTTGAGCTTCGCGATCCAGGGAAACATCGGATCGCGCTGCTCGCCGATGCGCTCGGGACGGTCGCGGCGATAGCGCTGGCCGACCTCCGACGAACCCGCCTGAGTGCGCAGGCCCGTATTGGGCGCGCCGCAGGCGTAGGCGTTGAGCCCGGTGAGGCTGGAGCGCGGCGCGGACTGCGCCTGAACGGCGCTCGTCGCCAACACGCTCGCGCCAAGGGCCAAGCCCAGAGCCTTCTTGAACGACATGGATCCCTCCTTGCGGGACCTCCCCCCGAGGTCTTGATCCGGAGCTTGGGCCGAAACTCTCAATCGAAACTAAACGCCGGAAGTTTTTCAAAGTAAAACTATAGATGCTTGGCTCCAATTTTATGGAATACGCCCAAGTCGGCGCGAAAACCCGTTAATTTCCGAGAACTTCCTATGGCTTCGCCAAAATTCCGCCAAATTTCGCACCGGATTTTATAAATCTCGTCTTGAATTCTAGGACGACGGCCATATTACGCGGCACGATCCATTTCGTTCGAATTTTATCTTCTCGTCATGGCCCTCCTTTCGTCTTGCGGCGCACGAAAAACCGGCTCCGGGCCGAGCCCTGAAAGGGCCTATGGTTTTCGCTTGCCAATCCGCGCGGCTGGGCCGAATCTTTTCCCGCAACTGCGAAGGGATGCGGGAATGACGATGGATTTTGCGACTCTGGCGCCGCTGTTCGCGCTTCTGGCGGCGGTGGGGGTCTTCGCAGGGCTGATCGCGGGGCTGCTGGGCATCGGCGGCGGGGCGGTTCTGGTGCCCGCCTTTTATTACGTGTTTTCGGCGCTCGGCTTTCCGCAGGACCATCTGATGCATGTGGCGGTGGGCACCTCTCTGGCGACCATCGTCTTCACCTCGCAACGCTCCGTGCGGACGCATTCCGGCAAGGGCGCGGTGGATTGGGAATTGCTCAAGGCCTGGGCGCCTTGGGTGGCCGGAGGCGCGGCGCTCGGCGGGCTGGTCGCGGGGAGCCTCGACACGCGCGGGCTGATGATCGTCTTCGGCTCGCTGGCTCTGCTGACCTCCGCGCAAATGGGCCTCGGCAATCCCAAGACCCGGCTCGGCGAGGCGCCCCCCGCCGGCGGAATCCGGGCGGCTTGGGGTTTGGGGCTCGGCTTCCTCTCAGCGCTGATGGGCATCGGCGGCGGCGCCTTCGGGGTGGCGATCCTCTCGCTGTACGGCGTGGCGATCCATCGGGCCATCGGCACGGCTTCGGGCTTCGGCTTCATCATCGCCCTGCCCTCGATGCTGCTCTTCATCCTCACCGGCTGGGGCGAGCCCAACCGCCCGCCCTACAGCCTCGGCTATGTGAACATCCCCGCCTTCCTGCTGATCACGCCTCTGACGGCGCTTCTGGCGCCCTATGGCGCGCGGCTGGCCCATAAGCTCGACGTCAAGCCGCTCAAGCGGATCTTCGCGATCTTCCTCGGGCTGATCGCGCTGAACATGCTGCGCAAGGCTTTGCTGGGCTGATCAGGGGCGAGACGAATAAGGCGGCTTGGAAAAGGCCGCCCGATGGGCTTAAAAGACCCCAGCCTGCGCAAAAGCCCTCCTTGGGAGACCCTTTGAATGTCCGTCGACGCTGAAGACGTCCGCCGCGCCGCGAAGCTCGCGCGCATCGCCGTGAAGACCGAGGAGCTGGAGCCTCTGGCCGCCGAGCTGAACGGCATCCTCACCTGGATCGAACAGCTCAACGAGGTGGACGTGGAGGGCGTCGAGCCGCTCACCACCCCCAACGTCGCCGACGCCCGTCAGCGCCCCGATGTCGTGACCGACGGGAATATTCAAGAGAAGATCCTGATGAACGCCCCGGAAACCCGCGAGGGCTTCTTCGTCGTGCCTAAAGTGGTGGAGTGAGCGTTATGACCGACCTGACCAAGCTCACCCTCGCCGAGGCCCGCGACGGCCTGCGCCGCAAGGATTTCCGCGCCGTCGAGCTGACCGAGGCCCATAACGCCGCCGTCGCCGGGGCCAAGGCGCTCAACGCCTATGTCCATCCGACGCCGGAATCGGCGCTGGCCATGGCCGAAGCCGCCGACGCGCGCCTTTCCGAAGGCGAGGCGCCCGACCTCTGCGGGTTGCCCATCGGCGTGAAGGATCTCTTCGCCGTGGAGGGCGTGCCGACTCAGGCGGCCTCGCGGATTCTCGAAGGCTTCCTCCCGCCCTACGACTCCACCGTCACGGCCAAGCTGCGGGCGGCGGGCGCGGTCTTCCTCGGCAAGCTGAACATGGACGAATTCGCCATGGGCAGCTCCAATGAGACCAGCGTCTACGGCCCCGCGATCTCGCCTTGGCGGCGCAAGGGCGAAACCAAGCCTCTGACTCCGGGCGGCTCTTCGGGCGGCTCCTCGGCGGCGGTTTCGGCGGATCTGGCGCTGGCGGCGCTCGGCACGGATACGGGCGGCTCCATTCGTCAGCCCGCCGCCCTGACCGGCATCGTGGGCCTCAAGCCGACCTATGGGCGCGTCTCGCGCTGGGGCGTGGTGGCCTTCGCCTCCTCGCTGGATCAGGCCGGGCCGATGACCAAGACCGTCCGCGACGCGGCGATCTTCCTGAAGGCCTTCGCGGGCTTCGATCCCAAGGACTCCACCAGCGCCGAGATCTCGGTGCCCGATTACGAGGCCGCTCTGGGCGGTTCGATCCGGGGCAAGCGGATCGGAATCCCGAAGGAATATCGCGTCGACGGGTTGTCCGGCGAGGTCCAGAGCCTCTGGGACCATGGCGCGCTGAAATTGCGCGAGGCCGGGGCGGAGCTGGTCGAGGTTTCTCTGCCGCATACGAAATACGCCCTCGCGGCCTATTACATCGTGGCGCCCGCCGAGGCCTCTTCGAATCTCGCCCGCTACGACGGCGTGCGCTATGGCCGTCGGGCCAAGCTCGCGCAGGGCGACGGAATCGCCGATCTCTATGAGAAGACCCGCGCCGAGGGCTTCGGCCGCGAAGTCCGCCGCCGCGTGATGATCGGCGCCTACGCCCTTTCGGCGGGCTTCTACGACGCCTATTATCTGCGCGCTCAGAAGGTCCGCGCGCTCATCAAGCGCGATTTCGACGAGGCCTTCAAACAGGTCGACGCCATCCTGACCCCCACCACCCCCTCGCCCGCCTTCGGGCTCGGCGAGAAGACCAATGATCCGGTGGCGATGTATCTGGAGGACGTCTTCACCGTTCCGGTGAACCTCGCCGGATTGCCCGCCGTCAGCCTGCCCGCCGGGCTGGCGCAGCAGGGCACGCCGCTCGGGCTTCAGCTCATCGGGCGGCCTTTCGACGAATCCGGCCTTCTGGCCCTCGCCGAGGTTCTGGAGCGGGATTCGGAATTCTCGGCCAAGCCCGCCCGCTGGTGGTGAGCTTCGATTTCAGGGCGCCGCAGCGTCGATATTGACGCCCGGCGCCTCGCGTCTTAGTGACAGGCGCAAGGGACAAGACGCAATCTTGCGATTGGGAGGCTCCGTCATGAAGATTCTGACGCCCGTGAAACGGGTGATCGACTATAACGTCAAGGCGCGCGTGAAAGCCGACGGCTCGGGCGTGGATCTGGCCAACGTCAAGATGTCGATGAATCCTTTCGACGAAATCGCCGTCGAGGAGGCGGTGCGTCTGAAGGAGGCCGGAAAGGCCACGGAGATCATCGCCGTCTCCATCGGCGTGGATAAAGCGCAAGAGACGCTCCGCACGGCGCTCGCCATGGGCGCCGACCGCGCGATCCTCGTGCAGGCGGCCGCCAGCGTCGACGAGGACGTCGAGCCTCTGGCCGTGGCCAAGATCCTCAAGGCGATCATCGAGGCCGAAAAGCCCGATCTGATCATCATGGGCAAGCAGGCCATCGACAACGACAGCAACGCCACCGGACAAATGCTCGCGGCGATGCTCGGCTGGCCTCAGGCCACCTTCGCCTCCAAGCTGGAGCTTGAGGACGGCGCGGCCAAGGTCACCCGCGAAGTCGACGGCGGACTCCAGACGATCAAGGTGGCCCTGCCCGCCGTGGTCACCACGGATCTGCGCCTCAACGAACCGCGTTACGCCAGCCTTCCCAACATCATGAAGGCCAAGAAAAAGCCGCTCGACGTCAAGACCGCCGCCGATCTCGGCGTGGACGTGGCGCCGCGTCTGACGGTGGTGAAGGTCTCCGAGCCGCCCGCGCGCAAGGCCGGAATCAAGGTCGGCTCCGTCGAGGAGCTGGTGGCGAAGCTCAAGACCGAAGCGAAGGTGCTCTGACATGGCCGTTCTTCTGCTCGCCGACGCGCAGCTCGACGCGACCGCCAAGGCCGTGACCGCCGCCCAGAAGCTCGGAGGCGAGGTCCATGTCCTCGTCGCCGGACAGGGCGAGGCCGCCGAGGCCGCCAAGCTTCAGGGCGTCGCCAAGGTTCTGACCGCCCCCGGAGACGCGCATGGCCTCGCCGAGCCTCTGGCGGCTCTGCTGGCGGCTCTGGCGCCGGGCTACACGCATATCGTGGCCGCCGCCACCTCCAACGGCAAGAACATCCTCGCCCGCGCGGCGGGGCTGCTCGACGTGATGATCGTCTCCGACGCCATCGGCGTGGTGGACGCCGAAACCTTCGAGCGCCCGATCTATGCGGGCGCGGCGATCCAGACCGTGAAAAGCTCCGACAAGATCAAGATCGTGACCTTCCGCACGGCCGCCTTCGATCCCGCCCCCGCGACCGGCTCCGCGCCGAGCGAGGCGGCTTCGGCCGCGGCTTCGGGCGGCGGCTCGGAATGGATCTCGGACGAGACGGTCAAGAGCGAGCGTCCCGAACTGACGGCGGCGAAGATCGTCGTCTCGGGCGGACGCGGCGTCGGCTCCAAGGAGAACTTCGCCATCATCGAGAGCCTCGCCGACAAGCTGGGCGCGGCGGTGGGCGCCTCGCGCGCGGCGGTGGATTCCGGATACGCCCCCAACGACCAGCAGGTCGGCCAGACCGGCAAGGTGGTCGCGCCGCAGCTTTACGTGGCTCTGGGCATCTCCGGCGCGATCCAGCATCTGGCGGGCATGAAGGACAGCAAGGTCATCGTCGCGATCAATAAGGATGAGGAGGCCCCCATCTTCCAGATCGCCGATTACGGCCTTGTGGGCGACCTTTTCGACATCGCGCCCAAGCTGGAGAAGGCTCTGGGCTGAGCCTTGGGCTCCGCCTCTTTTCAGGCGGAGCGAGCTTCAGTATAAGACGCGGACCGACAAGGCGCGCGGCCCTGCACGGGCCGCGCGTTTTCGCGCGCCCGAGGCGGTCCGCCCTGAACGCAGGAGGCCCGCCCATGGCGCGCGACCGTTTCGACATCTGGCTGGATCAGGCCCGCGCGGCGCGTCTGGGGGGCGGATGGAGGATCGGCCTCAGCGTGATCCTGTCGCTGGCCGCGGCCTTGACCTGTCAGATGCTGCTGACCATCGCCCTGTTGCTGGCGATGGGCGCAGGCCCCGGCGGCTTCGAACAATTCTCCAGCTTCGCCAGCACGACGATTCTGCTGCTCTCCTTCGCGGGGATCTGGATCGGCGTCTTCGCCCTGCGCTTCTGGCTGCACGGCCTGACGCCCTCGACGATCTGGGGCTGGAGCCGCCAATTCGAATGGCGGCCCTTCTGGGGCGGAGTCCTGTGCGCCGTGCTCGGGCGGATCGGTTTCCTTCCTCTGCTCTGGGCCTATCTGTTCGCCTCCGGACATCTCGCGGCGGCGATGGCGACGGGCGCCGCTCCGGCGCAGGCGGGCGGCCCGCCGGACGGGCTTCTCTGGTTCGCCGTTCTGCTTTTTCCGATGGCGATCCTGCAATCCGGCGCGGAGGAGATGCTCTTTCGCGGGCATATGACGCAAATTCTCGCGGCGCGCTGGCGGCCTTGGGTCGGGCTCTGGTCGAGCCTGCCGCTGCTCCTCTTCGCGGGGCTCCACATCACCAGCGTGAGCTCTCAGACGGAGGCCGGCATGGTCTGGGTCCAGATTCTGTTCGCGGCGGGCATGGGCGCGATCACTCTGGCCATGACCCGCGCCGAAGGCGGGATTTCAGGCGCCGTCGGCTTTCACGCGATGAACAACTACATCGTCTTTCTGCTGCTCTTCCTGTCGGGCGGCGACGTCTCGCCGGATGCGGCGCTCTCCTCCTCCGGACTGCCGCCCCTGAGCCTGATGGTCACGATGGCGCTTTATCTCGCCTCTTGTTTCTGGGCCTTCACGACTCCGCATCTGCCTTTCGGGCGCTGGATCGGACTCAAGGCGTGAGCGGCGGCCTGAAGCTGGTCAAACATTCCCTGAGCATCCGGGGGCACCGCACCAGCGTGACTCTGGAGGCGCCTTTCTGGGCGGCCTTCCGGGCGCTCGCCGCCGCCGAGGGCGTGAGTCTGGGCGAAATGGCCGCCCGCATCGACGCCGAGCGCCTGAAAGAGGGAGAGCTCAATCTCTCTTCGGCCATTCGGGTGCGGGCGCTCAGGGCGGCGCTGAAGGGCGAGATCGGCGAAGCCTCCTCTTAGCGCGTTTTCCGACCTAATCGGGTCGTTCAAACGCTCCAACTCTTTATTCTGTCGCGCTTTCGCGACGCGAAACCTGATCGGTTTCGCTGGAAAACGCTCTAATGCGGCGGCTCGCGCAGATGGGGCAGCTTGGCGTTGCGCGGATTCTCCTGATGCCCGGACACGTTCTCGCCCGCCGAAGGCGGCAGACGCAGCAGGATCGGCGCGCAGAGCAGCGCCAGCCCCGCCAAAACCACAAAGGCGAAGGAGAAATCCGACACCGCAAGCTCCGTCCGCCCGTCGAGGCCGCGGCTCGTCTCCAGCAGCAGCGCCGCGAGCGTCACGCCGCAGGCGATGGAGACCTGCTGCATCACGCTGGAGAGGCTGGTGCCCTGACTCATCAGATTATTCGGCAGATCGGCGTAGGCCATGGCGTTGAAGGCCGTGAACTGCAGCGAGCGCAGAAAGCCGCCCGCGAAGATCAGGCCGAAGATCAGAAAGGCGGGAGTCTCGACGCTCATCGCGCCGTAGAGGCCCAGAGAAATCGCCGTCAGGAAGACGTTGACCGTCAGCACCCGCCGAAAGCCGTAACGGCGCAGCAAAGGCGGCGCCGCGAATTTCATCGAGAGCGCGCCCGCCGCTCCGGCCATGGTCAGAAGGCCGCTCTCCATGGGCGTCTTGCCGAAACCGAGCTGCAGCATCAGCGGCAGAAGGAAAGGCCAGCCTCCGATGGCCAGACGAAAGACCGACCCCGCCGTGACGCTCACGCGATAGGTCTGGACGTTGAGAATCCGCAGATTCACCAGAGGATGCGGCGTGCGGAAGGCGTGGCGCGCGTAAAGCGCGAGGAATCCGGCGCCGCCGAAGATGATCAGCATCTCGATCCAGCCCGCCAGCATCCCGACGCCGCTCACCGCCACGCCGAAGACCAGCCCCGTCATGCCGAGCGCCGAAAGCAGAAAGCCCGTCCCGTCGAGGGGCGGCGGGTTCTCCTCGCGGAAATTCTGGATGAAGATCGTGGCCAGAACGAAGCCGAGGATTCCAATCGGAATGTTGATCCAGAAGATCCAGCGCCATTCGAAATAGGTGGTGATGAATCCGCCGAGCGGCGCGCCCATCACCGGCCCGAGCAGCCCCGGAATGGTCAGCCATGAGAGCGCCCGGACGTAATCCTTGCGCTCCACCGAGCGCAGCAGCACCAGACGCCCCACCGGCACCATCATCGCCCCGCCGAGCCCCTGCACCACGCGCGCGCCGATGAAGCCCTCCAGCGAGCTGGCGAAGCCGCAAAGCGCAGAGCCCGCCGTGAAGATCACGATGGCGGTGCGGAAGACGGTGCGGGAGCCGTAGCGGTCGGCGCACCATCCGGAGATCGGCGTGAAGACCGCGATGGAGAGCAGATAGCTCGTGAAGGCCAGTTTGAGCGCGATGGGATCGACGCCGAGATCCTGCGAGATGGCCGGAAGGGCCGTCGAGAGCACGGCGGAATCGAGATTCTCCATGAAGAGCGCGCAGGCGATGATGAGCGGAATCAACATGATTCAGGAGGTCCGGCGAGTGGGGAGGGACAGGCCGCCCCCTATGCGCCTTTCTCCGCAGCGCGTCGAGGCCCGCCCGCCGCCCGCCGCCCCCCATATGGCGCCCGATGTGACGCGAAAGCCGCGGATGGGGTTGTTCGCGTCTTCCGATCCTGAGCCCTCGCGCGGCCAGCGGCTCCAGAGGCGCGAGGCCACAGGTCGCGGAGGCGGGAAGGTTGAGTTCTTTTAACTCCCTCAGCCCGGCCAGAGGCGTCAGGTCGCTCACGGAGGCGCAGGAGAGAATCAGCGCCTGCGACTCCGTCAGGCGCGAAAACTCCGGCGGCGGAGTTTTCAGCGCCTCAAGATCCGAAACCACAACTCTCAGGCGGCGCTTTCGGTCGAGGGGCTGAGCCGGTCCATCGGCAGAATCGCCCGCGCCACTCCGCCGCCGCCCTCGCGGCGCTCGACGATCAGGCGTCCGCCGTGGCGCTCCATCACCCGCAGAGCCGTCGGCAGACCAAGCCCGAGCCCCCCATGCGCCCGGGCGTAGCTTTCATCCCCGAGCGAAAAGGGCTTCATCATCTGCTCCGCCAGAGCCGGATCCACGCCGGGGCCGTCGTCCTCCACCCGGATCTCCACGCCCTCGCGGGCGTAGCCCACCCAGAGGCGCACCTCGCCGCCCGGAGGCGTGAACTTCACCGCATTGTCGATCAGCTTGCCCAGAGCCTCCGCCAGCAGCCGCACGTCCACCCGCGCCCGCGGCAGGCCCTCGGCCAGATGGGTGCGGATCTCCACGCCCGCCCGCATCGCCGAAGGAGTCGCGGCGCGGGCCATGTCGGTCAGGAAATCGCCAAGGCTCGTCTCGACCTCATGCAGAGGATCGGCGCCCGAATCCACCCGCACGAAGTGGATCACGCTGTTGATCAGGCCCAGAAGCTGACGGCCGCTCTCCAGAATGGCCTCGGAATATTCGCCCTGAGGGCTGTCGGTCGGGGATTGGTCCGAGAGCAATTCCGCGAAGCCGATCACCGCGTTCAGAGGCGTGCGCAGCTCATGGCTCATATTGGCGAGGAAGCGCGTCTTGGCGGCGCTGCCCTCCTCCGCGAGGGCCTTGGCCTCGCGGAGGGCCTGCTCCGCCAGAGTCCGGGCGGCGATCTCGCGGCGCAATTCGGCGTTGACCGCGCTGAGCGCCGCGGTGCGTTCGGCGACGAGGGCCTCAAGATGGGCGTTCATGCTCCGCAGAGCCAAAGCCGCCCGACGGCGCTCCAGCTGGGCCTCGATGCGGGCCACCGCCACCATCACCTCGACGGGCTTGGCCACGTAGTCGTTGGCGCCCGCGTTCAGCGTCTCGACGATGCTTTCCTGATCGGCCCGCGCCGTGACCATGATCACCGGCAGATCCGAACGCCCCCAGGAGCGGCGGATGATCTTCAAAGCGTCCAGCCCGCTCATCTCGGGCATCATATAATCGAAGAGCGCCACGTCCGGCGGCGAGCGCTCGATGAGCGCCAGAGCGTCGGCGCCGGAGGCGGCTTCCGCCACGGCGTAGCCGCGTCGGCGCAGGCGCCGGGCGAGCATGTCGCGGCTTTCGAAGGAATCGTCCACCACCAGCAGCCTCGCCGGCTGATTGGAGGCTTGGGGAGAGAAAGCCGTCATGAAGCCCTCGGCGGCTGGAGATGGCGCGGATCAGGCCGCATCTTCGACTTCTCCCGGCCCGAAGCCCGAACTCCGCGCGGGAGCGGCGGCTTCGGGCTCTTCGCGCGAGGCGGCGGCGTATCCCGGGGGCGCGAGGGGCAGGTCTATCGAGAAGACGCTGCCCACCCCCACGACGCTGCGCACATGGATGTCTCCGCCGAGCAGCCGCGCGAGCTTGCGGCTGATGGCGAGCCCCAGCCCGGCGCCCTCATGCTTGCGGGCGCTGGAGCTGTCGAGCTGGGCGAAGGGCTGAAAAAGGCTCTCCACCTGCTGCTGCGACATGCCCGGCCCGGTGTCGCCCACCTCGAAGATCACGCGCGGCGCGGCCCCGGGGACGTAGCGCATGGAGATCCGCAGCCCGACCTCGCCCTGTTCGGTGAATTTCGCCGCGTTGCCGAGCAGATTCACGAGGCACTGGCGCAGGCGCTGCTCGTCGGTGACGAAGCCTTTCGGCTGCTCCAGAATCTCGACGGTCATAAGATTGCCCTTGCGGGCGGCCAGAGGCGCGAGGGTTTCGGTCACGTCGCGCGCGAGATCTCCGGCGTCCACCGGCGACCAGTTGACCCGCATGCGGCCGCCCTCGGCGGTGGTCATGTCGAGGATGCCGTTGATCATCTCCAGCAGGCCCTGCGCCGAACTGCGGATGCGGTCGGCGTCGGGGATCAGCTCATGGGGATCGGCGCCGTGGCGCAGCTCCTCCTTGATGAGCTCGGCGTAGCCGATCACCGCGTTCAGAGGCGTGCGCAGCTCATGGCTCATCACCGCGAGGAATTGCGTCTTGGCGCGATTGGCGCGATTGGCGGCGTCGCGGGCGGAGGCCAGTTCGCCGATGGCCGCGTCATAAGCGAGGTCGCGCCGCTCGATTTCGGCGATCATGGCGTTGAAGGCCTGAATCAGATCGTCCACTTCTCCGTCCGGCGAGCGGTCCAGCCGACTGGAGTAATCCTTCGTCTCCGCCAGCCGCCGCATGGCCCGGCGCAATTCACGCAGCGGCTCGCCCACCGTCGGCCAGAGCCGCAGGGCCGCCAGATAGGACAGCCCGCTCGC
Source organism: Neomegalonema perideroedes DSM 15528 (assembly GCF_000374145.1). Taxonomy (GTDB): domain Bacteria; phylum Pseudomonadota; class Alphaproteobacteria; order Rhodobacterales; family Rhodobacteraceae; genus Neomegalonema; species Neomegalonema perideroedes. The sequence continues at coordinate 1,450,393 of NZ_KB893653.1, read as the reverse complement.
CAGAGTCAGGATGATCCCCGCCACGATCAGATGATTCTGCAACAGGGTCATCGGCTGGACGCGCCGCGCCATCAGCCGCACCGAGCCCAGAACCCGGCCTTCAGGCGAGATCACCGGCGCATAGAACAACACGCTCGGCTTTTCGTTCAGGCCGTCGGGATTGCGCACGAAGCTGGAGAGGATCGTCCCGTCCGGCGCCGCCAGCTTGACGCTGTCCACGCCCGGCGCGCGGGCCATCATGGCGAAGGCCTCGTGCATCTGGGCGTCGGGACGGGCGGCCATGCCGACCGCCGCCGTCAGGGCCAGACTCTGGGCGAGGCGGTTGTGATGGTCGCGAAAGCTCAGATTCTGCGAGATGTAGTCGCGCACGCTCATGGCCGCCGTCGCGGACAGCACCGCCAGAAGGCTGGCGAGCATGGCCACCCCGAGGATCTTCGTGCGGAAAGAAGATCGGCGTTTCGTCTTCTTCATCGTCGTCCGGCGGGCTGGCCCGCTGGACGGCGGGCGCGCGGAGAAGCGTCCTCGCTCCGTCTCCGGCTTCAGGCATAGGCTCAAAGCGTAAAGCAAGGGTTCCGGTCGGGCCCGCTTCCCCCTTTCCGGGTTTTCCGGGAGGGAATTCGCGGCCCTTCCGCCTCAAACCGCTTCGACAATCCCATTGACGCCGTTCGCGCGGCGCCCGATTGTGCGGAAGCTCATAACGCTTTGGAACAAGCGAAGCGCGCCTCGGCCGCGTCTTCAGCCCGCGTTTCGCGCCGAAGCCGACCCAGGCGAGGCGCGGGCGATCAGGGAGGATGCCCATGCAACTCGACGCGCCGCGCCGCAGACTGGCGCAACATTCGATGGCCTACGTGCTGGCCGGCGGACGGGGCAGCCGCCTCAAGGAGCTGACCGACAACCGCGCCAAACCCGCCGTCTATTTCGGCGGCAAAAGCCGCATTGTGGATTTCGCGCTCTCCAACGCGGTGAATTCGGGCATCCGCCGCATCGGCGTGGCGACCCAATATAAGGCCCATAGCCTCATCCGGCATATTCAGCGCGGCTGGAGCGGCTTCGTCTCGGGCCGCAACGAATTCGTGGACATCCTGCCCGCCTCGCAGCGCGTCTCCGAGGAGAAATGGTATGCGGGCACCGCCGACGCCGTGACGCAGAACATCGACATCATCGATTCCTACGCGCCGCTCTACCTCGTGATCCTCGCTGGCGACCATATTTATAAAATGGACTACGAGATCATGCTGGAGCAGCATGTGAGCACCGAGGCCGACGTCACCATCGGCTGCCTCGAAGTGCCGCGCATGGAGGCCGTCGGCTTCGGCGTGATGAAGGTCGACGACGCGGGCCGCATCCTCGATTTCGTCGAGAAGCCCGCCGATCCCCCCGGCACCCCGGAGAATCCCGAGGTTTCTCTGGCCAGCATGGGCATCTACGTCTTCTCATGGCCCTTCCTGCGCGATCTGCTGCTCAAGGACGCCGAAGACGCGAACTCCAGCCATGATTTCGGCAAGGATCTCATCCCGGCCCTCGTGGCGGGAGGCAAGGCGGTGGCGCATCGCTTCGCCGAATCCTGCATCATGAGCGGCTCCGAGAAGGAGCCCTATTGGCGCGACGTCGGCACGGTGGACGCCTTCTGGCGCGCCAACATCGACCTCACCTCCATTGAGCCGGAGCTGGATCTCTATCATCGCGACTGGCCGATCTGGACCCACACCGAGATCACGCCTCCGGCGAAATTCGTCCATGACGAGCCGGGCGGGCGGCGCGGAGAAGCCATCAGCTCGCTGGTCTCGGGCGGCTGCATCATCTCGGGCGGACAGGTGCGCAATTCGCTGCTCTTCACGCGCTGCCACGTCCATAGCTGGGCGCGGATGGAGGGCGTGGTGGCTCTGCCCGACGTGACCGTCGGGCGCTATGCGCGGCTGCGCGACGTGGTGATCGACCGCGGCGTGCAGATCCCCGAGGGGCTCGTGGTCGGAGAGGACGCCGAGGAGGACGCCCGCTGGTGGCGGCGCACCGATTCCGGCGTCTGCCTCGTCACGCAGGGCATGGTCGACCGCTGGACCCGGGGGCGCTCATGAACGGGGAGGCGCTCATGAGCCGGAAAGTCCTTTTCGTCGTCTCGGAGGCGGCGCCGCTCGCGAAGACCGGCGGCCTCGCCGACGTGGCCGGGGCCTTGCCCAAGGCGCTCAAGCCTCTGGGCGTCGAGACGCGCCTCCTCATGCCCGCCTATCCGGGACTCGCGGAGCAATTGACGGGGGCGACGGTCCTCTGGAGCGGCGCGCTTCATGGCGAGGCGGCGCGCATCCTCGGCGGCAAGGCGAAGGGGCTGGATCTGCTGCTCCTCGACGCCCCGGGCCTCTTCGCGCGTCAGGGCGGGATCTACGCCGGACCGGACGGCCGCGACTGGCCGGACAACGCCCTGCGCTTCGCGGCGCTCGGCAAGGCGGCGGCGGAGATCGGCTTCGGCGCGCTCTCGGACGGCTGGCGGCCCGAGGTCGTCCACGCCCATGACTGGCAAGGCGCCCTCGCGCTGGCCTATCTCGATTTCGACGGACGCCCGCGTCCGGCGACGGCGATCTCGATCCACAACATCGCCTTTCAGGGGATCTTCGACCGCGAGATCCTGCCCCGCATCGGCCTGCCGGAGGCCCGCTTCACCCCCGACGACCTTGAATATTACGGTCGCCTGAGCTTCCTCAAGGCGGGGATCGTCCACGCCGACGCGGTCATGACCGTCAGCCCGGCCTATGCGCGCGAACTCACCACGCCGGAATTCGGCATGGGCATGGAGGGCCTGATCCGCAGCCGCGAGGCCGATCTCTTCGGCATCCTCAACGGCGTGGATCTGGAGGAATGGAATCCCGAGACGGATCCGCGCCTCCCGGAGCCCTATTCCCTCCGCAAGCTCAAGGGCAAGGCCGCCGCCACGCGGGCGCTCTGCGCCGAACTCGGCCTTGAGCAAGAGACGGGCGGGCCGCTCTTCGTGGTGGTCAGCCGCCTGACCTGGCAAAAGGGCTTCGATCTGCTGCTCGGGGCCATGCCGCGGCTTTTGGGCCGGGGCGGCAGGCTGGCCTTGCTCGGCTCGGGCGAGAGCGAATTGGAGCGCGCCTTCCGCGACCTCGCAGAGCGCCATCCGGGGCGGGTCGCGGTGCGGATCGGCTATGACGAGGATCTTTCGCATCGGCTCTTCGGCGGCGGCGAGGCGGTGCTCGCGCCCTCGCGCTTCGAGCCCTGCGGCCTGACCCAGCTTTACGGCCTGCGCTATGGGACTCTGCCGGTGGTGGCCCGCACGGGCGGCCTCTCGGACACCGTCATCGACGCCAACGACGCCGCCTTGCGGGCGGGCGCCGCCACGGGCTTCACCCATGATCCGAACTCCATGGAGGCTCTGTCCCTCGCGATAGGCCGCGCCTGCGACCTCTACGCCCGGCCGGAGCTTTGGACGCAGACGGTGCGTCGGGCCATGGGGCATCCGGTGGGCTGGACGGATTCGGCGCCCATCTACGCCGCGCATTACGCGCGGCTCGCTCAAGGAGGCTTGCGCGGCGGATGACCAAGGCTCGGGGGGGATTGGGGAGAATGGAGCCGGGCGACCCGCAGCGCCTCGGCGCTTGGGCCGATCCGGAAGGCGTGAGCTTCTCCCTCTTCTCCTCCGGCGCCGAACGGATCGAGCTTCAGCTTTTCGACGCCCAAGGCGCGGAGATCCGGCGCGTCGATCTGCCCGAGCGCGAGGGCGAGGTCTGGCATGGACGTCTTCCCGGCGCGACTCCGGGGATGCGCTACGGCTATCGGGCCTTTGGGCCTTGGGCGCCCGAGCGGGGCTTGCGGTTCAATCCGGCCAAGCTGCTGCTCGACCCCTATGCGCGGCGGCTGGACGGCGAAGCGATCTGGAACGACGCGGTTCACGGCCATGTTTATGGCGGACCAGAGGCGGATCTCCGGCGCGACGACCGCGACAGCGCCGCTTTCGTCCCCAAAGGCGTGATCCTCGCGCCGGAGGAGGAGCGCCCCGCCCAAGGCGAGCGCCCGAAGCTGCGGCCCTTCGCGGAGAGCGTGATCTACGAGGCCCATCTCAAGGGCCTGACGCAGCTTGATCCGGGCGTGACGCCGCGCTTCCGGGGGAATTTCGAGGCCCTCGGCGATCCGCGGCTGATCGAGCGGCTTCTGAGGCTCGGCGTGACGGCGGTGGAGCTTCTGCCGGTGCACAGCTTCCTCGACGACCGTTTTCTCGTCGAGAAGGGCCTCAGGAATTATTGGGGCTATAACACGCTCGGCTTCTTCGCGCCCATGGAGCGTTATTTAGGCCCCGGCGGAGTCCCGGCGGCCAAGGCCGCGATCCGGGCGCTTCAGACGGCGGGGATCGAGGTCATCCTCGACGTGGTTTATAACCATAGCGCCGAAAGCGACGAACTCGGCCCGACGCTGAGCTTTCGCGGCCTCGACAACGCCGCCTATTACCGCCTGAACCCTGAGAATCCGCGTTATTACCTCAACGACGCGGGCACCGGAAACACGCTGAACCTCGCGCATCCTTTCGGGGCGCGGCTGGCGCTGGATTCTCTGCGCCATTGGGCCGAAGTCTGGGGCGTGGACGGCTTCCGCTTCGATCTGGCGACCACCCTCGCCCGCCTGCCCGGCAGCGGCTATGCGCCGGATGCGCCTTTCCTCACCGCCTTGAGGCAAGATCCGATTCTGAGCCGCCTTCGCCTCATCGCCGAGCCTTGGGACATTGGGTGGGGCGGCTATCAGGTGGGAGGCTTCCCCGCGCCCTTCGCCGAATGGAACGACCAGTTCCGCGACGAAACCCGCCGTTTCTGGCGCGGAGAGGTCGGCGCGGCGCGTCTGGCGCCCCGGCTGCTCGGCTCGGCGGACGTCTATGCGCGCGGCAGGCGTCCGCCTCAGGCTTCGGTGAATTTCGTCACGGCTCATGACGGCTTCACTCTGGCGGATCTCACGCGCTACGCCGCCAAGCGCAACCACGCCAACGGCGAGGAGAACCGCGACGGCAATAGCGGAGAAATCAACCTCCTCATCGGCCCCGACGGCCCGACCCAAGACCCTGAGCTTGCGGCCCGGCGCAAGGCGCGGGCGCGGGCGCTCATGGCGACGCTGCTTCTCTCGCAAGGCGTTCCGATGATCCTCGCCGGAGACGAGATCCTCCGCAGCCAGCAGGGCAATAACAACACCTATCCGCAGGACAACGCCCTCGGCTGGATCGATTGGGAGGCCGAAGACCAAGACGCCTCCATGGCGGATTTCATCGCCCGCCTGACCGCGCTCCGCCGCGAGACTCCCGCTCTGCGCCAGAGCCGCTTCCTCCATGGCGAGCCCCGCGCCAAAGACGGCGCGCCCAACGTCTCTTGGCTGCGCCCCGACGGCGCCGAGCCCTCGCCTGAGGACTGGAACGCGCCGGATTTCCGCGCTTTCGGCCTGATCCTCCGCGCGGAGACGGGGCCGGAGATCGCCATTCTCATCAATGGAACGACCGAAGCCGCAGCCTTCGCGCCTTTGGCGGGGGACTGGCGGCGCGAAATCTCGACCGCCGACCCCGCTCCGCCCGATCCATGGCTTCTGCCCCCCGAATCCCTGACCCTCCTGCGCCTTCCTGAAAGCCCCGCCCCATGAGCCGCACCGCCCTCGACGCCCTTTGCGACTGGATCGGCCTGACGGATCGCTTCGCCGATTCCACCGGTCTGGAGCATGTCGCGCCGGATGAGACGCGCCGCGCGATCCTCGCGGCTCTGGGGCTGGCGGCGGAGACCGAAGACGACGCCCGCGACCAACTCGCCGGGCTGGAGACGGCGGAGGCTTCCCGGCTCGCGCCGCCGACCCTGCTCGCTTCGGCCTACGCCCCCCTGACGCTGGATCCGCGCGTGCGGCGCTGGCGCATCCTCTGCGAAAGCGGGGAGCAGCGGCGCGGCGAAGGCTCGGTGCGGCCTTCGGGGCTGCCGGTCGGGCGTCATGAGATCCTGCTCGAAGGCGCGGGCCGCGAGGATCGCGTCTGGCTGCTGGTTCCGCCGCCCGAAGGCGCGCCCTCGGTCAAAGCTCTGACGGGCCGCGCAAGGCTCTGGGGCGCGACGGGCGCGCTTTATGGGCTGCGCTCGGGGCGCAATGGCGGCCTCGGGGATTTCGCCGATCTGGGCCGCCTCGCCGAGATCCTCGCCGGGAAGGGCGCGAGCTTCCTCGGGATCAATCCCGTCCATATGCTCGGCTCCAGCGACGGCGGGCTTTACGCGCCTTATTCCCCGAGCAGCCGCCGCGCGGTCAACGCCGCCCATGTCGCGCTAGATCTTCCGCCCGAATGGGCCTCTTTGCCCGAAGCTTTGAAAAACGAGCCGCCCCCCGCCTCCGGCGAGCTGATCGATTATCGCGCCGTCCACGCCTGGCGCGCGCCGCGCATGACCGCGCTTTATAAGGCTTTCGCCGCCGAAGCCTCCGGCGAGCGGCGCCAAGCCTTCGCCGATTGGCGTCAGGCGCGCGGCGAGGCTCTGGAGCGCATGGCGCTTTACGAGGCTCTCGCCGAGACCCATGGCCCTTCATGGCCGACTTGGCCCGAGGCTCTGCGCCGCCCGGATTCGCCGGAGGCCCTCGCCTTCGCCCGCACCCACGCCCATGTCGTTTCGCGCCAAGCCTTCTGGCTCTGGATCGCGGAGACCCAGCTTTCCGAGGCTCAGGCGCGAGCCAAAGCGGCGGGCATGGCTCTGGGGCTTTATCTGGATCTCGCGGTGGGGGTGCGCCCCGACGGCGCCGAGGTGTGGGCCGATCCGGAGTCCTTCCTGCGCGGCGTCTCGCTCGGCGCCCCGCCCGACGCCCTCGGCCCGACGGGTCAGCGCTGGGGCCTCGCGCCTTTCGATCCTCTGCGCGCCCGCGCCACGGGCTACGCCGCCCTGACCGAGACTCTGCGGGCCTCCATGCGGGGGGCGGGCGTTCTGCGCATCGACCATATGATCGGCTACGACCGCAGCTTCTGGCTGCCGGACGGCCTGCCCGGCGCCTATCTGCGCCAGCCTCTGCCGGAGCTTCTGGCGGTGGTGGCCATCGAGGCCCATCGGGCGCGCTGCGCCGTGGTGGGCGAGGATCTCGGCCTTTTGCCGGAGGGCCTGCGCGAGAGCCTCGCGGGGGCGGGGCTGATGGGCTATCGGCTGGCGCTTTTCGAGCGCGGCGAGACCATCCGGGGCGGCGAGTTCCTGCCGCCCGAGAGCTATCCGGAGGCGGCTCTCGCGGCTTTCTCGACCCATGACCTGCCGACCCTCGCGGGCTGGCGGCGGGGGCGCGAAATCGACTGGCGCGCAAAGCTTGGCGACATAACCCCGGAGGCCGCCGCCCTGATGCGCGAGGAGCGCGCCCATGAGCGCTGGCGCTTCGCGGAGGCGGTCGCCGCGCCGGAGCGCGTCCCGGTCCTCGGCGAGGAGCCGGAAGGCCATGACCTCGAAGCGGCGGAGGGCGCCCATGGCTTCCTCGCGCGCACGCCCTGCGCTCTGGCGGCGGTCCAGCTTGAGGATCTGCTGCTCCAGATCGAACAACCCAATCTGCCCGGCGACGTGGACCGCCATCCCAATTGGCGCCGCCGCTCCGCCGCGAGCCTCGAAGACATCGCCGGAGCCCCCGGCGTGAATCAGGCCGCCGCCCTCATGGCCGCGGCCGGAAGATCCGAGCAAAAAGCCGGACGTCCTGCGGAGGAGACCTGACATGACCGCCGTTCGCCGCGTTCCGACGCAGCCCATCGAAGGGCAAAAGCCCGGCACTTCGGGCCTGCGCAAGAAGACCCGCGTCTTCATGACGCCGGGCTATCTGGAGAATTACGCCGAAGCCACGCTTCAGGCGGTCGGCGTCAAAGGCGCGACGCTGATCCTCGGCGGCGACGGGCGCTTCTTCAACGACAAGGCCGCTCAGATTCTGCTCAAGATGGCGGCGGCCCATGGCGCGGCCCGCGTGGTCGTCGGGCGCGGCGCGCTCCTCTCGACGCCCGCCGCTTCGGCTCTGATCCGGGCGCGTCGGGCTCAGGGCGGATTCATCATGTCGGCGAGCCATAATCCCGGCGGCCTCGACGCGGATTTCGGCCTCAAGTTCAATATGGCCAACGGCGGCCCCGCCCCGGAGAGCGTCACCGACGCCATCTTCGCCCTCACGAAGAAGCTTTCCGAATATCTCATCCTCGAAGCCCCCGACGTCGATCTTGCGCGGCTCGGCGAAAGCCGCCTCGGCGAGATGGTCGTGGAGGTGGTGGATCCCGTCGAATGCTGGCGCGAAACCGTCGCGCCGCTCTTCGATTTCGAGGCGATCCGGGCGCTTTTCGCCTCCGGCTTCCAGATGCGCTTTGACGCCATGCACGCCGTCACCGGGCCTTACGCGAAGGCGATCCTCGAAGGCGACCTCGGCGCCCCCGCCGGGACGGTGATCAACGGCGAGCCCTCGCCGGATTTCGGCGGCGGGCATCCCGACCCCAATCCCGTCTGGGCCAAGCCCCTCATGGATGAGATGTATGGCCCCGCAGCCCCTGATTTCGGCGCCGCCTCCGACGGCGACGGCGACCGCAATATGATCGTCGGCCGGAGCTGCTACGTTTCGCCCTCCGACAGCCTCGCGGTTCTGGCGGCCAACGCGCCCCTCGCGCCGGGCTACGCCGAGGGTCTGGCGGGGGTGGCGCGCTCCATGCCGACCAGCCGCGCCGCCGACCGCGTCGCCGCCGCGCGGGGGATGAATTTCTTCGAGACTCCCACCGGCTGGAAGTTCTTCGGCAATCTGCTCGACGCGGGCAAGGTCACGCTCTGCGGCGAGGAGAGCGCCGGAACCGGCTCGGATCACGTCCGCGAAAAGGACGGGCTTTGGGCGGTGCTGCTCTGGCTGAACATCCTCGCGGCGCGGCGCCAATCCGTCGCGGAGATCCTGCAAGCCCATTGGCGCGAATTCGGCCGCGATTATTACACCCGCCATGATTACGAGGCGCTGGATTCCGCCTTCGCCGAGGGCCTCATGAACGACCTGTGCGCCGCCCTGCCCTCTTTGCCGGGGAAGAGCTTCGCCGGATTGGCCGTCGAGAAGGCCGATGAATTCGCCTATCGCGATCCGGTGGACGGCTCTCTGACCGAGCGTCAGGGAATCCGGATTTATTTCGCCGGAGACGCCCGCGCCGTGCTGCGGCTTTCGGGCACCGGCACCGAGGGCGCCACGCTCCGCATCTATCTGGAGCGCTTCGAGCCCGATCCGGCCCGCCACGCCCAAGACCCGCAAGAGGCCCTCGCGGATCTCGCCGCCGCCGTGGAGGCCCTGACCCATTTGCGCGCAAGCTCCGGGCGCGAGGGCCCGGACGTGCGCACATGACGATTTGAAAAGGACGCCCTCCCCGCCGGGAGGGGACCGAGAGAGGAGAAGAGCCGATGACTCCGCAGGATCTGAGCCAAGGAAACTTGGTGGACAACGTGGCCTTTTTGCGCCGCGAGATCGACCGCCGCATGCGCTATGTGATCGGCTGCGAACCGGGACGCGCCACCCTCAACGACTGGCGTCTGGCGCTGGCCTTCTCGCTGCGCGACCGGATCGTGGACAGCTGGCTCGCCAGCCGTCGCCGCGTCCGCGAGGAGGGGCTGAAGCGGGTCTATTATCTCTCGATGGAGTTTCTGATCGGGCGTCTGATCTCCGACGCCATCACCAATCTCGGGCTTGAGGAGGCTTCGCGTCAGGCTCTGGCCAGCTTCGGGCAGGATTACGACGCCGTGGTCGCCGAGGAGCCGGACGCGGCGCTCGGCAATGGCGGGCTCGGGCGTCTGGCGGCCTGTTTTCTGGAGAGCATGGCGAGCATCGGCCTTCCGGCCATGGGCTACGGCGTGCGCTACGACCACGGCCTTTTCCGCCAGAGCTTCCATGACGGCTGGCAGGTCGAATCTCCGGAGGATTGGCTCAAGCGCCGCAATCCTTGGGAGTTCGAGCGCCCGGAGGATAATCAGGTCATCGGCTTCGGCGGCGAGATGCGCGAAGACGCCTCCGGCCGCGCCGTCTGGACGCCCGGCGAGACCGTGATGGCCGCCGCCTACGACACGCCCATCGTCGGCTGGAAAGCCCGCTGGACCGACACGCTCCGGCTCTGGGCGGCCAAGCCGACCCGCATCTTCGATCTGGAGCGCTTCAACCGCGGCGACTTCCTCGGCGCCGCCGAGCAGGCCAGCCTCGCGCAGACGCTCTCCCGCGTGCTCTATCCCGACGACACCACCGAGCATGGCCGCGAGCTGCGTCTGAAGCAGGAGTATTTCTTCACCGCCGCTTCGGTGCGCGACATCCTCGCCCGCTTCCGCGACGAGCATGGCGACGATCTGCGCAAGCTGCCTCAGAAGGTGGCGATCCAGCTCAACGACACCCATCCGACCATCGCCGCGCCGGAGCTGGTGCGCATCCTCGTGGATGAGAACGGCTTCGAGGTGGACGAGGCCATCGAAACCGCCCGGGGCGTGCTGAACTACACCAACCACACCCTCCTCCCGGAGGCTCTGGAGCGCTGGTCCACGAGCCTGATGTGGCGCGTTCTGCCGCGCCATATGCGCCTGATCGAGCGCATCGACGATTGGCATATCCGCCAGAACCGCGCGCGGGGCGTGGAGCGTCCGCCTTCGACCTGGCTCATCGACCATGGCGAGACGCGCATGGGGAATCTGGCCTTCGTCATGGCGAATAAGGTCAACGGCGTCTCGGCGCTCCACACCGACCTCATGAAGAAGACCGTCTTCCACGACTTCCACGTCATGCATCCCGACCGCATCGTCAACCAGACCAACGGCGTGACGCCCCGCCGCTGGCTGACGGCCTGCAATCCGCCGCTCCGCAATCTTCTGCTGGAGACCATCGGCGACGGCTGGACGGAGGATCTCGGCAAGCTGGAGGATCTGGAGCCCCATCTGAAGGATTCCGCCTTCCTTGAGAAATTCGCCGCCGCTAAACGCGAGAATAAAGTCCGGCTGTCGAATTGGCTGAAGATCCGCACGGGCGTCGAGGCCGATCCGGACGCGCTCTTCGACGTGCAGATCAAGCGCATCCATGAATATAAGCGCCAGCATCTGAACCTGCTGGAGGCCATCGCCCATTGGAACGCCATCCGCCGCGAGCCTGACCGCGACTGGATTCCGCGCGTCCGGATCTTCGGCGGCAAGGCGGCGCCGGGCTATGCTCTGGCCAAGCAGATCATCAAGCTGATCAACGACGTGGCGAAAGTCATCAACGCCGATCCGCTGATGAGGGGGCGGCTGGTCATCGCCTATCCGGAGAATTACAACGTCTCCGCCGCCGAGGTGATCATCCCCGCCGCCGATCTTTCGGAACAAATCTCCACGGCGGGCAAAGAAGCCTCCGGCACCGGCAATATGAAATTCGCGATGAACGGCGCCCCCACCATCGGCACGCTGGACGGCGCGAACGTCGAGATCCGCGATCTGGTCGGGGCGGACGACTTCTTCCTCTTCGGCCTCACCGCCGAGGAGGCCGTCGAGGAGCGCAAGCGCCCCGATCATGCGGCGGCGGCCATCTCGGCCAGCCCGGCGCTTCAGGAGGCCATCGAGCAGATCGCCTCCGGCGTCTTCTCGCCGGACGATCATCATCGCTTCTCCGCCATCGCGGAGAATCTGCGGCGCTATGATTATTTCCTCGTCTGCTCGGATTTCGACGATTACGCCGCCGCTCAGCGCCGCGTGGACGAAGCCTATCGCAAGCCGCTGGAATGGGCGCGCATGGCCGCGACCAACACCGCGCGCGTGGGCTGGTTCTCCTCCGACCGCACCATCCGCAGCTATGCGCGGGAGGTCTGGACGGCCGACACGGCTTTCTGAGCCGCCTCAAATCCGCCGCGCCCCTGCGAGCCGGGGGCGCGGCCAGCGAAAATCAATCCAGGGAGGGAGACGAGATGACCGCAGAGGATAAGCCCGAGGCGAAGACGTCCAAACGTCGCCCCGCCCGCGCCGCGCCGGAAGCCAAGACTCCGGAGGCCCCCATGAAGAAGCAGGCGGCCCCCAAAGCGGAGAAGCCCGCCGAGGCCGCGCCGAAGAAAGCCCGGGCCAAGCCCGCCAAAGCGGCGAAGACGCCTGAAGCCGCGCCTGCGAAGGCGGCGGCCAAGAAGCCGCCCGCCGCAGCCAAAACGCCCGAGACGAAGCCCCGCAAGGCGAAGGCGACGCCGAAGACGTCCGCGGAGCGGCTCCCCCCGCCGCCTTTGCCGACGCCCGAGGCCCGCGCCCTCGTCGAGGGCCGCCACGCCGCCCCCTTCGCGGCTCTGGGGGCGCATCCGGTCGCGGGCGGCTGGCGCATCCGCGTCTTCGAGCCCGGCGCCGAAAGCCTCGAAGCCTTCGCGCCGGAGAGCGGCGAAATCCTGCTGAGTCTGACGCCGCATCCCGATGCGCCCGAGTTGTTCGAAGGCTTCTGGCCTCAGGCCGAACGCCCCGCCTATCGCCTGCGCGCGCGGCGCGGCGAAAACGCATGGAGCTTTGAAGACGCCTATCGCTTCGCGCCTTTGCTCGGCGAATGGGACGAGTATTTCTTCTCCGAGGGCGCCCATTGGCGGCTCTGGGAGGTTTTGGGCGGACGCCCGACCGAACATGAAGGCGTGAGCGGCGCGCGTTTCGCGGTCTGGGCGCCTGCGGCCAAGCGCGTCTCGGTGGTGGGCGGCTTCAACCTCTGGGACGGGCGGCGCCATCTCATGCGCCCGCGCGGCTCGACGGGAATCTGGGAGATCTTCATTCCCGGCGTCGAGCCCGGAGCGGCCTATAAATACGAGGTCGTCGGGCCGGACGAAGCCTTGCGCCTCAAGGCGGATCCGGTGGGGCTGCAAGCTCAGATGCGCCCGGAGACGGCTTCGGTCCTCGCGGCGCCCTCGCGGCATGAATGGAAGGACGGCGCATGGATGGCCGGGCGCGCGGCGGCTCAGGCTCTGGACGCCCCGGTGTCGATCTATGAAGTCCATCTCGGCTCATGGCGGCGGAATCTGGAGGAAGGCGGGCGCCCGCTGACCTATCTGGAGCATGCGCGCCAATTGGTCGGCTACGCCAAGGAGATGGGCTTCACTCATCTGGAGCTTCTGCCCATCACCGAGCATCCTTTCGACGGCTCATGGGGCTATCAGCCCATCGGGCTTTACGCGCCCACCTCGCGCTATGGGACGCCCGACGAATTCCGCGCCTTCGTCGAGGCCTGCCATGAGGCGGATCTGGGCCTGATCCTCGATTGGGTGCCCGCCCATTTCCCCACCGACGCCCATGGCCTCGCGCGCTTCGACGGCACCGCGCTTTATGAGCATGAGGATCCCCGCGAGGGCTATCACCTCGACTGGAACACCTACATCTATAATTTCGGGCGGCGCGAGGTGGCGAATTTCCTCATCGCCAACGCGCTGTACTGGCTCGACGAGATGCATCTCGACGGGCTGCGCGTGGACGCCGTGGCCTCGATGCTCTACCGCGATTATTCGCGTCCGGCGGGGGGCTGGATTCCCAACGCCCAAGGCGGCCGCGAGAATCTGGAGGCCGTCGCCTTCCTCAAACGGCTGAACGAGACCGTTTACGGGCGCGTCCCCGGCGCGACCACCATGGCCGAGGAATCCACCTCATGGCCGATGGTCTCGCGCCCGACCTCCATGGGCGGGCTCGGCTTCGGCTATAAATGGAACATGGGCTGGATGCATGACACGCTCGGCTATATGTCGCGCGATCCGATCCACCGGCGCCATCATCACCATCAGATGACGTTCGGGATGATGTACGCCTTCTCCGAGAACTTCATCCTGCCTCTGAGCCATGACGAAGTCGTTCATGGCAAGGGCTCGCTGCTCAGCCGCATGCCCGGCGAAGGGCTGGCGCAATTCGATAATCTGCGCGCTTATTTCGCCTTCATGTGGGCGCATCCGGGCAAGAAGCTGCTCTTCATGGGCGGCGAATTCGCCCAGCGGAACGAATGGAACGCGGATCGGTCTCTGGACTGGCATCTGCTCGGGGCGCCGGCTCATGAGGGCGTGCGGCGCCTCGTGCGGGATTTGAATCTCGTCTATCGCGCCACGCCCGCGCTTTACGAGCGCGATTGCGAGGAAGGCGGCTTCCGCTGGATTCAGGCCGACCGCGCCGCGGAATCCGTCTACGCCTTCCAGCGCTGGGCCAAAAACGGCGCCTCCGCCATCGGCGTCTTCAACTTCACCCCCGTCGAGCGCCCCGAATGGCGTTTGGGCGTGGATGGTCCGGGGCGCTGGGAGACCGTGATCAATACGGACGACTCCGTTTATGAGGGCGGCGGCGCAGGTCCGGCGCGCTTCGTCGTGGCGGAGCCGATTCCGGCGGATGGTCGCCCTTGGTCGCTGAAGCTGCGTTTGGCGGGACTCTCGGGCGCGATCCTGCGACAGGTGGGCTGAGCCCCTTGAAGCTGGCGTCTCCCGCCCCAAAATCCCTGAAGGGCGCGGATGAAGCCGCCCCTTCAAGAGGAGATTCGTCATGCGGCTGACGACGCGGATTCTTCTGGCGGGCGGCCTGACTTTAGCATCATGGCTCTCGGTGCGGCGGCCTGACGCCGGGCCGGTGGGCAACGACGACGTCCCCGAACCCACGAAGCCCGTGGATCTGACGCGCTATCTGGGCCTCTGGCATGAGATCGCCCGCTATGAGAACGGCTTTCAGCGCGGCATGGAGGCCGTGACCGCTCATTACAGCCTCAAGCCGAGCGGCAAGGTCAAGGTGGTGAATTCGGGGCGTCAGGGCGGCCTTGAGGGGCCGCTCAAAAGCGCCATAGGCCGGGCTTATGTCGTCAAGGAGCCCAGCGGCCTGAACGCCAAGCTGCGCGTCGCCTTTTTCGGCCCCTTCTACGGGAATTACTGGGTGCTGGACCGCGCCGAGGATTATAGCTGGTCCATCGTCGGCGAGCCCTCGGGACGCTTCCTCTGGCTGCTCTGCCGTCAGCCGCGCCCTGACGCCGCCACGCGGGCGCTGCTGCTCGAACGCGCTCAGGCTCTGGGCTATGATCTTTCTCTGCTGCGCTTCACGAAACAGCCGCGCTCAATCGCGCGAGAGGCAGCAGCTCCGAAAACTCCGCCGCCTGAAGATCCGGGGATTCCGTCGGCTCGCCCCGCGTGAAGAAGCTTTGCGACAGGGCGACCTTGAGCCCCGCCCCCTTGGCCGCGAGGACGCCGTTGCGGGAATCCTCCAGCGCGAGGCAGGCGGAGGCGGGCAGCCCGAGCCGCTCCAGCGCGAGCAGATAGACGTCCGGCGCGGGCTTCTTGGCCGCGACCATGTCCCCCGCCGCCACGACCTCGAAGACCGTCTCCATGGGCGCGCCGAAGAGCGCGAGGCAGAGCGCCGCCACGTTCTCCGGCGAGGTGGTGGTGGCGACCGCAAGGCGTATCCCATCGCGGCGGGCCTCGGCGAGGATGGCGCGGATTCCGGCCCGCGGCTGCAAGCCGCCTCCCGCGACGATCTCCGTGAACAGGCGGGTCTTCGCCCGATGCAGATCCGCGATGGGATAAGCCGTCGGATCTCCGCCTTGCTCCCGAACATAGCGCGCCATGCGCTCCTTGCCGCCGGTGGTGGTCAGCAAAGCGCGATAGGCTTCAGGGCTCCAGCGCCAATCCAGACCCGCCGCCGCGAAGGCCAGATTAAAGCCCTGCAAATGGGCTTGCTCGGTTTCGGCGAGGGTTCCGTCGACGTCGAAGATGAGGGCCGCAGGCCAGATCATGCGTCCTCCTCCGGCCTGCCGGTCTTCAACCCGCCCGTGAACACCCGGCTGACCGAGATGTCTTCCGGCAGGATGGTCGAGAGATCCGCCGCGCTCACCGGGGCGTCGCGGCTGAAGAGCCGGTTCGCCTGACGCAGGCGCGCGCGGTCGAGGGCGTTGCGGATCGAGCGGGCGTTGGCGAAATGGGGCTGAGCGCGGCGGATCGCGATATAGCGGGTCATCACCTCGCGGGCCTCGGGCGAGAAGCCGTAGCCTTGGCCGTCCAGCATGGAATCCGCGATGCGGAGCAATTCGCCGTCTTCGTAATCGGGGAAGTCGATGTGATGGGCCACCCGCGAGCGAAAGCCCGGATTGGCCTGAAAGAAGCGGTCCATGCGGTCGGCGTATCCGGCGAGGATCACCACGAGGTCGTCGCGGTTGTTCTCCATCACCTGCAGCAGGATCTCGATGGCTTCTTGCCCATAATCGCGCTCGTTGTCGGGCTTATAGAGGTAATAAGCCTCGTCGATGAACAAGACGCCGCCCATGGCCTTCTTGAGGATCTCTTTGGTCTTGGGCGCGGTGTGGCCGATATATTGCCCGACCAGATCGTCGCGCGTGACGCTCACCAGATGCCCCTTGCGCACATAGCCGAGCCGATGCAGCAGGCCCGCCATCTTCAGCGCCACGGTGGTCTTGCCCGTGCCGGGATTGCCTGTGAAGGACATATGCAGCGTAGGCGTCTCCTGTGAGAGTCCGAGGCTGCGCCGGGCGCGATCCACCAGCAACAGCGCGGCGGTCTCGCGGATGCGCTGCTTCACCGGCGCGAGGCCGATCAATTCGCGATCCAGCTCCTCCAGCACCTCGCGCACGCCCGAGGCTTCATATTCGGCCTTCAGGTCTATGGTTTGCGGGGCGGTTTGGGGAGCTTCGACAGTCGGATGGTCGGTCATGGGCGGCCTCCCTGCCCGAAGATGAATAAAGGAAAGCCGGGCGGCGGGGGAAAAGCCGCCCGGCCTCTGAGCTCAAGCCCGCTGAACGCTGTGCGTGTAGCGGATGGAGCGCCCGTCCACCTCGGTGCGGGTCATGCGGATGCCCGGCTCGGTCTTCGGGCGATTGACGATGAAGCTCATGGTCACCGTCTCGAAGCCGCGGGTCGAGTCGAAGGCGTTGATGCGGATGTAATGATCGGGGAAAGCCTTGCGGCAAGCCTCCAGCTCCATCATCGCGCCTTTGGCGTCGCGCAGGTCGAACATCGGATGGCCGAACATCTCCCAATAGATATTCCGGGGATGAGGATCGTCCGTATGTTCGACGCCGATGGCCCAGCCCTTGCCGAGGCAATATTCGATCTGGGCGGTGATCTGCTCGTCGGTCAGATCGGGCAGGAAGGAGAAGCAGCCTTGAGTGACGCGCATGTCTGAATCCTCCTTCAGGAGACGCTGGGAGTGGGGGCGAAGTCGGAGCTGTCGGTGGAGGCGTAATTGAAGGTGATGTCGCCCCAGGTGTCGAGGGCGGCCTCCAGCGGCTTGCACCATTTGGCGGCGGCGCGCAGGATCTCCGGGCCTTCATTGGCGATGTCGCGGCCTTCGTTGCGGGCGAGGGTCATGGCCTCCAGAGCCACGCGGTTGGCCGTGGCGCCGGCCTGAATGCCCATCGGATGGCCGATGG
The DNA here is from genome assembly GCF_000374145.1 of Neomegalonema perideroedes DSM 15528. Classification (GTDB taxonomy): domain Bacteria; phylum Pseudomonadota; class Alphaproteobacteria; order Rhodobacterales; family Rhodobacteraceae; genus Neomegalonema; species Neomegalonema perideroedes. The sequence goes on along the minus strand of NZ_KB893653.1, from coordinate 1,433,065 downwards.
TGCCGCCGCCGAACTGAAGCACCACGTCGTCGCCGAAGAGGCTCAACAGCTGGTGCATCTGGCCCGCATGGATGCCGCCCGAAGCCACGGGCATCACCTTGCGGATGTCGGCCCAATCCTGCTCGAAGAAGATTCCGCGCTGAAGATCGACTTCGTTCCGCATCTCGCGACAGACGTTGTAATAGCCCTGCACCGTCATCGGGTCGCCTTCCAGCTTGCCGACCGCCGTGCCGGTGTGCAGATGGTCCACGCCCGCCAAACGCAGCCATTTCGCGATGACGCGGAAGCTGATGCCGTGGTTCTTCTGGCGCGTATAGGTGCCATGTCCCGCGCGATGCATATGCAGGATCATGTCGTTCTGGCGCGCCCATTCGGAGATCGACTGAATGGCCGTCCAGCCGATGATGAGATCCACCATCACGATCACCGAGCCAAGCTGTTTGGCGAATTCGGCGCGGCGATACATCTCCTCCATGGTTCCGGCGGTGATGTTGAGGTAGTGGCCCTTGACCTCGCCGGTTTCGGCGCTGGCCTTGTTGACGGCCTCCATGCAGTAGAGGAAGCGGTCGCGCCAATGCATGAAGGGCTGAGAATTGATATTCTCATCGTCCTTCATGAAGTCGAGGCCGCCCTTGAGGCCCTCATAGACGACGCGGCCGTAATTCTTGCCTGAAAGCCCGAGCTTCGGCTTGGTGGTGGCGCCGAGCAAGGCGCGGCCGAATTTATCCAGACGCTCGCGCTCGACGACGACGCCCGTCGGCGGGCCTTTGAAGGTCTTCACATAGGCGGGGGGAAGGCGCATGTCCTCCAGACGCGCGGCCTTCAGCGGCTTGAAGCTGAAGACGTTGCCGATGATCGAGGCCGTCAGATTGGCGATGGAGCCCTCTTCGAAGAGGATCAGATCATAGGCCACATAGGCGAAATACTGGCCGGGATTGTTCGGAACCGGCTCCACGCGGTAAGCCTTGGCGCGATATTGGTCCGAGGCCGTGAGGCGGTCGGTCCAGACCACGGTCCAGGTGGCCGTCGAGCTTTCGCCCGCCACGGCGGCGGCGGCCTCGATGGGGTCCACGCCCTCTTGCGGCGTGATGCGGAAGAGCGCCAGAAGATCGGTGGGTTTGGGCTCGTAATCGCCGTCCCAATAGCCCATCTGGGCGTATTTCAGCACGCCGGCCTTATAACGCTCTTTGCCGCGGAGCTCCTTATTGTCGGAGATGGGGGTGTCGGCCATGGGGGTCTCCTCCTGAAGTCGTTTTTATGAGGTCGGAAGCGGGAGACTCAGGCGGCTTTCGCCTGAGGCCGGGCCAGCCTTCCGGCGGCGTAGCTTTTGGCCATCTCGTCGAGGGAGACGGGCCGGATCTTATGGGCCTGTCCGGCGGTTCCGAAGGCTTCGAAACGCGCCGTGCAGAGCTTCGCCATGGCGTCCATGGCGGGCTTGAGGAATTTGCGCGGATCGAATTCGCGGGGATTCTTGGTCGCGATCCGACGGAATTCGGCGGTCATGGCCATGCGGCAATCGGTGTCGATGTTGACCTTGCGCACGCCGTGTCTGATGCCGCGCACGATCTCCTCGACGGGGACGCCGAAGGTCTGAGGCATCTCGCCGCCATGGGCGTTGATGACGTCCTGAAGCTCCTGCGGCACGCTGGAGGAGCCATGCATCACGAGATGCGTGTTCGGAAGCCGCCGGTGGATCTCTTCGATCACGCCCATGGCGAGGATCTCGCCGTCGGGCTTGCGGCTGAATTTATAGGCGCCATGCGAGGTGCCGCAGGCGATGGCCAGAGCGTCCACGCCGGTCTTCGCGACGAAATCCACCGCCTGATCCGGATCGGTCAGAAGCTGGGAATGGTCGAGCTTGCCCTCTGCGCCATGGCCGTCTTCGGCTTCGCCTTCTCCGGTCTCGAGGCTGCCGAGAACCCCAAGCTCGCCCTCGACCGAAGCCCCGACCCAATGGGCCATGCGCGCCACCCGCTCGGTGATCGCCACGTTATAGTCGTAGCTCGCGGGGGTCTTCATATCGGCTTCGAGCGAGCCGTCCATCATCACCGAGGTGAAGCCATGGCGGATGGCGGTCAGGCAGGTGGCTTCATTATTGCCGTGATCCTGATGCATGCAGATCGGGATCTCGGGATAGGTCGCGGCCATGGCCTCGATCATCTTGGCGAGCATGACGTCTCCGGCGTAGCCGCGAGCGCCCCGGCTGGCCTGCATGATCACCGGAGCGTCCACGGCGCGGGCCGCCTCCATGATCGCGAGGCCCTGCTCCATATTATTGATGTTGAAGGCGGGGACGCCGTAACCCTGTTCGGCGGCGTGGTCGAGAAGCTGTCTCAGCGTGATGAGCGCCATCGCGCGATCCTCCCTTTCAGTTTTTGATTCAGGCTTTGCGCAGGCGGCTCAGCGCCTCGGCGGCGACGGCTTCCGCGGTGATCCCGAAATGCTGGTAGAGCGCCGGGGCGGGCGCCGAAGCGCCGAAGCCCGTCATGCCGACGAAGCCGTCTTCGGGCCGCAGCAGCAGATCCCAGCCCATGCGGATCGCCGCCTCCACGCCCACCCGGGGCGCCTCCCCCAAGAGCGCCGCGCGCTCGGCGGCGGGACGCGCCGCGAAGATCTCGAAGCTCGGGACGGAGAGCACCGCCACGCGCAAACCCTGCTCGCTCAGGAGTTCGGCCGCCCTCATGGCGATCTCGACCTCGGAGCCGGTGGCGATCAGCGTCGCGTCGCGCTGGCTTTCGCCTGCATCGGGGCCGCCGCGCAGAAGATAGGCGCCCTCCGCCGAGCGGTTCGGCCCTTCCTCGCGGCGCAGGAGCGGCAGATTCTGCCGCGACAAAGCCAGAAGCGTCGGGCCGTTGCGGTTGGCTAAGGCGATCTCCCAAGCCTCGGCGGTCTCCAGAGCGTCGGCGGGACGAAGCACGGTCAGATTGGGAATGGCGCGCAGGCTCGCGATGGTCTCGACAGGCTGATGGGTCGGGCCGTCCTCGCCGAGGCCGATGGAGTCATGGGTCATGACGAAGATCGTCGGGACGCCCATCAGCGCCGCAAGGCGGATCGCGGGACGGGCGTAATCGGCGAAGGCGAGGAAGGTGCCGCCGAAAGGCCGGAAGCCTCCATGCAGCGCGATTCCATTCATCGCGGCGGACATGCCATGCTCGCGGATGCCGTAATGGACGTAGCTTCCGCCGAAATCCTCCGCCGTGACCGAGCGCTGGCCCTTGCTGCGGGTGAGGTTCGAGCCGGTCAGATCCGCCGAGCCGCCGATCAGGAAAGGCAGAGCCTCATTCGCAACCCCAATGGCGAGTTCGCTGGCCTTGCGGGTGGCGATCTTCGGACGCTCGGCCAGAAGCTTCGCCTTATGGGCGGCCATGGCCTTGGTCAAAGGCGCGAGATCCTGCGCGCGGTTCGCCTCGAAGGCGGCGCGTTGGGGAGAAGCCTCCAGCCGCGCGCGCCAGATCCGATGCGCCTCGGCGCCGCGAGACGCCGCCGTGCGAAAGGCGACGTAGGCTTCTTCCGGGATCTCGAAAGGCCCATGGCTCCAGCCGAGCTGCTTGCGGGCGGCGGCGATCTCCTCCGCGCCGAGCGGCGCGCCATGGACGTCATGGCCGCCCTGTTTATTCGGCGCGCCATAGCCGATGATCGTGCGGCAGGCGATGAGGGTCGGCTTCTCCGAGGCGCGGGCCTGCTCCAGAGCGGCGGCCACGGCCTCGACGTCATGGCCGTCGGCTTCGAGGGCGTTCCAGCCGCTGGCCCGAAAGCGCGCCGCCTGATCCACGGAGGTCGAAAGCTCCGTCGAGCCGTCGATGGTGATGCGGTTGTCGTCCCAGAGCACGATGAGCTTCGAGAGCCTCAGATGTCCCGCGAGATCGATGGCCTCCTGGCTCACGCCCTCCATGAGGCAGCCGTCTCCGGCGATCACATAGGTGAAGTGATCCGCCAGACCGGGGAAGCGCGCCGCCTCCAGACGCTCGGCCAGCGCCATGCCGACGGCGGTGGCGATCCCCTGTCCGAGCGGCCCGGTGGTGACCTCGATTCCTTGGGCGTGGCCATATTCCGGATGTCCCGCCGTGCGGGCGCCGAGCTGACGGAAGGCGCGGATCTGCGCCATGTCCATGTCGGCGTAACCGAGCAGATGATGCAGCCCATAGAGCAGCATCGAGCCATGGCCCGCCGAGAGGACGAAGCGGTCGCGGTCGGGCCAGCCGGGGGCGGCCGGATCAAGCTTCATGAAGCGGTTGAACAACACCGCCGCCACGTCGGCCATGCCCATGGGCATGCCGGGATGCCCGGAATTGGCCTGTTGCACCGCGTCCATCGCCAGAGCGCGCAAGGCGTCGGCCATGAGCTTCTCCTGAGCGGCGCGAGGATCATGCAGGTTCATGGATTTCTCCTTTCAGCCGCGCCGCTTGGCGGAGACGAGCCGCTCGATGAGGGGGGTGAGGATCAATTGCATCGCCAGATCCATCTTGGGTCCGGGAACGACGATGGAGTTCGCGCGGCTCATCCAGGAGCCGGAGATCATCTGCGTGAGATAAGCGAAGTCGATCCCGCGCGGATTCTTGAAGCGGATCACCACAAGGCTTTCGTCGGCGGTGGGGATCCAGCGCGCGATGAAGGGATTGGAGGTGTCCACCACCGGCACGCGCTGGAAATTCACGTCGGTCTCGGCGAATTGCGGGCAGATGCAATGGACATAGGCGTGCATGCGCCGCAGGATCACGTCGGTGACGGCCTCGGTGGAATAGCCGCGCTGAGCGCGGTCGCGGTGGATCTTCTGGATCCATTCGAGATTGATCACCGGCACCACCCCGACCTTGAGATCCGCCAAAGCCGCGAGATTCACCTCGTCGTTGATCACCGATCCGTGCAGCCCCTCGTAAAAGAGGAGGTCCGAACCGGAGTCGAAGGACGTCCAGTCGGTGAATTCGCCTTGCGGGACGCCGAAACGCTCGGCCTCGCCGTCGTCATGGACGTAATGGCGGGTGCGGCCCTCTCCGGTCTCGCCATATTCGCGGAAGACCCGCTCCAATTCGTCCAAGGCGTTGGCTTCATAGGAGAAATGCGAAAAGGTGAAGTCTCCGGCGGCGGTGCGCCGGGCCAATTCGGCCTTCATCTCGGCGCGGTTGAAGCGGTGGAAGGCGTCGCCCTCGATGGAGACGGCCTTGACGCCCTCACGGCGGAAAATCTGGTCGAAGGTGTGCTTCACCGTGGAGGTGCCCGCGCCCGAAGACCCGGTGACCGAAATGATGGGATGCAGACGGCTCATAGGGGTCAGCTCCGGAACAGGCCGCGGCCGCCGAACAGCGCCGAGGTTTCTTCATGCGAAAGCTCGTGATAGGCCGCGACGCGGGCCACATTGGCCGCTCCGCCGAAGACGAAGGGCGTGCGGGCGTGCAAGGCGTCGGGGGTCTGCGCGAGGATCGGCGTCACGCCGTCGGTGGCCGCGCCGCCCGATTGCTCGATGAGGAAGGCGATGGGCGCGCATTCGTAGAGATAGCGCAGGCGCCCGCGCTCATAGCCCTTGCGGGCGTCGCCGGGATAGAGGAAGACCCCGCCGCGCGTCAGGATGCGATGGGTCTCGGCCACGAGCGAGGCCACCCAGCGCATATTGTAATTGCGGCGGCGCGGCCCTTGGTCGCCCGCGAGGCAATCCTCGACATAGGCCCGGATGGGCCGGGGCCAATGGCGGTGGTTCGAGGCGTTGATCGCGAATTCGCCGAATTTCCCCGAAAGGTCGAAATTCCGGTCGAGGCGATGAAAACGCCCATCCTCGGGGTCGAGCAGGAAATGCAGCACGCCCTGTCCGAAAGTCGCGACCAGCAGGCATTGCGGCCCATAGACCACATAGCCCGCGGCCAGAAGATCGCGGCCGGGCCGCAGAAAGCTCGCCTGAGCCGTCGCCTCGGCGGAATAGACGCCGAAGATCGTGCCGATGGAGAGATTCACGTCGATGTTGGAGGAGCCGTCCAGAGGGTCTATCGCCAGCGCGAACTCGCCCGCGCCGTTGAGGTCCACGGCCTCATCCTGCTCCTCGGAGGCGTAGAAGCGCACCGCCGAGCCGCGCAGAGCCTCCATGAAGGCCTCGTCCGCGATCACGTCGAGGGCCTTTTGCCCGTCGCCGCCCGCGTTTTGGCCGCGCGCTCCGGCCAGATCCTCGTCGAGCCCGCCGCGGGCGATCCGCCGGGAAAGCCCCGTCGCCACCAGGGCGATGCGGTTGATGAGGTCGTCGAAAGCCTCGGGGATCGCGGAATCCCTGAGGATTCTCGTCATATCGCGCCTAGGGGCGTCGCGCATGGGGGGTCTCCTCCCTGGAAACCAATGGACGGGCCGGTTTTCCGGTCCCTTGATCTTCTCGGGCTTAGCTCATCCCGCCGCGCCCGAGGGCTCGGAGAAAAGATCTAAGCCTTTCTTTTGAGAGGCGATTTTCAGAAGATCCTTTTCGATCTCCCCGTCTCGCCTTTAAGCTTGCGGATGAGAGGCCAAAAAGAAATTTTAAAAATCAGAAGCCGCATTCAGGAAAATCGAATGAGCCGTCCCGAAGCCCTGACCTTGCGTCAATTGCGCTCGCTCGCCGCCGTGGCGCGGGGGGGATCTCTGGCCGCCGCCGCCGAGAGCCTCGGACTGACGCCGCCCGCCGTTCATGCGCAAATCCGCGCTCTGGAAGGGGTTTTAGGCGTGGCGCTTTTGCAGAGGCGGGCCGATTCCGCAGGCTCCTCCCCCACCCCTGAAGGCGAGATGGCCATAGAGGCCGGACGGCGGATCGAAGACATCCTGCGACGCCTCGCCGCGGATCTGGCGGCTCAGGCTCAGGGGAAAACCGGGCGCGTGGTGCTGGGGGCGGTCTCGACGGGGAAATATTTCGCGCCGCGTCTGGTGGCGCGCCTGCGGGAGATCCTGCCGGAGATCGAGGTGGTCCTGCGCGAATCCAACCGCGAAAGGGTGCTGGAGGGGCTGGAGCGCCAAGAATTGGATCTCGCGATCATGGGGCGTCCGCCGAGGGCGCCGGAGATCGAGGAGGATATTCTCGGGCCTCATCCGCATGGGCTGATCGCCGCGCCGGAGCATCCTTTGACGAAGCTGAAGGAGGTCGGGGCGGAGGATCTGCTCCGCGAGCCGATCATCTCGCGCGAACAGGGCTCCGGCACGCGGCTGCTGATGGCGCGCTATCTGGATTCTCTGGCCGACGGGCGCGGCTTCGAATTGATCGAAATGGGCTCGAACGAATCCATCAAACAGGCGGCCATGGCGGGATTGGGCATGGCCTTCCTCTCGCTGCATACGGCCATGGAGGAGCTGCGCCAAGGACGCCTCGCCTTGGTGCGGGCGCCGGGCCTGCCTCTGGTGCGGCAATGGCGGCTCGTCCGGCCGCGCGCCGCGCCGCTCAGCCCGGCGACGGCGCGCATCCGCGCCGAGATCCTCGCCATGAAGGGCGATTTCCTGCCAAAATAAGGGGCTCGCCTCGCCTCAGGCCACCTTGTCGAGATCCGGCACGGCGTCGAGCAGCATCCGGGTGTATTCGGCCTTGGGATGGTCGAAGATCTCGTCCACCGGGCCGCTTTCCTCCAGAACGCCCTGACGCATCACGCCCACGTCGTTGGCCATCTGGCGGATCACCGCGAGGTTATGGCTGATGAGCAGATAGGTCAGGCCGTATTCCTCCTGAAGCCCGCTCATGAGGTCCAGAACCTGCGCCTGAACCGAGACGTCCAGAGCCGAAGTCGGCTCGTCGCAGACGATGAAGGCCGGCTGCGTCGAGAGCGCCCGCGCGATGGCGATGCGCTGGCGCTGGCCGCCGGAGAATTCATGCGGATATTTGCGCATCGCCACCGGATCCAGCCGCACCTTGCGCAAAAGATCCGCCACGCGGTCCTCGATCTCGGAACGATTGGAGGTCAGCTTCAGCGCCTTGATCGGCTCGGCGACGATGCTCCCCACCCGCCAGCGCGGATTCAGGCTGGCGTAGGGATCCTGAAAGATCATCTGCACGTTGCGCCGCCGCGAGGCCGCGCCCTCGGCGGACCAGACGTCGGCGCCGTCGACGAAGATGCGGCCTGAACTCGGCGGAATCAGCCCCGCGATCATCTTCGCGCAGGTGGATTTCCCCGAGCCCGATTCCCCCACAAGGCCATAGGTCTCGCCCCGGCGGATGGAGAAAGAGACGTCGTTCACCGCGCGGAAGATCTTATCCTTCCCGCCGAAAAGCCGCCCGAAGAAGGAGCCGCCGCCGCCCAGACTGAAATCGCGGGTGAGGTTCTCGACGCGCACATAAGCGTCCTGAGCGGACTCAGGCGTCGCGGCTTCGGCGGGGACGGGCGCCTCGGATTCGCGGTTGAGGGTCGGGATGCTGTCGATGAGTTTGATGGTGTAGGGCTCGCGCGGATGACGGATCACCTGCCCCACCGGCCCGCTTTCGACGATGCGTCCGGCGTTCATGACGAGGATGCGGTCGGCGATCTGCGCGATGACGCCCATGTCATGGGTGATGAGCATGATCGCCGCGCCCCGGCTCTCGCAGAGCTTCTTCAGCACCTTGATCACCTGAGCCTGCACCGAGACGTCCAGCGCCGAAGTCGGTTCGTCGGCGATGACCAGCTCAGGATCCGCCGCGATGGCCAGAGCGATCACCACCCGCTGACGCATGCCGCCCGAAAACTGATGCGGATAGGAATCGATGCGCTCGGCGGCGCGGGGAATCCCCGCCTCCTCCAGCAGCGAGACCGCCCGCGCCCGAGCCTCGGCCTCGCTGAGCGGCAGATGCTGACGGATGGTCTCGATGAGCTGCTGGCCCACCGTGAAGAGCGGATTCAGGCTGGTCAGCGGATCCTGCATCACCATGCCGATCCGCTTGCCGCGCAGCTTGACCATCTCCGCTTCGGGCAGCTGGTCGATGCGCTGGCCTTGCAGATAGACCTCGCCGCTGGTGATCCGCCCCGGAGGCGTCAGCAGGCCGATCACCGCCGCGCCGGTCATGGATTTCCCCGCGCCGGATTCCCCCACCACGCCCAGCACTTCGCCGGGCGCGATGTCGAAGCTCACGCCATGCAGGGCGCGGAAATTCCCGCGCCTCAGGGGGAAATCCACCACGAGGTCGCGCACCGAAAGGACGGGCGTCTGGGCGTCTGTCTCTGTCATTGGCGCAACTTCGGGTTCAGGGCGTCGCGCAGCCAATCGCCGAGGAGATTCACCGAAAGCGCGAGCAAAATGAGCATCAGAGCGGGAAAGAACAAAATCCACCACTCGCCGGAGAAGAGGAAGCGCTGGCCGATGCGGATCAGCGTCCCGAGCGAAGGTTGGGTCGGCGGCACGCCCACCCCAAGATAAGAGAGGGTCGCCTCCTCGATGATCGCCAGAGCGAGGCTGATCGTCGCGATGACCAGCACCGGGCCGAGGACGTTCGGCAGGACATGTTTGAAGGCGATGGCCGGACCCGGCACGCCCATGATCCGCGCGGCGGAGACGTAATCCTTCTGCCGCTCGACCATGGCGGCGCCGCGCACGGTGCGGGCGAATTGCGCCCAATTGGCGAGTCCTATGGCGAGGATCAGCACCCAAATCGCCATGCTTTCCTGCTTATTGGGCGGGATGACGCCCTGCGCCACGCCGAAGATCAGCAAGGCGATGAGGATCGCCGGGAAGGATAATTGCACGTCGGCGACGCGCATGATGATCGTATCCGCGAGGCCGCCGCGATAGCCCGCGAAGAGGCCCAAGCTCACGCCCAGAGTCATGGAGAAGAGCGTGGCCGCGAAGCCCACGAAGAGCGAAACCCGCGAGCCATACAGAATGGTCGAGAGCAGATCCCGGCCTTGGTCGTCCGTGCCGAAGCGATAGACCGTCCCCGACATGGCCGCTTCGCCGGGCGGCGTGAAGCCGTCCATGAGCTGGAGCGTCGCGGGGTTGAAGGGATCATGCGGCGCGATCCAGGGCGCGAAGACCGCCGCGAGGATCAGCGTCAGAGCCACCAGCGAAGAGACCACCGCCACCGGATTATGCCGATAGGACCAAAAGACGTCGCTGTCCCAGAACCGCGCCCAAAAGCCCCGCGCGGGAGCGGCGGCCTCGACGGGCGCTTCGGGAGGAGGAGCTTCGGTCATGGCTCAGGCCCTCCCGGAACGGCCGTCCACGCGCAGGCGCGGATCGACGAGGTAATAAAGAAGATCGACGATGAGATTGATCACCACGAAGACCAGCGCCACGAAGAGCAGATAGGCCGCCATCACCGGCACGTCCACCGCCTGCACCGAGTTCACAAACAGCGAGCCCACGCCGGGCCAGTTGAAGACCGTCTCGGTGATGATGGCGAAGGCGATGATCGAGCCCAGTTGCAGGCCCGTGATGGTGATCACCGGAACCATGGTGTTCTTCAGAGCATGGCGGAAATTGATCGTCGATTCCGGCAGGCCGCGGGCGCGGGCGAAGCGGATATAGTCGCTGCGCAAGACCTCCTGCATCTCGGCGCGGACGAGCCGCATGATGAGCGTCATCTGAAACAACGAGAGCGTCACCGCCGGGAGGATCAGCGAGAGCAAACCCGATTTCGTCAGGAATCCGGTGCTCCAACCCTTCCAAAGCTCGACCGTCTGGCCGCGCCCGAAAGAGGGCAAAAGCTTCAGCTCCACCGCGAAGACGAAGATCAGCCCAATGCCGATCAGAAAGGTCGGCAGCGAGACGCCCACCAGCGAAACCGCCATCACCGCCTGAGAAAAGAAGCTTTTCGCCCAAAAGGCCGTCGAGACGAAGATCAGAGCCGCCGCGCCGAAGCTCCAGAGGAGGCCCCGCCCTAAGAACCAGAGCGCCAGAGCGGGCAGGATGATCGCCGCCAGAGCGGTCAGAGTCTCGCGGCTCGAAGGCGGGAGGCGGCCGTGAATGGCCGTGAAGACGCCCAGCGTCACCCCGACGATCAGCGCCAGACTCGCCGAGACGACGGCGAGCTCTATGGTGGCGGGCAGACGGCTGAGGATCAATTGCGTCACCGGCTGCTGAAGCCGGTAGGAGATGCCGAATTCGCCCCGGGCCGCGTTTTTCACGAAGGTCCAGAACTGCATATAAAAGGGGTCGTTGAGCCCGAGCCTGTCGCGCAGAGCCTCGCGGTCGGCGAGGCGGGCGTCCACGCCCATCATGCCCTCGACGGGATCGCCGACGAAACGGAACATCAGAAAGGCGATGAACGCGACCGCCAGCATCACGATGAGCGATTGCAGCAGCCGCCGGAGAATGAAGGCGAGCATGGGATCTCCGGGCTATGAGGAGAGGCGCGGGGCCGTCGCCGGCCTCGCGTCCGCCGTCGAAACGAAGGGGGCCGAAGGCGCAGGACGCCCCCGGCCCTCCCGCCGAAGATTCTTACTGGCCGTAAGTGACCATGGTCATCAGAGGCTGGTTCTCAGGATGAACCGCCAGCGTGAGATTGTCCTTCATGGCGTAGGCCAGAAGCTGGTTATGGATCGGCAGCAGCACGCGGTCGCGCTGGACCTGCGCCCAGATCTCCGCGATGTCGGCGTCGCGCTTCTCGACGTCGATCTCCGTGGCGAGGCCCTCGATTTTGGCGTCGAGCGCCGGATCCGCGTAGCCCGAGGGGTTATAGGCGCCGAAATGCCCATTGCGGCTGTGGATCAGGTCGTTGAAGATATAGGCGGAATCGAAGGTCGGCACGCCCCAGCCGAGCAGATAGAAATCGGTGTTGTCGCCGGTGATCAGCGGCGAATGCTGCGCCACCGGGCGCGAAGCCAGCGTCACCTTGATTCCGATGCGGCCCAGCATGCCGACCACCGCCTGAGAAATCGCCTCGTCGTTGACGTAGCGGTTGTTCGGCGTGTCGAGCGTGACGCTGAAGCCGTCCGGATAGCCCGCTTCCGCGAGCAGAGCCTTGGCGCGCTCGGGATCGGGGGCCGGGAAGGCGTCGAGCTCGGGGGTCCAGCCATGGACGAAGGGCGGCATGGCCACGCCCGCCGGCAGCGAATTGCCGCGCATCACCACGCGCTTGATGGCCTCGCGGTCGATGGCCAGATGCATGGCCTCGCGCACGCGGGGGTCGGCGATGGGGTTCTTATCCGCGACGTTCGAGGATTTCAGCGGCTTGTCGTCCATGCGATAGCCGAAATAGATGATGCGGTTCTCGGGGCCGGTCTCGACCTTCAGACCCGCGGTGTTCTTGAGGCGCTCGATGTCCTGCACCGGCACGTCCTGCACGAGATCCACCTCGCCCGAGAGCAAGGCCGCGATGCGCGTGGCGTTCTCGGCGATGGGCAGATAGATGATTTCAGTGACCTGCGGCTTGGTTTCGGCCCAATGGGCTTCATTGCGCTTGAGCACCGAGCGCACGTCCACTTCGCGGGATTCGAGGATATAAGGGCCGGTGCCGTTGGCGTTGCGCACGGCGTAGTTGTCTTCTCCGGCGGCGTAATCCTGCACGCTCTGGAGGCTGTGGGCCTCGGACCAGCCCTTGTCCATGACGAAGGTGTTGGTCAGGTTGTTCGGATAGAGCGGCGAAGGGCCGGTCATCGTCACTTCGACGGTGTGGTCGTCCACCGCCGCGACGCTCGCGATGGCGGAATGCAGCTGGCGCATATTGGAGTTTTCGGAGCGCGCGCGATCCAGCGAGAAGACCACGTCCTCGGCGGTGAAGTCGGCGCCGTCGTGGAACTTCACGTCATGGCGGAGCTTGAAGACCCAGACGTTGGGATCGTCCTCCTTCACATACCACTCGGTCGCGAGGCGCGGCGTGAGCGAGCCGTCCACGGCGCGATCCACCAGAGTTTCGTAAATATGATGGGCGAAGTTATGAGTCACGCCCTGATTCTGCGAATGAGGATCAAGGGTCAAGGCGTCGCTGGCGCGGGCCCAGCGCAAGGTCTCGGCCATGGCCGAGGAGGCCATGAGGGTCGAGGCGAGCAGAGCGGCAAGCCCCGCGAAGCGTTGGATTTTCATAAATCTTCTCCTGACGGGTCGTCTGTTTTCACGGGCGGCTCGCGCCTTTTATGCCCTCAGACTAAGCAGAGGCCGCCGCCCCGCGCAAGAGTCTCCGTCATCCTTTCGTCGCGGAACCCGGCCTAGAAAAGGCGGGCGGAGCGCTCAAGCGGCGTTTTCGCAATGAGAAAACCCTCCGGACAAGGTCCGAAGGGCTTTGTAAAGAAGATTTCCGCATAAGCTTCGCAGAAGACGGGCGGGATCAGCCCGCTTCGCGCATCTCCGAAGCGCGCGAGACCAGCGTGGCGCGGTCCAGCACGAAGTCGCTGGCGACCCAGTCGCGCTCGGCCGAAGCCAGAGCGGCCCCCAAGCGCGGCCCCGGCGTGAATCCGACGTCGATCAGGTCGTTGGCGGTGACCGGCAGCTTTTGGCGGGCGCCTTCGTTGATGTCGCCGACCCAGCGGGCGTGGATGGCGGGGCCGCCGTCGGCGGCGGCGATGAGCATCACGTCGCGGGCGGCCTCGGCGCCGCGCTCATAGCCGAGGCGGCGCGCGGTGGAGGAATCCGTGATCGGATAAGAGACGCTGCGCGCGGCCAGTTCGTTGGCCGTATGCCGCGACAGGCGCAGCCGCTCCATCACCTCCTCGGGGGCCGCGCCGCGCGTGAGCAGCGCGAGCCGGCGCAGAGGATCCACCGGCTGAAGGCCGTAACGGCGCTCCAGAGCGACCAGAGCCGCGAAAGGGCCGTTGCGGCGCGCCTCGGGCAAGGCGTGCTCCATGACTCCGGTCTCCTCGATGGCCTTCAGGGCGATGGAGGGATCCGGCGCGGCCAGAAGCTTCATGATCTCGGCGCCGATCCGCTCGCGGGACACGCGCTCCAGACCCCCGGCCAGACCCGCGCAGGCGACCAGGCCCGGCGGCTCCATCTCGCCCTCGCCATACCAGGCGTGGAAGCGGAAGAGCCTCAGAATGCGGAGATAATCCTCTTGAATCCGTTTGGCGGGCGAGCCGATGAAGCGCACCCGCCGGGCCTCCAGATCGGAGAGGGCCCATCCTATGGGATCTTCGACATGGCCGTGTTCGTCGGCGTAAAGGGCGTTGATGGTGAAGTCGCGGCGCTGGGCGTCCTCCAGAATATCGGCGCCGAATTCGACCTTGGAGCGCCGCCCGTCGGGGGTCACGTCGCGGCGCATGGAGGCGATTTCGAAGCTCTGGCCGTCCAGCACGGCCATCACCACGCCATGATCGAAGCCTGTGGGCTCGACGCGGATGCCCGCCCGGTCCAGAAGATCCACCGCGCCTTCGGGCGCGCGGTCGATCACCAGATCCACGTCGGTGGGCGGACCGTTGATCACCGCGTTGCGCACGCAGCCGCCGACGAAGCGCACGAAGGCGCCGTCGGCGGTCAGGGCCGACCAGACGGCCTTCGTGGTCTCGGCTTCAAGCCATGGCGCCCGAATCTCCAGACTCATCTGCCCACCCCTATCTGCTCCGCGGCTGGGGCTCCTCCGGGACGATCCGTCCCGGCGTCACCTGTCCGTTTTCAAATCGCGCCGGCTCGTAACGACCGGTTTGTCCGCCCGGGTCCATGACGAGCGCCATGGCCAGAGATCCCGTCGCCGCCAGCAGCAATCCCCAAAGGGCGAGCTTCAGCAGCCTTTCCCGCGCCCAGAGCCCCCGGCGACGCCAGCCGCCCTGATCCCGACGCCATTCGTAGAAGGCGGCCACCACGAAGGGCGAGGCGCCTAGGGCGAAAATCAAGATCAGGATGCGTCCCACCCGGCGCCTCCCGATCCCGCCTCGGGGCCCACGGACCGCCCTTCGCTCTCGCGGAGGGCGAGCACGCGTTCCGATAGGGATTTCAACATCCCCGCCGTGGCGCCCCATATGTTCCGGTCATTATAGTCGATGGCGTAATAAAAGCGTTGACGACCGGCGTATTCTCGCTGGAGGCGCTGGATTTTCTCAGGATCGAGCAGAAGGTCGAGCGGGGCCTGAAAGGCCTCCGCGATTTCGTCGCCGTCGGGCTCGGGATGGAATTCGGCGTCCACGAAGCCCACGAAGGGGATGATGAGGAAGCCCGTCACGGTCAGATAGGGCGCGAGCGCCCCCGCCACCTCCACCCGCCCGGGGTCGAGGCCGATCTCCTCCTGAGTCTCGCGCAGGGCGCCCGCCAGAGGAGAAGAATCCTCCTCCTCCACCTTGCCGCCGGGAAAAGCGATCTGTCCGGCGTGGCGGCGCAGATGGTCGCCCCGGCGGACCATCCAGACCCAAAGCCCGTCTTCGCGCTCGACCACCGGACAGAGCACCGCCGCCATGCGGGGCGCGGCGTCCGGCGCCACGTCGTCGCCGCCCGCCGCGAGCGGCAAGGTCTGGGCTACGGCGCGCCGCAGCTCGGCGCGCTCGACGGGGGGGAAAAGTCCCGGCGGGCTTCGCAAAGACCGCAAGGCGTTCGTCGTCATGTTCATGGCTCCGCCTCCGAGGCCGGGGCCAGCGGGTGGAAGATTCCCCCCGACCAGATTCCGAAGGCCGCCTCTTCGCCTTCGCCCTGCGTCTCCCCCAACTCGATCAGCCGATAGGTCGTCTTGCGGTCGAGCCGCGCCTCCAGACCATCCCGCATCCGCAGATAGGGCGTCAAGCCGTCCGAGGCGCCGCGCGCGGCGCGCAGGCCCCCGGGCGAATCGAGCGCCGCCTCTTCGTCCAGATTCGTGACGAAAATCAGGCGCCTCTCCCGGCCTTCTCCCTCCGCGCGCATCTCCACGGCGAGGAAGGGGACGTCCTCGACGCGGATCTTCATTTTCTCGACCGGCGTGACCAGATAATGATCCTCGCCCTCGCGGCGCAGGACCGAAGCGAAGAGCTTCGCCAATTCGCGGCGCAAAATGGGACGGCCCTCGTGGATCCACGTCCCGTCCCGGCGAATCGCGATGTCGATCTCGCCGCAGATCGCAGGATTCCAAAGATGTTTGGGCAGGCGGGTCTTCTTCGCCTCGCCCAGACCGGCGAGGCCGGGGGCGGAGTTCGGAAGGGCGTTTGCGGGCGAACGGGGGGGCTCCGACATGACTCCTCTCAGGCCGACCCGCCTCCCGCGTCGGCTCACAAGCTCTTGTGCGACAATACGGAGGGCGGGGGTTTAATCTCGGCGATATAGCTTAATATAACCTTCGCCCCCCAGAGATGAGGGCGCAGCTCCTTCGACGCAAGGCCTTCCGCCTCTCTCCGCCGCGCTTCGGGCCGGATGGCCCCTCAAAAACGACAGGATCCGGCATGACCGCACCCGCCGACAGCCTCGCCGCCGACTCCGGCTCCGGCTCCTCCGCCCGCTTCGCGGAGGAGGACGCCCTTCTGCGAATCGTCGAGGAGGCGCAGGGAGCTCTGGCTCAGGCGCGCGCCGAGATCGGCCGCCGCGTCATCGGACAAGAGCGCGTGGTGGATCTGACCCTCGCGGCGATCCTCTCGGGCGGACATGCGCTGCTGGTCGGCGCGCCGGGGCTGGCCAAGACGCTGCTCGTCGAGACCTTCGGCGTGGTCCTCGGGGTGGACGCGCGGCGCATCCAATTCACGCCGGACCTCATGCCCTCCGACATCCTCGGCGCCGAGGTGCTGGAGCAGGGCGCCGACGGCTCGCGGGCCTTCCGCTTCGTGAAGGGCCCGATCTTCGCGCAATTGCTCATGGCCGACGAGATCAACCGCGCCAGCCCCCGCACGCAATCGGCGCTGCTTCAGGCCATGCAGGAGAAGCACGTCACCATCGCCGGCGAGCGCCACGACCTGCCCGCGCCCTTCCATGTGCTGGCCACGCGCAACCCCATCGAGCAGGAAGGCGCCTATCCGCTGCCGGAGGCCCAGCTCGACCGCTTCCTCTTCGAGATCGACGTGGATTATCCCGACCGCGACGCCGAGCGGGCCATTCTGCTCGCCACCACCGGCGCCGAAAGCGTGACGCCTCACGCCGCGATCACCGCCGAGCAGCTTCAGCGCTTTCAAGGGCTGGTGCGGCGCATTCCGGTGGGCGAGAAGGTCACCGAGGCGATTTTGACCCTCGTGCGCTGCTGCCGTCCGGGCGACCCGCAGGCTCTGGAGAGCGCCCGCCGCCATGTGGCTTGGGGGCCCGGCCCGCGCGCGGCTCAGGCGCTGATGCTGACCGTCCGCGCCAAGGCTCTGCTCGAAGGCCGCTTCGCGCCGGATCTTCAGGATGTGGCGGATCTCGCGATTCCCGCCCTGCACCACCGCATGGCCCTGAGCTTCGCCGCCCGCGCCGAGGGCGTCAGCCTCGACGGCGTGATCGCCGAAGCCCTCGCCAAGGCCGGAGCTCTTCCCAAGGCCGGAGCATGAGCGAGCCGCGCCGCCCGGAGGCGGCCTTCTCGTCAGGCGCGGAGGCCGCGCGCCTCCGTCGCGACGCGGAGGGCGCGGCTTCGGCTCTGCCGCCGCTGCTGCTGGCCGCCGAGCGCCTCGCGAGCCTCGTGACGGGCGCTCATGGGCGCCGCCGCTCGGGGCGGGGGGAGACCTTCTGGCAATATCGCCGCGCGCTCCCCGGAGACGCCTTGTCGGATATGGACTGGCGCCGCTCCGCCCGCGCCGACGAGCTTTACGTCCGCGAAACCGAGTGGGAGGCCGCGCAAACGCTCTGGCTCTGGCCCGACCGCTCGGCGGCGATGCGCTTCCGCTCGAAGGGCGCGCCCTCGACCAAGGCGGAGCGGGCTTCGCTCTTGTCTCTGGCTTTGGCGGCTCTGGCGGCGCGCAGCGGCGAGCGCTTCGCTCTGCTGGCTCCGCCTCTGGCCCCGACCTCCCGCGAGACGGGGCTGCGGCGCATGGCCCTGGCTCTGGCCGCGACGGATCAGGAGACTCCGCCCGATTACGGCGCTCCGCCCGCCGCGCCGCTCGGCCGCAGGGCGCGGGTGGCTTTGTTTTCGGATTTCTTCGGCCCTCTGGAGCCTCTGGCGCGGCGTCTGGCCTCGGCGGCGGCTCAGGAGGCGGGGGGCGCTCTGGTGCAGATCCTCGATCCCGCCGAGGAGGCCTTCCCCTATCGCGGGCGGCTGCTCTTCGAGAGCATGGGCGGCCTGCTGAATTACGAAGCCGACCGCGCCGAGGCCCTCAACGCCGCCTATCAAGACAAGCTCGCCGAACGCCGCGCCCGTCTTGAGGATCTGGCGCGCGGCGCCGGATGGCGGTTATTCCTCCATCGCACCGACCAATCTCCCGCGCCTCTGCTGCTGGCGCTGCATGGCGCCCTGAGCGCCGCCTCGCAAAGCTGGAGCGCGCCCAGATGATCCCCTCTCTGAGCATCGGCTCTCTCGCCTTTCTGAATCCTTGGCTTTTAGCGGCTTTGGCGGCCTTGCCGATCCTCTGGTGGCTGCTGCGCGCGACGCCGCCCGCGCCTCTGCGCGAGCGCTTCCCCGGCGTGGCGATCCTGCTCGGCGTGGAGCCCCCGGAGAAGACCCCCAAGCGCACGCCTTGGTGGCTTTTGGCTCTGCGGATTCTGGCGGCGGCTCTGCTGATCTTCGCCTTCGCGCAGCCCGTGCTCGATCCGCGCCCCCGGCTCTCCGAGGGCGAAGGCCCGGCGATCCTCGTTCTGGACGACGGATGGGCCTCGGCGCCCGATTGGGAGGCCCGCCGCGAGGCCGCCCGCGAGATCCTCGCTCAGGCCGAGCGCGCCGGACGCCCCGCCGCGCTGATCGGTCTGGCGGAGCCGCCTCTCTCCGAAGGCCGCCTGCTCATCGAGCCCCGCCCCGCCGCCGACGCGCTCGGCTTGCTGGAGGAGATGCGGCCCAAGCCTTGGGCGCCTCATCGCGAGGCTCTGGCCGTCGCCGATCTTCCGGCGGATTCCTATCTGGTCTGGATTCACGACGGGCTCGACGGCCCCGGCGCCGGGGAGTTCGCCGCGCGGCTGGCGGGACTCTCCGCGCGCGCCGTCGGCCCGCTGGAGACCGCGCGCGGCCTGAGGGCCGAGCCCCCCGGCGAGGAGCCCGGCAAGCTGAAGCTGACCGCCCTGCGCGCCGAGGCCTCCGGCCCGGAGACCCGGCGCATCCTCGCTTGGGAGGCCCCCGAGAACGCCGCGCCGCGCCCTCTGGCCTCGGCTCAGGCCGATTTCGCGGCGGGCGAGACGAGCGCCGCCGCCGAGATCGAGGCGCCGCTGGATCTGCTGAACCGCGTCGCCTTCCTCAGCTTCGAGGAGAGCCGCAGCGCGGGCGGCGCGACCCTTCTGGACAATCGCTTCAAACGCAAGCGCGTGGCCCTCGTCAGCGGCGAGCGCGCGCGCGAGGATCAGCCTTTGCTCTCTGGCGGCTATTTCCTCCGCGAGGCTCTGGCGCCTCTGGCCGAGACCCAGAACGTCGACCTTATGACCCTGACTCAGGCCGACGGGGCCGGACTCGCGGCCTTCGACGCCGTGATTCTGGTGGACGTCGGCGCCTTCGCGCCCTCGGAGGCCGCGGCGCTCGAAGCTTGGGTGCGCAAGGGCGGCACCTTGATCCGCTTCGCCGGCCCGGCCACTCTGGCCGCCGCCGACGATCAGAGCGGCTTCAAGACGCCCGATCCGCTTTTGCCGGTGCGGCTGCGGCCCGGACGCCGGACCTTGGGCGGCGCCATGAGCTGGGGCGAGCCTCAGCCCATCGCGCCCTTCGACGAAAACAGCCCCTTCTTCGGCCTGACGCCCCCCGCCGACGTGCTGATCTCCCGCCAGATCCTCGCGGAGCCGGACGTGGATCTGCCGCCCAAGGTCTGGGCCGGGCTCGCCGACGGCTCGCCGCTCGTCACCGCCGAAAGGCGCGGCGAGGGCGGCGTGGTCTTCCTGCATGTCAGCGCGGAGCCTTCATGGTCGAGCCTGCCGCTTTCGGGATTGTTCATCGAGATGCTCGGGCGCACGCTGGAGCGGGCGGCGGCCTTCGACGGCCGCGCCGCGCAAAATCTCGTCTCGGAGGCGGAGGCGCTTTGGACGCCCACGACCCTCCTCGACGCTTGGGGCGTCCCCCAGACCGCGGATGCGGCGGCGCGTCCCGCGACCGGGGCGCGGCTCGCCGAGAACCGCCCCGATCATGACGCGCCTCCCGGAATCTACGCCCGCGACGGCGCGCAGATCGCTTCGAACCTCATGGCGCCCGGCGCGCGCCTCGCGCCTTTGCCCGCCTTCCCCGCCAATGTGGTTCAGGAGCCTCTGGGCGGCGCGCCCGAGCGCCCGCTGAAGCCGCTGCTGCTGACCCTCGCGCTGCTGCTTTTGGCGGCGGACGCCCTCGGCACGCTGCTCGTGACGGGGCGTCTGCGCTTCCCGGCGCGCGGCGCGGCGGCGGGCGCGGCGCTTCTGGCGCTCGGCTTGGCTTTGGGAGGCGGCGGCTCCGCCTTCGCCCAAAGCGCCCCCGAACGCCTCGACGCCGAGACTCTGGCCAAGGCCGAAGAGGCCGCGCTGGAGGCCTCCTTCGGCTATGTGCTAACCGGAGATTCCCAGATCGACGAGATCAGCCGCGCGGGGCTCTACGGGCTGGCGCAGCAATTGACCGCCCGCACCTCCATCGAGCCCGGCCCGCCGGAGGGCGTGGACGTCGAGCGGGACGAGCTGAACGTCTATCCCTTCCTCTATTGGCCGATCACCGCGCGGCAGGAGACGCCGAGTTCGGCGGCGGTGGCCAAGCTCAACGCCTATCTGCGCCAAGGCGGGATGATCCTCTTCGACACCCGCGACGCGCATCTGGCCTTCGACGGACGCCCCACGCCGGGCGCGGAGGCTCTGCGCCGGGTGGCTCAGGGGCTGGATCTGCCGCCGCTCGCGCCGCTGGACGAGCGCCATGTCCTCGCGCGGAGCTTCTTCCTGCTGAAGGAGTTTCCGGGCCGCTGGGACGGCGGCGAGGTCTGGGTGGAGGCCGCGCCCAACGCCGCCGAACTGGAGGACGCCGAAGCCCTCGGCTTCTCCAACGACGGGGTTTCGCCGGTGATCGTCGGCGGGCGCGACTGGGCCGGCGCTTGGGCGCTCCGCCCGAGCCGCGACGGCTGGGGGGCGGGAGATCCCGTCCTTCCCATGCCCGAAGGCGGCGAGCGCCGCCGCGAGACGGCGGTCCGCTTCGGCGTGAACGTCGCCATGTACGCCTACACCGGCTCCTATAAGTCGGATCAGGTCCATATTCCCATGCTGCTTGAGCGGCTCGGAAGATAAGGGGGCGCGAGCTTGGACGCGGAACTCACCTGGACCGGCGCGCGCTTCGCGCCTTTGGTCCCGCTCTGGGCCTTGGGGCTTTTGGCGGCTTTGGTTCTGGCGCTTCTGGCGCTGGGGCTCTGGCGGCGGGCGCCGGGAGTCTGGCTGCGCTTCGCGGCGGGGCTGGCGGTGCTGACGGCTCTGGCGGGGCCCTCGCTGGTCAAGGAGCTGCGCGAGCCCCGGGCTTCGGTGGCGGCGCTCATCCTCGACGAGACCGCCAGCGACGGCGTGGACGGCCGCCCCGAGCGGCTCGCCGCCGCCGAAGCCGCCATGCGCGCCGCCGTCGAGCGGATGAACCTCGAGCGCCCCATGGAGCTGAAGGTGATCCGCGTGGAATCGGCGATGAACGCGGCGGGCCATGATCTCGGCTCGCCGATCTTCGGCGCGCTGAATGAAATCCTCGCGGAAACCGACCCCGAGCGCATCGCCGGGGCGGTGGTGGTCTCGGACGGCCGCGCCCATGATGCGGCTCTGGCGGGCTTTCCGGCCCCCGTGCATCTGCTCTCGACGGGCCGGGAGGGCGAATACGACCGCCGCCTCCTGCTGGAGAGCGCCCCGAGCTTCGCCGTGGTCCGCGAGAACATCCCCATCCGCATTCGGGTGGAGGATCTTGGCGCGGCGCCGACGCGGCCCGGCCAGAGCGTGCTGGTGAACGTGCGGGTCAACGGCGAGATCGCGGTTCAGCAAAGCGTGACGCTCGGAGTCTCCGAGACGATCATGGCCACGGTGAACGCGCCGGGCCTCGCCGCGGTGGAGGTCTCGGTGGAGCCTCTGGCGGGGCAGCTCACGGGGCGCAACGACCGCGCCGCCTTCACTTTGCGCGCCGCCCGCGAGCGGCTGAGGGTCTTGCTGGTTTCGGGCGCGCCTCATGCGGGGCAACGCGCTTGGCGCAATCTGCTCAAGGCGGATCCGGCGGTGGATCTGGTGCATTTCACCATTCTGCGCCCCATCGAGAAAGACCCCGGCGCGAGTTCGGACGAGCTGTCGCTGATCCCCTTCCCCACCCGGGAATTGTTCATGGAGAAGCTCGACGATTTCGACCTCGTGATCTTCGACCGCTACGCCGAGCGCGATATTCTGGATCCGACCTACATCATGAACGTGGCGCGCTACATCCGCGCGGGCGGCGCGGCGCTGATCACGGCGGGACCGGAGTTCGCGGGGGTGGACAGCCTTGAGCGCAGCCCCCTCGGCGCGACTTTGCCCGCGCGCCCGACCGGGCGGCTTCTGGAAGGCGCCTTCCGCCCCCGGGTGACCGATCTCGGCGGGCGCCATCCGGTGACGGCGGATCTCGCCCGCGCCTATCCGCCTTCGGAGGAGAGCGCGGAGGCGCCGAGCTGGGGCTCATGGCTGCGGATCGTGCAGGTGGATCCCCGCGAGGAGGCCAACGCCCTGATGGAATCGCCCGAAGGCGAGCCCCTGCTGATCCTCGACCGCGTGGGACAAGGGCGCGTGGCGCTGCTCGCTTCGGATACGATCTGGCTCTGGGCGCGCGGCTTCGAGGGCGGCGGGCCTCAGGCGGAGTTGTTCCGGCGGCTGGCCCATTGGCTCATGAAGGAGCCGGAGCTTGAAGAAGACGCGCTGGTCGCCGAGGTGGTGGGCGCGCGGATCGGCGTCACGCGCCGCAGCCTCGCCGAGGAGGGGCCGGAGCGGGCGCGGGTGGTCACGCCTTCGGGAATCGAGCTTCTCGCGCCTTTCGAGGCGGCGGGCCCCGGACTCTGGCGCGCGGAGATCGAAACGCCGGAGCTCGGCGTGCATGTGGTGACGGACGGCGAATGGCGGACTCTGGCGGCGGTGGGCGGCGCGAGCCCGCGCGAATTCGAAAACGCCGTCGCCACGGACGAGATCTTCCGCCCGCTTCTCGACGCCACGGGGGGCGCCTCTCTGCGCGTCGCCGAGGGCCTGCCGGACATCCGCCGCGTGCAGGCGGGCCGCCCCGCCGAAGGCCGGGGCTGGATCGGTCTGGTGGAGCGCGAGGCCTCGGTCCTGCGCGCGGCCAGCCTGACGCCTCTGCCGCCCGCTTGGCTGGCGCTGCTCATCGCGGCGGGCCTGCTGGTCGCGGCCTGGCGGCGCGAGGGACGCTAAGTCGTTTTCCGGTCGCGCAATTTATCCGAAAATCTTGCAAATTTTCGGATTGCGCTCAGAGCCGCCCGTCGGCCAGCACGAGCAGCCGCCCTCTGGCGCAGCGCTCGACGCGGCCCGAAACGCCGTAGACCTCCGCCAGCATGGCGGGGGTCAGCGCCTCAGCCGGGGCGCCATGGCCCCAAAGCTCGCCTTCGCGCAAGATGAGGATGCGGTCCGCCCACTGGGCCGCCATGGTCAGATCATGCAGCGCCGCGACGAGGATCCGCCCCTCTCCCGCGAGCCGCCGCGCCTCCTCCAGAAGCTGAATCTGCTTGGCGAGGTCCAGAGCGCTGGTCGGCTCGTCGAGGAGCAAAGCCTCCGGATCCCGCGCCAAAGCCTGCGCCAATCCCGCCATCTGACGCTGTCCGCCGGAGAGCTGATCGAGCGCCGACAAGGCGAGATGGCCGATCTTCAGCCGCTCCAGAACGGCGAAGGCGCTGCGGGCCGCCTCCGCGACGGGGATCGTCTCGCCCCCCGCCCGCATGGCCGCCACCACCGAATCCAGAACGCTCAGACCCTCTGCGGCGGAGAGGCTCTGCGGCATGAAGCCGATCAGACGCGCGCGCTCGGCGGGCTTCATCTTCCTCAGATCGGCCGCGCCTAAACGAACCTCGCCCTGATAGGGAATGAGCTGCGCCAAAGCCCGCAGCAGCGTCGATTTCCCCGCGCCGTTCGGCCCCACCAGAGCGACGAATTCGCCGGGCCGCAGCGGCGGCAGATCCAGACCCTTGAGGATCTCCCGCGCCCCATAACGCACCCGCAGGCCCCGAGCGGCCAGATCTCCGGAAGCCCTCACGCCGCGCGCCTCCTCAGAATCAGGGCGAAGAAGACCGGCAGCCCGATCAGGGTGGTCATCAGGCCGATGGGCAAAAGCCCCACGCCGTTCCACGAAGCCATGAGCTTGATCGCCGCCGAAGCGAAGGACATCAGCGCCGCCCCGCAAAACATGCTCGCGGGCAAAAGGAAGCGGTGATCCTCGCCGACGATCCGCCGCGCCACATGAGGCGCCGCCAAGCCGACGAATCCCACGATCCCCGCCATGGAGACCGCCGCCGCCGCGAGCAGGCTCACCCGCGCCAGAGCCCCGCGCCTTAAACGCCCGACGTCCACGCCGAAGCCCTCGGCCCGCTCGGCTCCGAGCCGCAAGGCCGTCAGACGCCAAGCCGCCCGCAGCGAGAAGGGAACGCAGAGCGCCAGCACCAGCGCCATCAGCCCCGCCTGCGCCCAAGTCGCGCCCTGCACGCTGCCGAGCGTCCAGAAGACGAGCTGCTGAAGATCCTCCGGCGAGGCGAGATATTGCGTCAGCGAGACCATGGCCGAAAAGGCGAAGGCCAGCCCCACCCCGAAGAGGATCAGCGTCTGAGGCCCCCCCGCCCGCCAGCGCGTCAGAGCCTGAAGCGCCGCCAGAGCCGCGCAGGCCATCACGAAGGCGTTGGCCGAAACGGCCCATTCCTGCGGGATGAAAGGCAGGCGCAGACCCAGAGCCAGAGCCAGCCCCGCCCCGAGCGCCGCCGCGCCGGAGACTCCCAGCGTGAAGGGCTCGGCGAGGGGATTGTCCAGCAGCGTCTGCATCTCGGCGCCCGCCAGAGCCAGAGCCGCCCCCACTAAGCCCGCCATCAGAGCGGGCGGCGCGCGCAGATCATGCATGATGAAGCTCTGGCGCGAGCTGGCCCCGCCGATCCCCCAGAGCGCGTTCCACGATTCCCCGAGGCTCATGGCGGTCCCGAGGAAGAAGTCCAGCGTCAGCGCCGCCAGAGCCAAAAGCCCGAGCGCGGCCGTCCAAAGCGCCCGGCGGCGATTGCGGCGGCTCCAGGCCGCGAGGGCCTGATCCGCGGCGGAGGTCGGGGCGGCGGTCATGTCGGGGGCGCTCACGGCTTCAGCCAGTAAATCCCCGGCGTGGGCACGGGCGAAAACCGCGCCTCGATCTCGGCGAGGGTGGCGGCGGGGTCGAGATCCCCCGTCCGCTCGGGATGGAAAGTCTTCGCCAGAAGCTCGATCAGCACGACGTGCAAGGGCGAATCGTTGAAGAGATGCCAGACGCCGAGCGCCCGCCCCTGCTCCACGGCGGTCAATTGCGCGATCCCTCGCGAGGCGAGCAGCTTATTCAGCCCCGCCCGCGCCGTCTCCTCGGAGATCCCCGGCCCCAGCACCAGACCGCCCCGCGCCGCCATATGGGCGCCGCCCGTCGCGACGTAGAAATCCGGATCGGCCAGCAGCAGAGATTCAAGACTGGCGTCGCCCACCACGCCCTTCACCAGCTGCGCCCCGAGATTCTCGCCGCCCGCCATCTCGATGAAGTCGTTGAAGACGCCGCCGCCCGCCGTCGAGCAGCAGCGCTCGCCGCCCGCATGGACGTGAAAAAACACGCTCGGGCGCTCAAGCTCCGGGTCGTCGAGCGCCGCCCGCACCGCCTTCAGCTTGCCCTCGTAGAATTCGATGAACTCCTCCGTCTTCGCCTCGGAGCCGGTGAGCGCTCCGAGAATGCGCAGACTCGGGATGCTGTTGGATTCGGGATGCGTGAAGAAATCCACATAGGCCAGAGGAACCCCGGCCTTCTCCAAGCGCTCGCGGGCGCGCAGGAGCCCCGGCGCTCCGGCGTCCGCCAGAGGCAGCACCACCAGATCCGGATCCACGGCGAGAATCGCCTCCACCGAGAGATCCCGCCCCGTCCCGCCGATGTCGCGGATGGCGTCGATTTCGGGGAATTTCGCCCGATAGGCCTCCAAAGTGCCCTCGTCGAGCGCCTTGCTCAGACGCCAGCCCGCCACCAGCGCGACCGGATCCTCATGAGTCAGGCCCAGCACGGCCAGATGACGCCCCTCGCCGAGGACGATCCGCTTGGCCGGTTCGGCGAGGACCACCTCGCGCCCGGTGAGATCCTCCGCCCGGACCTCCGCCGCCGCCGGAGAAGCCGCCCAAAGCGCCAAAGCCAAGGCGCAAGCCGCCCGTCCCCAATTCGTCATGACGTCAAGGCCCTTTCCGGTCGGAGCGCCGCGCGCAAAGCGCGGCTCAGAGCGGCGAAGGCCGCCGAAGGATGATTCTCGCCCTCCAGCACGGCCTGAACCACCTGAAGCTTTTCAGGGTCCAGCGCCGCGAGCCGACGCCCCATCTCCATGAGGTTCTCGACCATGCGGTTCTTGCGCACCCAATGGGCGTAAGGGTCGGTTCCTGCGCGCAGATGCTCGGGCGGCTCCGCTTCCAGCGAGCCCACCGTGAGGCTGAGCAGGATCGGATGGGGAGAAGCGCGCAGACGCGCCGGGAATTCGGCCTCGGCCTTGAGAATCCAGCGTTCGGCGAACCAGATGGAGGGGCTGGAGGCGGCGTAGCGCTGAAAGCGCTCCGGCGCGCGGAAGGCGGCGTAAAGCGCGCAAAGCCCCCCGAGCGAATGGCCGAAGAGCGTCTGACGGCTGCGGTCCACCGGGAATTTCGCCTCGATCAGCGGCTTGACCGCCTCCTCCAGCCAGTCGAGCGTCCGGCCCGCCGCGCCCGTCTCGCCCCAAGGCCGCCCATGGGGCCGCTCCGGCAGAAGCTCGCGCGGAGCGGGCGGGGTGAAGTCGCGGCAGCGGCGGAATTCGCGCTCGTCGCGGGTTTCGTCCTCATGGGGCGCGATCCCGACGATCAGCGCGGGCGCGACGCCCGTGGTCTTCGGGCGATGCGACAAGGAGCGCGCCGCCGCCAGCATGGGCGCGAAATACGTCTCGCCGTCGAGCAGATAGACCACCGGCCAGCCCTCAGGCGGCGGAGGCTCTTCAGGCCACCCCACGAAAGCGCGAAGATCCCCCCCGCCTGAACGGGGGAGATCCAGCAGTTTCGTCCGAGGAAGGAAAACTTCGCTCAAGGGGTCAACGATTCAGGTTCAACGGCTCGCCGCCTTCGGCGAGATGCGGCGGACCATGTCTCCGGCCGGATCCTCGTCGTTGATGGCGCGATCCGTCGTATAGACGTTTCCAAGCCCGTCCTCGGCCACATGATTGGCGTAGACGCCGCCCGGCAGATTGCCCAAGATCTCGCCTTCCGCATTGAGGATCGCGATGGTCCCCGCGCCGCGGTTGGCCACATAGATAAGGCGGTTCTTCGGCTCGAAAGCCACGTTCAGCGGAATGGCCCCGACCGGCACGTCGGCCACCACGGCGTTGGTGGTCGTGTCGAGGATCACCAGATTGTCGCTCTGCTGCGAGGCCACGTAAAGACGGTTGGTCTGGGGATCGAAAGCGACGCCGCTCGCGCCCTTGGCGCCCGGCACCGGGCCGACATAAGCGACTTCGCTGGTCAGCAGATCCACCGCCGCCCATTCGTCGCTCGGCATGCTGACCGTATACAGGCGGTCGTTGACCGGATCCAGCTCAAGGCTCATCGGCACGAATTCCTTGCCTTCGGTCTTGGAGACGAGGGCCACCGTTCCGACATGCTCCAGAGTCTTGGCGTCGAAGACCTCCAGCGTCGAGGCGCCGCGCGCCGTCGAGATATAGACCCGGCCGCGCTCTTCGTCCACGGCCACGTCGCGGGCGTGGGTCACGGCGCCCGGCGGGAATTGCTTCACCAGCGAGAGATCGGACTGACGATAGACCGCGATCGTGTCCTGACGGGTGTTGGTCGTCCAGATATTGCCGTTGGCGTCGTCCAGACCCAAGCCGTAAAGGGCGTAGAGGCCCCAGGCCGAGCCGTCGGGACGGGCGGGCGCCTCGGCGGGCGTGACGCGGGCCTCGACTTCGAGCGTCTCGGGATTCAGGCGCAGAAGCTCCGATTCCTTCACCGGCGGACGGCCCACGGCGGAGGTGGCGAAGAGCTTGCCCGTCTTGGGGCTATAGGCGGTCTGATAAAGCCCGCGCGAGGTCTTGCGGCCGAAGAGGTCGAAAGCCTCCTGTCCGGAGAACTCCAGATAGGGCGAGACATGCAGAGTCAGCTGGGCGGCGCCCGCCGGATTGCTCAGAGCCGCCTGCACGGGATAATCCCCCGGCGCGGTTCCCGCGGGCACGGTCACGACCGCCTCGAATTTGCCCTCGGCGTCCGCGAGTCCGCCCCCCAGAGCCGCCCCGCCCAAAGCGGAGCTCGTCAGGCTGACGGCCTGTCCGGGCTGAAGGCCGGCTCCGCTCACCTTCGCCTGACCGCCCGCGATCACGGAATAGGCCGCGGCGGCGGGCCCGGCGCTCAATTTGGGTCCGGCGTCCTGAGCCGAAACGGCGGGCGCGCTCACGCCGAGCAGAAGGGCCGCAAGGGCGGCGCCCCGGAAAGACGTCTTGAGTCTGGAGGCCATCGCTCGAATCTCCCTGATGATCTTATCCGCTCGACGAAGGGAGGCCGACGCCCCGCGCCTTCGCCGGTCTTCAGGCCCGCGCCGGAAGCCGGGCCGGGGTCGTGAACGCCTTAGAGCTAAAGTTGACGGATTCTGTCAAGATATTTTTCCCTCACCGGGAAAGCCGCGCGAATCTGCGGAGATTCCACGCCCTTACGCCGCCGGTCACGACGCCGAATCACGGAGCGGAGAGGAGCCGCGCCGCATAGTTGACCGAAATTCTCGGATAGACTAGTCAAAAGATAAGAACGCCCAAGCTTCGCGCTGCGGCGGAGCTTTCAGGATTTCCGCCATGGCCTCAAGCCCGCTTTCCTCCCTCCCGCCTTCCGAAGGCGGCTTCCGCAGAGTCGTCGGAGAGGATCCCACCGCCTTCGCCTTGCAGAATCTCGAAGGCGGTTTGGCGGCGCGGGGCTTCCGGCGGCTGCTGCCGGGCGGCCCGGTCGAGACTCTGGCGGCGCGGGCGGCGGAGTTCTTCGCCGCCGAGCCCGAAGGCCCGAGGCGGCTGGTCGGCGCCCTGCCCTTCGACCGCGAAGCCCATGACCGGCTCCATCAGCCTGAAAAGATCCGCGCGCTCGAAGGCCCGGCCTTCCGGCGCGGCTCCGTTCCGGCCTTGGCGGAGGGCGGTTCGCCTTGGGGCGTCTCGCCGGAGCCGACCCGCGCCGCCTATATGCGGGCCGTGGCCGAGGCGCTGAAGATCCTCCGCCGCGAGGAGGACGCCGAATTGCGCAAGGTGGTCCTCTCGCGGAGCGTGGCCATTCTGGCGGATCGCCCCATCGACCGCGAAGCCCTGCTCGCGCGGCTCGGCGAAGACCCCAGCGTGACGGTCTTCTGCGCGCCGCTCTCCGGACTCGGAGAACCGCCGCGCGCGCTGCTCGGCGCGACGCCGGAGCTGCTCGTTTCGCGCAAGGGGCGGCTGGTGGCCTCGCATCCTCTGGCGGGCTCGGCCCGTCGCGGCGGAGATCCCGAGGCGGATCGCCGTCAGGGCGAGGGGCTGCTCGCCTCCGAGAAGGATCAGCGCGAACACGCCGCCGTCGTCGAGGCCGTGGCCGAGGCCCTCGCGCCGCTTTGCGCGCGGCTGACGGTTCCGAAAACCCCCGCTCTGCGCGCGACGGCGGCCATGTGGCACCTCGGCACGCGGATCGAGGGCGAATTGAAGGAGGACGTTCCCGTCGCCGAGCTTCTGGCGCGGCTGCATCCGACTCCGGCGGTCTGCGGCCTGCCCCGCGAAGCGGCGGCGCAGGCCATCGCCCAACTGGAGGGCTATGACCGCGGCTTCTACGCGGGCGCCGTGGGCTGGCTCGACGAGGCGGGAGACGGCGAATGGTTCGTCTCGCTGCGCTGCGCCGAGATCGCGGGCGAAAAGGCGCGGCTCTACGCCGGGGCGGGCGTGGTGCCGGGCTCCACGCCGGAGGCCGAGGCCGAAGAGACCTCCGCCAAGCTGGTGACCATGCTGCGGGCGCTCGGCGTGGACGAGACGGGCCGCCATCTGACGGAGAAGGCCGCGTGAGACCTCAGCAAATCTGGCCGGAGGAATTCGCCTCGCTCTATCGCGCCAAGGGCTATTGGCGCGGCGAGAGCTTCCCAGAGATGCTCCGGGCTTTGGCAGCCGAGCATGGCGACCGCGAGGCCGTGGTTGGGGGCGATCAGAGATGGACCTACGCCGAATTGCTCGCCCGCGCCGAAGGCGCGGCGGCGGGCTTTCGGGCGCTCGGCTGGGAGCCGGGGGACCGGGTGGTGGTCCATCTGCCCAACATCCCCGAATTCTTCAGCGTGATCTTCGGGCTGTTTCTGGCGCGGCTGATTCCGGTCTACGCCCTGCCCGCCCATCGCCTGACGGAGATCCGCCATTTCGCCACGAAAAGCGAGGCCGTGGGCTATGTGGCGGCGGATCGCTGGGACGGCTTCGATCATCGCGGCCTCGCGCGGGCTTTGCGCGAGGAGCGGCCGGAGATCAAGGCCGTGATTCTCGGCGAGGCCGAAGACTTCGCCGATTTCCGCGCCTTTCCGGATGAGAAGCTCAAAGGCGAGCCGGAGCCTTCGCCTTCCGATGTCGCTTTTCTGCAAATCTCCGGCGGCAGCACGGGATTGTCGAAACTCATTCCGCGCACCCATGACGATTATATCTACAGCTTCCGCGCCAGCGCCGAAATCTGCGGCCTGACGCCTGAAAGCGTTTATCTCGTCGCGCTTCCGGCGGCGCATAATTTCCCCATGTCCTCGCCGGGCTTTATGGGCGCCTTCTCCGTCGGGGCGAAGGTGGTCCTCGCGCCGAGCCCCAGCCCGGAGGCCGCCTTTCCCCTCATCGCCCGCGAGCGCGTGACGATCACGGGGCTGGTGCCGCCTCTGGCGCTGCTCTGGGCTCAGGCGGCGGGGGCCGCGACCGAGGATCTGTCCTCGCTGAAGGTCTTGCAGGTCGGAGGCGCCAAGCTCATTCCGGAGGCGGCGCGGCGCATCGGCCCGGCCCTCGGCTGCAAGCTGCAACAGGTCTTCGGCATGGCCGAGGGCTTGGTGAACTACACCCGCCTCGACGATCCCGAAGCCGTCGCGCTGGAGACCCAAGGCCGCCCCATCAGCCCCGACGACGAGATTCTGATCCTCGACGACGCGGGGAATCCAGTCCCTGAAGGCGAGCCGGGGAATCTGCTGACGCGCGGCCCCTACACCATCCGCGCCTATCACGACGACCCCGCCGCCAACGCCCGCAGCTTCACCCCCGACGGCTTTTATCGCACCGGCGACGTGGTCAAGCGCACGCCTGAGGGGAACCTCGTGGTTCAGGGCCGCGCCACGGACCACATCAACCGCGCGGGCGAAAAGATCTCCGCCGAGGAGATCGAGGATCATCTCCTCGCCCACCCCGAGATCTTCGACGCGGCGGTGGTGTCTCTGCCGGATCCCTCCCTCGGAGAGCGGATCTGCGCCTTCGTCATCCGCAATCCCGGCGCCGAGGCTCTGAAGGGACCGCAGGTCAAAGCCTTCATGAGGGGCCGCGAGCTCGCGGGGTTCAAGATTCCCGATCAGGTGGTCTTCGTCCCCGATTTCGAGACCACCGCCGTCGGCAAGATCAGCCGCAAGGCTCTGCGGGCGGCGCTCCGCGCGCGTTATCTCGCTGAACAAGAGGCCAAAAATTGAGTCTGCCGCAGATCGCGCCCTATCCTCTGCCGGGCGAAGCCGAAATTCCAGCGGCGAAAGGGCCTTGGGTTCCGGAGACCGCCCGCGCGGCGCTGTTGATCCATGACATGCAGCGCTATTTCGCGCGGATCTTCCCCGCCGGCGAGTCGCCTCTGGCTCCCGCCGTGGCGAACATCGCGCGTTTGGCGGCTCATTGCCGGGCGAAGGGGATTCCGGTCTTCTACACCGCCCAGATCGGAAATCAGGATCGCCGCGACCGGGGCCTTCAGGCCGATCTCTGGGGGCCGGGCATGTCCCATACGCCCGAGCATGAGGAGATCCTCCCCGAGCTTGCGCCCCAACCCGGCGACTTCACCCTTGTGAAGCATCGCTACAGCGCCTTTCAGCGGAGCAATCTTGAGCATCTGCTGAGGGTCCGGGGCCGGGATCAATTGCTGATCACAGGGATCTACGCCCATATCGGCTGCATGGCGACCGCCGTCGAGGCCTTCCAGCGCGACGTCGAGGCTTTCATGATCGCCGACGCCCTCGCCGATTTCTCCTGCGAAGAGCAGGATATGGCGCTGAAATGGACCGCCGGACGCTGCGCGGGCGTCCTCTCGACCGCTCAGATTCTGAACCGCCTCGCCTGAACAGGAGCGCCGCCATGGCCTTAACCCTTGAGCGCATGCGCGCCGACGTCGCCGCCAAGATCCACGAAGAGCCGGAGGCCGTGGGCGATCACGAGAACCTGATGGATCTCGGCCTCGATTCCATGCGGCTGATGGAGTTGACGCTCCTCTGGCGCGAGGCGGGCACGGCGGCGGGCTTCGCGGAATTCGCCGAGAAATCGACGCTGGCGGAATGGTGGGCTTTGGTCCAAGCGCGCCCGAAGGCGGCCTGACATGGCTGCGGATCCTTTCGACCTGACCGCCCCCGAAGGCGTCCCCCTGACCGAGGCTCAGGAAGGGCTTTGGCGCTTTCAGGCGATGGATCCGGATAATCCCATCCTCAACGCGGGGCAATATCTGGAGATCCTCGGTCCTCTCGACGTCGCGGCCTTCGCCGAGGCCGTGCGGGGCATGATCGCCGAAACCGAGGCTCTGCGCCTGCGCTTTCGGGAGACGCCTCAAGGCCCGCGCCAGCGCCTCGCGGCGGAATTCCCCGCCATGGCGGTCTCCGACCATAGTCGCGCCCCCGATCCCGAGGCGGCGGCTCTGGCCATGATGCGCGCGGATTCGGACAAGCCGCTGGATCTGGCGCGCGACGCCGCGGCTGCTTTTCATCTGCATCTCCTCGGGCCGGAGCGCGCCTTCTGGTATGAGCGCGTGCATCATCTTTGCCTCGACGGCTATGGCGTGGCGCTAATCACGGATCGCGCCGCCGAGCGCTATGCGG
The DNA here is from genome assembly GCF_000374145.1 of Neomegalonema perideroedes DSM 15528. Classification (GTDB taxonomy): domain Bacteria; phylum Pseudomonadota; class Alphaproteobacteria; order Rhodobacterales; family Rhodobacteraceae; genus Neomegalonema; species Neomegalonema perideroedes. Next base: position 1,400,058 of record NZ_KB893653.1, on the reverse strand, counting down.
CCTTGAAGGGCGGCCCGGCGGCGGGTCCGGATTTCGGGCCTTTGCGTCTGGCTCTGGAGGCCGACGCCGAATATCGCGCCTCCGCCCGCCGCGCGCAGGACGCCGCATGGGGAAGGGAGGCGATGGCGGGCGCTCCCGAAGCTCTCGGGATGAAGCCCGGACGCGCCGTCTCGGGCCATGGCTTCCATCGCGCGACGCGGCTTTTGCCGCCCGAATTCCTCGCCCGCCTGCGCGATTTCGCCCGCAACCAGAACGCCACTTGGCCGGATCTCGTCACGGCTTTGACCGGAGCCTATGTCCAGCGCTTCACGGGCGGCCCGGAGGCGGTGCTCGGCGTCCCCTTCATGGCGCGGCTGGGCGGTTCTCTGGCGCGTCTGCCCTGCATGGCGATGAACGTGCCGCCTCTGCGGATGATCCCCGATGAAGAAGCGGTTTTGGGCGATTGGCTCAAGGGCGTTTCGAAAAGCCTGATCGCCTTGCGTCGCCATGGCCGCTATCGCGCCGAGGCTCTGCGCCGCGATCTCGGCCGCATCGGCGGAGGCAGGCGGCTGCATGGGCCGCTCATCAACATCCAGCCTTTCGACTCGGCGCCGAAGATGCCGGGGCTGGAGACGCGCCTCCATATCCTCAGCGCGGGCGCGGTGGAGGACTTCACCTTCAGCTTCCGGGGCGACGCTCATGAAGGCGCGATCTTCGAGGCGGATTCCAATCCCGCGCTTTATTCCGCCGAAGAGACCGAGGCCCATGCGGATCGCTTCCTCGCCTTTCTGGAGGGCGCGCTCAAGGCGGAGCGCCTCGCGGACCTGCCGACCGCCAGCCCCGCCGAGGCCCGGCGTTTCCTCGTCGAGGCCAACGCCACGGAGCATCCTTTCCCTGATCAGGCGACCCTGATCGGCCTGATCCTTGAGAAGCTGCGTGAGCGCCCCCAAGCCGAGGCTCTGCGCTTCGAAGGCGAGAGCCTGACCAACGCCGAGCTTGACGCCCGCACAGGCGCCTTGGCGGCGAAGCTGAAGGAATTGGGCGCGGGGCCGGATCGGGTGGTGGCGGTCGCTTTGCCGCGTTCGACGGAGTTGATCGTGGCGCTTCTGGCGATTCAGCGCGCCGGAGCGGCTTACTTGCCCATCGACCTTGAGCATCCCCCCGCCCGCCGCAAACGCGTGCTGGATCTTGCGGCCCCGGTCCTGACGCTTCGCCGCGCCGAAGACGCCGAGGCCTTCGCGGGCTTCCCCGCCCTGACGCCCGACCAATGGCCGAGGACCGGCGAGGCCCCGCCGCCTGCCGCAGGGCCGGAGAACCTCGCCTATGTGATCTTCACCTCCGGCTCCACGGGCGAGCCCAAGGGCGTGATGATCGAGCATCGGGCCATCGTCAACCGCCTGATCTGGATGCGCGAATATTACGGCTTCGCCCCCGGAGAACGCATCCTGCAAAAGACTCCGGCGGTCTTCGACGTCTCCGTCTGGGAGTTCTTCCTCGCCTTCCTGAGCGGCGAGACTCTGGTGGTCGCGCCCCCCGGCGCCCATCGCGACCCTTCGGCTTTGGCGCGGATCATCCGGGATGAACGCATCGACACGCTGCATTTCACCCCCTCGATGCTCTCGGCTTTTCTGGCGGCGCCGGAATCTCTGGGCCTCAAGGTCAAGCGCGTCTTTTGCAGCGGCGAGGAATTGACCGCCGATCAGCGCGAACGCTTCCATGCGCGGATTTCCGGCGAACTCCACAACCTCTACGGCCCGACCGAGGCCGCCGTGGACGTGACCTTCTGGCCCGCGACGCCCGAAGATCATTCCTCGCCGGTGCCGATTGGCTTTCCGGTCTGGAACACGCGGCTTTACGCTCTGGATTCCCGTTTGCGGCCTCTGCCCGCCGGGCTGGCCGGAGACCTCTATCTCGGCGGCGTGCAATTGGCGCGCGGCTATCTCGGGCGGCCGGACCTCACGGCGGAGCGCTTCCCGCCCGATCCCTTCCGCCCCGGCGAACGCATTTATGCGACGGGCGATCTCGCCCGCTGGCGGCCCGACGGCGCCATGGAGTTCCTCGGGCGCTCGGATCATCAGGTGAAGATCCGCGGCCAGCGCATCGAACTCGGCGAGATCGAAGCGGCGATCCTCGGGACGGGCCTCGCGCGGGAGGCCGCCGTGATCGCCCGCGAGGATCAGCCGGGCGTCAAGCGTCTGACGGCCTATGTGGTCCCGGCGACGGGCTATGAGGCCGAACAGCTGCGGGCGGCTCTGGCGGCTTCCCTGACTCCCGCCATGATCCCGAGCCATCTCCTCGCCCTGCCCGCCCTGCCGCTGAACGTCAACGGCAAGCTGGACCGCGCCGCCCTGCCCGCTCCCGCTCTTGAGGAGGGCGGCCCGAGCCGTCCCGCCACTCCGGAGGAGGCGAAGCTCGCAGGTCTCGTGGCGGAGGTTCTGGAGCTTCCCCACGCCCCCGGCCCGGAGTCCGACTTTTTCCGCCTCGGCGGAGATTCCCTTCTGGCGATGCGCCTTGCTCTGCGCATCCGCGAGGTCTTCGGCAAAGATCCCGGCGTGGGCGCGATCTTCGATTCCGCCTCTCTGGCTGAAATCGCGGCCCGCGTCCTCGCGGCGGAGGGCCCCGCCGAAGGTCTGGAGCCTCTGCTCTTGCTGGCTAAAGGCGACCCCGAAGCGCCGCCGATCTTCCTCGCCCATCCGGCGGGGGGCTTGGGCTGGGGCTATCGCGCTTTGGCCAAGGCCCTCGCGCCCGCGCGTTCGGTCTATGCGCTGCAAGCGCCTTCCCTCACCGGAGCGGCGCCTTTCGCCAGCCTCGACGCCCTCGCCGAGGATTACGCCGCCCGCGTCGCGGAGGCCGTTCCGCAAGGGCCGATCCATCTGGCGGGCTGGTCGGTGGGCGGGGTGATCGTTCAGGCCATGGCGGCGAAGCTCGCGGAGCGGGGGCGCGAGGTCGGGCTTGCGGCTTTGCTCGATTCCTATCCCGCCGAGGTCTGGCGCGGTCGCCCCGAACCCAGCGAGGCCGAGGCTCTGCGGGCCTTCGTGGCCATCGCGGGGCTGGACCCGACCGAGGCGCCGCCTCTGGCGAACCGGGCCGAGCTTCTGGCTTATCTGCGCGAGAAAGGCGGCGGCCCGATGACCCTTTTGCCGCCCGAAGTTCTGGAAGGCGTGGTCAAGGTGGCGCTCGGGGCGAACGCCCTCGTGCGCGGCCATGAGCATCGGCCCTTCCCCGGACGCCTGACCCATATCCGCGCCGGACTGGACCATCAGAAGGATCCCGGCTTGCAGGCGGATCTCTGGCTGGCCCATTGCGCCGCGCTGGAGAAGCTGGAGGCGCCTTTCCTCCATCCTCAGCTTGTTTCGCCCGCCGCCGTGGCCGTGATCGCGCCTCTGCTGGCGGAGCGGCTCGCCCAATTCGATCAGGAGACGGTTTGAATGCGCCCTTCCGGCTTTGAGGGAAAGCTCGCTTTCGTGACCGGCGCCGGGCGCGGCATAGGCGCGGCTCTGGTGCGGCTGCTGCTGGAGGAGGGCGCGAGGGTCTTCGCGACGGATCTCGGCTTTTCGCCGGAGATCGAGGCGCTGGCGGGCGAGAATCTGCGGCTTCATCCGCTGGACGTGCGGGATTCGGCGGCGGTCGAGGCGGCGGTCGAGGCCGCCGAGGCTTGGGCGCCCGTCGCTTACGGCGCCAACGTCGCGGGAGTCCTGACCACCGGCCTCGTCGAGGAGACCACGGACGAGGCTTGGCGTCAGGTCTTCGCGGTGAACGTCGACGGGGTGTTTCATGTCTCGCGGGCTTTGGCGAAACGCATGAAGCCGCGCAAAAGCGGCGCCCTCGTCACGGTGGCGAGCAATGCGGCGGGCGTGCCGCGTCACGCCATGGCGGCTTACGGAGCCTCGAAAGCGGCCTCGGCCATGTTCACGCGCTGCCTTGGACTGGAGCTGGCGCCTTTCGGAATCCGGGCGAACATCGTCGCGCCGGGCTCGACGCTGACGCCGATGCAAACCGGCATGTGGGCCGATGATCAGGGCGCCGCGCGGGTGATCGCGGGCTTCCCGGAGCAATATAAGGTCGGGATTCCGCTTGGCAAACTCGCCACGCCGGAGGATGTGGCGGAGGCGGCGGCCTTCCTGCTCTCGGATCGGGCCGGACATGTGACCATGGCCGAGATCTATGTCGACGGAGGCGCCACGCTCAAAGCGTGACGCCTGATTTCGTCTTTAGATTTGCGCGCAATTTATCCGAAAATTCTGCCAACTTTTCGGATTGCGCTTGGCTCAGATAAAGCAATCCTCGATGAGCTTGCGGGTGTTCTCCGGGGTCATGGCCACGGGATTTCCGCCCACGCTCGGATCTTCGAGGGCCTTGGCGGTCAGCTCCTCAAGGCGATCCTGCGGGACTCTGAGTTCGGTCAGGTTCTTGGGCGCCCCCACCTCGTCGCGGAGCTTCAGCGCGGCTTCGTAAAAGCCGTCGAAGCCCCCGGAGATTCCGAGATAAGCCGCCGCCTGAGCGAGCCGCCCCTCCACCGCCGGACGATTGAAGCGCAGCGCCGCCGCCATGACCGCCGCATTGGTCGCGCCGTGATGGGTGTTGTAGATCGCGCCGACCGGATGGCTGATCGCATGGATCGCCCCGAGGCCCTTTTGAAAGGCCACGGCGCCCATGGCCCCCGCCGCGAGCATCTGCGCGCGGGCCTCCATATCGCCGCCGTCCTTCACCGCGCGGGGGAGATAGTCCCGCACGATGCGCAGACCCTCCAGCGCGATCCCCTGAGACATCGGATGGAAGAAAGGCGAGCAATAGGCTTCGAGGCAATGGGCGAAAGCGTCCATGCCCGTCCAAGCGGTGAGGTTCGGCGGCAGATCGCGCGTCAGGCCCGGATCGGCGATCACCACGGCGGGGAGCATCTTCGGATGGAAGATGATCTTCTTCATCTCGGTGACGGTGTCGGTGATGAGGCTGGCGCGCCCCACCTCGGAGCCGGTGCCCGCCGTGGTCGGAACCGCCACGATGGGCGCGATTCCCTTCGGATCGGCGCGGGTCCACCAATCGCCGACGTCCTCGAAATCCCAGAGCGGCCGCGTCTGGCCGGACATGAAGGCCACCGCCTTGCCCAAATCCAGCCCCGAGCCGCCGCCGAAGGCGATCACGCCGTCATGACCGCCCGCTTTGTAAGCCTCCAAGCCCGCCGCGAGGTTCTTTTCCGTGGGATTGGAATCCACCTGAGAAAAGATCGCCTCGCCGAGGCCCGCCTCGCGCATGAGTCCGAGAGTCTTCGCCACGATAGGCAGAGCCGCCAGCCCCCGGTCGGTGACCAACAGAGGCCGCTTGAGCCCCGCCGCCGCGCAGGCCTCGCCGATCTCGGAGATGCGGCCTTCGCCGAAACGAACGGCGGTGGGATAGGACCAATTCGCCCGCGTCATGATCAGAGCCTCTTCAGGTGGTAGGATTTCGGACGGGTCAGATTATGGTAGCCGATCACCGAAAGCGCGCCGCCGCGTCCGGTGTCCTTGCGGCCCGTCCAGACCAGAGCCGGGTCGAGGTAATCGGCGCGGTTCATGAAGATGGTGCCGGTCTCGATCAGGGCGCCGAGGCGCTGGGCGCGCTCAGGATCTTGCGTCCAGAGGCTGGCGGTGAGGCCATAAGGGCTGTCGTTCATCAGGCGCAGGGCCTCTTCGTCGTCCTTCACCTTCATGATCCCGACGACCGGCCCAAAACTCTCCTCGCGCATGACGCGCATGTCGTGATTCACATAGGTCAGAATCTGCGGCGTGAGGTAAACCCCGCCGTCGTCCTCGGCCATGGTGGGGATATGGGCCTTGGCGCCCGCCGCCACGGCTTCGGCGGTCTGGGCGCGCACGAGCGCCGCGAAGCGTTTATGCGCCATCGGGCCGAGGGTGGTCGTCTGATCCAGCGGATTCCCGAGCTTATAAGCGCGGGTCAGCGCCACGGCCTTGTCGAGGAAATCCTCATAGAGGCTTTCATGGACGTAAATCCGCTCGATGCCGCAGCAGCATTGCCCCGCGTTATACATGGCGCCGTCGACCAGCGTTTCGACCGCCGCGTCGAGATTCGCGTCGGCCATGACGTAGCCGGGGTCTTTGCCGCCCAGCTCCAGCCCGAGCGGCGTGAAGGTGCCCGCCGCGGCGCGCTCCATGGCCTGTCCGCCCGCCACCGAGCCGGTGAAATTCACGAAGTCGAAGGCCCGCGCGGCGATCAGGCCGCTGGTGGTCTCATGATCGAGATAGAGATTCTGAACCACATCCTCCGGCACGCCGCCCGCATGCAGCGCCTCGACGATCCGCGCGCCGGTGAGCAAAGTCTGCGTCGCGGGCTTGAGGATCACCACATTGCCCGCCATCAGCGCCGGAACCACCGTGTTGATCGCGGTCAGGAAGGGATAATTCCACGGCGCCACCACCAGAACCACGCCATGCGGCTCGCGGCGGATGCGGCGGATGAATTTCGCGCTCTCCTCGATCTCGATGGGCGCAAGGGTCGCGGCGGCGATCTCGGCCATATAGGCGGTGCGGTCGCGCACGCCGCCATATTCGCCGCCATAGCGCGAGGGGCGGCCCATCTGCCAAGCCAGCTCCACCGCCACCTCGGCGTTGCGCTCGCCGAGGATCTCGATTCCGCGCTTCACCAGAGCCACGCGCTCCGCCAGCGGACGCGCGGCCCAAGCGGCCTGAGCCTTGCGCGCCCGGGCGACGGCGGCTTCGGCCTCGGCGCGGCTGGCGGCGGGGCGCTCGGCGTAGACGGAGCCGTCCACGGGCGAGACGCATTTCAGAATGGTCGTCATCTTCTTCGTCTCCTCAGAAATTCTTCCCGGCGAGGCTCAGCAGCGCTCGAAGCCGCGCGCGACCTCCCAGTCGGTCACGACGCGCTCATGCTCCTCCACCTCCCAGAGGGCGGCGCGGACATAATGATCGACCACCTCCCCGCCGAAGGCCGCGCGCATCAGGGCCGAGCCGTCGAGGGCTTCGGCGGCCTCCTTGAGCGTGCGCGGCAGAGGCGTCGCGTCGCCGTCATAGGCGTCGCCTGCGAAGGGCGCGCCGAGCTTCAGCTTTTTCTCGACGCCCGCGATTCCCGCCGCGATCAGGGCCGCCATGGCGAGATAGGGGTTCAGATCGGCGCCGCCGATGCGGCATTCCATACGCACGGCCTTCGTGCCCTCGCCGCAGAGCCGATATCCGGCGGTGCGGTTGTCGGGAGACCAGACGGCGGAGGTCGGGGCGAAGCTGCTGCGCGCGAAGCGCTTATAGCTGTTCACATAGGGCGCGAGGAAGATCATGAGCTCATGAGTATGGGCCATCTGCCCCGCCGTGAAGGCGCGCATGAGCTTGGACATGCCGTGTTCGGCCTTGGGATCGTAAAAGGCCGGATTCCCCTTGGCGTCCTGAAGCGACATATGGATATGGCTGGAGGAGCCGACGCGGGCGTGATTCCACTTCGCCATGAAGGTGATGGACTTGCCCTTGCTCCAGGCGATCTCCTTACAGCCGTTCTTGACGATCACATGGTTGTCGGCGGTGTCGAGGGCGTCGGAATAGCGGATGTTGATCTCCTCCTGCCCCGCCTCGGCCTCGCCCTTGGAGTTCTCGACCGGCAGGCCCGCGCCGTAAAGCCCGTTGCGGATGGCCCGCATCACGTCTTCTTCCTTGGTGGTCTGGAAGATCGCGTAATCCTCGTTATAGCCGCTCACCGGCTTGAGATCGCGAAAGCCGTGATCGCGCAAATGGTCATAACTCTGGTCGAAGAGGAAGAATTCAAGCTCCGTCGCCATCATGGGCTTGAGCCCCATGGCCTCCAGACGGGCGATCTGCTTTTTGAGCATGGCGCGCGGCGAATGCGCGATCTCATGATCGCCGTGATGGTCCAGCACGTCGCAGAGGACCAGCGCCGTCTTCTCCAGCCAAGGGATGCGGCGCAGAGTGGCGAGGTCGGGCTTCATCATGTAGTCGCCGTAGCCCGCGCGCCAGCCGGTCGAGAGGTAGCCCGCGACCGTGTTCATCTCCAGATCGGTCGCGAGGAGATAATTGCAGCAATGGCTCTCCTCGAAGGCGCTCTCGACGAAATGGCGCGCATGGAAGCGCTTGCCCATCAGACGGCCCTGCATGTCGACGATGGCGGCGACCACCGTGTCGATCTCTCCGGCCTCGACGGCCTCGCGCAATGCGTCGAAGCTCAGATTCCCCGGCATTCGGTCCCCTCATGTCTCTGTCTGGGCGCCCTGAAATTGATCGTTCGAGCGCGTTGAAACGGTCGGACGCCGCCCCCGAAAGCCTCCCCCTCAGACCTTCCGCGCGCCGATCTCCGGCATAGTAGAGCGCAATCCGAAAACTGGAAACCGCTTTTCAGGCATGGGGAATCCGGCTTGAGCCTCCCGGCTTTCCGGGGAAGGAGGAAAATCTATCTGACAACTTGTCAGACATATATTGACATAAAACCGCTCTGATGTCTTACTTCCGGCCGAAACCGGTCCGATTCAAAAATCCGGCCGCATAAAACGCCTTTCGAAGCTTCAGGGAGCGAGCATGATCATCACCGATGTCGAGGTCCGGGTCTTCCGCACCACGACCCGCCGTCACTCCGACAGCGCGGGCCACGCCCATCCGGGTCCGGCCCATCAGGTTCCTCAGGCCATGCTCACCCTGCGCACGGAGGACGGCCATGAAGGCCATTCCTTCACCGCCCCCGAGATCGTTCGTCCGCATGTGATCGAGAAATTCGTCAAGAAGGTGCTGATCGGACAGGACCACCGCGACCGTGAAAGGCTCTGGCAGGATCTCGCGCATTGGCAGCGCGGCTCAGCGGCGCAATTGACCGACCGCACCTTGGCCGTGGTGGATTGCGCGCTCTGGGATCTCGCCGGAAGGACGCTGAACCAGCCGGTCTATAAGCTCATCGGCGCCTATCGCGATAAAGTCCCGGCCTATGGCTCGATCATGTGCGGCGACGAGATGGAGGGCGGCCTCGCCACCCCCGAGGATTACGGCCGCTTCGCCGAGACCCTCGTGAAGCGCGGCTATCAGGGGATCAAGCTGCACACCTGGATGCCTCCAGTGAGCTGGGCGCCCGACGTGAAGATGGATCTGAAGGCCTGCGCCGCCGTGCGCGAGGCCGTCGGGCCGGACGTCCGCCTGATGATCGACGCCTTCCACTGGTATTCCCGCAGCGACGCCCTCGCGCTCGGCAAGGGGCTGGAGAAGCTCGGCTTCGACTGGATCGAGGAGGCCATGGACGAGCAATCCATGTCTTCCTACAAATGGCTGGCCGAGAACCTCGACATCCCGGTGATCGGGCCGGAGAGCGCGGCGGGCAAACATTGGCATCGCGCCGAATGGATCAAAAGCGGCGCCTGCGACATCCTCCGCACCGGCGTCAACGACGTGGGCGGGATCACGCCGGCGCTCAAGACCCTGCATCTCGCCGAGAGCTTCGGCATGGATTGCGAAGTCCATGGCAACACGGCCATGAATCTGCATGTGGTCGCCGCCGTGAAGAATTGCCGCTGGTATGAGCGCGGGCTGCTCCATCCCTTCCTCGAATATGACGACGGCCATGATTATCTGAAATCGCTCTCCGATCCGATGGATGGGGAAGGCTTCGTCCATGTGCCGGATCGTCCGGGTCTGGGCGAGGAGATCGACTTCGACTTCATCGAAAACAACCGCATCTCCTGAGGAGCGAACCGGCATGAAGGAGATCCTCGCTTTCGGCGACAGCCTCACCTGGGGCGCGGATCCCTCGACGGGGCTGCGTCATCCTCCGGCCTTTCAATGGCCCCACGCGCTGGAGGCCGAATTAGCCGGAGCCGCGCGGGTGGTCGCCGACGGCCTCGGCGGGCGGACCACCTGCCGCGACGATCATGGCGGCCCCGCCTGCCGCAACGGCGCCAAGGCGCTGCCGGGGGCTCTGGCGGCGCATATGCCGTTGGATCTCGTCATCTTCCTGCTCGGGACGAACGATCTGAAGGCGATCCATGGCGGACGCGCGGTCTCGGCTCAAGCCGGGATGCGGCGGCTGATCGAGATCGTCGAGACTTTCCCCTTTAAGCCCCGCTCCGCCAAACCGAAGATTCTGATCGTGGCGCCGCCGCTCTGCGGCGAGGGAAGCGGCGGGAAACCTCCGGCGGGCGGGCGCGAGATTGCGGAATCCCGGCTTCTGGCTCCGCTCTACGCCGAACTCGCCGCCACGACGGGCTGCGGCTTCTTCGACGCCGCCAGCCTGGCCGATCCCTCGCCCGCCGACGGCGTCCATCTGGAGGCCGAGGCCACGGCGGCCCTCGGACGGGCTTTGGCGGGGCCGGTCGCGGCCCTGCTGGATTAACTGAATTCGTCAAATCAAACGCCGCGGGACGGCGCTGAAACAGCCGCGCATCGCAAGCGGCGCCCGCCGAAAAGGCGGGATTGGGAGGAGATCATGAGACGCTTCTGCGCATCCGCCGCTCTGGCGGCCCTGACCGTCGCGACCTGTCTGACGGCTCCGGCTTCGGCGCGCACGCCGGAGGATCAATTCGTCGTCGCCACGACGATGAACAACATCCTGACCCTCGATCCCGCCGCCATCACCGGGCGCGAGACCGTGCAGGTGCTCAACAACATCTATGACACGCTGGTCATCCTCGACGAGGAGAAGCGCATCCTCCCCCGCCTCGCGGAAAGCTGGGAGATCGCCGAAGACCGCATGTCGGTGACCTTTCATCTGCGCAAGGACGCGGTTTTCGCCTCGGGGAATCCGGTCACGGCTCAGGACGTGGTCTGGAGCCTCACGCGGCTGATGAAGATCAACCTCGCGCAATCCTCCTTCTTCAAGTCGCGCGGCTTCTCCGCCGAGGGCTCGGAGCGGCAGTTTCAGGCGCTCGACGACCATACCTTCCTGCTGACCCTGCCCGAGCCTAACGACCCTCTGATGCTGCTCATGCTGCTGGCGCAGAACGGCCCCGGCACCATCCTCGACAGCAAGGTGGTTCGGAGCCATGCGCGCGGCGAGGATCTCGGCGCGGGCTGGCTGACGCTGAACGCGGCGGGCTCTGGACCTTTCCTGCTTGGGGAATGGGCCTCGAACGAGCATATCCTCCTCTTGCGCAACGACGGCTATTGGGGCCCGGCTCCGGCCATGTGGCGGATCATCGTGCGGCATCTGCCGGAATCCCAGACTCAACGCCTGATGCTCCGGCGCGGCGACATCGACGTCGCTTATTCGCTCCAGGCGCCCGACCTCAAGGCTCTGGCCGCCGACGACGAGATCGCCGTGGCCTCGACGCCGGGCTCGGGGTTTTATTATCTCGCCATGTCGATGAAGGACGAGCGCTTCCAAAACCAGAAGGTCCGCGAGGCCCTGCGCCTGCTCATCGACTATGAGGGCCTCGACCGCGCCGTGATGCCCTATTACGGCAAGCTGCATCAGCGGCCGATCAGCACCGGCGCCATGGGGCTTCTGCCTGATCCGGGCTATCGGCTGAACGTGGAGCGGGCCAAGGCGCTGCTCGCGGAGGCGGGGTATCCGAACGGCTTCCGCGTGACTCTGCGGGCCTTGTCGGAGGATCCCTTCATGAAGGCCGCCACCGCCATTCAGAACACGCTGACCCAAGGCGGGCTTCAGGTGGAGCTGATCACCGGCTCGGGAGATCAGATCTACGGCGCCATGCGCGACCGGAAATTCGAATTGCTCATCGGGCGCGGCGGCGGCGGACAGCAGCCCCATCCCGACAGCAATCTGCGCTCCATGGCCTATAACCCCGATAATTCCGACGCCGCCCGCCTGACCAATTACCAGAGCTGGCGCGTGAGCTTCTACGACGCCACGCTGAACCGGATGATCGAAGAAGCCCTTCTGGAGCGCGATCCGGAGACTCAGATCCGCGATTACGAGGCGATTCAGATCCATATGGATGAAGTCGCCGCGCCGATCATGCCTTTCTCCGAGGTCGTGGACACCGCCGCCTATCGCGCCGACATCGAGGGCATGATCGTCAGCCCCTGGGTTTCGCGCTTCGAGGGCGTCACGAAGAACCGCTGAAGCTTCCTCCCCAGCGGCGAACTGGCGCGCTCCCTCGCGGAGCGCGCCTTTTTATGTCTGCTTTTTATCTGCGCAGATCTCATGAAAAAGGCCGCGCGGGAAGCGCGGCCTTAAAATCAAGAGAGAACGAGAGGCTTAAGCCCGCCCCTCGTAATCCAGCGAGGCGGCGATCAATTCGCGGGCGTAAGGATGCGTCGCCTGATTTCCAAGGATGGCCTCGCGGGGCAGGATCTCGGTGATCTCGCCATGGAGCATCACCGCGAAGCGGTCGCACATATGGTCCACCACCGCGAGGTCATGGGTCACCATGACGTAGGTCAGCCCCCGCTCCTCGCGCAGACGCGCCAGAAGATTGAGGATCTCCGCCTGCACCGAGACGTCCAGCGCCGAAGTCGGCTCGTCGAGGAGCAGCAGGGCCGGTTCGAGGATCAGCGCCCGCGCGATGGCCACGCGCTGACGCTGTCCGCCCGAAAGCTGATGCGGAAAGCGGTCGAGGAAGTCGACCGGCAAGCCCACGTCGATCATGGCCCGCTTCATGCGGCCCTCATGATCGTCCAGCCCATGGATGCGCAGAGGCTCGGCGAGGGTCGTCCGCACCGATTGGCGCGGATGCAGGCTGCCATAGGGGTCTTGAAACACCATCTGGATCAGGCGGCAGCGCTGTTTGAGCGGCAATCCGCGCAGATCCCGGCCGTCGATCCTCACCTCGCCGCTCCAGATGGTCGTCAGCAGCGAGACGCAGCGCAGCACGGTGGATTTGCCGGAACCGCTCTCGCCGACCAGCCCGAAGCATTCGCCCGGCGCCACGGAGAAGCTCACCGAAGGCAGAACCTTCACCGCGTCCGGGCCTTCGCCGAAGGTGATGGAGAGGTCGCGGATCTCAAGGGAGGCGGTCATGCGGGCTGCTCCTCTGTCCATTCGGGGCGACGGTCCAGCACGGCGAGCGGCTTGCGCGGCCCGCCGATGCGCGGCTGGGCGGCCAGAAGTCCCCGCGTATAGGGATGCTGAGCCTTATGGAATTCGCCCGCCTTCAGGGTCTCGACCACCCGGCCCGCATACATGATCAGCACGCGGTCGCAGAAATTGCGGACGAGGTTGAGGTCGTGGCTGATCATGATCAGCCCGATTCCGCGATCGCGCACCAGCCCGTCGAGGATGTTCAGCACCTGAAGCCGCACCGTGACGTCCAGCGCCGAAGTCGGCTCGTCGGCGATGACGAGATCCGGATCCGCCAGCAGCATCATGGCGATCATCACGCGCTGGCCCATGCCGCCGGAGATCTCATGCGGATAAAGCTCATGCACCCGCTCGGGATCGCGGATGTTCACCGCCGCCAGCATTTCGAGGGTTTTGGCTTTGGCCTCGGCGCGGCTGACGGGGAAATGGCGCAGATAGGTCTCCGCCACTTGGCGCCCGACGCGCTGGATGGGATTCAGCGAGAATTTCGGATCCTGAAGGATCATCGACATGCGCCGTCCCCGGACCTTGAGCATCTCGGCTTCGGAGAGCGCGAGCAGGTCCAGATCCTCGAAACGGAGCTGATCCGCCGTGATCCGCGCGCCGGGCAGAAGCTTCAGCAAAGCCCGCCCCACCGTGGATTTGCCCGAACCGCTCTCGCCCACCACCCCGAGCCTCTCGCGGCCCAAGACGAAGGAGACGCCCCGCACCGAATCCGCAGGCGCGCCCGGATAACGGATGGAGAGATTGGAGACTTCCAGAATAGGATCTTGCATGGCCTCACCTCCGGTTCATCTGCTTGGGGTCGAGCGCGTCGCGCAGGCCGTCCCCGAGGAGGTTGAAGGCGAGGCTCACGCAAAGGATCGCCACGCCCGGACAAGCCACCAGCCACCAGCTGTCGATCATATAGCGGCGGCCCGTGGCGATCATCGCGCCCCATTCGGGTTCGGGCGGCTGAGCGCCGAGGCCCAGAAAGCCGAGGCCCGCCGCGGTCAGAATCACCGTGGCCATGTTCAGCGTCAGCCGGATCGCCACCGAAGGCAGACACATCGGAATGATGGATTTCAGGATGATCCGCATCGGCGAAGCGCCCTGAAGCCGCGCGGCGGCGATGTAGTCGGCCTTGCGGAAGGTCATAGTCTCGGCCCGCGCCAGACGCGCGATGGGCGGCCATGAGGTCAGGGCTATGGCGATGATCGCGTTGTTGAGGCTCGGCCCCAGAGCCGCCACGAAGGCCAGCGAAAGGATCAGCGAGGGAAAGGCGAGGAAGATGTCCGTCACGCGCATGAGCACGGCGTCCATCCAGCCCCCGACATAGCCCGCCGTCGCCCCGACGATCAGCCCGATGGGCCCCACCACCACGCTCACCAGAAAGATGATCCGCAAGGTGATCCGCGCGCCGTAGACGAGGCGGCTGAAGATGTCGCGGCCGAGTTCGTCGGTGCCGAAGAGATGGCCGTTCCCCGGCGGCTGAAGCACGTTGTCCAGATTCTGCGTGAAAGGATCATGGGTGGCGATCCAAGGCGCCAGAATCGCCGTCAGGACCAGAATCGCGATCACCGCCAGCCCGAAGGCCGAAGTCGGAGAACGCAGAAGATAAGCGAAGATGTTGCGCAGCGCCGACAGCCATCCCGGCAGGCGCGCAGGAGAATATGCGGCGTCGGTCATTTCGTCCTCGGATCAAAGAGGCGATACAGAATGTCGGAGAGCAGATTGAGCGCGATGAAGATCACGCCGACGATCAAAACGCAGGTCATCACCGCGTTCATGTCGCCGATGACGAGGTTGTTCGTCAGATATTGCCCGAAACCCGGCCAGGCGAAGACGGTCTCGATCAGCACGGCGCCCTCCAGCAAGGCGCCGTAGGAGAGCGCCACGATGGTCACCAGCTGCACCCGGATGTTGCTGAAGGCGTGCCGCCAGATCGTCTGGCCGCGCGAGAGGCCCTTCACGCGGGCGGTGGTCATATATTCCTGATTCAGCTGATCCAGCATGAAGCTGCGGGTCATGCGGGTGATGTAGGCCGAAGCGGAATAGCCAAGCAGCGTCGCCGGGAGGATCAAATGGTTGATCGCCGAAAAGAAGACCCGCCATTCGCCCGCGAGAAGGCTGTCGATCAGCAGAAAGCCCGTGCGGCTCGGAACCATGCCGATATAGAAATAATCCATCCGCCCCGAGCCGCCGACCCAGCCTAATCCCGCGTAGAAGATCAGCAGAGCGATCATGCCGGTCCAGAAGATCGGCATGGAATGGCCGAAGAGGCTGAAGACCCGCACGGCGTGGTCGATCCAGCGATCCTTGTTCACCGCCGCCAGCACTCCGAGCGGAACCCCAAGGCCCGCGCCGATCACGATGGCGAAGGTGGCCAGCTCGATGGTGGCGGGCATCACATGCAGGATGTCTTGAATCACCGGCTGGCCGGTGCGGATGGACTGGCCGAAATTCCCGGTCAGCACGTCGCCCATATAGCGCAGGAACTGCGCCCAGAGGGGGCGATCCAAGCCGAGCTGGCTATAAACCATGTCATAGGTTTCGGGCGTGGCGTCTTCGCCGACGATGGCCCGCACCGGATCGGCGGGCATCATGCGCCCAATGAAGAACGTAAGCATCAGAAGTCCGAGCAGCGTGACCGCGACGCTTACGGCCTGCCCGGCGGCGCGTCTGAAGCGCCGACGACCTTTGGACATATTTCCTCCCTGACGCGCTCTTTTCCCGCCTGCCTTGCGACAAGGCTGACAGAAGCGACTATTTGTATGACAAGTAAAGAAGCACTGTCACATGACAAACCGCCTGTCAAGCGGATCCTCAGAGAAAATCCTCGCGGCGAGGGGTGAAATTATCGATCAGCTCGCCCGCCTCAAGGCAGCGGCAGCCATGCTCGACGCCCGAAGGAATGACGAGGCTGTCCCCGGCTTTGAGCAGGTAAGTTAAGCCATCACGCTGAAATTCAAAGATTCCACGCGCCACATAGGTCGATTGCACATGCGGATGACTATGGAGAGCGCCCACCGCGCCCTTTTCAAACCGGAAGGACACCACCATCAGATCCGGGTTTTCAGACAGGACCTGACGCTCGACGCCGGAATCGGGCCGACGGACGGGGAATTCAGGCGAAGATTCGGCTTTGGTCATGAGAAATCTCCATCATGGGGGAGATCGCCCTATATATCCGCCTATCATGTCTGACAAGACCGCATCAGCTCTCAGCCAGGCTGCGCCCGCTGCGCAAGAGCGCCTGATAGCGCTCCAGACTGCCGCGCAGATGCGCGCGCATCCGCTCGCGGGCCTGATCGGCGTCGCCTTCGATGAGGGCGTCGACGATCCGGCCATGCTCCTCTTGCAAATGCAGATTATAATCCTTGGGACGCGCCCCCGGCTCCGCGCCCTGCAATTCGCCCCGGGGAATGACTCCCGCCCGGATCAGATGCAGGAACTCCGGAAAGCGGCGATTCTGAGTCGCCTCGGCGATGGCGAGATGAAAGGCGAAATCGGCGTCCCGGGTGGGCTCGCCCGCGCGCAGAAGCGCGCCGATTCGGGCGTGGGCTTCGAGGATCGCCTCCAGTTGCGCCGGAGAGCGCCGCGTCGCCGCCGCAGCCGCCGCTTCGATCTCGCAGGCGGTGCGCAGCTCCAGAAGCTCGATCACCGAGGAGATGCGCGAACTGGTCAGATCGTCGAAAGGCCGCGCGGGGCGGTCGGCGGGGTCGAGCGCGAAGACGCCCGCGCCTTTGCGCGCCTCGACCAGCCCGTCGGCGCGCAGAGTCGCCACGGCCTCGCGCACCACGGCCCGGCTGACGGAATGGATCCGCGTCAGCTCATGTTCGCTCGGCAGCTTCTCGCCGGGACGGAAGGCGCCCGCCTCCAGCTCCTTGCGCAGAGCCTGAGCCAATTGCGAGACGAGCGACTCCTCTCCGCGCGGGCGGGCGGGCTTGGCTGGTTCCTTCATGCGGCTCTCCCGACGACCTGCCGGACAGATCATCCGCCGGTCATGCGGCAACTAGCCCGAGATCCCGCGGATTGACAAGCTCCGCCGCGCCCCGGCGCCTGACCCGACGCCCTAATCGAAGGGCTGTTCATGGCCCCAGGCGGGAATCCGCCGCCGCGCTTCGTCCACCGCGGCGAGGTCGAGATCGACCACCGTCGCCGAAACGCCCTCGCCCGCGTCGGCGAGGACTTCGCCCCAAGGCCCCACCGCCAGAGAATGGCCGTAGCTGGCGCGCAAGGTGCCGGAATCCGCGCCGCCATGCTCGCCCCATTGCGCCGGCGCCAGCACGAAGGCGCCGGTCTCGATGGCGCGGGCCTGCATCAGCGTGCGCCAATGGGCTTTTCCGGTCGGCACGGTGAAGGCGGCGGGGATGCTCAGAATGCGCGCGCCCTTGGCCGCGAGCTTCCGATATAACTGCGGAAAGCGCAGATCATAGCACACCGTCATGCCGAGCCCGCCCCAAGGGGTTTCGGCCACGACGCTCTTCGCGCCGGGACGCACCCTTTTGGCCTCGTCATAGGTCTCGCCGCCGGGCAGATCGGCGCGGAAAGTATGGATCTTGTCGTAGCGGGCGCGGATCTCGCCGAATTCGTCGATGAGGATCGAGCGGTTCGCCGCCCGCGAAGGGTCGTCCTCCGCTTTGAGCATCAGAGAACCCAGCAGAAGCCAGACGCCCAATTCCTCCGCCAGCGCCCGCGTCGCCTTGAGGAAGCCGTCCTCGACCTCGGGCTTGGCCAGAGCCGAAACGCCGGATCCGGCGGCGGCGATGCGGTTGGTCACCTCCGGCGTCAGAATGAGCCGCGCGCCCTTCCCCGCCGCTTCGCGGATCAGAGCCTCGGCCTGTTTGAAATTGGCGGATTCCTCGGGGCCGCCCTGCATCTGGATCAGCCCGACGCGCAGGATCTTGCTCTCGCTCATCATGCGCCGATCCCCAGTTTCGCGTCGAGCCTCCCGGCCCGGTCGAGCGCATGCAGATCGTCGGAGCCCCCGACATGCTCGCCCTCGATGAAGATCTGCGGCACGGTGCGGCGGCCGCCCGCGCGCCGGATCATCTCCTCGCGCAAGGCCGGATCGCCGCCGACCTCCTTCTCCTCGAAGGCGACGCCCTTGCGCTTGAGCAGCGCCTTGGCGGCCATGCAATACATGCAGGCGGGTCCGGTGTAGATCTCGACTCGCGCCATGGGCGCCTCCTTCATTCCGCGTCTTCCTCAACGTCCCAGACCCGCGCGAAGGCGAGGACGTCGACCCTCGCCCCCGCCGCGATCATCGCCTGAGCCGCCGCGCCCAGAGTGGCGCCGGTGGTGCTCACGTCGTCCACGATCAGCAGGCGCCGTCCTTCGATCTCCGCCCGGAAACGCTCCGGGACCGCGAAGGCGTCGACTAAGTTCGCCCGTCGTTCTCTGGCGGTCAAGCCGCCTTGCGAGGGCGTCGCGCGCAGACGCTTCAGCCATGCGGGACGATAGGGCTTGCCTCCGAGCCGCGCCAGAGCCCGCGCCAGCTCCGCCGCCGGATCGAAGCGCCGCCGCAAGGTCCGGCGCCAATGGGCCGAGGCCGGGACCACCGCCTCGCAATCCTCCAGCAGAGGCCCCGCCGCCCGCGCCATCCAGCGGGCCATGAGCGGCGCCGCCTCCAGACGATCCGCCCGCTTGAGCGCCAGAGCCAAAGACCGCCCCGCTCCGCGATAGGCCATGGCGGCGCGGCCGCGCGCCCAAGGGGGCGGAAGCTTCAGACAGTCGAGGCAGAGCCGCCGCGTCTCGGGCCAGACGGGATCTCCGGCGGGAACGCCGCAGGAATCGCAAAGCTCCGGCCCCTCGAAAAACCGCGCCTCGCGCCAGCAGGCGCCGCAGAGCCCTTCGCTCTCCGTCTCCGCCTCGCAGATCGGGCAGAGATGCGGAAAGAGCAAATCGGACAGGGGCGTCAAAAGGCGCCAGACGGCGGCTCTGGTCAAGGCGGCCTCCGAAGAATAAACCTGAGAACCATTCTAAGCCGCCGTCTTCAGCCAAGAGAAGCCCCCAGCCTTCATGTCCCCAGCTCCCTCCCTGTTCGACCCCGCCCTCCGGCGCCTGAGGCGCGACCGCGCCGCGCAAAGCTTACGCGAAGCGGATTTTCTGCTCGCGGAGGTCTCGGAGCGACTGGCCGAGCGGCTGGAGGACGTCTTGCGCGGCTTTCCGCGAGTCGCGATCCTTGGGGCATGGGACGGGACTCCGGCCCGGATCCTCGCCGGACGCTTCGGAATCGAGAGCCTGATTCAGGTGGAGTCCTCGCCCCTCATGGCGGCCCGCGCGGCGGAGTTCGGCCCGGTCGTCGTCGCCGACGAGGAGGCGCCTCCTCTGGCCGAAGGAAGCTTCGATCTGATCCTCGCGCCTTTGACCCTGCACGCCGTGAACGATCTGCCCGGCGCTCTGACCCAGATCCGCCGCGCCCTCAAGCCGGACGGGCTTTTCCTCGGGGCCATGCTGGCGGGCGAGAGCCTGCACAACCTGCGCTCCGCCTTCGCCGAAGCCGAGATTCAGACCGCGGGGGGGTTGTCTCCGAGGGTGGCGCCTTTCGCGGATCTGCGCAGCCTCGGGGGCCTGCTGCAAAGAGCGGGATTCGCTCTGCCCGCCGCCGATCTCGACCGCATCGAAGCCAGTTATCGCGAACCTCTGCGGCTGCTGCGCGATCTGAAGGCCATGGGCGAATCCAATCCGCTACGCGAGCGCCGAAAGGCTTTCCTGCGCCGCGACACTCTGCTCAGGGCGCTGGAGATCCTCGCTCTGGATCCGCCGCTGAAGATCCGCTTCGACGTCGCCTTTCTGACCGGATGGGCGCCCCATGAAAGCCAACAAAAGCCGCTCAAGCCCGGCTCGGCGCAATTTCGCCTCGCGGAGGCGTTGAAGACCCCCGAGCTTCCTCTGAACGACGAACCCGAACCCCTCTGATGATCTGGAGCGCCGCCATGACTTCGCCCAACGCCTCCCGCCTTGGGGTTCTGCTGCTGAACCTCGGCACG
Source organism: Neomegalonema perideroedes DSM 15528 (assembly GCF_000374145.1). Classification (GTDB taxonomy): domain Bacteria; phylum Pseudomonadota; class Alphaproteobacteria; order Rhodobacterales; family Rhodobacteraceae; genus Neomegalonema; species Neomegalonema perideroedes. The sequence goes on along the minus strand of NZ_KB893653.1, from coordinate 1,380,133 downwards.
CCCTCCGGGACGGATTTTTGGTCCGTCCGGCGCTATCTCAAGGAGTTCCTCTGGGACGCTCGCGTGATCGAGCCGCCGCCTTCGCGGGCGCTCTGGTGGCTGATCCTCAATGGAATCATCCTGACGAAGCGGCCTTTCTCCTCCGGCAAAGCCTATAAGGGCATTTGGAACAACGAGTTGAACGAATCGCCTCTGCTCACCGTCACCCGCGAGCAGACGCGCAAGCTCTTCGAGGCCTTTTCGGCGAAGCATAGCGCCGACGTGGTCTTCGACTTCGCCATGCGCTACGGCGAGCCCAACACCCCCGACGCCATCCGCCGCATGAGCGAAGCCGGATGCGAGCGCATTCTAATCTTTCCGCTTTATCCGCAATACGCCGCCGCCACCACCGCCACCGCCAATGATCAAGCCTTTCGCGGCCTGATGAAGCTGCGGCGTCAGCCGGCGATCCGCACGGTTCCGGCCTATTACGACCACCCGCTCTATATGGAGGCCCTCGCCGGAAGCGTGCGGCGCCATCTGGAGGCCCGCACAGCGGAAGGCGCTCCGGCGCCTCAGCGCATCCTCTGCTCCTATCACGGCCTGCCGGAGCGCTATGTGGCCTCGGGCGACCCCTACGCCGACCAATGCCGCGCAACCACCCGTCTGCTGGCCGAAGCCCTCGGCGGGCCGGAGGGCTGGGTGGAGAGCGCCTTTCAATCGCGCTTCGGCAAAGAGGAATGGGTCAAGCCCTACACCGTGGAGCGCGTGGCGGAGCTGGCCCGCTCCGGCGCGACGGACATCGCGATTCTCGCCCCCGCCTTCTCCGCCGATTGCGTCGAGACGCTGGAGGAGATCAACGAGGAGATCCGCGAAGCCTTCCTCCATGCGGGCGGACAGCGCTTCGACTATATCCCCTGCCTCAACGCCGAGGACGCCCATATCGCGGCGCTGCTCGCCGTCGTCGAGCGCGAGATGGCGGGCTGGCTTCCCGAAGCGGAGACTCCTCGCGTCGCCTGAGACGCGCCGATCTGCAGAATTTTCAACGGCCCGCGCCTTCGCATGAAGGGGCGGGCTTTTCTTTTCCATCCCGCGCGAGGGGCGCAGAGGGGGCGATTTCCGGAAGCTCGCTTCTCAAACCGCTTTGAATATTTCCCGCCCTTGACCCCCGGCGCCCCTTGACACATCGCGGGGATTCAGGAATTTTTACTCTCAAAGCGTTTTGACAAGCGGCCTCCGGAATCGCCTCGCGCCTCCGGATTCCGCGCAAGGACGCTTGCAGGCCCCCGCGCCCCAAGGCGCCCATGAGAGGGCCGCCGATAAAAATGAAAACGCTCCAGGGAGGAGTTCATGAATTTTCGCGCAGCCTTCGCCGCCCCCTCTCTCGCCGCCCTCGTCGCGGGCGGAGTCCTGACGGCGACTCCGGTCCTCGCGGCCGACATCTCGATGGTCCTCGGCTCGGTGGGTCAGGACGCGGCCTTCATGGCCAAGGAGGTCAAGCTTTTCGAAGAGGCGACCGGCCATAAGGTGACCATCGTTCCCATGCCCGCCTCCACCACCGATCAATTCGGGCAATACCGGCTCTGGCTGGCGCAGGGCAAAAACGACATCGACGTCTATCAGACCGACGTGATCTGGGCGCCGCAGCTGGCGGATCAGTTTCTGGATCTGAGCGAGGCCGCCAAAGACGTGGTCGGGGCGCATTTCCCCGCCATCATCGAATCGCAGACCGTCGGCGGCAAGCTGGTCGCGCTGCCCATCTTCACCGACGCGCCGGGGCTTTATTACCGCACCGATCTTCTGGAGAAATACGGCGAGCAGCCGCCGAAGACTTGGGATGAGCTCGCCGCCACGGCCAAGAAGATCGTCGAGGGCGAGCGCGCCGCCGGACATAAGGACATGTGGGGCTTCGTCTGGCAGGGCGCGAGCTATGAAGGCCTGACCTGCAATGCGCTGGAATGGGTGAAGTCCTCGGGCGGCGGCCAGATCGTCGAGGCGGACGGGACCATCTCGATCAATAATCCCGAGGCGGCGGGGGCTCTGGACCGCGCGCGCGGCTGGATCGTCGATGGGATCACCCCGCCGGGCGTGCTCTCCTATCAGGAGGAGGAGGCGCGGGGCGTCTGGCAGCTGGGCAATTCGGTCTTCATGCGCAATTGGCCCTACGCCTATGGCCTCGGCTCCAGCGACGATTCCGCCGTCAAAGGGAAATTCGCGGCCATTCCCCTGCCCTCGGTCGAGGGTCAGGCTTCGGCGGCGACGCTCGGCGGCTGGAATCTCGCGGTTTCGCGCCATTCGCGGGTTCAGGAGCCCGCCACGGAATTGGTGCTGTTCCTCACCTCGCCCGAAGCTCAGAAACGCCGCGCCATCGAGAATTCGCAATTCCCGACCGTCATGGCGCTTTATGACGACGCCGAACTCGCCGAGAAGCAGCCCGTCACCATCATGTGGAAGGACATCCTCACCAACGCCGTGCCGCGCCCCTCGGCGCCGACCAAGCTGAAATACAACGAGGTCTCTTCGCGCTTCTGGAACGCCGCCCATAGCGTGCTTTCCGGTCAGAAGACCGGCGCCGCCGCTCTGGAGGAGCTGGAGACGACCCTCGCCCGTCTGCAAGGCCGCGGCTGGTGATCCGACCGGAGCGCCCGCGCCTCTGAAGGCCTGAGCGCTCCCGACTTCCCCAAATTCGCCGCCTCGCGTGCGCGCGCGGCATCCGCATCGCGTTCGGCGCGGCTGCGGGCGGAGTCTTCATGCTCCGTCTGCGGCCCCGGACGCCCGCTTCGTCGGGATTCCCATGACTGCGGAGACCTCTTTTTCTCAGGCGCCGCCCCCAGAGGCGACGCGGCGCTCGCGCCTGACGGCCCAGCGCATCCGATCCGCATGGATCTTCCTCACGCCCATGATGCTGGCTCTGGCGCTGGTCGCGGGCTGGCCTTTGTTCCGCAACATCTATTTCTCCTTCACCGACGCTTCTCTGACCAATCTCGGGGCGGCGCAGTGGATCGGCTTCGATAATTACTATTCCAAAATCACGCTCCCGAGCGGCCGCGAAATCACCTCCGGCCTTCTGGTCGACCCGGAATGGTGGCGCGCGGTGGGCAACACCCTGCGCTTCGCCTTCCTCTCGGTGGGCTTCGAAACGGTCTTCGGGCTGATCGTGGCGCTGGTGCTGAACGCCGAATTCAAAGGCCGCGCTTTGGTGCGGGCGGCGGTTCTGGTGCCTTGGGCCATCCCGACCATCGTTTCGGCGAAGATCTGGGCCTGGATGCTCAACGACCAGTTCGGCGTGATCAACGACGTCTTTCTCAAGCTCGGATTGATCTCGGAGAAGGTGGCCTGGACCGCCTCGCCCGACACCGCCATGACCGCCGTGCTCATCGTGGACATCTGGAAGACCACGCCCTTCATGGCGCTGCTCATCCTCGCGGGGCTTCAGATGGTCCCCAAGGACATCTATGAGGCCGCGAAGATCGACGGCGTGCATCCGGTGAAGCAGTTCTTCAAGATCACCCTGCCCCTGATCTGGCCTGCGGTGATGGTGGCGGTGATCTTCCGCCTGCTCGACGCCCTGCGCATCTTCGATCTGATTTATGTGCTGACGCCCAATAACGCCCAGACCCGCACCATGTCGGTGGCGGTGCGCGAGAACCTCTTCGATTTCGACAACTTCGCCTATGGCTCGGCTCAGGCCACGATGCTGTTCTTCATCATCGCGCTGATCACCATCCTCTACATCACCCTCGGCCGGGTGCGCTTCGATGGGGGCAAGTGATGGCGGTTCCGAAAATCATCTGGCGGATCGGATTCTGGCTCTTGGTGGCCTTCATCGTCTTCATGTCGGTGTTTCCTTTCTATTACGCCATCGTCACCAGCTTCAAAAAGCCGAGCGAGATCTTTCAGGTCAGCTATTGGCCGACCTCCTTTTCTCTGGAGAATTATAAAAGCGTCCTGACCTCCGGGGATTTCCTGCGCAACATCTGGAACTCCATCGTGGTGGCGGTTTCGGTGGTGGCTCTGGCCATGCTCATGGGGATCACGGCGGCTTATGCTCTGGCGCGGGTGCGCTTCAGGGGCCGGGGCGCTCTGCTGCTGATCATCCTCGGCGTCTCGATGTTCCCGCAGGTGGCGGTTCTCTCGGGCCTTTTCGAGCTGGTCAGCGGCGTCAATAACTTCGGGACGCGGATTTTGGGGATCAACCTCTCCAACACCCATTGGGCGCTCGTCTTCAGCTATACGATCTTCACCCTGCCCTTCACGGTCTGGGTGCTGACCACCTTCATGCGCGATCTGCCGATGGAGATCGAAGAAGCCGCCATCGTCGACGGCGCGACCCCTTGGCAGATCGTCAGCAAGGTCTTTCTGCCGCTCATGTGGCCCGCTCTGGTGACGACGGGGCTGCTCGCCTTCATCGCGGCCTGGAACGAATTCCTCTTCGCGCTGACCTTCACCTCTTCGGCCAGCATGCGCACGGTTCCGGTGGGAATCGCGCTGCTCTCCGGCTCGACCCAATACGAGGTTCCATGGGGCAACATCATGGCCGCTTCGGTGATCGTGACTTTGCCGATCATCCTCCTCGTGCTGGCCTTCCAACGCAAGATCGTGTCCGGCCTGACCGCCGGCGGCGTGAAAGGATAAGAGATGGCTCGCATCCAGTTGAACGGCGTGCGCAAGAGCTTCGGCGACGTGCATGTGATCAAGGGCGTGGATCTCGACATCCGCGCGGGCGAATTCATGGTCTTCGTGGGGCCTTCGGGCTGCGGAAAATCGACGCTGCTGCGGCTCATCGCCGGACTGGAGGACATCACCTCCGGCGAGATGCGCTTCAACGACCAGCGCGTGAACGACAAGACGCCATCCGAACGCGGAATCGCCATGGTTTTTCAAAGCTATGCGCTTTATCCGCATATGAGCGTCTATGATAATATGGCCTTCGGCCTGCGCCTCGCGAAGGGCGAGGAGGCCGAGACCCGCAAACGCGTCGAGCGGGCGGCGGAGATGCTTCAGATCAAGCAATATCTGGATCGTCTGCCCAAGCAGCTTTCGGGCGGCCAGCGTCAGCGCGTCGCCATCGGGCGGGCCATCGTGCGCGATCCGCAGGTGTTCTTGTTCGACGAGCCCTTATCCAACCTCGACGCGGCCTTGCGCGTGGCGACCCGTCTGGAGATCGCCAAGCTGCATCACGACATGGGCAAGGCCACCATGATCTATGTGACCCATGATCAGGTCGAGGCCATGACTCTGGCGGATCGCATCTGCGTCCTGCGCGACGGGCTGGTCGAGCAGGTCGGCACGCCGCTGGAGCTGTATGAAAAGCCCGCTTCGGTCTTCGTGGCGGGCTTCATCGGCTCTCCCAAGATGAATTTCTTCTCCGGCGCCCATGCCTCGCCTCTGGGGGCGCACACCATCGGCGTGCGGCCTGAGCATCTCCTCGCGGCGCCGGAAAGCGCCGGGACATGGAGCGGCCAAGTGGCCCATCGCGAGGTCATGGGCTCCGACACTTACCTTTATATCGACGTCGGCGGGCCGGAGCTGATCACGCTCCGCGAGACGGGGATCTCCGGACGCAACCCCGGCGACCGGATCGCCCTGACGCCTATGGCGCCGCATTACGTCCATCGCTTCAACGAGGCGGGGCGTCCCGTCTAGATTTTCCTTTGGGGGCGGGCCTTACGGGCTCGCCCCTCTCACTTCATGAGGAGTTCGGGCCATGCCCATCCGCGCGCTCGTCTGGGGCGAAAACATCCATGAGCGGACCAATAAGACCGTCGCTCAGGTCTATCCCGACACCATGCATGAGACCATCGCCGGGGCTCTGCGCGAAGATCCGGAGATCTCCGCCTCGACGGTGGTCATGCAGGACCCCGAACATGGCCTGACCGAGGCCAAGCTCGCCGAGACGGACGTCCTGCTCTGGTGGGGCCATCAGGATCATGGCGGCGTCGCCGACGCCGTGGTCGAGCGCGTGGCGGCCCGCGTCCATGAGGGCATGGGGCTGATCGTGCTGCATTCCGGCCATTTCTCGAAGATCTTCAAACGACTGATGGGGACTCCCTGCGCGCTGAAATGGCGCGAGGCCGGAGAGCGCGAAAGACTCTGGGTCACGGCGCCCCATCACCCTATCGCCAAGGGCCTGCCGCAATATTTCGAGCTGGAGATGGAGGAGATGTATGGCGAGCATTTCTCCGTGCCGGAGCCGCTGGAGACGGTCTTCATCTCCTGGTTTCAGGGCGGCGAGGTCTTCCGCTCCGGCCTGACCTATAAGCGCGGCGCGGGGAACATCTTCTATTTCCGCCCCGGCCATGAGACCTATCCGAGCTATCACGACGCCAATGTGCGCCAAGTCCTGCGCAATGCGGTGCGTTGGGCCTATAATCCGCAAGGCGCCTATAAGGCGATCCACGAGGCCCCCAACGTGCCGGTGGAGAAGGCCCTTGAGCCCCTCGTGGAGCGTGGGCCGAAGCTCCACGCCCCCGGCGAAGCGGGATATCGGTGAGCGCCATGCGGCTTTTGATCCTCGGAACCGGCGGCATGGCCAACACCCACGCCGAGAATTTCGCCGTCCTCCCCGGCGTGGAGATGGTCGCGGCGGTCGACCGCGATCCGACGCGCGTCGAGGCCTTCGCGGCGAAACATGGCGTGGGGCGGCGTTTCCTCTCTTTGGAGGAGGCGCTGGACTGGGGCGAATTCGACGCCGTGGCCAACGTCACGCCCGACGCCGTGCATTACGCCACCACCATGGCGCTGATCAAAGCGGGCAAGCATGTCTTTTGCGAAAAGCCCCTCGCCACCGACGCCGAAAAAGCCTTTGAGATGGCCGAAGCCGCCGAGGCGGCGGGGCTGATTAATATGGTCAACTTCACCTATCGCAACGTGCCGCAGCTTCAGGAGGCGCGGCGGCGCGTCCTTGCGGGCGAGATCGGCGCGGTCAAGCATATCGAGGCGAGCTATCTGCAAAGCTGGCTGGTCTCGAAGGCTTGGGGCGATTGGAAGACGGAAACGCAATGGCTCTGGCGGCTCTCGAAGAGCCATGGCTCCAACGGCGTGCTCGGCGACGTGGGGGTGCATATCTTCGATTTCGCCGTCTATGGCGCGGGCGCGGATGTGTCTCAGGCCTTCGCGCGGCTGCTGACCTTCGACAAGGCCCCCGGCGGACGGATCGGGGAATATCCCCTCGACGCCAACGACAGCTTCGTCATGACCGCGCAATTCGCCAATGGCGCGGCGGGAGTCATCCATGCGACGCGCTGGGCCTCCGGCCATTCCAACGATCTGCGCTTGCGGATCTATGGCGATAAAGGCGCATTGGAGGTCAATCACAGCAATAAGGAGGGCTCCGGGCTGCGGGGCTGCCTTGGGGCGGATGTGGAGGATTTCGTTTGGCGCGATCTGGAGGCCCCCAAGACTCCGACCACCTACGAACGCTTCGCCCAAGCCGTGCGGAGCGGCCTCGGCGATGATCCGGATTTCCGCCATGCGGCGCGGATTCAGCAGATCGTCGACCTCGCCGCCCGCACCGAGGAGACGCGCCGGGAGGCCGAATTGAAGGCTCCATGATGTGAGGAGCATGATTTCCGGAGCTTTTGCGCGCCTGCGGGAATCCGCAAGATGGCGGCGGTTGCGAAAGCTCCTGCGTTCCTCCCCAAACTTACGCCCGTCCGCACCCTGGACGGGCGTTTTTCATGAGGAGCCGGATTTATTCTTTTCTGGTCCAATAGATCTCGCCGCCAATCACCGCCTCGTCCGGATCGGAGAGGTCTTCGCCCTCAGGAACGCCGAAGAAGACGCGATCCTCGCGCCCATCCTCGCCCTGCACGACGAGGGCGAAATCCTCGAAGCGATAGCGCCCCTTGAGGATCGGCTGATCCGGGCCGACCACGGTCAGGAAGCCCCCCGCCACATGCCCCGCCACGAAGCCGCCGCGCGAACGCCCGATGCGGCCGCCGCCGAGGGTCGCCACCATCTCGGCGAGCCTTCGCGCCTGATCCTCCGTTTGCGCCCGCGCGGCGGGAGCCCCGCCCGAAGACGTCAGCGCGAGGCCGAGGAAGGCGGCTCGGGCGCCGCCGGAGAGAGAGCCGAACACAGGTCCGGACATAGGGATCTCCTGAAAACGGGGTGCGCATGAACGCCGTTCATACATACATCCTTTTCAGGAGATGGTCAAAACGGGATTTCTCCTTGCGGGAGAGCCGCCCGCCGGAGCCCTGAACAGCCAAAGGGCCGCCCCTCGCGGGACGGCCCTCCGTGAATTCAGAACGCAGCCTTGGAAAAGGCTTACTGCTCTTCGCGCTTGCGCAGAGCCGCGCCGAGGATGTCGCCGAGCGAGGCGCCGGCGTCCGAGGAGCCGAACTGAGCCACGGCCTCTTTCTCTTCGGCGATCTCCAGCGCCTTGACCGAGAGCGAGAGACGGCGCGAAGCCTTCTCCACGCCCAAGACCTTGGCGTCGAGCTTGTCGCCGACCGAGAAGCGCTCGGGGCGCTGGTCGCCGCGGTCGCGGGCGAGATCGGCCTTGCGGATGAAGGCCTTCATGCCGTCGACCTGAACTTCCACGCCGCCGTCGTTGACTTCGCTGACCACGGCGGTCACGACGTCGCCCTTCTTCAGGCCCGAGGCGCCTTCCTCGAAGGGATCGGAATCGAGCTGCTTCACGCCGAGGCTGATGCGCTCTTTCTCCACGTCGACGTCCAGCACCTTGGCGCGGATGACGTCGCCCTTCTTGATGTCGGCCAGAGCCTGCTCGCCCGGACGGTTCCAGTCGAGATCCGAAAGGTGGACCATGCCGTCGATGTCGTTGTCGAGGCCGACGAACAGACCGAATTCGGTGATGTTCTTGACTTCGCCTTCGATGGTCGAGCCGCGGGGATGCTCGGCCAAGAAGGCCTCCCACGGATTGGCGAGGCACTGCTTCAGACCAAGGCTGATGCGGCGCTTATGCGGATCGACGTCCAGCACCATCACTTCGACTTCCTGAGAGGTCGAGACGATCTTGCCCGGATGGACGTTCTTCTTGGTCCAGCTCATTTCGGAGACATGGACCAGACCCTCCACGCCCGGCTCCAGCTCCACGAAGGCGCCGTAATCGGTGATGTTGGTCACGCGGCCGGTGAACTTGCCGCCGACCGGGTATTTGCGGTCCACGCCGTCCCAAGGATCGGACATCAGCTGCTTCATGCCGAGGCTGATGCGCTGGGTGTCCTTGTTCACGCGCACGACCTGAACCTGAACGGTCTGGCCGATGGTGAGGATCTCGGAAGGATGGTTCACGCGGCGCCAAGCCATGTCCGTGACATGAAGCAGGCCGTCCACGCCGCCGAGGTCCACGAAGGCGCCGTAATCGGTGATGTTCTTGACCACGCCTTCAACGACGTCGCCCTCGGCGAGCTTCGCGACGATCTCGCTGCGCTGCTCGGCGCGGGTCTCTTCGAGGACGGCGCGGCGCGACACGACGATGTTGCCGCGGCGACGATCCATCTTGAGGATCTGGAAAGGCTGGGGCGTGTTCATCAGCGGGCCGACGTCGCGCACCGGGCGCACGTCCACCTGAGAGCCCGGAAGGAAGGCCACCGCGCCGCCGAGATCCACCGTGAAGCCGCCCTTGACGCGGCCGAAGATCGTGCCTTCGACGCGGCCCTGAGCTTCGAAGCCCTTCTCAAGACGGTCCCAAGCCTCTTCGCGGCGAGCCTTGTCGCGGCTCAGAACCGCTTCGCCCTTGGCGTTCTCGACGCGGTCGAGATAGACCTCGACTTCGTCGCCGGGCTGCAGATCGGCGGCTTTCGAAGGGGTGTTGAACTCCTTCAGATCGACGCGGCCTTCCATTTTGAAGCCGATGTCGATGATCGCCTGGCCGTTCTCGACGGCGATGACCTTGCCCTTGACGACCGAGCCTTCGACCGGGCCTTCGCCCAGAGATTCGTTCAGAAGCGCCTCAAATTCGTCCATGGAGGGGGAAGCGCTGGCGGCGTGAGCCATATATCTACTCCTAGAGGTTCATCTTTTACGGGCCGACCGGTTGTCTCCGGCGGTCTGGGAATTGACGGACGCCTCAATGCGCCCGAATCCCCGTTCTGGCGGAGAGGCGGACGCGACGAAGGCGTTGAGCGAAGCGTCAGACGACGGGATCCGAAGCCTCCGGGCCTCCGGAGAGGCGGGGAGCGGCGAAGGAAAGCGCCTGCGCGACGGCCTCGTCTATAGTCAGATTCGTCGTGTCAAGCAAGAGCGCGTCGTCGGCTTGCTTCAAAGGCGCGGCGGCGCGGGCGCTGTCGCGGGCGTCGCGGAGCAGCAGATCTTCGAGGATGGTCTTCAGATCGGCGGAGGGGTCGGTTTCGCGCAGCTCCCTCCAGCGGCGCTCCGCCCGCACCATGGGGTCCGCCACGACGAAGATCTTCGCCGGCGCCTCAGGACAAACCACCGTGCCGATGTCGCGCCCGTCGAGCACCGCCCCCGCCGCGCCATAGGGCGGCCGATGGGCGAAACGGCGCTGCCAATCCAGCAGAGCGGCGCGCACTTCGGGAATCACGGCCACGCGCGAAGCCGCCGACCCCGCTTCTGCGCTGCGCAGATCGGCGCGCGCCAGATCCTCGGGCGCGAGGGCGGCGGCGATCTCCGGCGCCCGCGCGAGGTCGCCGCCCGCCTCGATCAGCTTCACGCCCACGGCGCGATAGATCAGGCCGGTGTCCAGATGGGCGTAGCCGAGCTTTTGAGCCATCCGGCGCGCCAGACTGCCCTTGCCGGAGGCGGCGGGGCCGTCCACGGCGACGATTCGCGGAGAATTTGAGGCGGAAATGACGAGATCCTCTTCAAAACGCCGGAGCGGAGACGGAGCGCACTCAAACCCAAACAAGACGTGAAAGTCCAGCCCTGCGGCGCGGCGCCCTCCAGATTTTCCGCCCTCCTCCCCGCCCCTGCGGCTTTCGGGCGTCGCCCGAGCCGCGGGCTTTGCGGAAATCCTCGATCTTGCGCCTGCGGGCTCGCCTTCGCCCCCGGCTTCGCTTATCCGCTTCGGAACTCCGAGCCTCCAAGGACCGCCCGCCCATGCCCGACCGTCTTTCCGTCGCGATCTTCTTCGCTTTTCCCTTGGCCATGGCCGCCGCCGCCGGAATCGTCGCCTCTTGCGACAAGATCGAGGGAGGGGCGCTTTGCCTGAGGATTCAGGCCGCCGACCTCACGGACGGCGATTCCGCGCGGGTGTCGGGCCGCTCCTATCGGCTGACCGGCGCCGAGACGCCGCTCAACGCTCCGGAGACCCGGGCGGGCGCGGCGGGACGGGCGGGCGCGACGGTCACCCAGCGCGAAGCGGAATGGGGCGCGAAGTCTCTGGCTTACGGACGCAAGCTGCTGGCCCGGGGCGGCGCGCTCTGTCTGACGGGGAAAGACGGCGGATTCGGACGTCCCGCGGCGGTGGTCCGGCTGCCCGACGGCCGCGACTACGGCGCGGCCATGGTGGAGGCGGGCATGGCCACGCCCACCGAACGCCGCGAGCATGAACATTGGAACGCGAAGAAGCCGTGAACGCATCGTTGACGCGTGCGTTTCTCTCAGCTATCCGCAGGGCGATGGGTCCGTAGCTCAACGGTTAGAGCAGGCCGCTCATAACGGCTTGGCTGGGGGTTCGAATCCCTCCGGACCCACCATGATCTCCACCGCCCGACGCGCGGAACGCGCCCCTCCGACGACCCGGCTCAGGAGCCGGAGGCCGGGGTCTGGAGAACCATGAACAGGCGGCGGAAGGGAAACAGCGCGCCGCCGTCCCGCGCCAGCGGATAAGCCTCCCCAAGCGCCGAGTCGTAAGCGGCGGTCAGCCGCTCGCCCTCCTCTGCGGACAAGGCCCCGAGATAGGGCCGCATCGCCGTCCCCTCGGCGAAGCGGCGCACCGGATGCGCCGTCGCGTCGGGAGCCAACTTTTGCATATACTCCGTCTCCCAAAGCTCCACCCGCCCCAGAGGCGACAGCCAGTCGTCATAGCTCCGCGCCGGATGAACCGGCGGCGCGGAGCGCTCGTCAGGGAAGCGGCCCGGAAACAGCTCCGCAGCCGTTCGGCGTAAAAGGACATGCGAGGGCGCCATGAAATTCATCGGCATCTGCGCCGCGAGAACTCCGCCCGGCGCCAGAAATCGCGCCAGCCGGGGCAAGAGCGCCGCATGATCCGGCGCCCATTGCAGCGCCGCATTGGAGAAGATCAGCGCGGGCGGCGTCTCAGGCGTCCATAAGGTGAAGTCGGCTTGCTCCAGCCGATCATAGCCCTGCGCTCTGGCGAGCATCTCGGGGCTTGAATCGAGGCCGATCAAGAGGCGATCCGGGAAACGCGCCCTCAGCGCCCCCGCGACGGCGCCGTCGCCGCAGCCGAGATCCGCCACGGCTCCCTCCGCTTGCGGCTCCGGCGTCTGGGCCAGCAGATCCAGCGCGGGACGCAGCCTCAGACCGCGAAAAGCCGCGTAGAGATCGGGATTCCACACAGAAGCGGCCATGATTTCCTCCACAGGATCGGACCTTCGCGCAGGCTGCCGCCGAAAACCTCATAAAGCAACGCCCCGGCGGACGACCAAGATCCCCGCCTTTTGCAAACTTCTCCTAAACCCTTCCCAGATCGGGCGAAACCGCTCTATATCTTCGGTTTGGCGCGTTTTCAGCCGCCGATCCCGGGGATCGACGCGAAAACGCTGCGGAATCTGGCGGTCGGCCTGCGCAGGGCCGTCTCGGAACGGGAGCGCGCGGCATGCTTGAAATCGCCTTGGTCTGGGTGGAGCCTTGGACCGACGCCGCCACCACGAGCGCGATCTCCTGGGTGACCAATCAAGAAGAGGACGCCGTCGTCGTCTGCCGCCATGCGGAGTCCGGCGGCTGGCTCCGGCTGCCCTCCGTCAACAGCCGCCCCTGGCCGGGCGTCGAGGCGCTGTTCATCCACACCGTGCTGGTGCAAGGCATGCCGCCGGGCGCGGTCTATGAACTGACGTGGCCCGGCTCGGACCGTCAGGAAAGCTTCCGCACCGCGCCGCTGCATGATCCCGTGGTCTACGGCATGAGCGACTTCCAGAACGCGGGCGGCATGAACGAGCGCGGACGCATCGCCCGCTTCGGCGAAATCGTCTCCGACGGGCGGCCCGATCTGCTGTTGCTCGTCGGCGACTACATCAACGACGACGGCCGCTGGACCACCATGATGGGCGAGCGCTGGTTCAACTTCCTGAAATGGGTCTCGGACGCCTATCGCCACGAGGGCGCGATGGTGCCCATTCTGGCCGGGATCGGCAATCACGAGGCCCGCAACACGGCCGATACGGCCAGCGCCTCCTCCGGCGGAGACGGCAAGATCGGGCCGATCAAGCAGATCATGACCTGCGGCTATCTGGACAACCAGCCGGATCGCTTCGCCGACGGCGTCATGGCGGTGCGGGTCGGCGAGGATCTCAAAATCCTCATGCTCAACACCGACCACAGCGTCCCGATGATCGACCAAATCCCTTGGGTCGAGGCGCAATTGCGTTCATGGAGCGGCAAGATCCTCGTGGCGGGCCATACCCCGGCCTTCCGGCTTCAGGGCTTCAGCATGCGCGATCCGCCGACTCAGGCGGGGGTGATGCGCGACGCGCTTTGGCCGGTCCTGCAAAAGCGGGCGCGGGACGTGCTCGGGGTGCTGGTGGGGCATGTCCACGCCGGAATGATCTCGCCGCGCCTGACCTTCCATCCGGATTTGACGCTCTCCTATCTCCAGAACGCCCGGCAATGGCGCCGCGACGATCGGAATGGAATCCGCCAATTCGGCGGCGGGCCTTGGTCGGCGACGCGGGCGGGGCTGAATCCGGCCAAGGGAGAGCTGAAATCCCGACTCGACGATTCGACGCGCTTCCTCGCGGGAATCGGGCATCCGACCGAAGAGCAGCCGGATTTCATCTCCGTCTGGGGCGAAATCACCGAGGCCGATCCGGAGATGTGGCATGTCTGGCGGATCGCTCTGAGCTCCGGGGGCTGGCGCGGCGAGATGATCAGCGTGAAGCGCAAGACCTTCTACGTCATCGAGGAAAGATTCTGACATGAGCGCGAAAGCCGACGAAGGCCGCGTGGAATGGTTCGCGGCCAACCGGCGCAACTGGGACGACCGCGCCGACATCCATATCCGCGACGAAACCGGATTCTACGGCGTCGAAGCGGCGGTGCGGGGCGACGTCCTGCTCACGCCCATTGAGCTTGCGGAGATCGGCGACCTCAGGGGCCTGCGCGCCGCGCATCTGCAATGCCACATCGGCGCCGACGTTTTGGCTTTAGCGCATCTCGGGGCGGCGGAGGCGGTCGGCTTGGATTTCTCGCCGCGCGCGATCCTCCATGCGCGAGAATTGGCGCGGCGCTCGGGGCTTTCGGGCGCGAGCTTCGTCGAGGGGAGCGTCTATGACGCCCCCGCGCTGCTCGGCGGAGGCTTCGACCTCGCTCTCGTGAATTGGGGCGCGATCCCTTGGCTGGACGATCTCGACCTCTGGGCTCAGGCGGTCGCGGGCGTGCTGAAGCCGGGCGGCAGGCTGTACTTCATCGACGGCCACCCGACGCTGATGCTCTTCGACGGCGCCTCCTCGCCGCAGGAGCCGCGCGTGGGCTTCGACTATGGCACGCCGCGCGAGACGCCCATCTCCTCCGCCGAGGAAACCAGCTATGACGGCTCAAGCGCGAAAATCGCCAATCCGCTCTGCTATGAATGGCTGCATCCGGTTTCGCGCGTGCTGGGCGCCGTGCTCAAGGCGGGCTTCCGGCTGGATTTCCTCCATGAGCATGAGGCTCTGGCCTGGCGCTTCTTCCCGCAGATGATCCGCGGCGAGGACGGGCTTTACCGATTGCCGGAAGGGACGAAGCGCCTGCCTTTGGCCTGGTCCTTCGGGGCGACGCTAATCCGCTGAGGTTTAGCGGATCAGAATCGCGCGGAGGTCGTTGACGTTCACCCCGGTCGGGCCGGTCGTGAAGAGGTCGCCCAAAGCCTCGAAGGCCGTCCACGCATGATGGCGCGCCAAGAGGCTGCGCCCGTCGAGGCCCAAGGCCCGCAGCCGCGCCGCGCTCGCGCCGTCGAGAAAAACGCCCGCATTCGCCTCGGAGCCGTCGATCCCGTCGGTGTCGGCCGCCAGAGCCGCGAAGGGCAGGCCCTCGCCCGCCAGAGCCAAAGCTAAGGCGAATTCGCTATTGCGCCCGCCTTTGCCGCCCGGCTCGCGGAGGGTGACGGTGGTTTCGCCGCCTGAGAGCAGGACCACGGGCTTTGCGAAGGGCCGGTCCCGCAAGGCGATCTCGCGCGCGAGGGCCGCATGAAAGCGTCCCGCCTCGCAGGCCTCGCCTTCGAGGGCGTCGGAGAGGATCGCCGCCGTCACGCCCTCGGCTTCGGCCTGAGCGGCGGCGGCCTCCAGAGCGATGCGGGCGGAGGCGATCACATGGACTTCGTTGCGGGCGAAACGCGGATCTTCGGGATCGGGCGCAAGATCCTCGTCGGAGGCCAGACGCGCCGCCAGCTTCGGCGGAAGCGCGATGCGCCAGATCTCCGCCAAAGCGCGGGCCTCGGCGCGGGTGGTCCGGTCGGGGATGGTGGGGCCGGAGGCGACTTGCGCCGGGTCGTCGCCGGGGACGTCGGAGACCACCAGCGAGACCACCCGCGCCGGATAGGCCGCCAAAGCCAGACGCCCGCCCTTGATCGCGCTGAACTGCTTGCGGAGGGCGTTCATGACCGAAATCGGCGCGCCGGAGGCGAGCAGCGCCTTGTTCAGCGCGATTTCATCCTCAAGGGTCAGCCCTTCAGGCGGATCGGGCAGCAACGCCGAGCCTCCGCCGCAGATCAGCGCGAGGACGAGATCTTGCCCGGTCAGGCCGGAGACCGCCGCCTTCAGCGCCCGCGAAGCCTCCAGACCCGCCGCGTCGGGCGTGGGATGGGCGGCCTCCAGAACCCGGATGCGCCGCAAGGGCGGCTCGACGCCGCCGCCATGGCGCGTGACCGCCACGCCCTCCAAAGGCCCCGGCCAGAGCTTTTCGCAGGCCGCCGCGAGCTGCGCGGCCCCCTTCCCCGCTCCCACGACCACGGTTCGTCCTTTCGGCGGCTCAGGCAGAGCGGCGCGCAAGGCGGATTCGGGATCGACGGCCTTCACGGCGGCCTGAAAGAGGCGAGTCAGAAAAGCGCGGTCCTGCGGCTCCATCAAGGCGGCTCCTGAAGGAAAGAGAGCCCGATCATGCCCGCCGCGCAAAAGAAAGAAAAGGCGCGCCTGATCCGCCGAGATCAAGCGCGCCCCCTATTTCGAAAAAGCCGGAAAGGTCAGAACTTCAGGCCGAGGCCGACCCGCAGATCATGGATGGAGACGTCGGTGGTCTCTTTCCTCTGGTCGGTCGAGGGGCCTTTCCACTCCTCCACGTCGCCGTAATCGGAGTAGCGATATTCCATGCGGGCGATCAGACGCTCCGTCACGGCGTATTCGAGGCCCGCGCCGAGGCTCCACCCATAGAGCTTCTTATTCGCGCCATAAGGCGTCTCCGAGCGATATTTCGCGACGCCCACGCCGCCGGAGACGAAGGGCTGCAGATTCCCTGCGGCGTAGCCGAGGCGGCCGCGCAGACCGCCGGTCCATTTGATCCGGTCGTAGACGCTCGCGGCCAGATCCGTCTCTTCGCCGCCGAGATAAACCGGAAGCTCATGACCGGTGCGGCGCAGGTTCGTCACGTTCAGATCCGCCTCAAGGCCGGCCACGAGGCCGCTGTCCAGCTGCTTCATATAGCCGAGGTAGAATCCGCCGCTCACGTTTCCGAAATCGCGGGAGACGTTGTAGACGGCGTTGGCTCCCGTGGAGAGTTCGAGCTCCTGGCGATCCGCAGCGGAGAAGCGGACGCGTTCGTCGAGTTCGGCGTGCGCATAGCCCGCCTGAGCGCCGATATAAGGGCCCGTCCAGATCGTTCTGGAGCCGCTCCAACCGGCGGCGCCTCCGGCCAAAGCTTCGCTCATGGTCAGGATCGCCAGAGGACAGGCGAGGAAAAGCGCTCTCATATTGGTCTCCGCAAGCGACGGCCTCGATATATGCGGAGGTTTTAGAGGACAGGCGACAAGAAAACGTAAAAGGAGAATACGGCGATCAATATATACCATAAATAATATTCCCCCGATCCTGACTCGACCGATAAGGCGTCGCGCCGGAGCGAAAAAAACCTCCCGCCGACTCGACGTCGGCGGGAGGCGGGAGGCGGGAGGCGGGAGGCGGGCAGAGCTTCCATGCTCCTGAGCGCTCAGGAGAAATTCAAGATGGAGCCGATGAATTTGGCCGATCTCATAGCGGCTCAGAACTCGGCGTTCACGCGAAGCTGGACGTTGCGCGGCTCGCCGTAGAAATTGAAGGTGGTCGGGCCATGGGCGCGTTCGTAATATTTCTTATCGAAGACGTTGTTGACGTTCAGGGTCAGATTCCAATCCTCGTTGATCCGATAGCCCGCCGCCAGATCGGCCACCATATAGCCCGGCGCGCGCACCAGCGTCGAAGAGCCGTTCGCCAAGCGCACGAGGCTCGAATAATCGCTGAAGGCCCGGAAGCCGCCGCCCAGCCAAAGGCCGTCCAGCCAGCCGTCTCTTTCGTCGAAGCTGTATTTCGCCCAAAGCTGCGCCATGTGATGCGGCGCGTGATATTCCAGAATATTCGAGGTCGGGCGTTCGGTGTCGGCGTAGCTGCTGTCGGTGTAGGTGTAGCCCGCCGAAAGCTGGAGCCTGTCGGTCACGGCGCCCGAAATCTCGAATTCGACGCCGCGCTGAGTCGCCTCTCCCAGAGCCGCGGCGGCCGTCGAGCCCACCGCCAGAGGGTCGCGCACCGCCCGGTTGCGGTCCTGAATATGGAAATAGGCCAAAGTGGCGTTCACGCCGTCGAGAGGTTCGGCCTTCACGCCGATCTCATATTGGCTCCCTGTGCGCGGCTTGAGCGTGTCGCCGGAGGCGGTGAGGTCGGTCTGAGGCTGAAAGATCTCGGTGAAGCTGCCGTAGAGCGAAGCGCGGTCGTGGAAATCCCAGATCGCGCCCAGATAAGGCGTGAACTCCGCGCTGATCTTCTCGTGGTTCTGCGCCGAGACGGCGCCCGTGGCCAGTTGGACCGTGCTTCCCTCATTGTCGTACCAGCTCAGGCGTCCGCCGAGGATGGCCGTCAGATCCTGACGCGGCTTCACGCGCCATTGGCCGTAAACGCCATATTGATCGGCGTCGGCTTCGGCGCGGGTGACGTAGGAGACCGCAGGGCGCGGAATGGCGGCGTCCCAGCTCCAGAGATTGAAGGAGCCCGCGATCTGGCCCTGCTGATTGAGGATGGTCGTCTCGTTGGAGCGGTAATCCGCGCCGAGGATCAGATTCTGCTCCAGACCGAAAAGATCGAAAGGCTTGCTGACATGGGCGTCCAGAGCCATCGAGGTCTGATCGTAATCGCGCGCCAGCCAGCCCAGACGCGTCACCTCGCCCGTCGCGGAGGCCGCCGTTCCCGTGAAGGCGTATTGCATGTCGGCGTCGGCCTTGGTGTAGACGCCCGAAACCTTGGCGTGGCCGCCGTCCTCGAATTTATGCTCGACCTCGGCCATGTAATCCGTCACGCGATTATCGAAGTAATTCCAGTCGGCGCCGGTGAAGGTCGAGACGGGCAGATCCATCAGAGTCCCGTCGGCGTAGGTCGGCAGGCCGTTGCTCGGAGTGATGTCGCGGACGCGGCGATGGATCGACAAAGTCGCGGTGGCGTCCGGCGTCACGTCGGCCTGAATCACGCCGTAGAGGACGCCCACCTTATTATCGAGATGGTCAACCCAGCTGTCGCGCGCGCCATAGGCGCCGATCAGGCGCCCCCGGATCGTCCCTGAGGAGTTCAGCGGGCCGCCCACGTCGCCCTCGACGCGGCGATTGTCCCATGAGCCGACGAGGCCGCTGAACTTCAGCTGAAATTCGTCGGTCGGCTGCTTGAGGCGCATGTTGATCGCGCCGGCGGGCTCGCCGCTGCCCGCGAAAAGCCCCGCAGGGCCGCGCAGGATCTCGACGTGATCCACCACCACCATATCCGGCTGGAGGCCGTAAAGGCTCGACAAAGGCGTCGCGAGGCCGTTCATCGAAAAGGCGTCGAATTCGAAGCCGCGCGAATAGATCGAAGAGCGGCCGTCGTCGTTGACCAGCGGCATGACGCCCGGAGTCTTGCGCATGGCGGAATCCAGCGAGGTGAAGCCGCCGTCCTCAAGGCGCTGATGAGTCAGAACCGTGGTGGATTGTGGAATCTCGCGGGGATAGCGCGTGTCCTTGTCGCCGACGCTGAGGAGATCGGCGGCGTAGGAGGGGCTTTGCTCGGTCTCATAGGCGGAGCCCTGAAGGAAGATGGCCTCCAGCAGGAGCGCGTTCTCCTCAGGCGACGGAGGCGGCTCCTGCGACCAGACCGGAGAAGCAGCCATCACGGCGCAAAGCGCGCAGCCGCGCGCCAAAGCTCCCCGAAGCGCGCGGGTTCTCCGCGCAGGATTGAGGACTCCTTGGGCGGGGGTCGGAATCTGGATCATGGCGCGGCTCCGGACTCGTCGGGCGGACGAGCTTCAAGGCCTCGCGGCTTTCGTCCGCGGCGAGGCTGGTTTCTCCACGAAGCTCCGAGGGCTTGCTCAGGCTTCGTGGGAGCGTCGGAGACGACGGCGCGGCCGATGAAGAAAGGCTGGCGGAAGAGCGTTCAAGCAGCTTCTATGGATTCCGACTCTTTTTCTCAAGTAATTTTACGGCCGAGCCTCGCCTTTCCGGTTGCGGCGCGGCAGGAAAGCCTTGCTCGTGGCGATGAGGCGGCGGCGGACCCGGAGACCGCCATGCGCGGGCGCGGCCTCCGAGTCCGTCTTGATCGCCCCTTCTCCGCTCAGAAGAGGAAATCGCCGTCGTTCAGCGCCGCGACGCCATCCAGCCGAATGGCGAATTCGGCGTCGGCGTCGGCGTCCGTATTGCCGAAGAGCGTGTTGGCGGCGGCGTCGAAGCGCAATTGTCCCGCCGCCGTGAAGCTCGCATTAGCCGCGATCAGGCCGGTGAAGCTCTGGCGGCCGGAGGCGGCGGGATTGGCGTCGAACCAGGACAGATCGATGAGATCCTCGCCGCGTGTGAAGTCCAGGATGGAATCGGCGCCCCCAACCGTAGATCCGGTTTCTGAAGCGCTGCGGAAGACGAAGACGTCGGAGCCGGCCCCGCCCACGAGCGTATCCAGTCCCGCCCCGCCCTCGATGACGTCGTCTCCGTCGTCTCCGGAGAGCCAGTCGGCGCCGCCGCGACCTAAAAGCACGTCGTCGCCGCTCATGCCCCACAGCACGTCGCCGTCGCCGCCGCCGGAAAGATCGTCGTCAAACCAAGTTCCCTGCACGCTCTCGATGGAGATATGGCTGTCGCCTTGGGCCTCGCCGCTGTTGGCGGCGGCGTTGGCCAGATCCACCGTCACGCCGGCGGACGCTTCGAGATAAGAGACCAGATCCACGCCTGCGCCGCCGTCGAAGAGATCGGCGCCCGCGCCGCCCGTCAGATGGTCGTTCCCGCCGCCGCCATAGAGGCGGTCCCCGCCCCCGCCGCCGGAGATGACGTCGTCGCCGCCTTCGCCCCAAATGACGTTGGCGCCTGAATCGCCGCGCAGAACGTCGGCGTGCTGCGAGCCTTGCAGATTCTCGATGGAGACGAAGGAATCTCCGGCGGCCTCGCCGGTGTTGGCGCGGGCGTTCGCGAGATCCACGGTCAGGCCCGTGGCGGATTCGGCGTAGGAAGCGCGGTCGGTTCCCGCGCCCCCGTCGAGGAGGTCGGCGCCCGCGCCGCCGCTGAGGATGTCGTTGCCGGATTGGCCATACAGCTTGTCGTCGCCGCCGCGTCCGCGGATGACGTCGCCGCCGCCCTCGCCCCAGATGACGTTGGCGCCCTCGTCGCCGCGCAGATTATCGGCCTTTTGCGAGCCTTGCAGATTCTCGATGGAGACGAAGGTGTCTCCGGCGGCCTCGCCGGTGTTGACGCGGGCGTTGGCGAGATCCACGGTCAGGCCCGTGGCGGATTCGGCGTAGGAGACGCGGTCGGTTCCCGCGCCGCCGTCGAGGAGATCGGCGCCGAGCCCGCCGCTGAGAATGTCGTTGCCGCCTTGGCCGTAAAGCTTGTCGTTTCCGCCGCGCCCGCGGATGACGTCGTTCCCGCCTTCGCCCCAGATGACGTTGGCGCCCTCGTCGCCGCGCAGGTTGTCGGCCTTTTGCGAGCCCTGCAGATTCTCGATGGAGACGAAGGTGTCTCCGGCGGCCTCGCCGGTGTTGGCGGCGGCGTCGGCGAGATCCACGGTCAGGCCCGTGGCGGATTCGGCGTAGGAGGCGCGGTCGACGCCTTCGCCGCCGTCGAGGAGGTCGGCGCCCGCGCCGCCGCTGAGGATGTCGGCGCCGATTTGACCATAAAGCTCGTCGTTTCCGCCGCGTCCGCGAATGACGTCGCCGCCGTCGCCGCCCCAGATCCGGTTGACGCCCTCGTCGCCGCGCAGATTATCGTTGAACCGCGAGCCCTCCAAATCCTCGATGAGGATATAGCGGTCGCCCTGCGCCTCTCCGGCGTTGGCGGAGGAGGTTGCGAGATCTGCGGTCACTCCGGCCGCCGCATCGGCGTAGGAGGCGCGGTCCACGCCCGCGCCGCCGTCGAGTTGGTCCCTCCCCGCGCCGCCGACGAGGAGATCGTCGCCTCCCTCTCCGACGAGCGTGTCGTCGCCCTCCCCGCCATAGAGCCGGTCGTTCCCCTCTCCGCCGACGATCAAATCATAATCGCCGCCGCCATAAAGTCGATCGTCTCCGGCCTCGCCGAGAAGGATGTCCTCCCCATCGCCGCCGTGGATTTCGTCCTCTCCGGCGCCGCCCGCCAGATAATCGCCGTCCTCCCCTCCATCCAGATAATCGTCGCCTTCACCGCCATAGAGGCCGTCGCGTCCCGCGCCGCCCCGGAGAATGTCCGCTTCGAGGTCTCCATAGAGATAATCGTCGTCGGCCCCGCCATCCAGAATGTCCAGCCCCCGACCGCCTCTCAGGATGTCGGCGCCTTCGCCGCCGTCCAGCAGATCGTCGCCGTCTTCTCCATAGAGCCTGTCGTCGCCGCCCTCTCCATAAAGCCTGTCATGACCCCCGAGGCCGCGAATTTCGTCGTCGCCCTCGCCGCCATGGATTTCGTCGCTTCCAGAAGTGCCGTAAATCACGCCGTCGCCCTCTTCGCCTTCAGTCGGCATAGTCGTCGTCCTCTCGCCTTCAGAATTCCGGGGATGATCGCCCTCTTCTCTTTGCGAAAAAGGGGGGCCTCAAGACCATGTCGTCGCGCCCGACGCCGACCTTCCGGTCAGGCGGAGCTTCACGGAGCCGCCACGCCTCAAGCGAGCATCTGACGGGAAACGCCCCCAATAATCAAGTCTGCGTCCGGCCCTCTCCTTGAGCCCGCCCGAGAGCCTCGCGATGCGGTTTTTCCTCATGGAAGCCTCCGTGATCGGGGGTCGAGGGCTCTCGACCTCATTGGCCTTGCACAGTCGCGCGATCGATCCGCATGGCCGCTCCAGCCTCGCCGGATCGCGGTTTCGGGGCGGCGCGAGAAGAGTTGATATTTTCCGATTGTTTTTGTAGGAATTAGAAGCGTCGCCTCGGAGGAGCGGCGTCGATTGGCGATCTCGATGGAGCCTTGGGCCTTGACGACGCAGGACGACGCCACTTCACAGGAGATGCGCCGGATTCTGGCCGACCTGCCCGCATGGATCGGCGAGATGGTCGTCGCGCCCGAAGACGCGCGGCGAACGCCGCCCTGTGCGGATCTTCTGGATCCGACGCGTTTTGAAGCCCTCTTCGCGCCCTGTCTGGCGCCCGACGAAGTCCGGGCGGCCAAGCTTTCCTTCTGGTCGCAATATTACTTCGGAAGCCTCTGCCTGCCCGTGGCGGCCTGCGCCCTGCTGACCGGGCGAGCCGTCTCGGCGCCTCTGACGGCCTGCGCTTTCGCGCCGAACGCCGAAGCCATGCCCGCCGCCTTCCGCATCGGGACCGAACTCTGGGCCAAGCCGGGCCGGGGACTGCTCGACGGCTTGCTCGAAGATCATCTGCGCCCGGCGGTCGCGGCTTTCGCGCAGGCGGGGCCTCTGGCGGAGCGAGTGCTCTGGGGCAACGCCGCGCATTATCTCGAATGGCTCGTCGGCTGGATGGCGGCGGAGGGCCGCGCAGACCCCGGCCTCGTCGAAGAGGCCCGGGATTTCCTCGAACGCCCCCTTCTGCCGGACGGGCGGCGCAATCCTCTCGCCGGGGCCATTCATTACGGCGGAGGCCAGCCCTCCGCGGAGACCCGGCGCCGCAAGACATGCTGTCTGCGCTATCGGCTGGCCTGCGCGGCGGATTGCGGCGGGCTCTGTCCCAAGATCGCCGCCCAAGGCCGGAGGGCCGCATGACCTTTCGCCCGCGCATGACCGCCATCATCGACGGAGTCAGCGCGCGTCTGCCGCTGAAATGGCGGGCGCTCGACGGAATCGTCGCGGATCTCTGGCACGCAGAGGGCCGCGCGGGCGGCGGCGGCTATTATCTCTCGCCGGATCCGCGTCTGGTGGTCTTCTTCGACGACGTGAGCAAAAGCATGCGCTTCGCCGACCGCCCCGACGGATTCGACCGCGCGGGGCCTCATGCGCGCATCATCTACGTTCCGGCGGGGATGCCGCTCTGGTCGCGGCTGGCGGAGGATTGCCGCTTCAGCCATCTCGACCTGCATTTCGACGCCCGCGCCCTTGAAAGGCGGCTCGCCCGGAGCCTCGGCCCGGCGGCGGCGGCCGAAGCGGTGCGGCGCCCCTCCATGCAGGACGAATCCGCCCCGGTCGAATCTCTGGCGCGGCTGCTCGCAGCGGAGGTGGCGCAGCCCGTCCAGCATGATCTTTTCCCAGAGAGCCTCGTTCAGGCGATTCTCGCGGCGCTCATGGCCTCGCCCGCCGAGACCGCGGCTCAGGGCGGGTTGACGGCGGCGCAATTGCGGCGGCTGAGGGCGCATATGGCGCAAAATCTTCATCGCCGCGTGGCCACCGCCGAACTGGCCCAACTGGCGGGGCTCTCTGAAAGCTGGTTCGCCCACGCCTTCAAGCAGGCCACCGGAGAGACGCCTCTGCAATGGCGGCTGCGGCTGCGCGTCGAGCGGGCGCAGGAGGCTTTGCGCGATCCCGCCCTGAGCCTCGCGGAGGCGGCGGCGCTGACGGGATTCGCCGATCAGGCCCATCTGACGCGGGCCTTCCGCGCTCAGACCGGCCGGACTCCCGGCGCATGGCGCCGCGACGAGACCCGCGCCTGAGTTCTTTTCCGTAGGATCCGACAATTCACGACAGAATCCGTCAAGATTTTCACCGCCTCAGGCGAACATATGGCGCGAACCGCCTCGATTCCGTTCGCCGCCCCGTTCGCCAGAGGGCTGAGACGCTTCGCATCAGGATCCGCCGATGACCCGCTTCCGCCTCTCCATGACCACCGCCCTGCTGACCTGTCAGGCTTTTCTGACCGGGCCCCTTCTCGCGCAGGAGGCGGGGACGATCTATCTTGAGGAAATCACTCTCGAAGGCCGCGCCGATCCCGCAGGCCCCGTCCGCAGCGCCGATCCCGAAACGCTCACCGGCTCCAAGACCGCCGCGCTCGTCACCGAGATTCCGCAGTCGGTCAGCGTGATCTCCGCGCAGGATCTGAAGACGGCCAACGCGAATAAGCTCGACGGGGCTCTGGCCTTCAGCGCGGGCGTGCTGGGCCAGCCCTACGGCTATGACAGCGACACCAATTGGATCTTCATCCGCGGCTTCGCCGCCACCGCCACGGGCAGCTATCAGGACGGCCTGCCGAATTTCGCCTATGGCTTCGGCGGCTTCTACGTCGATCCCTTCATGGTCGAGCGGATCGAGGTGCTGAAAGGCCCCTCTTCGGCGCTGTACGGCGGGTCGAATCCGGGCGGCCTCGTGAATTACGCCAGCAAGACGCCCACCGGAGAGCCGGGAACCGATCTGGAGGTCGGCGCCGACGAGCATGGCCGGGTCTGGGCCTCCGCCGATCATCAGGGCCGTTTCTCCGACGTCACGGATTATCGCATCCTCGGCAAGCTGGAGCGGGTGGACGGAAACGGCGCCTTCGACGCGGGCTTTCATGGAGTGGGATCGGGGTCGATGCGGCGCGAATTGAGCGGCGGCGGCTCTCTGACGCTGGGCCTCGATCTTATGAAGATCGACGAGACCCATGTGGGTTCGTCCTGGCTGCCCTATGAGGGAACCGTCGTGGCCGCGCCCTTCGGCTTCATCTCCCGCGAGTTCAACACCGGCGAGCCGAAGCATGACCGCTATGAGCGCGATCAGATCGCCGCGCGTCTGGTCTGGAATCGGCCCATCGGCGATTGGGAGTTCACCAACACCGCCCGCGCCGCCTGGTCGAAGGTGGAGGAGGATTCCGTCTACGCCTATGGCTACTCCGGCTTCTCGACCACGCCGCAAGACGCCGTCGGGACCATGTCGCGCCTCGTCTTCGACCACTCCACCGAGGCCAAGACCCTGCTCAACGACGCCCGGCTGGAGCGCGAGCTTGACGTCGCCGGGACCAATCATCGGCTGATGCTCGGCGTCGACGTGAAATATTTCGCCATGGATCAGGTGCAGTCCAGCGCCGTGGGAACGCCGCTGAGCTTCGCGAATCCGGTCTATGGGGCGGCTCAGCCCGCCGCCTCGCCCTATATCGATCAGAAGATGTCTCAGACTCAGGTCGGCTTCTATGTTCAGGATCAGATCCGATTCGGCGACGGCTGGATCGGCACGGGGAACCTGCGCTACGACCGGGTCAAGACCGACGTGGGGACCAATTACGCCGCCTGGGGCGGCCCGGCGCCGGGCTATGACCGCACGGACGGCGAATTCAGCTGGCGGGTCGGTCTGGCCAAGGAGCTTCCGGGCGGCCTGACCGCCTACGCCTCGGCCTCGACCTATTTCAATCCCGAGATCAAAGCCGACGCCACCGGAACCGAATTCCCGCCTGAGACCGGACGCCAGTTCGAAGGCGGCCTGAAATGGGCCCCCAACGACGATCTGCTCGTGACCCTCTCGGCCTACGACCTCAAGCGCGAGGACATCACGCAATCGGTGACCGCGGGAACCTATAACCAGCTCGGCGAGGTCCGTTCGCGCGGAATCGAGCTGGAGGCGCAAGGGAAGCTCGGCCATGGTCTGGCGCTGCGCGGCGCGCTCACGCTGATGGACGTCGAGATCCGCGACGACGCGAACGCCGCCCTGATCGGCAAGACGCCCTATTCCATCCCGGAGAAAACCGCCTCGCTGCAGGTCAGCTGGACGCCCGAGCCCATGCCCGACCTGACTCTGACCGGCGCGGTCCGCTGGGTCGGCGACAGCTGGGCCGATAATGAGAACACCCTGAAGGTCAAGGGCCGCACTCTGCTGGATCTCGGGGCGACCTATCGCTTCGGCGAGGATTGGGAGGCCAATCTCGCGGTGGAGAACGTGACCGACGAGGATTACGTCGCCAGCTGCCAGACCGCTTACTGGTGCTATTACGGCGCCGGACGCACGGCCAGCCTCAGCCTGCGCAAGAGCTTTTGACCAGACGCCTCTTGACCTTGGCCTCCGGGAGCGCGAAGCCCGCGCGCAGAACAGGGCTCCGTCCGCAGGACGGGGCCCTTCGGGGGCTTCGGGGGAGATGAGATGCTGAGACGGTTCTTCGCCTATTATCAGCCGTGGAAGGCGCTGTTCTGGCTGGATTTCAGCTGCGCGGTGCTCTTCGGCCTGCTGGAGCTGGCCTTTCCTCTGGCGGTGAAGGGCTTCATCGACGTGCTGCTGCCGCGCGGCGACTGGACTCTGACCTTGCTGGCGGCGGCGGGGCTTCTGGCGGTCTATCTGTTCAACGCCGGTTTGATGGCCGTCGTGACCTATTGGGGGCATATGCTCGGCATCAACATCGAGACCGAGATGCGCCGCCGCGCCTTCGACCATGTGCAGAAACTCTCCTGGAGCTATTTCGACCGCCAGCGCACGGGACATCTGGTCTCGCGCGTGACCCGAGACCTCGAAGAAATCGGCGAGGTGGCTCATCACGGCCCCGAAGACCTCTTCACCGCCGTCATGACCTTCGTCGGCGCCTTCGCGCTGATGCTCTGGATTCATCCGCCTCTGGCGCTTCTGACGGCGCTGATCGTGCCTGTGGCGGTGGGAATCGTCAGCTTCTACGGCGGGCGCATGACCGCCACATGGCGCGCGATCTATGGCCGGGTGGCGAATTTCAACGTCCGGCTCGAAGAAAACGTCGGCGGAATCCGGGTGGTGCAGGCCTTCGCCAATGAAGACCATGAGCGCGCCCGCTTCGCGCAGGATAACGCCCTTTATCGTCAGACCAAACTCGACGCCTATCGCATCATGGCGGCTTCTCAGGCGCTGAACTACATCGGCATGCGCGGCGTGCAGGTGCTGATCATGGTGGCGGGCGCGGGCTATGTGCTCAAGGGCGATCTGACGGCGGGGGGATTCGTCGGCTTTCTGCTGCTCTCCGGGGTGTTCTTCCGGCCGCTGGAGAAGATCGCCGCCGTGCTGGAGACCTATCCCAAGGGCATAGCGGGATTCCGGCGCTATCTGGAGCTTCTGGAGATCACGCCCGACATCGCCGACGCGCCCGACGCCCGCCCTGCGCCCGCCCTCAGCGGCGCGCTGCGCTTTGAAGACGTCGGCTTCGGCTATGATCCGGAGCGGCCTGTGCTGAAAGGCGTCTCCTTCGAGGTGCTTCCTGGCGAGACTCTGGCTTTCGTGGGGCCCTCGGGGGCGGGCAAGACGACGCTTCTGGCGCTGCTGCCGCGCTTTTACGATCCGACCTCAGGACGGATCCTCGCGGACGGCCATGATCTGCGGAGCTTCACGCTGGAGAGCCTGCGCCGTCAAATCGGGGTGGTCTCGCAAGACGTCTTCCTCTTCGGCGGGACGCTCCGCGAGAACATCGCTTATGGCCGCCTCGACGCGACGGAGGCCGAGATCCGAGCCGCCGCCGAACATGCGCAGCTGACCTCGATGATCGAGCGTCTGCCCGAGGGATTGGATACGGTGGTGGGCGAACGCGGCGTGACGCTCTCGGGCGGACAAAAGCAGCGCGTGGCCATCGCGCGGGTGTTCCTCAAGAACCCGCCCATCCTGATCCTCGACGAAGCGACCTCGGCGCTCGACACCGAGACCGAACGCGAGATTCAGGCCGCGCTCGAACTTCTGGCGGAGGGCCGCACGACTCTGGTGATCGCCCATCGGCTGGCCACCATCCGCGACGCCGACCGCATCATCGTCATGGAGGAAGGCCGCATCGTGGAGGCGGGCGACCACGCCACGCTCTCGGCCAATGGCGGGCGTTACGCAAGATTGAGCGCCGCATGAGGAGAATCTATGCGCTTCCGCTGGCTCTCGGCGTATCGCCCGGCCTTGCAGGGGCGCAGGATTTTCCTCAGAGCTTCGCCCATCTCTACGGCGAGACCATCCTTGAAGCTCAGCCGGAGCGGGTGGTTTCGCTGGGCTATGTGGGGCATGACCATCTTCTGGCGCTCGGGATGGTCCCGGTCGGGCTGCGCTATTGGTATGGGCCATACGCCTCGGGGGTCTGGCCCTGGGCCTCGCCTTTGCTCGGGGAGGCCCGGCCGGTGGTTCTGCGCGGCGAGATCTCCTTCGAGCGCATCGCGCTTCTGGAGCCGGATCTGATCCTCGCGGTCTCCTCGGGGATCGGCGCGCAGGATTATCGCATGCTCTCGCGCATCGCGCCGGTCGTGGCCTCCGAGGCGGCTTATGGCGATTATAACACGCCTTGGGAGGTCCAGCTGGCGACCATAGGCCGGGCGGTCGGGCGAGAAGCCAAGGCGCGCGGCCTGATCGAGGAGATCCATGCTCAGATGCGGGAGATCCGCGCGGCGCATCCGGAATGGGCGGACATGACCGCCGTGGCGGCCTCGGTCTTCGGCGGCGAGCCCGCGGTCTTCCTGCCCGGCGACGCGCGGGCGGATCTGCTGACCTCTTTAGGATTTCAGACGCCGCCCGCTCTCGAAGCTCATCGCGGAGAGGGGTTTTTTCTGCCGCTCTCGGCTGAGGATCTGGCGCCTTTGGATGCGGATGTCCTGCTCTGGGTGGGGGGGACTCCGGGCGGCGAGGCGCTGGCGGCGCTGAAGCTGCGTCCGGGGATGCGCGCCGCGCGGGAAGGCCGCGAAATCTGGGCCGACGAGATCATGGCGGGCGCCCTCGGCCACGCCACGCCGCTGTCTCTGCCCTTCGTGCTGGAGCGCCTGCCCGCCGAAATCGAGGCCGCTGCGGACGGAGATCCGGCGACGAAAGTTCCTTCGGCGGTCGCGGCGGGGATCGCGCCATGAAGGGGGGAAGGCTCTGGGCGGCTTTGGTTCTGGCTCTGGCGGCGGCGGCTCTGGCGGCTCTGGCCATCGCCGCGCGCCCGACGTCGCTGGCGGAGGTCTGGGCGGCGTTCGTCGCGCCTGAGCCGGGGAATCCGGTCCACGTGGTCGTGCGGGAGATGCGGCTGCCGCGTCTGGCGGCGGGTCTGGCGGCGGGGGCGGCGCTCGGCGTGGCGGGGGCTCTGATGCAGGCCGTGACGCGCAATCCCCTCGCTGAGCCGGGGCTGATGGGCGTCAACGCCGGGGCGGGTCTGGCGGTGGTCCTCGGCGCGAGCCTCGGCTGGAGCGCCTCGCCCGCTCTGCTGGCCTTTCCCGGAGCGGGGGCGGCGGCTCTGGCGGTTCTGCTGCTCGGCGGAGGACGGGCGGGAGGGCCCGGCCCGGCGCGGCTGGCTCTGGCGGGGATGGCGCTGAACGCCTTCCTGCTCTCGGCGGTGACGGCCCTCGTGCTGACCAGCCTGTCGGCCCTCGACGAATTCCGCTTCTGGACCATCGGCACGCTCGCCGACGCCTCGGCGCGGCCGCTCCTGCTCATGGCGGGGCTGATCGGCGCGGGGCTGATCGGGGCGCTGCTCATGGCGCCGGCCTTCGACGTCATGGCTCTGGGCGACGAGGCGGCCCGCAGCCTCGGTCTGAGGCTCGGGGCGGTGCGGCTGGGGGCTCTGGCGCTGATCTCGCTTCTGGCGGGGGCGGCGGCGGCGGTCGCGGGGCCGCTGATCTTCGTGGGGCTGATGGCGCCCCATCTGGCGCGGCTGCTCGCCGGGCCGACGACGCGGCCCATGTTCCTCGCTTCGGGGCTGATCGGGGCGATTGTCCTGATCCTCTGCGACGTGGCGGGGCGGGTGGTCCTGCCGCCGGGCGAGATGCGGGCGGGGACCATGACGGCGCTGATCGGCGGGCTGGCCTTCATCCTCGTGGCGCGGCGGGCCTCTTTGGGGGCCTCCTCATGAGACGCCTTGCGATTCTGCTGGTGCTGAGCCTTCTCGCGGGGATCGCTTTCGGCGAGGTTCGGCTTGGGCTTGCCGACTGGCTGGCGGCGCTGCGGGGCGAAAGCAAGGCGGCTTCGCTGATCCTCTTCGAATTGCGCCTTCCGCGCGCGCTGACCGCAGCCGGAGCAGGCGCGGCGCTCGGGCTTTCGGGGGCCATTTTTCAGATTCTGCTCCGCAATCCTCTGGCCTCGCCCGACGTGATGGGCTTCACCTCAGGGGCGGCGCTCGGGGCGATCCTGACTTTGGGCGCGGGCGGAGCGGCGAGCCTCGGCGTGAGCTTCGGCGCGGCGCTCGGGGGGCTGGCCACGGCTCTGGCGGTGGGGCTTCTGGCGCGGCGCGGAGGCCGCGTAGAGCCCTTGCGCATGGTGCTGGTCGGCATAGGCGCGGCGGCGGCTCTGAGCGCGCTTTGCGCCATGGCGATCAGCCGCATGAGCCTCGCCGAAGCCGCAGACGCGCAAAGATGGCTGGCGGGATCTCTGGCCGGGCGGGACTGGGGCCATGCGGCGCAGATCGGGGGATCTCTGGCGGTTCTGGCGCTCATGACGGCGCTTCTGACGCGTTCCCTGGAGCTTTTGGAGCTGGGCGAGGATCTGGCCGCGGGCCTCGGGGCGCGGGTGGAGTCCGCGCGGGCGGCTCTGGCGCTGACGGGGGTTCTGGCCGCCGCAGCCGGAGCCGCGGCCGCGGGGCCTCTGCCTTTCGTGGCGCTGATGGCGGCGCCTCTGGCCGGGGCCTTCCTCGGCGCGGCGGGAACGGGCGCGCGGCTTGGGGGGGCGGCTCTGGCGGGGGCCATGGTCGCGGTTCTGGCGGATCTGATCGCGCGTTCGGGGATCGGCGGGACGCAGCTTCCCGTCGGCGCTCTGACCGGGCTTTTGGGCGGGCCTTGGCTGCTTTGGCGCATCTCGCGCGAGATGAAGGAGGGGCGGCTATGACAGGCTTATCCGCCGAGGGCCTGAGCCTCGGCTATCGTGGGCGGCGGGTGGTCTCCGGCCTCACGTTGAGCTTTCCGCCGGGGCGCTTCACGGCGATCCTCGGGCCGAACGGCTGCGGGAAATCGACGCTCTTGCGCGGGCTGGCCCGGCTGATCCGGCCCGAAGCCGGGCGCGTGACGCTCGACGGCGAGGATCTCCAAAGCTTCGCGCCGAGGACTCTGGCGCGGCGGCTGGGCCTGCTGCCGCAGGCGCCGCTCGCGCCGGAGGGAATCGCGGTCGCGGATCTGGTGGCGCGGGGCCGGGCGCCCTGGCGGGGACTGCTCTCCGGCTGGAGCCCCGCCGACGAGGCCGCCCGCGCCGAGGCCATGCGCGCGACCGGAGTCGCGGAATTCGCGGAGCGCCCGCTCTCCGAGCTTTCGGGCGGCCAGCGGCAAAGAGTCTGGATCGCTCTGGCGCTGGCGCAGGAGACGGAGCATCTGCTCCTCGACGAGCCGACGACATGGCTCGATCTGCCGCATCAGATCGAGATCCTGCGGCTTCTGGCGCGGCTGCGGCGGGAGGCGGGGCGCAGCCTGATCGCGGTGCTGCATGATCTCAACCTCGCCGCCCGCCACGCCGATCATCTGGTCCTGCTCGCGCCGGGAAGGCTCGTGGCGCAGGGGACGCCGGAGGAGGTCTTGACTCCGGAGCATGTCGAAGACGCTTTCGGCATGAGGGCGCGGATTCTGCGCGACCCCGTCGCGCAAACCCCCATGGTGGTCCCCGAAGAGCTCTGAGCTTGTTTCAGGCGGAGGATCGGCTCAGGCGACGAAGGCGGGGCGGAGGATCGGCTCAGGCGACGAAGGCGGGGCGGAGGCCGATGCTCAGGCTTGCGTGGGCGCGCGTGTTGATCAGATTAAGGGCGAAGAGCCCTGCGGAGCCGCCGAGGCTCCAGAAGCCTCCGCGGATAGGCAAAGGCTCGCCCGCATTGCGCATATAGAGCCTCCCGCGCGTCATGCTCGCCGTATGAGGATAAAGACCGAGGAGCTTGACGAGGGGCGGGACGGAGGCCGTCGCGGTCAGGGCGGCGTATTGCTGATTGGCGAAGCTGCTCCCGTTGCTCTGGCTGGTCACGGCGGTCGCGAGGACCGGCGCGCCTGCGCCGCTTGCGCCTGAGGCGTCGTATTTCAGCGTCCCCGCCGTTCCGGGGGCGACCAGAGATCCGTCCGGCAGGATCGCCCGCCAGAGCGCCGAGGCGGCGGAATGGTCGGCCCCCGTCGCGGCGGCGTCGTTGTTGGGGAGAATCTGGATTTCGCCGTCGAGGAGGCGCAGCCCGCCTTGCCACTCCCACACATTGCCGACGAGATCGGCGATACCGGCGGACGTCCCGTCGTGGCTCCAGCTCGCGGGGCCGGAGCCGGTCAGGATGCGGGCGTTGCCGGAGGTCGCCCCCGGAGCGGCGCCGTCCTGTCGGCGGCCGGTCTCATGTTTGGCGAGGTGGTCGCGGCCGTAATCGGCGTTTCCTCTGGTCTCGGGGCCGTATTTATGGCTCCAGAGGGCGACGGCGGCCCATTCCGCATTGGTCATGAGGTGCCAGCCGGGGCCTTTGTCGGCGCAGCGGGCGCGGGCGGTCTCGAAATTGACGCCCGTTGCGGGGTCCATGCCCGGCAGGGAGAGCGCCCGCCCGTCATGGATGGAGGCGGGGTATTTGCCGATGAGGATTTCGCGTTTGGCGACGCCGTTGACGATGAAGGCCGGGTGCAGGCCGCTTCCGAGCGCCGGGTCGACGTCCTCGACGTTGAAGGCGGGGACCACGACCATGACCGAGGGGAGGCCCTTGTCGTCATAGAGGACGGTGTTGCGTCCGCCGGTGGCGGCCTCGACGGATTGGCGCAGGGCGTCGGGAATCGAAAGGACGAAGGTCATTGCGCGGCCTCGCGTCGGAGAGGAAAGAGATAGAGCGTCGCGCTCCGCGGATTGGGCGGCAGAGGCTCGAAAGGGGCGTCCTCGCCGCCCTTGGCGTAGAAGCGCGGGAGAAGGACCAGGATGGCGGCGTAGAGGCCGCCGCCATCCAGCGTCGGATCGCCGGAGGC
The DNA here is from genome assembly GCF_000374145.1 of Neomegalonema perideroedes DSM 15528. Taxonomy (GTDB): domain Bacteria; phylum Pseudomonadota; class Alphaproteobacteria; order Rhodobacterales; family Rhodobacteraceae; genus Neomegalonema; species Neomegalonema perideroedes. The sequence goes on along the minus strand of NZ_KB893653.1, from coordinate 1,346,796 downwards.
GTCGAGATAAACGTCGAGCATCCGCCCGACGTCCTGCGTCTCGGCGTCGAGGTCGATGGTCAGCCCGCCCGCGAAGGTCAGGAGGAGCCCGTCGAGGGTCCAAGCGATCGCGGAGCCTGCGCTCATGTCGATGATGTTCATATGGTCCTCAGAGGTGATGGAGGGTCCAGCGGAGGGTCGCGCCGCCGCCGCCCGATTGGCGGATTTTGAAGCCGTTGACGGCCTTGTCGTAGACTTCGAGCGCGCCGAGGGCGGCGGGATTGGTCGCGCCGACGACGTCGAGATGGACGGCGTAATCCGCCGAGGGCAGAGCCGGAGAGAGCGGGACGATGGCGAAGCCCGGCATGGGCGTCGTCCAGCCGTCGCTCGCCGGAGCCGTCAGCGTGGCCGAGCCTTGGCGCAGGATGCCCGCAGCAGCGCCGAGGTTCGTCCGCGCCGCCTCCGCCGTGGTCGCGCCCGTGCCGCCCTGAGCCACGCCGAGAGGCTGCGCGAGCGTCAGGGAGCCGGTCGCCGCCGAGACTTTCAGCGCCTCCGCCCATGAAGAGCCGTCGGCGGAGATTTTGAGGCTCCAGTCGTCGGAGCCGTTCAACCCCATCTCGGCGCGGCCGGACCAGTCGCTCTGAAAAAGAAGGCTCGCGGTCTCGGCGGCGGCGGATTTATTCAGCTTGGCCTGAACCCCCGCGCCCGCGTGCGTGAACAAAACCGCAGGCGAGGAGACGGACAGCCGGTTCGTCGCGTCGGGCGTGGAGCCGCCCAAGCCAAGGCCGCCGAACTCGACGTTTTGGACCGCCCCCAAACCGAGGAATTCGCGGGCGGAAAGGCCGTCGGAAGCGCCGATGATCTCGCGGCCCGTCTCCGAAAGCATGGTCAGAGCGGCGGAGGAAGCCGAGTCGTAATAGGCGAGCTGGTCGGCGGCGGGGGTCAGGGGCTGAAGCAAGGCGAGAGCCGGGGCGAGTTCGTCCCCGCCCGAAGCGAGAGGCGTCCAGCCAGAGCCGTCATGCAGGAAGGCGGCCTCCTCGGCGGAGATGCGGGCGATCATGCCCTCGACCGGCGCGGCGAAAGCCCAGCCGCCGTTCTGGAAGATCGCGATCTCGCCCGCATGGCCCAGCCAATCGCCGGTCGGGAGGGGGCCGACGATCCAGCGTTCGCCCTCGGAGGGCGAGACGGGGGGCGCGTTCTCGGCGCGGGAGGAGACCGCCAGATGAAGCAGAGCGTCAAGGCGGGTGAGGGATTCGTTCAGGGGAACATGCTTCTGGCTCTGGGCCGCCTCGATCAGGGGCAGGCCAAGGCGGAGCGTCAAGGGTTCGGACATGTCGGGGTGGGCGCCTCGCGATGACGCCAAGGCCGCAGATCGCGGAGATCCGCATCTCAGGGCGCGGCGGCGTCGGATTTTGTGAAATCGCCGAAGATTCGGCGAAAAGGCGGCGAGGCCGCTTCGGCTCCGCCGTCGACGCGGCGGAGGAGCGGCGAACTCAGGAACGGAGAAGTTGCGGAGTCTGCTCTCTTTCGCTCAAACAGCGCGCAGGCGAAAGGCCATGAACTATCGAGCCGAGCGCGGATTCCCCGGCGCGGCCTCTCTGGACAGGGCCGTCTTGCGGAAAGCGGAAAAAGGTCATCAAATCGGTTTGGCCGGAACTGGTCTCAGTTTAGAGGTGAACCCACCGAGAGAGGGAATATGACCGCAATCATCGACTTTCTGAATAATGTCTTCTGGGGCTACGTCCTGATCTATGGGCTGATCGCCGTCGGAATCTATTTCACAATTCGGCTTCGCTTCCTGCAAGTCGTGCATTTCGGCGAGATGATCAGGTCGATCACCGCCGCCCCCGCGACGGATCGACAAGGAATTTCGCCCTTTCAGGCGCTCTGCACCAGCCTCGCTTCGCGGGTGGGAACCGGCAACATCGCAGGCGTCGCCGTCGCGCTGGTGCTCGGCGGGCCGGGCGCCATCTTCTGGATGTGGGTCGTGGCCTTCGTCGGCATGGCGACGGCTTATGCGGAATCCACTCTGGCCCAGCTTTACAAGGTCAAGGACTCCAGCGACGCCGAAGCCGTTTATCGCGGAGGCCCCGCCTTCTACATCGCGCGCGGGCTGGGCATGCCCTGGCTGGGCGGAGTCTTCTCCGTCTGTCTGATCCTGTCTTTCGGGCTGGTCTTCAACGCGGTTCAGGCCAACTCCATCGCCGACGCCATGGAAGGAGCCTTCGGCCTGCCCAAGATCGCGACCGGACTCGCGCTCGCCGCGCTGACCGCCGTCGTCATCTTCGGAGGCATCCGGCAAATCGCCACGGTCGCCTCCTACGTCGTGCCCTTCATGGCCGCGCTTTATCTGCTCATGGCGATCATCGTCGTGATCATGAACATCGGCGAAGTGCCGGGCATGCTCTGGCACATCGTCGCCAACGCCTTCGGACTCTCCGAGGCGGCGGGCGGAATCGCCGGAGGCGTCGCGGCGGCCATGCTGAACGGCGTCAAGCGCGGGCTCTTCTCCAACGAGGCGGGCATGGGATCCGCGCCCAACATCGCCGCCGCCGCCACGCCGAATCCGCATCATCCCTCCAGTCAGGGCTTCGTGCAGGCCTTCGGCGTCTTCATCGACACGATTCTGGTCTGCACGGCCACGGCGCTGATGATCCTGCTCGCGGGGGTCTATGCGCCCGGGGGCGAGCTGACCGGCACGCAGCTGACGCAGGCTTCTCTGGCCGAGCATGTCGGCGCCGTCGGCCCGATCTTCGTCGCGATCGCGATCTTCTTCTTCGCCTTCACCTCGATCATCGGCAATTACGCCTATTCCGAAATGGCGCTGTCCTTCCTCGGGATCGGCAATAAAACCGGCCTCATGGCGCTGCGCGGGCTTGTGCTGATCATGGTGATCTGGGGCGCGCTTCAGGCGGTGGCCACGGTCTTCAACCTCGCCGACGCCTCCATGGGGCTGATGGCCACCATCAACCTGATCGCCATCCTCGCGCTTTCGGGAACCGTCGTGGCGCTGACGCGCAATTATTTCGAGCAGCGCAAGGCCGGAGTCGAGCCGAAATTCCGCGCCTCCGAGCATCCTGAAATCGCGAAAGGCGTCGATCGGGAGATCTGGAACTAAGCGCCTGACCGCGCTCTTCTGAGACCAGACAGGCCCCGGAGACGGGGCCTGTTTCTTTATCCCCAGACGGGCCCCGGAGAACGGGGCCTGCTTCTTTATCCCCAGACGGGCCCCGGAGAACGGGGCCTGCTTCTTATCCGAGATGGATCTTGCCGGCCGGATAGCGCAGACGCGGCGGAATCTGGGTCGCGAGGAAAAATCCGAGCGTCAGAGGGCCGACCTTGCCGATGAACATGATCGCCATGATCACGATCCGCCCGAAGCCCGACAACTCCGCCGTATAGCCGCGCGACAGCCCCGCCGTGCCGAAGGCGCTGGCCACCTCGAAGCTGACGTCCAGAAAATGGCCGTCATGGGAGATCGTCAGCACGAACACGCCGAGAAACACCAGCATCAGCGAAATGGCCGTCAGAGCCATGACCTTCAAAACCTGCTCCAGCTCGATGCCGCGCCCGAAGGCGTGCAATTGGGAGCGTCGTTGGAAGAAGGCCACGGTCGCGATGACCATCACCACCATCGTCGTCACCTTGAGGCCGCCCGCCGTCGAGGTCGGGCCGCCGCCGATCAGCATCAGAGAGATGATCATCAGCGAGGTGCTGTCGTGCATTCCGGCGACGTCCACCGTGTTGAAGCCCGCGGTGCGCGTCGTGACGCCCTGAAACCAGCTGGCGACCAAGCGCGCCGCCGGAGACTCCAGAGCGCCGAGCGTCAGGGGGTTGGTCCATTCGAGGATCGCGAACATGCCCACCGACCAAGGCAGCAGGACGGCCGTTCCGACGAGCATGATCTTCGTATGCAGAGACCAGGCGCGCCAGTTCGGCTGACGCGCCACGTCCTGAATCACGACATAGCCGATCCCGCCAAAGATGATCAGCAGAGGAATCGCGAGATTCACCGCCGGATCAACGATATAGGGCGTCAGCCCTTGGGGTAGGGTCGTGAAGCCCGCGTTGTTGAAGGCCGAAACCGCATGAAACACCGCATGCCAAAGGCCCGGCCAAAAGCCGAAGTCCAGCCCGAAGCTCAGCATCAGAACGGCGGCGCCCAGCGCCTCGCACAGCAGCACGATCTTCAGGATCGTCCGGACCAGAGCCGCCAATTGGCCGAGCGAATGCTGATTGAGATCCTCGCGCAGATAAATCTGGCCGGTGATGCCGACAGGCAGTCCCAGAGAATTGAGAATGAGCACGGCGAAGACCATCAACCCGGTCCCGCCCAGCTGAATCAGAACGGCGAGCGTCGCTTGTCCGAAGAGCGTGAGGCCGGAACTCACGTCGAAGACGGAAAGCCCGGTCACGGTGACGGCGGAGGTGGCGGTGAAGAAGACCTCCGACCAGCTCAGCGGAATATTCCGCGCAAGGGGCGTTTTGAGCAGCAAGGCCCCGATCAGGATAAGCGCGGCGTAGAGCGAAGCCAGCATCATAGGCGGCGGAAGGCGCGCGAGACGGCGCGCCACATTCTCAAGACGGGCTGACATGCCTCTCCTCGCCTTTCAGAGCGCGTCGCCGAAGCGGCGCAGCTCCGGCCTTTTGCCGAGGAGGATCAGCTTATCCTCCGTTTCAAGGCGCAGATCCGGCGCCTCGCAGGAATGAAACTCCGTGCCGCGCATCAGGCCGAGCATCTTCAGATCGTGAGTCGAGCCCACTTCGAGAGCGCCCAGCGTGCGCCCTTTCAGGCGCTCGGGAATCGCGACGCTCACCAAGCTGTAGCCGTTGCCGAGGCTCACATAATCCTGAACGATGGGGTTGTTCAGCATCTGGGCGATATGCCGTCCCATCTCCTGCTCGGGCAGGATCACCCGATCCGCGCCCAGCTTGACGAGAATCCGGTGATGGGTCTTGTTCGCCGCCTTCACCCAGATGGTTTTGACGCCCAGCATCCGCAGATTCATCGTGGTCAGGATGCTGGCCTGAATGTCGTGGCCTATGGCGACCAGAGCGGCGTCATATTGATCTATGGCCGCCTCGCGCAGAGCGCCCTCGTCGGTGGAATCGAGGATCACCGCCGAATGCAGCAGCGAGGCGATCTGCGCCACCCGCCTTTCATCCAGATCCACGCCGATCACCTGACGGCCGGATTTCGCCAGCTCTCCGGCGACCGTGCTCCCGAAAGCGCCGAGGCCGATGACCGCGAAGCTCCTGTTTTTCTTCTGCATGGGTTTCTCTCTGACTCGGATCGGAGGCGGAGCGCCCGCCCCCTTCCCTTAAGCGGAGGCGGAGCCGCCTCCGCCGACCGCCGGAAGCGAGACGGGCCTCGGCGGGATTCCGCCAAAGGCCTCGCCCTCCAGAAAGCGCTTCATGACAGGGGCGCGGCCTTGAAGGGCTGGAGCTCGGGAAACGCGGGAAGATATGCGCCGATCTTCGAGACGGGTCTCATCCATCTTCTCCGTTATGCGGGGACGACCTCGGCGCAGACGGCGCGCCGAAGCCGGGAGGATGGACGCAGGAAGCGGGATTTTCAAGAAATCTCGCCTCTGACGCGTTCATCGGGGCGGCGGAGGAGCGCAGGACGCAGGACGGAAAGCCAGAGCCTCGCCCAAAAGGCGCGGGCGGCCTCGCCTCCCAAACGCGCGCCGAAAAGATCGCCTTCGCGGCCTGAACGGCGGGCTGGGACGGCGCCCCGGAAGGCGGGCTTCTCCGATGAAGCCTCAGGTTTCATCCTCATCCGCCGCGCCCCGCTCCCGCCCGCGCGTCCGGCCCACGAGGCGAGTTTTTTCTTCGGCGCGCGCATTTGAATGGGGAAATGGTTGATGATTTCCTGTCGTCGTTCAGAGCCGCGCAAATATTTCCAGAAGACGGCGTTCAGAATTGTTTTTCTTTTATCGGTTCAATCTGCGCGGGATCCGCAACCTCCAGCATGTGAGCCCGCCATGTCGAATGCGTCTGCTGCGCCTGATTCAGAATGTTCAGAATGCACGTCCGTCATGTCGAATTCAGAGGAAGCGCCGGCTTCAGGATTTGCGGCCGCTGCGCTCTCCGTGCCGATCATCCTCGCGCCGCTGCTGATTTGGCGTCTGGTTTATCAGTATACTGATTTCTCCCTCTTCGCTTTAATCCCTCTGGGCTTGCTCCTCTGGATCAGCTTCTTCGCGCCGGATTCGCGGATCTCCCGACAAAGATGGATGGAGATGTTCAAAGAGGGATGTGGCTATAAAAGCGGCGAAAAACTCCTCATGACAGGTCGGCTGGGCGCCGGGATCCGCACGACGCTCTATATGCTCGTCGCCGTTCCCATCCTCGCCTGGCAGGCCGTGAACGCCTCCCGGATGGAGATCCTCGCGCTGATTCTCGTCGCCTTCGCCTCGGCTCTGATCACTCTGTGGATTTTCGCCTGGGCCGCGCGCCATATGCAGGACGCTTATCAGGGAGCGATCAGCCTGATGTGCGGGCCCGTCCTGACGGCTCTGATCTCCATTCCCTTCCTCTATTGGATGAATCGCGACCTCATCACCTATGCGGGGGAGTTCCGCGCCGTCAGCCTGCAGGAGGCGCTCACGCTCGGCTTTCTGGAGCTGCCGGACCGCAAAGGGCTCGTCGCCGAATTGCTCGCGCCTTTCTACGCGCTGGAGATCCTCAAGTTCTGGCTCGTCCTGCAGGCTTCCGAACAAACATGGGGCGGCCATTGGATCGTCTTTCTGTTCTGCGCCGAAAAGACCCTGATCGCCTTTCTGGTCGCGCGCAGCGGAGCGGGCGTCGCTCTCTGGCTCACGAACAGCATGCGGATGGGCGAGATGACGGACCAGCCTCCTCTCTCCGCAAGCCCCAAGAAGCGCCCCAAACACGCGACGTGACCTGCTTCTGATCGAGGATTTCCGCGAGAATGAGAACCGTCGTCTTATGCGCCGTCGCGCTCATCCTGACCTTGGCCATCTGGGCGGTCGGGAGGTCGAATCCCAATGAAGCCGAGGCGATGACCCTCACCGAAAGGCTTTTGCTCTCCTCGTAGGAGAAAACGCAGGAGGCGGGCGTTCTGATCCGGACCGCAGCCGTCCCGAGCGCCGCCGGGCGAACCGAAGCGGCCTCCGCAGCCCGAAGCGAATCCGCCCGACGGGACGCCGCGCGGCTGGAAGCCCAAGGCGAAGCCTACGCCGAAATCGCGCAGCGCGTCGACGCGATGGTTCAGGCGGCTTACGCTCCGGTCTATGCGAGCATTCCCGCTTACGGCGCGTTCCATTACTCCTTGCCGGGCCAATATGCGCAGATTCTCGGCTCAGGGCGGGGAGTGAAAGCTCTGTCCGGCAGGATGCTCCAAGGTTTCGAGGAGCGCGTCCAGCCCATGACGGAAGCCTTATCCGTCGCCGCGCTTCCGCTTCTCCGCGGATCCGCGAGGGGCGGCGGAGCCGCCTCCGCGTCGCAGGCGAGCGAGCTGGAGGGGGGAATCCTTCAGGCGGTCGGCCGCGATGCGGCGAAGATGAGCGCCATGGCTCGTCAAGACGCCGTCGGCCGCTGGTGGCGGGCCGTTTGGACGGGGCTCGCCGTCTCCGTCCTGATCGCGCTGGTCGTCTTGGGCGGCGACGCCGGAGGGGAGGCGTTCGGCGCCTTCCTGCTCGCCCTGTTGTTCATCGGCGCAGGGCTCCACTACGCCCGGATTCTGAACGCCGAACGAACCCAGCGCGTGCATTTCGAGGCGGAGTTGCGAAGCGTCGTGGACGAAAGCCGCGACCGGACGAAAGGTCAGGTGGAGGCGGAGTTGCGGAAAGCATGGACGGCGGCCGCGATGAAGACAGAGCCTGCGGAGCGTTTCAGAATGCGGGATCTCATGACCCCGGCCGAATGAACCCGCAAGGGGGCGGCTCCTGTGCGGCGGCTCCTGTGCGGCGGGCTCCTCTGTGCGGCCTTGGCGGGCGGAATTCATCCCCCCGCGCGGCTCCGCGGCCGACCGGGCGGAGGCGGCGCGCTTCGAGGATCTCGCGATTTTCTCCCTCGGCGCGGCGCCGGAAATCGCCGGGCTCATTCGACCGATCCTGAAGCGCCCTCCTCATCGGCCCGTCTCATCGCCCCGCCTCAATTCGGGGCTGAAAACCCGCATTCGTCGGCGTCGCCGTGAAGCCACGTCTTGTTTCCGCACTGCGAAAACCGGAGGCCAGCGCCTTGACAGGCTCCTGAAATCATCCTTATTCGCGAATCGAAATCATCACGGCGGATCAGCAAGCGAAGCGCCAGCCACAGCCGCCCTTTTCAGGATCAGGATCGTGGCTCCGCAAATTTCAAAGCACGCCGGCGGCGTGTTCGTCCTCTTATGCTCGACGTTTCTCACTTCAATCTCCGCCCCGGCCCAGACGGCCGAGCCGATCAGACAAAAGCCGATTCTGCTGGAGCCGATCCTGCTTCAGGAATTATTCCGCTCCGACCTGACCACGATCCAGACCGAAGACCCCGCCGACACCGGAACCACCGTGATCGGCGCGACCTCGCTGCGCACGCGCGGCGACGGCGGCGGAGATCCGAACGCCGCTCTGACCGCCCTGCCCACGGTGCAGACCGCCGGAGACAGCTCCGTCGACGCGGGCGTGAACGGAGACGACATGCTGAATCTGCGCCCCAAGGAGATTTCGATCTCGGGCGGCCGCACCGATCAGAACAGCTTCATCGTCGACGGCGTGGCGGTGAACTCCATCACCGGCAATGAAGATCCCTTCGGCGCCGACGACCTCTCACGCGAGACCGGACAGCCGGGAATCTACGTGATCTACGGCCTGCATTCGCAGACCCAGTTCCCCCCGGCGAGCTTCATCGAACGCGCCACCGTGATCGACTCCAACGCCTCCGCGCAATATGGCGGCTTTCAGGGCGGCGTGGTCGATTACGAGCTGACGCCGCCGAAGCGGGAATCCTCCGGCTCGATCACCGCCTCCTTCCGGTCGGACGCGCTGACGCAATATAAACTCGGCACCGAGGACGGACAAAATCCTCTGGAGGTCGCCAAGCCCGAATGGTCTCAGCAAAACCTCGCGCTGGAGCTGACGCACCCGCTCACCGAGAACACCGGGCTGGTGCTCGGCTACTCCACCCGCCGCGCCGAGACCGAAAAAGACAAAGATCCGCAATATGTGCGCGAGCGCGTCGAAAGCCGGTCGCGGAGCGATTATTTCCGCCTCGGCGTCGAGCATGAGCTGGCGAACGGCCATGAGGTCGGGCTGATCGGCAGTTGGTCCGATTACGATCAGAAATGGGATTCTAATTTCTATCGCGATCTGGAGGTCGAGCAGACCAACGTCGGCAAAGTCCTCTCGGCCTATTATCAGGGCGAATTGGCGGATCGGAGCCTCGGCGGCGTGGCGCTCAGCGGGCTGGATTTCAAGCTCAGCGGCTCGCTTCAGGACAACAAGACCGAAAACCTCAGCGACGGCAATGTGATGTCGCTCTGGACCGGCGCGACGCGGGCGGGCTGGTCCACCACCGCGCTCAAGGATTGGTGCGATCCCACGCGCCTCTCTGCGGGATCGCTCGTCTCCTGCCGCGAGGGCGGCATGGGCGACCGCGCTTATGGAGACCGCCGCTACGCCCTCTCGGGCGAGCTGAAGGGCGACGTCTGGGCGGGCGATTTCAAGATCGGCGCCTCGGTCGAGCGCACCGAGGCGGATCGTCAGGGCGAAGGCTTCGTCTTCAATTCGGTCACGACGCAAAGGCCGATGGGGCTGGCGGGCGGCTATGTCTGCCCTGCGGGCGCCGAGGATTGCCTTTCCGATCAGTTCTTCAACATCCGCATCGTCCAGCCCGCCTACGACGTCTCGGTCGACGCGACGCGGGCGGACGCCTACGCCGAGCTTTCTCAGGAATGGGGCGCCTTCGGCCTGCGCGCGGGCCTGCGCGCCGATTATAACGATTATCTGCGCAATCTGGATTTCTCGCCGCGCCTCGTCGGCACGTGGAAGCCGCTGGAGGGCCTGACCTTCACCGCCGGCGCCAATCGCTATTACAGCGACGACTACATCACCTACGCCATTCACGACGCCGTGCCGCGCGGCGAGAACCAGCGGCGGACCGCGACGGGCGACGTGGTGGGCGACTGGACCACGGCCATCGTTCTCACGCCCTATCGCTATAATCAGGGCGATCTCAAGACGCCCTACACCGACGAGCTGAGCCTCGGTCTGGTCTTCAAAGAGAACTTCACCGGCGGAACCTGGCGCGCGCGCATGATCGACCGTCAGGGCCGCGATCAATTCGCGGGCGTGCGGGGCGACAGCTCCATCGAGCGCCGCCTCACCAATGACGGCGAAAGCAGCTATCGCTCCTATACGCTGGAATATGAGCGCGAATGGGATGCGCCGAGCTTCATGCCGCGCATGGACCGCATCGGCCTCGGGCTCTCGACCGCCTTCGCCGACCGCAAGATCTCGGCGGAAAGCTATTTCGGCGCCGGGATCGACGCGCCCGAGGAGTTCTTCTGGTATCAGAACGCCTCCTACACCCGCCCGGAATTCGACGTCGTGACCGGCAATTTCGACATCCCCGTGCGCGCTTCGGCCGAATTGAACACAAGCTGGCTGGACGGCGCGCTTGAGGCGGGGCTCTCGGCCGACGTGATCTTCGGCTATAAGGGCGCCCGCTACACCGGAGACGAAGCGAACCGGGTCAATCCCATCCATGGCTCTCAGCCGCATTACCTCTATGAGGAATTCGACTATAAGCCCGTCGTGACTTTGAATTTCTCAGGCCGGGCGCGCGTGGCGGAGGTGGCGGGGAATCCCGTCTATGTCGATCTGCACGTCGCGAATCTGCTGAATGAGACCGGAAACCGGATCTCGACGGAGGACAATCCTTGGATTCAAGGGCGGTCGCTCTGGCTGGGAACCTCCGTGGAGTGGTGAAGGCGGGAGATGGACGGCGGCGAGGCGGAACCTCTGATCACGAGGCTTGCGGGCTTCTGGCGGCTCTGGCTGGCGGCGGGGGCCTGCGCGGTTCTCGCCGTGGGGGTCGCCGAGGCGCTGCGTTTCGATCCGACGAATCCCGCCCATCTGCGCCGGGCCTATTCCGGGCCCTCTGAAGATTGGCCGGCGCCCTGGATCGACGAGGGCGTGGCCTTCGTCGAGCTGGCGGCGCCGGACCTGCCCCCGGCGCCCGAGGCGGGAAGCCCCGAGGCTCTGCGCGGCGCGCTCGGGGCGCGGCTCTTCGCCGAGCCCGCCTTGTCGGGCTCGGGGCATTTCTCCTGCGAATCCTGCCATAATCGGCGGCTCGGCTGGGGCGACGGCCTGCCGCGCTCCTTCGGACATGGCCGAACCGAGGGGCGACGCAACGCGCCCGCGCTCTTCGTCTCCTCGCGGCGCGCGCGGCTTTTCTGGGACGGGCGCGCGGAGAGCCTCGAAGCTCAGGCGCTGGAGCCTCTGACCGCGCCGCATGAGATGGCCAACGCCGATCTTTCGGAGATCCCCCGCCGCCTCGCCGCCGCGCCGGATTATCCGGCGCTCTTCGCCGCAGCCTATGGCGGGTCGGAGATCGCTTTAGAGCAGACGCTCGACGCTTTGGCCGAGTTTCAGGCGCGGCTGGACCGCCCCACCCGCTTCGATCGCTTCCTGCTCGGGCGGTCGGAGGCGCTGGAGGATGAAGAGATCCTTGGGCTCCATCTTTTCCGCACCAAGGCGCGTTGCGCCAATTGCCATTTCGGAGCGGATCTGACGGACGGCCGCTTTCATAATCTTGGGCTGTCCTTCATCGGGCGCGGCCTTGAGGATCTCGGGCGCTATGGGGCGACGGGAGATCCGGAGGACGCCGGAAAATTCCTCACGCCGAGTCTGCGCCATGCGGCGCAGACGGGGCCTTATATGCATAACGGCCTGATGCCGCATCTGCGCGGCGTGGTGAATTTCTACGATGGAGGCGGCGGGGCCTCTCATGCGCGGAGCCTGCCGGAGGAGCGCGCCGATCTGCTCGGCCCGGCCTCGACGAGCTCCCCGCATCTGCGCCCGCTGGATCTGACCGAGGACGAGCGGAAGGCGCTCGTTCGGTTCTTAGAGGCGCTCTGAGATCTTGTTCCGACCGCCCTCGTCATGAAGCGCGCTAAAACCCCATCTCCTCGGCCTGATCCGTCAGATAATCGACGAACTCCCGGCAAATGACGACGGACTTCTCCTCGGGCTTATAAAAGGCGTTGGCTTCGCCGCAGGCCTGAATCCGAACCGAGATTTCTTCGGTCTGGCTGAAGACCTCGTTCACATCCTCGACCTCCTGCGCCAGAAGCGCGGCGATGGGATCCTTGGTGAGATCCGCGGTCGGGCCGCTCCAGACCAGCCGTTCGCCCTCGACCTCGCCCCGCTCGCGCAGAAGCTCTCCCCAAGAGCGGTCGGCCTGAGCATATTCCTCCTCGCAGTTTTCGGCGCGGGCGGGCGGCAAGGCGAATTCCTCGGCGAAATCGGCGCGCGTCTCGGGCGAGGCCCCGTAGAACAAACAAACTTGCCGGTAATGGCGCTGAAGATCCAACGCATGGGCGTTCGCGTAATCCTCAGGCCCGACCTCGCTTTCGGCCGCGGAGGCCAGCCAGCTTTGCGCGAAGGCCCGCGCATTGCGCCGCGCGCCGTCCTCGTTCCAGATCATATGGGACATCACGGCCGCGAGCGTGTCGGCGGCGTCCTCTTCGGGGCCGTAAAGCGGCAGATCCATCGTGTCGATCAGGGCGTGCCCGAGTTCATGATAGAACATGGAGAGGGTCGCGCCGCCCACATAGGCGAAAGCCTCCTCGCTGAGACCCTTCGCCTCCTCGGCTCTGGAGGAGGGAGCGAGCAAGCCGCAGCAAAGAGCGAAAAGAGCGATCCGGCGCATGAGCGTCGAGGCCTCCTGAAGCGCGGTCCGAAAGATGCGGACGCTTTCCCGGATCCATTCTCCAGATTTCGGCGCAAGGCAAGCGCCCGCTTCTTCCTGAGGGTTCCTGTCGGGCGCCGGAGGGAATCGGCGAACCCTGCTCAAGACGCCGCGGCTCTTTCCGGCGCATGGCGCTCTCCGCCCTCATTGCGAATATTCCCCAGATATAGGTCGACATTGGGAGCCGTCTCCGCAATCGTGACGGTTCCGCGACTGCGGACAACATCGCCTGTCTGTTCGAACGCTCCTGTTTCGACGGAAATCCTTTCGACCGGACCGGCGTCAAAGCCCTCAGGCCAAAGGCCTGGGACCGTCAGGAAAGGAAATCCGACATGACGCAAGAGACCTTCGTCGTCGCATATGAAGGGGGCGCGGATTCAGACCGCGTCCTCTCTTATGCGATCTCGCGGGCGCAAAGAGGAGGGGCCAAGCTCGTCTTGGCGCATATCCTCGAATGGTCGCCCTATGCGTTTCTCACTCAGGAGGAGCTGGCCGAACGCCACGCCCGCCGCAAAAAGGAGATGGCTCGCGCTCAGGAGGCGATCCTCGCTCCGGCGGTGGAGAAGGTGCGGGCCGCCGGCCTCGAAGCTCAAGCCGAGCTGCGATACGGCTCGGTGCCGGAATTGATCGTCGACATCGCCAAAGAGACGAACGCCGCCCTCATCTTCGTCGGGCGCGCGGGGTCGAGCTCCATCGCGGCGCGGATTTTCGGCTCCGTTCCGCTGGCTCTGGCGCAGATCGCGCCGGTCCCCACCGTCATCGTTCCGTGAAAGGGCCCGAATCCATGAGGATCACCATCTTTCCTGTCGCGATGGCGGCGAGCTTCGCAGCGACCGCCGCCGTCGCTCAGACCGCTCAAACCGATAGTTTCGACGCGCGCGTGAACGCCGTCGCCGAGAAATTCACCGCGCCCTTCGTCAATTTCATCTTCTCCTCCATTCCCGGCACGAATTTCCCCTGGATCGTGCTGTGGCTGCTGGGCGCCGCGCTGATTTTCACCTTTTACTTCTCCTTCGTGCAGATCCGCGCCTTCGGCCATGCGCTGGCGCTCGTCTCGGGGAAATACTCCGATCCCAAGGATGCGGGAGAGGTCAGCCATTTTCAGGCTCTGGCCACGGCGCTGTCCGGCACGGTGGGTCTGGGCAACATCGCCGGCGTGGCGGTGGCCATGTCCATCGGCGGACCGGGCGCCACCTTCTGGATGATCCTCGCCGGATTTCTGGGGATGGCTTCGAAATTCACCGAATGCACCCTCGGCGTGAAATACCGCAATGAATATCCCGACGGCACGGTGTCGGGCGGTCCTATGTATTATCTGAAGAAGGGGCTGGCCGAACGCGGCTACGCCGGCTTCGGAAAATTCATGGCGATCATGTTCTCGATCTTCTGCGTGCTCGGCTCCCTCGGCGGGGGCAATATGTTTCAGGCCAATCAGGCCCACGCCCAGATCGCCGGAATCGTCGGCGATTATCCGGGCTGGATCACCGGCGTGATCTTCGCCGCCATCGTCTTCGCGGTGATCGTCGGCGGCCTGAAGTCCATCGCTCAGGTGACTGAGAAGGTCGTGCCTTTCATGGGCGTGCTGTATTGCGGCGCGGGCCTGATCATCGTGCTGATGAACTACGACAAGATCGGCTGGGCCTTCGGCCAGATCTTCGCCGGCGCCTTCACCGATCTCGGAATCGCGGGCGGCATGGTCGGCGCGCTGATTCAGGGTCTGCGCCGGGCGGCCTTCTCGAACGAGGCGGGCGTCGGCTCGGCGGCCATCGCCCATTCCGCCGTGCGCACCAAGGAGCCGATCACCGAGGGCTTCGTCTCTCTGCTGGAGCCTCTCATCGACACGGTGGTGATCTGCACCATGACCGCGCTCGTGATCATCATCACCGGCGTGCTGCAAATCGACCCTGAGACCGGACGCTATGTCTGGAACGCCGAACTCGGCCGCATCGCGACGACCGGAGACGCCGGAGGCGTGCAGCTGACCTCGGCGGCCTTTGGGTCGACGATCTCCTGGTTCCCCTATGTTTTGGCGGTCGCGGTGATTCTCTTCGCCTTCTCCACGATGCTGTCCTGGTCCTATTACGGGCTGAAGGCCTGGACCTATATGTTTGGCGAGGGGAAAGCTCAGGAGATCAGCTTCAAGCTGCTCTTCTGCCTCTTCGTGATCATCGGCGCGGCGATGAATCTGGGGCCGGTGGTCGATTTCTCGGACGCCGCGATCTTCGCGATGGGTCTGGTCAACATCGTCGGCCTTTATATTCTGATGCCGGTGGTGAAGGCGGAGATGGTCAGCTATTTCGCCCGTCTGAAATCCGGCGAGATCAAGCGCTTCAAGTAAGAGGCGATCGCGGCGAGGCGTCGAAAGGCGCCCCGCCGCGAGCGCGGCCGCGACGCGACAG
This sequence comes from Neomegalonema perideroedes DSM 15528, assembly GCF_000374145.1. GTDB lineage: Bacteria > Pseudomonadota > Alphaproteobacteria > Rhodobacterales > Rhodobacteraceae > Neomegalonema > Neomegalonema perideroedes. The sequence continues at coordinate 1,331,503 of NZ_KB893653.1, read as the reverse complement.
GAAGAACCATCGAACTCGGAAGCGGCGAATCTAAACTCGGAAGGCCGCAATCTAAATCTGCGGATTTGCGCGCCGGAAGCGGAGTTAGGTGAAAATCTTCCGGTGTGGCGTCGTTTTCAGCGATTCTTCATATCGCGCTGCGGAGCGATTTTCGCGCTCTCCAAATCTCCGTCTTCAGCCAATGTCGGGCAGAGGAAATTTGGTGGAAGGGACAGGATTCGAACCTGTGTAGGGTTACCCCGACGGATTTACAGTCCGTTGCTTTTGACCGCTCAGCCACCCTTCCGGCGCTCGCCTCAGAGCCTCGCTGTCGCAAGGCTTTCGGCTGCGTGCCGCGTTCTTAGGCGACGCCCCGCAGGCTGTCAACAGCAAAGCGGAGCTTCTTCCCCTCAACCTAAATTCTCATCCGGCGAGACCGCGGATTCCTCCTCCAGCTCCGAACGCGCCAGACGCGCCGCAGCCTCCACGCTCGGCGCGTAGCTCGCGACCGAGGAGGAGAGGCCGCCCCGCATCAAAGCCCGCTGAGTCGCCGCGGAAGCTCCCGCCACCAGCACCCTTTTGCCCCGTCGCTGCGCCTTCAGAGCCGCCTCGACCAAGGTGTGCGCCGCGCTGGAATCCATCTCGCGCAGAGCCGAGACGTCGTAGATCACCGCCCGCCGCGGATCCCCCATCCGATCCAGAACCGTCCCGACGCTCTGCGCCGAGCCGAAGAAAAAAGCCCCCGTGATCCGGTGCACCACCAAATCCGGATGAGTCCGCTCCGCAGGATCATAGCCCGGCGCCTCCTCCAGAGGCCGCGACTCCACCTGCGCCGATTCCGCCATGCGGTTCAGGAACAACAGCGCGCTCAGCGAGAAGCCGACGAGGATGCCCCAAGTCAGATCGAAGACCACCGTCGTGAAGAAGGTCGTCAGCAGCACCGTCGCGTCCGAACCCGAACTGCGCAGCAAAGCCGAGAATTCATGCTTCTCGGCCATGTTCCAGGCCACCACCGCCAGCACGCCGCCCAGAGCCGCCAAAGGCGCATAGGCCAGCCATGAGGCCGCCAGAGCCAGCATCGCCAGCAGGAAGGCCGCATGCAGCATCCCGGATATGGGCGTCCGCGCGCCTGAGCGCACATTGGCCGCCGTGCGGGCGATGGTCCCCGTGACGGTCATCGCGCCGAAGACCGCCGCCGCCATATTCGCGACGCCCTGAGCCACCAGCTCCATGTTCGAGCGATGGCGACGCCCCGTCATGGCGTCGGCCACCGTCGCCGAGAGCAGCGACTCGATGGCGCCGAGCAGGGTGAAGGTCAGAGCCTCGGGCAGCACGTCCCGCATGGCCGCGAAGGAGATCTCCGGCAGGCGCGGCGCGGGCAAACCTCCGGACAACTCGCCGAAACGGCTGCCGATGGTCGCGACCTCGAAAGGCGAAATCTGCGCCAGCAGCGTCGCCCCGACCACCCCGATCAGAAAGGCCGGCCAGCCCGGACGCCAGCGCCGCACCGCAAGGATGATCCCGATGGTCGCCGCCGAGATCATCACCGCGCCGAAGCTCACCGTGGGGAGGGCCTCGTACAACACGCCGAGTTTGGGCAGGAAATGAGCGGGCTCGGGGCCGTCGAGCGTCAGGCCGAGCAATTCCTTCAGCTGAGTGGCGAAGATCGCCACCGCGATTCCCGCCGTGAAGCCCACCGTCACCGGATAAGGCACGAATTTCACATAAGAGCCCCAGCGCAAAAGCCCCATGATCGTCAGAAAGACGCCCGCCATGCCCGTGGCCAGCAAAAGGCCGTCCACGCCATGCTCCGCGACGCAGGTCGCCACCAGCGGAATGAAGGCTCCCGCCGGGCCGCCGATCTGATAGCGGCTGCCGCCCAGCGCCGAAATGAGGAAGCCCCCCACGATGGCGGCGTAAAGCCCGTTCTCCGGCGGAAGGCCCGAAGCGATGGCCAGCGCCATCGACAAGGGCAAGGCCACGATGGCCACTGTGAGGCCGGACAGAGCGTCGGCGCGCAGATCGCCGAGTCGGTAGCCTTCGCGCAGAGAGGTGACGAGTTGCGGGGTGAGCTCCGCGCGCGGATGCGCGCGGGCGGGCGCGGAAGCGCCTGAAGAGCCGGGCATAGCGGAGATCCGAAATCTGAAACGCGCGATGAGCGCCGCGCGGCCTCAGCTAACGCCCGCGCCGGAGGAAATGCAAGGCGTCCGCCCCTTTCAAGGGAGGATTCCTTGACGCCAAGGGGGCGGAATCCTGAGAGAATCGGCGACGTATACGGACCACCTGCCTCAGTCCGCCTTTTGATTCGCGCCGCGCTCCCGAATCGGCGGGCCTCCCGCGCGAATCGATTCGCTCAACCCAGCCCCGAACAAACCGGGCAATCGGGGCGCTTGGCGAGCCCCACCACCCGCATGCGGGCGTCGAGTCCGTCGTAGAGCAGCATGCGCCCGTCCAGAGGCTCGCCCGCGCCGGAGAGCAGCTTCAGAGCCTCCACCGCCATGAGCGAGCCCATGACTCCCGGCAAAGGCCCCAGAACGCCCCCTGTCGCGCAATCCGGCGCCAGCCCCGGCGCGGTCGGAGTCGGAAAGACGCAGGCGGCGCAAGGTCCGCCGAGCCATGGCCGATAGACCGAAATCTGGCCGGACCAGCGCTCCATCGCCGCCGAGACCAAAGGAATCCTCAGCCGCGCGGCGGTGCGGTTCGCTAAGGCGCGGGTTTCGAAATTATCGGTTCCGTCGCAGAGAAGATCAGAACCGCGGAGGATCGCTTCGGCGTTCGCCTCCGTCAGGCGCTCGGGATGGAGCGCGATCTCGACGCCCGGATTCAGGGCCGTCAGCTTTTCGGCGGCGCTCTCCAGCTTGGAGCGCCCGACGTCGGCGGTGAAATGCAGGATCTGGCGTTGCAGATTGCTGAGGTCCACATGATCGTCGTCGCACAGCCCGATGCGCCCCACGCCCGCCGCCGCCAGATAATAGGCCAGCGGGGAGCCGAGGCCCCCCGCGCCTAAAATCAGAACCTTCGCCGCCCGGATGCGCCCCACCCCCGGCCCGCCGAGATCCGGCAGGACCAGATGTCGCGCATGACGCTCCAGATCGGATTCGGTCCACGCCATGAAGGATCAGCCGATCCCCTCGAACAACGCCGTGGAGAGATAGCGCTCCGCGAAGCTCGGGATGATGACCACCACGCGCTTTCCGGCGTATTCCGGCCGCGAGGCCACCTGCGAAGCCGCCCAAAGCGCGCCGCCCGCCGAAATGCCCACCGGCACGCCCTCCAGACGCGCCACGAGCCGCGCGTTTTCAAAAGCGGCGTCGTTGGCGACCTGAATCACCTCGTCCACCACGGCGGGATCGTAATTCGCCGGCTGGAAGCCCGCGCCGATGCCCTGAATCTTATGCGAGCCGGGCTGTCCGCCCGAGAGCACCGGGCTGTCGGCGGGCTCGACGGCGATCACCTTCGCCGGATGGCCCTTGGCCTTCAGCGCATGGCCGACTCCCGCGATGGTGCCCGCCGTGCCCACGCCCGCGACGAAGGCCGCGAAATCGCCGCCGGTGTCCGCGAGGATCTCTTCTGCGGTGGTGGCCTGATGGATCGCCGGATTGGCGGGATTCTCGAATTGCTGCGGGATCACCGCGCCGGGGATCTCGCTCTCCAGCTCCTGAGCCCGCGCGATGGCGCCGCGCATGCCCGCGCTGGCGGGCGTCAGCTCCAGCCGCGCGCCGAGCAGCGCCAGCATCTTGCGGCGTTCGAGGGACATGCTCTCGGGCATGGTCAGGATCAGCTGATAGCCCCGCGCCGCCGCCACGAAGGCCAGAGCTATGCCGGTGTTGCCGGACGTCGGCTCGATGATGGTCCCGCCCGGCTTGAGCTTGCCCGAAGCCTCCAGCGCGTCGATCAGCGCCACGCCGATGCGGTCCTTGACGCTGGCCAGCGGATTGAAGAACTCCAGCTTGGCGAGGATCTCGCCTTTGGCGCCCTTGGCCTCGGCGAAGCGCGCGAGGCGCACCAGAGGCGTGGCGCCGATGGTCTGGGTGACGTCGTCGTAGATTCGGCCCCGGCTGGTGAAACCGCTCATGATCTTCCTCCGCGAAGGTTCGTTTCACGCGTTTTAACAGAGCGCCGCCTCCGGCGCTCGCGAGGATTCGAGATATGCTTATGCCGCCTAAGCGGCGGGCGCCGGAGCCGGAGCGATGCGCCGCAACGCCTCCAGAGCCTCCAGAGCCGCGCCGGAATCGAGGCTTTTCGCCCCGAGCGCCGCGCCCTCGCGCAGATCCTGCGCCTTCCCGGCGACCAGCAGAGCCGCCGCCGCATTGAGCAAAGCCGCGTCGCGATAGGCGTTGCGGGCGCCTTTCAGCACGGCTTCGAGGGCGGCGGCGTTCTCGGCGGGCGAGCCGCCCCGGATCGAGAGGAAGCTGTGGGAATCCAACCCGGCCTCGGCGGGCGAGACCGTGAAGCGGCGGATTTCGCCGTCCTCCTCCAGCGCCACGACCTCGGTGTCGGCGGAGATGGAGATCTCGTCCGTGCCGTCGCCGCCATGGACCAGCCATGCGCGTTCGGAGCCGAAGCTCCGCAAGGTCTCGGCCATGGAGAGCAGCAGATGCGGCGAGAAGCTGCCGCTGAGCTGCCGCTTGACCGCCGCCGGATTGGTCAAAGGCCCGAGGATGTTGAAGATGGTGCGCACGCCCATCTCGCGGCGCGCGGGCATCACATGGCGCATGGCGCTGTGATGGTTGGGCGCCATCATGAAGCCGATCCGGGCTTCGCGCAAAGCGCGCTCGATGGTCCCGGGCTTGGCGTTGAGGTCGATTCCGAGCAGGCTCAGAGCGTCGGCGGCGCCCGACATCGAGGAGACCGCGCGATTGCCGTGCTTGGCCACCGGAACCCCGGCGCCCGCCGCGATGAAGGCCGCCGCCGTGGAGATGTTCAGCGTCTTGCGGCCGTCTCCTCCGGTGCCCACGATGTCGATGGCGCCCTCAGGCGCCTGAATCCGCAGCATGCGCTCGCGCATGGACTGGGCGGCGGCGGCGATCTCGTCGAAGGACTCGCTGCGCATCCGGAGGGCCATCAGAAAGGCCCCCACCTGAGATTGCGTCGCGCCGCCCGACATGAGGATGCCGAAAGCCCGCAGAGCGTCGGCGTGCGGCAGCTCGCCCTCGACGGCCTTGGCGATCAGAGCGCGGAATTCGGCGATGGTCTCAGGGGACGGGGCCTCAGGCGAAGGAGTCTCGGCGCTCATTGGGCTTTGGCCATGCGCAGGAAGTTCATCAGGATCTCCTTGCCGTGCTCGGAGGCGATGCTCTCGGGATGGAACTGCACCCCATGCACGTTATGGGTCTTATGGGAGACGGCCATGACGATTCCGTCGGCGGTCTCGGCGGTGACTTCAAGCTCTTCGGGCAGGCTCTCGCGGTCGACGATCAGGCTGTGATAGCGCGTGGCGAGGAAATCCTGCGGCAATCCCTCGAAAAGCCGGTCGCCCTTATGCCGGATCGGGCTGACTTTGCCGTGCATCGGCGAGGGCGCCCGCACGATCTTGCCGCCGTAGACCTGCCCGATGGCTTCATGTCCGAGGCAGACCCCGAGGATCGGCACATGAGGCGCGGCGGCCTTCACCAGATCGAGGCAGATGCCCGCGTCGTCGGGATCGCAGGGACCGGGCGAAAGGACGATGGCCTTCGGCCCCAGCGCGAGCGCCTCGTTGACGTTCAGCGAATCATTGCGCCGGACGTCGGTCTCAGCTCCCAGTTCTCCAAGATAGTGAACCAGATTGTAAGTAAAGCTGTCGTAATTATCGATCAGCAGGATCATGGCGGGCGTCCTGAAGGCGAGAGGCGCGCAGCGGCGCGCGCGGCCCAACATGGCGAAGGCGGGGGCTCGGCGTCAAGCGCGGCGGCGGATTTCATCCGGCTCGCGAGGACGCGCAGGTAAGGGATGGAAGCGCAATGACGGTCGACGAGCTTCCGGGCGAGCCTCCCCGAAAAGCCCCTGCGCGCGCCTCACGCAAGCCCTCCGGCAAAGCGGCCCCGCGTTCAAAACGGCGCAAGCGCTCCCGCTCGCCCGCCTGGGCGCTGCTCGGCGCCCTGCTGATCAGCCTCGGCCTCGGAGCGGGCGCCCTCGGGGCTCTGGTCCTCGACGGACGGGCGCCGGAGCCCGCCCGCAGCCCGATCAAGCCGCCCTCGCCGGCCGCCGCCCTCGCCGAAACGCCTCACCGCCCCGCTCCGCCCGTCTCGCCGGACGCGCTCTGGATCCGCAACGCGGTTCCCTTCGGACCGGACCCGCGCCCGAGTCTGGCGGTGATCCTCGTGGATCAGGGCGGCGACCCCTCGCTCACGGCGGCGGCCATGCGCCTGCCAGGGCCTCTGAACATCGCGGTGGGGGCGCATCTGGAGAATCTCGACCTGCGCCTCTCCGGCCTGCGGCGCGGCGGACATGAGGGGCTGATCGCCCTGCCCTTCGACCGCGATCCTCCGGGCGTTCTGGCGGGCGGGGCGCTGATGTCCAATCTGCCGCTCGACGAGAATCTGCGGCGTCTGCGGCGGCGGCTCGGACAAGCGCCTTCGGCGGTGGGCGTGCTCGGCGTGGGCGGCGAACAGGTCACGCGCGACCTCAAGCTGATGGAGGCCGCCATGTCGGAGATCCGCAAGGCGGGCGCTTTGTTCATCGATTCGCGGGCGCATCCCGAAAGTCTGGCGGGCGCGGCGGCGCGGCGCATGGGGACTCCGGCGGGCGACGTGGCCCTGCGCTTCGACGAGGGCGCAGGAGCCGAGGCCATGGTCGGGCGGCTGGAGGAGGCGGAGGGACGCGCGGCGGTCTGGGGCACGGCCATCGCGATGGGCGATTTGACGCCTCAGAGTCTGGAGGCTCTGCGCGGCTGGCTGGCGTCGCGCGGCCCTGCGGAGGCGGCGCCTGTGGCTCTGGCGCCGGCGAGCGCGGTGATCAAGCGGCTGCGCAGCGCGGCGCCGGAGGCCGCTCATGAATCGTCTCATGAAGCCCCTCGCGAAGATTGAGGCCGTCGGGGTTGCGTCCGGCGCGAGGAGCGGCTACCACGAGAGCCTGCGGCGCGAGGGTTTTCGTTCCGGGCCGCAGCGGGGCCCCGTAGCTCAAAGGATAGAGCGATCCCCTCCTAAGGGATAGGCTACAGGTTCGAGTCCTGTCGGGGTCACCATAATCTTACGATCCCAAGGACGCCAGCCGACGCCGATCCGCGCTCCTCGCATAGGTTTTCACCGCCGATTCTGAGCGATGCCCAGGCGCGGCCTTGGGCTTGCGCATGGACGGAAGCTCCGGCCGCTTCGGCGAAGGGGATTTGGGCGGATCTGTGCGCCGGAAGAACGAAGCGGCCCGCGCTCCCCGCCGGACGCGCGGCGGGCGCAAGCCGATGAAGAAGGCGCCTCCGCAAAAGGGCGCGGAGTTCAGCCGCCGGACGAAGGCGGCGCGAAACGGCGCGTCAGCCGACGCGCCGCAGAGACTCCGGGCCGCTTCGCTCTTCCGGCGCGGCCTCCGAAGCTGAGGAAGACGGCTCTTCGCGCACAAGACGGCCGCCCCGGACGCCCGATTCCTTGACGCGCTGGTCGAGCCAGCGTTTTCCCAAATGAAGGGCCGCCTCCGCGCTCCAGCAAGGACCGGAGAGAAAGTCAGGCGTCTCCGAAGCGTTGCCCTGCATCCAGACCGTCGCGGTCCAGAAGCGTCCATCCCGTCCAAAAGGCTCGACGAACAGGTCGGCGAAGAGAGCCGGATACTCCTCCGAGCCCGTCATATAAGCGAAGAATCGCGGTCTGGCGTCCATGGCGTCCTCTCATAAGGATTGCGCTTCCGGCTTTCGTAACCTTCGTTCTGTGACGGTTTCACGCCAAAGGACGGCCACTCCGGATTTCTTGCTGCGGCGCAAATTTTTCTTGCCGCCATGCGGCCGCGCGCCCGAGCTTTTCAGCGCGGCCGCAGCGGATTGCAACAGATTCGTCATGAAACCGACATGCCGAGGTTACAGGCCCGGCCTAGCCTCGCGCCCGTTCGATCCCAAAACAGCCTTTCCGGGGGACGTCATGAACCGCATCATCACCCTGCTGACGCTCGGCGCTTCGTCGCTGGCGCTGGCCTCCGCCGCGAGCGCTCAAAGCGCCGTGCAGCAAACCGCCGACAGCTATTACGTCGCCGGTCAGGCGCAGCTGGCCGAAAAGATCGCCAGCCAGCCGAACGTCGCCCGCGCGAAGAACGTCGTGCTGTTCGTGGTGGACGGCCTCTCGGTGCCGACCATCACCGCCTCGCGCATTCATGAAGGCCAGTTGCGCGGCGTCGACGGCGAGTCGAACGTGCTCTCCTTCGAGCGCCTGCTCCCCTACACCGCCCTCTCCAAGACCTACACCCATGATTCACAGGTGGCCGACTCGGCGCCGACCGCCACGGCTCTGGTTTCGGGCGTGAAGTCGGTGAACGGCACCATCGGCGTGACTCAGGACATCAAGCTGAACGACTGCGCCAGCCAGAAGGGCGCCGAAGTCACCACCCTTTTCGAACTCGCCGAACAGGCGGGCCTCGCGACGGGCGTCGTCTCCACGGCGCGCATCACCCACGCCACCCCCGCCGCGACCTACGCCAAAGTGGCCGGGCGCGACTGGGAGAACGACGCGAACCTTCCTGAGGAGGCCGTGGCGGGCGGCTGCAAGGACATCGCCGCGCAGCTCGTCGACTGGCCCGCGGGCGACGGCTTCGAAGTGATCTTCGGCGGCGGCCGCGGCAACTTCCTGACCGTGGATCAGCCCGATCCCGAGGACGAGGGCCGCACCGGATCGCGCAAGGACGGCCGCGACCTCGTCGGCGAATGGACCGCCCGTCATAACGACGGCGTTTACGTCTGGAACAAGGAAGGCTTCGACGCCATCGACCCGGCGAACGTGAACCGCGCCTTCGGCCTCTTCAACCGCTCGCACATGCAATATGAAGCCGACCGCGCGAAAGACGCCGGCGGCGAGCCCTCGCTGGCCGAAATGGCCGTCAAGGCTATCGACCTCCTCGACAAAAACGAGGAAGGTTACGTGCTGATGGTCGAGGGCGGCCGCGTCGACCACGCCCATCACGCGGGCAACGCCGCCCGCGCCCTGACCGACACCATCGCGGTGGCCGAGGCCGTCGAAGCGGTCTTCGAGAAGATCGATCCCGCGGAGACTCTGGTGATCCTCACCGCTGACCACAGCCATGTGTTCAGCATCGCGGGCTATCCGACGCGCGGCAACCCGATCCTCGGGATCGCCGGAAAGGCCGACGACGGCAAGCCCTACACCACCCTCGGCTATCAGAACGGCCCCGGCGCCAAGCTCGACGAGCCCCGCGCCGACCTGACCGACGTCGACACCACGGACGTCGACTTCCTTCAGCAGGCTCTGATCCCGCTGGGCGAGAGCGAGACCCACGCCGGCGACGACGTCGTGATCTTCGCTCAGGGCCCTTGGGCGCATCTCTTCCACGGCGTGGTCGAGCAGAACCTCGTCTATCACGTGATGGAGCACGCCACGGGCCTCGCGACCCGCGCCGCTCTGGCCCGTCAGGCCGCCGCCCAATGACCTGCGTCGTGATCGCCTTCCGCTGAACATGGGCCGCCGGGAGATTCCTCCCGGCGGCCTCTCCGTTTCGACTCTTCCGAGATTGGAGGCTTTCGCCATGCTGACCCGCCGCCTGCTCCTCGCCGCCGCCACAACGCCGCTTCTTGCGCCTCTGTTGACGCCGCGCGCCGCCTGGGCCGCGCCCGAGGCTCTGAAATTCCGCGATCTCTACGTCCGGGGCCGCGAGCTGACCGAAAAAGCCAAGGCTCTGGCGGGACGGGAGGTGCGGATGATCGGCTATATGGCCCCGCCGCTGAAGCCGGAGATCGACTTCTTCGTGCTGACCAAATTGCCCATGTCGACCTGCCCCTTCTGCGAGACGGAAGCCCAATGGCCGGACGACATCGTGCTGGCTCTGACCGACCGCCCCGTCGAGCCCATCCGCTACACCGACCTCATCCGCGCGACCGGCGTCTTCGAGACCGGCTTCGAGACCGATCCCGACACCGGCTTCATGAGCTTCATCCGGCTGCGCGGCGCGCGCTACGAGAAATTATGAGCCCTCCCCTCCGGAGCGCCTCGGGCGCCGCGCTTTCGGTTCAGAATCTGCGCCATGATCTGAAGCCCGGAGATCCTTTGCTCCTCCTCCCTGAGCTGGATGTCGAGCCCGGCGGAATGCTCGCGCTGACCGGGCCTTCGGGCTCGGGGAAATCCACGCTGCTGCATCTTCTGGCGGGGCTGGCTCAGCCGACGCAGGGCCGGATTCTCTGGGACGGTCTGGATCTCGCGCCCCTCTCGGAATCCGCCCGCGACCGCTGGCGCCGCGAGCGCGCGGGCTTCGTGTTTCAGGACTTTCACCTCATTCCCGAACTCTCTCCGCTGGAGAACGTCCTCTCCACGGTCTGGTTCTCGCGGTTCTCGGCGCGGCCTCTGCGGGGACGCGCCCTTGAGCTTCTGGAGGATCTCGGCGTTCCCGCGCGCAGCCGCACCGCCCTGCTCTCGCGCGGCGAACAACAGCGCGTGGCGCTCGCGCGGGCGCTGCTGCCTCAGCCCGCCGCGCTCTTCGCCGACGAGCCCACCGCCAGCCTCGACGCCGCCTCCGGCGCGGAGGTCGCCCGCAGGCTGCGCGCCCTCGCCGACGAAGAGGGCCGCACGGTGATCGTCTCCAGCCATGATCCGGCGCTGATCGCTCTGGCGGACCGGCGGCTTTCCCTGAGGCGCGGCGCGGAGGCGGAGTTGTCATGAATCCCTTTCCCATCCTTCGCGCGAGCCTCGCGCGCAATCCCTTCACCGTCCTGCTCTTCATCGGCCTGATCGCATTGGCGGCGGCCTTGGGCGTGGCCGTCGGGGCGCAGGAGCGCGCCTTGCGGCAAGGCTCGGCGCGGGCGGCGGATAAATTCGACCTCATCGTGGCCGCGCCGGGCGGCCGGACGGATCTGCTGCTCTCGACGGTCTTTCTGCGGCCCTCCGCCGTGGAGCTTCTGACTCCCGAGGCGACGGCCAAGGCTCTGAACGATCCGGACGCGGTCTTCGCGGCGCCTCTGGCCTTCGGCGATCAGGCGGCGGGCTCTCCTGTGATCGGGACCAGCGCCGCCTTCGTCGAGCATCTGAGCGGCGGATTGGCGGAGGGACGGCTCTTCGCGGCGCAGGAGGAAGCGGTGGTCGGGGCTCTCGTGGCGGTCGGGCCGGGCGGCGCTCTGGAGATCCGCCATGGCGACGCGGACAGCCTCGGCGGGGGTCTCGACGCCGACGCCTATGAAGACCACGACGACCATGACCATGAGCACGGCGACGAAGACCATGGCCATGACCATGCGGATGTCGATTCCCATGGCTCCATCGCGGTGGTGGGGCGGATGCGCCCCACGGGCACGCCTTGGGATCGGGCGGTGGTGGTGCCGGTGGAATACGTCTGGACGACCCACGGCCTCGGCGACGGCCAAGCCTCAGGCGCAGAGCGGATCGGCCCGCCTTGGGACGCGGCGCGTCTGCCGGGCGTCCCGGCGATCGTCATGCGCCCGGAGAGCGTTCCGGCGGCCTATGGCCTGAGGGCGCGCTATCGGACGGCGGAATCCACGGCCTTTTTCCCCGCCGAGGCTCTGCTTGATCTCTACGAGGTCATGGGCGGCGCGACGCGGATCATGTCGGCTCTGATCCTGACGGCGCAGATTCTGGTGGCGGCGGCGATCCTCGCCGGATTGCTCGCCGTGCTGGACCTCCAGCGCAGGCGCTTCGCCATGCTGCGGGCGCTCGGGGCTCCGGCGGGCTTCGTGCTGCTGACCGTCTGGCTTTACGTCGCGGTCATGGTGGTCGCGGGGGCGGTTCTGGGGCTGGCGCTGGGCTGGGGGCTCTCGGCCCTCGCTTCGGGGGCGATCGGCCGGGCGACCGGAATCGCCTTCGTCGCGCAACCGGGCTGGCGCGAGGTCGGAGGCGTCGGGTTGCTGGCCGCCGCCGCCCTGCTCATGGCCCTGCCGACCGCCTGGCGCGTCTATCGCAGATCCTCCGTCGAGGCGCTGCGCTGAGATCTCCCCTTCCCGCTTGCGCCCGCCCGGAGGCCGCGCGATGCTGACGCCTGCGGCGCAGGGGCCTTCCGAGGCTCCCGGAGCGTCGCCAAGCATCGCGCGCTCCATCGAGGGCGCGCTCTGGAGCGTTCCCCGGTCGATTCAGACCGGTCGGAGGCTCCAGATTTCGTCTGTTCGCATTTTCACGACGCGAAGCCCTTCCGGCTTCGCTGGAGAATGCTCTGGGGAGAAAACGTCATGCTTCATCATCCGCATCCAGAGGAGCCGCGCCGCCTCCGGCTTTCCGGCGCGGCCCTCGCCGCGCTTCTGAGCCTGCCTTTAGGCTCCGCCTTCGCCGCCTCGCCCGCGCCCGTCGAGGGCCGCAAGGGCATGGTGGTCACGGCCCATCATCTCGCCTCGGACGTGGGTCTGGACATCCTCAAGGCGGGCGGCAACGCCGTCGACGCCGCCGTGGCCGTGGGCTATGCGCTGGCGGTGGTCTATCCGACGGCGGGGAATCTCGGCGGCGGCGGCTTCATGACCATCCGCCTCGCGGACGGCTCCTCCACCTTCCTCGATTTCCGCGAACGCGCTCCCCTCGTCTCCACGAAGGACATGTATCTCGACGAAACCGGCGAGCCCGCGCCGGGCCGCAGCACCGAAGGCTGGCTCGCCGTCGGAACGCCCGGTTCGGTCATGGGGCTGGAGGAGGCCCGCGAAAAATACGGCTCCCTGAGCCGCGAGGCTCTGCTGGCTCCGGCGGTGAAGCTGGCGCGCGAGGGCTTCACGCTGAACGCGGCGGATCTGGCCATGATCGAGGAGGTCGATTCCTATCTTCAGCGCGATCCGGCGGCCAAGGCGATCTTCTTCCGCGCGGGCGGCGAGCCCTTCGCGCCCGGCGACAAGCTGATTCAGACCGACCTCGCCGACACGCTGCAAGCCATCTCCGAGGGCGGCGCGGAAGCCTTCTATCAGGGCCCCATCGCCGATAAGATCGTGGCGGGCAGCAGGGCCGGCGGCGGAATCCTCACCAGCGCGGATTTTAAAAATTACGCCGTCCGCGAGCTGGAGCCGGTGCGCTGCGATTATCGCGGCTATGAAATCGTCTCCTCGCCGCCGCCTTCCTCGGGCGGGGTGATCATCTGCGAGATCCTCAACGTGCTGGAGGGCTATCCGCTCTCCTATTTCGGCCAAGGCTCCGCCGAGACCACGCGGCTGATGGTCGAGGCCATGCGCCACGCCTTCGTCGACCGCAACGCCAATCTCGGCGATCCGGATTTCGTCGAGAACCCGCTGGAGCGCATGCTGGATAAGGGCTACGCCGCCGAGATCCGGGGCCGCATCGACCCTTACCGCGCCGGAGTCTCCAGCGACCTGACCCCGCCCGACTTCACGGCCGCCCCCGCCGAAAGCCCCGAAACCACCCATTACTCCATCGTGGACGAGGCCGGAAACGCCGTGGCGGTCACCTATACGCTCAACGGCTCCTTCGGGGCGGGCGTGGTGGCGCCGGGGACCGGAATCCTCATGAACAATGAAATGGACGACTTCACCGTCAAGCCGGGGGTGCCGAACCTCTATGGTCTGGTGCAGGGCGAGGCCAACGCCGTGGAGCCGGGGAAATCGCCGCTCTCCTCCATGAGCCCGACCATCGTTTCGAAGGACGGCGAGCTCTTCATGGTGATCGGCAGCCCCGGCGGCTCGCGGATCATCACCATCACGCTGCAAGCCATTCTGAACGTGGTGGAGTTCGGGATGAACATCCAAGAAGCCGTGGACGCGCCGCGCATCCATCATCAATGGCTGCCCGACCGCGTCTTCATGGAGCCCTACGCGCTTTCGCCCGACACGCGGCGCATCCTCGTCGGCATGGGCTACGACGTGCGCGAGGACGCCAATTGGCCCATCTGGGGCGAAGCGGCGGGCATCCTCGTCGGAGGGCGGAGTCTGGCTGAAATCGAGGCGGGCGACGGGACCGGATATTTCGGCGCCATCGACAGCCGCGCCTCGGCCGGAGCCGCCCGCGGCTATTGATCTCTGAAGAAACCGCGCGGCGGCCTCATGGTTTCCGGGGCCGCCGCGTCCTCTCGAATTCGAACGGCCCGACTTCGTCGATCAAGGCCCCAGAAGCCGGATTCAGGCTTCATGAAGAAAGGTCAAGAATTGATGAACAACGGTCACAAATCTCCGCTGGACAAAAGCGTCCGATTGCGGGACTCTCCCGCTCGTCTCTCCGCAACAAGAGGGCGAGCATGGCCTTTGACGCTCAAGCGATCCAGTCGGCGGCCCCTGATCCCGCCTCCTTCAAGGCCGGGCAAGGGCTGGTGAAACCCGCCAAATGGCCGCTTCGCGCTTCAAACGCCGCCAGCGGACTCATTTGGGGCGAATGTCAGGGATCGGGCGCGAACCCCTATCGCGTCGTCGCGGACACGACGGATCTCGGAGCGAAATGCTCCTGTCCTTCGCGGAAATTCCCCTGCAAGCACTCCATCGCGCTGATGCTCATGAAGGCCGCCGGAGATTCCGGCTTCGCCGAGGCCGAACCGCCCGATTGGGTCGCGGATTGGGTCGGGCGTCGCCGCAAGGGCTCGGGCGGAGCGCCCGCCGCCGCGCCTCAGCCTGCGGCGAGTTCTGCGGCGATTTCGGCGGCGCCCGTCGCGCCGGCCGAAGACGTCCCCGCCGAGCCGGAGCTTGATCCCAACGACCCGAAAGCCCTCGCCAAAGCCGAAGCCGCCGCCAAACGCGCCGCCAAGCTCGCCGAGACCAACCGCCTCGCGCTGGAAGGCGCCTGCGCCGAATTGGAGGGCTGGATCCATGATCAGATCCGCGGCGGCCTGACGCTCTTCCTCGACGACGCGCAAAGCCGTTGCCGCCGCATCGCGGCCCGCATGGCCGACGCCAAAGCCGCCGCCCTCGCCAGCCGCATCGACGAAGCGCCCGCCCGGCTCATGGCTCTGCCGACGGAGGAGCGGCTCGAAGGCGCGGTGAAGGAATTGGGCAAGCTCCTGCTCCTCGCGCGGGCCTGGAAGGCGGCGCCGGAAGATCCCGAACTGCGCCGAGAAATGGCGACCGCCGAAACTCGGGATTCGCTGTTGGACTCCGCCGAAGCGCCGCGCTCCTCCGGCGTCTGGGAGGCTCTGGCGGTGATCACGCGGACCCGCAAGGATGGGCTGATCGCGCAGACCTCTTGGTTTTTGAATCTCACCGCCGAAGATCCGGCCTTGCGCTTCGCGGCGCTTCAGGACGTGTTTCCCGCCTCCGCCGGACGCCGCAGCGCGCCTTTCTCCGCCGGAGACCGCTTTCAAGGCGAGATGCTCTTCTATCCCGCGAAACGCCCCTTGCGCGCGGTGATCTCGCAGCGCGATCCGAAGGAGCCGCCGCCCGCCTCATGGCCCGCAGCGCCCGCCGATCCGCTGACTCAAGCGACGGAGCGGCTGCTCGCGGCGCCTTGGACTCTGGATTCGCCGATCCTGCTCGGGCCGGGCCGCTATCTCTCCGACGCGCGCGGGCGCGTCTGGTGGAAGGCCGAGCAGGGCGGCGCGGTTCTGCCTCTGAGCGAAGCTCCGGAGAAGCCGCTGATGGGCCTGCGTCTGACCGCCGCCGCCGGACTCTGGAACGGAGCGCGGCTGGAGATGCTGGCCGCCGCGCCGGAATGGGAGAGCGTTTCGTGAGCGGCCAACCGGATTTCGCTTTAGGCGAATTGATGAGCGCTTGGGCCTCGGGGCCTGCGCTGGCCTCCGCCCCGGCCCGCTGGGCCGAAGCCCTCGCGCCGGGCGGCGTCGAGGCGGAGTTGCGGCTGATCGCTCTGGCGGGCCATGCGCTGGAGGTCGGCTTCCGGCCTCTGCCCTCCGGCCCGCTGACCGAGAGCCGCCCCCTGCCCGCTTTGAGCCTGCCCTTCCTCACCGAGGCCCATCGTCTGCGCTTTCGGCGGCTGCTCAAAGACATGAGCTATGGCGGCGACCGCCATCAGCTTCTGCGCTTTCTGGCCGCGCGCGGACGCGTCGCCCATCCGCTCGACTGGACGCCCGGCCCCAACGACGACGAAATCCCCGCCGTCTACGCCCCTTGGCGCGATTGGGCGGCGGGCCATGCGCCCCCGCCCGAAGAGGCTCTGAGCGCCGCCAATTGGGAGGACTGGACCCGCGCGGGCCGCCGAACCGCCTTCGCCGATCTGCGTCGGGCGGAGTCCGCCGCCGCCCTCGCCTTGCTGGAGGCGAAATTCCCCGCGCTCAAGGCCGAGGACCGGCTGGATCTCGCGGATCTCCTGCGTCAGGGGCTTTCCGAAGCGGATCGCGCCTTCCTCACCGGAATTCAGGCGAAGGACCGCGCGCCCAACGTCAAACAACTGGCGACGGCCCTCCTCGCGCGTCTGGACATGCGCGCCGAGGCGACGCCGGAGGCCGCCGCCGCTCAGCTTTTTGAGGAATTCGTCAAGACCGAGCGCAAGGGGATCCTCAAGCGCGCCTTGACTCTCTCCTTCAAGAAGAAGCGCGAAGAGGCCGCCCGCGAGCGCTTCATCGCGCTCATCGAGGCCGCAGGTCTGGAGGCGCTGGCCGCCAAGGCGGGCGGCTCGCGGCTGGAGCTCGTCAAAGCTTGGCCCCATGACGATCATCTGTATGGCCCGTTCTTCCGCCCGCTGCTGCTGGAGCAGGGCCGCCCCGAAGAGATCAAAGCTTTTCTCGCGGAGATCTTCGGCATGGATCAGCGCCAGACCTCCACTCATCTCGTCCCCGAAATGATGGAGCGCCTTACGGAAGCCGAACAATTCGAGCTTCTGCCGGTCCTGTTTCAGCGCGGACAACTCTCCTTCGACGAGCATCTGAGCAATCTGGGCCTCTGGATCGGCCGCGCGCCGATGGCTCTGGTTCGCGAAAGCAGGCTCTGGCGTCAGAGCGTGGCGATGCTCGACGCCGAACTCAAAGGCCAGGGCCCCCTGACCCAGCTCCCGCCCCACCTGCTCCCCGAGCATTTGCGGATTCTGGGCGGCATGTTCGATCAGGCGGGCGCCCGCGAGGCGCTCGACGACTTCGCGCGGATGGGCCTTTCGCCCGCTGATCCGCGCCTCGACCTTCTCACCCTCAACGCCGACTTGAACGCCGATTTTCTGGAGGCCCACCCGTGAGCGATCCCCTTCGTCTGCCCGCCGAACAGGGCTACGCCGCCGAACTCGCGGCCCTCGCCAAAGACGACGGCCCGCGTCCCGCCGGATGGCGCCTGACGCCCAAAGCCGTCGTGACCTATCTGCTCGGCGGCAAGGCGGCGGACGGAACCGTCATCGGCGCGAAATACGTCGGCGAGCGCAAGCTGATCGAAACCGCCGTGGCCACTCTCGCCACGGATCGCGCGCTTTTGCTGATCGGCTCGCCGGGCACGGCGAAGTCATGGGTCTCGGAGCATCTGGCGGCGGCCGTCGCCGGAGATTCCACCCTCGTGATTCAGGGCACCGCCGGAACCGACGAGAATCAAATCCGCTACGGCTGGAACTACGCGCAGCTTCTGGCCCATGGCCCGAGCCGCGAGGCCCTCACCCCGACGCCGCTGCTGCGCGCCATGGAGACGGGCAAGCTCTGCCGGATTGAAGAACTCACCCGCATGGGCTCCGAGGTTCAGGACACCCTGATCACGGTGCTTTCGGAGAAGACCCTCCCGATTCCCGAACTCAATACGGCGGTTTACGCCTCGCGCGGCTTCAACGTCATCGCCACCGCCAACGACCGCGACAAGGGCGTCAATGAAATGTCCTCGGCGCTGAAGCGGCGCTTCAACGTGGTGGTGCTGCCGCCGCCCGACGATCTGGATCAGGAGATCGCCATCGTCGTCAAGCGCGTGGGCGAAAGCGCCGCCGCGCTGGAGCTGCCCGCGCCCAAGAACGTCGCCGAGGAGGTGGCCCGCGTGGTCGGGATCTTCCGAGAATTGCGCAACGGACGCAGCGCCGACGGCAAGACCACCCTCAAGACGCCCTCCGGCTCGCTCTCCACGGCGGAGGCCATCGGCGTGGTGGTGGGCGGTCTGGCTCAGGCGGCCTATTTCAACGACGGCAAGCTCGACGCGGAGAGCCTCGGGGCCAATCTGATCGGCGCCATCGTCAAGGATCCGTTGCAGGATAAGATCGTCCTCTCGGAATATCTGGAGACCGTCCTCCGCAAGCGCCCTGCGGATTCCGCCTATTACAAAGCCCTCTCGCGGCTGGCCTGACGCCATGGCGGAGGAGGCGAAAAGCAAGACGTCGGGCGGCGCGCATGTCTTCGGCGTGCGCCATCACGGGCCGGGCTGCGCGCGGGATCTGCTGCGCGCGCTGGAGGCGCTTCAGCCCGTCGAGGTGCTGATCGAGGGGCCTGCGGATCTCTCGCCGCTTCTGCCTATGCTGGCGCGGCCCGAGATGGTTCCGCCGGTGGCTCTGCTCGCCTATGACGAGGCCGATCCGGCTCAGGCGGCCTTCTGGCCCTTCGCGACGTTCTCGCCGGAATATCAGGCGGCGCTCTGGGCGCTGAAACGCGGCGTTCCCGTCCGCTTCATCGATCTGCCTTCGACCTTGGCTCTGGCGGCGCGCTTTCCGGAGGCGCCTCCCGAAATCTCCGAAACGAGCGAGGAGCCGCCCGCCGCTCAGGCCGACGAGACCGCGCCCGCCGAAACCGAGCCTGACCCGGAAGCCCTGAAGCTCCGCCGCGATCCCATCGGCGCCTTGGCCGAGGCGGCGGGCTATCAGGACGGCGAAAGCTGGTGGCAGGATCTGATTGAGCAGAATCCCGCCCCCGGCCCGCTCTTCGAGGCCATCGCCGAAGCCATGAGCGCCCTGCGCGCCGCCGCGCCGCCGCCCGACGCCCATGAAGCCGCCCGCGAGGCCCATATGCGGCTCGCCATGGCCGAGGCGGTCAAAGCGGCCGAGGGAAAGCCCGTGGCGGTGGTCTGCGGCGCATGGCATGTCCCGGCGCTGCTGGAGACCTCTGCTCAGAAGACCGACAAGGCGTTGATTCCGAAGGCTCCGAAACGCAGGACCGCCGCCGCCTGGGCGCCCTGGAGCTCCGCCCGCCTCGCCTTCAGCCGGGGCTATTCGGCGGGCGTCGAGGCGCCGGGCTGGCTCAAACATATTTGGGAATCGCCGCCGGGGCGGGCCGACGCCGCATGGATCGCGAAGATCGCGGCGGCTTTGCGCGCGGAGGGGCGCGTGATCTCCACGGCTTCGGTGATCGAGGCTCTGCGGCTGTCGACGGCCTTGGCGGCTCTACGCGAGCGCCCCACCCCCGGCTTCGAGGAGATGCGCGAGGCCGCCGTGGCCTGCCTCTGCGAAGGGCGCGGCGAGCAATGGGGCCTCATCGCCGAGGAATTGCTCATCGGCGCCGAAGTCGGCGAGATTCCCGGAGACGCGCCGCTCACGCCGCTGATCGCCGATCTTCAGCGCCAGCAAAAGGCGCTCAAGCTCAAGCCCGAGGCTCTGGACCGCGAATTGCCGGTGGATCTGCGCAGCGAGAACGGCCTCGCCCGCTCGACGCTTCTGCATCGGCTGAACGTCCTCGACGCGCCTTGGGGGCGTCTGGAGGGCGCGGGCAAAAGCCGGGGCACCTTCCGCGAGAACTGGCGTCTGCGCTGGGAGCCGGATTTCGCGGTGCGTCTGGTCGAGGCTCTGGCCTATGGCTCCACCATCGCCGAGGCCGCCGCGGGGCGGCTCATGGAGCGTTTCGAGGAGGCGACGGATCTTTCCGACCTCGCGGATCTGGTGATGCAGGCTCTGGTGATTCAGGCGCCCGCCGCCGCCGCGCGGGGCGTCGAGGTTCTGGAGCGCCGCGCCGCCGAGACCGGCGACGCCCTCGGGCTGATGAAGGCTCTGCCGCCCCTCGCCGACGCTCTGCGTTATGGCGGGGCGCGGGCGCTGGCGACGGATCGTCTGGAGACGCTCTTGCGGGCCATGGCTCTGCGCGCGGCTCTGGGCCTTTCCTATTCGGCGCGGAATCTCGATTCCGAGGCCGCCCGCGACTTCCGCGACCGACTGCGCGCCGCCGAAGAAGCTCTGAAGCTCGCGGAGATCGACGCCGAAACCCGCGAAATCTGGCTCAAGGCGCTGCGCGAGGCCGCCGACCACGCCGAGACCACGCCGCTCATCGCCGGAACCGCGACGCAGATCCTCTCCGAAGCGGGAATCCTCGACGCCGAAGAGACCGCGCGGCGGCTGGAGACGGCTTTATCGCCGGGCGGATCGGCTCCGGGTGGATCTGCGCGGGGGGCGGGCTTCTTCGAGGGCTTCTTCCTCGGGGGCGGCGCGCAAAGGCTCATCCATGACGCGCCGCTGCGCGCCGCCGTGGACGGTTGGCTGATGGGCCTCGAAGAAGAGGCCTTCGTCGAAAGCCTGCCGCTGATGCGGCGCGTCTTCTCGGATATGGATTCGGCGCAGCGCCGAAGGATGTTCTCGGCGCTCTTCGGCAAGGGTCCGAGCGGCCCGACGGGACTCGCGCCCGCGCCGGATCTCGCCGCGATCTGGCCTGAGCATGAAGCGCGGATCTTAGGGATTCTCTCCGGAGGACAAGGCGCATGACCGAAGATCTTCAGCCGCTTGATTCCGAGGATCTGGGCGATTCCCGCCGTGAACGCCGCTGGCGTCTGGCCGTGGGTCTGGAGGAGGAGAAGCTCGGCGCGGAGGACCGCCGCCTCTCCGAAGCCCTCAGCGCCCTTTACAGCGACGACGGCGAGGAGAAAGGAACCGGCCGCCGCAAGGCCGGGCTTGGAGGCTCGGCGCCCCGCGTGGCGCGCTGGCTCGGCGACATCCGCAATTACTTCCCGACGCCCGTGGTTCAGGTCATCCAGCGCGACGCCTTCGAGCGCAAGGGCCTGCGCAGCATGCTGCTCGAGCCGGAGTTCCTCGCCACGGTCGAGGCCGACGTGAATCTCGTGGCGGATCTGGTCTCGATGCGCGGGGTGATGCCCGAAAAGACCAAGACCGTCGCCCGCGAGGTGATCGGCAAGGTGGTCGAGCAGCTGATGGAGCGCCTTGAGCGCCGCGTGGCCGACGCCATTCGGGGCGCCGTGGACCGCTCGCGCAAGACGCGTCGTCCGCGCCACGCCGACATCGATTGGGACCGCACCATCCGCGCCAATCTGCGGCATTATCAGACCGCATATAAATCCATCGTGCCCGAGACTCTGATCGGCTTCCAGCGGCGTCAGAAAAGGCTGGTGGATCTCGACGAGGTGACGCTTTGCGTGGATCAATCAGGCTCCATGGCGAGTTCGGTGGTCTACGCCTCGATCTTCGCGGCGGTGATGGCCTCGCTGCCGGTGGTGCGCACCAAGCTGGTTTGCTTCGACACCGCGATTCTTGATCTGACGGAGATGCTTTCGGATCCGGTGGAGGTGCTCTTTGGGGTGCAATTGGGCGGCGGCACGGACATCAATCACGCGGTGGCCTATTGCGCCGAGCGCATCGAGCGCCCGACCAAATCCCATTTCATCCTCATCACGGATCTTTATGAGGGCGGGAACTCCAAGGAGCTGCTCGCAAGGCTCTCGCGGATGATCGGGCTGGGAATCAACGTGATCGTGTTGCTGGCTCTGACCGACACGGGGCGTCCGGGCTATGATCCGAACATGGCGGCTCAGGTGGCGGCTTTGGGGGCTCCGGTCTTCGCCTGCACGCCGGATAAATTCCCCGACATGATGGCCTGCGCCCTGCGCCGCGAGGATATGGGGCTCTGGGCCGCCAAAGCCGACATCAAACTGGTGAACCCGGCGGAGAGCTAAGGCGCCCCCCGGATCGGCGCCCGGATGGCGGCCGAGAAATCCGCCTCCGGAGGCGCCGCGAGCGCCCGCGCGTTGATCGCGGCTTCGGCCCGGATCTCCGCCATGGGCCGGGCCGGGTCGATCATCCCATGGTCATGGAGGTAATCCGCCACATGGCCCGAGACGAGAATCCGCCAATCGCGCGGAATGCCCGGCGCCACGATCCGCGCCAGACGAAAGATCTCGGTGGTGCAGTTGGTCAGCAGCGTATGATAAAAGCGCGGCTTCTCGGCCAGCTCCTCCGCCAGCCCGAGATAAGCGAGGAACATCGCCCGCATCTGCTCTTGCGAGACCCGCAAAGGATAGATCGAAACCTCTTCGCTCCGGGCATGGGTGCGCAGGCGGATCACGTCCTCCTCGGTCGCCGCCACCAGCGCCAATTCGAAGCGCTTGAAGGCGCCGTCCACTCCGCGAAAGATCTGTCCCTTCTTGCGCCGCACCTCGGCGGAGAAGGCGACGCGCGATCCGTCGGCGAATCCGAAGCTGAGGAAGGTGTGGGCGATGGCCGGATTCCCCCAGACCGAACTGATGAAATCCGCCGACGTCAGCTGATCGAGGTCATAGCTGCGGGTCTCCCAAGCCTCGTCGAAATCGTTCGGCGCGCGCCATGTGAAATTCCGCAGGTTATGGATCGTCGCCCGCGCGCCCTCGACCTCGACCCGCGCCAGACGCGCCACCTCCGGCCGCCAGTCGCCTTGATTGCTCGGGCGGATCGAGCCCCACCACAGCCCGACGCCGAGCGCCGCCGTCAGCAGCCCGCCCCAAGCCAGAGCCGGACGCGCGGCGTTGAGCCTCAGCAGCAGGATCAGCGCCAGAATCAATCCCGCGAGCGCCAGCCAGCGCCAAGGCGCCGCGATCTGATGCCAGACCGCGAGCCCCGTCCAGAGCGCCCCGAGCCCTGCGGCGATCCACAGCGCCGCCGTTCCCAAAACGCCCGCCATCCGCCGCTCCTCATGTGAAAAACCCGCCCCTTCGGGAAGAAGGGGCGAGTCTCAGGATTTCAGCCGTCAAGGCAAGCCGTTCTTGCGAGAGCCGTTCCTAGTGGGGGCGCTTCAGGCTTCGTTGGAGCGCGTCGTTTCGAAGAGGAACCAGGCGCGACGCTCGGCCTCGTCGATGAAGACCTCCAGCACGCTGGTCGAAGCGACGTCGCCATATTCGGCGCAAAGCTCATGGGCGCCGCGCATGAAGCCCGCCAGCCGACGATTATCCTCGGCCAGTTCGGCGAGCATGTCGCGGGGCGTGACGAATTCGGCGTCGTTGTCGAGCAGGCGCTGATGGCGAGCGATCTCGCCGACGGAACGCAAGGTCAGGCCGCCCAGCTTGCGCGAGCGCTCGGCCAGAACGTCGGTCGCCGCGAGGATCTGATCCGCCTGCTCGTCGAGCAGCAGGTGGTAGTCGCGGAAATGCGGCCCCGACATATGCCAGTGGAAATTCTTCGTCTTGAGATAAAGCGCGAAGACGTCGGCGAGGACGCCGTTCAGCGCGGCGGAGGCGTTTTTCACGGCCTCTTCGCCCAAGGCGCTCGGCGCGCGCAAAGGCGCGGCCTGACGCGCCTTGAGTTCGGCTTCCTTCTGCGGTTTCACGGCCAGCTTGCTCATCTGTCTTGTCCTTCGCGATCCGCGGAGCCGCCGGACGGATGGCGCGGCCCCCGCGCGCCGAAGCGGACGGAGAAGCCGGGATCCGGAGCGGGCGGCGCCCGCCGAGGGGGTCATGGATGAGAGCGGATTAAAAGCGAGGATCTCGCCGGAACGCGGCCTGAACGCCTGCGAGGCGTCTGGGGGGAATCCGCTCTATGCGATGCACGCGCTTCAATTAGGTCGCGGAGGCGCGGGGTTTCAATGGGCGCCCGCAGAATTTTCCGCAGAATTTTCCGCAGAAATTTCCGGGAGATTTAAAAAGAGGCGCGGCCCCGGTCAGGCCGCGCCCCGCCTCAAGTTTCGCTCAGGCTCAGGCCTCGAATTCGACCAGCAGGTCTTTCGCCTCCACCGCCGCGCCCGGCGCCGCATGAACCGCTTTGACCACCCCCTCGCGCTCGGCGTGGAGCGAGGTCTGCATCTTCATCGCCTCGATGGAGAGCAGAGCGTCTCCGGCCCTGACCTTCTGACCGGGCTGCACCGCCACCGAAGCGATCACGCCCGGCATGGGCGCCGCCACATGGCGCGGATCGCCCTCGGTCGCCTTAGGCCGCCGCACGACGCTCTTTTGCGCATGGCGGTCGGGAGCGCGGGCGGTGCGCGGCTGGCCGTTCAGCTCGAAGAAGATGCGGCGGAATCCTTCGTCGTCGGATTCGCCCTCCGCCACGCAGGAGACCACGAGGGTCTTGCCGCGCTCCAGCTCCACGCCGATCTCATCTCCCGGCTTCATGCCGTAGAAGAAATTCGGCGTCGGCAGAGCCGAGACCGGGCCGTACTCCTGCGCGCGCTTGGCGTAATCCACGAAAACTTTCGGATACATGAGATAGGAGCAAAGCTCCTCCTCGCCGATGGTCTCGACGCCGATGGCCTCGGCGGCCTTTTTGCGCAAAGCCTCCAGATCGGCGGGCGGCATCAGCGCGCCGGGACGATCCGCCAGCGGCGCCTCGCCTTTGAGGATCTTGCGCTGCAAAGCCTCGGGGAAGCCGCCCTCCGGACGCCCGACGCCGCCCCGGAAGAAATCCACCACCGATTCCGGGAAGGAGATCTCTTTCTCCGGGTTCTCGACGTCGGCGCGGGAGAGGCCGCCCGCCACCATCATCAGCGCCATGTCGCCGACCACCTTGGAGGAGGGCGTGACCTTCACCACGTCGCCGAACATCTGATTGACCTCGGCGTAGGCGGCGGCGACCTCATGCCAGCGATCCGCCAGACCAAGGCTGCGCGCCTGCTCCTTGAGGTTGGTGAATTGCCCGCCGGGCATCTCATGCAGATAAACCTCGGAGGCGGGGCCGAGCAGATTGGATTCGAAGGCGGCGTATTGCGCGCGCACGGCCTCCCAATAATCGGACATCTCGCGGATGAAGGCGGGGTCCAGACCGGTGGCGCGCTCGGTGTGCTCCAGAGCCGCCGCGATGGAGCCGAGGCAAGGCTGAGAGGTCAGGCCGGAGAAGCTGTCCATGGCGGCGTCCACGGCGTCGACGCCCGCCTCGGCGGCGGCGAGGACGCTCGCGGCGGAGATTCCGCTGGTGTCATGGGTGTGGAAATGAACCGGGAGGCCCGTCTCCTCCTTGATCGCCTTGACGAGGATCTTCGCCGCCGCCGGGCGCAGCAGGCCCGCCATATCCTTCAGGCCGACGACATGGGCGCCCGCCGCCGCCAGATCCTTGGCCATGCGGCGATAATAAGCGAGGTCGTATTTCGCGCGGGAGGGGTCGAGGATGTCGCCGGTGTAGCAGATGGCGGCCTCGCAGATCTTGCCCGCCTCCAGCACGGCGTCCATGGCGACGCGCATGTTCTCGACCCAGTTCAGCGAATCGAAGACGCGGAAGACGTCCACGCCGCTTTCGGCGGCCTGAAGCGTGAAGCGCCGGACCACGTTGTCGGGGTAATTGGTGTAGCCCACGCCGTTGGAGGCGCGCAGCAGCATCTGCAAGAGAAGGTTCGGCGCCGCCGCGCGGATCTCATGCAGGCGCTCCCAAGGATCCTCCTGCAAAAAGCGCATGGAGACGTCGAAGGTCGCGCCGCCCCAGCATTCGAGGCTGAAGAGCCCCGAAGCCCGATGCGCATAGGCCGGAACCGCCCGCACGATGTCATAGGTGCGCATGCGCGTGGCGAGCAGCGACTGATGGCCGTCGCGCATGGTGGTGTCGGTGAGCAGAAGGCGCTTTTCGGCCAGCATCCGATCCGCCACGGCTTTCGGCCCCTCGGCGTCGAGGATCTGCTTGAAGCCCGGAGGCGGCGCGACGCCCTCGGGGGCCTTGGGCGCGACGGGCTTGCGCGCCGTGGCCGGAGGCTTGGGGCGTCCCGCGACTTCGGGATGTCCGTTGACGGCGATGTCTGCGATATAGGTCAGAAGCTTGGTCGCGCGGTCCTGACGGGCCGTGAACTGGAAGAGCTCCGGATGCTCTTCGATGAATTTCGTCGTGTAGTTCGCCGCGATGAAATCCGGGTGGTTGATGAGGTTCTGCACATAGGCGAGATTCGTCGCCACGCCCCGGATGCGGAATTCGCGCAAGGCGCGGTCCATGCGCCGGATGGCCTCGCCGGGCGAGGGCGCCCAGACGGTGACCTTCTCCAGCAGCGAATCATAATGCCGCGTGATCACCGCGCCCGCATAGGCCGTTCCGCCGTCGAGGCGCACGCCGAAGCCCATGGCCCCGCGATAGGCGGTGATCCGCCCGTAATCGGGGATGAAGTTGTTCATCGGGTCTTCGGTGGTGATGCGCGACTGCATGGCGTGGCCGTTCAGGCGGATGTTCTCCTGAATCGGGACGCCGGTCTCCTCCAGCACGCCGATATGTCCGCCCGCCGCGATGCGGATCTGGGCCTTGACGATGTCGACCCCCGTGACCTCCTCGGTCACGGTGTGCTCGACCTGAATGCGGGGGTTCACCTCGATGAAGTAAAAGGCGTCCGTGTCGGCGTCCATGAGGAACTCGACCGTGCCCGCGTTCACATAGCCCGCATAGCGCGCGATGCGCAGAGCCATGTCGCAGACTTCGGCGCGCTGGGCGGCGGTCAGATAGGGCGCCGGCGCCCGCTCGACGACCTTCTGATTGCGGCGCTGAATCGAGCAGTCGCGCTCATAGAGATGCACGATGGTCCCATGGGAATCGCCGAGGATCTGCACCTCGACATGACGCGCGCGCAGGATCAGCTTTTCAAGATAGCCCTCGCCGTTGCCGAAGGCCGCTTCGGCCTCGCGGCGGCCCGAAAGCACCTGTTTCTCAAGCTCGGCCTCGTTGAAGATCGGACGCATGCCGCGTCCGCCGCCGCCCCAGCTCGCCTTGAGCATCAGCGGATAACCGATTTCGGCGGCCATGCGGCGGACTTCGTCCATATCGTCGGGCAGAACCCCGGTGGCGGGCGCGACGGCCACTTTCGCCGCCTCGGCGGCGCGGCGGGCGCTGGCCTTGTCGCCCAGCAGACGCATGGTCTCGGCGCTCGGGCCGATGAAGACGATCCCCGCCTGAAAGCAGGCTTCGGCGAATTCGGGATTCTCGGAGAGCATGCCGTAACCCGGATGGATCGCGTCGGCGCCGCAGGCCCGCGCCACGCGGATGATCTCCGGAATGGAGAGATAGGCCCCCACCGGCGAAAGCCCCTGCCCGATCAGATAAGCCTCGTCGGCCTTGAAGCGATGCAGGCTGAGCTTATCCTCCTCGGCGTAGACCGCCACGGTGCGTTTGCCCAACTCCGTCGCCGCGCGCATGACGCGGATGGCGATTTCGCCGCGGTTGGCGACGAGGATCTTCTGAAACTGGCGCATGGCTGGCCCCCATCTTGGCGCGCGCGGCGCCGGAAACTGAACCTGACGCGGGCCGGACGAGCCCTTCCGCGCCTCCCCTCCCCGCTTGGGGGATCGTGAATCTCAGTCGCCGCGCCGGAGCCCCCGGAGTTCGGGCTCAGGCGCCTCCTCGACGGCGAGCCCCGCCCGGCCCAGACGCCGCAGCGAGGCCTCAAGCCGCGCCTCGGCGGCCCGGATCTCGCCCAGAGCCTCGACGGTGAAGGCGATATGGCGTTGCGCGGCGAGGCGCGCGGCTTCGGCGTCGCGGGCCAGCAGGGCGGCCACGATCTCGCGATGCTGCCGCAGCAGAGTCTCGCGCATCCCGGAGCGGGCGAAGAATTCGTCGCGGCTATAGAGCGCCTTGTCGCGGAGCATCTCGGCCAGAGCCCGCATGACATGGAGCAGGACCGCGTTATGGCTGGCTTCGTAGATCGCCAGATGCAAAGCGGCGTCGGCGTCGGCCTCCTCGGAGGGATTGGCCGCGAGATGGGCCGCCTCGATGCGCTCCAGAGCGCGGGCGACGGCGATGCGGTCGGGCTCGGCGGCGCGCTGGGCGGCGTGGGCGGCGGCCATGGGCTCGACGGCGCCGCGGAACTCCAGATAATCGAAGGCGGATTCAGGACGGCTGCGCAGCAAATTCACCAGAGGATCCGCCAGCGTCGCGCCGATGGCCGCCACGCGCGCGCCCTCGCCTTTGGGCGTCGGCGCCAGAAGGCCCGCGCGTTCGAGAATGCGGATGCCCTCGCGCAGAGAAGGTCTTGAGACTCCGAGCTTCTCCGCCAGATCCCGTTCGGGGGCGAGCCGGTCGCCGGGCCGCAGGGCGCCGTCGCGGATCAGATCCTCCAGCTTCGAGGCCACCGCCTCGGCGAGCTTCACGGGCTTCACGGAAGGCCTGATGGCCATGGCTCGGGGCTCCCTTTCCGCTGCGGCGCAATGACGCCGCCGAGGGGGAGGCTAATCCCGATTTTCCCAAATGCAAAGCAGCGGTTTTTCAAATGGCGTCATATTTTTGGAGGAAAATAAAAACGACCAGTTGAAAATCTTGGTCAAAAAATTTATCCATCAACCCAAGCCCGGATGCGATTCTCCCGCCCAAGGCGCTTGCGCCGAACCGCGGATTAGGCTTGTCTTGGGCCAAGAACGACAAAGCGCGCCCAAAGCAGGCGCCGCGCATTTCGACGCGCCGAGGCGCGTCGTTCTGGGGAGAGGACGGCATGACCAGCGCAGAACGGCCCCGGATCGGCCTGTTCGTCACTTGCCTTGTGGACGCCATGAGTCCGCGGACGGGCTTCGCGGCCGTCGCGCTGCTGGAGCGCGCGGGCTGCGTCGTCGAGGTCCCCATGGCGCAGACCTGCTGCGGACAGCCCGGATGGAACTCCGGCGACGAGAAATCCGCGCGCGACATGGCCGAGCGGGTGATCGACGCCTTCGCGCCTTATGAGCATGTCGTGGCGCCTTCGGGCTCCTGCGCGGCGACGATCCGCGATTATCCCGAGCTTTTCGCGCCGGGAACGCCCCGCCGCGCCCAAGCCGAGGCCATGGCCGCCAAGACCTGGGAGCTCTTCAGCTATCTCACGGACGTCCGCAAATGGCGGCCGGAGGGCGTCGCCTTCCATGGCTCGGCGACCTATCACGATTCCTGCTCCGGGCTGCGGCATCTGGATGTGAAGGCGCAGCCCCGCAAGCTGCTCTCGGCGGTGGAGGGGCTGGAGATGCGGCCTCTGCCCGGCTCGGAGGTCTGCTGCGGCTTCGGCGGGACCTTTTGCGTGAAATATCCCGCCATCTCCAACGCCGTGGCGACCGAGAAAGCCGCCAAGGTCGAAAGCACCGGGGCGGATCTGCTGCTCGGCGGCGATCTCGGCTGTCTGATGAACATGGCGGGCAAATTGCGGCGGCGCGGCGCGAAAATCCGCGTGATGCACGCCGCCGAACTGCTCGCAGAGGGCGAAAAATCTCTGGCCCTCGGCGAAGAGGGCGCCGCATGAGCGCCGCGCCCGAGCTCCATCACGACACGCGCCGTCCGGCGCTGTTCAAGGCTCAGGCGGCGGAGGCTCTGGCCGCGCCCCGGCTGAAACTGGCCCTCGACCGCACGGCGGGCAACGCCGAAGCCAAACGCGGCGCGGCGGTGGCGGGCTTCCCCGGCTTCGAGGCCGCCCGCGTCAAGGGCGCCGCCATCAAAGACCACACCCTCAAACATCTGGATCATTATCTCGAAAGCTTCGCCGCTCAGGCGGAGGCTTTGGGGACCAAGGTCCATTGGGCGCGCAACGCCGACGAAGCCTGTCGAATCGCCATCGAGATTTGTCGTCAGGCGGGGGCGCGCTCGGTCACGCGCTCGAAGTCCATGCTCGGCGAGGAGATCGGCCTCCCGCATGCTCTGGCCGAGGCCGGAATCGAGCGGGTGGAGACCGATCTCGCGGAGCATATCGTGCAACTCGCGGGAGACCCGCCCTCGCATATCGTCTGGCCCGCGATGCACATCGCCCGCGAGCAGGTGGCCGAACTCTTCGCCGAGCATCATCAGGCGCCGCAAGACCCTAACGACGTGCCTTCGATGGTCGAAAGCGCGCGGCGGGTTTTGCGCGGAAAGTTCCTCGGGGCGGATGTGGGAATCTCCGGCGCGAATTTCCTCATCGCCGATACGGGCGCGGTCTGCACCGTGACCAATGAAGGCAACGCCGAACTCACCACCACGCCGCCGCGCGTCCATATCGTCACGGCGGGGATTGAGAAGCTCGTCCCCTCGCTGGCCCACGCCATGACGCTCATTCGTCTGCTGGCGCGCTCGGCCACCGGGGCGGAGATCACCCAATACACCACCTTCCACGCCGGGCCGAAGCGCCCCGGCGATCTCGACGGCCCCGAAGAAATGCATGTCGTCCTCGTGGACAACGGGCGCACGAAGATGCTCGGAGAAGGGCTTGAGGAGATGCTCCGCTGCATCCGCTGCGGCGCCTGCATGAATCATTGCGTGGTCTATCGCCAGATCGGCGGCCACGCCTATGGCGGAGTCTATCCGGGGCCGATGGGCGCCGTGCTGACTCCCGTCCTGCAAGGGCTGAAGGAATCCCGCGCCCTGCCCCACGCCTGCACGCTCAACGGCAAATGCGCCGAGGTCTGCCCGGTCAAGATTCCGCTCCCGACTCTGCTGCGCGGCTGGCGGATCCGCAGCTGGCGCGAGGGTCTGGAGCCGACCACCGTGCGGGCCGGAATCGGGCTTTGGGCCTTCGCCGCCAAGCGGCCTTGGCTCTATCGGCTGGGGGTGAAGATGGCTCTGCCCGTGCTGCGGGTCTTTGGGAAAAAGGGCTGGATCGAAAAGGCGCCTTTGCTCGGCGCATGGACGGATCAGCGCGATTTCCCCTTGCCTCCGCGCGGCGGAAGCTTCATGGCGCAATATAAGGCGGGGAAGCGCTCATGAGCGCCCGCGCAGACATCCTCGGCGCGGTTCGTCGGGCTCTGAAGGCGCCGCCCGCCGCGCCCTCCCTCATTGCGGCGGAGGCCGCCGCGCTCTTGGAGAATCTCGATCCGGCGCGTCCGCCGCCTCCCGGGGATCCGGCGGCGGCCTTCATCGCCAAGATCCGGAGCCCGGCCTTCGCCGCCGCCGCGACCATCCAGCGGATCGAGAACATGCGGGATCTGCCCGCCGCGCTCCGCGATTATATGGCGGCGAATAAGCTGGGCTTCCGGCTCTGCCTTCAGCCTCAGGCGGAGCTGCGCGCTCTGAGCTGGGCGGGCTTCGACATCCATCACCACGCCGCCCCCGACGAGGCCATAACCTTGGCGCTCGGGCGCTGGGGGATCTCGGAGACGGGTTCGGTGGCGCTGAATTCGGGGCCGGATGCGCGGATCCTGAATCTGTTCCTGCCCTTTCATCTGATTTTGGCGCTCCGCGCCTCGACGGTCCTCGCCCGGCTTGAGGATTACGCCGAGGCCGCCGCGACCGAAGCCCCGCCGCGCAACGCCATTTTGATGACCGGCGCCAGCGGCACTTCGGATATCGAAGGTTCCTATGTGCGCGGCGCCCATGGCCCGCGTTTTCTGCACGTCATCCTGATCGAAGATCGCCCCCAAGGGCGGCTGGAGGAGGTTCGACCATGACCACTGACCGCGAGACGACGAATCCGGCCGAGATCCGGGAATGGGAGGAGGCGGTCGAATCGGTCATCGCCTTCGAAGGCCCCGACCGCGCCGACGAATTGCTCGCCGCCGCCGTGCAGGTGGCCCGGCGCAACGGGGCGCGCATCCCCTTCGCCGCAGACACCGCCTATATCAACACCATCGACCCCGAAGATCAGCCGCATCACCCCGGCGACCGCGAGCTTGAGCATCGCATCCGCTCCATCGTCCGCTGGAACGCGGCGGCTCTGGTGCTGAAGGCCAATAAGGAATCCTCGGAGCTGGGCGGCCATATCGCCAGCTTCCAATCCGCCGCGACGCTCTACGACACCGGATTCTCGCATTTCTGGAACGCCCCTCATGAGGGCCATGGCGGCGATCTGCTCTTCATCCAAGGCCATAGCTCGCCGGGCATCTACGCCCGCGCCTATATCGAGGGCCGCCTCACCGACGAGCAGATGCTGAACTTCCGTCAGGAGGTGGACGGCAAGGGCCTCTCCTCCTATCCGCATCCTTGGCTCATGCCGAATTTCTGGCAATTCCCGACCGTCTCCATGGGCCTCGGGCCTTTGATGGCGATCTATCAGGCGCGCTTCCTGCGCTATCTGGAGGGCCGGGGCCTCGCGCAGACCGCCAATCGCAAGGTCTGGGCCTTCATGGGCGACGGCGAGATGGACGAGCCGGAATCGCTCGGCGCCATCAGCCTCGCGGGGCGCGAGAAGCTCGATAATCTGATCTTCGTCATCAACTGCAACCTCCAGCGCCTCGACGGCCCGGTGCGCGGCAACGGCAAGATCATTCAGGAGCTTGAATCCGAATTCCGCGGCTCGGGCTGGAACGTGATCAAGGTGATCTGGGGCTCGGGATGGGACGAACTCCTCGCCAAAGACGTCACCGGGCGTCTGCGCCAGCTCATGGAGGAATGCGTCGACGGCGAATATCAGGATTTCAAATCCAAGAACGGCGCCTATATCCGCGAGCATTTCTTCGGCCGCTATCCCGAAACCGCCGCCATGGTCGCCGACTGGACGGATGATCGGATCTGGAAGCTCACGCGCGGCGGCCATGATCCGCTGAAGGTCTTCTCGGCCTTCAAGGCCGCCACCGAGCATAAGGGCCAGCCGACGCTGATCCTCACCAAGACCGTCAAGGGCTACGGCATGGGCTCGGCGGGCGAGGCCCAGATGATCACCCATCAGCAGAAGAAGATGGGCGACGAGGCTTTGCTGCAATTCCGCGACCGCTTCCAGATTCCGCTCACGGATCAGGAGGTCAAAGACCTGAAATTCATCAAGCCGGATCCCGCCTCCCCGGAGATGAAATATTACCTCGCCCAGCGCGAGGCGCTCGGCGGCCCCATCGGGCGCCGCGAGAAGACCGACGTTCAACTGGAGATTCCGCCGCTCTCGGCCTTCGAGACCCAGCTCGCCAGCACCGGCGAGCGCGAGATCTCGACGACCATGGCCTTCGTGCGCATCCTCAACACGCTGCTGCGCGATAAGTCGCTGGGCAAGCGGGTCGTGCCCATCGTGCCCGATGAAAGCCGCACCTTCGGCATGGAGGGCATGTTCCGCCAATACGGCATCTTCAGTCAGGTCGGGCAGAAATATAAGCCGCAAGACGCCGATCAGATGAACTACTACAAGGAGACGCCTCAGGGTCAGATGCTTCAGGAGGGCATCAACGAGGCGGGCGCCATGGCGAGCTGGATCGCGGCCGCCACGAGCTACTCCACCTCCAACGAGCCGATGATCCCCTTCTACATCTATTATTCGATGTTCGGCTTCCAGCGGGTCGGAGACCTCGCCTGGGCGGCGGGCGACATGCGCGCGCGCGGCTTCCTGCTCGGCGGCACCTCGGGGCGCACCACGCTCAACGGCGAGGGCCTCCAGCATGAGGACGGCCACAGCCACCTGATTTCGGCGACCATCCCCAATTGCGTCTCTTATGATCCGACCTTCGCCTATGAGGTGGCGGTGATCGTGCAGGACGGCCTGCGCCGCATGATCGGCGAGCAGGAGGACGTGTTTTACTACCTCACCCTGCTCAACGAGAATTATCCGCATCCCGCCATGCCCGAAGGCGCCGAGGAAGGCATCCGGCGCGGCATGCATCTCATCCGCGAGGGCGCCAAGAAGCGCGGCGCGAAGAAGGTGCAGCTTCTGGGCTCGGGCTCGATCCTGCGGGAATCTCTGGAGGCCGCCGAGATGCTCGAAAAGGATTTCGGCGTCTCCGCCGACGTCTGGAGCGTCACCAGCTTCACCGAACTGCGCCGCGACTTCCTCGACTGCGAGCGCTGGAATCTGCTCCATCCGCTGGAGGAGCCCCGCATCCCCTTCGTGACCCAGCAGCTCGCCACGCGCGGCGACTGGCCGGTGGTGGCCTCCACGGATTACATGAAGCTCTTCGCCGATCAGATCCGTCCGGCGGTGCCGGGGCGCTATAAAGTGCTCGGCACCGACGGCTTCGGCCGCTCCGATTATCGCCGCAAGCTGCGCGCCTTCTTCGAGGTGGACCGCCGCTTCATCGCGGTGGCGGCGCTGAAGGCTCTGGCCGAGGACAACCGCGTAGCCTCCAAGCTCGCGGCCGAGGCCATCCGCAAATATGAGATCGACCCCGAGAAGGCCAATCCGGCCCGGACGTGACGTCCGAATCCGCCTGAACATTCATTCGCGCAGAGGACCCGTTTCATGTCCGACATCGAAGTCAAAGTCCCGAACATCGGCGATTTCAAGAACGTCCCCGTCATCGAGATTCTGGTGAGCGTCGGCGAGAAGGTGGAGATCGACACCCCCCTCGTCACGCTGGAATCCGACAAGGCCACCATGGAGGCGCCCTCCAGCGCCGCCGGAGAGATCGCCGAGATCCTCGTCAAGGTGGGCGACAAGGTCAGCGAGGGCGCGCCCCTCGTGCGCCTCAAAGCCTCGGGCGCCGCCGCCGCGGCCCCCGCTCCCAAGGCCGAAGCTCCCAAGGCGGCCCCCGCTCCCAAGGCCGAAGCTCCCAAGGCGGCTCCGGCCCCTGTGGCGAGCGCCCCGGCGCCCGCTCCGGCTGCGGCGGCCCCCGCTCCCGCTTCCGACGCTCTGCCCGCCATCCGGGGCGGCCTGCCCATGCCCGCTCTGGCGGATTTCTCCGGCGTCCACGCCTCGCCGAGCGTGCGGCGTCTGGCGCGCGAGCTTGAGGTCGACCTCACCAAGGTCAAAGGCACCGGCGAGAAAGGCCGCATCGTCGCCGCCGACGTGAAAGGCTTCCTCGTCGGCTCCGGAGCTGCGGCTCCTGCGGCGGCGCCGGTTCAGGGCGGCTCGGGCATCCCCGAGATCCCGGCCGTGGACTTCAGCAAATTCGGCCCCGTCGAGACCAAACCTCTGGGCCGGATCAAGAAGATCTCCGGGCCCTACCTGCATCGGGCCTGGCTCAACATCCCGCATGTCACCCATACGGACGAAGCCGACATCACCGGGATCGACGCCTATCGCAAGGAGCTGGACGACGCGGCCAAGACCGATAAGAAATCGCCTTACCGCATCTCGCTGCTGCCTTTCCTGATGAAGGCTTCGGTGAAGGTCCTCAAGGAGTTCCCGGACTTCAATTCTTCGCTCGCGCCGGATAAGGCGTCGCTCATCTATAAGAAATATTACAATATCGGCGTGGCCGTGGACACGCCGGACGGGCTCGTGGTTCCGGTGGTCCGCGACGTGGACCGCAAGGGAATCGTCGAGATCAGCAAGGAGCTGGGCGACATCTCCGCCCGCGCCCGCGAAGGCAAGCTCAAGCCCGAGGAGATGCAGGGCGCCAGCTTCACCATCTCCAGCCTCGGCGGCATCGGCGGAACGAACTTCACCCCCATCGTCAACGCCCCGGAAGTGGCGATCCTCGGCGTGGTGCGCTCGAAGATGGCCCCGGTCTGGGACGGCGAGCAATTCGTTCCGCGCCTGATGCTGCCGCTCTGCCTCTCCTACGACCATCGCGTCATCGACGGCGCGGCGGCGGCTCGCTTCACGCGGGCGCTGGCCGTGACGGTCGAGGACGTGCGTCGTCTGGTTCTCTGACACATCGGGAGCATTCTTCATGTCGATTGAAATCAAGGTTCCCGACATCGGCGACTTCTCCGGCGTCCCGGTCATCGAGATTCATGTGAAGCCCGGCGACGAAGTCGCCGCCGACGCCCCGCTGATCACGCTGGAATCGGATAAGGCCACCATGGACGTTCCCGCCCCTCAGGCGGGCGTGGTCGAGAGCGTGACGGTGAAGCTCGGCGACAAGGTGGCGCAAGGCTCCGTCATCGCCCTCTTCAAGGGCGAGGCGGCGGGCGCGGCTCCCGCGCCGAAAGCGGAGGCCCCTAAAGCCGAAGCGCCGAAAGCGGCCCCCGCTCCGGCGCCTGCGCCCGTCGCCGCGCCTTCTCAGGCTCCGGCGGCCAAGGCGGGGGAGATCTCCGCCGAAGTGCTGGTCCTCGGCGCGGGCCCCGGCGGCTACACCGCCGCCTTCCGCGCGGCGGATCTGGGCAAGAAGGTCGTGATGGTCGAGCGCTGGCCGACCCTCGGCGGCGTCTGCCTGAACGTGGGCTGCATTCCCTCCAAGGCTCTGCTCCACGCCGCCAAGGTGGTTTCGGAGGCCGAGGAGATGGCCGCTCATGGCGTCAGCTTCGGGGCGCCCGCCGTGGACGTCGATAAGCTGCGCGGCTGGAAGGAAAGCGTCGTCTCGCGCCTGACGGGCGGACTCGCGGGCCTCGCCAAAGGGCGCAAGGTTCAGGTGGTCGCGGGCTCCGGCGCCTTCGCCGATCCCCATCGGCTGACCGTCACCGCCGAAGACGGCTCGACGCAGACCATCGTCTTCGAGCAGGCGATCATCGCGGCGGGCTCCGAGCCGGTGCGTCTGCCCTTCGCGCCGGAGGATCCGCGCATCCTCGACTCCACCGGAGCTTTGGCTCTGGAGAGCGCGCCGAAACGGATGCTCGTCATCGGCGGCGGGATCATCGGTCTGGAGATGGCGACGGTCTACGCCGCGCTCGGGACGCAGATCACCATCGTCGAATTGATGGATCAGCTCATCCCCGGCGCCGACCGCGATCTCGTCGAGCCTCTGCGCAAGCGCATGGCCAAGAAGTTCGAGAACATCTTCCTCAAGGCCAAGGTCGCCGGAATCGAGGCGACTCCCGAGGGCCTCGTGGTGAAGTTCGAGGGCGGCGGCGCGCCCGAGCGCGACGTCTTCGACCGCATTCTCGTGGCGGTGGGCCGCAAGCCCAACGGCAAGCTCATCAAGGCCGAGGCGGCGGGCGTGGCTGTGGACGAGCGCGGATTCATCTCCGTCGGGCGCGACCAGCGGACCAACGTCCCGCATATCTTCGCCATCGGCGACATCGTGGGCCAGCCCATGCTGGCGCATAAGGCCACTCATGAGGCCAAGGTGGCGGCGGAAGTGGCGGCGGGGCATAAGGCGGCCTTCGACGCCAAGACCATTCCCTCGGTGGCCTACACCGATCCGGAGATCGCTTGGGCGGGGCTCACCGAGACCGAGGCCAAGGCCAAGGGAATCGCCTATGGCAAGGGCGTCTTCCCTTGGGCGGCTTCGGGGCGCGCTCTGAGCTTGGGCCGCGACGAGGGGATCACGAAAGTCCTCTTCGACGAGGAGACGCAAAGAATCCTCGGCGCGGGAATCGTCGGCCCCAACGCGGGCGACCTCATCGCGGAGGCGGCCCTCGCCATCGAGATGGGCGCCGACGCCCGCGACATCGGTCTGACGGTGCATCCGCATCCGACCCTCTCGGAGACCCTCGCCATGGCCGCCGAGATGTTCGAGGGCACCATCACCGATCTCATCCCGCCGAAGAAAAAGAAGGCTTGAGCCTGTCCGTTCAGAGCCTAGATAAGAGCCGCTCCGGAGCGATCCGGGGCGGCTCTCCCATTTTGAGGACCCGACCCGCCATGAAGCTCTATTACAAGACCGGCGCCTGCTCGCTCGCGAGCCGCATCACGCTGCATGAGATCGGCCTGCCCTATGAGGCCGTGAAGGTGGACACCGCCTCCGGCCGCGACGAAACCGGCGCCGATTACGCCGAGATCAATGAAAACGGCTATGTGCCCGCCCTCGCGCTGGACGACGGCGAGATCCTCACCGAGAACGTCGCGATCCTGCAATATCTCGCCGAGAGCCACCCCAAGGCGGGGATCGGCGCCGAGAACGCGCCTCTGCCCCGGGCGCGGCTGACCGAGGCTCTGAGCTTCATCAATTCGGAGCTGCATAAGTCTTTCGGCTCGCTCTTTCGCCCCATGGCGCCGGAGGCCCGCGACAAGGCCCTCGCGACGCTCAACCGGCGGCTGGAGAGCGTCGAGGGCCAATTGGGCGACGGGCGGCCCTATCTGCTCGGCGAGCGCTTCACCGTGGCCGACGCCTATCTCTTCGTGGTGCTGAACTGGTCGATTCCGCTGAAGATCGACCTCTCCTCCTATCCGAAGATCCAAGCCTATCGGGCGCGGGTCGGAGCGCGTCCGGCGGTGCAGGCGGCGCTCAAGGCCGAAGGGCTGGCCTAAGCGAGGGCCTTGATCGTCCCATAGATCACGAAGCCCGCCAGAAGCGCGCCCATCGAGACGTTGAAGATCCTGCGCCGCAGCGGATTGACCAGCCAGCGGCGCAGACTCACGCCGAAAGCGGCCCAGCTCCCCGCCGAGAGGATTCCCACCAGCGCGAAGATCGCGGCGCAGATCGCCGCCTCGCGCAGAGGCGCCGCGCCGCTGACGTAGCCGCCCGCCACCGCGAGCGCCATGGTCCAGCCTTTCGGATTGATCCACTGAAAGCCCGCCGCCTGCAGGAAGGTCAGAGGCGCGCGGGCGCGGGCCTCCTCCTCCGCGTCGACGGGGGCGCTCGCGATGCGCCAGGACATCCAGAGCAGCAAGGCCGCTCCGATCAGGGTCATGCCGAGATTCAGCCAAGGCAGCCGCGCGACGGAGCCGCCCAAACCCAGCGCCACCAGAAAGATCATGAAGCCGAAGCCGAGCCCCACCCCGAAGAGATGGGGCCTCGTGCGGGCGAAGCCGAATTGCGCGCCCGAAGCGGCGAGCATCGTGTTGTTCGGGCCTGGCGTGAAGGAGGCCGCCACGGCGTAGCCGACCAGCGGCGCGTAAAGGTCGAAATTCATGGAGCGGGCTTTCCGGCAGGCGAGCCGAAGACCCGTCTTTCGGCTTCGGGCTCGCGTCCGGGAGGGCATAGACCTCCGGCCGCGGCCTGTGAAGCGGATTCCTCCGCGAGACGGGCGAAGGACGCAGGGCGTCGGGACGGATTCGGTTCCTCCGGTCTCGGCTTATGGCGTAAAGCGAAAATTGACCCAGAAAGCGACATCGCCTAGCTTGCCCTGACCTTTGGAATAGGGCGAACCACAAGAGGGCGAGATCATGGCG
Organism: Neomegalonema perideroedes DSM 15528; assembly: GCF_000374145.1. Lineage (GTDB taxonomy): Bacteria > Pseudomonadota > Alphaproteobacteria > Rhodobacterales > Rhodobacteraceae > Neomegalonema > Neomegalonema perideroedes. Next base: position 1,292,794 of record NZ_KB893653.1, on the reverse strand, counting down.
CGGCTTTCCCGACGCGAAATCCTGAAGATCGGCGGCGGCGGCGCGGCCTTGGGTCTGGCCGCCTGCCAGCCCGGCGTTCCTCCGACTCCGACTCCGACGCCGACTCCGACCCCGACTCCGACTCCGACCCCGACTCCGACCCCGACGCCGACCCCGACGCCGACCCCGACGCCGACCCCGACTCCGACCCCGACGCCGACCCCGACGCCGACCCCGACGCCGACCCCCACCCCGACGCCGACTCCCACCCCGACGCCGACTCCCACCCCGACGCCGACTCCCACGCCGACGCCGACCCCCACGCCGACGCCCACCCCGGCTAATCCGGTTTCCGGCGCGAACCGCACCCGTCAGGACGCCGGAGCGCTCGGCGCGAACCATCCCATCATGCTGGCCTACGCCGAAGCCGTGCGGCGCATGAAGGCCCTGCCCTCCTCGGATCCGCGCAACTGGAACGCTCAGGCGACGATCCATCTTCAGGCTTGCCCGCATGGGAATTGGTGGTTCCTGCCTTGGCATCGCGCCTATGTGCAGCGCTTCGAGCAGATTTGCCGCGAGATGATTCAGGACGAGGGCTTCGCCCTGCCTTACTGGAACTGGTCGCGCGATCCGCGGATTCCCGCAGGATTCTTCGACGCCGCCAGCCCGCTCTTCCTCGCGGGCCGCGCCGCCGGCCCCACCTCCTCGGCCGCTGCGGAAATGGTCTCCTCCGCCGTGGTGGAGCGCATCCTCGGCGAGCGCAATTTCGAGGTCTTCGGCAGCGGCCGCGCGGGCGGACAACGCGACCAAGCCTCGCAAGGCCCTCTGGAGGCCGCGCCCCATAACCACATCCATGTCTTCGTCGGCGGCGAGATGGCCAATTTCATCGCGCCGGTCGATCCGCTGTTCTGGCTGCATCACGCCAATGTGGACCGCCTCTGGGAGGTCTGGAGCCAGCGCGGCGGCCAGAACCCGACGGACGCCGCCTGGCGCGATCTGCCCTTCCGCGATTTCTTCGACCGCTCCGGAAACCGCGTGACCGACACTTCGGGCGGCGTCTCCTCCATCGCCGGTCTGGGCTATCGCTACGACCAGACCGCCACCGCCGAAGCCCCGAGCCTCGCGGGACGGCGCGCCACGGCGCAAAACCTCTCCAGCCTCGCGCCCGAGGCGCCTTTGCCGGTGGTCGCGGCCTCCGCGCTCAACGACGCGCCCGTCACGGCGGGCCGCCCCCATAGCCTGCGCGCCCAGATCGCCGCTCCCGTCGCGGCGGCGCCTCTGGCCCGCGCCGCGACCTTCGCCGCGCCTGCGGGATTCCTCGCGGCGGCGCCTCCCGTGGTCGCGGCCGAGGCGGCGCTGACCAATCCCGAGCGCGCCCTGATCCGCATCGCGCAGATCGACGCGCCGCCGGTCAATGAGAACGTGATCGTGCGCGTCTTCGTGAACCACCCGAACCTCACCGCCGAAACTCCGGTCAGCGATCCGCATTACGTGGGCTCCTTCGGCTTCTTCCAGACGCGCTTCGCCGCCGAAGTCTGCTCGACCAACGGGCTCAAGGCCTCCTATCTGCTCGACGCCGCCGAAGTCCTGCGCCGGGTCGGCGGGGCGTTGGGAGGGGCTGGGGGCGGCGCCGAAGCGGACATCCAGCTCATGCCGGTGGACGTGCAGGGCCGTCCGCTCGCCGGAACGGAGTTCTACGCCCGTCAGGCGGAGGTGCTTGCGCTCTGAGCCGCGCGTCCCACATCTGAAGCTTCGACGGGCTTTCAGGGAGGAAGATTCTGATGAATGGTCGGATTTCTGGAGCGGCGGCCTTGATTTTGGGTCTGGGCGCCGCCTCGAACGCTTGGGCGATGGACAGCCGCGCGCCCTCGGCGGAGCCGCCCGCCTCCCTCGCGAGCCCGGCCGCGAGCCCGGCGCCGGAGGCTGCGGCGGCCTCCTCTTTCGCCGCCCCCGCCTCGGCGGCGGCCGATCCGACGCGCCTGCGCGCCGGAGCCCCCGCGACCTTCCGCCTCGCGCCGGAGGCGACGGCGCCCGGTCGGCTTTCCGCCGCCGCTTCGCAGGCTCCGGCCGCCGCGCCGCCTGCGGCCTCTCCCGAAGCGCCCGCCGATCCGGTTCTGGAGCTGCATTTCGCCGATCTCGAAGCCGCCGCCGCGACGGCTCCGGCGGTGCGCGTCTTTCTGAACAAACCCGACGCCACGCCCGCGACCTCCACGGAGGATCCGCATTACGTGGGCGTCGTCAGCTTCTTCCCCATCTCGCCGGAGGCCGAGGGCTCGCGCTTCCGGCTGCCTCTGCGCGAGACTCTGGGGCGCATCGGGCCCGTGACGCCCGAAACGGCGGAGGTCACGTTGATTCCGGTGGATCTTGGCGCGGGCGCGGGGGCGGCTCCGCCCTTCGAGCTGCGGCTTTTGGGCATGGGCCTCGAAACGCCGCAGTGAGCCGCCCCTACCATGGCGCGGCGGCGTGGCGGATCGCCCCATGGTCCGGCCCGCGCGCCTCCGGTCTTGGCGGAGGGCTTGGAATCGGATAGCTCTCCGGCGCGCCCACCGCGCGCCCCTTTGGGGGCCTTATCCTGCTTCAGACCGCCCGGGAGCCTCCGCATGACCGCCGATCCCCAAACCCGCAAGGGCCTCAGCTACCGCGATTCCGGCGTGGACATCGACGCGGGCGACGCTCTGGTGAAGGCCATCGCCCCCGCCGCCGCCGCCTCGAAGCGGCCCGGCGTGATGGGCGGCCTCGGCGGCTTCGGCGCGCTCTTCGACCTCAAGGCGGCGGGCTTCGAGGATCCGATCCTCGTCGCCTCCACCGACGGCGTGGGCACCAAGCTCAAGATCGCCATCGACACCGGGATTCATGACGGCGTCGGAATCGACCTCGTGGCCATGTGCGTCAACGATCTGGTGGCTCAGGGCGCGACGCCTTTGTTCTTCCTAGATTATTACGCGACCGGCAAGCTCGACGTGGCCGCCGCCCGCGCCGTGGTCGAGGGGATCGCCAAAGGCTGCGCCGAAGCCGGATGCGCTCTGATCGGCGGCGAGACCGCCGAAATGCCGGGGCTTTATCAGAAAGGCGACTACGACCTCGCGGGCTTCACCGTGGGCGCCGTGGCCCGCGACGCTCTGCTGCCCGTCGAGCTCCGCGCCGGGGACGTGATCCTTGGGCTGGGCTCTTCGGGCGTCCATTCCAACGGCTTTTCGCTGGCGCGCAAGATCGTCGAGCGCTCGGGCCTCGGCTGGGAGGCGCCCGCCCCCTTCGCTCCGGGCCGGAGCCTCGGCGAGGCTCTGCTGACCCCCACCCGCATCTACGTCAAATCGACCCTCGCGGCGATCAAGGCGGGCGGCGTGAAGGCCGTGGCCCATATCACCGGCGGCGGCCTGACGGAGAACGTCCCCCGCGTCTACGGCGAGGCGCTGAGCGCCGAGATCCGACTTGGAAGCTGGAGCCGTCCGCCCGTCTTCGACTGGCTTCAGCAGACCGGCGACGTCGATCCGGAGGAGATGCTGCGCGTCTTCAATTCGGGGATCGGGCTGACGCTGATCGTCGATCCGGCCCGCGCCGAAGCTCTGCGGGCGCTGCTGACCGCCGAAGGCGAGACGGTCTTCGAGATCGGCCGCATGATTCCCCGTCCGGCGGGCGCGGCGGGCGTGGTCTATCGCGAGGCCGAAGCGTGAAACGGCGGATCGGAATCCTGATTTCGGGGCGCGGCTCGAACATGGAGGCGCTGATCCGCGCCGCCGCCGAGCCCGAAGCTCCTTTCGAGATCGCCCTCGTCCTCGCCAATAATCCCGAGGCCGGGGGGCTGGAGAAGGCCCGCGCGGCGGGGCTGCGCGCCGAGTCCGTGGATCATCGCCCCTTCAAAGGCGACCGTGAGGCCCATGAGCGCGCGCTCGACGCCAAGCTGCGCGAAGCGGGGGCGGAGATCCTCGCCTTCGCGGGCTATATGCGCCTGCTGACGCCTTGGTTCGTCGAGGCTTGGCCGGACGCGATCCTCAACATCCACCCCGCGCTTCTGCCGAGCTTCAAGGGCCTCCATACGCATGAGCGGGCGCTTGAGGCGGGGGTTTTATGGCATGGCTGCACGGTGCATCTTGTGCGCCCCGCCATGGACGAGGGGCCGATCCTCGGACAGGCCGCCGTTCCGGCTCTGCCCGGCGACACGGCCGAGAGCCTCGGCGCGCGGGTGCTGGCGCAGGAGCATCGGCTCTATCCGGAGGTTCTGAGGCGCTTCGCCTCCGGTCGCCTGAGCGTTCAGGGCGAACGCGTCCTTGGCGAGCCGGTCGTCCTTCGCGCCGATCTCGCGGAATCCTGAATGCTGCGTCGCCTTTACGACTGGACCATGAAGCAGGCCGAAGGGCCCCGCGCCCTGCCTGCTCTGGCGGGAGTCTCCTTCGCGGAGAGCTCCTTCTTTCCCATCCCGCCCGACGTGCTGCTGATTCCCATGGCGCTGGCTCAGCCCAAACGCATTTGGCGGATCGGGACGGTGGCGGTTCTGGCCTCGGTGCTGGGGGGGCTCTTCGGCTATTGGATCGGGGCGGCGCTCTTCGACACATGGGGCATGAAGATCCTCGATTTTTACGGAGCGGGCGCGAAATTCGAGGAGTTCCGGGCCTTCTACGACCGCAATGGAATCTGGGCGGTGATTCTGGCGGGCGGCTTCACGCCCATCCCCTTCAAGGTGGTGACGGTGGCCTCGGGCGCCATGAGCATGAATCTCTTCGATTTCATCTGGGCGAGCCTTCTCGCCCGCGCCACGAGGTTCTATATTCCCTGCGCCCTGATCTGGTGGTTCGGAGAGCCGGTGCGCGCCTTTATCGAAAAGCGCCTGACTCTGGTCGCCACGATCTTCACGATTCTGGTGGTCGGCGGTTTCGTCGCCCTGAAATATCTGGCGGGGAGCGCCTGAAGATGGCCAAACCGATTCTCACCCTCGCCGCGCTGATCGCGGCGGCGATGCTCGGCGGGGCTTTGGCCTCGCAATATCTCTGGGGGCTGCACCCCTGCCCGCTCTGCATCCAGCAGCGTTACGCTCTGGGCGCGGCGGCGGTTCTGAGCTTCCTCGCCAGCCGGTCGGTGGGGCGGCGGGTCGGCGTGGCTTTGGCCTTTCTGGCGGGCTTCGCCTTTCTGGTGAACGCCGGGATCGCCGGGTTTCACTCCGGCGTGGAGCTGAAATACTGGGGATCGGCCTGCTCGGGCGGCTTGCCCGGGACTTTCGATCCGGCTGCGCTGCTCTCCGGCGCGAACGTCGCCCCTCGCTGCGACGAAATCGCGTGGAAAGACCCCTATCTCGGCCTGAGCATGGCCAATTGGAATGGGCTCGCTTCTCTGGTTCTGGCTTTTCTCGCCTTTTCGACCCTGAGAAAAATAAGGCCCGCCGGGTGAGGGCGGGCCGTCATTCGGCTTCAAGCTCCACATCCCAATAAAGATAGTCCATCCAACTCTCATGCAGATGATTGGGCGGAAACTTGCGCCCGATGTTCTGCAATTGAGAGGCCGAAGGCCGCACGGGCTTGCGCTGAAGCCGCAGGCCCACCGCGTCCGGCGCCTTGTCCGCCTTGCGCAGATTGCAGGAGGGGCAGGCCGCCACGACGTTCTCCCATGTGGTCTTGCCGCCGCGGGCGCGGGGCGTCACATGGTCGAAGGTCATTTCGCCGACCGCGCCGCAATATTGGCAATGGAACTCGTCGCGGAGGAAGAGGTTGAACCGCGTGAAGGCCGGATGCTTGGCCGGCTTCACGTAATCGCGCAGACAAACCACGCTCGGCAGCTTCATCGCGAAGCTGGGGCTGCGGATCTCGAAGTCGTATTCCGACACGGTGAAGACGCGATCCAGAAACACCGCCTTCACCGCCTCCTGCCAGGACCAGAGCGATAAAGGAAAATAGGACAGCGGCCGGTAATCGGCGTTGAGCACAAGAGCCGGATGATCGCGCAGCGCGGCCGGACTTCGGGCGAAGGCCAGAGCGGCGGCGGCGGCGGAAAGGGACATTTCTGGGAGCCTCTGAGCAACAAGAAGCCCGGACCGTTCCGGGCGAAAAACCGGAGCGCCATCCCTGATCGGGACAAGCGTCCCCGAACTCTTTTTACCGCGCCCCTTCGCTGCGGTCAAATCACGCATGGACGCAGGAGTGTTTTCTTGTTGTTCCTGCTGCGAAGGAGCCACGATTCGGCGCAGCCCGCATCTTGCGCCTGAGATTCAGTCTCCGCCCCGCTCATGACGAAGCCAAGACGGATCAGGAGATCCAACCATGCGCCTGCGGCCCCGCCTCCGCCCGATGACGTTTGACGACCGCGACGGCGTGCACGCCGTCTACGCCGCCGGAATCCTCGGCGGCGACGCCACCTTCTTCACCCAAATCCCGGAGCGCGAAAGCTGGTGGCCCGATTGGTTCGCCGCCCGCCCGCCCTTCGGACGGCTGGTGGCCGAAGACGACGGCGAGATCCTCGGCTATGCGGGCTTCAGCCCGACCAGCTCCCGCCCCTTTTATGCGGGCGTGCTGGAGGATACGATTTACGTCGCGCCTCAGGCCAAAGGGCGCGGGCTCGGCAAGGCGCTGCTCGGGGCCGCGCTGGAGGAGGCCGACGCGGCGGGCGCATGGCTGGTCACGGGGCTGATCTTCGCCGAGAACCGCGCCAGCATCCGGCTGCATGAGGGCCTCGGATTCAGGCTGTTCGGAATCCGCGAGCGCATGGGCTATCACGAACATCCGGCTTACCGGCGCTGGCGCGACGTGGCGATCATGGACCGCCGCTCGCCGCGCGCGGGCCTCGGCGAAGAGCCGCCGCGGCTCGAAGGATTGGCGAAGGGCTGAGAGCCTCCGGCATGAAAAACCCCGCGCCGGACAGGCGCGGGGCTTCGATTTCGTTCATGAAGCCTTGCGAGGCTCAGCCGCGCGCTTTGAGGTCGACGTAATCGCGCTGCGGGGCGCCGATGTAGAGCTGACGCGGACGGCCGATCTTCTGGTCCTTGTCCTCGATCATCTCCTTCCACTGGGCGATCCAGCCGACCGTGCGCGCCAGAGCGAAGATCGCCGTGAACATGGAGGTCGGGAAGCCGATCGCGTTCAGGATGATGCCCGAATAGAAATCAACGTTCGGATAGAGCTTCTTCTCGATGAAGTAAGGATCGGAGAGCGCGACCTTCTCCAGATCCTGCGCGACCTGAAGGATCGGATTATCCGAAGCGCCGAGCTGCGCGAGCACGTCCTTGGCGACCTGCTGCATGACCTTGGCGCGGGGGTCGTAATTCTTATAGACGCGATGGCCGAAGCCCATCAGGCGGAAGCCCGAATTCTTGTCCTTGGCCTTGGCGACGTATTCCGGCACGCGGTCGGGGGTGCCGATCTCGCGGAGCATGTTGAGCGCCGCCTCGTTGGCGCCGCCATGGGCCGGGCCCCAGAGACAGGCCACGCCCGCCGCGATGCAGGCGAAGGGATTGGCGCCCGAAGAGCCCGACAGACGCACCGTCGAGGTGGAGGCGTTCTGCTCATGATCGGCGTGGAGCGTGAAGATCACGTCCATGGCGTGAGCGAAGATCGGATTGACCTTATATTCCTCGCAGGGCGTGGCGAAGCACATATGCAGGAAGTTTTCGGCGTAGCTCAGTTCGTTCTTCGGATAGATGAAGGGCTGGCCGATGGAGTATTTATAGGCCATCGCCGCGATGGTCGGCATCTTGGCGATGAGCCGGATCGAAGCGATCTCGCGCTGAACCGGGTCGTTGATGTCGGTCGAATCGTGATAGAAGGCCGAAAGCGCGCCCACCACGCCGCACATGACCGCCATCGGATGCGCGTCGCGACGGAAGCCGCGGAAGAAATACTGCATCTGATCATGGATCATCGTGTGGCGCGTCACGCGCTGCTCGAAATCCTTCAGCTGGGCTTGGGTCGGCAGCTCTCCGTAGAGCAGCAGATAGCAGACTTCGAGATAATTGCTCTTATCGGCGAGCTGATCGATGGGATAGCCGCGATACAGAAGTTCGCCCTTGTCGCCGTCGATGTAGGTGATGGTGGATTTGCAGGCGGCGGTCGAAGTGAAGCCCGGATCGTAAGTGAAGCAGCCCGTTTGGGCGTAGAGAGATCGGATGTCGATGACGGAAGGACCGATGGAGCCGGACAGAACCGGAGCTTCAGTCTTGGTTTCGCCATAGGAGATGGCGGCTTTCGAGTCAGGCATCAAGGCTTCTCCCTAGCAGATGCGGGCGCTCCCCCGGCGCGCGCCATGAAGTCGCGCGGCGCCGCAGTCTCGCGCGCCGGACGAATCCGGCGCGGATCTTCAACCGACGCATCTTCCCCAGCCCTGCGGCCTCGCCGGAGCTTCAAGAAGCCTGCGCCTCCAGCCGCGCGAGGCTTTCCGCACGGCCCAAAACTTCCATGACCTCGAAAACGCCCGGAGAGACGCTGCGTCCCGTCAGGGCGGCGCGCAGAGGTTGCGCAATTTTGCCGAGCTTCATCCCCTCCGCCTCGGCATAATCTTTCACGGCGCTTTCCAAATTCTCCGCTGTCCATTCGCTAACATGCTGCAAAAGCGAAGTCAAACGGGCGATGCGCGCTTTCGCCTCGGGGGAGAGCAGGGCCGCGGCTTTTTCGTCTAGGTCCAAGGGCCTGTCTTTCAAGACATATCCGGCTGAATCCTCCAGATCCGCCAGCGTGCGGGCCCGCTCTTTGAGCCCCGACATGGAGCGCAGGAGGAGTTCGCGTTTCCCGGCGGGAATCGGCGCTTCGCCGCGCAGGGCGCGCAGCTCCTCGACGGCCTGAACCAGCCGCTCGTCCTCGGCGGCGCGGATATGGCGGGCGTTCAGATCCTCCAGCTTGGCGAAGTCGAAGCGCGCCGGAGATTTGCCGAGCGACTCGAGATTGAACCACTCCATCGCCTGCGCGGTGGAGAAGAATTCGTCGTCGCCGTGGCTCCAGCCGAGCCGCGCGAGGTAATTGCGCATGGCCTCGGGCAGATAGCCCATGTCGCGGTAATTCTCGACCGCCGGGGCGCCGTGGCGCTTGGAGAATTTCGCGCCGTCCGGCCCATGGATCAGCGGCACATGGGCGAATTCCGGCAGATCCCAGCCCATCGCCTTATACACGAGGCTCTGGCGGGCGGTGTTGGTCAGATGATCCACCCCGCGCATGACGAGGTTCACGCCCATGTCGTGGTCGTCGACCACCACGGCGAAGTTATAAGTCGGGTCGCCGTCCGAGCGCAGGATGATCATGTCGTCCAGCTGCTCGTTCTGAATCACGACCTCGCCCTGAACATGGTCCTGAATCACGGTCGCGCCCTCGCGGGGAGCCCGGATGCGCACCGCCCAAGGCTTGTCGGCGGGCCAATCCGCAGGCTTGGCGTCGCGCCAGGGGCTGTCGAAGCGCTGAGGACGGCCCTCGGCTTTGGCGGCCTCGCGGGCGGCGTCGATCTCCTCAGGCGGAGAATAGCAGCGATAGGCCGCGCCTTTCTCCAGAAGCTCGCGGGCCGCCGCCCGATGGCGCTCGACGCGGGAATATTGCGAAACCGCCTCGCCGTCCCAGTCCAGACCGAGCCATTTCAGACCGTTGAAGATGGCCTCCGTGGCCTCGGGCGTGGAGCGGGCGCGGTCGGTGTCTTCGATGCGCAGGAGGAATTTGCCGCCCCGCCCTCGCGCGTAGAGCCAGTTGAAGAGGGCCGTCCGGGCGCCGCCGATATGCAGATAGCCCGTAGGCGAAGGCGCGAAACGGCAGACGAGCGGCGAAGAAGCGGCGGTCATGACGGAATTTCCTCAAGGGTTGGTCCGGGGGTCTTATCGCCGCAGGGCGGGCGCGTAAAGAGGGCGGCCGAGGCTCCGCGGGCGGGATCAGAGCGCTTCCGGCAGGATGACGCCGGGATTCAGAATCCCCAGAGGATCCAGAGCCCCCTTGATCCGACGGATCATCGCCATCTTCGCCGGATCGGCGGTGCGGGCCAATTCCTGCGCCTTGAGCCGCCCGATTCCATGCTCCGCGCTGATCGAGCCGCCATAGCTCAGGACGAGATCATGCACCGCCTCGCTGATCTCCCTCCAGCGGGCGAGGAAGGGGGCTTTCTCCGCGAGGCTCGGCGGCAGCACGTTATAATGCAGATTGCCGTCGCCCATATGCCCGAAGGGGCAAGGCCGGGCGCCCGGCGCGAGGCGCTCGATCAGCGCGGCGGCCTGCTCCAGAAACTCCGGGATGCGGCGCGGCGGCAAAGAGACGTCATGTTTGATTCCGCCGCCCTCCAGCTTCTGAGCCTCGGAGAGGCTTTCGCGCAAGCGCCAGAGGGCCTGACGCTGGGCCTCGCTGGCGGCGACGGCGGCGTCCGTGATCTCTCCGGCCTCCCAAGCGGCGCCGAAAGCCGCTTCGAGCGCCTCGGCCACAGGCTCGGGCCGCGCGCCGGAGATCTCCACCAGCGCCATCCAAGGCGCCGGAGCCTCCAAAGGCGAAGTCGTTCCCGGATTGAATCGCAAAGAGAGATCCAGACCGAAAGCGGGCATGAGTTCGAAAGCCGAGACCGCGCCGTCGCTGGCCGCCTGAGCCCGCGCCAGAAGCGCCAGACCCGCCGCCGGAGAAGCCAGAGCCGCGAATCCCGTCGCCCAAGCCCTCGGACGCGGAAAGAGCTTCAGCGTCGCCGCCGTGACGATCCCCAAAGTCCCCTCGGCGCCGATGAAGAGATGGCGCAGATCATAGCCCGTGTTGTTCTTGCGCAAAGGCGAGAGCCCGTCCCAGATCTCGCCTTGGGCGGTGACCACCTCCAGCCCGAGGCAGAGATCCCGCGCATTGCCGTAGCGCAGGACTTGCACGCCCCCGGCGTTGGTCGAGAGGATCCCGCCCACCGTGCAGCTGCCCTCCGAGGCGAGGCTGAGCGGAAAAAGCCGGTCCTCGGCCTCGGCGGCGGCCTGAGCGGCGGCGAGAGTCGCCCCCGCCTCCAGCGTCATGGCCTCGTCGGCCCGCGAGACGGAGCGCAGGCGGTTCAGGCGCTCCAGAGACAGGAGGACCGGCGTCGGGCCCGCAGGTTTGACCTGCCCGCCCACCAGACCCGTGCCGCCGCCCCACGGCACGATCCCGACTCGCGCCCCGGCGCAGAGCCGCACCAGATCGGCCGCCTGTTGCGTCGAGTTGGGACGCGCGACCAGCGCCGCCTTGCCTTGATACAATCCGCGCGGCTCGGTCAGATAGCCTGCGGCCTCGGCTCCGGCGCGCCACCCCGCATCGCCGAGCAGGCTTTTCGCGGCGGAGAGGAAATCCTCGGTAGGCTCGCACAAATTCATGAGTTCCATTCCTCATTTGGGAAATTCAAAGGCTTGCAGCCGCGTCGTTCAGATATGACGTTTACAAATCATCATCTGAAGCGTTTCATTTTGGGGGGAGGCCACGGGAAGATCTTTCCATTCCCGCCCGATCATGGCAAGATCACGGCGTTTTTCGGCACAAAGCTTGCGAAGGCTCGGGAAAGGCTTCTCGTAAAAGCATCGGAAAACGTCTGATCTTGGGGCAGAACGAGCATGAGACACCCGAAAACGCGCGCGCTCTATGATTATTGGAACGCCCTCCGCGACGGCCGTCTGGCCCCTGGACGCAACGAGGTCGATCCACGAGAGATCGCCCCGCTGCTCGACAGCACGTTTATCCTCGAAGTGCAGAACGCCGACAACATCCGTTTCCGCCTCGCGGGGACGCGGCTCTGCGAAGCCTTCGGGATGGAGCTGCGCGGCATGAGCGCTCTGGCGCTCTGGCATGGCGAGGACCGCGCCAAGGTGCGCGACCTCATCCTGCGGGTGGTCAGCGGCCCGACCATCGGCCATGTGGCCTGCACGGTGGAGAATCGCGGCGGCTTCGTCTACAGCGCCGAATTCCTCTATATGCCGCTCCGCTCCGACCGCGACGAACTGACGCGCATCCTCGGCTGCGGCTATTACATGGGCGAGGAGCGCGCCTTCGCCAACGTCTACGACCCCATCCATCACTGGGTCGACGCGGTGAATCTCTATCCCATCGATTCGGACGAGGCCGCCGAGGATCTCCCGGCGCAGCGGCTCTTCACGCGCCCCGGCCCCGCCGCCGCGCCCGAGCAAGCCAGACGCGACCCCTTCCGCGCGCCCCCGCCGCGCGATCCCGCGCGCGATCCTTTCCGGGGCTCGCCGCCTTTCCGCGCGCTCCAGAGCGCCCCGGTGCTGACCGCCATCGACGGCGGACGCAAGCCGGGCGGCCTCAGGCCTTTCCGCCTCGAAGAGGGCGACGGCGCCGCGAAGGACTCCGCGCTGCGGGATCGCGGCCATCTGCGGCTCGTGAAGTCCGACGCGGTCTGAGCCCGCGCCCCGACTCGGCCCAGAGGGCGGATTCCGGTCCGCCCTGCGCCAGAGCGACCAGCAGCGCCAGAACGCCTTTGCGGGCCGCTTCGGCCTGACGCAGGCGGTCGGCCTCCAAAGCCCCCAGAGCCGCCGCCTCCGCCGCTTCATGCGCGGTCTGGGCGGCGTGGAGGGCCGAGGCCGGAGGCCGCGCGGCCGTCTCCTTCGAGAGCGGCGCGCGCATGGCGAGCCGCGAATCGCGCCCCGCCGCCTCCTGACGTCCCGCCGCGCCTTCGGCGTGGCAGGCTCCCCCCATGAGGCTCCCGAGGGCCGCCGCGACGCCTAGCCGCCGCAGGCTCTTCGGGAGGAATCTTATGAAACGGATCATCCCCCGTCCTCCATCTTTCGGACAGGATAGGGCGGCGCCTCCTCGCGGATTCTGAAGACCCGCGCGGAATTTACGGAGAATTTTACAGGATCGCCCTAGGGCCTCTTCGCCGGTCGCGCGATTTCTCCGAAAAGTCTTTCAAAATTTTCGGATCGCGCTCTAGGGCCGCGCCGACTCCACGGCCTTCAGCGTCACCTCGACCTCGCGCTTCTCGCGCAGAGGCGCGCGGAAGAAATAATGCGCCGTCTCGCGCGGGCCGATCTGAGGCTTCTCCTCCAGCGGCCCCATATAGACCTCCGCCGCCAAGGCGCCTTGCGCGTCGCGCAGAGTCGCCTTGATCCGGGGCGTCCGATGGGGCTTGACGTCGAGATTCGCCAGACTGGCCGAAATGATCACGAAGCGCGGCGCGCCCGCCGCCGCGATCTCCTCCTCGGCGGGATCCTCATAGGAATACATCGCGTCGACCACGCTGAAATGGCGGCCCTCGAAGCCGCCGGAGCCTCCGCCGCCGAGCGCCCCCGCGCCCAAGCCCACCGCCGCCCGATAGGATTCGAGCGCCGGCGCCAAAGCCGGCGCCCGCGCGGCCAATTGCGGCGCGAAGGCGTAGGCCCCGGCCAGAACCGCCACCAGAGCCCCCAATCCCGCGAAGAGCCAGCCCGTCAGCTTGCCGTCGCCTCCGGCGCGGGCGGCGCCGGGCGGCGCGGGCGCCGCCTCAAGATTCGCGGCGGCGGCGCTCGCGGCGACGGCCCCGGGCTGAAACCAGGCCTTGCCGCAAGAGGAGCAGCGCACCCGTCTTCCGCGCGGCGGGAAGAGGGAATCATCCACCATGAAGCGCGCGCGGCATTCCGGACAGGAGACGATCATAGGCGAAACCCCTTTCGCGCTCGGGAGTCCATCCGGATTCCGCAGCGCGACCGCTTGCCCGGACGGAGAATTTTAAATAGCGTCCGCCGCACGCCGCGCCAAGCGCGCCGCCGCGCGCGAAAGTGGAGTCCCGCCTTGATTCAGTTTGAAAATGTCGGTTTTCGCTATGGACGGGGCGCGGAGATCCTGCGGGATCTGAACTTCAGGTTAGGATCGGGCTCGCTGCATTTCCTCACCGGAGCCTCCGGAGCGGGCAAAAGCTCGCTCTTGCGGATGCTCTATCTCGAATCAGGACCGACCCGCGGCCGCTTCACCATTTTCAACCGCGACGCCTCCACCCTCTCGCGCGACGAATCGGCTTGGTTCCGCCGCCGCATCGGGGTGGTGTTTCAGGATTTCCGCCTGCTCGACCATCTCACGGCCGCCGAAAACGTGGCTTTGCCGCTGCGGGTGCAGGGCGCGCGGCCCAGCGGCTACCGCGACAACGTGACCGAGATGCTCGAATGGGTGGGGCTCGGCCATAAGATCTACGCCCGCCCGCCGGAGCTTTCGGGCGGCGAGAAGCAGCGTCTGGCCATCGCGCGGGCGGTGGTGGCCTCGCCGGATCTGATCCTCGCCGACGAGCCCACGGGCAGCGTCGATCCGGAGATGGCCGAGCGCATCATGCGGCTGTTTCTGGAGATGAACCGCATCGGCAAAACCGTGCTCATCGCCACCCACGACGTGAGCCTCGCCGCGCGCTACGGCGCGCCCATCCTCAAGCTGGTGGACGGCGCCTTCGCCGTCTGACCTCCTTCCGGGGATCTTCCCGGAACCGCCTCAGGAGCCGCCTATGGGAGCCCTCACGAAGCCACGCCGCAGCGCGCTCATCCCGCCCGACGCGGGAGGAGGCTGGCTGATGGCCGCCATCGTGGGGGCTTTGGCCTTCGTGGCCTGCCTGTCTCTGGCGGCGGCGGTGGGGGCTTCGCGGGCGGCGGATCTCTGGTCGGACGGGCTGGCCACCGCCGCGACGGTGCGCGTCTCGGCCCTCGACGAGGGCGCCGATTCCCGCGTCCAGACCGCCTTGCGGCTGCTCGGCGAGACGCCGGGCGTCCAGAGGGCGCGGGCGCTCACGCGCGAGGAGGTGGCGGATCTGCTCAAGCCTTGGTTCGGCGAGGGCGGCGACATCGACATTCTGCCCGCTCCGCGCGTGATCGAAGTGACTTTGGACCCTTCCTCTCCGCCGGATCCCGGCGTGATGCAGGCCCGGCTCGACGGCGCCCAGCTTCAGGCGACCTATGACGGCCACGACGTCTGGCGCGGACGCGCCGCCGCCGCCGCCCGCGCGGTGCGCGTCACGGCGATCTGCATGCTGGCGGCGGTTCTGGCGGCCATGCTGGCGGCCATCGTCTCCTCGGTGCGGGGGGGCATGGGCGCTCAGCGCCATGTGATCGCCGCGCTGAGGCTGTCGGGCGCCGAGGATCGTTTCGTGGCGGCCATTTATCAGAGGCGCTTTTTGATTTTAGGCGGGCTCGGGGCTTTGATCGGGGTGGGGCTGGGCGTGGGGGTGGTCGTCGCCTTCGCGCGGGCGGCCCATCTGCGCGGACTCGCGCCGGGACTCGAGATTCCAAGCTGGTGGCCCTTCGCCGCCGCAGGCGTGGTGCTGGCGGCGGCGCTGGCCGCCATGCTCGCCGCCCGAGCCGCCGCCTTCGCCGCCTTGCGCCGGGAGAGCTGACATGCTGCGGATCCGTTCGATCGTCTTCGACATTCTCTTTTACGGCTGGATGCTGATCTTCGGCGTGATCATGTCGCCGCTGGCGGCGGTCTCGCGCGACGGCACTTATTGGGTGATGAAGAGCTTCTCGCGCCACAGCTTCTTTCTGCTGCGGGTCATCTGCGGCGTGCGGGTGGAGTTTCGCGGGACGCCGCCCTCGCCCGGCGAGGAGGTGGTGGTGGCCAGCAAGCATCAGTCCCTCCTCGACATCATGATGCTGATGGAGGCTCTGCCGCGCGGCAAATACGTGATGAAGAAGGAGATCATGTGGACGCCGATCTTCGGCTTCTACGCCTATCGCACCGGCGCCGTTCCGGTGGACCGCTCCAAAGGCCGGGAGGCCCTTGAGAAGATGAACGACCGCCTCGGCGATCAGCGGGGCGAAAAAGGCCAGATCGTGATCTTTCCGCAGGGCACCCGCGTGCCTCCGGGAGTCAAGGCGCCCTATAAGATCGGGGCGGCGGTGCTGACGAGCCGCTTCAATCTGCCCTGCGTTCCGGCGGCGACCAACGTCGGGCTCTGCTGGCCCAAGCGCGGACCGAAGCGTCCGGGCGTGGCGGTGCTGGAGTTTTTGCCCGAGCGCATCCAGCCGGAAGGGACTCCCTCCGAGCTTCTCGCGCGCATCGAGGCCGTGGTCGAAACCGCCTCCGAGCGTCTGAGGCTCGAAGGCGAGATCGAACAGCGCCGGATCGCCGACAAGCTGACCTGATCAGCCGATCAGCCCGGCGAATTCCTCGGGATCGGCGAGCCCCGCCTGACGGCAGGCCGCCACGACCGCATTATGCATCAGACAGGCGATGGTCATCGGCCCCACGCCGCCCGGCACCGGCGTGATCGCCCCCGCGACCTGCGCGGCCGAGGCGAAATCCACGTCGCCGACGAGCCGCGTCTTGCCGGAGACGCCCCCTGAAGCCTCTGGCGGCAGGCGGTTGATGCCCACGTCGATCACCGTCGCGCCGGGACGCAGCCAATCGCCCTTGACCATCTCGGGACGCCCCACCGCCGCCACGAGGATCTCGGCGCGGCGCAGAACCTCGGGCAGATCCTTCGTGCGGGAATGGGCGATGGTCACGGTGGCGTTCTCGCGCAGCAGAAGCTGCGCCATCGGCGCCCCCACGATCCGCGAACGCCCCAGAACCACCGCCTCCTTGCCGGACAAATCGCCCAGATGCGCCTTAAGCAGCATCAGAGAGCCGAGCGGCGTGCAGGGAATCAGCCCCGCCCGCCCTCCAGCGCCCCCCAGCGCCAGAGCCGCCACGTTTTGCGGATGAAAGCCGTCCACGTCCTTGGCGGGGTCGACGCGGGCGAGGATCGCGTCCTCGTCGAGGCCCTTGGGCAACGGAAGCTGGATCAGAATCCCGTGAACGTTCGGATCGGCGTTGAGCTCGTCCACCACGGCGGCGACCTCGGCCTGAGAGGCCGTCGCCGG
This sequence comes from Neomegalonema perideroedes DSM 15528, assembly GCF_000374145.1. Taxonomy (GTDB): domain Bacteria; phylum Pseudomonadota; class Alphaproteobacteria; order Rhodobacterales; family Rhodobacteraceae; genus Neomegalonema; species Neomegalonema perideroedes. The sequence goes on along the minus strand of NZ_KB893653.1, from coordinate 1,276,113 downwards.
AAGGATGCGCTCGATGGAGACCACCCCGAGCGCCTTGGCCGTCTTGCCTTTGCTGGCCACGTAGACCTGGCTCGCCGGGTCCTCGCCGACCAGAACCACCGCCAGAGCAGGCGTCGGGCCCCGCTCCGCCTTGAGCCGCGCCACAGCCTTCTCCACCCGCGCGCGTACACTCTCCGCGAAGGATTTTCCGTCAATGATCTGAGCCGTCATGATTCGCTCCGCTCCGGGATCTCAGCGGGCCGCAGGGGGCTCGCCCCAAGGCGCCATGGCGGCCACGCTCGGGCGGCCGCGAACATCGTCGCGCCCATTTACCTTGTTTTTCAGCCGTGTCATGCACATAAAATCGAGCCCTCGCAGAGGCGCGACGGCCTCGCCGCATCCCGCCCTCCCAGACGGAGCCCGCCGCATGACCTTCCGCCGCACCTTCCGCCAAGCCGGACTCGCCTGCGCGCTCGGCGCTCTGACGGCGGGTTGCGCCAGCTTCATGGATCCGGGCGGGCCCGCTCCGGCCGCCGAAGCCGCGACGACCGATTCCGCCGCGGACCCGGCTCTGGTCGCGGCCTCCCTCAGCGCCGCGGAGGCCGCCGCCGCCTCGCCGCTGGTGGACGCCTCCGCGCCCGAACAGCCTCAGGGCTTCCGCTCGATTCTCGGGCGGGTGACGAGCTGGTTCACCGGAGAAGAAGAGCGCCCGGTGATGAATCTGCCCCGGCTCAGCTCGGTCGAGGGCGTGCTCTATGAAATCGAGGTCAAGGGGCTCGAAGAGGGCGACGCCGCCGAAAACGCGCGAATCAAAGGACTGATCGAGGCCGCCACCCGGCTTTACCGCATGCAGGACCGGCCTCCGGCCAGCCTTCCGCTGCTGCGTCGGCGCGCGGAGGCGGATAAGGAGATCATCGAACGCATCCTGAAGTCGGAGGGCTATTACAAGGGCCTCGCCGAGGTGCGGATCTACGCCGACGGCCGCGCGCCCGACGAAGAGGCCGCGCCGCAAACCGGCTACGACCTTCTGCTGGAGCGCGAACGCGAAAGAGCCGAAGCCGAACAGCCTCAGCCCGATCTTCGCCCTCTGGCGGTGATCGAGGTCGAGAAAGGCCCGCTTTTCCTCATCGAGAAACATGACTTCGTCTTCACGCCCCCCCCTTCGGAGGCTGAAATCCTCTGGGCGATGGAGGAGGCCGAGGCGCAGCGCCATGTGGGCGGCCCCGCGCGCGGCGCCGAAGTGGCGGGCGCGGAGAGCCGCCTCGTCGGGACTTTCCAGAACTCCGGCAATCCTTGGGCGAAGCAGTCGGGCCGCGAGGCCGAAGCCGATTGGGACGACGACCGTCTGCGCGTGACCACCGACGTCTCGCCCGGCCCCTACGCCGTCTATGGCGAGACCACCGTCTCGGGCCTGACCAGCGTCGAGCCGGATTACGTGCTGCAATTCCCCACATGGGCCGAGGGCCATCCGGTTTCGCGGGCCGAAATCGCCGAGGTCGGGCGCGAGCTGACCGCCTCGCGGCTGTTCAAGGCGGTGAGCCTGCGCATCGCCGAGGATCCGCCCGAAGCGCAATACGTCGTCGCGCCGGTGAGCATCGAAGTGGAGGAGGCGCCGCATCGCACCATCGGCGGCGGCGTGAAATACTCCACCGTCGACGGGCCGGGCGCGCGGGTCTTCTGGCAGCACCGCAATCTTCTGGGGCGCGGCGAGCAATTCGGCGTCACGCTCGACGGCTCGCTCAAGAAGCAGAGCCTCGATCTGACCTTCCGCAAGCCGCGCTTTTACCACCGCAACCGCGACCTCGCGGCCGAGCTGGAGATCTATCACGAGGACACCGACGCCTATGAAGCCTTCGCGGCGGAAGGCGGCGTCGGAATCTCTCAGATCCTCACCGAGCATTGGCGCGGCTCGGCGGGGCTCGCCTTCGAGGTGGCCCGCGTCGAGCCCCCCAACGCGCCCCATGAATGGAGCTATCTGCTCGGCGCCCCGGTCTCGCTGAGCTTCGACGACACTAATGATCTGCTGGATCCGACCCGCGGCTTCCGCCTCGGGGTGGCCGCGACGCCTTGGGGCGGCGTCTATAAAGGCGACGCCACCGCCTTCCTCTCCACCGACGCCACGGCCTCGGCCTATTACGCCGTGGATTCGGACGGGCGCTTCGTCCTCGCCGGGCGTCTGCGCGGCGCGGCCATCTTCGCCGGAGGCCCGGATAAAGTCCCGCCGACCCGTCAGCTCTATATGGGCGGCGGCGGCTCTCTGCGCGGCTATTCGCTGAAATTCGCCAATCCGCTGGACGCAAACGGCGATCCCGTCGGCGGCCTGACCCTCGGCGAGGCGGCTCTGGAGCTGCGCGCCAAGGTCACGGAGAACATCGGCGTGGTGCCCTTCGTGGAGGCGGGAATCGTCGGGCGCGACCTCTTCAGCGATTTCGACGACATCCGATTCTCGGCGGGCCTCGGGCTTCGCTATTACACGGCCATCGGGCCGATCCGCCTCGACGTCGCCGTGCCGCTCGACCCGCGTCCGCAGGACGACCGGTATCAACTTTACTTCAGCATCGGGCAGGCCTTCTGATGACCCAGCGACAGACGATCCTGCGCTCAGGCGCCGCCGGCCTCGCGCTCAGCCTGAGCCTCGGCTGGACCACTCCCGCCTCCGCCTTCCTCGACACGGAAGGCGCCTGGAACGACGTGCTGCAATTCGCCGTGCGCCAGATCAACGCGCCGGGCGAATTCGAGATCGAGCTTGGGCGCGTCACGCGGCCCGAGGACGGATTCGCCCGCATCGAGACTCTGAGCCTCAAAGACGGCGACGGCGAATGGGTCACGGCCAAGGGCATCGTCATCGACTGGCGGGTGCGCTCGCTCCTGCGGGCGCGCTTCAACTTCCAGACCCTCAGCGCCGAGGAAATCAACGTCCTGCGCGCGCCCATCGGGCGCGGCGATCCGCCGGGCGAAGAGGCTCAGGTCTCCTTCGCATGGCCGCGGCCTCCGACCAGCCTGACCATCGACAAGCTGCGCATCGACAAGCTGACCGTCAGCGACAAGCTGGCGCCTCAGGCGCTTCAGGCCAAGGTGGAGGGCTCCTTTTCGGACGTCGGCGACGACCAGACCGCCAGCCTGACCGTCACCCGCACCGACGGGCGGCGCGGCGAATTCAAATTCTCCGGCGATCTCGATTTCGACGAGGGGAAGGCCAAGCTCTCGCTTGCGGCCTCGGAGCAGGCGGGGGGGCTGGTGGCCACGGCGGCGGGGCTGCCCGCCGGACAGGACGTGGAGCTGACCTTCACCGCCGACGGCGGATTCGAAAGCCTGCCCTTCCAGATCGGCGGCCGCATCGGCGAGATGGGCGCGGCCACGGGCGAGGGCTCGGTGGCTTTCCGGGGTCCGCCCGCCGTGACCTTCTCGGGCGCCATCGCCCCGGACGAACGCGCCTCCGCCACTTGGCGGCGCGCTCTGGGCGAGCGCTCCACCCTGACCTTCGACGGCCGCCAGACCGCCAATGGCGGCTATGAGCTGAACGCCTTCCGCGTCGAGAGCCCCATTCTGGAGGCCGAAGGCGCGGGCGTCCTCTCGCCGGGCTCCAGCGATTCGGCGCTGAAGATCTCTTGGCGCGCCCGCGACGTGGCCGCCTTCAACGCGGTGATCGCCCCCACCCGCTTCACCGCCATGCAGGGCGAAGCCGAGATCACCGGCGACCTCAAAGCCCCGACGGCCCATATCGACGCGGTGGTCGAGGGGCTGCAAGGCGATTTCGGCGCGGTGGGCCGCATCGGGCTGAAGATCGACGCCGCCCCGCCCGCCGGAGCCTCGGCGCCCGCCGGAGGCGGGATCGCGGATTCCCGCTTCACGGCGCAGATCGGCGCGACGGGCTTCGCGCCCAAAGACCCCGCCTTGCTGGAGGCCCTCGGCGCCGAGCCGACCCTTGATCTGCGAGGCCAATGGCGCGCGGCGCAGTCCGTCGCGGCCATCGAGGCCCTGACTCTGCGCGCCGAGGGCCTCCAGATGGACGGCCAAGGCGCCTTCGACGTCGGGACCAAGCTTTTCGACGGAAGCCTGACCGGCGTTTCGCAGCAGATCGCGCCTTTCGCGCGTCTGGCGGGGATCGATCTGAGCGGCGCCGCCGACTTCAATCTGACCGTGGAGAAGGCGGGCGCCGAGGGCGTCCATGCGCTTCAGCTCGAAACGGGCCTGCGCGGGCTGGATTCCAGCGATCCCAATATTAAGGCGGCGCTCGGCGAAGAGGCGACCATCACGCTGGACGTGGCGGAATCCTCTCCGGGGGTGATGCGCGTCGCGAAGGGCGGCATCTCCTCGGCCTCTCTGGCGGCGGATTTCTCCGGCGAGATTTCTCCGGCGCAGGACCGCGTGGACCTCGCCATCGACTGGCGCGTGACCGATCCTCAGGCTTTGGCGGGCTTCGCGCCCGGCCTGAGCTTCGCGGCGGCGGCGGGTCAGGCGGCGGTGACGGGAACGCTCTCCGAGCCGCAATTCCGCACCACCGCGCAGGTGGACGATCCGAAATTCCAGCAATACGGCGCCCTCTCCGTAGCGCTGGAGGCCGAGGGCCAGACCCGCAAGGATAGGCGCGCGCCTTTCAGCTTCACCGCCGAGATCCGTCAGCCCGACCTCGGCGACCCTAACCTGACCTCTCTGGCGGGCGAGACGCCGCGTCTAGAAGGGCGCGGAATCCATGACATGGCGACGGGCCTTCTCACGGTGGATGAGATCAAGGCCGCCCTCGCCGCAGGCGAAGCGACCATCTCGGGCGAGGCGAACCTCACCGAGCGCGCCGTCAATATGGATCTGACGGCGGATCTGCCGGATCTGGCGGTCTTCTCGGCTCTGGCGCCGGAGCCCGTTTCGGGCTCGGGCCGCCTGACCGTCGAGGCGCGCGGCTCGCTCGACGCCCCGAGGATCAACCTCGACCTCGCGGCTCAGGCCCCCCGCTACGGGAAATATGGCGCGGATGAAGCCTCGCTGAAGGGATCGGCGACTTTGCGGCCTTCGGGCGCCCTGCCCTTCGACCTGAATCTGGCGCTGAACCGCCCGAGCCTCGGCGACGAGGCCCTCGAAGAAACCATCGGCCCCAATCCCACCTTCTCGCTGGAGGGCTCTTTCGATCCGGCGGCGCAGAAGCTGAATTTCGCCTCCTCGCATCTGACGGCGGCGCCGGGCGAAATCCTCGTCAAGGGCGAGGTGGACCTCGCCGGGCGCGAAATGGACCTCGAACTCGACACCGAGGGGCTGAACCTCGCGAGCCTCTCCCCCTTGGCGGGCGGCGCGGAGATGGGCGGCGAAATCCGCGCCTCGATCAGCCTCGCGGGCGCCTTCGACAAGCCGATGATCGGCGTGAAGGGCGGCGGCGTCGACATCTTTTATGAGCAATACCGCCTTTCCGAGCTTGAGGTCGAATATGGCCCCACGCCCCGCGCCGACGGCGGATTCCCCTTCACCGCCACCGCCGCGCTCGACGGCGCGCCGCTGGACGACCCCAATCTGCGGCGCGTGCTCGGCGGCAAGCCGCGCATCCGGGCGACGGGCTCCTTCAATCCGGAGACGGGCCGGGTGGCGCTGGATTCCGCCCGCGTCACCGCCGCCGTCGGGCAGATCGACCTCAAGGGCCGCATCGAGACCAAGGCCCAGACCCTCGACGTGACCTTCGACGCCGACGTCAAGAACCTCGCCTTGCTCTCGGGCTATGCGGGCGGCGATCTCAGCGGCGCCTTCAAAGGCTCAGGCTCGGCCAAGGGCTCCTTCACGCAGCCGAGCGTCGCGCTGAAAGGCGAGGCGACGAAATTCGCCTTCGACGGGCGCGGCGCGGATCGCGCGACCCTGACCGCCACAGCCGCGCCGCAAGCGAACGGCGCGCTGAATTTCGAAGCGGATCTGAAAATCGCCGGGCCGAACCTCGGCGACGAGGCGCTTGAAGCCCTGCTCGGCGATCCCTCCGTGACCACGAAGGGCTCCTTCGATCCGGAGAGCGGCCTTCTGCGCCTGACCTCCACGCATCTGGAGACCGCCATGGGCGGGGCCGACCTCTCGGGGACGGTCAACGCCAAGACCATGGCTCTGGATCTGCGCTTCGCCGCCGATCTCGACGACATCGCGCCGCTTTCCGCCAAGGCGGGCCAGCGGCTCGGCGGGGCGCTCAAGGCCGAGGGCCGTCTGACGGGCGAGGTCTCCGCGCCGCGTCTGCTCTTCGACGCCACGGGCGAAAACCTCGTCTTCGACCGCTATGGCGCCCAGGATCTGACGATCTCGGCCCGCACCACGCCCGGCTCCGGCGGCGTGGTCTCCTTCGAAGCCGAGGTCGAGGCGCGCGGCCCCCTGCTCGGCGATCCGCAGCTTGAGGCTTTGCTCGGCGACGTGGCTTTGAAGACGGTCGGCAGCTTCAATCCCTCCTCGGGTCTTCTGCGCCTCGAAACCGCCGAGGCGGTCACGGGCGCGGGCTCGGCCAAGGTCTCTGGCCGCTACGGGACCAAGGACCAGAGCCTCGCGCTGGATTTCGACGCCGACATCCGCAATCTGGCGCCTTTCTCGGGGCTGGCGGGCGAGACTCTGGCGGGCTCCCTCAAGGCCGAGGGCCGCGTGGAGGGCGAGATCTCCGCGCCGAAGGCGAGCCTCGCGGCTCAAGGCGAGGGCCTGCGCTACGGCGCTTACGGCGCGGCCGCTTTGGACGTGAATCTCTCCGCTGCGCCCAATGCGAACGGCGCCCTGAGCTTCACCGCGACGGGCGATGTTCGTTCGCCGCGCATCGGCGATCCGGAGCTTGACGCGCTGATCGGCGACGTGAAGCTCAACGCGCGCGGCAGCTTCAACCAGAAGACGGGCCTCCTGCGTCTGGAGCCCGGCGAGATCACGACCGGCCTCGGCGTGGCGAAGCTTTCCGGTCAGGTCGGGACCAAAGCCCAGACCCTCGCGCTGGATTTCGACGTGGACGCGCGGAATCTCGCGCCCTTCTCCCGCTTCGCGGGCGAGACGCTCGGCGGTTCGCTCAAGGCCGCGGGCCGCGTGGAAGGGAGCTTCACGGCGCCCAAGATCAATGCGACCGCCCAAGGCCAGAGCCTGCAATATGGGCAATACGGCGCGGCCTCGCTGAACCTCGACGTCTCCAGTTCGCCTGTGGCGGATGGAACCATGGGCTTCTCCGTGGCGGGCGATGTTCGTTCGCCGCGCATCGGCGATCCGCAGCTCGACGCCGCCATCGGCGACGTGACGCTGAACGCCAAAGGCTCCTTCAACCAAACGACGGGCCTGCTCAAGCTGGAGCCCGGCGAGATCTCGACGGGCCTCGGCTCGGCGCGGGCCTCGGGCTTCTTCGGGACCAAGGACCAGACCATCGGCCTCGACTTCAACCTGGACGCCCGCGACCTCGGGCCCTTGTCCGGTCTGGCGGGCGAGGCTCTGGGCGGAGCTTTGAAAGCCTCGGGCCGCGTCGAGGGCGGCCTCAAAGCGCCCCGCGTCAACGCCACGGCTGAGGCGCAAAGCCTGCAATATGGGAAATACGGCCTCGCGGGGCTGAATCTGAAGCTGACCAGCGCCCCCGGCGCCGATGGGACCATTCCCTTCAGCGTCGAGGCGCAAGCGGTTTCGCCGCGTCTGGGCGATCCTCAGCTTGAAGCGCTGCTCGGGAACGTGACGCTGAACGCTCAGGGAAGCTTCAATCCTGAAAGCGGCATGCTCCGTCTGGAGCCCGGCGAAGTCACGACTTCGGCGGTGGGTTCGGCGCGGGTCTCGGGCTTCTTCGGAACCAAAGACCAGACGCTCGGCCTCGATTTCAGCGCGAACCTCGCCAATCTGGCGCCTTTCTCCAGCCTCGCGGGCGAGACTCTCGGCGGCGCGATTTCGGCTTCCGGCCGCGTGGACGGCGGCCTCAAGGCGCCGCGCGTCAGCCTGACGGCCCAAGGCCAGAGCCTGCAATACGGCCAATACGCCTTGGCGGGCCTGAATCTGAAGGCCTCCAGCGCGCCCCAGCCGGATGGGACCATTCCCTTCTCGGTGGAGGCTCAGGCGGCCGGACCCCGCTTCGGCGATCCGCAGCTTGAGGCCTTGCTTGGGAACGTGAGCCTCAATGCTCAGGGAAGCTTCAACCCGACCACCGGCCTTCTGCGGCTGGAGCCCGGCGAGGTCTCGACGGGCGCGGGCGCGGCGCGGGTCTCGGGCTTCTTCGGAACCAAAGACCAGACGCTCGGGCTGGATTTCAGCGCCAATCTGGGGAATCTCGCGCCCTTCTCGGCTCTGGCGGGCGAGACGCTCGGCGGATCGCTTTCCGCTTCGGGCCGCGTGGAGGGGAGCCTCAAGGCCCCCAGCGTGAGCCTCGCGGCGCAGGGCCAGAACCTGCAATATGGGAAATACGGGATCGCGGGGCTGAATCTGAATCTCTCCGGCGCGCCTCAGCCGGACGGGACCATCCCCTTCACGGTTTCGGCTCAGGCGCGCGGCCCCCGCATGGGAGATCCGCAGCTCGACGCCCTGATCGGCGACGTGAACCTCAGCGCCAACGGCTCCTTCAACCCGACGACCGGCCTGCTCCGTCTGGAGCCCGGCGAGGCGACGGCGGGCCTTGGCTCGGCGCGGGTCTCGGGCTTCTTCGGAACCAAAGACCAGAGCCTCGGCCTCGATTTCAGCGCCAATATCGGCAATCTCGCGCCTTTCTCGCAGCTTGCGGGCGAGACGCTGGGCGGGGCCTTCTCGGCCTCGGGCCGCATCGACGGGACGATTTCCGCGCCGCGCCTCAACGCGACCGCTCAAGGCCAGAGCCTGCAATATGGCCAATATGGTCTGGCGGGGCTGAATCTGAACCTCTCCAGCTCGCCCCAGCCCGACGGCTCGATTCCCTTCAGCGCCCAAGCGCGGCTTTCGGGTCCGCGCATGGGCGATCCGCGCATTGAGCAGCTGCTCGGCGAGGCGAATCTTTCGGCGCAAGGCGCCTATAATCCCTCGACGCGTCAGCTTCTGCTGAACCCCGCCGAGGTTCAGATGGCGGCGGGGTCTCTGCGCGCCGCCGGACAAGTGGACCTCGCCAATCAGGCCATGGCCCTCGACGTGACGGCGGATCTGCCGAATCTCGCGCCGCTTTCGGGCTTCGCGGGGGCGCAGATCTCCGGCGCGGGCAAGCTCGACGCCCGGATCGAAGGCCCCTTCGCCGATCCCTCGGCGCGGGGCTCGGCGAGCCTGCGGGCTTTGGCCTATGACGGCCGCCCCATCGGCGACGCCCAAGCGCAATTCAATCTGACGCGCCTCGTCTCGGCGCCTCAGGGCGAGGCCAGCCTGAGCGCTCAGACTCCGCAGGGGCCTCTGACGGCCTCGGCGCGCTTCGCCTCGCAGAACGGACAGATCCAGCTGGATCATTTCCGCCTCGAAGGTCTGGGGCTCTTCGGAGAAGGCCGCCTGAACATGGCTTCAGGCGGACTCATGGAGGGCTCGGCTCTGCTGAGTTCGGCCAGCCTCGGGCCCATCGGCGCCTTGCTCGGCTATGAAGCCTCGGGCGCTCTGGACGCGAATCTCAGCTTCAGCGGCCAGACCGGACGTCAGACGATTCTGGCGCGCGGCGCGGCCTCGAATCTGCGGATCGCGCAGAACGGCGATTTCCTCGCGGGGATCACCAGCCTGAACTTCAACGCTCAGATCGACGACGCCTTCGGCGCGGATCCCTATGTTCGGGCCGACCTCGACGGCCAGCGTCTGGAGGCGGCGGGGATTCTGCTCACCGACGTGCGTTCGACCCTGCAAGGGCCGCTCTCCGATCTCGACGTGGCCTTCGACGGCACGGGCGACCTGCTCGACGAGGGCCTGCGCGAACTCGACAGCTTCAGCCTTCAGGCGCGGGTGAACGCGGCGGGCGGCTTCAAGGGCGTCACGCTGCACCGCTTCAACGGGCGGATCAGCGGCGAAGACCTCATGCTGGCGCAGGCGGTGGAGCTGCGTCCCACGGCGGACGGCGGCTTCGGCTTCCAGAACCTCGATCTGCGCCTCGGCGCTTCGGGGATGCTGGGCGGCTATCTGACCTACGCCCCGAGCGGCTCCTTCGGCCATCTGGTGCTGCATAACCTGCCTTTGCGGCTGCTGAGCCTCGCGGGGCTGCCCCCCGCCGAGGGCCATCTCTTCGGCGAGGCGCAGATGGATTCGCGCCAGAACTCGGGCAGCTTCAATCTGCGCACCGAGGGCATGACCATGATCGAGGCGGGCCTCAACTCGCCGATTCAGGCCGACGCCCAAGGCTCATGGTCGGGCGCGCAGCTCACCGCCGCGCTGACCATGACCAGCGCCAGCTTCCGCCAGCCGCTTCAGGCCAACGCCCGACTGACTCTGCTGCCGGGCGGCGGCATCCCCATGCCCGACCGCAACGGCCCGATTTCCGCGCAAGCCTCTTGGGCGGGCGACCTCGGCGAAGTCTGGCCGCTTCTGCCTCTGCCGGATCATCTGCTCTCAGGCTCGGCCACGCTTTCGGCCACGCTGGAAGGCTCTCTGGCGGCGCCGCGCACGGCGGGCGGCCTCCAGATCCAAGGCGGACGCTATGAGAATCTCGAATATGGCACGGTGGTTCAAAACCTCGGCGCCGACGCGACCTTCTCCGCCGACGGACGCCTGACGCTCACGGCTCAGGGGAACGACGGCTATGGCGGCCAGATCTCGGCCATGGGCTCCTATGTGCTGTCGAGCCGGGCTTTGGACGCGACCGTTCGGGTCAACCGCATGGCCGCCGCCCGGCGCGACGATCTGACGGCCATCGTCTCGGGCGAGGTCACGGCCCGGGGCGACGCCGCCTCGATCAACGTGAACGGGCGCATCGACAATGATTTTCTGGAATTCCGTCTGATCGGCGGCGGGGCTCCGAATCTCGTGGTGATCGAGGCGACTCCGGTGGGGCTCTCGGCGCCGCGCACGCCGCGCCGCGCCGCGGGAGCCGCGGCGGGGAACCAGAGGATCAACCTCAACCTCGTGGTGAACATCCCCGGCCAAGCCTATGTGCGCGGACGCGGGTTGGAATCCGAATGGGGCGGCCAGCTTCAGGTCACCGGCCATGCGGGCGCGCCCCGCGTGAGCGGCATGATCGAGAAGCGGCGCGGCTGGCTGGATCTCCTCGGGCGTCAGTTCGATCTGGAGATCGGCGAGGTGCGCTTCTCCGGCGATCTCGATCCCTACGTCACGGTGCGCCTCACCGCCGAAGCCAACGACATTCGCGGCTGGCTGCAGGTGGCGGGCTATTCCTCGGATCCGAAGATCTCCTTCGGCTCGGATCAGGGCCTGCCGGAGGAGGAGGTGCTGCCGCGCCTGCTCTTCGGACGCTCCAAGCAATCGCTCTCCGCGATTGAGGCGGCGCAATTGGCGGCGGGCGTGGCCACGCTCATGAGCGGGCGCCCCGGCGCCATGGACATGCTCCGCGACGTGGCGGGCGTGGACACTCTGCGCATCGAGGAGGGCGCGAACGGCGGCACGGCCATCTCGACCGGCAAATATATCGCCGACGGGGTTTTCGTGGGCGCGCGTCAGGATCTGGGCACGGGCGGCACCACCGCCCTCGTCGAGATCGAAACCTTCAGCAACATCGTCATCGACGCCGAAATCGGCGCCGAGGAGACCAAGGCCGGCATCAACTGGAAGATGGATTACTAAAGCGCTTTCCAGCGAAGCCGCTTCGGCTTCGCGTCGTGAAAGCGCGACAAAGCAAAGAATCAGAGCGTTTGAACGATCAGGATTGATCGGAAAGCGCTCTGATCCGCCCTCCGTCCGGCTGAAACGACAAGGGGCCGCCTCTCGGTTTGAGAGGCGGCCCCGGTCTTTTTCGGTCTCGCTCTTCAGGCGGCGTCCTGCGCCCGGAGGACTTCGGCCCGCATGGCGGCGAGGGCCTCGTCGAAGACCTCCAGCCCCGCGCCGGGCCGGATGGCGGCGCCCTCCGAAAGCCTCTGTCGCCAGAGCCGCGCGCCGGGGCGGCCATGGAACAGGCCGATCATGGCGCGGCAGAGCGTGTTGAGCTTCCAGCCCTCGGCCAGACGCGCCGCCAGATAAGGCCGCATGGCCTCGGCGGCGGCGAAGGGATCGGCGTCGGGGGCTTCCTCGCCGTAGATCCGCCGATCCGCCGAGGCCAGAACCGAGACCGGATCGCGCCATGCGGCCCGCCCGATCATCACGCCGTCGAGCCCTTGCGCAAGCTGGGCCTCGGCCTCGGCGAGGCTGGCGATTCCGCCGTTGAGAATGATCCGCAGATCAGGCCGCGCGGCCTTGACCTCATGGACGAGGGCGTAATCCAGCGGCGGGATCTCGCGGTTTTCTTTGGGCGAGAGCCCTTTCAGCCAGGCTTTGCGGGCGTGGATGATGAAGATTCCGCAGCCCGCCGCCGAAACGCGTTCGATGAAATCCGGCAGGACCTCGCGCGGCTCCTGGTCGTCCACGCCGATGCGGCATTTCACGGTGACCGCCGCCGCCCCGCCGACGGCCTGAATCATGGCGGCGACGCCCTCCGCCACGAGATCGGGGCTGCGCATGAGGCAGGCGCCGAAAGTCCCGGACTGCACGCGGTCCGAGGGACAGCCGACGTTGAGATTGATCTCGTCATAGCCGAATTCCGCGCCGATGCGGGCGGCTTCGGCGAGGCGGATCGGATCGGAGCCGCCGATCTGCAAAGCCAAGGGGCGCTCGATGGGATCATGGCCGAGGAGCTTGTCGCGATCTCCGCGGATCATGGCTTCGGCGACGACCATTTCCGTATAAAGCCGGGTCCGGCGGGAGAGCTGGCGATGGAGGAATCGGCAATGACGGTCCGTCCAATCGAGCATCGGCGCGACGCAGAGGCGATGATTCATATTCTCTGACATCTCGTCCATATCCGCCGCGCTTGCATGAGAATTCCGGCGTCTGAAGCCAACCCCGCGTCAGGCGTGGAGCCGAATTCGGAGAATGATTTTCAGAATTGCGATTCTTCTCTGGAATCGATCCACCGGCAGGGGGGGTGGCGGAGAGAAAGGGATTCGAACCCTTGATACGCTTTTGACGTATACACACTTTCCAGGCGTGCGCCTTCGACCACTCGGCCATCTCTCCATCTTCATCTCCGGCGAGCCGGGCGAAGCGCGCGCACCATATGCCGCGTCGCGCAGAAGCGCAAGGCTCCTCTCGCCTCTTTTTCGCCCTCAAAAGGAGGGTTTCGTCAGCATCAGCCAGATGATCGCCAGAACCGCCCCGAAAGCCGGAAATCCAAAGGCGAACCACACCCGATACAGCCGTCGATATTCCTCCGGAAGCTGCGTCCCGGAATCGCGGGCCGCCTCCGCCAGACGCCGCAGGCGCATCTGAATCCAGACCACCGGCAGCCAGAACATCCCGACGAAGACGTAAAGCCCCAAAGAGGCCAGAATCCAGCCTTCCGTCAGCGGCCATCCGACCTCCCGCGCCAGAAGCCAGCCCGTGATCGGCTGGAGAATCGCCGCCGTCGCGGTGAAGAGCGTGTCCGCCAGCACCACGATCCCCGCCACATGGGCGATCAGCGCCGGATCGCGGCTCTGGTTGGAGACCACCATGAAAAAGGCGATGCCCGCTCCCGTCCCGAGCAAAACGCAGGCTCCGAGCAGATGGGCGAAGAGCAGAATCTCGTAAGTCATCGCTCCTCCAGAAGCGCGGCGGCGATCAGCGCCAGAATCATCGAGGGAAACACTTTCGTCAGCGGCCCCAGAGGATCCGCCCAAAGGCCCGGCGCGAAGAGCGTCGCGCCAAGCAGATAAGCCAGCGAAACCGCGATCATGCCGAAACAAGCCGCCCGCGCCCATGGCCGCCGCAAAATCGCCAGCCCCAGAGCCAGATCCGCCAGAGATCCCGCGCCCACGGCCAAACCCGCCCAACCCGCGCCCATGCCCCGGGAGGTCAGCACCTCGCGGGCGGCTCCGAAGCTGAGGATCCCCATGGCTCCGGAGAAAATCCAAAATCCCGCCAGAACCCCGACGACGACCGGAAACAACCCGTAGAGTCGCGCGAACCAGACCTCTTGAAGGGTGGCGGGCATGCGCGCCAGAGTCGCCTCCAGAGAGCGGCAGGGCGCGCCCCCCGCCTTCTCCCAAGCCTGAGGCGAGCCCGTGACGCCCTGTTCGAGGCTGAGCAGCGCGTTGCGCCGCAAAGGCGAGCGCCAGCCCAGCCAGCCGAGCAGATCCGCGCCCCGGCTCGCCAGACGCAGCAAAGGGCGGGGGACGGGAAGCTCCCGCCGCCAGTCCGGCAGACCCAGCCAGCGCCGAAAGATCCGCGTGGTTTCGGCGAAGCTGCGGGCCTCGGGCTCGGTGATCTCGGCGATGGTCCAGACGGGAATCTCGCCGCGCGCCGCCTGAACCATGGCCTGCGCCAGATCCTCCACCCAGACGGTCTGAATCCGAGCCTCGGGCAGAACCCGGGGATAACCCAAAGGAAAAGCCGCCGCCGCCCGCAAAAGCGCCGTGCCGCCATAGGCCTGAGCCCCGATCACCAGAGTCGGGCGCAAAATCACCCAATCCGCGCCGGAGCCCGCCACCAGCCGGTCGCCGCGCGCCTTGGAGCGAAAAAACTCCGTCGGGGCGGTTTCGGAGACGCCCGCCGCCGAAATCTGAATGAAGCGCGTCCGCGTCCCCTCCAGAGCCTTGAGGATCTCGCCCACCGCCGTCTCATGGATCGCCGTCAGATCGTCGCGGGCGCCGTCCTGAAGGGCGCCGGCGGCGTTCACCGCCACGTCCGCCTCCGCCAAGACCTCGCGCCAGCGCGCGGCGGAGGTCTTGGCGATGTCCAGAAAGACCCAGCTTCCGGCCTGCGCGCCGAGGGGATCCGCGCGTCGCGCCGCCGCCTCCGAGCGCCCGACGCCCGTCACGGAGAATCCCGCCTCGCGCAAAGCCCGCAGACAGGCCGCGCCGATCAATCCGTAAGCTCCGAGAACCACCGCCCTCGCCATGTCGATTCCCTCCGCCGCGCGATTCTGCGGCGCAGAATAGCCCGAAGCTCTTGACGCGCCCTCTCCCGCGAGAGGGTCCGAACCGCCGCCCTCAGATTCCGCTTGCGCGCCGTCGCGGCCCGGCTCATCAGAGCGCGGCTTCCCTCTCTCTTTCGAAAGGTCCGGCGCCATGGAGCCCATGACCGCCTTTCTCGCCTTCTCCGCCGCCGCCTTTCTCATGACGCTCACGCCGGGGCTGGACACCGCCCTCGTGCTGCGGACCGCCGCCGTCGAGGGGCCGCGTCCGGCCATGATGGCGGGGCTCGGGATTTCGCTCGGGGTGTTGTTCTGGGGGATCGCGGCGGCGCTCGGGCTGAGCGCTTTGCTGACCGTCTCGGAGACCGCCTTTCGGGCGCTCCAGATCGCGGGAGCGGGCTATCTTTTTTATCTCGGGCTGAAGATGCTCCGGAGCGCGCTCCTCGGCGGCGGCGGGCAGGCCGCGCCGGAGCAGGCCCATCCGGCGCGCGGAGGCCGGGAATGGCTCCTGCGCGGGCTGACGACCAATCTGCTCAATCCGAAGATCGGCGTGTTCTACATCAGCTTTCTGCCGCAGTTCCTGCCGCCGGGCGTCTCGCCCGGAGCCTTCGGCGCTCTGCTGGCCGGAACGCATGGGCTGATGGGGCTGGTCTGGTTCGCAGCCCTCACGCTGGCGACGCGGCCTCTGGCGCGGATTCTCCGCAAGCCCGCGGTCGCGCGCGGGCTGGACGGCGCCTTAGGTCTGGTCATGCTCGGCTTCGGGCTGCGGCTGATTCAGGAGATCGGGCGGCGCTGAAGCTTCGAGAGCCTTTCCAATCGCGGAAAAGCTCTCATGTTCTTTGTGGTCGCGCTTTCACGACGCGAAGCCGAAAAGGCTTCGCTGGAAAGCGCTCTAGCCTTTCCAGTCCTGAAGGATCATCTCGGCGCCTTTCTCGGCGATCATGATGGTCGGGGAATTGGTGTTGCCCGAGGGAATGCGCGGCATCACCGAGGCGTCGATCACGCGCAGCCCCGCGCAGCCCCGCAGACGCAGGCGCGGATCCACCACGCTCTCCGGATCCGAGCCCATGCGCGCCGTGCCCACCGGATGAAAGATCGTCGTGCCGATGTCGCCCGCCGCGCGCTCCAAGTCGGCGTCGGTTTCATAGGCGGGGCCGGGCTTATATTCCTCGGGTCTGAACTTTGCGAAGGAGGGCTGAGCCGCGATGCGCCGCGTCAGACGGATCGCGCGCGCCGCCGTCTCGCGGTCGCCGGGGGTGGAGAGGTAATTGGGGCGGATCGCCGGAGCCTCGCGGAAATCGGGGCTTTTGAGGTGGATCGAGCCCCGGCTTTCGGGCCGCAGATTGCAGACGCTGGCGGTCATGGCCGGGAAGGCGTGGACCGGCTCGCCGAATTTATCCAGCGAGACCGGCTGCACATGATATTCGAGATCCGCCGTGGCCTTGGAAGGATCGGAGCGGGTGAAGATTCCGAGCTGGCTCGGCGCCATGGACATGGGGCCGCTGCGCTTCAAGGCGTATTCCAGCCCGATGGAGGCTTTGCCCCACAGGGAATTGGCTTTCTCGTTCAGCGTCGGCACGCCGGAGACCTTATAGATCATCCGAAGCTGAAGATGATCCTGAAGATTCTCGCCGAGGCCGGGGACTTCGCGCAGCAGCGGAATCCCCGCCGCCTGCAAAACCTCGCCGCGCCCGATCCCCGAAAGCTCCAGCAGATGCGGCGAGCCCACCGCTCCCGCGCTGAGGATCACCTCTTTGCGGGCCGTGACGCTTTTGACCGCGCCCTCATGCTCGATCTCGACGCCGACGGCGCGGCCCTCCGCGAAGAGCACGCGGCGGGCCTGAGCCTTGGTCAGCACTGTCAGATTGGACCGTTTGCGGGCGGGCTTGAGGAAGGCCCGCGCCGAATTCACCCGAATTCCCGAACGCTGATTCACGTCGAAATAGCCGGAGCCTTCATTGTCGCCGCGATTGAAATCCGGACTGCGGGGGATGCCCGCCTCTTCGGCGGCCTGCTGAAAGGCGTCGAGAACCGCCCAGCGCACGCGGGATTTCTCCACGCGCCATTCGCCGCCCGAACCATGCAGCTCGTCGGCGCCGCGCCAATTGTCTTCGGATTTGCGGAAATAGGGGAGGACGTCCTCCCAAGCCCAACCCTCGCAGCCGAGTTGCCGCCAGAGGTCGTAATCCTGCGCCTGACCGCGCATGTAGATCATGCCGTTGATCGAGGAGCAGCCGCCCAGCACCTTCCCGCGCGGATAATTCAGCGCACGGCCGTTCAACCCCGGCTCGGCTTCGGTTTTAAACAGCCAGTCGGTGCGCGGATTGCCGATGCAATAGAGATAGCCCACCGGGATATAGACCCAGTGATAGGCGTCGCTGCCGCCCGCCTCCAGCAAAAGCACCCGATGGCTCGGATCCGCCGAAAGCCGGTTGGCGAGGAGGCAGCCCGCGCTGCCCGCTCCGACGATGATGAAGTCGTAAGCCTCGGACATGGCCGCCCCCTCCCCTTTCTCATTAGCGCCGCAGATCGAAGCCCAGACGCGCCCCCAGACGCGAGGCGTAGAACTCGCCGACGATCCCGCGCCGGAAGAGCAGCACGCAGATCATGAAGACCGCGCCCGTGATGATCGTCACGGGGAATTGCGAGGTGGCGAAGTAATTTTGCAGCGTCACCACCACCCCCGCCCCGAGGATCGGCCCGATCAAGGTGCCGATGCCGCCGAGCAAGGTCATGAGGATCACCTCGCCCGACATCTGCCAGGTCACGTCCGTCAGAGTGGCGAACTGAAAGACCAAAGCCTTGACGCCCCCCGCCAGACCCGTCAGCGCCGCCGACATCACGAAGGCGATGAGCTTATAGCGCGCCACGTCATAGCCGAGCGAGACGGCGCGCGGCTCGTTCTCGCGGATGGCGCGCAGGATCATGCCGAAAGGCGAATTCACGAAGCGCCAGATGATCAGCAGCCCCAGCACGAAGACCGCCAGCACGAAATAATACATGTTCAGCGAAGGCGCGAGGTCGAAGACCCCGAAGAGCTTGCCGCGCGGCACGCCCTGCAAGCCGTCCTCGCCTTTGGTGAAGGGCGAGCGCAGGCAGATGAAGTAAAACATCTGCGAGAGGGCCAAGGTGATCATGGCGAAGTAAATGCCCTGACGCCGGATCGCCAGAAAGCCGATGATCAGCCCCAAGCCCGCCGCCCCCGCCGCGCCGACCAGAATCGCAAGCTCGGGCGTCAGGCCCCATTCCTTGGCGGCGTGGCCGGTGAAATAGGCGGCGCCTCCGAAGAAGGCCGCATGACCGAAGGATAAAAGCCCCGTATAGCCGAGCAGCAGATTGAAGGCGCAGGCGAAGAGGGCGAAGCACAGGAACTTCATCAGAAAGATCGGATAGGCCCCGAGATAAGGCGCCGCGATCAATCCGAGCAGCCCAAGGCCCAAAAGCCCGATTTTCAGGACCGGATTCACGCCGGGCGTCTCAGGAGCCTCCAGAGGCGGGGAGATCGTCATCTCAGGCGTCCTTTCCGAAGAGTCCGGCGGGCTTGACCAACAGCACCACGGCCATGATCACGAAGATCACGATGTTGGAGGCCTCGGAGTAATAGACCTTGGTCAGAGCCTCCGCGAGGCCGAGCATATAGCCCGTCACGATGGCGCCCATGATCGAGCCCATGCCGCCCACCACCACCACCGCGAAGACCACGATGATGATCTGAGACCCCATCAGCGGCGAGACCTGCTGAATCGGCGCCGCGAGGACTCCGGCGAAGGCCGCCAGCCCCACGCCCAGCGCATAGGTGAAGGTCAAGAGCAAAGGCACGTTGACGCCGAAGGCCTGCACGAGGGTCGGGTTCTCCGTGGCCGCGCGGAGCGTCGCGCCGAGCCGCGTCTTTTCGATCAGAGCCCAGACGCTCAGACACATGATCAGCGAGGCGACGATCACCCAGATGCGGTATTTCGGCAGGCGCATGAATCCGAGGTTGGCCGCGCCCTGAAGATCCGAAGGGGGCGTATAGGGCTTGCCCGCCGCGCCGAAATACCAGCGGAAGACGCCCTCCAGCACCAGCGCCAGACCAAAGGTGAAGAGCAGGCCATAAAGCGGATCGGCCGTATAGAGCCGCCGCAGCATGGTCCTTTCGATCGCCGCGCCGAGCAGTCCGACGATCAGCGGCGTGAGGAGCAAGGCCCACCAATAGCCGACGCCGAAGTGATTCAGCAGCAGCCATGCCGCGAAGGCGCCGAGCATGAATTGCGCGCCATGGGCGAAGTTGATCACCCGCAAAAGTCCGAAGATGACCGCGAGGCCGAGGCTCAGCAGCGCGTAGAAGGAGCCGTTGATCAGCCCGAGCACCAATTGCCCGTAAAGCGCGACGACGGGGACTCCGAAGATGGTCTCCATGTTCAGACTCCCAGCATCTCGTGAAGATCATCCATCCGCGCGGACAACTCGGAGGCGGGAAAGCCCAGAGCGATCCGGCCATGGTCCATCACATAGAACCGATCCGAGACCTTGGCGGCGAAGCGGAAATTCTGCTCCACCAGCACGATGGTCATGCCGCGCGCGCGCAGAGTCCCGAGCGCCTCGCCGATCTTCTGCACGATCACCGGCGCGAGGCCCTCGGTCGGCTCGTCGAGCAGCAGGACGTCGGCGCCGGTGCGCAGAATCCGCGCGATGGCGAGCATCTGCTGCTCGCCGCCCGAAAGCTTGGTTCCGGGACTATTGCGCCGCTCATGGAGATTCGGAAAAAGCGCGAAGATCTCGTCGAGGCTCATGCCGCCCGCCGCCACTTTGGGCGGCAACATCAGATTCTCCGTCACCGTGAGCGTGGCGAAGATCCCCCGCTCCTCCGGCACGAAGCCGAGGCCCTTATGCGCCACCCGATGCAGCGGCGTGCGGATGAGATCCTCGCCTTTGAAGCGGATCGCCCCCGTGCGTTTGCGCACGACGCCCATGATGCTGCGCAGAGTGGTCGTCTTGCCCATGCCGTTGCGGCCGAGGATGGTCACGGTCTCGCCGCGATCCACATGCAGATCCACGCCATGCAGGATATGGCTCTCGCCATACCAAGCCTGAAGATTTTCGAGTTCAAGAACCCGGCTGCTCATGTCAGGCCTCCTCCGAACCCATATAGGCGGCGCGCACCTGCGGATTGCGGCTCACTTCGGCGTAATCGCCGTGAGCCAGAACCTCGCCGCGCTGCAGCACCGTCACCTCATGGCAGAGGTCGGCCACCACCGAGAGATTATGCTCCACCATCAGCACGGCGCGCGTGCGGGCGGCGTCGCGGATGACTCCGGCCACGCGGCGGATGTCCTCCTGACCCATGCCCGCCAGAGGCTCGTCGAGGAGCAGGACCGTCGGCTCGAGCGCCAAGGTCGTGGCGATCTCCAGCAGACGCTTGCGGCCATAGGAGAGATCCGCTGCGAGGCTTCCCGCTTCGCGCTCCAGCCCCACCAGATTCAGAAGCTCCATGGCGCGGGGCGTCAGCACGTCGAGCGCCCCGGTGGAGCGCCAGAACTGCGTCGCCAGCCCCTGCGGCCTTTGCAGAGCCACGCGCAGATTATCCAGCACGCTCAGATGCGGAAACACCGCCGAGATCTGAAAGCTGCGCACGAGGCCCATGCGCGCCACCCGGTCGGGCTTGGCGCGCGTGACGTCCTCGCCCAGCAGCCGGATCTCGCCCGAGCTCGGCTGATGGAACTTCGTCAGCAGATTGAAGACGGTCGTCTTGCCGGCGCCGTTCGGCCCGATCAGCGCATGGATCCGCGCATGCCGGACGTCGAGATCGACGTTGGAGACGGCTTTGAAATCTCCGAAGCTTTTGGTGAGGCCCCGGGCGGTCAGCACCGCCCGAGGCTCTCCCGTCCCTCCGGAAAGGAGGTCGATGGACGTCATGCCCGCTCCCGTCGCAAAAGGCGCAGAGCGCGGATTCACTGAACCAGAGGACAGCCGCTCTTGGCGGGGTCCATGAAGGCCTGATCGCCGGGGATGGTCGCGAGGACGTTGTAGTAATCCCAAGGCTCCGCGCTTTCGGCGGGAGCCTTGACCTGCATCAGATAAACGTCGGTGATCATGCGGCCGTTGGCGGCCACGCGGCCTTCGCGGGCGAAGACGTCGTTCACCGGCATCTCATGCAGCGCCTTGGAGACGGCGTCTCCGTCGTCGGTCCCGGCCTGCCGGATGGCCTTGAGATATTGCGTCACCGCCGAATAGACGCCCGCATGCACCATGTTCGGCATGCGGCCGGTGCGCTCGAAATAGCGGCGGCCGAATTTCTCGCTCTCCTCGTCGCGCTTCCAGTAGAAGGATTCCGTCAGGGTGGTTCCCTGAGCCGCCTCAAGCCCGAGGCCGTGGACCTCCGCCAAGGTGAAGAGCAGCGCCGCGATCTTCTGTCCGCCCTCGACGATTCCGAACTCCGCCGCCTGTTTGATCGAATTGGCGGTGTCGAGTCCGGCGTTGGCGAAGCCCACCACATTGGCGCCCGAGGCCTGAGCCTGAAGCAGGAAGGAGGAGAAATCGGTCGTCGCCAGCGGATGACGCACCGAGCCCACCACCTCGCCGCCCTTCTCCTTGACGAAATTCGCGGTGTTCTCCTCCAGCGAATAGCCGAAGGCGTAATCGGCGGTGACGAAGAACCATTTATCGCCGCCCTGCTCCACCAGAGCGCCGCCGGTGCCCACCGCGAGGGCGTGGGTGTCATAGGCCCAGTGGAAGCCGTAAGGCGAGCATTGCGCGCCGGTCAGCTCGGTGGTGGCGGCGCCGGTGTTGATGGTGATCTTCTTCAGGTCGCGGCTGAGCCCCTGAACCGCCAGACCCACCGAAGAGGACGTCAGCTCCATGATGCTGTCGACCTTGTCGACGTCATACCATTGGCGGGCGATGTTCGAAGCCACGTCCGGCTTATTCTGGTGGTCGGCGGTGACCACCTCGATCTTGGCTCCGGCGACTTCGCCGCCGAAATCCTCCACCGCCATCAGAGCGGCCTCATAGGACCAGCGCCCGCCGAAATCGGCGTAGACGCCCGACTGGTCGTTGAGGATGCCGATCTTGACGACTCCGTCCGAAACCTGCGCCAAAGCCGGACCGGCGCCCATGACGAGAGCCGCCAGAGAGGCGGCGAGAATGCGGTTCATGGAATTCTCCTCCCAAGAGAATATGTCGGGGTTTCTCCCCGTCGGATTTCCGACCGGATTTTCGGTCTGGCTTTTGGGTCGCCGCGTTTCGGATCATTTCCGGAATGCGCGACGTCCTCGCTGGGTTCAAGACTGGCCTTGGAGCCCCGGTTGACGCAAGATCGCATCATTTATATTTTCGCACAAGCTCTGTGCGAATTTGGAGAGGCCGAAAGAGCCATGACCTACGCCGAGGCCTTCGACTGGGACAACCTCCGCTATTTCCTCGCGGTGGCGCGGACGGGCCAGCTTTCCGCCGCCGCAAGGCGTCTGCGCACCAGCCACGCCACGGTGCTGCGGCGCATCGACCGGCTGGAGTTCGGATTGAAAGTCCGGCTCTTCGAGCGCAGCCCGCGCGGCTACGCCCTCACGCCCATGGGACGGCGCTTCCTCGAAACCGCCGAAAGCGTCGAGGCCGAGACCGGCCGCCTTCAGGACGAGATCGCCGAAGGCCGCAGCGCTCAGCGCGGAGTCGTGCGCTTCAGCGCGCCCGAGGGCTTCGCCAATCATTTCTTCGTCGAGCTTCTGCCGGAATTCGCCGCCCGTCTGCCCCATGTGACGCTCGAACTGGTGACGATCCAGCAGATCCTGTCGCTGTCGCGCAAGGAGGCGGATCTCGCCGTGGGTCTGGAGCCGCCCAAGGGCGGGCCTTACCTCGCGGAGAAGCTCTGCGACTATAGCCTGCGCGTCTACGGCTCGCGGCGGAGGCTGGCCGAGGGGCCGCCCATCGCCGACCGCGCCGCGCTGCTGGATCAGCCCTTCGTGGGCTATATCGAGGATATGATCTTCTCGCCGGGGCTGGATTACCTCGGCGACGTGCATAAGGGGCTGAAGGCCCGGTTTCAAAGCTCCAGCCTTTCGGCGCAGCTCGCCGCCGCGCGCTGCGGAATCGGGCTCTGCGTGCTGCCCGACTTCATCGCCGGAGACGATCCGGAGCTGGTCTGCGTGCTCGGCGAGGAGATCATGCTCTCGCGCAGCTACTGGATGGTGCATCACCGCGATCTGCGGGATTCCTCGCGCATCCGGGCGGTCTCCGGCTTCCTCAAGGAGGCCGTGAGCGCCCGGACTTCGCGGTTTCACCGGCTATGACGAAACAGGCGGCGGATCGCTCCGCCGCCCCTTTCAAAAGACCTCAGGTCTTCTGGGTCGGGATGGTGAACTCCGGCCCGGCGCTGCCGTCCAGCGGCCAGCGCGAGGTCACGGTCTTGACCTGCGTGTAGAAGCGCACGCCCTCGGGGCCATGCTGGTTCACGCCGCCGAAGGCCGAAGCCTTCCAGCCGCCGAAGGTGTGGAAGCCGAGCGGCACCGGAATCGGCACGTTCACGCCCACCATGCCGACGTTGACATGGGTCGCGAAATGCTGCGCGAGGCGGCCGTTCTGGGTGAAGATCGCCACGCCGTTGCCGAATTCATGCTCGGAGGGGAGCTTCAGAGCCTCCTCATAGCTCTGGGCGCGGATGACGCTCAGAACCGGGCCGAAGATCTCGTCCTTATAGATGCGCATGTCGGGCGTCACGCGGTCGAAGAGGCTGCCGCCGAGGTAATAGCCGTTTTCATAGCCCTGACGGTCCATCTTGAAGCCGCGGCCGTCCACGACCAGCTCCGCGCCCTCCTCGACGCCGAGGTCGATGTAGCCGCGCACCTTGTCGCGATGGGCCGCCGTGACCAGCGGGCCCATGTCGAGATCCTCCATCGGCGGCGCGATGCGCAAAGCGCGCACCTTCGGCGCCAGAGCCTCGATGAGCCGGTCGGCGGTCTTCTCGCCCACCGGAACCGCCGCCGCGATGGCCATGCAGCGCTCGCCCGCCGAGCCGTAGCCCGCGCCGATCAGCCCGTTGACCACCACGTCCATATCGGCGTCGGGGAGGATGAGGGCGTGGTTCTTCGCGCCGCCCATGGCCTGCACGCGCTTGCCGTTGGCCGCGCCGGTCGCATAGACGTAGCGCGCGATGGGGGTCGAGCCGACGAAGCTCACCGCCTTGATCGCCGGATGCGCGAGGATGGCGTCCACCATCTCCTTATCGCCGTGGACGACGTTCATCACGCCTTCCGGAGCGCCCGCTTCGAGCATCAGCTCGCCGAGGCGGATCGGCACGCTCGGATCGCGCTCCGAGGGCTTGAGGATGAAGGCGTTGCCGCAGGCGATGGCCACGGCGCCCATCCAAAGCGGAATCATCGCCGGGAAGTTGAAGGGCGTGATCCCCGAGACGACGCCCAGAGGCTGACGATAGCTGCGGATGTCGATGCCGGAGCCGTCGACGTCGCTGTTCTCGCCCTTGAGCAGATGCGGAATGCCGCAGGCGAAGTCCACCACGTCGAGGCCGCGCTGAATGTCGCCCTTGGCGTCGGAGAAGGTCTTGCCGTGCTCGCTGGAGAGAACTTCCGCGAGGCTGTCCAGCTCGTTCAGCACCAATTCGCGGAATTTGAACATCACCCGCGCGCGGGCCATCGGAGAGGTGTTCGACCATTTGGCGAAGGCCTTCTCCGCCGAGGCCACGGCCTTCTCCAGATCGCCCGCCGTCCCGAGGACCACTTGAGCCTGAACCTCGCCGGTGGCGGGGTTGAGGACGTCGCCGCGGCGAGTCCCCTCGCCCTCGACGGACTGGCCGTGGATGTAATGGCGTAAAAGACGCGTCGTCTGGCCTTGAGCCATCCCGAATCCTCCCTGAATCATCGTCGGTCCCGGACGCCGTTCAGACTCGCTTTCTTCAGAAGCCGCCGCGTCCGCCCGCAGCCTGACCATGGCGCAGGACAAGGCGCGAGCCAATATGATTTCGAACAGAAACCCGGTGATTTTCCGTCATATATGGCGCGAATCGTCGCAATCCGGCTGAAAAGGCCTCTTGATGGGCGGAGTTCTGTTCAGAAACGAACAGGCCTTGTCGAGGCTTGCGCCCCGCGCCCCGCCGCCCCCGCGCCGGAGATGAAAACGGGCGCCGGAAGACTCCGGCGCCCGAATCGGTTTTCATCGGTTTTTATCGGTTTCCCTGAGCGAAACAGGCCCCCGAGGATCAGAAGCGCATTTCTCCGGTGAGGGTGAAGGTGCGCCCCGGCCCCGTGCCGCTCGTGGCGAGCCAAGGGGTGTATTGCTTGTCTCCGACGTTGGCGGCCTTGGCGCCCACGCGGAAATTCTCGTTGAACTGATAATCGGCGAAGAGATCCACCAGCCCATAGGAGGGGGCCGCGCTCTGCATCGAGCCGCCCGCGCCGTCGGCGGTCATGCCGCTCGACACGTAGCTGTAGCTTCCGCCGAGGGTCAGCTTGCGGTCCAGCAGCCGCACGCCCGCCGTCGCGGAGAAGACGTCGTCCGGCTGATATTGGCTCGCGCCGAGGCCGGGCAATTGGCTCGGCAGCTTGGAGGCGTCCATATGGGCGTAATTCGCCCGCAGGAACCAAGGACCGGCGTCGTAGCCCGCTTCCAGCTCGAAGCCCTGAAGCTTCGATTCGCCGTCGAGGTTGATGAAGCTCGGGCGACCCGTGCCCGGCGCCGCGAAGGTGCCGACGATGTAGTCGTCCACGTCCATCCAATAATAATTGGCGCGTCCGGTCAGGCGGTCGCCCGGCTGGAAGGCGTCGTCGCGGTCCACCGTGGCGCCCAGCTCGAAGGTCTGCTGACGCTCGGGCTTGAGGTTCGGGTTGGGGCCGAAGCTGCCGGTGGTGCCGCCGCCGGGCGGATGGGTGCCGCCGAGCATGGTCTCCTGAAGGGTCGGCGCGCGCAGCGAACGCGACCACTTGGCGTAAGGCCGGACGCCCTCGACGGGCTCCACGCCGAGGGTCACGCTCGGATTGAACACGCCGTCGGAGTTGTCCACGTCATAGGGCACGCCCGCGAAGGCGAAGCCCGAGCCCTCCAGCTTATAATGATCGTAGCGCAGGCCGACGTTCAGGTCGAAGATCCCATGGCGCAGGGTGTTGTCGGTGAAGGCGGCCATATAGGTCGCTTCGCCGTCGCCGGGGTTCACGCCGCCTTTCGTGGCGCTCACGTCGTCGCGGAAATACTCCACGCCGTTGACGCTCACCAGATCCACCGGACCCAGACGCGCCACGGAGCGGTTCGAGAGGTCGCCGCCGAAGCCCTTGTCCGTGACCACGCGGCCCGAGCTGGTGGCGAAAGGCGAGGGCGTGATGGCCGCGCCATATTCCATCTTGGTTTCGTTGAACCGGAGATTCGCCCGCAGATCGACCAATTCGTTTTCGGGATTATAACGATAGCCGCCCGTCAGGGTGCGGTTGGTCACGGTCTGATGATAGCTGTTGGCGGCGAAGTCGTTCTCATAGAAGACGCCGCCGAGGTTCAGGCTGTGGTCGCCGAATCCCGCTTCGGCCTTGATCAGGCCGGAGGTCAGCTCCTGACCGGAATTGGCGACCGTCGCGCCGTCGCCGTTCTTGTAATCATCGGAATCGCGGAAGCCGAAAGCGCCCGCCAGACCGAAATTCTCAAAGCGCGCGCCGGCGCCGGCCATGCCGCTCCAGCCGCCGCCGTTGTCGCTCCAGGAGACGCGGCCCAGAGCGCCGTAATCCTGACCGGGGCGCACGATGTCCGACACGCCGAGCGTGCGGAAATTCACCGAGCCCGCCAGACCGCCGCCGCCCACGCCCGTCTCGGCGCCGCGGACCACGTCGATTCCGGCGAGGAGGTTGGGATCCACATAGCCGTAGCCTTGCGCCTCATGGCCGGTGAAGCGGAAGTTCTGACGAACGCCGTCCACCATCATGTTCACGCGGCCCGAGCCCTCGAAGCCGCGGATGTTCGCCGCCACGCCGGGCTGTCCGGAGTTCACGCGGGTGAAGACGCCGGGGACTTCGCGCAGAACGTCGTCGAGCTTGCGGACGCCGCCCTCGATCTGCATGGCCTCGCCGGAGATCTCGGCGACGCCGGTTCCGGTCGGCCGGACCTCCGAAAGGCCGGAGAGGTCGATGGGGTCCAGATAGACCACGGCGGGCTGAGCCGCCGCGACCGCCGCGGGGGCGGGGGCGGGCGTCTGAACGACGGGCGCCGCCGGAGGCGCTGCGTAATAGCTCGGCAGCGGCGCGCGGAGGGGCTCGGCCGCGACAGGCGCCGTCGCGTAAGAGCTGGGCGCCGGAGCCGCCAAAGGCGCCGGGTCAAAGACCGCGGCGGAGGAGGCCGGCGAAGGATCATAGATCGGCGCCGGAGCCGAAACCGCAGGCGCGGCCGGAAGCGGGGCCGGGACCGCAACGGCCGGAGCCGCGTCGAAGACATAGGGCTGAGGCGTCGCCGCATCGTAAACCTGCGCCTGCGCCGCCCCCTGCAGCGCCGCAAGCGCCAAACCGACGGCTGTGCCCGTCGCGCGCCAAGTCCTTCGCATCGCCAAAATCTCCCGAAAGG
Organism: Neomegalonema perideroedes DSM 15528; assembly: GCF_000374145.1. Taxonomy (GTDB): domain Bacteria; phylum Pseudomonadota; class Alphaproteobacteria; order Rhodobacterales; family Rhodobacteraceae; genus Neomegalonema; species Neomegalonema perideroedes. Next base: position 1,248,695 of record NZ_KB893653.1, on the reverse strand, counting down.
CTGTCAAGCCGTCGTTTTCATCGCTGGCTTGAGTCGGGAGCGGGGCCCGACATGCGGCGCGCCGTTCGGCTCTGGCTGACATGGCGGCGTGGTCCGGAACGCGTCCGGAGCCTTGCGCGCGACGCCGTTCCCCTGAGGCGTCCTTCCTTTGCGGAAGGCGCTCCCCCGAACGCCGCACGCCGTCGCTCGCCCTCTGCATTCAAATTCCGATGGATTTTGTCAAGAACCTTCGCGGGCGCCTTTTCGCCTCTCGCGGAGTTGCGGCGCGAAAGACGCAGCCATGGACAGCCGCCTCGCCCCGCGCCATGATCCGCGCCCGAATTCGGAGCGGGACGGAGCCCATGGCGGATTTCTACGAATTCTTCGCAGGCGGAGGCATGGCGCGGGCGGGGCTCGGGCCGGGCTGGCGCTGTCTGCTGGCCAATGACTTCGATCCGCGCAAAGCCGCCTCCTATCGGGAGAACTGGGGCGCGGGCGGAGAATTCCGCTTGGGCGACGTGGCCGCCCTCACGCCCGCCGACGCGCCGGGGCGGGCGGATCTCGCCTGGGCCTCCTTTCCCTGTCAGGATCTTTCGGTGGCGGGCGCGGGCGGGGGCCTCAAGGGCGCGCGCTCGGGCAGCTTCCATCCCTTCTGGCGGCTGATCGAGGCGCTGGGGGCCGAGGGCCGGGGGCCGCGCCTCGTGGCGCTGGAGAACGTGCTCGGGACGCTGCGCTCTCATGACGGCGCGGATTTCGCCTTTCTCTGCGGCGCCTTGGCGCGGGGCGGCTATCGCTTCGGGGCTCTGGCGATGGACGCGGCGCTGTTTCTGCCGCAATCGCGGCCGAGGCTCTTTCTCATCGGCGTGCGGGAGGAGATGGCCATCCCCGAGGCTCTGCTCGGCGCGGGGCCTCAGGCGCCTTTCCATACGCCCGCCCTGACGCGGGCCGTCGCGGCCCTGCCGCTCCAGACGCGGCGCAAGCTGCTCTGGTGGCGTCCGCCGCCGCCGCCCATGCGGCGCGAGACCCTCGCGGATCTGATCGAGGAGGCGCCGGGCCTCCCTTGGGATTCCCCAGAGGAGACCGGAAAACTCCTCAGCATGATGGCCGAGCCCCATCGGGCCAAGGTCGCGGCGGCTCAGGCTTCAGGGCTGCGGCGGGTCGGGACGCTTTACAAGCGCACCCGCCGCGACGGCCTCGGCGGCAAGATCCAGCGCGCGGAGATCCGCTTCGACGGGTTGGCCGGATGTCTGCGCACCCCCGCCGGAGGCTCCAGCCGACAGACGATCCTCGTGGTCGAAGGCGAAAGCCTGCGTTCAAGGCTGCTCTCGCCGAGGGAGACGGCGCGGCTCATGGGGCTGGGAGAGGGCTATCGCCTGCCCAAGCTTCCGGGGGCGGCCTATCATCTGACCGGCGACGGCGTGGCGGCGCCGGTGGTGCGGCATCTGGCGCGGCATATCTTCGAGCCGCTGCTCGCGGCGGCTCAGACTCCGGAGGCGGTCAGCGCCTGTAAAGCCTCATAGGCCGCCAAGGCGGCGCGGGTCTGGGCCTCATGGCCTTGGACGAAGGCCGGGCCGAGAATCGTTTCATCCGGATATTCCGTGACGAGCTCGACCTCCGTGCGCAAATCGGATCGGGCGGCGACAAGGCAAGGAAAGCCCTCGACCACTCGGAATCCGAGCGGCCCCGCATGGGCCTCGGCGAGGCGCATCTGGGCGCGGGTGAACTCCAGCAAGCCGGGCGCCTCGGCCAGATCCCGCGCGATGCGGGCCAGCAGCGCCTCGGCGAAATCGGCCGAGCCCGGCCTATGGCGCAGGATCAGGAAAAAGCCCTTAGGCAGAGTCCACGTCTCATAGCCGCGCGGAAGATAGCCGCTGAAAGGCCGCGTCCATTCATGGGCCGGATAGCCATGGAGATTCACATGCAGCCGCGCCGGACACAGCTTCAAAGCTTCGCTGCGGATGGCGGCTTCGGCCTCGGGCGGGCCGCGCTCCAGATCCTCGCCCCAGGCGGTGAAGCGGGCGGCGTGGTGCATATGGCGCGGATTCTCCTGCGTGAGGCGTCGATGCAGGGCGTAGCCGTCGGGATTATCGAGGGGCGTCACCGCCAGATGCGCCCCCGGCCGCGCCGCGATCCTCTGAGCCGCCCGCAAAGCCCCGACGATTCCGGTGGTCTCATTGGCGTGCTGTCCGGCGGTGAGCAGCATGGGGGCCTCAGAGCCCTTGAGATAAGCCCCGCGCAAGAGACGCCCCGCGCGGCTGCGGGCCTCGAAGGGAACTCCGCCCAAAGCCGCCAATTCCCGCGCGATCCGCTCCGGCGAGGGCGACGCCTGAAGCTCGGCGAGGGGCGCGGAATCCTTGGCGGCGCCTTGGGGATCATTCGCGTCGAGAGGCCGCGCCTCGATGGTCAGGCTGGCGGCCTCGGGAGGCCCTAAGCCCACCTCCGGGAGGATCTGGCCGGGGCGCTCGCCGAGCCGCTCCAACAGGGCGAAATAGAGGTCTTCATGCAGCGCCTCCTGAAGGCTGAGGGCCTCCTCGCCGAAATGCAGCGGCTGATCGGGCATGGGAATCCGGGCGCTCAGACGCAATTGCGCGAAGCCCGCCTTGGGAGCCGCCGCCAGAGCCGCCGCGAAAAGCGCCTCAAGCTCGGTTTCGATCCTTTCGCCAGCGCCGCCGCCGATCTTCAGCCAGCCCGTCGGCGAGAGGACCAGCGCGCCAGTCGGATCGGGATGGAGGCGGTTGGGCGCGAAGACCTCCATCTCCCGCATGGAGCCGTCGCGCTGGAGCAGCCGCAGCCGATAAGTCAAACCTTCGCCGGAAGGCGCGGGGCGGAAGAGGAATTCGACCTCCGGGAAAAGCCCGATCAGCGGATAGGCCTCCAGCTGAAACCGCCGCTTCGTCGCTGCGGGATGGACCGGGTGGAGGATCTCGGCGCGGATCAGGCCCTCGGCGGGGATCTCCTCAAGGAAGGCGTGGAGCAAGGGCTTATAGGCGCTGCGCATCCGGGCCTCGACGCCTTGGGCCTTGAGCCGCGCCTCATATTCCCGACGCGCCTGCGGGCCGTCGAAGCTCCAGATTTCGACGGGCGCCGCCGCGTCGCGCAAGCGATGCGCCAGAATCTCCAGAGTCCGGGGGAAGTCGGCGGAAAGGATCATGCGTCTGCTCAAGGCTCGGAGGGCGCCCCGCCGTCGACCTCGGCGTTGACCTTGGCGCGGGGCGGGGTCTAGCTTGAAGGCTCATCCGCATTTGTTCAGAGTCCCCCCGATGTCTCAAGTCTCCCCCATCGATCCCGTCAAGCTCGCGCGTCTGGCCGAAACCATCGTCAAGGTGGGGCTGGGGCTGAAGCCCGGACAGGATCTCTTCCTCACCGCTCCGATTTCGGCGGCGCCTCTCGTGCGGCTGGTCGTCGAGGAGGCTTATAAGGCGGGCGCCGGGTTGGTCACGCCGCTCTATGGCGATGAGAAGCTGACCCTCGCGCGCTTCGTCCATGGACAGGACCAGAGCTTCGACCGCGCGCCGGGCTGGCTCTATAAGGGCGTGGCGGAAGCCTTCTCGGAGGGGACGGCGCGTCTGGCTCTGGTCGGCGACGACCCCATGCTGCTCGCGGAGCAGGATCCCGACAAGGTGGGCCGGGCCAATCGCGCCAATTCCCAAGCCTATAAGCCCGCGCTGGAGCATATCAGCAATTTCAAGATCAACTGGAGCATCGCCGCCTGGCCGGGCGCGACCTGGGCCAAGCGCGTCTTCCCCGATCTGCCCGAGGAGGAGGCCGTGCGCCGCCTCGCCGAGGCGATCTTCGCCGCCTCGCGCGTGGACGGCCCCGATCCGGTGGCGGCTTGGGCGGCCCATAACGCGGCGTTGAAGACGCGCTCCAAATGGCTGAACGAGAAGCGCTTCTCGGCTCTGCGCTTTCGGGGTCCGGGCACGGATCTGACGGTGGGCCTCGCCGACGGCCATGAATGGCATGGCGGCGCCAATTCCGCCCGCAATGGAATCACCTGCAACCCGAACATCCCGACCGAGGAGGTCTTCACCACGCCGCACAGACTGCGCGTGGAAGGACATGTCAGCTCGACCAAGCCGCTCTCGCATCAGGGCGCCTTGCTGGAGGACATCCGCGTGACCTTCAGGGAAGGCCGCATCGTCGAGGCCCACGCCTCCAGAGGCGAAGCCGTGCTTCAGAAGCTCATCGACACCGACGAGGGCGCGCGTCGTCTTGGAGAAGTGGCGCTGGTGCCCCATGGCTCGCCGATCTCGGCCAGCGGGCTGTTGTTCTATAACACCCTCTTCGACGAGAACGCCGCCTGCCATATCGCGCTCGGACAATGCTATTCCGAATGCTTCGTCGGCGGCGCCAAGCTCAGCGAGGAGCAGATCGCGGCCCAAGGCGGCAACTCCAGCCTGATCCATGTGGATTGGATGATCGGCTCCGGCGAGATCGACATCGACGGCCTCGACGAGAAGGGCGCGGCCACGCCCGTCTTCCGCAAGGGCGAATGGGCCTAACCGCCGACGGAAGCCCGCCGGAAGCTCGCCGCCTCGGCCACATGGCCGGGGCGGAGGCTTTCGCTCTCCTCCAGATCGGCCAATGTCCGCGCCAGACGCAGCAAGCGCAGATGGCCCCGCGCCGAGAGCCTCAGAGCCTCCGCCGCCTTCAGCGCCAGAGCCTTGGCGGCGGGCTCCACGGCTTCCTCCAGAGCCTCCGCGCCCACTTCGGCGTTGAGCCGCGCCTTGATCCCCTGAGCCCTGAAGCGCGCGGCCTGCATGCGCCGCGCCTTGGCGACGCGGGCCGCCGCCTCGCGCGAGCCCTCCTTGGGCGCGGGCGCCGCCAGATCGGAAAGCGGCAAGGCCGGAACCTCGATCTGAAGGTCGATGCGGTCGAGGAAAGGCCCGGAAAGCCGCTCCTGATAGGCCATGCCGCAGCGCGGCGCCCGCGAGCAAGCCCGCGTCGGATCGGTCAGATAGCCGCAGCGACAGGGATTCATCGCCGCGATGAGCTGAAACCGCGCCGGATAGCGCACATGGGCTTCAGCCCGCGAAACCAGAATCTCCCCGGTCTCCAGAGGCTGACGCAGGGCCTCCAGAACCTGCGGCTGAAACTCCGGCGTCTCGTCGAGGAACAAGACCCCGCGATGCGCGAGGCTCGCCTCGCCCGGCCCCGCCCGACGTCCCCCCCCGACCAGAGCCGCCATGCTCGCGGAGTGGTGCGGCGCGCGGAAAGGCCGCCGCATGGAGACCTTCCCCTCCTTGAGCAGCCCCGCCGCCGAATGGACCAAACTGACCTCTAAAGCCTCCTGCGGCTCCAGAGGCGGCAGCAGCCCCGGCGCCCGCGCCGCCAGCATGGATTTCCCCGCTCCCGGAGGCCCCACCATCAGGAGGTTATGTCCGCCCGCCGCCGCGACCTCCAAAGCGCGTTTCGCGCCCTCCTGACCGCGCACCTCGCGCAGATCGGGGGCTCCTGCGGCCTCCGCCTCCACGCCCGCCGCGCCCCCCGGCTTGGCGAGAGTCAGCCGCGCCCGTCCGTTGAAATGATTCAGCAGGCTGAGCAGGCTCGGCGCTCCGAGAACCTTGGTCGCGCCCACCCAAGCCGCCTCCGAGGCCGAAGCGGCGGGACAAATCATCCCCCTGCCCTGTTCGGCGGCCAGAAGCGCGGCGGGCAAAACGCCGAGCGAGGGATTCAAGCCGCCGTCCAAGGACAGCTCTCCCATGGCCAGCCATTCCGAAAGCTTCTCGGCGGGGGCGGCCTCCATGGCGCCGAGCAGCGCCAGAGCTATGGGGAGATCGTAATGCGAGCCCTCTTTGGGCAGATCGGCGGGCGCGAGGTTCACCGTGATCCTTTTGGCCGGAAGCCCGATCCCCAGCGAGGTCAGAGCCGCGCGCACGCGTTCCTTCGATTCGGCCACGGCCTTATCCGCCAGCCCCACGAGGTTGAAGGCGGGCAAGCCGGAGGAGAGCTGACATTGCGCCTCCACCGCCCGCGCCTCGATTCCCCAAAAGGCCGCCGTCATGATCCGAGCCAGCATGACCCCTCCCCGCTTGCTCGCGCCATGGAAGGCGGAGGCGGGCGCCTTGGCAAGCGGGAATTCCGCCGGACTTCGCTTTTTCCGCGCAAAATGGGACGGAACGTCGCCCTTCCGCGCCCCGTCGCGAAATATCCTTCGCCTTTCCGCGGAAGGCCGTTATGAATCCGGCGCAAAAACTCCTCAGGAAAGGGACGGCGCATGTCGAATGTGGCGGTCATCGGCGCCCAATGGGGCGACGAGGGCAAGGGGAAGATCGTGGACTGGCTCTCAGAGCGCGCCGACGCCGTCGTGCGCTTTCAGGGCGGCCATAATGCGGGCCATACGCTCGTCATCGGCAACCAGACCTATAAGCTGTCGCTTCTGCCTTCGGGCGTGGTGCGGGGCGGCAAGCTCTCCTTCATCGGCAACGGCGTGGTGCTGGATCCTTGGGCGCTGCTCGCGGAGATCGCGAAGCTGGGCGCTCAGGGCGTGCATATCGGGCCGGACAAGCTCTTCATCGCCGAGAACACGCCGCTGATTCTGCCGCCGCATCGCGAGCTGGACCAGATGCGCGAAGAAGCCGCCGGCGCCAGCCGCATCGGCACCACCGGACGCGGCATCGGCCCGGCCTATGAGGATAAGGCGGGCCGCCGCGCGATTCGTCTGGCGGATCTCGCCGATCCCGAGACGCTGGAGGCGCGGCTCGACCGCTTCCTCGCCCATCACGACGCCCTCCGCAAAGGCCTCGGCGCCGCGCCCATCGACCGGGCCGCGCTCAAGGCCGCGCTGGAGGAGATCGCGCCGCAGGTGCTGCCTTTCGCGGCGCCGGTCTGGCTGCGGCTTTCGGAATTGCGCAAACAGGGCGCGAAAGTGCTCTTCGAGGGCGCGCAGGGCGCCTTGCTCGACGTGGATTTCGGCACTTACCCCTATGTGACCTCCTCCAACACCATGGCCGGACAAGCCGCCAGCGGCTCGGGCATGGGTCCGGGCGCCGTGGGCTACGTGCTCGGCATCGCCAAAGCCTACACCACGCGCGTCGGCGCTGGCCCCTTCCCCACCGAGCTTTTCGACGCCATCGGCGAGCGGCTCGGCGAGCGGGGCCATGAATTCGGCACCGTCACGGGGCGCAAGCGCCGCTGCGGCTGGTTCGACGCGGCTCTGGTCCGTCAGACCATCGCCACCGCCGGAATCCATGGGATCGCCCTGACCAAGCTCGACGTTCTGGATGGTCTGGACGAAATCAGGATCGGCGTGGGCTATGAGATCGACGGCGTCCGCCACGATCATCTCCCGACCGCCGCCGCGCTTCAGGCCAAAGCCAAGCCGATCTACGAGACTCTCCCCGGCTGGTCGGAAAGCACGCAGGGCGCGCGGCGCTGGGCGGATCTGCCCGCCGCCGCGATCAAATACGTCAAGCGGCTGGAGGAGCTGATCGACTGCCCGGTGGCGCTGCTCTCCACCAGCCCCGAGCGCGAGGACACGATTCTCGTCACCGATCCTTTCGCGGGCTCCGATTCCCGCTGAACGAAAGCAAACGCCGCGCGGAGGGCTCCGCGCGGCGTCTGTTTCGGAGATCAGGCGAGGCTCAGGGCCGCGCGAGCATCATCGCCACGGCGATGCGTCCGTCGCGGATGGCCACGCCCACGCCCGCCGTGAAGAGATTGGCGTCCAGAAGGGCCTCGCGATGGCCTTTGTCGCTGTTGAGCCAATCCTGAATCGCGCGGCGCTGATTATCGGGAATGGTCCAGTTGATGCGGCCCTGAGCCTCCCAGAGATTTTCAGCCACCTCCTCATAGGCGGGGACGGCGTTCTGCTGGAGGCGCTCTTTCAGAGCGCGGCCGTCGGGCGCGAAATGGCCGAAGAAATCGCCGGAGATCATATCCGCGGCATGGGCGCCGGCGGCCTTGGCGAGCGCGAAATCCGGCGTCAGAGGACGCAGGCCCCGCTTGCGGCGCTCGGCGTTCGCCTCCTGAAACACCGCCAGACAGAGATCCGTGGCGAAGCGGTTCGAAGAGACGCCCCAAGGCCCGCGCACGTCCCCCGCCATCTGCGGCGTGGAGGAGGCGGGCACGATGGGCCGGTAAATCCCGTCGCCCGGCGCCATGCTGCGGTCGAGGGAGGAGACCGCGAGCGAACCGGTGGACGCGAGGTCGATAGGCTTATAGATCGACGGATCGCCGCTGCGGATGGTCGGCAGACCCCCGGCGACGATGTAAGCAGTCTGGGCCTGAGCCTGAGCGGCGGCGAGAGTCAGGACCACGCCGCCCAGAAAGCGGAGAAGAACAGGAGAAATGCGCATCGGGCGGCTCCGAAAACACGCCGCGCGGCTTGCGAGGGGACGAGCCTGCGGCGTAAAGCGCGGCGTCTCCGCGCGGGTTCCCCGCAGATTTGAACGCTTGTGGTTACCGAGAGTTAAAGATGATCCCTATCCAGACGCATCATAGCCAAGGCGCTCGCCTTCTGGCCTCGCCCGCGGCTTCGCCGGACGCCTTACAGGGACTCGCGCCGTGAATTACCGCCACGCCTATCATGCGGGCAACGCCGCCGACGTGGTGAAGCACGCTCTGCTCTGCCGGGCTTTGCTGGCCATGACGCGCAAGGACAAGCCCTTCCTCGCGCTGGACAGCCATGCGGGCGCGGGCCTCTTCGATCTCGTGATGGACGAGCGCGCCCTGCGCGGCGGCGAATGGCGCGGCGGAATCCAGAAGGTTCTGGAGGATCCGGCGCCCCATCCGCTGCTCGATCCCTATCTCGACGCGCTGGACGAACTCAACGCCGGCCAGCCCGAGCGGCGGTTTTATCCGGGTTCGCCCTGGCTCTTGGCGCGGCTGACGCGCCCCGGAGACCGGGTCATGGCCTGCGAGCTGCATCCTGAGGAGATTCCGCTTCTGGAGGAGGCTTTGAAGCCTTTCGCCCGCGCGCGGGCCTATCACATGGACGGCTACGACGCTCTGAGCGCCTTTCTGCCGCCGACCTCGCGGCGCGGGCTGATCCTCGTGGATCCGCCCTTCGAGCGCAAAGACGAATATGAACGCATGGTCAAAGGACTGAAGGCGGGGCTGAAGCGCTTCTCCTCGGGGGTCTGGCTGCTCTGGCGGCCCATCAAGACGGGCGGCGCCGACGCCGGATTTCTGGAGGCGCTTCAGGAGGTCTCGGCGCCGGTTCTGGATCTGCGTCTGGATTTCGCGCCGCCGGAGGCTCCGGGCCTGACCGGCACCGGGATGACGGTGGTGAATCCGCCCTATGGATTCGCGCAGGAGGCCGCGACGCTGCTCGAATGGCTGACGCCGCGTCTGGCGGTCGAGGGCTTCCGGGGGCGCTGGTCGGGGGAATGGCTCCGCCCGGAGGCCTGAGGCGGCTCCTCGCTCTCCGGACCTCCTTAATTCATGGTGGAGCCCATGCGTCTCCACGCCCTTTACGCGCAACGAATTGCTCTTACATAGAACGAAGATCGGGCGCGGGGCCTTTGCGCTCCTCCGCCCGCCTCGTCGATCCGAACGCATTGAAAGGACTGTCGCGATGAAGTTTCCGCTTCTCCTCGCCTTCGGCGCGCTTTTATCCGCGCAACCTGCGGCCGCTCAATCCGTCCTGGACGGTTTTCCTCAATCCGGGAACGACCAGAAGCCCCTTAAGAACCCGACGAACCCGCCCCCGGCCTATAGCGCGCCTGAATTCGGAGTCCCGGTTTCGCCGCGCCCGCCGCCGCCCAAGTCCATCCCAAGCGGCGACGCGCCGGAGACGGCGAACGAGCCGATTCTCAGATAGGACTTAATCTCTGACGGCCGAGGGGAAACCTCTTGGGCGGAGAAGAACGCGGGCCTTATGCTTGGCGGGTCGAAGTTCCCCATTCAAGCCTCAGGAGGCCCCCCATGATGAAACCCTTCGTCTTCGCCGCGCTCGGCGTCGCGCTCCTCGCGCTCCCCGCCTGCAACCGGCAGAGCGCTCAGGCGCCGACGCCGCGCCCCGTCCCGGCGCCGCCGACCGAGCTCGCGCAGCCCTCCGAGGATCTCTGTCAGGCCGCCGCCCTTCAGAGCTACGTCGGCGGGCCGCTCTCCGCCCTGCCCGCCGCGCCGGAGGGCGTCGCGCGGCGCGTCGTCGGCGAGGGAGACCCCATGACCATGGATTTCCGGCTGGACCGTCAGACGGTGATCTTCAACAAAACCACCAATGCGATCCGCTCCATCGATTGCGTCTGAGCTTCGGAAGACGCCTCCGCCTTGGCGGAGGCGCTTCGTCCTTCAGCGTCCCGAACGCGGCCCGCCCCGCCATGAGCCGCGCGGAACCACCCGCGTCACGCCGAGCGAATTCCGCTGAGGGGCGGGCGGCGTCGGGGATTTCGGCGGCGCCAGATGCTTGGGCGGCGGCGCTTTCGGCGGCGGAGGCGGCGCCTTGAGCACGTCGGTCTCCGTGGATTCGGCGGCCTTGACCAGCTCCCGCGCCAAAGTCAGCGCGCCCTTGAGCCGGGCTTCCGGCGTCTCCCAATCGCGCAGGACCACCAGAGAGGAATCCGGCTTCAGCCGCGCCAGAGCCCCCTGACGCATCGCCCATGAGGCCACGCCCGCCGGATTCTTCACCGCGCCCTCGCGGAAGGAGATCGAGGCCCCCTTGGGGCCGCCGTCCAGCTTGGCGATTCCCGCCCGCCGACAAAGCCCCTTCAGCCGGATGAGCTTCATCAGCCCCTCGACCTCCGGCGGCGGCGGGCCGAAGCGGTCATGCAGCTCGGCGGCGAAGCCCTCCAGCTCCGCGCCCTCCTCCAGAGAGGCGAGGCGGCGGTAAAGCCCCAGACGCACGTCGAGATCCGCCGCATAGCTCTCCGGGATGAGCGCCGCCACGCCCAGATTGATCTGCGGCGACCAGACTTCGGCGGATTCGGGGAGATCCGTCTCGCCCGAGCGCATGCGCTCCAGAGCCTCTTGCAGCATGTCCTGATACAGCTCGAAGCCGACCTCGCGGATATGGCCGGATTGCTCCTCGCCGAGCAGATTGCCCGCGCCGCGAATGTCGAGGTCGTGGCTCGCCAGCGTGAAGCCCGCTCCCAGCGAATCCAGCGAAGCCAGAGCCTTGAGCCGCTTCTCCGCCGCAGGCGTCAGAGCCTTGCGCGGCTGGGTGGTGAGATAGGCGTAGGCGCGGGTTTTGGCCCGTCCGACGCGCCCCCGGATCTGATAGAGCTGCGCGAGGCCGAACATGTCGGCCCGATGGACGATCAAAGTATTGGCCGTCGGGATGTCGAGGCCGGATTCCACGATGGTCGTCGCGAGCAGAACGTCGTAAGCGCCGTCATAGAAGGCGTTCATGATCTCGTCGAGCGCCCCGGCGGCCATCTGGCCATGAGCCACCGCTAATTTCACCTCCGGCACATGCTCGCGGAGGAATTCCTCGATGGCCGCCAGATCCGCGATGCGCGGCGCGACGTAAAAACTCTGGCCGCCGCGATATTTCTCGCGGAGCAGAGCCTCGCGCGCGGTGACCGGATCATAAGGCCCGACATAGGTTCGGATCGCCAGACGATCCACCGGCGGCGTCGCGATGAGCGAAAGCTCGCGCACCCCCGTCATGGCCATCTGCAAAGTGCGCGGAATGGGCGTGGCGGTCATGGTCAGCACATGGACGTCGGATTTCAGCTCTTTGAGCCGCTCCTTATGCTTCACGCCGAAATGCTGCTCCTCGTCGATGATGAGCAGGCCGAGCCGTTTGAAGCTGATGTCTTTGGCCAAAAGCGCATGAGTGCCGACCACCACGTCCACCGTCCCCTCGCGCAGGCCGGATTTCGTGTCGGAGGCCGATTTCGCCGAGGTGAAGCGCGAGAGATCGCGCACCTGAAGCGGAAAGCCCCGGAAGCGGTTTTCGAAGTTCTTCGCATGCTGGCGCGCGAGCAGGGTCGTCGGGGCGATCACCGCCACCTGAGCCCCCTCCATGGCCGCCACGAAAGCCGCCCGCAAGGCGACTTCGGTCTTGCCGAATCCCACGTCGCCGCAGACGAGCCGGTCCATCGGGCGGCCCGAGGACATATCGCCCAGCACGTCGGAGATGGCCGCAAGCTGGTCGTCGGTCTCCTGATAGGGGAAGCGGGCGCAGAATTCCTCAAACAGCCCCGAAGCCGGATGATAGGCCTCCGCCGTCCGCAAGCGACGCTCCGCCGCCACGCGGATCAGGCGCTCGGCGATCTCCAGCACCTGTTTCTTGAGCCGCGCCTTGCGGGCCTGCCAGGCGCCGCCGCCGAGGCGGTCGAGTTGCACGCCCTCCGTGGCGGAGCCGAAGCGCGAGAGCAGTTCGATGTTCTCGACCGGGACGTAAAGCTTGGAATTGCCCTCGCCCGCATATTCCAGCGCGAGATAATCGCGTTCGGCGCCGTCGGTCTTCAGCGTCTGCAAGCCGAGATAGCGCCCCACGCCATGCTCGACATGCACCACCAGATCCCCCGGCGAGATGCTCGCCGCCTCGGAGATGAAGTTATCCGCCCGGCGCTTCTTGCGCGCCGCCCGCACGAGGCGGTCGCCGAGGATGTCCTGCTCCGAGATCACCGCGAGATCGTCGGTTTCAAAGCCATGCTCCAGCGGCCAGACCAGCAGACGCGCCGTCTCGCCCGCCTCCTTCGCCGCCGGGAGATCGCCCCAGCGCGGCAGAATCGCGGTTTTGAGTCCGTGATCCTCCAGCAAGCCGCCCATGCGCTCGCGCGAGCCCTCGGAATAGGCCGCCAGCACCACCCGGCGTCCCGACTTCATCCGCTCGCGGGCGTGGGCGACGAGGGCGTCGAAGAGGTTGATCTTCTCCTGAAGCCGCTCCGGGGCGAAGTCGCGGCCCAGACGCCCGCCCGCATCCGTGAGGTTCGGCCCCGCGCCCAGAGGAAAAGGCGAGAAGCCGCGCACCGCCCGATCCGCCAGAGCGGCGGTCCAGTCCGTATCGGTCAGATAGAGCGAGGAAGGCGTCGCGGGGCGATAGGGCGAGCCGCCGATGCTCGGCTTGTCGAGGGCCTGACGGCGGTTTTCATAATGATCGCGCACCACCTCCATGCGCGATTCCCGCGCCTCCTCGGCCTGATGGTCGAGCGAGACGGGGGCGCCTTCGGGCAGATAATCGAAGAGCGTCTCAAGGCCCTCATGGAAGAAGGCGAGCCAATGCTCCATGCCCTGATGGCGGCGGCCCTCGGAGACGGCTTCGTAAAGCGGATCGTCGCCCGCCGCGCCGAAGGTCTCGCGGTAGCGCTGACGGAAAAGCTTGATCGAAGCCGGAGTCAAAGGCGTCTCGGAGATCGGCGCCAATTCCAGACGCTGCAATTTGCCTTCGCTGCGCTGGGTCTCGGGATCGAAGCTTTTCAGGCTCTCCAGCACGTCGCCGAAGAGGTCGAGCCGCACCGGCTTTTCAAATCCGGGCGGGAAGGCGTCGATCACGCCGCCCCGGACGGCGTAATCGCCGGGCTCGGCCACCGAGCTCGCCCGCACATAGCCGTTCTCCGCGAAGAAGGCCTGAAGCCGGTCGAGGTCGATCCGCGAGCCCACATCCGCCGCGAAGCGCGCGCGGCGCAGGCTCTCGCGGGGCGGCACGCGCTGAACCGCCGAATTCACCGTGGTCAGAATCACGCAAGGCCGGTCGAAGCCCTCGGCGAGCTGGGCGAGCGTCGCCAGACGCTCCGCCGCCACCCCCGGATTGGGCGAGAGCCGGTCATAGGGCAGGCAATCCCACGCGGGCAGCTTGAAGACCGGGGTTCCCGGCGCGACCACCCCAAGGGCGGTCTCCATGGCGGCCATGCGGGCGTCGTCCCGCGCGACATGCAGAACAGGCCCTTTGGCCCGCTCGACGAGCCGGATCAGCAGAAGGGCGTCGTAGCCTTCGGGCGCCCCGCCCACGGCGATGCGCCCCGGCGTCAGGGCGGGCGTGAGGGGCTGGGTTTGGCGCGGGGGGATCTTGCTCATGATGCTTCGGAGCTAACATTCCGGCTTGCGGCTGACAAGCGCGGCTTTGCTCCGGGTTTCATAGGAAAACGCCGCCGGATGAGCCATCCGGCGGCGTCTTTTAGAAATTCCTGCGACGGGCGAGCGTCAGAAGTTGTAGCGCAGGCCGACGTTGACGAGATGCGCGTCGTAATCGATCTCGCCGTCCTTGCGGCCGCCGCCGGTCTTCAGCTCCACGCCGGGGACGCCGATGTAGTTATATTCGGCGTAGAGGTCGAGCTTGGGATTGACCTCGAAGGTCACGCCCGCGATTCCCTTATAGGCGAAGCCCCAATCATTGTCGTAGCCGTCATGGCCGTCGCCGACGTTGATTCCGGCCGCGCCGATTCCCGCGCCGATGTAAGGACGAACGCCGCCAAGCCCGAGGTCCGGCGCATATTCGACCTGAGCGAAGACCGCCTCGCCGTTGATCGCGTCCTTGTTCAGCATCCGGCGGCCGTTGATGATCTGGCCGCCGCGCGGCAGCTCATGCCGGATGTAGTGGTTCTGAACCGAGACGCGGACCTGATCGTCGCAGCCGATCCCCTGCCCGCTCAGCCGCATGCCGAGGCCGCCGGAGATGTGATAATTCTTATCGAGGCCGCGGCTGGCCAGACGCAGACCGTCGATGTTGTCGCCCGCATAGGCGTAGCCGCCGCCGATCTGGCCGTAGAAGTTCCGGCTTCCGCCCCAAGGGGCGCAGGAATCCACGACCGGCTCGACCACCACGGGCGGCGGGACCACCACCGGCGGAGGAGGCGGCGGCGGAATATAAGCGGGCGCGGGCGGCGCCACGTAGACCGGCTCCGCATAAACCGGCTCGGAGACCACGACCGGCGCCGGGACGTAGATCGGCGCGGGGGCGGGCGTGTAGATCGGCGCGGGCGCCGGAGCGACGTAGGTCGCGGGCGCGGCGTAGGTCGTGGAGACGACCGGCGCGGCCTGATTCAGCGTGATCGTGCCGGTGATGGTGCCGGTGATCTGGCCCGAGAAGGTGCCCGACATCGGCCCGGAGATGCTGGCCGTGATCGGCGCCGAGATCGTGCCGGACGTGTAGGAGCCGGGCGAGACGCTCGTCGTCGCATAGGAGGCGGGGAGGACGCCCGTCGAGGAGACCGACCCGGAAGCCGCCTGATAATAGGCCCCGGAGGCCGCGCCCGCGGAGGCGTTCAGCGAGCCGCGCAGCACGTCGGCCGACACGAACACATCGCGGGGGGTATAGGCGCCGTACGCCTGCGCCGCCGCCGTTCCAGCGAGCAACGTCGCCACGCCGGACGCCACTCCTGAGAGGGTGAGGAGTTTCATGTTTGCCTCGAAACGCTACATTGACCTGTGGGATATATTGCGCGTGAATCGCAAATTTCTCAATCCCGTTTCTAGTTTTCGGAAAATTCGCCGAAATACGTGGCATTCTCGCCGATTTCCTGAGGTTCATGAAGATATATCATGAACTTCATCCGTCCCATTCTCAGACAAAAGCCCCAAAACGAGACAGGCGGCGATTTTGTGAGGATTTCAGCCGAATTCGACTCTCTTCGCCCTGAAATCCCTCCCGTCTCCGCCGCGTCGAGACCCTCGGCGCGCGCGCCGCATGATGAAAACTCATGGGCGTAAGGAGGATTTCCGGCGAGATCCGGCGGCGGAAAGGCCCCGCCGCCGGAAATTCGGTCAGTTGAAGGAGATCCGCAGGCCCGCGGAGAGCAGATGCGTGTCGTAATCCACCTTGATCAGCCCGTCGGAGCCGCAATCGCACTCCACGTCCGGCGCCACGACATAAGCGTATTCGCCGAAAGCCTCGATCTGATCGCTCAGCGCGACGCTCGCGCCCACCGAGGCCTTCACGCCGATGGAGCCCTTCAGGGGATCGCCGCCGTCGATCTTCGGATTCACATAGCCCACGCCGAGCCCGACATAGGGCTGGAAGGTCTTGGAGACCTCGAAGGCCTTCTCCACCGTCACGAAGCCCGCGTTGGCGGTGTAGTCGAGGGTCTCCTCGTAATAGCCGCCGCCGCTCCCGCCGCCATGTCCGCCGCCGCCGTGGCCGCTTTTGCCGCCCCAGGACTTGCCGCCGCCGCAATCGGGCTTCTGCGGGCCGCAATCGCCGCCTTCATAGCCGGCGACCTCGATCTTGCCCGCCAGACGCAGATATTCGACCTTGGCGCGCCAGCCGCCGCCGAAGGCCACGCCCGCATGGACGCCGAAATTATATCCCCGGTCGATCTTCAGCGTCTGATCCGCGCTGGAGAAGGCTCCGCCCAGCGAGGCCCCGCCCTGCACGCCCACGAAGACCCGGGGGCCCCAGCCGCCGCGCGTCTGCGCGAGGGTCGGCTGAACGCTCGTCACGGCGACGATGTCCTGGGTGGTGGTGGTCTGCTCGTAGATCGGCGCTCCGGCCGCGACGCCCTGACGCGCGACGCCGTAGCCCGCCTGAGCCGGAGCCTGAACGGCGCCGTAGGCGGCCTGCTGCTGGAGGAGATACTCCTCGCTCACGACCTGCCGCTCGACCACCGGCGCGCCATAGGCCGCGCCCGCGAAATCGCCGCCCCAGATCGCGCCGCCGGTCTGAACCGCGCCGCGGTCGTCGTAAACTTGGCGGCCGTTCACGAAGACCGGCTGACCCGGCGCCGCGACGGGCTGGCCGACTTGCCCGGCGCCCATGACGGCGCCTTGATGGACTCCGCCGCCATAAGGCGCGGCCGAATAGCCCCCCGCCAGCGCGGATCCGGCGACCCCCGCAAACAGAGCCGTATAAAGAAGAAGATGGCGCTTCATTGCGAGTCTCCGCAAAAATTCCCGTTAAGGTCATCGACTGCGGAAACATCAGCAAGGTTCGTTCCAAATGCGGAATTACTGAGGAGCTACGTTAAAACCACCTGAGCGAAGGCGGGGAAATCTGCGCCTGATCCGGATCGGCGAGCGGAGAAATCCCAGAATAAAACAAAACCGCCGCCCTTTTCGGGGCGGCGGCGAAGATCGGGATGGAGCGGGACGAAAAGCTCAGAAGCGCTTCTTCACGCCCACGCGGCCCACATGGAGGAGGGAGTTGGTCTGATCGAACTTCCCCTCCGCCGCGATCAGATCATATTGACCATAGAGCGAGATGGTTTCGCCCACGGCGAAATCTCCGCCGAGCTGGAATTTCGTCGCCCAGAGGTAATCGTCGCCGTCCGAGCCGAAGTCATGGGTCAGGAAGCCGAGGCCCGCGCCGACGTAAGGCCGGAAATAGCCCTCCAGCGGAATGCGGTATTGCCCCGTGACGAAGCCGGCGAAGACATGGTCCTCCTGATCCGCATAGGTCTCGGAGGGGTCGGAGCCGAGATGATGGGTCACCCGGCGATTGAGGGTCAGATATTGCGCCTCCAGCTGAAAGGCCCAGTCCCGCCCGACCTCGACGCCGATGTTCGCGCCCAGAGCCAGCCCCTTGCCGCGCCCTCCCTGCACCCACTCGCCGGTCGCCTCGCCCGCCTCGTCATACATGACGTCGACGTAGCGGCCCGCTCTGGTCTGGCCGATTCCGGCGTCTAAGGAGGCGGTGAAGCGCACCTGACCGCCCCAGCCCGAACCTTCGGCCCGAGCCGGAAGCGCGGCGAGAAGCGCCGTCGACGCGGCCGCGACGATGAAAATAAAGCTCCGGCGCATGCGTTGTCCCCTGCTGCCTGTCGACTGCTTGCGTTTGCGTCTACGTGTGCTTGCGTATGCTTGCGTTCTGGGGGCCAAGGTAAAACGCTTATATTGACAATCGGTGCATGAGGATGGGCCGGGCATGAGGAGGCGCCCCGAAAGCTTCGGAAGAGGCTCCTTGCGCCGCATTGACAGAACCGCGCGGGCGTGCCTCCCTGCGGGCGCTTAGGGGAGAAGAAGCCATGACCTCATCCGCCGCCCGCGCGCCTTGGGCGCCTTTTCCGCTCTCGCGCCCGCGGCGCCTGCGGGCCTCGCCCTGGCGGCGGGCGCTGGTCGCCGAGACGCGGCTCGCGCCGAGCGACCTCATTTGGCCGATCTTCGTCATGGAGGGCGAAGGCCGAGAGGATCCGGTGGAGTCTCTGCCGGGGGTTTCGCGCCTGACCCTCGACCGGGCGCTGGTCCGGGTGGAGGAGGCGGCGAAGCTCGGAATTCCCTGCGTGACGCTCTTTCCCTATGTGGATTCCTCTCTGAAGACCCATGACTGCGCCGAGGCTTGGAATCCGGATAATCTCATCTGCCGGGTCATCCGGGCTCTGAAGCGCGAGATCCCCGAGATCGGCGTCATGACCGACGTGGCGCTGGATCCCTATAGCCTCCACGGCCATGACGGAATCCTCCGCGACGGGAGAATCGCCAACGACGCCAGCGTCGAGGCTCTGGTGAGGCAGGCCATGGCGCAGGCCGAGGCGGGCGCCGACGTCATCGGCCCCTCCGACATGATGGACGGGCGCATCGGCGCCTTGCGGGCGGCTCTGGAGGCGGGCGGCTTTCAGGACGCGCTGATCATGTCCTATACGGCGAAATACGCCTCGGCCTTCTACGGCCCCTTCCGCGACGCGGTGGGCTCAGGCGCGAATTTCGGCAAGGGCGAGGATGTTCCGAAGGATAAGAAGACCTATCAGATGAACCCCGCCAACGGCGACGAAGCCCTGAAGGAGGCCGCTCTCGACCTCTCGGAGGGCGCCGACATGCTGATGGTCAAGCCGGGCCTCCCCTATCTGGACCTCTGCCGCCGCTTGAAGGACGCCTTCGGCGCGCCCACCTTCGCCTATCAGGTGAGCGGGGAATACGCGATGATTCAGGCCGCCGCCCGCAACGGCTGGATCGACGGAGAGCGCGCCATGATGGAGACCCTGACGTCCTTCAAACGCGCGGGATGCGACGGCGTGCTGACCTATTTCGCCGTCGAGGCCGCCAAGCGCCTGCGGGCGGAGGCTCCGTGATTCGCCGTCCGGCCTCTCGTGGGAATTGGCGCTGGCGGGCGCCGCTGTGGATGAGGCTCTGGGGGGCCTACGCCTCGCTGGCCTTCGGGGCTCTGGCGGCGCTGGCGCCGGGCGCCGCCGCCCAACAAAACGCCGAAGCCGCCGCCTGCCGCGCCCAGATCTACGAGGGCGGATTTTACAAGGTCTGCCGCTTCGATCCGGCGAAGATGCGTCTGGCGCTGTTCAACCTCGATCCGGCGGGCGAGCCCTTCGGCGCCTTCGGGGCTCTGCGGGATCATCTGGCCGCGCAGGGCGAGCGGATCGTCTTCGCCTTCAACGCGGGCATGTTCGACGAGGCGCTGAAGCCCATCGGGCTCTATATCGAATCCGGACGCAAGCTGAAGTCTCTGAACCGCCGGGCGGGCTACGGCAATTTCCACCTCAAGCCCAACGGCGTCTTCTATATCAAAGACGGCC
The DNA here is from genome assembly GCF_000374145.1 of Neomegalonema perideroedes DSM 15528. Lineage (GTDB taxonomy): Bacteria > Pseudomonadota > Alphaproteobacteria > Rhodobacterales > Rhodobacteraceae > Neomegalonema > Neomegalonema perideroedes. The sequence continues at coordinate 1,229,430 of NZ_KB893653.1, read as the reverse complement.
GCCCCGCCGTGCTGGAGACCGAGGCCTACGCCCGCAAATTCGAGCGCGAAGACGCCAAGCTCCCCGAATACGCCACGCAATCGGGGCCGATGCTGGTCGTCGACGGGAAGATTCATCCGGCCTTCATGGCGGACAGCGCCTCGCGGAAATTCCGCAACGGCGTGGGCGTCACCGCCGAGGGCGAGGCGATCTTCGTCATTTCGGATCTGCCCGTGACCTTCCACGCCTTCGGGCGCTTCTTCCGCGACGGGCTGAAGACGCCCAACGCCCTCTTCCTCGACGGCTCGCTCTCCAGCCTCTTCAGCCCCGAACTGCGCCGCGACGACCGCGCCCGGCCGCTCGGGCCGATGGTGGCCGCCCTCGCCGCGCAGGAAGACGAAGCCCCAGAGGCCGCGCCCCCCGCGCCTCTCCCGAAGCCTTCCGCCCCCCGTCCCTGAAACCTTCCGCAGCCGAAAGAACGAGCCTCAGCCGCGACTCTCTTCGCGCCGCTTTGCGCCGCAGCGCGAAAGGTTTAAGAAGGAGGCGATTCGCAGGGAGTCTACGATCTTATGGCGCGCATCCTCATCACCTCCGCTCTGCCCTACATCAACGGCGTGAAGCATCTGGGCAATCTGGTCGGCTCGATTCTGCCTTCCTGCGCCTACGCCCGCTTCATGCGTCAGCGCGGACATGAGGTGATGTTCCTCTGCGCCACCGACGAGCACGGCACCCCCGCCGAGATCGCCGCCGATAAGGCGGGCGTTCCGGTCGAGACCTATTGCGCCGAGATGTTCGAGGTTCAGAAAGGGCTCTGCGAAGGCTTCGGCGTTTCGTGGGATTGGTTCGGCCGCAGCTCCAGCGCGCAGAATCGCGCCTTGACGCAGCATCTCGCCGGAAAGCTCGACGAGGCGGGGCTGATCTCCGAGGTGGAGGAGCGGCAATTCTACTCCCCGACCGACGGCCGCTTCCTGCCCGACCGCTATGTCGAGGGCACTTGCCCCAATTGCGGCTATGCGCGCGCCCGCGGCGATCAATGCGAGAACTGCACCAAGCTGCTCGACCCCACCGACCTCCTCGATCCGCGTTCGGCCATCTCCGGCGCGAAGGATCTGGAGATCCGCGCGACGAAGCATCTTTACCTGCGCCAATCCGCCATGCGCGAGCGGCTGCGGGAATGGATCGGGGCCAAACAGGATTGGTCGAATCTGGTCTCCTCCATCGCCTATAAATGGCTCGACGACGGCGAGGGGCTTCAGGACCGCAGCATCACCCGAGACCTCAAATGGGGCGTGCCGGTGCGCAAGGGCGATCAGCCTTGGCCGGGCATGGAGGGCAAGGTTTTCTACGTCTGGTTCGACGCGCCCATCGAATATATCGCCTCGGCGGCGGAATGGGCCGAGGCCAAGGGCCTGCCGGATTCCGCTTGGCGGCGCTGGTGGCGTCTGGACGAAGGCGCCGAGGACGTGCGTTATGTTCAGGTCATGGGCAAGGACAACGTGCCCTTCCACACCATCAACTTCCCCGCCACCATCATGGGCTCGGGCGAGCCCTGGAAGCTCGTGGATCTCATCAAGGGCTTCAACTGGCTGAATTACGACGGCGGGAAATTCTCGACCAGCCAGGGGCGCGGCGTCTTCATGGACCAGGCCCTTGAGGTGCTGCCCAATTCCGACGTCTGGCGCTGGACTCTGCTCTCCAACGCGCCGGAGGGCAGCGACGCCGATTTCACTTGGGGCGTCCTCCAGACGGCGCTGAATAAGGATCTCGCGGACGTCTTGGGGAATTTCGTCTCGCGGGTGACGAAATTCGCCGCCGCGAAATTCCCCTCTACTTCAGGCGCTCCAAGCGCGGCCCTGCCTGAAGGCGGCGCCCCCGGCCCGCTCGAAGCCGAATTGACCGAGAACCTCGACAAGGCCCTCACCGCCTACGCCGCCCATTGGGAGGCTCTGGAGATCCGCAAGGCCGCCTCGGAATTGCGGGCGATCTGGTCTCTGGGCAATGATTATCTCCAGCGCGCCGCCCCTTGGTCGAGCTTCAAGACCGATCCCGCCGCCGCCGCTCAGACGGTGCGCGTGGGGGTGAATCTCGCGCGGCTCTACGCGATCCTCTCGGCGCCCTTCATCCCGGAGGCCTCCGGCAAGATCCTCGCGGCGCTGAACCTGCCCGAGGAGACGCTGAAGGCTTGGCCCAAGGACGCCGCCTCGGCGCTGACCGCCCTTGCGGCGGGCCACGCCTTCGCCGTGCCGGAGAACCTCTTCCGCAAGATGGAGGATTCCGAGCGCGAGGCCCTCGAGGCGCGCTTCAGCGGCGGCGCCGCCTGAAAGCCGGAGCCCTAGCCCTCGCGGCGCAAGGAGAGAAGCCTCATGACCGAGGTGCTGATCGTCGTCGCGCCGATCTTCGCGCTGCTCGCCGGGGGCTGGCTGGCGGTGAAGACCGGGCTTTTTCCCGCCTCGGGGCTGGATTTCCTGCTCTCCTTCGTGAACCGGGTGGCGAGCCCCTGTCTGCTCTTCACCGGCGCGGCGAATCTTGAATTCGGCGTCGCCTTCGATCCGCGCGTGGTGGGCGCCTTCTACATCGGCGCCGTCCTGAGCTTCGCCTTCGGCATGACCATGGGCCGCAAAGCCTTCGGCATGACGCCCGGCGAGGCCGCCGCCTTCGCCTTCGCCTGCACCTTCTCCAATTCGCTCTTCATCGGCTATCCGGTTTCGGTGCGCGCCTTCGGCCCCGAAGCCGAAGGCCCCGCCTTCGCCATCATCGGACTTCACGCGCCTTTGCTCTATCTGGTGGGCACGCTGGTGATGGAGACCTCGCGCCGCGACGGACGCGGCGCCCTCGCCGCCGTCAGGGAGGTCGGGATAGGGCTGTGGCGCAATCCGCTGATCTGGGGCGTGGCGCTCGGACTGATCGTCAATCTGCTGAATCTGCCCGTCCCCTCGCCGATCATGGAGGGCGCGCGCATGCTCGGCGAGGCATCGCCCGCCGTGGGGCTCTTCGGCGTGGGCGGCGCCTTGGCGCAAAGCCGCCTCATGGGCTCGCTCAAGCCCGCCTTCTCGGCGGCTCTGACCAAGACCATGCTCCATCCCCTGCTCGTGCTCGGGCTGACGCTGGCCTTTCGCGCGCCGCCGGATCTGGCCAAGATCGCGGTGGTGGTGGCGGCCTCGCCGGGAGGGCTGAACATCTATCTCTTCGCCACGCTCTTCAAACGCGGACAGGACGTCGCCGCCGCCACGCTGCTGGTGGGCACGCTCATGGGCGCGCTGACCATCCCCATCTGGCTTTTGATCGCGCGGGCGGTATTTTAGCCGCTCCCCCGTTCTGTGAGGAGCCCGCCATGAACCTCGTCGCCCGCCGCCTGATCCGCGCCGCCGAGAAGCCGCCGACCGCTTGGGACGTGGCTGCGCTGCCGCATCAGGCGCGGCGGCTCGGGACGGGAAGCCTGCTCACGGTTCACGAGGAAGCGGTCTCCTACGCCTTCGATCCCCCGCTTGAGGCCCTCCCCGGCGACCTGCTGGAGCTGGAGGACGGACGCGGCGTGGAGATTCTGGCCGCCGAAGAGCAGATCTTGGAGATTTCGGCGCAAGGCGCGGCTCTGGCGGAATTGGCCTATGGCGCGGGAGCGGCGGGGCTGGCGGCGCAGATCGAGCCCGAAGCCTTGCAGCTTCTCGATTCGCCCGAGGCCCGCGCCTTCTGCCGCGCGCGGGGGCTGGAGCCTGCGCAGCTCTGGCGGCCCTTCGCGCCTGCGCTCGGCGCGCCCCGGCGCAAGGCTCTGGCGCCTTTCGTGGCGGCTCTGGGCCGCGGGCCGTCGAAATCGCGGCACCTGACCCGCGAGGAGATCCGCGAGGCTTTTCGTCTGGCTCTGGCGGGCGAGGCCCAGCCCGAAGCCCTCGGCGCGATGCTCATGCTGCTGCGCTATCGCAGCGAGGACGCGGCCGAGGCGACGGGGATCGTCGAGGCCATGCGCGAGACTCTGGCGCCGGGCTGGCGCGAGATCGGCGCCGTGGTGGACTGGCCCGCCTACGCCGCGGGCGCCAGCCGGGGCTTGCCGCTGTTCCTGCTCTCGGCGAAGCTTCTGGCGCGGGCGGAGCTTCCGGTGCTGCTCCATGGCTGGACGCCGCTGCTCGGCCCCACGCCGGAGGCCGGATCGCGGGCGCTGGGAATCGCCGTGGCCGAAACTCCCGAGGCCGCTCAGGCGGCGCTCGCGGCGGAGGGGATCGCCTTCGCGCCTCTGGCGGCGCTGAATCCCCGATTTCAGGAGTTGATGAAGCTGCGCGAGGTCTTCGGGCTGCGCTCTCCGGTGAACTCCTGTCTGCGGGCGCTGAATCCCTCGGGGGCCGAGACCAGCCTTCAGGGCGTGTTTCATCCGCCTTACAGAGACTTGCAGCGCGACGCCGCGCTTTTGCTCGAACAACCCCGCTTCATGGCGCTGAAGGGCGGCGGCGGCGAATTCGAGCGCCATCCGGCCAAAGCCGTCGAGCTTTACCGCCTCGAACAGGGCGCGATCCTCGATGAAGCCGCCCCGCCCGTCTGGAGCGAGAAACGACGGCTCGCGGCTGAGAAGGGCGGCGATCCGGCGGATCTGGCCGCGCTCTGGGAGGGGCGGCTTGAGGATGAGTTCTCGGCGTCGGTGGCGGTCGGGACGGCGGCTCTGGCGCTGCTGGCGGCGGGCGCGGCGCCGGATCTGGCGGCGGCTCAGGCCCGCGCCGAAGCGCTTTGGGCGAACCGCCGATGAATAAAATGAAAGCCTTCCCGCTGTTCGTGAAGGTGGAGGGCGAGCGCGCCCTGATCCTCGGCGGCGGAGAGGAGGCCGCCCGCAAGGCGCGGCTTTTGCTGAAATCCTGCGTGAAGATCGAGGTCTTCGCCGCTGATCTCAATGAAGAACTCGCCGATCTGGTCGCTTCGGGCCGGGCCGCGCGCCTCTGCTCCGAGGCCGAATTTCAGGGCGCGCGCATCGCCTTCGTCGCCACGGGAGACGATTCCGAAGACGCGAGGCTGGCGGCTCTGGCGCGGGCGGGCGGCGCCCTCGTCAATGTGGTGGACCGCCCGGAGCTCTGCGATTTCTTCACCCCCGCCCTCGTGGACCGCGCGCCTCTGGTGGCGGCCATCGGCACCGAGGGCGCGGCGCCGGTCCTCGCGCGGCGGATCAAGACGCGCCTCGAAAGCCTTCTGGAGCCTGATCTTGGGGCTTTGGTCGCCCTCGCCGCCGAGCTGCGCGCGCCCCTCGCCGAGAGCCTGCCGCATGAGGCGCGGCGGGGCTTCTGGCTCTGGGCCTTCGCCGGAGAGCCGAGGCGTCTGGCGGCGCAAGGGCGTCTCGCGGAGGCCGAAGCCCTGATGCGCCGCGCCATGGCCGAGGGCCGCGCGCCGGAGGCCGAACCGGGGGCGCTTGCGGTGATCGGAGCGGGGCCGGGGGCGCCGGACCTCCTCAGCCTGCGCGCCGCCCAAAGACTTCAGGAAGCGGATCTGATCCTCCATGATCCCGCGCTGGATCCGGGCTTTCTGGAGATCGCCCGCCGCGATTCCGAGCGCCGCGCCTGCGCGGACGACGCCTCCGGACTCATGCGCGCCGCCGCCGAAGCGGGCCGCCGCGTCGTCCGGCTCCGCGCCGGAGAAGCCCGCGAGGCGCCCGAGCCCCCCGCCTTGCGCGCGGCGGGCTTCGAGGTGGAGCATCTGCCGGGGCTGGGGCCTCCTCTCCTCTGAGCCGTTTCGGGAAAGGCGGGGTTTCTTTATCGTTGAAAAACGCTTATCTCCTTCGGATCGATATCAGGAGACCCCATCATGACCGCCTCTTGGAGCAAAGAAAGCTGGCGCAATTTCACCGTCCACCAGAGCCCCGTCTATGAGGACGCGGCGGCTCTGGCGGGCGTCACCGACAAGCTCGCCAGCTTTCCGCCGCTTGTTTTTGCGGGAGAGGCGCGCACCCTCAAACAGCGCCTGGCCGCCGCCTCGAAAGGCGAGGCCTTCTTGCTTCAGGGCGGCGATTGCGCCGAAGCCTTCGCCGATTTCCGCGCCAACGCCGTCCGCGACACCTTCCGAGTGCTGCTGCAGATGGCCGTGGTGCTGACTTGGGGCGCGAAAAAGCCGGTGATCAAGGTCGGGCGCATGGCGGGGCAATTCGCCAAGCCGCGCAGCGCCCCCACCGAGACCATCGGCGGCGTGGAGCTGCCGAGCTATCGCGGCGACATCATCAACGATCTGCCCTTCACCGCCGAGGCCCGTCGGCCCAAGCCCGAGAAGATGCTTGAGGCCTACACCCAAAGCGCCGCGACGCTGAACCTGCTGCGCGCCTTCTCGAAGGGCGGCTACGCCGACATGCGCCGCGTCTCGGAGTGGAACCTCGACTTCGCCGCCGGCGAAGGCGCCGAGGATTATCGCCGCATCGCCGAGCGGGTTTCGGACGCGCTGGACTTCATGCAGGCTTGCGGCGTGGGGACCACAGAGGCGCCGGCTCTGCATGAGGTGGATTTCTTCACCTCTCATGAGGCGCTTTTGCTCGATTACGAGCAGGCTCTGACCCGTGTGGACTCCACCACCGGCCAGACCCTTGCGGGTTCGGCGCATATGCTCTGGATCGGCGACCGCACCCGTCAGCTCGACGGGGCGCATGTCGAATATTGCCGCGGCGTGATCAATCCCATCGGCCTGAAATGCGGCCCGAGCCTCAAGCCCGACGAGTTGATCCAGCTCATCGACAAGCTGAACCCCGAAAACGAGCCGGGACGCCTTACGCTGATCGGCCGCTTCGGCGCGGGCAAGACGCAAGAGCATCTCCCGAGCCTCGTGCGCCGCGTGCAGGCCGAGGGCCGGGCGGTGGTCTGGTGCTGCGACCCCATGCACGGCAACACCATCAAGGCTGAAAACGGCTATAAGACCCGCCCCTTCGAGCGGATCCTGCAGGAAGTGCGCGAGTTCTTCGACATCTGCCGCGCCGAGAACGCTCAGCCCGGCGGCGCCCATATCGAGATGACCGGCGCCGACGTGACGGAATGCCTCGGCGGCTTGCAGGACCTCAAGGCGGCGAATCTCTCCGACCGCTATCATACGGCCTGCGATCCGCGTCTGAACGCCAGCCAGTCGCTGGAGTTGGCCTTCCTCCTCGCCGAGGAGTTCGAGGAGATCGCTCAGGCCGCCAAAGCCGAGCGCAGCCGCGCCCGGCTCGCCGCCGCGAGCTGAGATCCGAGGCGAAACGCGAAAGCCTCCCCGTCGCAAGGCGGGGAGGCTTTTTCATGATCGCAGAAAGAGTCGCAGCGCGATCTTCGGATGAGATCCGAGGGAGAAGCCGCCCTGCGTCTTGAGAGCGTTTTCCGAGCGATTCAGATCAAGACGAGGCTTTAAGCCTTTGCTTCGTCGCGATTTCATGAATCGCAGCCGCCGCAAGGCCCGCCGGACGGCCTCTCAGAGGCTTTTCGGCTCCTCCACGAGGCAGAGCGCCACGTCGCCCAGCTCCAGCCCGACCTCGGCGGCGCGGCCCCCCGCGATCTCCAGAACCGCGCCCGAAGCCGCCCGCGCCGGGCCCCTCGGCGCCAGATCGCCCGGAACCGCCTCGCGCTCGATATGCTGGATGCGCCCCAGCGGATCGATGAAGATCATGTCCAGAGGGATCAGCGTGTTCTTCATCCAAAATTGCGAGGGCCGCGGCGGCGTGAAGATGAAGAGCATCCCGGCGTCCGGCTCCAGAGCCTCGCGCCACATCAGCCCCTGACGCTGCGTCTCGGCGTCGGCGGCGATCTCCACCGCGAAGACCGCCTCCTCGCGCCCGGCGAAGCCGATCCGCCCCTGAGAGGCGGCGCAATCCAGAGCCTCGCGCGCGGCCAGTTCGGAATTCGGCTCAGGATCCGGCGCGGCGGCGATGGAGGCCGCTTCAGCCGAGGCGCCGCCCGAAACGAAAGCTTCCGAAGCGCAGAGGAAGGCGGTCGCGACGATCGTCAGGGACCGCCGCAGGATCTCATTGCGGCTCACAAGCATGCTCCCAGGGCCGCACCTCGACGGTGATGCGCCCGCGCGGCCCTTGGCCGGTGCGCACCAAAACGGCCTCTCCCGCGATCAATTCGGGCATGCCGAAGCGCCGCAGAGTCTCCATATGCACGAAGACGTCGTCCCGACGCCCCAGCAGATTCACGAAGCCGAAGCCTTTGGTCTTGTCGAACCATTTCACCCGGGCGGGGATCAAAGGCCCTTCGGCGGCGGCGGCGGCGGCGAAATCGGAGGGACGCGCGCCCTCTTCCTGCGGAGGCCGCTCGCGCGGCGGAAGGATCTTCTCGTCCAGCTTGACGATGCGCAGAGCCTGCAGCCCGCGCTCGCTGCGCGCCGCCTCCACCGAAACGGCTTCGCCCTCGACGAGCGTCTGCACGCCGGCGGCCCTCAGCGTGGAGGCGTGCAGCAGCACGTCCGACCCGCCGTCTTTGGGCACCATGAATCCATATCCCTTGCCCGGATCATACCATTTGATCCAGCCTTCGACGATCGTGCCGCCTGGTTCCGCCGCCATGGCGGATTTCGCGTCGTCGTCATTCATGCCTTCAGCCAACCGTCCACACCAAAACCGCCAGATCCACCCGCGCGCCGGAGGGAGATCCTCCCCATACGCAGCCCCATATGAACCTTAGTTCAAGTGCTCGCCCCCGCAAAACGCCTTTCGACGCACAAGCGCGTTAACTTTTCAGATGTTGCCTTGAGGTTAATCTTTCTTCCGTACGATCATCGCCGCCGCGCACGTCGCAAGTCCTTTTTCGCATCCGGAGTTGGTTTCATGGCCCCGCCCTTTCCTTTCGCGCGCCTTTCTCGCTGGTCCGGCTGGCTGTTTCTGGCGATTCTCTCCGCCGGATGCGCGCATGGCGGCGCCTCCGGCGTCTTAGGGAGCGGCGCGGCGCGCGCGAAGGCGCCTCCGGAGGCTCTGCGCGGCGAGGCTCTCCTTACGGAGACGATTCGCACGCCCGCCGCGCGTCAGAGCTTCCTCAACCCCATCCGGCGGCTGGACGTGGTCGCCGAGACCCCCGCCGGAATCGAGGCCGCCGTCAGCCACGCCGCCACTCTGGCCCGCAGCGACGCCGCTTATCGCCCCACCCGGCTGGAGGCCGCGCAAATCGGGCTGCTCTACGGCGATCCTCAGGGCCGCGCCTTCGTCGAGACCCTCGGTCCGCGCGCTTTGGCCCAAGGCGAGCCCGCCGACCAATGCCCCGCCTTGGCGCTCGGGCGCGGGCCGGACGATCCCTCCGCCGCCCGCACGGCGCTGCAAGGCTGCTTCGCCGCGCTGCAAGGGCGCGAGGATTGCGGCTGCCGCCTCCTCGCGGAGAACGACCGGCTTCTGGCGACGGCCTCGCATTTCTCCTATGCGCTCGGGGTTTCGGCGACCTTGGTCGATCCGGCGGCGCGTCAGGAGATGACCCTCGTGGCCGAAGAGCGCGCCGTGGCCAATCGGCCGGACGCCTCGGTGGTCTGGCTGCTCGGCTTCGACGGCCCGAAAGGCGCGCTGCATCTGGAGCCCGACGGCGTGGCCGCCCTCGCCTTCTTGTCGGAGGGGCCGATCCGGGATCCGAAATGGATCGGCCGCCATCAGGCCGAGGGCTTCCGCCGCGGACGCGTCGCGCGCCGCGCCTTCCTGCGCAACGCCGAGGGCGAGGAGCGAATCGTGCTCGTCGGCTTCGAGGCGCAGGAATTGGCCGAGCGTCACGCCGAGCTGGTCGAGCCGCCGCCGCAGCTGACCGCGCCCGTTCCTCCCGCGACGCCGCTTCTGGCGCGGAGCGCATCGCCCGCGGAGCTTCAGGCCGCGCGCTAAAGCGCTTTCCAGCGAAACCGACAGGTTTCGCGTCGCGAAAGCGCGACAGAATAACAAGTTAGAGCGTTTGAACGACCCGATTTGGTCGGAAAACGCTCTAAAGCGTTTCCTAGCGAATCCGAAGGGCCTCGCGTCGCGAAAGCGCGGCCGCGAAAGAAGTCGGAGCGTTTCAGCCTCCAGTTTGGCCGCAAAACGCTCCAGCCCTTTCGCCCTCCGGTCGTCCCGCCGCCGCTTGACGCGCGCGGCGCGGGCGTGAATGCTGCCCCTCCCCTGAATCCGGCGGGAGGGAGCCGCGCCCATGTCCGCCGCGTCTTCCGAAAGCTCCGAACCGCGCGCCCTCGTCGGGGCCTTCGCCTATGAGGCGCCGCGAAGGGCGCCGCTTTGGGCGGCGGAGCGGCGCAGGCTGACGCTCTGGACTCCGGTGGGCGTGGGGATCGGAATCCTGCTCTGGTTCGCCGCGCCCTTCGAGCCGCCGCTCTGGACCACGGGGGCGGCTTATTTCGCCTTCGGCCTCTGGATTCTGGCGCGGGCGCGCGGAAGCCTCCCGCTGGCGATCCTCGCGGGGGCGCTGCTGACGATCTGTCTCGGCTGGAGCGCGGCGGCCGTCCGCGCGCGGCTGGTCGCCGCGCCGATCCTCGTGCATCAAGGGAGCTTCGCGCTGGAGGGCCGCGTGGAATCGACGCTTTTCCGCGCCGAGGGCGGGCGTCGGCTGATTCTGGACCGCCTGAGCTTTGAAAAGCTCTCTCCCGACAAGACGCCCCGGCGGATTCAAGTCAGCGTCCCGCCCGATCTGGCGGTTCAGGCGGGCGAGCGCCTGAAGCTGACGGCCTGGCTCACGCCCCCCGGAGGCCCGCCTCTGCCGGGCGGCTATGATTATGGCCGGAGAGTCTGGTTTCAGGGAATCGGCGGCGTGGGCGCGGCGCGGGCGGCGAGCCTCGAAATTCTCCCCTCCCGGCCCGGCGACCTCGACGCGGGGGCGCGGCTCTCGCGCTGGCGGACGCAGGTCGCTCAGGCCCTCGTCGAGCGCCTCGGCCCCCGCACGGGCGGCGTGGCGGCGGCGCTTTCGGTGGGCGTGCGGGGGCTCGCGCCGGAGAACGTCGAGATCGCCTTGCGGGATTCCGGCCTCGCGCATCTGCTCTCGATCTCGGGGGCGCATATGGCGGTGATGACCGCTCTGATCTTCGGCGCGGCGCGGGCCTTCCTCGCGGCGATCCCCGGATTGGCGGCCCGCAGGCCGATCAAGGCTTGGGCGGCTTGGGCGGCTCTGGCGGCGGCGACGCTCTATCTCGGGGCCTCCGGCGCGGACGCCCCCGCCCAAAGAGCCTATGTCATGTCGGGGACGGCGATGATCGCCATTCTGCTGAACCGAAGGGCGATCAGCTTCCGTTCTCTGGCGGCGGCCTCCTTGGTCATTCTGCTCTTGCGGCCGGAAAGCCTGCTGGAGCCGGGATTTCAGATGTCCTTCGCGGCCACGGCGGCGCTGGTCGCGGCCTTCGAGGCCATCCCCATCGGCCGGATCTTCGCGGGCTCGCCGGACGAGGCCCCGGCCCGCCGATGGGCGCGGCGGCTGGCTCTCGCTTTGCTCGGCTCTGTGACGATGAGTCTGGCGGCGGGGCTGGCCTCGGGGATTTACGGCGCGGCCTATTTCAACCGGGTTCAGCTCTATAATCTGCCCGCCAATCTGGCGGCGGCGCCTTTGTCGAGCCTCGCCGTCATGCCCGCTTTGGCGGCTTCGGCGATTCTCGCGCCTTTCGGCCTCGAAGCCCCGGCGCTTTGGGCTCTGGGCCGGAGTCTGGAGGCGCTGAACCGGCTGGCGGAGTTCTTCGCCGGATTGCCCGGCGCGGCGCCCGTCCTGCCCTCGCCCGCGCCTTGGGCTTTGGGGCTGGCGACGGTCGGCGGGCTCTGGCTCTGCCTCTGGCGCGACCGCAGGCTGAGGCTCATGGGTCTGGCGCCTTTAGGGCTGGGGCTGGCCCTCTGGAGCGCGGCGCCTAAGCCGGATCTGCTCATCGACGCCGAAGGGCGGCTTTCGGGCCTGCGCGGCGGCGACGGGCTTCTGGCGCTGAGCCATGGCGCGCGCAAGGGCTATGAGGCCTCGGCCTGGCTGCGGCGCGAGGGCGACGGCGCGACGCCCGAAGAGGCGGCGGGGCGTCCGGGCTGGCTCTGCGACGGCGAAAGCTGCGCGGCTGAGGCGCCGGAGGGCTGGCGCGTGGTCCTCTGGCTTCGGAAGGCGGAGCCGGAGGCTCTCGCGCCTTTTTGCGCGGCCAAGACCCTGCTCGTGACGGGCGAGGTCTGGGATCGGGTCGCGGGGGATTGCCTGCATCTGCCCGCATGGCGTCTGCGCCGCGAGGGCGCGCAGGCCGTGAGCTTCGAGCCGGAGGGGCCGCTCTTCACGCCCGCCCGCCGCGCGGGGAGAATCTGGACCCGCGCGGATCCTTGGGGGCGTTAGAGACTCGCCCGACAAGACGGGTCTCGGATAGACTCCGCAGGATCCGATCCGTTCGGGAAAGGCTCCTCAGGCGGCGCAAGACGCAAAGCGAAGAGAGGATGCGATGGCGACCTATAAGCAGATTCAAGAAGCCGTGAAGGCGCGCTTCCCTGAGAAGGCCAAGCCTAAGACCTGCTGGATCGCGGATGTGAAGGCCCAGCACGGCTTGACGCTCAGGCGCGCGCCCAACCGCAGCCCGGACGGCGCGCGCATGCATCCATGCCCGCCCGACCGCTATGCGGATCTGGTCGAGGTCATGCGGGATCTCGGGCTTCCGATTCCAAAAGCCTGAGCCCTCAGCTCCCCGGCGCGAGGCGGCGGGTCAGAGCCTCGAATTCGCGGCGCAGCTCCTGATTTTCAAAGATGCGCTCAAGGCCGGGGCTCTTCATGCTGCGCAGAGCTTCAAAGGAGAGGTCGGCGCTCTCCATCAGGCGGCGCAGCTGAAAGCTGGCGTCCACCGTGCGCAGGGTGTTGTCGGCGACGCGCAATTCCTGCAGCGTCTTCTCGCGTTCGGCGCGGATCTCGTCGCGCTGGGCCGAGAGATGCCGCCGATAGACCGAAGCCGCCTCCAAAGCGAGGCGCTGGCTCTCCAGATTGGCTTCGAGGGCGCGCTTCTGCTCCGGCGAGGGATCGCCCTGCAACAGCCGCATGGTTTCGGCGCGGGCGGCCCGCAGATCCTGCTCGATCTGATCGAGCTTGGGCAGATAGCCCTCGTCCACCGTCTCGACGAATTGCGTCTGAGCTTCGGCCAGAAGCGCGATGGTCGCGGCGTGCATGCCGTAATAGCGGCGGGCCTGAGTCAGATCCTCGCCGGATTCGTCGAGCAGGGCGCGGAGTTGTCCGCTCACCCCGCGCGCCGCCTGATAGGCCGCCGCGATGCGCGTCAGATCTCCGCCCGACACGCTGTCGAGCAGGAGATCCGCCTCCTCCGGCGTGAGCGCCACCCCGGCGCCCTCCATGGCGGCGCGGAACTTCTCCTTAGCCTCCACCACCGAGGATTCGTTCTCAAGGATGCGGTTCTGAAGCTCGGCGATGGCGGCGTCGATGCTCTGGCGGTCGTGGCTCAGCCCGAGGCTGCTCATCACGCCGCCGTCTTCAGGAGCGGCCATGCGCCGCTCGCGCAGCCGGGCGATCTCCTCGCGCAGGGCCTCGACGTTCTTGCGGCGGCGGGCGATCTCCTCTTGGGTCTCGACCACCGGCAGCTCCGAGACCAGCCCGAAGGCCGAGCCGAGAAGCTCCCGCGCGCGGCTGTCGGAATCGAGTCCGAATTGCCGCCGCACCACCTGCGAGCCGCCTTCCGCCGCACGCCGACGCGCGTCGGCGGCGCGCTCCAGCACTTCGCGGAGCTCGCCGTAGAGGCGGCGCATGGCCGGATCCTCCGCGAGGGGATCGGAGATCGTCGCCCCCGCTCCGGCCTCCTGAGCCCAGCCCGGCGCGGGCGCGGCCAGAGCCAGCCCCAAAGCCAGAATCAGGCCGGGCGCGACCAAACCCGCAGGCGGCGCGAAAGCGGAGGGGCTGAGGCGAAAGGTCATGGCGCGGCTCCGTCTACGGAAAAAGGCCCCTGAAGAGGCGGAGGACATGCGGAAAACAAGCTTTCCAAGGCGATATAAGCGCGCTGAGGTCCGTCGCAAGGAAAAACGGCTTCACGCTCCGTTAAAGGCCGTTCTTTACCTTGAACGAACAAGAGCCGCCGCGCCCTCGGGTCCAGCGTCTCCTGATCGCTCGCCTTACGCCGCCTTTCTCTCGGAAGGGCGGCGTTTTTTCAATCCAGCTGAAAGGCGAGCGTCTTGAGATAGCCCGTTTCAGGCAAGGCCGGATGAATCGGGTGATCCGCTCCGGCGCGGCCCGAATAGACCAGACGCCCCCGCCGCCCCGCGACGCGCATGCCCGCCCAAGCCTCTTCGCGCAGAGCCTCCGGCTCCACCGCCTGAGAACAGGAGCAGAGCATCAGAAAGCCGCCCGGCTCCACCAAGGCCGCCCCCAGACGCGCCGTGCGGCGATAGGCCCGCAGGCCCGCCTCAAGCGCCGCCCGATTGGGCGCGAAGGCCGGAGGATCGCAGACCACGACCTCGAAGCGGGCGCCCTCCTCCGCCAGACGCGTCATCGCGCCGAAGGCGTCGGCGCGGGCGGCGGCGAAGCGTTCGCCGAAGCCGTTGCGGACGGCGGCCGCGCGGGCGAGATCCAGCGCCAATTCCGAACTATCCACCGCCAGAGCCGAAGAGGCGCCCGCCGCCAGAGCCGCCAGAGAAAAGCCTCCGGAATGGGCGAAGACGTCGAGCATCCGCCCGCCCTTGGCCAAAAGCGCGGCGGTGGCGTGATTGGGACGCTGGTCGAAATACCAGCCGGTCTTTTGCCCCTTGAGCAGATCCGCCAGATAGATCGCGCCGTTCTGCGGCACCTCCACGGGGCCGTCGAGCGTCCCTTTGACGAGGCGGCGCCCCGGCGGCAGGCCCTCCAGAGCGCGCAGGCGGGAATCGTCGTTGAGGACCACCACCTCCGGCGCCAGCGCCGCGTCGAGCCCCTCCAGCAAGGCGGAGAGATGGGCCTCCGCCCAAGCGGCGTTGGCCTGCACCACGCAGGCCGGGCCGAAGCGGTCCACGATCACGCCGGGCAATCCGTCGCCCTCGGCGTGGATGAGGCGATAATGTTCGCCGCCGATCAGACGCGCCCGCAGATCCCGCGCCGCCGAAAAGCGCGCCGCGAACCATGCGCCGTCGATTTGGGCCTCGGGATCGGGATCGAGCATCCGCAAGGCCACCTGAGTCCCGGCGTTCAGCGCCACGGTCGCGACGGGGCGGCGCTCCTCGTCCTCCAGCACGGCCACCGAGCCCGGCGGGAGGGCTTTGGTCCGGCGGTCGAAGGCGATTTCGTCGAGATAAGCCCAAGGCGCGCCCTCGCGCAGGAAGCGTCCTCCGCGCTTCTCCCGGAAGCGGATCCGGGGACGCGCGGAGGAAGAGACAGAATCGGCGGGCGCGAGGCTCATCCGGGAACTCCGGTCAGGAGGGCTGCGAAGCGGGGAGAATCAGCGAGAATTCAGGGCGGCGGATCATAAACCCATCCCCGCGCGACGCAACGCGCAGATGCCGAATCAACCATAAAATTCGTCATGGCTTTTGCTTTATCCGCATAGGTGAAGGCTGCGGCGTTGACAGCCCTTCTTCCTCTTTGGGACAAAGGAGGCCGGGCGCGGATCCTCCCCATCCAGACGGGACGGGCGACGCCGGGGGAGCACGCATGCAGACAGCCGCGTCGCAACGACCGTCCGCCGAAAGGCCGCCCATGCCCAAGGCGATCCGGCTTTACGTCAAATGGGTGGATTCCCTCAGCCGCTGGACGGGAATCTTCGCGATGTTCCTGCTCTTCGCCTTGCTGGGGATTCTGCTCTACTCCACGATCATGAAGACTTGGTTCCTCCCCTCGCTCTGGACGGTGGAGGCGGCGCAATTCGTCATGGTCTCCTATTACCTGCTCGGCGGGGCGTGGACGCTGAAGGAAGGCGAGCATGTGCGGATGGATCTGCTCTACAGCCGCTGGACGCCGCGCAAAAAGGCGGGCGTGGATCTCGTCACCGGGCTGGCGATGATCTTCTTCCTCGGGCTGCTCTTCGCGGGCGGCGTGGCCAGCTCCTATTACGCCTGGCAGACCAACGAACATAGCTTCTCGGCCTGGCGTCCGCCCATGTTGCCGGTCAAGCTGATCATGACCTTCGGAATCTTCCTGACGCTCCTTCAGGCGGCGGCGATCTTCTTCCGCGATTGGGCGACCCTGCGCGGAGCCTCCATCGAATGAGCTATGAACTCATCGCCGCCCTGATGTTTTCGAGCATGATGCTCATGCTCCTGACGGGACAACGCGTCTTCGCCGTGATCGGCTTCGTGGGAGCGGCGGCGGCGCTGTTTCTCTGGGGCGGCACGGGCAGCTTCAACATGGCCTTCTCCTCGGCGATGAAGCTGATGCGCTGGTATCCCATGCTGACGCTGCCGCTTTTCGTCTTCATGGGCTATATGCTCGCGGAATCGCGGATCGCGGATGATCTCTACCGGATGTTTCATGTCTGGATGGGGTCGATCCGGGGCGGCCTCGCCATAGGCACCATGCTGCTGATGATCGTCATCTCGGCGATTAACGGATTGAGCGTGGCGGGCATGGCGGTCGGGGCGACCATCGCTTTGCCGGAGTTGCTCCGGCGCGGCTATGACAAGATCATGGTCACAGGCGTGATTCAAGGCGGCTCGACGCTGGGAATCCTGCTGCCGCCGAGCGTGGTGCTGGTGCTTTACGGCATGATCGCGCGTCAGCCGGTGGGCCATCTCTGGATGGCGGGCGTCTTTCCCGGCCTGCTCATGGCGTCGCTCTTCCTGCTCTACATCATGGTGCGCTGCCGGCTGAATCCGGAGCTCGGGCCGCCCATGCCCGAGGAGGAGCGCGCCAAGATCACCCGCGCCGATAAGCTCCATGCGCTTCAGGCGGGGATCTGGCCTTTCGTCATCTTCTTTTCGATGACCGGGCTTTTCCTCACCGGCGTCACCAGCCTCGTGGAGAGCGCGGCGGTGGGCGCGGCGGCCTCGACCTTCGTGGCTCTGATCCGACGGCGCCTGACTTGGGACGTGCTCTATCAGACCGCCCGCAAGACGCTCGGCGTGAGCTGCATGTTCATGTGGCTGATCATGGCGGCGCTCTGCTTCGGCGCGGTCTTCGACGGGCTGGGCGCGGTGAAGTCCGTCGAGCGGCTGTTTCTCAACGACTGGGGACTGGAGCCTTGGCAGGTGCTGCTCATGATGCAGGCCGCCTTCCTGATCCTCGGCGTCTTCCTCGACGACACCGCCATGCTGGTGATCGTGGCGCCGCTCTTCATTCCGCTGGCCGGAGCCCTCGGCTTCGATCTGATCTGGTATGGCGTGCTCTACACCATCACCTGTCAGGTGGCCTATGTGACGCCGCCTTTCGGCTATAACCTCTTCCTCATGCGGGCCATGGCGCCGCCTGAGATCACGCTCCCCGACATCTACCGCTCCATCTGGCCCTTCGTGGCGATCATGCTGCTGACCTTGCTCATCATCGCGCTCTATCCGCCCATCGCCACATGGCTGCCCAATTACGTATATTCATAGAACCCGGGAGACGGCTCATGACCGCCAATCGCCGCAATTTCATCAAAACCGCCGGACTCGGCGTCGCCGCGAGCGCCCTCGCCGCGCCCGCCGTGCTGGCTCAGGCCCCGATCCGCTGGCGCTTTCAGACCTACGCCGGGGCGGCGCTCGGCCCCCATGTGACCAAGCCCGCCATCGACCTTTTCAACCGCTCGGCCAAGGGCGAAATGGAGATCGAGCTCTATTACGCCGATCAGCTGGTTCCGACGGGCGAGCTCTTCCGGGCTCTGCAAAACGGCACCATCGACGCGGTGCATTCCGACGACGATTCCATGGCGGCGCCGGTTCCGGTCTCGATCTTCGGCGGCTATTTCCCCTTCGCCACCAAGAGCATCCTCGACGTGCCGGTGCTGTTCAACCAATACGGCCTCGCTGATATTTGGCGCGACGCCTACGCCAAAGCGGGCGGCGTGGTCTGGCTTTCGGCGGCGGGTCAGGACGCCTGCCACTTCAACACCCGCACGCCCATCCGCTCGGTGGCGGATCTCAAGGGCCTGCGGCTCTACACTTTCCCGACCGCCGGGCGCTTCCTGACGCAATTCGGCGTGGTTCCGGTCTCGATTCCCTATGAGGACGTGCAGGTCGCGGCCCAGACCGGCGAGATCAGCGGCATGGCCTGGTCCGGCATCACCGAGGACTACACGGTGGGTTGGGCCGACGTGACGAAATACTTCCTGACCAACAACATCTCGGGCGCCTGGATCGGCTCCTGGTTCGTCAATGAGAAGCGTTGGGCCGATCTGCCGCAGCATCTGAAGGATCTCTGGCTGACCTGCGTGCAGGCGGGCCATAACTACCGCGATCAATGGTATTGGGGCGGCGAGGCCAAGCTGCGCGCTCAGGGCGAGAAGCTGGAGCTGACCACCGTGCCCGCCGACGAATGGGCCGAAATCGAAAAAGCGGCCATGGTCTTCTGGGACGAGGTCGCCGAAGACAATGAAACCACCGCGAAGGTCGTGAAGACCTTCAAGGATTACAACGGCGTGCTGACCAAATCGGGCGGCGTCTACGCCTGCGGCTGAGGCCGCGCGCTCCTGCGGAGGGCCGCCCCGAAAGGGCGGCCCTTTTTCATTCAGGCGGGCAAAATCGCCATGAACTGCTTGAGCCAAGCCGGATGGGCGGGCCAAGCCGGAGCGGTCACCAGATTGCCGTCGGTCACGGCGTCGTCGACGGCGATCTCGGCGTAATCTCCGCCCGAAAGCTCCACCTCGGGGCGGCAGGCCGGATAGGCGGAGCAGGTCCGGCCCTTGAGGACGCCCGCCGCCGCGAGGATCTGCGCGCCATGGCAGACCGAGGCCACGGGCTTATTCGCCTCGAAGAAATGCCGCACCATCGCCAGAACCTTCGGATCCAGCCGCAGATATTCCGGCGCGCGTCCGCCGGGGATCACGAGGGCGTCGTAGCTCTCGGGCTTGGCCTCGTCGAAATTGGCGTTGAGCGTGAATTTATGGCCGGGCTTCTCGGTGTAGGTCTGATCGCCCTCGAAGTCATGAATGGCCGTGGCGACCTTGTCGCCCGCCTTCTTGCCCGGACAAACGGCGTGGACCGTATGTCCGCAGGCGAGCAGGGTCTGAAACGGCACCATGGTCTCGTAATCTTCGGTGAAGTCGCCCGCGAGCAGCAGGATCTTCGCCATGTTATGTCCTCCCTGACCGAATCGATTCGGGAGGCCAGTTTACGCGCGCTTCGCCGCGGAGCCATGACGCTCTGCGGCGCGCGCGCGCCGGATTCAGCCGGAAAATCCGCCCTCGGCGAGGAATTCGGCCTCTTGCGGGGTGGTCTCGCGGCCGAACATGGAATTGCGGTGCGGGAAGCGTCCGAAGCGCGCCACCACGTCGCGATGCTCCACGGCGTGCGCGACCGAAGGGCCGCCCATCTCCTCAAAAAGCTTCACGCAAAGCTCCTGATCGGCCAGAGCCTCGGAATGCATGAAGGGCATGTAGAAGAAGGCGCGCAAATCCGGCTCCGCCTGACGATCCAGCCCCGCCTCCAGAGCCTGACGCGCGAAGAAGACGCCGAGCGGATCGGTCGCGTACATATGGGCCGTGCCGCGGAAGCTGTTGCGCGGATATTGATCCAGCAGAAGCAGCAGCGCCAAGGCGCCCTCGGAGGTCCGCATCCAGTCGTCGCAGCGACGGGCGGCGGCGGCCATATGGGCGTCCCAGAAGCGGGTGCGGAATTCGGCGTCGAATCCGGCGTCCTTGGTGAACCATTTCTCGCGGCCCGCCGCGCGCCAGAAGGCGACGAGGGTCGAGGCTTCGGAGAGCGGAAGCTCGGAACGTGAGCCCATGGACGAAATCCTCCCGAAAAAGACGACCGGAGCCGGCCGCGCGCTCAGCGCCCGCCGCGATCAAGGTCGCGGCCAAGGCCGGAGCGCTCTGCGCGCAGGCGCGGAGCGCCGGACCTGCGCGCCCTCCTTAACGCGAAAAGCCGGGCCATGGCGAAAGAACCGCCCCAAAGCAGGCTTTGGGGCGGCGCATGAAGATCACAAAGCCGTGAGGTCGCGAGGCTCTCCGCCCGGCGCGACGGCGGCCGCTCAACCCTCGTCGTCGGAGTCGACGGGGCGCTCGTCCTCCGGAATGACCGCGGCGAGGCTCAAGCCGTGCGACTGGCGCAGCTTGCCCTCGATGGCCTCGGCGATGGAGGCGTTTTCCTTGAGGAAGTTCTTCACGTTCTCGCGGCCCTGCCCGATGCGCTGGCCGTCGTAAGAGAACCAAGAGCCCGATTTCTCGACGATTCCGGCCTTGACGCCCAAGTCGATCAATTCGCCGATCTTCGAAATGCCCTCGCCATACATGATGTCGAATTCGACTTCGCGGAAAGGCGGCGCGACCTTGTTCTTCACCACGCGCACGCGGGTGGTGTTGCCGATGGTCTGATCGCGGTCCTTGATGGCGCCGGTGCGGCGGATGTCCATGCGCACCGAGGCGTAGAACTTCAGGGCGTGGCCGCCGGTGGTGGTCTCGGGATTGCCGAACATCACGCCGATCTTCATGCGGATCTGGTTGATGAAGATCACGGTGCATTTCGAGCGGCTGATCGAGGCGGTCAGCTTGCGCATGGCTTGGCTCATCAGGCGGGCCTGAAGGCCCATCTGCGCGTCGCCCATGTCGCCTTCGAGCTCGGCTTTGGGCACGAGGGCCGCCACCGAATCGACCACGACCACGCTCACCGCGCCCGAACGCACCAGAGTGTCGGCGATCTCCAGCGCCTGCTCGCCCGCGTCGGGCTGGGCGATGAGGAGATTGGCGACGTCCGCGCCCAGCTTGCGGGCGTAGGAGGGATCAAGGGCGTGCTCGGCGTCCACGAAGGCGCAGATTCCGCCGCGTTTCTGCTCTTCGGCGATGATGTGCAGCGCGAGGGTGGTCTTGCCCGAGCTTTCCGGGCCGTAGATCTCGATGATGCGCCCCTTGGGCACGCCGCCGATGCCGAGGGCGATGTCGAGGCCGATGGAGCCCGTCGGGATGGCCTCGATCTCCAGAACCGCGCCCTTCTGGCCGAGCTTCATGATCGAGCCTTTGCCGAAGGCGCGCTCGATCTGGGCCAGAGCGGATTCCAACGCTTTTTCTTTGTCCATGACGTCCCTGTCGACGAGGCGGAGCGGAGTTTGCGCGGCGGATTGAGACATGGCCCGTTCCTAAATGCAAAGCCTTAATCGGCGTCCGTCCCTGAAGACGCCGCAAGGCGGAGCTGAGGAGGGGCGGAGCGCAGAGGGGGAGGCGCTCCGCCCCATGGATCGAGGGACATAAAGGACGTATCCCATCCGTTCGCGCCGATCAAGAACAAATCATAAATTTAAGCGTCACTTTCCACGAACTCCAGATCCACCCTCCTCAGATCCAGAGCCTGTTTTCCCGCCTGTTCGAAATTGACCACCACCCGGTCCCTCGCGACGGATTGAATCTGACCCAATCCCCATTCGGGATGGCGCGGATGCCTCACCAGCGCGCCCGGCTCCAGAAGATGTCGCATCCGCCCTTCCCCTTTCATGTTGCGGCGCCTATCATAGGGGCGGGTCGCGGTCGACGGAAGCCGCGCCCTTTTTGTCAGCTCTTCACCGCGTTCAGGATCTCCGATGACCGCTCTCGCTCTGGCGACTTTGCTGTGTTCGCGTCTTTGCCATGATTTGGTCAGCCCCATCGGCGCGGTCAACAACGGGCTTGAGCTGCTCGACGACGATCCCGACGAAGAGACCCGCCGCGAAGCGCAAGACCTCGTCCGCAAGAGCGCCCGCCACGCCTCGGCCAAGCTGCAATTCATGCGGGTGGCCTTCGGCGCCGCCAGCTCCCTCGCGGAAAGCGTCTCGCTGGAGGAGCCGCGCCGTCTGACCGAGGGCCTCTTGGCCGATTCCGGCGTCGTGCTGCATTGGGTCGGCTCGGAGGCGACGCTCGACAAGGATCTGGTGCGGCTGCTGATGAACTTCATCCTCATCGGCTATGAGGCTCTGCCGCGCGGCGGGGTGCTGCGGGTGGGCGTGCGCAAAGAGGGGGCGATCAATCTGATGATCTCCGCCGAAGGCCCGCGCGCCCGGCTCATGCCCGAGGCCGTCAAGATTCTGGAGACCGGCGGCGACCCCAATCTTCTGGAGCCGCGCATGGCCAATTGCCGGCTCGCCTATCTGCTGGCGCAGAAATTCGACGCGCAGATCCGCTGCCTCATCGAGGCCGACGCCGCGCAGATCGCCGTGACCATCTGAAGCGGCCCCTCCTCCCCTCGCCCGTCACTGGGCGCCCGTCATTGGGCGCCCCTCACTGAGCGCCCGGGGCCTGAGCCTCATAGCGGGCTTCCGCCTCGGCGCCGGAGGGCAGGAAGCCCTGAAACCTCCAGACGATCTGCGGCGCCTGAGGCGTCGGCTCCTGCACCGATTCCAGCAGGAAGCCTTCCGCCGTCGGGCCGATGGTCGCCGAGCCGGGCATGAAGCGCAGGCCCGATTGCGGAGTCTCGGTCACCACCACGTCCTCCAGCGGCGTCGCGCCGTTGTTGCGCAGGTGGATGCGGAAGATCAGGCATTCCCCCGCCCGCAGATCCTTGAAGCGCTCGAAGAGGGCGTCCTGAGGGGTTTCGTCGGCCAGATCCCCGTCGCAATCGCGGTCCAGAGCCATGGTCTTGACCGGCTTCAGAGCCTCGGCGGCCTCGGCGTCGCGCTCCAGACGGATCACCCAGCGCGCCCCCGCCGGATAAAGGCCGGAGGAATCCTTCGCCTCGGCGCGCAGGGCCAGAGTCTCGGTCCAGCCCGCTTTCGCCTCGGCGGGGGTCAGGCTCTCCAGACGGAAGGCGCGGCGCTCGCCCGCCTCCAGACGGAATTTCGGCGGCAGAGCCACCCGTCCCGTCCCGTCGAAGGCGCGCCATCTCAGCCCCGCCGCCGAACTCGCGCGCCATGAGATTTCATAGGGTCCGCCGGAATCCGGCGCGCGGAACTCGCCTTGCAGCATGAGCGCGCCGCCGCGCGAGGCTTGAATCTCGCCGCCCGGCCCCAGCCCCAGACGCGCCTCGCTCAAAGCGATGCGCACCGGCGGCGGCGGATCATAGCTCCGCGCCGCCCCGCCCGCCTCATAGGGCCGCAGACGAAACAGCGTCGCGCGGTCCATGGCCTCCTCGGTGGCGGCCGCGGTGAGCAGGAAGCTCAGGCGCAGGCATTCCGCCGCGCCGAGATTCCCCGTCCAGTCCTCGCCCGGACTTAAGGTCAGACGCCGCGTCTGCGGATCATAACCGGCTTCGGCGCGCAGCACCGGCGCGTCTTCGAGGATCGGCCAGTCGGAATCGCTGCGCCGCAGCCGGACGCCCTGCGGGCCCTCGGGCGTCCAGCCGGGGCCGAAATCGACCGTCATGGCCACGCGCCGCGCCTCGGCCTCGCCGAGATTGCAAAGGTCGCCTGAGAATTCGGCGCTCTCGCCCGCGCGGATCACCCGATCCGAATCGCCGGTGGCGGCGGTCAGCGCGAGATAGGGCTCGCGCAATTCGACGAAGACCCCCTCCTCCGCCTCCACGCCGCCGGAGGCCTCGCCTGCGGAATCGCCGGGAATCAAGGATAAGCGCAGATCGATCAGCCGATCCGCGCGAATCGCCTCGTCGGCGGAGTCGATCCGCAGAGGAATCCGCACCCGCACCACGGGCACCTCGGCCTCGGGCGGAGTCCGCAGCGCCCCGAGCGGAATCCGCAGAGCCCGCCAGCCCTCCGTCGAGAAAGGCGCGGAGGGGCCGGGCGGCTCCTCCTCCCAGAAGACGGAATCCGCCGTCAGCTCCGGCGCGCCGATGAGCAAAGGCGCAGGCCCGAGCGGCCGGGGCTCGGAGGCGCCGTCTCCCTCGTCCATCAGCCGCGCCTTCAGAACCAGCGCGGCGCGCGTCACGCCTTTGGGCGGCCGGAAGGAGGCCTCCAGAACGGCGCCGTCTCCGGGGCGGGCGAAGAAGAAGCCGGGCCCCGCCTCGGTCCATTCCTCCGCGTCGAGGACGCTCAGACGCGGCGCGCCGGGCGGACGCGGCGCCATCTCCAGACTATGGATGCGGATGCGCGGCGGCTTGCCCGAATCTCCGAGAGCGGCGGCGTCGAGCCCGATCCGCAAAGGCGCCTCTAAAGAAGCCTCCGCCCGGACCCGCGCCGTCAGCACCGCCGTCGCGCTTCCGCCGGGGGGCAGAAGGCCCTTCGGCGGCCCCGCCGAGCGCCCGCAGGGGCCGACCCCGGATTCGGCGTCCTTCGCCGGGTCCAGAGCCACGTCGGCCGCGGCGCAGTCCAGAGCGGCGTCGGGGCGGACCCAAATCTCGAGATCCCGCGCCGGAGCGTCGCCGAGATTGCGCAGCTCATAACGCGCCGTGAAGACGTCGCCCGCCTCGTAAAGCCGCGCCGAGGGCGGCGGAGGATCCAGCAATTCGCCCGCGACGAGCGGGCCGCCCATCTGCGCCGTGACGCTCGATTCGCCCATGACCCGCCCTTCGGCCTCCAGACGCGCGCTGAAGAAGCCCGCCCGATGCGCGGCTATGGCCGCCGCCGATTGAAAAGGATCGGCGTCGCGCAGCCGGAAGCGCCCGGACAGCTCCACCCGACGCCCCGCGGCCGAGACTCCCGGCGCGAGCCGGCAATCGCCCAAACGCCAGATCAATTCCGTCTCGGTGGCCTCCGGCGGCGAGCCGCCCGCGCAGCGCAGATCCGCGCCGATGGTCGAGGCGAGGGTCGGCGGCTGGTCGGCGCGGGCGGAGGGCGGAATCTCGGCGGTGAGCGTCACGCCGCGCGCCCGGCCCGCCGGGAACTCCGCCCCGAGGATCACGCGCAGGGCGTCGCCATGGACCAGAGGATTGGAGCTTTCCGGCGGCAAGGCCCGCTCCAGAACCAGACGCACCGGGGCCAGACGCAGCCTCATGGCGGTTTCGGCCCGCAAGGCCCCGCGCTCGCCGCTCCCGCTCGCGCCCGCCGCCTCGGCGCCCGCGAGCCCCTGAGCCGAGAAATTCAGCACCACGTCGGATTCCGGCGCGGCCTCGGGCGGAATCTCCACCGCGAAGATCAGCGGCAGATTCGCGCCGGGCGCCAGAGAAACCCCCTCGGCGCCCCAGTTCAGCCCGCCCCGCCCAGCGGCCTGAGCGCCCGGCCCCTCGGCGCCGGTCGCGGCGGCGGGGCCTTCGGCGGTCAGGCGGGCCTCGATGAGCCGGACGGGCTCGGGGCCGGGATTGCGCAACAGCGCCTCCACCTCCAGCCGCGCGCCGCCCTCCAGCTGCGAAAGCGCTCCGCCGTCCGTGCGGCGGGCGTTCGTCTCCAGAACCAGACCGGCCGCGGCCGCCTCTCCCGCGAGGACGGACAGCAGAGCGGCCAGAACGGCGGCGGAAGGCCGGAACCGGCCGGAAAAGCTGGAGATCACAAAGCCATCCCTAAGAATATGCGTGAAGTTTCAGCGCCCTGCTCTCGCCTTCGCGGCAAGCTACGCGCCCGCGCCGCGCCTGTCCATCCTGCATCCGCGCGCGCTCCCGCGGCCCCATGCGTTTGCGTCCGCGACGGAAAAGAGTATATGAAGCGCGAATCTTCCAGCCGTCTCCCGTGGGGGCGGCTCAACCGGGGAACGTAAGCATGACGAATCTCGAAGATCGCAAGAACGCCTTCGAAGCGAAGTTCGCCCATGACGCCGAACTGCAATTCAAGGCCGAGGCGCGCCGCACGCGCCTTCTGGCGCGCTGGGCCGCCGGTCCTCTGGGCATCGAGGGCGAGGAGAAGATCGACAGCTACGCCGGAGACCTCATTCTCGCCGACATGCGCGAGAAGGGCGACGACGATCTGTTCCGCAAGCTGAAGGCCGATCTTGACGCCAAAGGCGCCGGATTGTCCGAAAGCGAGATTCGCGCCCAGATGTCGCGCTGCCTCGACGAAGCGAAAGCTTCTCTGTCTGAGGAGGGCTGAACCCTAAACCCTGCGGTCCGAAGTTCGCCCGAATCTTGCTTCAGGGCTTTCGACCGGCCTTTGACGGGCTCCCAAGCCGCCAGGTTTGGGGCTCCGTCGAGACGAGGCAACGTCGCGTGGGATTTTCACCCTCACGCGAACGTCATCGGCGTTTCATCGGCGCTTCAGACGGCGGAGATGACTTCCGCCCCATGATGCGCTATGGGGGCGCCAAAAGCTTAACGGCGACTCGCCCGGAGCCCGCTCCGGCGTCTCGCTGCGGGAGGAGATGACAGCCGCGATGAACGAGATCATCGACATCGACGATTCCTATTCGCCCTCCGAAGGAGAGCCGTTCATGAACCCGCGCCAGCAGGTTTATTTCCGGCGGCGCCTGCTCGCGTGGAGACGCGACATCCTCAAGGAAAGCCAGTCCACCGTCGAGACGCTCCAGAGCGACACGCATAACGTGCCGGATCTGACCGACCGCGCCTCGGAGGAGACCGACCGGGCGCTGGAGCTGCGCACGCGCGACCGTCAGCGCAAGCTGATCTCCAAGATCGACTCGGCCCTGCGCAGGCTGGACGAAGGCGAATACGGCTATTGCGAAGCCACCGGCGAGCCCATCGGCATCCGCCGGCTGATCGCCCGCCCCACCGCCACCCTCTCGCTGGCCGCTCAGGAGGCGCATGAGCGCCGGGAGAAGGTCTATCGGGACGATTGAGCCCAAGGCCCAAGCTGACTTCAGATGCGGAAAGGCCCGGCGGCGAGCCGGGCCTTTTCATATCGTCCCTCTGATCATGCGGCCGGGCCTTTTCGGGCCTTAGCTCTCCGCGCGGGGCCTCAGGAAGGCGCGGCGGAGGGCTCGCCTTCCTCGGCGCCTTCGGTCTCCAGAGCGGCCAGCACCTGATAGGCGCGGTTGAGCACCGTCAGGCGCTCATGGGCGCGGGCGATGTCCTCCTCAGGCGCCCCGAAGCCGCGCAGACGGTCGGGATGATAGATCTTCACCTCGCGCCGGTAAGCCGACTGCACTTCCTCGATGGGCGCGTCTATGGGAACGCTGAGCAGATTCACCGCGGCCACGGCGTCGGGATCCTCTTCGCGGCGGCGGCGGCGCTCGTCGGCGACGCGCTTCTGACGCTCGCGGCGCTGGCGCTCGACCAATTCGCGGGCGGCCTGCTCGCGGCGGCGGACGGCCTCGGCGTCGACGCTCTGGAAGCGGCGGGCGACGGCGGCGTTCTCCTCGGGCGAGCGGGAGGCGGCGGAGGGCTTGGGCGGCGGCGGATCGCGCATGGCCTCGCGGGCGGAGGGCGGAGGCGGAGGCGGCGCGCCTTCGTCTTCGCGGGGCGCGATGAACTTCACGCCGCTCATCGCGACGTAAAGGCGGCGGCCGTCCAGAGCCTCCAGCGGGAAGACATGCTCGATCTGATGGATGTATTGCTCCAGCGCCACGCCGATGGGCACGAGCAGAAACCCCTCCGTGGCGTCGCCGCTGAGATGCTCGATGAGCACGGCATGGCGTTTCGCCGCACGTTGATAGACCGTTCCGCCGCTCATCTGGTCTCCAAGGCCTCCCTGCCGTCCTGACGGAGTTTAACGCTGGCAGTGTAAACGGGGAGTTGATCCTCTTCCCGAACGCCTCCTTTCGGAGGGGCGCGCCCGCCTCCGTCTCCGCCGCGCGAGGGGTTTCGGGCGCTCCTCAAGCCGGATTCGCCGCTTCTGGCCGCCTTCGGCGCCAAAGCTCTTGCCAGAAAGCCCTATATCCAAAATCATAAGCAAGGCGCCCGGGCGAAGTTCCGGGGCTTCAGGGAGGAAAGCCGATGAAGGCGCAGCCGCACACCGACCGCTCGCCGGAGCCCGGCGGCGCGTCCGCAGGATTCGCAAGAAGCCCGCGCGCCCGCCCCTCGGGGAGGACCGCGCCATGACCGCCTTGCCCGTCCGGATCAGGGCCGGAGGAGCCGGAGCCGGGGGCTGGGGAAGGCCGGGCGCCGCCGCGCGTCTGGGGGCGAGGCTCGGCGGAGGCGGGAACGCGCTGCGTTCGGCGGCCTCGGAGCATCCGAACCCCGATCAGGCTCTGGCGGAGATCTGGGGCGTCCTCGGCCCGAAATCCGGCTTCGAGGCGGCTTTTCTGCTGCTCTTCGTCTCCTCGCATCATGATTTTCAGGCGGTGGCCGAGGCGGCGGGGCGTCTGCCGGGGGCGCCGCCGATCTTCGGCTGCACCACGGCGGGCGAAATCGGGCCTCAGGGCTATTCGGAGGGGGGGATCCTCGCCGTGGCCTTCGACGCCCGGCGCTTCCGGCTGGCGGCGAGCCGCCTTATTCCCCTCGTCGACTTCACCATGCGCGAGAGCGAGGCCTTTCTGCGGCGCGAACTGGCGCCCTACGCCGGAGCGCCGCCGCCGGGAGGCCGCCGCTTCGGGCTTTGTCTGGTGGACGGGCTGTCGACTCAGGTCGAGGCCTTCGTCTCGGTGGCGGGCACGGCGCTGGGCGGCACGCCGCTGTTCGGCGGAGCCGCCGCCGACGGCATGAGCTTCGGGCGCACATGGCTGCTGGCCGAAGGGCGCGTCCACGCCGAGGCCGGGCTGATCTGCGTGGTCGAGACGGATCTCGAAGTGGAGGGCGTCCAGTTCGACCATCTGGAGCCCACCGACGTGAAATTCGTCGTCACCGAGGCCGATCCCGAGCGCCGGATCGTCCATGAGCTGAACGCCGTCCCCGCCGCCGAGGAATACGCCCGGGCGGTGGGCGTGGCGACGCAGGATCTCTCGCCCTTCATCTTCGCGGCGCATCCTCTGGTGGTGCGCGTGGGGGGGACGCATCATGTGCGGGCCGTGCAAAGAGTCGTGGAGGGGCGTTATCTGAAATTCTACTGCGCCATCGACGAGGGCCTCGTGCTGACCATGGCCCGCGGCCTGCCCATGGCCGAACAGCTGGAGCGCCGTCTCGCCGCCTCCGACGAAACCCGCCGCCGGGGCGTCCTCGCCTTCGACTGCGTGCTGCGCCGGATCGAGGCCGAGCAGACTCAGCAAAGCGGCGGCCTCTCCGACGTGCTGAAGCGCTTCGGGGTGGTCGGCTTCAACACCTATGGCGAGCAATTCGGCTCGGTCCATGCGAACCAAACCTTCACCGCCATCGCCTTCTCCGAGCCTCCGCCGCGCTTCGGAAGGCTGGAGGGCGCCCGTCAGGAAGATGGGGGAAGGCCGGACGAGGCGAGGCATGACCCCTGAAGCCCAAGCCCTGCGCGCCGAGGCCCGCGCTCTGCGGGAGGAGAACGCGCGGCTGCGCAAGATCAACGCCTCTCTGATCGGCCGGGCCGAACGCTCGACCGAATTCTCGGGCGGCGCCTATTCGATCTTCCAGACCGCCATCGCGCTGGAGAGCCAGGTGCGCGCCCGCACGCTGGATCTTCAGGCGACCCTCGCCGATCTCGCCGAGGCCAAGGAGGAGGCCGAACGCGCCCGCGCCAATCTGCAAGGCGCCGTGGAATCCCTGCGCGAGGGCTTCGCGCTCTTCGATTCCGAAGACCGGCTGGTGATGTGCAATCGCTGGTTCCGGGTCATGGCGCCCGAGATCGCCCATCAGATCGCCGCGGGCCTGAGCTTCGCGGCCTACGCCGCGCTTCTGGCGCGCTCGGGGCGTCTGGTCTTCAATCGCGGCGTGACGCCGGAGGATTGGGTCGGGCAGGCGCTCAGCCGCCATGAGCGCAACCACGCCTCCTATATTCAGGAATTGCGCGGCGACCGCTGGATTCAGGTCTCGGAGCAGCGCACCCCCGGCGGCGGTCTGGCGGTGATCCAGACCGACATCACCGACATGGTCCGCTGGGAGCGGCTGGAGCGCGACAAGCGGCTCGACGAACAGGCCCGGCTGGTGCGCGCCACGCTGGATCAGTTGAATCAGGGCGTCTGCGTCTTCGATTCCTCGGATAGGCTGGCGGCCTGGAACGACCGTTACCGCGAATTGCTGGATCTGCCTTTCGATCTGCTCAAGCGCGGCGCGAGCTTCCTGCGGGTCATCGGCTATATCGGAGACCATGGGCTGATCTCCTCGCGCAAGCCCGCTTTCGAGCTGATGCAATGGGTGCGCTCGCGCGGCTCCTCGCCGCCGCTGACCGTGGAGCTGACCCATCGCGCCGGACGCGCCCTCATCGCCGAATGCCGCCAGTCGCCGGACGGGGGCTTCGTCATCAGCTTCACCGACGTCACCGCCGAACGCGCCAGCGCCCACGAGTTGGCCCTCGCCAATGAAACCCTCGAGCAGCGCGTCGCCGAGCGCACGGCGGAGCTCTCGCAGCTCAACGCCGCCCTGCGCCGCGAGATCGAGGAGCGCGCCTTGCTGGCTCAGGAGATCCTCAAGGCCAAGGAGGCGGCCGAACTGGCCAATCTCTCCAAGACGCGCTTCCTCGCGGCGGCGAGCCATGATCTTTTGCAGCCTCTGAACGCGGCGCGGCTCTTCATCGCCTCGCTTTCGGAGGCGCGGCTGCCGCCCGCTCAGGAGGGGCTGGTGCGGCGGCTCGACAGCGCCCTGCGCTCGGTGGAGCATCTTCTGGGCGCCCTGCTCGACATCTCCAAGCTCGACGCCCGCGCCGTGGAGGCCGAGCCGCGCCCCATGTCCATCGCGGCCATCCTCACGCCGCTGGAGAACGAATTCCGCGCTCTGGCTCTGGCGCGGGGACTCAAGCTGAAGGTGCGGCCCTCCGCCGCCATGGTGATGAGCGATCCGGGGCAATTGCGGCGGATCGTGCAGAATCTCGTCTCCAACGCCATCCGCTACACCAAGCGGGGCGGCGTGGTGATCGGCTGCCGGCGCCGGGGCGGGCAATTGCGCATCGAAGTCTGGGACAGCGGCGTGGGCGTCGCGCCGGAGCATCTGAAGACCATCTTCGAGGAGTTCCGCCGCATCGAAGATCCCGCCGCCGCCGGAGAGCGCGGCGCGGGCCTCGGGCTGGCCATCGTGGAGCGCGCGGCGCGGCTGCTCGGGCATCCGCTGGAGGTGCGCTCCAAGCCCGGCGAGGGCTCGGTGTTTTCGGTCTCGGCGCCGCTGGTCGAGGCGCCCCTCGCCGCGCCGCCGCTCGTCGAATCCTCGGAGGGCGCCGAGCCCGAAGGCCGCGAGGATGGGCTCATCGCGCTGGTGGTCGAGAACGACGCCCAAATCCGCCACGCCCTCACCGCGCTGCTGGCGGGCTGGAGCATGGACGTGCTGGCGGTCGGCTCCACCGCCGAGGCGCTGGAGGCTTTGCAGGATCTCGGCATGGCGCCGGACGTGATCCTCGCCGATTACCACCTTGACGGCGAAGACACCGGACTCAAGGCCGTGGCGGCGCTGCGCGCGGCGGCGGGCGTGGAGATTCCCGCCATCCTCGCCACCGCCGACCGCTCGCCCGGCGTGATCGCCGAGGCGGCGCGCATGGGCGTGCGGCATCTGCCGAAACCGACGCCTCCGGCGCGGCTGCGGGCTCTTTTGCGGCGCGTGGGCGCCGCGGCGGGCGAGCCGCCCGAGGTCGGAGCCGCTCCGCCGCCGGAGCCCACGCCTGCGCCGTCGCCTCCCGCGAAAAAGCCGAAGGGATCCCGCGCCAAAGGCGGCGCGGCGACGGCTTCGGCCTGAGCGCGGCCCTTGTTTGAGAAGCTGAAAGGATGTTCCGCATGAAGCCGTTGAAAATGGGCGTCAAGGCGATGGTGACGGCGGCGAAAGCCCGGATCGAGGAGATCGACACGCCGGAGGCCGTGGCTCTGCTGGCGGATCCGAAGACGCTCTTCGTGGATCTGCGCGACCCCCGCGAACGCGAGCGCGAGGGCTATATTCCGGGCAGCTTCCATTGTCCGCGCGGGATGCTGGAGTTCTGGGTGGACCCCGAAAGCCCTTATTTCAAGCCCATCTTCGGCGAGGACCGGCGCTTCATCCTGCATTGCGCGGGCGGCTGGCGCTCGGCGCTTTCGGCGGCGACCCTTCAGGACATGGGCTTCGAAGCCGCCCATCTGAAGGAAGGTTTTGGGGATTGGAAGAAGCAGGGCGGCCCGATCGAGTTTCCGACGAAGAAAGCCTGAGAGGCGCGTCTTCGCGCCCGGCCTCTTTTGATCGGGCGCGTCGCCGCGCCCTCTGGGCGAAGCCCTCCGCATAGGCTAAGGGAAGGCTCTAAAGCCCGGAGGAGCCGTCATGACCCCCAAGTCTGAAACGCAATCCAACCCGCATCCCGAATCCACCGCCAGCTTCGGCTATCGCGAGGTGCCCGAAGCCGAAAAGGCGCCGCTGGTGCGGGGCGTCTTCGAGAGCGTGGCCCGGCGCTACGACCTCATGAACGACTTCATGTCCGGCGGCGTCCATCGGATGTGGAAGAACACCCTGATTCATAAGCTCGCGCCGCGCCCCGGCATGAAGCTCCTCGACGTGGCGGGCGGCACCGGAGACATCTCCTTCCGCTTCCTCGACCGCCTCAAGGGCAAGGAGGGCGGCGCCTCGGCCACCGTCTGCGACATGACCGCCGGGATGCTCAACGAAGGCCGCCGCCGCGCCGAGGCTCAGGAGCGCGCCGGGCTGGACTGGGTCTGCGGCGACGCCATGGCCCTGCCCTTCCCGGATAAGAGCTTCGACGCCTATACGATCTCCTTCGGCATCCGCAACGTCACCCGCATCGAGCAGGCGCTTTCCGAAGCCTATCGCGTGCTCAAGCCGGGCGGACGCTTCTTCTGCCTTGAATTCTCGCCCGTCGAGACCCCGGTCTTCGACAAGGTTTACGACTGGTACAGCTTCAACGTCATCCCCCGCATCGGCGAGGTCGTGACCGGCGACCGCGAGTCCTATCAATATCTCGTCGAGAGCATCCGCAAATTCCCGGATCGCCGCCGCTTCGCGCGGATGATCGAGGCCGCCGGATTCTCCCGCGTCGAGTGGATGGACATGTCCGCCGGAGTGGTGGCGCTGCACGGAGGCTGGCGTTTGTGAGCTGGCTCTCCGCGCCTCGTCACGCCTGGCGGCTTTTGCAGATCCTCGGCGCCATGGCGCGCGCCGAGGCCTTCGGCCCCGTCCTCGACGAGGCGGGCTTCAAGGGCAAGCGCCGCAAGGCCGCCGATCTCGCGCTGAAGGCGACGACGCCTTTCGGCCCCAAGGGAGATCCCGAAGAGGCGCCGCTCGTGCGGGCGCTGACCTCGCTGGGGCCTCCGGCGATCAAATTCGGCCAGATGCTCGCCACGCGGCCGGACATCGTCGGCCCCGAGACCGCCGCCTCTCTCGCGCCGCTTCAGGACAGCCTCCCGCCCTTCCCGCAGGAGGAGGCCGTGGCGGTGATCGAAGCGGAGTTCGGCCGCCCCATCGGCGAAATCTTCTCGGAATTCGGCCCGGCTCTGGCGGCGGCCTCCATCGCGCAGGTGCATCAGGCGCGCCTTCCCGACGGACGCCCGGTGGCGGTGAAGGTGCTGCGTCCCGGCATCGAGGCGCTGTTCCGCCGCGACATCGACGCCTTCACCTTCGGCGCCCGCTGGCTGGAGCGGATTTCGCCCGACTCGCGGCGGCTGAGGCCGCTGGCGGCGGTGGCCAATTTCGACGAAACCACCCGTCTTGAGCTGGATCTGCGCATCGAGGCGGCTTCGGCCTCGGAATTCGCCGAGAACGCCGCCGCCGAAGGCAAGATGCGGGCTCCGGCGATCCATTGGAGCCGCACCTCCCGGCGCGTGCTGACCATGGAGTGGATCGAGGGGACTCCGGCGCGCGATCTGGCGGCTTTGCGGGCGCGGGGCGTGGATATGGCCTATCTCGCCGAGGCCGTCATTCAGAGCTTTCTGCGTCAGGCCCTGCATGACGGCTTCTTCCACGCCGACATGCATCAGGGCAATCTGCGGGTGGATCCGCAAGGGCGGCTGGTGGCGCTGGATTTCGGCATCATGGGGCGTCTCGATCAGATGACCCGCCGCTTCTACGCCGAGATCCTCATCTCCTTTCTGAAGCGCGATTATCACCGCGCGGCGCGGGTCCATCGGGAAGCGGGCTATATCTCCGAAGACGCGGATCTCGGCGCCTTCGCTCAGGCTTTGCGGGCGGTGGGCGAGCCCATCTTCGGCCTCGGGGCGGAAAACATCTCCATGGGGCGGCTGCTGAACCAGCTCTTCGAGGTCACGCAGCAATTCGGCATGGAGACTCAGCCGCAGCTCATCCTGCTGCAAAAGACCATGATCATGGTCGAGGGCGTCGCCCGCAGCTTCGACCCTCATATGAACATGTGGCAGGCGGCCCAGCCCGTCGCCGAGAACTGGATGCGCGAGCAGTTTTCTCCGCCCGCCGTGGCGCGGGATCTCGCGGGGACTTTGCGGGCGCTCTCGCTGCTCGGGCCGCGCCTGCCGGAGATCGCCGAGCGCTTCGCCCGCGAAGCCGCCGAGCCGCCCGCCAAACCCGCCCCGCCCCGGCGTCCGGCGCTGGAATGGCTGGCGGCGGCGGCTCTGGGCGGCGGGCTGGTGGCTCTGGGAGGCTGGGTCTTTTAGAGCCTGAGGCTCCCATGCGCATGGACATTCGGCGGAAATCGCTTTTGGATGAGGAAGTCCTCTCCATTTCCTGAAAGCTGAATTCATGTCCCCCGCTTCTCCGTCTCCGACCGCCGCCGCGCCGTTCTCCTTCTCGGAGACGGCCGTGACGCGCAGCCTGCTGGCCGCGATGAAGCAGATGATCGACGTCAAGGCTTATGAGGAGCCTTTTCTCGCGCCGCGCTACGCCGAACCCATCGCGCGGCTCTTCCAGCTTCTGACGCAGGAGGGCGGACGCCGGGACCACGCCCTCACGGAATACGGCCTTTACAGGCTCTACGCCGCGCGCGACGGAGAGAGCGGCCTCAAGGAGGCCCTTGCGCATCTTGAGGAGGCGCTGCGGATCCAGCCTTCTCCGACGGCGCTCTTCGCCATCGCCGACGCCCAATACGGCTTGGGGAATCTTGAGCGCGCCTTTGAACTGTTGCGGGATCTGAAGCGGGAGGGGCATCGGATCTCCCAACATCCTTATTATTTTTTCCTGCAATTCCAATGCGCCGTGCAGATGGGACGCATGGACCTCGCCCAACTCGCGATGGAGAATTGGGGCGGAGAAGAAAAGCCCCTCGCCGGACGGAGGCTGGTCGTCACGACCTCCAGCGGACCGGGGGACGTGCTCAGGACTCTCGCCGGTCTGTTTCCCCAATTGGAGGCCGCGGAGAGCCTTCGGGTCGTTTGTCAGCCGCGCCTTTGGCCTTTCGTCCGAGCCGTCCTGCCGCAAGCGCAGTTTCTGG
This sequence comes from Neomegalonema perideroedes DSM 15528, assembly GCF_000374145.1. Classification (GTDB taxonomy): domain Bacteria; phylum Pseudomonadota; class Alphaproteobacteria; order Rhodobacterales; family Rhodobacteraceae; genus Neomegalonema; species Neomegalonema perideroedes. The sequence goes on along the minus strand of NZ_KB893653.1, from coordinate 1,194,451 downwards.
AATCGACCGACCTCAAAGATCCGTCGGAAAACCTCGTCTCCATCCCATATGCGCTTGATTTCTGCCTGAACCACGTCGGCAAGCGCATTCCTCCCTTCGCGGCGCGGCTCTGGAAGGCGCCGGAGATTCAAGAGGCCGCCGAAAGAATCCGCGCCGCCTTCCCCGAATTGCGGGAAGGCGCCTGCGCCTTTCACTGGCGGACCAATATGATGAACGCCCGACGCATGAGCCGTTGTCTGCATCCGACCGAGCTGCGCGGTTTTCTCGCCGACGACCGCTTTCCCAAAATCTGCTTTCAGCACGGGCTTTCCCCACATGAGCGCAAATATCTCGAACAACATGGCAAAAACGTCGTGATCGCCGAGGACCGGCTGAGCGTCTATGAGAATCTGTTCAATCTCTATGCTCTGGTCGCGCAATGCTCCGCCACTCTCGGCCCCGGCCTGACGGGCACGGAATTCGCCTCGATCTCGGGAGCGCCGGTCTTCGCCGTCGACGTCGACGGAAGATGGCGGAACCGCAACGGCTACGGCTACGAAGGCCGCGACGTTTATTTCCCAAACACTTATCGCTACGGGCGCCCTTATGGCGTCGGCGGCGCGGAATCGGTGAAGCGCGCCACGCGCAAGATCGCCGAGATCGTCGCGAAAGAGCGCGCGCAGCCCGGCGAGCCCCTCGCTCCCGCCCCTTGACCTTGACCCCCGCCCCGCGAGCGCCTACCTCTTGCGCAACATTCATCTCCTGCGGCGCGCTCCGGCGCGGCCCTGCGCGAGGTCAGACCCATGGCGACCGTCACCGTCACCAACGAGAATTTCGAGACCAACGTCCTCAACAGCGACGGCCCCGTCGTCGTGGATTTCTGGGCGGAATGGTGCGGCCCTTGCCGTCAGATCGCTCCGGCGCTCGAAGAGATCGCCGCCGATCTCGAAGGCAAGGTCACCATCGCCAAGCTCAACGTGGACGATAATCCCGAGCTTTCCGCGAAATACGGCGTGCGCGGCATTCCCACGCTGATGCTCTTCAACAAGGGCCAGCTCGTTTCGACCAAGGTCGGCGCGGCCCCGAAAGGCGCGCTCAAGCAGTGGATCGACGGCGAGATCGCCAAAGCCTGATCAGGGCCTCCCGACCCGAATGGAAAGCCCCGCTCGCGCGGGGCTTTTTTCGTTTCAGGCTCATTCCTCTCCGGCTGCGGCGCGCCAATCGACGTCGCGGGTGGCCCACATGGTCCCCGCCAGAGCCGCGAAGGCCGCCGCCGCTCCGATCAGCAAGGCGTAATCCTGATTGCGCAGCAGCAGATAGAGGAAGGCGTAGATCACCGTGAGCAGGCCGAAGACCGTCCAGCCCGCCCGCCCGAGCTTCAGCCCCGTGAAGACGTAAAGCGTGATCAGCGCGATGGTCGCCGCCGCCGCGATCCCATAGGCGGCCGAAAAGCCCATATGCTCCGAGAAGGCCAGCAGCAGCAGGAAGAAGACGCATTGCGCCAGCCCGATCAGCAGATAATGCACCGCATGGGCCGGGCGCTTTCCTTGGGTTTCGATGAGGAAGACCGTCACGAGGGTCATGGCCACGAAGAGCAGGCCGTATTTCAGCGCCCGCTCGACCTGCTGATAGGGGCTGGCCGGCTGCGCGAAATTCAGTCCGAAAGCCGAGATATGATCCGCGCCATAGGCGCTGAGGCTCGCGGCTTCGCCTTCGACGAAGCTTTGCGGCAGGCTGCGCGCCACATAAGGCACGCTCCAGGAGGCCGAGAAGCCCGTGGGCGAGACCTCGCGCTCGACGGGCAGGAAGGCGCCCCCGAAGCCCGGATGCGGCCAGTCGCCTTTGAGCGTCACGCGGCTGGTCTCGCCGAGCGGCGCGAAGAACAGCGAGTCGCTGCCGTTGAAGGCCAGATCCGCCGAGAAGCGCTTGGCGCCGCCCTCCCGGGGATCGCCCACCGGCGCATGAAGCCCGGAGGCGCCGTTCAGAGAAGCTCCCGGCAGAAGCTTCAGGCTCCGCCCGCCCCAGTTCAGGCTCATATTCTCGCGGAAGGCGCGCGGATCGGAGATCTGGATGGAGACGAAGGCCCGATCCCAAAGCGGAGTCTGGCGGTCGTCGAAGAAGCCCTCCCAAGGGGCGGCGTCGAATTCGCCCGAAAGCGCCGCCTGAGCCGCATAGACCGGAGTCTCATAAATGCCCCGACGGCGGATCTCCGCCTCGGTCTCGGCCGTCACGCTCAATTCGCGCGGCAGAAAGACGGCGGCGCGGCGCGTGGTGACGATCTCCGTGCGGCGCCCTTCGCCGGAATTGAGGCTCCGCTCCTCTCTCTGGTCGAAGGGGACGACCAAAGCCGGGCCGATCAGAGTTTGCTGGCCGCCCCAGACCGCGCCGATCTCGCGCGCCGTCTGGCGATGGAGATATTCGCGCTCGGAGCCGATCATCCCCACCATCAGCAAGGGCGCGCCGAGCAGCAGCGTGATCAGGCCGAGCATCAGAAAGCGCGCCGCCCGCGAGCGCCAGAAGCTCGGCTTGGCGGGGCCCGCAGGCGCCGCCCAAGGGTCGGGGCGCTCCGAAGACGGGTCGTCGGCGGGCGGGCCGGAGGCGGGATCGCGAAAGGGGCCGCTCATGGGGTCGACTCGCTTTAATAAAATGAATGATGATCATTTTATAGCGCGGGCCGACCTCTCCGTCAATCTTCCCCCCGATCAGACCGCCGCGCGGGCCGCCGCCAGAGCCGCGGCTTTGGCCTCTTTGGCGCGGATCCGCTCGCGATGGAGCGCGTAGAGCCCCGCCGCCACGATGAGCGTCACGCCGATCAGGGTGGTGGCCTCCAGCCGCTCGCCGAGCACGATCACCGCCACGAGGATGCTCCCCGCCACGCCGATGTAGGAGAAAGGCTGCAAAGTGGAGGCGGGCGCCCAGCTCAGGGCTTTGGTCAAAGCCCAATGCGCCCCGATCCCCGTGCAGCAGAGCACGAAGATCCAGAACCAATCCAGCGGCGCGACGTTCTGATCCCCCCAAACCGACAAGCCCGCCGGAGTCATCGCCACCGCGCCCACCAAGGCGAAGTAGAGCAAAGAGCTTTCGATGGAATCCGTGCGCCCCGTCATGCGGGTCAGCAGCGTGTAGCAGGAGTAGAGAAAAGCCGAGAGCAGCCCGAGCAAAGCGCCGAAGCCGAAAATCCCCGCCCCCGGCTGCAGGATGATCGCCACGCCCAGCACCGCCGTCCCGACCGCCAGCCAGCGCCGCCAGCCCACCTGCTCGCCGAGGAAGATCGCCGCCAGAGCGGTCGTCAGCAGCGGGCTGGAGGAGAAGATCGCCATGAGGTCGGCGAGCTGGATGTAGGTCAGCGCATAAGTGAAGATCCAGATCTCGGTGATGATCAGCACGCCGCGCGCCATTTGCAGCCGGATGGAGCGCGGCGCCTTCAAAGCCCCCCGGATTCCGCCCGGCGCCCGAAAGGCCGCAAAGACCAGAGCGAAGCCCGCGAAGGCCCAAAAGCGGATCGCCAGAAAGAACTCCGGCGCATAGCGATCGGCCAGATGCTTGGAGATGCTGTCTTGGCCCGCGAAGAGCAGCGAGGCGCAAATGGCGAGGCCGACGCCAAGCGTGACCGTGTCGACGCTTGCGCGGCCCTTGGAGGCCGGAGTGAACATGTCTGGAATCCTGAAAGCGGGGCGGGCCGAGACAAGGCGCGTCCATGCTTCTTCCTTCTAGGCCATGACGCGAGGAAGACAAGCGGCGTCTCGCAGGCGGGCTTGCGACCTTCCGGCGCGGGAGCGGGAGGACGGGGCGGCGGATTCCGGTTCCCTTGCGCGAGGCTCTCCTGTAGAGAAACGGCGACATTCCCCTTTCAGGAGTCTGAGGAGATGGGTTATCGAGTCGCCGTCGTGGGCGCCACCGGCAATGTGGGCCGCGAAATGCTGAACGTTCTCTCTGAGCGCGAATTCCCGATCGACGAGATCGCGGTGCTCGCCTCCCGGCGCTCGAAAGGCGCGGAAGTCAGCTTCGGCGATAAAACGCTCAAGATTCAGGACATCGACGATTTCGACTTCACGGGATGGGACATCGCCCTCATGTCGGCGGGTTCCGGCGTGGCGAAGGAATACGGCCCCAAGATCGCGGCGGCGGGCTGCCTCGTGATCGACAACTCCTCCTATTACCGCTATGAGCCCGACGTTCCGCTGATCGTGCCGGAGGTCAATCCCGACGCGGTGGAGCTGGCCTTCAAGCGCAACATCATCGCCAATCCCAATTGCTCGACGGCGCAGCTCGTCGTGGCGCTCAAGCCCCTGCACGACCGCGCCACCATCAAGCGCGTGGTCGTCTCGACCTATCAGTCGGTCTCGGGCGCGGGCAAGGAGGCGATGGAGGAGCTTTGGGATCAGACCAAGGCCAAATACGTGCCCGGCAAGGACGTCGAGCCCTCCAAGTTCACCAAGCAGATCGCCTTCAACGTCATCCCCCATATCGACGTCTTCATGAAGGACGGCTTCACCAAAGAAGAATGGAAGATGACGGCGGAGACCCGCAAGATTCTCGATCCCTCCATCGATCTGGTGGCGACCTGCGTGCGGGTTCCGGTCTTCGTGGGCCATTCCGAGGCGGTTTCGGTCGAGTTCGAGCATCCCATCACCGACGACGAGGCCCGCGAGGTCTTCGAGGAGGCGCCGGGGATCCTCGTGATCGACAAGCGCGAGGCGGGCGGTTACGCCACCCCGGTCGAGGCGGCGGGCGATTACGCCACCTACGTCAGCCGCATCCGCGTCGACCCGACGGTCGACAACGGCCTGATGTTCTGGTGCGTCTCGGACAATCTGCTCAAGGGCGCGGCTCTGAACGCGGTGCAGATCGCCGAATTGCTCAATGAGCGCGGCCTTGGCAAAAACAAGAAGAGCAAGGCCGCCTGAGGCGCCTCTCCTCTGAAGACGAGGCCCCCGGATCCGGGATTCATCCATGGTTCGGGGGCTGTTTTTTTTCGGCCTCCCGCCCAGCCTGACCGCAAGCGCGGTCCGAAAGCGGCTTGCGGCTTTTGAGTTCCGCTTTAAGTTTACGGCTTTACGGAGGATGCCGACAGGCGTTCCCCGTCCGCGCCTCTTCCAGCAGGAGCCCGTCCTCCGATGTCCGCCGACGCGCCGCCGCCCGACGCCTTGAGTCTGCATGATCTGCCCGAGCGCGAAAGGCCCTTTTGGATGGGCAAGGGGAAGCTGATCTTCGAGCGCCCCGCCTCTTTGCGCAACACGATCTTCCGCGGCTCCAACCGCATCGGCGCCTTCAGCTACGGCAACGCCGAAACGCTGATCTACAGCGCCGACATCGGGCGTTTCTGCTCTCTCGCCCATCGCGTGACCATAGGTCCGCCGGAGCATCCGACCGACTGGATGAGCACCCATGGATTCGCCTTCGGCGATCTCGGCGTGTTCAGAAACGCGCCGGGCTATGAAAAAATCCTCGGCGAGGAGCGTTTCGAGACCAATCATCAGCGCACCCGGATCGGGCATGACGTCTGGATCGGACATGGCGCCTATATCCGGCGCGGCGTGACCATCGGAGACGGCGCGGTGGTGGCGGCGGGGGCGGTGGTCGTCGCCGACGCGCCGCCCTATGCGGTGCTGGGCGGGACGCCCGCCAAAGTCATTCGGATGCGTTTCGACGAGGAGACCGTCGCGCGGTTTCTCAAGCTCCAATGGTGGCTTTACGATCTGGACCGGCGCGCGCTTCCGGGGCTGCGCTATTCCGAGCCCTTGCAGGCGCTGGACATTCTGGAGCAGGCCGTGGCGGAGAACCGGCTCAAGCCGGCGCGTTTCCCGCGTTTCGAGATCGCCAATAACGAGACCGTGCGCGCCCTCGCCTCGCCTCCGCCGCCCGCCTGAGGCGAAAGGCGTCCTCCGCGCCTAAAAAGCCAGCCGCGACAGCTCCGCCACGGCCAGAGCATGAAGCCGCGCGTCTCCCGCCGCGACCACGCGTCCGCCCTGAGAGCAATCGCCGCCGCGCCAGTCGGTGATCACGCCGCCCGCCTCGGTCAGGATGGGGATCAGCGCCGCCACGTCATAGGTCGAGAGCCCGCTCTCCACCACGAGATCCGCCTGCCCCGCCGCGACCATGGCGTAGCCGTAGCAATCGGCGCCGTAGCGCGCCAGACGCACGGAGCGCTCCAGCGCGTCATAGGCGGCGCGCTCTCCGGCCACGGCGTCGAAGATGCGGGGATCGGTCGTGAACATGACCGCCTCGCCCAAGGCCGCGCAGGGCCGGGTCCGCAGGGCGCGCCCCTCGCCGCCCCGACTCAGGAAGGCCCCGCCGCCCAGACGCGCCGAAAAGACCTCGCCCAGATAGGGCTGGCCGATCACGCCCGCCACGGGCCGCCCCCTCCAGTACAGCCCGATGAGGATCCCCCAATGGGCCAAGCCGCAGATGAAGGCCCGCGTGCCGTCGATGGGGTCGAGAATCCATTCATAGCCGCTGGTCCCGGCTTTGCGGCCGTATTCCTCGCCCCAGATGGAATCCTCGGGGCGTTCGGCTTCGAGGAGGGCGCGAATGGCCCGCTCGCCCGCCTTATCGGCCTCGGTCACCGGATCGAAGACCCCGCGCAGGCGCTTATCCTCCACCTCCAGCGCCTCGGCGCGGAAAGAGGGGAGGACGGCCGCCCCCGCCGCCTCGGCGAGGCGCTCGGCGAGGCCGAGCAAAGCCGCAAGCTCCGGCGCGGGCGGAAGATCGGCGGGATCGAAGCTCATGGGGCGGCCTCTTGTTCGGATGGGGCTCAGACGAGCCGCGATTGCTCCAGAGCCGCCTTCACGAAGCTCGCGAAGAGCGGATGCGGCGCGAAGGGACGCGATTTCAGCTCCGGATGGAACTGCACGCCCACGAACCACGGATGATCCGGGATCTCCACGGTCTCCGGCAAGCTCCCATCCGGCGACATGCCGGAGAATTTCATCCCCGCCGCCTCCAGACGCGGACGATAGGCCGCATCCACTTCATAGCGGTGGCGATGGCGCTCTGAGATCCGCGTCTTGCCGTAGATCCCGGCGATGAGCGAACCCTCCTCCAGATTGGCCGGATAGGCCCCGAGCCGCAAAGTGCCGCCCTTGGCGCCGTCGCGCTCGCGGGTGACCAGCTCATTGCCCTGAGACCATTCCTTCATGTGATAGATCACATGTTCGAAGCGGTCCGGCCCCTTGCCGCTCTCGAACTCCTCGGAGCCCGCCTTCTCCACCCCCGCCAGATTCCGCGCCGCCTCGACGACCGCCATCTGCATGCCGAGGCAAATGCCGAGATAGGGGATCTTGCGCTCGCGGGCGAAGCGGGCGGCGGCGACTTTGCCTTCCGTGCCGCGCTCGCCGAAGCCGCCGGGCACCAGCACGGCGTCGAAGCCCGAGAGATGGGCCGCCGCGCCCTCGCGCTCGAAGACCTCGGCGTCGAGCCATTCGGCCTTGACCTTCACGCGATGCTGAAGCCCGCCATGGGTCAGGGCCTCCTTGAGCGACTTATAAGCGTCCTCCAGCTGCATGTATTTGCCGACCACGGCGATGCGCACTTCGCCGTCCGGATTGCTCAGACGATCCATGACGTCGCGCCAGCGCGAGAGATCGGGCTCCGGCGCGAGGTCGATCTTGAAGGCGTCGAGAATCGCGCGGTCGAGGCCAGCCGCGTGATAGGCGAGCGGCGCCTCGTAGATGCTCGCGAGGTCATAGGCGGGAATCACGCTGTCAGGGCGGACGTCGCAGAACAAGGCGATCTTCTCGCGCTCGCGCTCGGGGATCGGCACCTCGGAGCGGCAGACGAGGACGTCGGGGCGCAGGCCGATGGCGCGCAGCTCCTTCACGCTATGCTGGGTGGGCTTGGTCTTCAGCTCGCCCGAGGCCGCCAGCCAGGGCAGGAGCGTCAGATGCATGAAGACGCAGCGTCCGCGCGGCTGCTCATTGGCGAATTGGCGGATGGCCTCGTAGAAGGGCAGGCCCTCGATGTCGCCGACCGTGCCGCCGATCTCGCAGAGCATGAAGTCCACTTCGTCCCCGCCGATGGAGAGGAAGGACTTGATCTCGTCGGTGACGTGGGGAATCACCTGAATCGTCTTGCCGAGATAGGCGCCTTGGCGCTCTTTATCCAGCACGTTCTGATAGATGCGCCCCGCCGAGATGGAATCCGTCCGCCGCGCCGCGACGCCCGTGAAGCGCTCGTAATGGCCAAGGTCGAGATCGGTTTCAGCCCCGTCGTCGGTGACGAAGACCTCGCCGTGCTCATGGGGGCTCATGGTGCCGGGATCCACGTTCAGATAGGGGTCGAGCTTGCGCAGGCGCACCCGATAGCCCCGCGCCTGAAGCAAAGCCCCCAGAGCCGCCGCCGCGAGCCCCTTCCCCAAAGAAGAGACCACGCCGCCAGTCACGAACACATATCGGGTCATTTCGCTCGCCTTTTTCGCGCCGGAAAAACAAAAAACGCCGGGGCCATGGGCCGCCCGGCGTCGCGCCGCATGAGAGCTAACGGATTCGTCCTCAGGGAGCAAGGGGCTCAGGGAGATCCGGGAGGGCGCGGCGCGGATGCGACAGAAGAGGCCGGAAATTCCGGCTCCGCGAAATTTGAAGCCTGCGTGAACGGTTCCGGGGCTTATGGTGCGGCTTCATGCGCCAAAGCGCGGAGGCTCCGGAGAATCGTGAAACGCTCCGAAAGCCGCGCCCAAGCCTCCCCGCAAGGATCTCCGCCCATGAATTTCGCCCGCTCCGCGCTCGCCGCCCTGCTCATCCCGACTTCCGCGACAGGGGGCGCCGCCCTCGCCGGAGGCTGGGTCGAGGCGGATGTGGCGCGGGTGAGGCTGCTCGCCGGCGAGGCCCGCGAGACCGGAGAATTGCGCGCCGCTCTGGACATTGAGCTGAAAGACGGCTGGAAGACCTACTGGCGCGCGCCGGGCTCGACGGGGGTGGCGCCGGAATTCGACTGGTCGGCCTCGGCCAATCTGAAGAGCGCCGAAGTGCTCTGGCCGCGCCCCAAGCGGCTGGAGAGCGCGGGCGCCGAATTCTGGGGCTATGATTCGCATGTGGCCCTGCCCATCCGCGTGACGCCCGAAGATCCGGAGAAGCCGGTGGAGCTGGACGTGCAGATTTATTTCGGCGTCTGCCGCGACATCTGCACGCCGCTGGATCTGGAGCTGAAGCGCAGCCTGACCGGCGAACAAGCCTCCGTCGAGGAGAGCCGCCGCATCGCCGAGGCCGAAACCCTCGTGCCGCCCGACGGCGCGGCGGCGGGCGTGACTCTCGGCGAGGCGCGGCTGATCGGCGAGGGCGTCCGGCGCAGCCTCGTGATCGAACTGGCGGAATCCGGCTCCTTCGAGGCGCCGGAGGCGATCTTCGCCGGGCCGCCCTCGCTGGTGGTGGGGCCGGTGGAGGTCTCGCATGAAGAGGGCGGGATGGTCCTGCGGGCGCAGGCCATGGCCTTCGGCAAACGCGATTGGGAGGGCGCGCCCATCTCGGTGACGCTGCTCGAAGGCCCCTTCGCCGCCGAAGCCCGCGGCGAGATCAAGCTCGTGGCCGCCGCGCCTTAATTTATCTTCAGCGCCGCGCCCATGGCGGCGAGATGCGCCGCCTCTGTTCCGCAGCAGCCGCCGAGGATCCGCGCGCCGAGCCGCCGGGCCTCTTGCGCCCAGAGCCCCGCCGCCTCCGGCGTCCAGTCATAGACGACGGCTGCGCCCTCCAGACGGGGAAGCCCCGCCGAGGGCTTGGCGATGAGGATCGCCTTAGGCGCCGTCCGCGCCAGACGCCCGAGGCTCTCCAGAACCTGATCCGGCCCGCCGCCGCAATTCACGCCCAGAGCCGCAGGCGGCTCGGGCAGGCTCATGGCCGCGCGGACGAACTCCTCCGGCGAGACGCCGTTTCGGGTCAGGCCGCCGGGCGCCTCGAAGCTCAGCGTGGAGCAGAAAGGCGCCCCCAGACGCGCCGCCGCCGAAGCCGCCGCCCGCCATTCCGCCAGATCGCCCAGAGTCTCCGCCCAGAGCAGATCCGCCCCGCCTTCCAGCAAAGCGCGGCCTTGTTCGTAAAATCCCGCCTCCCAATCGGCGGAGAGCGCGAAGACTCCGCTCGGCCCGAGGCAGCCCGCCACGAGGACGCCCGCGCCCGCGCCCTCTTGCGCGACGACCTTGGCGCGCGCCGCCGCCGCGCGGTTGACCTCCGCGCAGCGATCCTCCGCGCCGAAGGGCTTCAGACGCCGGCGATTGGCTCCAAAGCTCTGGGTGAGGAGGATCCGCGCCCCCGCCGCCCGATGGGCGCGATGAATCTCCGCCGCCCTCTCAGGATGGGCGAAGGCCCAGAGATCCGGAGATTCCCCCGGCTGGAGCCCCATGGAGAAAGCCGCCGTCGCCATGGCCGCGTCGGCCAGCACGGCGCCTTCCGCCAGAAATTCGGCGAGGCGGCTCATAATCCGGCGGAGAGCAGGCCGGGCGGCGGCGGATCGCCCTCGGCGGCGCGGGCGAGGGCGCGCAGGGTCTCAGGCTCGGGATGGCCGCCCGACAGGGCCTGAGCCAGAGCCGCGTCGAGGAAGCCCGCCTCCAGACGCGCCCCGGTGCGGATCAGCGCCAACGAAGCCTTCAGAGCCTCGCCCCGGCGCGGCGCGTCGAAGGCGTAGCGCAGATGCCAAAGCGCCAGCATCGCCGAAGCCGGACGCCGCCGCCCGCCCTCCGGCCCCAGAGCCATGGCCTCGAAGCCGCGGTCCAGCGTGCGCAGCCCGTCGGCGCGGCGGCCTTGGGCGAAGAAGGCGGCGGCGGCCTCGGCGAAGATCTCCGATTCGAGCCCGTCGCCCTCCAGAGCCCGGCGATACAGCGCCTCGGCGGCGGAGCGGTCGCCCGTCGCGGCGTGGAAGGCCGCCGCCGAAGCCGCCAGACGCGCGTCGAAAGGCGCGAGGGCCAAAGCCGCCTCGAAGGCGGCGCGGGCGGCCTCGCGCTCGGCGGGGACCAGCGCCAGAGCCCGCGCCAGATCGCGCCGCAAAGCGGCGTCGCCCGGAGCGGAGTCGACGGCGGCGCGCAGAATCTCCAGACCCCGCCCCCATTCGCCGCGCCTCTGGGCGAGGAAGGCGCCGTACATGCGCTGCGCCGCCAGATTATGCGGATCGGCGGCCAGAGCCTTGCGGAAGCCCGCCTCGGCGGCGTCGAGGGCGTTGCGGGCGCGGGCGAGGAAATCGGCGTAATTGGCGCGGGCGAGCCCGTCGCGGGGGGCGCTGCGGGAGGCGCGGCGATACAGATCCTCGGCGGCGTCGAGATCGCCCCGGGCCTCCTCCTGAAATTCGGCGAGGGCGGCCAGAGATTCGGCGGCGCCGGGATCCTGCGCCACGGCGCGGGACAAGCGCTCCTCGGCGGCGTCGAGCGCGCCTTGCGTCCGCAGGAAGCGCCCGCAGGCGATTTGAGCCGCCGGATCGCGCGGATCCAGCGCGATGGAGCGCTCGAAAGCCTCGCGGGCGCCGTCGGCGTCGCCGCGCCGGGCGGCGAGGAATTCGCCCCGCGCCCGCCAGACCGCCGGATCCTGCGGCGCGGCCTCCAGAGCCTCCAGCAAGGCGCGGTCGGCGCCCTCCACGTCGCCCCGGCGCTCGGCCAGATGCCGCGCCAGAGCGACCAGCGAGGCCGGATCTCCGGTCGCCGCCGCCAGCTTGAGCAGCGAGAGCGCGGCCTCCTCCTCTCCGCGCCGCAGCGCGAGGAAGGCGGCGGTGCGGCGGAGCGTGTCGGCGCGGCGCGGATCGATCTCGCCCGCGAGGCGGAAGCAGTCCTCGGCGGCGTCGAGCGCGGCCTGAGCCTCGGCGAGGAATTCGCCATAGGCGCAAAGCGTCTCGGGAGAAGAGAGATCGGCGTTGAGCGCCAGCCGGAAGCAATCCTCGGCCCGCGTCCGGTCGCCGCGGCGGCGCCAGAGGAATTCCGCGAAGAGCCGCAGGGAATCGGCGTCGTTGGGATCCGCGTCGAGGGCGCGGTTGAAATAATGCTCGGCGGCGTTGTCGTCGCGGCGGCCCACCGCGAGGAATTCGGCGTAGCGCGCCATCAGCCCCGCGTCGCGCGGATGGGCGCGCAGAGCCTCCTGAAAGCGGCGTTCGCCCTCTAAGGCGGCCTCGCGCGCCAGAAGGCGGCGCGGAGCGGGCGGCAGATTCAGACGCGCCAGATCGGCGGCCTCCTCCTCCTCCGGCGAGAGGGCGTCCTCCGTCGGGAAGGCGAAGAGCGGCTCCTCCGGGGGCGGAGGCGGCGCGGCGGCCTCCGGCTCGAAAGACGCCGGAGACGACTCCGGCGCGGCGGAGGGCTCGGGATCGCGGATTTCAGGCTCGGGCCGCATGGCGGGCCGAAAGCGCGTGGCGGGGGCGATCAGACGCGGCCCCCTGCCCGCCTCCTCGCCGCCCTCCGCCGCCGAAGGCTCCGAAGAAGGAGGAGGCGCGGGCGGCGGCGGCGCGGGCGCGACGGCCCGGGCGGCGGCGGCTTCGCCCTCGGCCACCTTGCGGCGCAGCTCCGCGCGGTCGGCGAGTTCGGCGTTCTGGCGGGCGTAGGCGCGCAAAGCCGCCTCCAGCCGCAGAGGCCGCGGCTCGGGCAAGTCGAATTCGCGGCGGACCAGCCAGGCCCATTCCTCGAAATCGCCCTGGGTCACCCAGAGCGCCTTGCGCTCGGCCAGCCATTCCGCCAGAGCCTCGCCCGGCGGCGCGGCGTTCACCCAATACACGCCGCCGCTCGGAGCGCCGTCGGGCAGGCCGCGCATGAGGTCGGCCACGGCGGAATCGCGTCCGCCATAGCCGAGGAAGACCAAAGTGCGGTCGGCGAGGTTGGCCCCCACCCGCTCGCGCAGATCCGGCGCGAAGCGCAGGCGATTCGCATCCAGACCGGCGCCGAAATGGGCGTCTCCGGCCAGCTTCACCACCGTCGGGCGCAGGCTGGAGAGCCGCATCCGGGGGCCGAAGGATTCATGCGTCAGCACGCGGGGCTTGCGCGCGCCGTAAAGATAAAGAGCGTCGGCGGCGAGATCGTCGAAATTGGCGGTGAGCGCGAAATTGCAGGCCTCGCCCCAGACCTCGTGAGTCATGAGCTGCGCGAGGGTGGCGTAGGCGAAGCCGGGCTCGCCGAGGGCCGCCAGCCGCTCGATCTCGCGGGCGCGGTCCTGTTCGGTGTGGAAAAGATCGTCGAGGACTTTGCCGTAGACGGCGGCCGGATCGGCCGGATCGAAGCCGTAAAAACGCTCCGAGGCCCAAGCCTCCACGCCCTCGCCGGATCCCGTCTCCAGATGCTTCAGCTCGCGCAGCCAAAGCCGCGCGGCGGCGGCGGCGTCCGGCACGCCCGAGCCGGTCGAGCAGCCCGCGCCGAGGAACCACGCGAAACGACCCTCGCGCCTCTCCAGCGCCCGCCGCAGGCGACGGACGAATTCGAAGGCTGAAATGCGGCGCAATCCGGCGCCTGAAGACGCAGCCGTCATGACCGTCCTCCGCGGGCTTCGCCGCGTTCAGTCTTGGGATCCGACGACGCCCGCCACACTGCTCCACCCGTCTTGTCTGGACCGCTGCGCGCGAAGGCGCGTCGCGGCGGGATCGGGGCCTTTTCCCGATGTCGCGAACATTACATCAGCGGGGCGAAATTGGGGCAAGAAAAAACAGTCTGCATACGAAAGTTTACATAGATAGTTATTGACCGGTTAAAAGTTCCATGACAGAACAAATTAACAGTTCATTATGTCTCATAAAGAGAAAAACATGGAACGGTTTTTAATTCGTCTTATCGCTATCCAGATCGGCCTGACGCTTGATTCCGCTTTGGCCCTCGCCGAGACGATTTTGCGCGCGCCGCCGCCCTTCTGACCCGCTTCGCCCTATCCGCCTGCGCCGCCGCCGCCCGGGGCGGAGGCGCTCTGCAAAGCGGCGGCCTGAGCCCGAATGCGCTCCGCCATGGCCCGCACGCCGTTGCTGCGCTGGCTGCTGAGATGATCGGCCAGCCCCAGCCGCCGCAAAGCCGCCTGAGGATCCACGGCGAGGGCCTCTTCAGGGGTCAGGCCCTCGTAAAGCGCGCGCATCACCGCCACCAGCCCGCGCACGATATGGGCGTCGCTGTCGCCTTCGATGGTCAGACGCGCCGCGCCGTCCGGGCCGGGCCGCGCGCCCATGACGAGCCAGACCTGACTCGCGCAGCCGCGCACCTTGGCGGCTTCGGTCTTGGCGGCCTCGGGCAAAGGCGGCATGGCCTTGCCCAGATCGATCACCGCCGAATACCGATCCTCCCAATCGTCGAACAGGGCGAAATCCTCCGCCAATTCCTCAAAGCGGGCGGTCGTCATGGCGAATCTCCTTCACGGGTCGTCGGGTCCGCAGGCATAGAGCGTTTTCCAGCGAAGCCGAAGGGCTTCGCGTCGTGAAAACGCGGCCCGGCGAAAACCGAGAGCGTTTTCCAGCGCAGCCGAAGCGGCTTCGCGTCGTGAAAACGCGGCCCGGCGAAAACGGAGAGCGTTTTCCAGCGCAGCCGAAGCGGCTTCGCGTCGTGAAAACACGCTCAAGCGCCGCGCCTCAGACGAAAAGGCCCCGCCCGCGCCGCGCGGAGGGAGCCTTTCCAGCTTCAAACAGGGGGAGAGGGCCTTCAGCGCCGCCAGCGGGCCGCGGCGTTGGTCAGGGTGTCGGGGGTCAGCACGAGGGCGTAGCGCCCCTGAGTCTGGAGCCTCTGGCCGATCTGAAGAGCGGTCTTCTGGTCGGGCAGGCTATGGACGACCATATTCCAGCGCCCATCCCGCGCGCGGGCCTCGATATGCGGGATTCCCGCACCGAAACTGGCCGTCACCTGCTGGACGAGCATCCGGGCGGCGGTCTCGTTGGCCTCGCTGCCCAGATGCAGCGCCCAGCCGCCCAAAGGCGGCGGCGCCGGCGGGCGCGCCGGCTCGTAGGAGCCCTGCGGCGGCGCGGAGAGCATGTATTCCGGCGCGGCGGCCGAAGGCTGATAGCCGCCTCCGGGCGCGCGATAAACCTCTTCGGACACGATCTCCAGAGTGTCGGCGCTGACTCCGACGCCCCATTCGCGGGTGCCGCGGCGAATCTCGGGGTCTTTCGCCCCGACGCAGACGTTGAGATCCGCCGGAGCGCCCGCGCGGCCGACGGCGGGCGTCAAAAGCGCGCCGGGCGTCGCGGCGAGGGCCTTGCGGATGATGTCCTGCGCGTCGCGGGTGCGCGCCGGACGGCTCGGATTGCCGAGCGTGACGAGAATCACCTTGCGCCCGCCGCGCTCCACCGCGCCCACCACGTTATAGCCCGCCGCGCAGGTGAATCCGGTCTTGAGCCCGAAGCCCCCCGGAAAGCCGAGGATGGTGTTGGTGGTCTGATAGCTCTTGCCCGCCAGACGCCCCGAGCGCTGATTGAACAGCTCCGAACGCTTGGGATGGTCGCGCAGCAGCGCCGCCCCGAGCAAAGCCATGTCGCGGGCGGTGGTGCTCTGCCCCGCGCCCGGCAGGCCGGAGGCGTTGACGAATCGGGTGTTCGTCAGCCCGAGCCGAACGGCGGCGGCGTTCATCCGCGCCACGAAGGCCTCTTCGGAGCCCGCCACCGCTTCGGCCACCGCCACGGCGGCGTCGTTGGCCGAGGCCACGGCGGCGGCGGCCAGCACGTCGCCGAAGCGCAGCTCCGCGCCGGTCCGGAAGCCGATCTTCACCGGAGTCTGTCCGGCGGCGCGGCGCGAGATCTTGATCTTGTCGTCCGGCGCGATCTCGCCCTTCTCCATCGCCTCGAAGGCGAGGTAGACGGTCATCATCTTGGTGAGCGAGGCCGGATAACGCGGCGCGTCGGCGGCCTCCTCCAGCAGGATTCGGCCGCTCTCCACCTCGACGGCGAGACGCGTCGCGCCGCCCAGCGGCGCCAAAAGCCCGCAGGCGGCCAGCAGCGCCCAAAGCGCGCGGCGCATCAAGACGCGCATGACGGCCTCATCCTCATTCTTGCGCGTCCTCAGGCCCCGGTCGGGGGCTTAAGCTCCGCCACCACGATTCCCTGCGGACCGGCGGTCAGCGCGATTTCGCCGCGTTTGAGCCTCAGGGCCTCTTCTCCGAAGACCTCGCGGCGCCATCCGCGCAAGGCGGGCACGTCCGGCTCCTCCTCCAGAGCGAGCCGGTCGATGTCGGCGGATTGGGCCATAAGCTTGGCCGCCACGTCAAGATCCGCCGCGCGGGCGCGCAGCAGCACCCGGAGCAGCTCCGCGAGCGCGGAGGCTTTGGCGTCGAGCTTGAGGGTCTCCTCCTGAACCGGCCAATCGGCCTTGGGGAGGGCGAGGCCGACCTTGATCGCCTTGAGCACGGCCTGAGTCGTCTCCGAGGAGCGGTTGTCGCGCTGGAAGGCGCGGCTGCGGCCGAGATCCTCGATGGTCTTCGGCTTGAGCTGGGCCAATTCGGCGAGGGTCTCGTCCTTGAGGACGCGTCCGCGGGGCAGATTGCGCTTTTGCGCCTCCTCCTCGCGCCAGCGGGCCAGCTCGCGCAGCGCCGAGAGCGCCGGGCCGTTCGGATTGCGCAGACGGATCCGCCGCCACGCCTCTTCAGGATCGGCCCGATGCTGCGCCGGATCGGCCAGAGCGGCCATCTCCTCGGAGATCCATTCCAGCCGGTCGGCCTTGGCGATTCGGGCCGTCAGCTTCTCGTAGATCACCCGCAGATGGGTCACGTCGGAGACGGCGTAGATCAATTGCCGCTGCGAGAGCGGGCGGGCGCTCCAGTCGGAGCCGCGCAGGGATTTGTCCACCTGCGCCCCCGCGAGGTCGCGGGCGAGGGTCTCGTAGCTCGCCTGCTCGCCGAAGCCGCAGACCATGGCCGCGACCTGCGTGTCCATCAGCGGCGCGGGCACCAGCCCGCCGAGCAGGCTGAAGATCTCCAGATCCTGACGGGCGGCGTGGAAGACCTTGATCACCTGAGGATCGCGCATCAGCTCGAAGAGCGGCGCGAGATCCATCTCCGCGACCATAGGGTCGATCAGAGCCGCGCCCTGAGCCTCATGGGCCTCGGGGGTTTCTCCCGGCAGGGGCGGGCGCGCGATCTGCACGAGGCAGAGGATGGGCCAATAGGTCCGTTCGCGCATGAATTCGGTGTCGAGGGTCACATAGGGCGCCGCGCGATACTCGTCGCAGAGCGCCTGAAGATCCGTCTTGGTCTTGATGAAACGCATACGCCACCTTCTACCCTGTTCCGCAACGCGGCCCAAGGCCGAATTCCAGTGAAGATTCGCCAAGTTCCCGCAGCGCGGCGAAACGCCCCCTCAAGCGCGAATCTGCTGCGGAGCTTCGGAGAAGCGCGCGGGGACGCCCCCTCTACCTATAGAATAGCGACCTGAAATCAACCCCTTTTAAGAGTGAATATCCCGCACCGCAACCTCACGTCATAAGAGTTTTCATTCTCCAGAAACTCGCGGAAAGCGAATCACAAATGATTCAGGACGGAATCGGGGGGTGAAAATTCTTCACAAAGGATCAAATTCCGCATATGCGTCATTTTGTCTCATGGCTTGAAAAGATTTCGACTTGACCAAGGGGTTAACGAATCGGAAATTTTTACTCTGAAAAATAACCAAGAATATCGTTTTCAACTTTGTGTTGCCGTCAATCAGGGGGCGGCGCTCTGAAGCGGAGCATCTTCAATGCTGTGCGTCTTGGCCATAGCCTTCTGTCTCGCCGCGCCTTCCGGCGCGGCGTCTCGCGACGACCTGCGCCTCGCGCAGCTCGCGCCTCATGTCGTGGGGGGGCTGGAGCCCCGAATCCTCCCCCCGCGGTCGGCCCCCGGACTTGAGGGGCCGGTCGATTTCACACGCCCCGGATTGCAGCGCAATCGGCCTTGGCCGCGGCATCCGGCCACAGGAAATTGACGTCGTCCGGTCGAAACCCGGCGGCCGGGATCGGCCGGTCGGGCTTGAGCGGCGAGATCAGGCGCCCGGCCAGCTTCCGGCCGGCGGCGCCGCGCGTCCGCTTGGCGCCTTCAGAAAGGAAAGCGCCAGACGCGGCCCCGTCAGCAGCAGACGGGCCGCAGGATTCCTGCGCGCCGAAGCTTTGAGCTTCTCCACCTGCATCACCTCTTCGATGCGGCGGTCGAGGAAGGCCCAGGTTTCGGCCTGATCCTCCGATTCGTCGTTGAGCCAGACCAGCAGCGTCGCGCCGTAGACTCCCATGAGGGTCAGGCGCTTCGTATGCCAGTTGTAATCGCGCGAAGCGTCGCCGAGCGCGGTCCAGATGGCGTCGCAGGTCTCCCAGACCAGCTTGGCGCCTTCGGCGGCGTGGGTCGGCAGGGCGTAGAAGGCGGCGGCCCGACGCACGGCCTCGCGGTCGCGCGCGACGATCTCCAGACGCAGCCGCACCGCCCAAGCCACGCGCTCGCGGAACTTCAGCCGCGAGAGATCCGCCCCGCCCAAGCGCCGCAGCATCTCGGCGTCGGCGGCGCGATGGAAGGCCGCCGCCAGATCCGGAGCTCCGCGCGGCGCGGCCAGACGCGCCTCGGCTTCGGAGATCCCGCAATCGCGCGCGGCGGCGGCGAAAGCCTTCTCAGACCAGCCGTCGAAGGGGGCGTGACGCGCGGCCGCCTCGGCGAGGCGCCGCAAAAGCTCGATTTCGGACATGCGGGCCTCACGGGGGTTGGAATTTCTCAAGACCGTTGATATATAGCGCCCCTATTCTGAAAATTCGAGATCAGCCTGGAAGGACGGTGAAGTTAGGTGCAGGTTCTGGTTCGCGACAATAACGTCGATCAGGCGCTGAAGGCTCTTAAGAAGAAGATGCAGCGCGAGGGTATTTTCCGTGAGATGAAGCTTCGGCAGCATTTCGAAAAGCCCTCCGAAAAGCGGGCGCGTGAGCAGGCGGAGGCCATCCGTCGCGCGCGCAAGCTGGCGCGCAAGAAAGCGCAGCGCGAAGGCGCGGCGTAAGCTTTCAAGCTTGAAATCGACGCGCCAGACCGCGTCCTGATCGCCTCCGGCCTCCGCCGGGGGCTTTTTCATATCCGGATTCCTCTGAGGACCGGGGCCGTTCAAGCGCCTCCAGTCAAGCGCCTCCGGCCCGCGCCTCCAGATAGATCCGCACCGCCTCCTGCACATGGCGGAAGCGGTCCCCGCCGAGATGCTTGCCGCCGAACCAGCGGGTCACGACGACGAGATGTCCGCGCAATTGGGCTCTGTCGAGCATGCGCAGGATGACGAGTCCGGCCCCGGCTTCGCCGTCGTCGTTTTTGATCTGCGCCTCGTCGAGCAGAAGCGCCCATGAGTTATGCGTGGCTTTGGCGAATTTCTTGTGGCGCTTCAGATCCTTCAGCAGGGCTTTCGCCTCCTCCTCGGAGGCGCAGGGCGCGCCGGAGACCGCGTATTTGGATCCGCGGTCGCTGATGACGTTTTCAAGGATCAACATCCGGAGGATTCTCGCCTTGCGCTGGGAGGAGAAGAAGGCGCCGCGCGCGACCAGCGGCGAATCGGGAAAGCGGAGGCTTTCGCCGCCTCCCGAACAAGATCCCGACGCTCATCTGGAATTTTGGCTGGGGCGGGAGGATTCGAACCTCCGCATGGCGGAATCAAAATCCGCTGCCTTACCGCTTGGCTACGCCCCAAGGCGCGCGCAACCTAGTCGGATCATCGCAGGCTGACAAGCCCTCTCCTGAGGCGCGCGCAGAGTTTTCAGAGAAATTCGGCGGCGGCGCGCCGGAGCCGGCGTCCGCTTCAAATCCCCCATATCCCGCCATCAAGCCGGGGGCCGGGGACGCGCCGCGCAGCTTTCCCGCCACATCGCGCCGCGACAAGATCGAAAAGCCCTTGCGCTGCGCCGAAAGCCCCGATATAAGCCGCCGCCAAGCGAGACGGAGTATAGCTCAGCCTGGTAGAGCGCTACTTTCGGGAAGTAGAGGCCGCGTGTTCGAATCACGCTACTCCGACCATCCGCTTCGCTTGAAAGGCCCCTCTCCGGAGAGCGTTCCGGGCAAGGGCCTTTTTCATTTCTCCCTTGAAATTCCTGACGAAATCCGTCGCACATCAATCTTGCGCGAGGTCGCCGCTTCCCCGAATCCTATTGCGCGGCAATAGGAAATGCGCGATAGAGGCCGCAGGTTCCGAAGCGCGGCCGCGCCTTTTTTCCTCATTCTTTCGTCGCAGGAAAACAAAGCGCCCAGCCGCCGCGCAACGTCCCCTGATCGCCGCAGGAGGGCGTCGGGCCGCCCACAGGGCCGCCGGGCCCGCACCCAGCCGGGGGACGCAATGACCATCACTGTCGGGAAAGACACGCTCCAGACGCGCCGAAAGCTCGTCATCGGAGAAGACGTCTATTGGCTCTACTCCATCGAGGCGGCGGATAAGACGCCGACCGGAGACGGGCGTTTCGCGCGTCTGCCGCGGTCGCTCAAGGTGGTGCTGGAGAATCTGCTCCGCAACGAAGACGGCCGCAACGTCACGGTCGAGGACATCGGCGCCTTCGGCCTCTGGGCCGAAGAGGGCGGCAAGTCGGATCGTGAAATCGCCTATCAGCCCGCCCGCGTGCTGATGCAGGACTTCACCGGCGTTCCGGGCGTGGTGGATCTCGCGGCCATGCGCGACGCCATGGTCGCGCTCGGCGGAGATCCCGAGAAGATCAATCCGCTCTCGCCGGTGGATCTGGTCATCGACCATTCGGTGATGGTGGACGAATTCGGTCAGCCCCGCTCCTTCCAGAGCAACGTCGACCGCGAATATGAGCGCAATCTCGAGCGTTATCAGTTCCTGAAATGGGGACAGAACGCTTTCGCCAATTTCCGCGTCGTGCCGCCGGGAACCGGCATCTGCCATCAGGTGAACCTCGAATATCTCGGCCAGACCATCTGGCTCGACCGCGACCAGCGCGGCGATCAGGTGGCCTATCCCGACACGCTCGTCGGCACCGACAGCCACACCACCATGGTCAACGGCCTCGCGATTCTCGGCTGGGGCGTGGGCGGCATCGAAGCCGAGGCGGCCATGCTGGGTCAGCCGGTCTCGATGCTCATCCCCGAGGTGGTCGGCTTCCGTCTGACGGGCAAGCTGCGCGAGGGCGTCACGGCGACCGACCTCGTGCTGACCGTCACGCAGATGCTGCGTAAAAAAGGCGTGGTCAATAAATTCGTCGAATTCTACGGCGACGGCCTCGACGATCTGCCGCTGGCCAACCGCGCGACCATCGCCAACATGGCCCCGGAATATGGCGCGACCTGCGGATTCTTCCCGGTGGATTCCGAGACTCTGCGTTATCTGCGCGCCACCGGCCGCGATGAGAAGCGCATCAAGCTGGTCGAGGCCTACGCCAAGATTCAGGGCCTCTGGCGCAAGGCGGGCGATCCCGACCCGATCTTCACCGACGCGCTCGAACTGGACATGGGAACCGTGGAGCCCTCGCTCGCCGGACCCAAGCGCCCGCAGGATCGCGTCGCGCTGACCGCCGCCGCCGAGAGCTTCGAGAAAGCCCGCGTCGAGCTGCGCGGCATGAAGGGCGGCGAGGCCGGAGAGCCCCGCGTGGCGGCCGCGCCCGGAACCGATTATGTGGTCGGCGACGGCTCGGTGGTCATCGCGGCCATCACCAGCTGCACCAACACCTCGAATCCCTATGTGATGATCGCGGCGGGCCTCGTGGCGCGCAAGGCGGCGGCGCGCGGCGTCACGCGCAAGCCTTGGGTCAAGACCTCGCTCGCGCCGGGCTCTCAGGTGGTTTCGGATTATCTGGAGCGCGCGGGCCTGCAAACCGATCTCGACGCGCTCGGCTTCAACCTCGTGGGCTACGGCTGCACCACCTGCATCGGCAATTCCGGTCCGCTGCCGGAGGAGATTTCGGCCGCGATCAAGGAAGGCGACCTCATCGTCGCCTCGGTGCTCTCGGGCAACCGCAATTTCGAAGGCCGCGTCCACGCCGAGGTCCGGGCGAACTACCTCGCCTCGCCGCCGCTGGTCGTCGCCTACGCCATCGCGGGCACGATGAACATCGACCTCGCGAACGACCCCATCGCCACCGACGCGCAGGGCCAGCCGGTCTACTTGCGCGAGATCTGGCCGACGGCCGCCGAAGTCGCCGAGATGGTCGAGCGCAACGTCACGCGCGAAGCCTTCATCGCGAAATACAGCGACGTCTTCGCGGGGGATCCTCAGTGGAAGGCCATCGCCACCGGCGAGGGCGAGACCTATGAGTGGCAGACGTCCTCGACCTACGTGCAGCATCCGCCCTATTTCGAGGGCATGGGCATGAGCGCCGGAGAAATCTCCGACGTGAAGGACGCCCGCGTCATGGCGATCTTCGGCGATTCGATCACCACCGACCACATCTCGCCCGCCGGCGACATCAAGGCCAACAGCCCCGCCGGCGTCTATCTGGCCGAGCATGGCGTCGAGCGCCGGGACTTCAACTCCTACGGCTCGCGGCGCGGCAACCACGAAGTCATGATGCGCGGCACCTTCGCCAACATCCGCATCAAGAACGAGATGGTGCCGGGCGTCGAGGGCGGCGTGACGATCCACATCCCCACCGGCGAGCAGATGCCCATCTATGACGCGGCGATGAAATACGCCGCCGAGGGCACGCCGCTCGTCGTCATCGCGGGCAAGGAATACGGCACCGGCTCCTCGCGCGACTGGGCGGCCAAGGGCACCCTGCTGCTGGGCGTCAAGGCGGTGATCGCCGAGACCTTCGAGCGCATCCACCGCTCGAATCTGGTGGGCATGGGCGTCATCCCCTTCCAGTTCGTCGAAGGTCAGGACCGCAAGTCCCTCGGCCTGACCGGACAGGAATTGGTGAGCATCCCCGATCTCGGGAACGTGCGCCCGCGCCAGATCGTCAAGGCGACCCTGACCGCGCCCGACGGCTCGACCCGCGAGATCGATCTGCTTTGCCGGATCGACACCGAGGTCGAGATCGATTACCTCAAGAACGGCGGCGTGCTGCATTACGTGCTGCGCAATCTGGCCAAAGCGGCCTGATCCCGCCCGTCTTCTGAGCGGCCGAATCCGAAAACCCCCGCCTTCGCAGGAAGGCGGGGGTTTTCATCGCGGATCAGGCCGAGCGTCGCCGCGCGCCGAAGGTCTTTTCATAAAGCTCGGGAATGTCGTGCGGGGAGAAGAGCTTCACCCCCGTGGCCTCGGCCAGAGCCCGCGCGCTCGGCGTGAAGGCGGCGTTGGACATGACCGCCGCCGCGTCCACGCCATGGAAGGCCTTGCCCGCATGGGCCTCCTGAACCGCCTTATTGCCGATGGGCGATTTATAGAGCTTGCATTGCACGCCGAGCGTCTTGCCGTTGCGGCGGGCGATGACGTCCAGCCCCTGATCCCCGGAGCCGGGCGTGGTCTGCGCCTTCCAGCCGAAGCCGGATAAAGCCTCCGCCACCCAAGCCTCGAAGGCGTGGCCGTCGCCCGGCAGGGCCTCGGGGTCGAAAGAGGGCCTGCGCGGCTCTTTTTTGCGCGCCGACAGCCGCCCGGAGACCAGAGCCGAAGCCTCGGCGCGGTCGATGAGCGCGAAATCGAGCTTCACGCTGGCGAAGAACTCCTCCAACGCCTCGGGGGTCTTGTCGGAGGTCACGGCGCCATAGTCGTTGCGTTTGACCGCCCGCGCCAGATTGCGCGTCAGAGCGGCGCGATGGCGGTCGGCCTCGGCGAGGAGGCGCGCGCGCTCGGCGCTTTTGCGGGCCTCCAGAGACTCGCGGCGTCCGCGCCGCCCCCAGAGCCAAGCCCAAAGCGGACTCAGAGCCGCCGCCGCCATGCCGAGGAGGCTCAGACCGAGCCACAGAGCGTCAGGACCGAGGCCCCGCCCCCGCGCCATGCTCGCGGCGAGGGCGCAGATCAGGCCCAAAAGCGCGATCCGAAACATGGTCCTGACGAAAAGGCTGAGCCTGCTCCACATCCGCCCCTGAGCTGAAAGCTCCCCCTAGAGCATTTTCCAGCGAAGCCGACCAGACTTCGCATCGTGAAAATGCGACCACATCAAAGCTCGGAGCGTTTTGAACGATCCGAGAGGATCGGAAAGCGCTCTGAAAGCCGCGTTGAAGCCGCATCCTGCCTGAAAGGCGTTAAAGATCCGCGCCCCGCCCGTCTGAAGCCCGCCCCCCCTGAAGCCCGCCCATGAAAAAGGCGGAGGCCGAAGCCCCCGCCCGATCTTCGCTGCTCGTCAGAAGACGCCTCAGAGCGGCTGGAAGCGCGCCAGAAGCACCCCGCCCGCTCCGAGCAGGTCCATCTCGCCCTGAGGAGAGATGCGATAGCCGCTGGTCAGGTTCAGAGCCGTGAAATAGCGCTCTTCCTCTTCGGAGCGGCCGCAGGCGCGCGGATCGGCGCCCACGCCGTCCACGGTCAGAGCGCCGCCCGCGCCCTCCGTGAAGTCGAAGCTATAGGGGCTGCAGGGGCCGGAGCCGCCTGCGAAATTCTCGGCGCCGTCGAAATGCAGCTCCACGCCCGGCGCGACCGGCTGGCCGCGCAGCATGGCCAGACGCCAGGAGCTGCCCGCGATTCCCGTCGCGCTCGGCATGGCCGGGGCGCGCGGCGCGGCGGCGGGCTGCTGAGGCGTCGCGGCCGCCGTCCGGGCGGCGGGCGCAGGAGCGGGCGCGGCGGGCCGGGCGGCGGGGGTCGGACGCCGGACGGGGCTCTGGCGGGGCGTGGGAGAGGCGGAGGGCGCGCCCGTGGCGCCTTCGCGCGAGACGGGGCCGGCGCTGCGCGCGGGAGCGGGCGCCGGGGCCGCGCCGGGCGAGACCGCCGCGAGGCCGCCGCTATACTCCAGCCCGACCACCTCGCTCGGATCGATGCCCTGACGGCGCAGAGCCTCGGCCAGAGCCGGATCCATCTGCGGCGCGCCGCCCATCTGCGGCGGCGCCGCAGGACGCGGCGCGGGCGGCGTCTGAGGAGCGCGGGCGCCGCCGGGAGCGGCGTCGCGGGGCGAGGCCACAGGCGCCATGCCCCGCGAGACGGGCGGCGTCAAAGCGGCCATGGGGCCGGGCGCGGGAGCCGGAGCGGCGCCCGGAGAAACCGCCGCGAGGCCGCCGTCGTACTCCAGCCCGACCACCTCGCTCGGATCGATGCCCTGACGGCGTAGAGCCTCGGCCAGAGCCGGATCCATCTGCGGCGCGCCGCCGCCCATTTGCGGCGCGGCCGAAAGCGCCGGGGCCGGAGCGGCGGGCGGGAAGTTCATCGGCGAGGGCGTCGGCGCGGCCTCGGGAGGACGCGGCCCGACATAGGCGACCTGCGGCGGGCCCGACAACCGGGGACGAGGCTGCGGCGTCGCGGTCTGCGCCGGCGGAGGCGAGGACGCGGGCGCCTGAACCATGGGCTGAGGCGCGACGGGCGCGACCGGGAAAGGCGCGGCGGTCTGAACGGGGGCCTGAAGCTGGGGCTGAGCGGGCGGCGTCGCGTGATAGAGGGGCTGCGCGCCGGGATTCGGAATCTGCAAAGGCGGCGCATAGACCACCCCCGCCCCCGGAGGCGTCCCGAAGCCCGCCACCACGGAGGGCGCGACCGGCGCGATGGTCCCGTCGGGATAGCGCACGAAATATTGCGGTTCGTCGGCGGGCGGCGGCGCGGAGGCTCCCGCGAAAGGATCGACGCCGCCTTGCGCGCAGCCGCTGAGAATCGTGGCGGCGGCGAGCGCCAGCAATCGAACGTTCTTCATCGTCAAACCTTATTCTCCGGAGCCTCGCGTGCTGAACGCAGCTAAACCTTACTTACGGCGCATATGCAAGACGCGCAGGGGAGATTTGATCTCAAGTCGCTGATTTCCGTGGCCTTGCGGCCCCGAAACTCTCCTCCTGCGACGAAAGTCGACGCGGCTTTCTCCATATCTGCGAAAGAATCTTTCTTCACTTCCTGCGCCTCAGGGGACATGTTGCTTTCGCAGCGCCGAAGCGGCGCCCCATCGCAGCCCCTTCGCCCGAGCTTCCCCAGACTCCCCCAGACTCCTGAGGATATTCATGAGCTTTCTCGTTCAGCCCCCCTCGCCCGCGCGCCCGAATCGCTGTCAGCTTTTCGCGCCCGGCTCGCGGCCCGAGCTTTTCGCCAAAGCCGCCCAGAGCGCCGCCGACGTGATCACCCTCGATCTTGAGGATTCCGTCGCGCCCAACGACAAGCCCGCCGCCCGCGAGGCGATCATCAAGGCGGTCTCCGAAATCGACTGGGGGACCAAGACGCTCTCGGTGCGCATCAATGGTCTGGACACGCCTTTCTGGCACCGCGACGCCGTGGAGCTGATCGCCCGCGCGGGCGAGCGCCTCGACATGATCATGCTGCCCAAGGCGGGCAACGCCAAGGACATCTACGCGCTGGACGCGGTGGTCTCGGGCGTCGAAGCCGAGATCGGCCGCAAGCGCCGCGTGGAGCTCGAAGCCATCATCGAGACCGCCGCCGGATCCGCCAACGTGCTGGAGATCGCGGGCGCAAGCCCCCGCCTGAAGGCGCTGCATTTCGGCGTGGCCGATTACGCGGCCTCGATGGGGATGCAGATCACCGGCATCGGCGGCACCCAGAGCGGCTACGGCATGCTCGCCCCCGCCGAGACGGAAGGCGCGCGCGGCTTCTTCTTCGCCGATCCCTGGCACGACCCCATCACGCGCATGGTCGCCGCCTGCCGGACCTACGGCCTTCTCCCCGTGGACGGCCCCTTCGGCGATTTCTCGGATTCCGACGGCTATCGCGCTCAGGCGACCCGCTCGGCGACGCTCGGCTGCGTGGGCAAATGGGCGATCCATCCGAAACAGGTGGCCATCGCCAACGAAGTCTTCACCCCCTCGGAGGCGATCCATAATCAGGCGAAGCGCATCCTCGCCGCCATGGAGGAGGCCGCCCGCCAAGGCCAAGGCGCCGCCACCCTCGACGGCAAGCTGATCGACATCGCTTCCGCGCGTCAGGCTCAGGTGATCGTGCGGCAGATGGCCGTGATCCGGGGCGAGGCGGTTTAAGCTTCTCCGGCTTGATCAGGAAGGCGCGGGCGGGCAGGATGCCCCTCGCGCCTTTTCCTTGTCTGGCGCAGGCTTCAGGGAGCAGGCGATGGGCGAGCTTTCACATCAGGATTGGGCCTCCGCCAAAGCCCCGGATCTGGCGGCCTTTCAGGCCATCGCCGACCGGGTTTTCGCGGAATTGCCGGAGATCTTCCGCGAGGCTTGCCGCAAGGCGGGCGTGGTCTCGCGCATCGCCGATTTCCCCGACGACGAAACGCTGGAGACCATGGAGGCCGAAAGCGAATTCGATCTTCTCGGGCTTTTCCACGGCGTCGGGCTGCCTCAGGGCGGGGCGGCGCCGCATACGGGAGCCTCGCCTAATCTGATCTGGCTCTATCGGCGGCCCATCCTCGATTACTGGGCCGAGCATGACGAAACCTTAGGCGACGTCATCGCCCATGTGCTGATCCATGAGATCGGCCATCACCTCGGCTTCTCCGACGACGACATGGAGGCCATAGAAGCCGCCGCCGGAGATTGATCCGGTCATGAAGCCGAAATGAAAAAGCCGGACCTCCTCGCGGAGGCCCGGCCGATCTTCCTCGTCCGAAGCGGAAAGCCTCAGGAGGCGGCCTTGTTATGGGCGCGGATCTCCTCGGCGCGGGCCTTGTCATAGGCCACGCCTTTGGCTTCGAGCAGCTGGTCCAGCTCGCCGGAGAGGGTCATCTCAGTCACGATGTCGGCGCCGCCGACGAACTCGCCCTTCACGTAAAGCTGGGGGATGGTCGGCCAATCGGCGTAATCCTTGATCCCCTGACGCATCTCGTTGCTCTGAAGGACGTTCACGTCCTTAAACTCCACCCCGAGATATTGCAGGATCTGGGCGACCTTCGCCGAAAAGCCGCATTGCGGCATGGTCTTGACGCCCTTCATGAACAGAACGACGTCGTTGCCCTTCACGATTTCCTCGATCTGGGCGAGGGCGGGATTCTCCGACATGCCGGAATTCCTTGATCTGGCGGCGCCTTCGGGCGTCCGCGGGGATGTCTCGGCCGCGCCCTTACGAGGCGGCGGCGGGGGGCGCGCTGGTCTGCAGCGCGAGCGCGTGAAGCTCGCCGCCCATCTTGCCCTTGAGCGCCGCATAGACCAGCTGATGCTGCTGCACGCGGTTCAGGCCGCGGAACTCCTCGGCCTCGATGGTGGCGGCGTAATGATCTCCGTCTCCGGCGAGATCCTGAATCTCGATCCGGGCCGTCGGAAAAGCCTCCCGAAGCAAAGCTTCGATGTCAGCGGCCTGCATCGCCATGATTCCCTCCTCGCGCGGCGTCCATCGCCTGAAGCTAGGCCCCGGAGCGCCGCTTTTCAAGCGCCCCTCCTGCAGGGGAGGCTCAGCGCCCGGTCAGAATCATGCGGTCGCCCTGAACGTGATAGCCCTGAAGGCGGTTCAGCACGCTCTGACCCAGCAAAGGCGTCTCCAGAGCCCCCGGCTGCGCGACCGTCGCCCGCAGATCGCGCATGGAGATCGGCCCGAGGGTCAGAGATTCGAGCACCACGGGCGCGGCTTTGGTCACGCCGTTGGCGGTGCGGATGTCGATGACGTAGGCGAGGCGGCTGGTGGAGATCCCGAGCGCCTCCGCATCCTCATAGGGAATGGCGACGCTGGTCGCGCCCGTGTCGACCATCATGCGCAGCGGCATGCCGTTGACGCGGGCCTCCACATGGAAATGACCGTCGCGCTCTTTGATCAGCGTCACCTGACGGGCGCCCGAGCCGGGATCCTCCATGCCCGAGATTCTGGCGAACTCCGCCGCGTCGCGGGCGGCGCGGCTGCCGGTCACGAGATTATAGCCCAGCATGAGCGCCCCGAAGATCCCCACCCAAATCAGCGCCATGAGGGCCGTGCTTCTCCCGCCCTCGCCGCGCGAACGACGATTGCGCCCCCAAGCGAAGACGAAGAGCCCCAAAAAGCCCAGAAGCGCGACCATCCGCACGATGTTGTCCGGATTCGACAGGACCGCAGGATCGCGCCGCGACAGCCAAAAGAGAACCAGCCCGAAGATCACGAGCAAAAAGACGCGGTTGGCGGTCATGAAGGCTCCTCAGAGGCGGTTCGGGCGGGCGCGGTTCAGAATCTCCAGCCGCTTCAGCGCCTGCGCGCCGAGCCGCGCCTTGCGCTCGGGCAGAGCCTTCATCAAGGCGCGCCGGGCCTCCGACGCAAGCCCTCCCCAGGCGACGATCTCGTCGATGCTCCTCAGGCAGCCGACGCAAAGCCCCGAATCCGCGTCCATCACGCAGATGTTCACGCAGGGGCTTTCCGGATTCAGCGCCATAAGTCCTCCTCGTCGGGGTCTTCCTCCGAGTCTGCGGCGGCGAAGCGCTCCAGAACCTCCAGCCGGTCCAGAGCGCCTTGCAGGATATAGGCCGCCGCCAGCCGATCCACCACGGCGGCGCGTTTGCCGCGCGTGAGGTCGGCCTCCAGCATGGCGCGCTCCACGGCGGCGGTGGAGAGGCGTTCGTCCCAAAAGGCCATGGGCAGAGGCAGAATCGCCGCCAGATTCCGCGCGAAGGCCCGCACCGACTGCACGCGCGGCCCCTCGGTTCCGTCCATGTTCAGCGGCAGGCCCAGCACGATCCCGCAGACGCCCCGCGCCTTGGCGAACTCCGCCAGACGCGCCGCGTCCTCCGAGAATTTCCCCCGCCGGATGGTCTCGACGGCGGCGGAGGCGCGGCGCGAATCGTCGGAGATCGCCACGCCGATGGTCTTGGTGCCGGGGTCCAGCCCGAGCAGAGGCCCGCGCGGCGGCAGAAGCTCGGCGAGCTCCTCCATGGTCATGGGCATGGTCATGGGCATGGCCATGAGGCGCGGAGCCGGGGATTTGGGCGCGTCGCTCATCGGGCGGACTCCCGGTCGGCGGCGGCGAGGCGCGCGAGGGCGGTTGAATCTCCCGCGAAGACGGCGCGGGCCGAGGTCAAAGCGGCGCGGCGCTCCTCTTCGCGGCCGAGGACGCCCCAAGCGGAGATCAGGCGGATCCAGCCTTCGAGATTCCGGGGCTCCTCCTCCAGCCGCGCGGCGAGGCCCTCCACCATGCCCTCGATCATGGCGGCGCGGTCCTCGGCGCTCATGGCCTCGGCGGCGGCGACCTCCTGAGCCGAAGGCGCGGGCGCGAAATCGACGCCCTCCAGCAGCCCCATGGCGATCTCTTGGGCGCGGCGCGGATCCTCCGCCCCCTCCAGAGCCAGAAGCCGCAGGCCCCGCGCGAAAGCGGCCTCGGCGGGAGCCTCGCGCAGAGCGGCGGCCATGGCGGAATCGGCCTCCGGCGAGAGATAGCCCCCCGCCGCCAGAACCATGGCGCCCGCCGCCTGCGCCCTCAAGGCGGCGGCTTCGGCGGGCTCCCCGGTCAGATCGGCCAAAGCCAGATAGGCGGGCCAGCTCTCCTGAAAATGGCCGAGCCGCGATCCGAAGCCAGCCAAAAGCCGCAAGCCCTGCGGATCTTTCGGATTCTTCGCCACGGCCGCGCGCAATTGGGCGTAAAGCTCAGGGAGAGAGGGCTCGCCTGCGGGCGGCGCAGGCGGGGCCGGAACCCGAAGCCGCGCGCCCCGCGCCTCGGCGAGGCTCTCGGCCTGCACTTGGCTCAGCCTGCCGCCCGCCGCGCCTAAAGCCGCCAACAGGGCGCCTTCCGGCCCGCGTCCGGCCAAGGGCTGATCGGGCAGGCCCGGCGCGCCGATCTTGGCGTAGACTCCGCCCGCCGTCGCAAGAATTCCCGCCCCGAGCAGAAGCGCGAGCCAAGGCGCGCCTCGACGCGGCGCGGCCTCGGGCGCCTGAGAGGCGACGGCGTCGGCCTTCAAAAGGCGTCGGGACAACTCCGTCCGAGCGGCGGCGGCGTCCTCCGGCGCGACGATCCCGCGCGTCTGATCGCGGGCGATTTCGGCGATCTGCGCCTTGAGCGCCTGAGCCTCATGAGCGGCGCGCGGCGGCGGGGCGCTCCGGGCGCGCAGCAGGGCCGCCAAAGGCCAGGCCAAAGCCAGAGCGGTCAAAATCAAGGCGGGAAGCCAGAAGCTCACGAGCGTTTTCCCCCGGATCGCGAATGTGCAGGGGGAAGCTAGAGATTCGCGCCGCAAGGGGCAAGGCCGCCGCCCTGCGCCCATGGTCGCAAGCCCGCGAGCGGGCCTGTCAGATCTCCAGCACGATCTTGCCGACGTGCTGCGAGCTCTCCATGCGCCGATGGGCGTCGGCGGCGCGCTCCAGCGGGAAGACGGAATCCACCACGGGCCGCAAATGCCCCGACTCCACCAGAGGCCAGACATATTCCCGCAGAGCCTCGGCGATCCCGGCCTTATCCTCGTCGCTGCGGATGCGCAGAGTCGAGCCGGTGATGGTCAGGCGCTTGAGCATCACCGGCAGGAAGTCGAACTCCATGCGCGAGCCCGCCTGATAGGCGATGTTGACGATGCGTCCGTCGCGGGCCGCCGCCTTGACGTTGCGCGGCAGATAATCGCCGCCCACCATGTCGAGGATCACATGCGCGCCGCGTCCGCCGGTGAAGGCTTTGACCTCCTCCACGAAATCCCGCTCGTTGTAATTGATCGCCAGATCCGCCCCGAGCTGAAGGCAGGCGGCGCATTTCTCCGCGGTTCCGGCGGTGGCGATCACCTGAGCCCCGAAGGCTTTCGCCATCTGAATGGCCGTCACGCCGATTCCGCTGGTTCCGCCATGCACGAGCAGAGTCTCGCCCTCGGCGAGCTGACCCCGCTCGAAGACGTTGGTCCAGACCGTGAAGCAGGCCTCCGGCAGAGCGGCGGCCTGAACCATGCTCAGCCCGCGCGGCAGAGGCAGAACGGCGCCTTCATGGACCGCCGCGTAATCGGCGTAGCCGCCGCCCGAGACCAGAGCGCAGACCCGCTCGCCTTGCCGCACCTTCGTCACCAGAGGCCCGACCTCGAAGACGCGTCCGGCCACTTCGAGGCCCGGAATGTCCGTCACGCCCGGCGGCGGCGGATAACGGCCTTCGCGCTGAAGCACGTCGGCGCGGTTGACCCCCGCCGCCTCCACGGCGATCAGCACCTCATGCGGTCCGACCATGGGCTGCGGACGACCGCTGACCACCAGCGCCTCCGGGCCTCCCGGAATGCGGATCTCGGCGGCGCGCATCAGCTCGGACATAGGGGGCGGTCTCCTCAATGAGATTTACGCTGAACGTCTAAACGAAAAAGCCTTACCCGATCCTGAAAGACCGGGTAAGGCCGAATCCGCGCCTGAGGCGAGGCTCAGAGTCCGAGCGCCCTCAGAAACTCCGGCGTGAGATCGCCGCGCGGCGGCAGACCCGCCGAAGCCGAAGCCGCCGCGATGGCCGTCGCCGTGCGCTGGCCCATGCGGCCGTCGGCGGGGCCGACGTCGTAGCCGAGCTGCGCGAGGCGGCTCTGAACGCGCTGAAGCTGAGGATCGACGGCGGCCGCAGGGGCGGCGGCCGGAAGCGGCGCCCTCACCCAACGGGTTTCTTCTTGGGCTGCGCCGCGCAAGGCCCCATGGTCGCCCGGCGAACGCACCGGCGCCATGCCGCCGCCCGGATGGGCGGGCGCATAGCCCGGCTGGGGCGCGTAAGGCTGGGGGGCGTAGCCGGGTTGCGGGGCGTAGACGGGGGCTCCGGGCGTCGGCTGAGGAACCGGCGCGGTCAGCCAGCGGTCGCCGCTGAGGGCGGGCGGCTGCGGATAGGGCTGAGGCTGCGGCGTCCAGACGGGCGCGGGCGCCAGAGGCGGCGGCGAAGTCATGGGGCCGGCGGTCAGGATCGGCGCGGCCGGAACGGGAGCTGAAACGGGGGCCGCCACGCCCGCGACGCGCCGCAGGCGGTTCAGCAGATCCGCCGTGGCGTAGCCGTCGGCGGGCAGGTTCTGAGCCCGCTGGAAGGCGCGCAGAGCCTCCTGCGTGCCGGAGCCGAGGCGTCCGTCCACGCCCTTGGGGTCATGGCCCAGAGCCAGAAGCAGGCGCTGGAATTCTTCGATCTCGGCGCGCGAGAGCGGCTTGTCGCCCTCCGGCCAGACGGCCCGCAAAGGCCCGCCGCCTTTGATGCGGTCGGCCAGATGCGCCACCGCGAGGGCGTAGCTCGTGGCGTTGTTGTAGCGGCGGATCACGCCGAAATTCGGGAAGATCATGAAGGCCGGGCCGCGCGCCCCCGCAGGCTGGATCACCGAGGCCTCGGAGATATTCGGCAAAGGCGCGCCGCTCAGCGGACGCACGCCCAGACGCGCCCAGTCCACGGTGCTTTTCTTCACGGAATCGCGCAATTCGGAGGGGTCGAGATTCGGCGGGACCGAGACTTCCATGAAGACCGGCTCGCCGGTGCGCCATTTGCTCTTCGCGAGGTAATTCGCCGTGGAGGCCACGGCGTCGCTCGGATCGGCGCCCCAGAGGTCGCGCTTGCCGTCGCCGGTGAAGTCCACGGCGTAGGCGGTGAAGCTGGTCGGGATGAACTGGGTGTGGCCCATGGCCCCCGCCCAGGAGCCTTTCATGCGCTCCGGGGTGATGTCGCCGCTGGCGAGGATCTTCAGCGCCTCCATGAGCTGTCCGCGCGCCCAATCGGCGCGGCGCCCGTCGAAGGCCAGAGTCGCCAGAGATTCGATCACGGAGTAATTGCCGTAATTCGAGCCGAAATTGGACTCCACGCCCCAGATGGCGACGGCCACCGCAGGGTCCACGCCATAGGTCTGGTTGATCCGGCGCAGGGTCAGGTCGAGGGCGGCGTAGTTCTCGCGGCCCTTCGTGACGCGGGCGTCGGTGACCATATTGCCGAGATAGGTCCAGATCGGCGTGGTGAATTCGGCTTGGCGGCCGTCCAGCTCGATCACGCGGGCGTTGAGCGTCACGCCCTGAAAGGCGCGCTCGACGATCTGCGGCGGGATTCCCGCCGCCACCGCCTCGCGTTTGAAATTCGCGACCCAGACCGCGAATTCGGCCTGTTTCTGCGGCGTCACGGGCGGAGTCGTCGCGGTCGCCTGAGCGGCGGCCTCGGAGGGCGCCAAGGCGGCGCCTCCGGTCAAGAGGGCGAGGGCCGCAAGGCCGCTCATCAGGGGGTGGGCGCGTCTGCTCATAACGCCTCTCCTTGGAATTTCGGTCATCAGTCTAGCGCGGAGCGCCGCCGCAAAGGCAGGCGCCGATAGCTGCGGGGCGTTCCGATCCGGTCTATGGCGTCGCGCAGCGGCTCGGCGGCCACGGCCATATGATGGCCGTTGGCGTGGATCAGCCCGCGCGGGCTGGTCAGAATCCCCACATGGCCCGGCCAGAAGACGAGATCCCCCCGTCTCAGCTTCTCGCCGGATTCCAGAGCCCGCCCGAGGGCGGCCTCCTGAAGGTCGGAATCGCGGGGAGCGTCCATGCCCGCCATGGCCAGCGCCATCTGCGCCAGCCCGGAGCAATCGACGCCCGCCGCCGTGCGGCCGCCCCAAAGATAGGGCGCGCCCAGAAATCCATAAGCCGAGAGCACGTAATCGGGCTCATAGGCGTCAAGCGCGGCCAGATGGACCTGCGGAATCCACAATCCGTCCGCGAGTTCGGCGAAGGCGTTCTCGACCCGCCCCGTCAGCGCCACCCGCGCCAGACGCGGCAAGGCTCCGACCGGATAGCATCTCGCCTTGGGCAGAGGATAAAGATGGGTGGTGGCGGCGGTCACCTTATGGGTCGGCTCCGGAACCTCGGCGGCCGAGAGAAACCCCGCTGCGGGCGCGTAGCCGACGTAGCCGTCCACGCCGGAGCGGCCCCAGACCCAACCGTTCTTATCCTCGTAGACCTCGAAGGGCTCGCCGTAGAGCACCATGCTGTCCAGCGGCGCCGAGGCGTCGGGAACCCGCGTCAGAGCCGCGAAAGGCCCGAGCAGAATCCGCTTCTCGCCCTCGGCGAAGCGCGCGGCCTCGACTTTCCCTTTGAGCCACGACGCCGCCAGATCAGGGCGGGCGGGCGTGAGCCGGGGATCGAATTTCGGCGTGGTCTTGACCAAGGCGGCGCTCCTAGAAGCCATAGCGTTTCGCCAACGCGCCGTAAACGGCGCGCGCTCCCTGCTGCTCGCCGCCCATCGGGCGGCCCGGACGGGCCTTGGGGGTCCAGCCGTAAATGTCGAGATGCGCCCAAGCCTCGGCGCGCTTGACGAAGCGCTTGAGGAACAAGGCCGCCGTGACCGCTCCGGCGAAGCCGCCGCCGGGCGCGTTGTTGAGGTCGGCCACCGGCGAGACGAGATCCGTCTCATAGCCCGGCCAGAGCGGCATCCGCCACAGCGGATCCGCCAGAGCCGAACCCGCCGCCAGAAGCTCCGAAGCCAGAGCCTCGTCGTCGGTGAAGAGCGGCGGCAGCTGCGGCCCGAGCGCCACCCGCGCCGCGCCGGTGAGGGTCGCGAAGTCGACGAGGATCTGCGGCGCTTCGGAATCGGCTTCGGTCAGGGCGTCGGCGAGGATCAGGCGGCCTTCGGCGTCGGTGTTGCCGATCTCCACCGTCAGGCCCGCGCGCGAGTTCAGCACGTCGCCGGGACGGAAGGCCGAAGCGCTGATGCTGTTCTCGACGATGGGCAGCAGAACCCGCAGCCGGATGGGCGCCTTCGCCTCCATGAGGCTCTGCGCGAGGCTGAGCGCCGCCGCCGCGCCGCCCATGTCCTTCTTCATCAGGAGCATGTTCGAGGAGGGCTTGACGTCCAAACCGCCGGTGTCGAAGCAGACGCCCTTCCCGACCAGCGTGACCTTCGGCGCGCCGGGATCGCCCCAACGGATGTCGACGAGGCGCGGCGCCTGAGGCCCCGCCCGGCCCACGGCGTGGATCAGGGGATAATTCGCGGTCAGCAGGTCGTCGCCGAGGAGGATGGAGATCTCCGCTCCGGCGGCTTGGGCGACGGCGCGGGCCTCGGCCTCCAGAGCCTCGGGGCCGAGGTCGTTGGCCGGGCGGTTGATCAGGTCGCGGGCGAGGAAGGCGCTTTCGGCCAGGCGGCGGATCTTCGCCGCGTCGATCCCCGCAGGCGCGAGCAGCCGCGCCGGAGCCCGGTCCGAAGGCCGGTAGCGCGTGAATTTATAGGAGCCCAGCAGCCAGCCCAAAGCCGCCGCCTCCAGATCCTCGGGCTTCTCCAGCCCTTCAAGGCGCCAGACCCCTTCCGGCAAGCCCCAAGGCGCCGCGCCGAAGGCCAGAGGCTCGGCGAGCCGCGCCCCTGCGCCCAAGCCGAAGAGCGCGCCCTCCAGACCGCCTTGCGCGTCGGGCAAAGTCAGGATCGCGCCCTCGCGCGCCGTGAAGCCCGAAGCCGCCGCCCATGCGCCTCCGCGCGGACGCCCCTCGATCCACTCCAAAATCCCCGCAGGAGTCAGCGCGCGCAGAGGCCGGGCGGCCTGAGCTTCGGATTCCGGAGCGAAATCGACCTGAGCCCTCAAGGACTCGGGAGGAACGGGATTCAGAGGAATATCGGGGGATCGCATCGTCAAAGCCTCCTGCGGCGCGCCTCCAACCCATACGCGGGACGGACTGCGAGCGCCAGCTTTGCTTCCGCGGCAGAAGGAGGGGAAGGCCCCTCCGCGCAGGATCCTGACCGGAATCGCGCGGCCTCTTCGCGGCGGGGCGCCCTTTGGGAAGCGGACGTTAAAACTCTGTTGACCCGCTTGCGGGATGCTGCGCGCGTCGGGAGGCGCTGTCAGCCTTCGCGCCGTCTTGAGGAGTCTTCATATGACCCGCGCCGCCTCCGCCGCGTCCTTCGTCGCCGCCCGCGCCCTCGCGTCGGTTCTCGGCGCGGCGCTGTCGCTGGGCGGCTGCTCCTCGATGGAGCGCGCCTTCGGCGGCGGCTCGGCGAGTTCGCCGGTGGCCAACAAGCCCCCGAGCCTCGGATTCATGAGTTCGACCCCGCGTCCGAATTTCGATCAGGACGTCGCCTCGCAGCTCAATCCCGCCGCGCCGAACGACCCTCTGGTCTATCTTCAGGAGGCCGCCGAGGAGGCGACCAAGGCCAAACAATCCCTCGCGGCGGCGACTCATTGGTCCTCCATCACGCGGGCCCAGCCCGAGAACATGGAGGCGACCTATCAGCTCGGACGCCATCTGCGGCTTCTCGGACGCAACGAAGAAGCGGAGCGCGCCTTGCGCGTCGGCCTGAGATCCAGCCCGCAAGATCCCCGCTTCGCGCAGGAGCTGGGCAAGACCCTCGCCGCCGACGGGCGCCCCGAGGAGGCCGTGGCCATTCTGGAGCAGGCCCTCGCTCAGGGACAAGACGGCCCGGATCTGCGCTCGGCCCTCGGCGCGGCCTATGACTACGCCGGACGCCATGAGGAGGCCCGCCGCCATCATGAGCGCGCCATGGCCCTCGCGCCCCATGACGCGGCGGTTCTGAACAACGCCGGGCTCTCGCAAGCCATGAACGGGGATCTCGCCGGGGCCGAGAAGACCTTGCGGACCGCCCTCGGCGCCCCGGACGCCGACACGCGGGTGCGGCAGAATCTGGCGCTGGTGCTGAGCCTTCAGGGCGATTCCGCCGGCGCCGAGCGGCTTTTGCGCCGCGACCTGCCCCGCGCCGACGCGGACCGGACCCTCGCCTTCTACCGCAGCCTCGTGGATCAGCCCGACGCCTGGGGCGCCATCCGCCGCAGCAACTGACGGTCTTCGGCGGACGCCTTCCGAAAGAAGCTCCGCCCAGAAGCTCCCCCCAGAATCTCCGCCAGAAGCTCCGCCAGAAGATCCGTCGACGGAAATTCGGCCTGACTTCACCTCCTGTTCAAGACTCCCCTCCTAATCTCGGGGACCAGACCCGCAACCAACGCGGGCCGGGGAGAATCTCGTGCCGCATCGCATCTCCGTTCAGGGCCTTCGCATCGATCCGGAGCTGCACGCCTTCGTCGAACGCGAAGCCCTGCCCGGCTCCGGCGCCTCCTCGCGGGACTTCTGGCTCGGATTGGCGCGGCTGGCGCGCGACTTCGGCCCGAGACGCCTCCGGCTGCTGGAGCGCCGCGCCGAGCTTCAGGAGAAGCTGGATCTCTGGATGCGCGCCCATCGGGACGCGCCGCTCGACGAGGCGGAGCATGCGGCCTTCCTCGTCTCCATCGGCTATCTGGAGCCCGAAGAGCCGCATTTCGAAATCTCGCCCGCCGGGGTGGATCCCGAAATGGCCAAAATCGCGGCGCCCCATTTCATCGGCCCCCTCGACGACGCCGCGAATCTGCTGCGCGGGGCCAACGCCCGCTGGGGCGGAATCCTGCGCCTCCTCCACGACACGGACGCCGTCTCGCCCGCCCCCTCCCCCGCCCTATCCGGCGAGGCTCCTTCCGAGGCCCCCCTCGATCCTGAGCGTCTGGCGCGGGCGCGGAGCTGGCTGCGCGGCTTCCTCGACGAAATCGCGCCTCTGACGCTCGGGAGCCACGCCGAAGCCCGGCGCTACTGGATCGGCCCGGAGGAGGAGTTGCGCGTCGCTCTGGCCGACGGCCGCGAGACGGGGCTCGCCGATCCGGGCCGGGGGCTCGGCTGGATCGGCCCGCCCGAGAACCCGGAGGCGCTGCTCCTGAAGAACAACGGCCTGCATGTGGAGATGCGCTTCGACGCCGAATCCCCCATGGCCGCCGGAGACCCCGCCGGGCTCTCGGATCTCGTTCTGGAAAGCGCGCTGACGGCCTTCGGCGATCTGGAGGACCATTGCTGCGCCGTGGACGCCAAAGACAAGCTCAAGGCCTATCGCAATTGGCTGGCGCTCTCGCAGGGACGGCTGGAGGCGGCGACGCCCTCCGGCGAGCGCCTGACTCTGGCCCCGGACCGCTTTTGGAGCCTCCCCGGCGGCGCGCGGCTGCGGCTGAAGGGGCGGAGTCTGGCCATGGCGCGGCTCTCGGGCCTCAACCCGACTTCGCCCGCCGTCCTCTTGTCCGGCGGGGCCGAGATCCCCGAGATCATGCTCGACGCGATGATCGTCGCGCTCTGCGGCGCCCATGACCTGCCGCATCTGCGCGGAGAGCGGGACGTCCGCAACAGCGAAACGGGCTCGATCTATCTCGGCCTGCCCAAGCTCCACGCCCCCGAGGAATGCGCCCTCGCCGCCGAGATCTTCGAGCGCGTGGAGGAATGCCTGCGCCTGCCGCCTCTGACGCTGAAGGCCGGGCTGATGGTCGAGGAGCGGCGGCTGAGCCTGAATCTGAAATCGGCGCTGCGGCCCTTGCGGCGGCGGCTGGCCTTCATGAGCTCCGGGCTGATGGACCGCTGCGCCGCCGAGATCCGCGCCTCCACCGAGGCGGGGCCGGTCGCGCGGCTGGCCAGGCTGAAGACCCTCGGCTGGCGGCGGGCCTATGAGCGGCATATCGTCGACATGGCCGTGGAGGTCGGATTCAACGGGCGCGCCAAAGTCGAGCGCTCCGGCTGGTCGCGGCCGCGACGCATGACTCAGCTGCTCTTCTGGCGCATCGCCGAGGCCGGAGGCGGCGGCGCCACCGCCATGACCTGCTTTTCCCCGCGCACCGCCACGCTCATGGCGACGCAATATCACCGGGTCGATTCCCGCGCGCGCCAAACGACCCTCGGCGTGCTCGGGCGCCGCGCCCTGCTCGGGGAGATGCTCCAGCCGCCGCTGCTGGCCCCGGAGGACGCGCCGAGCCCCGAGGAGATCCGCGCGGAGGCCGAAGACAACGCCTTCACGCTGCTCTCCTATCTCGACGGCTGGCTCCGCGAAGGGACCGCCTTCGCGCTGCGCGCCACGGCGGATCATGAGGAATGCTTCGAGGATCTCGCCGTGCAGCGGCTCTGCGCGCTGCATCTGGCGAATTGGCTGGCCCACGGCCTGATCTCGGAGGCGGATCTTCAGGCGGCGCTGGATCAGGCCGAGGCTCGTCTGCGCCGCGTCCTCCCGCCCCGGAGCCTCCCGCAGGACGGCGGGCTCGCGCCCGCCCGCGAGGCCGCTCTGGAGACGATCCGCGAAGCCCGCTCCGACCCCGACGGCTACGCCTGGGCGCGTCTGCGCCGTCGGCGCCGGGCCCTCAAGGCGGCGCGCGGCGAATCTCCCGCCGCCCCCGGCCTGAAGACGCCCGCCCCGCTCTGACAAGAGGCCCCTCGGGCCGCGCGGCTCGCGGATTTTCTCCGCTTCGGAGAGCCGGCGCGCCTTGCGAATCGCGTCTCTCGCGCGCAACATGGGGAAAAATGGACGATTTACGTTCAAGCGCCGTTGCATCCCCGCCGGAATTCTTCCAAAACTGTTAAGCAGAAGCCCTACGGGCTTTTTCTGGGGGGAAAGGGCCGCGCGCCCTTCCCGGCGCGGTCTCGCCGACCGTCGATCTTGGGAGATGAAGAGATGAAGAAGCTTATGGCTCCGGCCGTGGTCGTCCTGCTGGCGACCTCCGTGGCGGGCTGCTCGACCATCCGCGGCTGGTGGGCCGACGACAAGCCCGCTCCGCGTCCGGCCCCCGCCGCCGCGGTGCTGGCTCCGCCGCCCGCTCCGGCGGCTCCCGCGCCCGTTCCTCCGCCGCCGCCCCCGCCGCCCGTGGCCGTCGCTCCGGCTCCGGCGCCGGTCGTCCAGCCGCCTCCGGCGGTCACCGCCGCCGCCGCTTATTGCGTCGAGGCGGGCGGCACGGTGGTCGGCTCGCTGATCTATCAGGCCGGCGACGCCCGTCCGGCTTGTCAGGTCGGCTCCAGCGATTGGGATCTTGAGGATTTCCGCCGCTACGACGTGGCCGCCCGTCTGCGCGCCAACGCCTCCTGAGGCGCTTCGGCCCGGGCCTCGTCGTCCGGGCTTTTCGGAAGACGGAGCGCCCCCTGACCGGGAGGCGCTCCGGATTCGGCCCCGGGAGCGCTTCGGCGCCGCGCTGCGGCGAAACCGCGCCCGCCGAGGCTTGCGGTTGCGCCGCGCCCGAACATTACAAATATTTCGCGTTTGATTTTCGGGATTGCCCTATGCGGCCCGCCGGGGCATCCCTTGCAGGTAAGTTTTCATCCGGTTCATCTTCCCGACCGAAGGATTCGTCATGAGGCACAAGACTTCTCTGACCGCTCTGATGTGCGGCGCCCTGCTGATCGGCGCCGCGCCTGCGAAAGCTCAGGACGGCTCGCTGACGGGCCTCGTCGTCGACGCCGCCAAGACCGCCGCCGTCGATGCGGCCTCGAATGCGGTTTCGGGCGTCGTCTCCAGCGGCGCCGAGGCCGTGGGCCTGCCGTTCGCCGCCGCTCCGGTCGCGGCCCCAGTCGTCGCTCCCGTCGTCGCCGACCCCTTCACGGCGGCCGTCGAGAGCCTGCTTCAGCCCGCCGCGCCCGTCGTCGCCGCGGCTCCGGCGCCCGCGCCGGTCGTCGAGCAGGCCGCCGCGCCCGCGCCGGTCGCCCCGGCCTCCAACGTCCTGAGCCCCGCCGAGCTTGAGGCGATCATCGCCCAGCCCGCGCCCGTCGCCGCCCCGGCCCCTGCGCCTGCGGCCGCGCCGGTCGAGACCGTCGCCGCCCCCGTTCCGGCTCCTGCGCCTGTCGCGGCTCCGGTCGTCGCGGTTCAGGCCCCGGCGCCCGCCCCGGCGCCCTTCGTCTCCTCGCTCCCGGACGTCACCTTCAATCTCGGCTCCGCGCCGGTCGCTGCGGCCCCGGTCCCCGCGCCGGTCGAGGCCGTCGCGGCCCCCGCCCCGGTCCAGTTCGAGGCGCTTGTCGTTCCCGCGCCGGTCGAGGCTGTCGCGGCGCCCGCTCCGGCCTCCCCTGCTCCGGCCTCCAACGTCCTGAGCCCCGCCGAGCTTGAGGCGATCATCGCCCAGCCCGCGCCTGCGGCCGCTCCGGTCGAAGCCGTCGCGGCCCCGGCTCCGACCTTCCTGCCGGTCCCGGTCCCCGCGCCCGTCGCGGCGGCTCCGGTCGCCATCCCGACGCCCGCCCCCGCCGACGCCTTTTCGGGCGTGGCCACCGGCGCCCCGACTCCGGTGACTCCGCTGGTCGCGGCGCCCGCCCCGGCTCCGGCTCCCAACGCGGTCGAGCGCGCCTTCGAGGCCGTCGCCGCGCCGGTGGAGCACGCCGTGGAGGCGGTCGCCAAACCCGTCGAGCACGCCGTCGAGGCTGTGGCCGCTCCGGTCGAAGCCGCCGCCGGACGTCTTTTCGCGCCGGTTCAGACCGCCGTGGACTCCGCGCTCGGAATTCCGGCTCCGGCCAACTGAGCCTTCCGCATCCGGGACCTCAAGCATTCAGGGCGGCCTTCGGGCCGCCCTTCTTCGTTTCGTCGCGCCGGTTTCGCCCCAGCTTCATGGAGGGGGGTCTAAAACTTTCCTCGCCCTAGGCCGATGCGCGTGCGACAAGGAGGCTGGGAGTCTTCATACGCCGTTTCAGGCGCCGAAACTCCCCGCATAATTCCCAAACGCCGCGAACGACGGCGATCACGGAGGAAGAAAATGGACGCCCATCAGGCTGCGGAGCCGAGCTTTCGGGACAGCGTCGACGCGATGTATCGCCGCGCGGTCAAATACGTGGATCTTCCGCCGGGTCTGGCGGAAAAAATCCGCGTCTGCAACTCCACCTATACGGTGCGTTTCGGCGTGCGCCTGCGCGGCGAGATGCAGACCTTCGTCGGCTATCGCTCGGTGCATAAAGAGCATCTGGAGCCGGTCAAAGGCGGCATCCGCTATGCGCCGAACGTCGATCAGGACGAGGTCGAGGCTCTGGCCGCGCTCATGACCTATAAATGCGCGGTGATGGAGGTGCCTTACGGCGGCTCCAAGGGCGGGCTCTGCATCGACCCCCGCGCCTGGACCGAGGAGGAGCTGGAGCGCATCACCCGCCGCTTCGCCTCCGAGCTCATCAAGCGCGACCTCATCAACCCCGCGACCAACGTCCCCGCCCCCGACATGGGCACCGGCGAGCGCGAAATGGCGTGGATCGTCGATCAATATCGCCGCACCCGCACCGACGACATCAACGCCGCCGCCTGCGTCACGGGCAAGCCGCGCAATCTCGGCGGCATCGCCGGGCGCGTCGAGGCCACGGGGCGCGGCGTGCAATACGCCCTGCGCGAGTTCTTCCGCCATAAGCAGGACGTCGCGCTGACGGGCCTCAAGGGCGGGCTGAAGGGCAAGCGCGTGATCGTGCAGGGCCTCGGCAACGTGGGCTATCACGCGGCGAAGTTCCTCTCCGAGGAGGACGACGCGCCGGTCGTGGCGGTGCTGGAGCGCGACGGCGCCGTGATCAATCCCAAGGGCCTGAACATCGAGGATCTGAAAGAGCATCTCAAGGCCGCGGGCGGGGTGAAGGGCTTCGAAGGCGGCTCCTATGTCGCCGACGCCGCCTCTCTGCTCGAAGCCGAATGCGACATCCTGATCCCCGCCGCCATGGAGGGCGTGATCAACCTCTCCAACGCCGAGCGGATCAAGGCGCCTCTGATCATCGAGGCGGCGAACGGCCCGGTCACGGCGGGCGCCGACCGCATTCTGCGCGAGAAGGGCGTGGTCATCATCCCCGACATGTACGCCAACGGCGGCGGCGTGACGGTCTCTTATTTCGAATGGGTGAAGAACCTTCAGCATATCCGCTTCGGACGGATGCAGCGCCGCCAAGAGGAGGCGCGCCATGAAAAGCTCATCTCCGCGCTGGAGGAGATGACCGGCAAGCCCTTCCCCGTCGAAATGCGCGAGGCCTTCGTCAAAGGCACCGACGAGCTGGATCTCGTGCGCTCCGGCCTCGACGACACCATGCGCTCGGCCTATTCCAACATCGCCGAGATCTGGCGCGCCAAACGCGACGAAGGCGTGGATCTGCGCACGGCGGCCTTCATTCTGGCCATTCAGCGGATCGGTTTGTCTTATCGCTCTCTGGGCCTCTGAGCCCTCGGCGCCGCGCAGGATGGGGCCGCCTTTCGGGGCGGCCTTTTCTCGTCTCCGATCCGTGAAGCTTCCGGCCTTTGCGGAAGGCGTCGCCGCCTCTATCTTTTCAGAGTCCCGCCTCGCTCGGAGTCCTCGCCATGGCCGCTTACCGCCCGCCCGTCCTCCCGCCCTCGGAGATCACGCCGCAAGAAATCTGGCTGGACCGGCGCAGACTTCTGGCGGGGGCCGTCGCGGCGGGTCTGGTGGCTCCGGCCATCGCCTCCGGCAAAGCTCTGGCGGCGCCTCTGGAGGCCGCGAAAGGCGGATATGATCCCGGCGAGCCGCTCACGCCGCAGAAGGACGTGACGAGCTACAATAACTTCTATGAATTCGGCAGCGGCAAGAGCGATCCCGCCCGCAACTCCGGCGATTTCAAGCCCGAGCCTTGGGCTTTGGAGGTCGGGGGGCTGGTCGCCAAGCCCAAGAGCTTCGATCTCGACGCCCTGCGCGGCCTCGGCCTTGAGGAGCGGGTTTACCGCATGCGCTGCGTCGAGGCTTGGTCCATGGTGATCCCTTGGATCGGCTTGCCCATCTCGGCGCTGCTGGATCAGGTGGAGCCTCTGGCCTCGGCGAAATACGTCGCCTTTGAAACCGTGGTCCGCCCCGAGGAGATGTCCGGCCAGCGCGGCGCCTTCCAGCCGCTGGATTGGCCCTATGTCGAGGGCCTGCGTCTGGACGAGGCGCGGCATCCGCTGGCGATCCTCGCGATGGGGCTCTACGGCGAGACCCTGCCCAATCAGAACGGCGCGCCGGTGCGGCTGGTGGTCCCGTGGAAATACGGCTTCAAGGGCGCGAAATCCCTTGTGAAGATCACCTTGACCGAGAAGGAGCCGCCTTCGACGTGGAATCTTCTCGCGCCGCATGAATACGGCTTCTACGCCAATGTGAATCCCGAGGTGGACCATCCCCGCTGGAGCCAAGCCTCCGAAAGGCGCATCGGCGCCGGAGGCTTCTTCGGCTCGGACCGCCGCCCCACCCTGCCCTTCAACGGCTACGCCGAAGAGGTGGCGAGCCTCTATGCGGGCATGGATCTGCGGGCGAAATATTGAGCGCCCCCTCCTCTCGCCCCGCCTCTTCCGGGATCTCCGCGCGGCGCCCGCGCCGCCTGCCCGTCTGGCCG
Source organism: Neomegalonema perideroedes DSM 15528 (assembly GCF_000374145.1). Classification (GTDB taxonomy): domain Bacteria; phylum Pseudomonadota; class Alphaproteobacteria; order Rhodobacterales; family Rhodobacteraceae; genus Neomegalonema; species Neomegalonema perideroedes. The sequence continues at coordinate 1,149,763 of NZ_KB893653.1, read as the reverse complement.
CTTTACGTGGTCGGGCTGCTTCCTGCGCTCTGGGGCTTCTACTTAGGCGCGACGAACCAGCTCGGGGCCGATCCGGTCAAAAGCTTCGAGCATCTGCTTGGGCTTTGGTCGGTGCGGTTTCTCATCCTGACTCTGGCCGTGACGCCCTTGCGCGAGACGACGGGGATCAACCTCATCCGCTGGCGCAGAGCCTTGGGGCTGCTCTGCTTCTGGTTCGCGCTGTTTCACTTCGCGGCTTATCTGCTGCTGGATTTGCAGGCGCTTCAGCTTCGGAACCTCGGCCCGGTCCTCGCCGACATCGCCAAGAGGCCCTTTCTGCTGCTCGGCTTCGCGGCCTTCCTGATGCTGATTCCTTTGGCCGTGACCTCCGGCTCATGGGCGATCCGGCGTCTGGGCTCGGCTTGGGGCAAACTGCATAAGCTGATCTATCCGGCGGCTTTCTGCGCCGCGATTCATCTGCTGCTCGCGGCCAAGACCCTGCGTCTGGAGGAGGCGCTCTATCTTCTGGCGCTGATCCTGCTTTTGCTCTGGCGGCTGATCCCCCGCGCCCGGCGACGGAGGCTTTTCGCCCGCGCGTGAACAGCCTAATCTGCGCAGGCGACTTATCCGCTCGGGAGATTCCGCATGACCGCCCTCGCCTCTCGCCGCGCCGCCCGTCTTGGCGGCGTTTTCTGCGCCTTCGCGCTCCTCTGGACCGCGCCGCTCGCGGCGCAGGAGGCCGGGCGGGCCGAAGTCTCCGCCGAAGACGAGGAAGAGGCGGCGCCCGTCCTCCCGCCTCAGGCCGAGGCCGATCCGGCCGTGACGCTCAAGGCGGTGGAGTTCTTCGAGACCGCCGTCGGAGATTCCCATTGCATCCGCGCGCTCGACTGGCTCGACGAGGAGGACATGGCGCCCCGCATCTACGCCTTGCCGCCTCATCCCGAAACCGGCGCGCGGGATCTGCTCTTTCAGTTCCTCTGCAACCGGGCGGCCTATAACGAGACCCATGTCTTCATCACGGCCAAGCCCGACGGCTCGCGCTTCGCCCTGCTGCAATTCCCGACGCCCCTCGTCGACGTGGATTATGAAAACGACGATTTCGAAGGCGCGGTCCTCGGCGTGAGGATCGTGGGGCTGCGGCTCAAGCGCGAGATCGTCAACGCCTCCTTCGACCCGGAGACCGCCGAGATCTCGGAATTCTCGCGCTGGCGCGGAATCTCCGACGCCTCCAGCGCCTCCGTCTGGCGCTATGTGGACGACCCGGAGACCCCTTTCGACGGCGGTTACGAACTGACGGAATATCAGCTCGACGCCTCTTATGACGGCGAGATGAATCCGCAAAGGCTGATTCCGCCCGAAGTCCCCGCTCCGTGATCCCGCTTCCCGAAATCGAGGGCGCGCCTTGGCCGGAGTTCAAGCCGGGTTCGGTCTGGCTGGTGGGCGCGGGGCCGGGAGACCCCGGCCTGCTCACGCTCCATGCGCTGAACGCGCTCCGTCAGGCGGACGCCGTGGTCTACGACGCCCTCGTCGATCCGCGCATCCTCGCGCTGCGGCGGCCCGAGGCCGAATTGGTCGAGGCGGGCAAACGCGGCGGCAGGCCCTCGGCGAAGCAGGCCGACATCTCGCTGAAGCTGGTGGAGCTGGCGCGGAGAGGCTTGCGGGTGCTGCGGCTCAAGGGCGGAGATCCCTTCGTCTTCGGGCGCGGCGGCGAGGAGGCTCTGGTTCTGGCGGCGGAGGGGATTCCTTTCCGCGTGACGCCGGGGATCACGGCGGCGGTGGCGGGGCTGGCCTACGCCGGGATTCCCGCCACCCATCGGGGAATCAACGCTTCTCTGGCCTTCCTCACCGGCCATGACCAGAACGGCGAGACCCCCGCCATAGATTGGGAGGCCCTGTCGCGCGGCGCGCCCATGCTGGCGATCTATATGGGGCTCGGCCATCTGCCGGAGATCTCCGCCGCGCTGATCCGGGCCGGACGCTCGCCGGAGGAGCCGACGGCCATCGTCTCCAACGCCACTTTGCCCCATCAGAAAGTGCTGGAGACCACCCTCGCCCGCGCCGCCCAAGAGGCCGCCCAAGCGGGAATCGAGCCGCCCGCTTTGATCTGCGTGGGGCCGGGCGTGGCTTTGCGGCGCTTTCTGGCTTGGCGCGAGGAAGAGATGGGGCGCGAGGAGGAGACTGGAGCCGCCTCCTGAATTTCAGCCCTGAGCTTTCAGCGCGCGGAGGAATTGCGGCCTTGCGGCCTTAATCGCCCCTTAAAAACCTTACTTGGTCCGAAAATTTCTTGATTGAGCCCAGATGCGGGCTTACTCGCCCGCCAGTTTAATCTTCATCGGAACGCCGCAACCTTGAAGCCCCGCCCCGACGCGGACGGCCGCCTCAAGAGCGAAAAACAACGAGGAGGAGCCCCCATGCGACAGATTTTGAAATCCGCCCTCTGCGCTTTCGGCCTCGCCGCGGCCGCCATGGCCTCTCCGGCGGCGGCTCAGCCTTGGGGCGGCCCCGGCCCCGGATTTCCGGGCGGCGGCTTCCCCGGCCCCGGCGGCGCCCAGCCGCGCATCATCGTGCCGCCCGGCGGCGGCGGATGTCAGGCGGCGGCGCAGCGCACGCGCGTCGTCTTCCAGTGGAACGAGGCGCAGCAGCTCTGTCAGCAGAATCCCTGGAGCGACCGCCCGGTGCGCTGCGTCGAGGATCTCCAGCGCTACAACATCCCGGTTTGGCAAGCGGTGAGCATCTGCCGCATGGCGCGCTAGAGCGTTGTCCAGCGCAGCCGAAACGGCTTCGCGTCGTGAAAAGGCGACCACACAAGAAGTTCGGCCGTCTGGACGATCCTCTCTGTCAGATCAGGAATTTCTCCGAATTCGCAGCGCTCCTCCCTCGGGCGCTCCGAAAGGCGCGGAGGCCCTCCCCTCGCCCTTGGCGGGCCTTTCCCTCAGGCCATCCCCAACGCCCGGCGCACGTCCCCGGGAGACCAGCCCTCCGCGCGCAGAGCCGCCAGGCTCCGGTCGCCGTCCCGCTTGGCGAGACGGCGACCCTTCTCGTCGCGGATCAGCCGATGGTGGCGATAGAGCGGCGTCGGCGCGCCGAGCAGCGCCTGAAGAAGCCGGTGAACCGCCGTGGCCGCGAAAAGATCGCGTCCGCGCGTGACGTGGGTCGTCCCCTGAAAGGCGTCGTCGACGACCACCGCCAGATGATAGCTCGCAGGCGCGTCCTTGCGCGCGAGGACCACGTCGCCGCAGCCCTCGACCAACCAAGCGGGATCGATCTTGATGCGGCCCGTCTCGCCTTGCGGCCCTTCCTCAAGCTCGACGAACTCCAGAGCCTCGCCCTCCAGCGCCGCCACGGCGCGGCGCATGTCGAGCCGCCACGCATAGGGCTCGCGCGCCAGACGCGCCGGATCGGGCGGATGCAGGCGGCAGGTTCCGGGATAGGCGGGGCCGTCCGGCCCCATCGGAGCCTTGGCCTCGAAGGCGGCTCCGGCGATCTCTTGCGGCGCCGAGAGGGCCGCCGCCACGTCTTTGCGCGTGCAGAGGCAGGGATAGATCAGGCCGCGCCGCCGCAGATCGGCCAGCGCCGCCCCATAGGCCGCCGAGCGGGTCGATTGCCGCAGAACCGGCGTCTCCCAGCTCAGGCCGAGCCAAGCCAGATCCGCGCAGATCGCCGCCTCCCAGAGCGGCCGGGCGCGGGTGGCGTCGAGATCCTCCATGCGCAATAAAAAACGCCCATTCGACGCGCGCGCGGCTTCGAAGCCCCGCAGCGCCGAATAGGCGTGTCCGAGATGCGCCGGGCCCGTCGGGCTCGGCGCGAAGCGTTCGACGACGGAAGGAATCTGAACGCCTCCCCCGTCAGGCCTGCTCTGTGGCGGCGGCGGCCTCGGCGGCGATCTGCTGAAGGAAGAGCTGAAGGCTTTCCGTGTCGAGGGCCAGCTTCAGTTCAGGCGTCGCGCTCGGAAGGGTCGGCGCCGCGGGCGCCCAAGCCGCCGGAGATGAGACGGCGAGCAGAAGAGCCGCGCCGCAACACCCGAAAAGCTTCGTGAACTTGCTCATGTCAGTCTCCTTTAGACTTGAAAACGAGGTCGAGGAACGTCTCCACCAGCAGATGCCCCTTTTCGCTGATGTGAATCTTATGCCGCAGGATCGAAGTTTTCTCCAGATCCTCGCCCGTTCCATCCGCGCAGGATTCGAAGCCGCCGATCAGGCCGGAGCTTTGAGCGATGGGCAGCATGTTGTTGCGCAGACGGTTGGAGATGGCCTGAATGCGGTCCCGGTCCAGAGCCTGAGCAAGCCGGTTGAGGCTGACGCAACAGCGCTCGGGCGGTTTCTCGAAATCGCTTCCGGGCGTCCAGGCCATATAAAGGATGTGCATCATGGCCATCATGTCCGCATCCTTCAGATATTTCCCGTCGACGCGGCGACGCGCTTCGCTGCCGGGCAACGGCAGGTCCATGATCTTGAGGGCGGTCGCCCAAAAACCGATCATCGACATGAAGCGAAAAGCCCGGCGACGAGGATCGCCGGACGGGAAGGGATCGGGGGGGGTCTCCCCGGAGCCGCCGTCGTTGAGGCGATCCTCTTTGTCGTGTTCATCCTCGCCTTTCTTCTTTTTTCCTTCGCCTTCTCCGTCGTCGGGCGGTTCGCCGCCGACCTCGCGAGGAGGCGCAAGCAGAATCTGGGGAGATGCGAAATCAAGCTGATTCAGGAATTTCATGGGTGTGCCCCCGAGAGGCCGCGCCCCCTCCCCATTTGGGTTCGCGGCGGTTGAGATGTCCGATCAGGATATGTCTTACAAGCTGCGAAATTAAAGCACGTCGACTAAAAAATGCACCCTACGAATCATTTAATGCTAAAGGATAGGATTTCCGCCGCGCGCCATGCCAAACGCCGCGCTTTCAAGGGCGCGGCGTTCTGGGAAGGCTCGGAAGGGGCCGCCTCGGGGTCAGGCGATCTGACGCACGTCGGTGAGGCGGCCGGTCAGGGCCGCCGCCGCCGCCATGGCGGGGCTCATCAGATGGGTGCGGCCGCCGCGGCCCTGACGGCCCTCGAAATTGCGGTTCGAGGTCGAGGCGCAGCGCTCGCCCGGCTGGAGCTTGTCGGCGTTCATCGCGAGGCACATGGAGCAGCCCGGCTCGCGCCAGTCGAAGCCCGCCGCGCGCAGGACGTCGGCGACGCCCTCGCGCTCGGCCTGCTCGCTCACGAGGCCGGAGCCCGGAACGATCATCGCCCGCAGGCCCGCCTTGATCTTGCGGTCGCCGACGATGCGCGCCACCTCGCGCAGATCCTCGATGCGGCTGTTGGTGCAGCTGCCGATGAAGACCGCGTCGATGGCCACGTCCTCCAGACGCACGCCCGGCGTCAGGCCCATATATTCCAGCGAGCGGCGCGCGGCGGCGCGCTTATGCTCGTCTTCGAAATCCTCGGGATTGGGCACCAGGGCCGTGATCGGCAGGACGTCCTCAGGGCTGGTGCCCCAAGTCACCACCGGAGCGATGGCGGAGCCGTCGAGGATCACGGTGCGGTCGTAATGGGCGCCCTCGTCGGTGAAGAGGGTCCGCCAATAGGCCACGGCGCGCTCCCAAGCCTCGCCCTGAGGGGCCATGCGGCGGCCCTCCACATAAGCGAAGGTCTTTTCGTCCGGCGCCACGAGGCCCGCCCGCGCGCCACCCTCGATGGCCATGTTGCAGACCGTCATGCGCCCTTCGAGCGACAGGCTCCGGATGGCCTCGCCGGCGTATTCGATGACATGGCCGGTGCCGCCCGCCGTGCCGGTCTGGCCGATGATGGACAAGGTGACGTCTTTCGCCGTCACGCCCGCGCCGAGCGTCCCGTCGACGCGCACGAGCATGTTCTTGGATTTCTTCTGGATCAGCGTCTGGGTGGCGAGGACGTGCTCCACCTCGGAGGTGCCGATGCCATGGGCCAAAGCGCCGAAAGCCCCATGGGTGGCGGTGTGGCTGTCGCCGCAGACGATGGTCATGCCGGGCTGGGTGAAGCCCTGCTCAGGGCCGATCACATGCACGATGCCCTGACGCTTATCCAGAACGTCGAAGATCTCGACGCCGAATTCGGCGGCGTTCTGGCGGAGGGTCTCGACCTGCACCCGCGATTCCGGATCGGCGATGCCCAAACGGCGGTCGGCGGTGGGGACGTTATGGTCGGGCACCGCGAGGGTCGCCTCCGGGCGACGCACCTTGCGTCCGGCGGCGCGCAGGCCCTCGAAGGCCTGCGGGCTGGTCACTTCATGGACCAGATGGCGGTCGATGTAGAGCAGGCAGGTGCCGTCCTCCTGCTGGTGGATGACGTGATCGTCCCAAATCTTATCGTAAAGCGTGCGGGGGCCTTGGGCCTTGGGGGTGTCGGACATGGAGGAGTTCCTGAAAGACGGGCGGCGCAAGAGCGCCGAGGCTGACTTTTGGGAGAGCGCGCGAAACTTTCGAAAAGTCTTGCAACTTTTCGGCTCGCGCTCGTTGGCGAACCGTCAGAAGGGGGCCGGAAGTCGGTCCGAAGCCGCGAAAGGCCCGAAGAACCGCCATGGAACGCGCGCCCGGTCGTCGAAACGCGCATAGGCGTAGCCGCGCCGGAGATAGCTCCGGACGGCGGAATTCGACGAAATGAGGCGCAAGGCGGTCATGGCTCAGAAATAAGCCTTTCGCCGCCCCGGCGCAAGCGGCCCGAAGCCGCCCCAACCGGACCCGGCGCCGAAAAGGACAGGGCCGCAGGGCCGGGTTTGACAGGCCCTCGCGATTGACTTCATTTTGAAAGAGCTTTCGGGCTTGGATCTCCCTCCGGAGATCCGCAGAGGAGGATGAACGTGACTCAGGAGCCCCCTCTCGACCTTTTCGTCGTCGGCGGCGGAATCAACGGCTGCGGAATCGCCCGCGACGCCGCAGGGCGCGGCTATCGCGTCGGGCTGGCCGAAATGGGGGATTTGGCTTCCGGAACCTCCTCAGGCGCGACCAAGCTGATTCACGGCGGCTTGCGCTATCTGGAGCATTATGAGTTCCGGCTCGTGCGCGAGGCTCTGAGGGAGCGCGAAACCCTCTGGGCCATGGCGCCGAACCTCATCCGGCCTTTGCGCTTCGTGCTGCCCATGGAGAAAGGCGGCGCCCGACCCGCCTGGATGATCCGCGCCGGGCTTTTCCTCTATGACAATCTCGGCGGGCGCAAGCTCCTGCCGCCCACCCGCGCGCTGGATCTGCGCAGCGATCCGCTCGGGGCGGCGCTCAAGCCGAAATTCGGGCGGGCCTATGAATATTCCGACGGCTGGGTCGACGACGCCCGCCTCACCCTGCTCAACGCCCGCGACGCCGCCGATAAGGGCGCCGAGATCCTCGTCCGGGCCAAGGTCGCGGCGGCGCGGCGCGAAAACTCCCCGGAGGGCGGGCTCTGGCGGATCGAGATCGAACGCGGCGGCGAAAGGCTGATCCGGCGGGCGCGGATGCTCGTCAATGCGGCGGGGCCTTGGGCCGACATCCTGCTGCGCGAGGCTCTGGGCCGCCGCGAGGCGCGTCATGTGCGGCTGGTGCAGGGCTCGCATATCGTCACGCGGCGGCGCTTCCCCGGAGAGCGCGCCTTCTTCTTTCAGAATCCCGACGGACGGATTCTCTTCGCCATCCCCTATGAGCGGGAGTTCACGCTCTTCGGCACCACCGATCAGGATTTCACCGGAGATCCCGCCCGCGCGAAGATCACGCCGGAGGAGGAGGCTTATCTCATCGAGATGGCCGGGGCCTATCTGCGCGAGCCCATCCGGCGGGAGGACGTCGTCTGGAGCTACGCCGCCGTGCGTCCGCTCTATGACGACGGCGCGAGCAAGGCCCAAGAGGCCACCCGCGATTACGTGCTGAATCTCGAAGCCCCCGCCGGAGAAGCGCCTTTGCTCGACGTCTTCGGCGGCAAGCTGACCACCTATCGCCGCCTCGCCGAGAACGCTCTGGAGAAGATCGGCGGCGCCATAGGCTCCAAAGCCGGGCCATGGACCGCATGGTCCCATCTGCCCGGCGGAGATTTCCCGGTCGAGGGCCTCGCGGAGGAGACGGCGAAGCTGGCGCGCGCCAAACCCTTCCTCGGCGAGGCGCTGGCGGCGCGGCTCATGCGGCTTTACGGGCTCGAAGCCTATAAGATGTTGGAGGGAATCTATGCGGCGGAGGGGCTCGGACGGCGCTTCGGCGCGGATCTCCATGAGGCGGAGCTCCGCTGGATGATCGCCCGCGAATGGGCCATGACCGCCGAGGACGTCCTTTGGCGGCGCAGCAAGCTCGGCCTGCTCTTCACGCCGCAGGAGGCCGGGGATCTGGCGCAGGCCATGGCGCAGCCCCGATGAGCCGCCGCCTCCCGCCTTCGCGCGCTTGATTCCAGAGCCCGAAGAGCGCATGTGAGGCCCTGACCTCCCGCCCCCGGCTCTTCAAGGAGACAGAAGCATGTCGCTCGAGACCGCTCGTCAGCTGATTCGCCTCGCCCTGCGCGCCGGAGCCGGGGCCGCCTCGGCCTCCGCCTCGCGCAGCGACCATTTCGAAGCGAATTTCCGCATGGGCCGTCTCGACTCCATCGAAAGAGCCGAAACTCTGGATCTGAGCCTGCGCGTGCAGATCGGGCGGCGGCAAGCCTGCGCCAGCGTCTCCAGCCTCGACCCTCAAGCCATGGAGGATCTCGCGGAGAAGACCGTCGCCATGGCCAAAGAGGCCACCGAAGACCCTTGGTGCGCCTTCGCCGAAACCCAGACGCCCCTCAAAGGCCCTGATCTCGAACTCTTCGACTCCGCCGATCCCGGCCCGGCCGCCGAATATCGCCGCGCCGCCGAGGAGATGGATCAGGTCATGCGCGCGGTTCCGGGCGTGACCAACGGCGAGGGCTCTTCGGCGGGTTGGGCCGTCGGGAGCCAAGCCTCCGCCTTCAGCGACGGCTATGAAAGCGCCCGCCGCGACAGCTCCTTTTGGCTGAGCTGTCAGGCCATCGCGGGCGAAGGGCTCGGCATGAAGGGCGATTACGACTTCGACCATAAGCGCTGGCGCTCGGATCTGCGCGCTCCGGAGGCGATCGCCCGCAGCGCCGGAGAACGCGCCGCGCGGCGGGTCGGCGCGCGCAAGCCCCCCGGAGGCCCCGCGCCGGTGATCTTCGAGCGGCGGGTCTCGTCTTCGCTGCTGGCCCACCTGCTCAACGCCATCAACGGGGAATCCGTGGCGCGGGGCTCCAGCTTCCTGCGCGAGAAGCTCGGCGAGCGCGTCTTCTGCGCCGGAATCGAGATCGAGGACGATCCTTGGCTCAAGCGCGGCCTCGGCTCGCGGCTGGCCGACGGCGAAGGCCGACGCACCGCGCCGCGCAAGCTGGTCGAAGACGGAATCCTCAAGACTTGGCTCCTCGATTCCCAGACCGCCCGGCGGCTGGAGACGGAGAGCAACGCCTGCGCTTGGGGCGGCGCGGGCTCCACGCCTTCGCCCGGCCCCTCCAACGTCCGGATGGCGCCGGGGAGCCTCTCGCCGGAGGCGCTGATCCGCGACGTGAAGTCGGGCTTCCTCGTGACCGAATTCCTCGGCGCGAGCGTCAATCCCACCACCGGCGCCTATAGCCGCGGGGCCGCGGGCTTTTGGATCGAGGACGGCGAAATCGCCTATCCGGTGGACGAGGCCACCGTGGCGGGCGCTCTGCCGGAGATGTTCATGAACCTCACGCTGGCGAACGATCTGCGCGGAGACCGGCGCATCGACGCCCCCACCATCCGCGTGGAGGGCTGCCATGTCGCCGTTTGATCCGCAGGGCCAAGAAGATCTCGACGCGGATTTCGCTCTGCTGACCGAAGCCGTCGAGGCGGCGAGCGAGGCCGCCATGCGCCATTTCGGGCGTCAGCCGCAGGTCTGGGACAAGGGCGGCAGCCCGGTCTCGGAGGGCGATTTCGCCGCCGACGCCGCCTTGCGCGAGCGCCTGCGCGGCGCGCGTCCGGATTACGGCTGGATGTCCGAGGAGAGCGACGATCCGCAAAGCCGGCTCAAGGCGCGGCGGGTCTGGATCGTCGATCCCATCGACGGAACGCGCAACTACATCTCGGCGCATAAGGATTTCGGAGTCTGCGCGGCCTTGGTCGAGGATGGGCGCGTGGTGCTGGGCGCGGTGGGGGCTCCGGCGCGCGGGGAGTTCTACGCCGCCCGGCTCGGCGGCGGGGCCTTCCTCAACGGGGCGCGGGTCCGGCGGGCCGCCGGGCCGGATTTCGCCCCGGATCTCTCCTCCGTGCGCTTCGTCGGCAACAACGCCATGACGGATTGGCGGCTCTGGCGCGACGGCAAGAAGCTGAACGCCAAGCCCGTCTACGTCGGCTCTCTGGCGCTGCGGGTCTGCATGGTCGGGACCGGACGTTTCGACGCCGCGATGATCGTCAATCCCTTCCATGAATGGGATCTGGCGGCGGCGGAGATCTTCGCCGCCGAAGCGGGCGTGCGGGTGGTCGGCTTCGACGGGAAGGAAGGCGTCTATAATCAGCCTTCTCCGGTGCGGCCCAATCTGGTGGCCGCGCCCGAGCCTCTGGCGGGCGAGATCCTCAGCCGCATGGCCTGAGAGGAGGCGCGCCGCCCGAAGCTTTCCGGGCGGCGCTGGTTCAGTCTTCAGCGGGTCTCTTCGATGGAGATGGAGCGCATCGCGTAATCGCCCCCCGCGTTGAAGAAGGCGAAGCCGCGCCAATCGTCGCGGAAGGCCACGTCCGAAACGCTGAACAGCAATTCGCCGTCCACGCGCACGCTCATGGCGCCGTTGGCGGCGCGGACCCACTCCACGTCATGCGGGACGTTGGCCGCGAAGCGGCGCAGCGGCGCATTGGCGAGATCGGTGTAGCCCGAAGCGCCCCGGCGCGTCAGCACGGCGCGTCCTTCGGGGCCGCCGCGCAGCTCCAGCCGATAGCCGTTCCAGTTCGAGCCGCCCTGATGCATGATCAGATGCGCCGCGCCGTCGCCGCCGAGATCCGTGATGCGGGTCTTGAGCGTGAAGGCGTTGCCGATGGGCTGAGCGTATTCGATGAGCGCGGCGTTGGGCGGCGCCTCCTGCGGGCCGAGGCCGAGCGATTGCGGCCCCACCAGCAGCGCCTGAAGCAGCTCCTGCGGCGAAACCTGACGGCGCGTGACCGTCGGCGGGGCGGTCGGGCGCAGCGAGCGCAGACCATTGGCCGGATCCACGCCCCATTGCCCCTGACGCGCCGTCCAGACCGTGCCGCGCGTATAATCGCCGTCGGCGAACGCATCGCTCATGAAGACCCGCGCCGGAGCGACGGGAGCGACCACCACAGGCGGACGCGGCGGCTGAACCACCGTCACCTCGGGGCGCGGCGTGGGGCGCAGGCCCGGACGCCCGTCAGGGCGGCGGTCGTCGCGGTCGTCGTAGCGCTCGATCACGCGGCGCAGATCGCGCAGGAAATCGGGATCGGCGGCGCGCTGGCGCTCGGCGGCGCGCACCAGACGATTCAGCTGCTCCACCAATTCGCGGGCGCGCTCGGCTTCGTCGCCGCGCCAAGGGGAGTAAGTCGGCTCGGATTCCGAAGAGGACCAGCGCCCGAAGCCGCCATGTCCGGCGCCGCCGAAACCCGGCTGACCGCCGGAGCCCATCGAGGAAGGGGGCGGCGCGCTCGGAATCGGCTGGACGCCGGAGGGGGGCGGCGAAGCCGGGAAGCCCTGAACCGTTCCGGTCATGACTCCGGGCGCAGCGGAGCCGAAGCCGGGAGACGCCGCAGGCGCGGAGGGGTTGTAGATCGGCGGCGAGCCCGAAGCGGGCGCTCCGGACGCGGAGGAGCCGCCTCCCCAAAGGACGGTCTGCGCGCCGGCGCCTGAGGCGCTCGCCGCCAAGACCAGCGCGAAGGCCGTCGCTGTCGCTCGATTCATCGAATGCTCCATGTTATGCACGCCCCGCCCTCTCCCTCCGAAAACCCGCGCAGGGTTTCCCGTCGGGAGCCGCAGCCAGATCGGCCGAAACGCCTGAAGGAAATCCCGGCGCTCCGGCTCCATGCTACTCAAGCGGCCCATCTTCGCCAATCGTCTTCGGAGGTTCTTGCGGCGAGGGCCATCAGGGGAGACGCCGATGCGCGTTCTTTACGCCGGAGATCCTGAGGAGAAAGCCCTCTGGGAAGGCGCCTTGCGCGCGGCGGATCCGCAGATGGATCTGATCATGGAGCCCGGACAGGCCGATCCGGCCTCGGTGGAGGCGCTTCTTTACGCGCCGAGCGGCCCTTTGCGCGATGTCGCGCCTTATCGGAATCTGCGCTTCATTCAATCGCTTTGGGCGGGGGTGGAGCGCATCCTCGGCGAAGGGCGGCTTCCGGCGGGCGTTCCCCTCGCGCGGATGGTCGAGCCGGGGCTGGAGCGGGGGATGGTCGAATATATGCTCGGCCATGGGCTGCGGATCCATCTGGAGACGGAGCGTTTCCGCGAGGCTCAGGCGCGGGAGCTTTGGGCGCCTCAGGCGCCGCCTCTGGCGAGCGGGCGGCCCGTGGGGGTGCTGGGGCTCGGAGAACTCGGCGCGGCGGTCGCGCGGGCGCTGGCGGGAGTCGGGTTTCCCGTCTCGGGCTGGAGCCGCTCGCCGAAACCGGGGATCGGGGCGGAGATCCGGGCGCTCTCCGGCCCGGAGGGGCTGGAGGAGATTCTGAAAAGCTCCGAGATCCTCATGGTCCTGCTGCCGCTGACCCCTGAAACGCGGGGATTGCTGAACGCCCGGACTCTGGCGCTGCTTCCGCGTGGGGCGCAGATCGTCAATGCGGCGCGCGGCCCGATCCTTGAGGAGGAGGCGCTTTTAGCGGCGCTGGAGTCGGGCGCGCTCGGCGGCGCGACGCTGGACGTCTTCGCGGTCGAACCCCTGCCGCCCGGACATCCCTTCTGGCGTCATCCGAGGATTCTCGTCACGCCCCATGTGGCCAGCGCCACCCGCCCCGAGACCGCCGCTCAGGTGGTCGCCGCGCAGATGCGGCGCCTCGCGCGGGGCGAGCGGCCGCTGCATCTCGTGGACCGGGGCCGGGGATATTGAGCGTTTTCCGATCCTGCGGGATCGTTCAAAAGCTCCAACTTCTTTTATGGTCGCGCGTTCACGACGCGAAGCCGAAGCGGCGGCGCGGCCCGGTCACGGCTTGAAGAGGCGCGCCCGGGCGTAGACCGGACCCTCCACTGTGCAGCCGTTGCCGCTCGCAGGCTTCACGCCATCCGGGCCGTAGAAATAATAGTAATGCTTGACGCCCCCCGGCACGACCCTTCCCGTTCCATCTGGATTCTTTCTTTCTGGGTCTGGTTTATTCTCCAGACAAGCTGCGTCTGCGGGATCCCGCGTGCCGACCAGCCACAAGCTGCCGCCCAGATAAAAACCGCCGCCGCCGGGGGAGCCGGATGTCAGATCTCCAGTCATGTAAGGCTCGGTCATATAGCGAAAACCTTGATTCCAAGACGAGACATGCAGAATGCGGAAGCCGCTATTGCGCGAGATCCCGAATTCATAGGCTTCTCGCCGCGCGGGATCTTGCTTCAGCCATGCGTCGAAGGCTTTGACGTTCGGAGCCACGGGCGCCCAGGTCAGGGCGGCTTCGATCCGCCCCAAAACCTCTTCGAACGCCGCCTGACGCTGGATGAGGCCCGCCCCGGCCTCTTGCGCCCTCGCCGCCCCGCTCTCCAGAGCGGAGGAGGTCAGGACAGCCGCACCCGATAAGATCGCGGCCCGCAGGAATTTCAAAGCCTTGCTTTTCGTCCGATGCATGATCGCCTCTCCCTTGGGATGAATTTCTCCGTCGACGCGACGCCGCCCCCTCGCGATAAAATGGAGTTCGCCGCGCGCCTCAGGCCGCCAGCCCCTCAGGGGGTCATTCTGCAAAAAGGCGCGCCCGGGCGTAGATTGGGCCCTCTAGAACGCAGCCGTTGCCGCTCGCAGGCTTCACGCCATCCGGGCCGTAGAAATAATAGTAATGCTTGACGCCCCCCGGCACGACCCTTCCCGCTCCGTCTGGTTTATCGCCCAGACAAGCTGCGTCTGCGGGGTCCTTCGTGCCGACCACCCAGAAGCTGCCGCCCAGATGAAAGCCGCCGCCGATGGAGCCGGATTGGAAATCTCCGGTCATAAAAGGCTCGGTCGTATAGCGATAGCCTCCATTCCAGTCTGAAATGGTCAGAATGCGGAAGCCGCTATTGCGCCGGATCCCGAATTCATAGGCGTATCGCCGATTGTCGCCTTCCCTCAGCCATGCGTCGAAGGCTTTGAGGTCCGGGGCCACAGGCGTCCAGATCAGGGCGGCTTCGACCCGCCCTAAAACCTCTTCGACCCGCCCCAAAACCTCCTCGAACGCCGCCTGACGCTGGATGAGGCCCGCGCCGACTTCTTGAGCCTTCGCCGCCCCGCTCTCCAGAGCGGAGGAGGTCAGGAAAGCGGCCGCTGATAAGACGGCGGCCTGCGAAAATCGGAGAGGAGTTTTGTGTGTTCGCCGCATGATCGCCCCTCATTCGCGGATGAAGCCTTGCGTGGTTAATGAATATTAACCTGAAAATCCCCCGAATTGCAATCAAAGCGAGCGGTGAAATTGATTGATCCGGATAAGAGAATCAAATCAGACAATCTCATTAAAAATGAGATCATCTTATCTAAAAGCAATCCATCAGGATTTCCGCGCGACCCTATAAGCGGCGAAAGGGATTGAACGCATTCGCTCAATCAAAAAATCTTCTCAGCGCGCCCAAGGCTGCGGCCTGCGACCGACGAGGCTCCGGAAGATGAGAGCCCGCTCCGACGCTTCTCCGCATCTCCCGCGGCTCTTGGGCCGATCCTATGGATTGGCCGGGGCCGCCTCATCCTCAAGGAAGGCGAACCAAGTTCCATAGGAGACCAGAACGCTGCTGCGGCACCATGTGAAGAATGAATATTCAAATCCCTCGGCGGTTATGTCGGTCGCTTCGAGATGCAGCCGGATCAGAGTGTCGTCCGTGCCGCTATCCACACGACGCAGACCCACGACGACTTTCGGCGGCCTCGCGAAGGGTTTTGAGAAGGCCACCTTCCCCTTCACGATCCCCCGGATTCCCCGCCCGGGAGTCTCAGGGCACTCCGTCCTCTTCGTCAGCTCCGGAATATCCCTAGAGGAGAGCGTCAGGTCTCCGCTCTCGAAGCGCCGCTCCTTCAGGGCGGCGACTTCCTTCTCCAACTCGGATAAACGCTGAACGAGGCCCGCCCCGGCGTCCTGCGCCCTTGCGGCCTCGCTCGCCAAGACGGCGCCCGCCCAAAGGCCCAACCCCAGAAAAACAGCGGCGCGGACAGGAGCTCGAAGATTTCCCTCAAACCGACTCATGGTCGAATCCCCCATCTTAAGATGGGTTCATCCATAATCTAAATCTCCTGATCGGACAATATTTCCTGAAAATGCAACCTTAAATATCAAAGATCGACGCCAGGACGGGCCTGCGGAAGCTCAGCTCGCCTCCGCCGCAGGAGAAGCCGCGACGGCGGGCGGCGCCTCGTTATGCAGCGCCGCCGCGATCAGAGCGCGGGCGTAATCGGTCTTGGGGCGCTCGAAAATCTCCTCGGCGGGGCCGGCCTCCACGACCTGTCCGTCCTTCATCACGATGATCCGATGCGCCAGAGCCCGCACCACCCGCAGATCATGGCTGATGAACATATAGGCCAGCCCGTATTTCTGTTGCAGATCGCGCAGCAGATCCACGATCTGGGCCTGCACCGTCACGTCCAGCGCGGAAGTCGGCTCGTCGAGGATCACCAGCTTCGGCTTGAGCGCCATGGCCCGCGCGATGGAGATTCTTTGTCTCTGGCCGCCTGAAAATTCATGCGGATAACGATCCATGGCGACGGGATCCAGCCCCACCTCGACCATAGCCTCCGCCACGCGGGCGCGGCGCTCTTGGGGATCGGGCGTGAGCCCATGGGCCTTCAGGCCCTCGGCGATGATCTCGACCACCGAAAGCCGGGGCGAAAGCGAGCCGAACGGATCCTGAAACACCGCCTGCATGTCGCGCCGGAAAGGCCGGATCTCGCGGGAGGTCAGCTTCTGCATGTCATGGCCTAACACCATGATCTCGCCGCTGCGCTCCGCCTCATGGGGCAGCAGGCGCAGAGTCGCGAAGCCGAGCGTGCTTTTGCCCGAGCCCGATTCTCCCACCACGCCGAGAGTCTCGCCCGCGCGCAGATCGAAGGAGACGCCGTCCACCGCCTTCACATGGCCCGTCACGCGGCGGAAGAAGCCCGTATGGATGGGAAACCAGACTCGCGCCTCTCGCGCTTCGGCCGCCAGAGGCGCGCCTTCCGGCAAAGGCGAGGGGCGGCCGCGCGGCTCGGAGCCGAGCAGCTTGCGGGTGTAGTCGTGTTTGGGCGCGAGGAAGATCTCCTCTGTCGGCCCCTGCTCGACGATCTCGCCTTTGGTCATCACGCAGACGCGGTCCGCCATGCGCCGCACCACGCCGAGATCATGGGTGATGAAGAGCATCGCCATGCCCCGCTCGGCCTGAAGCCGCTTGAGCAAGGCCAGAATCTGCGCCTGCACCGTCACGTCGAGGGCGGTGGTGGGCTCGTCGGCGATGAGCAGATCCGGGTCGTTGGCCAGAGCCATGGCGATCATCACGCGCTGGCGCTGTCCGCCGGAGAGCTGATGCGGATAGGCGTCGAGGCGCCGGGCGGCGTCGGGGATGCCCACCTCATCCAGAAGCTTCAGCGTGGCCTCGGTCGCCGCCGCGCCGCGCAGGCCCCGATGGAGGCTCAGGCTCTCGACGATCTGACGGCGGATCGTATGGAGCGGATTCAGGGCCGTCATGGGCTCCTGAAAGATCATGGCCATCTCGGAGCCGCGCAGCCTCTGGAGCTGCTTCTCCTTGAGGTCGATGGTCTCCTCTCCGCGCCAGCGGATCGAGCCGCTGCGCTCGGCGGAGGCGGGCTGAAGCCCCATCGCCGCCAGAGCCGTGATCGACTTGCCCGAGCCGGATTCCCCCACCAGAGCCAAAGTCTCGCCTTTGCGGATCTCGAAGGAGACGCCGCGCAGGGCCTCCACGCTTCCGCCTCCGGCGGAGCGGAAGCTCAGACGCAGATCCGAAATCTTGAGGATCGGATCGCCCGGGGCCTGTTCTGGGGCCTGTTCGTGAGTCATGGAGGCTCCTCAGACGAAGGTCTTGCGCGGGTCGAAAGCGTCGCGCACGCCCTCGAAGATGAACACCAGCAGCGACATCATGATCGCCATGGCGAAGAAGGCCGTGAACCCGAGCCAAGGCGCCTGAAGATTATTCTGGCCCTGCAAGGTCATCTCGCCGAGCGAAGGCGAGCCGGGCGGAAGCCCGAAGCCGAGGAAGTCGAGGCTGGTCAGAGTCGCGATGGAGCTGGTGACCACGAAAGGCGCCATGGTCACGGTGGCCACCATGGCGTTGGGCAGAAGATGCCGCCACATGATCGTGAAGTTCGACACCCCGAGCGCCTGAGCCGCCCGCACATATTCGAAATTCCGGGCTCTCAGGAATTCAGCCCGAACCACGCCGACAAGGGAAGTCCATGAAAAGAGCAGCATCAGCCCGAGCAGCATCCAGAAGCTCGGGGCGATGATCGCCGAGACGATCATGATCAGGTAAAGCTGCGGCGTGCTGCTCCAGATCTCGATGACCCGCTGAAAGACCAGATCCAGCCAGCCGCCGAAATAGCCCTGGACCGCCCCCGCCATGATCCCCACCACGCTGGAGAAGATCGCCAGAGTCAGGCCGAAGAGCACCGAAATCCGAAAGCCGTAGATCAAGCGCGCCGTCACGTCGCGGGCCTGGTCGTCCACGCCGAGGACATGCTGCGCGCTTGGAGGCGCGGGGGCGCGGCCGACGCCGTAGGAGATCGTGTCGTAGGAATAGGGAATGAGCGGCCAGACCACCCATCCGTCGCCTTCTTTAATCAGATCTAACAGAAATTCGTCATGATAATCGGCTTCGGTCTCGAAATCGCCGCCGAAGGCGGTCTCCGGATAGAACTTCAGGATCGGCGTGTAATATTCGCCCTGATATTTCACCAGAAGCGGCTTGTCGTTGGCGATGAACTCCGCGAAGAGCGAGACCACGAAGATCGCCAGAAAAAGCCGCAAAGACCAGATCGCCCGCCGGTTGGCTTGGAAGTTGGACCAGCGGCGCTGGTTGATCGGGCTGAGGTCGAAAAGCGCCATGATCAGCCGCCTCTCTTGCTGAAGTCGATGCGCGGATCGATCCACGTATAGACGAGATCGGACAAGAGCCCGATCACCAGACCGATCAGCGAAAAGACGAATAACGTGCCGAACAACACCGGATAATCGCGCTTGATCGCCGCGTCGTAGCCAAGGTAGCCGAGGCCGTCGAGCGAGAAGATGGTCTCGATCAGCAAAGATCCGGTGAAGAAGATGCCGACGAAGGCCGCCGGAAAGCCCGCCACCACGATCAGCATCGCATTGCGGAAGACATGGCCGTAAAGGACTTTTCTCTCGGAGAGCCCCTTCGCGCGGGCGGTCAGCACATATTGACGCGAAATCTCCTCAAGGAAGGAGTTCTTCGTCAGCAAGGTCAAAGTCGCGAAGCCGCCGATCACCATGGCCGTCACCGGCAAGGTCAGATGCCAGAAGTAATCGCCCCACCAAGCCAAATCGAGCGCCTTCTCCCAGAAGAAAGGCTGATTGGCGTATTGCTCGGATTCGATGCCGCGCAAAGGAAAGACGTTCCAGTAGGAGCCGCCCGCGAAGAGGACGCGCAGCAGCACCGCGAAGAGAAAGCTCGGAATGGCGTAGGCCGCGATGATCACGCCGCTCGTCCAGACGTCGAAGCGCCCGCCCGCCTTCACCGCCTTGCGCACGCCTAAAGGAATCGACACCAGATAGACGATCAGCGTCGTCCAGAGCCCGAGCGAAATCGAGACCGGCATTTTCTCTAAGACCAGCTCCGTCACGGAGATGGAGCGGAAGTAGCTCTCTCCGAGGTTGAAGGTCATGTAATTCTTGATCATCAGCCAAAAGCGTTCGAGCGCGGGCTTGTCGAAGCCGAATTGCCGCTCGAGATCTTTGATGAACTCAGGATCAAGCCCCTGAGCGCCGCGATATTTGCTGGTCAGCGCCGCCTCCGCGCCGCCCATGGCGCCCGGCATGGCCGCCGGGCCGCCCGCCATATCGCCGCCGCCGCCCGTGAAGCGGCTGGTGGAGCTCTGCCCCTGCCCGCTCAATTCGGCGATGACCTGCTCGACCGGACCGCCCGGCGCGAATTGGATCACCGCGAAATTGATGGCGAGAATCCCGAAGAGCGTCGGAATCATCAGCAGAAGGCGACGGAGGATGTAAGCGCCCATGGGAGGGGCCTTTCTTGACGCGGAGCGGAGAGCTTCGGCGGATCAGGAGGGGCGGAGATCAGGGAGCGGGCCGGGCCCACCAGGTGGTCAGGACGCCGCGGTCATAGGGCGGCTTGATCTCCGGCCGGTCGTAGCGGTCCCACCAGGCGAGGGTGTGCGACCCCTTGTTCCAATGAGGAACCCAGATATGTTCGGCGCGGAGGATCCGATCCAGAGCCCGCACCGCTTCGGCGTTGGCCTCGCGGGTCTCGGCCTCGGCTATGGCCTTGATCAGAGCATCCGCCGCCGGGCTGGAGAAGCCGGATAAATTATATCCGCCGTCCTGAGCCGCGGCCTCGGAGCTGAAGAAGACCTTCATCTCGACGCCGGGCGTCGGCGCCATGACGAAACGCGCCGTCACAATGTCGTAGTCGTAGCTCTTCAGCCGCAACTGCATCTGCGGAGAATCGATCTGACGCAAAGTCGCGTCGATCCCAAGGCGGCGCAGATTCTGGATATAGGGATTGGTGATCCGCTCGAAGGCCGGATTATCTTCAAGGAATTCGATCTTCAGGGGCTCTCCGGCGGCGTTGAGCCGCTTGCCGTTCACCACCTTCCAGCCCGCTTCGTCCAGCAATTGGCCCGCGCGGCGCATGGCCTCGCGGTTGCGGCCCGAACCGTCGGTGACGGGCGGGACATAAGCCGGTTCGTCGAAGACGGCGGCGGGCAGCTGATCGCGGAAGGGCTCCAGCAGCGCCAGTTCGCCCGGCGAAGGCAAGCCTTCGGCCTCAAGCCCGGAGTTCTGGAAAAAGCTCGTCGTGCGCTGATACAGCTCATGGAAGAGCGTCTTATTCGACCATTCGAAGTCGAAGGCCAGATCGAGAGCCTCGCGCACCCGCGCGTCCGCCAGATGCGGACGGCGCATGTTCAGCCAATAGCCCTGCGTGCCCGCCGGACGCCCGTCCGGGATCGCCTCGCGGATCACGCGGCCGTCGCGGATGGGCGGCGCGTCATAGGCGGTGGCCCAATCGCTGGCGCTCATCTCCTCGCGCAGATCCAGCTCGCCCGAGAAAAGCGCCTGACGCCCCGCCGCGGAATCGGCGAAATATTCGAAGACGATCCGGTCGAAGTTCCAGCGGCCCTTATTGACCGGCAGATCCTTCGCCCAATAATCCTCGCGGCGCTTCCAGACGATGCGTCGGCCCGCCGCCGTGGACTCCACGACGTAAGGCCCTGAGCCCAAAATCGGCTCAAGGCTGGATTTGGCGAAGTCGCGCCCCTCCCAAGAAGCCTTCGAGAAGATCGGCAGGCCCGCCGCCACCAGCGGCAAATCGCGCGTCGGGACGCCCTCGGCGAAGACATATTGCACCCGCAAAGGCGCCAGAACCTCGACGCTGGCGATGCCTTCGAGCTGCGGCTTGATGCGCGGAGATCCCTTCTCCCGCAGAATGTCGAAGGAGAATTTCACATCCTCGGCGGTGACCGGCGTTCCGTCGGAGAAGCGCGCCTCAGGACGAAGCTGAAAGGTCACCCAGCGGGTCGGGATATATTCCGCATGCTCGGCCACCAGCCCGTACATGGCGTCCGGCTCGTCGTCGGCGGAGACCATGAGCGAGTCGAAAGGCAGGCTGCCCGAGCCCTCCGCCGGATCGCCCTGCAAGATGAAGGCGTTCAGGCTGTCGAAGGCGTTCAGCGCCGATTGCGGCGTGGTCCGCATCTGGCCGCCCTTGGGGGCTTCGGGATTCACATAGTCGAAATGCGGGAAATCAGTGGGATATTTGAGATCGCCGAAAGACGAAAGCCCATAGCCGACCAAGACTTCGGCCCGGGCGGCGGAGAAGGCCGCGCCCAGCGAGAGCGCCGTTAAAACGACCGCCGTCCTGAGCGCGCGAACAGATTCATGCGACATCGTCATTCTCCTTCCTCGCCCCCTCATCAGGAGCCGCTCCACCAGATCGACGGAAAACCGATGCTGTAGGGCGGCAATCTCCCGACAGAGGGCAAGTCCGCGGGAGACCGCAGGCGCTTCCAATAGGCGATGCGCTCGTAGGGCGTATAAAGCTGAAGGACGTTGTAATGTTCGAAGAGCAAAACGCGGTCGAGGGCGCGGGCGGCGGCCTCCAGATCTTCGCGGTCGGCGGCGAAGACGATCTTGTCGATCAGGGCGTCCACGACGGGATTCTTCACGCCGCTGAGATTGCGCGTGCCCTCCGTGTCGGCGGTCTCGGAGCCCCACATGTCGCGCTGCTCGTTGCCGGGCGATTCCGAATTGGAGACCCCCCCGACCATCATGTCGAAATCGAGAACCTGAACGCGGTTGATGTATTGCGGGCCGTCGATGAAGCGCAGAGACGCGTCGATCCCCAGCCGCTTCAGATTGGCGACGAAGGGCGCGACGATCCGCTCCAGATTGCTCTGGCGGAAGAGGAATTCGATCTGAAGCGGCGCCCCGGAGGCGTTCACCAGCTTGCCGCCCTTGGTCTCCCAGCCCGCTTCTTTGAGCAGAGCGGTCGCCCGGCGCAGATTGGTCCGGTCGCGCCCGTCGCCCGCCGTGACGGGCAGCGTGAAGGGCTCCGTGAACAGCTCAGGCGGAAGCTGGTCGCGGAAGGGTTCGAGCAAAGCCAGCTCCGCCCCCTCCGGCAGACCGGCGGCCATGAGCTCCTTCGAGCCTTGGAAATAGCTGCTCGGACGGGCGTATTGGCTGTGGAAGAGGGTCTTGTTGGTCCATTCGAAATCAAAGGCGAGGCTGATCGCCTCGCGCACGCGGCGGTCTGCGAACTGCGGACGGCGCGTGTTCATGACGAAGGTCTGCGTGGTCTTGGGGCCTTCCAGATCCACGTTCTCGCGGATCACGTCGCCGCGCTGAAGGGCGGGGAAGTCGTACATCGTCGCCCAGTTGTTCGCCGAATTCTCGGAGCGGAATTCGATCTGGCCGGTCTTGAAGGCCTCGAAGGCGGCGCCGTCGTCGAGGAAATATTCATAGCGGATGAGGTCGAAATTATTCTGGCCGCGGTTGATCGGCAGATCCGCGGCCCAGTAATCGGGGCGGCGGCGATATTCCACGAAACGGCCCGCCTCGTAATTTCCAAGCTCATAAGGCCCCGAGCCCATGAGCTTCTCAAAGCCGCTGCGGGCGAAATCGCGGCCCTCGGCCTCCCACCAATGCTGAGGCAGGATCATCAATTGCCCCATGATATGCGGCAATTCGCGATTATTCGCCTCGTCGAAGGCGAAGCGCGCCACGCCGCCGCCGAGATCCTCGGCGCCGGTCACGTTGTGGTAATAGGCCCGGTAGAAAGGCGCGCCCTTCTCGGTCAGGGCTTTGAAGGAGAAGACCACGTCCGCCGCCGTCACGGGGCGGCCGTCGGCCCAGCGGGCCTCTTCGCGGATCTTGAAGGCCACGGAGGAGAAATCGCGCGGATATTCCATCCACTCCGCCAGAAGCCCGTAGCCCGCTGAAATCTCGTCGTAAGGCGAGGAGGTCAGGGTGTCGAAGAGCAGCCCCAGACCGGAGGCCGAGATGCCCTTCACGATGAAGGGGTTGAAGCTGTCGAAACTGCCGAAGCCGCCCAGACGGACCCGGCCGCCCTTGGGGGCTTCGGGGTTCAGAAAATCGAAATGCGGGAAATCCGGCGGATATTTCAGATCGCCGACCAAAGTGGAGCCGTGGCTCCGGATCCAGCCCTCAGGAATTCCCCCCGCCTCGCGCGCTGGGGCGGCGGCCGTCTCAGCCCGTAATCGCGGCGGCAGGATCAGACTCGCTCCCCCCCCGGCGAGGAGAAGGGCGGCGGCGCGGCGAGTGAGGCGAAGCGACATGGCGGCGTATCCCCTTAAGAGGCCCGGAGAATCTTCGGAGCGGCTGACAAGCCGCACATCGTATTCCATAAATCATGGCGATAGGCGACCAGAGGCGAGCGCGCAAGATCACGAAACGTGGAGTCACGAAAGAACCGCCGCGGAGCCTCTCCGGGCGGTTCAAACTTATGCGCCGTATTTGAATGGACGGTTAACGCCCCTCAATGCTCCGAAGGAGCGGCGGGAGCCTCTCCGGCGGCGGAAGCCTCGGGCAGAGGAGCCGGCGAGGGGCTTTGCGTGTTCAGCCAGGCGATGAGATTCGCGCGGGTCTGGGGATTGCGCAGACCGGCGTAGGCCATCTTGGTGCCCGGCGCATAAGCCTTCGGATTGGTCAGGAAGGCGTCGAGATGCTCCCAGTCCCAATGCTGCCCGGCCTTCTCGGCGATGGCGGAGGAATAGGAGAATCCGGCGTGGGTTCCGATCTCGCGGTTGACCAGCTCCCAAAGGCCGGGGCCGGTGCCGTTCTTGCCGTCGGTGGCGACGGAATGGCAGGATTTGCAGGCGCCGAAGGCCTTCTCGCCCGCCGCGACGTCGGCGGTCTGGAGCCGGACGGCGATGGGGACCACCTCTTCGGCGGGGCCGGAGGCTTCGGCTTCGGCCTCCTCGACGGCGTAGGCGGGCGTCTCCAGCTTGTGGCCGGCGTACATCGCGCCCGCGATCTCCGACATGCCCACGTAAACCAAAAGCGCGACGCAGCCGGCGCCAAGGATCTTGCTGAACTCCACGCTGTCCATGATCGTCATTCCGTCTTTAGTGGCGGGGACGGCGCCGTTCCCTCCACCCGGCGCGAAGCTCCGGGAGGCGGCGTCCTCCGGACTTGTAGCCGCATCCTCCGCGCCCCCGCAAGGGGGAAGGGTGAGGAGCCATGCGGCGAATTCGCCGAAAAAACGCCCTGAAGGCCGCTCTCCGGCGGGCCGCCGCCTCGCGCGAAGCTATCCTCGGGGCGCGCGGAGGCGTATAAGGGCGGCGCGGCCGCTTCCGGCCCTTATCCTCGCATTTTCAGGAGCTTTCTCCGTGACCGCTTCGGACTCCGCCTCCACGCTCGCCCTGCGGCCCGCCGCGCCCCAGATTCCGGTGAATCCGGATCTCGCGATCTCCTTTCAGGGCGATCTCGGCGCCTATTCGCATCAGGCCTGCGTCGAGGTGTTTCCGGAGATGACCCCCCTGCCCTGCGCCACCTTCGAAGAGGCCGTGAGCGCCGTGAAGGAGGGCCGCGCGCGGCTCGCCATGCTGCCGGTCGAGAACTCGACCTATGGGCGCGTCGCGGACGTGCATCAGATCCTGCCGGACGCCGGGCTCTACATCATCGGCGAGCATTTCGTGCGCATCGCGCTGGATCTTCTGGTTCTGCCCGGCGTGACGCTCGACGAGGTGAAGGAGGCGCAAAGCCATCTCGTCGCGCTTGGGCAATGCAACGGCTTCCTCCGCCGCCACGGCATCAAGCCCGTCACCGGCTACGACACGGCGGGCTCCGCCGCCATCGTCGCCCGCGAGGGCAAGCGCGAGCGCGCCGCCATCGCCTCGACGCTCGCGGGCGAGCTTTACGGGCTGGAGAGCCTCGCCAAGGGAATCGAGGACGCCGACCATAACACCACGCGCTTTCTCGTGGTCTCGCGGCGCAAGCTGGAGGCCGAGCCTGGAACGCGCACCGTCACCAGCTTCGTGTTCCGCGTGCGCAACCTTCCGGCGGCGCTGTATAAGTCGCTCGGCGGTTTCGCGACCAACGGCGTGAACCTCGTGCGGCTGGAGAGCCGCATGGTCGGCGGCGCCTTCGAGGCCACCGAGTTCTGGGCCGAAGCCGAAGGCCATGTCGAGGATGAGAACATGAAGCGCGCCCTCGAGGAGATCCGCTTCTTCACCACGCACCTGAAAATCCTCGGAGTCTATCCGGCCAGCCCCCTGCGGCGCTGAGACCTGACCGAGAGACGGCTTGCGTCCGCGTCCCGCGCGGGCCAAGCTCATACGACGAAAGACATTCAGGAGGCGGGCGCATGTCCGAAAAGGACAAGATCGAAGTTTATCAGGATAAACGCGGCGAATGGCGGTGGCGGCGCAAAGCCTCCAACGGCAAGATCGTCGGCGCGGCCAGCGAGGGCTATAAGGCCAAAGCCGATTGCGAGGCCAACGCCAATCGCGGCTATAAGGACTCCGATAAATGGGAGTTCTATCAGGATAAGCGTCAGGAATGGCGCTGGCGGCGCAAGGCCAGCAACGGCCAGATCGTCGGCTCCTCCAGCGAGGGCTATAAGGCGCAGGGCGATTGCGAATCCAACGCCGCCCGTCAGGGCTATAAGCCCGCCTGAGGCGCGATCTCCGGAAGCCGCTTGCGGCTTCCGGGTCTTCAAAAGCCCGCAGGCTCCAAGGGGCCGCTGCGCGCCAGAGCCTGAGCGAGCAGCTCGGCCAGAGCGCCGAGGCTGGCCGCATGGGCCCGCATCAGCCCTTCGTAGCCCGGCCCCACGGCGAGATCGAGGCGGAAGGGCTCGGACAGGAGCTCGCGGCCGCGCCGCCCCTCCAGCACCCGCCAGACGCCCGAAGCCTCCAGAGTCCCGCCCGGAGCGCCGATCAGCCGCGTGAACTCCACCTCCACCCGCCGATCCGGCTCGAAGCCGCTGGCCCAAGGCTCCAGAGCCACCGCCGCGCCGCTCGCCGCGCGCAGGGCCTCGGCGAGGTTCTGGCTGACCGCGCGGGTCGGATCCTCGGCCCAGCGCTGATACTCCTCGCGCAGAGCCACGCCATCGGGCTGGAGGATCGAAAGCCGCTCGTCCACCGCATAGCGCGGCAGCCGGACTTCGCGGAGGCCCACCTCCATCCCGCTCAAAGGCGCGCTCAAAGGCGCAGGCGCCGGAGCGGGCGGCAGAAGATGGAAGAAAGGCCCCTGAGGAGCCGAAGAGCCGCCGACGCATCCCGCCGTCAGAAGGCAGGCCGTCGCGGAGAGGAGGAAGGCGCGTCTGATCATTTGCCGAAAATGATCGAATTGGGCTGACGCTGCAAGGTGTCCATCAATTCATAAAGCTTGCCCGAGGCCGCGCGCAGCTCGCGCAGAGTCAGAATCAATTCGTAATTCCCCGGAGCGCCGGGGCCGAAATCGCCGAGCATGTTCTCGGCGCGGGCAGCCGCCGCCGTGATCTGCGCCAGAGTCGCGGGAAGGGCCGCCGCAGCCGCGTCGATGGAGCGTCCCGCTCCCTGCACGCTGGCCAGAGCCGCGTTCAAGTTCTGGCTGGTCCCCGCCGCGCGCAATTCGTTAATGAGCGTCCGCGCCTCGGCGAGGGCGGCGGAGGCTTCATGCGCCGTCTGGCGGAAGGCGGGCTCCGCGAGCAGGGCGCGGGCGGAATCGAGAGTCGCGGCGGCGCGGGCGGGAATCTGCTGCGTTCCGAGGTCGGCGAGCAGGCGGCGGGCTTCGTCCAGCGCGCTGCGGGCGGTGAAGATCATGTCCTCGATGGCCAGAGCCTCGATCTTGGCCAAAGTCGCCTCAAGCCGCCTCGGGAGCGAGAGCAGGGCCGGATCCGAGGTCAATCCCGCGACGTTGGCCGCCGCGCGCGCCACGTCGGCGCCGATGGAGTCGAGGCGCCCGGAAAGCCCCGCGAATCCGGGACTCGCGGTGAAGGCCGCCACGTTCGCCGCGACCTGCTCGGCCTGAGAGGCCACGGCGCCGATCCGCCCCGGCAGAGCGGCGAACTCCGGCGAGGCGGTCAGAGCCGCGAGATCCGCCGAAACGCGCTCGGCGTTGGCGCCTATGGCGTCGAGACGGCCCGGAAGCGCCGCGAAGCCCGGATCCTCGGTCAGAGCCGCCACGCGCTCCGAAATGCGTTCGGCGTTGGCGCCTATGGCGTCGAGCCGCGTCGGCAGGCCCGCCAATCGCGGATCGGCGAGAAGCCGCGCCGCGCCGTCCGCCGCCGCCTGAGCCGAGGCCAGAGTCTGCGCCAGCTGACCCGGCACGCCCTGAACCCCCTCGCTGGCGATGAGGTCGCGCACGTCCTGAATCGCGCCGCGCGCCGTCTCCACGGTTTCGGCCAGAGGCAGGCTGTTGATGGTCGCCATGATCTCGGCGGCGGCCTCGGTCAGAGCCTGAAGGCTGGAGGGCGCCGTGGGAATCATCGGATAGGGATCGGCCTCCGGATCCATCGCGGCCAAAGGCGCCTCGGGGATCTCGGCCAGCTCCACGAAGAGCGCGCCGGTCAGCAGGCTGCCGCTCGCCAGACGCGCCCGAAGGCCGTTCTCCACCGCAGCCCCGAGGATGTGGAAGGTGGTCGTGGGGTCCGGATCCTCCAGACCGAGGCGGTTGGGCTGAATCACCATGGTGGTCAGAATGTCGATGCGCTGGGTGCTCGGGTTCAGCCGCGCGCTGATCGCCGTCACCTCGCCCACCCGCACGCCGCGATACTCCACCGGCGCCCCCACCGTCAGGCCGCGCACGGATTCGTCGAAGATCGCCGCGAGGCGGATCTCCGAGCCGGTGGCGTCCTCGAA
Source organism: Neomegalonema perideroedes DSM 15528 (assembly GCF_000374145.1). Classification (GTDB taxonomy): domain Bacteria; phylum Pseudomonadota; class Alphaproteobacteria; order Rhodobacterales; family Rhodobacteraceae; genus Neomegalonema; species Neomegalonema perideroedes. The sequence goes on along the minus strand of NZ_KB893653.1, from coordinate 1,122,212 downwards.
CATGCTCTCGCGGGCCGCCTGCTCCGAGGCGTAGAGGATGTAGCTGTCGCCCTCGCGGGCGGATTGCGAGGCCGAAGGCAAAGGCAGCGTGTCGAAGGCCACCCCGCCCTCCAGCAGCGAAGCGAGGGATTCCATCCGCGCCTTGATTCCGTCGGCGCCCAACTGAAGCTCGAAGCCCGAGGCGTTCCAGAAGCGCGTCGCGCGGGAGAGCCGCAGATGATGGGGGGCGTTGATGAAGGCCTGCATCTCCACGGCGGTTCCGTCGGCGGTGAGGGCCTGAGTCTCGACGCGGCCCACGGGGATCCGCCTGAACAAGATGGGCGCTCCGACCCCCGCCCCGCCCTCGCCCGCGCGCAGCAGAATGCGCATGCCCGGCGTGCCGGTCGGAGTCAAAGGCGGATCGGCGAGCCCGGCGAAGGCGCGCTTATCCTCGCCGTCGCGGCGGCCCCAGTCCATTTCGAGGAAGGCGCCCGAGAGCACCGTCTCCAGACCCGAGATCCCCGCCGCGCTGATCCGGGGGCGCACGATCCAGAATTGCGTCGTCTCGTTGAGATAGGGCTCGATCTCAGGCTTCATCCGCAGATGCAGCGCCACCGAACGCAGATCCTCGGTGAAGCCCACGCGCTCCACAAGCCCCACCTCCACGTCGCGATGCTTCACGCGGGTCTGGCCCGCCTCGACGCCCGAAGCCGTCTCGAAAGACACCGTGACCATCACGCCCCGGCTCTGATAATCGCGCCAGGCCAGAAAGCCCGCCATGGCCACCGCCCCCAAAGGCGCCAGCCAGATCAGCGAAATCCGCCGGTCCAGACGAGTCTCGCGGATGCGCGGGCGCGTCGTCTCGACGGGAGGAGCCGGATCGGAGGAGGACGGATTTCGCGCGGAGGGCTCTGAAGAGGGCGTCCGTTCCGTCATGCGTGGTCCTTCCCGGCGTCCCAGAGCAGGCGCGGGTCGAGGGCCTGCGCGGAGAGCATCGTGAAGGCGACGCTCAGCCCGAAGGCTCCCGCCGCCGGTCCGGGCGTGATCGAAGCGAGGGGCCCCACCTGCACGAGGGCCGCGAGAATGGCCACCACGAAGACGTCCAGCATAGACCACCTTCCGATATATTCGACGATCTCATGGAGTCTGTGGCGTTTATGCGGCTCGAAGCCCCGCCCGAAGGCCAGCCCCCAGAGCAAAAGCCCCACCACGCAGAATTTCGCCATAGGCACCGCCACGCTCGCCAGAAAGACCACCGCCGCCAGATCCCAAGACCCGTGATGCGCCAGAACCCAGACGCCCCCGAGAATGGTGTTGTCCTCGCCGCGCCCGAGGGTGGTCGTGCGCATGATCGGCCAGAGATTGGCCGGAACATAGGCCATCAGGCCCAAAGCCAGCCAAGCCGCCGAGCGTTGCAGGCTGTAAGGACGGCGGCTCCGCAGCCGACCGCCGCAACGCGAGCAAAGCCCCCCGTCGGAGGCCATGGGCTCCAGAGCGCCGCAGCTCAGGCAGGCGATCAGGCCGGCTTCGCGCGCCGTGGTCATGCCGAGCCCTTCTGAGCCGGGCGGCCTCGCCCGCGCCGCCGCGCCAGACGCGCAGCCGCCTCGACCCGGCGACGGCGCAGCCGGATCTCGCGCCAGATCGAAGGGCTGTGGAAGATCATGTTCTCAAAAGCCAAGGTCGGCAGAAGCGCCGCGAAGGCCCAGAAGCCCGGCCCTAAAGACACCCGCGCCATGCTGCCCAGCTTGATCGCCGAAACCGCCACCCCCAGCATGAAGATCTCCGCCATGGACCAAGGCCGCAGGAAGCTCCAAAGCCGCAGGGCCTCCGCCGAACGGGCGGGCGGCGCAGAGCCGAAGACCATCGGCGCCGCCACATAGGCCACCGCCAGACTGCGCAGGAAGGGGATCAGGGCGATGTTCGCCATCACCGTCAGAGCGATGAAGGCCGTCGGCCCCTCGGCGAGGGCGAAAGGCGCGTCGAGGATGCGGATCTCGCGGCCGAAGCCCGAGCGGCTCATCATGACGAAGGGAAACCAGAGCGCCGCCCCCATCAGGACCATGTTCGCCAGAGCCACCGCCAAAAGCCGCTCGAAGACCTGAGGCCGCCGCGCCGCCGTCAAAGCGCCGCAGCGCGCGCAAAGCGCCTTCTCGCCCACCGCCAGATCCGGAACCCGGTGCAGCAGATCGCAGGAAGGACAGGCCGCCAGATCTCCGCCCCAGGACCAAGCCTCGCCCAAAGCCTTCCCCTCCCCGAGCGGCGCGGCGCGGGAGGAGGTCGAAGCCGGAGGCGGCGAAGCCGCGAGAGATCCGTTCTCGGCGGTCATGGATTCGGGGGCACCCTTCCGCAAGGCGGACGCCTCCCGATAAGAGGCGGCCGCTCTGCGGAAATAGGCGGCTTAAGGCGAAACCACCATGGCTTGCTCGAAGAATCCGACGATCTCGTCGAAATTCACCGCGCGCTGACCCTCGCCCAGAGGATCGTTATAGAGCAGCTTGGCTTGAATCCGTCCGTTGGGCATGCGGAACCACTCCACGCCGCGCACCACGATCATATGACGGATGCCCACCGCCTCCTCGCGCGGCTGAGGCCGCAGGCGGATCAGCAGAGTCTTGTTCTGCGCGACCACGTCCTGAATGTCTTTGGGCGTTTTGGGTACCGGCGCGTTCGCCGCCTGTCCGCCGAAGCGGCGCACGAGCTGGATGATCTCCGGGATCTCGCCGGTGACGTTGCAGACGCCCTTCGGATCGGCGCAGCAGGCCGCCGCGTCGAGCCCGTGGACCATCGCCACGATCTCGCATTGCGCCGGAGCCCGCCCCCGATTCGCCCAGCCCACGGCCTGTTGCGCCGCCGCCGCCCAGCACCACAGCGATTCCTCTTGAATCGAGGGCGCGATGTTCAGCTCGATGGTCGGCGGAACCGGCGTGCGGCCGTCCTGCGTGTGGACGTACATGCGCGGATCCCCTGCGCGATAGCCGATGGCCTGATCCGATTCGCGACGGCTGACGTGGGTCGAGGTCGTATAGGGGCCCCGGCCCGCAACGCCCGTCTGCCCCGAAACGCCCGTCTGACCGGGGATGGGAGAAAAATTCTGAGTCGGCGCGGGCGCGGCGTAAGCCGGGCGCGGCGCGGGCGCCGGAGCAGGCTGCTGATAGGTCGGCTGCTGATAAACGGGAGGCTGATAAAGGGGCGCCTGATAGGCGGGCGGCGCGACCGTGACCGGCGTCGGCGCCGGGGGCCAGCCGCCCGGCTGAGCCTGAGCGGCGGGCGGCAGAAGATAGCGCCGCCCATCCGGCGTCACGAGCATCCGCTGGCCGTCGGGCAGAGGATGGATCGTCCCGCTCTGCGCGAAGCCCTGAGCCTGCGCCGCGCCGCTCAGGCCGGCCAGAAGGCCTGAGCCGGGGGGGGCTCCCGGGCCGGGGGCGAAGCTCACGGCCAAAGCCGCGAAAGCGGCCGCAGCCGCCCAAATTCCGATCCGCATAGATCCATCCTCATCCTGCCCGCCCGCGTCGGGACGCAGGAAGGCGCCCCGGCCTCTCGGGCCGCGGCGGGTTGCAAGCAAACTTCATGCGCGGCGCGCTCCGCCCCGAAGCCGCCCCGCAGCCGCTTTACAGGCGCCCGCGCCGGATGCGCCATCCGCGCGGAGGCGTCAAGAAGCTTTGGCGGAGTCTCCGGCCTAAATTGCGGCCCAAATTGCGGCGAAGAGCGGGAAAGCGCCGGGGCCTCAAGAAATTGTCAAGACATGTGAGGGATAAGGATGAAACTTTCTCCATCTCGCCCTTAGTCCTGACCGGGGAGCCTGATCCCAATGACCGACGCCGCATCGCTCAGCGCCGCAGGCTCTCCAGCGAATCTGTACAGCCTCACGCCCCTCAGCCGGGGAGATCTTCCGGTCGGGCATCCGACCGAGATGATCGCGCGGGCCTATGAAGAGCTCCGCCGGGGACATCTGCTGCCCCATGAGAACGAGATCATCGAAAATCCCCGGCTTCAGGCCGCGCTGATGTACGCCGAGCATGTCGAGCCGGTGGACATGCAGGGCTTCGTCGACTTCACCATCCTCGGGCAGGGCGAGAAGGTCGTCCGCCGGGGCGGCAATTCGATGCGCGACGCCTGGATGAGCGAAACCATCGACGCCGAATTCGTCGAGGCCCGGTATCACGAGATGATCGCCGCCTCGGTGCTGCGTCAGCCGATGTTCTCGCGCGGGGCGACTCCGACGCGGGAGCGCGCCTTCCGCATGCAGATCCGGGGGCTCTTCCCGCTCTTCGCCGAGAATCAGGCGCGTCTCCGGCTGCTGATGGTGGCCGCGGAGCCCTATGTGGCGCTCCGGGACTGAGAACCGAATAGACTCCACCGCAGAGTGCGACATCTTCGCCTCTCGCCCGAGCGTCCATATTCACGGCAAGGACCACTCATGCGGAGGCTCTTCAGAGCCTCCATTTATTTTATATTTTTCAATATATTAGTTGCTAATCCCGGCTCAGGGACGCTTCGCCGGAGATTATCCCTCCCTTTGGCCGATTAGGTGGGATAGAAGAGCGCCTCGCCGCTCTTTTTCCTCCTCATCCCGCCGCGCGGAGCCCTTCGCCATGTCCGATTCCCCTGTCCAGCCCTCCGCCCGCCCCTTGGTCCCGGCGCTCGAAGCCCGGCTCGGCGAAGCGATTCCGGTGCTCGACCACGGATTCGTGCGGGTGGTCGATTATATGGGCGACGACGCGGCCGTGGTGCAGGCGGCGCGGGTCAGCTACGGCGCCGGGACGAAAACCCTCCGCGACGACGCGGGGCTCATCCGCTATCTCATGCGCCATCGCCACAGCACGCCCTTCGAGATGTGCGAGATCAAACTCCACGTGAAGCTGCCGATCTTCGTGGCGCGGCAATGGATCCGCCACCGCACCGCCAACGTCAACGAGATCTCGGCGCGCTACTCCGTCCTCGACAAGGAATATTACCTCCCCGCCCCGGAGCATCTGGCGGCGCAGTCGCGCAAGAACCGCCAAGGGCGCGGCGACGTGCTGGAGGGCGCCGAGGCCGCCGAGGCTCTGCGCGTCCTGCGCGAGGACGCCGAACGCAATTTCTCGAATTACGAACATCTCCTCGCCGAAGGGGACGAGAGCCGTCAGGGACTCGCGCGCGAGCTGGCGCGGATGAATCTGCCGCTCAACGCCTATACGCAATGGTATTGGAAAACCGACCTTTATAACCTTCTGCACTTCCTGAGCCTGCGCGCCGATCCCCACGCTCAATATGAGATCCGCGCCTACGCCGAGGCGATCCTCGGGCTGGTCCGGCTCTGGACGCCCGTGGCCGCCCAAGCCTTCGAGGATTACCGGCTCAACGCGCGCAGCTTCTCGGGCCCGGCCATGGCGGTTCTGCGGCGGATGCTCGCGGGCGAGACGGTGGCTCAGGCCGAATCCGGCATGTCCCCCGGCGAATGGCGCGAATTCGAGGCCATGCTCAAGGCGCCCTGAGCGCGCAAGCCCCCGTCGAGATTCCCGAGGATCCCGCGCCGCCTTCGCCGCCCCGGCTCAGGCGGCGCGTCTTTCATTTCAGAGGCTCGGTCTGAAAGGCTTACACGGCCGCTTTCTCGGGATCGGTAAGCCAATCTACACCAATTTAAGGAACATGTGAACGCCATGGGCTGGGGATCGGGCTGAACGCCCCGTCCGGCGGCGGATGGCGCATATGGGCGCGGAATCCGCGCCGAAGACGGCGGGGCGGACGGGCGCGCGAAGCGGTCCGCCAATGAAGGATGCCGCCATGACCCATGATCCGAGCCCCAAAGCTCCGCCCCGTCCTTTTCTGGCGGCGGCTCCTGAGACTCGGACGCTGATCGCGCGGATGGAGGAGCTGGCCCGCCGCGCCGAAGCCTTCCCCTTCGAAACTCAGGCGCCCGCGGATTGGGCGCGGATCGGCTTCGCGGCGCAAAGCGAGGCCGAAAGGCGCTCGGTGCTGGAGGCCGCCGTCCAGCTTCTGGAGAAGAGGCCGGATCTCGAAGCCTTTCATCAGCATGGCGTCTCCTTCCGGCGACGCGCGGCGGGGCCGGGCAAGATCGCCGCGCTCTTCGGCTGCGAGGAGGAGGCGCATCCGGGCATGGGCGCCGCCCTGATGGCCGGATTTCCCCGCTCGGCGGGCGTGGCCCGCAATTTCGACCGCATGTTCGAGGCGCTCGGCGACCCCTCTCTGACCGAGGTCGTGCTTGGAGCGGATCCCCGGATCTCGGCGCGGCTGCGCTCGCCCGTCTACGGGCAGCTTGGGGCGGCGGCTCTGGCGGCGGGGCAATACGCCGTGCTGCGCGCCGGAGGATTCGCGCCCGACATGTTCGCCGGATACGGCTCGGGCGAGCTCGCCGCGCTCTGGGCGGCCGGCGCCATGGAGGAGGAGACCTTCGGCGCCCTGCTCTACGCCCGCGCCAGCGCCATGACCGCCCCCGATCTGCGGCGGCCTTCGGCGAATCTGCGCGTCTTCGCCCCCATCGAGGGCTCGCTGGATCTGATCGGAGAATCCGGGCTGCGGGTCTTCGTCGCGCGCCATGAGGCGCCCAAAAGCCACGTGGTCGGGGGCGAAGTCGAGGAGCTCGAAGCCTTCTCCGCCCGGCTGCTTGGACGAGGGATCGCGCATGAGGCTCTGCCCGGCGCCCTCGCCTATCACAGCGCCCGCGCCGAACTGGCCGCCGCCACCTTCGCCGGAGCCCTCAGCCGGGCGCGGCTCGGCGAGCCGAGGCTCCCCGTCTACGGCGCCGAGCTGGCCGCGCCCTATGGGCCGGGCGAGATCGTCGAGCGGCTGTCCCGGCAATTGCTCCGGCCTCTGCGCTTTCAGGAGACCGTCGAGCGCATGCACGCCGACGGCGCGCGGATCTTCGTCGAATTCGGCCCCGGAGACGCGCTGACCCGCCGCGTCAAAGCGATTCTCGAAGGCCGTCCGCATCTGGCCGTGGCGCTGGATTCCGGCGAGCCGGAGCTGTCCGCCCGCCGCGTCATGGAGGCGGCGGCGATTCTGGCCGCCGCAGGCGCGCCCTTCAAAGGCGAGCGCCCGCCCCAGCCCCAGCCCAAACCGCAGCCTCCCGTCGTTCAACCCGTCGTTCAGCCCGTCGTTCAGAAGGAGCCGGAGGAGGAGGTCCGCCGCGTCGAGGCCGCGCCGCCGCCCGCGCCCGCGCCCGAGCCTGTCCTTGAACCTGTCGCGGCGCCCGCCTCCGAGCTGATCGCGGCGCCCGTCGCCGAGGATGAGCCCGACGCCGAAGAGCCGCCGCCGCGCGCCGCCCTGCTTCAGGCCGAGATGGCCGAGGAGCAGGCCATAGAGGAGCCGGTCGCCGGGGAGGAGAAGCCGCCCGAAGCCTCGCCGACCGCCGCCGCTCCGGAAGAAGCGCCGGAAGAGGCGAAGATCGAGGAGGCGCAGCCCGAGCCTCAGGCCGAAAGCGCCGTCGAAACGGCGGAGGCTCCGGCGGAGGAGGCCGAAGCGACGGCGCAGGACGAAGCTCCCCCCGCGCCCGAACCCGAGCCCGAGCCTGAACCGGAGGCCGAGGCGGAGGAGGCCCCGGAAGCCGCGAAATCCGAAGAGGCGGAAGAGCCTGAGGCGGTCGCGGAGGAGGCCGCCGCTCCGCCCCCCACGCCCGAACCTCCCGCCCCAGAGCCTCCCGCGCCCCCGGCGCCTCTGACGGGGGCGGCTCTGGCGCTGCGTCTGGCCGAGCAGGTCACGACGGCCCACGCCCGCTTTCTGGAGAACCAAACCGCCGCCCTCCGCGCTCTGCTGGAGGCCGCCACCGATCCTGAGGCGCTCTTCGCCATCGAGGAGGCCCGCCGTGAGGCCGCCGAATCCCACCGGCTTTATCTGGAGGGAATCGCGGCTCTGGGCGGCGTGAGGCCCGCGCTCGCCATGGGGTCGGCGACCGTCGCGGCGCCCGCCCTCGCCGCGCTCGCGGCGCTGGAGGCCGAGCATCCCCCCGCCCCCGAACCGGCGGAGGAAGAGCCTTACGTCGATCCGCCGGAGCGTTTCGCCGCCTTCCGCGCCGCCCCTCGGCCCGAGCCGCTCCCCGACCTCCGTTTCGAGGACGCCGCCCCCGAGCTGCTTCAGGCGGAGACCGCGCAGGAGGCCCCCGAGTCCGAAGAGCCCGAAGAGCCCGCGCCCGTCCTCCTCGCCGCGCCCGCCGGGCCGGAGCCTGAGCCCGAAGCCGCGCCTCAGCCCGAACCGCTCCCCCTCGCGGCGGAGGCGGAGCCTGAGGCCGCCCCAGAACCGGAACCCGAACCGGAAGCGGAACCCGAACCGGAGGCCGGACCTGCGGCGGAGGCCGCGGCCGCTCCGCTCCTCCTCGCGGCCGAACCCGAGCCTCGGGCCGCCGCGCTCCCCGAGGCTCCTTCGGATAATCTTCCGGCCCTGCGCGCGCCTCAGGAATTGGCGGTGATCCCCGGACCCGAGGCTCAGGAGGCCGCTTCCGGCCTCGCCGTGGTCGGGCCTGCGGATTTCGCAGAGGAATCCGCTCTGACGCGCCTCGCCTTCCATCTCGCGCCGATCTCGGCGCCGCCGCTGCGTCAGGCCAATCCGGGCGAAGCCCGCTGGCTGATCGTCGGCGACGCGGATTTCGCCGCCGATCTCGTCGGGAGCCTCAGGCGCGAGGCCGGAGACGCCCCCTGCGCCGCCGTGACCGCCGCCGCCGACGTCGGCGCGCTGGAGCTTTTCGGTCAAGGCGGGCCCTGGACGGGCGTCGTCTATCTCCACGCCTCCGGCGAGGAGGAGCGCATCGCTCTGGGGCGGCTGGAGATCGCCCGCTCTCTGGCCGAGGCCGCTCAGGAGGCCTTCCATGAGGCCGCCGCCCGCGGCGAACGCCGCGTCTTCGCCGCCATGGCGCGGCTGGACGGCGCGCTCGGCTACGGATCCGAGCCCGTGGATGGTCTGGGGGCCTCGGCCTTCGGGCTGGCCAAGGCGCTGGCCGCCGCCGAGCCGAATTTCTTCTGCCGCGCCGTGGATCTCGCGGCGGATCTGCCGCAGGAGCAGGCCGCCGATCTGCTCGCCGCCGAGCTTTACGACGCCGACCGCGGCCGCGTGGAGGTCGCCGTCTCCGCAGAAGGCCGCTTCGAGGCCCTGCCCTTCCTTGAGCCTGTCCCCTCGGCCAAGCCGGAGGAGGGCGGAGAGATCTTCGTGCTGCTCGGCGACGCCCGCGGCGTGGCCACGCTCTGGATGGAGGAGGCCGCCGCCCGCGCGCCTCGCCGCTTCCTGCTGCTCGGAACCCATCGCCTGCTGCCCGACGAACCCGCATGGGCCATCGGAATCAAAAGCGAGGAATCCCTGCGCTGGGCCGCCTTTCAGGCTCTGGAGGCCGAGGGCGCCGACGAAGAGCGCGCCGCCGTGGGCGCGGTGGCGCTCAGCGAGGCGGTGGTCGCCGACCGCGAGACCCGCGCCTGCCTCGCCGAATTGCGCCGGCTCGGCTCGGAAGCCGCCTACGCCACCGTCGATTTCGACGCCTCCGGCGCCGCCGATCAGATCGCCTCCTATCTGGAGGAGGCCGGAGACGGCCCGGTCAGCGTCTTCTACGCCCCGACCTCCGAGGCGGGCGCGGATTTCTCTTCGGCCTATCGCCGCCGCCAGCGCCGCGTCGAGACGCTGATGGACGCCTTCTCCGGCGCGGATCTGCGGCGGATCTGGTTCCTGCCCACCGCGCTGGACGCGAATGAAAGCCTCTCCGAGGCCATGGCCGACGAGGCCGTGCGCCGCTTCGCCATGGGCGCCCGCGCCATGGGCATCGACGTGCGGGCGCTGCTCTGGGCGCTGGCCGAAGAGGTGGAGCCCGGCGTGGTGGCGGCCCTCGCCGAGGAGCTGCGCCGTCCCGCTCTGGGGCTCGGGCTGACGCTGATCGGCGGCGGCGAGACCGCCCTCTCGCTGCGCCGCATCGACCCCGGCGCCCTCACCGCCGGAGGCGCCTTCCTCAAAGCCGACTGGAGCGCGCTCTTCGCTTCGGCCGCCGCGCCGCGCGCCGCCGCGCCGGAGGCCTCCGGCGAGCCTCCCGCCCTTTCGGCGGCCTTCGCTCTGGCGGCGGCCTTCGCGGCGGTCGAGCGCTTCGCGCCCGGCTGGCGCGCCCAAGGCTGCGACGGCGTTTCGCTCGCCAACGGCGTGGCGCTGGGCGGCGGCGAATCGGGATGGACCCTGCTCGGGCTGCGTTCGGCGGAGTGGATCGACGCGACCGCCCTGCGCGCGGATCTCGAAATCTTCGACGCCTCGGGCTCGGCGCGGCTGAAGATCGAGGGCGCGCGCTTCTCGACCCATCCGCCCGCCGCCGCCGAAATCCAGCCTCCCGTCGCGCCGCCTCAGGATTGCGCCGCCGCCCTTTACGCAGAGGGCTCCCTGACCGGCGCGCCCGCCCGAGGATCCGATCTGCGGCTTCTGGAGGCCTTCCGCATGGAGGAGGGCGCAGAGGAGGGGCTCTTCGTCCTCAGCGCCGAAGTCGAGGTTTCGGGAACCGAGCGGGCCGCCCTGCTCGATCCGGTTCTGGCCGAGGCCATGGTCCAGAGCGCCCTCGCGGCCACGCGGCGGCGCGCCGGCAAAAGCGGCGCGCTCGTGCGGCTGGAGGCGCTCTTCGTCCGCGACGGAGATTCGGACGCGGGGCCTTTGCTCGTCGAGGCGCGGCTCAGGCGCGATTCGGCCCGGGCGGCGGTCTGGCGCCTGACGGCCCGCACGGCGGCGGGCGCGGCGCTCATGGCCTGCGACGCCGCGGTGATCCTCGGGGCGCCTCCGGCCATCCGCCTCGCGCCCCATGAGGCCGAAGCCGGATCCGCCGTCTCCGCTCAAAGCGCCTGAAGGAGCCGCGCATGATCTCCGCCCGTCCGCCTCTCGCCGCCTCCTCCGCGCGCCCGGATTCCCCCGTCGCCATCCTCGGAGTCTTCGACTTCACGCCCGAGGCCGCCGCCTTCGACCATGGTTCGCCCGCGCTGCGCGAGATCCTGCGTCTGGCGGGCCTGCGCCGCGAGGCTCTGGCCCGGACGGGGCTCATTCTGAAGATCGGCGCCGATAAAGACCCTGAAGACGCTGCGGCCCAGATCCGCCGCGCCCTCGGGCTCGGCGGCCCGACGATTTGCCTGCCCGAGGCCGACGACGCCGAGATCTGCGGGCTGGCGGCCGCTTGTCTGCGGGCGGGTCAGGCTTCGGCCATGCTGGCGGGCGGCCCCGCCGCCGGAGAGGACGCCGCCGGAATCGCCCTGTTCAAGCTTTTCGACCTCTCTCTGCGCGACGGCGACCGCGCCTTAGGGCTTCTGGAGCCCGATCAGGCCCGTCCGCCGCGCCGCCCGCCCTTTCGTCTGGACGATCTCGGCGCGCTGAGGCTCTGGCCGATTCAGGCGCCCGACCGCGCCGGAATGCGCGAGGCGCTGGAGAATCTGGAGCGCGAGCTCGAAAGCGGCGCCGATCTGGCGCGCGCCCATCGCGCCCGGCTCGCGGCCTGGACGCCCGCCGCGCGTCTGCCGACGGCGGCCCTGCTCGGACGCAGCCGCGCGGAGATCCGCGCCGAGGCCCGCGCCCTGCGCCGCGCCCTCGCCGGGGAGACGCCTCCGGCCTTCTGGAGCGGCGAAGGCGGAAGCGCCTATGTCGCGCGGCCTCTGGGGCCTCGGGCGCCCGTCGCCTTCGTCCACGCCGGAGGGCTGGAGGAGGAGACGCTCCACGGCGCCCGCATCTCCGCGCCTCTGCCGCCCGCCCGCCGCGCGCGGGAGGAATCGCTCGACGGGCTGAAGATCTCGGCGCGTCTGGCGCGGCTGCTGACCGAGGGTCTGGGGATCGCGCCGAACTTCGCCTTCGGCCATGGGTTGGGCGAGGTCGGGATGCTGGCGGCGGCGGGAGTCTGGGGGCCTCAGGCCGATCCGGGCGCGGCGCTGCGGGCTTCGGATCTGGTGGCGCGCGGACTCTCCGGCCCCAAACTCATGGCCCGGCGCTATTTCGGCCATGACGAAGAGACTCCCGAATCGGAAATCTGGGCCGCCGCCCGCCTGACCGTCGAGGCCGGGGCCGCGCTGGAGGCCGCCGCCCGACGCGACGACGTCTTCATGCTCTCGCTGGATTCGCCGAATTCGGTCGTGGCGGCGGGGGCTCCGGAGGCGCTGGCGCGCTTCGCCGCCGATCTCGGCGCGGAGGCGCGCCCCGCGCCGGACTCCGCCGCGCGCATCCTGCATTGCGAATTGGCCCGCATGGGGTTTTCGGAGGCGGCGGCGCTCTTCCGCCAATCCTCGCGCGCGCCCTCGGACGGCGCGACGCGGCTTTCGGCGCGGGATTTCCGCCCGATCCGCGATTGGAGTCCGGCGGGGCTCTCTTGGGCTTTGGCGGAGATCCTCTGCGCTCCGGCCGATTTCCGCAGCCTGACCAAGGCCGCCCATGAGGCGGGCGCGCGGATCTTCGTCGAATGCGGGCCGGGGATCGGCGCGGCGGGCTGGATCTCCGAAACCCTCGACGGCCTGCCTCACGCCGCCGTGGCGCTCCAGACCCCCGGCCTCGCGCCGGAGCGGGCCTTCTGGAGCGCCATGGCGCGGCTCATGGCCGAAGGGATCCGGCTCGATCCGGCGGCCCTCGCCGAGGGGCCTCAGACCGCGCCCCGCGCCTTCGGGCCGGGCCTGCCCGCGCTCGCCTTCGGGCCGGAGCCGCGCCGCGCGCCCACCGAGGCGCGGCGGGCCGCCGCCCGACGGACGGCGCGTCGGATCTGGGCTCCGGCTCTGGCCGAGGCGGAGGCGGCGCATGCGTTCTTCGAGCGGACGCGCCAGGCCCTGAGCCTTGGGCTCGGGGTCGAGAAGGAGGGGCCGCGCTTCGGCCCTCAGGCGGAAGGCTGGATGCGCAAATGGGCGGCGGAGGATCTGACGTGAGCGGTGAAATCGCATTCCTGAGGCCCGGAGGACAGGCCCTGCGCGGATCGGAGGCCATCGCCGACCGTCTGCGCGATCTCGATTCGGCGGGGGCTCTGGTGGCCGACGCGCAAGGGCGTCTGGGCCTCGCGCCCAATCCCCTCGCCCCGCCCGAGGGCCAGAGGGTGCTCTGTTATTATCCGCCTCTGCCGCCCGAAAGGCTGGGCGCTCCCGGCTTCCGCCGCGAATTCGGCGCGCGCTTCGCGGTGACGGCGCCCGCCTCGGATCTGGCTTTGGCGCAAGCCTTCGGCGATTTCGGCGCTTTGGCCTCGGTGATCCCCCCGACCCGCCCGCAAGAAGCGGAGATGACCCTCGCCCGCGCGCAAAGAGCCTTCGGCGGGCGCCTCTTCGCGCTGAGGGTGCGGCGCGACTCCGCCCGTCCCGAGGCCGCCGAGGCCATGGCGGAGCTTTGGGCGCGGCGCGGCGGCCGCCTGCTGGAGGCCGAGGGCTTCGAGGCCCCCAGCCTCGCCCTGACGCTCTGGCGGGCCGAAACCCTCTCCCGCGACGCTGAGGGAACGGCGGTTTCGCCGCGTCGGCTGATCGCGCGGGTCTCCGATCCGGCCTCCGCCGAAGCCTTTTTAAGGCCCGCGCCGCGCCATTTGCTCGACCAGCTTCTGGCGCGCGGCCAGATCGACGCCGAAAGGCGCGACTTGGCCCTCAGGCTGCCCATGGCCGACGCGGTGATCGCCGCCGGAGGCTCCGGCGCCTGGCCCACCCTGCCCCTGCTCGCGCGGGTTCTGCGCCTGCGCGAGACGCTCTGCGGCCCGCAGGATTGGCCTCTGGTCGGCGCGGCGGGCGGCGCGGGCTCGCCTCAGGCTTTGGCGGCGCTCTTCGCCATGGGCGCCGATCATCTCGCGCTCGACGAGGCCGCGCTGGTTCTGGAGAAGACCCAGAGGCTCGGCGGCGGCGCCTTCCTGCATGGGCTGGACGAAACCGCCGAGGAGTTCCGGGGATGGAGCGATTCGGTCGGGCTGGATCTCGGCGGCCCGCCTCAGGAGGCTTTGGGCCGTCTGCTGCGCGCCGCCGCCTTCGAGGCGCGGCTCTCCTGGCTGGCCCTGAGCGGCGCGCCCATGCCGCCGCTCACGCCGCCGCGCCCCTCCTGGCGGCCGCCCGCCTGATTTTCGGGGTCTCGTCTTCAGAGGCTGAATCCGGCCGGGGCCGAAACCCGTCCGAAACCTCCGGACGATAGACTCGCGTCGTCCGCGCGGTTTTTTCCTCAGGAGAAGCTTGCATGTCCGCCCCGCCGCCCGCCTCCGCCTTCCTCGCCTCTCTGCTGGGCGATCCGGCGGATCCCGTGAACCCCTTCGGCTGGCCGCAGGCCCTGCGGCGCGAATCCGCGGGCGAGCCCCCCGAAGAGGCCCGCGAGCGGCTGGCGGCCTCGGGATTCGACGAAGAGCTGATTCCCGCCCATTGGCCCACCGGCGGACGCCTGACCGATCTCGCGCGGCCTTTCGCTCTGGCGCGGGGGCTGGCCGGCAGAGACGCCGCCCTGACTCCGCCTCTGGCGGTCAAGATCGGGACTCTGGCGCTCGGCGAACTGGCCGGAACGCCGCGCCAGAAGGCGATTCTCTCCGGCGTGGCGCGCGGCGGAGGTCTGGCTCTGGCCTTCGCCGAATCCGGACGCCCGCTTGCGGAGGTCCGCGCCGCCGCCTCGGAGGAGGCGAGCTTCTGGCGCCTCTCGGGCCGCAAGGGCCTGACTCCCGGCGCCGCCGAGGCTCTGGGCGTGGCGGCTCTGGCCCGCGAGCCGGGCGAGCCCGAATCCCCCGAATCCAAGATCTCGATCTTCCTCGCCCCCCGCGAGGGCCAGAGCGCCCGAGTGAAGATCGGCCCGCGCCGTCGGCTGCTCGGGCTTTCGGGGATGGATTTCGCCGAAATCCGCTTCGACGCCGCCGAAGCTCCCGAGCGCGTCGGAGCGGCGGGCGAAGGGCTCGATCTGGCGCGGCGGGCGCTGGCTCTGGCGAAAAGCTTCAACCTCGCCACGCTCTTCGGCCCCATGGAGACCGCCCTAAGTCTGGCGGCGCGTCTGGAGAACGCCCAGAATCCGCAAGGCCGCGCCTCCGAACGCGCCTTGCTCTCCGAGGCTCTGGCGGCCTTCTGGGCGCTGGACTCCTTCTCCGAAGCCGGATTGCGCGCCTTCAGCGCCTCGCCGGTCCATGCGGGGCTCTGGGCCGACGCGCTGCACGCCCGCGCTTTGGAGGCCACGGGGCCGATCTTCTCGGCGGCGGCGGCTTCTCTGGGCGCGCGGGGGGCTCTGGCCGACGATCCGGCGGGGGCGCTCTTCGGCAAGCTCCGCCGCGACGCCGAGGCCGTGCGCTTCCTCGACCCCGAAGGCCCGCAGGCTCTGGCGGGGCTCGCGGCCCATCTGACGCCTCTGGCGGCGGCTTCGGGCTCGGTGGATCCGCAGATCTGCTGGACCAAGCTGCGCGAGGCCTTTTCAGGCGGCGCTCCCGCCGAGGCGCGTTGGTCGGCTCTGGCGCTGCGGCCCGTCGCGGGCGACGTCCTGACCGAATCCGCCGCCGCGCTGATCTCCGCCGCTCAGGAGGATCCCCGCCTCAGCGCCGAACCGCGCGCCACGCTGATCGGCGCCCTGCGCAAAAGCATGGGCGACTTCGCCGCTCTGAACCAAGCCCACGCCGCCTTGAGCAAGGCCCATGGCTCGGCCTACGCCCTCAGCCCGGAGTTCCACGACGCGGGCGCGGCCTTCGCGCGGCATCTGGCGCTCATGGCCGCCGCGGCTTGGTGGCTGGCCCGCGGACAGGATCCCCGGCCCTTCTTCCAAAGCGGCGAGGCTCTGGCTCTGGCGGCCTCGCAGCTCTCGGGGGCTCCGGCGCCTCAGAGGCGCAAGCTCCGCGAAGGCGTCTGGGGCATCTGGCGCGCCGAGGCGGAAGCCGCGCGGGCGGTCGCTTAAAGGCTTCCAAGCCGCCGAAACCCGGTTTAGAGCTTGGCCTCCCGATCCCGCTTCTGGAGGCCTCATGCGCCTGATCTTCATGGGCAGCCCCGGCTTCGCCCTGCCCGCCCTCGACGCTCTGGCCGCCGCCGGGCATGAGATCCTCGCCGTTTATTGCCGCGCCCCCAAGCCCGCCGGACGCGGCGGCGCCCTGCGCCCCACCCCCGTCGAGGTCCGGGCGCGCGAACTCGGCCTGACGGTCGAGACGCCCCGCAGCCTCCGCGATCCGGAGGCCCAAGCCCGTTTCGCGAGCTATGGCGCGCAAGTCGCGGTGGTGGCGGCCTATGGGCTGATCCTGCCGGCTCCCGTGCTGGAGGCGCCGGAATTCGGCTGCCTCAACATCCATCCTTCGCTTTTGCCGCGCTGGCGAGGCGCCGCGCCGCTGCAAAGGGCGGTCATGGCGGGGGATCCGGTCACGGGGGTCTGCGTCATGCGCATGAGCGAGGGCCTGGACGAAGGCCCGGTTCTGAAGCGCGTCGAGACGCCGCTTTCGCCTCTGGAGACCTCCGGCGATCTGCATGACCGTCTGGCGAAGCTCGGCGCGGGGCTGATGCTCGAAGCCCTCGCCGATCTGGAGGCGGGCGGCGCGGCGGAGGCCCTCCCGCAGCCGGAGGAAGGCGTGGTCTACGCCGCCAAGATCCTCAAGGAGGAGGCGCGGATCTCTTGGGACCGCTCCCCGGAGGCGGTTCTCGCCCATCTCCACGGGCTTTCCCCCGCGCCCGGCGCATGGACCGAGATCTCAGGCGAGCGGGTGAAGATTTTGCGCGCCCGGCTGGAGGATTCGCCCGATCCGCAGGCCGCGCCGGGGATTTCGCTCGACGACCGGCTTTTAATCTCCTGCGCGGCGGGAAGCTCCAAGGCCCTGCGCGCGCTGGTTCTTCAGCGTCCCGGCAAGAGCCCCATGGCGGCGGAGGAGCTTTTACGCGGCTTCCCCCTCTCCGCCGGGACGGCCTTGGGCTGAATCGGAAAAGGCGCGCCCGGTCTCCCGGACGCGCCCTGATCGCTCCCCTGTGAAAACTCAAGCCTCAGCGGCCGAAGCGGCGGCGCAGGAAGGCCGCGATCCCCGCCATGGCCAGCAGGCCGAGCGGACCGGGCTCAGGCACCTGCCCGCCTGAGGAGCCGCCCGAAGAGGACGAAGGAGGCTTGCAGCAGCCGCCGCCGCCCGAAGTGGAGCCATGTCCGCCCGAGGAGGACGAAGAGGAGGTGGAGGTTCCCCAGCCGCCCGAAGAGGTCGAGCTGGTCGGCAGAGGCACGCCGCCCGAGGAAGACGAGCTGCTCGACGAGGAGCTGGAGCTGCTGCTCGACGAGGAGGAGCCGCCGCCCGAGGTGGAGCCGTGGCCGCCCGAGGACGAGCCATGTCCGCCGCCCGAAGAGCCGTGTCCGCCCGAGGAGGAAGCCACCTGCCAGCCGCCCGAAGACGAGGAGGAGGAAGAGCTGCTGCTCGACGAGGAGGACGAGGAGCCGCTCGCATGTCCGCCGCCCGAAGAGGACGAGGAGGAGCTGGAGGAGGAAGACGAGCTGCTCGACGAGGAGCCGCCGCCCGAGGACGAGCCGTGACCACCCGAAGACGAACCATGTCCGCCCGAAGACGAGCCATGACCGCCGCTGGAAGAACCGTGGCCGCCCGAGGAGGAGCCATGACCGCCGCTGCTGCTCCAGCCGCCGCCCGAAGAGGACGAGGAGGAGCTGGAGGAGGAAGACGAGCTGCTCGACGAGGAGCCGCCGCCCGAGGACGAGCCGTGGCCGCCAGAGGAAGAACCATGGCCGCCGCCGCTGCTTCCGCCGCCGCCCGAGGAGGACGAGGAGCTGGAGGAAGAAGAGGAGCTGCTCGACGAAGAGGAGCCGCCGCCCGAAGACGAACCATGTCCGCCCGAAGACGAGCCATGACCGCCGCTGGAAGAGCCGTGGCCGCCCGAAGAGGAGCCATGACCGCCGCTGCTGCTCCAGCCGCCGCCCGAAGAGGACGAGGAGCTGGAGGAAGAGGAGGAGCTGCTCGACGAGGAGCCGCCGCCCGAAGACGAGCCGTGGCCGCCGCTGCTGCTCCAGCCGCCGGAGGAGCTGCTGGAGGAGGCGCCGCCGCTCTGGGAATTGCTGATCGAGACGTAACGGTCGCCGATATGGCGATTGTCGTAGCTGCGGTTGTCGTAGCTGCGACGGTCGACGTTCGTCGTGGAGTGGTCCACGTTGGTCGTCGAACGATCCACATTGGTCGTGGAGCGGTCGATGTTAGTCGTCGAGCCCTCGACGATCACCGTGCGGCCGCCGCCTCCGCCGCCGCCGGCGATGATCACCGAAGGCGCCGAAACCGCGAAGCCCGCGCCGCCCGCCGCCGAGGCCGCGCCGCCGCCGACGGCGATCCCGCCGCCGCCCATCGCGCCGTAGCTCATGCCGTAGCCGCCCGCCGCGCCGTAGCTCAGGCCGAGCGCCGCCGATTCCATCGCCGAAGAGGCGTAGGCCACCGGCGAGGTCGTCACTTCATGCACGATCACCACCGGCCCGCCCGCGCCCTCGGCGCAGCCGCCAAGACCCGCTTCGGAGACCAGTTCGCCGTTCACGAAGGTCTGAGAGAGGCTGCCGCCCGCGCCGAGGCTCTGCGGACCGAAGGCGCCGCCCGGCGCCAGAGAAGCGGCCGTCAAACCGCCCGCCAGACCGCCCGCGCAGGGCGAAGCCGCCGCGACGGCCGGGGCCTGAGCCTGAACCGCGACGCTCTGAACCGAAACGGGCGCGTCGTAGATCGCCGGAGCGGCCGAGGACGCCGCCACAGGCAGGATCTCGCTGTAGCTCTCCGCCGCCGTATAGATCGGAGCGGGCGCATAGGCCTCCGTCGCGGTGGATGAGGTCTCCAGCCAGGCGGGCGCGGCCACAGGCGCGGTCGGCGCGCTATAAGCGAGCATCGGCGCGGCCTGAGCATAGAGCGTCTGCGGCGGCAGACGGCGCGGCGGCTCGGGCAGAGGCGCCGGAGGCGGCGCGGCCACCGCCAGATCCGCGCGGCGCAGCGCCGCCAGATCCTCGACGTAAGCGGCGTCGTCCAGGGTGAATTCGTTCTCCGCCGAAGCGGGACGGAACACGACGGCGCTGGTGCGGGCGTCCAGCGCCGCGCTCATCTGCACGCCGTGGCGCAGCCGGAAGAGCGCGCCGTCGTCTTCGGGCCGGATCGGCCCGGCGGAGACCGGAAAGGCCGTCGCCAGAGCCGCCGCCGCGACGGCGGCCCCAAGGGCGGCGCGGATGGGGGTTTTGAAATGGGTCATGGATGGCCTCTCCGAACGTGATGTCGAGCCTTTGCGCCGAAGGGCTGCAAAAGCCGAGCCATGTCCGCAGGGCGGCTCCTTCAGAGGTTTTCAGAGGAAAAATCCGCGCTCTTCCTGAAAAAACGCATCCCCTTTCTGAAAATCTCCGGAATCCGTATCAGAATGGATCAGGCGGATAGGTCTTGCGATGAGCGGCCAGCTCCTCCAGCAGGAAGTCGCGGAAGAGCGCCACCCTCTGCGAGCCCCGAAGCTCCTGGGGCCAGGCCAGATAGATCTCGTATTTCGGCCCCGGCGCCTCCTCGCCGACCGGAATCAGCTCGGGCGCGAGCGCCGCCAGATAATCCGGCAGAGCCGCCACCCCCACGCCCTCGCGCGCCGCCTGCAGCAGCCCGAGATGGTTGTTCACCGTCAGCACCGGCCTGATTCGCCGGCGCCCCCGATAAATCCAGTCGAGGTTCTCCAGCGGCTGAGCCGCGTTGCGGCTGTAGGTCAGGACGTCGTGGTCGGCGAGGTCGTCCAGCGTGCGCGGGCGCGAACGCCCCTTCAGATAGGCTTCGGTCGCGTAAAGCCGCAGCCGCACGCTCAGCAGAGGCTTCTGAATCAGATCGGTCTGCGGCGAAGGCCGCATCCGAATGCCCACGTCGGCCTCGCGCATGGCCAGATCCACCACTTCGTCCGAGAGCCTCAGATCCAGCGTCAGCTCCGGAGCGGCCGCGCGCAGCCTCCCCAGACGCGGCGCCAGCCAGAGCGAGCCGAAGCCCACCGTGGTCGAGACCGCCAGCTCTCCGCCGGATTCCTCGCGCGCGGCCCGGATGCGCGCCCGCGCCCGCGCCAGATCCGCCGAGATGTTCTGCGTGGATTCGTAAAGCGCCTCGCCTTCCTGAGTCAGGAGCAGGCCCCGCGCATGGCGATGAAAGAGCGTCGCGCCGAGCGAATCCTCCAGATCGCGAATCTGGCGGCTCACCGCCGACTGGCTCAGATGCAGCTTTTCGCCCGCCTGCGTCAGACTGCCCGCCGCGGCCACCGCATGAAAGACGCGCAGCTTATCCCAATCCATCTCCATCCCTTTCGCCCCGGCTTCTCCGGAATCGCCTCTTGCGCCCGCTCCGCTTCAGGCCCTGTCCCGAAATGAGGCTTTTCAGCCCCCTCCGCTTGCCTGAGACGCCGCGCCACCATATTCATGACACGAACCGGAGATAAGAGCCCGCTACCGCCTTTTCGCAAGGCGAGAGCCGCGAAGGAGCAAGAGCTTATGGTCAAACTATGGCGCAGGTTCGTCTGGATCGGATTGATCGCGGCCGCCGCGCAGCCCCTCGCCCCGCCGACGTCCCAAGCGCAGCCGCAAACCGCTCCCGCCGCCTCTCAGGCCGCCGCCGACCCGATTCTCGGCGATTATGTCGGGCTGGACGGGGCGCAGTCCATGGTTCTTGCGGTTCATCCGCGGGAAGCGGGGAGCTACGCCTTCGTCTTCCGCGCGACGCCGAACGGCCAAGTCTACAACATCGAGGCCGAGCGCCTCGCCTCGGGGGCCGCCGAGGGCGCCGTGGACTGGCGCGGCGGCTCCGGCGTGATGCGCGTCACGCCCCGGGGTCCGGGGGTGGTTCTGGTCTGGGCGCCGCTCAACGCCCAAGGCGAGCCCGACCGCGCGGGGACTCAGAGCTTCGCCTTCGTGCGGCGCGGCGTGGAGCTGCCCGGCGCGCCGCGTCAGGCGCCGCCGCGACGGGGCGAGAAGATTTCGCCCGCGGCCTTTCTCGGGGGCTATGAATTCTGGGAGCCCGCCGCCGTCGAGGCCGGATATGAGGGGCTGAGCGACGTGGACCGCGATCTGCTCCGGCTTTATCCGCTGGTTCAGGCGGACGTGCTCTGGAAGATGTGCGGCGCGCCTGCGGGCGGCGACGGCCTCGCCGAGGCTCTGCGCGGCCAGAGCGTCACCTGCGCCCAGATCTCGGAGGCCATGGAGGCCGGACAGGCCAGCGGCCGCTTCAACGCCTTCAAGACCCAGACCGCCGCCCAGCGCGCCGACGCCCTCCGCGCCGTCGAATGCGGACGCGGCATGTATCGCGACGCGGAATGCGCCGCCGCCGCGCGCCGGACGCAGGAGATCATCCTTTCGCTGCAAAGCGTGGCCGGAGCGCTTCAGGCGCTGAACCCCTGACGATCCCGGAAGGGGCCGCCGGAAACGGAAACCTGAGGGCGGCCCTCTCCTTTCGCGTATTTTCCTCCTGTTCGACGGGCTGAAATCGGATAGAAGCGGGGCATGTTCACGCTCGCGATCGTCGGCCGACCCAACGTCGGCAAATCCACCCTGTTCAACCGGCTCGTCGGCAAGCGCCTCGCGCTGGTGGACGACCAGCCCGGAGTCACGCGCGATCTGCGCGAAGGCGAAGCGCGCCTGATGGATCTGCGCTTCGTCGCCATGGACACGCCGGGCCTCGAAGAGGCGGACGACGCCTCGATTCAAGGCCGCATGCGCCGTCAGACCGAGAAGGCCGTGGACATGGCCGACGCCTGCCTTTTCGTGGTGGACGCGCGGTCTGGTCTGGCTCCGGCGGACCATATCTTCGCCGAGATCCTCCGCAAGCGGGCGCGCAAGGTGATCCTCGCGGCCAATAAGGCCGAGAGCGTCGCGGCGGAGCTTGGGGCCTCGGAGGCTTATGCTCTGGGTCTGGGCGAGCCCATTCCGATCTCGGGCGAACACGCTCTGGGCATGCGCGAATTGCGCGACGCCCTCGCGCCCTGGATCGAAGCCTATGAGGCGGAGCAGGCGGAGGCCGAAGCCGAAGCCGCCGAGATGGATTCGGAATTCCTCCCCGATCTCGAAGAAGAGAACTTCGACCCCGACCAGCCCGAGCCGCCCGAGGCCACGCGCCGCCCGCTGCAGATCGCGGTGATCGGGCGCCCCAACGCCGGAAAATCGACGCTGGTCAACGCCATCCTCGGCGAGGAGCGCCAGCTCACCGGGCCGGAGGCGGGCGTCACCCGCGACGCCATCGGCTTCACGCTCGACTGGGGCGGACGCAAGGTCAAGATCTTCGACACGGCGGGCATGCGCAGGAAAGCCCGCATCGACGACCGCGTCGAGAAGATGTCCGTGGCCGACGGCCTGCGGGCCGTGCGCTTCGCGGAGGTCATCGTGGCGCTGCTCGACGCGGGCGCGCCCTTCGAACAACAGGATCTGCGCCTGATCGACCTCGCCGCCCGCGAGGGCCGCGCCGTGGTGGTGGCGGTGAATAAATGGGATCTCGTCGAGGATCGTCAGGAGACCCTCCGGACGCTCAAGGAGGAGCTGGACCGGCTGCTCCCGCAGATTCGCGGCGTGCCGCTGATCACCCTCTCCGCCGAGACGGGGCAGGGAATCGGGCGTCTGCGCGAGGCGATCTTCCGCGCCCGCGACGTCTGGGCCACGCGCATCTCCACCGGCAAGCTCAACCGCTGGCTCCGCTCGGTGATCGACCATCATCCGCCGCCCGCGGTTTCGGGGCGCCGTCTGAAGATCCGCTACGCGACGCAGATCCGCAGCCGTCCGCCGACCTTCGTGCTCTTCTCCTCGCGGCCCGACGAGATCCCGGATTCCTATATCCGTTATCTCATCAATAACCTCCGCGCGGATTTCAACATGCCCGGCACCCCCATCCGCATGCAGATGCGCGGCGGAGACAACCCTTATGTGGACGAGAACACGCGCAGCTGACCGCGCGGTCTTCTTGCATCGCAGCGAAAATCTGGCGAGAAAGCCTGAAGGGCGCTCCGGCGCCCGGCGGAATCCTCAGGGAGAACCTTCATGCCTCAAACGCGCCTGCATCTCGTCTTCGGCGGAGAACTGATCTCCACCACCTCCCATGACTTCAAAGACCCCTCGAAAATCGACGTGGTGGGGGTTTTTCCCGATTATCCGAGCGCCTATGACGCGTGGAAATCCGCAGCGCAAAAAACCGTGGATCACGCCCAGACCCGTTATTTCATCGCCGATCTGAGCCGCCTGCGCGAGAAGCCCACCGCCGACGACAAGTGACAGGCCCGAACCGGAGCCGCAACACAGGCGCAAGGCTCTCCGGGGCCGCCGAGGCGCCGGAATGAGGAGAAGCGGATGCGGCGATTGACGCGCGCCCCTTGGGTTCGGTCTCTGGCCGCCGCCGCGACGGCGGGGTATCTGCGTCTGGCTTTCCGTCTGATGCGCTGGCGGCGCGAGGGGCTGGAGGGCCTGCCCGAGGGCCCGACGATCTTCGCCTTCTGGCATGGGCGGCTTTTGATGATGGCGCCCGCCGCCGCCGCTCTGGATCGCCGAACCTTCGTCTTGATCTCGCGCAGCCGCGACGGCGCGGCCATCGCCGCCGTGGCCGGGCGCTTCGGTCTGGGCGTGATCCACGGCTCCAGCCGCAACCGCGTCACGGGCGAGGATAAAGGCGGCTCGGCGGCGGCGCGGAGCCTGCTCGACGTCTTGCAGCAAGGCGCCTCGGTCGCCATCACCCCCGACGGCCCCCGCGGCCCCACCGAAGAGGCTCAGGGCGGCGCCGCGGCGCTCAGCGCCCTCAGCGGAGCCCCCGTCACGGCGGCGGCCTGGTCTTGTCGTCCGGCGATCCGGCTGAAAAGCTGGGACGGGCTTTTGCTGCCTTTGCCCTTCGCGCGGGCGGCTTTGGTGGCGGCTCCGCCTCTGGCGGCGCCGGGCGCCTCCGACCGCGCCGCGCTGGAGGCCCATCGTCTGAGGATCGAGGACGTCCTGCGCGAGGCCACCGCCCGGGCGGATCTGCTCGCGGGACGCCCCGAGCCTCTGCCGCCCGCCCCTTCCCGGAGGCCCCGGCCATGATCCTTCCCGCCGCCTCCTTCGGCTTGAAATTCTGGCGCGGCCTCGGCCATGTCGGCGGCCCGGCGGCGCGGCTTTGGCTGAAGCGCCGGGTCAGACAGGGCAAAGAGGATCCGGCCCGGCTCGAAGAGCGCTTCGGAGCGGCGAGCCTCGCGCGGCCCGAGGGGCCTTTGGTCTGGATCCACGCGGCCAGCGTCGGCGAGAGCCTGACCGGCCTCGTCCTCGCCGAGGCCCTGCGCGAGCGGAACCCGGATATTCAGGTGCTGATCACCACCGTCACCACGACGGCGGCCGCCATGCTGGAGACGCGGGCCGTCCCCGGCGTGAGCCATCAATACGCGCCTTTGGATCTGCCCGGCGCGGCGCGGCGCTTCCTCGATCATTGGCGGCCGGTTCTGGGAATCTGGATCGAATCCGAGCTTTGGCCGACTCTGATCCTCGAAGCCTCCGACCGGGGGATTCCGCTGATCCTCGCCAACGCCCGGATTTCGGCGCGTTCGGCCTCGCGCTGGCGACGCTTCGCGCCCGGCGCGGCCGAGTCTCTGCTGGGGCGCTTCGGCGCGATCCTCGCCCAGACGCCGGAGGTCGCCGCCCGCTTCGTGGGGCTCGGCGCGACGCCGCGGACGGTCTCGACGGCGGGGAATCTGAAATCCGAGGCGGGGCCTCCGCCCCATGACCCCGCCGAGCTCAAGAAAATGCGCAAGGCCCTCGCGGGGCGCCCCGTCTGGCTGGCGGCGAGCACCCATGCGGGCGAAGAGGCCATGATGGCCGCCGTGCAGAAGCGCCTCGCCGAGACGGCGCCCGACCTCACCTTGATCCTCGCGCCCCGCCATCCGGAGCGCGGCGAGGCGGCGGCGCGGGATTCCGGCGCCTATGGCCGCCGCAGCTTAGGCGATCTTCCTGATCGTCCGGGGATCTACCTCGCCGACACGCTCGGCGAAATGGGGCTCTGGATGCGCCTTGCGCCGGTGGCGGTGATGGGCGGCAGCTTCGCGCTGCCCGGCGGCGGACATAATCCCATGGAGCCCGCTTCTCTGGGCGCGGCGGTGGTGACCGGCCCTCTGACCCATAACGCGGAGGCCGATTACGCGCGCCTGACGGCGGCGGGCGGGGCCATGCAGATCGAAAGCGCCGAGAAGCTGACGTTCGCGGTCTCGCTGCTGCTGGCCGAGGGCGCCGCCGAAGCGAAGCGCATGGGCGCCGCCGCCAAAGAGGCCGCCATGGAGTCGCGCGGGGCTCTGGCCGCGACCATGCGGGCGGCGGAGGGCCTCGCCCCGGAGCTGCTGGAGGGCTGAAGCGCCTTCAGCTCTGGCAGCCCGGACACCAGAAGGTCGAGCGCCCCGCCTGAACCAGCCTCGCGATCCGCCCGCCGCAGCGCGGACAAGCCTCGCCTGCGCGGTCGTAAACGGCGAAGCGGTCCTGAAAACCGCCGATTTCGCCGTCGGCGCGCCGATAATCGCGCAAAGTGGAGCCTCCCGCCCGCACCGATTCCCGCATGACCTCGCCGAGATCCCGCGCCAGAGCCTCCGCCTCCGCAGGCTTGAGGTCGACGCCGCGCCGCTCCGGAGCGATCCCCGCCCGCCAGAGCGCCTCGCAAGCGTAGATGTTGCCCACGCCCGCGAGGCGGCTTTGGTCGAGGATCAGCGTTTTGATCGGCCCCCGCGCGCCGCCCACCCGCCTGAGCAGCTCCGCGCCGGAGAATCCCGGCGTCATGGGCTCCGGCCCGAGGGACTTCAGCGCGGCGTGTTCTCCGAGCGAGGCGGTGGGATGCAGATCCATCATGCCGAAGCGCCGGGCGTCGTTATAGGTCAGTTCAAGGCCGCCCTCGAACCAGAAGACCACATGATCATGCGCCGAAGCCCCTCCAGCCCCTTGGCCGGCCTCATGATGGAATGCGCCGAGCGGCTCCGGACCATTGCTCCGCTTGAGGATCAGCCGCCCCGACATGCCGAGATGAATCAGCAAAGTCTCGCCGCCCGAAAGCCCGAGCAGCAGATATTTCGAGCGCCGCCCGATCTCCTCGACGCGCCGCCCCGCGAGCCGCGCGGCGAAATCCTTCGGGAAGGGCTTGCGCAGATCCGGCCTGCGGGTCAGAGCCTTTTCGAGACGCCGCCCCGTGAGTTCAGGCGCGAGCCCCAGCCGGATGGTTTCGATTTCAGGGGCTTCGGGCATGAACGTCTCTCGCCGAGGGAGGAAGGAGCGGGCAGGATAGGCTCATCCCGCGCGACGCGCATGGATTTTTGACGCGGTCTTTGTGAAGGCTTATTCAGGAATCGCGGGCAGACTGCGCTTGCGCGACGAAGCGGCTCAGGAGGAAGGCCATGGATTTCATCAACCTGGGCGTCGAGAATATCGGACCGGCGGTCCTTTGCGCCGTCGCGGCGAGTTTTCTGGGCTTGAGCCGCGCGTTGTTCTTCGTTTTGGGCCTGATCTTCGGGCCTGTCGCCTTCGTCTTGCTGATCGGCGGCTTCATCTTCAGCAAAATCATGAAGGGGGGCGCCGCCGAGCGATCCGACGCCGTGACCCGGGCGACGCCTCAGACACGCGGCTCAGAGTCCAATCTGAACGAGCGTCAGCGGATTCAGGCCCTGCTTCAGCGCGTGCGCGACCGGGAGGAGGCGCGGAAATCCGGCGCGGACCCCGAAGGGGCTTTAGGGGGGCTGTTCGGAGGCGCGGCGCGTCTGGCGGGCAAAGAGAAAGAGCTGCAAGAGGCTCTGGAGAAGGCTTCGCGGACGCGGCCCGACGGCGGATCTTCCGGAATTCCCTCCACGCGGAGCGCCGGGCGCGCCCAAACGGCTTCTCACCAGAACCGCGACGAGCGGGCGGCTCAGCGTCGCGCCGAGGCCGACGCCCGGACGAAGGCGCGTCAGGCTTCGCATCATGCGCGGCATTCGAAGATGCCCTCTGCGGGGCTTTCGCCGGATGATCCGAATTTCCTGCGCGGCTATCGGCCGAAGAACAACCGGATTCCATAAAGGCGAAGCCGGAAGAGATTGCGCGCTTTGGGTTGAGCGTTAAACTCCGTCCCCGGATCGGACGGAGAATGCGGCGTGGTCGAGATTCGGAATCAAGAGGATTTAGAGCAATGGCTTCAAGGCCGCAGCCGCGAAGAGGCCGTCGCCATTGCGGTGCGGGCTGCTTTGCGCGTGACGCCGCTTTTGGGACGAGCGCGTCCTGACAAAGCATTTTACCTACGGTCTCTGCATACAGGAGCGCGCGCAATAGATAGTGCTATGTTTTTTATAAATTCGCAAGAGAGGGCGCCTGCTAACGCTGCCACCACGAATTCTAAAAAATTCACCTCTGACAGCGAGGCTAGCAAGGCTGCCTACTTCGCCGCCGATTCTACCAAAGAATATTCTATTTTCAGCGCCGCTTTCGCAATTGGTCATGCTGCTGATGCCGCTGCCTTCAGTAATGAAGCCGACGCCACAATTACCGTCGAAAGCGCGGTCGATGCTGCTCATCACGATATATGGAGCATGCTTAGCCATGATGCTTCGACCTTGGAGGCGGATTTTTCACCAAAATCCTTAATGAAGTCGCCTCTCTGGCTGGAGGACGCTCCAAGATGGGCCTCCGAAGCTTGGCGCGACCTGAAAGCCTATCTCGCCCAATTCCCTGAAGAGCATTGGGAAGTCTGGACCGATTGGTATGAAGCACGCCTCGAAGGCCGTCCCATCGACTGGGATTTGCAGCGCAAGCGCGTGATGATCCCCTATGAGGAAGATCTCTGGGATCAAGGCCCAACCGTGGTCAATGCGCGGATCAAACAGATCATCGCGGAGCATAGTTCGCCGCCCCGCCCCGAGGATTTTCCACAAGACTCGCGCGTCCCCAGTTTTGTCACCGATGGCGAATCCATCGACGTCATCGACGTGGATGACAGCCCTGCGCCGGATCTTATCCATATCGACCGCGAAGCGACGCAGGTCCACGCCGCCGCACGCCGCGCCGTGCAGAAAATGAAGGACCGCTTCTCCCGGAGCAACGACTCGGAGATTTTGGGCGCCGCCGCCACGGCGCAAGAGGCGCTCGACGCTCTTGGCGCCACGATTCAGGATATCTCCCCCTCCTTGACGGTGCTTCAGTTCAATTTTTTAGAACTCGCCTTAGAAACCGACGAGCGCCGCCGCACCCCTCGAAACCCTCGGGATAAGCGTCATCCGCCCCTCCCCACCGAGGAGCTGGCCGATCTTGAAGCCGCTGTGCGCGCCCTACGGCTTTTAGTGCGGCGCGACGACTTCATGCGCGCCAGCGACGACATAGCTCATGGCCGGCACATCGCGGAAGCGCCGCCGCAACCTCTCGAAGATTTTCTTCAGAAGGGCCGTCAGGCGGATTTCATCACCGAAAGAGCGGCGGCCATCGCACGAAACTCTTAATAACCTCGGCTCGGAATATGGGCGTCTGGTCGCCTTGAACTTGCTGAAGGCCGTCGCAGCGACGGGAGCGGCGGTCAATCAGGCGATTGAGGCTGGAAAACCAGCGGCGCGGGGAATTGCGAGAGTGCTTGTCAAACATGAAGCCGTCATCACCGCCGCCGTCGGATGTTTCAGTCCTCCGGCCGCCCTCTCCTTCGCTATCGTCTCTGCTTTGTTGAAAAAAGCTCTTTCAAAATGATTTGACCAATTCCCCCGACCGTTTTCCTTCATTCCCGCGTATAGATCTCCGCAATGATAACGGAGACCGAACCACGCCTTGACCGAACGCCCTATGCCCGCCCGGCTCGATAAGGAGCCCCCCAAGACCTTCCGCGACCGCTGGATCGCGATGCGCAACATCCCGCCCTTCCTGAAGATGGCTTGGGACGCCAGCCCCGGACTCATGGCCGCCTCGCTGGCTCTGAGGCTCCTGCGGGCGCTGATCCCCGTGGCCATGCTCTGGATCGGCAAGCTCATCATCGACGAGATCGTCCGGCTGATCGGCCTTCAGCCGCATCCCGCCGATTTCGCCTCATGGCGCGCTTCCGGAGAAGCCCATTGGCTCTTCTGGCTGGTGCTGGCCGAATTCGGATTGGGCGTGCTCTCCGACCTGCTCAGCCGCCTCGGCGGGCTGGTCGAGAGCCTCCTCTCCGAGCGCATGAGCATGGCCACCTCGCTGCGGCTGATGGAGCACGCCGCCAAGCTCGACCTCGAAGATTTCGAGGACGCCGCCTTTCAGGACAAGCTCGAACGCGCCCGGCAACAGGCCGGAAGCACCGGCCTCATCTGGCAGGTCTTCGGGCAGCTTCAGAATCTGCTGAGCATCACGGCTTTTTCAGGCGCCCTGATCGCCTATAATCCATGGCTGATGGTGCTGATGGGGCTTTCGCTGGTCCCGGCCTTCCTCGGCGAGGCCTATTTCAACGCCCGCAAATATGATCTCGATTATCAGCGCACCCAAGAGCGCCGCGAGATGAATTACGTGCGTCAGACCGGCTCCAGCGCGGAGACGGCCAAAGAGGTCAAGATCTTCGGCCTCAACGACTTCCTCATCGACCGCTACCGCGAGCTCGCGCTGAATTTCTACGCCGCGAACCGCCGCATCGCCCGCCAGAGAGCCGCCTGGGGCGCGCTCTTCGAGAGCTTCGGCGCCATGGGCTATTATCTCGCCTACGCCTGGATCATCTTCGGCGCGATGACCGGAACCCTGACTCTCGGCGATCTGACCTTTCTCTCCGGCGCCTTCCAGCGCATGAAAAGCCAGCTCGAAACCATGCTGACCAGCTTTTCGGCCACGGCTTCGCAGGCGATGTATCTGGAGGATCTCTTCAGCTTCTTCCGCATTCAGCCGGAGATCAATTCTCCCGCCCAAGCCGTCGCGCCGCCCAAACCCATCCGCGAGGGCTTCGTCTTCGAAAACGTGGGCTTTCACTATCCCGGCTCCGAGCGCTGGGCCGTGCGCGGCCTCGACTTCACGCTGAAGGCGGGCGAGACCATGGCCCTCGTCGGCGAGAACGGCGCGGGCAAGACCACGCTCGTGAAGCTCCTCGCGCGGCTCTACGACCCGGACGAAGGCCGCATCCTGCTCGACGGGCGGGATTTGCGCGACTACGACCTCGACGCGCTGCGCGGCTCCATGGGCGTGATCTTTCAGGATTTCGTCCGCTATAACCTGACCGCCGGCGAGAACATCGCCGTGGGCCGCATCGAGGCGCGCGCGGATCAGGCCCGCATCGAGCAGGCCGCCGCCCGCAGCGGCGCGGATGAAGTGATCAGGCGTCTGCCCAAGGGCTACGGCCAGATGGTCGGCAAGCGCTTCCGCAACGGCGTCGAGCTGTCAGGCGGCGAATGGCAGAAGATCGCCATCTCCCGCGCCTATATGCGCGAGGCCGAAGTGCTGATCCTCGACGAGCCGACGGCGGCGCTCGACGCCCGGTCGGAATATGAGGTCTTCAAGCGGTTCAAGGAACTGAGCGCGGGCAAGACCTCGGTGCTGATCTCGCATCGCTTCTCCTCGGTGCGCATGGCCGACCGGATTCTGGTTCTGGCCGGGGGCCGCGTCGAGGACGTCGGGACTCATGAAGAGCTTCTCAGCCGCAAAGGCCGCTACGCCGAGCTCTTCGAGCTTCAGGCGGCGGGCTATCGCTGAGGCGGAGAGGGCGGCTTTCGGGCCGTCCTTCTCGTCAGACGTCGAGCTTGCGCGCTTCGGAGGGCAGCATGATCGGCAGGCCGTCGCGGATGGGATAGGCGAGGCTCGCGTTGCGGCTGACCAATTCCTGAGCCTCGGGGCGATATTCGAGCGGCCCCTTGGTCAGCGGACAGACCAGAGCCTCTAAAAGCTTCGGCGAGATCTCGCGCGAGGCCGGGACGGCGTGGAGAGAGGCGGCGGTTTCTTCGCGGCTCATAAGGCGGCTCCTTGCCTGAGGCTCATTGCAGATGTCCGCCGGATTCGGGGCCGCCCGCGTCTCCGGCGGCGCCCATCTCCAGCAGGGCCGCCAGAGCCTGACGGCGCTGAAGCCCGTTGGCGGCCTCCAGCAAGGCTTGCTTCTCGCTCGGCTCGAAGGGGCAGAGCATGCAGAGCGCCGTCACCAGCGTCTCCTCGTCGGCGGCCTCGAAGACGTCCCAATCGCCTTCGAGCCCCCGCGCGTCGAAATAGCTGCGCACCAGCTTCAGCAGATCGCGGCGATCTTCTTCGCTCTCCGTGCTGGGCGGGGTGGGCTGGGAATCGGGCCGGAACTCGTCCCAAGCCACCCTCAGCCGCCGGTAGGGCGTGAAGCTCGTCTCCTCGCGGAGCGCCCGGAAGCGCGAGATCCCCGTGAGCGCCACCACATAGCGCCCGTCCGGCAATTCGTTGAACTGCGTCAGACGCCCCGCGCAGCCCACTTCATAGAGATCGGAGACCGAACCCTCTTCGGAATCGGCGGCCTCCTTGGGCTGGATCATGCCGATCATCCGATGGGGCGAGCGCAGCACGTCGTCGAACATCGCCAGATAACGCGGTTCGAAGATGTTCAGCGGCAGACGCGCCCGCGGCAAAAGGATCGCCCCCGGCAAGGGGAAGACCGGAAGCACCTCCGGAGCGTCGCGCAGCGAGAAGCGGAAGGTCATGAGGCGGCGTCCCCTCAGGAGAAGACCAGAGAGGACAAACGACGACGGCCCGCCAGCGTGATCGGGTCTTTCGCGCCGAAGGCGTCGAAGAGCTTCAGAAGCTGGGTGCGGGCGGCCTGCTCGTTCCATTCGCGGTCGCGGCGGAAGAGCTCCAGCAGATCGTCCACGGCCTCCTGACGCTTCTCCTGACCCAGAAAGGCCATGGCGCGGTCGAAGCGGGCCTCATGGTCGTTGGGGTCTTTGGCGAGCCGCTCCTCGAATTCGCTCATGCGCCGCGCGAGGGCCTGCGCCTCCTCGGCGAGGTCCAGAGCCGCCAAAGCCTGAAGGATCAGGGGATTCGCGGCCTCGCCCTCGGGGGCCTGAGCCAGAATCTCGCGGGCGCGGCCGATCTCGCCGCCCTTGGCGTAGGCCTTGGAGAGCCCCACCAGAGCGGTGAGGTTCTCCGGGTCGATCTGAAGGACCTGCGCGTAGACCTGCGCCGCCTGACCAATGGCGCCATGGGCCAGAGCCTCGTCGGCGGCGGCGAGCACCTCGGCGATCTCCTCGGGGCTGGGGCCTTCGTCCTCTCCTTCGAGGGCTCCGGCTTCTCCGCCGGGCGCGGCGGCGGCTTTCGCCAGCACGCCGTCGAGGAAGGTCTTCAGCTCGCTCGGCGGCAGAGCCCCGACGAAGCCGTCCACGGGGCGTCCGCCCGCGAAGGCGAAGACCGCCGGAATCGACTGAATGCGCATCTGGGCGGCGATGGCGCGGTTCTTATCCACGTCGATCTTGACCATGCGGATTTTGCCGCCGTAGCTCTGCACGGCCTTCTCCAGCGCGGGGCCGAGAGTCTTGCAGGGTCCGCACCATTCGGCCCAGAAATCGACGATCACCGGCGTGCGGCGCGAAGCCTCGACCACATCCTGCATGAAGCTGGCTTCGGTCCCGTCCTTGACGAGACCCGCGACCGGAGCGCCGGAATTGCTGAGCATGATGATCCTCTGAGAACGAGCCTGAGGCGCCGGAACGAAAGGCGGGCCGACCCTGAATAGCGGGCGCCCAACCCTCAAAGCAAGGCCCGGCGCGAGACGCGGGAGCCGAAAAGCGCCGCGCGCCCCCTCTCCCGCTTCACAGATAAGCGAAGCCCCGCGCCTGCGAAAGGGGCGCGGGGCTTGATTTCAGCTTCAGGCGGACTCTGGCGGATTCCGGCGAATCGCGCTTCAGACGGCCTTGCGACGGCTCATTCGAATTCGAGGATGATCTGATCCACCGCCAGAGACTCGCCGACCTTGGCCTTGACGGATTTCACCACGGCCTTCTTCTCGGCGCGCAGCACGTTCTCCATCTTCATGGCCTCGACGCTGGCGAGGGCTTGGCCTTCCTGCACTTCCTCGCCCTCGGCCACCCGCAGAGAGGTCAGCAGGCCCGGCATGGGGCAGAGCAGGAAGCGCGAGAAATCCGG
This sequence comes from Neomegalonema perideroedes DSM 15528, assembly GCF_000374145.1. GTDB lineage: Bacteria > Pseudomonadota > Alphaproteobacteria > Rhodobacterales > Rhodobacteraceae > Neomegalonema > Neomegalonema perideroedes. Next base: position 1,089,398 of record NZ_KB893653.1, on the reverse strand, counting down.
CGCGGGCTTCTCGATCATCAGCGCGGCGAGCTGATCCGCCCGCAGGCTGCGCGTCGCCGCGAGGAGATCGGCGCCCCGGCGGCGCAGACGGAAGCCCTCGCCTTTCGGCTCGACCTTGATGATCGCCTCGGCGCCCGAATCGGGGCGCAGATGGGCCAGACTCCGGCCGGGCAGCCAGTCGAGGGCGAAGCCGCTCTCCTGGCCGTCGGCGTGGCGGACGCGGAAATGGCCGTCCGCCCCGCCCGTGAGCTTCAGCGGGAAGCGCTGGCCGCCGATGGCGACCACCCAATCCTCCGGCAGATGGCGCTCATGGCCGCGCAGGCCGCCCTCGATCTTCACCGCCCGGCGCTCGCGGATGAGATGCATGGCCGCCGCCGCCTCGGCGAGGGCGCGCAGCTCCTCAGGGGCGGGGGTCACGCCGTGGAAGCCCTCGGGGAACTCCTCGGCGATGAAGGCCGTGGAGAGGTCGCCGGAGCGGAATTTCCCGTTGAGCATCACCGCCTGAAGGAAGGGGATGTTATGCCCGAGGCCCTCCAGCTCGAAGCTGTCGAGGGCGGTCTGCATGGCGTCGACGGCCTTCAGGCGGGTCGGCGCCCAAGTGCAGAGCTTGGCGATCATCGGATCGTAATAGATCGAGACCTCGCCGCCCTCTTCGACGCCCGTGTCGTTGCGGACCAGCGAGCCGTCGACGCTCTTGCCCTCCTGCGGCGGACGATAGCGCTTGAGGCGCCCCACCGAGGGCAGGAAGTTGCGGTAAGGATCTTCGGCGTAAAGGCGGCTTTCGACGGCCCAGCCGTTGAGCTTCACGTCTTTTTGCTCGAAGCGGAGCTTCTCGCCCGCCGCCACGCGGATCATCTCCTCGACGAGATCGACGCCGGTGATCAGCTCCGTCACCGGATGCTCGACCTGAAGACGGGTGTTCATTTCGAGGAAGTAGAAATTCTTATCGGGATCGACGATGCACTCGACCGTGCCCGCCGAGTAATAGCCCACGGCCCGCGCCAGAGCCACGGCCTGCTCGCCCATGGCCTTGCGGGTCTCAGGATCGAGGAAGGGCGAAGGCGCCTCCTCCACGACCTTCTGATTGCGGCGCTGAATCGAGCATTCGCGCTCATTCAGATAGACGATGTTGCCATGCTGGTCGCCGAGCAGCTGGATCTCGATATGGCGCGGACGCTGGACGAATTTCTCAATGAAGATGCGGTCGTCGCCGAAGCTGGATTGCGCCTCTTTGCGGCTCAGCTCGAAGCCTTCGCGGGCCTCGGCGTCGTTCCATGCGATGCGCATGCCCTTGCCGCCGCCGCCGGCGCTGGCCTTGATCATCACCGGATAGCCGATTTCAGAGGCGATCTTCGCGGCGTGGTCGGGGCCTTCGATCAGGTCGAACATGCCCGGCACGGTGCTGACCCCCGCCTCGGCGGCGAGCTTCTTCGATTCGATCTTGTCGCCCATGGCCTCGATGGCGCGGACGGGCGGCCCGATGAAGGCCACGCCTTCGTCCGCGAGGGCCTTGGCGAAGCTGGCGCGCTCGGAGAGGAAGCCGTAGCCCGGATGCACGGCCTCGGCGCCGGTGGCCTTGATCGCCTCAAGGATCTTATCGACGCGCAGATAGGATTCGGCGGCGGGCGGCGGCCCGAGAAACACCGCTTCGTCGGCCATGCGCACATGCTGCGCTCCGGCGTCGGCGCTGGAATAGACCGCCACGGTCTTGATCCCCATCTTCCGCGCCGAGCGGATCACGCGACAGGCGATTTCGCCGCGATTGGCGATCAGAATCTTTCCGAACATCCCCGGTCCGTCCCCCTTGGATTTGGCGTCATGTGCAGCGCAACAATCCGATTTCGCTCGCATGGCGCCCGGCTCTTGTCAACAGATTTGCAAAAAAGCGTCGATCCGATGCGAAGAAAATTGCTTCAAGAGTTCCTCCGACGCTTTTCGCCCCCGCAGGACTCCGTTAAGATTCGCCCGCTCCGTCCGTCGCCTCCCTTTGCGAGAGAGTTAAGCCCATGGCCTTCCGCGCCCTCATGCTGCGCCAGACCGACCCGACGAACCCCAAGGCCGCCCCCGTCGCCGCCATAGAGCAGGTGGAGGAATCCCTCCTCCCCGAGGGGGACACCGTGGTGGCGGTGGAGTTCTCGACGCTGAATTATAAGGACGGCCTCGCGCTGAACGGACGCGGACGCATCGTGCGGGATTATCCGCATATCCCCGGCGTGGATCTCGCGGGGACGGTGCTGGAGACCACGGACCCCCGCCTCAAGCCCGGCGACCGCGTGGTCTCGACCGGCTGGCGCGTCGGGGAGATCCGCTGGGGCGGCTACGCCGAAAAGGCGCGTCTGCCGGGGGAATGGCTGGTGAAGCTGCCCGAAGCGATCTCGACGCGGCAGGCCATGGCGGTGGGCTCGGCGGGCACCAGCGCCATGCAGTCGGTGCTGGCGCTGGAGGCCCACGGCCTGACCCCCGATAAGGAAGGCGAAGTGCTGGTGACCGGGGCGGCGGGCGGCGTGGGCTCGGTGGCGGTGGCGGTGCTGGCGAATCTCGGCTACCGGGTGGCGGCGGTCTCGGGGCGGCCCGAGACGGAGGCTTATCTCCGCGACCTCGGCGCCCAGACGCTGATTCCGCGCGGCGAGCTTTCCGAGCCCAACGACAAGCCGCTGGAATCCGAGCGCTGGGCGGGCTGCGTCGACGCCGTGGGCGGGGCCATGCTCGGGCGGATCCTCAAGCAGATGCGCTATGACGCTTCGGTGGCGGCGGTGGGCCTCGCGGCGGGCGCCGAGATGACCGGCGCCAGCGTGACGCCTTTTCTGCTGCGCGGGGTGAATCTTCTGGGGATCGAATCCGTGATGCGCTCGCGGGCCGAGCGCGAAGTCTATTGGGCGCGTCTGGCGCGGGATCTGCCCATGGAGAAGCTCGAAGCCATGATCCAGCCCGCCACGCTGGAGGATCTGCCGCGCCTCGGCGCCGAGATCCTCAAAGGCGGCGTGCGCGGCCGCGTGGTGGTGGATCTGCGGGCCTGAGGCCCCCTTCCCTCCGACAGGCCCGAGGGGCCGCGGCCCGAAAACCGCCCCATTTCAGACCGCGCCTCCCAAGACGGCGCGGTCTAACGCGTATGTCAATTTTCATTTTTCGCCAAACGATCCATTATGGAGCGTTATATTGAATCGCTTAGGTTGATCTGTTTTCTTTCAAGACATATTATCCTCTGAGATGCGCGATGCTCGGGTTGTCGTTAAGATTCCGATGGAGCCTCTCCATCCGCATCTCCCGGGCGACGAAATCATCCGGACGGGCCGTCGCGCAGCTCCGTCCGCATCGACAGGGGAAAGATCATCATGGGCGTGAACGCTCTTCATTCCGGCTTCGGCCGCGGCTACGGGTCAGGCGGCCCGCGCAACGTCTCTCAGAACGTCAATCTCTTCGGCGGACGCGGCGGCTCCGGCCAGAACGTCAACCTGGGCGTCAACGTCAACGGCCTCGGCGGCGGACGCGGGGGCTTCGGCGGGGGATTTGGGGGCGGCTACGGCCAGAACCTCAACGTCAACGTGGGCGTGAACGTCAACGGCTACGGGGGCGGCTACGGCGGCGGACGCGGCGGCTTCGGCGGCTATGGCGGCGGCTTCGGGGGAGGCTACGGCTCCTTCGGCGGCGGACGCGGCGGCTATAACCATGGCGGCTACGGCGGCGGCTCCAATCACGGCGGCGGCTACGGCTCCTCCGGCCCCCGCCCCGCCCAGAGCTACAACGTCGCCTTCGACCCCCGCGCCTCGGCCGGCTACGACAACGCCGTGGGCGTTTATGAAGTCGACCGCCGCGGCAACATCTCCAATCCGCGCCTGATCTCCGACAGCGCCCATGATTCGCTCGGCGGCTCGACGAAGATCAACGGCGTGCGTCCCGGCAATCAGCTCGGCTTCTTCCTCGTTCAGAACGGCTCCGACTGGGCTCAGAATCTGGGCTCCAACGCGCAGCTGGGCTTCGTGGGCGCGAACGGCGGCCGCGCGACCGTCGGCTCCAACGGCCTCGCTCTGACCGTGAACGGCAAGCCTTCGAGCCAGACCGTGTTCCATAATTGGGGCTCGAATCTGAATCCCGACGGGATCAATCACGTCAAGCAGAACTGGAACGGCCAGTCGGGGACCATCGCCTTCGAGGATCTGACCAACGGCGGCGACCGCGATTTCAACGACGTGATTCTGCACGTCGACAAGAACAAGGGCCGCCGCGGCCCTTGGGGCTGATTCCGTCTCTGACGGATCGCACGGATCGCACGGATCCGCCGGGACGACGCGCGTCCATGGCCCGACCCACCGCCTGAGGAATCCGCGCCTTGGCGCCGGAGATCTGAAAGGCGGCGCGCGAGGGCTGGCTTCTCAGCCGCAGGCCGGGTTTCTCCGGCCTGTCGGCGCGCCTTGTCACGGCTGATCGCCGGAGGGAATTGAAGATGAACATCCTGCGTCGCAAGATCATCTTCTCACAAAATCGGAGTTCTCTCCTGCGCTCGCGTCGGTCATTCTTTTCAATAAATCAACCAAAATTAAAATCTCAGATGGTTTTACTTAGGTTGAACTGTTTTTATTCCGAGTTTATTGTCTGAGTTAGAGATGAAATAGACTCTGGAATCGATTCATCTTGAGATAGCGACGAGATTTTCTTCTCTCGATTCTCAGGAATTCGAAATTTCAAGGCGCGCCGCGCCGCGGCGGCGCCTGCGCAAGACACGTCAAGGGGAAATCATCATGGGCATGAACGCTCTCAATTCCGGCTTCGGCCGCGGTTTCGGGTTCGGCGGCAAATCGAGCGCCTCCTTCAGCTCCTTCAGCCACGCCTCCGCCTTCAAGGGCGGCTACGGCTCCGGATATGGTTCCGGCTTCAGCGCGTCTAAGGGCGGCTACGGCTTCGGCGGCCATGGTCAGAGCGTCGGCGGACGCGGCGGCTACGGCCAGAACGTCAATGTGGGCGTGAACGTCAACGGCTTCGGCGGCGGACGCGGCGGCTATGGCCAGAACGTCAATGTGGGCGTGAACGTCAACGGCTTCGGCGGCGGATACGGCGGCGGACGCGGCGGCTATGGCCAGAACGTCAACGTGGGCGTGAACGTCAACGGCTTCGGCGGCGGACGCGGCGGCTCCGGATACGGCTTCGGCGGCGGACGCGGCGGCTTCGGGTTCGGCGGCGGCCAGGGCTACGGCCATGGCGGCTATGGTCAGGGCGGTTACGGTCAGGGCGGCTACGGCGGCCGTCAGCCGGCCTCCAACTGGTCGGTCTCCGACGTCAAAGACGGCAAGGGCACCATCAATCTGGGCGACCGCTACTCCATCGCCCTGAACGAGAAAAATTCCGTCTGGACCCTCACCGACAATAAATACGACGCTCAGACCCGCGTCTGGGGCGACCCGCATGTCGACGTGGGCAACGACGGCAAGACCGACTTCGACTTCAAGAAGGATTCGACCTTCCGCCTCGAAGACGGCACGAAGATCTCCGTGGGCACCGTGCCTTTCGGCAGCGGCGACCAGACCATGTCCTCTTCGCTCGCCATCACCCGCGGCCGCAACGCCATTTCGGTGACGGGCCTCGGCGATAAATACGACGGCGCGAACAACCTCCAGATCGAGCAGTCGCGCACCGCCGGCCGCTGGCTGGACAGCGTGACGCCGGACGGCGCCTTCACCGCGCAGCAGGTCGGCCGCGGCTGGGCCATCGACGGCCAGCCCATCAGCCAGAAGCTGGTGAACCAGAAGGAAGCCCATCGCTGAGGCTTCGGTCTCTCCGCTGAGCGGATCCGACGGAGAGGGCGGGCGTCGCGCAGGCGCCCGCCCTTCGCTGATTCAGAACTCCTCGCGCCGCCGCTCTCCCACGCCGCTGACGCGCCCGTCGGCGGTCATGAGCGCCGCCACCCGCCTGCCGCCCACGAAGACCGAGAGCAGAATCATCAGCACCGAGGTGAGCGGAATGGCCAGCACCGCCCCCGCCACGCCCCAGAGCGCCCCCCAGACCGCCAGAGCCAGCACCACCACCAGCGGACTGAGATTCACCGAACGCCCGATCATGCGCGGCTCGAAGACATAGCCGAAGAGCACATGCGGCACGCTCAGCAGCAGCAGCAGCAAAAGCGCGTATTCGGGCGATCCCGTCTGAGCCAGATGCAGCAAGGCCGGGCAGACCACCGCCGCCAGAGCGCCGAAATAGGGGATGTAGTTCACCACCCCGATCAGCACCGCCCAGAAAGACGCCAGCTCCACGCCCATGCTGATCATCACGCCCCAGGAGATCAGCGCGAGGATCACGTTGATGATCGTCTTGACCGCCAGATAGCGCCCCACCTGCGCGTTGATCTCGGCGAGCATGCCGAGCGGCGCCTGAGCCTGAGCCGTCCCGCCCATGACGCGGGCCATTTTGGCGGCGAATCCGCCCCGCTCCAGCAGGATGAAGGCGGCGTACATGATCACGAGGAAGAGCTGCGAGCCGAATCCCGCCGTCGAGGCCAGAATGCTGGTCAGCGTCTGCTGGAGATTGACGCGCGCGAGAGTCATTTCGCGCAGGGCGGCCCAATCGTTGAAGCCGTCCACGCCGAAGCGGTCGGCCAGAGCGGCGAAGGCCGCCGCGAGGTTCTTCTCATAGGTCGGCAGCGAGGCCGCCACCGTCGAGGCCCCGCCGATGATCAGCTTGGCCAGAACCCAGACCACGAAGGCGAAGACGCAGAGCGCCAGCATCTGCCTCAGCCATGCGGGGGTCTTGTCGAGCAGCGGCAGGCGTCCGAGCAGATCCGAAGCCCCGGTCAGCAGATAGGCCGAGATCACCCCCATGGCCACCGGCATCAGAATCCCGCGCCCGATATAGAGCAGCCAGCCCACCATGATGGCCAGAGCCACGGCGTAAGTGAGGTCGCGCAGACGCGCGCTGTCGGCCGTTTGGGTCATCGCGGTCTCCTGAAGCCTCGGGACGCGTGAGAATCGCCGAAAACCGCATGGAGTCCAACGCCCATCTCGCAGTTGCGGCGAAGATCCTGCGCAGCGTCTCCTTTGTGCGCTTGACGCCCGCGCCGTTTCGCCGGAGAAAACGGCGGCCTGCGCTCATGCGCGGGCCGTTTCTCTCCAGCTTTTCGTTTTGTCGCGTTCTTCACGACGCGAAGCCGAAGCGGCTTCGCTGGAAAACGCTCCAGGAGCCCCCGCCATGCAGGATCTGAAAGCCCTCCGCGACGACCCCGAAGCCTTCGACCGCGCTCTTCTGCGGCGCGGAGCCTCGGCGCAGTCCTCGGAGCTTTTGGCTCTGGATTCCGAGCGTCGGGCGGCCATCGCGGCGGCGGAGACCGCCCTCGCCGAGCGCAACGCGGCCTCGAAGGCGGCGGGCGCGGCCAAGGGCAAAGGCGACGAAGCCGAATTCACGCGCCTGCGGGATCTGGTCAACGCCAAAAAGGACGAGATCGCCGCTCTGGAGGCCGCCGCCAAGGAGGCGGAGGCCAAACTCAAGGCGCGTCTGGAGACTCTGCCGAACACGCTGCTCGACAGCGTGCCCGACGGCCCCGACGAGACCGCCAACCGCGAGGCCCGCCGCTGGGGGACTCCGCGCGCCTTCGACTTCAAGCCTCTGGAGCATTTCGAGATCCCCGCCGCGCGCGGGCTGGATTTCGAGACGGCGGGACGTCTGAGCGGCGCGCGCTTCACGATTCTGAAGGGCGGGATCGCGCGGGTTCAGCGCGCCTTGGGCCAGTTCATGCTGGACACGCATCTGAACGAGCATGGCCTTCAGGAAATCTGGTCGCCGGTTCTGGTGAAGCCTGAAACGCTTTACGGCACGGGCCAGCTGCCGAAATTCGCCGAGGATTCTTTCGAGACCACCACCGGCCACTGGCTCGTCCCGACCGCCGAGGTGACTTTGACGAATCTCGTGGCGGGCCAGATTCTGGAGCCGGGCCTTTTGCCTTTGCGCTTTTGCGCTCTGACGCAATGCTTCCGTTCGGAGGCGGGTTCGGCGGGGCGCGACGTGCGGGGCATCCTGCGCCAGCATCAGTTCGAGAAGGTGGAGATGGTTTCGGTCACCGCGCCGGAGGACTCGCTGGCTGAACAGGCCCGCATGACCGATTGCGCCGAGAACATTCTGAAAAAGCTTGAACTGCCCTATCGCGTGATGGAGCTGAGCGCGGGCGACACGGGATTCGGCGCCCAGCGGACCTATGATCTGGAGGTCTGGCTTCCGGGTCAGGACATGTTCCGCGAGATTTCGAGCGTTTCGGTCTGCGGCGCCTTTCAGGCGCGCCGGATGAACGCGCGCTTCCGCCGCGAAGCGGAGGGGCGGCCTGAATTCGTGCATACGCTGAACGGCTCGGGTCTGGCGGTGGGCCGGACGCTCATCGCGGTTCTGGAGAACGGCCAGCAAGCGGACGGCTCGGTGAATCTGCCTGCGGCGCTCGCGCCTTATCTCGGCGGCGCGACGGTCCTGACCGCCGAGGGGGTTTTGGCTTAAGCCCGCTCCGAAAGCCTGTCCTGACGACCGGCCGCCTCCGAAGCCTTGCGGAGGCGGCCCCTCCTCCGGAAATTTCCTCGCCTTCTCCGGCGAGTTGAGGCATGGCTCCCGCAAGGCCCTTTGCAGGAGAACCCGCCATGCTCCCCCCGACCCGGATCGCCCCGCCCGATCTTTCCGATCCCGCCGCCCGCCGCGCGCTCCGCGAGGATTTCGCTCAGGTCGAGGCTTGGGTCTTCGATCTCGACAACACGCTTTACCCCTACACCCCCGGCCTCTGGACCGAGGCCGAAGCCAATATGACCCGCTATATCGGCGATCTCCTCGGCCTTGATCTGGAGGCCGCCCGCCAGCTCCAGCATGATTATCTGGAGGAATACGGCCTCACCGCGCGGGGGCTGGCGATCCATCACGGCGTCGATCCCGTCGCCTTCATGGCCGAGACCCACGACCATGTGCCCATCGAGACCGTCGCGCCGGATCCGGCCCTCGCCGAGGCGCTGGCGGCTCTGCCGGGGCGGCTCTTCGTCCACACCAACGCCCATCCCACCCACGCCGAGCGCCTGCTGAAGCGCGTCGGCATAGACGGCCTTTTCGCGCGGGTCTTCACCGTGGCCGATCTCGATCATGAGCCCAAGCCCAATCGCCGCGCCTTCGAGCTCGCCGCCGAGCGCGGCGGCTATGATCCGCGCCGCGCCGCCATGTTCGAGGACGCCGCCCGCAATCTGCTCATCCCGCATGAGATGGGCATGCGCACGATTTACGTGCCTTCGCCCTCGCCTTGGGCGCAGAAAGGCGCGGACGGCCCTCAAATCGCCCATGTCGCCCCAGATTTGACGAGATTTTTACAGACCCTGACCGCACAAGAGGATTGAGAACCCAATACGGAATCGCGCGTTTTTTATTCTCACAAAACGGATTTTCCTGCGACCGTCTTCAGTCCGTCGCGCGTATAGCGCCTGTTGGATTTCGGACGAAGGAGACCGGTCATGCGCTTTCTGGCGCGCGCGCTGCGCGGTTCGGCGATCTTGCTGGCTTGCTTCGCCCTGCTGGCTTACGGCGGCTGGCGGATGGTCGAGGCGCAGCGGATCGCCGCTCAGAGGCCCCCGGCCCGGCCTGCGCCGGAACGGAGCTTCACCGCCCCCATCGAGACCTTCGCTCTGGATTCCTCGGCGCTGACGACCACGGTCTTCGGCCAGATCGAGGCGCCGCGCAGCCTTGAGCTGCGGGCGGGAGCGGCGGGCCGCATCGTGGCTTTAGGCGGCGAATTCCGCGACGGCGCTCTGGTTCGGGAAGGCGAGATCCTCGCCCGCATCGACCCCGCCGCCACCGACACGCGCGCCGCCGACGCCCGCGCCGCCCTCGCCGATTCTCAGGCGCGGCTGGCGACCACCTCCGGCAATCAGGGGCTGCGCCAAGCCGAACTCGACTCAGCCTTGCAGCAACAGGCCATCCGCGAAGACGCCTTGTCGCGCCAGCAGCAATTGGCCTCGCGGGGCTTCGCGGCCCGCACCGCCGTCGAGACGGCCCAGATCGCGGCCAACTCCGCCCGTCAGGAGGTCGAGACGCGCCGCCAGTCCCTCGCCTCCTTGCAGAACGAAATCCGTCAGGCGCAGCTCGCCGTGGAGCGCGCCCGCCTGACCCTCTCCGACGCCGAACGCGCCTCCGCCGAGACTCTGCTGCGGGCGCCTTTCTCCGGCGCGCTGGACGCCGTGAGCGCCGCCGCCGTGGTGGGCCGCAATGTTTCAGCCAATGAGACTCTCGGAACTCTGGTGGATCTCGGCGTTCTGGAGGTCCGGTTTCAGGTCTCAGGCGCGGAATACGCCCGCCTGACCGACGAGGCCGGGAACCTCAAACCCCTGACGGCCCGCGTCTCGCTGACCATGAGCGACGGCGCCCAGAGCCTGCCCGCCCGTCTGACCCGCATCGGGGCGGCGGTGGCGCAGGGACAGGGCGGCCGCACGCTTTACGCGACTCTCGGCGAGGCGGGCGGGCTGCGTCCGGGCGATTTCGTGCGGATCGAGATCACCGAGCCCGTCCTTGACGCCCTCGCCCGCCTCCCGGCCTCCGCCTTGACCGAGGACGGCCGCGTGCTGGTCTTCAATCGTCAGGCGGGGCGGCTTGAGGAAATGACTCTGGAGATCCGCCGCCGCTCCGGCGATTGGGTTTATGTGGCGGGCGCGCCCATCGGATCGGAATATGTGACTCAGCGCACCCGCCAGCTTGGACCGGGCGTGCGCTTCCGCGATCCCGCCACGCCCGAAACGCCCGCCGCCGGACCCGGAGGTTTCGGGGGCGGTTTTGGCGGGCAGCGCGGCCAGGGCGCGCCTCAAGCCGAAGGCGCTCAGGGCCAGCGCCCGCAAGGCGAGCGTCCGCAGGGCGCCGCTCAGGGCGCTCCGGGGGGCGAAGGCCGTCCGCAGCGTCCTGAAGGCGGCTGGAGCGGCGAAGGCCGCCCCCCGCGCGGAGAAGGTCGCCCCGAAGGTCGTCCTGAGGGCCGCCCCTCTGCTCCCCCCTCCGCCTCCGCAGCCGAAGCCCCCCGCCCCGGAGACGCCTCATGAGCGCCCATGAAAAATATCGTCCGCGCGGGATTTTGGGCTATTTCGTCGCCCATCCGACCGCCGCCAATCTGCTGATGGCGCTGATGCTGGTCGGCGGCCTCTGGTCGGCCTTCAATCTGCGGGCGCAGTTCTTCCCCGACGTGGTTCAGGAGACCATGATCGTCTCGGTCTCCTGGACCGGGGCGGGCGCCGAGGACATGGACCACGGCGTGGTCGAGGTGCTGGAGCCGAGCCTGATCGCGGTCGAGAACGTGGCTTCGGTGCGCTCCAACTCCCGCGAGGGCTCGGCCAGCATCACGCTGGAGTTCGACCCCGGCGCGAATATGATGCAGGCCGCCGAGGACGTTCAGGCCGCCGTGGACGGCCTGCGCCGCTCTCTGCCCGCCGAATCCGAAGTCCCGACGATTCGCCGGGGCGGCTGGTCGGATCGGGTGGTGGACGTCTCCATCTCCGGCCCGGTGGGAATCGAGCTTCTGGCCCGCTACGCCGACGAGCTGAAAGCGGCGCTTTTTCGGGCGGGCGTGCAGCAGGCGACCATCTCCGGCGTGACCAATCCGAACATCCGCGTCGAGGCCCCGAACGGCGCTCTGGAGCGCGAGGGCCTGACGCTGAACGACGTCGCCGGAGCGATCACGGGGGCTTACAAAGCCTCTCCGGCGGGCGAGCTTGAGGCGGCTCAGGCGCGCATCCGCGTCGGCGCCGACCGCACCACCGCTTACGAGATCGCGGAGACTCCGGTGGCCGTGCGTCCCGACGGCGCCCGGATCCTCGTGCGCGACGTGGCGGAGGTCCGCGAGGACGGGCTCGATTCCGGCGTGGCCTATTTCCGGGGCGATCAGCCCGCGGTTCTGGTGAGCGTCTCGCGCGGCCCGACGGGCGACGCCCTGAAGCTCCGCGCCGCCGTGCGCGAGACCGTGGAGGCCATCGCCCCCACTCTGCCCGCGGGCGTCGAGATGACCCTCATCCGCGACCGCGCCGAAAGCATCAGCGGGCGGCTTCAGATCCTGATCTCCAACGGCGTGATGGGTCTGGTTCTGGTGCTGGTCTCGCTCTTTCTCTTTCTGAACGCGAGCATGGCCTTTTGGGTGGCGGCGGGCATCGCCACGGCCACGGCGGCGACTTTGGCGGTCATGTATTTCATGGGCATGACGCTGAACTCCATGTCGCTCTTCGCGCTGATCATCTGTCTGGGCGTGGCGGTGGACGACGCCATCGTGGTCGGCGATTACGCCGATTGGATGCGCCGTCGCGGCTTCGGCCCCGGCGCGGCGGCCGAACGCGCGGCGCGCCGGATGCTCGGCCCGGTGATCGCGGCCTCGGCGACGACCATCCTCGCCTTCGGCGCCCTGCTGCTGATCGGCGGACGCTTCGGCGACATGATCAAAGACATCCCGATGACCATCGCGGCGGTGCTGATCGCGAGCCTGTTCGAGAGCTTCGTGATCCTGCCCGCCCATATGCGCCACGCCATGTCCAAGCCGAAAAAGGCGAATCCCTGGTATGACGCCCCGAGCCGCTTCGTGGACAAGGGCTTCACCTGGTTCGTGGAGGTTCTCTTCCGGCCCTTCATCGCCTTCATCCTGCGGATCCGTTATGTGGTCGTGGCGGCGATGGTGATGCTGCTGATGATCAGCGCCTCGATCTTCGTGGAGGGCAAGCTGCGCTGGCGCTTCTTCTCCTCTCCGGAGCAAGGCGAGATCACCGCCTATTTCGCCATGCTCGACGGCTCGACCCGCGCCGACAGCATCGCCATGTCCGCCGAGATGGACCGCGCCCTCGAAGCCGTGAACCGCCGCTTCGAGGCGGAATACGGCCGGGCTCCGGTGGCGACGGCCCTCGGGCGGGTGGGCTCGGCGGGGCGCGGCCTGAGCAACGTCGAGGCCAAGGACGCGGATCTCTTGGGCGCCTTCGAGGTCGAGCTGATCGACCCCGATCTGCGCCCCTACGCCCAGCAGGAGATCATCCGCGCCTGGACCGCCGAGATCGAACCTCATCCGCGCATGGAGCAATTATCCCTGACCGGCGCCCGCAGCTTCGGCGGCGGCGACGGAATCAACGTGCGGCTCAGCGGCGCGAACGCCGAAGTCCTCAAGGCGGCGGCGGAGGATCTCAAGCTGCGGCTCGGGCAGGTCTCGGGCGTCAGCGCGCTGGAGGACACCCTCTCCTATGATAAGGTGGAATACGTCGTCGCGCTGAACGCCCAAGGCCGCGCGGCGGGCTTCACGGAGGCGACCCTCGCCGCCGAAATGCGCCGCAAGCTCACCGGAATCGAGGCGGCGGAGTTCGTCCGCGACGGCCGGACGGTCAAAGTGGTCGTCGAGCCGCCCGACGCGGAGATCCGCGCCGATTATCTGACCAACGTGCGTCTGCGCTCGCCTTCGGGAACCTATATGGCGCTCTCGGAGATCGCCGACCTCACGACGCGGCAAGGCTTCGCCTCGGTGCGGCGCGAGGGCGGCCTGCGGGTGGCCACGGTGACGGGCGACCTCGCCGAAGACCCCGCCCTCCAGAACGAGGCCCGCCGCATCCTCGCGGAGGAGATCCTCCCCGAGGTGACGGCCCGTCACGGCGTCAGCTCCGAACAGGGCGGCGCTCTGGCCAATGAGCGGCAATTCCTCGGCGACGCCGTCAACGGCTTCGTCATGGCCATGGTGGGGATTTATCTGACTCTGGCCTGGATCCTCGGCTCCTGGACGCGGCCCGTGATCATCATGTCCGTGATTCCTCTGGGCATGATCGGGGTGATCTGGGGCCATCACCTCCATAACGAGGCCCTGAGCATGTATTCGATCATCGGCGTGATCGGCGTGGCGGGCATCATCGTCAACGACTCCATCGTGCTGGTGACCACGGTGGACGAATATTCCCCGAAACGCGGCTTGCTCCCTTCGATCGTCCAAGGCGCCTGCGACCGTCTGCGCGCGGTGTTTCTGACCACCATCACCACGGTTCTCGGCACGGCGCCCCTCCTGCTGGAGACCAGCGTTCAGGCGCAGTTCCTCAAGCCGACGGTGATTTCGCTGGTCTATGGTCTGGGTCTGGGCTCGACTCTGGTTCTGGTGGTGGTGCCCGCGGTTCTGGCGATCCAGCAGGATCTGAGCCTCTCGCTGAAGGCTTCGGGACGGATGCTCTGGGGCGGGGCGCGCAAGCGCAAAGGCCTCGGCGGAGGCAGGAAGCCTCTGACCGAGCCCCTGCCCGCCGCCCCCACCCCCGAGGAGCTGGACGCCTACGCCATCCGTCAGGCGGCGGAATAAGCCCTTTCGGAAAACCGGAAACGGATGAAAAAACCGGGCGTCGCCTCTGAAAATGAGGCGGCGCCCGGTCTTTCACGCCCTATGCGTCTTCTCATTCACATGGCGTTAACCTCGACGCCGCCATGCTGGACGTCGGGCGGGGAACGCCTTACTCTGCGCGGGTTTCCGGCGTTCGCATCCGAAATGGCCTCCATGACTTCGACCAACTCCGCCCCGGCGCGCCCGCAGATCAGGCCGGTCGTGCTTTGCATCCTCGACGGCTGGGGCCTCAGCCCCCGGCTGGAGGCCAACGCCGTGGCGCTGGCCGAGACCCCCGCTTACGACTCCCTCATGGCCTCTTGCCCGCATGCGACCTTGCGCGCCTCCGGGGAGGACGTCGGCTTGCCCGACGGCCAGATGGGCAATTCCGAGGTGGGCCACACCAATCTCGGCGCCGGACGCGTGGTCTGGATGGATCTGCCGCGCATCGACAAGGCCATCCGCGAGGGAACCCTCGCGCAGGCCCCCGCCCTGAAGCGCCATATCGCGGCGCTCAAGGCTTCGGGCGGCGCGAGCCATCTCCTCGGGCTGATGTCGCCGGGCGGCGTCCACGCCCATCAAGACCATATGGCGGCTTTAGCGCAGATCCTCGGCGCGGAGGGGATTCCGGTCCTCGTCCACGTCTTCCTCGACGGACGCGACACGCCGCCTTCGAGCGCTCTGGGCTATCTGGCGGATTTCGAGGCCAAGCTGAAAGGCTCGGGCGCGCGGATCGCCACCGTCTCGGGCCGCTTCTACGCCATGGACAGAGACAAACGCTGGGAGCGCGTGTCTCTCGCTTACGCCGCCGTCGCCCGCGGCGAGGGCCAGCGCTTCGGCTCGGCCCGCGAGGCCGTGGAGGCCGCTTACGCCCGCGGCGAAACCGACGAATTCGTCGCGCCTTCGGTCATCGGCGATTATCTCGGCGCGAAGGCGGGCGACGGCCTGCTCATGGCGAATTTCCGCTCCGACCGCGCGCGCGAGATCCTGTCGGCTTTGGCGGATCCGGAATTCGCCGCCTTCGAGCGCCCCGCGCCCGCCTTCGCGGATCTCTGCGGGATGGTCTCCTATTCCTCCGCCCACGACGCCTTTATGTCGGCGATCTTCCCGCCGCAATCCATCGCGGAGGGCCTCGGCGAGACGATTTCGAAGCTCGGGCTGACGCAGCTCCGCCTTGCCGAGACCGAGAAATATCCCCATGTGACCTTCTTCTTCAACGGCGGGGTGGAAAGCCCCTATCCGGGCGAGACGCGGTTCATGGCCCCGAGCCCCAAAGTGCGGACTTACGATCTTCAGCCGGAGATGTCGGCGCCCGAGGTGGGCGCGGCTCTGGCCTCTGCCATTCGTTCGGGCGAGCAGGATCTGATCGTGGTGAATTTCGCCAATCCCGACATGGTGGGCCATACCGGGATCCTCGCGGCGGCCATGGCGGCTTGCGAAGCGGTGGATCATGAGCTTGGCGAGGCCGTCGCGGCCATCGGGGAGGTCGGGGGCGCGATGCTCGTGGTGGCCGACCACGGCAACGCCGAGGTGATGACCGATCCCGAGACCGGCGAGCCCCACACCGCCCACACCCTGAACGAAGTCCCCGTGATCCTGCTGGGCGCGGATCGGCTGGGCGGCGCGAAGCTCGCGCCGGGCGGCCGCTTGGGCGACGTGGCCCCGACCCTGCTCGACATGCTGGGCCTCGATCAGCCCGCCGCCATGACCGGGCGTTCGCTGCTGATCCGCCCGGGGAAGGAGGCGCCATGACCCGCCTGACCTCCGCCCTCGCTTTGCCCTTTCTGCTCTGGCCCGCCTTCGCCGGAGCCCAGACGACTCCCGCCGATCTGGCGGCTCAGGCTCAGGCTCAGGCCGCGCAGGCCGCGCAGCTCGCCGCCGAGGCCGAGGCCGCCGCCGGACAGGCCCTCGCCGATCAAGCGCGCATCGACGCTCTGGAGGCGGCGCTCCGCGCTTCTCAGGATTCCGCCGAGGACGCCCGCGAGCGCCTGACCGACCTCACCCGCCGCCAATATGAGGCGGAGGACCAATTGCATCGCCGCAAGGCCGAGCACGCCGCCGCCTTCGGCGCGATGATCAGCCTCGCCAAGGCGCCCGCCCCCGCCCTCGCCGCCTATAGCGACCGCCCGGCGCAGGCCGCGCGGGCGGCTTCGGCGCTCTCGGGCCTCGCCGAGGCTCTGGAGCGCGACGCCCGCCAGATGCGCGACGAAATCGGCGAGATCGGCGCCCTCCGCCGCGAGACCCAAGCCGCCCGCGCCGAGGCTCTGGAGCGCATCGAGGCCGTGCGTCTGGAGGACGGCGCGCTCAAGGAGGCCCTGCGCGAAAGCCGGGGCCGGGGCGCCCTCGCCGGAGAACGGGCCGAAAAGCTCCGTCAGGAATCCGAGGATCTGAACCGCCGCGCGGCGGATCTTCAGGCCGCCATGGCTCAGGCCGCTCAGGAGCAGGCCCGCATTCAAGCCGCCGCTCTGGCCGAGGCTCAGGCCGCCGCCCAGCGCGCGGCCATGGCGCAGGCTCAGGCGGCCATGGCTCTGGCGCCGCAGCCTTCGGGGAATCCCCGCCGCCTGCCCTCCGCGGAGCCCGCGCCCGGTTCGGGTTCAGGTTTGGGCGCGGATCTCGGGCTCGGCTTTTCGCCGCCTCCGCCCGGCCCCGCGCCTCTGGCGGGACCAGCGGTCGAAACGGCTTACGCCTCTCCGCCGCGCGAGACGGTCCGCCAGATCTACGAGGCGCCGCCGCAGAATCTCGGCGCCCAGCGCGCCCGCACGCCGGTCATGGGCGCGCGGCTCATGGCGCGCTACGGGGACCGCCTCTCCAACGGACATCGCAGCGACGGCCTGCATTTCGAGGCCGAAGCGGGCTCTCTGGTCTACGCGCCCTTCGCGGGCGTGGTGGAGTTCGCAGGCCCGATGAAGAATCTCTCCAACGTGGTGATGCTGCGCGTGGACCGCGACCATCACGTTCTGCTCGCCGGGCTCGGCGACCTCGACCCCAAGATTCTCGGACGCAAAGGCGTGCAGCTGGCGGCGGGCGAAAGCCTCGGCCGCCTCTCCGCGCCCCACGAAGGCCGGACTCTGGCCGGCTTCTATCTCGAACTTCGCCGCGGCGACGCCATCGCCGATCCCTCCCCCTGGTTCGGCGATCTCAACGAAAGGTGACTCTCGTGATGAATAAAACCGCAATGGCCGCCGTGCTCGGCCTCGCCGTGGGCCTTGGGTTCGGCGCCCCCTTCATCGCCCCGAGCGTCGCCCAGGAGACCGCGGCCGCCGTCCAGCCTGCGGCGCCGGCCTCCGACACCTATGATTATCTGAACCTCTTCGGCGACGTCTTCGAGCGCATGCGCAAGGATTACGTCGAGCCCATCGACGATCAGAAGGTTCTCGAAGCCGCGATCAACGGCATGCTCGCCTCTCTGGATCCGCATTCGGGCTATATGCCGCCCGAGGCCTATAAGGACATGCAGACCGAAACCCGCGGCGAATTCGGCGGCCTCGGCATGGAGGTCACGATGGAGAACGGCATCCTGACCGTCGTGTCGCCCATCGACGAGACTCCCGCCGCCCGCGCCGGAATTCAGGGCCGCGACGTCATCACCCATATCGACGGCGAATCCGTCGACGGGCTGACGCTGAACCAAGCGGTCGAGAAGATGCGCGGCCCGATCAAGTCCAAGGTCACCCTGAGCATCTACCGCGCGCCCTCCGAGGACGACGTCTCCGCCGCCTCGCCGGAGACCTTCGACCTTGAGCTCGAGCGCGACGTGATCCGCGTGCGGGCCGTGCGCTGGGAGGCCAAAGGCGACATCGGCTATCTGCGCATGACCCGCTTCAGCGAACAGACCTATGACAATCTCGAAGCCGGGATCAAGGCGCTGAAGGAGGAGATCGGCGAGGATAAGCTGCGCGGCTACGTGCTGGATCTGCGCAATAATCCGGGCGGTTTGCTGAGTCAGGCCGTGGCGGTCTCCGACGCCTTCCTTGAGCGCGGCGAAATCGTCTCCACCCGCGGCCGCGAGCCCCGCGACGCCGACCGCTACAACGCTCAGCCGGGCGATCTGACCGGCGGCCTGCCCATCGTGGTGCTGGTCAACGGCTCCTCGGCCTCGGCGGCGGAGATCGTGGCGGGCGCGCTTCAGGATCACCGGCGCGGCGTCGTCGTGGGTCAGAAGACCTTCGGCAAGGGCTCCGTGCAGACGATCATGCCTCTGGCGGCGCGCGGCGCCATCCGCCTGACCACGGCGCGCTACTACACGCCTTCGGGCCGCTCGATTCAGGGCCTCGGCATCGAGCCGGACATCGTGGTCGGCAATCTGAAGATCCAGACCCCCGAAGCCGCGACCGCCGCTTCGCGCTCGGAATCCAGCCTGCGCAACTCCCTCGCGAACAAGGATCTCACCGAGGAGGAGCGCGCGCGGATCAAGGCCGAGCATGAGGCCCGCGAAGCCGCCGCCAAGCTCCGCGAGGAGGATTATCAGCTCTCCTATGCGGTGGATCTGCTCCACGGGCTCGCGGTTTACCGAGATTTCAAACAAGCCGCCGAGTAAGCTTTCTCCCACCCGCCCCGCCGGTCCTCCGGCGGGGCGGAGTCCATTCCCCGCGCGGAGGCCCCGCGCCAGCTTCGACCGCTCCCTGAAAGGCGCTCCCCGTGACCAAAGCTCAGACCAAAGCTCCCCTTATGGCCGCCCTTTTCGGGGCCGTCGCCGGCTTCGCCCTGAGCGCGCATTTCTCTTCGCCCAGCTCGGCGGAGGGCGTTCCGCCCGCCGGACTCAAGGCGGCGGCGGAGCAGGACGCGGTTTACGATCAGCTTCAGCTCGTCGGCGAGGTCTTCGATCTGGCCCGCGCCCATTACGTCGAGCCCATCGACGAACAGGAGACCGTCGAGGCCGCGCTGAACTGGATGGCCTATTCGCTGGATCCCCATTCGAGCTACATGGGCGCCAAGGACTTCACCGACGCCCAGACCCAGATCCGCGGCGAATTCGGCGGGCTTGGGCTGAACGTCGGCATGGAGAAGGGCGTGGTGCGCGTCACCTCGCCCATCGAGGACACCCCCGCCGAACGCGCCGGACTCAAAAGCGGCGACCTCATCACCCATATCGACGGCGATTCCCTCGAAGGCGTCTCGCTGGACGATTCCGTGGCGCGGATGCGCGGGCCGGTGCGCTCCAAGATCATTCTGACGATCAAACGCCCCGCCTCCGAAAGCGGCGAGGCCGAAGACCGGATCTTCGACGTGGAGATCGTGCGCGACGTGATCCGCATCAAAGCCGTGCGCTGGTCCGCCAAGGGCGACGTCGGGTATCTGCAAATGAGCGGCTTCACCGAACAGACCTTTGAAAATCTCCAGACCGGGGTGATCGCCCTTCAGGAGCAGCTCGGCGAGAAGCTGCGCGGCTTCGTTCTGGATCTGCGCGGCAATCCGGGCGGTCTGCTGAGTCAGGCGGTGGAGGTCTCCGACGCCTTCCTCGAACAGGGCGAAATCGTCTCGACCCGCGGCCGCGATCCGCGCATGGCCGACCGCTACAACGCCCATCCCGGCGACATCACCGGCGGCCTGCCTCTGGTGGTGCTGGTCAACGGCGGCTCCGCCTCAGCCTCGGAGATCGTGGCGGGGGCCTTGCAGGATCATCGCCGGGCGGTGATCGTCGGCGAGAAGACTTACGGCAAGGGCTCGGTCCAAACCATCATGCCTCTGCCGGGCTACGGCGCCCTGCGCCTGACCACGGCGCGCTATTACACGCCTTCGGGCCGCTCGATTCAGGCGCTCGGCATCGAGCCGGACATCCTCATCGGCGAGGAGGCCGTCGAGCCCCCCGCCGCTCCGGCCTCGGCCGCCCATGCGCGTTCTGAGGCTGGCCTGCGCGGCTCTTTGCGCAACGACAACGGCGAAGACGAAGACGCGGCCAAGGCCCGCGTCGAGGAGGAGCGCAAGCGCCGCGAGGAGGCTCAGAAGCTCCGCGAGGAGGATCACCAGCTCGCCTATGCGGTGGACCTCGTGCATGGGCTGTCGATCTATCATCTGTTTCAGGAGCAGGGCGGCGGACGCTGAGCCCCTGCTCATTCCCCCGCTCATCCTTTAGGGGCCAGCGCCCCCATGAACAGCCGCAAGGCCCCCCGCAACCGCTCTTCGGGGCCCGCCGTCTCCATCGGGGCGGCGGGCGACCATTCCGGCAAATGCCCGTCCGCGGCCATGCGCGCCAGCCCATAGACCAGCGCCCGAGCGGAGAGCATCGCCTCTTCGAGCTTCAGATCCTCGGCCAGCCGCCCCTGACGCCGCGCCGCCTCCAGCAATCCGACCATGCGGCGACGAATGGCGGCGTTCTGGCCGCGCAGAATCTCCGAGCCTTCGAAATCCACCAGAGCGCGCGAACTGACGATCTGGAAATGCGTCGGATTCTTCAGCGCCCAGCGCAGATAGCCCACGCCGATGGCCTCGAAGGCCGCGAGCGGATCCGCCTCTCCCGCTTCGGCCAGAGCCGCCGCGACGGCCTCCGTCAGCCGCCCCCCCGCCTGCTCCGCCAGAGCGGTGAGCAAGGCCGTTTTTGAGCGGAAATGCCGGAAAGGCGCCCCCGGCGAGACTCCCGCCCGCCGCGCGGCCTCTCGCATCGACAATTGCTCGACGCCCTTCTCCTCGATGATCTCCACCGCCGCCGCGACCAGCGCCTCGGCGAGATCGCCGTGATGATAGCGCCTTGGCGGGGCGTCCTCCGCATGGGTCTTTGAAGTCATGGCCGCGCATATCGCCTGTTCGGGCGCCGCCGCGCAAGAGGCGCTTGCCGGAGGGAGGCGAGATAATGTAATCATTGATTACATGATTCCCGGAGGAACCTCTTATGCCGCGCCTGCTCCCGCTTCTGCTCCTCGCTCTGACCGCCGCCGCGCCCGCTCAGGCCGAAGAGCCGCCCATTCTGGAAGTCGTTTGGCCGCCCGCCGGCTCGACCGTCGAAATCGGCTCCGATCCTTTAGGCGTCGTGGGCGTGGTCGTGCGGAGCAATTTCCGCCTCATGCCTGCGGGCTCCTGCGGCGAGGACGCCCGCTGCGGCCATGTCCATATGAGGATCGACCCCGACGGAGATTCCTGCAATCTGCCGGGGCGGTCCTATAACAGCATGAACAGCGACTTCGGCGGCGATCTCATCAAAGCCAATCTCGGTGCCTGCGCCGAGCCCAAAGGCCCGCATGTGATCGGGGTGCTGCTCGCCGACGACCATCATCAGCCGGTCCTCTTGGAGGGCCGCCCGGTCACGGCTTTGGTCCCGATCGTCGTGAAATGAGAAAACCCGGCCCTCCTTTCGGAGGGCCGGGCTTTTTTTGCGCGAAGCGGGGGCTTCAGCGGGCGGCGGCGGTCGAGACCAGCGCGTAGCCCGCAGCCTCATAGCCGTTGAAGCGGGTGGTGGTGGCCGAGCCGTAAGCGCCCAAGCCCTCGAAGATCACGAAATCGCCCTCTTCGACGTCCGCAGGCAGCAGAGGCGCCCCCGGCATCCGGTCGAGCGAATCGCAGGTCGGGCCGAAGACGGTGAAGGGCTGCGGCGCGCCGGAGCGCTCGACGCCCTCCGCCGAGATCACCCGGCGACGCGGCAGGATCTTGAGGATCGGCGCCTCGGCGAGCCCGCCGTAAACGCCGTCGTTGAGGAAGACCGTCTCGCCGCGCACCAGC
The DNA here is from genome assembly GCF_000374145.1 of Neomegalonema perideroedes DSM 15528. Taxonomy (GTDB): domain Bacteria; phylum Pseudomonadota; class Alphaproteobacteria; order Rhodobacterales; family Rhodobacteraceae; genus Neomegalonema; species Neomegalonema perideroedes. The sequence continues at coordinate 1,067,458 of NZ_KB893653.1, read as the reverse complement.
TTCACGCGGGTCACCAGCGCGCAGGCCTCGGCGACCATGGCGCGGCCCGGCTCGCAGACCAGCGGCGGAACCGCCGCGCCGAAAGCCTCCTGAGCGGCCGCGCGGATGGAGGCGAAATAGGCCTCCAGCGGCGCGACTTCGCCCGGCTCGCCATAGGAGACCGGAAAGCCGCCGCCCACGTTCAGACGATGCAGGCTCACGCCCGCCTCGCGGGCGATCTCGGCGGCTTTGCGGATATAGGCGGCGTGGGCCGTCGCGACGAGGCATTGCGAACCGGGGTGGAAGGTCAGGCTCGGCAGAGCCCCCACCGCCGCCACGGCGCGCAGCAGCTCGACGGCCTGCTCGGGATCGGCGCCGAATTTCGAGCCGAAATCATAGGCCGCCCCCGCGATGGGCAGACGGAAGCGCACCGAAAGCTCAAGCTCGCCGACAAGGCCGCGCGCCTCTTCAAGGATCTTGGCCAGCTCCTGCGGGCAATCGGCGGCGAAGACGCGCACGCCCTCCGAGAGCGCGAAGCGGATCTCGGCGCGGCTCTTGACCGGGTTGTGGTAATGCAGCGGGGCCTCCGGCGCGAAGGCGCGCACGAGACGGATCTCCTCCGGCGAAGCGACGTCGAAAGCCGTCACGCCCGCATGGAGCAGAGCGCGCACCACGGCGGGCTCCGGATTGGCCTTCACGGCGTAGGTGGTCAGGCCGGGGAAGCCTTCGAGGAACCGCGCGGCGGTGGCCGCCAGCACGCCATGCGACAGGCAGAAGACGGGGGCCTCGGGCTGCGCCGAGACGGCGAATTGCGCGGGGGCGTCATAGACGAAAGGAGCCTGAAACATCCGTGGCGTTCCCGAAACCTGAGAGCGAAGGCCGCTGCGAGCCTGACGCGCAAAATATGCCCAAAGCTTCTGTGCGAATCGATCAGCGCATTGCGCGCTAGGACGGAATCTTCATAAGATCAGACGTCGGTTTTCGTCGGATCGCCTATATGAGGAACCTATGCCGGAAGATGTGGAGATCAGCGCCAAAGACCGGGAGCTTCTGGCCATCCTGCGCGAGAACGCCCGCACGCCCATCGCCGAGATCGCGCGGCGTCTGGGGGTGGCGCGGACCACGGCTCAGACGCGGCTCAGCCGTCTGGAGGACACGGGCGTCATCCAAGGCTATGGGGTGCGGCTCGGCGAGGCGGCGGAGCGCGGGATGCTGCGGGCGGTGGTCCTCGTGGCGGCCGAGCCCCGCGCCTACGCCTCGGTGGCGGCGGCTCTGAAGGCTCTGCCCGAGACGGAGGCGCTTTACGCCGCCAGCGGACGCTATGATCTTCTGGCGCGGGTGGCGGCTCCGGGGGCGGCGGCGCTCGACCGCGTGCTGGACCGGCTCGCCGACGTGGAGGGCGTGCAGGACACCGAATCGGTCATCCTGCTCTCGACCAAGCTGGACAGGCGGTGATCCGGAGCGTTTTCCAGCGAAGCCGAAAGGCTTCGCGTCGTGAAAACGCGACCATGAAACCAGAATGTTTTCCAGAGAAGCCGAAAGGCTTCGCGTCGTGAAAACGCGACCAAGAAACCAGAACGTTTTCCAGAGAAGCCGAAAAGGCTTCGCGCCGTGAAAACGCGACCATGAAGGAAGTTAGAGCGTTTGAACGCTCTAAAGCAGCTTCAGCCTTTTGATCAGCCAGACCTCCAGCCCGACCAGCGCGACGATCATCCCGCAGATGATCCAGAAGCCCCAGCGGCTCCCCGCCAGCGGAATCCCCCCGACGTTGGCGCCGAGCAGCCCCGTCACGAAGGTGATCGGCAGAAACACCGCCGAAACCAGCGACAGAAGCAGGATCGTGCGGTTCTGCCGCTCGTTGAGCCGCATATACATGTCGTCGCGGACGAGGGAGGCCCTTTCGCGCAAAGCGTCGAGATCCTCGACGATGCGCTGGAATCCCACCGCCTCCTCGCGGATGGCCTCGGGATCGGTGAGCCATTCCGGCGGCTGCTGGATCAGCTTGCGCAGAGCCTCCGCCTGAGGCGCGAAATGACGCCGCAGGATGATCATGTCCTGACGGGCGTCGTTGAAGGTCGCGTGATGGCGGGCCGGGCGCGGATCGCGCCCCGCGAGGATGTCCAGCTCGAAGGCCTCGATGTCGCTTTCGAGATCGTCGAGCACCGGCTCGGCGTTGGCGCGCAGATCCTCGACCAGCCGCACGACGAAATCCCCGACCGTGGCGGGTCCGCGTCCGCCCTCGCAATCATTGATGACGCCGCCCACCGCCCAGATGCGCTGCGTCACCACGCTGACCGCCCGGGTCGGCGTGACGAAGAGGCGCATGGAGACCATATCCTCAGGCTCGGAGCCGGGATTGAGGTTCACCGCCCGCAGGACGATCAGCGTGCCCTCGTCGAAGCGCGAGACGCGCGGCGCCACGTCCTCCTCCAGCATGGCCCACATGGCCGCCTCGGGCAGGCCCGCGGATTCCATCAGCCAATCCCGCGCCCTCGGCGACTTCAGCCGCAGATGGACCCAGACCCAGCCCTCGCCGGGCGCCGGAGCCTCTTTCAGCTCCGCCCCCCAGTTCAGACGCCGCGCCCGGCCTTCGGCGTCGAAGCGCCAGGCGGCGAGAAGCCCGTGGTCGATCACGGGCGGATCTCCGGCCGCCAGCCGGGCGAGCGGCGATTCGCCCCCGATCGCCCCCCCGCTCGCGCCCTCTTTTTCGCCCATCTTCAGGCCGTCGCGGCCTTCAGGGCCTGCTCCAGATCGGCGAAGACGTCGGCGACGTCCTCAAGGCCGATGGAGAGGCGGATCACTTCATCCCCGGCGCCGGCGGCGGCGCGGGCCTCGGGGGTCATCTGGCGATGGGTGGTCGAAGCCGGATGCGCCACCAGAGAGCGGGAATCGCCCAGATTGGCCACGAGGCTGAAGAGCTTCAGCGAATTGACGAATTTCTTGCCCGCCTCATATCCGCCCTTCAGCCCGAAGGTGAAGACCGAGCCGCCCGAGCCCTTGAGATATTCCTCTGAGCGCGCGCGATAGGGCGAGGATTCCAGCCCGGCGTAGGAGACCCATTCGACTTCGGGGCGCTTCTCCAGCCATTCGGCCACGGCCAGAGCGTTGGAGGAATGCTTCGCGACGCGCAGAGGCAGGGTCTCGGAGCCGAGCATCGTCAGGAAGGCGTTCTGCGGCGAGAGCGAGACCCCGAGATCGCGCAGGCCGATGGCGATGCCGTAGAAGGTGTAGGCCATGGCCCCGAGCGTCGGGTGGAAGGTCAGCCCGTGATAAGAGGGCGAGGGCTCCGAGAGCGCCGGGAACTTGCCCGATCCGGCCCAGTCGAATTTGCCGGAATCCACCACGATTCCGCCGATGGTCGTGCCGTTGCCGGTGATGAATTTGGTGGTCGAATGCACGACGATGGTCGCGCCATGCTCGATGGGGCGGCAGAGGACCGGCGTCGCCAGAGTGTTATCCACCACCAGCGGGATCCGATGGGCCTCGGCGATCTTCGCCACGGCCTTGAGGTCGGTGACCACGCCGCCCGGATTGGCCAGCGATTCGCAGAAGATGGCGCGGCTCTTATCGTCGAGCGCGGCTTCGATGGCGCCGGGCTGCTCGAAATCGACGAAGCGGGCCTCCCAGCCGAAGCGCTTGAAGGCCTGCGAGAATTGATTCGCCGAACCGCCGTAAAGCTTATTGGAGACGACGAAGTTGAGGCCCGGCTCCAGCAGCGGAAACAGCGCCAGAAGCTGCGCGGCGTGGCCCGAGGAGGTCGCCACGGCGCCCGCGCCGCCCTCCAGAGCCGCGAGGCGGGTCTGAAGCGCCGAAACGGTCGGATTGGTCAGGCGCGAATAGATGTAGCCGACTTCTTCGAGGTTGAAGAGCCGCGCGGCGTGATCGGCGTCCTTGAAGACGAAGGAGGTGGTTTGATAGATGGGCGTCTGCAAAGCGCCCGTGGCCGGATCGGGCGCGAGTCCGGCGTGGACGGCGAGAGTATGCAGGCCGGGCGTGGCGTCGCTCATCATGGGTCTCCGTGATCTTTCGCCGCATCCCGGCGCTCGTCGGACATGCCACGCCCCCGCCGCAGGCGCAAGCCGCGCCGGGCGGATTCCCTTATCCGGCGAGACGCGAAAGGACGGCTGATGCGGATCGTGGCGGGACGTTGGCGCGGAAGATCTCTGAAAGGCCCCGAGGCGGGCCGCGAACAGCCGCGCCCCACTTCGGACCGGCTGCGGGAGGCGCTTTTCAACATCCTCGCGCATGGGGGATATGGACCTGAAGAGGGCCCCGCCCTGCCCGAGGGCCGCCGCGTGCTGGATCTCTTCGCCGGGACGGGGGCGCTCGGGCTTGAAGCCTTGTCGCGCGGCGCGATCCGGGCGCTTTTCGTCGAGGACGACGCTTACGCCCGCAGCCTGATCCGCGATAACGTCGAGGCGCTTCAGGCCATCGGCGAGAGCAAGATCTACCGCCGCGACGCCACCACCATCGGCCCTTGCCGCGAGACGCCCTTCGATCTGGTCTTCGCCGATCCGCCTTACCGCAAGGGTCTGGCGGCGAAGGCTCTGAAGGCGGCGGCGGAAGGGGGCTGGCTCGCGCCGGGGGCTCTGATCGCAGTCGAGTTCGCCGCCGACGAAGAAGCCTTGCTCCCGCCCGAATTCTCGCGGCTTGATGACCGCGCCTATGGAGAGAGCCGAATCGTGATCGCCCGCTTTTCGGGCGAGGCCTCCGGCTCCTGAGGAGGACGCCATGGATTCGGAGAGGATCGGCGCGCGGCGCTTCGGCGGCTGGAGCGCGGTTTTAGGCGGATTGCTGATCGGGGCGGGCGTGGCCTTCGCGGGCTGGGCCGTCGGGAGTTCGCTGGTGAAGATGCGTCAGGCGGGCCGCACGGTCTATGTGCTGGGGCTCTCCGAGCGCGACGTCCAAGCGACGATGGGGACATGGCGGCTCTCCTTCCGCGGCGAAGGCGAAAGCCGCGCCGTCGCTCTGGCCGATCACGCTCAGGCGCAAAAGGCGGTCGAGGCCTTTCTGAAGCAGGCGGGCTTCTCCGAAGCCGAATTGACCCTTGAGCCCGCCGCCCTGCGCGTCGAGCGCAGAGTCCAAGAGGACGGGACCGAAACCGCCCGTTATTTCGCCGTGGGCGCATGGCGGGTGCGCAGCCCTCAGATCGCGGCCCTGCGCAAGGCCTCCGGCGAGACGGGCGCGCTTCTGGATCAGGACGTCTGGCTCGGCGACAGCGATTACAGCTCCGGCGACGCCCCGGAATACGCCTTCACCGAGGTCAACGCCGTCAAGCCCGAGATGATCGCCGAGGCCACCCGCGCCGCCCGCGCCTCCGCGCAGCAATTCGCCGAGGATTCCGGCTCGCGTCTGGGCGCCATCGCCAGCGCTGAGCAAGGCGTGGTGCAGATCCTCGCCCGCGACGGCGGCGAATATTCCGAACGCGCCGAGCCCGAGAAGAAAATCCGCGTGGTCGCCCGCGTGCGCTATTATCTGGAGGATTGAGCCGCCCATGGAGTCCCGGCCGATGCTGCCCGTCTCTGAAGCTTTGGATCGCCTGCGGGCTCTGGTTCCGCCCCTGCCGCCCGAGCGCCTGCCTCTGGAGGCGGCTCTGGGCCGCATCCTCGCGGAGGACGCCGCCGCGCGGCTGACCCAGCCGCCTTTCGACGCCTCGGCCATGGACGGCTACGCCCTGCGCGCCGACGAGGCCAAACCCGGCGCCCGCCTGAGGGTGGTCGGCGAGGCGGCGGCGGGCAGGCCTTGGGCCGGCAGGCTCGGGCCGGGCGAGGCGGTCCGCATCTTCACCGGCGCGGCGCTCCCTGAAGGCGCCGGTCATGTGGCCATGCAGGAGGACGCCGCCCGCGAGGGCGACGAGATCCGGCTGCTCGATTCCCTCGACCCCGCCGCCAACATCCGGGCCGCCGGGCGCGACTTCCGCGCGGGCGAGATCCTCATTCCCGCCGGACGCCGCATCGGCCCGCGCGAATTGGGCCTTCTGGCCTCGATGAATCTGCCGGAGGTCTGGGTGGGCCGCGCCCCGCGCTTGGGGATTCTGCCCATGGGCGACGAATTGGTTTCGCCCGGCGCCGATCCGGGACCGGGCGGCGTCGTCGCCTCGGCGCAATACGGGCTTTTAGGACTGGCCCGTCAGGCGGGGGCTGCGGCGCGGCTGCTGCCCATCGCCCCCGACGACCTCGACGCCTTGCGCGCGATCCTGCGCGGAGCGGCGGAGGAGTTCGACCTGCTCGTGACCATCGGCGGCGCCTCGGTGGGCGACCACGACCATCTGCGCCCGGCTCTGGCGGCGGAGGGGGCGGAGCTGGTCTTTCATCGTCTGGCGCTGCGCCCCGGCAAGCCTCTGACGGCGGCGCAGCTCGGAGGTCTGGCGGTTCTCGGCCTGCCGGGCAATCCGGTCTCGGCGCAGGTCTGCGGCGAGCTGTTCCTGCGTCCGGCTTTGGAGCGGCTGATGGGCGGCGAAGGGACGGCGCGGGCGCTCCGCGCGGCGCGTCTGGCGGAGGCCCTGCCCGCCAACGGCCCCCGCGAGCATTACCTGCGCGCCACGCTCCGACATGGCCCGGAAGGCGATCTCGTCCGCCCCTTCGCCGATCAGGACAGCAGCCGCGCCCGGCTTCTGACGGAGGCTCAGGCTCTGATCCGCCGCGCGGCCCGCGCCCCCGCCGCCGAGGCGGGCGCATGGGTCGAAATCCTGCCTTTGGAGGCGCCTTGGTCCTGAATTCGGCCCCTCAAGGCGCTTTGGGATAGGTTTCGGCGAAAGCCCGAGGAAGCGCCGATCAGGGCGCCGATACGGGCCGGATACATGCGGGGAACGTCTTGACGAGACTTCCGAACTTTCATAGAACAATATGGGAAGAAGACGCCGCTTGATCCGGCGCCTCAGCCGATCCTTCCGCGGTCGGAGGAATGGCCGGATCCGTTCAACAAACGACGCGAATCTCCTGAAGGCGGCCGCCCGCCTCGCCGGATCGCGTCCCAGCCGGATCGGGAGACGAGGATGCTCACGCGCAAACAGTATCAGCTGTTGGTCTTCATCGACGCGCGCATTCAGGAGACGGGCATCTCGCCCTCCTTCGATGAAATGAAGGTCGCGCTGTCGCTGAAGTCGAAATCAGGCATCCACCGCCTGATCATGGCGCTGGAGGAGCGCGGCTTCATCCGCCGTCTTCCGCATCGCGCCCGCGCTCTGGAGGTGCTCAAGCGCCCCGACCGCATGGAGCGCGACAAATACGCCGCGCCGAGCGCCGCGCCCGCCGCCGCTCCGGCCTTCCGTCCGAGCGTGGTCGAGGGCCGCAAGCCCGCCGAGCGGGCTCCGCTCGCCGGGATGATCGAAGCGCCGCTGATCGGCCGCGTGGCGGCGGGAGTGCCGATTCTCGCCGAATCGAACATCGAGGCGCATCTGGCCTTCCCCGCCGTGATGGTCCGCAAGGGCGGCCCCTATTACGCGCTGCGGGTGAAGGGCGATTCGATGATCGACATGGGCATCCGCGACGGCGACGTGGCGCTGATCTCCTCCAGCGACACCGCCGAGACCGGCGACGTGGTGGTGGCCCTCGTCGGCGAGGAGGAGGCGACTCTGAAGCGCTTCCGGCGCCGGGGCAGCGGCTCCATCGCGCTGGAGCCCGCCAATCCCGCCTATGAAACCCAGATCTACCGCCCCGAACAGGTCGCCATCCAAGGCAAGCTCGCGGGGATCTTCCGGGCCTATTGAGGCGCGCCGCGAACGAATGAAACGGGCGGAGGCCATGGCCCCCGCCCGCTTCCGAAGAGACGCCCCGTCAGGGCGCGAAGCCGAAGCGGCTTCGCTGGACGGCGCTTTAGGAGGCGGTCGCCTCCGCGAGGCAGGCCACGCCGGTTCCCTTGAGGCCGCAATAGCCCTCCGGATTCTTCGCCAGATATTGCTGATGGTAATCTTCGGCGAAGAAGAAAGGCCGGGCTCCGGCGATCTCGGTGGTGATCGGCCCATAGCCCGCCGCCTTCAGCCGCGCCTCATAGCTCTGGCGCGTCCGATGCGCCGCTTCAAGGAAGGCCGGATCCTCGGCGTAGATCGCGGAGCGATATTGCGACCCCACGTCGGCGCCCTGGCGCATGCCCTGGGTCGGGTCGTGGCTCTCCCAGAAGACTTTGAGCAGAGCCTCGTCCGTCAGGAGGCGCGGATCATAGACCACCTTGACCACTTCGGCGTGGCCGGTCAGACCCGAACAAACCTCTTTATAAGTCGGATTGGGCGTCGCGCCCCCGGCGTAGCCCGCCGCCGTGACCAGAACCCCCGGCAGATTCCAGAATTTCCGCTCCACGCCCCAGAAGCAGCCCAGCCCCAGAAGCACGCTGCGCGCGCCCTCCGGATAAGGCCCTTTCAAAGGCGCGCCGTTGACGAAATGACGCTCCGCGGTGGGGATCGGCTCGGCGCGGCCCGGCAGGCCGCCCGGCGCGCGCCCGGCCGCGGCCGCGGCGAGGGACGAAAAAACGCCAGTCATTGAGATCTCCGAACTCCGGCGCCCTGATGCGCGCGGATTCTCCATATGGGGGAGACGCGCGCCGGAGGAAAGCCCGCAGGCCGAATATGGCGCCTGCGAAAAGCGCATAAGGCCTCCGGGGAAGCTCCGGGTTCCGCTGGCCGCGCGATTGAGAGCGTTTTCCGATCTGATGAGATCCTTCAAAGGCTCTCGCCGCTGTATTGGTCGCCTTTTCACGACGCGCAGCCGAAACGGCTTCGCTGGGAGACGCTCAGCTTCTTATTGGTCGCGTTTTCACGACGCGAAGCTGAAACGGCTTCGCTGAAAAACGCTCTAGCGCCGGATCCTCCGGAAGATCTCCGAGGCCGTCCAGCCCATGGCGATGGCCGCCAACACGCAGCCGATCCCATAGAGCAAGGGCCTTTCGCGCGCCGCCCGCGCCAGAGCCTGCTCGAAGCCGCTAAGCCGCACCGGCATCAGATGGCGCGAGGCCTCCAGATAGCGCCCGTTGCGGGCCATGACGATATGCACGTCGTATTCGCCGCTGACGATGTTGGGCGGCAGAGCGAAGCGGGCGCTGAAGAGCGTCTCGCCGCGCAGATTCACGCCCTCGGGCTCCAGACGATAGATCCGCCTCTGCTCCATCCAGCGCAGAGCGGCGCGCTGGAAGCTCTGAGGATCGGCGGGCTCGCCGCGCGCGTCGACCAGCTTGACGGGCTCCAGATCGGTGAGCTGCACGCCCATCCTCTGAGCCGCCGACAGCATCTCCGAGAGGGGCCGGGTGCTGGCCACGGCGTAATAGCGCGGCGCGTCGGGGAAGCGGGCGCGCTCGCCGTTGACCCAGATTCCAAAGCGCCGCTCCTTGCGCCAGACCACCAAAGGCTCGGTCGGGCCGCGAATGCGGATGGCGATGTCCAGTTCGCCGTCGCGTTCGGTGATGAAGCGGTTGCGCTCCACGGCGCCGAAGACCAGAAGCTCAGATCCGGCGTAGAGCGTCTGAATGGTGATCTCTTCGTCCGAAAGCGCCGAGATCAACCGCTCCTCCAGCTTCTGACGCGGCGGAGCCGCCGCCTCCTGAGCCGGAGCGCCGGAGGCCCAAAGCGCCGCGCCCAAAGCCGCCGCGAGACAGCGCCTCATCCTCCGCCCCTCCGCCATGCGCCCGACCCCTCCTCATGGCGGACGACGTAGAGATCTTCAGGCCCCGGCCGCGCCACGAGGTCGTAGGCGAGCCGCCCCGCCGTGACCAGAACCAGCGCCGCCAGCAGGAATTGAAAGCGCTCGGCCCGCAGCTTGGCGCCGAAGATCGCGCCGATCTGCGCCCCCACCACGCCGCCCACCAGCAGCACCAGAGCCAGCACCACGTCCACCGTCTGATTGACGTAGGCGTGCATGAGCGTCGATGCGGCGGCGACGACCGTGATCTGCATCAGCGAGGTGCCGACCACCACCCGCGCGGGCATCTTGAGGATGTAGAGCATGGCCGGGACCATCACGAAGCCGCCGCCGACGCCCATCACCGCCGAAAGCACCCCCACCGCGAAGCCGATGACCACAGGCGGAATCAGACTGATCGTCAGAGCCGAGCGCGGGAAATGTCGTTTGAAGGGCAGACGCCGGATGAATTTCTCCAGCCGCGAGGGCGGTCCCGGCGGCGGAGGCGGCGCCCCTCGCCGGAGCCAGTCGCGGGCCGATTCCGCCAGCATCAGCGCGCCGACGACTCCGAGCAGCGTCACATAGGAGAGCGCCACCACCAGATCCACCTGACCCGTCTCGACCAGCCAGCGGAAGATCCGCACGCCCGTCGCCGAGCCCAGCACGCCCGCGAGCAGCAGCACGGTCCCCATGCGCGGATCCACGCCGCCGCGCCGCCAATGAGTCAGCAAAGCCGAAAAGGAGGAGCCCGCCACATGATTGCCGCCCGTGGCCACGGCGACGGTGGGGGGCACGTTGGCGAAGATGAGCAGCGGCGTCAGCAGAAATCCGCCGCCCACGCCGAAAAGCCCCGACATGAAGCCCACCCCGCCGCCGATTCCCAGCAACAGGCCGAGATCCACGGAAGTCTCCGCGATGGGCAGATAGATCGAGACCATCGACGCCTCCTCGCTCTCGCCTCCCGGCTCCCCCCGCCGAAACGGGTTCTCTGAACCCCTGATCTTGCGCCCTGCGGCTCTGAGGGGCATATCCCGCATTCCGGATATGCAGCAAGGCCGAAGTTCATGACTCCCCCGCCTCCCTCCGACCCGAACGGCCCTTCCGACCGCGGCGCGCGGCGTCCGGAGATCTTCCCCGTCGATCCGCCTCCGGCGCCTCCTCCCCCCGCCTCTCCGATCATCGAGCGGGCGGCCGGGCGGACCGCGCCGCCCTCCCCGCCCCCTGCGGCTCCGCCGCCGCCCGTGGTCGAGCCTCCTCCGCGCTTCGAGCCGCCGCCCGAGGTCTTCCGGGACGTGGCCTCCTCCCGCGCCTCCTCCCGCGCGGAGGTTGCGGCCAAACCGGCGCCCTTCCTGCTCAAAGGCGAGGAGGCCCCTCCGGCGCCGGTCTTCTCCGCGCAGGACGCCCCGCAGCCCGATTCCCTCACGCCCCAGACCGAACCCGCGGCGGCGGCGGCCAGCGCGGCGCGCATGGTCCGGGGCTCGGCGCTGAGCCGGCTCTTCTGGTGGGCTTTCGGCGGATTCCTGACTTTGGCCTTGTCTCTGGCCGCTTATGAGACCATCGCCGGGCTGCTGACGCGCAACCTCTGGCTCGGAAGGACCGCCATGGTCCTGCTGGGGCTGGCGGTTCTGGCGCTGCTGCTCATGGCGGCGCGGGAGCTGGCGGCCCTCTCGCGGCTCAGGAAGGCGGAGGAGACTCAGATCCTCGCGGTCCGGGCGCTGCGCCATGAGGACCGCCCCGCCGCCGAGGCCGCCCTGAAGGATCTGGAGGCCCTCGCTGCTGGCCGCCCCGAACTCGCCGAGGCCCGCGAGCGGGTCAAGGCGCTCAAAGGCGACCAGCCCGACGCCTCCGGCCTGATCGCTCTGGCGGAACGGAGCTATCTCGCGGGCCCCGACGCCTCGGCGCGTCAGGCCGCCGCCGAGGGCGCGCGCAGCGCCGCCGTGGCCACGGCGTTGATTCCGGCGGGAATCCTCGACGCGATGGCGATCCTCTACATCAACCTCAGGATGATCCGCCGCATCGCCCAGAGCTACGGCGGACGCGGCGGCTGGCTCGGGGGCTGGCGGCTGATGAAGCAGGTGGCGGCCCATCTGGCGGCCACAGGAGCGGTGGCTCTGGCCGACGACCTCATCGGCCCGGCTCTGGGCGGCGGAGCGGTGGCCAAGCTTTCGCGGCGCTTCGGCGAGGGGCTGCTCAACGGCGCCCTGACCGCCCGCGTCGGCGTGGCGGCCATGGAGGTTTGCCGGCCCCTGCCTTTCCACGTCTTGTCCAAACCCTCAGCGCGCGGGATCGCCGCCGAGGGGCTGAAGGGCCTCGCCGACCGCTCCGGAGGAGACGGCGCGGCTTCCTAAGGATTTAGGCGTCTTGTGGTCGCGTTTTCACGACGCGAAGCCTTTCGGCTTCGCTGGAAAACGCTTAGGGCGCCTCGCTCCACCAGACTTCCGGCCGATAGCCGTAAAGCGGATCTTTCTCCGGGCGGCGCATCCCTTTGCGCCAGGCCAGCTTGTCGGTGGGCTCCCACCAGAGCGGCACGACATATTGATTCGCAGTCAGCAGCCGGTCGAGCGCCCGCGCGGCGGCTTCGAAGGGCGCGCGGTCGCGGGCCTCCAGCAGAGCTTGGATCATAGCGTCCACGCCGGGGCTGGCGACGCCCATGTAATTGCGCGTGCCGGGGATCTCGCGCCCCGCCGAGCCCCAGTAGAGCGTCTGCTCGTTGCCCGGAGAGAGCGACAAAGCCCAGAAATTAAAGACCATGTCGTAATCATAGTCGTTTTTGCGGGCGGCCATCTGAGCGGCGTCGACGGTGCGGGCGCGCATTTGAATCCCGAGGCTCTTCAGCGCCTGAGCGAAAGCCCCCGCCACGCGCTCCTCCTCCACGCCGGAGGTGAGGATCTCAAAGGCGAAGGGCTCTCCGGCGGCGTTCTTCAACACGCCCCCCTGCGAAACCCATCCCGCCTCGCGCAGCAGGGCCGCCGCCCGACGCAGCCGCGTCCGGTCGCGGCCCGAGCCGTCGGAGACCGGCTGCGCGCAGGCCGCCTCCAGCGCGCCCTCAGGCAACTCCCCGAGATAAGGCGCGAGCAAAGCCCGCTCGGCTTCGTCGGCGGGGCCGGAATCGCAGCCCAGCGCGCTATTGCCGAAATAGCTCTGAATCCGCGCATAGGCCCCGTAATAGAGCGTGCGGTTCAGCCATTCGAAATCCAGCGCGAGCGAGACGGCTTCGCGCACGCGGCGATCCTGAAACAAAGGACGTCGCGTGTTGAAGACGAGGCCCCTCATGCCGGTGGGACGGCCATGGACGACCTCGCCGCGCTCGACCGCGCCGGAGCGGAAGGCGGGGAAATCATAGCCCTGCGCCCAGCGTTCGGCGCTCTGCTCATGGCGGAATGTCACGAGGCCGCTCGTGAAGGCCTCCCAGAGCGCGTTGGAATCGCGGAAATAGAGATATTTCACCTCGTCGAAATTATGCAGCCCGCGATTGATCGGCAGATCCCGCCCCCAGTAATCGGGGTTGCGGCGGAAGGTCAGGGAGGCGCCGGGGTCCACCTGAGAGATCACGTAAGGCCCGGAGCCCAAAGCCGGACGGATCGTGCTGACCGAGAAGTCCTTCCCCTCCCAATCGGCTTTCGAGAGGATCGGCATGAGCCCCAGAATCAGAGGCAGCTCGCGGTCGCCCTCGCCGAAGACGAACCTCACCCCCCGCTCGCCGACTTTCTCGACGCTTGAGACCTTGCGGTAGGAGGAGCCGTAATTCGGGCGGCCCTGATCGCGCAGAACCTCCATGGAGAAGATCACGTCCTCCGGCGTGACGGGCGATCCGTCGCTGAAACGGGCCTCCTCGCGGATCGTGAAGAGCGCCCATGAACGATCTTCCGGGGTCTCGACGCTCTCCGCCAACAAACCATACAGCGTAAATGGTTCATCGTGATTGCGCGTCAAAAGCGATTCGAAGGCGAGATCCCGGATCACCCAAAAAGGCGAAGAGCCGCGGATGATGAAAGGTTGAACGCTGTCGAAGCTTCCCGTCAAACCATAGACGATGGAGCCGCCTTTGACGGCTTCCGGATCGGCGTAAGGCAAATGCGGCGCCTCGGGCGGCAGAGCGGGCGCGCCATGCATCGCGAGTCCATGGACGGGAGCCTCTTGCGCGGAGGCTTGCGGGAAAGCGGGGCTCGCCAGATAGGCGAGTCCGCAGGACAGAAGCGACACCGCTTTGAAAAGGCTCTTCATTTCACATCCTTGACCCCAAATGCGCAGCACGCCCCCTATACGGGAGCCCTGAGCCTGAGTCGATTTCGACGGGAATTCCATAGCGGTCTTCCTCCTCATGCGTTCAGAATTCGGCGGACGAGCGCCGCGCCGCCGACCTCACAGGCCCCTTCATGCGGCTTGAAGGAGACAGTTCAAGGGGCTGATCGGCTTGAATCTTCATGCCCCTTGCATTTCAGCCTTGCCAAACTGCCGCCACATTAAGTAAAACGAATGCACTGCTCGATAGGTTTCTTGCCTGCATGAAACCTGCCTCAATCCGACTTCAGGGACGCCGCAAGGCGTCCCTTTTTTCTTGCGTCGCGCGCCCCAAGGAAAGGGCGCCTTTCGCACAGGGGCGGTCCGGAGGGGGCCCAGAGGCGGCCGGACTCGAGGATCCGCGCGGCCGCGCCGAGCATCCGCGACGATTTCGGCGAAAATATCGCCCGAAACGCGCAATTTTCTGACCCTCTCCCGAGCACAAGCCTTGACGCGCCGCCCTGAGCCGCGCGAGACTCCCGCCCGGACGGCGCATAAGGCGAGGGAGGATTCCGCCATGACCAAGGTTCGCCAGATTCTGGACCGCAAAGGCTCGCAAGAGGTGGAGTCCATCCGCCCGACGAACACTCTGGCCGAGGCCGCCGCGCGGCTCTCGGAGCGCAAGATCGGCTGTCTGCTCGTCCTCGACGAGAAAGGCGCCATGGTCGGCATCCTCTCGGAGCGCGACATCGTGCGGCTCGTCGGCCGCGAAGGCGCCGACCGCCTGAAGGATCCGGTCTCCACGGCCATGACCGCCAAGGTGCAAAGCTGCGCCTTCAACGACGACGCCATTCAGGTGCTCTCGCGCATGACCAAGGGACGTTTCCGCCACATGCCCGTCATCGAAGGCGGCGAGCTGGTCGGGCTGGTCTCCATCGGCGACGCGGTGATCGCGCGCATCGAAGCGCTGCAGCTGGAGAACGAAGCCCTCGCCGATCTGATTCGTTCGGCTTCGGCCTGACCCCGGCGACGGAACGCTTCATCTTGGACCTATCAGGAGTGCGGCCTATGGCGCATCCGGCGGGCGGGCGGCCGCGCATCGGACTCTATCCGGGCACCTTCGACCCGGTGACCCTCGGGCATCTCGACATCATTCGTCGGGCGATGTCGCTGGTGGATCATCTGGTGGTCGGGGTGGCGGCGGGCTCGAGTTCGAAACAGCCGATCTTCAGCCTCGCGGAGCGCGTCGCGCTCATCGAGACGGAATGCGCGCCTCTGGCCGAGACCGCCGGCAAGACGCTGGAGGTGCGCCCTTTCGACAATCTGCTGATCCATTTCGCCGAAAGCCTCGACGCCGACCTCATCGTGCGCGGGCTGCGGGCGGTGGCGGATTTCGAATATGAATTCCAGATGGTCAGCATGAACCGCGCCATGAATCAGAAGATCGAGACGGTCTTCCTCATGGCCGACGCCCATCGTCAGGCGATCTCCTCGACTCTGGTCAAGGAGGTGGCGCGCTATGACGGCGACATTTCGAAATTCGTGCCCGCCCGCGTGGCCGAGGCGCTCAAACGGCGGCTGGAGGAGCGCAGGCGCGCTCTGGAGACCGCCGCCCGCTGACTCCTCCTCATATCGGCCCTCCCCTCGGATCCGCGGCGGCGCGGACCCTCCGTCTTCGCCGCCGCGCCCGCGTTGACAGCTTGGGCCGCGCGAGATATGCGGCCATCTTCCGCGCGTCGTTTTTCGCGCATCACGGCCCGCGCGTCGTTTTTCGCGCATCAAGGAACGCACAGCCCATGTTCAAACGCTCTTTCGCGTTCGCCGCTCTGGCGCTGGCCTTCACCGTCGCGCCTTGGGCTGCGGCCCCCCTCAGCGCCCAATCCCAGGAGACCGTCGTGTCCGAAGCTCAATCCGAAAACATCCTCGTTCTGAAGCTCAAAGACGGCGACGTGGTGATCCGCACCCGCCCGGACCTCGCGCCGAACCACGTCGCGCGCATCACCGAACTGGCCTCTCAGGGCTTTTACGACGGGATCGTCTTCCACCGCGTGATCCCCGGCTTCATGGCCCAGACCGGCGACCCCACCGGCACCGGCACCGGCGGCTCGGGCCGCAAGCTGCGGGCCGAATTCTCTTCGGCCCCCTTCAAGCGCGGCACTCTGGGCATGGCCCGCAGCGCCTCGCCGGACAGCGGCGACAGCCAGTTCTTCATCTGCTTCGACGACGCTCCCCACCTCAACGGCCAATACACCGTCTGGGGCGAAGTGATCTCGGGCATGGAGTTCGTGGATAAGATCAAAAAGGGCGCGGGCGGCGGCGGAACCGTCTCCGATCCCGACAAGATGATCAGCCTGCGTCCTCAGGCGGCGAATTGAGTCTGAATCCCGACCTCAAGCCGGAAGACTTCGATTTCGATCTTCCGGAAGAGCTCATAGCCCTCCGCCCGGCGCGTCCGCGTCGGGCGGCGCGGCTTTTGGATCTCTCGGGCGGAGGGACGGCCGACCGCCATGTCTCCGATCTGCCCGAGCTCCTGCGCCCGAACGACATTCTGATCTTCAACGACACGAAAGTGATTCCCGCCCGGCTCTTCGGACGCAGGCTGCGCCCGGACGGCGGCGCGGCGAAGATGGAGGCGCTCCTGCTGGAGCCTCTCGCCGAGCCGGGAGTCTGGCGGGCTTTGATCCGCCCGGCCAAAAGGCTGAAGGAGGGCGACCGCCTCGTCTTCGGCCCCGAGGAGGGCGCCCCTCTGCTGGAGGCCCGCCTGCAAGCCCATGAAGGCGGCGGCGCGGCGCGTCTGGCCTTCGACCGCGCGGGCGAGGCCCTCGACGCGGCGATCGCTCAGGCGGGGGTGATGCCCCTGCCCCCCTATATCGCGGGCAAGCGCCCCGCCGATTCCGCCGACGACGCGGATTATCAGACCCTCTTCGCGACCCGTCCCGGCGCGGTGGCGGCGCCCACGGCGGCGCTGCATTTCGATCCGCCTCTGATGGAGGCTCTGGCGGCGCGCGGCCTGCGCAGCGCCCGCGTGACGCTGCATGTGGGCGCGGGCACTTTTCTGCCGGTCAAGGCGGCCGCCCTCTCCGATCACGAGATGCACGCCGAATGGGGCGAGATCTCCGCCGAGACGGTCGCGGCCATCGAAGAAGCCCGCGCGGCGGGCGGCCGCCTCGTGGCGGTGGGCACCACGGTGCTGCGCCTTCTCGAAACGGTCGCGTCTCTTCACAATGGCGCGCTCGGCCCTTGGTCGGGCTTCACGCGGATTTTCATCGCGCCCGGCTGGCGCTTTCAATCCGCAGATCTTTTGCTGACCAATTTCCACCTGCCGAAATCGACGCTTTTCATGCTGGTCTGCGCTTTCGCGGGCGAATCGCGCATGAGGGCGGCCTACGCCCACGCCATGCGCGCGGGCTATCGCTTTTACTCTTACGGCGATTCTTCGCTGCTGGAGCGCCTCCCCCCATCAGAGGGAGTGTTGACGCCGACGCCGCGGCTTTGATAGCGATGCGTCAGGGAGCCCCTCGGCCTCGCAAGAGGGGAACCCAATACGCAAGAGCCTCCGGCCGCCCCCTTTCGGCCTTGACCTCGCATGAAACCCATGCCGATGATCGGCCCGGCTTCCTGAAGTTTCGCCCCTCCGCCCCCCGCGGATCCTGTCGGATGAGGAATATGGCAATGACGTTCACACGCAAATGCGCCTCCGCGCTTCTGGCCGGCGGGGCTCTCGCGGCCTTTGGTCTGGCGGCGCAGGCGCAGGAGGAAACGCCGTCGGCGGCGCTGACCGCGCTGGATTCGGTCTATGAGGACGCCGCTTACCTGCTGCCGCCCAACGCCAAGCCCGGCGAATGCTACGCCCGCGTGTTCATTCCCGCCACCGAGAAGCAGGTCGAGCGCCGCGTCCTCGTCAAAGAGGAATCCGAGCGCCTCGACATCGTCGCCGCGAAATACGAGTGGATCGACGAGACCATCGAGATTCAGAGCGCCTCGGTCGAGCTGGAGGTGATCCCCGCCCAGTTCGAGACCCGCGAGAAGGTCGTGACCGTCGAGCCCGAGCGCGAGGACCAGACCGCCGAAGCCCCGATCTACGAGACCGTCGAGGAGCAGGTGCTCGTCCGCGCGGCCTACACGACCTGGCAGAAGGGCGAAGGCCCGATCCAGCGCTATGACGAAGCCACCGGCGAAATCATGTGCCTCGTGACCATTCCGGCCGAGTATGTGACCATCCAGAAGCAGGTCGTGCGCACCCCGGCCCGCGTGGTGACCAAGCCGGTCGCCGCCAAGACCCAGACGCTCGAAACCCGCGTCATGATCGCCCCGCCCTCGACCCGCGAGATCGAGATCCCCGCGCGCTTCGAGACCGTGAAGGTCCAGAAGCTCACGGCCCCGACTCAGGTGGTCAAGGTCGCGATCCCGGCCGAATACGAGACCCTCCGCGAGACCGTCAAGGAGACCGCGGGCAAGATGGAATGGCGCCCGATCCTCTGCGCCACCAACACCACCCCGGATCTCGTGATGCGCATCCAGCGCGCGCTGGACAGCGGCGGCTATAAGCTGCGTCAGATCGACGGCCAGCTCGGGCCGGGCACCATGCAGATGGTCCGCCAGTATCAGCGCGACAAGGGCCTCGCTCAGGGCCAGATCACCATGGAGTTCCTCGACAGCCTCGGCGTCGCGGTGAACTGATCCCCTTCCGGAAGAGCTTCAGGGCTCTTCTCGGAGATCGGGCCTCCGAAGATCTCCAAAACGCTCGTCGCGATCTCGCGGCGGGCGTTTTCGCTGCGGGCCGCCCTCAGAGCGAACGGACCTCCTCGGCCCCCGCGGAGGTCGCCTTGACGACTTATGCGCGCAGCCTCACAAAGCGCAGGCGGAAGGCGTCGGGCCTTCCGCCTTCCCGCTCATGAGTTCGTCCCATGACCCGTTTCGCCGCTCGTTTCTCCGGCTTTCTTCTCCTCGCCCTCGCGGCCCCCGCCCTTTCGGGATGCGGCGGCGGCCGCTCCTCCGACTCCGTCCGGATCTCGGGGGCGGATCTCGCCTCCGGCGCCGCCGAGGCGCAGCTCTCCGGCCTTGATCCCATGCTCGCCGCCCTCGTCGCGCAGGACATGGCCGCCGCTCAGGGGAGCGCCCTCGCCGCCGGAGACCTCGGCGCGAGCCCCGAACGGCTCGCCGCCATGTTCGCGAACGCCACCGTGGCGAGCTTCGGCGATTTCGACAGAGAGACCCAGATCGCCTATCACGGCGCCGACGGCGCTTTGCGGATCTGGAGAGCGGGCGCGGAGACGATCCGCTCCGGCGTCTGGAAGCTGGAGAAGAACCGGAGAGGAGAGGCTCAGTTCAGCCTGAGCTTCGCGCGCGAGGGCGGCGGGCTCTCCACGCCGAGAAGCTATGACGGCGCGGAAATCGCCGGGGCCGTCGTCGAGATCGCCGAGGGCGACGTCTTCAACCTCATGAGCGGCGCGACGCCCTTCGTTCTGCCCAAAAGCGGAAATTATGAGACGATTGGGGCTCTGGCGGCGAAGGCGGGGATCGGCGCGGCGCCGCGGATCCGCTGGTCGCGCGCCGCGAGCGTGACGGCTCCTCTTCCCTGACTCTTGGGCCTGCCTCTCCGGCGGGGCGCGGCTTGCGCCTCGCCGCATGAGAAGAGCGCCCTCACGCAGGCGAAGGCGCTCGGATTGGGGATCGGCGGACGAGGCGGCGCGGCCCTGAGGCGATCCTCAGAAGCCGGGGAAGCCGCCGCCGCGCAGACGATGGGCGTTGGCCTGCACGCAGCGCTCGATGGGCGCGAAGGCCTCGGCCACCGCCATTTCGGTGGGGGCGAAGCTCATGCGGGCGCAGCTTTCGAGGAAGGCGGCGGGCTTCTCCATCGTCATCTGAAAAGCCTCGGCCATCTGGTCGAATGGATCGGCCGCGCCGGGAGCGAGATAAGCCACGCGGCGCGCGATCACTTCTCCGGCCAGAGCCGAAACGCGCGCGGAGCGTAGGCAAAGATCGCTCCAGAAGGTCATGGGATCCATTCAGGCCTCTCCTTCAACTCTTCGGGCGCCGGCAGGATGACGTTGCGTCAAGCGTTCCCGCGTCCTTTACGACGTCAAGACTGGTCGCGGTTTTGTTCCCTCGTCAAGGCGCCATATGGAATGATTGCAAAGAATATTCACAAAAATGATAAGATCAGCGTATATTTTTTGCGATTCTGAGACGAAAGCTTTGGCGCGATGGGGAATTTTCATCTCCCTCTGCGCGATAAAATTGCGACGGCGGCGCGAAACCTCCTCTCGCCTCCCGCCCGCGAAGCCCCCGCTGGGGTCTTGCAATCATCGCCCTATGCCCTATCCTTGCGGCGGAAACGCCCAAGGAACAGCGCCGAATGTCCGAAGTCAGAGACCTCGCCAATCCCGCCGAGCGCCACCCGGAGAAGGCTCATCGCCCGGATAACCCCTCGCCGCGCAAGCCGCCGTGGATCCGGATCAAAGCCCCCAGCTCCAAAGGCTATTTCGACACCCGCGCGACCATCAAGGAGCATAAGCTCTCGACGGTCTGCGAGGAGGCCGGATGTCCCAACGCCGCCGAATGCTGGGCGCAGGGCCACGCCACCATGATGATCATGGGCGAGATCTGCACCCGCGGCTGCACCTTCTGCAACGTGGCCACCGGACGCCCCGACAAACTCGACCCCTTCGAGCCCGCCCGCGTGGCTCAGGCGGTGGAGAAGCTGGGGCTTTCGCATGTGGTCATCACTTCGGTGGACCGCGACGACCTCGGCGACGGCGGCGCGGCGCATTTCGCCCAGACCATCCGCGCGGTGCGCCGTCGGCGGCCCGAGGCCACCATCGAGGTTCTGACGCCCGACTTCCTCAAATGCGGCCCCGAAGCTCTGGAGACCGTGATCGAGGCCCGGCCCGACGTCTTCAACCATAATCTGGAGACGGTGCCCGGCCTTTATCTGGAGGTGCGCCCCGGCGCGCGCTATTTCCATTCGCTGCGGATTCTGCAACGCGCCAAGGAACTTTCGCCGGAGGTCTTCACGAAATCCGGATTGATGGTCGGCCTCGGCGAGACTCGTCCGCAAATCCTGCAGGTCATGGACGACATGCGCGCCGCAGGGGTGGATTTTCTGACCATCGGACAATATCTCCAGCCTTCGCCGAAGCATCACGCCGTCGAGCGTTATGTGACGCCGGAAGAATTCGCCTCCTATGAAAAGGCGGCCTATGCGAAAGGATTTCTGATGGTCTCCGCCTCGCCCCTCACCCGGTCGAGCTATCACGCGGGCGCCGATTTCGAACGGCTGCGCGCGGCGCGTCTGGCGGCGCTCGGCTGAGCATGGCCACGCATTACGCCGAGACCCGCCGCACGCCCTACACCGTGCGCCAGATGTATGATCTGGTGGCCGACGTGGCTTCTTATCCGCAGTTTCTGCCTTGGATCGCCGGGACGCGCATCCGCGACCGGCGGCCCTTGGCCGGAGACGAGGCGGGCGAGCGGATGGAGGCGGATATGATAGTCTCCTTCAAGGTCTTCCGCGAGAGCTACCTCTCCTTCGTGGAGCTGCGTCCGCCGGAGAGCTATGAGGTCGCGCAGGTTCTGGCCAAGGCCGCGCCGGGGGGGCCTTTCGAGCGGCTCGTGATGAATTACCGCTTTCACGAGACGCCGGAAGGGACGTGCGATCTCTCTTTCGAGGTGGATTTCGCCTTCCGCAACAAGCTCTTGCAGAAGGTGGCGGGCGGCTTCTTCGGCGAAGCCATGAAGCGCGTCATCAGGGGTTTCGAAGCGCGCGCGGCGGAGCTTTATGGGAAGCAGGCGGCGGTGTGAGGCGGGGCCGCTTCTTAAATTACGCAAGCAATTACGTGAGCGATAAGAGGCCATGGATATCAAAACAATTATCTCTTCCATTTTCATACCAATTATCGTCGCATATTTAGCCGCCCGCGCTGCAGGATATTCAAAAAATGTCACTGAAGAACGCAAATTATGGCGCGAACGCATTAGAACATTAGCTATGGAAGCTTTTGAAGCGCTTAAAAATAGAGAAAATTCTACAACAAACAAAGATACATCTGAATTAAATACAGAAATTTCTCCAATAGAATGTCGAAAAATCTACGTGGAATTCTCCACGAGACTAAATCCACACGACTTAAGAGACAAAGCGATCATAAGCTACCTTAAAAAATGCTTATGTGAAAAAAAATGTCCTAAAAAAGATAAAATAGAAAATGAATTAAAAACTCCACCACCATTCAATATCAACACACCTGAAGAATTCCTTGGTGAAATATCCAGACTCTTAAAGCACGATTGGGATCGTGCTGTTTGGGAAACAAGAATCATTAAAATACCTAATTTCAAAAATATTAGAAAAATCTGCTCTCCAAGTGATAAAATTCGTGAAGAGAATTACAATAAAGAAGAAGATCACCACTGCTGGAATTGTACATTGATTTTTACTGCATCAATTATAATATCTATTTATGTCACATGCATATTAATTAGCTCATTGATAAAAATGTTCTCTTAAAACGAAAACGGCGCCCTTTCGGACGCCGTTTCTGAAACTGAGCTCGAAAGGCCGATCTTATTTGATCTTGCCTTCCTTGAACTCGACATGCTTGCGCGCGACCGGATCATATTTCCGGACGGTCATCTTGTCGGTCATGGTGCGGGAATTCTTCTTCGCCACGTAGAAATAGCCCGTGCCGGCGGAAGAGTTCAGGCGAATCTTGATGGTGGTCGGTTTGGCCATGGGATCCTCTTAAGTCAACGACGATGCGCCCGGGCGATCGTGTGAACTCCAGATCGGGGCCGCAGAATTCAGGGGCGAGTTATGGCCGCGCCCTCAGGGGGAAGTCAAGGGGAAAAGCGCGCTCCACGCCCGCCCCGCGCCGGAAGCCGCGCCGCCTCTCTGAAGAGCCTGCGTCGCCGCCGGGCTTTTCAATCCGGGGCGCCCCTCTTATGGTCAGGCGGCCCGATTCCTTCTCCCGCTCCCGGACCCTCCTCCCATGTTCGATCTCGATTTCGCGCGCAGCCAATTTCCCGCCTTCTCCGCGCCCGCGCTCAAAGGCTGGGGCTTCTTCGAGAACGCCGGAGGCTCCTACGCCTGCGCCCGGACCATCGCGGCCCTGAACGACGTCTATACGCAGATGAAGGTCCAGCCCTATCACGCCCATCCGGCGGCGCGGCGGCTCGGCGAGCGCATGGACGAAAGCCGCGTCCTCTGGGCGGGGGCTCTGGGGCTTGAGCCGGACGAAGTGCATTTCGGCCCCTCCACCTCGCAGAACGCCTATGTGCTGGAGCGCGCCTTCGCGGATCTCATCGGGCCGGGCGACGAGATCGTCGTCACCAATCAGGATCACGAGGCCAATAGCGGCGCATGGCGGCGTCTGGCCGAGGCGCGCGGCGCCAAGCTCAAGGAATGGCGCGTCGAGCCGCAAAGCGGGCGGCTGCTCCTTGAGCATCTCGCGGAGCTGCTGTCCCCGCGCGTGAAGCTGGTGACGGCGCCCCATTGCTCCAACATCCTCGGGCGCGAGAATCCCGTGGCGGAGATCGTCCGGCTGGCGCATGAGGCCGGGGCCCTCGCGGTGATCGACGGCGTGAGCTGGGCGCCTCACGCCATTCCGGACGTCGGGGCTTTGGGCGCGGACGTCTATCTCTTCAGCCTCTATAAGGTCTTCGGCGTCCATCAGGGGCTGATGGCGGTGCGCCGTCCGCTTTTCGAGCGCCTGCCCAATCAGGGCCATTTCTTCAACGCGGGCCTCAACGCCAAAAGGCTGGTTCCGGCCGGGCCGGATCACGCTCAAGTCGCGGCGGCGGGCGCGGTGGTGGACTACATCGACGATCTGGCCGCCCGCCACGCCCTGCGCGCCGATTCTCCGCGCGCCCGCGCGGCGGGAGTCTCGGCGCTCTGGCGCGCCCATGAGACCGCCCTGCTCGCGCCTTTGCTGGACTGGCTCGCGCGTCATCCGCGGGCGCGGGTCCTCGGCTCGACGGAGGCCGACGCCCGCCGCGCCCCGACGATCTCGCTCGCCACGGAGCGCGCCCCCGCCGAACTCGCGGCGGAATTGGCGAAACGCTCCATCATGGCCGGAGCGGGGCATTTCTACGCTTACCGGCTGCTGGAGGCTCTGGGGCTCGATCCTGAAAGGGGCGTCCTGCGGCTGTCCTTCGTGCATTACACCTCGCCCGCCGAGGTCGATTCCCTGATGAAGGCGCTCGACGCCGTTCTGTGAGGCTCCCCCGAATGACTTCCACGATGAAGCTCGATTCCATCGAAGACGCCCTGACGGCCGTCGCCGCAGGCGAATGCGTGATCGTCGTGGACGACGAAGACCGTGAAAACGAAGGCGACCTGATCATGGCGGCCTCTCTGGCCACGCCGGAGAAGATGGCCTTCATCGTGCGCCATACGGGCGGCGTGGTCTGCGCGCCGATCACCACCACGGAGGCCCGTCGGCTGAAGCTCGACCCCATGGTGGCGGTGAACGACGCTCCGCTCTCGACGGCCTTCACCGTCACCATCGATTATCGCGAGGGCCTGACCACGGGCATCTCCGCCGCCGAGCGCTGCGCCACGGTGCGGGCTCTGACCAACGGCAACGTGCAGGCTCAGGATTTCGTGCGCCCCGGCCATATCTTCCCGCTGGTGGCGCGCGACGGCGGCGTGCTCATGCGTTCGGGCCACACCGAGGCGGCGGTGGATCTGGCGCGGCTCGCGGGGCTGCCGCCGGTGGGCGTGATCAGCGAATTGGTCAATG
This sequence comes from Neomegalonema perideroedes DSM 15528, assembly GCF_000374145.1. GTDB lineage: Bacteria > Pseudomonadota > Alphaproteobacteria > Rhodobacterales > Rhodobacteraceae > Neomegalonema > Neomegalonema perideroedes. The sequence continues at coordinate 1,042,911 of NZ_KB893653.1, read as the reverse complement.
ACGACGGATCCATGATGCGCGGGCCGCAGCTGGCCGATTTCGCGCGGACCCATGGGTTGAAGCTGGTCTCCATCGCCGATCTCATCGCCTATCGCCAGCGGCGCGAGACCCTCGTGCGGCGCCTCGCGCAATTCGAGATCATGACCGAAGCGGGTCCGGCCAAAGCCTCCGTTTACGGCACGCCCTTCGATTCGGCGGAGCATCTGGCGCTGGTGGTGGGCGACGTCTGCGCGGCGGGGCCTGCGCCTCTGGTGCGGCTGCATCGCGAGAATCCGCTGGAGGACGTCTTCGGCGGCCAGAGCCGCAGCCTTGGGCTCGCCATGGCGCGGATCAAGGCCGAGGGCCGGGGCGTGATCGTCTATTTGCGCGACCGCGCCACGGGCGTGCGTCCGGCGGCGCTCTCGCCGCGCGGGGCGGGCGCCGAGGCCGAGCGTGAAGACAATTGGAAGGAAGTCGGACTCGGGGCGCAGATCCTGCGCGATCTCGGGCTGAAGCGCATCCGGCTGCTCACCTCGCGCGAGCGGCAATATGTCGGGCTGGCGGGCTTCGGCGTGGAGATCGAAGGGCTGGAGCTGCTGAAAGCCTGAGGGCTCCCTCCCCCTCTCAAAACGACGAAAGCGCCCTGCGGGGCGCTTTTTTCGTCTCGGAAGGCTGGGGAGAAGTGGAGGATTCTGTTGCCAGGCTCCTCCGGGCCCCGCCTAGAGGGGCTAACCCCTAGGGCTTAATTTCGGTTTTACTCGACCGCATTACGCGGCGAGCGCCACCGGAGCACGATTGTTGTTGGCAACTGTGCGAATAGCCCGATGACGGTGGAGCCATGCCGGGCGAAAGCAAACACCTTTACACGTCCGTCGATCCTAATTCGGCCCCCTCCGCCCCTCCAACAAGGGGATGAATGGTGGAGCCGCCGGGTTCCGCCCCCGGGTCCGATCCGCTTATTCCGTGCGCGTTTATCGCCATAGTCCCTTGCGGGACGAGACGAGATATAGCGCGCGCCGCCCCCCTTGTGAAGAGGCGCCGAAGCCGGACGCGGCTCATGATTTCAGGAGAGGCTTTCGCGCGACGCTTTTCCCACAGGCCGCGCCGCCTCGTCCTTGGCGGGCTCCGGCTCCAGCGGCACGCCGTAAAGCTCCAGACGATGGCCGATCAGCCGATAGCCCAGCTTCCGGGCGATCCGGGCCTGAAGCCGCTCGATTTCCGGCTCCAGGAATTCGATCACCCGCCCGTCGTTCAGATCGATGAGATGGTCGTGATGGGCGCGCTCGGCGTTCTCATAGCGGGCGCGGCCGTCCTGAAAGGCCAGCTTCTCGATCGCGCCGACGTCCTCGAAGAGCTTCAGAGTCCGGTAGACCGTCGCTAGAGAAATCCGCGGATCGAGCTTGCTCGCGCGGGCGTGGATGCCTGCGGCGTCGGGATGGCCTTCGGTCTCGGCGATCACCCGCGCGACCACCCGGCGCTGTCCCGTCAGGCGCAGGCCGTGCTCGGCGCATTTCTCCAGAATGGCGGCTTCCTCCCGCACGCGCGTCTCCCTAGCTCTGCTCAGCTTGCGGCGGCCAGCCCGGTCGGACGTCCGTCGAGGCTGATCTGGTTCTTCTGGAGCTGATATTCCCGGACTCCCGCCTCGCCCTTGCGCTCGGCCCAATCGTTGAGGACCGGCCTCTCGCCCTCGTAATCGAAGAGCGGCACGCCGTAGCCGCAGGAGGTCTGCACGAGATCCGCCTCAAGCTCGACGATCTGCCGCGCGCCCGTGGGGCGGCGCCCCTCGTAATGCTCGGCGAGCAGGGCTTCGAACTCCGGGGAGCCTAGCTGATGCGAGCGGCCCTTGCCGTAAAGCCGCAGGATCATCGGCGGGCCTTCGAAGGTGCAGAACATGAAGGTGAGCCGCCCGTCCTCGCGCAGATGGGCCATGGTCTCGTTGCCGCTGCCGGTCAGATCCAGATAGATCACGCGGTTCGGCCCGATCACCCGCAGAAGATCCGTCGGGCGCGGCGAGATGTTGACGCGCGTTCCCGCCGCCGCCGTGGCCGTGAAGAAGATCTTCTGACGCTCGATCAACCGCCGCAGAGGCTCGGCGATCTCGGCGTATAGCTTGGACATGGGCGCGCCTCTCCTGCGACTGCTCCTGATCTGCGGCATATCATGAGCCCCCCGCCCCGCGCGAGCCTTTTGCGGCTTTCAGACGCCCTCCCCCGCGCCCCCTTGCGCGCCCCTCTTGCGGCGGCGGCGAATCTGCGCGAAGGTCCGCCGCCGTAAGATGCGCCGAAAGACGCCCAGAACGTTGCGAAGGAGACCGAGCGCCATGGCCGATGGAGCCGCAGATTTGATCCAGAGTCCGGATACGACCGTCGAAGCCCGCGAGGTCTTCGGGATCGATCTTGATTGGCGCGTTCCGGCCTTCTCGCGTCCGAACCGCTACACGCCCGACCGCGATTCCTCCTATCAGTTCGATCCGGAGACCACCCGCGCCATTCTGGCGGGCTTCGCGCATAATCGCCGCGTGATGATCCAAGGCTATCACGGCACGGGCAAATCCAGCCATATCGAGCAGGTGGCCGCCCGGCTGAACTGGGCCTGCGTGCGCGTCAACCTCGACAGCCACGTCAGCCGCATCGACCTCATCGGCAAGGACGCCATCCAGCTCGTGGACGGCAAGCAGGTGACCACCTTCCGCGAGGGCGTTCTGCCTTGGGCCTTGCGCAATCCGGTGGCTCTGGTCTTCGACGAATATGACGCGGGCCGCCCCGACGTGATGTTCGTGATCCAGCGCGTGCTGGAGGCCGAGGGCCGCCTGACGCTGCTCGACACCAATGAAGTGATTCGGCCCAATCCCTATTTCCGGCTCTTCGCCACCGCCAACACCATCGGCCTCGGCGACACCACCGGCCTTTATCACGGCACCCAGCAGATCAACCAAGGCCAGATGGACCGCTGGAGCATCGTGGCCGCGCTGAATTATCTGGAGCACGACGTCGAGGCGAAGATCGTCCGCGCCAAGCTGCCGGACTACGACAAGGACGAAAAGGGCCGCAAGACCATCTCGCAGATGGTTTCGGTGGCGGTGATGTCGCGCGACGCCTTCGTCAAAGGCGAGATCTCCACCGTCATGAGCCCCCGCACCGTGCTGACCTGGGCCGAGAACGCCCTGATCTTCGGCGATCCGGCTTTGGCCTTCCGTCTGAGCTTCCTCAATAAATGCGACGAGCTGGAGCGCCCGGTGGTCGCCGAGTTCTATCAGCGCGCCTTCGGGGTGGATCTGCCGGAATCGGCGGCCCGCTCGCGCAATCTCGGCTGAGGCCGCGCCATGGCCTCGATCCGCGCGCGCGACCCGACCAAGCCTTTCCGCGAAGCCCTGCAATCGGCGACGCGCGCTCTGGCTTTGGAATCGGAGCTTGAGCTGAACTTCGGCGGCGTCGAAGGCGCCTTCGACGGCGGCGCGAAAGTCGGCGTGGGCGCCATCGGACGGACGCTCAAGCCGGAGGACGTGACCCTCGCGCGCGGCCGGGCCGACGCGGCGGCCCTGCGTCTGCGCTTTCATGACGAGCTCAAGCACCATCATCGGCTGCCGCAGGGCGAGAAGGCCCGCGAGATCTACGACGCGCTCGAATCCGCCCGCGTCGAGGCGCTCGGCGGGCGGGCTCTGCCCGGCGTGGCCGACAATCTCGACGCTCTGCTGGCCGACGACGCCCGCCGCAAGGGCTGGAGCGAATTCGTCCATCAAAGCGAAGCGCCTCTGGAGCGCGCCGCCGCTCTGGCTTTGCGGGCCAAGGCCACGGGGCGGCCTCTGCCGCAGGGGGCGCAGCAGGTCTTCGACCTCTGGCGCGAGACCCTCGAAGGCCCCGCCGCCGCGAGTCTGGACCGGCTGATCTCCAAGCTCGGCGATCAGGAGGCCTTCGCCCGCGAAAGCTGGAGCCTGCTCAAGGATCTGGGGCTGGAGGACCAACTCGGCCCCGATCCCGATCCGGAGCCCGAGGATCAGGAGCCGCCCCCCGAATCCGATCAGGATCCCGAAGCCCAAGAGCGCGGCGGCGAATCCGACTGGACCGAGGAGGAGAGCTTCGACGACGTCCTCACCGATCCGAACGCCCCCGAGGATTCCACCGCCACCCTCTCGGCGGAGGTCGAGCCCGACGGCGGCGACGAGCGTCGGGACGCCCCGCCCCGCGAAGGCGCGCCGCCGCGTCAGCCGCCGACCGAGGCCCAAGGCTCGGGCGGGCCGGATTATAAGATCTTCACCCGCGAATTCGACGAAGTGGACAAGCCCGCCGCCGAACTCTGCGAGCCCGACGAGCTGGAGCGCCTGCGCGCCTTCCTCGACAAGCAGCTGGAGCCGCTGAAAGGCGCCGTGGGGCGTCTGGCGAACCGCCTGCAACGCTTCCTCATGGCGCAGCAGAACCGCGCTTGGGAGTTCGACCGCGAAGAGGGCATGCTCGACGCGGGGCGTCTGGCGCGCATCGTGGCCACGCCCACCACGCCCCTCTCCTTCAAGGTGGAGAAGGACACCAAATTCCGCGACACCGTGGTCACGCTGCTGATCGACAATTCCGGCTCCATGCGCGGACGCCCGATCACCATCGCCGCCATCTCCGCCGACGTGCTGGCCCGCACGCTGGAGCGCTGCAAGGTCAAGGTCGAGATCCTCGGCTTCACGACCGTCGCGTGGAAGGGCGGGCGCTCGAAAGAGAAATGGGTCGAGGAGGGCAAGCTCCCGGCGCGCAATCCGGGGCGCCTGAACGATCTGCGGCACATCGTCTATAAAAGCGCGGACGAGCCTTGGCGGCGCGCAAGGCGCAATCTCGGGCTGATGCTCCGCGAGGGGCTGCTCAAGGAGAACATCGACGGCGAGGCTCTGGAATGGGCCTCCCAGCGGCTGCGCCGCCGCCCCGAGCAGCGCCGCATCCTCATGGTGATCTCCGACGGCGCGCCGGTGGACGACGCCACGCTCTCCGCCAATTCCCAGAATTATCTGGAGCAGCATCTGCGCGGCGTGATCCGCCAGATCGAGCGCGAGAACGTCGTGGAGCTGGTGGCCATCGGCATCAATCATGACGTGACGCGCTATTATCGCCGCGCGGTCACCATCACCGACGCCGAGCAATTGGGCGGCGCCCTGACCGAAAAGCTCGCCGAGCTCTTCCGCGCCGAGGACTCCATGCCCGCCGCGCGGCGCCGCCGCGCCGGAATATGAAGGGGATTCGCCGCCTTATGCGAGGAATTCCAGAAGCCGCCCCGCCCTCCGCGCGGCGGCTTCGGCCTTCATGCGGCGCCTGAAGGAGCCTCCGCGCGGCCGCCGAGGCGGAATCGCTCTTGACTCCTGCTTATGCTCAGACCGAATTTCATCTTCCGAAAAACGCATAAGCGAGTCTCCCATGAAGACCATCGGCCTGATCGGCGGCATGAGCTGCGAATCCACCGCGCTCTATTACGACCAACTCAATAAAGGCGTGCGGGCGCGGCTCGGCGGCCTGAACAGCGCGCCGGTTCTGCTCTGGTCGGTGAATTTCGCCGAGATCGTCGCCTTGCAGAAGGCCGGAGACTGGGCGGAGGCGGCTCGCCGCCTCGCCGAGATCGCCCGCCGTCTGGAGGGCGCCGGCGCCGAGGTGGTCGCCCTCGCCACCAACACCATGCATAAGGTCGCCGAGCCCATTCAGGAGGCTCTGACGGTCCCCTTCCTCCATATCGGCGACGCCACGGCGGCGGCGCTCAAACGCGACGGACGGCGCCGTCCGGGGCTTCTGGCCACCGCCTACACCATGGAGCAGAGCTTTTACCTCGACCGGCTGCGCGCGGCGGGGCTGGAGCCTCTGGTTCCCGAGGCGCCCGCCCGCGCCGCCATTCAGCGCGCGATCTTCGAGGAGCTCTGTCAGGGGATCGTGACGCCCGAAACCCGCAAGGCTTTTCAGGGCTTCGCCGCCGATCTTGAAGCCGAAGGCGCGGATTCGCTCATCCTCGGCTGCACCGAGATCTGCATGGCGCTCAAGCCGGGCGAGACCCGCGCGCCGCTTTACGACACCACCGCGCTGCATGTGGCGGCCCTGCTCGACGTCAGCCTCGCCTCTCAGGCGAGTTGAGGAGGAGCGAAAGACTAGGAACCGAAAGCGTCATAGGCCGGGCTTACGAGTTCGGCTTAATTTTTCCTTCAGGAGTCCTCCGCAGACTCGCCGCGCGGCGAGGCATGCGCCGGCATATCGGGGAAAATGATGACGACCTCCCGCCTGAAGATCCTGCTGGCCGAAGACGACAAGACCAACGCCATCCTCGCCTCGGCCATTCTGGAATCCTCCGGGCATGAGGCCATGGTCGCCGCCGACGGCGAAAAAGCGGTTTTGCTCGCCACGCGCCATTGGTTCGACCTGATCCTCATGGATTTGGAGATGCCGGTTTTCGACGGGCTGGAGGCCACGCGCCGCATCCGCGCCGCGCCGCCTCCCGCCCGCGACATCCCCATCATCGGCCTCAGCGCCCATGACGACCCCGCCATCGAACGCCAATGCCTCGCGGCGGGGATGAACGCCTATGTCTGCAAGCCGCTCAGCCGGGCCTCGCTGCTGGAGGCTCTGGACAAGGCCGTCCGCGCCGCCGCGCGCCGCCGCAGCATGTGAGGCGCGGCTCAGGCTTCAGAGCCGCTTCCGCCTGAAGCCGTCGAGCGACCAATAGCCGCCGCCGAAAGCCGCATAGAGGAAGGCGCCGCCCGCCCAGAAGAGCGAATTGGTCACGGCTTTGCCCTGCGCCGCCGAGAGGAAGGCGGCGCCTCCGTCGGAGGCGAGCAGCGCGCGGCCGTTGGCGCTGAGATTGGCGGCGAGCTCGGGGCTTGCGGCGAAGGCTTGGACGCCCGCCGGAGTCAGCAGGGCCTCGACGTCGTAGGGATGCCCCATATGATAGCGCAGCGTCAGCAGCAGCATGACGCCGCAAGCCAGAGCCGCGGGCCGCGTGAAGAGCCCCAGAGCGATCAAAGCCCCGCCGAGAACCTGAATCACGGCCAAAGCCGGAGACCAGAACCAGCCGGGATGAAAGCCGACGCTCTCCACGAAGCCGACTTGCGCCATGGGCGCCATGATCTTCGGCCAGCCTTCGACGATCAGCATGATCCCGACCGCCAACCGCAGCGCCGTCCAGGCGAAGGGCTGGGCGAAACGCTCGTAGAATCCGCCCAGAAAAGGGAGGATCAGCCTCTCCCGATCATTGGAGAAAGGGGAATGCACGGACATAAGTCGCGCTCCTGATGCTTGAATCGAACTCCGCCCTCCGCCTGATTCTTAACCGGAGAGGGCGGCGGCGCGAAAGCCCGTCCCGATCAGATCCGCGCCATGCGGGCGAATCCGGCGGCGAGATCGGCCTTGAGATCCTCCAGATCCTCAAGCCCGGCGTGGAGGCGCAGCAGCCGCCCCTTGGCGCGGCCCTCGCGCGGCCAGACCGTCGCGCTGCGGGCGCCGACCGGGTCCACCGGCAGAATCAGGCTCTCGAAGCCGCCCCAGGAATAGCCGACCCCGAAGAGCTCCAGCCCGTCGAGCAGCGCCCGGATATGCGCCTCCGAAGACAGATCCTCCCGGAGGATCGCGCCGAAAAGCCCTGAAGCGCCGAGGAAGTCGCGCCTCCAGATCCGATGTCCCGGATCATGGGGCATCCCCGGATGCAGGATCTGCGCGATCTCCGGGCGGCCCATGAGCCAATCCGCCAGAGCCAGCCCCGCCGCCTCATGGGCCTTCATCCGCACAGACAGAGTCCGCAGCCCGCGCAGCGCGAGGGCGCAATCGTCCGGCGAGACGGCGAGGCCCAATTCGCGCTGTCCGCGCCGATAGGTCGGATAAACCGACTCGACGCAGCTCACCGAGCCCATGAGCAGATCCGCATGGCCGCCGACATATTTCGTCAGAGCCGCGAGGCAAAGATCCACGCCATGCGCGAAGGGCTTGAAGAACAAGGGCGAGGCCCAAGTGTTGTCGAGCATGACCACCGCGCCGGCTTTATGCGCCTCCTCGGCGATGGCGGGGACGTCCTGAACCTCGAAGGTCCATGAGCCGGGGGATTCGCAGAAGACGACCTTGGTGTTCGGGCGGATCAGATCGCGGATTCCGCCGCCGATCAACGGATCATAGAAGGTGGTCTCCACGCCGAAACGCTTCAGCGTCCCCTGACAAAAGGCCCGCGTCGGGCCATAGGCGGAATCGGTCATCAGAAGATGATCCCCCGCCGAAAGGAACGACAGCAAAGGCGCCGTCATAGCCATCAGCCCCGAAGGCTGAAGCCGCGTACGGAAGCCGCCCTCGAGATCGCGCAAAGCCCTCTCCAGCGCGAGGCTCGTGGGGGTGGCGTGGGTGCCGTAGGTCAGCGCCTCGCCGGGCAAGGCGCGCTCGGCCTCCTGAAGGCCGTCGTAGCCTTCGAAGAGATAAGTCGAGGCGCGCACCACCGGAGGATTCACCGCTCCGAACTGCGCTTTCGAATCCCGTCCTCCCCGCAGGGCTTTGGTCGCGTCCTTCATGTCTTTCTCCTGAATGGGCGGCCTTGCGGCGCGGGATTCGCCCGGCGTCCCAAGACCTTGATGCGTTTCATGGCCGCTCCGGCGGAATCCCCGCCTCCGCGAGGACGTCGAAGAGCCTGCGTCCGCCCGCGCGCTGGATCCGGGCGGCGGACATGCCGAAGGCGCGCGGGCCCTCGACGTCGGCCTTGAGGCTGTCGCCGATGAAGAGCGCCTCTTCAGGCCGAATCCGCAAAGCCGCGCAAACCGCCTGATAGATCTCGGGTTCGGGCTTGACCGCCCCGACTTCATAGCTCAGCAGGCGGGCGTCCAGATCCGGCGGAAGCCGCCGGACGACCCGGCCGTATTCGAAAGCGAGATTGCTGCACAGCCCGATCTTCAGCCCTCTGGCGCGCAGAGCCTCCAGCAGAGGCGCGACCTCAGGGAAAAGCCTGTAGCGCGTGAGGTCGGCGGCCCATTCCGCCCGGATCTCCGGCGCGAGGGGCGGCAGGCCCAGCTCGGCGGCCAGCGCGCCATAGGGCTGATTCCGCTTCATGAGCTCGCGGCGGCCGATTCGCCGGGCGAGCGCCTCATAAGGCGGAATCCGCCGGGGAGGCGGCTCGATCAGCGTGCCGAAGGCGTCGAAAACGATGGCGGAGATCTTCGTCACTTCAGCCGCTTTCCTCTGCGGCCCCTCCGAAGGGGCCGGCCATGGGTTTCAGAAATCCCGCCCCGCCGCAAGAGGCGCGGAGGCTGGCGCGCCTTCATGCGCCGTTCGAATGCGCGCTCCAAATAAGCTCATCCCGTTCTTCGGGGTTGCCTCTTCGGAGGCTTTGGGTTCTGGTCGCGGCATGAGCGTCCGGCCTTCCTCTCGCGGAAGGCGCCGACGCGCGGAATCTCGAGGTTTAAGATGAAATCGCTTCTCGGCGGCGCGGTCTCGGCGCTGGTTTTCGGTCTGGCTTTCGGCGCGACGGCGGCGCAGGCGGCGCCCGGCGACACGCTGCGGGAGGTCAAGGCGCGCGGCGAGCTGGTCTGCGGCGTCACGCAGGGTCTGGACGGCTTTTCGCTTCAGGATTCCGAGGGGAATTACGGCGGCCTCGACGTGGATTATTGCCGCGCCGTGGCGGCGGCGGTCTTCGGCGACGCCTCCAAGGTGCGCTTCCGTCCGCTCTCCTCCAAGGAGCGCTTCGAGGCGCTGAAGTCCGGCGAAGTGGACGTCCTCGCCCGCGTGACCACCTGGAGCCTCTCGCGCGACACCCAGCTCGGCGTGATCTTCGCCGCGACGAATTTCTACGACGGACAGGGCATGCTCGTGCCGACCTCGCTCGGCGTGACCTCGGCGGCCGAGCTGGACGGCGCGCGGCTCTGCACCAACACCGGCACCACCACCGAGCTGAACATCACCGATTATTTCCGCAGCAACGGCCTCAGCTTCGAGCTGATCGCCTTCGAGAAGTCGGATGAAGCGGCCTCCGCCTACGAAGCCGGGCGCTGCGACGTCTACACCAGCGACGCCTCGGGCCTCGCGGCCAAACGCCTGACCTTCGCCAATCCCTCGGAGCATGTCCTCCTCCCTGAAATCATCTCCAAGGAGCCTCTGGCCCCGGCGGTGCGTCAGGGCGACGAGCAATGGCTGAACGTGGCCCGCTGGACCCATTTCGCCATGCTCAACGCCGAGGAGCTCGGGATCGCCTCCGGGAACGTCGACCAGATCCTTGAGGAGCAGCGCGCCCTCGCCGCCGGAAGCACCGGGAATCAGGAGATTCAGCGCTTCCTCGGCCTCGGCGACGATTTCGGCGCCGCCTTCGGCCTGCCGAAGGATTGGGCCTATCAGATCGTCAAGCAGGTCGGGAATTACGGCGAGATCTACGACGCCCCGCGCGGCCCCGGCGGCGCTCTGGGTCTTGAGCGCGGCCTCAACGCGCTTTGGACGAACGGCGGCCTGCAATATGGAATCCCGGTCCGCTGAACTGGGAGGCGACCGGAAGCTGACCTGAGGGCGCCCTGCGCAAGACGGACGAAGGATCTCGCGCAGGGTGATAAAAATGACGAATCTCTTACGCCAAGTCTTGCTTCCCCGCGACGAAGTGAGGCATCCTGATCTCTGACGCCGGAGCGACCTCGCCGCGAAAAGGCTTTTCAAAGCGGTTGCGAAACACCGGCGCAGCATAAAGAACGTCAGGAAAGGTCTCCTCAGAATGGCTCTTCGTCATCTTCTCTGCGGCGTCATGGCCGTCGGCTTCGGCTTCGCCGCCGTCTCGACCCCCGCCTCCGCCCAGACCTCCGGCTCCACCCTCTCCGCCGTCAAGAGCAAGGGCCGTCTGGACTGCGGCGTGTCGCAGGGTCTGCCCGGCTTCTCCAACTCCGATTCCGCCGGCAACTTCACCGGCATCGACGTGGATCTCTGCCGCGGCGTGGCGGCGGCCGTCTTCGGCGACCCGAGCAAGGTGCGTTTCCGCACCCTCTCGGCCAAGGAGCGTTTCGAGGCGCTGAAATCCGGCGAGATCGACGTCCTGTCGCGCAACAGCACCTGGACCATGACCCGCGACACCCAGCTCGGCATCATCTTCGCCGGGGTGAATTATTACGACGGCCAGGGCCTGATGGTCCCCGCCTCGCTGGGCGTGAGCACCGCCGCCGAACTCGACGGCGCGCGCATCTGCACCAACACCGGCACGACCACCGAGCTCAACGTGACGGATTACTTCCGCTCCCACGGCATGAGCTTCGAGCTGATCGCCTTCGAGAAGACCGACGAAGTGGGCGCCGCCTATGAGGCCGGCCGCTGCGACGTCTACACCACCGACCGCTCCGGCCTCGCCGCCGAGCGCCTGAAGTTCGCCGACCCCGAGGGTCATGTGGTTCTGCCGGAGATCATCTCCAAAGAGCCGCTCGGGCCGGCGGTGCGTCAGGGCGACGAGCAGTGGCTGAACGTGGTGAAGTGGACCCATTACGCCATGCTCAACGCCGAAGAGCTCGGCATCTCCTCCGAGAACGTCGACCAGATCCGCGACGAGCAGGCCGGTCTGGTCTCGCAGGGTCAGGGCAATCAGGAGATTCAGCGTCTCCTCGGCCTCGGCGACGATTTCGGCGCCGTCCTCGGCCTGCCCAAGGATTGGGCCTATCAGGTCATCAAGCAGGTCGGCAATTACGGCGAGGTCTACGAGGCCAACGTCGGCCCCGACACGCCGCTGAAGCTGGCCCGCGGCGCCAACGCGCTGTGGACGAACGGGGGCCTGCAATACGGCATGCCCGTCCGCTAAGCCTCCGGGATCCGCGCCCTTCCTGACCGAAGGGCGCGGTCTTCGCATCAGAGGGACAACTTCACCGACATAAGGAGGTTTTCATGACCGCCTCCGCTGAGACTCCGTCTTCAGGATCGTCGCGCTCTTCGGGCTCGCTGCTTTATGATCCCAAGGTCCGATCCATCTTCTTTCAGGTCGCCCTGATCCTCGCCGTCTTGCTTTTTTTCGGCTGGATCGTCCTCAACACCATGGCGAACCTGCGCGCCCGCAACATCAGTTCGGGCTTCGACTTCCTCGGCAACACGCCCGGCTTTCAGACCGTCACCACGCTCGGCACTTATCTGATGGACGTGTCCGGCCGGGCCATCACCTATCTCGACGTTCTCAAAGTCGGGCTGATCAACACGCTTCTGGTGGCCGTTCTCGGCATCGTCACGGCGACGATCCTCGGCTTCGTCATCGGCGTGTTCCGGCTCTCCAACAACGCGGTGCTCTACGGCTTCTCGACGGTCTACGTCGAATTGCTGCGCAACACCCCGTTGCTGCTGCAGATCTTCTTTTGGTATTTCGCCGCGCTGCGCGCCCCTTGGGTGCCGGACGCGCGCGGGAAGGTCTCTTTCTTCTGGGACAACTTCCACTTCAACATCACCGGGCTTTACGGCCCCTATCCTCTGCCGCAAACGGGCTTCGGCGCGACGCTGTGGGCTCTCGTGATCGGCCTGATCCTCACCTTCGTCATGCGCTGGTGGGCGAAGAAGCGGCAGGACGCCACGGGCAAGCAATTCCCGATCTTCTGGGGCGCGGTCGGCCTGATTCTGGGGCTTCCGCTGCTGGTCTTCCTGCTGACGGGCGCGCCTCTGCGCTGGGAGGCGGCGAATTTCGTCCAAGAGGGCCCGGTCCTGCGCCGCGGCTTCCAGAAGGGCGAGGGCATGCTGATCATCCCGGAGCTCATCGCGCTCTGGCTGGCTTTGTCGCTCTATACGGCGGCCTTCATCGCCGAGATCGTGCGCGCGGGGATTCTGGCCGTGAACAAAGGCCAGACCGAAGCGGCGCACGCCTTGGGGATCAGCCAATCGAAGAATCTCCGTCTCGTGGTGATTCCTCAGGCTCTGCGGGTGATCATCCCCCCGCTGACCTCGCAATATCTGAACATCACGAAAAACTCCTCGCTGGCCGTGGCCATCGCCTATCCGGACTTCTTCTCTCAGGTTCAGATCTCTCTGAACCAGACCGGACGCGCCATCGAGCTGATTGTGATCGCGATGCTCGTCTATCTCACCTTCAGCCTCATCACCTCTGCGATCATGAATTACGTGAATTCGCGGATGAAGCTGGTCGAGCGGTAAGGAGGACATGACATGACTTCTTCTCCTCACGCTCCGCAGAGCGTCGCTTACGTGCGCACCGAAGACGCGCCCATCCTGCCGCCTCCGGCGAACACCACCGGACTTTACGGCTGGGCGCGGCGCAACTTCCTCGATTCGATGACCGATTTCTCGGACGTCGGATCCAGCGTCCGTTCGGTTCTGATGATCCTGCTGACGGCGTTTTTGCTCTGGTTCGGAATCTCGCAGATTTGGGGCCTGATCAAATTCGTCTTCATCGACGGGATTTGGTCCAACCCGACCGGCGCGCGGCGCGAAGCCTGCCTCACGCAGGCGCAGGGCGGCTTGCTGCCCAACGACCAGACGGTCGGCGCCTGCTGGCCCTATGTGGCCGCCAACGCCAAGCTCTTCATCTATGGGCGCTATCCCATGGCGGAGCTTTGGCGGCCCAATCTCGTCTTCCTGCTGCTGGCGCTGGGGCTGGTCTGGACGCTGTGGTCCAGAATGCCCTATCGCAAGATCGGCGCGGCCCTGATGCTGGTGGTCTTCCCGATGGTGGCCTTCGTGCTGCTGACGGGCGCCGACCTCTCGGCCCCCAAGGCTTTCTGGTATGTCTGGCCTCTGGCGACGGCGATCCTGCTGGGGCTCGGCTGGGCGGGCGGCAAAGGCATGGGCGGCGAGGCGGTCAAGGCCTTCAGCGGCGCCTTCTGGGGATTGGGGCTCTTCTTCGCCTATATTCTGGTCTTCGCGCTCGCCGCGACGATGAATTGGGGGCTGAACAGCGTCACGACCCGCGACTGGGGCGGCCTGCTGGTGACGCTGGTGGTGGCTCTGACGGGCATCACGGCCTCTTTGCCTCTGGGCATCCTGCTCGCCCTCGGGCGGCGCTCGACGCTTCCGGCGGTGAAGATCCTCTCGGTGGCCTTCATCGAGTTCTGGCGCGGCGTGCCGCTGATCACCGTTCTGTTCATGTCTTCGGTGATGCTGCCGCTGTTTCTGCCGCCGGGCACGAGCTTCAACGATCTCCTGCGGGCGCTGATCGGCGTGACGCTCTTCGCTTCGGCCTATATGGCCGAGGTGGTGCGCGGCGGGCTTCAGGCCATCCCGAAAGGCCAGACCGAGGGCGCTCAGTCGCTCGGCCTGAGCTTCTGGGAGACCACGCGGCTGATCGTGCTGCCTCAGGCGCTGACTCTGGTGATCCCGGGCATCGTGAACACCTTCATCGGCCTGTTCAAAGACACGACGCTGGTCTCGATCATCGGCATGTTCGATCTGCTCGGACAGGTCAGCTCGACCTTCGCCGACAGCTCATGGGCCACGCCCGTGACGCGCCCGACCGGCTATCTGGTGGTGGCCGCCATCTTCTTCGTCTTCTGCTTCCTCATGTCGCGCTACTCCATGTCCATGGAGAAGAAGCTGCGGCGTGGGCATGCGCGCTAATCTCAGGAGAACCAGATGACCGTCTCCGCCGAAGAAATCGACGTCGACCGTTCGCAGATGAAGGTCTCCGACGACGTGGCGATCCAGATCACCGACATGAACAAGTGGTATGGACAGTTCCATGTTCTGCGCGACATCAATCTGACCGTGAACCGCGGCGAACGCATCGTCATCGCCGGGCCTTCGGGCTCGGGGAAATCGACGATGATCCGCTGCATCAACCGCCTTGAGGAGCATCAGTCGGGCTCCATCGTGGTCAATGGGGTGGAGTTGACCGGCGACCTTAAGCGGATCGACGAGATCCGCCGCGAGGTCGGCATGTGCTTCCAGCATTTCAACCTCTTCCCCCATCTGACCATTCTGGAGAACTGCACGCTGGCCCCCATCTGGGTCCGCAAGATGCCCAAACGCGAAGCCGAGGAGCGCGCGATGCACTTCCTCAGCCGCGTGAAGATCCCCGATCAGGCCCATAAATATCCGGGCCAGCTTTCGGGCGGCCAGCAGCAGCGCGTGGCCATCGCGCGCTCGCTCTGCATGAATCCTCAGATCATGCTCTTCGACGAGCCCACTTCGGCGCTCGACCCGGAGATGATCAAGGAGGTGCTCGACACCATGGTCGACCTCGCCGAAGAGGGCATGACCATGCTCTGCGTGACCCATGAGATGGGCTTCGCCCGCAAAGTGGCCAACCGCGTGATCTTCATGGACCGCGGCCAGATCGTCGAGCAGAACGAGCCTGAGGAGTTCTTCAACAATCCGCAGAACGAGCGCACCAAGCTCTTCCTCAGCCAGATCATGGGGCATTGAGCGCAATCCGAAAAGTTTGAAAGACTTTTCGGGTGAATTGCGCGACCGTAAAGAGCCCCGCCTTTCCGGCGCGGAACGCGAGATCAGGCCCTCCGCCGCAAGGCGGGGGGCTTTTTCATGGGCGGATTTTGGGGCATAGGGGATCCGCCTCATTCAGGAGCCGCTCATGTCCGGAAATCTGCTCTGCGCCGTCGAGGGGGGAGTCGCCCGCCTCACGATCAACCGCCCCGACAAAGCCAACGCCGTCGGGCCGCATGAGCGCGCGCTGATCCGCGCCCGCTGCGCCGAACTCGCGGGGCGCGCGGAGCTGCGGGCGGTGGTGCTTCAGGGCGCGGGCGAGAAGGCTTTCTGCTCCGGCGCCGATCTGGAGGAGGTCAAGGCCATGGCCGGAGACGAAGACGCCATGCGCGCCTTCATCGAGGATTGGACCGTCACCACCGACGCCCTCGCCGCCTTGCCGCAGCTGACCATCGCCCGCATGGACCGCTCCGTGGCCGGGGGGGGCGTGGCTCTGGCTTTGGCCTGCGATCTGCGGATTCTCGCCGCCGAGGCCGCCGTCTTCTATCCCGCCCTGAGGCGCGGCGTGATTCCGCCCGCCTCCGACCTCGCGCGGCTGACGCGGCTCGTGGGGCCGGGGCGCGCGAAATGGCTGCTGCTCGGCGGCAGGCGGCTCAGCGGGCTGGAGGCTCTGGCGCTCGGGCTGGTCGAGGCGGCGCCGCCCCGCGCCGAGATCGCCGCCCTTGAGGCGGAGATCCTCGCCGAGGCTCTGGAGGCGCCCGCGGGCCATGGTCCGAAGCTCAAGGCGGCGCTGAACGCCGCCGTTTTCTGAGCCTCAGCCGAGCCGGAAGCTGGTCGTCTCGGCGGGCAGACAGCGCCCCTCGCCGCAGAGCCGCAGACTCAGCGTCGCCACGCCCGGCCCGATCACCGGCGCCGAAATCCCGTGCTTCTCGATGCGGAGCGGGCCGACCCCCCGCCCGATCAGCGTCGGAGGCGGATCGTTCCAGACCCAGCCCGGCGAGGCTTCGAGGTCGATCTTGAGCAGATTCCCGTCGCGCCGCGCCCAGAGCGTCAGCCGCCCCTGAGCCAAGGCCCGCATGGCGCCGGTCTCGCCCTGATGCAGAATGCGCGTCGCGGTCATGGCTTCGGTGTGGGCGCCGGCCTCCTGGCCGATGGAGCCCGACAAGGCGCGGGACAAGGTCTCGGCGCGCTTGTGATTCTCGGGCTTCGAGGTCCGGCGCGACAACAGCGCGTAAAGCTCAAGGGCGGCGGCGTTGCCCGAAGGCGCGGCCATGTCGCGGGCGTCGATATGCGGCCCGAGCGGCGCGGGCGCCGCCAGAAGCCCGTAATCCGGATGGAAGGCGCCTTTCCACATCATATCCCCGAGGCTCTCCGCCGCCGAGAGGATGCGGGCGTCGCGCAGAGCGTCGTGCAGGGCCACGAAGCCCAGCCCGAGATAGGCGTAATCCTCCACCGTGCCGAGGCCGAAGGGGCGGCCGTTCATCAGCCCCCGCGCCAGAGAGCCGTCGGGATTGCGCCCGCGCGCCCAGAGGATCTGCGCCGCGCGGTCGGCCAAAGCGGCCTCGGCGGGCGAATCCATGGCCATGGAATATTCCGCCAGAGCGCGGATCATCAGGCCGTTCCAGCCGATCAGCGCCTTATCGTCCACGAAGGGCGAGGGACGCCCCCGGCGCGCGGCCAGCAGACGATCCAGCGCCGGGTCGAGCCGGGGGAAGTCGATCCGCGCGCGCGGGTCGAGATGCGGCGTCACGCCTCCGGCCAGACGCGGCTGGGTCAGCAGCCCGAGCGTCGAGAGGACATGACGTCTTTCCGACTCCGGCATGGAGCCGAGCGCCGCCTCGGCCTCCTGCGGGCGCCAGAGGTAATAAGCGCCCTCCTCCATCTTGCCGGAGGCGTCGCGCGAATCGGCGTCGAGCGCCGTATGGAAGAGCCCCTCGGGGGAAGTCATCTCGCGCGCCACGAAGGCCAGCGTCCGCTTCATCGCGCGCTCATAAACGGGATCGGGCTCCAGCGACTGCGCCGCCAGCAAGGAGCGGATCATCAGAGCCTGAGTCGGGAGCATTTTTTCGAAATGCGGCGTGCGCCAGTCGCGGTCCACGGCGTAGCGATGGAAGCCGCCGCCGATCTGGTCATGCACGCCGCCTGTGAGAACCGCCTTGAGCAGGGTCGTCGCCGCGTCGAGCGCCGGAGTCCGCCCCGCCCGCCGCGCCGCCGAATCGAGGAGGAAGCGGCTCACCACCTCATTGGGGAATTTCTCGCCCTGTCCGAAGCCGCCATGCAGAGGATCGGACTGACGCGCGATTCCGTCCGCCGCCGCGTCGAAGGTCTCGCCGCTCAGAGGCGCGGGCGGCGGACGCTTCAGAGTCAGATCCCGCGCGGCTTCCCCGAGCTGCTGCGCCTGTTGCAGGATGATCTTGCGCCGCTCGGGACGCCCCCATTCCTGCAAGGCGGCCTGAAGCGCCCGCAGCAGCATGTCCTTGCGCAGATAGGAGAAGGTCATGGCGGGCCATGCCCCGTCCGGCACGAGCAGCAGATTATTCGGCCAGCCCGTCCGCCCCGAAAACAACAAAGCCGCCGAGGCGTATTGCGCGTCGATGTCGGGGGATTCCTCGCGGTCGAGCTTCACCGGCAGGAAATCGCGGTTGAGCAGCCCCGCCACGGCCTCGTCGTCGAAGGATTCCTCCTCCATGACGTGGCACCAATGACAGCTCGCGTAGCCGATGGAGAGGAAGACCATCACGCCGCGCGCTTTGGCCTCGGCGAAGGCGGCCTCCGACCAGGGGCGCCAATCCACCGGATTATGCGCATGCTGGCGCAGATAGGGCGAAGCCGATTCGATCAGCCTGTTCACGAAGAGGGGAGCGCCGTTCGGCGCGCGATGGCGCGTCCGGATCATTTCGGGATTCCTTCCGCCGCCGCCCCCTTCTGCGCCCGGCCCCGCCGGACGCCCCAAAGGCGCAGGCCCGCCCCTTCCCTCTCCCGGCGCGGCGAAAACCAAGGCTCCGGCGGCGCGGGCGAGGGGGGAACAGGGCGGAGGGGGCGGCATGGCTAAGGCTCCTTAAGGCTATTCCGTCCCATCATGCGACAATCCGCGGACAGGCGAAAGCCGCGATGCAAGATCCGACGCGCCCTCCGCGCGATGGGAGAGGCCGCCCGGTAACGGTAAGTTTGGGCATGAAATCCAGAATAAGCCCGTGTAAAGCCTAGAGCGCGGCCCGGATCAGGCGGAGAGAATCGCCCTTCGGCCCGCGCGCGCGACCCTGTTTCACCTTTGGGGCCTCGCTCGCCGGAGCATTCCGGGCGAAGCCTCGCCAACGGCATTCGGATGACGAGGGACCTCATTCATGACGCTTCCGCGCTATGCGGCGCTCGCCGCCGCCGCTCTGAGCCTCGCCGGCTGCGCGCATGGCCCGTCTGGGCGGGCCTCCGCCCCTGCGACGCCGCCCGCCGGCCTGAGCGCCGAGACGCAGCCGCCCGCCGAGGCCGCCGCGCCTCAGCCTCCGGTCTATGATCCGGCGGCGCGCCCGGCGCCGCCGCGCGCCGCGGCTCGGACGCCCCTCTACGACGCGCCCGTCGCCAGAGCCCCGGAGGCCCGCGCCGAGGCCCCCGCCCCCGCGGCCCGGCCGCCCTTCCATCAGGTCGCCGCCGCGCCGCGCATTCCCACCTACGACGCTCCGGCGCCTCGCGCGCCCGCGCCGCTTTACGCGCCGCAGCCCCTGACGCCCGTCCATCAGCCCGCGCCGCCGCGCATCCCCACTTACGACGCCGCGGCCTATGCGCCTCAGGCGCCGCAATACGCTCTGGCCGAGGCGGCCCCGCGCGTCGGCGGCGGGATGGCCCCGGTCCGCGACCGCGCCGACGGCCATGTCTCAAGCGGAGGGGCGACGGGCTCCGCCGCGCCGCGCCGCGCCGGACGCTACCGCACCGCCGACGGCGATCTCTCCGCCCCCGCTCCCGAGGAATTGCGCCGCGTCGCGAGCCTCGGCCCGGTGGCTCCGGCGCGCGGCTTCGGCTTCGATCCGGGCGCGGGCCCGCGCCTCGTGGAGGCCGCCCGGGCGCAGACGCGCAGCCCCGTCCGCTATGACGGCGCTTATGTGAAGCTCTCCTATCCTTGGGGCGACGTCCCCGGCGACACGGGCGTCTGCACGGACGTGATCGTGCGGGCCTATCGTCAGCTCGGCTTCGACTTCCAGCAGATGATGCATGAGGACATGCGTCAGGCCTTCTCCTATTACCCCAGCGCCGAGATCTACGGCCTGAAGGAGCCGGATCCCAACATCGACCATCGCCGCGTGGTGAACATGGAGGCCTTTCTGGAGCGCCACGCCCAGCGCCTGAACCCGACCCGCAATCCGCAGGATTATCAGCCCGGCGACATCGTCAGCTGGCGCATCAGCGGGACTCAGCCGCATATGGGCATCGTCTCGGACAAGCGCGACGAGCGCACCGGCGTCCCTTACGTCATCCACAACATCGGCGCGGGCGTGAAGGAGGAGAACATGCTCTTCCTCTCGCCGCCGGTGGGCCATTACCGCTTCGCCCCCTCCAGCGGCTCCGGCCCGGTCCGCACCGCCGAGCTCTGAACGCCCGGCATGAGAAAGGCCGCGGCGCTTGCGCGCCGCGGCCCGGCTTCAGGGGGAGGGAAAAGAGAAAGCTCAGGCGGCGGGCCGCGCCTCGGGCAGCAGCCGCAGAGAAGCCGCCGAACCCTGACGCACCAAACGCGCCCGCAGACGCCAGGCGGGTTCGCCGAAATCCAGAGTGTCGCCGTCCTGAACGCCGCCGCCCTTGGCGAGCAGATAGGAGGCCACCTGCGCCGCCCGGCGCGCCGCGCGGTCGACGCCCGCCGATTCCGCCCAGGCGGGCATGTCCAGCTCATAGCCGAAGAAGGGCAGCAGACCCTGCGTGCGCACGCCGTATCCCGTGCGGCGCGGATCCTCGCGCATGGGCTGGGCCAGAACGCTGATGCGCAGCCAGATGTCGGTGGGCCAGGAATCTTCGGCCTCGGTCTTGGCCACGAAGTGATCCGCAGGCGCGAAGGCCCCGGAGGTCGGCCAATAGACGCCCCGCGCGCCCTGCTGGCGGCAAAGCTCGGCCATGACGTAGCTGAGCAGCAAGGCGTCCTGACGGGAATCGCCGCTGCTTTGCAGCGTGGCGGCGACCACATGGGCCTGATGACGGATGAGCTTCGCCGGAGCGCCCTTCCCGAGCTTCAGCCCCGCGACCGGCGCCGACACCGGCGTGACGGCCACCGAGCCGCCTCCGAGGCGCAGATGCCAGGCGGGATCCGGCTGCGCGGAGATCCCTTCGGCCAGCGCGGGCCGACGCAGCTTCAGAGCCTCGGCCAGAGCGGCGAGATCGAGCGGCTTCGGCGCGTCGAGCAGCGCGAAAGCAGCGAAGGAATGAGTCGTCGCAAGGGTCATGGGGCGGCCTCCCAACCAGATAAACGCCCGTCGGCGCCCGTCGGTCTCAGCAGGAATTTCGGATCATCTTGCGGCAAGTTTCCTTTCGACTTCCTTGCGCGGGAGCCCTGCAAACATATAGCTAACCTTCCGAAGAAGCCTTTCCGTCCCGCTGGAGCCCGCGAATGTCAGAGCGCGTAAATTCTCCGAATCCCTCCCCGACCGATGTTCGGCATGGGCGACTCGTTCGGATCGCGGGGGCGGTCTCGGTGGCGGTGGCGCTGGGCCTGACGGCTCTGAAGGCCTGGGCCTGGGTCAAAACCGATTCGCTCGGGGTGGCCGCTTCGCTGGCGGATTCGGCCCTCGACGTGGTGAGTTCGGGCGCGAATTTCGCCGCCATCCTCTACGCCCAGCGCCCCCCCGACGAGGATCACCGCTTCGGCCACGCCTCGGCGGAGGATCTGGCGGCTCTGGCGCAATCGGCGCTGATTTTGATCTCGGCGGTGCTGATCGGCGGACGCTCTCTTCAGCGCCTGCTGGAGCCCGCGCCTTTGCAGGCCGCCCCCGAGGGGCTGGCGGCCATGATCCTCGCCATCGCGGTCACCGGCGCGCTGGTGCTGTTTCAGCGCCACGTGGTGAAGAAGACCGGCTCGCTGGTGGTGGCGGCGGATTCGCTGCATTACGTCTCGGATCTGCTGCCCGCCCTCGGCGCGATCCTCGCTTTGGGGATCATCGGGCTCGGCGGGCCGGGCTGGGCGGATCCGGCGGTGGGGCTGCTGGCGGCGGGGATTCTGCTGCGCAGCGTCTGGGGCGTGGGCGGCGAGGCGCTCAGCGGGCTGATGGACCGCGAATTGCCTGAAGAGGAGCTCGTCCGCATCCGGGCGCTTTGCGACTCCGATCCCGAATTGCTCGGCTGGCACGACCTCAAGACGCGGCGTTCCGGCGGGCGGCGCTTCATCCAGCTTCATATCGAGCTGGACGGCGCCCAGAGCCTTTTCGAGGCCCATGAACGCGCCCGCAGGCTGCGCGCCGGAATGCTCGGCCTCTGGCCCGACGCGGATGTGATCCTGCATATGGATCCCCATCCGGACCCCGGCCCCCTTCCCGCCGCGCGGCCCTGACGGGCTTTTCAGGAGCGTCTCCGCATGATCCGCAAGATTCTCGCCCTCATCCTCGCCCTCATCGGCGGCGGGCCCGCTCTGGCCGAAGGCGTCTCCGCCCATGACGCCTACGCCCGCTCCACGCCGCCCGGCGCCCGCACGGCGGCGGCCTTCCTGACGCTTCAGGGCGGCGCCGAGGACGATCGTCTGATCTCCGTCTCCAGCCCTCAGGCGGGCCGCGTCGAGATCCATGAAACCCGCGAGGACGCCGCCGGAATCCTGAGCATGCGCGAATTGGCGGGAGGGCTGCCGCTCCCGGCGGGCGAGGCGGCGATCCTCGCGCCGGGCGGCGCGCATCTGATGCTCTTCGATCTGACGGGGCCTCTGGAGGCGGGCGAGACCGCCCGCTTCACGCTGATCTTCGAATCCGGCGCGAGGCTGGAGGCGGAGGCGCCGATCCTCTCGCCGCGCGAGATGCGCGGCCGCGGCGCGGCCCCCGCCGCGCATCATTGACCGTTCAGGCGACGCCGTCCTGATCTTCCGGGCGAGGCGCGAACCAATGGGGCGCCACGCGGTCGCCGCCCTTGACGATGCGCCGGTCCGTCTCGCGGACGATCATGCCCGCCGCCTTGTCGCCCACCAGCCAAGCCCCGAGGATCGGCCGCACGCCGTCGAATTCGGGGATGTCGGCCAGAGCCTGCCAGATATAAGCGCCGTCGCCGTAAAGCCCCGCCGTCTCCTCCAGCACGCGGCCGTCGCGGATGATGCGGACGTTCGCGCCTTCGCGGGCGAAGACCGGCTTCTTGACGTAGGACTGGCCGAGCCGCGGATCCTGCGTCCAGAAGGAGGGCAAAAGGTTCGGGTGGTCCGGGAATGTGTCCCAGAGCAGCGGCAGCAGATTCTTATTGGATAAGATCGCCTTCCAGGGCGGCTCTATGGCCCGGAGCTTATCCTCAAGGAGATGCGCGCCGAAATCCTCCTCCATGAGCCATTCCCAAGGATAGAGCTTGAACCAGCGCCAGATGGGTTCGTCGTTGAGATCCGTGAAGCGTTTGCGGGCGGAATCCCAGCCGATGGAGGTGATCGAGGCGTTGCGCGTCTTGATCCCGGCCTGTTCGGCGAGATCCATGTAATACATGATGTGGCGCGCCTCCTCCTCCTCTTCGAGCATGCCGGAGAAATACATGATCTCTCCGCGGCTCATGAAGCCGGAGATCCATTCGAAGCGCTCGATGATCTTCTCATGCAGCGAATTGAACTGATCCATCTCGGGCTTCATGTCCTGAAGCCACCGCCATTGGATCACGGCGGTCTCGATGGTGGTGGTGGGGGTGTCGGCGTTATATTCGATGAGCTTCGGCGCGTCGAGGCCGGGAGCGCCCGGCGCGAAGGCGAGGTCCATCCGCCCGATCAGATAAGGATCGTCGCGCTCCCATGAGCGCCGGATCCAAGGCCGGAAGGGCTCGGGAATGGCGAAGCGGGCCATAAGCTCGTCGTCATGCACCACCCGCGAGACCGCCGAGAGACAAAGCCGGTGCAGCTCCTCGGCGGCCTCCTCCAGAACGTCGATCTCATCGGCCGTGAACTCCCATGCGGCGTCCTCGAACCAATAGGAGCCGTTGGGATTGCGCAATTCAGGCGGCAGACCCTCGGTGTGATAGGTGAAGCCGACGGCTTCGGCCTTCTCCATCCAGTCGGGACGGGCGGGGAGACGGACGCGGCGCATGGGCGCGCTCCTTAGCTTTCTGGGGGGCGGTCTTGGAGAGGAGGCGGGCGCTCAGGAGCCGGAGAACCATCCCCGGCTCTGACCGGTCGAGCCGAATCCGCCGCGCGTGGTGGTTCCGCCGCCGACGGTCGCGCCGGGGCGGCTGGCGGCCGGCGCGGCGACGCGCGCGATCGTCGGAGAACGCACCGCCGCCGGATTCGCGCCCATCACGCGGGAATCCGCGACGGCGCCCACCGGCGCCCGCGCCGCCGTCATCGCCGAAGAGCCGCTGAAGGGGGCGTCGCGGCCCGCACGGCTGGTCGAGAAGATTCCGGCGGCGACGCCCGCCCCGCCGCGCGCCGGACGCGCGCAATTCGCGCCGGGCGTGGTCGGCGCGGCGCCGTAGCGGTCGCAGCCCTGCGGAGGTCCGGCGTAATAGCCGCGTCCCGCGCCGCTCATATTGCCGATGGCGCGGCCCACCATGAAGCCCATCATCATCGGCATGAAGGAGGAGCCGCCCGAAGAGGCGCCCGCCGTCTGAGGCGCGGGCTCGCACATGCCGGGGCCGGAGAAGTCTTCGCAGGATTCCTGACTGGCGAATTTCGGCGCGTTCTCCGCATGCTCGGCGCGGGCCTCGGCGGCGGACTGGTCGCAGAGGGCCTGATCGAAGCGGCTCTGACATTCCTGCATGGAGAAATAAGCGCCCTCGCCCGTCGCCACGCTTTGAATCGTCGGCGGCTCGACGTAGCCCCGGGGCCGTTCGTCCTCGCCGCAGCCTTGAAGCGCCGTGGCGGCGATCCCTAAATACAGAAGATGGACGGCCTTCGAGCGTTTCATCTATGAGGCTCCTCAACTCCACGGCTTCGCAGACAGGGCGCATCCTCGCCGAACTTCGGCGCCCCATATCGGGATATAAGCGATCTCCGGCTGAAACTCAATAATCATGAACTTCGTTCATTATTTATCAAGCCTGATTCGCCCGAGATCCTGAGCTTTCTAAGCCGGAAAGGTTGAAACATCCCCCGCCTCCGCCCAGATTCCCCGGTCACGACCCCCGGATCCTTCTTCCGCTCCCCCCTTCCTCTCCCGGCCTCCTCCCGGCTTGAAAATCCCCTCCGCCCAAGCCATTTATGACTTATCGCATCGCGGGAGCCGCCGCGGCCGCCGATTTCGGGGCCTCGCCGGTTCGCCCATCAGGAAAAGACATGACCGACAGCACCTCTCCGACGGTCTCCCGTCATCCCGTCCTGCCTCTGCGCGACATCGTGGTCTTCCCGCATATGGCGGCGCCGCTTTATGTGGGCCGCGAGAAATCGGTGCGGGCGCTCGAAAGCGTCATGCGCGACAATCGCCAGATCCTGCTCGCCACCCAGCGCGAAGCGGGCGAGGACGATCCTGCGCCTGAGGATATTTATCAAACCGGCGTGATCGCCTCGGTGCTTCAGCTGCTGAAGCTGCCCGACGGCACCGTGAAGGTGCTGGTCGAGGGCAAGAGCCGCGCGCGCATCCGCCGCTTCGTCGAGAACGAAGCCTTTTACGAGGCCGAGATCGAGGCGCTGGAGGAAAGCGTGGGCGATCCTCAGATCGCTTCGGCCTTCACGCGCACCCTCGCCGAGGAATTCGACAAATACGCCAAGCTGAACCGCAACATCCCTCAGGAGGCGGCGGCCGGAATCCTTCAGATCGAGGATCCGGGCCGGCTCTCCGACGCGGTGGCGGCCCATCTCGTGGTCAAGATCTCGGAAAAGCAGTCCCTGCTGGAGACCCTCGTGGTCTCGGAGCGCATGGAGCGCATCTACGGCCTCATGGCCAATGAGATCGGCGTCCTTCAGATGGACAAAAAGATCAAGTCGCGCGTGAAGCGGCAGATGGAGAAGACCCAGCGCGAATATTACCTCAACGAGCAGATGAAGGCGATTCAGCGCGAGCTCGGCGAGGGCGAGGACGGCCGCGACGAAGCGGGCGAATTCGAAAAGCGCATCGAAGCCACGGCCCTCTCCAAAGAGGCCCGCGAAAAGGCGCTCGCCGAGGTCAAGAAGCTCCGTCAGATGCCCCCCATGGCCGCCGAGGCGACCGTGGTGCGCAACTATCTCGACTGGCTGCTCGGGATTCCGTGGAGCAAGAACTCCAAGGTCAAGAAAGACCTCGGAGCCGCCGAGAAGATCCTCGACGCCGACCACCATGGGCTTGAGAAGGTCAAGGAGCGCATCCTCGAATATCTGGCCGTGCAGCAGCGCAAGACCAAGCTGAAGGGGCCGATCCTCTGCCTCGTCGGCCCTCCGGGCGTGGGCAAGACCTCGCTGGGCAAGTCGCTGGCCAAGGCGACCAACCGCGAGTTCATCCGCATCTCGCTGGGCGGCGTGCGCGACGAGGCCGAAATCCGCGGCCATCGACGCACCTATATCGGCTCCATGCCGGGCAAGATCATCCAAGCCCTGCGCAAGGCCAAGACCAGCAATCCGCTCATCCTGCTCGACGAGATCGACAAGATGGGTCAGGACTTCCGCGGAGACCCCGCCTCGGCCATGCTCGAGGTGCTGGATCCTGAGCAGAATTCGACCTTCAACGACCACTACCTCGAAGTCGATTACGACCTGTCGAACGTGATGTTCGTGACCACGGCCAACACCTATAACATGCCCCGGCCTCTGCTGGACCGCATGGAGGTGATTTCGCTCTCGGGCTACACCGAGGACGAAAAGGTCGAGATCGCCCGCAAGCATCTGCTGCCCAAGCAGGTCGAGGCCAATGGCCTGAAGCCGAAGGAGTTCCATCTTTCGGACGAAGCCCTGCGCGACGTGATCCGGCTCTACACCCGGGAATCCGGCGTGCGCAACCTCGAGCGCGAGATGGCGCGGCTCTGCCGCAAGGCCGTGACCCGCATCCTCCGCGAGAAGATCAAAGAGGTGAAGGTCGAGCCCAAGGATCTCGAAGGGCTGCTCGGCCCGGCGCGCTTCCGCTACGGCGTCGCCGAGCAGGAGGATCAGGTGGGCGTGGTCACGGGTCTGGCCTGGACCGAGGTGGGCGGCGAATTGCTCTCCATCGAGGCGCTGCGCCTGCCGGGCCGGGGCCGCATGAAGACCACCGGCAAGCTCGGCGAGGTCATGAAGGAATCCATCGAGGCCGCCGCCAGCTACGTGCGGGCTCAGGCGCCGAAATACGGCATCCGGCCGCCGCTCTTCGAGAAGGTGGACATCCACGTCCATGTTCCTGAGGGCGCGACCCCCAAGGACGGCCCTTCGGCGGGCGTCGGCATGACCACGGCCATCGTCTCGGTGCTGAGCGGCGTGCCCGTCCGCAAGGACGTGGCCATGACCGGCGAGGTGACTCTGCGCGGCAACGTGCTGGCCATCGGCGGACTCAAGGAGAAGCTCCTCGCGGCTTTGCGGGGCGGAATCAAAACCGTCCTCATCCCCAAGGAGAACGAAAAGGATCTCATCGAGATCCCCGCCAATGTGAAGGAAGGGATGACCATCATCCCGGTCTCCACCATGACGGAGGTTCTGGACGCGGCGCTCACCCGTCGCCCGGAGCCCATCGAATGGAGCGAAGCCGATCAGGAGGCCGCCGAGCGCGCCGCCTATGGTCGCTCCGGAGGCGAGGAAGGCGGCGCTCCGCGCAATTTCAACGCCTAAAGCTCGTTCAAAAGACGTGGAGGCGGCCCGAAAGGGCCGCTTTTGCTTTGACCTTCAAGCTCGATTCGTTACCATATTCGTCGTTTGCATCAGCAAGAGGCCTGAAAGCGTGAATAAGAAAGAACTCGTCGCCGGAGTCGCCGAGCGCGCCGGCGTCACGAACGCGCAAGCCGCCGAGGTCCTGGACGCGACCCTCGCCCTCATCTCCGAGGCGCTCCAGAAAGGAGAGGAGGTCCGGCTGCTGGGCTTCGGCTCCTTCGTGGTGGCCGAGCGGGCCGCCAGCTCGGGCCGCAACCCCTCCACCGGCGAAACCATCGAGATCAAGGCCTCCAAACAGGCCCGCTTCAAACCCGGCAAGAGCCTCAAAGACACGCTCAACGCCTGAGTCTCAGGGCCGCGCCCGAGGCCGCCGCGGATCCGCAGAGGATCGCGGCGAAGCTCCGCGGGCCGCGCCTCCGAAGCGCAAGCAACGCCGTCGCGGAGGTCTTCGCGGCGGCTTTCGCATGTCCGGCGGCGGAGGCCCTTACGGAAGGCGGGCGCGGAAACATCTTGCAAAGCCTCCGGGCGGCGCTCTAGATCCGGCCGAGCTTCGGCGGATGCGCCGATCTGGAGGGGCGGTTAGCTCAGCGGAAGAGCGTCTCGTTTACACCGAGAGGGTCGGGGGTTCGATCCCCTCACCGCCCACCACGCCCTGCGCGCCGGAGAGGCCCTGCGGCCGAAATCCCCGCCGCCGCGCGCTTCCCGCTTGAGCCTTTCGCGGGCTCCCCTATATGTTTTCGCGGAACATCCTCGCCTCAGAGCGTCCTACGTCCCGCGCCCTCCCGGAGCCGCAAGCCCGGAGCGCGCCTTGATCGGGAAATCTCCATGTCCTCGCCCATCGCCGTGAAAACCCTGATCGTCGGGTCGGGCCCGGCCGGCTACACCGCCGCCGTCTACGCCGCCCGCGCCATGCTGGAGCCGGTGCTACTCGCCGGGATGCAGCCGGGCGGACAGCTCACCATCACCAGCGACGTCGAGAACTGGCCGGGAGATTCGAAGGTCGAAGGCCCCGCCCTCATGGAGCGCATGAGCGAACACGCCGCCGCCATGGGCGCCAAGATCGAATATGACGTGGCGACTTCGCTGGATCTCTCCAAGCGCCCCTTCACGGCGGTCTGCGATTCCGGCGCGGTTTACCACGCCGAGACGGTGATCCTCGCGACGGGCGCTCAGGCGCGCTGGCTGGGCCTCCCTTCTGAGGAGAAGCTGAAGGGCTTCGGCGTCTCGGCCTGCGCCACCTGCGACGGCTTCTTCTTCCGCGACAAGGAGGTGGCGGTGATCGGCGGCGGCAACACCGCCGTCGAGGAGGCGCTGTTTCTGACGCGCTTCGCTAAGAAAGTGACGCTCATCCATCGCCGCGATTCCCTGCGCGCCGAAAAGATCATGCAGGACCG
Organism: Neomegalonema perideroedes DSM 15528; assembly: GCF_000374145.1. Taxonomy (GTDB): domain Bacteria; phylum Pseudomonadota; class Alphaproteobacteria; order Rhodobacterales; family Rhodobacteraceae; genus Neomegalonema; species Neomegalonema perideroedes. Next base: position 1,014,352 of record NZ_KB893653.1, on the reverse strand, counting down.
CCTCTTCAAACATCCCAACGTCGAGGTGATCTGGGATCATGAGGCCGTCGAGATCCTCGGCGAGCCCGGCGAGCAGGGCGTGACCGGCCTGAAGCTCCGTCAGGTCAAGACCGGAGAGACGCGCGATCTCGCCGTGCAGGGCGCTTTCGTGGCCATCGGCCACGCCCCCGCCTCGCAGCTCGTCGAGGGGCAGCTGGAGACCCATCTCGGCGGCTATGTGGTGGTGAAGCCCTTCTCCACCGAAACCTCGGTTCCGGGCGTCTTCGCGGCGGGCGACGTGACGGATCATATTTATCGTCAGGCGGTGACTTCGGCGGGCATGGGCTGCATGGCCGCTCTGGAGGCCGAACGCTTCCTCTCCGCCGAAGGCGAATGAGCGCAGGCTCCTCCCGCAGATGAAAACGCCGCCGGAGGGAGCCCTCCGGCGGCGTTTCTTCGCGGGTCCCTCCGCGCGTTTCGTCAGTCGAGCCACTCGGTGTAGCGGCGCGGCGCCCAAGGCTGATGTCCGCCGCCCCAAGCCCCTCCGCCCCAAGCGGGCCGGTCGCAGCAGACGGGGGCGGGCGGCGGAGGCGGAGGCGCGCAGCAGCGCGCGCTCGCCGCCTGATAGGCGGGCGGGGCGTATTGCACCACCGGGGGCGGCTGAACGATCTTCACCTCGGGCGGCGCGTATTTCACGATGGGCGGCGACTTCACCACCTGCACCTCGGGCCGCTCATAGCGCACCACCGGAGGCGGCTTGACCACCTGAACGTCGGGCGGCTCATGCTTCACGATGGGCGGCGGCTTGATCACCTGCACCTCAGGCGGCGCATATTGCACCACCGGGGGCGGCTTCACCACCTGCACGTCGGGCGGCGCGTATTTCACGATGGGCGGCGGCTTGATCACCTGAATCTCAGGGGGCTCGTAACGCACCTCCGGCGGCGGCCTGACCACCTGCGTGAAAGACGGCGGCGCCACGATGGGCGGCGCATAGCTCGTGGTCGGATAGCTCGACGGCAGATAGCTCGACGCGCTCGGCGCGTAGACCGGGCCGAGGCTGACGCTCGGCCCCGAATAAGTCGGCCCCGAATAAGTCGGGGTCGAGTAGATCGGGCCCGGATTATAGACGGGGGCGCCCGCATAGCTCCCGCCTCCGCGATGCGGCCCGTGATAAGGAACGTCGACGACCTTGATATGGCCGCCCAGCCCCGCGCTGACGCCGGGACCGCCGCCCGCCAGCCTTCCGCCCCAATCGGCGTTGACCCCTGCGGCGCAGCCTGCGGAGGCTCCCGCCATCAGGCATACGCCAAGGACTTTGAGGAACCTTCCCATTGAGTCGCCCTCCTCGCTTGATGGCTCGATTTCTGCGGGATCGCTTCAACAATCCCTGCGAAGTTTCTGATGTTTCTCGCAAGCGAGAGTAAATCCTCCCGCCGCTTTCGCCAAGAGCCTTATACGCAGGATCGCGCGAAGCGGAAATCCAAGCGAGGATTATTTACGAAATATCCAGAAAGACCCGTCCGCTCTTGCGAGGGCGCCGCCGGAAGGCCATATCCGAGGCTCAGCCGAACTCCATCCGCGGGCGAGCCTCCGCGCCGCGGAACGCCCTGAGAGGGAGCGTCGTCCATGCCCAGAGTGGAAGAAATCGAAGCGATTCGCCATGAATGCCGCGCCATGATCCGGCGGCGCGCGGCGACTTCGGCGGTTTTGGCCGCCGCGCCTCTGCCCGGCGTGGACGTCGCCGCCGACATGGCCATGCTCATGAACGCCCTGCCGCAGATCTCGCGCGACTTCGGCCTCGCGCCCGAGCAGATCGAGAAGCTCGAAGAAGCCGAGCGCGTCGCGCTTTACGGCACGATCAAGGGATTCTCCAACAGCTTCATCGCGCGGGCGGTCACGCGCAAGATGATCGCGCTTACTTTGACGCGGGCGCTCGGGATCCGGCAGGCGGCGCGATTCGCCCCCATCCTCGGGCAGGCCGCCGCCGCCGCGATCAGCTATCGCGTCATGACCTGGATTCTGAACAAGCACGTCGAGGAATGTTACGCCGCCGCGCGGGCGGTCGAGCAGATCCGGCTTTTCGGCCCCGGCTCGGTGATCATCGAGGGCGAACTCGTCGACCGGGGCGCGCGATGAAGATCGGCCTGCTGCATACGGCGGCGAGCAACGCGCCCCTCTTCGAGGCGGCTTTGCGGAATCTCGGCGCGCCGGAGGGAATCCTCCGTCATGAAGTCCGCCCCGATCTTCTGGCGGCGGCTCAGGCGGCGGGCGGCGCGACTCAGGCGATTCTGCTGGAGACGCGGCGGGCTCTGGAGGCCCTCGCCCATGGCTGCGACGGGCTGGCGCTCACCTGCTCCACGCTCGGCGAGGCCGCCGAAAAGGCCGAAGGGCCCTTCGGGATTCCGGTGGTCGGCGCCGAGGCGGCCTTGCTCCGCGAGGCTCTGGACGGGCCCGGCCCGGTCCTGATCCTCTGCGCCGCCCCGACCACGCTGGAGCCGACGGGGGCGCGTCTGCGCGCTCTGGCCGGGGCGAAAGGCGTCGAGGCGCCGCCTTTGCGCCTCGTCGAAGGCGCATGGGACCGCTTCCTCGCGGGCGAGGCCGAGACCTATCGGGCGGCGATCCGCGCGGCGGTCAAGGCCGGTTTCGCCGAGGGCTTCGCAAGCGTCGCTCTGGCGCAAGCCTCCATGGCCCCGGCGGCTGAGGGGCTTTCGCATGTCCTCACCAGCCCCGAGGCGAGCCTTCGGGAGATCCTGCGGCGGCTCGGCTACGCGTGAAGCTTGTAAGGGGCGGAAGGCGGGGGCTATAAGCCGCTGTTCCCGACCATCCCTAAGGACTTTCATCATGTCCCGGTTCAAGAGCGAGTTTCTGGCGGAGCTTTCAGCCCGCGGCTTCATTCAGGATTGCAGCGATTACGAGGGTCTCGACGCGCTGCTGAAGTCTCAGATCGTTCCGGGCTATATCGGCTTCGACGCGACGGCGACCAGCCTTCACGTCGGCGGCCTGATGCAGATCATGATGCTGCGCTGGCTTCAGAAGACCGGCCATAAGCCCATCGTGCTGATGGGCGGCGGCACCACGCGCGTCGGCGACCCCACGGGCCGCGACGAAGCCCGCCCCTTGCTCACCCCCGAGAAGATCGAGGAGAACAAGGCGGGCATCCGCAAGGTCTTCGTGAACTACCTGACCTTCGGCGAGGCCCCGACCGACGCGATCATGATCGACAACGCCGAATGGCTCGACAAGATCAACTACCTCGACTTCCTGCGCGATTACGGACGCCATTTCTCCATCAACCGCATGTTGTCGATGGAGAGCGTGAAACTGCGTCTGGAGCGCGAGCAGGCCTTCAGCTTCCTTGAATTCAACTACATGCTGCTCCAGTCCTACGACTTCGTGGAGATCAACCGGCGCTATGGCGCGCGGCTCCAGATGGGCGGCTCGGATCAATGGGGCAACATCGTCACGGGCGTGGATCTCGGGCGGCGCATGGGGACGCCGGATCTCTTCGCGCTGATCTCGCCGCTGCTCACCATGTCGGACGGCCGCAAGATGGGCAAAAGCCTCGGCGGGGCGGTCTGGATCAATGCGGACATGCTCTCGCCTTATGATTTCTGGCAGTTCTGGCGCAACATCCCCGACGCCGACGTCGAGCGCTTCCTCAAGCTCTACACCGAGCTTCCGCTGGACGAGATCGCGCGGCTTGGGGCTTTGGGCGGCTCGGAGATCAACGAGGTCAAGAAGATCCTCGCCGATGAGGTGACCGCCCTCGCCCATGGCCGCGCGGCCGCCGAAGCCGCCAGAGCCACCGCTCAGGCGACCTTCGAGGCGGGGGCTCTGGGCGCCGATCTGCCCAGCGTGGCGCTCAGCGCCGAAGAGGCGGCGGCGGGGGTTTCTCTGGGGCAGCTCTTCCAGCGGGCGGGGCTGGCCTCCTCCGGCAAGGAGGCGCGGCGGCTCTTCTCCGAGGGCGGCGCCCGCGTGAACGACGAGCCCGCCAGCGATCCGGCCCGTCTGATCGGCGCGGCGGATCTCGCTGCGGGCCCGTTGAAGCTCTCGGCGGGCAAGAAGCGTCATGCGGTCGTGACGCTGTAGGCTTTAGAGCGCTTTCCGGCGAAACCGATCAGGTTTCGCGTCGTGAAAGCGCGACAGAACAAAAATTTAGAGCGTTTGAACGCCCCAACTTGGTCGGAAAACGCTCTCAGGGCGTCGGGGGTTCTCTCCGGCGCCCTTTCTTCGTTCAGGCCGGCGGCTTGCGGGCCACGCAATAGACTCCGAAGGCCAGACGATGCGCCGAGCGTTTGCGCATCAGCCAGCGGTCGAGCCGCGTCAGCGGCCAGCCCACGACGGAAGCCAGAAAAAACGCCCCGTTGGAGAGGATCTTCGCGGCGCGGCTCTCCCCCTCGAAGACCGTCCCCCAGTAATAGGCGTTGAGCGTGGCGATGGCCACGCCCGGCCCGATATGAAAGCCGCTGTCGACAGGCTCGAAGCCTTGGGCGCGCATCACCCGCGCGAGGCCGTCGACGGTGTAGCGGCGCACGTCGATGGGATCGTCGTGATATTGCTGGAGGAAGGGGATCTCCACATGGATCTCGCCGCCCGGCTTGAGGATGCGCCGCGCCTCGCGCAGGAAGGCGAGGTCGTCCTCCAGATGCTCGATCAGCCCCGTGGCGATGATGCAATCGGCGTGATCGTCTGGAAAGGGCGTGGCGCAGACGTCGGAAACGACGTCGGTGCCGGGCAAGGCGACGAAATCCACCGCCGTCACATGCGGCGCGATCTTGCGTCCGCCCGCGCCCATGTCGAGAACCACGGCCGGAGCCGGATGCCGCGCCACGACGGCCTCGGCGAGGCCGGGGCGGCAATGGCGCGTGAGATTGGGCATGATGCGCGGCAGGCCGCTGCCATAGGCCATGCGGGCCTCCTTCGGAAGGCGCGGAACGCCCCCGCGCCCCGCCGGACTCCCTTCCTAGCGCGCGAGCCTGAAGAAACCCCAAAGCCGCGCAAGAAAAAGGCCGGGCTTTGCGGCCCGGCCTTCCGAATTTCCGACACCGACCTTCAGCCTCAGGAGGCGGAGGCGGCGTCCTTATCCTTGGCGTAGCTCATGAGCGGCTGGCCCTTGCCCTCGATGGCCTCGGCGCCGACGGTGACGCTCTCAAGGCCGCGGGCGGCGGGCACGTCGTACATGGTGTCGAGCAGCACGTCCTCAAGGATGGAGCGCAGGCCGCGCGCGCCGGTCTTGCGCTCGATGGCTTTGCGGGCGATGGCGCGCAGAGCCTCCTCGGTGAAGTTGAGCTTCACGCCCTCCATGTCGAAGAGCCGCTGATATTGCTTCACCAGAGCGTTCTTCGGCTCGGCGAGGATCTTGATCAGCGCGTCTTCGTCCAGATCCTCCAGCGTCGCCGTGACCGGCAGACGGCCGATGAATTCCGGAATGAGACCGAATTTCAGAAGATCCTCGGATTCGAGATCCTGAAGGATGGCGCCCGCGCGGCGGTCGTCCGGCGGCCGGACGTCGGCGCCGAAGCCGATGGCCGCGCCCTTCTGACGCTGCGCGATGATCCGCTCCAGCCCCGCGAAGGCGCCGCCGCAGATGAAGAGGATGTTGGTGGTGTCCACCTGCAGGAACTCCTGCTGCGGATGCTTGCGGCCGCCCTGAGGCGGAACGCTGGCCACCGTGCCCTCCATGATCTTGAGCAGCGCCTGCTGGACGCCCTCGCCCGAGACGTCGCGGGTGATCGAGGGATTATCCGACTTGCGGCTGATCTTGTCGATTTCGTCGATGTAGACGATGCCGCGCTGGGCCTTCTCGACGTTGTAGTCGGCGGCTTGGAGCAGCTTCAGAATGATGTTCTCGACGTCCTCGCCGACATAACCCGCCTCGGTGAGGGTGGTGGCGTCGGCCATGGTGAAGGGCACGTCCAGAATGCGGGCGAGAGTCTGCGCGAGCAGGGTCTTGCCGCTGCCGGTCGGGCCGATCAGCAGGATGTTGGACTTCGCCAGCTCGACGTCGCCCGCCTTGGCGGCGTTGGCGAGGCGCTTGTAATGATTATGCACCGCCACCGCGAGCACGCGCTTGGCGCGGCGCTGGCCGATGACGTAATCATCGAGCACCTGCGCGATGTCCTGAGGCGTGGGCACGCCCTCGCGCTGCTTCACCAGCGAGGTTTTATTCTCCTCGCGGATGATGTCCATGCAGAGCTCGACGCATTCGTCGCAGATGAAGACCGTGGGGCCCGCGATGAGCTTGCGCACCTCATGCTGGCTCTTTCCGCAGAAGGAGCAGTAGAGCGCGCCCTTGGAGTCGCCCGTCGGTTTCGTGGTCATCGCATCCTCCCGGCGGAAACTCGCCTCATCGCCTCGCTCGCGCGCCGTCCGCGGGTCGGGGGGCGGCGCTCCGAAGCCTGTCGCACAGCCTGACTTCAGGCTTTTCAGAGCAATTCCCGCGCCAAGACCAAGCGCGCGACGACGGTAAGCCTCGCCGCCGCGCGATTCAATCCTGAAATCAGGCGGCCGGAGCCTCCGGGCGCTTCTCGAAGATCTGGTCGATCAGACCCCAGTCCTTGGCCTGCTCCGGCGTCATGAAGTTGTCGCGCTCCATGGCGGCCTCGACGGCCTCGAGATTCTGGCCCGTATGCTTCACATAGATCTTGTTCAGGCGCTCGCGCAGTTCAAGGGCCTCGCGGGCGTGGATCTGAATGTCGCTGACCTGTCCGCTGAAGCCGCCCGAGGGCTGATGGATCATGATCCGGCTGTTCGGCAGAGAATAGCGCATGCCCTTCTCGCCCGCCGTCAGCAGGAGCGATCCCATCGAGGCCGCCTGTCCGACGCAGAGCGTCGCCACGGGGCAGCGGATATATTGCATCGTGTCGTAGATGGACAGGCCCGAGGTCACGATTCCGCCGGGGCTGTTGATGTAGAGCGAGATCTCCTTCTTCGGATTCTCGGACTCCAGAAACATGAGCTGCGCCACGGCCAGAGTGGCCATGCCGTCATGCACCGGGCCGGCGAGGAAGATGATGCGCTCTTTCAGAAGACGGGAGTAGATGTCGAAAGCCCGTTCGCCGCGGCTGGTCTGCTCGACCACCATGGGGACGAGGGTGTTCGTGAAGGTGTCGATCGGATCTCTCATGTTCGCTCGCGATTAGGGGCGTTGGGGAAGGCGTCGCGATCCCGTCTTGAATATAGGCGCCGAATCCGCTTTTGGCAGGGGGCTCCCAAGCTTCGCGGATCAAACATGCGGAGCTTACGCGTAAATTCCGGGCGAGGCCAAGGGCCCCGCCCGGCGCATAGGGTCAGAGTTCGGCTTCCTCAAGTTCGGCGAGGGCCTTCTCCAGCTCTTCCTTGGAGACCGTCTTATCCGTGATCTTCGCCTTGCCGAGGATGAAGTCGACGACCTTATCCTCGAAGATCGGCGCCTGAACCTGATTCAGAGCGTTCTGATTGCCGCGCACCCACTGGAAGAACTCGCGCTCTTGGCCGGGATACTGGCGGGCCTGCTGGAAGATGGCCTGATTCAGCTCCTGCTCGCTCACGGCGATCTGGTTCACGGTGCCGATCTGCGCCAGAAGCAGCCCGAGGCGCACGCGGCGCTCGGCGATCTTCTTATGCTCGTCGGTCGGCTCGATGGAGCCGTGGTTATGGCCGTGCTCCTCGGGGTGCTCTTCGTGCCAGAGCTGATGGGCGATGGAGTCGGCTTCGACGCGCACCATGGTCGGCGGCAGCTCGAAGGACACCTTCTCGTCCAGAGCGTCGAGCAGGCGGCGCTTCACATGGGCGCGCGAAGCGGAGTCGTATTCCGCCTTGACGCGCTCGGCCACGCGGGCGCGCAGCTCGGCGAGGTCGGCGGCGCCGAACTTCTTGGCGAGCTCGTCGTTCAGCTCGGCCTTGGCCGGAGCCCGGACCTCTTTGACGACCACGTCGAAGACGGCTTCTTTGCCCGCGAGGTTCTGCGCGCCGTAATTCTCGGGGAAGGTCACCTTCACCGCGACTTCCTCGCCGGCCTTCTTGCCGAGGAGCTGATCCTCGAAGCCGGGGATGAACTGGCCGGAGCCCAGAACCAGCGGGAAGTCCTCGGCGGTTCCGCCCTCGAAGGCCACGCCGTCGATCTTGCCGGCGAAGTCGATGGAGAGCTGATCCTTCGTTTCGGAGACGGCGCCTTCCTCGCGGGGCGCGTAGGTCGCGCTGGATTCGGCGATCTTGTTCAGCGCCTCCTCCACTTCGGATTCCGGCGCCTCCACCACGAGGCGCTCCAGCGCCACGTCGGCGTAATCGACCTCGGGGATCTCGGGCAGCAGCTCCATGGCCACCTCCAGCGTCAGGTCGTCGCCTTCCTGGAAGTTGGCGGTGGTGATGCGCACGTCCGGCTGCATGGCCGGGCGCATCTCATGGCGCGCGACCAGATCCTTGACGGCGCCGTCCACCAGCTCCTGCACGGTCTCGCCGAGCAGCGATTTGCCGAACATCTTGCGCATCACCGCGAGGGGCGCTTTGCCCTTGCGGAATCCCTTCATGGCGAAGGTCTCGCGGTTGTTCTGGAGCTTGTCGACGACCTTCGCGTCGATCTCCGCCGCGCCGATCACCACGGCGTATTCGCGCCTCAGACCTTCGGATTTGGTCTCCGTCACCTGCATGTTCGTCGTCGTCCTGTCGTGGGCGGCCGGAGGCGCGCCGGATGCGTGTCTTTCGTCGCGCGGCGATCGAGATTTGGTGCGGACGGAGGGACTTGAACCCACACGCCTTTCAGCACAGGAACCTAAATCCTGCGTGTCTGCCAGTTTCACCACGCCCGCAAAACCATGCGACCCCAGCCGGGAAGCCCGGCGGGACCGGGGCCTCTATAGCACAGGCTCAAGGGCGCGCATCACAAAAAAGCGCCTTTCTCGCGCTCCTTCGCCCCTTGCTCGCGCCCCCTGCCTTCAGGAGGGCTCCGGCGGAAGGCGGCGGATCCGCCTTCGCTGCGGCGCCCTCGGCGCGGGCGGCGGAATCTTCACAAAAGCTTAAAATTTGGGCTCATCGCCTAATTTTTAGGCGTTTGAAAGCCCGGAAATGCGGCCCTCTGCGGAGATTAATCTCATTTCTCTTTGATATTCCGTGAAAATCCGAGATGGCGCCGCATTTGCTAAGCTTATGCGGCGCGCGCCCTTCCGGCGCGGCGGCCCGAGACGAAAGCCGAGGACCCTTGAACATGAAGAAGATCGAAGCCGTCATCAAACCCTTCAAGCTCGACGACGTGAAGGAGGCCCTTCAGGAGATCGGCGTGCAAGGCTTGACGGTGCTGGAGGCCAAGGGATTCGGACGCCAGAGAGGCCACACCGAACTCTATCGCGGGGCCGAATACGTCGTGGACTTTCTGCCCAAGATCAAGATCGAGGTGGTCGTCAACGACGATCTGCTGGATCAGGCGGTGGAGGCCGTCGTCAAGGCCGCCAAGACCGGCAAGATCGGCGACGGAAAAATCTTCGTCACCCCCGTGGAGCAGGTCATCCGCATCCGCACCGGCGAAGACGGCCCGGACGCCGTCTGACCCCTCCCCCTTCCGAAACCTCCTCCGTTTTCGTTTCGAGCCTTTCAAATCCCATAAGGACGAGTCATGAGCGACGCCAAATCCGTTCTCGACCTCATCGCCGCGGAGAACGCGGAATATGTCGATTTCCGCTTCACCGATCCGCGCGGAAAATGGCAGCACATCACCTATGACATCTCCGAGGTCACTGAAGAGCTGCTCACCGAAGGCATCATGTTCGACGGCTCCTCGATCGCGGGTTGGAAGGCCATCAACGAATCCGACATGATCATGGCGCCGGACGCCTCCACCGCCGCCATCGATCCCTTCTACGCGCAGAAGACCGTCAACATCATCTGCGACATCCTCGAGCCCGGCACCGGCGAGCCCTATTCCCGCGATCCGCGCGGCACCGCCAAAAAGGCCGAGGCCTATCTGAAGCAGACCGGAATCGGCGACACCATCTATTGCGGCCCCGAAGCCGAATTCTTCATCTTCGACGACGTGCGTTACGACGTCTCCTCGCATCGCGTCGCCTATGAGATCTCGGGCCCCGAGTCGCCCGCCAACACCTGGAAAGAGATCGAAGGCGGCAACCTCGCCCATCGTCCCGGCCCCAAGGGCGGCTATTTCCCGGTCAACCCGCTCGATTCCGGGCAGGATTTCCGCAGCGAAATGCTCTCGACCATGAAGAAGATGGGCGTGCCGGTCGAGAAGCACCACCATGAGGTCGCCACCAACCAGCATGAGCTGGGCTTCAAATATTCGCCGCTCTCGCAGTGCGGCGATCTGATGCAGACCTATAAATACGTGATCCACAACGTCGCTCAGGCCTACGGCCTCTCGGCGACCTTCATGCCCAAGCCCATCAAGGGCGACAATGGTTCGGGCATGCACGTCCATCAGTCGATCTGGAAGGCGGGCAAGCCGGTCTTCGCGGGCAACCGCTACGCCGATCTCTCCGACACCTGCCTTCACTTCATCGGCGGCATCCTCAAGCACGCCAAGGCTCTGAACGCCTTCACCAATCCCTCGACCAACAGCTATAAGCGCCTTGTGCCGGGCTATGAGGCGCCGGTGCTGCTGGCCTATTCGGCCCGCAACCGCTCGGCCAGCTGCCGCATTCCCTACACCTCCAACCCCAAGGCCAAGCGCGTCGAGATCCGCTTCCCGGACCCGACCGCCAACCCCTACCTCGCCTACACCGCGATCTTCATGGCCGGCATGGACGGCATCATGAACAAGATCAATCCCGGCGAGGCGATGGACAAGAACCTCTACGACCTGCCGCCGGAGGAGCTCAAAGAGATCCCGACCGTCTGCGGCTCGCTGCGCGAGGCTCTGCTGGCGGTCGAGGCGGATCACGAATTCCTCCTCAAGGGCAACGTCTTCACCAAGGACCAGATCGAATCCTACGCCGAAATCAAGTGGGACGAGGTTCTGGCCTATGAGACCACCCCGCACCCCATCGAATTCGCGACCTCCTACTCGGTCTGATCGCGAACCGCGCCGCGCCCCCCAAAGGCGCGACGCCCTCCTGAGATCGCCTTGCCGGAGATCGCCTTGAACGACGGGCCGTCGGGAAATCCTCCCGGCGGCCCTGTCGTTTCCCCCCCTTTTTTCCTGAAATTCCCGCGTCGCGCGCAGAACTCCGCGGAGACGGCCTTGTTTTCGCCCCCTTCCCCATTTATATTGCACTGCAACATAACCCATGTATCCGGAGTGGACGTCATGAGTCGCCAAGACTGGTTTTTCGACCCTTCGGCCCAGTTCCGCGCCTTTCAGGCCTGGTGGACCTTCGCGGCCGCCGCGCAGGCCATGGCCCAGAACGCGGGATTCGTCATCTGGCGCCGCACCATGATGATGGCCGAGGGCAAAATGCGCCCCACCGAAGCCGTGCGCATGACCATGGAGAAGCCCGTGGCCTTCGCCCACGCCGCGCAAAGCGCCGCCCTCGCGGCGGTGAACGGCAAGGGCGCCCCCCAGATCGCCAGCGCGGCGCTGAAGCCCATCGCCCGCAAGGCCAGCGCCAACGCGCGCCGTCTGAAGTGACGGAAGTCTTTGAAAACCATCAGCCCCGTCCGATCCTGCCTCAGGATCTGGCGGGGCTTCATGCTTTGAACGAGGCCCACGCCCGCGAAACCTCCTCGATGAGCCCTGAAGCCTTCGCCAAGCTGCTTGGCGAGGCCCTCCTCGCCCGCGCGGCGGGTCCGGAGGGGGCGCCTGAGGCGCTGCTCGTCGCGCTGGACGCCACGGCGGATTACGATAGTCCGAATTTCCTCTGGTTCCGGGCGCGCGGCGCGGATTTCGCCTATGTGGATCGGGTGATCGTCTCCGCCAAGGCGCGCGGCGCGGGGCTGGCGCGGCGGCTTTACGCCGATCTTTTCGCAGTTGCGAAGGAAACGGGGCTGAAGCGCGTCGTCTGCGAAGTGAACTCCGATCCGCCCAACCCCGCCTCGGACGCCTTTCATGCGGCGCTCGGCTTCCGCGAAGTCGGAAGCGCCCGGCTGGAGGATCGCGGCAAGACGGTGCGCTATCTGGAGCGGCTTTTGTAAGCCGCTCCTCCGCGTCGTTCAGATGTCGGCTTCGGCGAAGGCGGCGTTCTCGCGCAGGAATTCGAAGCGCATCTCGGGGCGCTTGCCCATCAGCCGCTCGACCAGATCCGAGGTCTCGCCCGGCTCCTCGTCGGCGAGGCGCACCCGGATCAGCTGACGCAGCTCGGGATCCATGGTGGTCTCCTTGAGCTGGCGCGGGGTCATCTCGCCGAGGCCCTTGAAGCGGCTCACCTCCACCTTGCCCTTATTGCGGAAGACGCTCGCCATGAGCTTCTCGCGATGGACGTCGTCGCGGGCGTAGACCGATTTGCCGCCCTGAGTCAGGCGGTAAAGCGGCGGCGCCGCCAGATAAAGCTTTCCGGCCTCGATCATCTTCGGCGTCTGGGTGAAGAAGAAGGTCAGCAGCAGCGAAGCGATATGGGCGCCGTCGACGTCGGCGTCGGTCATGATGATGACGCGCTCGTAGCGCAATTCCTCGTCGCGGTAATTCTTGCCGAGGCCCACGCCCAGAGCCTGCATCAGATCCTGAAGCTCCTGATTCTGCGCGAGCTTCTCAAGGCTGGCGCTGGCCACGTTCAGGATCTTGCCCTTGAGCGGCAGAATCGCCTGAGTCTTGCGGTCGCGGGCCTGCTTGGCCGAGCCGCCCGCGGAATCGCCCTCCACGATGAAGAGCTCCGAGCCCGCCTTGGAGGCGTCGGCGCAATCGGCCAGCTTGCCCGGCAGACGCAGACGCTTGGTGGCGCTTTTGCGCGCCACGTCCTTCTCGGCGCGGCGCTTCAGACGATCCTCGGCGCGCGCGATGAACAGCTCCAGCAGAGCGCCCGCCCGACGCGGATCGGCGGCGAGCCAGTGGTCGAAGGGATCGCGCAAGGCGCCCTCGACGAAGCGCGTCGCCTCGGAGCTGGACAGCTTCTCCTTGGTCTGGCCCTGAAACTCCGGATCGCGGATGAAGGCCGACATCACCGCCCCCGCCCCCACGAAGACGTCCTCCGGCGTGATCTGGGCGGCCTTGCGGTTGCTGGTCAGATCGCCATAGGCCCGCAGGCCCTTCAGAATCGCCGCGCGGAAGCCCGCCTCATGGGTGCCGCCGAGCGGCGTCGGAATGGCGTTGCAGAAGCTCTGCACGAAGCCTTCGCCGTCCTCCGTCCAGGCGAGCGCCCATTCCACCGAGCCCACCGCCTCCGCGCCGAATTTCTCGCTGAAGGCCGCCTTGCCGCAGAAGATCGCGCTTTCCACCGGCTGCTGATCGCCTAATTCGGCGCGCAGGAACTCCTCAAGGCCGCCGGGGAAATGCAGCACCGCCTCCGGCGGCGTGGCGTCGCCTTCGTTGAGCAGCTCCGGGGCGCAGGCCCAGCGGATTTCGACGCCCCGATGAAGGTAAGCCTTGGCCCGCGCCATCTTGAAGAGCCGCGCCGGCTTGAACCCCGCCCGCGCGCCGAAGATCTCGGGATCGGGGCGGAAGGTCACCGTCGTGCCCCGGCGATTGGGCGCCGCGCCCTTCTCGACCAGAGGCCCGAGCGGCAGGCCCCGCGCGAAATCCTGACCATAGAGCTTGCGGTCGCGGGCCACCTCGACCTCCAGCCGCTCCGAAAGGGCGTTGACCACCGAGCTGCCCACGCCATGCAGGCCGCCCGCCGTCTGATAGGCTTTATTCGAGAATTTGCCGCCCGAATGCAGCGTGGTGAGGATCACCTCCAGCGCGGATTTATCGGGGAATTTCGGGTGCGGATCGACGGGAATGCCGCGTCCGTTGTCGCGGATGGTCAGAAAGCCGTCGGCGCGGAGCGACACCTCGATCCGCGAGGCGTGGCCCGCCACGGCTTCGTCCATGGCGTTGTCCAGCACCTCGGCGGCCAGATGATGCAGAGCCCGCTCGTCCGTGCCGCCGACATACATGCCCGGGCGTTTGCGGACAGGCTCCAGACCCTCCAGCACCTCGATGTCCTGAGCCGAATAGCTCCCGGAGGCGGAATCGGCGAAGAGATTCTCAGCCATGCGCGCCCTGAATCCTTTAAATTCGTTCTTGGAATGTTTTCAGAAACGCCTCATAACCCATCCGGGCCCAAAAGAAAAGGGCGACGCGGAGATCTTCCCCCGCGCCGCCCCGAAAACGCATCCGCGCAGATCAGCGCAGGTCGCCGCCGCCCAAGTCGTCGCCGCCGAGATCCCCGCCCAAATCATCGCCGAGGTCGTCGCCCAGATCGCCGCCGAGGTCGTCCCCGCCCTCGCCGCCGCGGACCAGAGCCTCGAAGCCGCCGTCCAGATCCCCGCCGAGATCGTCGCCCAGATCGCCGCCGAGGTCGTCGCCCTCGCCGCCGCGGACCAGAGCCTCGAAGCCGCCGTCCAGATCATCCCCGAGATCGTCGCCCAGATCGCCGCCGAGGTCGCCGCCGCCCTCGCCGCCGCGGACCAGAGCCGCGAAGCCGTCGTCCAGATCCCCGCCGAGATCATCCCCGAGGTCGTCCCCGAACAGATCGTCTCCGAGGCCGGAATCGCCGCCCCAGCCGCCTTCGAGGTCGCCCTCAAGATCGCCCCAGCCGCCTTCGGAGCCCAGAAGATCGCCGCCGCCCCGACGCTCGGGCTGCAGCCCCTGCGCGCCGCCCTGCTGAGGAGCGCCGCCCCGGGCGCCGCCCTGAGCGCCTTGCGCGCCGCCTTGCGCGTTTTGGGCGGCCTGAGCGAAGCCGCCGCCCTGAGCGCCTCCAGCCTGACCTGCGGGGCCCGCCTGACCGCCGCCCACGCCATTGATCGCCATGTGAATTCCCCTTTAAGCTGCAAACGTCGGAGCGTCTTGCGGCCCGACCCTAACTTGTATCAAAATGGGATATTCAGAAGGCAATGTCATCCGATATTCTTGAATAAAGACAAATTATCGCGGCAAGTCTTTCCCAAGCTTAGGAATCTCCGGTTATGCACTCTTCGGATCTCGCGCCTTTCGCCGACCCGCGCGCTTCGCGCCATCCGGGGTTGTTTCCGCTGGACCCCGCCGAATGGATGCAGATCGACGGGCTTTACGCCGAAGAAGTCGCGCAGAGGGATCGGCTGCTCGCCGAAGAGCGCGCGGCGGTCTTCGCCGAGACCCCCGGTTCGGAGGCCGCGCAGGCCGAGCTTCTGGAGAATCTCGCCGGGCATCTGGCCGGGCGGCCCGGCTTCGCGCGGGAGGGGCGGAGGATGACCCGCCCGGACGGCCTGACGCTCGATCTCGATGCGGACCGGCCTCTCGCCGTGGCGGGCAGGCTGGTTCAGGAGGATCTTTGTCTGTTGCAGCTTCCGCCCGATCCGGCGCCTGAAGCGGAATATCTCCTGAGCGCCGCCAGCCTCTGCTTTCCCTCGCGCTGGCTGCTGAGCGAGAAGATCGGGCGTCCGCTCACCCCGATCCACGCGCCCGTCCCCGATTACGACGCGGATCTCGCGCGGCGGGTGAACCGGGTCTTCGCCGCCCTGCCCGTCGAGCGGCCCGTCTGGCGGGCGAATTGGTCGGCGGCGCCGACGGGGGCTCTGCGGCTGCTCCCGGATCCCGTCCTGAGGCGCAAGGAGGCCGCGCAAGGCCCCTTCTGGCTGAGGGTGGAGCGTCAGACCCTGCGGCGCCTGCCGCAGACGCGGGCGGTGGTCTTCGGCATCCGGATCCACAGGCGGCCCTTCGCCAGCCTCAGCCCGGAGACCGCCACCGCGCTGAAGGCCGCCCTCGGCAAGCTGACGCCCGCCGAGGCCGAATATCGCGGCGGCGAAGAGGCCCGGCGCGGCGCCCTCGCGGAGCTGGAGCGGCTGGCCGCCTCAGGAGGCTGAAGCGGCGGGCGCGGCGGCGGGCGGCGGCTCGGGGGGCGCCGGAGGGCGCCCCATCGCCTCCACGCCGCGCACCAGCGAATCCATCTGGACCATCTTGCGCTCCTCGCGGCCGGAGGGCAGCTGAATCCCCAGCTCCCGGAATCGCTTGTCGATGGCGAAGCAGAGATCCGAGCGCACGTTCATCATGTCGTCGATGTGGTAGAGGAAGACGCGCAGCTCGAAATCCAGCGACAGCGGGCTGAAGCCCATGAAGATCGCCTGAGGCGCCGGATAGCGCATCACCCGCGCATGAGACCGCGCCGCCGACAACAACACGTCGCGGACGCGCTCCGTGTCGGAGCCCGCCACCACCCCCACCGGAACCGACAGACGCAGAATCGTGTTCTGGCGCGTCCAGTTCAGCACGCTGTTCGAGATCAGCGTCGAGTTCGGCACGATCAGAATGGTGCGGTCGAAAAGTTCGATCTCGGTCGAGCGCACGTTGATCCGCTTCACCGCGCCGAGGCGGTTCTCGACCTCCACCACGTCGCCCGCCCGCACCGGGCGCTCGATGAGCAGGATGATGCCCGAAACGAAGTTGTTCACCACGTTCTGAAGGCCGAAGCCCACGCCCACCGACAAGGCGCCCGCCACGATGGCCAGCTTCGAGAGATCCAGACCCGCCGCGCCCACCGCCACCAAAAGCGCGATCAGCACGCCGAGATAGCCCACGCCCGCCGTGACGGAATCCCTCAGACCCGGATCCACCTTGGCGCGGACGAGGATGCGGTTGCGCAATTGCCGCTGAAGGAAGCGGCTGATCCCCAGCACCACCGCGAAGACCAGCACGCCCGACAACAGATCTCCCAGAGAAATCCGCGTCTCGCCGATGGAGAAGCCGTCCCGCAGGCGCTTGACCCAATCCCAGAGATCCTGCGCCGAAGCGCCCCAGATCAAAGCCAGCAAAGAGCCGAGCCCCAAAAACAGGATCAGGCCCACGCTCAGGCTCGCCCACCAGGGCGCGCGCTCCTCGGCGGCCGAGCCCCCCGAAGTCCCTGAAGAGGTCAGACGCGCCGCGCCCTCCAGAGCGATGTGGTAGATCAGCATCCCCACCGCGATCAGCGCCGCGCTGCCCGCCATGCGCGTCAGCACGTAGCGCGCCAGCACGTAATAGCCCGCCAGAGCCAGAATCGGCGCCGCCACCGCCGCCAGATAACAGGCGATGCGCAAGGCGTCGCGCAGGCCGAAGCCGGAAGCCGCCTGCTGAGCCTCCTCCTCCTCGGAGCCGGGTTCGGGAGGCGGCGCGTTGGGGTCGGGCGCCGGCGCGGCCGTCGGAGGCGCCGCCGTCGCCTTGGCCAGACGCGCGAAGAAGGCCGAGGCGAAGAAGACGTAGAACAGATCCCAGATCGCCCGGGCGTTCACGCCCAAGCCCCCCGCCTCCGCCACGCCCTGCGCCACCAGATCCAGAGCCGCCGCAAGCCCGAGCCCGATGCTCGCCGCCGTCGCCGCGCGGGCCGAGGCGTCGGTCATCTCCATCAGCCGCGCCGCCGAATTCGTCGGCGCGAAGACCGCCTTGGACAAAGCGTGCGCGCCCGCCAGAATCATCACGGCGGCCGTCGCGGCGGCCGCGACGGCCACGCCCGCCTCGCCGAGGATCCGGCTCTCCATCAGCGCCCAGAAGGCCAGAACCGCCGCGAAGATCGGCGCCGCCAGACGCACCAAAGCCGCCGCCAGAGCCAAAATCAGACGCATGAAGCGGCTGCGCCCGCTCTCGGCCATCAGCCGGTGCAGCCCCCGCAG
This sequence comes from Neomegalonema perideroedes DSM 15528, assembly GCF_000374145.1. Classification (GTDB taxonomy): domain Bacteria; phylum Pseudomonadota; class Alphaproteobacteria; order Rhodobacterales; family Rhodobacteraceae; genus Neomegalonema; species Neomegalonema perideroedes. The sequence continues at coordinate 996,754 of NZ_KB893653.1, read as the reverse complement.
AGCCCGGCGCTTGAAGCTCACGCCGAAGAAGATCCCGCCCACCAGCGCCGCCAGCAGCAAAGGCGCCGCCGCCGCCAGACGCTCCCGCGTCTCGGCGGAGAGCGCCGCCGCCATCACGTCGGCGGCGTAGCCGTGCAGCGTGGAGACGATTTCGCGCCCCCCGGAGAGCCAGACCTCCGGATTGGTCGGCGAAGAGCCCCGCGTCAGAACCCGATTGTTGAATTGCTCGCGCTGGCGCTCGGAGATCTGCGCGATGAGGGAATCCGCCCGCGTGACCGCCAGCTCCGCCCGCCGCAGCAAAGCCTCTTGAGCCGTCGCCTGCTCGCGCAGCTCCAGACGCCGCGCCGCCACGGCGGCGTCTTCGGTTTGTCCGGCGGCTTCGTCCGGGGCGGGGCCGAGGGCGTCGAGCTGCGCCTGAAGCGGAGTCAGAGCCGCCCGCGCCCGGTCGGCGAGCGCGCGGGCCTCGGCGCGCTGCTGATCCAGCTTCTGACGCCAGTCCAGCGCCTGTTCGGAGGACACCGATTCGCTGCCGGCGATCTCCTCGCGACGGGTCCGGTCGGCGTCCTCCCATCTTTGCAGCCGCACCTCGGGCGGGTCGGGGGCGGGGGGGCCGACCATCTCGGTCTGCGCCGCCGTGGCGGGCGCCCGCCAGAGCTGCGCCGTCAGACCCGCGCCGAAGATCAGAGCCGTCAGGAGAAGAAGCCGAAGAATCAGGCCGCGCATGGAGCCTCCGCCAAAACGCGCGGACTCCGGAGGGTTCGGACCCTTCGGAGCGCGCGGCTGCATCAGAGAGCGCCCGGTCTAGACGCTCTGCGCCACATCGGGCAAGGGGGAGGCCTCCGGCCGAGCCTCCAGCCATTCCGGAGCGGGCAGGCCCTTGCCGCGCAGGAAGGCGGGATTGAAGAGCTTGGACTGATAGCGCGTCCCCGAATCGCAGAGCAGCGTCACGATGCGCTTGCCCGGCCCGAGTTCGCGCGCCATGCGCGCCGCTCCCGCCACGTTCACCCCGGAGGAGCCGCCGAGGCAAAGCCCCTCCTCCGCCAGAAGGTCGAAGACATAAGGCAAGGATTCGGAATCGGGAATGAGCCAGGAGAGATCCGGCCTCACGCCCTCCAAATTCTTCGTGATCCGGCCCTGTCCGATCCCCTCGGTGACGGAGGAGCCTTCGGATTTCAGCTCGCCGGTCGTGTAATAGCTGTGGAGCGCCGCGCCCTCGGGATCCGCGAGGCCGATCTTGACCCCCTTCGGCTGAAGCGCCATGGCCACGCCCGCCAGACTGCCGCCCGAGCCCACCGCGCAGACGAAGCCGTCGACGCGGCCGTCGAGCTGCTCCCAGATCTCGGGGCCGGTGGTCTCCAGATGGGCCTGACGATTGGCCACATTGTCGAATTGATTGGCCCAGATCGCGCCTTTGGGCTCGGTTTTCGCCAACGCCTCGGCGAGGCGGCCCGAATAGCGCACGTAGTTGTTCGGATTCTTATAGGGCGCCGCGGGCACCTCGACCAGACGCGCCCCGGCGAGGCGCAGCATGTCCTTCTTCTCCTGAGATTGAGTCTCGGGAATGACGATCACCGTGCGATAGCCGAGCGAGGCGCCCACCAGAGCCAGACCTATGCCCGTGTTGCCCGCCGTGCCCTCGACGATCACGCCGCCCGGCTTGAGCAGCCCCCGACGCTCGGCGTCGCGGATGATGTAGAGCGCCGCGCGATCCTTCACCGAGCCGCCCGGATTGAGGAATTCGGCCTTGCCGTAGATCTCGCAGCCGGTGGCCTCGGAGACTTTGCGCAAAAGGATCAAGGGCGTGCGCCCGATCATATGCGGAAGATCGGCGGAGACGCGCATGGAGGGACCTCGGCGGTTAGGGGGCGTCAGGGAGGAGGGCGGCGGAAAGCCGCGCTCAAGCTAGACGCCGGAACCGCGAGGAGCAAGACGCCGCAAGCTCCAGAGCTTATGCGGAAAACGGGGAGGCTTATTCGCTCAGCCGCTTTCCCGCGCCGGAGAAAATCACGACGGGCCTCGGTCGGGAGGCCCGTCGGGGATCGGTCGAATTTCGAGAAGCCGGGCTCAGGAAGCCGGGCTCAGGCGGCCACGCCGAGCGCGCGCGTCAGGTCGAAGATGCGGCGGCGCTGATTCTCGGGGATGGCGTAATAGGCGCGCACGAGATCCAGAGCCTCCTTATCGGCGAAGAAATCCGCCGAGGGGGCGCCGTTGGGCGCCTCGGGAGCCTTGATCGCGTCAAGGGCGGCGCCCTCCGCGCCGACGGCTTCGTCCATGCCGTCGAAGAAGAAGGAGACGGGCACGCCCAAGGCTCCGGCCAGCTCCCAGAGACGGCTGGCCGAAATGCGGTTCATGCCGGTCTCGTATTTCTGGATCTGCTGGAACTTGATTCCGACGGCGTCGCCGAGCTGCTGCTGGGTCATCCCCGCCATCCAGCGACGATGACGCAGCCGCTTGCCGACATGGACATCGATAGGGTGCTTCATAGCGGTGACGTCCTCATATGATTTGATCGCAGGCCGCGAAAGGGCCCGGTTGAAAAGAGGTTAAGCAAAAGGGGCGCCAAAAGTTAAGATGCGGTCGTCTCAGGGAAAATCCGGACAATTCGCCCATGAACGTCCAATTTACAACGTATTCTTTAGTTGAAAAGCGGGATCAGCCGCCGCAAAAACGCGCATGAGGATCGCAGTTAAGCGATTTCGAGTCGCAATCTGCGACTCGCCTTGAAAGGGAAAGCTCTCCGGGCTTTCTCCGGCAGAGAGGAGGGGTTTCGATTTCCCGCCGGTCTGCGCGCGATATTCGCGCCTGCCCCTCCCTCAAAAGGCGATGGGGGAGCGCTTCAGAAAAGAAGAAACGCCTTCCGATCCGGCCGGATCGGAAGGCGTCCGCATATCGGTCTCCCAAAGCGCGGCGCTTGCGCCGCCTCTTTCTCAGTGCGCGCGGCGCTTGCGCTTCGTCCTTTCGGAGCGCGCACGGCGCTTGCGCTTCGTCCTTTCGGAGCGCGCACGGCGCTTGCGCTTCGTCCTTTCGGAGCGCGCACGGCGCTTGCGCTTAGTCCTTTTCGGAGCGCGCGCGGCGCTTGCGCTCATGGGGATCCAGCCAGCGCTTGCGCAGACGCACCGCCTTGGGAGTCACCTCCACCAGCTCGTCGTCGGCGATATAGGCGATGGCCTGCTCAAGGCTCATGCGGATCGGGGGCGTGAGGGTCACCGCGTCGTCCTTGCCGGCGGCGCGGATGTTGGTGAGCTTCTTGCCCTTGATCGGATTGACCTCAAGGTCGTTGTCGCGGCTGTTCTCGCCGATGATCAGGCCGACGTAGACCGGTTCTCCGGGGATGGTGAAGAGCTTGCCGCGATCCTCCAGATTCCAGAGCGCGTAGGCCACGGCCTCGCCGTCCTCCATGGAGAGCAGCACGCCCACGCGGCGCCCCTGAATCGGCCCCTTATGCGGCGCCCAGCTGTGGAAGACGCGGTTCAGAACGCCCGTGCCGCGCGTGTCGGTCAGGAATTCGCCGTGATAGCCGATCAGGCCGCGCGAAGGCACATGGGCCACGATGCGCGTCTTGCCGCCGCCTGAAGGCCGCATCTCGACGAGATCGCCCTTGCGCTGGCTGAGCTTGTCCACGACCACGCCCGAATAAGCCTCGTCGACGTCGATGGTGGCTTCTTCGATGGGCTCGTGCCGCACGCCGTCGATCTCGCGATAGATCACGCGCGGGCGCGAGATCGAGAGCTCGAAGCCCTCGCGGCGCATGTTCTCGATGAGCACGCCCATCTGAAGCTCGCCGCGCCCGGCGACTTCATAAGAGCCGTCGTCCGGGGAATCGGTCACGCGGATGGCCACGTTGCTCTCCACCTCGCGCATGAGGCGGTCGCGGATCACGCGGGACTGCACCTTGTCGCCGTCGCGGCCCGCCAGAGGCGAATCATTCACGCCGAAGGTCACGGAGATGGTCGGCGGATCGATGGGCTGCGCCGGAAGCGGCTGCTCGATGGAGAGATCCGCGAGGGTGTCGGCCACGGTGGCCTCGGCCATGCCCGCGATGGCGACGATGTCGCCCGCCTCGGCGCGCTCGACCGGCTGACGCTGCACGCCGCGGAAAGCCAGAATCTTCGAGACGCGGAAGCGCTCGAATTCGCCGTCCACGGCGTTCATCGCCTTGAGGAAGCGGTTCGGCTCGATCACGCCGGTCTCGATGCGCCCGGTCAGGATGCGGCCCAGATAGGGATCCGACTCCAGCGTGGTCGCCAGCATGGAGAAGGGTTCGTCCTTATGGGCGGCCTGCTTGGGGGCGGGCGTGTGCTTGACGATGAGGTCGAAGAGCGGCGTGAGATCCTTGCGCGGGGCGTCGAGGCTCTCGGCGGCCCAGCCCGCGCGGCCCGAAGCGTAAAGCATCGGGAAATCAAGCTGCTCCTCGGTGGCGTCGAGGGCCGCGAACATGTCGAAGATCTCATTATGGACGCGGTCGGGCTCGGCTTCGGGCTTATCGACCTTGTTCAGCACCACCATGGGCCGCAGCCCGAGGCGCAGAGCCTTGGCGGTGACGAATTTCGTCTGAGGCATCGGCCCTTCGGCGGCGTCGACCAGAAGGACCACGCTGTCCACCATGCCGAGGATGCGCTCGACTTCGCCGCCGAAATCGGCGTGGCCGGGGGTGTCGACGATGTTGACGCGCACGCCCTTCCACTCGACCGAGGTCGCCTTGGCGAGGATGGTGATGCCGCGTTCGCGTTCGATGTCGTTGCTGTCCATCACCCGCTCGGCGACGGCCTGATGTTCGCGGAAGGAGCCGGACTGCTTCAGAAGCTGATCGACCAGCGTGGTCTTGCCATGATCGACGTGCGCGATGATGGCGATATTGCGGATATCCATGAAGATCCCGATACGGTGTCTGTTTCGGAGCGGCTTCTATCGGGTTTTTCGCGATTTCGCACCCGCGAAGAGGCCGCAGCCCGCGTTTTTTCACGCCGCGGGGGCTTCAGAGACGCAGAAGGGCCCGGAATCGACCCGGACGGCGCCCGCAAGACGATCGGCGCAGCGATCAGGCCCTCCTCAGATCAGGCCCTCCTCAGATCAGGCCCTCCTCAGATCAGCTCCGGCCGCAGTCCCGCATCCCGCAGGCGCCGGGAGATCTTCTTCATCTTGGCGAACTCCGCTCCCCATGACCGGTTCAGATCGAGCTTTTCGCAAAACTCCCGGCCGGACATCCCCTCCAGCAAGTCGGCGTGCTTGAGGATCTGAAGATGGAGTTCGGCGACATATCCGTTCGGCGGGGCGGTCTCGAGGGCGCGTTTGATCTGTTCGAACATCCCGGACGTCTGCATGGAAACCTCCTCCGTCTCGACTCGCTCGGATCTCGCTTCGCCGCCTCCGCGGCGAAGCCGAACCCGCCGACCGGCTCAGGCCGTGGCCGCGTAAAGCGCCACCGCCGCCGCGTTGGAGACGTTGAGCGAGGCGAAATCCGCCGCCGCCGAGATCCGCGCCAGAGAATCGCAGGTCTCTTTGGTCAGATGCCGCAGACCCGGACCTTCGGCGCCCAGAACCAGCGCCAGAGGCCGATCCTTGAAAGGCGCGAGGGCCTCCGAAAGCGGCTTCTCGGCCTCGCCGTCGAGGCCCACCAGCGCATAGCCCATCTTGCGCAGGTCCTCCATGGCGCGGGCGAGATTGCCGATCCGCACATAGGGCTGGCGCTCCAGAGCGCCCGAAGCCGCCTTGGCCAAGGCGCCGCCCTCGGTGGCGCTATGGCGCCAAGGGGCGATCACCGCCCGCGCGCCGAAGACCTCCGAAGAGCGCAGGATCGCGCCCACGTTATGCGGATCGGTCACGCGGTCCAGCACCAGCACGCGCGGATTGTCGTTCGGCCCGCGCGGCGCGCAGACCTTCAGCCCGCCCCAGTCCAGAGGATCGGTCAGCAAAGCCGCGCCCTGATGCACCGACTGCGGATCCAGAGGCGCCCGGAAGCGGCGAGGATCCGAAATCTCCGGCTCGATCTTCGCGACCTCAAGCGCGTCTTCGAGGCGCATGGCCGCGTTGCGGGTGAGAATCAGACGCCGCTTGACCCGCGCCGGATTCAGCAGCGCGTCGCGCACCGAATGGATGCCGAAGAGCCAATAACCGCCTTCGGAAGGCCCATCGGAGCCTTCATGCTCAGCGCCGCCCTCCTCTTCGTAAGATTCGGCGTGGCGGTAAGGGCCATGGCGGCGGTCGGGGCGGTCGTTCTCGAATTCTGGGCGGCGGCTCATGGGGCGTCCTGATCGAAAAGGCCGCTCTGGGCGGCGGCGCGGGGCTTCGGAAGGCCCAGATGCTCCCAGGCGGTTCCCGTGAGCACCCTACCCCGAGGCGTGCGGGCGATGAAGCCCTGTTGCATCAGGTAAGGCTCGATGACCTCCTCCAGGGCGTCGCGGGCCTCGGAGAGCGCGGCGGCGAGGGTCTCCACGCCCGCCGGGCCGCCGCCGTAATGCTCGGCGAGGCAGGAGAGATAACGCCGGTCGAGAAGATCGAGGCCCCGCTGATCCACCTCCAGACGCAAAAGCGCCCGATCCGCAAGCTCCCGGGTGATCTTGCCGTCGTTCTCGACATGGGCGAAGTCGCGGACCCGGCGCAGCAGGCGTCCGGCGATGCGGGGCGTGCCGCGCGAGCGCCGGGCGATCTCAAGGGCGCCCTCGGGGTCGATCTGCGCCCCCAGCATGCGCGCGCCGCGAGTCACGATGATCTCAAGCTCCGGCACGGTGTAGAAATTCAGCCGGACGGGAATGCCGAAGCGGTCGCGCAGAGGCGTCGTCAGCAGGCCGAGCCGGGTCGTCGCGCCGACCAAGGTGAAGGGCTGCAAGCCGATCCGCACGCTGCGCGCGGCGGGGCCTTCGCCGATCATGAGGTCAAGCTCGAAATCCTCCATGGCTGGATAAAGGATCTCCTCGACCGCCGGATTCATGCGGTGGATCTCGTCGATGAAGAGCACGTCGCGGGCTTCGAGATTGGTCAGAATCGCCGCGAGGTCTCCGGCCTTGGCGATCACCGGGCCAGAGGTCATGCGGAAGTTCACGCCCAATTCGCGGGACATGATCTGCGCGAGGGTCGTCTTGCCCAAACCCGGAGGCCCATGAAACAGCACATGATCCATCGCCGCGCTCCGCGAGCGCGCCGATTCGATGAAGACCCGCAGATTCGCCCGCGCGGCCTCCTGACCCACGAACTCCTCCAGCCGCTGAGGCCGGAGGGCCGGATCATGATCCTCCTCGCGGGGGTTGGAATCGAGCAGACGCGGCGGGGCGGCCATGGCTTACCTGCTAATTTTGCGGCGCCAGCGCCTTGAGCGCCGCGCGGATCAGATCGGAAGTCCCCGCCACGCCTTCGGCCGAGGCCTTGCGGATGGCGGCGGCGGCCTCGGCGGGGGCGTAGCCGAGATTGGACAAAGCCGAAAGCGCCTCGGTTTCGGCGCGGCGGCGAGCCTCGGCCTCCTCGTCGGGCTTGGCGGATTTCGCGGATTTCTTGCGGGCGGCCGCTTCAGGCGGAGCGGCGTCCGTCACGGGCTCGGGGGATTCGGCCTCCACGGGGGCGCCGAGAGAGACCACGCCCGGAGATTTGCCCTTGAGGTCCAACAAAAGCCTTTGCGCCAGCTTCGGCCCGACTCCCGGCGCCCGGCGCAGCGGCGCGGGATCCTGCAAGGCGATGGCGTGAGCCACGCCCTCCGGCCCGAGCGCGCCCAAAATCCCCAGCGAAACCTTCGCCCCCACGCCCTGAACGCTGGTGAGCAGTTTATGCCATTCGCGCTCCAACAGGCTGGGAAAGCCCATGAGCTTCCAACCGTCCTCGCGGACTTCAAGCTCGGTGTAGAGGCTGACGCGGCCGCCCGCCGCCGGAAGGGCGCTTAAAGTCCGGTTCGAGCAATGAACCAGATAGCCCACGCCCCCCACGTCGATCAGCGCATGATCCTCGGCCAGATAGCCCACCACGCCCGTCAGTCTTCCAATCATCGCCGGATCTCCCGCGCGGCGAGGTCTTCGTATCTCGCGGCGCCGCCGCCCTGATAGACGTGGCAAATGGCGATGGCCAGAGCGTCGGCGGCGTCCGGACTCGCCAGCTGCACCCCCGGCAGCAGCGCCCTGACCATATGCTGCACCTGAATCTTATCGGCCTTGCCCACGCCCACCACGGTCTTCTTGATCTGGTTCGGGGCGTATTCGGCCACCGGAATTCCCGCCTGAGCCGGAACCAGCAGAGCCACCGCCCGCGCATGGGCCAGCTTCAGGCTGCCCACCGCATCCACGCTGACGAAGATCTGCTCCACGGCGGCCTCTTCGGGCCTCCAAAGCTCCATGACTTCGGTGAGGCGGCGATGCAGATCGGCCAGACGCTCGGCCAGAGTCTCGCCCTCGGCGGCGCAAAAGCCGTTGCCTAAGTGGCGCAGACGCACGCCCCGCGCCTCCACCACGCCCCAGCCCGTGCGGCGAAGGCCCGGATCTACGCCCATGACGCGAATGATCTTATCCATGCCCCGGACTAGCACGAAGATGGAACGCGCGCCAGAGCCGCCTTACGCGCCCTCCGCATCTTTCGCAGGCGCCCCGCCGCGCAGGCTCTGAGCTTTGGCGGCCTTTTCCTCGGCGATGCGCTTCACGCGCTTGGGGAAGAATTTCGGATTATCCTCGATGAATTCATGGATCACCCAGGCGAAGCCGCCCGCGCGCTCCTGACGCAGATAGAGATAGCCCGACAAAGCTCCCAGAAAAGCGCCGCAGCAATCCACGATGAGGTCGTTCATGGTGTCCACCAGACCGGATTTCTGCATATTCGTGCCGAAGGTCTGATCCATGAAATATTCGAAGATCTCCCAGATGGCGCCGATGCTCACCGCGAAGGTGAAGGCGAACATGGCGATCAGCGAAGGCGGCGCGGCGTAGACGTCGCCCTTGAACATCATCAGCACGATCACGAAGCCGATCAGGCCGAAGCCGATGGCCGAACCGAAATGCATCACGACGTCCCACCACCAGAAGCGGTTGTAGAAGTCGAAGACCTCGCCGAGGAAGATCGTCCCCAGCACGAACAGCGCGATGGCCGCCACGAAGCTCGGCGGAATGCGGATGTCCGCCCAAGTCTCCACCACGCGCGGCCCGAGGGTTAGCAGAAAAGTGACCACCGAGATGAAGAGCAGACTCCATGTCCGCTCATAGATCGCCAGCAGCGCCGAGACTCCCAGAAGCCCCCAAAGCCCGTAGAGGACCATTTGCGACCGGCTCAGCTTCATGGCGGGGCTCCGGAGTGAGGAAAAGGATCGTTAAGGATTCTGGCGCCTTTCCCGATTCGGAGCAAGGCGGGCGGCTTTCCCGGCCCTTCCGAGGCCCGCCCGCCTTGGCGGAGCGGGGCCTATGCGCTATAAGCGCCGCCGAACCACAAGAGGGCGGATCAACCAATGACGGCTTCCCAGAAACCCGCGCCGCGCCCGAAGGCGCAGGCGCCGCGAGGCTTGCGCGATTCCTTCGGACCTTTGGCTTCGGCGCGCCGGGCGATGCTCGGGCGCATCGCGGAGGTCTATCATCGCTACGGCTTCGATCCTCTGGAGACCCCCGCCTTCGAATTCGTCGAGAGCCTCGGCAAGTTCCTGCCCGACGTGGATCGTCCCGAAGGCGGCGTCTTCGCCTTCCGCGACGAGGACGACCAATGGCTGGCGCTGCGCTACGACATGACGGCGCCTCTGGCGCGCGTGGCGGCTCAGCATCGCCTCGAATTGCCGACGCCCTACCGGCGCTACGCCATGGGTCCGGTCTGGCGCAATGAGAAGCCGGGGCCGGGGCGCTTCCGCGAATTCTGGCAATGCGACGCCGACAGCGTGGGCGCCCCGAGCGTCGCGGCGGACGCCGAGATCTGCGCCATGCTCGCCGACGCGTTGGAGGCGGCGGGAGTCTCGCGCGGGGATTACGTTCTGCGGGTGAATAACCGCAAAGTGCTGTCCGGCGTGATGGAGGCGGCGGGGCTCGCGGGCGAGGACGCGGCCCAAGAGAACCGCCGCGGAATCACCTTGCGCGCCGTCGACAAGATGGACCGCCTCGGCGAAGAGGGCGTGCGGGCGCTCCTCGGCGAGGGCCGCAAGGACGAATCCGGCGATTTCACCCCCGGCGCCAAGCTGGCGAAGGAACAGGCGGATCTGATCCTCGGCTTCGTTTCGGCGGAGCGCGAAACCGGAGCCGCCACCTGCGCGCGCTTGCGCGAATTGGTGGGCGGCTCGGCGACGGGGCTCGAAGGCGTTCAGGAGCTGGAGACCATCGCCGAGATCCTCGATAAGCTCGGCTATGGGCCGGAGCGGCTGAAGATCGACCCCTCGGTGGTGCGCGGCCTCGGCTATTACACCGGACCCGTCTATGAGGCCGAACTCACCTTTGAAATCCGCGACGAGAAAGGCGCGCTCCGGCGCTTCGGCTCGGTGGCGGGCGGCGGACGCTACGACGATCTCGTCATGCGCTTCACGGGGCAGAAGACTCCGGCCACGGGCGCCTCCATCGGCGTGGATCGCCTGCTCGCGGCTCTGGAGGCCAAAGGCGCCCTCGGGGCGGAGACCATCGGCCCGGTGGTGGTGCTGAACCTCGATCCCGCCCATATCGCCGAGACCATGGCCCTTTGCGGCGAACTCCGGGCGGCGGGAATCCGGGCCGAGACCTTCCTCGGCTCCGGGACCAATATGGGCAAGCAGCTCAAATACGCCGATAAGCGCGCGGCTCCGGCGGCGGTGATCGTCGGCTCCGACGAGCGGGCGCGCGGCGTGGCGCAGATCAAGGATCTGGCGCTCGGGACGCAGCTCGCGGCGCAGATCACGTCCAACGACGAATGGAAGGCTCAGCCCGCCCAGCGCGAGGTTCCTTTCAGCGAGGTGGTCGCCACGGTGCGCGAGATCATCGCCCGCGTGAAGGGAGACGCGAAATGAGCCCCCGCGCCCTCGCGCCCTCCCTCGCCGCCCCCGCCGATTTCTACGCGGGCGCGGCGCTCGGAAGGCTGAACGCCGTCGAGAAGGCCATGCGCGACTGGCTCCAGACTCAGGGCTGCCCGGTGGTGGCCCCTCCGGCGCTGCTCGACGCCTCGGCCATGCTGCGGCTCTATGGCGAGCGCACCCGGGGCGACGCCTATATCTTCGCCGACGGGCAAGGGGGCGAGCTTTGCATGCGCCCGGACTTCACCGTGCCCATCGCCACGCATCATCTGGAGCGCATGGCGCGGGGCGCCGCTCCGGCGGGGCGCTATTCCTATTCCGGCCCCGCCTGGAGCCGCGAGCGCGGCGAGGTGCGTCAGGTCGGCTTCGAGATCTTCGGCGGAAGCGAGGGAATCGAGGGCGACGTCGAGGCTCTGACCCTCACGCTTCAGGCTTTGCGCATGGCGGGCGTGGCGGCGCCTCTGGTGGAGATGGGCGACACCGCCCTCATCGACGCCGCCCTCGACGCCCTGCGCCTGACCGACGGCGCCGCCCTGCCCCGCGCCCGGCGTCAGCGCCTGCGGCGGCATTACTGGCGCCCCGCGCAGTTCCGCGCCCTGATGGAGGGCTATTCCCGGCCCGGCGAGGGCCGCCTCGCCTTCATCGATTCCCTGCCCCGCGTGGCGCGCTTCGCGGCTCTGACCGCCCTTTCCGGCCGCGAGCCCGACGCCGAAGCCCGCGCCGTGCTCGCCGACGTCATCGAGGAGGCGGGCGGGCCGCTCATCGGACAGCGGCCCTTAGACGAAATCGTCGGGCGGCTGCGCGAGGAGGCGGAGGACGCCTTCGCTCCGGCGCTGTCGCAGGCCTCGCTCGCCTTCATGGAGGGGCTGCTCGACATCGATTGTCCCGCCGTGGAGGCCCCCGACCGGCTGGAGGCCCTCGCCAAAGAGACCGGCGTCAAGGCGGAAGCCGCCGTCGAGACCCTGCGCAAGCGCGCCCAGGCCATGAACCGCCTGATCGGCGCGGCGGATAAGCTGCGCTTCCGGGGGATCTTCCGCTCCAAGATGGAATATTACTCCGGCTTCCTCTTCCGCATCCGCATGCGGAGCGGCGAGAAGATCCTCGCTTCCGGCGGGCGCTACGGCGAGCTGCTTCAGGCCATGGGCGCCCCCCAGCGGATCCCCGCCATCGGCGCGACCATCTTCGCCAATCTCATCGCGCCGCCCGATCCGCGCCCGAGCGTCTCCGCCGCGCCCTTGGCCGAAGCGCCGGACGATCATGCGCCTTTGCGGCTCGGGCTGCCCTCGAAGGGGCGGCTGCGCGAGCAGCTTCAGGAGCGTTTCGCCAAGGTCGGGCTGACCGTGACCGACGTGGGCCGCGCCCGCGAATACGCCGCGCGGCTCGAAGGCATGAAGGGAATCGAGCTGCGGCTGATGTCGGCGGGCGAGATCGCCCATCGGCTCGCCGCCGGAGAGATCGACGCGGGCGTCACCGGCGAGGATCTCGTCAATGAGGAGGTGGCGGACTGGCGTTCGCGGCTGCGCAAGGCGGCGGCGCTCGGCTTCGGACGGGCGGATCTGGTGGCGGCGGCGCCGCAATGCTGGGCCGACGTCTCGGATATGAGCGACCTCGACGACGTGGCTTCGCATCTCTTCGCCGCGACGGGCGCGCCTCTGCGGGTGGCGACGAAATACGTCAACCTCACGCGCGAATTCTTCGAGGAGCGCGGCGTGGTGAACTACGTCATCGTGGAGAGCCTCGGCGCGACGGAGGCGGCTCCGGGGGCGGGCTCGGCGGATGTGATCGTGGACATCACCTCCACCGGCGAGACCCTGCGCGACAATCATCTGAAGATCGTCACCCATCCGCCGATGCTGGCCAGCGAGGCCTGTCTCTACGCCACGACCCGCCCCATCGGCGTGCGGGCGGCCACGGCGCTTCAGGCTTTAGAGGCGCGGCTGAAGGGGGCCTGAGCGTTTTCCAGCGAGGCCGAAACGGCTTCGCGTCGCGAAAACGCGGCCGAACAAAAACTTGAAGCGTCCGAACGGCCAAACATGGGCGGGAGACGCTTCGGCTCCCCCCTCTATCCCCTGCGCGTGTCGAAAGGCGCGTCGCGATAGACGAAGGCGCTGAGCATCAGCCCGAAGGCGCACATCAGCGCGATCATCGAGGTGCCGCCATAGGAGATCAGCGGCAAAGGCACGCCCACCACCGGCGCCAGCCCCATCACCATGGCCATGTTGATTCCGTAATAGCAGAAGAAGGCCATGGCCAGAGAGCCCGCCAGAATCCGCCCGAAGCTATGGCGGATGCGCAGGGCGCTCGCGAGGCACATCCAGACCAGCAGCGTATAGAGCGCCAGAAGGCTCACCGCGCCGATCATGCCGAATTCCTCGGCGAAGGTGGTGAAGATGAAGTCCGTGCGCTTTTCGGGCAGAAAATCGAGCTGCGTCTGAGAACCCGCCATATAGCCCTTGCCCTCCACGCCCCCCGAGCCGAAGGCGATCATCGACTGATTGATGTGGTAGCCCGCGCCCTGAGGATCCTGCGTGGGATCGAGGAAGACCTCGATGCGGCGATATTGGTAATCGCGCAGCAATTGCCAGTCGGTCCCCTGAGAGGCGAAGACCGCCCAGATCGCGCCGCCCAGCCCTAAAGCCATCAGGATGAAGAACCACCAGCTCGCCCCGGCGAGGAACATGGCCGAGAATCCGCCTAAGCCCAGCAGCACCGCCGTGCCGAGATCCGGCTGAATCAGCACCAGAGCGCAGGGCGCCGCGATCATCAGCAGAGCCGGGATCAGCCAGAGCAGCTTGCCCGCCCGCACAGGGCCGATGTCGTGGTAATAGCGCGCCAGAGCCAGAACCAAAGCCACCTTCATCAGCTCGGAAGGCTGGAAGCGGACGAATCCGAAGTCGATCCAGCGCTGGGCGCCCATGCCCACCACGCCCATGACGTCCACCGCCACCAGCCCCGCGACTCCCGCCGCATAGGCCAGATAAGCGATCTTGCGCCAGAAGCGCACGTCCACGAGGGCGATGGCCACCATCAGCCCCCCGCCGACGATGAAGCGCGTCATCTGCTGCTGCGCCCAAGGCGCTTGTCCGCGCCCCACGGAATGCATCATGAAGAATCCCACCGTCGCCACGGCGGCGATCAGCGCGATCAAGGGCCAGTGCAGCCTGAGGAACCGCGCGGGCAGGCTCAGCCTCTGGCGGGGGGCTTCGTCGAAAAAGCTCATCCGGCTCTCCCTTGGCCGACTTCCTCGGAGGCTCCGGCGGCCTCGGAGGGCGGCGGACGCGTCATCAGCCGGGTCAGAATGTCGCGGACCATGGGCGCCGCCACCGCCGAACCGCCGCCGCCATGCTCCACGATGATCGAGCAGGCGTAGCGCGGATCATGGCGCGGCGCGTAGGCCACGAACAAGGCGTGGTCGCGCAGATGGCGCGGAAGCTCCTCATTGGCCCGCACGCGCCGGGCGCGCTCGGCGGCGGTGATGCGCCGCACCTGAGCCGTGCCGGTCTTGCCCGCCATCTCATAGCCCGCCAGCTTGATGCGGGCGTTATAGCCGGTGCCGCGCTGCTCGTTGCAGACGGCGTCCATGGAGCGCTGCATGGCCTCGATATGGGCGCGGCGGAAGCCGAGATCCACCAGAGGCTCCAGCTTGACCTCCTCGCCGTTGATCGCCTTGACCAGACGCGGCGTCACGCCATAGCCGCCATTGGCGAAAGAGGCGGTCATCAGCGCCAATTGCAGCGGCGTCATCTCGACGTAGCCCTGCCCGATGCTCACGTTGAGCGTCTGGCCCTGCGGCCAGCCGTAGCCGTATTTCGCCAGATGCCAGGCGCGGTCCGGCATGACGCCCGGCCGCACATAGGGCAAGGCGACGTCCGGCGCCTCGCCCACGCCGAATTTGCGCCCGACCTCGGCGATGCGGTCGACGCCCATGCGGCGGGCGACGTCGTAGAAATAGACGTCGCAGGATTCCTTGATGGCGCGGTTCATGTCGACCGCCCCGTGGCCGCCGCGCTTCCAGCAATGGAAGATATGGTCGCCCAAAGGCATTCGCCCATTGCAGAAGACCGTATGCTGCGGCGAGATCATCCCCGAATCGAGACCCGCCAGAGCCACGATCATCTTGAAGGTCGAGCCCGGCGCGTAAGAGCCCGCCACGGCCTTGTTGTTGAGCGGGCGCAGAGGATCCTCGTTGAGCGCGCGCCATGCGGCGTGGCTGATGCCGCCCACGAAGGGATTGGGGTCGTAGCCCGGCATGGAGGCCAGCACGATCAGATCGCCCGTGCGCACGTCCATCACCACCACCGAGCCGCTATAGTCGCCCATGCGCTCCATGGCGTATTTCTGCAGATCGGCGTCGAGGGTCAAAGTGAGCTCGGCGCCGCGTTCGCCGTCGTCGCGGCTGATCTCGCGGATGACCTGTCCGCGCACGTTGACCTCGGCGCGGCGGGCGCCCGCCTTGCCGCGCAGAATGGGGTCTTCGGTGCGCTCGACGCCGTTCTTGCCGATCTTCATGCTCGGCAGCAGCAGCAGGCGGCGGTTCTCGGGATCGGCCTCCTGATCCTGCTGCGAGGGCGTGGCGACGTAGCCCACCACATGGGCGCAGGAATCCTTCTGCGGATAATCGCGCATCCAGCCCACGTCCGGCGTGACGCCCGGCAAGGCGGGGGCGTTGGCGTTGACGAGGGCGAATTCGTCCCAAGTGAGATTCTCGGCGACCATCACCGGCGCGAAGCGGCTGCCGGTGCGCAATTCGCGCAGAGCCTTTTGACGGCGATGCTCCGGCAGATCGATGAGCCGCGCCAATTGCGCGAGGGTCTCCTCCACGTCCGGCGAGCCGTCGCGCGAGACGAAGAGGCGGTAATTCTGCTTATTCACCGCCAGAGGGCGCCCGAAGCGGTCGACGATCTGGCCGCGCGGCGGCGCGATCATGCTGTCGTCGAAGCGGTTGCGGTCGGCGGCGGCCCGGTGCTGCGGCGATTCGACCACCTGAAGGTGATACATCCGCGCCGCCAGCCCCGCCCCGACGAGGCCCTGAACGCCGCCCAGCAGCAAAACCCGACGGGTGAAGCGCTTGCGCCCCATCTCCTGCCCGCGCAGTTCCTCGTCTCTCATGGCGCGCCTCCCGTGGGATGTCCCAAGTTCTTCAGATCGCCCGAAAACCCGCCGCTTGCAACGCTCCCGAAGATCATATCCCCGTCAACGCGGCTTCAGCGCCGCTCCGTCGCCGCCATGCGGCCCCCGAAAAGACGGCGCAAGGGAGCCTCCAGCAGAGGATGCCATAAAACGCCGAAGATCCAGCGCTGCGGCGCGTTCCCCAAAGGCGCGGCGCCGAATTGCGCCATGGAGGCCAAAAGCCAGCCGAGCCCCAGATAAACCGCCAGATAAAGCGCGCAGATCGCCCAGCGCATCCAAAACAGCGCATAGCCCGAGACCAGACGCCCCGCCAGAAAATGCGCCCCCATCAGCGCCAGAGCGTTCACCCCGAGGACGCCGCCCGTCAGCACGTCGAGCAAGGCGCCGAATAAAAAGGAGATCCAGAGCGGCGTCGCCTCCGGGCGATGGGTGATCCAGAAGAACAAGACCACCGCCGGCAGCGGCGCGACCATCGGCCCCGAGCCCGGCGCCGCGTCGAGCAGCACGGCCAGAAGCATCGTGACGAGCAGCCCCGCCGCCGCGCCGAGCGTCGTCCGGGGCGCGCCGGAGCGGGCGCCGCCGAGCCTCACGGCCAGACCGTCGGGGGATCGAGCCGGACGCCCGGCGTGGGCTCGCCCGCCGCAGGCGGCGGAAAGATCAGAGGCCCGCCGGGATCGTAGATCGGGGGGCCGCTCCTCGCCGGGAGCGCCGGGGCGTAGATCGGCGGCGGGGCGGGCGGCGGAGCCGCAGGCGGCGGAACGGCGGGCGGCTGCGCCACGGAATAGACGGGCGGCGGCGAAGTCGGCTGAGCCGGAACCGGGGCCTGCTGAATCAAAGGCGCCTGCTGGAGGATCGGCGCGGGGACGGCGCCCGTCGGGGAGGAGGCCGGGGCGGGCGGGCGCGGCGACGCGGCGGCCGCCGATTGCGGCGGACGATTCGCGGCGGGCGGAGCCGGCGCGGGCGCGGCGGCCTGAGGCAGAGGCGGCGCCACGGGCGCGTCGGAATCCTGCTCCCGGCGCCCGCCGAAGCTCAGGCCGCCGCCGCCCGGCGCGCCGAAGATGACGCCCGCCGTGGGATTGATCTCCAGATCGGCGTGCTGACGCAGAATGCGCACGAACTCCATGCCGCTGGTGGCGGCCTTGAGCTGCACGCGGGGCTCTCCGCCCGCGCCCGCCGCCACGACGCCCACCTCCACGCCGCGCGGCAAGACGCCGCCGTCTCCGGAGGTCACCACGCGGTCGCCGTGATTCAGACGGACGTTCTGCTGCATGAAGACGAGTTTGGGCTGATCGCCGCCGTCTCCGGCGAGGAGGGCGCGATGTCCGGCGGGCTCGACGCGCACCGGAATGCGGCTGCGCGTGTCGGTGAGCAGCAGCAGCCGCGAGGAGCGTTCGCCCACGGCCAGCACCCGCCCGATCAGGCCGTCTCCGCTGAGCGCCGCCGAGCCCTCATGCACGCCGTCGGCGGAGCCCACGCTGACGAGGGCCGTCTGGGTGGCCTGATCCGCCGAATCGGCGATGACCTGCCCCACCACGCTCAGCACTCGCAAAGGCGGACGCACGTTGTTCAGCCCGCGCAGACGCTCGTTCTCCTGCTGAACCCGCATGGCGTAATCGCGCCAGCTGCGCAGAGTCTCGACCTCGGCGCGCAGACGGGCGTTCTCGGCGGTGATGCTGAAGGCGGTGCGCGAGCGGGCGAAGAGCCCGCTGAAGAAGCGCACCGGTCCCGCGGCGACCTCCAGAGCGGGCGCGGCTTTTTCGGCGGCGGCCTGCTTGGCGCGCTCCACGCGGGGATCCCCCGAGGCGTCGAGCAGCATCATCGCCGCCCCCCCGACGACCAAGGCGCCGAGGCCGAGCTGAGCGAGCGTCCTTCTCAGGCTTTTCTCGCGGCCGGCGGCCATGGCGGGTCATCCTCCGGGAATGGCGGCGGCCAAGGCGCGTCGCGTAAGGGAATCAAAGCGCAGGAGGATCAGACCTCTTCGATCAACACATGGCTCAGGGCGGCCATATGTTCAAGCGCCCGTCCCGTTCCGAGGGCCACGCAGTTCAGCGGCTCGTCCGCGATGGTGACCGGAAGGCCCGTCTCGTCGCGCAGCACCCGGTCGAGATCGCCCAAGAGCGCCCCGCCTCCGGTGAGCATGATTCCCCGATCCACGATGTCGGCGGAAAGCTCGGCGGGCATCTGCTCCAGAGCCACCTTCACCGCCTCGACGATCTGAGCGGTGGGCTCGGCGAGGGCCTCGGCGATCTGGGCCTGATTGACCGAGATCTCCTTGGGCACGCCGTTCATGAGGTCGCGGCCGCGCACTTGGATGATCTGGCCGACGCCCGTTTCGGGCAGGCAGGCGGCGCCGATCTGCATTTTGATGCGCTCGGCGGTGGTCTCGCCGACGAGCAGGCTGTGGTTGCGGCGCAGATAGGCGATGATCGCCTCGTCCATCTTATCGCCGCCCACCCGCACCGAGCGCGCGTAAACGATGTCGGCCATGGAGATGATCGCGACCTCCGTCGTGCCGCCGCCGATGTCGACCACCATGGAGCCGACCGGCTCCGTCACCTGAATTCCGGCGCCGATGGCGGCGGCGATGGGCTCGGGAATCAGCCGCACGGCGCGGGCGCCCGCCTCAAGAGCCGAATCGCGGATGGCGCGCTGCTCGACGGGCGTCGCGCCCGAGGGCACGCAGACGAGGATGAAGGGCCGCGAAAAGAAGCCGCGCCGCTGCACCTTGCGAATCATCTCCTTGATCATGGCTTTGGCCACGTCGAAATCGGCGATCACGCCGTCGCGGAGGGGGCGGATGGCCTCGATGCGGCCCGGCGTGCGGCCGATCATGGCCTTGGCCTCATGGCCGATGGCGAGGATCTCCTTGCGCTCCCCCTTGCGCGAAATCGCCACCACCGAGGGCTCGTTGAGGACGATGCCCCGGCCCTTGATGTAGATCAGCGTATTGGCCGTGCCGAGATCTATGGCGATGTCCGAGGAGAACAAGTTGAAAAATCCCAGCATCGCCCCGTCCTTGAATCCGTCTTGCTTGCGGCGGCGCCGCATCCCGTCGGGCTTCCTTATATCGTCCGAAGAAAGGGGCGCAAAGGGCTTTCAGGCGCGAAAACGCCGCCGAATCCGAGAGATTCGGCGGCGCATGCGGAGAATGACGCCGCGACGCGGCTTTTCGAATCAGCCCGCCAAAGCAGAGCTTTCCGGCGCGGTCTTCTGGCGGCGCAGGAAGAGCTTGTTCAGCGCGTTGACGTAGGCCTTGGCCGCGGCGACCACGGTGTCGGTGTCGGCGGCCTGAGAAGCGGCGATATATCCGCCCTCCTCCAGCCGCACCGAGACCTCGGCCTGGGCGTCGGTGCCGCCGGTGACGGAGGTCACCTGAAAGAGCTGCAGCTTGCCCTGATGCTTCACCAGAGCCTTCACGGCCTTATAAGCGGCGTCCACCGGGCCGTCGCCTTCGCCTTCGGCCTCCTGACGCTGGCCGTCGATCTCCAGCACGACGCGGGATTTCGCCCTCTGGCCCATGCGGCTCTCGACCTGAAGATCGATCAGCTTCACCCGGCCCTCGCCGCCCTCGACCTCGGAGGCGGCGTCGTCCACCAGAGCGATCAGGTCTTCGTCGAAGATCTCGCGCTTGGCGTCGCCCAGAGCCTTGAAGCGCACGAAGGCGTCCTGCAGGGCGTTGTCGCCGAGATCATAGCCCAATTCCTTCAGGCGCTCCTTCAGCGCATGACGGCCCGAATGCTTGCCCAGCACGAGGTTCGTCTTGCTGACGCCCACCGTCTCGGGAGTCATGATCTCATAGGTTCCGGCGTGTTTGAGCATGCCGTCCTGATGGATGCCCGATTCATGGGCGAAGGCGTTCTTGCCGACGATGGCCTTGTTATATTGCACCGGAAATCCGGTGGCGTTGGCCACCATCCGCGAGGCGCGGGCCAGATAGACCGGATCCACCCCGGATTCGTAGGGCAGCACGTCGCGGCGCACGCGCAAGGCCATGACCGCCTCTTCGAGGGCGGCGTTGCCCGCGCGCTCGCCCAAGCCGTTGATGGTGCATTCGATCTGACGCGCGCCCGCCGAGACCGCCGCCAGAGAATTGGCCACCGCCATGCCGAGGTCGTTATGGCAATGAGTGGCGATGATCGCCTTTTCGTCGATCTCGGGCACGTCCTCGCGGAGCTGGCGGATGATCTGCGCCGATTCGTTGGGGATGGTGTAGCCGACGGTGTCGGGGATGTTGATGGTGTTGGCGCCCGCCTCCAGAGCGGTCCGCACGGCCTTGGCGAGGAATTCGCGCTCGGTGCGGGTGCCGTCCTCGGGCGACCATTGCACGTTGTCGCAGAGGCTGCGGGCGTAGCTGACGCTCTCGTGGATCTTGGCCAGAACCTGTTCGGGCTCCAGATTCAGCTTATGCTTCATATGCAGCGGCGAGGTGCTGAGGAAGGTGTGGATGCGCGGGTTCCGCGCGCCCTCCAGAGCCTCCCAGGCCCGCAGGATGTCTTTCTTCGAGGCCCGCGCCAGACCGCAGACCGAAGCCCGCTTGACCAATCCGGCGATGGCCTTCACCGCCTCGAAATCGCCTTCGGAGGCGATGGGGAAGCCCGCCTCGATGACGTCCACGCCCATTTCGTCGAGGAGCGCGGCGATCTCGCATTTATCCTCATGGGTCATGGAGGCGCCGGGCGACTGCTCGCCGTCGCGCAGGGTGGTGTCGAAAATCAAAACGCGGCCGGCGGGAATCGCGGAAGCGACGCCCATGGAATCATGGGAGGAGGCGGAATCGGTCATGATCTGAGGAACCTGAGTTTTCGTCTGGAAATGAAGGTCGGGCGCGGCGCGAAGGAGTCGACATCCCCTGAGCGGGCGCGCCGCTGGCCGCGGCCGCGCTCAGGGGCGCATAAGAAGAAGCGCGGCCGCAAGCCCCATCGGGCCGACCGTCTTCGCATCCTCAAAAATGGCGCTGCTGGCGAACATGGGATTCTGGTAGCAGAAGCCCCGCCCGCCCGCAAGGCGAAAGGCGAGGAAAGCCGGGGCGTCCTGCGGTTTCGCAGGCGCGAAGGACGATTTCAGGGCTTTTGGTAGAAGGTCACGGGCGCGCATTCAGCAACACGCGTACGGACAGCGGCGGCGTCCCGCCAATAAATCGCACAGGTGCTGATTGAGGAGATCTGCCCCAAACAACCGACCGACAACCAAACATCGCCGCTATCATGACCTTCAAGCGTGTGAAGATTAGAAGGGCATTGATATAAAATGATCGGCTTAAGCCCTTGCTGGAGTTCTCCAACCTCCTGCTGAAGGCTTTCCAGCTTCCTTTCGAGCTCCAGTTGGCGCGCGAGGAGCCCGTCCTGAGCCTGTCCCGGCGGACCCGACGACAGGACGACCGCAAAGGCGCTCAGAGCGATCAATGTCTTTTGCATATTCCGTCTCCCTCCCGCACTCAGAAGCATGGATCGGCGAGACTCCCTAAATCGCGCTCCACCTGCCTCCAGTCAACCTATCATAGATTCTTATGCTCATCTCCCGCGCCGAGAACATGATCCGCTCCCAGTCTCCCGTGATCCCCGCCCCGGCGAATCCCGCGCGCTTCTTTCGCCGCTCCGGCGCCGCGACCTCCTCCGATGCGTTTTTCATTGAACAAAATACTAAAAGGATAAATCCTCAGGAAAGACAACTTTCCATGGAGGAAGATCATGAGCCGGATTTCCGCCGCCCTCGCTTCAGCCCTCATGCTGCTCGCCTTGACAGGCGCAGGCCTCGCGCAGACGCCCGACTCCGAAGAGGACGAGGAGCAGGAGAAATCCTGTCTGATTCTGGATTGCGAGGAGAAGGCGCTGGAGGAGCTCAGGCTGTGCCGACAGAGCAAACTTCCGTCGGGCTGCGCCCTGAGCTACGCCAAGGCGCGGGAACAATGCCTGAAGGACTGCTCATGGTGACGCGCCGCCGCGCCCGCCGGTCCTGAAGGCTCGGGAATCACCCGGGAGCCGGGTGATTCCATCCGCGCCTTACTGGTTCTGCTGCTCGGCTTCTTCCTGCGTCGAGCGGCTGCCCCGCGCCCAATAGCCGTCATAGACCTCGCCGGTGGCGTAGGTCATGACGCCATGGCCATGGCGGCGCCCGGCGCGGAATTCGCCCTCATAGACGTTGAAGGCCTCGCCGCTGCGATAACGCGCGACGCCGCGGCCGTTCATTTGTCCGGCGCTCCAGTCGCCTTCGAATTCGAAGCCCTCGTTCTCGATGAGGATCTTGCCGCGCCCGCTGCGCTGCCCCTTGGAGAAGCCGCCCTCGTAGACGGTGCCGTTGGAGTAGCGCGCCACGCCCTGCCCGTCCTGAAGCCCCTCGACCCAATCGCCGTCATATTCATAGCCGGAATCGGGGATGGTCATCTTGCCGCGCCCGTGATGGGCGGCGTCGCGGAACTGGCCTTCGTAGATCACGCCGTTGGGATATTTGGCGATTCCCTGACCGTCGATGCGCCCGTCCTTCCAGGCGCCTTCATATTCGCCGCCGTCCTCGAAGGTGATGCGGCCCTGACCATGCGGCGCGCCGTCGCGGAACTGGCCGACGTAGGTCGAGCCGTTGGGATATTTCGCGATCCCTTCGCCTTCGATCCGGCCCTCCCGCCATTCGCCGACGTATTCATAGCCGTCGGGCAGACGGAAGGTGCCTTTGCCGTGCTGGCGGCCGCCCTCGAAATCGCCGACGTATTCGCCGCCGTCGGGATAGGTCACCACCGTGCCGCCGCCCGCGCCGCGCCGCTCGCTGACCACGCCGCCCTCGGAGGGCCGCACCGGCGCCAGAGGCTGCGACAAAGGCGCCTCCTCGGCCGCGCCGCGCGCCGGACGCGGCGTCGGAGCCGGGGCCTGCTCGGCCTGAGCCAGACGCTCAGGGGCCGCCACGCCGGAGGGCTCGGCCCCCGCGGTCGAGACCGCCGCCGATCCGGCCGAAGCCGCGACGCCGAGCGCCAGAAGAATTCTCGGAAACAACATCATCATCCACGCCTTATCCGCATGTCCGGACGCGACGAACGCCGGCCTTCTCCCACGCCGTCCCCTTGCGGGCGACCATAGCCAAGGGCGCCCGTCGCGCGCAACCCGCCGCGAAGGCCCTCTCTCCCCCTCCGCGCCTCTCCGGAGGGCCTTCTTGCGCCTCGGAGGGGAGCGGGCTAGGACTTGGCCGCCCAAGCACAGGAGCCGAGCCATGGCCGACCGTCTTCAGATCCTCATCGCCCAACGCGACCCCACGACCGGAGATCTGCGCGGAAATCTGGGCGAAGCCAAGGCGGCGCTCGCCGCCGCCGAGACCCAAGGCGCCGATCTCGTCGCGCTGCCCGAGATGTTCCTGAGCGGTTATCAGCTTCAGGATCTCGTGCGCAAGCCCGCTTTCGGACGGGCCTGCGCCGAGGCTCTGGCGGAGATCGCCGCCGAGACCCGCCCCGGAGGCCCCGGTTTGCTGATCGGCGGGCCGCTGCATGAGGAGGGGCGGGTGCATAACGCTCTGTTCCTTTGCGCGGATGGGGCGGTTCAGGCCGTCTCGCGCAAATACGAGCGCCCCAATTACGGCGTCTTCGATGAGAAACGCACGCTGGATCAAGGGCCTCTCCCGGAACCTGTCCTGTTTCGCGGCGTCCGGCTCGGGCTGCTGATCTGCGAAGACGCATGGGAGGAGCCCGCGGCCAAGGCTCTGGCGGCGGCGGGCGCGGAGATCCTGATCGTCGCCAACGGATCGCCTTACGAGCGCGGCAAACATGAGGGCGCGCGCATGGCCGACATGCGGGCGCGGGTCGCGGAGACGGGGCTCCCTCTCCTCTATGTGAACATGGTCGGGGGTCAGGACGACCAGATCTTCGACGGCGGAAGCTTCGTCCTCAACGCGGATCCCGGCGCCGATGGCGAGCGGGCGGTTCAGGCGCCTTTCTTCGAGAGCTGCGATCTGCTCACGCTCTGGACCCGCGAGGGGAGCGGCTGGCGTTGCGCGCCCGGCCCCATGGCGTCGACGCCCTCCGATTATGAAGCCGATTATCAGGCGATCTGCCTCGGTCTGGGCGACTACATGCGCAAGACCGGCTTCAAACAGGCGGTTTTAGGGCTCTCGGGCGGAATCGATTCGGCCATCGTGGCGGCCGTCGCCGCCGACGTCCTCGGGCCGGAAAACGTCTGGTGCGTGATGCTGCCCTCGCGCTTCACCAGCAAGACCAGCCTCGAAGACGCCGCCGAAATCGCGCGGCTGATCGGGGCGAAGCTGGATTCCATCTCCATCGCCGGAGCGGTCTCCGCCGTGGGCGATGAATTGGCGCCTTTCTTCGCCGGAATCGAAGCGGGCCTGACAGAAGAAAACGTGCAGCCGCGTCTGCGGGCGCTCTATCTCATGGCCTTGTCGAATAAATTCGGCCATCTGCTGCTGACCACCGGGAATAAATCCGAGGTCTCGGTGGGCTATTCGACCCTCTACGGCGATATGGCGGGCGGCTATAATCCGCTGATCGACCTCTATAAGACGCGGGTCTTCGAGATCTGCCGCTGGCGCAACGCCAATCACCGCCCATGGATGAAGGGCGCGGCGGGTCTGGTGATCCCGGAGCGGGTGATCTCCAAGCCGCCGACCGCCGAACTCCGCGAAAACCAGAAGGACAGCGACAGCCTGCCGGAATATCCGGTCCTCGACGCCATCCTTGAGGGCCTGATCGAGGGCGATCAGAGCGTCGCGGAGCTGGTCGCGGCGGGCTTCGAGCGCGAGACCGTCCGCAAGGTGGAGCGGCTGATCTATCTGGCGGAATATAAGCGCTTTCAGGCCGCGCCCGGCGCCAAGCTCACCCGCAAGGCGCTCTGGCTGGATCGGCGCTATCCCATCGTCAACCGCTTCCGCGATCCGAGCTGAAGGCTTGGAGCCGCTCGCGCCAGCAAAGCGCGGGGTTTCCGATCTTGATTCGATGAATCCCGCTATCGGACTTCATCGCCTTCATCAATGCTGAATCGCCTAAAAATCGCCGCATAAAGACACGGGAGCGCCGTCCGGATTCATCATTCGGCATGAATTCTCAGGTGAAGTTCCCGGAGACATCAACTTGAGGTATGACATGAGCGATGATTCTGATGCGAAAGTGGCGGGCGTGATCGGCGCCGGCGCCACGACGGCCGCCATCGGAGCGGCGGCGGCCGGCTCCTCCGCCGCCGGAATGACGGCGGGTCTGGCCACCGTCGGGGGCGTGGTCGGCGGAGGCATGGCGGCGGGGATCCTCGTGACCGCCGCGGCGCCTCTGGCTGGCGCCGCCGCCGCCTATGGCCTCTATAAATGGCTGAGAAGCTAAGCTCCCGTCAGCCTGCGCGGCGCGGATCGGGGTCCGTTCAAACCTCGATCCGCTTCAAATCGCGGTCGAAAACGAGGATCTCGTCGAGGGGCGTCCCTTCGGCGAGGCCCCGCGCGGGCAGGTCCATGGCCTCCAAGGGCGTCTCTAAGCACATGCTCAGAGCCTCCCCCAACGGAAGCCCGAGACGCCGAACCGCATGGGCGAAGCTCTGGGCCATGTCGATATGCGCCCCCGCCAGAGAGCCCGCCGCATTCACCAAAGCCCCGTCGCGGACGAAGATCTTCTGGCCGTAAAGCTCGAAATGATCCGGCCCGTTCACCGTGGCCATGGCGTCCGAGACGATGAAGCTCCGGCCCTTGCGCGGACGCCCGCGGACAGCGATGCGCGCCATGGGCCAGCTCACATGGATTCCGTCGCAGATCAGGCCGCAATAGGCCCCCGAATCGATGAGCGTCCCGACCACGCCGGGATCCCGCGAGGACATGGGCGTCATCGCGTTATAGAGATGCGTCCCCATGGAGAAGCCCGCCTCCAGCGCCGCCAGCGCCTGATCCTTCGTCGCGGCGGTGTGGCCCATGGAGAGGACCACGCCCATCTCGCGCGCCTCGCGGATCTGATCGGGCTGGGCCTGCTCCGGCGCGAGGGTCAGCAGCACGGGAATCCCCGCCGCCCTCAGCCGCCGCAAAGCCGACAGCGTCCGCGCGTCCAGAGGCCGGATGAAGCGCGGATCATGCGTCCCGCGCCGCTCCGGCGAGATATGCGGCCCCTCGACATGCAGCCCCAAGACGCCGCGCTCGCCCCAGAGGCCCAGCATGGCCTCGACGGTCTGGTCGAGGCGCTCCGGCGCGTCGGTGATGAGGGTGGGCAGAATCCCCGCCGTCCCCACCGCCCGATGCGCCGCCGCCACGGCGAGAATCCCCCCTTCGGTGGGCTCGGAATTGACCATCACGCCCCCGCCGCCATTGACCTGAAGGTCGATGAAGCCGGGGGAGACGAGATAGGGCGCGGCGTCGGGGCGCTCCTCCGGGCCGAGCGGCCGGAGGCGCTTCAGCGCTCCGCCCCCGATCTCCAGAGCGAGGCCCCTGCGCAAGACGCCCTCGGACCAAACCCATTCCGGCGCGATCAGGCGCGTCATGCGGCGCCCTCCGGGAAGAGATAGGGATCCAGCGCCGCCTGAACCTGCGCGTAAAGCAGGGATTTCGCAGGCGTCACGCCCTCGCCGCGCAGAGCCTCGGCGCGGGTCAGGATCTCCTGCGAAAAATATTGCTCCATGAGCGGCGCGGGCGGACGAGCGGCGTCGAAAGCGGCTTCAAGGGCGCTCACGGCGGCCTGAGCCTCGGGTTTGGCCCAGTAATAGCGGATGCGGTCCGCATAGCCGAAATGCCGCAAGACCCGATCATCCGGGTAATGGCCGCGCCAGAATTTCGGCTCGGCCAGCATCAGCCGCTCCATGACCTCGGAGACATGGGCGCGGCCGTCGAGCCAGCCCTGAACATGGCTCAGGCCGTAAAGCGCCTGACGCCATGCGAAGGTCAGCGCCGGGCCGACCTTCAGCACCACGAAGCCGCGCCGCGCCAAAGCCGGATAGACCTCGGGATATTGGTAATCGGTGGAATGGGCTTCGAAGGCGAGATCCGGATGATCCTTCAGCGCCGCCGAGAGCCGATCAGGGGCGTTCAGGTCGAGGCGATCCACATGATCCGGCGCGAACTCCACGCCGGGCTGAACCACCAGCCCCCGCACCCGTTCGAAAGCCGCCGAGGCGCCCGCCGCCGCGAAGGCCGCCCGATGAGCCTCCAGCGTGGCGAGGGCGCGCTCCGGCGGCGTCGGGGCGACGCCCGCCTCGTCCTTGCGGGCGCCGCCCGGAGGCGGAACCTCGGTGCCGACGACGTAAAGCGCGCGTCCGGGGGCTTCGTCCTCGCAGACCGCCGCCAGAGCCGCCGCCCGGCTCGCCGCCAAGGCGTCGCCGACTTGAGCGGGTTCGCCCGCGCAGCCCTCGGAGCAATCGAGGTGGATCTTGGCGAATCCCGCCCGCAGATAGGCGCGCATGAGATCCGCCGCCTTGGCCATGGCCGATTCGGCGGGCTCCGAGCGCCAGCCCTGCGGCCCCAGATGATCGCCGCCGAAGACTGCGCGCGCAGGGTCCACGCCCTCGCGGGCGCAGATCGCCTGAACCATGGCGATGAAATCCGGCGGACGCATTCCGGTGTAGCCGCCGAACTGATCCACCTGATTGCTCGTCGCTTCGATGAGCAAGGTCTTGTCCCGCGCTTCGGCCAGACGCAGCGAAGCCGCCAGAGCGTCCGGATGGGCGGTGCAGACCGAAGCCAAAGCGACGGCGCGTCCGGCGCGATTGGCGCGGACGACCTCGGTGAAAACATCCCGACTCATGTTGAGAGGCTCCATGCCTGAATGGCGGCGCCGCGTCCGCCGGAGGCGTCGCCGAATTTCGCGACCCGCAGAGCCGGAGGCCGCAGATCTCCCAGAGGCCGCCGCGCCAAAGCCGCCGTCAGACGCTCCGCCACGCCCGGCAGACGCGACAAGCCGCCGCCCAGCGCCACGCATTGCGGATCGAGCAGCAGCCGCGCCTGATCCAGAGCTTCGGCGGCCAGATGCGCCCAAAGATCGAGCACGGCCTCGCCTTCGGCATGGGCGGACAACTCCTCCGCCGAGACGCGCCGCCCTAACTTGGCCTCGGCCAGACGCGCCAGCCCCGGCCCCGCCACATAGGTCTCGTAACAGCCGATCCGCCCGCAGCCGCAGCGGATCAGCGGCAGATTCAGGCCCGCCAGAGCGCGGGCGGAGATCCCCACATGGCCGATCTCCACCGCGAGGCGGTTCAGCCGGCCCGGAGCCTCCGCCCCCTGCTGACAAAATCCCGCCGCGACGCCCGTTCCGAGGATCAGGCCCAGCACCGTCTCGAAGCCCTCGCCCGCCCCGCCCCGCGCCTCGGAGAGCGCGAAGGCCGAGCAATCGTTGAGGAAGACGAAATCCCGCCCGAAGCGCGCCCGCAGAGCCGCCGCCACGTCGCGCCCGCCGATGGGCAGATTCGCCGCCGTCGAGGCCCCCGTCTGCGGATCGACGATCCCCGGCAAAGCCACCCCGACGGGGGCGCTCCTCCCCGTGGCCTCCAGAATCCATTCGACCTGTTCGGCGAGGACCGTCATGAAGTCGCGGAAATCCCCCCGCGAGGTCGGCAGCCGCCTTTGCGTCAGCGGCGCGAAGCCCGCTCCGAAGAGCTGAGCCTCGATCTTGGTGCCGCCGACGTCGATTCCGCCGCAGAGGGCGCCGCCCGATTTGATCAAGGCCCCCGTCATGGCCCCCGTCATGGCCCCCGTCATGGCCCCCGTCATGGCCCCCGTCATGGCCCCCGTCATGGTTCGAAGCGGTAGAGCTTCACCCCCGCCACCACCCGCGTCAGCGAGCCTTGGCCCTTGAAGGGGTCGTCCACGTTCAGCCCCAGCCCGTCGGACCAGCGCGCGGAGAGAATCTGCGCCGGGATGACGTAAAGCGGCGCGTCCCAGCGGGCCTTGCCGATTCCCTGCAACGGAAGATCGCCGCCGGGGCCGATGGTCCTGACCTCGGCGTCGGGATATTGGCGGGCCACCTCCTCGGCGAGATCGGCGTCGTAACGGGCGGTGCGATGGTCGGGATGGAGCATCACATAGATCTGAGCATCGGCCTCCACGGCGGATTTCGGACCATGGCGGAAGCCGAGCGGGCTATCCCAAGCGGCGTTGGCGCGGCCGGAGGTCAATTCCAACACCTTCAGCGCGGATTCCCGCGCCGCGAACTTCAGCGCCCCCGAGCCGAGGAAAAAGGCGCGTCCGGCGCGCGGCGGCGCCCAGCTCCGCAGCCGCTCCAGAAGATCCTCGGCGCCCGCGGCCAGCAGCGGCAAGGCGCGCGCCGGATCGGTCTCGGGATCGAAGACCGCCAGAGCCCCCAGCAGCATGCAGCTGACGCTCGAGGTCATGGCGAAGCCTTGGTCATGGGCGGCCTCGGGCGGCAGAAGCAGCCGCAATTCGCCCGGCCCCGGATGGGCGCGCGTCGCCAGAGTCCCCTCAGGATTGCAGGTGACGTGCAGCCGGTCGGCTTCGGGCAGAAGCTGGTCCAGCAGATCCAGCATCCCGACGGATTCGGAGCTGTCGCCGCTGCGGCTGAACTGCACGACCAGAAGCCGCCCCTTCGGCGCCGGGAAGTCCTGCGGCGCGGCGACGTAGTCGGTGGTCGGCACGGCCCGCAGACGCGGACCCGAACGCCCGGCGCCCGTCGAAAGGATTTCGCCGATGAAGCCGCTGCTGCCCGCGCCGCAAAGCCAGACCTCCTCCACGCCGCGCTCGGCGATCCAGCGGCGCAGCGCGGAGGC
Organism: Neomegalonema perideroedes DSM 15528; assembly: GCF_000374145.1. Classification (GTDB taxonomy): domain Bacteria; phylum Pseudomonadota; class Alphaproteobacteria; order Rhodobacterales; family Rhodobacteraceae; genus Neomegalonema; species Neomegalonema perideroedes. The sequence goes on along the minus strand of NZ_KB893653.1, from coordinate 967,039 downwards.
CTCGCGGGCCAGATCGACGGCCCAGGACCGCCAAAGCTCCGGCTGTCTGTGGATCTCGCGCCAAGTGGCCCAGCGCTCCAGATTGCTGCTGTCCGTCACGTCGTCTCCTGTTCGTCTTCATATTGTCCATGGACCGAAATCACCTCGACCCCCGCCTGAACGGCCTCAAGGGCCGCAGGATGGTCGGGCGCGAGATCGGTCACGAGAATGGCCGCCCGCCCGAGGTCGCAGACCTTATAGAGCGCCGGCTGTGAGAATTTCGAGGCGTCGGCCAGCAGGATCACGCGGTCGGCGGCCTCAGCCATGGCGCGGGTCTGCCGGGCCTCGTCCTCGCGCGAGCCGCCGATCCTGCCCTTGCCGATCCCGTAGACGCCCATCACGAAGCTGTCGAAGCGCAGCCCCTTGAGCGCCTGCTCCGCCAGCCCCCCCACCAAAGCGAGGGAATCGGGCCGCACCCGGCCGCCGGTCAGCATGACCTCATGGCGGCCCTGCATCATCAGCATGGAGGCGATGGGCAGGCTGGTGGTCATGACGGTCAGCGGCGCGGCGTCGCGCAGATGCTCGGCGAAGGACTCGACGCTCGAACCATTGTCGAGCAGAATCGCCGAATCCCCCGCGACCAGCGGCGCGGCCCGCGCGGCGATGCGCCTTTTGGCGGCGCGGTTCATGCTGCGGCGCTCATGCACGGCGGGCTCGACCAGCGCCGACAAAGGCCCCGAGCCCTCCAGAGCCAGATCGATGCGGAAGGCGGCCAGTCCGGCGTAGCCCATCTCCTTGCAGAAGCGAATCAGAGTCGGCTCGCTGGCCCCGAGCTCAAGGCAAAGCTCGCGCGAGGTCTTGCGGATGAAGGCTTCGGGATCGCGCAGCGCCAATTCGCCGATGCCGCGCAGCTTGGGCGTCATGGTCTCCAGCGCGGCGAGGATGCGTCCGCGCAGGCCGCCGCCTCCTTCGGAAGGATTTCGCCGCGCCGCCATGTCCGTTTTTCCGATCATGACGCCTTCGCCCCCCCGATCTCCCGATCTCCCGGTCTTCCTGATTTCGCCTTCGCGCAGGCTCAGGCGCCTTTCCATTCGGAGACGAGCATATCCGCCGCAAAAATTTTAGCAATGCTGAAATCCGCTTGACTATTCCTAAAGTCAAAGCTTAATTCGAGGAAACGCGAACGACCTAAATCACTCTGGAGGCGACGCCGCATGATCCCCGACGGGACGCCGATGACCGCACCCCCTGACCGCATCGAACTCGAGGTTTGCGTCGATTCGGCGGAGGGCTTCGCGGCGGCGCGACGACCGGGGGTCGACAGGATCGAACTTTGTTCGGCCCTCGGGCTGGGGGGCGTCACCCCCTCCCCCGGCCTGCTGAAAACGGCCGCCTCCTTTTTTTCTCTTTCCGACCGGCCCCGCGTCTTCGTGATGATCCGCCCGCGGCCGGGCGACTTCGTTTACAGCGAGGCGGATCTCGCCGCGGCGGAGGCGGATCTCGCCGCCGCATGGGAGGCGGGCGCCGAGGGCGCGGTCCTCGGGGCCTCGCGGCCGGACGGAAGCCTCGACCTCGCGGCTTTGGCGCGGCTGAAGCGCGCGGCGGGCCCTCTGGAGCTGACATTGCATCGCGCCTTCGATCTGACGCCCGATCCTCTGGCCGCTCTGGAGCAGGCCGCGGATCTCGGCTTCGCGCGCATCCTCACCTCCGGCGGCGCGGCGACGGCCCTTCAGGGCGCCGATCTCCTCGCGCGGCTGGTGCGGGCGGCGGGCGAGCGCATCCAGATCATGCCCGGCGGCGGCGTGACGCCTGAAACCGCGCGGACCCTGCTCTTCAAGACCGGCGCGCGGGCGCTGCACGGCTCCTTCTCCGCGCCGCCGCGCAAGGGCGTGCTCGGCGAGCCCGGCCTGCGCGTGACCTCGCCGCAGATCCTCGACCGCATGCTCGCGGCTCTGCGCCGCCGGGCGGCCGAGGAGGCTTCCGCATGAAGATCGGGATCGTGGGGCTCGGCGCCCGCTCCGCGGTTTTGGTCCGGCAGCTCCGCAAGCTAGAGCCGGGCCTTCAGGTCGCGGGCTACGTCGATCCCTTTCCCGCGCGGCTGGAGGCTCTGGAGCGCCTCGGCTTCGCGCCCGAGCCTTACGACTCCATCCCGGATCTCGTGAAGGCGGAGAAGCCGGATCTTCTGCTGATCTGCTCGCCCAATCATCTGCATCTGCGCCATGTCGAGGCCGCGCTCGAAAGCGGCGCGCCGAAGATCTTCATTGAAAAGCCCGTGGCGGTCTCGCGCGAGGAGACTCTGGCGCTGGCCCGGCTCATGGCCCGGACCCAAGGCGAAAGCCGCCTGCTGGCGGGGCTGGTCCTGCGCTATTCGCCGCTTTACCGGCTTTTGCGCGAGGCTCAGGCCAAGGGCTGGATCGGCGAGGTGATGTCCATCGAGGCCAGCGAGCAGATCGCGCCTTATCACGGCTCTTTCTTCATGCGCGACTGGCGGCGCTTCGCGAGCCTCTCCGGCGGCTTCATGCTGGAGAAATGCTGCCACGACCTCGATCTTTATCAGAGCGTCGCGGGATCTCGGGCGCGGCGCGTGGCGAGCTTCGGCGGACGCAAGCGCTATCTGCCCGAACACGCCCCCGCCGGAAAGCCCGCCTATCTCGCGCGGATGTCGCCGCGCTGGAACGGCTCGGAGGACGCCTTCAGCGGCGAGGGCGACCTCGTGGATTATCAGACGGCGCTGGTGGAATACGGCTCCGGCGCGACTCTGGCCTTTCACACGAACCTCAACGCGCCCGACGAATTCCGCCGCTTCTGCGTGATCGGGCGCAAGGGCATGGCGGAAGGCGACTTCATCCGCAATTACTTCCAGACCACCGACGCCGAAACCGGCGCGCGCCTTTCCGAGACGCGCGAAGTCCAGCCGCCCGGCGAGCTTGGTCAGCATTACGGCGCCGACGAAGCCATGATCCGCGATCTGCTCGCCCATCTGCGCGGCGAGCTCGAGGCTCTGCCCGTCTCCGTGATCGACGCTCTGGAGGCGGGCGCGACCGCCCTCGCCATGGACGAAGCCCGCCATGAGGGCCGCGTGGTCGATCTCGGGCCTTTCTGGGCCGAATTCGACGCGGCGCTCGGCCGCTCCCCTCCAGCCGTCGGAGACGCCGGATGACGCGCCGTTTCGACGCCTTTCCCTATCTGCTTCTGCTGCCTGCGGCTTTGCTGACTCTGGCCATCGTGGCCTGGCCGGTGATGGAGACCTTCCGGCTCTCCTTCACCAACGCCTCGATCCGCGCGACCGAGGATTACGTCGGCTTTCAGAATTACGAGCGCCTGTTTTCGGGCGGCTTCGTCGCGATCATCTGGCGGACTCTGCTCTGGGTGACGCTTTCGGTCGTGCTGAAGCTGGCGATGGGGCTCTTCGGGGCGGTGCTGCTCAACGCGGCGGTGCCGGGACGGACGATCTTCCGGGTGCTGGTCATGCCGCCTTGGATCGTGCCCATCGCCATCGGCGTCTTCATGTGGAGCTGGATGTACAACGGCCAGTTCGGGATGATCTCGGGGCTGCTCCAGCGCTGGGGCTTCCTCGCGGGGCCTTTCGAATTCCTCGGCTACCGGAACTCGGCCTTCCTCGCCACGGTGGTCACCGACGTCTGGATCGGCACGCCTCTGGTGACGCTCTATCTGCTGGCGGCCATGCAGACCGTGCCGCGCGAGCTGCATGAAGCCGCATGGGTGGACGGCGCCAGCCGCTTCTACCGCTTCCGCCGCGTGACTCTGCCTCTGATCGCGCCTTCTCTGGCGACCATGGCGCTGCTCTCGGCGATCTGGACCTTCAACAGCTTCGAGATCATCTGGATCCTCACCGAGGGCGGCCCGCGCAACGCCACCACCACCATGATCATCGACACCTATAAGACCGCCATCAGCCGCTTTCAGTATGGCGCGGGCGCGGCGCGCTCGGCGACTCTGCTGATCCTGCTGATGCTCCTGACCGGAATCTATCTGCTGCTTCTGAACCGCATGGCGCGACGCGCGCGGCGTCTTGAGGAGGCTTCGGCATGATCGACCGCTATCGCTGGTGGGAGCTGGTTCTGATTTACGCGGGGATCGCGGTCTTCCTGCTCTTTCTGCTGTCGCCTTTCGTCGAGGCCTTCATGGTCAGCCTTCGTCCGCTGACTCAGGTCTTCCGCGCGCCCTACCGCTTCTTCACCGAGGATATGAGCTTTCAGGCCTATAAGGACATGTGGAGCAGCGTGCCCATGCTCTGGCGCTATATGCTCAACAGCTTCCTGATCGCCTCGGGCGCGACGATCCTCGCGCTGATCTGCATCGTTCCGGCGGCCTATTCCTTCGCCCGCTTCAGCTATCGGGGCCGGGACGCGCTGCTCGGCGTCTTCCTCGTGGTGAACATGGTGGGGGCGGCGGTGCTGATCATCCCGCTTTACCGCATCATGCAGAGCTTCGGGCTGCTCAACAGCTACGGCGCGATGATCGTTCCGGGCGCGGCCTTCGCCACGCCCGCCGGGATCTTCCTCATGCGCAGCTATTTCCTGCGCATCCCCCGCGAGCTGGAGGAGGCCGCGCTGATGGACGGCGCCTCGCGGCTCTACACGTTGCGGCGGGTGATCCTGCCGGTGGCGACGCCGGGAATCGTGGTGGTGGCCATCGCGACCTTCATCGCGGCCTACGCCCAGCAATTCCTCTTCGCGCTGACCTTCAATTCGCGCGACGCCTACAACCCCCTTCCCATGGGGCTTTACCAGTTCTTCGGCCATGAGCGCGTGCTCTGGAACGAATTGATGGCGGCCAGTCTGGTGGGCGTGGCCCCCGTGCTGCTGGTCTACGCCTTCATGCAAAAGCATATCGTCGCCGGGCTGACCTCCGGCGCGGTGAAGGAATGACAAAACGATGTCAGGGAGAGACGCGATGAAACGACTTCTGATGAGCGCGGCGGCCTTGGGCCTGCTGGCCTCGGCCGCTCAGGCGCAGAACGTCACCACGCTGCATGTGATCAACTGCGGCGCCGACGGCGACCTGCCCGTGCAGAACGAGCATATCGCCGCCTGGGAGGCCGAGAATCCCGCCTATAAGGTCAATCTCGAATATGTGCCCTGGGGCCAGTGCGAGGAGAAGGCCATCAGCCTCGCCCGCGCGGGCGACGCTCCGGCTTCGGCCTATATGGGCTCGCGCACGCTGAAGATGCTCGCCGACAACGACCTCATCCAGCCCATCGCGCTGAGCGACGAGGAGAAGGCCGGCTATGAGCCGAGCGTCCTCGCCACCGTGCAGTTCGACGGTCAGGTCTGGGGCCTGCCGCGCGCCTTCTCGACCAAGGGCCTCTTCTGGAACAAGACCCTCTTCGCCGAGGCGGGCCTGCCCACCGACAAAGGCCCCCAGACTTGGGCCGAGACTCTGGCCGCCGCCAAGGCCATCGACGAAAAGACCTCCGCCGACGGCATCGGCATTCCCGCCGCCTCCTTCGACAACACGATGCATCAATTCCTGAAATGGATGTATTCGAACGGCGGCCAGGTGGTCGACGCCGAGGGGAAGGTGGTCTTCAATTCGCCCCAGAACGTCGAGACCATGGAGTTCTATAAGGAGCTGGCGCAATACGCCGAGCCCGGCCCCCTCGCCTATGACCGCGGCAAGCTGGAGCCCCTCTTCAACGAGGGCCGCATCGGCATGATCGTCCATGGCGGATTCGGCCGCAAAGGCTTCTCCAACGTGGATTACGGCCTTGAGCTGATCCCGGCCGGCCCCCATGGCGCGCAATCCACGCTGCTCATCACCGACAGCCTCGTGGTCTTCAAAGGCACGGGCGTCGAAGAGCCCGCGCTGAATCTGGTGAAATACCTCACCGCCCCCGAGCGCCAGTTCGAGGTGGACAAACAAGGCGGCTGGACCCCCGTGCGCCTCGTCGAGGGCGCCGAAGAGACGCTCCTCGCCGACGACCCCAATTGGAAGGTCTTCCTTGACGGCATCGCCATCGGCGGCCCGGAGCCTGTCATGACCGATTATCGCGCCATGCAGGATATTCTCATCGAAGCCATTCAGGGCGTGGTCATGGGCGAGGTCGAGCCCGCCGAGGCCGTGGCCGAGGCTCAGAGCCGCCTTGAAGAGATCGCCGACTGACGTCGCCTTGAGAGCGCGCCCAACCCTGATTCTCAGGCGCGCTCTCCACCTTGCGGAGCGCCGCCGCCTGCGGCGTCTCGACCCTGCTGCGTCGGCGGCGCTCCGTCTTTTCTTTCCCGCGCCTCGCCCCGGCCCCGCCGGAGCCCCGGGGCCGCGCCTGTGAACATCCGGAGGCCCCCCTTGGGAGAGGTTCGTCTCGTCGAAGTCGCGAAGAGCTTTGGGAGCGCCCATGTCGTCAAGGGCGTGGATCTGGAGATCCCCGACGGAGATTTCGCGGTTTTCGTCGGTCCTTCGGGCTGCGGAAAATCGACTCTGCTGCGCATGATCGCCGGGCTGGAGAGCGCAAGCTCCGGGCGGATCGAGATCGGCGGCAGGAAGGTCGACGACCTGCCCCCCGTGGAGCGCGGCGTGGCCATGGTCTTTCAGAGCTACGCGCTTTATCCGCATATGAGCGTCTATGAAAACATCGCCTTTCCGCTGCGGGTGGCCCGCATGGCGGAGGCCGAAATCGACCGCCGCGTGAAATCCGCCGCCGAGACGCTGCAATTGACGGCGCGGCTCGGGCATCGTCCGGCGGCTTTGTCGGGCGGACAGCGCCAGCGCGTGGCGATAGGCCGGGCCATCGTGCGCCAGCCTCAGGTCTTCCTCTTCGACGAGCCCTTGTCCAATCTCGACGCCGCCCTGCGCGGCGAAATGCGGCTGGAGCTGACGCGGCTGCATAAAGAGCTCGGCGCCACCATGATCTACGTCACCCATGATCAGGTCGAGGCCATGACCATGGCCGACCGCATCGTGGTGCTCAACGCCGGACGCGTCGAGCAGGTGGGCGGGCCTCTGGAGCTTTACCACCATCCGCGCAATCTCTTCGTGGCGGGCTTCATCGGCAATCCGAAAATGAATTTCCTGCCCGCCGAATCTCTGGGCCGCGCGGAAGGCGGCCTGCGGGTCCGGCTCTTCGACGGCGCCGAGCTTGTGGTCCCCGTCGAAGGCGAGGCGGCGGCGGGTTCGCCGCTGATTCTCGGCGTCCGCCCCGAGCATCTGCGGATCGATCCGGCGGGAAGCCTGACGATGCAGGCCGAAGTCGTGGAGCGCCTCGGCGCGGCGAGCGTCGCCTACGGCCTCGCCGCCCATGGCGAGCAGCTCCGCCTTCAGACCTCCGGCGACGCCCCGATCCAGCCCGGCGAGCGGCTGGCTCTGGCTTTGGATCCGGCGCTCTGCCATGTCTTCGACGCGCAGGGCGAGGCGCTGAAACGGCGCTCGTAGCCTGAAAGATCGCTTTTTGATCCTATTTCGTTGGTGGTTTTTCTGAGAAAAGCTTAGGCTCTCCCGACGCAATCTCGATTCAGGGAGGCCGGGATGAAGCTTTCAGGCGGATGCCATTGCGGCGCGCTGCGCTATGAGATCGACGGCGAGGCGGTCGCCTCGGCGATTTGCCATTGCAGAGACTGCCGGAAATCCACCGGCGCGCCTCTGACGGGCTGGCTGATGCTCCCGCGCGCGGCCTTGACCATCACGGGAGAGCCCAAGGTCTACGCCTCTTCGGCGCATGGGCGGCGCTCCTTTTGCGGAACCTGCGGCGCGAGCCTCTTCTACGCCAACGCCGAGACTCTGCCCGGTCTGATCGACGTGCAGAGCGGCACGCTGGACGATCCGGAGGCGGCGCCGCCTCAAATCCACGTCATGGCCTCGCAGCGCGTCAGCTGGACGCGCGGCTTCGAGGCTTTGCCCGAATTCACGACCTATCCGCCGCGCCCCGAATGAGGCTCAGATTTCAGGCTCAGATTTTAGGCTCGGGCGGCTTCTCCGAGGTCAGGGCGGCGCGGGAATGCGAGATGAATTCGCGCCGCCACATGGCCCAAGCCACTAAAGCCGCCCCCGCCACGGCGCCCCAAGGCCCCAGCAGCCAGCCGAGCGTCCCGAGCGCGAAGTAAAGCCCCCTCAGGCCGCGATTGAAGTTCAGCGCGGCCTGCTCGTTGAGCCGCGCGGCGCGCAAGGCGGCGTCTTCGGCCTCCGGCGGGATCTCCGTCTGGCCGGGATGCGGCATCGGAATCGAGCCGAGCATGATGGCGTTGTAGTTGAAGAGCCGATGCGACCAGGCGAATTTGAAGAAGGCGTAGACCAGCAGCCCGAGCGGCGCCAGCAGACGCCGCCGCCAGTCGCCCGCGGCCACATGATCGGCGAAGGGCAGATCATTGGAGAGCGCCGCCAGAGCCTCCGCCTGTCCGAGCAGAGCCGCCGCGCCGCCGATGGCGAACATGCAGGCCGAGGCGAAGAAGGCCGCGCCGCTCTGCAGGCTGTTGAGCAGGGCGGCGTCCACGATGCGCTGTTCGCGCTCGGCGATGCGCAGCGCCCATTCATAGCGCCGCCGCGTCATGAGGGCGGCCATGGTGCTTTCGGAATAAGGGCCGCGCTCGATCCACCAGCCCACCCCGAGCCAGCAAGCCACGGTCCAGAGCGCCGCCATGAGGTCGGCGCCGCTGATCAATCCGGTCATAACGCGGCGGGCCTCCGGCCATAGCGGATGATGGTGACGAGCACCAGCCAGAGCGTCACGGCGTTCAGCGAATGCCAGAGCCAATGCGTCCCGAGCGGCAGGGCCTCGCAGATCGAGCGGTCCAGCGTGCGGAAGGTCAGCGAGGCCGTGAAGACCAGAGCCGCCGCGCCCAGCAGCCGCCCCGCCGGATTCCCCTTGGCGACGAGGATCGCCGAAGTGACGATCAGCGCGATCAGCGGCGGCAAATAGCCCTCCGAACCATTGAGCGCCCCGCCCGTCAGACGGCGCATGAAGCCCCCCGCCAGCACGACGAAGACCGCGAAAGCGGCGGTCGCCGCCCCCGCGACGAGCCAGCTCAGCCCGAAGACGCGGTTCAGCGTGGCCGCCAGAGCCGCCAGAATGAAGATCTGGATGGGGATGACGTCGGCCAGCATCGACCAGAATTGCGCGACGCTATGAAAGAGGAAGGAGCCCACGCCGATCGCCGCCACCAAGGCGCAGAGGCCGAGAATCAGCGGATCGTCCTTCCCCAGTCGCCGCGCCTCGCGCCAGGCCAGCCAAGCCGCGATCACGAAGGCGGCGTTCGTCGCGGCGTTGATCGGCTCCGACCAAAACTCCGGTCCGGTGCGTTCGCAGTAATTATCGAGGGGGGCCAGCCAGCGGCTCATGACTCTCTCCGGTCGCAGTCGGGGGGCGCGGTCGGGTGGGCGTATCTCGGACAGCATAAGCCGAATCCATGAAGCTTTCGGCCTCTTTTCGGGCCTTGGCTTCAGGCTTCCCGATGAAAAAGACCGCGCTCCTTGCGAAGCGCGGCCCTGAAGTCTGAATCGGGAAAAACGTCAGTTCTTCGCGTAATACTCGATGACGAGATTAGGCTCCATCTGCACAGGATAAGGCACGTCGGTGATGGTGGGCATCCGGACATAAGTCGCAACGCCTTTGGCGGAGTCGACCGAGAGATAATCCGGAATGGAGCGCTCGCCCGACTGGGCCGCCTCCAGCACCAGCGCCAGCTGACGCGACTTTTCCTTGATGGCGATCACGTCGCCGACGCGGCAGACGTAGGAGCCGATGTTGACGCGCTTGCCGTTCACGGTCACATGGCCGTGGTTCACGAACTGGCGGGCGGCGAAGACGGTCGGCACGAATTTCGAGCGGTAGACGATGGCGTCCAGACGGCTCTCAAGCAGGCCGATCAGATGCTCCGAGGTGTCGCCGCGGCGACGGTCGGCCTCGGCGTAGATCCGGCGGAACTGACGCTCGGAGATGTCGCCGTAATAGCCCTTGAGCTTCTGCTTGGCGCGGAGCTGCTGGCCGAAGTCGGACATCTTGCCCTTGCGGCGCTGGCCGTGCTGGCCGGGGCCGTATTCGCGGCGGTTCACCGGCGACTTGCCGCGGCCCCAGAGGTTTTCGCCGAGACGGCGGTCGATCTTGTATTTCGCGTTGGCGCGTTTGGTCATGTCGGGTCCAATTCGTCGAATATGAGCGCGCCCTCCTCGGCTCTTCCTTCCGGAAGACGACAGAAGCCCCGGAGGGCCTCGCGGACGCGAAAAAACGCCGCCCTAACGGACGGCGGATGCGGGACTTACTCCGGCTTGCGCCGAAAAGTCAAGGGCGCCCCCCGCCCGCGCCCGCCCGCCCTGAGGCGCGAAAAGCTCCGGAGGCCTTTCGGCTCCGGAGCTTTCCCTTCCGTGGCGGAGAGAGAGAAGGATCAGCGGCTCACGCGCAGCTCGCCCGTGTCGTGGAAGATCTTCGTGAAGGCGGTGTTGAGCTGGACGCCCGTGTTCACCGCGAAGATCTTGCCCGGATCGGAGGCGCAGCGACGCAGCGAATCCAGAGATCCGTCCGCGCCTTCCGTGAAGGCGATGGTGTAGACCTTCACGCCCTGCTGCTTCGCCGCCGTGCAGATCTGCTCGAAATAGGCGAAGGAGGCTTTGCAGGCCGCCTGAGCGTTGCTGCGCAGCGTGCCGGTCAGATTCTGCAGGTTGCCGGCTTTGAGGCATTCCTCAATGACCGTCGAATTGATGGAGGCGCTTCTCAGCGTGGCGTCGTTGGCCGCGGCGTTGTCGACCGCCGGCGAGAAGACGCCGTCGGTCATCATGACGATGGCCTTGCTGACGTTGCGGGCGTCGTAGGTGGTGGGCAGGCGGTCGGCCGTGACGTAGTTGCCGCCGCCGCCGCCCCCTCCGCCGCCCCCGCCGCCGAGGCCCAGAATGCCCAGCAGACCGCCGACGGTCTCGTTCAGCAAATCTCCGACGCCGGTCAGCAGGCCATCCAGAAGACCCTGAACCTGAGACAGCGGCAGAACCGTCGTCACCGCGGTGAAGCGCCCTGCGGAATCCGTCGGCTTGAAGGCCCAGGCGCCGCCCCAGTTGGGCGAGATCGAGCGCCAAGCCCATTCCATGCCCAAATGTCCCGCCGTGCCGCCGTAAGCGACGAGGTTGTCGGCGTAGGCGCGCATCTCCGCCACGTTGTTCGTCAAAGGCAGAACATGCATGGCGGGCGTCGCCCAGCTTTTATCGAAAGCCGTCGAATTATCGCGCCGGATCCGCTGGAAGTCCCGCAGGTCCTCGAAGGTGGCGAAGGGATTCTTCACCACGTCGGGCGCCTGATCCTTCGCGAGATTCGCGCCGAAGCGCTCGGTCGCCCAGGCTCCGCGCTTGAGATAGGCCGCGCTCTGATCATCGGCCTTGCTCCAGAACTCATACCTCTCCCAGCGGGTGCAGGAGCCCCAGCGATTATAGGAGACGCAATAATTCTCGTAAGTCCAGCTTCCGAGATCGTAATAACGCAGCAGGCGCTGCTCGCTGTCGCCGAGATTGCTGAAGAAGTTATGCGGCTCCGGCCCGCCGTTCTGGGGCGTTTTGTTCTGGACCGAGCGCGCGGGGCTCACGCCTTTATACAGATTGCCGATGTTGACGCTGCCCGCATAGGGGACGATGGACACGTAGATGTTGCTGCCGTGCTCGGTCCCCTGAGCCTCGATCTGATCGAACATGCCGTTCAGCGCGGTGCGCAGGGCGTCCAGACGCGACTGGCCCGGCGCGGCGCGGCCCTCGTTGCCGGCCAGATCCATCGACATGGAGCCGCTCATGTCCAAGGCGAGGGCGATCTCCATGCGATGGGCGCCCGGCGGCGTCACCTGAGCCTCCACGCGCGGACGCATATGATCCTTGACGGAGGAGGGCACCGGGAAGATCGCGTCCACCCGGAACTTCACATTGCCCCTCAGCACGCCCTCCAGCTCGTCGTAGGAGGCCTCCACGATCATGTTTTTGGCCGAGATGCCCGCATCCCGGACATAAGAGCGGACGTAAGCCTCGACGATGGCCTGAGGTTCGGTGAAATCGTCGGATCTCGCGGCGCTCAGCAGAGCGGCGTCCAGCGCGCGCTGGACGTCGGCGCGAGTTTCGTAGGTGTGGGCCACCGTCGCCGAGAGAGCGACCGCCGCGACCGCGACGCCAACCGACAAGCCGCCGGCGGTCGCGATCGATCCGCGCCGGCTCTTCAGAAAGCTTGAGATCTTCTTGTTGCGCATCATCGCTCCTCCACTGAAGCAGGATTGATGATCGCCAGAAATAGATAGTTTTATTTTAAATTACGGTTTGTATTACGTAATAAAAACTCAAACCCCCTGAGAAAAGAATCAAAGGAATTCATAAAATTATTTCAATAACGCGCCGTTCATGCTGAAAAAACCCTTACCGCGCCGTCCTCCGATCCTTACCGCCCGCCCGAAGAGGCGGCCTGATTCCCTCAGCCTCCCGCGCCGGAGGCGAGGCTCTTCACAATCGCAGCCGCGCCTTCCGGGGCCGTCCAGAGCGTCGCGGAGGGCGCGAGGAAATCCGCTTTCCCCCAAAGCGCCGCCGCCAGAGCCGGATCCGGCGCGATTTCAGCCACGCAGGGAATCTCGATCATCGCCTGCCACCAGAAGATGAGTTCGCGCAAATCCGGGTCCGCGTCAAGAGTTTCCAGCGGGCCGAAAGCGACATAATCGGCCTCGCGCTCGCCGGCGGTGAGGCCCTTATGGCGCGAATCGCCGCAATCCACGCCGAGAATGGCGTTGCGCCCGATGGCGGCCCGCGCCTCGACCATGGCCTTCAGCGCATGGGGGCCGCTGAGGTGGACGCCGTCCAGCCCATAGGGGCGGACCAATTCGAAGCGGTCCTCGATCAGCAGCGCCACGTCATGGGCGTGGCAAGGCGCCTTCAGCGCGTCGAGCAGAGCCGCCGCCGCGCGGTCGGAGACTCCTTCCGCCAAAGGAACCCTCAGACAGGCGACGTCCGCCGCCGCGAAGACCTCGGCGCATTGGGCGGCGAAAGCTCCGGCGTCGGAGACCTCGGCGGGCGCGACGAGATAGAGCCGCGTCGGGGCGGCTTCGGCAGGCTGGGCCATGATCAGGATTCCGCCGTCTGGGTTTTCACGACCGCTTTGGACTTCGTGGTTTTGGCTTTGGCCGCTTTAGGCTTGGCGGCGGCTTTCGTCTTCGGGGCCTCGCCCCCCTCCGCGGCCTGCGCCTTGGCGGGGGCCTTCTTCGCGGCGGGCTTCTTCTTCGGCGAGGCGGCGGCGCGCGCCGCCAGCAAGGGCAGAGCCTGCTCCATGGTCAGGTCTTCGGGCTTGACCTCTTTAGGGAGGGTCGCGTTGACGGCGCCCCATTTCACATAAGGCCCATAACGCCCGGCCATGACGTTGACCGGCGCGCCGTCCTCGGGGTGAGGCCCCAATTCCTTGAGCGGAGCGACGGCGGCGCCTCGTCCGGGGCCTTTGGCGCGCTTTTGCGCCAGAAGATCCACCGCCCGGTTCAGCCCGATGCTGAAGACCTCGCGCCAGTCGGGGAGATTGGCGTAGGTCTTTTCATGCTGCACATAAGGTCCGAAGCGCCCGAGGCTGGCGCGGATCTCGCCGCCTTCGGGATGCTCGCCGACCAGACGCGGCAGCGAAAGAAGCTGCAAGGCGAAGTCCAGATCCACCTCGTCGATGGAGACGCCGCGCGGCGGAGAGGCCCGCGGCGGCTTCTCGCCCTCGCCTTTCTGGACGTAAGGCCCGAAGCGGCCCACGCGGAGCGTCACGGCTTCGCCGTCGGGCGCTTGGCCGAGGAGCTTGCCCTCCGGCGGCAGAGCCTCGGAGCTTTCGCCGTTCTCGCCCTCCTCGACGCCGAAGGGGCGCGTATAGCGGCATTCCGGATAATTCGAGCAGCCGATGAAGGCGCCGAATTTGCCGGTGCGGATCGACAGCCGCCCCTTGCCGCAGGTCGGGCAGAGGCGCGGATCCGAACCATCCTCCTTCGGCGGGAAGACATGGGGTTCAAGGGCTTCGTTGATGCGCTCCAGCACGTCGCCGACGCGCAATTCCTTGGTGGCTTCGACTTCGCCGTTGAAGTCGGTCCAGAAATCCGCGAGGAGCCTTTTCCAGTCGGCTTGGCCGGAGGTCACGTCGTCGAGTTTTTCCTCAAGTCCCGCCGTGAAGTCGTATTGCACGAGGCGGGCGAAGTAATTCTCCAGAAAAGCCGTGACGAGGCGGCCCTTGTCTTCAGGGATCAGACGGCCCTTGTCTTTGCGGGCGTAGCCGCGATCCTGCACCACCGTGATGATCGAGGCGTAGGTCGAGGGGCGCCCGATGCCCAATTCCTCCATGCGCCGCACGAGGCTGGCCTCAGTGAAGCGCGGCGGGGGCTGAGTGAAATGCTGCTCGGGCGTGATCGCGCCGCGTTTGAGCGCCTCGCCTTGGGTCAGAGCGGGCAGACGGCGGGAATCCTCGTCCTCGGCGTCGTCCTGACCCTCCTGATAGAGCGTCAGGAAGCCGTCGAAGAGCAGAACCTGCCCCGTGGCGCGGAAGGCCGCCTGAGAATCGGCGCTGAGGATCTCGGCCACGGTGCGCTCGAAGCGGGCGGATTCCATCTGCGAGGCCACGGCGCGCCGCCAGATCAGATCATAGAGCTTCGCCTCCTCGCCCGAGAGATCGGCCTTATCCGGATGGCGCGAGGCCTCGGTGGGGCGGATGGCCTCATGGGCTTCTTGGGCGTTCTTGGCCTTGGTCTTATAGACCCTCGGCGCGGCGGGCAGATATTGCGCCCCATAGCGCGAAGAGATCTCCGACCGCAGAGCCTGCACCGCCTCCGGCGCGAGATCCACGCCGTCGGTGCGCATATAGGTGATCCAGCCCGCTTCATAGAGCTTCTGGGCCACGCGCATGGTGTTTTGCGCGCCGAATCCGAGCTTGCGGCTGGCCTCCTGCTGGAGGGTCGAGGTCATGAAGGGCGGCGCCGGATGGCGCTGAGCGGGCTTTTGCTCCACCGCCTCGACGCGATAGTCCCGCGCGGCGGCGAAAGCCACGGCGCGTTTGGCGTCTTCTTCGGTCGCCAGATCGAATTTTTCGAGCTTCTTCCCCTCGCTCTTGACGAGCCGGGCCTCGAATCCGCCCTTCGCCGCCCCGAAGGCGCCGGAGATGGTCCAGTATTCGCGGCTTTTGAAAGCCTCGATCTCCATTTCGCGCTCGACGAGGAGCCGCAAAGCCACCGACTGCACGCGTCCGGCGGATTTCGCGCCGGGCAGCTTGCGCCAAAGCACCGGCGAGAGCGTGAAGCCCACCAGATAATCCAGAGCCCGCCGCGCCAGATAGGCTTCGACCAGCGCCATGTCGATCTGACGCGGGGCCTGCATGGCCGCCAGAACCGCCGGTTTGGTGATGGCGTTGAAGACCACCCGCGAGATCTTCGAGTCCTTCTTCAAGGCCCGTCGGGCGCGCAGGGCCTCCACGAGATGCCAGGAGATGGCTTCGCCTTCGCGGTCGGGGTCGGTGGCGAGGATGAGCGTTCCGTCGTCCTTGACCGCCTGCGCGATCTCCGAGAGCCGCTTGGAGGATTTGGAGTCCACCTCCCAATCCATAGCGAAATCCTCGGCCGGGCGCACCGAGCCGTCCTTCGCTGGCAGATCGCGAACATGGCCGTATGAGGCCAGAACCTTGAAGCCGCTCCCGAGATATTTCTCGATGGTTTTGGCTTTGGCGGGGGATTCCACGACGACGACGGCCATAAGCCTTGCATCTCCTGCTATACGCGGCGCGAAGATGGGCGAGGTTTCGGAGATCTGTCAACCCGCCTCTCCGCCTGCGCCTCCAATGAAGCCCCGCCCTTTCGGGAATTCCCGGGAGAATCCTCCCAGCCCGCAGCTCCGCGAGCCCTTGCCTTCCGCGCGCCGGGGCCCCATATGGCTCGCCGAGGACGACCTCCCCATCATGGGCCGCGCTTGAGCGGCGATTCTCCCGGGACGACCCGGAGATTTGTCAGGATCGAACCTCCATGCGCAGCCCCGCCGACCGCATCCGCCACGCCCTGCTCTTCGAGATTTTCGCGCTGCTCATCGCCGTGCCCGGCGGCATGCTGCTCTTCGGGCTGGAGATGAAGGACATGGGCGTGATCGCCGTGGGCGGCGCGACCATCGCGACGCTCTGGAATTACGTCTATAACTGGGGCTTCGACCATCTCATGGCGCGCTGGCGCGGAACCACGCGGAAGACGCCGCTGATCCGCGTCGGCCATGCGATTCTCTTCGAAGTCGGGATTTTGCTGCTGTTGCTGCCTTTCATCGCCTGGTGGCTGGGGATCAGCCTCTGGGAGGCGCTGCTTATGGACGTCGGCATGGCGATTTTCTACGTGGTCTACGCCTTCGTCTTCAACTGGGCCTATGACCGGATCTTCCCGGCGCCCGAATGGGACGCCGCCAAGACGCAAGCCGAAGCCTGATGCTCGCCGCCGAACGCACATGGATCCGCCTCGTCTCCGAGGCGGACGCGCAGAGGCTGCGGGCCTATCATCTGGCCAATCAGGCGCATCTGGCGCCTTGGGAGCCGGAGCGTCCCGCAGGCTTTCATGATCCGGAGGCGTGGCGCGCGCGCGCCGCGCTGCAAGCCGAAAGCATCCGTCGGGGCCTCGCCTATCACTTCCTCGCCGGCCTTCACGGGCGCGAGGAGATTCTAGCGATCTGCAATTTCAGCAACGTGGTGCGCGGGGCCTTCCTCGCCTGCCATCTTGGTTATTCCCTCGACGGCGCCCATCAGGGACGCGGCCTGATGTTCGAAATCCTCTCCGCCTTGATTCCCCATGTCTTTCAGAATTACGGCCTGCACCGGATCATGGCGAGCCATCTCCCGGAAAACCACCGCAGCGCCAAATTGCTGACGCGGCTCGGCTTCGAGCGGGAGGGCTACGCGCGGGATTATCTGAAGATCGCGGGCCGCTGGCGGGACCATGTGCTGACCGCCCGCATCTCTCCTGATCCCCTGATTTAGCGCCGCGCGCCCTCGGCGTGGACGAGGATCTCTTGAAAGAGATTGGCCGTCAGACGCCCGAAGCGCGTCCAGTCGCCAGGCTCGGTCTTGCGGGCTTCGAGGAAGCCCTGTCCGAACCAGCTCCGCCCGTCGCAAAAGACGGCGTAGAGCGTGAAGCCGCCCGCCTGAGGCGGATTCGCCGGGGCGATCTCCCGCAGCCGACAAGCCGGACCCGAGCCCGGCGGCGAGGCGCCGTTGAAGATCAGCACCAGCCGCGCCTTTTCATGTTCGTCCTCGAAGCCGCCCGGCGCGACGGGCCGAAAGCGGATCCCGGCGGGCAGACCCGCCGGAAGCCTCAGATGGGCCGCGACCTCGTCGGGCGTCGCGCCGGGAAAGGGCGCGCCATGGATCTCGGTCGGGATTCCGCCCCGGGCCGCGATCGTATAGAGCGTCCCCTTGCTCATCAGCGGCAGAGACTCCACGCGGGTGACCGTATAGGCGTCGCAGCCCCCGAGCAGCCCGAAGGCTCCGGCCGCCACGGCCCCCATCCGCGCGAGAAAGCCGCCGCGCCCGCGCATCAGGCCGCGCTCTCCAGCCGGGCGATCTCCTCGCCGAGGGCCAGAAGCCGCCGCGCCGTGACGACATGCAGATTCTCGACGATCCTGCCGTCCACCACCGCCACGCCTTCGCCGCGCGCGGTCGCCTCCTCATAGGCCGCCACCTGACGCCGCGCCAGCTCAAGATCCGCCTCGGCGGGGGCGAAGACCTCGTTGGCCGTCGCGATCTGATCGGGGTGGATCAAGGTCTTGCCGTCGAAGCCGAAGGCCCGCCCCTGACGGCAGGAGTCGCGAAAGCCCTCGACGTCCTTGAAGGCGTTGTACACGCCGTCCACCACCGCCAGCCCATAGGCGCGGGCGGCCAGCATGGTCAGGCCCAGCGCCGTGACGATGGGTTCGCGCAGAGGCGTATGTTCGGCGTGGAGATCCTTCACGAGGTCGTTGGAGCCCACCACGATCCCCGCCAGACGCGGCGAAGAGGCCGAAATCGCGGCGATGTTCAGCGCGCCCAGCGGCGTCTCCATCATGATCCAGATCTTGGTCTTCTCGGGCGCGCCGAGCTGGTCGAGCTTCGCGGCCACCTCGCGGACGAGTTCGGGCGTCTCGACTTTAGGCAAAAGCACGGCGTCCGGCCCGGCCTTGGCGGCGGAGACGAGATCCTCCTCGCCCCATTCGGTGTCGAAGCCGTTGATGCGCACGAGGATCTCGCGGCCGCCGAATCCGCCCGCCTTCACCGCTCCGGCGACCAGCTCGCGGGCCACGATCTTCTCCGAGGGCGCCACGGCGTCCTCCAGATCGAGAATCAGCGAATCGGCCTTGAGGCTCCGGGCCTTCTCCAAAGCCCGCTCGCGCGAACCGGGCATATAGAGGACGGAGCGACGGGGGCGAAGGGAAGCTTGAGCCATGGCGAGATCTTTCAGCGAATCCTCAGGAGTTTTGCAACGCAAGAGGATTAGCTTCTTTCGCAGCGCGACGAAAGATGATTGCGCTTCAGACGAAAAGACGGGGACGGCTTCGCAAATCGCCCCCGTCCGCAGGATTCGCCTGAGCCTCAGATGGCCCCGAGGCACCAGGTCAGCACGCCCTTTTGCGCGTGGAGCCGATTCTCCGCCTCGTCGAAGACCGCGGAGTTCGGCCCGTCCATGACGGCGTTGACGACCTCCTCGCCGCGATGGGCGGGCAGGCAATGCATGAAGAGCGCGTCGGGATTGGCCACCTGCATCGCCTTCTCGTCCACCTGATAGGGCGAGAGCAGGTTATGGCGGCGGATGCGCGTATGCTCGGGATCATGCATCGACATCCAGCTGTCGGTGACCACGAGATCCGCCCCCATCAGAGCCTCGGCCGGATCGCGGGTGACGCTCACGCGGGCTTGAGTCTTCTCGGCCCAGTCCAGCACGTCGCGCTCCGGCGAGAGCGAGGCGGGGCAAGCCACCGCCAGCTCGAAATCGAGCTGGCCCGCCGCATGGATGAAGCTCGCGCAGACGTTGTTGCCGTCGCCGAGCCAAGCCACCTTCTTGCCCCGGATCGGACCGCGCTTCTCCTCGAAGGTCAGCACGTCGGCGAGGATCTGGCAGGGATGGGTCTTGTCGGTCAGGCCGTTGATGACCGGAACCGTCGCCGCCTCGGCCAGCTCCAGAAGCTTGTCGTGCTCGAAGGTGCGGATCATGATCGCGTCGACGTAGCGCGAGAGCACGCGGGCCGTGTCGGCGATGGTCTCGCCGCGGCCGAACTGCATTTCAGCCCCGTTGAGCACCATGGTCGCCCCGCCGAGCTGACGCATGGCGAGGTCGAAGGAGACGCGGGTGCGCGTGGATGATTTCTCGAAGATCATCGCCAGCATCTTGCCCTTGAGCGGGGCGTCTTCGTCGGGGGCCGCGGCGGCGCCCCATCCGGCTCGGGCGGCCTTGCGTCGGGCGGAATCGGTGAGGATCGCGCGCAGATCGGCGCTTGAAGCCTCGTTGAGATCCAGAAAATGCCGACGTCCCGCCGCCAAACCCGCGGCGTCCTCCTGAGCGTTCATCCCGCTCTCCCTCTGCTGGTCGTCGGAGCGTTCTCCGACCAAACCGGGTCGTTCGAACGCTCCCCCTTCTTGGGTGGTCGCGCTTTCGCGACGCGAAGCCTGATCGGCTTCGCTGAAAAGCGCTCTAGATCACGCCGCCGGAGCGGCGCTGACGGCTAGCGCCGCCTTGTCGAGCCGCCGGAGCGCCTCGTCGATCTCCGCGTCGGAGATGTTGAGCGGCGGCAGCACGCGCGCCACGTTCTCGGCGCCCGGCGCGAGCAGAACGCCCGCCGCGCGGCCCGCCGTCACATATTCGGCGTTGGATTTGCGGCAGACGAGGCCGAGCATCAGCCCCTCGCCGCGCACCTCGACGAAGACCTCGGGATGGCTGGCGATCAGCCCTTCGAGGCCCTGCCGCAGACGCCCGCCCGCGCGCGAAACCTGCGCGAGGAACTCCGGCGCCGCCAATTCCTCCATGATCGCCAGACCGACGGCCATGGCCAGAGGATTGCCGCCATAGGTGCTGCCATGCGTCCCGACCACCATGCCGGAGGCCGCCTTCTCGGTGGCGAGGCAGGCGCCGAGCGGAAAGCCCCCGCCGATGCCCTTGGCCACGGCCATGACGTCGGGCTCGATCCCGGCCCATTCATAGGCGAAGAGCTTGCCGGTGCGGCCCATGCCGCATTGGATCTCGTCGAGGATCAGCAACAGGCCGTTCTCGTCGCAGATGCGGCGCAGTTCTTTCAACTTCTCCACGCCGAAGGGCTTGATGCCGCCTTCGCCCTGCACGGGTTCGAGGATCACGGCGGCGGTCTCGGGCGTGACGGCGGCCCTCACGGCCTCCAGATCGCCGAAGGGGACTTGCGTGAAGCCCGGCAGCAGAGGCCCGAAGCCCTTGGCGAGCTTCTCGCTGCCCGCCGCCGCGATTCCCGCGCTGCTGCGTCCGTGGAAGGAGCCCTGAAAGGCGATGATCCCGCTCTTCTCCGGCTGGCCGAGGCTATAAAAATAGCGCCGGACCATCTTCACCGCGCATTCGATGGCTTCGGTGCCGGAATTGGTGAAGAAGACGGTGTCGGCGAAGGTCGTCTCGACCAGCCGCCGCGCCAGAGCCTCCTGACCGGGAATCTCATAGAGATTCGACACATGCCACAGCTTCGCCGCCTGATCGCTCAGCGCCTTGACCAGCTTCGGATGGGCGTGCCCCAGCGCGCAGACCGCGATTCCCGCCGCCAGATCCAAATATCGCTCGCCGGAACGCTCGATGAGCCAGGAGCCTTCGCCGCGCTCGAAAGCCAGAGGGGCGCGGGCGTAGGTGGGCAGAACGGGCGAGATCATGGCCGAACTCCAAAGCAAAAAGCCGCCCCCTCGGGGGGCGGCGCGCGCCTTATGCTAAAGGCCGGGAGCCCGGAGCGTCAAGAGCCTCCGCGCTCAGACGGCCAGCCAGTCGCGGAGCGCCGCCGAAACCGCCGCCGGACGCTCCAGAGTCGCGAGATGCCCCGCTCCCTCGATCAGCGCGAGGCGGGCGCCGGGAATGGCGAAGGCCATCTCCCGCGCGAGGTCGGGGGGCGTCAGCTCGTCCTCGGTCCCGACGAGCACGAGGGCCGGAACCCTGATCTCCGCGAGATTCGGGCGGCTGTCGGGGCGGCTGAGGATGGTCCGGGTCTGGCGGATGAAGCCCTCCGGCCCGACGCGCCCGGCCATGCTCCGAAAGACGGGCTCGACCTCGGCGCGGTTCTCCGGCGCGATGAGCTTGGGCGCCATGGCCGCGACCAGCTTGCCGAAGCCGCCCGAAGCCGCCAGTTCGATCTGACGCTCGCGATCCGCGCGCCGCTCGGGCGAATCGGCGCGGGCGGCGCTGTCGAGAATCGCGAGGCGCGTCACGCGCTCCGGAGCTTGGCGCAGGATCTCGAAGGCGAGATAGCCGCCCATCGACAGCCCCGCCAGAACGAAGCTCGGCGGCGCCTTCGCAAGGATCGCGGCGGCGGTCTCCGAGACGCTTTCTCCGGCGCCCTGATCGGCCACCTGAATCTCCAGCAGATCGGAGAGATCGCGGATCTGAGCCGCGTAAAGCTCCGAATCGCAGAGCAGGCCGGGAATGAACAAAGCGGGCTGCGGGGAGGACATGGAGAATCTCCTTTCGCCTTTTCAGATCGCCGTTTTGAGGCGAAGTTCGCGGAAAATCCCGCCGGGCCGCCCTATCCTGAGGCCTTTCGTGCGGCGAGGAAACCCCGCCCCCTGAATTTCGCGCCCCTTTCGGCGCCCCGTTTCGGCTCCGCAGAGGGTCGGAGAAGCCGATTGCGTTAAACCTTGTTCATCATGCGTGAAATCTCTGGCTTCCGCGCGCGGAGGCACTACGTCTTAAGGCGTAGGCACGAATCGAGCAACGGCGCGCCGCAGATCCCGGCCGAACCGCCGACCGACGCGCCCTTGGAGTGAGCGTTCATGAAGATCAGCATCGCCGCCGTCCTTCTGGCTGGCGTGGCCCTCGCGGGCTGCGACTCGGGGACCACGACGACCACCACCTCGGCCCCTGAGACTCCCGCAGCGAGCGCGCCCGCGACCCCGGCCCCTGCGGCCCCCGCTCCGGCTCCGGCGGCCTCCGCCCCGGCTGCGGCCCCCGCCGCGCCCGCCCCTGTGGACGTCGCGCCCACGCCCGAGCCCGCTCCGGCGCCGGTTCAGGTCGCTCCGGCGCCCGCCGCCGCCCCCGCCGAGCCCGCTCCGGCGACCCCCGAGCCGGCCGCGCCCGCTTCGGAAGAGGCGCCCGCGCCCGTCCTCCTCGAAGAAGAGATCATCATCGAGGACGTCGCCCCGGTCGGGGAAGAGGCTCCGGCCGCGACTCAGCCGCAATAAGGCGCTTCGTCTGAAGCTTCTGGAAGCCGGGACGCGCCGCGTTCCGGCTTTCTCGCGCTTTCGGCTCCTCCTCCCGCCGCAGCAGGTGACAAAGGGGCCGTTGAGGCGCTAGATCCTCCCCGGTCGGCCCTCCTGAGGGCGTCGCATCGCAATCTTCAGGCGGGGAGAGGCATCTTGCGCGCGTCGCGGATTTCACCGGCGTTGTTTCGTCTCGGCGCCTTCGACAGCCTGCCGCTGATGTTCGCCATCATCCCTTTCGGGATCATCTGGGGCGCGGTGGCGGCGGCGGCGGGGCTGAATCTCCTCCAGACGGTCATGATGTCCGTGACGGTGCTGGCGGGGGCCTCGCAATTGGCCTCGGTGGAGATTCTGAAATCCGACGCGCCGATTCTCGTGGCGATCATCGCGGGGGCGGCGGTGAATCTGCGGTTTTTGCTCTATTCGGCCTCCATGGCGCCCTCTTGGCGCGGCGCGCCCTTCGGGCTTCAGGCGACGGCGGCCTATATGCTCTTCGATCAGCCTTACGGGCTTTGCGCCGTGCGCTATCCGCGCCAGCCGCAGGAGACGCCCGTCGAGCGGCTGTCCTATTTCCTCGGAACGGGCGCGGCCTTCACGCTGGTCTGGCATGTCGCTTCTGCTTTGGGCTGGGCGGTCGGGGCGCGCATCCCGATGGATTGGGGCGTGGACTTCATCGTGCCGCTGAGCTTCCTCGCGATCTTCGCTCCGGCGCTGCGGGATAAGCCGAGCTGGTTCGCTTTAATCGTGGCGTCGGGCGCGGCGCTGCTGCTGCGGGGCCTGCCCTATGGGCTGGGGCCTCTCGTCGCGGCGGGCGTCGGCGTGGCGGCGGGGATCTGGAGCGAAAACCGTCTCTCTGGGAAGGAGTCCCGTTCATGAGCGCCGCCCCTATGGCCGCCATCGACCCGACCCGCTTCTGGCTTCTGGCTCTGGGCTTGGGCGCGATCACCTACGCCATGCGGATCTCCTTCATGGCCCTGATGCGCCGACACGCGCCGCCTCCGGGGCTGATCCGAGCTTTGCGCTTCGCGCCCTTCACGATTCTCCCGGCGATTCTGGCGCCTATGGTGGTCTTTCCGACTTCGGGCGGCGGCGAGGTCGATCCTTTGCGGATCGTCGCGGCTTTGGCGGCTTTGGCGGCGGGGGCTCTGACGCGCAGCATGCTGGCGACCATCGGCGTGGGCGCGGCGGTCTTTTGGGGTCTGGGGGCTTTGCTGTGACGGAGGGCGGAATCTTCCTGCTGGCGGGCGAGGCCTCCGGCGACCGGCTCGGCGGCGCTCTGATGCGGCGTCTGCGCGAGATCGCCCCGGAGCGTCCGCTTTACGGCGTCGGGGGGGAGGCCATGGAGGCCGAGGGGCTGCGCAGCCTCTTTCCCATGCAGGATCTGGCGGTGATGGGCTTCGCCGAGGTTCTGCCGAGTCTGCCCCGCATTCTGCGGCGGCTGAAGCAGGCGACGGCGGAGATCGACAGGCTCAAGCCCGCCGCGCTGGTCACCATCGACGCCCAAGGATTTTCAAAGCGGCTTCAGGTTCGGACCCGCGAGGTTTCCCCGCAGACGGCCCGCGTCCATTACGTCGCGCCGACGGTCTGGGCCTGGAAGCCGGGGCGGGCGCAGAAGCTCGCCGGGCTGATCGACCATCTCATGGCGCTTTTCCCCTTCGAGCCGCCTTATTTCACGGTCCACGGCCTGAGCTGCGATTTCGTCGGGCATCCGGCGGCCGAGCGCGTCCGCGCGGCGGATCCTCAGGCGGCGGAGGCTCTGGCGCGGGAATTGGGGCTCTCGCCGCAGGCGCCGGTTCTGGTCGCTCTGCCGGGAAGCCGTCGCGGCGAGATTTCGCGTCTGGCCGAGCCTTTCGGCGCGGCTCTGGGATTGCTGAAGGCCCGCCATCCGGATCTTCAGATTCTGCTGCCCATGGCGGAGGGCTCCGCCGCCCTCGCCGCCGAGGCCGCCGCGCGCTGGCCCGCGCAGGCGCATCTGCTCGATCCGCGCGGAAAGCCCTTCGCCGAAGCCGAGGCGCGGAAATTCGCGGCTTTCCGGCTGGCGGCGCGGGAGGAGGCGGGAAGAGGCGGCGCGGCTCTGGCGGCTTCCGGCTCGGTCTCGCTGGAGCTGGCCGCCTGCGGAACGCCGATGGTCGTCGGCTATAAGGCCCATCCGCTCAGCGCGGCCATAGCCCGGCGGCTGCTGAAGATCGACACGGCCACCTTGCCCAACCTGCTCAGCGGCGAAAAGGCGATCCCGGAATATTTTCAGGAGGATTGCGCCCCCGAGCCCCTCGCGGCCGCTTTGGAGCCGCTGTTGCGCTCCGGTCCCGAAAGGGCGCGTCAGGAGCGGGCGGCGGAGGCGGCCCTCAAAGCTTTAGGCGGCGGGCCGGGCGAGGAGCCGCCTTCCCTGCGGGCGGCGAAGAGCCTTTTGGCCGCCATAAAGCGCAAGGAATCCGCGCCCCTTGTTTCCTGAGCGAAACGGTCTGTTTCCGGCTTTCGTCTTTGCGCGGCGCGAAATTGGGTTAGATTGCGGCGTGAAGCTCCGATCCGCCCCCCGGTTCGGGCTCGGATTCATGAGGTTCTTTCAAGCATGAGCAAGTTGAAACTCGCCGTGATCGTCGGCAGCACCCGCGATGCGCGCTTCGGCCCCAAGCCCGCGAAATGGATCGCCGATCTCGCGGCGCAGCGCCCCGAGTTCGACGTCGAGATCGTGGATCTCAAGGATTTCGATCTGCCGCTGTTCAATGAAGCGGCCTCCAACGCCTGGGCGCCGAGCAAAGACCCCCGCGCCGTGGCCTGGCAGAAGAAGATCGGCGAATTCGACGCCTATGTCGTCTCGACCGCCGAATATAACCACTCGATCACCGGCTCTCTGAAGAACGCCTTCGATCAGGCTTACGTCGAATGGGCGCGCAAGCCCATCGGCTTCGTGGGCTATGGCGGCGTGGGCGCGGCTCGCGCCATCGAGCACGCCCGCAACATCGCCGTGGAGCTTCACATGGTCCCGGTGCGCTCGGCGGTGCATATCGCGGGCGGCGATTTCTTCGCCGTCTGGCAGGGCGGCAAGGAGATGAGCGAGATCGAAGGCGGCGTCGGCGCTTCGGCCAAATCCATGCTCGACGAACTCGCGTGGTGGGGCGCCGCGACCAAGGCCGCCCGCGCTCAGGGCTGAGGCCCTGCGTTCAGGCTCCCGGCGCCGGAGGGATCCGACGCCGGGGGTTTTCAGGTCACCATTCGCCGCTGTTCGGCATGGAGGCCCAAGGCTCCTGCGGGGGCAAAGGCGCGCCGCGCTGGAGAAGCTCCACGGAGATCCCTTCCGGCGAGCGCACGAAAGCCATGTTCCCGTCGCGCGGCGGACGATTGACGGTCACGCCCCCCGCCTGAAGCTTGGCGCAGGCGGCGTAGATGTCGTCCACCTCATAGGCGAGATGGCCGAAATTGCGGCCGCCCTGATATTCCTCCTCGGAGCCCCAGTTATAGGTCAGCTCCACCTGCGCCTCCGGCTGATCGGGCGGCGCGAGGAAGACCAGCGTGAACTTCCCCTTCTCATTCTCGACGCGGCGGATCTCCGTCAGCCCCAGCAGATCGCAATAGAAGCGTTTGGAGTCCTCGATGTCGCGCACGCGCACCATCGTATGCAGATAGCGGAGTCCCATATCCGTCTCCTTTTGGTGAGGTCGGCGCCCTGTCTAGCCGCTCGCGGCGACGAGGGAAAGACGCCCAGCGCGGCGCCCGGCGTGTCGAAGGAGCCGCGCCTGCGGGCGATCCTTAAGAGCAGAGGCGCCCCCGCTTGCGTTCGGGGCTCTCCCGGCCAATATCCTGCCTATGCGATTCTCCAACGCCTTTCTCGACGAGCTGCGCGCCCGAATCTCGATCTCCGAGATCGTCGGGGCGAAGCTCCTGTGGGACCGGAAGAAATCCCAGCCCGCCCGAGGCGACTTCTGGGCGCGCTGCCCCTTTCATCAGGAGAAATCTTCGAGCTTTCATGTGCTTGAGGGCAAGGGGATCTTTTATTGCTTCGGCTGTCAGGCCAAGGGCGGGGCGCTGGAGTTCGTCATGAAGACGGAGAATCTCAGCTTTCCCGAAGCGGTGGAGCGTCTGGCGACTCATGCGGGCATGCCCCTGCCCGCCCGCGATCCGCGCGCCGAGGCTCAGCGCGAGGCGCAAAGCGGGCTGGTCGAGCTGAACGAGGCGGCGATCCGCTTCCACCGCAGCCAGCTCCATGGCGCGGCGGGCCGCGCGGCTCTGGATTATCTCCGGCGGCGCGGGCTGACGCCCCAGACCATCGAGACCTTCGAACTCGGCTACGCCCCGGCGGCGGGCTCGGCTCTGGCGCAGCATCTGCGGCAAGGCGGAGCCTCGGCGAAGGATCTGGAGACGGCGGGCCTCTGCGCGGCGCGCGAGGACGGATCGCTCTACGACCGGATGCGCGACCGGGTGATCTTCCCCATCCGCGACGCCCGGGGCCGCGCCATCGCCTTCGGGGGGCGGGCGCTCTCGGCGGAGGCCAAGGCGAAATACCTCAATTCGCCGGAGACGCCGCTTTTCCATAAAGGCGAGGTTTTATTCAACCTCGCCCGCGCCCGCGCCGCCCCGCGCGAGGCGGATCTGGTGGTGGTCGAGGGCTATATGGACGCCATCAGCCTGCATCAGGCGGGTTTGCCGAAAATCGTGGCCCCCCTTGGCACGGCCCTGACCGAATCCCATCTGAAGACCCTCTGGCGAATCGCCGACGAGCCGATTCTCCTGCTCGACGGCGACGCGGCGGGCCAGCGCGCCGCCGACCGCGCGGCGGATCTGGCTTTGCCTCTGCTGACGGCGGGGAAATCCCTGCGCTTCGCCTCGCCTCCGGCGGGCCGCGACCCCGACGACCTCGCCCGCGAAGGCGGAGCGGCGGCGGTTCAGGCCGTGCTGAGGACGGCGGAGCCTCTGATCTCGCGGCTCTGGCGGCGCGAGACCGAGGCGCGTCCGCTCGACACGCCGGAGCGGCGCGCGGCCTTCGATTCGCGGCTGCGGGAGCTTTTGGGACTGATTCGCGAATCAGACGTGCGGGCCCATTACACGGCGGCGATTCGCGAGCGCCGGGCCGCGCTCTTCGCTCCGGCGGGCCGCGCCGAGACTCAGGGCGGCGGCTTCGCGGGCGGCGCCCGAAGGACGGATTTCGGCGGACGCCGGGCGGCTTCCGGCGCCGGGGGCTTCGGAGGCTTCAAGCGGGGCGGAGGATGGGAGGCGCCGATTCAGACAGTGAATTCAACGCGCGAATCGCGCCTGCAGCAAGACGTCGGCTCCTTCGCGCGCGGCGCGCTCGAAGCCTTCATCCTGTTGTGCTGCCTGCGTCGTCCGGCGCTGATCGAGCGATTCGAATCGGATCTCTGGAACTGGGCTTTCGATTCGGAGCGGCTTGACTTGATTCGCGACGCGCTCCTATCGTCCGCCGCCGCGCGAATCGCCCGTGGCGAAACGCCGACGGAGGGCGATCTGCGCGCGGATCTGCGGCATCGATTCGGAGAAGACCCGGAGCCTCTGCTCGGCGCGCGCCTGACCGCGCAGGCGCCGAGCGGCGCTTTGCGCGCCGAAGCCCCGGAGGCGGAGGCGGAGGCGGAGATGGAGAAGGCCTTCTCCGCTCTGGCTTCCTTCTTGCAGGCGCGGGCGCCTTCGGCGCCGCCTCAGGAGGATCCTGATTTCGAAGCGCGCATAGCCCGCGGACACGCCGCCGCTCTGGCGGCCGTCGGCGGGCGGGCGGACGGCTCGGAGACCGACCGCGCCTGCGCGGATCTTGATGCGGCCATCGCCAGCGCTCGCGCGGCGAAGGCGGCGAAACGGCGCCGGTGACGGCGCGTCGGCTGAAATTTCTACAGAACTCCCGCGACGGCGGCGGGAGGTTCGGGACCATAGGGGACGGCGATGGCGGACAAAGACATGGACGGCGCGACGGAGACGACGACGCCCGTCGGCGAAGCCACTCAGGCGGAGCTGAAGAAGCTGATCGCCCAATCCAAGGCGCGCGGCTGGATCACCTATGACGAATTGAACCGGGCTTTGCCCTCGGACCGGGTCTCGCCGGACCAGATCGAAGACATCATGTCCATGCTCAACGACATGGGCGTGAACGTCATCGAGGAGGAGGAGGCCGAGGCCACCGAGGCCCGCGCCGCCGCCGCCGAGGAAGCCGAAGAAGAGGCCGAAGCCCCCGAGGCCGACGAAGCCCGCCTCCCCGCCGCCGCCACGGGCAACGCCGGCGAAATGGACCGCACCGACGATCCGGTGCGCATGTATCTGCGCGAGATGGGTTCGGTCGAGCTGCTGTCCCGCGAGGGCGAAATCGCCATCGCCAAGCGCATCGAGGCGGGCCGCAACGCCATGATCGCCGGGCTCTGCGAGAGCCCGCTGACCTTTCAGGCCCTCACCATCTGGCGCAAGGAGCTGCTCGAAGAGCAAATCCTCCTGCGCGACGTGATCGACCTCGACGCCACCTTCGGCGGCCGCGAATTCGAAGGCGAGGAAGGTCCGGACTTCGCCGAGGCCGAAGCCGAGGGCAAAGCCGGAGAAGCTCCGGAGGCTCCGCCTCGTCCCGCCGCGCCGCCTAAGGCGGCTCAGCCCGCGGCGGCCCCGCTCAAGGCTCAGCCTGAGGCCGTGAAGGCGGAGAAGGCCGAAAAACCCGAAAAGCCGGCCAAGCCCGAAAAGCCCGCCAAACCCGTCAAAGCCCGCAAGGACGACGACGAGGAGGAGGACGAGGAGGAGGAGGAGCTGCCCGAGGAGGAAGAGGAGGAGGAAGAGGCCTCCGCCGAGGGCGAAGGCGAGGCCGATCCCGAAGACGAAGACGAGGCCAGCGTTTCGCTTTCGGTCATGGAGGCCCAATTGCGGCCTCAGGCTCTGGAGGCGCTCGGGCGCGTCGCGGAGCTTTACGAAGAGCTGCGCGCCATGCAGCATTCGCGCATTCAGGCGGCCCTCGCCGCCGGAGACCGCCTGACGCAGGATCAGGAGCGGGCTTATCAGCGCGTGCGCGCCGAGATGGTCGAGCTGGTGAATCAGCTTCATCTCAATCCGCACCGCATCGAAACGCTGATGAGCCAGCTTTACGGCTATAATAAGCGGCTGATCTCGCTGGAGAGCCAGATCGCGCGGCTCGCCGACGGCCATAAGGTCAAGCGCGAGGACTTCCTGCGCGAATATTACGGCCATGAGCTGGAGCCCGGCTGGACCGGCCGCGTCGGCAAGCTCGGCAAGACCTGGACGAGGTTCATCGAGCGCGACGGCGCCCGCGTCGAGAAGCTGCGCGACGACGTCGCCGAGATCAGCCACGCCGTGGGCGTGGACATCGCCGAATTCCGCCGCCTCGTGCAGAGCGTGCAGAAGGGCGAACGCGAAGCCCGCATCGCCAAGAAGGAGATGGTTGAGGCCAACCTTCGGCTCGTGATCTCCATCGCGAAGAAATACACCAACCGCGGCCTTCAGTTCCTCGACCTGATTCAGGAAGGCAACATCGGCCTGATGAAGGCGGTGGATAAATTCGAATATCGCCGCGGCTATAAGTTCAGCACCTACGCCACGTGGTGGATTCGTCAGGCGATCACCCGCAGCATCGCCGATCAGGCCCGCACCATCCGCATTCCGGTGCATATGATCGAGACCATCAACAAGCTCGTGCGCACGGGGCGCCAGATCCTCCATGAGATCGGCCGCGAGGCCACTCCGGAGGAATTGGCGGGCCGTCTCCAGATGCCTCTGGAGAAGGTGCGCAAGGTGATGAAGATCGCCAAGGAGCCGATCAGCCTCGAAACCCCGGTGGGCGACGAAGAGGACACCCAGCTCGGCGACTTCATCGAGGATAAGAACGCGGTGCTGCCGCTGGATTCGGCCATTCAGCAGAATCTCCGCGAGACCACCACCCGCGTTCTGGCCTCTCTGACGCCCCGCGAAGAGCGCGTGCTGCGCATGCGCTTCGGCATCGGCATGAACACCGACCACACCCTTGAAGAGGTCGGCCAGCAGTTCAGCGTCACCCGCGAGCGCATTCGTCAGATCGAAGCCAAGGCCCTGCGCAAGCTCAAGCATCCGAGCCGCTCGCGCAAGCTGCGCAGCTTCCTCGATAATTGATCTGTGGCAAGGTCATCGTCAAATCAGTCCATCTTATCTTGTACACGCATAGGGGGTTGTTTTCGTTCCTATAAAATGCTAATAATCGCTTAAAGGTTTCGGCTTTTGTTACTCTGGGTATCCCTCTTGGGGGTGTCGGGGTGTGTCTGTTCGCCCTCTGGCTCTGCGCTGATTGGTTATGCAACCGTGACGCTGTTAAGGAGGTCAACATGAAAGCCACACTCAAAACTGGTTTGAATGCTCTAGCGGCGCTATGTGGGGCCTTGGTAGGGAGAGCAGACACCCCATCGACGCGAAAAGGGCGGAGATCAGCGTTCAGCCGAGAGTGCCGCTAGGGCGGTTCAATTCCGCCCCCCCACAAAAATTTTAGACGCGGATGGCGCAGATCTTTCGCCCGCCGCGCGCAATCGCCGTCTTGCGCGCGGGCCTTCCGCCCTCCATCTTCGAAGCGAAGCTTGAGCGAGGGAGGGCGCGGCGTGACTCGACCGACCTGCGAGATTCGAGAGGCGCATGGCCTGCGCCTTCTGGCGCTGCCCTCAGAGGGGCCGCCCATCCTCCGCGAGGCGGAGGCCGACGAGATCCTCAGCGAGGCTTGGGGCCGCGACGCGGATCTGACGCTCATTCCGGCCGAGAGGCTGAGCGCCGCCTTCTTCCAGTTGGAGACCGGGCTCGCCGGGGCGATCCTGCAAAAATTCGCGAACTACCACATGCGGATCGTCATTCTGGGCGATCTCGCCGAGCAGAGCGCGCGCAGCCGCGCCCTGCGCGACTTCATCCGCGAATCCAACGCCGGAGAAAGCGTCTGGTTCCTCGCCTCTCTGGAGGATCTGGAGCGCAGGCTCGCGGCGTCCGGGGCTTAGAAGCCCCCGGTCAGCCGCCGCGCACGGCGCCCGCGACGCGCTTCAGATAATCCCGCGCGCGAAAGCCCAAGGTCGGCAAACGCCGCCAAGCGGGGAGCTTCGTAGTCTTATAGACGTCGCTGCCTCCGATTCCCCCCTCTTGGGCGGGGTCGGAGAAGGCGAAGAGATTGCGCCGGGTCGTATAGACCACGCCGCCGCCGCTCCAATAGCGCTCCAGCTCCACGTCGACCGGCAGCGTCATCCGCGCGAGGCGGCGACGCAAATTCCGCGCGCCCTCCCGCGAGACGAGATAGGCCGCCGAAGAGCCCAAAGGCCCATGCATCGCAAGGCCGACCTCCAGCCCGGAGGGCGTGCTGAATTTCGGCAGAAAGCCCCGCACGCGATGATTCATGAGCTTCACCGCGTCGAAGGCCGCGCCCGCTTCGGCTATGGCGCGGGTCTCGGCCAGACCTTCGGCGCTGAGAATCAGATCGTCTTCGAGGATCAGGCCATAGGGCGCGCCGGAGTCCTCCATCGCCTCCAGCGCCATGAGGTGGCTGCGGTGACAGCCGTATTCGCCCGGCAGGATGCGTCCGCGGCCATGACGGGAGCGGAAAGCCGCGAAATCCACGTCGATCCAGTCCTCAGGCGGAATCTCCCGCCCGTCCACCGCCGACACGCGGCGCAGCTCCACGCCCAGAGCCTCCGCCTGCCCGGAGATCCGCGACCAGCGCCCTTCGGCGCGGTCGAGGTTGATGACGAAGACCGGCGGGGCGCTCATCATGAGGCCGCCGAAGCGAGAGGCGGCGCGACCGGCGCGGAGGACTCGATGCGCACGCCCTTGCGCCCGGCCAGATCCTGAATGAACTGCCAGGCCACGCGGCCCGACATCGAGCCTCGGGTCTGGCGCCATTCCACGGCCTCGGCGCGCAGCTCTTCGGGCGAGACCGGAACGCCATAGGCCGCGACATAGCCCTCGATCATGGCGAAATATTCGTCTTGGCCGCAGGGATGGAAGCCCAGCCAGAGCCCGAAGCGGTCCGACAGCGAAACCTTCTCCTCCACCGCCTCGCCGGGATGGATGGCGGTCTGACGCTCGTTGTCGATCATGTCGCGCGGCATGAGATGGCGGCGGTTCGAGGTCGCATAGAGCAGGGCGTTGGGCGGACGCCCCTCCACGCCGCCGTCGAGCGCCGCCTTCAGCGCCTT
The DNA here is from genome assembly GCF_000374145.1 of Neomegalonema perideroedes DSM 15528. GTDB lineage: Bacteria > Pseudomonadota > Alphaproteobacteria > Rhodobacterales > Rhodobacteraceae > Neomegalonema > Neomegalonema perideroedes. Next base: position 934,624 of record NZ_KB893653.1, on the reverse strand, counting down.
ATAATGGGCGTCGTCCTTATCGAAGGAGAGATCGTCGCAGAACATCACGAAGCGGCGCTCCGGCGCCTCGCGCAGAATGGAGAGCAGACGCCCGAGCGTCGGCAGATCCTCGCGCAGAATCTCGATGAGATGCAGGCTTCCGGGCTTTTCGCCCTCGATCTCGGCCTGAATCGCCTTGACGAGGGCGCTCTTGCCCATGCCCCGCGCGCCCCAGAGCAGGGCGTTGTTGGCGGGCAGCCCCTCGGCGAAGCGCCGGGTGTTGGCCAGCAGCGTGTCGCGGGCGCGGTCGATCCCCACCAGACGCGCCAGAGGAACCCGGCTGACGCGCGTCACCGGGTCGAGCCTTTCGCCCGCGCCGCGCCAGACCCAGACCGTCGCCTGAGCGAAATCCGGCGCTTGGGCGGGCGGCGGACTGATGCGCTCCAGAGCCTCCGCGATGCGCCGCAGAGACTCGCCCTGATCGAAGTCGGTCGTCATGATGGGGTCTTTTCTTCTTCGGCGGCCTCGGCGGCCTCGCGGGCCTCCTCCTCGGCGCGCCTGCGCTCGAAGATCCGCAGCAGACGGATCGACAATTCGTACAGCAGATAAACCGGAATCGCGAGGATGGTCTGGCTCATCGGATCGGGCGGCGTCAGCATCATGGCCATGAAGAAGATGCCGACCACGGCGTAGCGGCGTCCGCTCGCCAGCTGATCCGCCGAAATCACCCCGATCCGCCCCAGCAGCAGCAGGATCACCGGCAGCTGGAAGCAGATGCCGAAGGCGAAGAGCATCGCCTTGATGAAGCCGAGATATTCGCTCACCCGGTTGACGTTGCGGATGGGAATCCAGCCGTCCTCCCCCTCCTGCTCGGCGAAGCCGATCAGGAAGTCCAGCGCCATGGGCACGACCACGAAATAAGCCAGCAGCGCGCCCAGCGCGAAGAGGAAGGGCGTCGCGATGAGGAAAGGCCCGAAGGCGCCTTTCTCCTCGCGATAAAGCCCCGGCGCCACGAAGCCCCAGATCTGCGCCGCCATCACCGGAAAGGAGAGGAAGAAGCCGCCCCAGATCGAGAGGTTCAGTTTGGCGAAGAAGGCCTCCTGCGGCGAGGTGGCGATCATCTCGGCCTTGGGATTCACGTTCAGCAAAGGCTGCGCGAGAAGATTATAGAGCTCGCGGTTGAAGATGTAGCAGAGGATGGAGCCGGCGATCAGCGCCAGCAGCGCCCAGATCAGCCTTTTGCGCAATTCGGCCAGATGCTCGATCAACGGCGCGCGCGAAGCTTCGATGTCGTCTTCGTCTCTCATTGGAGATCGGGCCTCAGCGGGAGGAGTCGGAAACGGCGGAGGCCGGAGAAGTCGGGAGAGGCGCGGCGGCCGCAGGCGGAGGCGCGGCGTCGCCCTCGCCGCTCGGAAGCGGCGCAGGAGCGGCCTGAGCGGGAAGCGAAGGCGTCGCGGGCGGCGGGACGCCCGCAGCAGCCGCCCCCTCGGCGGCGGAGCCGGCGGCCGGCGGCTTTTTCGCCGGCGCGTTCATCGCGTCGGTCACGCCGCGCATGGCCGCCTCGAAGGGATTGCGGATGGACTTCAGATCGCGAAAGCTCTTTTGAGCGTCGCGCAGATCCTCGCTGTCCATCTCGCGGGCGGCCTCCTCCATGGAGCGCTGGAACTGCGCGGCCAGAGCCCGCAATTGCGCCACCCATCGCCCGAAGGCGCGCATCATATGCGGCAGATCCTTCGGCCCCACCACCACCAAGGCGACGATGGCGCAGAGAAGCATCTCGCTCCAGCCGATTTCGAACATCCCGGGCTCCTCTCAGGCCGCGACCGCGCGGAGGCCGCGCGAGGGCGGCCGCGCCTTCGGCGTCAGGCGCGATCCTTGGAACGCTCGCCCTCGATGATGGTGGCGTTCGCGCCGGAGGCCGACGCGTCGACGGGGTCGATCTTGCGGGCGGCGACGTCGGCGCTCTCCTCGCCTTCGTTCAGGCCCTTTTTGAAGCCTTTGATGCCCTTGCCGAACTCCGACATGACATCCGAGATCTTGCCGCGCCCGAAAAGCACGACCACGAGAATGGCCACGATCAGCAGCTGCCAGACGCTGAAATTGGCCAGAAGGACGGCGTTCATATCTTGCTCCTTTGGAGGTTCGGCCCGGAGGCTCCCAGAACTCCCCCAGAAACTCCCTTGATGTCCTTATTTAGGGGTTTCGCCTCGTCAGGCAAAGAGGCGATTGCGCATCTCTCCGCGAGTCGGCGTCAGCCTCCCTCTGCGCCCAGGAGCGCGAAGAGGAGAAGCGCCGCCAGAGCCAGCCCCACGCCGAGCAGGATATGGCGGAGCGTCGCCCGCAGGAAGGCGCCCCAGGGAAAGGGCCCGCGCGCCGGACGCGCCTCCGGCGGGAGGCGCGTCTGCGCGATCCAGCGCCGGATTCCCCCGGCGAGGATCGCCAGGGCGGCCAGAACCGGAATCAATTTTCCCAAATCCGCGAGCTCCATGGCCCGATCCTCGCCCGAAGCCGCGCCGCGGATCAAGGGCGCGCTCCTCTCCGGAGGCGAGATTGCCGCCTTATGCGCTTCGGTCCTATAGCTCGAAGGCGCGCGGCGGAGGCCGCGCGCGCTCCTCCCCCGCTTCCGCCCCGGTCTCCGGGCCTCCGAGGCCGAACCATGCTGACGCCTTTTCATCGCGTGTCGGGTTTTTACGCCGTCCTCTTCATGGGCGTTTCGGCCCAGACGGCCTTTTGGCCGCTCTGGCTTCAGTCGCGGGGGCTGAGCGAAGCCGCCGTCGGCGCGCTGATCGCGGTGAGCTTCTTCGCGCGCCCGGTCTTCGCTCTGGGGACGCCCATGCTCGCCGACCGCTTCGACGCGCCGCGCCGCACGCTGAGCTTCGCGATCTTCTGTCTGGCCCTCGCGATTTTCGCGCAGGGGCTTTTGAGCGGCGGCGCCCTCATGACGGCTTACGTGATCGCGGCGGGCATGCTGGCGGGGATTTATCCGCTCTGCGAGTCTCTGGCTCATGCGGCGGCCCGGCGCGAGGGCTTCCCCTACGGCGCGGCGCGGAGCGTCGGCTCGGCGGCCTTCCTCCTCGCCAATCTGCTGTGCGGCTTCATGATGGAGGCTTGGGGGCCTTGGGCGCTCTATGTCTGGAGCCTCACGCTGTTAGGGCTGGCTTCGGCGGCGGCGATCACGGCTTTTCCCAAGCCGCCCCCCGCTCCGGAGAAGCCCAAGGGCTTCCTCAAAGAGGCCTTCGCGCTGCTGAGGCGCCCGCCCTTCCCGCTCTTCGCCTTAGGCGCGGCGCTGGTGCAGTCCAGCCACGCGCTTTATTACGCCTATGGCTCGATCCATTGGCGCTCCATCGGCTATAGCGAGGGCGTGATTGGAACGCTCTGGGCCTTGGGCGTGGCCGGAGAGATCCTGTTCTTCCTGCTGATCGACCGCTTTTCGCCGCGCAGCTCCCCGACGGCGCTTCTGGCTCTGGCGGGCGCGGCGGCGGCTTTGCGCTGGGGGCTCACGGCGTCGAATCCGCCCTTCGCCGTGCTCGCGCCTTTGCAGATGCTGCACGGCTTCAGCTTCGGCGCGGTCCATATCGCGGTGATGCGCTTCATCGCCGGACACGCCCCGGTGCGGATGGCCGGGACGCTGCAAGGCTTTTACGCGGCTTTCTTCATCGCCGCCTGCATGGGCGCCGCGAGCTTCGCCGCCGCCTGGCTTTATCCGCGCTTCGGAGCCGAAAGCTATCTGACGAGCATGGGGCTAGGCTTCGCGGGATTGGCCGTCGCGGGGCTGCTTTGGGCGCGCGAAGGCCGCGCAGGCGCTTAACGCTCAGGCTTCGTGAGGGTGCGCCGGACGGCGTCGCGCCATCCGGCGTATGCGCGGTCTCGGGTCGGGGCCTCCATGCGCGGCTCGAAGCGGCGCTCCAGAGCCCATTCCCGCGCGAAGGACTCCTGATCCGGCGCGACTCCCGCCTTATGGCCCGCCAGCCAAGCCGCCCCGAGCGCCGTGGTCTCCAGCACATGGGGGCGGTCGACGGGGGCGTCGAGAATATCGGAGAGAAACTGCATCGCCCAGTCGTTGGCCGCCATGCCGCCGTCCACCCGCAGGACGGACTTGGTCTCAGATTCGGGGGCTTCGGGCCAATCGGCGCGCATGGCCTCCCAGAGGTCGCGCGTCTGATAGCCCACCGATTCCAAAGCCGCGCGGGCGAACTCGGCCGGGCCGGAATTGCGGGTCAGGCCGAAGACCGCGCCGCGCGCTTCGGCGTCCCACCAAGGCGCCCCGAGCCCCGTGAAGGCGGGCACGAGGTAAAGGCGTTGCTCCGGATCGGCGGCTTCGGCGAGGCTCTGGGTCTCGGAGGCGGAGCGGATGATCTTCAGCCCGTCGCGCAGCCATTGCGCCACGGCGCCCGCCACGAAGATCGAGCCCTCCAGCGCATAAGTCGTGCGGCCCTCCAGGCGCGAGGCGATGGCGGTCAGCAGCCGATTGCGCGAGATTACGGGAGTCTCGCCGGTGTTCAGCAGCGCGAAGCAGCCGGTGCCATAGGTGGATTTCATCATCCCCGGTTGAAAACAGGCTTGGCCTATGGCGGCGGCCTGCTGGTCTCCCGCCGCGCCGAGGATCGGAATCGCCGAGCCGAACAAGGCCGGATCCGCAGAGCCGTAATCATCGGCGCAATCCTTGACCTCGGGCAGCATCCCTATGGGAACCCCGAGCAGGCTACAGAGATCTTCGTCCCAGAGATTGCGGCGGATGTCGTAAAGCATGGTTCTTGAGGCGTTGGTCGCGTCGGTGGCGTGGGCCCGCCCGCCGGTCAGCTTCCAGATGATCCAGCTATCCACCGTGCCGAAGAGCAATTCGCCCTTTTCGGCCCGCGTGCGGGCGCCCTCGACGTGATCGAGAATCCAAGCCGCCTTGAGCGCCGAGAAATAGGGATCGAGCACAAGCCCCGTCCGGGCGGAGATCATGTCTTCGGCGCCTTCGGCCCGCAGAGCGGCGCAACGCTCGGCCACGCGGCGATCCTGCCAGACGAGCGCCCGATGGATGGGCTTTCCCGTGGCGCGCTCCCAGATCACGACCGTCTCGCGCTGATTGGTCACGCCGAGGGCGGCGGGAGCGGGAGAATCCTTCAGAGCGTCGCGGATCGCCTGAAGCGTGGTGGTCCAGATTTCTTCGGCGTCATGCTCCACCCAGCCGGAGCGCGGGAAATGCTGCGCGAATTCATATTGGCCCGTTTTGACGGGACGCAGCTTCTCGTCGAAGAGAATCGCGCGGCTCGACGTGGTGCCCTGATCCACCGCCAGAACGGCCATGGCTTCCTCCCCTGAGTTTATGCTTGGGGAAAGCATAGCCGAGGCCGCCCCTCCGCCAAGAGGCTTTCGGGGCGGAGGCCGAGGAACGCGGCTCAGCCTCCGTCCAGACGCCGCCTCAGGCTGAGGAGGTCGCGCCAAGCCAAAGCCTTCATCGCCGGAGCCCGCAGCAGAAAGGCCGGATGGAACAAAGGCAAAGCCGGAATCTCGCGGCCCTCGACCCGCACGAGGCTCCATGTCCCGCGCAGACGCATGATTCCCGTCTCGGTGCGGAGCAAAGCCTTGGTCGGGGTGCCCCCCGCTAAAAGCAGGATCTCCGGCTTGGCCAGCGCGATCTGACGCTCAAGCGCCGGACGAAAGACCTCGACTTCCGCCAGACTCGGCGTGCGGTTCCCCGGAGGCCGGAAAGGCAGGATGTTGCCGAGATAAAAGGCCTCCTTGGGGTCGCTTTTGCTCCGGTCCAGCCCGATGGCGGCCAGCATCTTGTCCAGCAATTGCCCTGAGCGCCCGACGAAAGGCTTGCCGAGGCGGTCTTCATCGGCGCCGGGGGCCTCGCCGACCACCATCAGCCGCGCGCCGCGCAGGCCGTCCTCGAAGACCGAGCGGCGGGCGTTGGCGCGCAGGGGATGCTGAAAATCTTCGAGCAAAGCCTTGAGCGCGTCGAGATCCGGGGCCGCGCGGGCCGCCGCGGCCAAGGAGGCCGCCGCGACCGCCTGAGGATCCGGCTGAACGGGCGCGGCCGGAGCGGGCGCCGGGGCGGGCCTCGCCATGGGGCGGGCCGGAGGCTGCGCCGCCGGAGGAGGAGCGCCGGTCTTCAGGCGCGGCGGAGCCCGCAGAGCCTCGGCGTAGCGGTCCTGCGGCGCCTCGGCCAGAATCTCGTCCGCGCCCAGCTCAACCATCCATGCGAGGGCGGCCTTCAGAGCTTCGCGGGAGAGGGGGCGGGCTTGGGTCATGGCGCAAGGATAATCCCCCCGCCCTCTCCCGTCGAGAACCGAGACGAAACGCCCTCCCCGAAAGGCGAGGGGCCGCTTGCGCCGCCTCGCGCCCGAGTCTACAAGAGCGCCGCCGCCGCAAGGCGGCCCGCTCACTGAAATCCGTGCAAAAGATCGTCTGAAGATCGAGAGGCCCTTATGTCCCGGCTCGTGCTGAAGTTCGGCGGCACCTCCGTCGCCACCCCCGACCGCATCCGTCAGGCCGCGCTCCATGTGAAACGCGAAGTGGACGCCGGACATCAGGTGGCGGTGGTGGTCTCGGCCATGGCGGGCGAGACGAATAAGCTGGTCGATTACGTGCGCGGGATCTCGCCGCTCTACGACGCCCGCGAATATGACGCCGTGGTCGCGGCGGGCGAGCAGGTCACCTCCGGCCTCATGGCTCTGACCCTTCAGGAGCTGGGCGTGCCCGCCCGCAGCTGGCAGGGCTGGCAGATCCCCATCCGCACCACCGGCGCCCATGGCGTGGCGCGCATCGAATCCATCGACTCGGCGAATCTCCTCAAGAAATTCGACGAGGGCCTGCACGCCGTGGTTTCGGGCTTTCAGGGAATCGGCCCCGACAACCGCATCTCGACCCTCGGGCGCGGCGGCTCCGACACCAGCGCCGTGGCCGTGGCCGCGGCCATCGGCGCCGAGCGCTGCGACATCTACACCGACGTGGACGGCGTCTACACCACCGATCCCCGCATCGAGCCCGCCGCCCGCAAGATCGAACGCATCTCCTTCGAGGAGATGCTGGAGATGGCTTCGCTCGGCGCCAAAGTGCTTCAAACGCGCTCGGTCGAACTGGCCATGCGCAACAAGGTCCGGCTGCATGTGCGCTCGACCTTCGAACCCGCCGACGCGGCCACTCCGGGCACGCTCGTCTGCGCCGAGGAGGAAGTCATGGAGAATAAACCGGTCACCGGCGTCGCCTTCTCGCGCGACGAAGCCAAGCTCACGCTGCACGGCATCCCTGACAAGCCGGGGGTCGCCGCCGCGATCTTCGCCGCCATCGCCGACGCGGGCGTCAACGTCGACATGATCGTTCAGGACGTTTCGGCCCAGGGCCGCACGGACATGACCTTCACCGTCGGCCTCGTCGAGGTGGACCGCGCTCTGGCCGCCTTGCAGAAGGCCCGCCCCCTGATCGATTATCAGGAGATCCTCACCGACCGCGAGGTGGCCAAGGTCTCCATCGTGGGCGTGGGCATGCGCAGCCACGCCGGAGTCGCCAAGACCATGTTCGCCGCTCTGGCGAAAGAGGGCGTCAACATTCAGGTGGTCACCACCTCGGAGATCAAGATCTCCGTGCTGATCGACCGCAAATATCTGGAGCTGGCCGTGCGGACGCTCCACAAGGCCTTCAACCTCGAATCCGCCTGAGGGCGCTCACGAAAGGACAGGCGCATGACGGGCCCGGACCCAGCCCGCGAACCGGAGAGCCGCGGCTCCCCCAAGACGGCGGGCGAGGCGGCGGATACGGCCGGGAGCGGGGCGGCGGGCGGCGAGTCCCTCCGCCGCGAGGGGGCGGCCTTCCTGTTTCTGCGCCAGTTGCGCGAGGCTCTGACCTCCGGCGCTCCGGCGCAGGAGCGTCTGGACGCCTTCGTCGCGCGGATCGCCGGGCATTTCGTGGCCGAGGTCTGTTCTTTCTACGCCCTGCGCGGCTCGGAGATTCTGGAGCTTTACGCCTCGCAGGGGCTGAACGCCGATTCGGTGCGTCGGGCGCAATTGCGCGTCGGCGAGGGGCTGGTGGGGCTGATCGCCCGCGACCGGGTGATCGTCAACGCCCCCGAAGCCCGCGAGCATCCCGCCTTCCGCTATCTGCCCGAAACCCGCGAGGAGGAATTCAGCTCCTTTCTCGGCGTGCCGGTCAAAAGCGGCACGCGCCTCAGGGGCGTTCTGGTGGTGCAGAACCGCGTGGCGCGGCGCTACACCGAGGATGAGATCGCCGCTCTGGAGACCTTCGCCGCCGTTCTGGCCGAAACCGCCGGACCGGCGGGGCTTCTGCCGCGCGGCGGCCAGAGGGCGCCGGCCCATCTGCATGGAACCGCCGCCGCCGAGGGCGTGGCCATCGGGGTCGCCGCTCTGCGCGAGCCGCCTTACAGCCTGCCCAATCCGGTGGCTCAGGACGCCGAAGCCGAGCAATCCCGTCTGCGCGAGGCCATGGAGTCGCTGCGCGGCGATCTCGACCGCCTGCTGGAGAGCGAGGCCGCCCAATCCCACGACGCCCCCCGCGACGTGCTGGAGGCCTTCCGGCTTTTCGCGCAGGATAAAAGCTGGATGCGCCGCATCGAGCAGGGCGTCTCCTCCGGCCTCACCGCCGAGGCCGCCGTGGATCAGGCCCGCGCCGACACCCGGGCCAAGCTGGCGCGGGTCTCGGATCCCTATATCCGGGCGCGCTTCGACGATCTCGACGATCTGGCGGAGCGCCTCATCCGCAAGCTGCTGGGCGTGCGCGAGATCGACCCCGAGGATCTGCCGGAGAACGCCATCCTCATCGCCCGGGCGCTCGGGCCGGGGGAATTGCTCGATTACGGCCGCGAGCGGCTGAAAGGCGTGGTGCTGGAGGAGGGTTCTTCCGGCGCCCATGCGGCCATCGTGGCGAAATCCCTCGGGATTCCGATGGTCGTGCAGGCGCGGGGCGCTCTGGAGAGCGTCGAACAGGGCGATCCGATCATCATCAGCGGCGATCAGGGACAAGTCCATCTGCGGCCGCATCCCGACGTGCTCGCCGCCTTCCGCGACAAGATCGCCCTCAAGGAGCAGGAGCGCGCCGCCTTCGCGCCTTGGCGGCGGCTGCCCGCCGTCAGCCTCGACGGGCGGCGGATCCGGCTCTTCATGAACGCGGGCATCCTCGCGGATCTGCCGAGCCTGCGCGATTCCGGCGCCGAGGGCGTCGGGCTTCTGCGCACCGAGCTGCAATTCTTCATCCGCGCCCGTCTGCCCCGCCGCTCCGATCAGGAGGCCTTTTACCGCGCCATTCTGAAATCCTCGGCGGGCAAGCGCGTCGTCTTCCGCACGCTGGACGTGGGCTCGGACAAGGTCCTGCCCTATCTGAACCTCCAGACCCGCCGCGAGGAGAATCCGGCGCTGGGCTGGCGGGCGCTGCGGGTGGGGCTGGACCGCCCCGCCCTGCTGAAGATGCAGCTTCAGTCTCTGGTGCGCGCCGCCGAGGGCGGGCCGCTCACGGTGATGTTCCCCATGGTCGCCGAGCGCGAGGAGTTTCAGCGCGCCAAGGCCCTTCTGATGCGCGAGATCGAACGGCTGGCCGAAAGCGGGACGCCTCGTCCCTCGAAGCTGGAGGTCGGCGCCATGCTGGAGACGCCTTCCCTCGCCTACGCCCATGACGATTTCCTCCGCGAGGCGGATTTCCTCTCCATCGGCGGCAATGATCTGGCGCAGTTCTTCTTCGCCGCCGACCGGGGCAACGACCGCGTGGCCTGGCGCTACGGCGCGCTCAAACCGAGCTTCCTGCGCTTCATCCGCGAGATCTGCGGCAGATGCTCCGCTTTCGACCTGCCTTTGTCCTTTTGCGGCGAGGCCGCCGCCAAGCCGGTCGCCGCCGTGGCGCTTGCGGCGCTGGGCGTGGAGACCTTATCCATGCGCCCCGCCTCCATCGCGCCGATCAAGCGGGCCATCCGCAGCGTGAATCTCGGCGAGGCGCGGGAGGTCATCGACGCCGCCCTCGCCCGCGACGCCTATCCAGAACCCGAATTGGCCGCGCTGCTGGCGCGTCGCTGATTCCCGATTCCTGAGGAAGACACCCCATGGCCGACCGCCTTCAGACCCTGCGCAGCCTGATCGAAGCCGCTTGGGAGCGCCGCGCGGAGATTCAAATCTCGGCGCCGGAGGCCGAGCTCCGCGCCGCCGTCGAGGAGACCCTCGAAGCCCTCGACGCGGGAAGCCTCCGCGCCGCCGAACAGGACGCGGCGGGAAAATGGAACGCCAACGAATGGGTGAAGAAGGCGGTTCTGCTCTCCTTCCGCCTCAACGACATGGAGCTGATCCCCGGCGGCCCCGGCGGCGCGGTCTGGTGGGATAAGGTGCCCTCGAAATTCGCCGGATGGAGCGAGAACCGCTTCCGCGCGGCGGGCTTCCGCGCGGTTCCGGGCGCGGTGGTGCGGCGCTCGGCCTATATCGCGCCGGGGGCGGTGCTCATGCCGAGCTTCGTGAACGTCGGCGCGCGGGTCGGCGAAAACACCATGGTCGACACTTGGGCCACGGTGGGCTCCTGCGCGCAGATCGGCGCCAACGTGCATCTCTCGGGCGGCGTCGGAATCGGCGGCGTGCTGGAGCCGCTTCAGGCCGCGCCCGTGGTGATCGAGGACGATTGCTTCATCGGCGCCCGCTCCGAGGTGGTCGAGGGCGTGGTGGTGCGCAAGGGCTCGGTGTTGTCGATGGGCGTCTTCATCAGCGCCTCGACGAAGATCGTCGACCGGGCGACGGGCGAAATCTTCATCGGCGAGGTTCCGGCTTATTCGGTGGTGGTGCCCGGCGCTCTGCCCGGCAAGCCCCTGCCGGACGGCTCGCCCGGCCCGAGCCTCTCCTGCGCGGTGATCGTCAAGCGCGTGGACGCCCAGACCCGCGCCAAAACCGCCGTGAACGACCTGCTGCGCGACTGATCCCGCGCCCGTCCTCCGCATGAATAGAGGCGCGTCGTCGTGGGACGGCGCGCCTCCTTGGTCTCTGAAAAGGCTCTTGTGGAGAAATGACCTGTGAATACGATCCCCATTCAGGCACATATCTTCAGGACATGCAATCCTGACGTTTAGGGAAGGGGTCTCTGCAAGCGCCGGAGCGCGAAAACCGCTTTCGCGTTCAACCGGCTCAAAAGCTTGAAGAGCTTCGGCCTTCGCGGCTAAATGCGCGGCGGCGGCGCCCTTTTTGCGTCGCTGAGAGCGCCTTCCGATCCCATGGGATCGTTCAAACGCTCTGACTTCTTTTGTGGTCGCGTTTTCACGACGCGAAGCCGTTCGGCTGCGCTGGAAAATGCTCTAGCCCCGCCCTCCGACGAAAGGACGACCCCATGACCGCCCGTCTCCGCCTTCCGGTCCTCTTCGCCGCCGCGCTCGGCGTCGCGGCTCCGGCTTTCCTCTCTGCGCCCGCCGCCGCCCAGCGCTTCCCCGACGGCGCCGAGCGCGACAAGATCGAGGGCCGTCTGCGCGAGCTGGCCTTCGTCTCCTGGCGCGACATCGTGCTCAAGGCCGACGGCTCCGAATGGACCGTGGACGACGCCTATATGGACGACGGCACGAAATACGACCTGCGTCTGGAGCCGCGCCATCTCAGCCTGATCGAGCAGCGCCCGGATTTCTGACGCAAGCCGCCGAAGAGATTCCGGGGGGCCGGAGCGCGCTCCGGCCCCTTCCGGAGTTTCTCTGACCGGGAAGGCCGCGGGATTAGCGAAATCCTCATGATCGCCCTCCAGCCTCCTCCTGTCCTCGGGCCGGCTTAGGTCTGATCGTCAGGCGGGAGGGATCATGCTCATTCTGCGCGCCGCCTTGCTCTCGGGAGGCTGGATGCTGCTCTCCGGCGCCGCCGAGACGGAGAGCGCGGGCGCCTCGATTCTGGAGAAGCTGTATGTGGCGGGCTTCATGCTCCTCTGCGCGGCGCTGTTCGGCGGCGGCGGAGACGGCGGCGATTGGGGGGACGGAGACGATTAAGCCGTCTTCCGCCGCCCGGCCGCCAAGCCTAAAACGCGTCCAACAGCCGATGCCAGAGCATCCCGAGCGCCAAAGCCGGATTCGCGAATCGCGATCCGCCCGGCAGACGCCACAGCGGCAGCTTCTCAAAGAGATCCAGCCGCTCGCCTGATCCGGCGATGGCCTGAGCCACGATCTCGGCGCCGATATGGCTGACGTTCAGCCCATGGCCCGAATAGCCCTGCAGATAATAGACCTCGCCCTCGACCCGCCCGAATTGCGGCGCGCGGGTGAAGGTGACTCCGATGGCCCCGCCCCAAGCATAGTCGATCTTCAGCGCCGCCAATTGGGGATAGGTCGCGATCATGCGCGGACGGATCTTCTCCGCCACGTTCTTCAGCGGCATGTTGGCGTAATCGCAGCGCCCGCCGTAGAGCATCCGCCCATCCGCCGAGGGCCGCCAGTAATCGAGGATGGTCAGGGTGTCATGGGCCGAGAGCCCTTGGGGGGCGGTCCAGGCGAGCACCTCGGGATCCAGCGGCTCGGTGGCGATGATGTAGCTGCCCGCCGGAATGATCGCGCCGTCCAGCTTGCGCGGCAGCAGATGATGCAGGGCGTCGCCCGCCAGAACCACGGCGCCCGCCGTCACGCGGCCTTCAGCCGTGACCACGACGGGCTTGCGTCCGGCTTTGGCGTCGCCGGGGAGGATGTCCAGCGCCTCGGAGCCTTCATAGATCTTCACGCCGAGGGATTCCGCCGCCGCCGCCTCGCCGAGTGCCAGCTTCAGCGGATTCAGATAGCCGTTGCGCATGTCCACGACGCCGCCATGGAAGCGCTCGGAGCCGATTTCGGCGGGCATGTCCTTTTTCGCCACGAAGCGCAGGCCGGAGGATTCGGCGTCGCGCTCCATGCTCCGCGCATGGGCGGGCTTGGCGGCGCATTCGATATGGCCGTCGCGCCAATCGCAGTCGATGGCGTATTTGGCGCGGCGGGCGGCGATGATCTCCTGACCGCGATAGCGCAGGGCGTCGAGGGTCTCTTGGCCGAGGATCTTCGCCATGCCCGGCTCTTTGAGGAAGCCGCCCTGCACCTGTCCGCCGTTGCGCCCCGAGGCGCCCCAGCCGACGCGCTGCGCCTCCAGCAGGATCACGCTGCGGCCGCGTTCGGCCATTTCAATCGCGACGTTCAGGCCCGAGAAGCCCGCGCCGATCACGCAGACGTCGGCCGCGGCCTCGCCGGAGAAGACGGGGCGCTCCGGAACCGGCGCGACCGTGGCGGCGTAAAAGGACGGGGCGTGCGGCTCGGACATAGGGCCTCCTTCGAATTCCTCAGCCCGTCCGGACTGCTCAGGACGGGTCTTCTTCACATAAACGAGGAGACGCGACGATCAAATCACGCGCAGATACCATCCGAGATCCCGGTCTGAGACCTCGGCGTGGAATAATTGCTCCTCGATGCGCTTGGCCCGCAGATAGAGGTTGATGAAGTCCTCGCCGAGATAATCGGGGATGATCTGCGCGTCGTCGAGGGCGTTGAGCGCCTCGCGCCAGCGCAGCGGCATGGGCGGCGGAGCCCCGCCCCGGCGTCCCGTCGCGATGGCCGGGCCGGGGTCGAGGCGCTGCGACAAGCCATGATGCGCCCCCGCCAGAACCGCCGCCAGAGCCAGATAGGGGCAGGCGTCGGCGCCGGAGACGCGATGCTCGAAGCGGGCGTCGGAATCTCCGGACAAAGGCACGCGCACCGCCACCGAACGATGATTCACGCCCCAGTTCGGCCCCCAAGGCGCGAAGGCGCCCGGCTGAAGGCGGCGGTAGCTGTTGGCGTTGGGCGCGAAGAAGGCCATGGCCTCGGACATGGTCTCCAGCATGCCGCCGATGGCGTGTTTGAGCGCCACCTCGCCCTCGATGCCCGAGAAGATGTTGCGGCCTTTGCGGTCGAGCACGCTCATATGGATGTGCATGCCCGAGCCGGTGCCCTCCGAGAAGGGCTTGGCCATATAGCTGGCCACGAGCCCGCGCTTGCGCGCCAGAGCCTTCACCGCCCGCTTCAGATACATGGCGTCGTCGCAGGCCTTCACCGGATCGTCGACATGCTGGAGATTGGCCTCGAACTGGCCGTCGCCATATTCGCAGAGGATGGTGGTGATGGGGATGTTCTGGATCTCGCAGACGTCCTCCAGCTCGTCGAGGAAGTCGGCGGCGTCGTAAAGCACGTCCATATTATAGCATTGCGCGCCCTCGAAGGGCACGCCGCCGCGCGGCGGAGTCAGAGGGCGCGGCGGGTCTTGGCTGGCGTCCACGAGGTAGAATTCATATTCCAGCGCCACGACGGGCTTCAGCTCCATCAGCCGGAAGGGCTCCAGCGCCTGATGCAGCACCCGCGCCGGATCTCCGAGCCAGGGCTTGCCGTCGGGACCATGGGCGCGCACGATCACCTGAGCCGTCGGACGCTTCTCCCAAGGGATGATGCGCAGACTGCCCGGCACCGGAAAGAAGACGCCGTCCGGATCGCCCCCGAGCGGATCCTCCAGCACCTCGCGCGGAGTCTCGCCATGGGCGTTGAGCAGCAGGGCCGAGAGCGGGAAATTCGCGCCCGATTCGCCCATCTTCGCGAGCGATTTGAAGGGATATTGCTTGCCCCGCCAAACGCCGCCGATGTCGGAGAACAGCACCTCCACCACGTCGACCCCGGGATTCGCCGCAGCGAAGGCCTCCACCTCATCGGCGAAGCTCATGTCTTTCTCCTTTTCGATGTCTTCCGGGAGCCGGGCTTCAGCGCAGCCGCATCCAGATGGTCTTGAGTTCGGCGTATTTTTCAAAGGCGTGCAGGGATTTGTCCCGGCCCCAGCCCGATTGTTTGTAGCCGCCGAAGGGCGTGGTCATGTCGTCTTCGTCATAGGCGTTGACCGAGACGACCCCCGCCCTCAGCCCCGCCGCGAAGCGATGCGCCGTCGTCAGATCGTCCGACCAGACCGCCGCCCCCAGCCCATAGCTGGAATCATTGGCGAGGCGAAGCGCCTCTTCCGGATCCTTCGCCGCAAGGACGGTCAGCACGGGGCCGAAGATCTCCTCGCGGGCGATCTTCATCTCGGGCCGGGCCTGATCGAAGACCGTCGGCTCGACGTAGCATTCGCCGGAGAGCCCGGCGGGGCGTCCGCCGCCGAGCGCCAGACGCGCGCCCTCCGCCTCGCCGGAGGCGATGTAGTCGAGAACGCGGCGCGTATGGGCGGCGTCCACCAGAGTTCCGAGATTGGTCTCCGGATCCAGCGGATCGCCCGGCTTATAGGCGCGGGCCTTCTCCAGAACCTTCTCCATCAGCTCCTCGCGGATGGAGTCCTCGGCGATCAGCCGCGAAGAGGCCGTGCACATTTCGCCCTGATTGAAGAAGATCCCGTCCACGACGCTTTGCGCCGCCGCGTCGAGATGGCGGCTGCTCGCCAGAACCACGAAAGGCGATTTGCCGCCTAATTCGAGTCCGATCTTCTTGAGGTTCGAATCCGCCGAATAGCGCGCGAACATGCGCCCGACCTCGGTGGAGCCGGTGAAGAAGGCGCCGTCCACATCCATATGCAGCCCGAGCGCCTTGCCCGCCTCATGGCCGAAGCCCGGCAGCACGTTGAAGACGCCTTCGGGAATCCCCGCCTCCAGAGCCAGCCCGCCCAGACGGATCGCCGTCAGGGAGGATTGTTCGGCGGGCTTGAGGATCACGCTGTTGCCCAGCGCCAGAGCGGGGCCGATCTTCCAAGCGGCCATGATCATGGGGAAATTCCACGGCGTCACCGCCGCGACCACCCCCAGAGGCTCGCGCCGGATCAGAGCCAGCACATTGGGCTCGGTGGGCGCGATTTCGTCGTAAAGCTTGTCTATAGCCTCGGCGGACCATTGGATCGCGTCGGCGGCCGCCCGCACGTCCACCGCCAGACTCATGGCGATGGGCTTGCCCATGTCGAGCGTCTCCAGCAGCGCCAGCTCCTCGCGATGGGCGCGGATCAGCTCGGCGAAGCGGATGAGGGTCCGCTTGCGGGCGCGGGGCGGGCGCTTCGCCCAGACCCCCGATTCAAAGGCGGCGCGGGCGGATTTCACGGCCCGGTCGGCGTCCTCGGCGTCGCCTGCGGCGACTTGCGTCAGAACTCTTCCGTCGATGGGGCTCAGGGCGGCGAAGCTGCGTCCGGAAGCCGCCTCCACGAAGCGGCCGCCGATCAAAGCCTGTCCCTGAGGCCGCAAAGCCTCGGCTCGCGCCGCCCATGCGGCGCGGTCGTCTTTCTGCGTTTTGGTCATGATCTTCTCCAAGAGCAAGCCTAGCGGGAGTTTTCGCAGGCTGTCAATCCGGGCGCCTGTCGCCTGCGGAGGTTCTCAAACAGGTTCTTCCGGGCGCCCTCCCCTCCCCGGCCGCCTCCCCGCCCCCTCCCCCCGGCGAGGCTTGACGCGGCTGCGCGCTCATGTTCACATTTTCGTCAGAGGAGCGCCCTTCGAAAGCGCGGCCGCTCATGACCTTGTGAGATTTTCGCAGTTGGCTCTTGCGTGCGGCGCGATTTGCGCGTTCCCTGAACGTCGCGGCGAGGCTCGCCGCAGCGCCCTCCGGCCTCCGGGTCGGGACCATGGTTCTCTTTGAGGAGATGCCCGCATATGCGTCTTTCTTCGCTCAGCGTCGCCGCCCTGACGGCTTTGGTCGCCTTTCCGGCCGCCGCCCAGGAAGAGCCGAAGCGTCTCAACGTCTATAACTGGTCCGACTACATCGCCGAGGACACGATCAAGAAATTCACCGACGAGACCGGGATCGAAGTCACCTACGACGTCTTCGACTCGAACGACGTTCTGGAGGCCAAGCTCCTCGCCGGCTCCTCCGGCTACGACATCGTCGTGCCGACGGGCAACTTCCTCGCGCGCCAGATTCAGGCCGGCGTCTTCCGCGAATTCGAAAAAGACAAAATGCCGAGCCTCGCAGGCGTCGATCCGACCCTCGCGGCGCGCGTGGCCAAATATGATCCGGACAATAAATATTCCGCGATCTATCTCTGGGGCACCAACGGCATCGGCTACAACGTCCAGAAGGTCAAGGAGATCCTCGGCGAGGATTACGAGCTGAACACCTTCGACCTTTTGTTCAATCCCGAGGTGGTGAGCAAGCTCTCCGCCTGCGGCGTGACCCTGCTCGACGCCGCGCCGGACACCTTCCCGGTGGCGCTGAATTATCTGGGCCTGCCTCATGACAGCTTCGAGCGCGCCGACCTCGACAAGGCCGCCGCTCTGCTCAAGAGCGTCCAGCCGCATATTAAATATTTCCACAGCTCGCAATACATCAACGATCTGGCCAACGGCGAGATCTGCGTGGCCTACGGCTGGTCGGGCGACATCCTTCAGGCCCGCGACCGCGCCGAAGAAGCCGGACGCGGCGTGGAGATCGGCTATGTGATCCCGAAGGAGGGCTCGATCCTCTGGTTCGATCTGATGACGATCACCAAGGACGCCGCCCATCCGCAGAACGCTCAGAAGTTCATCGACTTCATCCTGCGGCCCGACGTCATCGCCGAAATCTCCAATTACGTGCATTACGCCAACGCCGTCCCGGCCTCCGAAGAGCTGATCGACGAGAGCGTCCGCGCGGATCAAGGCGTCTATCCGCCGCAAGAGGTGATGGAGAAGACCTTCAGCTCGCCGATCTATCCGCCGAACGTGGACCGGATCCTCAATCGCCTGTGGACCGAGATCCGCACGGGCCGTTGAGCGCGGGCCGCTGAGATCGGGGCTTTTGGAGCCGCCGATCCTTCAAACTTCGCTCCGCCCGGCCGAGGGACCGGGCGGGGCCTCGCGCCTCCCCGCTCCGCAGGCGGGGCGGCGCTCCGGCCCAGAGCGCCACAGAGGGGAGAACGCGGAGCATGAGCCTCGCCCAGAAACCTAAGGTTCCGGGGGCCGCCGCGCGCGCGCCATGGACCGATCCTGACGCCAAACCCTTCATCCGCATCCGAAACGTCACGAAGAAATTCGGCGATTTCGTCGCGGTGAACGACGTGTCTCTGGATATTTATCGTTCGGAGCTTTTTTGTCTGCTCGGTGGTTCGGGTTCGGGCAAATCCACCTTGCTGCGCATGCTGGCGGGCTTCGAACAGCCCACCTCCGGCGCCATCGAGATCGAGGGGCAGGACATGGCGGGGGCGCCGCCCTACGACCGCCCCGTGAACATGATGTTCCAGTCCTACGCCCTGTTTCCGCATATGACCGTGGCCGAGAACGTCGCCTATGGCCTCAAACAGGACGGCGTCGCGCGCGCCGAACGCGACGAGCGCGTCGCCGAGATGCTGCGCATGGTCAAGCTGGAGCCCTACGGCAAACGCAAGCCGCATCAGCTCTCCGGCGGCCAGAGGCAGCGCGTGGCGCTGGCCCGCGCCCTCGCCAAAAGGCCCAAGCTGCTGCTCCTCGACGAGCCGCTGGGCGCTTTGGATAAGAAGCTCCGCGAAGAGACCCAATTCGAATTGGTCGGGATTCAGGAGAAGCTCGGCACCACCTTCATGGTGGTCACCCATGATCAGGAAGAGGCCATGACCCTCGCGACGCGCATCGGCGTCATGAATCAGGGCCAGATCACGCAGGTCGGCGAGCCGCGCGAGATCTATGAATATCCGCGCAGCCGCTTCGTCGCGAATTTCATCGGCGACGTGAACATGTTCGAGGGCCGCATCCTCGTGGACGGCGTGGATCACGCGGTGATCGCCTCCGAGGAGGCGGGCGCCCAGATCCGCATCGGCTACGCCGTGCCCGGTCGCGAGGGGGATCCCATCGCGGTGGCCGTCCGTCCCGAGAAGATCACGATGGGGCGTCAGCCGCCCGCCGAAGCGGAGAACGTGCTCTCCGGGGTGGTCGAAGACATCTCTTATCTGGGCGGCGTCTCGCATTACCGGATCAAGCTCGCCAGCGGAAAGCGGGTGCGCATCACCCAGACCAATCGCGACCGCCATGAAGACCCCATCACTTGGGAGGAATCCGTGTTCCTCTCTTGGGAGACGCCGAGCGGCGTCGCGTTGTCGTCATGAGCGCGGGGGATCTCACGGGGCCCGGAGCGGGAGCGGCGGCTCTCGATCCTTGGGTCCAGCGCCTCGCGCCGACTTTGCATCGGCTGGGCGTCTCGAAGGGCGCCGAAACGCGCGGCGGGATCTCTCTGATCGGCCTGAGTCTGGCTTGGCTGGTCTTCGCCGTCATGCTGTTTTCAAATAAGGGCGTGGGTTTCGGCACCATCATCTACGCCCTTTTCGGTCTGGGGCTGGCGCTCTGGATGCTGCGCGTCCTCACCGACGGGCGGCGCTTCGTCATCGCTCTGCCGATGATCTGGCTGCTGCTGTTCTTCCTCGCGCCCTTTCTGGTGGTGTTCAAGGTCTCGGTGGCGGAGCAGCTCATCGCTCAGCCGCCTTATTCGCCGCTCTTCACTTGGGCGGAGGGCAAGCTTCAGATCACGGCCCATCTGGAGAATTACCAGTTCCTCCTCGAAGACCGCTTCTACATCGACGCCTATTGGACCTCGATCAAGATCGCGGCGATCTCGACCTTTCTGTGTCTGCTCGTGGCCTATCCCATGGCCTACGCCATCGCGCGTTCTTCGCCCGCCTGGCGCAACACCTTATTGATGCTGGTGATTCTGCCTTTCTGGACGAGCTTTCTGCTGCGCGTCTACGCTTGGATCGGCATCCTGAGCAATAACGGCGTGATCAATAACTTCCTGATGTGGCTCGGCGTGATCGACCAGCCCATCGTGATGATGCAGACCAATTTCGCGGTCTATGTGGGCATCGTCTATTCCTATCTGCCGCTGATGATCCTGCCGCTCTACACCACGCTGGAGAAGCTCGACGGCACCTTGCTCGAGGCTTCCGCTGATCTCGGCGCGGGGCCCATCCGCAGCTTCCTGAGCATCACCCTGCCGCTTTCGCTGCCGGGGATTCTGGCGGGCTGTCTGCTGGTCTTCATTCCGGCGGTGGGCGAATACGTCATCCCGGCTCTGCTCGGCCCGAGCGACACGCTCATGATCGGCCGCGTGCTCTGGGACGAATTCTTCACCGGGCGCGCCTGGCCCATCGCTTCGGCGGTCGCCATCGCCATGCTGCTGTTTCTGGTGGCGCCCATCATGTTGTTCCGCAACGCGCAGGGCCAAACCGAGGAGGGACGCTGATGCGAAGCGGAAGTTTCCTGCTCATCGCCGCAAGTCTGGGCTTTTTATTCCTTTACGCGCCCATTCTCTCGCTGGTGGTCTACAGCTTCAACGATTCGAGGCTGGTGACGGTCTGGGGCGGCTTCACCACCAAATGGTACGGCGAGGTCTTCAAGGACACGGCTCTGGTCAACGCCGCCCTCGTGAGCCTGAGGGTCGCGCTGATCGCCGCCACTCTGGCGACCATCCTCGGCACCATCGCGGGCTTCGTGCTCTCGCGCTTCGGGCGCTTCAGAGGACGGCTGCTCTTCACGGGCATGGTCACGGCGCCGCTCGTCATGCCCGAGGTCATCACCGGACTCTCGCTGCTGCTGCTCTTCGTGGGGCTGGAGCAGGCGACCGGCTGGCCCGCGGGCCGCAGCGCCACCACCATCGTCATCGCCCACACCACCTTCTGCCTCGCTTATGTGGCGGTGGTGGTGCAGTCGCGGCTGGCGGGCTTCGACCGCTCGCTCGAAGAGGCGGCGATGGATCTCGGGGCGCGGCCGCTGAAGGTCTTCTTCTCGGTGACTTTGCCGATCATCGCTCCGGCGCTGATCTCGGGCTGGCTGCTGGCCTTCACCCTGTCGCTCGACGACGCGGTGATCGCGAGCTTCGTCTCCGGCCCCGGCTCGACCACTCTGCCTGTCGAGATCCTGTCCCGCGTGCGGCGCGGCGTGAGTCCGGTGATCAACGCTCTGGCCACCTTGATCATCGTGGTGGTGGCGGCGGGCTTCCTCATCGCCAGCCTGATGATGATCCGCGCCGAGCGTCAGAGGCGGCGCGACGAACAAAAAGCCCTCACGGGCAAATAACTCAGGAGCCTTCATGTCTTTCGCATCAGGAGCGGCGTCGTGACTTCCGAAAGCTCTGGCGACCGCGCCTTCCGAGCCGGGCCGCTGCTCGGCTCGGTCCCCGAAATGACTTATGGCGGCGCGCTGTCCTTTCTGCGCCGCCGCTATACGCGCGACCTGACCGGCGCCGACGTGGCGGTCAGCGGCGTTCCCTTCGATTCCTCGGTGACGAATCGTCCGGGCTGCCGTTTCGGGCCGCGCGCGATCCGCGAAGCCTCGACGCAATTGGCGGAGCTGAAATCCTTTCCCTACGGCTTCGATCCCTTCGAGACCTTGGCCGTGGCGGATTGGGGCGATCATTTCGTCGATCCGCATCACCCGACCGAGGTTCCCGCCCGCATCGAAGCCCATGCGGCGGAGATTCTGGCTTCAGGCGCGAAGATGCTGACCTTCGGCGGGGATCACTTCGTGGCCTATCCGCTGATCAAGGCCCACGCCGAAAAATACGGCCCGGTGGCTTTGATCCAATTCGACGCCCATTGCGACACTTGGGCCGATGATCCGGGCCGCCTCGATCACGGGACCATGTTCCTGCGGGCGGTGCGCGAGGGAATCGTGGACGCCGCCCATTCGGTTCAGGTGGGCTTGCGGACCTATAACGAGTCCGATTTCGGCTTTGAGATCCTGAGCAGCCCTTGGATCCACCGCGAGGGCGTCGCCAAGACCATCGAGGCCGTCCGCGCCCGGGTGGGCGAGAAACCCGTCTACGTCTCCTTCGACATCGACGTGCTGGATCCCGCCTTCGCGCCCGGCACCGGCACGCCCGTGCCCGGCGGCCTCGCGAGCTGGCAGGCTTTAGAGCTGATGCGGGGCTTGCGCGGATTGAATTTGATCGGCATGGATCTGGTGGAGGTTTCGCCGCCTTACGACCACGCCGAAATCACCGCTCTGGCGGGGGCGCATATGGCCTATGAATGGCTTTGCCTTCAGGCTCTGGCCAAGGGCGCGAAGCCCCGTCCTGTGGGGCGGCTCTGAAACCTGCTTTTTTCGACGCGCGCCGCCTGTGAATCCTACAGGCCGCGCCGCCTAACCAATCGACCTTGCGCTGGAGAGATCCGGCCTTCGCCGCGGCCTTCGGGCCGTGGCCCAAGGGTCGTTTCGAGCCTCGGGAGGAAGCTCAATGCTCACCAATCAAACGACCGCCCAATGGCGCGAGCGCGACGCCGCCCATCACTGGCATCCGCAAAGCGACATGAAGGAGGTGAACGCCCATGGCTCGCGGATCATCACGCGGGCGGAAGGCGTCTATATCCATGATTCCGACGGGAATAAGATCCTCGACGGCATGGCGGGGCTCTGGTGCGTGATGGTCGGCTACGGCCGCAAGGAGATCGGCGCGGCCGTCGCCCGGCAAATGGACGAACTGCCCTATTACAATCTCTTCTTCCAATGCTCCCATCCGCCCGCCACTCAGCTCGCCGAGAAGATCGCCAGCCTGACGCCGCCGGGGATGAACAAGATCTTCTTCACCGGCTCCGGCTCCGAGTCGAATGATACGGCGCTGCGCCTCGTGCGCACCTATTGGGCCGTGCAGGGCAAACCGGAGAAGACCATCGTCATCGGCCGCCGCAACGGCTATCACGGCTCGACTCTGGCGGGCGTGACCCTCGGCGGCATGAAGGCCATGCATGAGCAAGGCGGGCCGCTCGTGCCCGACATCACCCATATCGACCAGCCTTATTGGTATGACGAAGGCGGCGATCTCTCGCCGGAGGAATTCGGCCTCAAGGCCGCGCGGGCGCTCGAAGCCGAAATCGACCGCGTGGGCGAGAATCGCGTGGCCGCCTTCATCGCCGAGCCCATTCAGGGCGCGGGCGGCGTCATCATCCCGCCCTCGACCTATTGGCCGGAGGTCAAGCGCATCCTCAAGGAGCGCGAGATCCTCTTCATCGCCGATGAAGTCATCTGCGGCTTCGGGCGGACGGGCGAATGGTGGGGCTCGACCAGCTTCGACCTTCAGCCGGACGTCCTCTGCATGGCCAAGGGCCTGACCTCCGGCTATCTGCCGATGGGCGCGGTGGCCGTGGCGGATCGCGTCTCGGAAGTCATGTATGAAAAGGCCGGGGAGTTCACCCACGGCTACACCTATTCGGGCCATCCGGCGGCCTGCGCGGCGGCTCTGGCGAATATCGCGATTCTCGAAGGCGAGGATCTCGTGGGCAAAGCCAAGCGCGATCTCGCGCCTTACCTCAAGGAGAAATGGGGCGCCCTCGCGGATCATCCTCTGGTCGGCGACGCCTCGACCTTCGGCATGCTCGGCAAGCTGGAGCTGACGCCGAACAAGAAGACCCGCGCCCGTTTCGCCAAGCCGGGCCGCATCGGCGGCTGGACGCGCAATCGCTCCATCGCCAATGGTCTGGTCATGCGGGCGGTGCGCGATTCCATGATCATCTCGCCGCCGCTCAGCATCACGAAAGCCGAGATCGACGAAATGGCCGCCAAGGCGCTCAAGACTCTGGACGAGCTTCATCGGCATGTGAAAGAAACGGGCGAAATTTAAGGCTTTCGCGGGAGACAGAAAAAGTGAGCGAATCTGCGCTGGATCGTCTGGAGGCGCGGATTCGCGCGCGCGCGGCGGCGGGCGAGGCTGAAAAATCCTACACCGCCAGCCTGCTCGCCAAAGGCCCCGCCGCCTGCGCGCAAAAGCTCGGCGAGGAGGCGGTGGAGACCGTCATCGCCGCTTTGCAGGAGGATCCGAAAGCCTTGGTCTCGGAATCGGCGGATCTGCTCTATCACTGGATGGTGCTGCTCGCCGCCAAAGGCGTGACGCCTGCCGAAGTCTACGCCGAGCTGGATCGGCGCGAAGGCGTTTCGGGCCTCGTCGAGAAGGCTTCGCGCGCTCATTAGAGCGTTTTCCGACCCAGTTGGGTCGCTCAAACGCTCTAAGTTTTATTCTGTCGCGCTTTCGCGACGCGAAGCTTGGTCAGCTTCGCTGGAAAGCGCTCTAAGCTTTTTGGGAGAACGGCATGACCGCCTATGACGAGTCCAACGTCTTCGCCAAGATCCTGCGCGGCGAGATTCCGTCCAAGCCCGTCCATGAGGACGAGCATGCGCTCGCCTTCCCGGACATCAATCCGCTCGGCCCGACGCATATCCTCGTGATCCCCAAAGGGAAATACGTCTCCTTCGAGGATTTCGCCGCCAAGGCCAGCGAGGCGGAGATCGTCGGATTCGTGCGCGCCATCGCCGAGACCGCGAAGAAGGCCGGGCTGACTCAGGCCGAGGGCGGCCAAGGCTTCCGCCTCATCGCCAACGCCGGACCCGCCGCGCATCAGGAGGTTCCGCATCTCCATATGCATATTCTCGGCGGGGGGAACCTCGGCCCGGTGGGGATGCAGAAATCCCGCGACAAGGCCTGAAGCCTTTCTCTCATCGTCAAAAGAACGACCGGAGAGGGGCCGCAAGGCCCCTCTCTTCATCACGCGGCGTTCAGACCCGCCACATGGGCCTCCACGGCGTTCAGCGCCGCCTTCTGGTCGGCGGAGAGGCGATCCGCTTCGGCGAGCGGGCGCAGGATGGTCAGAATCTCCGCGTAAAGCGCCTTCGCCTCCGGCTCCGGGGCGACGGTGGCGGCCCGGTCCAGCGCCAGAACCAGCACATGCGCCGCCGAGACGTTGCGCGGATCGAGCGCCGAGAGTCCGCGCGCCAGATCCAGCGCCCGCGCATAACGGCGTTCGGCGCCCGGCTCGCCCTGCGCCCGCCCGAGATCCGCCAGTTTGATCAGCGAGAGGGCGAGATCCCGCCGCGCTTCGGCGTCGGAGGGGTCGGCGGCGGCGCGCGCCTCGCGGATCTGGAGATTCGCCTCATAGCGCGCCCGCGCCTCGCCCCAGTCGCCCAAGGCGAAAGCCGCGTCGCCCAGACGCTCCAGAGCCACGGCGCGATCTCGCTTTGCGGTGGCGCTGGCGGGATCCTTCAGCGCGATCTCGTCGAAGATCTCCAGAGCCTCGGCGTATTGGCCGCGCGCGCCCTCCGCGTCGCCCCGCCCCCGCAGGGAATCGCCGATCTTCACCGCCGTCACCGCCGTCTCGCGCCGCGCGGCGGATGCGGCGGAGGCCTCCGCCTTCAGCCTGAGCAAGGCCGCCTCGCGCGCTTCGGCCTCCGCGGAGGCGGCGCCCTCCGCCTCCTCCAGATCGGCGAGCAGATCCGCCGCCGCGCCCGCCGCCCAAGCCCGCTCGGCGTCGCTCGGACGACGCGTCGCGAGATAGGTCGTGAGGCTGACCGCCTCCTCAAGCCGGGCGCGCGCCTGAGCCAGATCGCCCAGATCCGTCGCCGCCCGCCCCTGAGTCCCGAGCGCCGAAGCCAAAGCCGCCTGAGCCTCTTCGCCGGAGGGGCCGGGCTCCACGGAGAAGGGCCGCCAGAGCGCCACGCTCTCCCCGGCGGCCTTGAGCGCGACGGAGGCTTCGCCCGCCGTCAGAGCCCGCCGGGCGCGCTCGGCGAGGACCGCCGCCTTCAGCTTGGGCTCGCGCGCCCGCGCTTCGGCCCAGGACAGGGCCTCGGCGGCCTGATCCTGCGCGCCGGTCTCCGCCAGAGCCCGCGAGAGCCCCAGCCAGGCCGCCGCCTGATGCGGCGCCGCCTGAGTCGCCTCGCGATAAAGGGCGAGAGCGCGCCGCTTATCCTCGGGATAGACGAGGCCGGCCAGACGCCACGCCGCTTCGGCGCGCGCCTGCGGGCCTCTGGCCTGAGCATATTCCGATTCGGCTTTGGCGATCAGCTTCGCGCCGTTCCCCTCTTCGGCGGCGGCCACGGCGGCGGCGAGTCCCGGCTCTCCGCGCCCGACCCGGCGGCGGAAGGCGTCCACGGCCTGCTCGACCAAAGCGCGCTCGTCGGGCGCGAGATCGACGTAGCGGCCGATCACCGCCCCCGCCGTGGCGGGCGGCGGAACCGCCGGCGGATGGACGTGGATGGAGCCGCCCGAGACGTCTCCGCCCACCATGACGGCGCCGGGGGATTCGTCGATGATTCTGGAGGAGATCGGCAGAGCAGGCGGCGGCTTGGCGGGCTTGCTCCCGAAATTATCCTTGAGCCACTTCAACGCGCCGCCCAGCGTGGCCACGGCGGCGACCACGGCGGCGATCTGCGCGGGCGGCTCCAAGGCCCCGAACCACGTCCAGAAACTCTCCCACCAAGCCTGCATGACGGCCCCTTTCCGAATTTTTCGGAAAGGTTAACGCTTTCGCGCGGCTGGGTGAAGCGCGGCGTTGCGGCCAACCGCAAGTTTGATTCCGGATCTCAGCCGGAGGCGGCGAAGAGGAGGAGGGCCATGGGCCTCACGCCAGCCCCTCCATCGCGGCCTCCACGTCCTTGGGCGTCCGCGCCGCGTCGAGGGCCGCGCCGCGCCTCAGGCGCAGCGCCTCCAGCCGCGCGACGGCCTCGCGCCATAAAGCCCCTTTGTTCAGCCAAATCTGCGCCAGTTGATCGGGAGTCTCGGCGGTCGTCCCGACCTCGGCGGCGAGCAGCGGATAATCGGCCGCATCCGGATCGCGCGCGGCGAGCCAAGCCTCCGCCTCGGCTTCCTTGGCGAGATACACCATCTCCTGACCGGGCAGATTCGTGATCAGGGCGGCGCGCGCGGCGGCGACATGCGCGATCAGGCGCGCCCGGGCGGCGGCTTTGGCCGCGCCCAGATCCCCGGACGCGACGACCGCCTCAGGAACCCCGGCGCGGCGGGCGGCTTCGGCGTCGGTGTGGATCATTCCGTCATATTCGATCATCGGGGGCCTCATAATGCGGCGAGAGTCGTCATGACGCGGGGCGGAGGAGGAGAGCCCGCCGGGATTCCGGCGATCCATTTGCCGGGAAGCGCCGCGCTGTAGCTGCTGGAGTAAAGACAAAGCGAGACGGCGCAGGCCATCGCGCCGATCACATGGCAGGGGGCCGCCGCGCTCTGCAGGACGATCCGCGAAAGATTGAGCTGAAGCGTGAAGCCGCCGATCTGCGCCCCGACGGGGGCCGCGAAAACGGCGTCGAGGTTCGGCGCGGCGCGCGGTTCGGCGCCGGAGGGGTCTTCGACGTAAAGCACGACGTTGTTGAGGACGACCGTCGTCCATGGGCTCGGCCCGGCGAACCAGAAGCCGCTATAGCGGCGGCCTCCCTCCGTCGCGAGATCGAGAGAGCGCAATTGCCTCTCCGCGGGCGCGTTCGACGCCGCGTCCCAGCCCTCGAGGATGAGCGCCGAGGACCAGCGCCAAGGCGTCTGCGCCCGCATGGCGGCGTTGTCCAGCAGCCGGATCCTCAGCACGCCGGAGGGCGGCGCTTTGGCGGCGGCGGCTTCAAGGGTCTTGAGAGGCTGCTCCAGCGTTCCCGGATTATCGTCGTCGCCCCCCGCCCATTTGACGTAGAGGGTGACGAGGCCCGGCGGAGGACGGGCGCTCCGCAAGGCGTCATGCAGGCGCAGCCCTCCGGCGCGAATCAGAGAGGTCGCGACGCCCGTCTCCTCATGCGCCGCCACCGCCAGCGTGCCGGAGGCTTGGTCATAGCTCGCGAAGCCGTAGCCGTCGCGGTCGGCGCCGTCGTCGGGCAACGGCCAGACATGGATTCTGCGCCAGCCGCCGGAGCCCTTCAGCACGCCCTCCAGCGGCGCGGCGAAGAGAGCAAGGCCGGGCGCTCCATAGGGCGGCGCGGAGGCGCTGGCGCGGATGCCGATCAACGCGCAGATCCAGGTCCGCCCGCCGCTCTCGGCGAGGAACAGATCCTGCGGCGCGTAGCCCCCGCTGGCGGGAACGTCCATCGCGCCCAGAGAGGCCCAGACCGCGCCGCCGTCCCGCGTCTCGTAGATTTCGGGCGCGCCGATTTCTCCGTCCCGCCGCAGCGCCATGAGCCAACGGCGTTCCGTGACCACGCACAGCGCCGCCTCCGAATAATTCGGACGGGCGCTCGCGACGACGAGGCGGGCCGTCTCCGTCGCCGTCTCCGTGTCGATCTCCAGCGCGTAATTCCTGTCGCCGCGATAGCCGCAGAAGAGCAGCCTTCCGCTCGGCGTCAGCACGCCGTTGCCGAAGGGAAGCGGACGCGGAGCCGAATCCCGCCAACCCGTCACGACCTGCGGCGGAGACCACAACTCGCCCTCCGCCGAGAGCTGCATGACCAGCTCATGCCCCCCCGTCTTCACAGGGCGCAGATAGAGCGCCACCGCCCGCCCATGACGATCCACGCCGCAGGAGACGTAATAGCCCCAGGCCGCTTCGCCGGGATTGGTCCCGGTGACGGGATCGGTGCCGTAGATCGTCCGGGGCGGGCTCCAGCTCGCGCCGCCGTCGTCGCTGACGGAGGACATGACGTCCGAGAAGGTCGCGGCGGCTTGGCTGGGGCTATGGCCGTAGCCGGACCACCAGAGCGCCACGAGGCGTCCGTTGGGCAGACGGCGCCCGACAGGGAAGGCTTCGTATTTCCCTCCCGCAGCGGAGACGACGGAGGAGAATCCTCCGCCGACGGCTTCCGCCGCGCGCCAATCCGCCACGCGCGCCGGAGGCTCCCAAGGGATTTCGCGCCCGTCCTTCAGTAGAATGGAGCCGCCGCCCACGCGCCGGGCCGCCGCCGCCGGAGACCAAACCGAGGTCGTCCGCAAGCGCCCGCCCTCCAGCCGCAGCGGCGCCCCGGCCGCAAGAGCGGCGGAGGCGGCGGAGGCGAGGGCTGCGCCGTCGTCGGGCGCGTCGGCCGCGATGAGGCGATGCGCCGCCAAGGGCTCCAGATCCCCCGCCAGCGCCATGAGGACGCCGCCGCGCGTCGCGCCGTCGCCGACGCGCAGACGCCCGCGCTCGTCGGCCACGGCCAGACCATGAGCCAGAACCACCGCGTTCAACTGCGCGCTCTCGCCGACCGGCAAAAGCGGGACGGAGACTTGCGTTTGAGCGTGGGAGGAAGAGAAGGCCGCCCCCGCGCCGCCATAACCAAGAGCCGTGACGACAAGATCCCGCCGGTTGAACATGGCGCGCCTCCTCCAATCAGGGCCGCATGGCCTCAGGCGCCGAGCCCGAAGGATCGCGAAGAGGCGCCTCCGGCGTTCGGCGGGAAGCCTCGCCGCCCGGCGGAAAGGGAGCGCGGAGCGGAGGACCTATGCGGCTTGCACGAAAAAAGCGGGCGAAACCCGCTTGATCACTTGATTCACAATATGAATTTCATGCGACGAAACGCTGACAAGCGTTTTCGCGCCCTTCGGGGCGCTTTTCGCTTTAGATTTTTGAGAGAGTTTGGTGGGTGTGCACGGACTCGAACCGTGGGCCCGCTGATTAAGAGTCAGCTGCTCTACCAACTGAGCTACACACCCTTACGCCCTTCGAACAGCTTGGCTCGGCGGCGAATAGGGGGCTTATAATCTCCGGTTTCAGGCTTGGCAAGAGCCCAGAGGCGGAAAAACGTCGTTTTCTCCTCCGTTCTGAAAATTTCATTCCCCGCCGCCGTCTCCTCCGCCGCCGTCTCCGAAGCCCCCGTCATACTCCCCTATCCCGCCGCCCTCGGCCCCGGAGCCTTCGCCGCGCCGCTTGCGCTCCTCCGCGTTCCGCTCGAAAAACAGGGTCGTCCGCCAGATGATCAGCAGGCAAATCCCAAGGAACAGGATCAATTCCATCGGCCTCTCCCCCTCCTAAAAGATGCGCGAGCATGAATATGCTCTTTTGAGGAAGAGAACTCCAGAGACATATCCCCGGTCTCTGCGCCCCATGCTCCGCCGCTTTCTTTTCCTGCTGCGCTGCGTTAGACAGCCGACGAGCCTTCAATCGCCCATCGGAGCATCAGGGAGCGCATTCCATGGTCGCCATCATCGACGTGACTGGCCGCGAAATTCTCGACAGCCGAGGAAACCCCACCGTCGAGGTGGACGTGGCTCTGGAGGATGGGTCTTTCGGAAGGGCCGCCGTGCCCTCGGGCGCCTCGACGGGCGCGCATGAGGCCGTCGAACTGCGCGACGGCGACAAGAACCGCTATCTCGGCAAGGGCGTGACTCAGGCCGTCGAGGCCGTGAACGGCGAAATCTTCAGCGCCCTCGTCGGGCTGCGCGCCACGGATCAGATCGAGGTCGATCAGGCTTTGCTCGATCTCGACGGCACCGAAAACAAAGGCCGCATCGGCGCCAACGCCATTCTCGGCGCTTCGCTGGCCGTGGCCCGCGCCGCCGCCGAAAGCGTCGGACTGCCGCTTTACCGCTATGTCGGCGGAGTCTCGGCGCGCCGTCTGCCCACCCCCATGATGAACATCGTCAATGGCGGCGCCCACGCCGACAATCCCATCGACGTGCAGGAATTCATGATCATGCCGGTCGGGGCCGCGAGCTTCTCCGAGGGCCTGCGCTGGGGCGCCGAGATCTTCCATACGCTCAAGAAAGAGCTGAAGGCCGCCGGACATAACACCAACGTCGGCGACGAAGGCGGCTTCGCGCCGAATCTCGCCTCGACCCGCGCCGCGCTGGATTTCGTGGTCAAGGCCATCCAGACCGCCGGCTTCAAGCCCGGCGAAGACGTCATGCTGGCGCTGGACGCCGCCGCCACCGAATTCTTCAAGGACGGCCTTTACCACCTCGACGGCGAGGGCCTGAAGCTCAAGCCCGCCGAAATGGCCGCTTACTGGGCGAAGCTCGCCGGGGATTATCCCATCCTCTCCATCGAGGACGGCATGTCCGAAGACGATTGGGAAGGCTGGAAGATCCTCACCGACCAGATCGGCGGCAAGGTCCAGCTCGTCGGCGACGATCTCTTCGTGACCAATCCGAAGCGCCTCGCGCAGGGGATCAAATCGGGCGTCGGCAACGCCATCCTCGTGAAGGTCAACCAGATCGGCACCCTCACCGAGACCCTCGAAGCCGTCGAGATGGCGCATAAGGCGGGTTATCGCGCGGTGATGTCCCATCGCTCCGGCGAGACCGAAGACTCCACTATTGCAGATCTTGCCGTGGCCACGAATTGCGGGCAGATCAAGACCGGATCGCTCGCCCGCTCCGACCGGGTGGCGAAATATAATCAGCTCCTGCGCATCGAGCAGGAGCTGGGCGCGGCGGCGATCTACGCCGGACGCGACGTGCTGAAAGGCTGATCTTATGGAGCGCGCCGGGTTTTGGGCGGATCGGATCGGATTATGGCTGCTGCCTGCGGCTCTGCTGGCGGGGGTGGCCTATTTCACCTTCCACGCCTTTCAGGGCAAATACGGCCTCGTCGCGCGCGACGAGCAGCTGGCTCTGATCGAGCGGCTCGACGCCCAGCGCACCGAGCTGGATCGGGAGATCGCGGCGCTGGAGGGACGGGTGAAGGGGCTCGGAGAAGACGACCTCGACCCCGACCTGCTGGAGGAGCGGCTGCGCGCCACGCTCGGCTATCTCAAGACGAATGAAGTGATCATCCTGCCCTAAGCGGATGATCCTCGCCTGAAGGCGGGCGCGTCTCCCTGACGGGGACGCGCCCTTTTTTTCGGCCTGCGCGTCAGACGGGCTTGCTCATCAGCACAAGCTCCTCGGCGGAGGAGGGATGCACGGCCAGAACCCGGTCGAGATCCTCCTTGCGCGCGCCCATTCCCACCGCCACGGCCAGAGTCTGGATCATCTCGGCGGCGCCATGGCCGCAGAGATGCGCGCCCAGAACCTTCTGATCCGACTTGGAGACCACCAGCTTCATCAGGGTCCGCTCGTCGCGGCCGCCGAGCGTATGAAACATCGCGCGGAACTTCGCCCGATAAATCTCCGTCTCCCCCAGGGCGCGGGCCTGCGCCTCGGTCAGGCCGACGGTTCCAATCTCAGGCTGAGAGAAAACCGCGGTCGGCAGAGCGGAAAGCTCGACTTTGGTCCGCACCCCCTCGAAGACCGTCCGCGCGAAGGCCGCGCCCTGACGAATCGCCAGAGGCGTCAGAGCCACGCCGCCGATCACGTCGCCCACCGCGAAGATGGAGGGAATGCGGGTCTGGAAATATTCATCCGTCTGCACGGCCCCCTTGGCGTTCAGCTCGACGCCCGCCGCCTCCAGCCCAAGCCCCGCCGTGTTCGGCGCGCGCCCGATGGCCGCAAGGATCGCGTCGACCTCAAGAACCTCTCCGCCCGCGAAATGCGCCCGCAGGCCGGAGGACGTCTTCTCGATGCGCTCAAGGGCGGCGTTCAGGCGCAGATCCACGCCTTTCTTGGTCATCTCCTCGGCGAGATGGGTCTGAAGATCCGAGTCGAAGGTGCGCAGCAGATTCGGTCCGCGATGGGCTAAAGCCACCTCCGCGCCGAGCCCGTTGAAGACTCCCGCGAACTCCACCGCGATATAGCCCGCGCCCAAAATCAGCAAACGTTTCGGAAACTCCGACAGATCGAAGACGTCGTCGCTGATCAGGCAATGCTCCGCGCCCGGAACCGGGGGCAGGCTCGGGCGGGCGCCCGTGGCGATCAGGATGTGGCGGGTCTCCAGCAGGCTCCCGTCGGCGAGGCGCACCCGATGCGGATCGGCGACCGTGGCGCGCTGAGGAATCGTCTCCACGCCCGCCGCCTTGAGATTCGCGCCGTAAATCCCCTCCAGACGGTCGATCTCGCGGTTCTTCGCCGCCACCAGCTTGCCCCAGTCGAAGACCGGCGCGGCGGGCAGGCTCCAGCCGAAGCCCTCGGCGTCGTGGAAGCTCTCGGAGAAGCCGGAGGCGTAGACATAGAGCTTTTTCGGCACGCAGCCGCGAATCACGCAGGTGCCGCCGACGCGGCTTTCCTCGGCCAGAGCCACCTTCGCGCCCGTCTGAGCGGCCATGCGCGCCGCCCGCACGCCGCCGGAGCCTCCGCCGATCACCACGAGGTCGTAAGGGCTCTGGGTCATGGGAATCTCCTGCGAAGGCGTCTGGCGGGAGGACGCGTCCGCGCGAATCCTCCGGCTGCGGGAAGCTATCCCGCCGGCTCTGAAGACGACATGCGCCAAAAGCGCGCCGGAAGACGTCCCGCCTTCCTCAAAGGGGGAGGGTCAGTCCTCGTCTTCCTCGTCGAGGACGAGAAGCTCCACCGAGCCGTCCGGCGCGCCGATCAGGGCGCGGGTGGCGTAATCGATGAAGAGGCCGGAATCCACCACGCCGGGAATGGTCGGCAGGAAAATGGCCAGCTCATCCGGATCCGGAATGGATTCAAGCGGATAATCGAGGATGTAATGGCCTTCGTCGGTCAGGAAGGGCGCGCCGCGCGCCATGCGCAGCTGGCCCTCGACGGGACGGCAACCGAATTCTTCGAAGGTTTGCTCGATCAGGGCGGCGGTGTTGCGCCATCCGAACTTCACCACCTCGATGGGCAGCGGAAAGGCGCCGAGGCGCTCCACCTTCTTGGAGGAATCGGCGATCACCACCATCTCGTTGGAGGCCGCCGCCACGATCTTCTCCACCAGAAGCGCGCCGCCGCCGCCTTTGATCAGGCGAAGCTCAGGGTCGATCTCGTCGGCGCCGTCCACCGTGAGATCCAGCCAGCCCAGTTCGTTGAGCGTCGCCAGCTTCAGCCCGACGGATTCCGCCAGCTCGCCCGTGCGGATCGAGGTCGGCGCGCAGACCAGCTCCAGCTTCTCGCGCTTGGCGCGCGCGCCCAGCAGCTTCACGAAGATCTCGGCGGTCGAGCCGGTGCCCAAGCCCAGACGCATCCCCGGCTCCACCAGAGCCACAGCCTGCTCGGCCGCGGCCTTCTTGCCTTTGTCGGCGGCGTTCGTCATGGAATCCCCCTTCGCCCGCGCTTGTCGCGCGCCGCATATTGCGATGCGGCGCAGGCGGCGTCAATCCAGGCGCCGACCCCCGAAGGGAGGAGGCGATCTAGCCGAAACGCCGCCGCGGCCGCTCGGAGAACCAGGACCACAGCAACAGAAAGAGGCCCAAGCCCGTCGCGATCAGAGCGCCCGGCGCCTCCAGCAGAGGACGCACCGCCGAATTCCAGAAGCCCTGCGAGAATTCTTCGGCCGCGAAGCCCGCGAAGCCTCGCAGACTCGCCGGATGCAGCCGCTCCCAATATTGGCCGAAAGGCCGCAGATCCACCGCCGTCGGCGGCCCCTCGGTGGCGGCGTAGTCGAAAAAAGCCGCCGCGATCCCGAGGATCAGAAAGAAAAAGCCGAAAAAACGCCTCACGGTTCGAACTCGCCTTGCCCCGGAGCCGGCCCCCTGCCCGCCCGCTCAGGATCCCCGCCGGAGATAAATCCGGCGCGGCCCCAAAATGGACATAAAACCCTTCAGGGACAACCGTCGAAACGACGCATATCGCCCCACATCAGAACATTGCGCGGAAAAAATCGCCGATAGCGCCGAAAATCCGTCCGTCTTTGGCGCGACAGGCCGCGCGGGCGCGACGCGCCTCCGAATCTTTCAGGCCCATTTCAAAAGCCCGGTCCAGATCCTCCTGAGCCCGCGCGCATTCGCCGAGCAGCCGCAGCAGCTCGCCGCGCCGCGCCAGCAGAACCGGATCGCCCGGCGAAAGGCTCAAAGCCTGAGTCAGATCGGCGAGGGCGCCGTTGGTCATGCCCCGCGCGGCGAGAAAGCGCGCCCGACCCGACAAAGCCGCCGCCGAACCTCCTGAAAGCTCCACCGCCAGATCGTAATAGCCGCCGATCTCATGATCGGAGAGGTTCAGGGCCATGGCCGCCTCTCCGCGCGCCAGAGCCACCTGATCCAGAGGCGCGCCCGCCACCTCGGCGGCGTCCAGCTCGCGCATGGCGGCGTTGGCCTGATCCTGCGCCAGACGCGCCCGCGCCCGCACCAGAGCCGCAGGCCCCGCCTGAGTCGGAGACCGCCGCAGACGCTCGGCGTAATCGTAAGCCGCCGCCACGTCGCCGAGAGCCAATTGCGCCTCGGCCATATAGAGCGTCGCCTGAGGATGGCGGTCCGAAAGGCGCAGAGCGGCGGCGGCGTCCTGAACGGCGGCGGCGGGCTGGCCCATCGCCAGCAAAAGCCCGGCGCGCTGAGTCCAACTCTCCGGATCGTTGGGATGGGCCAGAACCGCCGCGTCGTAGAAGGCCGCGCCCTGCATCACGCTGGACTGGAATTTGATCCGCCCCAGCGCGTCGCGCAGATCGGAGGCGGTCGGATCCCGGGCGGCGGCGGCGGCGAAATCCGCCTCGGCGGCGGAGGTCTGGCCAAGCCGCAGACGCGTCACGCCCCGGTTATACAGCGCCGAAGGATCCCCCGGACGCAGCTCCAGCACGCGCTCGAAGAGAGTCAGAGCCCGCGCCGGCTCGCCCGCGTCCAGCATCATGCGTCCGCGCTGGAAATCCAGCAGCGCCCGCATCTCCGGCTGATTCTCGATGCTCTGGAAGACCAGATCCGCCTCCTGCCAGCGCCGGGCGTCGCCGAGGGCCGCGCCATAGGCGTAGCGGGCCATGGCCTTGCGCTCCTGCGGCGCCAGCTCCACGGCCTCGCGCAGATCCTCCAGAGCCTCCTTCGTCAGCCCCGCCGAGCGGCGCAGGGCTCCGCGCTCGGCCAGAAAGGCGTAGCCCGAAGCGCCCCGCGCTCCGGCGAGCTCCATGGCCGCCAGAGGATCGAAATCGCCGCCCGGCGGACGGCGCTGCGCCTCGCGGGCGCGGATGCGGCGGAGCAAGGCCTCAGGATCGTTGGGCCGCGCCTCGGCGGCCAGACGATAAGACTCCTCGGCCTCCGGCCAGCGGCGCAGGGCCATGAGCGAATCGCCCACCGCCTGCTCCGCCGCGCCCGAAGGCGCGCCCATTTGTCCGGCCGCCTTGAAATGAGTCAGCGCCGCCTCATAGCCCGCCAGACGATAAGCCGTCTCGCCGCGCAGCATCTCCAGACGCCAGCCGTCGGCGCGCAGGCCCCGGGAGGCGGCGGCGTCGAGGGCCATCTGCGCCTCCTCCGGCGAAGAGCCGAGCGCGAGATGGACCGCCGCCCGCGCCAGAGCCGTCTCGGCGGTCTCCTCCATTTGTCGGTTGCGCGGCGGCAATTGCGCGAGGGCGCGGCTCTCGGCGGGGGAGCGCCCCGCCGCGCGGTCGAGGGCCGCCTGAGTCAGAGCCCGCCCGAAGACGGCCCGGTCGCGCAAAGCGACGTCATGGGCGGAGCCCCGCCCCTCAAGCTTGGCGAGCGCCATGTCGTAAAAGCCGACCGCCTCAAGGCGGCGTCCGGCCTCCAGAGCGCGCAGGGCGGCCTCCAGATCGATCTCGGCGCCGAGGCGGGCCTCGGCGGCCAATTGCGGATCGGCGGCGGAGAGAGCGGGCGCAGGCTCCGAAAGCGGGGCGGCCTCCTGAGCGGCGGCGCCTCCGGCCGCCCAACAGGCCGCCAGCATGACCGCGACGCGGAAAGACTCCGCGCCCATCCTCGCTTTTCTCATAATCCTCATGATCTCCCGCCCGTCCCGCCGCGCTCCGCCGATCCCGCCGAAGGGTCAGGAGACGCCATGGAAAGCCCTTGTCCGTCAAGGCGGAATCGCGGTCCGAGGCCGCGCGGAGGGAGAGAAGCCGAAAGACGGAGCCTGCGGACGCCTGACGCGCAAGAGCTTCCGCCGCGCCGCGAAAAGCGCTAGGGAGGGAGGCGCAGTCTTCGAGGAGTCCTTCAGCATGTCCGCCGCCCTTCGCGAACCCGAACCTAAATACATCTCCGGCGCCGAGGGCGAATGGGAGGTCGTGATCGGCATGGAGGTCCATGCGCAAGTGGCCTCCGAAGCGAAGCTCTTCTCCGGCGCCTCGACCAGCTTCGGCGCCGAGCCCAACGCCAACGTCAGCCTCGTGGACGCCGCCATGCCCGGCATGCTGCCGGTGGTCAACGCCTTCTGCGTCGAGCAGGCGGTGCGGACGGGGCTTGGAATCGCCGCGCGGATCAATCTGCGCTCGGGCTTCGACCGCAAAAACTATTTCTATCCCGATCTGCCGCAGGGCTATCAGATCAGCCAGTTCAAGACGCCGGTCGTCGGCGAGGGCGAGGTGCTGGTGGAGCTTGAGCCGGGCGTCGCGCGCAAGGTGGGCGTCGAGCGCATCCATCTGGAGCAGGACGCCGGAAAATCCATCCACGACCTCGATCCGGAGTCCTCCTTCGTGGATCTGAACCGCTCGGGCGTGGCGCTGATGGAGATCGTGTCCAAGCCGGACATGCGCTCCGCCGAGGAGGCGGGCGCCTATCTGCGCAAGCTGCGGACCATCCTGCGCTATCTCGGGACTTCCGACGGCGATATGGAGAAAGGCAATCTCCGCGCCGACGTCAACGTCTCGGTGCGCCGCCCCGGCGGGCCGCTCGGCACGCGCTGCGAGATCAAAAACGTCAACTCCATCCGCTTCGTCATGCAGGCGGTGGAGACCGAGGCCCGGCGTCAGATCGCCATCCTCGAAGACGGCGGCGAGATCGATCAGGAGACCCGGCTCTTCGATCCCCGCAAGCTTGAGACCCGCGCCATGCGCTCGAAGGAAGAAGCGCAGGATTACCGCTATTTCCCGGATCCCGATCTGCCGCCGCTCGTGCTGACCGAGGCCTTCGTCGAGGGAATCCGCGCCGGGCTGCCCGAGCTGCCGGACGCCAAGACCGCCCGGCTCGTCGCGCAATATGGCGTGACCGATTACGACGCCTCCGTGCTGGCCGCCGAACGCGCCTCCGCCGATTTCTTCGAGGAGGCCGCCCAAGGCCGCGACGGCAAATCCGTCGCGAACTGGATCATCAACGAGCTCTTCGGCCGCCTGAACAAAGAAGGGCTGGATCTCGCCGCCTCGCCGATTTCGACGGCGCAGATCGGCGGCGTGGTCGATCTGGTCGCCAAAGGCGACATCTCGGGCAAGATCGCCAAGGATCTCTTTGAAATCCTCTGGACCGAAGGCGGAGACCCCGCCGCTCTGGTCGAGGCGCGCGGCATGCGTCAGGTGACCGACGAAGGCGCCATCGAGGCCGCCGTCGACGCCGTGATCGCCGCCAATCCCGAAAAGGTCGAGCAGGCCAAGGCCAAGCCCAGCCTCGCCGGATGGTTCGTCGGACAGGCCATGAAGGCCATGGGCGGAAAAGCCAATCCT
This sequence comes from Neomegalonema perideroedes DSM 15528, assembly GCF_000374145.1. Lineage (GTDB taxonomy): Bacteria > Pseudomonadota > Alphaproteobacteria > Rhodobacterales > Rhodobacteraceae > Neomegalonema > Neomegalonema perideroedes. The sequence goes on along the minus strand of NZ_KB893653.1, from coordinate 896,813 downwards.
CAGGCGCTGAACGAATTGGTCAAGCGCAAGCTCGGCGTGGAGTGAACCGGAGGCGGGAGGGCGCCGCGAATCGCCCTCCCCCTCCCTTCGGCGTGATTTTCACTGGCCCGGCGGCGCGGTTTTTGCGACAAGGCCGCTCATCGACTTGACGCATCCTCCGCCGCAGGGTTCCCGATCCGAATGAGCTTCTTCTCAAATCTCTGGAGTTGGGTGGGCCGCCTCTTCGGCCGTCGCCCCGATCCCACTCAAGCGCTGCGCGAAGAGCTCGCCCGCCATCGCCCGACCGGCGCCGGGCCGAAGACCGCCGCTCCGTCGCTCAAGACGGAGCCGACCCCCTATCCGCGCGGAGGCGTCCCTGCGCCGCCTGCGCCGATCCCGACGCCCGCCCCTCAAAAGGAGGCGTCTCCTCCCGCCCCCGTTCCTGCGCCCCCCTCCGAGCCCTCTATAGAGCCGCCTTCCGCTCCGGAGCCCGTCGAAACCCCGGAGAAGCCCGAACGGCCCGCCTCTCTGAAGATCGACGAGGCGAGGCGCTTCGTGAAGGCCGAGGCCGCCGCGCTCGACATTCCCGAGCCTGCGGCCTCCTCCCCTGCGGAGCCTCCCGCCGCCGCGCCGCCCGCGCCCGCCTCCCCCGCCGCCATGGGCGCGGCCGCGGAGCCTGCGGCGCCCGCGCCGCCGCCCATTCTGCCGCCGATCTCGCTGCTGGCGCCGCCGCCCGCCGAACCGCGAACCCCCTCCCCTGCGCCTGACCCTCAGGATAGGCTCGCCCTTAACGATCAGTTAGGAGGCGAGGCGCAACCTGAAGGCATGATGAAGATGGATCTCGCCCCCGGCGTCGCGCCTTACGTCCCCTCCGCCCTCCCCCTCGATTTCGAGGAGGATCAGGAGGATCTCGTCGATCTCTCCCTCGTCGACGAGGATATGGAGGCGCTCGACGCCCGCACGCTCACCCGGTCCAGACCGCTCCTCGCCGCGCCGCCGCTCGACATGCTCGTGGCGCGCTGGCGGGCGGCGCTCTCGCGGATGCAGGGGCCTGAAGGCGCTTGGGCGCTGTTCAAACACGGCACCGTCGTGCTCTTCGAGGTCAAGCCCCGCAACGCCGAAGCCGAAGCCAAGACGCTGCTCAAGGCCCAGATCGCCCCCCGCCCCGGCCTCGCGCCGGAGCCCGAAGTCACCGCTCTGCCCAATGGCGGGGGCTGGCTGGTCGGCGGCGAAGATCCGAGGCTCTTCACCTATGTCGCGCCGGAGGAGGCCAGCGCCGCCACGCCGCCCGCCATGATCGGACGTCTGGGGCGCGCCAAACGCGACGAAGACGCCCGCGATCTGGAGATCACGCATATCGAGAACGATCCCTTCTGGCGCCCGCCTGAAGATTGATCCCTCCGGCGGCGGGTTTTGAGGCGCTCCCTTGATCGGGGGCGCCTTGTCGTTTTAAAGCTGGAGCCGTTCAGACGAAGCGGAGGATCCGATGCTGGCGAACGTCCTGATCGCGCTGGTCGCGCTGATCCATCTCTATATCCTCTATCTGGAGACGGCCGCCTGGGACACGCCCCAAGGTCATAAGGCCTTCGGCCTGACGCCGGACTTCGCCCGCGCCACCAAGAGTCTGGCGGCCAATCAGGGCCTTTATAACGGCTTCCTCGCGGCGGGGCTGCTGTGGGGGCTCTTCGCCCCGAGCTTCGAATTCAAGGTCTTCTTTCTGCTCTGCGTGATCGTGGCGGGGCTCTATGGCGCGGCCACCACGCGCAAGACGAAGATCCTCTATATTCAAACGGCGCCGGCGAGCCTCGCTTTGGCGGCCCTGCTGCTCGACCTCTGAGGCGGGCGGCCTCAGACAAGGATGACGTGATGGGAAGCTGGCGCGATCAGGAGACGAATCCGCAGAGCGGTCCGGGAGCATGGGGCGCGATCCTGCCCTTCTTCCGCAAGGACGCCTCCGGAAGATCGCCCTGCGGCGAGTTGCTCGCGCGGATCGAGGCGGAGGCCGAAAGCGGCGCGCAGGTGCTGCCTGCGCCGCAGGATCTCTTCAAGGCGCTGCGCCTGACGCCGCCCGACAAAGCGCGGGTCGTGATTCTCGGGCAGGATCCCTATCCCACCCCCGGCGACGCCATGGGGCTGGCCTTCTCGGTCGCGCCGGGCGTGAAGACGCCGCGCTCGCTGAGCAACATCTTCAAAGAGATCGAAGCCGACCTCGGCGTCCGGGCGCCGCAGAACGGAGACCTCACCCATTGGGCTGAATCCGGCGCGCTGCTGCTGAACTCCGCCCTGACCGTGCGCGCGGGCGAGGCGGGCGCTCACGCCAAATATGGCTGGGGGGCGCTGGTCGATCAGATCCTCGCGCATCTTGGTCGTCCGGATTCGGGCCGCGCCTTCCTGCTTTGGGGCAAACACGCCCAAAACCTCGGCGCGAAGATCAGCCGCCAAGGCAATCTCGTGATCGAATCGGCCCATCCCTCGCCGCTTTCGGCGCGGACGGGATTTTTCGGCTCGAAGCCCTTCTCGCAGATCGACGCCTTCCTGAAGGCTCAGGGGGCGGCGCCGATCCGCTGGATCTGAAACTCAGCAGCCGCCCTGATCGTCGGGGACGCGGGTCCAAGTCTGGGATTTGCCGAAGAGCGAGACCCCGACATAGCCGCGCACGTAAAGCGCGCCGTCCTCGCGGACATGCATGTTGGACTTATAGGTCTTGCCTTCCTCCGGATTATAGATGAACCCGTCGCTCCAGCGCCCGTCCGAGCCGCGGGTGAAGTCGCCGATCATCGCCATGCCGCAGATCGGGCGCGATTGAAGCGCGGGATCCTCATTGCGGAAGTCGAGCTTCGCGGCGCCCGAGGCGTCGCGCGGCTCGGCCAGCCAGACGATGTTGCCGCAAGCCTTGTCGCCGCAGGGCGAAATCCGCACGATGGCGTTGCGGTTCTCGACCAGCCAGGTGCCGAAAGCGGCCTCGGCGTTCTGAGCCAGAGCCGCGGCGGGCGCGGAAAGCCCCAAGACAGCCGCGAAAGCGGCCGAAAGACGCGATTTCATCGCGAATCCTCCCGAAGTTTTTATTCTCCGGACATCCTCCGCTTGTCTCAGGGCGCTGTAAAGATTGACGCCGCGTCCGCTTGCGGCGCGGAGGGCTTATCCGAAATGCGCATGGGTTTATCGAGGATGCGCATTGGCGCGGATTTTGCGCCGCACCTAAAATCTCCAGAATCCTCGGGACGCGCAATTCGGGAGAGGCGCTTCATGGCCAAAGCCTTCGTTTCGTCCATCCTCACCGCCAATGATCTGCGGGAGGGCTGGTCCGTCTTCCTCACCCGCGACGGTCGATGGTCGCGCGACTGGGCGGATCTCCGCGTGGCCGCCAGCGCCGAAGAAGGCGCCGAACTCTCCGCTCTCGGAGCCGCCGAAGAAGCCGCCCGCCGCGTGGTCGGGGCCTATCTCGTCGAAATCGACGCCGAAGGCCGCGCCAAGCTCCGCCGCGAGCGCATCCGCGCCGAAGGGCCGACCCATCGCGCCGATCTGCGTCGCGCCGACGCTCTTTCCGAAGCGGCCTGAAGCCTCTCGCCAGCCGGACGCCGAGGGCTCACGCGCCCCAAGGGACCAGCCATGTATCGCTATGACGAATTCGATCAACGCTTCGTCGAGGAGCGCGTCGCGCAATTCCGGGATCAGGCCCGCCGCAGGCTCTCGGGCGCGCTGACCGAAGAAGAGTTCCGGCCGCTGCGGCTGATGAACGGCCTCTATCTTCAGCTGCATGCCTATATGCTGCGCGTGGCCATCCCCTATGGCACGCTCTCCTCCGACCAGATGCGCAAGCTGGCCGACATCTCCGAGCGCTATGATCGCGGATATGGGCATTTCACCACCCGCCAGAACATCCAGTATAACTGGATCAAGCTGGAGGAGACCGCAGACATCCTCGCGGATTTGGCCAGCGTGCAGATGCACGCCATCCAGACCAGCGGCAATTGCATCCGCAACGTCACCTCGGATCCCTTCGCGGGCGCCGCCGCCGATGAATTCGAAGATCCGCGCCCCACCGGCGAGCTCATCCGCCAATGGTCGAGCCTGCATCCGGAATTCAGCTTCCTGCCCCGCAAGTTCAAGATCGCGGTCACGGGCTCGCCCAACGACCGCGCCGCCGTGAAGGCCCATGACATCGGCTTGCGGATGATCAAGAACGAGGCCGGGGATCTCGGCTATGAGGTGATCGTGGGCGGCGGGCTGGGCCGCACGCCGATGATCGGCAAGGTGATCCGCGACTTCCTGCCCAAGGCCGAGCTGCTGCCTTATCTGGAGGCCGTCATGCGGGTCTATAACCTGCATGGCCGCCGCGATAATAAATATAAAGCCCGCATCAAGATCCTCGTGCATGAGATGGGCGAGGAGCCCTTCCGCAAAGAGGTCGAGCGCGAATACGCCCGGCTCGACGTCGAGAGCCTCGCCGCCCCCGCCGAAGAGGTCGAGCGCATCCAAGCCTATTTCGCGCCGCCCGCTCTGGAGAATCTGCCGGAGGAGTCGAAGGCTTTCGAGCGCGCTAAGACCGCCGATCCGGATTTCAGAATCTGGGCCGAGACCAATCTGCATCCGCATCGGGCGCCGGGTTACACGTCGGTCGTGATCTCGCTCAAGCCGGTGGGCGGCGCGCCGGGAGACGCCACCGCCGAGCAAATGCGCGTCGCCGCCGAAGCCGCCGATCTCTGGGCTTTCGGCGAACTCCGCGTGACCCATGAGCAGAATCTCGTCCTCGCTCATGTGAAGAAGGACGATCTCTATCCGCTCTATCGCAAGCTGGCGGGGGCGGGGCTGGATTCGGCTAATCGGGGCCTCGTGACGGACATCATCGCCTGCCCCGGCCTCGATTATTGCGCTCTCGCGACGGCGCGCAGCATCCCCATCGCCCAGCGCCTGACCGAGCGTTTCGCCGATCCGAAGCGTCAGCGCGACATCGGGCCTTTGTCGATCAAGATCTCGGGCTGCATCAACGCCTGCGGACATCACCATATCGGCCATATCGGCATTCTGGGGCTCGACAAGGCCGGCGCCGAATTCTACCAGCTCACTCTGGGCGGAGATCCCACCGAAACCGCCGCCATCGGCGAGCGCGCGGGCGCGGGATTCTCGGCGGAGGGCGTGGTGGACGCCATCGAGCGGCTGGTGGATCGCTATCTGGAGATCCGCGAGCCGAGCGAGACCTTCCTCCAGACCTATCGCCGGACGGGCGCCGAGTCCTTTAAGGACGCGCTTTACGCCGAAGCCGGTTGAGGAGGACGCCATGCCGCTGCTGAACGAGAAGGGCCTTCAGGAAGAGATCTGGCGCGAGCTGGAGGATCACGAGCCCATCCCCCTCGAAGGCGACGTGATCGTGCCGCAAGCCCGGCTGGAGGAGGCTCTGGCCGCTCCGCGCACGGGGCGCACCGGCGTGGCTCTGCCCAACACCATCGAGGCGGAGGCGTTGCAGCCTTTGTTCAACCGCCTCTCGCTGATCACGGTGGAGTTCCCCGGCTTCGGCGACGGACGCGGCTTCTCCATCGCCAAAAGGCTGCGGAGCCTCGGATGGCGCGGCGAGCTTTGGGCGGACGGGCGCGTCATCGCGGATCAGCTCGCCTATCTGCGGGCGGTCGGCTTCGACAGCGCCCGCATCCCGGAAGACCTCTTCGCGCGCCAGCCCCTCGAAGACTGGCTGACGGCCGCGCGGAGCATCTCCGCCGCCTATCAGATGGAGGAGCGCGCGCCGGGCGTCGCCAGCATTCTGGAGCGGCGCAAAGCCGCCCGCGCCGCGAAGGGCTGAAGCCTCCCCGATCTCACCAGCGCCCGAGCAGAACCGCCTTGAGATTTAAAAGGCGGCTGCGGAATTCGCTCGGGCCGAGGGCCTCCCTGAAAGGGTCGAAGCCCGGACGCGCCGCCGCCCGCAAAGCGTCCTGAGCCGTCACGGCCGGGAGAAAGGCGGGCAAGGCCGCCCCCGGCTTCACGCGACGCGCCGCCTCCAGACGCGCCAGAGCCTCCTCCGCCACGGCTTTCAAGGTCAGGCTGAGTTCGGGCGTCGTCTCGCCGCGCAGAATCCGCGCCGCCTCGCCCGCGTTGGGGGCCGCCACTCTGCCGCGCGCCGACAGATTGGGCAAAGCCGAGATCCAGCGCGCCGCGCCTTTGGCGAAGCCCGCCTCGCCCGCCGCCGCCTCGACCTCAGGGGAAAGCCCCGGCGCGAGCATCCGCGCCGCCAGACGAAAAGGCGCCCCGCCCGAATCCTCCAGATAGAGCCGCAATTCGTCGAGATCCTTCGGCGGCGTCGGGTCGAGGTCGCGCTCCCGCGCGGCGAGGTGGTTCAGGAAAAGCTCCAGAGGCGCGCTTTTATCCTTCAGCCGAGGGGCCAGAGGCTCGAACAGCTCATGGCGCGGCGGGGGCTCTCCGGCGGCCAGCTCCGAGAGGCGGTCCCGGTGCCATTGCAGCCGCATGGCCGCAAGAGCGGGCTCCGAGAGGCTCCAGGGGATCTGCGCCACGTCCAGCGTCCAGAGATGCAGCGCCGCCAAAGCCTCCTGCGCCTCGGCGGGAGCGATCATGACGGCGCGCCAGCGTTCAAGATCGGCGGCGCGCAGACGCGCGGCGAGAGAATCCAGTCGGGTCATCATGCTCCGCCGAAGATCGCCCCGGGCCGTTCGCCCCGGATAAGCGCAGGACGCCGACGCTGAAAAACGCGGCGACGAAATCCGAACCTCGATGGGGGGGAATGGCGCGCCCTACGGGATTCGAACCCGTGTACCCACCGTGAAAGGGTGGTGTCCTAGTCCACTAGACGAAGGGCGCTTCGGGGGGCCTTATACGGGGGTCGGAAGCAGGTTTCAAGCGGCTTTTCCGCCTTCCGCGCCCTGATCCGTCAGGAAAAACGCAAGGAGGGCTCCGGGGGGATGAACGGGGGTCACGCCAGAGGCGCCATGTCCTCGATCTGAAGCTGAACCCGACGCCGACCGTTCCATTCATCCGCCGATAAACGGCCCACGGCGTGGACTAAGGCCCCGTCGCTCCGGGCCGCCATGAAGCCGCCTAAAGCCGTCTCCTGAGCCCGGAAGGCCACCGCCTCCAGACGCCCGCCGCGCGAATCGGTCAGGACGCAGCGCATATGGGTCTCGCCCACAGGCTTCGGCCAGCTCACCCGCGCCGCCGTCACCGCCAGACGCGGAGACGGAGCCCCCGCGCCGAAAGGTCCGGCCCTCTCCAGAGATTCGCACAGCTCCAGAGTCGCGCCCGAAGGCGTCACGGCGCCGTCGATCCGCAATTCGCGCGGGCCGAGGCGGTTCGCGCCCTGACGGCTCAACTCCGCCTCCATCCAGCTCGTCGCCTCCGCGAGGCGCTCCGCCGCGACGGTCAGGCCCGCCGCCATGGCGTGGCCGCCGCCCTGAACCAAAAGCCCCTTCTCCGCCGCCGCGTGGACCGCGCTTCCTAAATCCACCCCATGGACCGAACGCGCCGAGCCCTTGCCTAAGGCTCCCTCCAGAGCCACCACCAGAGAAGGGCGGTCGAATTTCTCCTTCAGCCGCCCGGCCACCACGCCGATCACGCCGGGGTGCCAGCCCTCGCCCGCCGCCCAGACGAGGCCGCCCGGGCCCTCGCGCTCCCAACGCGCCTCGGCCTGAGCCATGGCCTGAGACAGGACGTCCGCCTCGATGGCCTGACGCTCGCGGTTCCAGCGGTCGAGGTCGGCGGCGAGCTTCGCCGCAAGCGCGGGATCCGCGCAGGTCATCAGCCGCGCCCCCGCCCCGGAATCGCCGACGCGCCCGCCCGCGTTCACCCGAGGCCCTAAAAGATAACCCAGATGATAGGCGCTCGGCGCGCCGCTCAGGCGCGAGGCGTCGGAGAGGGCCGCAAGTCCGAGATTCCCGCGACGCCCCAGAACCTTCAGCCCTTGGCGCACGAAGGCCCGGTTCACGCCCCTCAATTGCGCCACGTCGGCCACGGTGGCGAGGGCCACGAGGTCCAGCTCCTCCAAGAGATTGGGCTCCGGGCGGGAGGCGAAGGCGCCCTGAGCGCGCAGACGGCGATTCGTCGCCGCCAGAAGCAGGAAGGCCACCCCCGCCGCGCAGAGATGGCCTTGCTCCGAATCGTCGTCCTGACGATTCGGATTCACCACCGCCACGCAATCCGGCAGAGTCTCCAAAGCCAGATGATGATCCACGATCATCACCTCGGCCCCCGCCTCGCGGGCCGCCGCGATGGGCTCGAAAGCCAAGGTTCCGCAATCCAGCGTGATCACCAGATCATGCGTCGCGCCGAGCCGCGTCATGGCCGGGACGTTCGGGCCGTAGCCCTCCCGCAGGCGGTCGGGGATGTAGACCGTCGCCGAAACCCCGAAATGCGCCAGCCAACGCGACATCAGGGCCGTCGAGCAGGCGCCGTCCACGTCGTAATCGCCGAAGAGCGCCACCCGCTCGCCGCGCAAAGCCGCCTCGGCCAAACGCGCGGAAGCCGCCTCCATATCCCGCAGGCTCGAAGGATCGGGCATGTAATGCTTGAGAGTCGGCTCCAGCCAAAGCGGCGCCTCCTCCACCGAGACGCCGCGCGCCGCCAGAAGACGCCCCAGAAGCTCGGGCAGGCCGCAGCGCTGCGCCAGCCCTAGGCCGCGCCGCTCCACGTCCGGAGTCGGGCCGAGCCAGCGCCGCCCCAAGACGGAGCCGCTCACATTGAGGTAAGGGGGATCTTCTGGATGGGGAGTCGCGATCGTCATCGGCGCAGGATAGCCGCCGCCCGAGACGGGGGGAAGGGCTCAGACGGGCGATGCGGATTCCGGCTCGTCCGGGCGACGCCAAGAGCCGCTGCGGCCGCCCTCCTTGGCGATCAGGCGGATCTCCGTGATCCTCATGCCCTTATCCGCCGCCTTCACCATGTCGTAAATGGTCAGGGCCGCGACCGAAACCGCCGTCAGGGCCTCCATCTCGACGCCGGTGCGTCCGGCGGTCTTCACGCGGGCTTCGATCTCCACGCGGCCGCGGGCGGCGTCCAGCGTGAAGCTCACCGAAGCCTCCGAAAGCGGCAGAGGATGGCAAAGCGGAATCAGGTCGGCGGTCTTCTTCGCCGCCATGATCCCCGCCAGACGCGCCACGCCCAGAACGTCGCCCTTGGCCGCGCCGCCCGATTCGATCAGGCGGATCGTCTCAGGAGAAGCCTCCACCGCGCCGCGCGCCACGGCTAAGCGCGAAGTCTCGGGCTTGGCGGAGACGTCCACCATGCGGGCCGCGCCGCCTTGGTCGAAATGAGTGAGCTCGCTCATGAGGATCAGGCCGTCAAAAGGGCGCGGGTGGCGGCGGCGACGTCGGGCTGACGCATGAGGCTCTCGCCGACGAGGAAGCGGCGGGCGCCGGTCTTCTCCATCCGCGCCAGATCCGCCGGAACGAAAAGGCCGCTCTCCGCCACCAGAACCCGATCCGGGGGAACCATCGGCGCGAGGCGCTCGGTGACGGTCAGAGAGACCTCGAAGGTCTGGAGATTGCGGTTGTTCACCCCCACCAGAGGCGAGCGCAGGCGCAAGGCGCGCTCCATCTCGGCCTCGTCATGGGTCTCCAGAAGCACGGACATGCCCCAAGCCTCGGCGGCGGATTCCAGCTCCTGAGCCTGAGCGTCGGAGACGGCGGCCATGATGATCAGGATGCAATCCGCACCCAAGGCCCGCGCCTCGACCACCTGCCAAGGGTCGTAAAGGAACTCCTTGCGCAGGGCCGGAAGCGAGCAGGCGCCACGGGCGGCGGCGAGAAAGGAATCCTCGCCCTGAAAGCTGGGGCCGTCGGTCAGCACCGAGAGGCAGGCCGCCCCGCCCGCCTCATAAGCCTTGGCCAAAGCGGGAGGATCGAAATCCGCGCGGATCAGGCCCTTCGAAGGGCTCGCCTTCTTGATCTCGGCGATGAGCGCCCAGCCCGTCACGGCCTTGGCCGTCAGAGCCGCCGCGAAATCGCGCAAAGGAGAGGCCGCGCGGGCCGCAGCCTCCATATCGCTCAAGGAGCGCGCCGCCTTGCGCTGGCGGATCTCCTCCAGCTTATAATCGCGGATGCGGTCGAGGATGTCGGCCATGCTCTCAGTCCACCCGTCCGCCGGCGCAGGCCACCATCGCATAGGCGCGGCCCGTGCGCGTGTCCGCAAGGCGGGTCACGATGTCGGAATCCGGAGATTCGTCCAGAGCGCGGCGCACCAGATCCTCGAAGCGGCCCGCGAAGGAGACCGCCAGACGCTCGACGGCGGGGTCGCGGTCGATCAGGCCGCGGACGCGGCTCAGGGCCTCCTCAGGACCGATCTCGATCACCGGAGGAGCGTCGACGCTCACCCGGCCGTCCAGCCAAGCGCGCCAGACCTCGGGCGGCGCGATGCGCGGCGCGTGGTCCTCCATATAGAGGCGCAGATCCACCAGAGCCGCCAGCATGTCCTCGCTCGCCTGAATCAGGGCGCCGATCTGATGGTCGATGGAGACCTCGTAAAGCGCCTCCTCGGCCTCGGCGTCCTCCTCGCTGACCGGGAAGTTCAGGCCGAGCGCCACCTTCTCCCAATCCAGAGGCTTGGGGCGCGGCATGCCGCGCGCGCCGAACATCGGGGCCTCCGGCTGACGCCAGACGATGGCGGGACGCGGCGGAGCCGCGGGGGCCGGAGCCGCCTCGATCTCGCGACGCTCGCCGAAGGAATCGAGACCGCCCGCCGGAAGCTCGACCGGGATCGCGGCGGCGCCCAGCCAGCCGCGCGCGGCGGGTTCGCCGCCGCCCTCGCCCGGAGAACCGCCCTCGCTCAAGGAGCTGACGGGCTGAAAAAGCGGCGCAGCAGGCGCAGATTCGGCGACCAGGGTCTCGGTTGGAATCTCGCGCGGAGGCGAGGCGGGCGCCGGAGTCTCGGCGGGCGCGGAGCCGGAGGCTGAAAGAGGCGAAGGGATGTTCAGATCCGCCAAAGGCGCGAGGCGCTCCAGATCGAAGCTCATGGCGCGGGGCGGAGTCGGATCGCGGAACAGCGGAGCAGGCTCCGAGACGACCGGCGGCGCTTCCGGCGCGAAGCCGGCGAGGGAGGAAGGAGCGACGACGGCCTCAGGCGCGGACGCCGCGCTCCGGGCGGCCTGAGCGGCCAGCGCGGCGGCGTCGCGGTCCAAAGGCTCGCTCTCCACCATGGAGGCGTCGAAATCGCCGATCATGTCCCAAGGCGCGGCGGGCTGTTCGGCGCCCTCGGGGGGGCGGGTCAGACCCGAAAAGGCCGATTCGAAAGGAGCCTCGGCCGAAGGAGAGGCCGCAGAGGCGAGCGGCGGCGCGATGGGCTCGGTGCGCGGAAGATCGGCCTCCGTCTCCCGGAAGGCCTGAGCGACGCGGCTCAGCGTGTCGGAGGCGGAGCCTTTGACGGCGGAAGCCGCCCCGGAAATGGTTTCGGCGGAAGCCTCCCCGGCCTCCGCGACGCGCGCGCCCAAGGATTCGCTCAGGGATTCGGCGGCGGCCTCCGTCTGGGCGGCCCCCTTCGACGTCAGCGCGACGGCGCCCGCGCCCGCCAAACGAGCGGCGAGACCTTGGCCCGGCTGCGGCGAGGGCTGAGGCCGATCCGGAGAAGCGACGGCCTCGGCGGGAGCGGACTCCTCCTCGCCCTTGCGCAGACGGTCCATCTGGCGACGCAGATCCGCAAGATTGCGGCGGCGCAGTTCGGCGGCCTCGTCGTCGGCCAGAGACTGGGCGGGATGCTCGCCGAATTCCGCGTTCTTCGCCGCGTCGCCGTCGAAGAGACGGGCGCGGGTCGCGGCTTCGGTGTCGCCGATGGCGCCGATGGCGTCGTGAGCCGCCTCGCGCACCGAGGCGCGGGCGTCGTCGGCGAGGCTGCGGGCGTCGGCGGGGCCGGCCTTGCGCAAAGCCTGTTGAATCTCGGCGGCGATGGCGTTCAGGCGTTGTCCCGCCGCCTCCACGGTCCGCTCGATGGCGTCGGATTGCGATTTCAGAGCGTCGAGGGTGCGCTGGGTCTTCTCCATGTCGCCGGGGCGCATGGAGACCAGATTCATCGCCCGGCCGCCGTCCGCCTCGATCACCGAGACCAGTTCCTGAAGCGCCTCGCGCTCGACGCGCAGGGATTCGGCGATGGTCTTGGCCCGGGCCTCGGCGCGCTCGGCGGCGTCGTCCAAAGCGGCGGATTGCGAGGCCAGAGCCTCCTCGATGCCCTTCATCTGCTGATGCAGGGCGCCGATGGCGTGAGTCGCCCGCTCCACCTCGCGGCGGATATGGGCCGGGCTCGCGCCCTGAACGTCGCCCATCAAAGCCGCGGCGCGCCACTCGTCAGGCTGAACCTGATGCGCGGAGGGCGAGCGGGCGGCCTCGTCGGCCATGCGGCGGGCCGCCTCGGCCATGGAGCGCGATTCGTCGCTCAGGCGGCGGGAGCCCCGCAGAGCCGAAGCTAAAACCCAGAGCAGAACCAAAGGCCCAAGGACAGCCGCGAGGATCAGCATCCAGTCGGCTTGCGAAATGCGCTCCCGCGCGACCGTCCAAGCCTCTTGCGAAAAAGGCAGGTCGTAGCGCCCCCAGACGTAAGCCAGAACGGCGCCGACCCAAGCGACCCCCGCCACCCGCCACCAGAACCCGCCTCCCTCGGAGGCCGGAGGCGTCGCGGCGTCGCGCGATTCGACGGGAACGCCGCGCGAATTCCGCGCGGCGCCGGTGATGGAGTCGGAGGTGGCGATGTCGCTCATGGCGTGGGCTTCGGCTTCTCGTTGGCCGTCTCTCGGAGACGCGCGGGGGTGTGGTCCATCGACTTCGCCGCAGCATAGGCCGAACCGCCCGCCCGAGAAAACCCAAATTTACGCCTTATGCCTCTGAGCCGTTGTTTTTACTGATAAGATACTTCGAGGATTTCGTAGCCGCGACCGCCGTTCGGGGTCATCACCTCGACGCTGTCGCCGCTCTCCTTGCCGATGAGGGCTCGCGCCAAAGGCGAGTTGACGTTCAGCTTCCCCAAAGCGATGTCGGCCTCGACCTCGCCGACGATCTGATAGGTCTTCTCCTCCTCGGTGTCCTCGTCCACGAGGCGGACCGTGGCGCCGAACTTCACCGTCGAGCCGCCAAGCTTGGCCGGGTCGATGATCTCGGCGCGCGAAATCGTGGCCTCAAGTTCGAGGATGCGCCCCTCGATGAAGCTTTGACGCTCGCGCGCGGCGTGATATTCGGCGTTCTCCGACAAATCGCCATGCTCGCGCGCCTCGGCGATCGCCTTGATGACGCCGGGACGGTCGGTGGATTTGAGCTGTTTCAGCTCTTCCTCCAGCCGCGCATAGCCCACCGCCGTCATGGGGATCTTTTCCATGGCTTCGCCTCCCGACGACCGGACTATCAGCGCCCGGCGTTTCAGAAAGTTTCAAAAAAAGCAAACGGCCCGCCCGTAGGAGGCCGTTTCGACGCTCGATCACACCTGATTTCGAAGATAGCGTCCTTTTTTGAGGATGCAAGGGGCATTGTTCGAAATTTGTTCTAGTTCTGAAGATCAATGCGGGAAATATCCCGCTTGACTTCGGCGCGCATCTGGATCGAAGCCGCGCAAGGCGGCGATGTTTCGGAAAAGTCGCGCGCAAGGGAGGAAGACGGCGCGATCTCAAAAATCAAGACGAGATCATGACGGAATCTTGCGTCCAAACTCGCCTGAACGTCGATGGCCGCTCAGGCGGGGGCCGCTCAGGCGGGGGCCGCTCAGGCGGGGGCCGCTCAGGCGGGGCCGGGCAGGCGCCAGACCACAGCATTGCGCAGATCCGAATCCTCGATGGCCTTGGTGGTCTTCACCGCATAGCCCGCCACCCTCTCCAGACCGGAGCGCGGGAGGTAGGTTCGGCCCGGATCGCCGAGCAACACGAGGCGCCCCTCGGCGCTCCAGCCCCGCAGACGCGCCTCGACCTGCGCGGCCAGAGGCTTCTCATAACAAATATCGCCCGCGAAGATCACCTCGGCGTCAGGGGCCTCGGCGCCCGGCTCCAGCAAATTCGCGCCGATGGTCTCCAAAGACGCGCCGTTCAAAGCCGCGTTGAGCCGGGAGGCCGCCAAGGCCAGAGGATCCACGTCGTTCGCCCAGACCCGCGAAGCTCCCGACAAAGCCGCGGCTATGGCCTCCAGACCGGCGCCCGAAGCGAAGGACAGCACGCGCTTGCCCTTCACGATCTCGGGATGATCCAGAGCGTAGCGCGCCAAAGCCTGACCGCCCGCCCAGGCGAAAGCCCAGAAAGGCGGCGGCAGGCCCTCGCGCTCAAGCTCGGCCTCCGCCATCTCCCAGAGAGGCGTGATCTCCGTGGCCGCGTAATGGCGCAGCTCGGGCAAAAGCGCGGGGCTCGTCACGGCGGCGTTGCGCCGCACGAAATCCTCAAGAGCGGCTCCGTCGTCCAAGCGCAGGACCAAATCCGCAACTCCTCGGCCAGAGATCAGCGCCGCTCCGAAAAGGGCGGCGTTTCAGGGGGATGGGGGAAAGGCGGCGGCGTTCCGATTCGTCGGCCTCGCCTTGAGCATAGCCGCTCCCGGAGCCGCTGTCCCATCCGCCGGAAGCCCGCAGGTCTTGCGCTTCGCGGATGGGAGGGGCATGGTGAGGCCATGAGCGAGGCCGACAACGTCATCCCTTTTCCGCAGCGTGGAGCGCGCCCTCCGCAGGTGCATTTCAACCGCCATGAGCTGGGGCTCATCCTGAGGATCTACGGAAGGATGGTCGCGGAGGGAGAATGGCGCGATTACGCCATCGACAGCTTGCAGGACGCCGCCTTCTTCTCCATCTTCCGCCGCACGTCGGAGCGTCCGCTCTACGCCGTCAGGAAAACCCCCGCCGACGCCCAAAAGCAAGGGGCCTACGCCCTGCTGGGCGCGGATGGGCGCATCCTCAAACGCGGACGGGATCTGGAGGCCGTATTGAGCTTCTTTAACCGTTTGTTGCTGAGGCCCGCAGAAGACTGACGCGTCGCGGCCCCACGCAAAGGGCCGCCGGAGGCTGCGAGCGGAAACGAAAGCATCATGAGAGATCCGTTAGAGATCCTGAGGAGAGGCGATATGATTCGGGCTTGGGCGATGGGCGCGGCGACGGGCTTGGCCCTCGCGGCTTTGGCGGGCGCGGCGACTGCGCCGAACGCATGGGCCGAAGAGGCCAAGCCGAAAGCCGCAGCGGAGGAGGAAGCCGAATTCCTGCCCGAAGCTCTGGCTGAAGTCTCCGACGTGAAGATCCCCGCCATTTCTCTGGAGGACGCCGTCTTCAACGGGAAGGTGCGGAGCCTGACCTCGCCTGTCGGAGCGGGGGCGCATTTCTCCTTCCGCGAAAGGCGGCTGTTCCTGCTCTCGGGGCGCGGGCCGACCATTCCCTGCGCCGAAGCGGAGGCCTTCGAGGCCGACGTCGACGCCCTTTGCGCCGGCGATAAGACGGGGCGGGCCTATGCTCTGCCCGGCTTCACGCCCATGATCCACGAATTTTCGCTGACCAATGCGGGCGGCTTCAAATATGAGTTCTCGCTGCCGCTGCGCGGGGCCTCGGGGCCGGTGGACGCCCTGCCCAATCTGCCCCTGACCGGATTCGCCTCCGAAACGCCCTATGACACGCTCGGGGAGAAGCTCGCGCCCGGTCCCTCGGGGATCGCGCCCGCCTCCATCGCGCGGCTGCCGGATCAGAGCTTCCTCATCGGCGATTCCAACGGGCCCTCGCTGCTGCATGTCGCCATAGACGGCGAAATCATCGACCGCTACGCCCCGCGCGGATCCGCAGCCCGCTTCAAAGGGGCCGATTATCCCGTGCGCGCCGTGCTGCCCGCCGAACTCGCCCGGGCCGGAGCGGACGGCGGAATCACCGCCGTCGGCGCCTCGCCGGACGGAGGATACGCCTATTTCGCCGCCGCCGCGCCGCTCGGCGGGAAAGCCGACGCCCGCGCCCTTCGGATCTATCGCTTCAATCTGCCCGACCGGCAGCCGGAAGGGGTCTGGGCCTATCAGCTCGAGCCCGCCATCGCCTTCGGCGCCGCGACCACGCAGGATCAGGTCCGGCTCGTCGATATGGACGCGCTCGCGGGCGAAACCCTCACGCTTATGGCCGAAAGCGACGGGCGCAGGCTGCTCGTCTTCGCCGTCACCTTCGAGGAAGGGGCCAAGCTCTCCGACGCCGTGGCCTCGGCCTCCGGGAACGCGGCCTATGAGAACCTCGACGAGGCGGGCCTGCGCAAAGCCCGGCTCGCGCCGCTCAAGAAGACGCTCGTCTTCGATTCGGCGTGGGCGCCCGGAAAGCTGCCGCCGCGAATCGAAGGCGTGGCCGTGCTGGCGCTCAACACGCTGCTCGTCGCCAATCTCCATGACGGCGGACTCGGCGGAGACAAGGACAAGCCTCAGGTCAAACTGGTCACCCTCGCCTCGCCCATCGTCCAGCGCCCCGCCCCGGAAGGGAAGATCGAGACCGGCGAGACCCCCAAGGAAGAGCCGAAGAAGGACTAAAGCCGCGCCCGCCCCTCTCCGCCTGCCCCGGGCGCGGAGATTGCGCCGCGCGGAGGGGATGGCTACATAGCGAAGAGGCGGCCGCGCGGCGCAGGACCGCCGCCTCTTCGAAGCTCCCCCGATCAGCCGCCCTGTAGCGAGCCCGCACCCGCATGAACTGGATCACCTCTTTCGTCCGCCCCAAGCTCGACACGCTGCTCAACCGCCGCGAGTCGCCGGATAATCT
Organism: Neomegalonema perideroedes DSM 15528; assembly: GCF_000374145.1. GTDB lineage: Bacteria > Pseudomonadota > Alphaproteobacteria > Rhodobacterales > Rhodobacteraceae > Neomegalonema > Neomegalonema perideroedes. The sequence continues at coordinate 880,190 of NZ_KB893653.1, read as the reverse complement.
CTGGATCAAATGCCCGGAATGCGGCGAGATGATCTTTCATCGCGCGCTGGCCGAAAGCCTTCAGGTCTGCCCTCATTGCGGCCATCACATGCCCATCTCGCCGGACGCGCGATTCGACGCGCTCTTCGACGAAGGGAGATGGGACCTCATCCCCCTGCCCGATCCGCTGCTGGATCCGCTGAAGTTCCGCGATGAAAAGCGCTATGTCGACCGGCTCCGCGAAGCCCGCAAAAAGCTGAACCGGCAAGACGCCATGGCCGCCGCCAAAGGCGCCATAGGCGGAGTCAAAACCGTCGTCGCCGCGCAGAACTTCGCCTTCATGGCCGGATCCATGGGCATGGCCGTCGGAGACGCCATCCTCACCGCCGCGAGAACCGCCGTCGCCGAACAAGCGCCCTTCGTGCTGTTTTCAGCCGCAGGCGGAGCCCGCATGCAGGAAGGCATCCTCTCGCTCATGCAGATGCCCCGCGCCACCATCGCCGTGCAGATGGTCAAGGAGGCCGGACTCCCCTATGTCGTCGTGCTGACCCATCCCACCACCGGAGGCGTCACCGCCAGCTACGCCATGCTCGGAGACGTGCAGATCGCCGAGCCGAAGGCGCTTATCTGCTTCGCGGGGCCGCGCGTCATCGAGCAGACCATCCGGGAAAAGCTGCCGGAAGGATTCCAGCGCTCGGAATATCTGCTCGACCACGGCATGCTCGACATGGTGACGGATCGCCGCGAGCATCGCCCCACCCTCGCGCGGCTGCTGAGGCTGCTCATGGATCAGCCGCCCGAAGCGCCGAAAGAAGAAGAAGCGCCGAAGGAGAAGCCGCCTCTGCTCGAAGCCGCGCCTCCGGTCGACGACATCCCGGCCGAGCCTCTCCCCGAGGCTTCCGGCGGAGCGCAGCAGGCTGCGCCTTCGCAACCTCAGGCGCCTCAGGCGTGAGCGAGCCCTCCGCTCATAAGGCGCCCAGCGACGCCATTCTGGAGCGGCTGCTCGCGCTGCATCCGAAATCCATCGACCTCTCGCTGGGGCGAATCGAAAGGCTGCTCGCGAAGCTCGGGAATCCGGAGAGGAAGCTCCCGCCCGTCATTCATGTGGCGGGGACCAACGGCAAGGGCTCCACCTGCGCTTATCTGCGCGCCGGGCTGGAGGCCGCAGGGCGGAGAGTCCATGTCTATATCTCGCCGCATCTGACGCGCTTTCATGAGCGCATCCGGCTGGCGGGCGAGCTGATCGAAGAAGAGAAGCTCGCCGCGCTGCTCGAAGAATGCGAGCGCGCCAATGGCGGCGAACCCATCACCTTCTTCGAAATCACCACCGCCGCCGCCTTCCTCGCCTTCTCCAGAGAACCGGCGGATCAGGTGATTCTGGAGGTCGGGCTCGGCGGAAGGCTCGACGCCACCAATGTGGTCGAGCGCCCCGCGCTGACCATCGTCACCCCGGTCTCGCTGGATCATCAGGCTTACTTGGGCGAGACGCTCGGGGCCATCGCCCATGAAAAGGCGGGCATCCTCAAAAAAGGGGCCCCCGGAATCGTCGGGCCGCAGGAATCCGAAGCGCTCCGCGCCATAGAGGCGCAGGCCATGAGGGTCGGGGCGCCGCTCAGGCTCTATGAACGCGACTGGGAGGCCAAAGCCGAAGCCGGAAGGCTGATCGTCGAGCATCGCTTCGGCCTCTTCGATCTGCCGCTTCCGGCGCTGAAGGGGCCGCATCAGATCGCCAACGCCGGAGGCGCGGTCATCGCGCTGCAGGCGATGGGCGTGACCGATCCCGAACATCTCGCCCAAGCCATGACCGAAGTCGAATGGCCGGGGCGGCTGCAAAAGCTGCGCTTCGGGCCGCTGCTGGGGCTCGCGCCGCGCGACGCCGCCGTCTGGCTCGACGGCGGGCATAATCCCGCCGCAGGGCAGGCCCTCGCCGATCATCTCGACGAGGAGGCGCTCCGGGGCTGGCCTCTGCCGGTGGACGCCATCTGCGGCATGCTCGACACCAAGGACGCGGAAGGATTCTTCCGGCCGCTCCGCCGCAGGCTGCGCAAAATCTGGACGGTGGCCATTCCCGACGAAGCCCGCGCCGTCTCAGCCGAGAATCTCGCCGAGGCCGCGCGGCGCGCCGGACTCGACGCCGAGCCCGCGCCCTCGCTGGAGGAGGCCATGCGCGCAATCGGGCGGGAGGCCTCGCCCGCCGGGCGGGTGCTCATCTGCGGCTCGCTGCATCTGGCGGGCGTGGTGCTGCGGGACCATTCCTGAAAAAGCTCAGGAAAAGGGGCCTTTGAAGATGAAGAAGGCCCCTAAGGCGATGAAGGCGAAGCCGAAGGCGTGATTCCACGTCAGGCGCTCGCCGAGGACCGTTACGGCGAAGCCCACGAAGACCGTCAGGGAGATCACTTCCTGCATCGTCTTCAGCTCGGCGCCGGAATAAACCGCATAGCCGATGCGGTTGGCGGGCACCGCAAGCCAATATTCCACGAAGGCCACCCCCCATGAGGCCATGACCGCCGTCGTCAGGGAGGCCTGAGGGAATTTCAGGTGGCCGTACCAGGCGATGGTCATGAAGACGTTCGAGCAGATCAGCAGCAGAATCGGCAGAACATAGGGCGAAGAGAGCGTCATGGGGGAACCCTCGGGCGAATGGCCGCGGGGGTTTAGGGCCGCCGCCGGAAATCCGCAAGGGGCTCCGGAGGAGGGGGGTCGGCGAAGGCCGCCGAGGCCGCGCGAATCCGCGTCGGATGCAGAGGGGCGTAGAATTGCCGCTCCTCGGCCCCCTGAAGGCGATGCGAGACGATTCCGACGGGAACCGCCTCGCCTTGCGGGAGAAGCCGCGCGGCGAGGCCGCCGCTGTCGGCGTCGCGGAAGCGGCAAAGATCGCCCAAAGCCTCGAAGACGCCGAGGCGGACGTCCGTCACCCGCTGACGGCAGGTCCGGACGCTCTCCGCGAGCCGGCCCTCCTCATCCAGACCCATGCCGAAGATCGTCAGGGTCTCGCCGACGGAGATCTGGGCGCGGGCGCTCTGAGGAAGCTCAAGGCCGCCGCCGGGATCCTCGGGAAGCTGGAGGACCGCCCGGTCATGGCGGTGGAGGCCCGCGCCGTCGGGTTCAAATTCGGCGTCGAGGGCGGCGAGGCCCAGACTCCAGAGCGCGCGGCCATGCTCGCGGCCCTCAGGCTGGATCAGAACCTCGACGCGGGTCCAGTCCTCCGCCAGACAATGGGCCGCCGTCACGACGATCCCGCCGCGATAGAGCGTCCCGCCGCATTCGCTGCGGGACTCCATCGGCAAACGGGCGGAAGGCGGATGAATCGCGCGGATCAGCGCGAACCAGCTCGGGGATTCGGGAAGGGCCGCGCCCCCGCCGATCAGACTCGCAGGCGGAGAAAGGCGGCGGGCGGGGCCTGGATCAAGTCCCTCGACGAGGCGCCAGCCCGCGTCCTCCAGGCGCTGGGAAAGGCGCAGATCGGAGGAGGAGGAGGAGGAGGGCGCGGAGGGCGAAAAATTCAGCCGCGGGGCGGCGACGCCCACAGCCAGAAGGCTCGCGGCCAGAACCGCGAGGAGGAGCGAAGGAAGCTTCATGACATCTCCGGGGGAGGATCAGCGGGAGCGGCCGCGCAGGCAGGCCGCGATCAAGGGTTTGAAGATGCTCAGCGTCCCCGCCGCGATCGCGACGAGAAGAGAGAGCGCGGGGAGGGTCACGCCATAGCCGCCCGCATGGAACAGAACCGCCTCGGAAAGGCGCGGCGCCTGCTCCGCCGCCACGCCCCCCGCAGCCGAAAGGGCGGAGGTCGTCGCCAGACTCTTGGTCGTCAGGGCGGAGCTGAAACGTTCAAGCCAATCCATCCGGACTCCGAATTGGGGGGTCATCAGGCGCGCTCCGCAAGGCGGCGCGCGAAAGGCGCGAGGCGCGGCCAAAGGACGGCCGCAGCCAGAGCCGCCAAAGCCCAGCGCTCCAGAGGCGCCGCCGCCAGACGCGCCCAAAGCTCGGACAGAACTCCGGGATCGAAGCCGAAGCGGTCGAGCCAAAAGGCGAGATCCTCGCGGAGGGCGAAGAGCGCTCCCAAAAGCCCGACGAGCTTGCCGCGATGGCGGACGAGGCGGTCGGCCTCCACGTCGAGGCGGGAGGGCGCGGGATCTCCGGAGGGCTCAAGGAGGCCGGAGGATTCCAGAGCGGCTTGCGTCAGGGCTCCGGCCAGACCATCGGGAGTCAGGCCGCGCGCCTGCTGGAAGGCGCGCAAGGCCGCCTCCGTTTGGGGGCCGAAGACGCCGTCTTGCCCGACCGGACGGCCCGCCGCGCTCAAAGCGCGCTGAAGCCGGGCCACCGCCTCGCCCTGATCGCCGAGCCTCAGAGCGCGCGGCGGGGAGGCGCCCGAAATCCGCGCGTGATCGGCGGCGAGCTTCAGGTCGTAGCCGGCGCGGGCGTAGGCGGGGCCGTTATAGATCCGGGCGATCTCGGCCATGTTCAGAGCCCGGAGCGGAGAGGCGAGGCCCGTCCGCTCGGCGTAAAGGCGCAAGGCGCGGATCTGCTCGGGCCAGCCGCCTTCCAAAAAGGCCGCCCGCATCGCCGAAGCCGAGGCGTAGCCCAGCATCCGCGCGTGATGGCCCATGATCTGAGGCGCGCCGTGGCTGCTGGCCTGTTCGGCGCGTTCGGGGTCGAGCCGAGCGGCTCCGGCGTGGGAGGCGGCGAGGCCGCCGCCCAGACGGCGGAAAACGTGAGGTTCGAAACGGCGGGCGGCCAGACGCGCGGAGCCGCGCAAATGACCGCTCTCGCGGTGGAGGAGCGCCGCGAGGATCGCGGTCTCGCAGCCGAGCGCGGCCGCCGCCTCGGTCAAAGGCGCCAGAGCCTCGGCGGGAAGATCGGTCTTCAAAGGCATGGAGGGGCTTTCAGAAGGGAAGATCAGGAAGGGGCGTCGACGATGGTCCTCGTGAAGACGCCGGGGCCGAAGCTCGCGGAGAGCTGGGCCACGGAGACGTCAAGCGGGAGGCTCGCGCCGTCGGAGGCGCGGGCGGCGGCGGAATAAAGGAAGGACGGCGCCGTCAGAGTCTCGGCGCGGCGCAAAAGGCCGCCCGAACGGATCTCAAGGCGATAAGCCTCGCGGGTTTCGTTCAAAGGCGGGTCCTCCGGTTCGGACCAGCCGTCGGCGGAGCCCCGGGAGCGGCGGGACCAGCTCAGGGAGAGATCGCCGGAGGGCTCCAGATCGGCGCGGAGCCGCGCCGGGGAATAGGGGCGGAAGGCGGCTCCTCCGGAAGCGGCCTCTTGAGCCGAAGCGCGGGAATCGGCCCAGCTCAGGGAGGCCGGGGCGAAGCGCCAGCGCCGCGTCAGACCTAAAGGAGCCTCGGGGACCGGAACCACGGCTTCGTCCAGCAAGAGAAAGCGCGAACCGGCGGGGAGAGCCTCCGCGCAAAGATGCTCGGTCCCCGCCCTGCCCCGCAGCAAGGGACCGAGACGCCAGACGCCGGGGGCCTCCAGACGCGCGGCGGAGAATTGGACGATCTCCCAGGCGCCCGAAGGAGTCCGGATCGCCGCCGCATTGGCGCCGTTATAGACCGCGCCCGGAGGTCGGCCCAAAAGCGGCGGCGCGGAGCCCCCGCCCGCCAGACCCGCCAAAAGGCCCGCTCCGCGCGTCCAGAGATGCGGCGAAGACGGCGGCAAGGGCTCCAGAAGGCGGCCCATGACGGCGGGAGTCTCCAGACGGGCGGCCAAGACCCATTCGTCCGGCGCAGCCTCGCGCCAGAGCAGGGCCGGACCGGTCCAAGGCGAGGCGAAGGCGGCGGCCCAAAGCGGGGCCTCGCCGCCGCCCGCGTCCTGAGAGGGCCCCATGGGAAGATCCGCCAATTCGCCGATCAGAGGCCCGGGGACGACGCTTCTCGGCGAGGAGGGAAGCGGGGCGCTCAGGGAGGCGGGGCGATGCAAAGGCGGCTCGACGCGGGTCGCCTCCACCGTCAGGGCGAGGGAATCCTCCAGACGGTCGATGCGATGGAAGGCCGGGACCGCGCCCTCCGGCGCGAAGCGGATCACGTCGCCGGGCTGAAGCCCCGAACGCGAAGGCGGCAAAGCGAAGCGCGCCTTCTCGCGGCCCGCCCAAGCTTCGGCGAGCCAGCGCTCCGCCACGAAGCGGGCGGCGGCGGAATCCAGAGCCATGGGGGCCTCCAGAATCTCCACGCGGCGGCCCGAAGCGCCCGGAGCGGCGGCCTCGGCGGCGCCGCGCCGGTCCTCGGATTCGGGGCGGAGGTGGACCACCCGCACCACGGCGGGAAGATCCGACTCCTGCGCGCGGGTCAGGCTCCAGACTTCGGAATCCGGGGCCTCCGCAAGGACGAGATCATCCTCCGTCAATTCGGCCGCAGGCGGCGCCCCGCGCGGAACGAAGATCAGGCGGCCCGCGCTCTCCACGGCGTCGAAGCCATGGACCAGAGACAAGGGCGTCAGAGCCTCGCGGGCGGACATGGAGCGGTCCAGAGCATAGCCCGCCACGGAGCCTTCAAGGCGGGAGGCGTCGGCCTCGGGCTCGCCCGCCGCCGCGCAGATCTCGCGGACCGCCGCAGCCAGAGAAGCCGAGCCCAGCCGGCCCGTCAGCCAATGGCCTAAAGCCCAGTTCGGGCCGTCGGACCAGAGATCCGTCCGCAGGGGGAATTGCGGATAGGGGCGGGCGTCCCAAGTCCAGACGTGGATGTTGGAGGCGTCGAGGAAGCCGGGCGGGTTCCTCGACGGATCGGACCAATAGCCGAGCAAAGCCTGAAGATAGGCGCTCTGCATGGCGTCGTCGCGCGCGCCGGTCGAGAAATAAGGGAGGGCGCTCTCCGAGCTTTTGGGGTCGTGGAAGACGTTGGGCTGGTTCGCGCCCTTGTCCACCGCAGGACAGCCGCATTCCGTGAACCAGATGGGCTTGGAGCCGGGAGTCCAAGCCGTCGGCGCGGGGCTGCGGATGCCGCCGGGGCGGTCGTGATGGGGGCGGCTCCACCAATTGCGGATGTCCTTCGGGCGGAAGACCCAAGGCTCGCCATGGGCGCCGTCCGTGATCGGCGTGCGGATCTGGGCGGAGCGGTCGGAGGCGGAGGCGTAGAACCAATCATAGCCCTCGCCGCCTTCGACGTTGGCGCGCAGGTAGTCGAGGTTCTGGATGGAGCCCGCAGCAGCGTCGAGATGGGTCGAGCCCTCGCGCCAGTCGGAGAGGGGGAGGTAATTGTCGATCCCCACGAAATCGATATTCGGATCCGACCACAACGGATCCAGATGAAAGAAGACGTCGCCGGAGCCGTCCTGCGGGTGATGGCCGAAATATTCCGACCAATCCGCCGCATAGCTGATCTGCGTCGCAGGGCCGAGGATGGCCCGCACATCCGCCGCCAAGGCTTTGAAGGCCGCCACGGCGGGATAGTTCGCGGGGCCGGAGCGGATCTGAGTCAGGCCGCGCATCTCGGAGCCGATGAGGAAAGCCTCCACGCCGCCCGCCGCCTTGCAGAGATGGGCGTAATGGAGGATCTGGCGGCGGAAGGACCATTCCGCCGGGCCGTAATAAGGGATGCTCAGGCCGTTCCAGGGGCCGAAGTCTCCCGGAGCGGCGGAGCCGAAGAAGCTCGCGACTTCGGCGGCGGCGGCGGGGGTCTGATCCGGCGAGCCGGGGCGGCTCGGAGCCTTCGAAAGGGTGATCCGCCCGCGCCACGGAAAGGCGGGTTGCGCGGAAGCGCCGGTCCACGGGTCGGGAAGCGCGTTGGTCGGGAGAACCTCCATCATCAGGAAGGGATAAAAGACCACCCGCAGACCTCGGCGGCGCAAGTCGCGGATGGCCGAGACGACTCCGGCGTCGGCGGGCGTGCCGCCGTAAACCGCATGGCCGGAGCCGTCCTGAGCTAAAAGCCGTCCGCCCAGACGCCCCACGCCGCCGGACATCCAGGGCGCGCGGGTCTCCGCGGCGGAAGCATGCTCCACGCCGGGGCGGATCTGGCAGGAGCCGCAGCGCAGATCGTCGCCGAACCAAGAGACGACCAAAGCCGCGCTCTCCAGATTCGGGGCCTGATCCTGAAGCTGGTCCAGAGACAGGACCAGATCCGAGACCTCGGCGGAGGCGTTGAGGTTGGGCGTCCAGGAGAGGCCCTCGGAGGCGGCTTGCTCAGCCGCCGAGGCGCCCGGAGCCGCGCCCTCCAGAATCACCGGATCGGCGTTCAGAACCCATTCGCCCGCGCCGGGAATCAGGGTCACGCCGCGAATCAGGCTGGTCGGGGATTCCGCCTCCTCGGGGGCGCGGCGGGTCTCGACGGAAATCTGCGGGACGCGGTCGCCGAAGGCCGCCAGAGGGAGATCCTCGAAGACCAGATAGGCCAGCCCCCGATAGGCGGGCGCGTTCGAAGCGCCCTCCAAAGCGAGGATCAGGGGATCGGGCTCCTGATCCTCCGTCCCGCGATGGAGGCGCCAAGTCACGCCGCTCAGGTCCATAGGCTGGCCGTCGGCCCAGATGCGCCCCACGCTGGAGATCGGCCCCTCGCAGAGCCCCACCGCCAGACTGATCGCATAGCTGTATTCCGTCACGCGGGCGCTCGGCGCGCCCTTGCCGCCTCCCGCCTTGCGGGTCGTCCGACGCTCTGAAAAGCGGGAGGCCCAGAGGACTTGGCCGCCAAGGCGCAGAGTTCCGAAAAGACGCGGAACGGAAGCCCCCTCGGTCGAGGCGGTCAGGCGCAGATCCTGAAGGCGGGGCCCCTGAACGGCCGTCGAGCCGGAGCCGAGAAGGCGCTGATCCAGCATCCCGCCCAAAGCGCCGCCGAGGGCCGAACCGATCTGAGCGCCCGTCAAAGCCGCGCCCAAAAGGCCCACGCCGGAGGGCAAAAGCGCCGAGCCGATGGCCGAGCCGGCCGCCATGAGGGCGAGAGTCGCCATAAGTCAGAACTCCGGAGGATGAGCGGGAAAGCGAAAGGCGCCGACGAGGCGTCGGCGCCATGGATGGTCCAGGAGGGTCTCCGCCACGGCGTGGCCGCTCCAGGCGTGAATCATGCGGTCGGGGGCGCTGAGGATCCCGACATGCTTCGCGGGGCCGCTGCGGCGCATCCGGAAAAGCAGGACGTCGCCGGGAAGGCGCGCGGAGAGCGGAAGCTCGTCAAGCCAGCGGCGCGCAGCCGCCTGCAAAGGCTCGGCGCCGTCGGACTCGCCCCAATCCGGCGCGTAAGGGGGCGTGGGCTCGGGCTCCTCGCCGTAAAGCGCGCGCCAGACTCCGCGCACCAGACCAAGGCAATCCACGCCCGCGCCGCGAGTCGATTGCTGATGCAGATAGGGCGTGCCCAGCCAAAGCCGGGCCTCGGATAAAACGAGGTCGGAGGTTCTCATGCAGGGTCTCCGGGAAGGATGAAGGGCGGCGTTGCGCCAAAACCTGAAAGGGCGGCGTTGCGCCGCCGAGGCTCCGCCCCTATAAACGCCCCTCATGCGGCGAGGCCGCAGGGGAAGAGTGGCCGAGCGGTTGATGGCACTGGTCTTGAAAACCAGCGACGGGGAAACCCGTTCGTGGGTTCGAATCCCACCTCTTCCGCCAAGCCCTCCGCAGATTGGGGGCGGCGCGTGACGGAAGGCGCGAAGCTCAAGGCGATCCGGATCGCAGCGGGACTCTCTCAGGCGCGGCTCGCCGACGTCAGCGGGGTCGCGCAGCATCGGCTCTCAGGATATGAGCGCGGCGCGAAACTCTTGCGCCCCGAAGAAGCCGCAAGCCTCGCCAAGGCTCTGCAAGACCCCGAAGCCGCGCGCCCAAGGCCGAAGCGTTATCGGATTCATCTGCGCTCGGCCCGCGGCCATGATCCCCGACGCGAGGCGCGGCAGAAGCCGACGCCGGGAAACTCCGCCTATCTGCAGGAATTGGCGCGGCTGGAGGCCGGAGCCCCGGCGGAGTTCTCCGCGCTCAGCCTCTTCGCCGGATGCGGGGGCATGAGCCTTGGATTCCGCGGCGCCGGATTCCGCGTCGCAGGCTTCGTCGAGAAGGACGACGGCCTCGCCGCCCTCTACGCCGCGAATTTTCCCGAAGCGGCCCGCCTCGGGGGGGACGTGCGGAGCCTCGGGGAAAAAGAGCTGGCGGGGTTTCTGGAGGCCCATGGGCCTCTCGACGCGCTGATCGGAGGGCCGCCCTGCCAAGGCTTCAGCCTCACCGGAAAACGCAGAAGCGACGATCCGCGCAACGCGCTCTTTCGGGAATATCTGCGAATCCTCAGGCGGGTCCGGCCTAAAATCGCGGTGATGGAGAACGTCGCGAAGCTCACCTCCATGCGCGGGGCCTCGGGCGGGATGGTCGGGCGGGAGATCGCCCAAGGGTTTCGGGAAGCGGGATACGACCTGCGGACCGCTCTGCTCGACGCGCAGGATTTCGGCGTTCCGCAGCATCGGGAGAGGGTCTTCTTCCTCGCCGTCGACAGGAGGCTCGGGCGGGCGCCGGAGCCGCCCGAGCCCAGTCATGGCGCAGGACTCGCGGCGAGGCGGAGTTTTGGAGACGCCTGCTCGGATCTCGATTATCTGGAGGCGGGAGAGCGCGGCGCGGATCCGCTGCACGTCGCCGTGGACCACCCGGATCATGTGCTGGGTTGGCTCTGGGAGGTTCCGGAAGGCGCGAGCGCCCATGACAACGCCGATCCGGCGCAAAGGCCGCCCTCGGGATACAACACCACCTATAAGCGCCAAGTCTGGGACCAGCCCGCCGCCACGGTGCAGACCACCTTCGGCATGATCTCAGGATCGCGGAACGTCCATCCCATCGCCACAAGGGCGCTCACCATCCGCGAGGCCGCCAGATTGCAAAGCTTCCCGGATTCCTTCCGGTTCTTCGGCAAGCTCGGAACGATCCGCACCGGAATCGGCAACGCCACGCCGCCGCTCCTCGCCAGAGCCGTCGGGGAGGCCATGGCGCGGAGGCTCCGCTTGACGGAGCCGCGCAAGGGGTGAGAACTCGCCGGAGAACCGGAAAATCTGGGGAGGATCAGATGAGCGCGACCGACGGATGGCGCGATTCCGCGCAGGCCTGGATCGATTCCCTCGGAGAAGAGGGAGATTTCGGGCGAAAATGGGTGCTCGACAAGCCCATGCTCGAACGCGCTCAAGGCGCGAGGCGGGCGTTGGACGTCGGATGCGGAGAGGGTCGTTTCTGCCGCATGATGCAGGCTCAGGGAACGAGGACGCTCGGCGTCGATCCGACGGAGACGCTCATCCGCAAGGCGAAGGAGCGCGATCCGCAGGGCGGATATCTCATCGCCAAGGCCGAAGACATGCGGGTCGAGGCGGGCGGATTCGATCTCGTGGTCTCCTATCTCTCGCTCATCGACATTCCGGGGCTGGAGCAGGCCGCAGCCAAAATGGTCGAGGCGCTGGAGCCCGGCGGAAGGCTGCTCGTCGCGAATCTCACCTCCTTCTCCTCGGCGGGGACCATCGCCGGAAGATGGCTCCGGGATCGGGACGGGGCGCTCAAGGGATTCCTCATGGATCATTATCTCGAAGAGCGGGCCGAATGGGTCGAGTGGAAGGGAATCCGCATCCTCAACTGGCATAGGCCCTTGGAGAGTTACATGCGGGTCTTCCTCGACCTTGGGCTGAAGCTGACCCATTTCGCCGAGCCGAAGCCCTATGGCGGAGATCCGGAGATCGGCGCGCGCTACGCCCGGGCGCCCTGGTTCCATATCCTCGAATGGCGCAAGGAGCCGTGAAGCGGCGAGCCTCTTAGGAGTTGAGGCGCGAGCCGCCGTCATGGGGCTCGCCGGAGCGGGGATAGGAGGTCAGCCAGTCGTCGCCGGGCATATGCGGAAAGCCCCGGAAATTCTTCTGATTGGCGAAGCGGTCGCGACAGGTCGAAAAGGCCTTGTCGCAGCCGGGGAGGATCGTGAAGGAATCGCCGGGAGAAGGCGCGGCGGGCGGCTCGGTCCAGAACTCCAGACGGGCGCCGAGGGAATCGCGGCTATGGGCCCGCAAACGCTGAAGGCGGCCCGCATTGGCTCCGGAGGTCCATTCCAGAAGGCCGCCCGCGAAAAGGCCCGCAGCTTCGGAATCCAGAGCCTCGGCGCGGAAGGAGCCGTCGGACTCCAGTTTGGCGAGGACGGCGGCGCGGCGATGGCTCGCCGGATTCAGGCCGCAGCGGGAATCGCAGAATTCGGCGTCGCATTGCAGGAGATAGGCCCGCCCGAAAGGCTGGTTGAGCTTATGGCTCAGGCCGCGCAGCTCGGCCTGAAAGCCCAGAGAGCCGCGCGAGACCTCGCCCAGAGAGCCCCGGAAGATCAAAGCCCGCGCCTCCTCGGGGTTGGACCAGTCCACCAGCCATAAGCGGACCTCGGATTCGTCGTAAAGCCCCGCGCTGAGGTCGGATTCGGTCAGGCTCTCCGAAGACAGCGCGCCCTGAAGCTCGGTCGAGGTCGGGGCGAGGCCGAGGCCCATGTCCAGAGCGCCGGCCTCGTTCAGGGCGGCGGGCTGGAAGGTCAGGCCGTCGAAGATCAGGGGCTCGTCATGATCGGTCAGGCCCAGAGCGGAGCCGTCGCGGCGGTCCAGACGCCAGCAGCGGCAGAGGGAGGCCGCCCCCGAATCCAGAGCGGCTTGCAGGGCGGGCGGAAGAAGGCGGCTCATGGGCGGATCTCGATGATCGGAATGGAGGGCGCGGCCCCGGCTTCGAAGCCCGCAAGGTCGATCTCCAAGCGGTCCGTGTCGAAGCGGACGGGGGTGTCGAAGAGAAAGCCGGCCGTCACGCGGGCGCCCGCGGGCGGAGGGCTCGGGAAGGTCAGGAGGCCGGTGGTCGGGTCGAGGGAAGGCGAGGCGGGCGCGCCCTCCACGGCGGCGAGGAGGCTGTCCTCCACGGGTTTGAAGATGGGGCGCTCGTAAGAAGCCCCGCCCGAGAGATAGGCCTTCTGAAGCTGGAATTCGCGGCGGGAGCCGTCGCCGAAGCCCAGAAGCTGATCCGTCGGGCTTGGGTTTTGCGAAGGCGGGCAGGATTTGAAGTCCAGCCAGTCTTTCCAGCGGAAGCCGTGCAGGCGGCCTCGGCGGGCCTCGAAAAAAGCCACCAGCTCGTGAAGATCGTCGAGGCGGCGCAGGCCGAGGCCCGCATCATAGCGGCGGCGCGAATGACGCCAAGGAGTCTGGCGCTCCTCGCGGCCGCTCGCCAGAGTCACGACGCGGGTGCGCCGCTCGGGACCGCCGACGGAGCCGAAGGATAAATCGGTCGGGAAGCGGATTTCGTGAAAGGCGGTCATGAAGCGCTCGCGCAGAAAGGGTTAAAGGTTGCGGCCGCCGCGCGCCGCCAGACGGCGCATCGCCGCGGCGATCTGGGTTTCAGAACGCCGAAAGCCCTCCACGTCCGGCGTGCTGATGTTGATCGTCACGTTCGGGGAGCGGGCGCGGCCTCCTCCATCCGCAGCCACGCCGAGGCGGCCGTCCGCGCCGCGCTGCAAGGGCATGATCGCTTCAGGACCGGCCTCGCCCATCAGGCCGAGGCCGCTCCGCATCGGGAAAAGCGTCGGGGAGCCGACCACGCCGCCCCCCAGAACTCCCCCCGAAGCGAAGGCGCGGATGCGGCCGCCCTCGAAGGCCGCGCCTTGGGCGAAGCCGGGAATCGCGTTGCTCAGGATGGAGGCGAAGGCGCTCTGAACGGGCTTCAGGGCGGCGGAAAGGGCGGTCCGGGAGACGTCCAGAGCGAGGCCGCGCAGGGCGTCGGAGAGCTTCGTTCCCTTGAAGAGCATGGAATCGAAGGCGCGGCCAAGATCGCCCGCGAAGCTGCGCGAGAGTTGGCGCGATTCCTCGGAGACCGCCCGTAATTGGGCGCCCACGTCGCGCAGGTCGCTCGTCACGGCGGCGGAGGTTCGGGCGCTCGTGGCGCGCCAGTCGGAAGCGGCGGAGCTTAAAGCGCGGAAATCCTCGGAACTGGTCATGAAGGGCCTTCGTCAGGATGGCGGGAGAGCAAGGATTCAAGATCGGCGCGGCTCATCGGGTCGGGGGTTTCGGTCAGGCCGAAGGCGCCGCGTAAAGCCGCCGCGAATTCGCGGGGGCTCAAACTCCAGAAGCTTTCAGGGGAAAGGCGCAGCACGCCTAAGCCTAAAGCGGTCAGGCGAGGCCAATCCATCTCAGGCTCCAAAGGCCGCTTTGAGGAGATCCGCCGCCAGACGGGCGGCGCCCGAAGCGCCGCCGGGGATCTCCATGCGGGAGACCTCGGCGTCGGTGGTTTCGGCGCCCGCGCCGCGCAGGCCCGCGCCGATCACCGCCGTCAGATCGGCAGCCCGGAGGCTCCCGGATTCGAAGCGGGCCGCAAGGGCGGGCAAATCCTCGGCGCCGAGGGTTTGCTCAAGCTCGGCCAAGGCGCCCAGAGTCAGGCGAAGGCGGCGGGGAGAACCGTCGAGGAGGGCCTCGATCTCGCCGCGATGGGGATTGAAGGGCATAGGGGCCTCAGAGCGGGGTGAAGGACAAAGCGCCAGCCGAAGCGAGGGCGAGGTCGTAGCTCGCGGCGTCGTCATGCTCGCCGCGATATTCCAGAGCGGTGATCTGAAAAGGGCCCTCCACGGTTCCGAAATCCGGGATCACGATCCGCCATGAGGCGATGGAATCCGCGAAGAACAGGCTGCGGACGGAGGCGTCGGAGGCGGCGTCCTTGAAGATCCCCGAACCGGAGACCAAAGCGGATCGAGCCCCGGCTCCGGCCAGAAGCTCGCGCCAGCGGCCCGCGCTCTCGGAATGGGTGGAGTCGACGGTCTGGGCGTTGAAGCTCAGGCGGGCGGAGCGAAGGCCCGCGACGCTCGTGAAGGAGCCGGAGCCGGAGGCGTCGAGTTTCAACAGAAGGTCTTTGCCTTTTTGGGCGGCCATGAGGAAACGCCTTCATCTCAAGAGATTGCGGGAGGGGCGGGAGCGCGATCCGAAAAGCGGGAACCGGTTTTCGGATGACATCGCGCGGCCAAATCAAGATTCGTCATCTTCGACGCGGGCCGAAAAGACCGCGCGGATGCGGCGGGTCTCGCCCTGCTCCTCGCGCTGGGTTTCGGAGCTCTCAAAGCGCAGATGAATCAGGCGGCCGCGTGCGAGAATCAGGGGCGGATCGTCGAGGGCGTCGCAGAGGGCGGAGAGAATGGACTTGGCCTCCGAAAAGCCGCGTCCGCGAGACCAGATCTCGAAGCTCAGGCGGTGGAGGGCCCCGGAATGGCCCTGAGCGTCCCAGACCTCGGTCGTTTCGTCGCCCATCACCAGATAAGGGGGGCGAGGAGCGCCGGGGCGGTCGGCGTGAGGCGGCGCGTCGAAGATGCGGCCCGGGCCGCCTAAGGCGGAGGTCAGGGCCGGAAAGCTCGAAAGCCGCGCGAAGATCGCCCGGTGAAGCGGCCAGCTCAAAGCGGCGGTCATGAAGGCGAACCCTCCTCGCAGAGGCAGACGAGGCGGCGGCCCCGGCCGTCCATGTCGAAGACGGCGCGGATGTCGAGGATCGCTTCGCCCGCCCGGAAACGCTGATCCGCGCGAGGACGGGCCGAAGCGCCCGGAGCCGATGAACGCAAAGTCACGCGGTGAGTCACGCGCTGGGCCTGACGGCTCTCCAGCAGGCTTTCGAGCCCGCTGGCCGCCTCGATGGAGGCGAAGACCTCGCCGATCTTCACCCAGCCGGGCAGATAGCCGCCGCCCTCGTCGGGGAGATCGGCGCGGGCCTCCAGAGCGAGGCGCCAGCGGGGAACGGAGGCGCGAGGCATGAGGAGCCTCCTTTCTTCAAAGACGAATCTCGGCGTAAGGCGCGAGCAGGGAGGCCAACCCGAAAGGCGTTTCGGAAAGCCCCGAAGCCGAAGCCTCGCGATTCTCGAACCAATGGGCCGCCAGCATCAGCAGAGCCTCTGACAAATCCGGAGGGAGAGGGTCGAGGCCGGCCGTGAAGCTCGCCTGAGCCGCCCCGCCCGGGAGGATCCTCGGCCATGAGGCGCCGGGGAGAGGACGCAGACGGGGAGACGAAGCGGCGGAATCCAGGCACCAATCCGTCCAGAGGCTCTCGTCGCCCGCCGGGGAGATCAGGCGGATCTCCGGGAGGCCGGACAAAGGCCCTCTCGGCAGGCGAAGGGCGCCGGAGGAATCGAGGGGCCAGGAATCGAGAGTCCACAGGCAGGCGCGGGGAGTCAGGAGAAGCCCGAGGCGGCGCTCCAGATGGGCCGCAGCGGAGAAAAGCCAGGACTCAAGGGCGGAATCCTCAGAAGGGGAAGCTCCCGCGCCGAAACCCTCCGCGAGGCCGAGACGGCGCGCGAAGGCGCTCCGGGGGACCGGAGAGGACGTGAGAGGCGAGACGTCAAGCGTCGCCATATGTTAACCTCGGAAAGCTGAGGCCCAACCTTAAGGGCAGGAGCCGGAGGGCGGGTTGATGGACGTCGCGCGACGTGAGAACATCGCGCGATGGATGGACGGGATCGGATATGACGCAATCGCAGGGAACGGTCTGGGGCGCGCTGCAGAACCTCTGGTTCGCAGTCAAAACGGCTGCTCTGAACGCCTTCGACAAAATCGGCGGAAACGCCCCGGCCTCTTTCAAGATCGCCGTGCTCGCGCTGATCGGCTTCCTGCTGTTCTGGGTGGTCGTGCTCTCCCATCGCGCGAAGGTGCTCGATATGGAGCGGCGCGCCCATCAGGTGAGGGCGCAGGCCGCCGAAAGAAACGGACTGAAGCTCGCGCCGCTCGGAGACAACTCCCTGCCCGATCCGAGGCATGGAAGCGACAGGCCGCTCTGGAGGAATCTCTTCCTGCTGGCGGGGGTCGTCGCGCTGATGGGCGTGCTGGCGCATCGGCAGTTCGGAGGCCCCTCCAAAGCCGCTTATTACGATCCCGGACCGGTCTATGCGGGCCCCGTCTATGCGGATTCCGTCTATGCGGCGCCCTATGCGCCGCCCGCCGCGCAGACCCTCTGGATGGAGCAGCCATGGGAGAAGCCGAGGCCCATCCAGCCCGCCTCGCATCGGGTGATCGAAACCAGCCCTCCGGAGCAGGCGGCGACGCTCCCGCCGAAAGTCCGGAAGGTCTTCGCCGGAGAGGCCGCAGCGCCAAGCTGCGGCGGAAAGCCCCTGCCTGTCGGGGCGGCCCGCTTCTTCATCCGCTCGGAGGCCGTCGCGGGAGCCGCAGGCGCGGCGCCTGAAATGTTCTGGGCCGAATTCGACAACAGCCGCGCCGCCGAAGCGCGGAGCTATTATGAAACCACCGATCGGCCGACCATGATCGACCAATTCGGAGCCCGCTCGCGGGCGGCGGCCTATAGCGCCAATAATCTCGCCGTCGCGCTGTTTCACACAGGCGATTGCGTCAAGGCGGAGAACCTCTTCCGCGAAGCCCATGAATTGGCGCAGATCCTCAACATGCCCTTCGCCGACAGAATGCGCATCAATCAGAACTACGCCCATTTCCGCGCGCTGAAGGCGAAGGGCGGCTGAGCCGCCCCCCGCCCCGCCCGGATCAGGAAGCCGCGAATTTCAGCAGCTTGATCGCCGCGAAATCCGTCACGTCGCCGCCCACGCGTTTGGTCGCGTAGAAGAGGACGTGAGGCTTGGCGCTATAGGGGTCGCGCAGAATGCGCAGCTCGGGGCGCTCGGCGAGGGTGTAGCCGGCGCGGAAATCGCCGAAGGCCACCGCATAGGCGTTGGCCGCCACGTCCGGCATCTCCTCCACGATGGCCACCGCATGGCCCAAGAGGGTGGCGGGTTGCCCGGCCGCGAGCCCGTCGCTCCAGAGATAGCGGCCGTCCACATCCTTCATCTTGCGGATCAGGCCCGCCGTCTTCGAGTTCATCACGAAGGAGGCGTTCGAGCGGTAGCCCGCGGGCAGGGCGTAGACCAGATCCGACAGGGCGTCGCCGGGATGGCTCGCCGCGAAGGCGCCCGCCGCGCCCGTCGCCACATAGCCCAGAGAACCCCAGGCCCAGGAGGCGTTCGCAACCGCCGTGTGGTTCAGGAAGCCGCGCGGCTTATCCGCGCCGTCGCCCGTCACGGCGGCGGCGGTCTCGGCGCGGGCGAAGCGGGCCGCGATGCGCTCGGCCAGCCAGCTTTCGACGTCGAAGGCGGAATCGTCGAGGAGGCGCTGCGAAGCCTTCGGATTGGCGGTCAGGTCGTGGAGGCGGATCGAAATCCGCGCCAGAGCCGGAGCCGTGGTCTCGGTCACGGCTCCGCTCTCGGCGATCCAGCTCGCGGTCATCTCGCTGTGGTCGATCAGGGCGTCGTAGGTTCCGGATTCCACCTGAACCACGTTCGCCAGAACGCGCATCGGGGAAGCGCCGCGCAGCACCGTCTCGATGCGGGCGGAGGTCTGGGAATCCACCAAGACGCCGCCGTCGGCGGCCACGGCGGTCGTCATGCCCTTCTCCTGATAGCCCAAGGCGCGGAGCTGGCTCTCGTCGCCCTGACGCACATAGGCCGCGAAAGCCTTCGCCTGAGGGCGGGCCTCGGCGCTGGTCGCGAGGGAGGGGCGGGAGCTTTCGGAGGCGCGGCGGTCCAGAGCGCGGCGCAGGGATTTGGCCTCGGCGGCGAGGGCGAGGGCGGCGGTCTTCAGATCGGGAGTCATCGCATATCCTTGAAAAAGAGGAGGTCAGAGCGCCAAAGCGCGGGCGGCCTCGGCCAAGGCGGCGGCCACGGCCTGCTCGTCAGGGTCAGGCGCGGGGCCGACGGGCGCAGCGCGGGCGCCGGGAGCCATCGGGAAAGTCACGAGGGAGATCTCCCAAAGGTCGATCTCGGAGAGGCGGCGGCCGCCGTCCGCAAGGCTCTCGGCGCTGGTGGCGCGATAGCCGATGGAGAGGCCGTCCAGAGCGCCCAAGCTCAGAAGAGCCGCAGCCTCGCGGCCCGCCTGCGTCTCCAGAGCGAGGCGGCCCGAGACGTAAAGGCCCCGGGAATCCTCGCGGATCTCGTCCCAGACGCCGATGGGCGTCGAAGGGTCATGCTGCCAGAGCAATTTCACCGAAGGGCCGAAGGCCGAACGGCGCGCGAGGCTCGCGGCGAAGGCGCCCGGAGCGATCCGGTCGCCGCTCTGGTCGGGATCGTCGAAGAGGGCCGCATAGCCGGAGAAGACTCCGGAGGAGGCCGAAGCGCTCTCGCGCAAAGGCGGGGCCGCGCAGAATTTCGTCTCAAGAAGGGGAGCGTGAACAGGCGTGTGAAACATGGGGACTCGCGGTCAGGGGTCGGAAGGCGGGTCAAGATCAGGAGGAGGCGGGCCGAAGCCGAGAAGGCTCCGTTTCTCCGCAAGGCTCAGAAAATCCGCACCCGCCACGCGCGCCCAATAGGCGTCGCGCTCCAGAGACAGGGCGGGAACCTCGTCAAGATCGGGGGTCAGGGTCAGATCCGGGCCGAAGCGCGGGGCGAGCCAGCTCGTCAGGGCCGAAGCGGATTTGTGCAGAAGCGGCAAAATCGTCTGGCGGTGAAAGGCGCGGTTGGCCTCCTGATAATTCGCATAGGTGTTGTCGCCCGGAAGGCCGAGCAGCATCGGCGGCACGCCCAAAGCCAAAGCGATCTCGCGGGCGGCGTTCTCCTTGGAGCGCAGAAACTCCATGTCGGCGGGGCTGAAGCCCATCGGCTTCCAGTCGAGGCCGCCCTCAAGGAGCATCGGGCGGCCGGCGTTGCGGGGGCCTTGGTGGTGGCTCTCCAGCTCCTCCTTGAGGCGGTCGTATTGCGGATCGGTCAGGCGGCCGGCGCCGTCCGCGCCGCTATAGACGATGGCGCCGGAAGGGCGGGCGGCGTTGTCCAGAAGAGCCTTGTTCCAGACCGCCGCAGCCCCGTGGAGATCCACCGCCACCGCAGCCGCCTCCAGAGCGGAAAGGCCGTAATGGTCGTCCAGAGGATGGAAGGTCTTCAGATGCAGGATCGGAGGATCGAGGCCCCGCATTGGAAAGCGGTGGAAACGGCCCTCCACGCGATATTCATAGGACTCCGGCCAGCCGTCCGGGCCGGGGATCAGGCGCATCCGGTCGGGGCGCAGAATATAGAGTTCGCGCGGAGGAGCCTCGGGCGGGCCTGCGGCCTCGACATAGGCGTTTCCGGCCCCCACGAGATGCCCGTACAGATGCTCCAGAAACTCAGGGCCGCTCTGGGAGGGATTCGGGCGAAGGAGAAGATCCAGAAGCGGATGGCGCTCCATCGGGCGCGCGCCGCGCGTCAGGAGCCAGGGAACCGAAGCCGCGGATTCCGCGATCAGGCGCAAGCATCGATGCGCCACCGCGTTCTCCACATAAGCCCGGCGGGTCAAGGAGCCGTGATCGCGGGGAGTCCAGACGGCGCGGCCGGAAGTCTGAAAGGCGACCAGAGGTCCGGCGGCGCTCGCCTTGGCTTGCGGCGGAGCGCCCCGAAAGGCGCGGGAGAGGAAAGAGGAGAAGGACAAGGGGACTCCTATGGGAGAAGGAGGCGGGATTGAGAAATGGCGCACCCAAAGGGATTCGAACCTTGGCGGCGGAAGGGGCTCCCCTGCTAAGGGAGTAGGCGTCAGAGGCCGCGCACCCGAGGAGCGGGCGGCGGGGCGCTCAGGAGAAGATCGGTGATCGCCCAGACGAGGGCGTCGAGGCGGTCGGGGCTGCGGCCCATGCCGGGGCCTAAGCCCGAAGCGCCGAAGCTCCGCATCTGGTCTTCAAGCTCCGGGAAAAGCCCGACATGGCGGATGCGGCCCTGCTCATACAAAGCCGCCACAGGCTCGGCCCGCAGGCGCTTGCCGCGAGTCGCGTAGACGCCGCGAAAAGGAATGTTCGGGGCGCTCTGGCGGAGGATCGTCTCCACCATGTCGCCGCCCTGATTGATCTCGGCCACAAGGCGATCCGCGCGGAACTGCGCGAAGGCCGTCGCGGCGCGTTCGGCCCAAACGGCCGGACTCTTGCCCCGCGCGGACCAATCCGCCAGCACATAAGCCGTCCAGTCGGAGGGCTCGCCCTCCATCACGGCGCCCGCCACCACGATGCCGCAGGCGTCGGATTGGGGGCCGCCGAGAATCGGAGGATCCACGGCCACCACCACACGATCTAAAGGAGGAGCCTCGGCGGCGCGGGAGGCGTCCAAAAGCGCGGCGCTCCAGAGGGCGCCGGGGGCTTCGGTCAGGAGTTCGCCTTCGAGTTCCTGACGCCCTAACGACGTGCCGCCGTAACGGCGGCGGACGTAGCTCAAAAAGGCGGGGGCGAGATGGGCCGCGTTCTCGGAGGTCGGGGCGCGGGTCACGGCGGTGGAGGAATCGGCCAAAAGGGTTTCAAGGACAGGATTGCGGCGCGGGGTCGTCGTCACCAGAGCCTGAGGGGCGTCCCCCAGACGCAAGCCGAATTGCAGCATGTCCCAAGCGGCTTCGGCGCGGCGCCATTTGCCCAACTCGTCGCACCAAGCGGCGTCGAATTGAGGGCCCCGCAGGGATTCAGGATCGGCGGCGGAGAAGAGACGCGCCTCGGCGCCGTTGGGCCAGATCAGAGCGCGACGGGCCGCCAGATAAGTCGGGCGGCGGTCGGGGGGAGTCGCGGACATCAGGCCGGATTCGCCCTGCACCATCACCTCGCGGGCCTGATCCGCCGTTTCGGCCATCAAGGCCACGCGGCGGCGCGCGCCGGAGGATAAAGGAGTCGGACCCTCGACGAGGCCGCGCACCCATTCGGCGCCGGCGCGGGTCTTGCCGGCGCCGCGTCCGCCCAGAAAAACCCAGGTCCGCCAAGATCCCGGCGGGGGGCTTTGCGAAGGGCGGCGCCAAAGCTCGAAGAGCCAAGGCAGAGCCGAAAGGCTCTCAGGCGGGAGAGAGTCCAGAAAGCGCGCCTGTGCCTCGGGAGGCAGCGAGGCGAGCCAATCGGCCCAGGACGTCGCTCCGGGCGGCGGAGAGGTCGAGAGGAGGTCCATGGGCGGAGGCGGCTCCCGAAAGGGGCGTCAGGCGGCGGGACGATTCAAGGGCCGTCAAAGCCGCCCGGCGATGGGCGCGGATCAGATCCGTCAAGGCGCGAAGGTCGGCGGAGCTCTGGGGCGCGCCGGATTCAAGGGAATCGGCGGCGGCGCTCAGCGCGGAGGCGAGGCGGGTCAGAAGGACGGGAGCCGGATCGGAGGGGGGGCGCGGCGCCTCTGGGGAGGAGAAGGCGGGACGCGCCCCCCACCCTTCCCGTCGGGCGCGGCGGCGCAGCGTGTCGGGATGGACTCCCGCCAAACGCGCCAGAACGGCCACGGGCTCCCCGGCGCGCCAGCGCGTCGGAAGATCGAAGGATGAGGGCATAGGTCTGAAGGTCTCGAAGATCCGAAAAACGCGCCCGCCGCTCGGAAAAGCGGGGACGCGGAGGAGGCTCGGCGAAGGAAGGCGGAGAAGCGGGCGGAAGCGCCCAAATCGGCCAGTCTGCGCTTTATGACGATAAGAGCGTCCGGGGGCCATTCCACGAAAACAAGGGAGCGGAGGGCCTCCGGCGCGGCGCGGAAAGACCGCGGGCCGCCCGCAGATCGCCCGCAGACTGAAGAATCCCTGAAGAGGCCAGTCTGCGCTTTATGACGAAAGCAGCGCGCGCCGACCAGTCCATGAAGCGCGGAGACGGCGGAAGGCCGAGGCGCGACGAGGCGATTTCCGCAAGGCGTCCGGCCCTCGCGTCAACAAGACCTTCATCTTGAAAAGCGAGGAAGACTTCAAAAACCGTCCTAATCTTCCGTCGGAGACCCGCATGAGTTTCCCACACCTGCTGGAAACCCCGCCTCTGCCGCGCGTGGCCGAACTGCAAAATCTGGAGATCTGGTTCGCCAGCGGAGTCGTCGGGCTGGGGCTGCTGTTCTGGACGGCCCTCGCCATGACCCGAAGATGGCGGAAAAAACGCGCGAAGGACGGAGTCTTCCGTAAATATCATCTGCCGGAGGACGAATCCTTCTGAGAGCCGGAAGCCTCGGAAGGCCGCGAGGGCTCGGGCGCGGGAGACGCCGGAAGCAGGGCCATGCCCGCGAGAAAGCCGCCTAAATGCGCCTGCCAGGAAACGCTCTCCGCCACGCCGAGTCCGCGCGGATGATTCGCCGCGATCCATAAAGCCGCCAAAGCGAAGAAGGCCCAGCCGTTGCGCACCTTGCCGCGCATCCAAGCGCCCAAAAGACCGGAGGCGCCCGCGGAGGCCCCCATCAGGCCATGCGAGCCGCCGTAAACCGCCAGATGCGTCAAAACGCCCGCCGCGACCGAACCCCAGAAAATCCGCAGAGTCGCGGCCGGGCCGAAGCGCGTCTCCAGAACCGCCGCGAAAGGCAGGACCATGCAGAGATTCAAAATCAAATGAGACGAATCCGCATGAACCAGCGCATGGCTGACCAAGGTCAGGCCGCCTAAGGCGAAGTCCCAGAAGTCGCCCGGATTCAAAATCCGGCGCGGCAGAAAGGACAAAGCCCGCTCGAAGCCGGGAGCCAGAATCAGGCTCAGAAAAAAGCTCGCGACGAGAAGCCCCGCGAGTCCCAGCGAGGCGCGCAGAGGAAAACGATTCGGCGGAGAACGCCCGTCATGCGCGTTCGGAGGATCGGGACTGCGCCCGAGAGGCGTAAACATGGTGCGAAAACCATGAAGAAGGAATTTCGAACCGTTATGGCACAGTCGTTTTCTTGTGCAAAACATCTGGCCGTTTTATGGTCGGTGGCGTTCAGCGGGGGTCCGTAGGGTTCGCGCAGTTTTCATGCGCTCGGCGTTGTCGCGCAAGCGGGAGATCGGGATGAGGCAATTGTTTTTATGTCGGCCGTTGCTTGGGGCCCTTCTCGGAGTGCTCCTTATCGGAGTGGGCGCCGCCGGACTCTCCAGCTGCGGGCAGCGCGAAGGCGACGCCGTGCGGATGGCTCAGGGCGAGCTTGAAGGCCGGGTCGGCCAGCTCCAGACGGTCAACGCTCAGCTGACCGCGGATCTGGAGCAGGCGCAGACCCGAATCGCCGCCCTCGACGCCGAAACCGGCGAGCTGCAGGGAGTCGATCTGCAGCAGGTCCGGGGGCTGCTCGGATCCTTCCAGACCGAAGGCGCCGATCCCAGCCAATCCCTCCAGCTGCTGCAGACCCGGCTCGCCGATCTCCAGAGGATCGAAACCGAGGCCGGAGAAGCCCGCGCCCTGCTCAGCGCCAGCGAAGCCCAACGCGCCGAACTGGAGGCGAGACTCGCCGCCGACGCCGCCGCTCAGGCCGAGCTTGAGGGCCTGCGCGTCAAATTCGCCGAGGCCGAAGCCTCGACCGGCGAAGCCGCGGCGCAGGCCGCCGCCCGAATCGGAGAGCTGGAGGCCGCGCTCGCCGAGGCCGAAGACCGCTCCGGAACGAATCTGCAGGTCTTCGAAGCCGCTCAGGCCCGCATCGCCGAGCTCGAAGGACAGGCCGGACAAGCCGTCGCAGCCGCCACCGGAACCGAAGCGCAATTCGAGGCCCTGAGGGCGCGAATCGCCGAGCTGGTCGCCGCCGGTCAGGAGAACGAAGAGCAAAAGCGCGCCGCCACGGAGCTCGCCGAGGCCGCTCAGGCGCGGCTCGCCCAGCTTGAGCCCCTCGCCGGACAGGTCGAGCCGCTGAAAGCCCAAGCCGCCTCGGCCGCCGAAGCCGCCCAAGCCCGCATCGTCGAGCTGGAGGGCCAGCTCGCCCAAGCCGGCGAGGCCGCCGCGCGGACCGAAGCCGAAACCGCCGCGAATCTGGAGGCGCTGCAGGCCCGCGTCGCCGAACTCGAGCCCCTCGCCGGACAGATCGAGCCGCTGAAGGCCGAAGCCGCGACCGCCGCCGAAGCCGCCCAAGCCCGCATCGTCGAGCTGGAGGGCCAGCTCGCCCAAGCCGGCGAAGCCGCCTCTCAGACCGAAGTCGGGGCCAATGCGGAGATCGACGCCCTGCGGGCGCGCATCGCCGAATTCGAGGCCGCCGCGACCGCCGCGCAGACCCGGCAGGCTGAAGCCGCCGAGGCCGCTCAGCAGGCCGCCGAAGCCGCTCAGGCCCGCATCGCCGAGCTTGAAGCTCAGGTCGCTCAGGCCGGACAGGACGTCGAGGCCGCCCGGGTCGCCGCTCAGGGCGATTCCGAGGCTCAGAAGCTTGAGCTGCAGGCTCTGAGCGAGAACCGCGACGAGCTGCAAGCCCAGTTCGAGGCGCTCAACGCCCAGCTCGCCGCCGCCCAAGAGCGTGGCGCGGCTCTGGACGAGCAGACCAAAAAGGCCGCCGATCTGGAGGCCGCTCAGGCGGAGCTTCAGACCCAGCTTCAGAGCCTCTCTCAGGCGCGCGACGAAGCCGCCGCCGCCCAACAAGCCGCCGCCGCCGAAGTCGAGCGGCTGCTCGCCGAGGCCGAGGCTCAAAAAACCGACGTCGAGCAGGCCCGCGCGCTGCAGCTGCAGTTCAACGACCTCTTCGGCGGACATGGCGCCGTCGCGCCCCGGCTGGAGGCCCTCGCCGCCGATCTGACCCAGCTGCGCGGCGAGAATCAGACCCTCTCCGCCGAAACGCAGAAATTCGCCGATCTCAGCGCCCTCGCCGGAGGCGAAGACGTCGGGGCGCGGCTGAAGGCGCTCGAAACCCAAACCGAAGGACTCCGCGCCGAGGCCGCCGCCAGCGCCGCCACCGCCGAGACCCTCGCGAAGGATCTCGAAGCGGCCCGCGCGCAGATCGCCGCCGACGCGACCGCGGCCCAAGAAGCTGCGGCCGCCGCGGCCGCCGAGCTTGAAGCTCAGCGCGCTCAGGCCGCCGCTCAGGCGGAGGCTCTGGCCGAAGAAGAGCGCCGGAAGACCGCCGACGCCCTCGCCGCCGCCGAGCAGGCGCGGCTGGCCGCCGAAGCCAAAGCCGAGGAAGCCGCCGCCACCCTCGCGCAGATCCGCGAAGAGGCGCAGCAGGACAAGACCACGATCCAGACCACCTTTCAGGGCCGGGTCGACGAACTGAGCGCCCAGCTTCAGGCCGCTCAGGCCGAAGCCGCCGATCTGACCTCCCGCGCCGCGGAGGAGGCTCAGGCCCGCGCCGCCGAACTCGCCGCCAAAGAGGATGAGATCGCCGGGGCTCAGGAGGCGCTCCGCGCCGCCGAAGGCCGCGCCGAACAGGCCGACGCCGCAGCCGCCGAAGCCGCCGAACAAGCCGCCGCCCTCACCGACGTCGCCCAAAGCTACGCCGCGCTGAAGGCGGAGGTCGGCGAAGATCGGGACGTGCTGCAGAGCTTCAACGAGCTCAAGGCCTCCGAGGCCGACATGCGCCGCCAGCTCTCCGAGCTGATCGCCCGCGTCGAAGGAGAAGCGACCGCCTCCGAGGCCGCTTTGACCCAGACGCGCGCCGAAGCCGAAGCCGCTCTGAAGGCGGCTCAGGACGAGGCGGCTCAGCGTCTCGCCGCTCTGGAGGCCGACCGCGATGCGGCGCGCGCCGAAGTCGAGCAGGTGCGGACCTCTCTGACCGGAGACGTGCAGGCTGAAGCTGAAAAGCTGAAGGC
>NZ_KB893653.1:630509-853632 GCF_000374145.1 Neomegalonema perideroedes DSM 15528 | reverse complement strand
GTGCGGACCTCTCTGACCGGAGACGTGCAGGCTGAAGCTGAAAAGCTGAAGGCGGAAGGCGAGCAGGCGCTGGCCGCCGCGCGCGCCGAGGCCGAAGCCGCTCTGAAGGCGGCTCAGGACGAGGCGGCTCAGCGTCTCGCCGCTCTGGAGGCCGACCGCGACGCGGCTCAGGCCGAGGTCGCAAGGCTGAATGCGGAGGCTCAGGAAGTTCTGAACGCTACGCGCGCTCAAGCTGAAACCGCCCTTCAGACGGCCCATGATGAAGCCGCTCAGCGCCTCGCCGCGCTGGAAGCGGAGCGCGACGCGGCCCGCGCCGAAGTCGAGCAGGTGCGGACCTCCCTGACCGGAGACGTGCAGGCCGAGGCTGAAAGGCTGAAGGCGGAAGGCGAGCAGGCGCTCGCCGCCGCGCGCGCCGAAGCCGAGGCCGCTCTGAAGGCGGCTCAGGACGAGGCGGCTCAGCGCCTCGCCGCGCTCGAAGCGGACCGCGATGCGGCCCGCGCCGAAGTCGAGCAGGTGCGGACCACCCTCTCCGGGAACGTGGAGACCGAGACCGAAAGGCTGAGGGCCGAAGGCGAGCAGGCGCTGGCCGCCGCGCGCGCCGAAGCCGCCGCCGCCCTTCAGGCGGCTCAGGACGAAGCCGCCCAGCGCCTCGCCGCGCTGGAGGCTCAGCTCTCCGATCTGAACGCGCAGCGCGAGACTCTGAGCGCTCAGGTTCAGGCCGCCTCCGCGCAAGCCGGAGACGCCGACGCGCTGCGCGCGGAGATCGCCGATCTGCAGACCCGACTCGCCGCCGCTTCGGAAAACCTCTCGGACGCCGACATCCTGCGCGCCCGGCTCGTCGATCTCGAAGCTCAGCGCGCCGCCGGACTCGCCGCTCAGGAGGAGGTCGTTTCGCTCGAAGGCCGCATCCGCGAGCTGGAGGCCCGGCTCGCCGCCGCTCAGGCCGTCGCGGCCGCGCCGACCCCGGCCCTCCCGGCTGTTCCGGCCGCGCTGACCGGGCGGGAGCTGGCGCAGGACCTGCGCTCGACCGTCTTCGACCAGCTCGTCGCCGCCATCGGCGCCGACGGCTCGATCCGGGGCGACGATTTCGTCCTCACCGGCGTCACCTTCAACAGCGCCTCCGCCACGCTCTCCGCGAACGGCCGGGCGGCGCTCGACCAGATGGCGACCGCGCTGAACGGCTATCTCTCCCGCTATCCGAACAGCGATTTCACCTTCCTGGTGAAGGGCCATTCGGATCTGCAGCCCATCAACACGGCGCAGTTCCCCAACAACATGGCGCTCTCCACCGCGCGCGCCGAAGCCGCCGCCGCCTATCTCATCGAGCGCGGCGTCCCGGCGGGCCGTCTGGCCACCGCCGGATTCGGCGACACCCAGCCCATCGTCCGGGCGACCAACGCCGCCGCCAACGCGCAAAACCGGCGTCTGGAGTTCTCGGTGCTGCCGCGCTGAGCTCTCGGAAGCCCGCTTGACAAGACCCGCCCGCCCGGAGCAATCCGGGCGGGCTTTTTCATGGGGATTCTCCGACCATGCCGCAGATGAAGGTTTCGCGCGAGGTCTGGCCCGCCAAGGGCGCCTTCGTCATCTCCCGGGGGGCCAAGACCTCCGCAGAAACCCTCCTCGTCGAGGTCGGGGCCGGAGAGATGCGGGGGCGCGGCGAATGCACCCCCTATAAACGCTATGGGGAAAGCCTCGATTCCGTGGAGGCCGCCTTGCAGGGGGTCGCGGCGGCGGTGGAGGCGGGAGCAGGGCGGGCGGAGATTCAAAGCCTCCTCCCCGCCGGAGCCGCCCGCAACGCCCTCGATTGCGCGCTCTGGGATCTGGAGGCCAAACAGGCCGGACGGCGGGTCTGGGATCTGCTCGGCCTGCCCGAGCCCCGCCCCGTCGAGACCGCCTTCACCCTCTCGCTCGGAACGCCCGACGCCATGGGCGAAGCCGCCCGCGCCGCCCGCGCCGAGGGGCGGATGCTGCTGAAGCTCAAATTGGGCGGCGACGCCTTCGACCTCGCCCGGGTCGCCGCCGCGCGGGAGGCCTCGCCGGAGGCGCGGCTCGTCGTGGACGCCAATGAGGCTTGGGACGAAGCCCGTTATCTGGCTTTCGTCCCCGCCTTCGCGGATCTCGGGGTGGCGCTGATCGAGCAGCCCTTCCCCGCCCAAGCCGACGACCTCCTGCGCGAGCTGCCGCGCCCCACGCCCGTCTACGCCGACGAATCCTGTCATGACCGCGCCTCTCTGGCCCGGCTGAAGGGGCTCTACGACGGAATCAACGTGAAGCTCGACAAGGCGGGGGGCCTCACCGAGGCGCTGGCGCTCAAAGCCGAGGCTCAGGCCGAAGGATTCGGGATCATGGTCGGCTGCATGCTCGCCGGATCCCTCGCCATGGCGCCCGCTCTGATCCTCGCGCAGGGCGCCGAATTCGCCGATCTCGACGGGCCCCTGCTGTTGGCGAAGGACCGCGCGCCGGGGCTGGCCTATCGCGGCGCATGGGTCGGGGCGCCGGAGGCCGCGCTCTGGGGGTGAGCCGGTTCGGCGCCCGAGGGGCGAATCCGCTTGTTTTGTCCGGCGCTTTGGGCTAATGGAGCGCGTCCCTCACAGGTGAAGACGTGAAGCCGCTCGAAGCGCGGGCGGGGGACGATTGCAGTCCGCGCGGGGAAGCTTTGCGACAAGATGAAGGACGGGTCATGCCGCTTTACGAGCATGTCGTCATCGCGCGTCAGGACATCTCCGGCGCCCAGGCCGAGAGCCTGATCGAAGAATTCGGCAATATTCTGAAAGAGCAAGGCGGCGAAGTCGTCGGCACGGAATATTGGGGTCTGCGTTCGTTGGCCTATAAGATCAACAAGAACCGCAAGGGCCATTATCTCTATCTGCGCACCAGCGCCCCCGCGCCGGCCGTGCATGAGATGGAGCGTCTGCTCCGTCTCCATGACGATGTGATGCGCTACATCACCATCGGCGTGGACGCCCATGAGGAAGGCCAGTCGGCCGTCCTGCTCAACAAGAACCGCGGCGACGACCGGCGCGGCCCGGGCGGCCCCCGCGGAGATCGCGGCGACCGCGGCGATCGGGGCGACCGTCCCCGCCGTCGCGACGACGAGCGTTCGGCCCCGGCCGACGACGCCGCCCAGTCCACCGAAGCTTAAGGAGGAGGGATCATGGCGACCGCTCCGCGCAGACCGTTTTTCCGTCGTCGCAAATCCTGCCCCTTCTCGGGTCAGGGCGCGCCGAAGATCGATTACAAGGACGTCAAGCTCCTGCAGCGCTACATCTCCGAGCGCGGCAAGATCGTGCCGAGCCGCATCACCGCGGTTTCGGCCAAGAAGCAGCGGCTGCTCGCTCAGGCGATCAAGCGCGCGCGCTTCCTTGCGCTCCTCCCCTATGTGCTGAAGTAAGGAGGCGCAGATGCAAGTCATTTTGCTTGAACGCGTCGGAAGGCTCGGCGCTATCGGCTCCGTCGTGAAGGTCCGTCCGGGCTTCGCGCGCAACTACCTGCTGCCGCAGGGCAAGGCGCTCCGCGCCACCCGCGACAACCTCGGCCGCTTCGAGGCGCAGCGCGCCAACATCGAAGCCCGGAACCTTGAGCTCAAGGCCGAAGCCGAGACCGTCGCCGAGGCGCTCAACGGCCAGATCTTCGTCGTGATCCGTCAGGCGGGCGACGGCGGCCATCTCTATGGCTCCGTGGCGCCGCGCGACATCGCCGAGGCCGCTCAGGCCGCCGGCGTCGAGATCTCGCGCACCCAGATCGCGCTGGATAAGCCGATCAAGAATCTCGGCGTCCATCCGGTGAGCGTGCAGCTCCATCCGGAGGTCTTCGCCGAGGTCTCGGTGAACGTGGCCCGCTCGCAGGACGAAGCCGCGCTTCAGGCCAGCGGCAAGACCGTCGCGCAGCTGCGCGCCGAAGAGGAAGCCGCCGCCGCCGCCGAATTCGACGTCAAGTCGCTGTTCGACCCGGACGAGGCTCGCGGCGACGACGACGACCGTTGATCGCCCTCTCGCGAGGCTGAATTTCAGAAAGGCCGGGCGGCGCAAGCTTCCCGGCCTTTTTCTTTGGGCGCGGAGCTTGAGGCTCCGCTCGTTTCCTTGGGCGCGGAGCTTGAGGCTCCGCTTGTGTCCTTGGGCGCGGAGCGGCGAGGTTCGCTTTTCCCGCCGAGGCGGGCGATCTCAGCGGAATCTCTCCGGCGGGCGGATGACGCGCATGGGCGTCGAGGAGACGTTGGTCACCGGCCCTTCCTCGGCGAGGGAGGGCGTCGGGCGCTCCACCCGCGTCCAATGGCGCGGATCCACGGCCGATTGACGCGCCACGAAGGTCAGGCCGCTCTCGCGCCAAGGGCTGACGCGATCCGTGAGATTGTCGAGCACGATCTCGCCCGAATCGGTGCGGACCAAAAGAACCGCGTGATAAGGCGTGTCCACGCCCAGCGCGACTCCGATCAACAGCGCGCTTTCCGGGAAGCCCATCGCCAAAAGCCCGGCGCGCTTGGCGATGACGTAATCCTCGCAATCGCCCACGCCGTCGCGCGGGAACTCCCAGACGTCGCTTTTGCCATGGCGCTCGGCGTCGGAGATCGGCTGAATCGCCCGGTTGACCGTCAGATTCACCGACATGATCGCCTCGGCGGCGGCCTCGTCCAGACGCACGCGGTCGGGGGTCAGGGCGGCGCGGGGCGCGGGGCAGTCCTCGGGGGTTTGGGCGCAGAGCGCGTAGAAGGCGGAGGGGCCGCTCATCCGGGCGCCCTCCCGCATTTCGACCGCCGCCAGAGAGCTCGCGGCGCCGCTCTGGGCGAAGACGGCGCTCGCGCAAACGACGCCCGCCATGGCCAGAGCCCCCAAAATCACCTGCGGTCGAATCATGGCGGGCCTCCGAATCGGACGTTTTCGCGTCGTTTCTCCGCCTCAGCCGGAGAAGAAAAAGGCTGAAGCCGGAGCCGGACGCTTAAAGGAGCGTTAAGGGTCGGGAGAGCAATTTTTACGCCAAGAGTTTAAAAACGCGAGATTCGTCTTAATCTAAGACATCCTACGGCGCACAGCGTCCCGATTTTTCGCAAAACTTCAAAATGTTGCGTAAAAACCTCATCAAAAGCATAGGTTCTTAACTTCATCTTCAAAAAGGCCGGGGACGAAATTCCCGCTCCGGCGAAGAAGCCGCAGGACGGCTTGACATGGCGCCGCGCCGCACATTAAGCGTCCGCAATCTTCAAGGGACGGGAGAGGACATGGCGCGCGCTTTCGTGTTTCCGGGACAAGGCTCCCAGACGGTCGGCATGGGCCGGACTCTGGCGGAGGCCTTTCCGGCGGCCCGCGAGGTCTTCCAGGAGGTCGACGAGGCTCTCGGTCAGAAGCTCTCTCAGATCATTTGGGAAGGCCCCGAGGAGGAGCTCACCCGAACCGAGAACGCTCAGCCCGCGCTGATGGCGGTCTCGACGGCCGTGGCCCGCGCCATCGCCGCCGAGGGCAAGATCAAACTCGCCGATCACGCCGCCTTCGCCGCCGGGCATTCGCTCGGGGAATATTCGGCCCTCGTCGCCTCCGGAGCGCTGGAGCTGGCCGAGGCCGCCAAGCTGCTCAGGCTGCGCGGACAGGCCATGCAGAAAGCCGTCCCTCAGGGCGAGGGCGCCATGGCCGCCCTGCTCGGCCCCGATCTCGAAGCCGCCGAGGCTCTGGCCGCCGAAGCCGCCGAGGGCGAAGTCTGCTCCGTGGCCAACGACAACAGCCCCGGACAGGTCGTCGTCTCCGGGACCAAATCCGCCGTCGAGCGGGCGATCAGGCTGGCGCCCGAACGCGGCGTCAAGCGGGCCGTCCTGCTGCCGGTCTCCGCGCCCTTCCATTGCGCGCTCATGCAGCCCGCCGCCGAGGTCATGGCCGAGGCCCTCGCCCGCGCCAAGATCGAGGCGCCCGCCCTGCCCATCGTCTGCAACGTCACGGCCGAGGCGGTCGAGGATCCCGAGACCATCCGCCATCTGCTCGTCGAGCAGGTCACGGGGATGGTGCGCTGGCGCGAATCCATGCTCTGGCTGAAGGCTCAGGGCGTCGAGGATCTCGTGGAGCTGGGCGCGGGCAAGGTGCTGACCAATCTCGCGCGCCGCATCGATCCCGCTCTGAAAGGAGCCGCCGTCGGCGAACCCGCCGACGTCGAGGCCTTTCTGAAGTCCATCGCCTGAGGAGCGCCCTTTCATGTTCGATCTCAGCGGCAAGACCGCCCTCGTCACGGGCGCATCAGGGGGCATCGGCGGGGCCATCGCCCGCGCGCTCCACGCCCGGGGGGCGGAGGTCGCGCTTTCCGGCACCCGCGCCGCGCCGCTGGAGGCCCTGCAGGCCGAACTCGGCGAACGCGCCAAAATCTTCATCGCCGATCTCTCCGATCCCGCCGCGACCGAGGCTCTGCCCGGTCAGGTGGAGAAGGCCTTCGGCAAGATGGACGTCCTCGTCAACAATGCGGGCGTCACCCGCGACAACCTCATGCTCCGCATGAAGGACGAGGAATGGAGCACGGTTCTGGAGGTGAATCTCGCCGCCGGATTCCGCCTCATGCGCGCCTCCGTGCGCGGCATGATGAAACGCCGCTGGGGACGCATCGTCTCCATCGGCTCGGTCGTGGGGACGACGGGCAATCCCGGACAAGGGAATTACGCCGCCTCCAAGGCCGGTCTGATCGGTCTGAGCAAGGCGCTGGCGCAGGAAATCGCGTCGCGCAACGTCACCGTCAACGTCGTGGCGCCGGGCTTCATCGCCACCGCCATGACCGAAGACCTGACCGAAGACCAGAAGACCAAGCTTCTCGGCGCCGTGCCCGCAGGCAGATTGGGGACCGGGGCCGACGTGGCCGCCGCCGTCGTCTATCTCGCCAGCGAGGAAGCCGCTTACGTCACGGGCCAAACTCTGCACGTCAACGGCGGCATGGCCATGATCTAGGCCTCCTCCGCCGGAAATATTGAAAATCTTCGGCGCTGTGGTAAACCCGCGCCGAGCGCTTCATGCGAACGTCGGGCGAACCCCGGCCTCGAAGGGAGCGAAGCGCCAACCCCCCGCTCCGGCTCAAGCCGCGTGACGGGAGCTTAAGGAGCAACACGATGAGCGATGTCGCCGAGCGCGTGAAGAAGATCGTCGTCAATTATCTGAACGTCGACGAGGGCAAGGTGACGCTGGAGGCCAGCTTCATCGACGACCTCGGCGCCGACAGCCTCGACACCGTCGAGCTGGTCATGGCCTTCGAGGAGGAATTTGGGGTCGAGATCCCCGACGACGCCGCCGAAAGCATCCAGACCGTCGGCGACGCCGTCGCCTTCATCACCAAGCAGCAAGCCGCCTAAGCTTCCTGCGTCGAGATTCCGGGGGGCGGAAGGCGGTCAAAGCCTTCCGCCCCCGAAGCCTATGCGCCTCCCCCCCGCATCCTAGTCGAGGATCCCGCCCATGGCCGCCTCCGGACGCCGCGTCGTCGTCACCGGTTTGGGTCTGCTCACGCCGCTCGCCTGCGGAGTCGAGGAGACTTGGTCGAAGCTTCTCGCAGGGGAATCCGGCCTCGGGCCGATCACGCGCTTCGACGCCTCGGATCTGCCCTGCCGCATCGCGGGCGAACTCAAGAAAGGCCCGACGGCCGAAGGCGGATTCACGCCTGAGGATTGGGTCGAAGCCAAAGAATTGCGCCGCGTGGACGACTTCATCGTCTATGCGCTGGTCGCCGCCGCCCAAGCCGTGCGCGACGCCGGATGGGAGGCGCCTTCCGAAGCCGAAAAGCTGCGCACCGGCGTGCTGATCGGATCGGGAATCGGCGGCCTGCCCTCCATCGAGAAGGCCACGCTGGATCTCTATGAAAAAGGTCCGCGCAAGATCTCGCCCTTCTTCATCCCCGGCAGCCTGATCAACCTCTGCTCGGGACAGGTGGCGATCAAATACGGCTATAAGGGCCCTAATCACGCCGTGGTCACGGCCTGCTCCACCGGCGCCCACGCCATCGGAGACGCCGCCCGCCTCATCCAGCGCGGCGAAGCGGACGTCATGGTCGCCGGAGGCGCGGAAGGCGCCATCTGCCGCCTCGGCATCGCGGGATTCGTCGCCTGCAAGGCGCTCTCCACCGGATTCAACGACGAGCCCTCGCGCGGATCGCGCCCCTATGACAAGGACCGCGACGGCTTCGTCATGGGCGAAGGCGCGGGAGTCGTCGTGCTCGAAGATTACGAGCACGCCAAGGCCCGCGGCGCGAAGATCTACGCCGAAGTGAAGGGCTACGGCCTCTCCGGCGACGCCTATCACGTCACTTCGCCCGCCCCCGACGGCAATGGCGGCTTCCGCTCCATGAGCGCCGCCCTCGCCGACGCCGGGCTGACCCCCGCCGATCTCGATTATATCAACGCCCATGGCACCTCGACGCCCATGGGCGACGAAATCGAGCTCGGCGCGGTGCAGAGGCTGCTCGGAGACCACGCCGCCAAGGCGAGCATGTCCTCCACGAAATCCTCCATCGGGCATCTGCTCGGCGCGGCGGGCGCCGTCGAGGCCGTCTTCTGCGCGCTGGCCATCCGCGACCAGATCGCGCCGCCGACGCTGAACCTCGAAAACCCGAGCGTCGAGACTCCGCTGGATCTCGTGCCGCTCAAGGCCCGCAAGCGCGAGATCCGGGTCGCCCTCTCCAACAGCTTCGGATTCGGCGGCACCAACGCTTCGCTCGTGCTGACGCAGGTCTGATCCCTCTCGAACGGAGGCCCTTGGCGTGCGCTTTCTGGCCAAACTCTTCGGGCTTCTGCTCTTCGGCGCGGCGGCGGGACTGGTTCTCGCCCTGCTCGTCCGCGACCGGCTCACCGCGCCGGGGCCGCTGACCGCCGAAACCATCGTCGAGATCCCCCGAGGCGCCAGCGCCGCCGCCATCGCCGAAAGGCTCGGAGCGGCGGGCGCCATCTCGGATCCCCTGCTCTTCCGGCTCAGCGCCCGGCTCTCCGACGAAGGCGGCGCGCTCAAGGCGGGCGAATATTCCTTTCCGCCCGGCGCCTCGCTGCAGGAGGTCTTTCAGAAGATCGCCCGCGGCGAAGTCGTCCAAAGGCGCGTGACCCTCGCCGAAGGGGTCTCCAGCCTGAGCTTCCGGGCGCTGCTCGATCAGGCCGAAGGGCTCGAAGGCGAGACCCCCGCCGAACTCCCGGAGGGCGCTCTCGCGCCGGACACCTATTTCTATCTCAAAGGCGAGACCCGCGCCGCGCTGGTCGCCCGCATGGCGCAGGCGCAAAGCCGCATCCTCGACGAGCTTTGGACCGACCGCGCGCCGAACCTCCCCTTCTCCACCAAAGAAGAGGCGCTGGTCCTCGCCTCGATCATCGAGAAGGAGACCGGCGTGGCCGCCGAACGCGAGCGCGTCGCGGGGGTCTTCGTCAACCGGCTCCGCCAAGGCATGCGGCTGCAATCCGACCCCACGGTGATCTACGGCGTGGTCAAAGGCGCGGATCTCGGGCGCGGGCTCCGGCGCAGCGAGCTCGACGCCCCCACGCCCTACAACACCTACGCCGTGGCCGGGCTGCCGCCGACGCCCATCGCCCACCCGGGCCGCGCCTCCATCGCCGCCGCGCTGAACCCCATGGAGACGAAAGACCTCTATTTCGTCGCCGACGGCTCGGGCGGGCACGCCTTCGCCGAAACCCTCGAACAGCATAACGCCAACGTCCGCCGCTGGCGCGAGATCGAGCGCGCCCGGGCCGCCGGGCCCGTCGCCGCGCCCGCCGCCCCGGCGCCGAGCGAGACGGGAGCAGAGCCATGAAGATCCATGTCGTCGACCTCACGGGCAAAGAGCATGAGCTGGAGGCGGAGCCGGGCTGGCGCGTGATGGAGATCATCCGCGACTGGGGCGTGCCCATCAAAGCCGAATGCGGCGGGGCCTGCCAATGCGCCACCTGCCACGTCTATGTCGACGAGGATTGGCTGGAGCGTCTGCCCGCCATGCGCGAGGAAGAGCGCGACCGGCTCGGAGACGCGCCCTCGGAGGAGGAGAATTCGCGGCTCTCCTGTCAGCTGATCTTTCAGCCGGAGATGGACGGCCTGCGCCTCACCCTCGCCCCGGAGACCGATCCGGAGGCTTGAGCGCGCCTTCGCAATCCAGGATTGCGCCAGAGAGCGCCCTGACCTTAAAGGGGTCTTACGAACGCCTCATTTGAAGCGCAGTCTTCATCTTTCCTGAAACGTGCGATCCGGATGGTTTTTCCTTCCGGTCGGCCGTTCGGGGAGATGAAGATGGACCCGGCTCTTCTGGCTTTTCTGCTCCTGATTTATGCGGCCCTGAGGATCATCTCGACCACTTGGGGGCCGTGGCTGACGCTCTTCGTCTTCTTTCTGGCCGTGCTGGGCGCGCTGACGATTCACCCGATCTGCGCCATCCTGCTCTGGGCGCTCTATAGCCCCCGGCTGCCCGATCCGCCTTTCCATGAAGAAGCCTGCCCCAATTGCGGCTCGCGTCCGCCGATCCATTGCAGGGTCGGGCCGGGAGATTTCTCCAAATGCAAAGCCCCAAGGCCGGGATTGTTCTGAATCGGCGATTATTCTCTGAATCGATCAATTCGACCTTGAATTTTAAATGCTCCGACTTCTTTTGAAAGGTTTTTTCCTGAATAGGCGCGATTTATAAGATTTTACATGAATAATCCGCTTATTTGGAGAACGAACAGGTTAATTTGTTTTTTTATGGGCCAAATTATAAGAAATACGTATCAAAATGGATCACTCCTGCTAAAATCCCGGCCACTGGCTTTTTTCAAGGAGAAAATCCCATGGTCATCGGCATCGGCGGCGGGCTCGGCAACGGCCTCCTCGGCGGCCTTCTCGGCGGCGGCTCGGGCGGTCTTTTCGGCAATCTGCTCGGCGGCGGTCAGAGCGGCGGCCATGGCGGCGCCTCTTGGGGCGGCGGACATGGCGGCGGCGCGGGCGGTCTGCTCGGCGGCGGCCTCTTCGGCAACATCCTCAGCGGCCTGCTCGGCGGCGGGAGCGGCGGCTCCTCCTTCGGCGGCGGCGGAGGCGGCGGCCAGCTGCTCAGCGGTCTGCTCGGCGCGGGCGCCAACGTCCTCGGCGGCCTGCTCAACAACGGCCTCAACGCCAGCTGGGGCGGCGGCAACGACGCCGGATGGGGCGGCGGCTCTCAGGGCGGCTGGGGCGGCGGATACGGCCATGACCATGGCGGCGGCGGCTCCTACGGCGGATCCTGGGGCGGCGGCGGATATGGCGGCGGCCACGGCGGCGCCGGATGGGGCGGCGGCCATGGCGGCGGCGCCGGCTGGAGCGGATCCGGCTCCTGGGGCGGCGGCTCGGGCTCGGGCTCCTGGGGCGGTCAGATCGGCGGCGGCCACGGCGGCGGCTCCTGGGGCGGTCAGATCGGCGGCGGCTCGGGCCATGGCGGCCATGGCGGCCACAAGAAGTCCTGAGCCCCGTCTCAGGCTCCGATGATCCTTATAAATGCGGAAAGCGGCCCTCGCGGGCCGCTTTTCTCATCTCCTCACCGAAACGGAAGGGAGAGAGGAGACCCCTCCCCCGACCGGCCTCAGAGCAGCTTCGCCATCGCCACGGCGGTGTCGCTCATGCGGTTCGAGAAGCCCCATTCATTGTCGTACCAAGCCAGCACGCGCACGAAATCGCCGTCCATCACCTTGGTCTGCGCCGCGGCGAAGGTCGAGGAATGGGGATCATGGTTGAAGTCGATGGAGACCAGCGGGGCCTCGCTATAGCCCAGAACGCCCCTGAGCGGGCCTTCCGCCGCGGCCTTCACCGCCGCGTTGATCTCTTCGGCGGAGGTCTTGCGGCCCGCCGTGAACTTCAGATCCACCACCGAGACGTTGGGCGTCGGCACGCGGATGGAGGAGCCGTCCAGCTTGCCTTTCAGCTCGGGCAGCACGAGGCCCACCGCCTTGGCCGCGCCGGTCGAGGTCGGGATCATGCTCAGAGCCGCCGCGCGGGCGCGGTAGAGATCCTTATGCATGGTGTCGAGGGTCGGCTGATCGCCGGTGTAGGCGTGGATCGTGGTCATATAGCCCTTCACGATCCCCACCGTCTCCTGAAGCACCTTGGCCACCGGAGAGAGGCAATTCGTCGTGCAGGAGGCGTTCGAGACGATCAAATGGTCCTTGGTCAGGATCTGGTGGTTCACGCCATAGACGATGGTGGCGTCGGCGTCCTCGCCAGGGGCCGAGATCAGCACCCGCTGGGCGCCCGCCGCCAGATGCGCCGCCGCCTTGTCGCGCGCCGTGAAGATGCCGGTGCACTCCAGAGCGATCTGGACCCCAAGCTCCTTATGCGGCAGCTGCGCCGGATCGCGCACGGCGGTCACTTTGATCGGGCCGCGGCCCACGTCGATGCTGTCGCCCGAGACCTTCACCTCGCCGGGGAAGCGGCCATGCACCGAATCATAGCGCATGAGATGCGCGTTGGTCTCCACCGGGCCGAGATCGTTGATCGCCACGACCTCGATGTCGGTGCGGCCCGATTCGACGATCGCGCGCAGCACGTTGCGCCCGATGCGTCCGAACCCGTTGATCGCCACGCGAACCGCCATGATGCATCCTCCTTGCACGCGCCGCGAAGGCCCCTCGCCTCCGTCCTGAACGCTCCACACGCCTTCCGGCCCGGCAGAGTAAAGGCGAGCCTCCTGAAGCGGAACTCCGCAGAAAGCCGCAAGACTCCGGGCGGAGGGCCTCAGCCCCCTCCTCCGAAAGGCGGCCCTGTATAGACCCGCCCGGACGGCCCGCGCAACGCCGCTCCGAAGCCTGTGCGGAAAGGCCCGCAAGGACGCCTTAAGGGGGGCGCCGCGGCGTCGCTCTGGCGTCGGCGGGGGGGCGCGTGTTAAGCACGTCGAAAGGTTCGATTCGAGACTCCGCTCCGGGGACGGGAGGGGGACGGGTCGGGGAATGCGGATGACAAGCGGGGACGCATGGCCGAGGGAGATGCTCTGCAAGCGGCGACGGCGCGCTTCACCGTCGCGCTGAGACGGCTTCAAGGCGCCATGGAGCGCCGCGACGCCCTCGCGGCCGCCGGAGATCCGGAGGAGCGGCGCGAAATGCTGCTGGAGGAGCTGCGTCGGCTGCGCGGCCAGCATGAATCCCTCTCCCGGGAGCTTGAGGCCGCGCTGGAGCTGCAAAGCGAGGAATCCGGCCTGCGCAAAGAGGCGCTCGGGCGCATCGACGCCGTGATCTCCGAATTGCGCCGCAGTCTGGGGCCCGCGCATCATGGCTGAAGTGAATCTCGAAATTAACGGCAGGGCCTACCGCGTCGCCTGCGAGGACGGGCAAGAGCCGCATCTGGGCGAATTGGGCGCAAGGCTCGACCGCCACGCCGCCGCCATCGCGCGCGGCGCCGGAATCGCCCCCAACGAGGCGCGGCTCATGCTGCTCTCCGGGCTGATGCTCGCCGACGAATTGAGCGAGGCGGAGGCCCGCATCCATGAGCTGGAGGCGCAGGTGAGCGATCTGCGCATCAAGGCCTCGGCCAGCCGCGCCCGGGCCGCCGCCGCCGCGCCCCCCCCTTCCGCGCCGCCGCCCTCTGCGCCCCCCCCCTCCGCGCAGCAAGCCGCGGAGGACGCGCTCGTCACGCCCGAACGCATGGCGGAGATCGAGATCATGGTCGCCGATCTGCTCAGTCAGGCCGCCGAGCAGATGGAGCGCATGGCCGACCGGCTCGACGTCACGCCCTAAGCGCGAGCCCCCAAGCGCGCCGCCCGGGGGCTCGAAAGGATCTCTGGACGCGCTCCGGGTTTCGCGCGATCCTCCTTCCTCCGTTGACGCCCCGCGCCGAAGAAGGCGCGACGCGGGCGTTTCTCCATCCCGCCGGAGCCTCGCACATCATGCGCCAAATCGCGACGCTCTGGATCGGCGAGCGCCTGCAGGATCTTGAAATCGCCAGCCTCTGGTCCTTCGCCCGGCAAGGCCACCGGGTGAAGCTCTACGCCTATGGCCCCCTCGCCGGAGCGCCGCGCGGCGTCGAGGTCGCGGATGCGGGCGAAATCCTCTCCGGCGATCCCATCGTGCGGCATAAGTCCGGCAGTCCGGCGCTGCATTCCGATCTTTTCCGCTATGCGCTCATCGCCAAGACGGGCGCGATCTGGTCGGATCTCGACATGATCGCGCTGAAGCCCTTCGGCTTCCCTTCCGAGCATGTCTTCGCCATGGAGACCGCGGAGGTCGTCGGCTCGGCCGTGCTGGGGCTGCCGCAGGATTCGCCCGCGCTGGCGGCGCTGGCCGCCTATAAGCCCGAAACGCGCGGCCTGCCCCCCCATCTCAAGGGCCTCCAGCGGCTGCGCTACGGCTGGCGGAGCCTGCTCGCCGGAGGATTGCCGATCAGCCATTGGCCTTGGGGCTCCGTCGGGCCGCAGGCTCTGACGCGGAGCTTGCGCGAAACCGGCGAGATCCGCCACGCTCTGCCGCCCTCCGCCTTCTACGCCGTTCCTATGGAGGAGGTCGCGCGCTTCTGCGATCCGGAGGGGCTGGAGCCGGCCCGAATTCCGTCCGAGGCTTACGGCCTGCATCTCTGGGCCAATAAACTGCGCCAGCACCTCGCGCGCCAGCATGGAGGCCGGGCTCCGGAAGGCTCCTATGTGGCGCGGCTCGTCGAGGAAGCGCGGCGCGACGGATTCCTCTCATGATTCCTCTCTACCTGATCAATCTCGACGGCAGCGACGACCGTCTGGCCCACGCCGCCGAAAGCCTGCGGGCGCAGGGGCTCGCCTTCGAGCGCGTCCCCGCCTTCGACGGGCGCGGACGAGACGTGCGCAGCCTCCCGCTTTACGACGAAGCCGCCTCGCTGCGGCATATGGGCCGCGTGATGCGCGGCGGAGAAGTCGGGTGCTATCTCAGCCATCTGGATTGCGCGCGGCGCCTCCTCGCGACGGGCGCGCCCATGGGCGTGGTTCTGGAGGACGACGTAGAGCTGGAGCCCGATTTCAGCGAAAAGCTCGGGGAGCTGACGGCGGCATTGCGGGAGAAATCCGGCTGGCGGCTGGTCCATCTGGCGGCGCAGAAGCTCAAGATCGCGACGCCGATCCGCAGCTTCGGACGCTATGAGCTTTACGGCGCCCATTATTTCCCCATGACCACCACCGCCTTGCTCTGGTCGCGCGCCGGAGCGGAGGAGTTCCTCAAGGTCGGCGGCGGGAGGATCGGCGCTCCGGTGGATAACTTCCTCCGCGCATGGCTCACGCGCGAAGGCGGAGGTCTGGCGCTCAAGCCGCCGCTCGCGACCACCACCGGGGCCGAGAGCGACATCGGGGCCTCCGTGCGCAAGACCGCCCGGCGCAGCCTGCTCTATGGATGGCGCAAGCAAAGGCGGCTCATGGGCGACAAGCTCCGCGCCATGCGGGCGCGGCGGCGCTTCCGACCCGCGGCGCTGAAAGAAGAATGAGGGCGCTTGCGCCCGAAGAACGAGGGCGCTAGCTTCTCGGACAGGCGAATCGCGGGCATGATGTAGTGGTAGCCTGGCAGCTTCCCAAGCTGCTCGTGCGGGTTCGATTCCCGCTGCCCGCTCCAATTCGGCGCCGAACTCCCTGCGAAAACAATTCTTTCGATCTGAAATCGCCCTCTGCGGGGCGGGTCGCGCCCTCCTATTCCTCAGAGCTTGACGCCCCGCGCGGCCTGAGCCACCAAGGCTTATGAGCTCAGACAAGCCGCCTCCCGCCTCCGCCTCCGCCCCCGCCTCCGACTCCGCCTCCGAAGCCTTTCGCGCGGCTCACGCCCGCGCCTACGCCGAAGGGCCGCCCAGACAAGTCCCCGGCTTCGCCGCTCTGCATCGCATGGCCTCGCTGCTGCTGGCGGAGCGCGTTCCGGCGCAAGGGCGGCTGCTGGTCCTCGGCGCGGGCGGCGGGCTGGAGATCAAGGCTCTCGCGGAAGACCACGCCGGATGGAGCTTCGACGGCGTCGATCCCTCGGCGGAGATGCTTCAGGCGGCGGAGGATCTGCTTGGGCCGCTGAACGCCCGGACGCGCCTGATTCACGGCTATGTCGATTCCGCGCCGGAAGGGCCTTTCGACGGCGGAATTTGTCTGCTGACGCTGCATTTCGTCCCGCGCGCGCAACGGCTGGAGACTCTCCGCGCGATCCGCCGCCGCCTGAAGCCCGGAGCGCCTTTCGTCGTCGCGCATCTCAGCTTCCCGCAGGGCGAGGCCGAGAAATCCTTGTGGATCGCGCGACATCTCGCCTTCGCCGGAGTCGATCCCGCCAAGGCGGAGACCTCGGCGCAAGCGATGGCGACCCGGCTTTCCGTCCTCTCGCCGGAGGAGGACGAAGCCATGCTCCGCGAAGCGGGATTCTCCGGCGTCGCCCTCTTCTACGCCGGGTTGACCTTCCGGGGATGGGCGGGCTACGCCGAGAGCTAAGCCTTGACCGATCCTTGACCAAATCCCGCCATGCTGGCCGCCTTCTTCAGCCTTGGGGGCGCGCATGTGCGGAATCGCTGGGATCTTCGACGCGCGGGGCGAAGCCGACGTCCCCCCCGCCCGCCTCAAAGCCATGACCGACGCCATAGCCCGGCGCGGTCCCGACGGCGAAGGCGCATGGTTCGCCCCCGGACTCGCGCTCGGACACCGGCGGCTGGCGATCATCGATCCGGCGGGCGGCGCCCAGCCCATGCTCAGCGAAGACGGGCGGCTGGCCGTGGTCTTCAACGGCATGATCTATAACTTCCGCGAATTGCGCGCCGATCTGGAGGCCCAAGGCGCGCAGTTCCGCACCCATTGCGACACGGAAGTCCTGCTCCATGGCTGGCGCGCATGGGGCGAGGCTCTGCCTGAAAAGCTGGACGGATTCTTCGCCGTCGGGCTCTGGGACGCCGAGGCCGAGACGCTGGTCCTCATGCGCGACCTCTGGGGCAAGAAGCCGCTTTATCTCGCCGAGACCGGCGGCAAGCTGCTCTTCGGCTCGGACGCCGACGCCCTCCTCGCCGGTCTGGATCAAGCTCCCGGTCTGCGCGAAGAGGCTCTCGCCGAATATCTCGCCTATGGCTATGTGCCCGATTCCACCGCGCTCCATGCGGGGCTCGAAAAGCTGCCGCCCGCTTCGCTGCTCATCTGGCGCAGAGGACGCCCAAGGCCGAAATCCCGGCGCTGGGGGCGCATCCGCATCCATCCCGAAGATCAGGGCCGCAGCCTCCCCGAAGCCGCCGAAGAGCTCGACGCCCTGCTCGACGCCGCCGTGCGCAAAAGGCTCGTCGCCGACGCGCCCTTAGGCGTTCTGCTCTCCGGGGGGCTCGACAGCGGGGCCGCCCTCGCCATGGCCAGCCGGGCGCGCGGAACGCCGCTGACCGCCTGCACCATGGGATTCGCGGACCCCGATCTCGACGAAACCGAGGCGGCCGCGCTCATGGCGCGGCGCTGGGGAGCCGAGCATCTCGTCGAGCAGGCCGATCCCGAAGCCATGGCCGATCCCGAAGGGCTGGCCGCGATCTTCGGCGAG
Organism: Neomegalonema perideroedes DSM 15528; assembly: GCF_000374145.1. GTDB lineage: Bacteria > Pseudomonadota > Alphaproteobacteria > Rhodobacterales > Rhodobacteraceae > Neomegalonema > Neomegalonema perideroedes. The sequence continues at coordinate 836,240 of NZ_KB893653.1, read as the reverse complement.
CCCTTCGCCGATCCCTCCGCCGCGCCGACTCTGGCGGTCTGCCGTCTGGCGGCGCGGCGCATGAAGGCCGCGCTCTCCGGCGACGGCGGAGACGAGGTTTTCGCAGGCTATCGCCGCTATCCCTTCCATCTGCGCGAGGAGAGGGCGAAATCCCTGCTGCCTTTGAGCCTGCGCGGGCCGCTCTTCGGCGGACTCGCCCGGATCTGGCCGCGCGGCGAGGCTCTGCCGCGACCGCTCCGGGCCGGGGCCACGCTGGAGGCTCTGGCGGGAGATCAGGCGGCGGGGCTGCTGCGCGCCACCGCCATTATGGACGAACCCACCCGCCGCGCCCTGCTCTCGCCCGCGCTGCGCGCCCGTCTCAAGGATCATGATCCCGCCGATCTCCTGCGCAAGGCCCTCGCCGAGGCGGAGACCGACGACCCTCTGGCCCGCGCTCAATACGCCGACCTCACGACCTGGCTGCCGGGGCGGATGCTGGTCAAGCTGGACCGAACCTCCATGGCCGTGGGGCTGGAGGCGCGCAATCCGCTGCTCGACAAGGATCTGGCGCTCTGGGCCGCGCGGCTGCCGACGCGGCTCAAGCTGGACGGCTTCTCCGGCAAGCGGGTTCTGCGCGCCGCTCTGGAGCCCTATGCGCCCCCGGAGATCCTCAAGGCCCCCAAACGCGGCTTCGTTCCGCCGCTCAAGGCCTGGCTCATGGGGCCGCTGCGGGGCCGCGTCGAGGCCATGGCCCGCAGCGAGGCCCTCGGGCCCTGGCTGGACCTCGCCGCGCTGGGCCGCCTGAGCCGCGAGACCTTCGAGGAGCGCCGCGACCATAGCCGCGCGCTGTGGGCCTGCCTCATGCTGGAGGCCCGCTTAGCGCGCCTTCCGGGGAAGTGAGGCCGGCGCAAAGCTCTAAGCCTCTCTTTTTACGCGGTTTCACGATGCGAGGCCGGAGCGGCGCGGCTGGAGATCGCTTTAAGCGCTCCTTAAATCCAAAGGCGTAGGTTTTTGACGCATTCGGAGGATTCTCATTCGGCGGAATCCTCGCCCATTCCTTCCGTCGCGCCTCTCCAGCCGGACGGATCTCAAGCGGAGACCTGACCTCCATGACCCTGCGCTCCCGTCGCCCCGGCTTGGTCGCCCTTCTCGCCGCCGCCGCCTATTTCGGCGCTCCGGGGCCGGGTTTCGCGCCCTCCGCCGCCTACGCCGCCGTGGATCCCGCCGCCAAACCCGCCTATGACCGCGCCGCCAAGCTCTTTGAGGAAAAGCGCTATCGCGAGGCCATGATCGAGGCCAAGAACGCCCTGCAATCGGCGCCCAACGATCCCGAAGCGCGCATTCTGCTCGGCAAGATCTACCTCTCCACCAACACCCCCGGCTCCGCCGAAACCGAATTCCGCCGCGCCTTCGAGCTCGGCGGCGCGGACGAGGCTCAGATCCTCCTCGCCGAATCGCTCATGGGCCAGGCCCGTTTCGACGACGCCGTGAAGACCGTCACGCTCGAAGCCGCCACGCCCGAAATGCGCATCCGCAAGCGCCTGACCCTCGGCGCCGCCCAGATCGCCCGCGTCGCGCCCGATCTCGCCGAGCCCCATTACAAGGCCGCTCTGGAGATGGAGCCCAACCGCATCGAGGCCCGTTACGGCCTCGCGCGCGTGGCGGTTCTGCGCGGCGACGAGCCCGCCGCCATCCTCGCGCTCGACGCCATCCTGAAGGGGAGCCCCGATTACGCCCCCGGCTGGATGATGCTCGGCGAGGTCTCGCTCACCCGCGGCGACATGAACGGCGCCTTCGCCGCCTTCGACCGCGCCATCGACCTGCTGCCCACCAACGCCCACGCCTTCACCGCCCGCGCCCGCGCCCGGCTCACCGCCGGAGATCTCGACGGCGCCAAGCAGGACGCCTCCCGCGTCGCGGAGCTGTCGCCGCGCGATCCCATCGTGGGCTATCTGCGCGCCGCCATCTATTTCGCGGAGGGCGACCTCGCCAAGGCGGATCAGGAATTCAACGGCATTCAGCAGATCTTCGAGGCCTTCCCGCCCGCCATGCTGCTCGGCGGCCTCATCAAATACCGCAAGGGCGATCTCGGGCAGGCCGAGCATTTCCTCGGCCGCTATGTGATGATGAACCCCGCCAACTCCGAGGCCCAGCGCGCGCTCGCCATGGTGCGCGTGCGCAACGGACAGCCGCTCTCGGCGGCTCAGATCCTCGAACGCCAGCTTCAGCGCGAACAGCCTCAGAGCCTCACCACCCGGCGGCATCTGGCGGGCGCCTATGTGGTCGCCGACCGCCCGCAGGAGGCCATCGAGCAGCTGCGCCGGCTGGCGGGCATGAACCACGTCCTCGCCGCCCGCGAGGCTGAAAGCGCTCTGGCGCTGCTGGGCGTCGGGCCCAACGCCGTGGCGGACGCCGCCCTCGGGCGCGAGATCCTCAAGGGCGTGGAGCTGCTGCGCATCGGCGCCCCGGACAAGGCCGGAGAAGTCGCCGAGGCCGTGGTCGCCAAGGCCCCGCGCAACGTCCATGCGCTGAACCTGCTCGCCCGCGTGCAGGAGACCCGCGGCGACCTCAAAGCCTCGCGCGCCACGCTGGAGGCCGCCTTCGCCGTGGACCCCGGCTTCGACGCCACGCTTCAGATGCTCGAAGCGCTGGATAAGATGGCGCAGGATCCCGCCGCCTCGCTGGACCGGCTCGGACGCGCCGCCGCCGCCAAGCCCGAAGACGCCGGAATCGCGCTGCGCTACGCCATCGGCCTCTCCGAGGCCGGACGCGGCGAAGAGGCCGAAAGCTTCCTGCAGAAGCGCGTCGAGGCCGAGCCGGGCGGCTCCTTCGAGCTTTCGGAGGCTCTGATCCGGCTGAAGTTCCTGCGCGGCGACAAGCAAGGCGCCGCCCGCGAGGCCTATCGCCTCTCGCAATCCAGCAGCGATCCCGCCGCCCTCGCCTTCGCCGCCGCCGCCCTGCGCGACTCCCAAGCCGGAGATCAGGCGCTGGAGGCCACCCGCCGCCTCGCCGCGGCCCAACCGAACGAACCCCGCTCGGCGGTGATGCTGGCTCAGGCCCATTTCGACAAAGGCGACCTCGGCGCCGCCCGCAAGGTGCTGACCGAGGCCCGCGCCAAAGCTCCGCAGGATCTGCTCATCGCCCGCGCGCTGGTCGATCTGGCCGTGCGCGAGAAGGATCAGGCGGGCGCCCTCGCCGCCGCCGAGGCGCTCAAGGCGCAAGACCCTGTGGCCGCCGCCCGCTTCGGCGCCGACGCCCTCTTGCGGCTCGGCGCGCCGGGCAAGGCCGTCGAGCGGCTCGCCGCCGCCTATCAGGCCAAGCCCGACTCGGATCTGGCGCTGGACCTCTTCTCCGCCCGCCGCCGCGCCGGACAAGAGGCCGCCGCCTTCGAAGGGCTCGCCGATTGGCTCGGCCGTTCGCCGGACGACCGCCGCGCGCTGATGGTCCGGGCCATGAGCCTGCAGAGCGTGGGCGAGCTCGAAAAGGCCGAAGTGGATTATCTGCGGCTTCTGGCGCTGGATCCGGCCAATCCGGCCGCGCTGAACAACTTCGCCTGGCTGCGCCATGAGCTCGGCCGCCATGACGCCCTCGACTACGCCGAGCGCGCTTACAACGTGGCCGCCGCCTCGCCCGAAGTCGCCGACACCTACGGCTGGCTGCTGGTGCAGAACGGACGCCTGCGCCGGGGTCTGGAGGTGCTGCGCGCCGCCGTCGACGCCTCTTCCGAGAACGCCGACGCGCGGTATCACCTCGCCTACGCCCTGCATCAGGCCGGACAGACCGCCGAAGCGCGCGCGCTGCTCGGCAAGGTGCTGGCGGAAAGCGCGCAATTCTCCGCGCGCGCCGAGGCCGAGGCGCTCATGGCGCGGCTGAAGTAAGCCGCCCTTGAGGCATGGCCTCAATTTAAAATCGGCGAGCCGGGCGAGGCGAGCGCCTCGCCCGGCGACTGATTTCTGTTATATCGTCGAGCCGAAATCAGAGCCATCTTCAGGAGGCGCACATGTCGAGCAAATTCAAGTTTGGCGTTCCTCAACATCTCTGGGAGGCTGCGAAGCAGGAAGCTATCGCCGTCATGACGGCTCGCGCCCGTGTGCGGGGAATGATCGCCTACTCAGAGTTGATCCAACACATAAGTTCGATCAATTTTTTAGCGTATGATCAAAAATTATTTCATCTTTTGGGCGAGATTTCAACAGAGGAAGACGCCGCAGGGCGAGGCATGCTCAGCGTCTTGGTCGTGCATAAGGCTGGAGATATGCAGCCGGGACAAGGATTCTACGAACTCGCCAATCAGCTTGGGCGCGACACAAGCGATATTCTCTCCTGCTGGGTATCTGAACTCCACCGCGTGCACGCGGCTTGGTCATCGAAATCCGCAAGGCGATCACCGACCACAGCATGACGCACGCCTATGGCGAGACGCGCATCCCCCGGCTCCGCGAAGAGCCGGGGGTTTTCATGTGAAAGGGCGGGCCGCGAAGACTCCGGCTTTTGGGGTCGCGCGATTAAAAGTCTGTCAACTTTTCGGATCGCGCTCAGAGCTTCGCGGCGATCTCGTCGGGGAATTCGTAATTGCCCGTGACGGTCTGCACGTCCTCGTCGTCGTCGAGGATCTCCAGCAGCTTCATCAGCGTGCGGGCGGAATCCTCGTCGTCCATCACATGCGGAGTCTGGGGCTTCCAGATCAGCTTGGCGCTCTCGGCCTCGCCGAGGGCGGCCTCCATCTGGCGCGCGACCTCATGGAGATCCTTTTCGCCGCAGAGCACCCAATGGCCTTCCTCGTCGGTCTGGACGTCGTCGGCGCCGGCTTCGAGGGCCGCCTCAAGCACCTTGTCGGCGTCGCCGGCCGAAAGCGGGAATTGAATCTCGCCGAGGCGGTCGAACATGTAGGTGACCGCGCCGTCCTGAGCCAGAGAGCCGCCGAACTTCGAGAAATAAGACCGCACGTTGCCCGCGGTGCGGTTGCGGTTGTCGGTCAGGGCCTCGACGATCAGCGAGGCGCCGCCGGGGCCGCGGCCTTCGTAGCGCACGCTCTCGTAATTGGCGGAATCGCCGCCTTCGGCCTTTTTAATGGCGCGCTCGATGTTGTCCTTGGGCATGGACTGCGAACGGGCGTCGCGGATCGCCAGACGCAGGCGCGCGTTGGTGTTGACGTCCGCGCCCCCCATCTTGGCCGCGACGGTGATTTCGCGCGAGAGCTTCGAGAACATCTGCGAGCGCTTGGCGTCCTGAGCGCCCTTGCGGTGCATGATGTTTTTAAATTGAGAATGGCCGGCCATCGGACTCCTGTCCTCCTCGCCCGTCAAGGGCGCGTCGCTCGGATATGTTGTGGAATAAGTGGAGCGTCTTATAGGCCCAAAAACGCGGCTCGCCAAGCCGACCGGGCGGATCAGGCCTCGCGCCCCCGGTCCAGCCCCGACCAGACCGCCGCGCCGAGGATCACAGCGCCGCCCAGGACCGCCGCCCAGCCGGGGCGCTCGTTCAGAACCGCCCAGACCAGAAGCGCGCCTAAAGGCGCCTCCAGCAGGAAGATCAGCGAGGTCTCCGCGCTCGGAACGCGCCGCGCGCTGAAGGCCACGCAGGCGAAGGTCGAAGGCGCCAGAATCCCGCCGAAGAGGACCGGCCAGATCCATTGATCCGCCGCCATCTCGCCCGGAGCGCCGAGGATCATCCCCGCGCAAAAGCCGATCAGCGAGCCCGTCGCCATCATCGCCAGCGGATGCGCGCCCTCGGCCCGGCGCATGCAGGTGACCGAAACTCCGAAAAAGGCGCCCGCCGCCAAAGCCGCCAGAGCCCCCCAAGCCTCGGAGGGGCGCAAAGCCTCGTGGACGCCGCCGATCCCCGCGACCATCGCCCCCGCCACGCCGAGGAGAATCGCGGACAGCTTGCGCCGGGACAGCGCCTCGCCCAACAGCAGACGACTCGCGAAAGCCGCCCAGAGCGGCGAGGTCGAGAGAAGCGCCAGCAGAGTTCCCGCCGTCGCCCAATTGGCCCCCGCGATGAAGCTCAGGCCCGAAGCGGCGCCGCAGGCTCCGCCCGCCAAAGCCCAGAGGTTCAGACCGCGAAAACGCGCCAGAGTCCCTTGCAGGCCATGGCGCGCCAGCATCCAGAGCAAAATCGCCGTCAGACCCGCGCCTGTCCGCCAAGCCGTCACCGACAGGGCGGGAGCCTCCGCCAGACGCACGAATAAGGCGTCCGGCGACACGAGCAGCACCCCCGCGAAAGCCGCCAAAAGCCCCTCGCGTCGCGAAGAGGCTCCTGAGGCCGGAGGCGCCGAGGGCGTCAAGCCGCGCCGCTCGCCGGATCGGGCCAAGCCTCCGCGAGCCTTCCGCCCCGCCGCAAAGGCGCGATCCGCTTGGCCAGACCCGTCGCGTCGTCGGTCTCGACGAAGACGCCGCAGACCGTCGCCTCGCCGAGCTTCGGCTCATAGCGGTTCAGAGGCTGGCCGGTGGTGAAGCGCCGCAAAGGCTCCTCTTTGACCATGCCGATGACGGAATCATAATCGCCGCACATGCCCGCGTCGGTCTGATAGGCGGTGCCGCCCGAGAGAATCTGCGCGTCGCCGCTCGGGACATGGGTGTGGGTGCCCACCACCAAAGAGGCCCGCCCGTCGCACCAATGGCCCATGGCCATCTTCTCGGAGGTGGCTTCGGCGTGGAAGTCGATCAGCGCCGCGTCGCAGGCGACCCCCAAAGGACAGGCCGTCAATTGGGCGTCGATGGCCGCGAAAGGATCGTCGCAGGGATTCATGAAGACCCGCCCTAAGGCGTTGACCACCAGAACCCGCCGACCGTCGCGCAGAACCACCAAAGCCGAGCCCCGCCCCGGAGTCCCCTTCGGCAGATTCACCGGGCGCACGATCCGCGGATCGCGGTCGAGATAGGGCAGGATCTCGCGGTTGTCGAAAGCGTGATTCCCCAGAGTGATCGCGTCGGCGCCCGCCTCGAAGACCGCCTCGGCGATCTTGGAGGTCACGCCGAAGCCCGAAGCCGCGTTTTCGGCGTTGACCACCACGCAGTCGAGCTGCAAATCGCTCCTCAGGCCCGGAATGTCGCGGACCGCCGCCTCGCGGCCCGAACGGCCGAGCAAATCGCCCAAAAACAAAATCCTCAAGCGCCCGTCTCCCCCTCTCGCGTCAGGAGGATGGTTTCGCGCTCCGTGGCCACGGCGTCAAGCGGCGCGTCCGTCGGCTCCTGAGGCAGATTCGCCGATTCCTGCGCGGAAAAGGCCAATCCGCAGGCCCAAACCGACTTGCGCGCGCGCAAATCCGCCAGAGTCCGGTCGTAGAAGCCCCCGCCGTAGCCGAGTCGGCCGCCCGAGCGGTCGAAGGCGACCAGAGGGATCGCCAGAACATCCGGCTCGACCTCCGGCGACCCGGGCGGAGGGACGCGCGCGCCGAAAGGGCCTTCGATCAGAGCCAAATCCGGGATCCAGAGCCGAAAGGCCAAAGGCCGCCCCTTCCCGAGAATCACCGGCAAAGCGACGCGCGAACCCGCCTCATGGGCCAGACGCAGCAAAGGCAGAGGATCCATCTCGGAGCGGATGGGCCAATAGCCCGCCCAAACGCCGCCGCGCGCAGGCGCGGCCGCCATAAAGCGCCGCGCGGCGGCTTGCGCGGCCTCGGCGCCCTGAGCGGCGAAAGCGGCCTCGCGGCGCGCGAGGGCCTCGCGGCGCAGAGCCGCCTTGCGGGCGGCCATGTCCTTCAGGGGAAAGGCGGCGGGAACCATCATGGGCCGTCACGCGGTTTGATCCTCGCGAGCCTGGGTAACCAGGTGGGCGCCATGTGCTTCAGACCAGGGTCCGAAACAGGGACAGCTCCCGCGAGAAGATATAAGGCCACCAGGATTCAAGGCGTCTCGCACCGGACAGAACCCGCCGCCCTCAGAATACATCGCGCGCGGGCTTCCGCCAAGCTCATGTTTCGACGGGTTCGGGCGGCGTCTCGGCCCGCGCCTCCCCAGTCCCCTCCTCCTCCTCCGCCTCCAGATCGGCCTCCGCCTCGGGCGGCGCGCGCTCCAGACGGGCTTTCAGCTCCGCGAGCCGCTGATCCAGATCCTGCGGGTCCAGCCGGTCCAGACGCGGCTTGTCCAGCCAGAGCAAAGCCGCCTCGACGAGACGGCCGGGGAAGATCTCCATCGCCGCCGCCCGATAGACCGCCAATTGCCGCCGATGGCCGAGAGAAATCTTCTCCGGCTTCGGCGGAGCCCCGGTCTTGAAATCCACCACGAGGACGCGGTCCGGCGCGACGATCATCCGGTCGATCGAGCCGGAGACGGAGCGTCCGTCCAAAGCCGCCATGGCTCCGAACACGGGCGCCTCGCTGAGAATCCGCGCCTCAGGGCCGGGCCGGAAGACCTCGGCGAGATCGGGATGGGAGGTCAGGCGCTCGGCCAGAGCCAGAAGATCGGGAGGCTCGGCGGAATCGGGCGCCTCGCCCTCCGCCAGACGCTCCAGAATCCGATGCAGCGCCACGCCGCGCGCTCGGGCCTCCTCGCGCGTCAGGCCGGGGCCCGCCGGGAAAAGCCGGGGTTCGGGCTCGGACTCGGCGGAGCCGGGTTCGGCGAAATCGGCGGGCTCCGCATCGAGGCTGAGGCGGGAAGGCGCGAGCGGCGCGGGCGGCGCAGGCTCGGGCGGCAGGATTCCGGCGATCCGGCCGACGGGCCAAGGCTTCGGGGGGGATCCCGAGGCTTGGGCGGCGGCGGGAGCCTCGGCCTCCGCCGCGCCGCCGCGCTCGACGCAGAGCGCCTCCGGGAAAGCGGCGCCCAAGTCCGGCAAGGGGAAGCTCCGCACGCCCGGCATGGACTTCAGCCCCGTCCAGACGGCGTGGTGCCAACTGCCTTCCGCTCCGGCGCCCGCCAGATCGGCGGGAGAGGCCTTGTCGGGATCCGTCTTCGGCTCGCCCTTCCGCCAGCCGCAGAGAATCAACCGCTTGCGGGCGCGGGTCATGGCCACATAGAGCAAGCGGCGATGCTCGGCCTGAATCCGCGCGAGGCGCGCCTGACGGACCTCCTCGGCCTTGGCGGGGAGGCCCTCCTCCTTCGGCCCGAGCCAAAGCACCCCCTCGCCCGCCGCGATCAGCCGGGATTCGCGGCGGTCGTCCGGCGCCTCGCCGGGATCGGCGACCACCACCATCTCCGCCTCAAGGCCCTTGGCGCCATGGACGGTCATCACCCGGATCTCGTCGGCGCTCTGCTCCATGTCGCGCTTGATCTCGGCGCCCAGCCCCTCGATCCAGCGCAGGAAGCCTTGCAGCGTCGGGGGGCGGCCCGCCTCGTAATCCAGAGCTTGGGTCAAGAGCTCGTCCACCGGCTCGGCGGCGGGCGAGCCCAGACGCCGCAGCAGACGCCGACGCCCGTCCTGATCGCAGAGGATCTTCTCGAAGAATTCATAGGGGCGCAGGAAATCCACCCGCGCGATGAGGTCGCCCATGCGCCGATGGGCTAAAGCCCAATGCGCCCGCTCCTCCCGGCGGCGCGTCAGGGCGCCCCAGAGCGTGCCGCGCCCGCGCTCGCCCGGAGGCCGCGCGGTCAGCTCCAGCAGATCCGCCTCGGAGAAGCCGAAGAGCGGCGAGCGCAAAGCCGTCGCCAGACTCAGCGAATCGGAGGGCAGAAGCGCCGCCCGCGCCGTCGCGAGCAGATCCTGCGCCGCCAGAGAAGCCCGCAGCCCGATGCGGTCTTCGCCCGCCACCGGCTGCCCATGCTCCTTCAGCGCCGAGATCAGCCGCCGCGAAAAGGCGCCGCGATTGCGCACCAGCACCAGCACGTCGCCCGCGCGGAGCTTGCGGCCGCCCGGCGCGAGAGGCTCCTCGCCGATCCACGCCGCCAGACGTCCGGCGAGGAACTCGGCGAGGCGGGTTTGCGGATCGCTCGCGGCGGAGGCGGGGGCGAGGCTGGTCCATTCGGGAGGCTCCGGCTCCTCCTCCTTGCGGAAGGCGGGCCACCACTCCACCCGGCCCGGCAGCTCCGGGCGGGCTGAGCTATGGCTGATTCCCGGCGCGGAGGTCAGGCCCTTGGGATCGGCGAAGACATGGTCCACCGCCTCCAGAATCACCGGAGAGGAGCGGAAGGAGCGAGTCAGAGGCACGTCGCGCAAAGGATCGCGCGCTTCTACGGCCTTGCGCTCGAAGCGCGCGCGCTGAGCGGCGAAGGCGGCGTGGTCGGCGCCCTGAAAGCTGTAGATCGACTGTTTTTCGTCGCCCACCACGAAGAGCGTGCGCTTAGTCTCCTCGCGGGCGCCGCGCCCAACGTAAAACTCCTCAGCCAAAGAGGCCGCGACGCGCCATTGCGCGGGGCTGGTGTCCTGCGCCTCGTCCACGAGGATGTGGTCCACGCCCTCGTCCAGCTTGAAGAGCGCCCAGGCGCGGGCGGCGTCGCCGTCGAACAGCGCCGCCGCCTTGGCGATGAGGTCGTCGAAATCGAGGAGCCCGCGCGGCAGACGGGCGGAGTCGTAGCCCTCGATGAGGCGGCGCGCGAAGCGGGCGAAATCCGCCGCCCGCGCGGCGGCGGGAAAGGCGGAGAGGCGTTTATTGAGCTCGTAAAGGGCTTCGGCGCACTCGGCGAGGGCCTGCGCGAGGTCGGGGCGGGCCTCTCGAAGGCTTTTGGTCATCAGGCTTTGATAGGGCTCGCCGTCCTTCTTCAGCAGAACCGCGCTCAGAGCCTCGCGCAGCGCCAAGCCGGAGAGCGTCAGAGCCGCCTTTAAACCCTTCCCGCGCGCGAGATCGGTCTTGCCCGCTCCTTTCGCGGTCGTGAGATGATCCGCCGCCTCGGCCAGAAGCGGAAGATCCAGCCCCCGGGCGAATTCCGACCAGAGGCCCTCCTCCGTCTCGCCCTCTGCGAGGCCCAGAGCCTCCCGCGCCCAAGCGCCCGGCGCCGCCTGAGCCTGCTCCTCCGCGAGGAAGCGCTCGCGATGGAGGAAGGCCGCCGAAGCCAGACCCTCAAGGCTCCCCTGACGCCCGAAAGGCCCCGCGTCCATCACCCGCGCCTCGGCGAAGAAGCGTTTCGCCGCCGCCTGATCGGCCTCCGCGGGCGAATCGCGCAGATCGAGCAGCGCCTGATGGGCCGCCTCCCGGCGCAGAGTTTCGCCCTCCTCCTCGGGCATCACGGCGAAGCGCGGAGAGAGCTCCGCCTCCACGGGGAAGCGCCGCAGCACGCTTTCGCAAAAGCCGTGGATCGTCTGGAGCCGCAGCCCGCCCGGAGTCTCCAGCGCCCGCGCGAAAAGCCGCCGCGCCTCCGCGAGATCGCGTCCTCCCTCGCCGAGCCGGACCAGAGCCTCGCGCAAGGCGGCCTCCTCCATCAGCGCCCAGCCGCCGAGGGTTTTGAAGAGGCGGTCCTGCATTTCGGCGGCGGCGGCGCGGGTGTAGGTCAGACAGAGGATCTTCTGAGGCCGCGCCCCCGCCAGCAGCAGACGCGCCACGCGGTCCACCAGAACCCGCGTCTTGCCCGAGCCGGCGTTGGCCGAAACCCAGACCGAGGATTGCGGATCCGCCGCCGCGCGCTGGGCCTTCTCGACCTCGCGGATCGGATCCCCCGGAGCTGAATTCCTCGCGTTCACGCCTCGCCTCCTTCGCCGCCTTCTCCCGCGTCCTCGCCGCCTTCTTCGCCGCCCCATTCGCCCACCCGGGCCAGATGGTCGTAAGGGCTTTCGAATTTCAGCAGCCGGGGCCGCAGACGCGGAAGATAGGGCGTTTCAGGATCCTCATAGGTCTCCAGCAGCCAGATCAATTCCTGAAGGGTCTTTTCAGAAAACTCCGTCAGATCCTCCGGCTGACCCAATTCCTTGAAGCTGGAGAAATCGCTCTCCTTCGCCCCCGGCGAGATGGAGACGTAGCGCAGGCCCCGGATTCGCATCTCCGGATCGGCTGCGGCGTCCGGGAAGCCGCCCCGGCGCAGAATCGCCGCCTCAAGGGGCAATTGCCGCGCCCAGGCCCGCACCTCGCCGCCGCCGGGCGGAGTCCCGGTCTTATAGTCGATGAGCAGATAGCCCCCGCCCGGCGCGGCGTCGATGCGGTCGGCCTCGGCGGTGAGGCGGAAGCGGCGTCCCGAACTCAGAGGCAGCAGGATCTCGCCCCGCGTCTCCAGCAGGACCGGGCGCTCGCCCTCCGCGCGCCGCTCGGCCTCGCGCGGAATGAAGTCCCGCGCGAAGCCCATCGCCCGCACGCGCCAGCTCTCCTGAAGCGCAGGACGGTCGGCGAGTTCGGCCAGAGCCTCCTCCAGCCCCTCGGCGAAGAGCGCGAGGGCCTCTTCCTCGGGGGGAAGGCCCGCTCGCGTCGCCTTGACGAAGCTTTCGAGCGCCTGATGCAGCGCCCGCCCCCGCGAGAGCGCGTCCGGCTCGGCCTCCAGCGCGGGCAGAGGCTCCAGCCCGAGGATCTCCCGGGCGTAAATGGCGTAGGGATCGCGGACCAGAGTCTCGATCCGCGTGACGGAGAGACGGCGCGGACGGCGCTCCAGAGGCGGACGCGGCGCCGGACGCTCCTCCGGCTCGGGCGGGCCGGATTCGGCCTCCGCCGCGCGGGCCGTCAGCAAGGCCGCCTCGCCCCGCGTCCGCGCCGCCTCCCAATCCGTCCGGGCGTAGCCGCCGAGCAGAATCTCCAGACGCCGCAGCCAGCGCGAGGCCGAAGCCGGAGCCCCGCCCTGTTTGCGCGACCGCGTCAGCCAGACTTCCGAAGTTCCGCAGAGGATGCGGGCGAAATCCTGCGCCAGACGCCCCGTCTCGGCCTCCAGAGGCTCCAGCCCGAGATCGCGCCGCATGGGCCGCGAAAGCCAGCCGTCGGGCTGGGAGGCGGCGGGCCAGACGCCTTCGTTCAGGCCGCCGAGAATCACCACGTCGGCGGTTTGGGCGCGGGCGTCGGCGGGGCCCCAGACGAAGGCCCGGCGATGGCCGCCGCCGGGCGGACGCGCCGCCTCGCCGCGCAGAAGATCCGCGAAAAGCGCGGGCCAGGCCCGCGGCGAGATCGGGCCGAGATCCGGCGCCGCCTCCTGAAGACGATCCAGAAAGCCCGCCAGAGCCTCGCCCGTGGACCCGCGCTCGGAGGCGCCGCCGCTCAGTTCGAAAGCCGCCTGACGCTGGGCCGCCAGAAGCGCGGCGCCTTCGGCTTCGCGCGGAGCCGCCGCCTCCGCCAAGGGCTGGAGGATCCGCGTCAGACCGGCGATCCACGCGCGCAGCTCCCCGGCCTCGCGTTCGGCGCGCAAACGATGCGCCTCAGGATCGGAGCGGCGTTCGGCGGAGGCCAGAGCCTCGGCGAGCGCCCCCTCGACCGCCTCGGCCGCGCCCCCCAGACCCGGCCCGAGCCGCCGCCCCCGCAAGGCGAAGCGCTCATAGCGCCGCGCCAGCCGCAAATGCAGACGGCGGGCTTCTCCGGGCTCCTCGCCCGCCGCCGCGAGGGGATGCTTCAGCAGGCTTAACAGCTCCGTCGCGGGCAAAGGCTTCTCCGGATCGCCGCAGAAGACCCGCGCCAAAAGGCTCAGCAGAATTCCCGGCGGAGTCAGCGCCAGAGGCCGCCCGCCGGAATCGTCGGCGAGGATCCCCCAGCGCCCCAGAGTCGCCGCCGCGCGGCGGCCTAAGGCGCGGTCCGGCGTGACGAGGGCCACCGTGCGGCCCGGCTCGGCCAGCACCCGGCGCATCACCGTCGCGACGGCGGCGGCCTCCTCGCGCGGACTGCGGGCCTCGATCAGCGACAGGCCCGCGCAGGCCTGAGGCGCGAGGGCGCGAATATTCCGTTCGGCGGCGCTCCAGGCGTCGGTGAAGGGCGGAGGCCGCAAGGCGTGGCCCAACAGCCGGGCCCGCGCCAAAGCCTCCCCGGCGGGCGCCTCCCACCAGGGGACGTCCTCGCGCGGCAGGCCCTCCAGCTTGAGCAGGGCCGAAGCCTCGCCGCCGGGATGCTCGGGATGCTCGTCCAGCTTGAGCCATTCCTCGGCGCCGAGCGTGTCGTCCAGCCAAGGCAGGATCGCGGCCCCCTGCGGCAGGCGCGCGACCGCCCGGACGAAGTCGCGCTCCGCGGCGGAGCGCCCCGCCTCGCCCGCCACGAGAACCGGCCTTTGAGGCGGATGCGTCCGCCAAGCCGCGACGCGCGATTCGAGGGCCGCCACGCGCAGGGCCGCCGCATCCTCCACGCCCCAGAGGCGGCGCTGCTCCGGCCATGCGCCGCTGAGGATCCGCAGGAATTCTAAGGAGCGCTCCCAATGGGCGGCGTGATCCTCCGGCGCCAGAAAGGCCAGCTCCCGAGGATCGATCCCCGCCGTCCGCATCTCGTCGAGAAGATCGGCGATCTGAAGCGCCAGAGCCGCCGAAGCCTCCTCGCGCGCCAGATCCGGCGCATGGCGGGCCAATCCCCGCACCAGCCGCGCGAAGGTCAGAATCCGCCGCAAAGGCGCGACCGCGGGCGGCGAGCCGGGCGGCGGCGGAAGATCCGGAAAAGCCAGAATGCGCGGCGTCAGAGTCACGCCTCCGGCCTCATGGGCGAAGGCCTCGCGCAGAGCGCGGGCGGCGCGGCGCGTGCCGACGTAGATCGTCGCGCGGGCCAAAGCCGCCGGATCGGCGCGCGGGCCGCCCAGACGCCGCAGCAGGCCCCGCGCCGTCAGACGCGAGAAATGCGCCCCCGGAGGCGCCTGATAGAACCTCGGACCCGTGCCCGGATGATCGGCGAAGATCCCCGTCACGCCTCGCCCGCCTCCCTCAACATAGCCTCGGCGGCGGGAACGCCCGCCGGAGTCCCCACGTCGGCCCAGCCGCCCGCATGGCGCAGGCCTGAGGCCCGGCCCGCCGCCGCCTCGGCGAAGAAGATCGGCGAGAGCGAAAAGGCTCCCTCGGGCCGATCGGCCAGCAAGGCCGGATCGAGGATCTGCGCGCCGGTGTAGACCCAGGACGCGCCCTCGCCCGCAGGAGGGCGGCTGAGGCGGGAGGCTTCGTCCAGCAGGAAGTCGCCCGCCCGCGCATAGCCCACGGCCCGCGCCTTCTCGACCAGCAGAAGCAGAAGGCGCATCCGCCCGCCCTCCCAAGCGCCCGCCCAAGCCTTGAGCAAAGCCGGGACCGGAGCCGCGCCCGTCCATATGGCGTCCGCGTTCAGAGCCAGAACCGGACCCGGACCCAGCAAAGGCAGAGCCTTGCGCATGCCGCCGCCGGTCTCCAGCAGAAGATCGGATTCGTCGGAGATGAGGATCTCCAGATCCCCGCGCCGCGCCAGAGCCGCCCGCATCTGATCCGGGAAGGCGTGGACGTTGACCACGGCGCGCGGGATTCCCGCCTCCTTCACGCGGTCCAGAGCCCGGTCGAGCAGAGTCCGGCCCCCCACCTCCACCAGAGCCTTGGGGCGGTCGTTGGTCAAAGGCCGCATGCGCGTGCCGAGACCCGCCGCGAAGATCAGCGCCGCCGGGGGAGTCAGGGTCATCGGGAGGGCTCCTTCTGCGGCGACGAAAGGCGGGCGAGGATCTCAGGGGTCGGGGCGGGGATATGGCGCGCGACGAAATCCGCCAGAGGCTTCAGGGCGGGAGTCGAGAGATCGCGCTGAAAATGGCCCCAGACGCGGGGGATCAGCTTCACATAACGGGAATCGCCGCGCAGGGCGAAGCGGGCGAAAAGTCCGAGGATCTTGGCGTTGCGCTGCGCCGCCCAAGCGTCATAGCTCAGGGCGAAGCTTTTCGGATCAAAGCCCCTGCGCGCGGCGAAGCTCAGCTTCAGAGCCTCCGCCAGATCCGGCGAGACGTCGCGGCGGGCGTCCTCCAGCAAAGAGGCGAGATCATAAGCCCCGGAGCCGCGCCGGGCGTCCTGATGATCGAGGATCCCTAAAGCCGCCGCGCCGGAGCGCTCCGGCAGATGAAGCAGATTCTCGGCGTGGTAATCCACATGGACGTAACCCGCCTCCGCGCGATGAGGGGCCAAAGCCGCGAAGATCAGCTCAAGCCATTCCGCCCGCTCGGCCTCGCCTAAGGGCTTTCCGGCGGCGGAGGCCCAGACGTCGACCAAGAGGGCCGCCTCGCGGGAGATGATCGCCTCGTCGTAAAGCGGAGGGCGATGCGCCGTCCCAAGGAAGCTCAGAATCTCGGGGATGGGCTCCTCCTGAAGCTTGGCCAGAGTCTCGGCCGCCAGAGCGTAAAGCTCCGGCTCGCGGGAAGGCGCGCCCGTCCGATCGGGGGAGCAAAGCCGCGCGAAAATCCCCTCGCCCATGTCTTCGAGCAGCAGAAACCCCGCTTCGGGATCGGCGGCGAGGATCTCGGGCGCCGAAAAGCCCCGCCCGCGCAGCCAGTCCCCCACCGCGCCGAAAGGCGTCACGCTGAGCCCCGTCGCCGGATCGCAATCCATCAGAACCGCCGTGAGGCCCTCCTCCGCCCGCAGACGCAGATAGCGCCGCGCCGAGGCGTCGCCCGCCAGAGGAAGCCGCGCCGCCTCGCTCCAGCCCGCGCCTTCGAGCAGAGATTCCAGCGCCTCCGCGCGGTCGGGCGCGGCCGCCGAGGCCGCGCGCGCCGCCGAAGCCAAAGCCTCGCCGCGCGGGCCGGAAGCGCTCAAGAGCAAAAGCCGCCCGCCCTCCGGCCTCGGCAGGACGCGGAGGCGCAGGGCGTCGCGGGGGGCGCGCCCGCCGAGGGCCTCCGGCCATTCCACGAGGCTGACCGCCTCCGCCCAGTCGAACAAGCCCAGCTCCTCCAGCTCGGAGGCCGCCCGCAGACGATAGAGATCCGCATGGCGCCAGAGCCCCTGAGGCCCCGCATGTTCATGAACAAGGGCGAAGCTCGGGCTGGAGGCTTCGCGGGCCGCCGCGGCGCCCAAGCCCCCTTGCAGAATCGCCCGCGCGAGGGTCGTCTTGCCCGCGCCGAGGTCGCCCTCCAGCAGAATCGCGTCGCCCCGGGCGGCGGCCCGCCCAAGGGCCGCGCCGATCCGCGCCATGGCGGCCGGATGAGGGGCGGAAAGCTCAAAATTCATCGAGGCCTCGGGGGTCGGTCCTTCGGGGGAGGGCGGCGAAGGCTCTCCGCGCGCATGGCTGCGCTTGCATGGCCTTCCGTCTTCGCCTTAAACCTTCTCGCGGGCGGGCGCAATGTTCCCGCTCCGCCCCCGCTCTCCGCTCAGGCTTCCGCCCGGACCTCCCTGCGCGTCTTCACAAGGCCCCTTCCCATGCCCAGCCTGCTCCGCAAGCTCGACCATCCCGTTTTGCTGCTCGTGATCACCATGCTGCTTTGGGGCGGCAACTCCGTCGTGGGGCGGGCCGTGCGCGAGGATATTCCGCCCGTGACCCTCGCCTTCTGGCGCTGGACGATCGCGGCGGCGGTCGTGGCGCCTTTCGTCTGGCGTCAGTTCATCAAGGATCTCCCCGCGCTGAAAGCGGGCTGGAAGGAGACCTTGCTCCTCGGGCTGACCGGAGTCGCGCTCTTCAACACCTTTCTTTACGAGGGCCTGCGCCACACCACGGCGATCAACACCCTGACTTTGCAATCGGCGATTCCGGCTCTGGTGCTGGTCATCGGGGCGCTGATCTTCCGCGAGAAGATCCCCGGGCGCATCTGGGGAGGCGTGCTGCTCTCGATGCTGGGCGTGCTGGTCATCGCCACCCATGGCGAGATCGGGCGCCTGACGCATCTGGGCTTTGGAATCGGCGAAGTCTGGATGCTGGCGGCGGTGGCCGTCTACGCGCTCTACACCGCCGCCTTGCGTCTGAGGCCGAAGAACGCCCATCCCATGAGCTTCCTGCTCGCCACCTTCCTGATCGGCGTGATTTTTCTGGCGCCTTTCTATCTCTGGGAGCGCGGGGCGCGGGGCGGCGTGGATCTGACGCCGACCACTCTGGCGGCCTTCCTTTACGTGGGGCTTTTTCCCTCGCTCATCGCCTATATCGCCTTCAACCGGGCGGTGGAGGCCATAGGCGCCCCCGCCGCCAGCCCCTATCTGCATCTGACGCCGCTCTTCGGCATTCTGCTGGCGATGGTCTTTCTCGGCGAAAGGCCGGAGGCCTATCACTTCATCGGCGGCGCCTTCATCGCGGCGGGGATCTTCTGGGCCACCCGCAAGGTCAGGACGCAGGAGACTTAGGCGGGCGCCGCGCCAGACGCATCAGCGCCCGGACGCCCTTCCCCGGCTCCTCGCGCAATTCGAGGTCGCCGCCATGGAGCCGCAGAATCCGCCGCGCCAGCGAAAGGCGCATCGCGGGGAGCGAAAGCTCCGGCCAATCCTCGGAATCGCGCGGGACGGCCAGAGCCTCGGCGAATTCCGGCGGCAGAGCCAGCCCCGCCCCGCAAGTCCGGATGCGGATTTCTCCGGCGTCGCATTCCGCCTCCGCCCGCACGATCTGGCCGGGACGGGCGTTGCGGATCAGGGCGCCCACCGCGTTATAGACGGCGTGGCCCAAACGCGGCGGATCGGCGAGCACCTGGCCGAGATCCGGCAATTCGACCTGAAGCGTCACCTCGCGCGCCGCCGCCTGCTGGCCCAGCCAGGCGAAGATCGGCCCCAGAGTCTCGGAAAGCTCGACGGGGACGAACTCCAGCCGCTCCGCCTCCGAGACGATGCGGGCGTAGTCGATCAATTCGTCGACCCATTGGCGCAATTCCTGCGCCGCCACCCGGATCTGACGCGCCGCCTCGGTCTGGGCGCCCGCCAGAGGCCCGCGCTCGCCCTGCTCCAGAGCATTGGCGAAGCCCGAGATCACGCTGAGCGAGCCGCGCAGATCCCGCCCCGCCGAGCCGATGGCCTGAAGCACCCGGGGCTTGAGCGACGGAGCCCCCGCCCTGCGCTCTCCCATCCCCAGAGCCCCGGCGGCGGAAGCCTCCTCCTCGATGGGCAGGGTGGTGAGCAGGGTCGCGCCGTCGGGCAGAGGGGCCGCCGCCATCTGCACCGTCGCGCCGTCGCGCCGCCGCAGAGTGCGCCGCCAGAAACGCCGCGATTCGCCCGCCCCCGCCACTTGCGCCACCACGCCGTCCCACATGTCCGCGTCGGGATGCAGCTCCGCGCAGAGCCGCGCGATCTCGGCGATATGCGGCCGCGCGCCGCTGAAGTCCGGCAGGCTCCAGATCTCCAGAAAAGCCTGATTGGCCAATTGCAAGGCGCCGTCGGAGCCAAAGAGCGCCACGCCCTCGCGCAGATGCGAGAGCATGGTCTTCTGGCTGGAGCGGGCGGATTTATACTGGCTCTTCAGCGCGAGGGTCTCGGTCACGTCCTCGAAGACGGCCAGAGCCCCGCCTAAAGGATGCGCCCGCCAGCTCGCATGGACGGTGCGGCCGTCGGGGCGATGCCAATAGGAATCGAAGATCTGCTGTCCGGTCAGCCCGCGGATCTGCTGAAGCTGTTCGGCGCGCCAGAGGCCGTAATCGCGCTCCTCGGGCAGACGGCGGCGGGCGCGCAGATGGTCGAAGACCTCCGAGAGCGTCGGATGGGCGTCGATCTCGGCGTCGCCCATGCTCCAGAGCCGCGCCATGGCCTGATTGCAGGAGGACAGGCGCTCGTCGCGGTCGAAGACGCCGATCCCGACGCGCATGGCGTCGAGAGTCTGCTCATAGGCTTGTTTATAGCGGCGCAATTCGGCGTCGGCCTCGGCCTCCGGCGTGAGGTCGAGGGCGTAGCCGAGAGAACCTTCTTCGGTCGGGATTTCGAAGAGGTCGAAATTGCGCACCGCCCCCCCGACCACCAAAGGCCGGCGCCGCCCTTTCTGAATCCGGCCCGTCTCGCGCGCCAGACGCGCCAAAGCCGCCGAGCCGGATTTCTCGCCGGACAAAAGCTCCACTTCGGCGGCCACGGCGGCGGCGGGAGTCTCGGCCTCCACCGCGCGGGCGTAGGCCATGTTGGTCCAGGTCAGACGCCCCGAGCGGTCGCGCCGCCAGTAAAGGACCGGCGCCTGATCCAGAACCGCCTGAAGCCGGGTCCGCTCGCGGGCGTCGACGGCGGATTGCTGCGCGGCCACGGCCAATTCGCGCCGGGCCTCGGTCTCGTCGAGCAGCCGCACCACGGCGCGTCCGCCCACCGTGCGGCCCTCCACGCGGCGCAGGCGCCCGTCCACGCAGGAGACGTCGAAGTCGAAGGCGCTGCCCCGCTCGCAGAGCCGCCGCATGGCCCCCGCCAAAGCCCCCGCCGCCTGAGGCGCGGCCACCGCCTCCGCCGCCAGACGCCAGGCGTTCACGCCCCGCTCGCCCGCCAGACGCCGCGCCGCGCCCTCGGCGAAGCCCACCGCTCCGGCCAATTCGTCGCCGCGCCAGATCAGGGCCCCGTCGGCCCGCGCGAGGGTCAGGGCCTCCAGAGCTTCAGAGGCGCGGGCTTCGGAGAGCCTTCCGGCCTCCGCGGCTTCGGTCAGCCGCCGCAGACGCGCCCTCAGGCGAAAAGCCCAAAAGGCCAGCAAGGTCGCCAGAGCGAAGGCCCCGGCGGTCAGAAGCTCGACGGGGGCGAAGGATTCGGCGGCCTGCGCCTGCGCCTGCGCGAAGAGCAGAGGCTCGCCTTCTTCGGCGGCCTCCTGCGCCCGCAAGGGCCAAGCCGACCCCGCGAGCCAAAGCGCCGCGCCCGCCCAAAGGCGCGCGCGGGTCCGTCGGAGGCCGCCCGCCGCCCCGCAGGAATCTTCTGATGCGTTCGAATCCACAAGGCCCCCCAGAAGGCCTGCAAGCCCCTCGCGGAGCGCCAGCCGCTCCGCCTTTCCGCCCCGAAAGCCGGAAGGCGAAGACTAGCCCGCTCCGAAGCCCGGACAACCCCCTCTGGCGTATGGCGCTAGGCCGCCGCCGGATCCTCCGCGAAGACGGATTGCGCGAGCAGCCGGTCCGCGGGCCAGAGGATTTCGACCACGGCGCCCTCCAGCGGCTCCCCCTCCTCAGGGCGCGCCGGACGCGCCGAGCGGTTGGGCCGGGCGTTGGCGAAGCGCACCCGCGCCCCGCCGCGCTCCAGAAGGGTCTTGGCGATGAAGACGCCGAGCCCCATGCCTTCGTAGCCCTCGCGCGGAGAGCCCCCCGCCTCGCGGGCGCGGGTGGAGGCGTAGGGCTCGCCCAGCCGCGCCAGAGCCTCCGGCGAGAAGCCCGGCCCGTCGTCGCAGATGCGCAGACGCAGCACTTTGCCCCCGTCGAGCGCCGCCTCGACCCGCACGCGGGATTCCGAGAAATCCATGGCGTTCTGGAGGAAATTGCGCAGGGCGTGCAGAATGGCCGGACGGCGCTCCACCGGCAAAGAGGCCGCGCCGCCCATGATCTCCAGACGGCGGTCGCGCGGCGTGACCGGACCCGCCGCCTCCTCCAGAAGCGCGCGCAGGCTGATGACGTCGAAATGGCCCTCGGCGTCGGCGCGGGCCGTGGCCAGCTTGGCGAGGATGCCCCGGCAGCGCTCCACCTGAGCCCGGATGAAGGCCGCCTCCTCCGCCTGATCGGGCTGGGCCTTGAGGTCGCGCTCCATCTCCTTGGCCGCCATGGCGATGGCCGCCAGAGGCGAGCCCAATTCATGCCCCGCCGCCGCCGCCAAGGTGCCGATGGCCGCTAATTTCTGCTCGCGGGCCAAAGCGGCCTCGGTCGCCGCCAGAGCCGAGGACATGCGCTGCTCCTCGCCCGTCAGGCGCCGCACGTGCACCGCCACGAAGACCACCCCGATGGCCAGAGCCGCCGCCACCCCCGCCCGATGCAGCTCGGGGATCTGGAGGATGGTCAGCCCGTCGGCCCGCCTCAAAGGCCACGCCCAGAGATACAGCGCCACGCTCAGCGCCAGCGAGACCATCCCCGCGACCAGAGTCGCGCGCTGTGTCAGCACCGCCGCCGCCACCACCGAAGGCGCCACGAAGAGCAGACAGAAAGGATTGTCGAAGCCGCCCGTGAACCCGAGCAGCAAAGCCAGTTGCGCCGCGTCGAAGAGCAGCCAGCCCAAAGCCCCCCGCTCGGAGAGCCGGGCGTTGGGCGGCAGAACCACCATCGCGATGAGGTTGAACCAGACCAGCGCCAGAACCGCCATGACGCAATGCAGCACGGGAATCTGAAAGCCGAGCAGCCAGCCCACCGTCAGCGCGCCCACCTGCCCCGCCGCCGCCAGCCAGCGCCAGAGCAGCAGATGGCGCGCCAGAACCAAAGGCTCGGGCTCCGGCGCGAAGACCGAGCGCAGCCCCAGCATGGCGCGGGGCCTCAGGCGCGGCGTCGGACGCGAGATCAGGCTGAAGCCGCGCTCCGCCCCGCCGGAGGTCGTCGGCGCAGCCGAAGCCTCAAGAGGAGGGACGGAGGAATCGGCCATCTTCACGCCGCGCGAGAGGCGGCGGGCTCCTGAGTCAGCAGGAGATAGGCGCTGCGCGCGTCGGGCGCTCCGCGCAGATTGGCCCGCGTCTCCGCATGACGAAGCGTCCGGGAGATCCGCGCCAGAGCCTTGAGATGCTGCGCCCCGGCCTCTTCGGGAGAGATCAGGGCGAAGACGAGATCCACCGGCGCGTCGTCGCCCGAAGCGGGCGTCTCGCGTCCGTCCGGCGCGATCTGGAACGGAAGGCTCCAGTCGCGCAACGGCTTCTCCAGCCGCAGAAACAGGCCGAGGGCCTGATCTATCCCTTTGAGTCGGGCGTGGGGCATGGCGACTCCGTCGCCGACCCCCGTGGCGGCCAGGGCCTCGCGGCGGCGCAGGGAGTCGAGCGCGTATTCGCGCCCCACCCCGCTCCGTCGCGCCACGCGCGCGGCGATCTCGGCCATGGCTTCTGCTTTATCCGACGCGCGAAAATCCAGAACCACCGCCTGTTCGACGGCTTCCCCAAGCAAATCGCTGATCCGCATCGTCTCACACCTATGCCTCGGGCGCCGCGGCGGGAAAGCCCGCCCCGACGCCGCCTCCACCTGACCGCCCCCTCAAGGACGGCGGCTTCTCATCTCCCCTGAGCGGCGCCCTTCGGGTCGATCCAGCCGATATGGCCGTCCGGGCGCCGATAGACGACGTTCAGCTCCCCATGCGCCTCGTTGCGGAACATGAGGACGGCTTCGTCCGCCATCTCCATTTGCAGCACCGCCTCGCCCACGGTCAAGGACGGGATGCTCGATTTCGCCTCCGCCACCACCACGGGCTGGAGCGCGGCCTCGCCTTCGAGGGCGTCCGGCGCCTCGTCGTCGCCATAGGCGGTGAGGATGAAGGAGGTCGCCGGCTCCAGACGATTCACGCCGCCCTTGCGGCGGGTGGAATGGGCTTTGAGGCGGCGCTTATGCCGGCGCACCTGCTTTTCGACGCGCGCGGCGGCCTGTTCGAAGGCGGGATAAATGTCGGCGGCGCGGCCCTCGGCCTGAATCGTCAGACCCGTGGAGAGCTTGACCGTGACTTCGCTGCGATAATTCTTCGCGGCGTCCCGGGAGAAAGTCGCCTCCGTCTCAAGCGGCTCATCGGCGTATTTCGTGACGACGGCGAGGATTTTCTCCTCGACATGTTTCGGCAGCGAATCGCCCACGTCGATCTGACGGCCCGTGACTTTCATCCGCATGATGGCCTCTTTTCCTTGTTGAGCGGCGCGAAGCGAGTCCGCGTCCCGCTTTTCTCCCTCTGGTTTCTCTCCCGACGCGAATCCGGCGCGGGAAAGAAGCCGACGCCTACGGACGACCTCGGTTCTCTCTGGAGATCCCGACCCGCCCTTCTCTGAGAATGGAGGCGGACCCCGGAGGTTTCAAGACCTAATCAGGCGAGGACGCCGCCCAGACGCCTTCTGCGGACGGATGAGGGAATATTCATCGATTCCCGGTATTTGGCCACCGTGCGCCGGGCGATGTCTATGCCGTCGGCGCGGAGGGCCTTCACGAGGTCGTCGTCCGAGAGCGGCGCGCCCTGCGCCTCGGCGTCGATCATGCCCTTGATGCGGTGGCGCACGGATTCGGCCGAGAAGGCCGCGCCGCCGTCGGCGGAGGCGATGGCCGCCGTGAAGAAATACTTCAGCTCGAAGACGCCCCGATTCGTGCCCATGTATTTGCTCGAGGTCACGCGGGAGATGGTGGATTCATGCATCTCCACGGCGGCGGCCACCGTCTTGAGGTTCAGAGGCCGCAATTCGCGCACCCCATAGGCGAAAAAGCCGTCCTGCTGACGCACGATCTCCGAGGAGACCTTGAGAATCGTCCGCGCCCGCTGATCGAGGCTTTTCACCAGCCAATTGGCGGTCTGCAGCTTCTCGGCGATGTAGGACTTCACCTCGCCTTTCTTCTCGCCGCCGCTGATTCGGGCGAGATAGCGCTGATTCACGATGAGCTTCGGCAGAGTCTCGCCGTTCAGCTCCACCGTCCAGCCGCCATGCTGGTCGGGGCGCACGAAGACGTCGGGAATCACCGGCTGGCTCGGCTCGCCGCCGAAGGGGCGGCCCGGACGCGGCTCCAGACGCCGGATCTCGGCGAGCATGTCGGCGAGGTCTTCGGCGTCCACGCCGCAGAGCTTCAGCAGCTTGGCCTGCTCGCCCTTGGCCAGAAGCTCCAGATTCTGCAGGAGCTTGGCCATGGCCGGATCGAGCCGGTCCCGCTCGGCCAATTGCAGCCCGAGGCATTCCGCCAGATCCCGCGCGCCCACGCCGGTCGGGTCGAAGCCCTGCAGCAGCTTCAGCGCCTCCCCGACCTCCGCCGCGCCCGCGCCGAGCCTGTGGGCGGTCTCCTCCAGATCGGCGCGCAGATAACCCGCCTCGTCCACCGCCTCGACGAGATCGGCGCAGATGAGCTTCACGATCCCCGGCGCCCGCGTGAGCCCCAGCTGCGCCAGAAGATGCTCGCGCAGATTGGCCGATTCGGCGAGGGTCTCCTCGACGGCGGACCCCATCTCCTCGAATCGCGAATCGCCGCCCTTGCCGACGTTGCTCCAGTCGCCGCCCGCGTCGCCGGGGGCGGGGCCGTCGGAATCCGCGATGGAGCGGTCGGCGTAGAGATTTTCAAGCCCGGTGTCGAAGGTCTCCTCGGCGAGGGCCAGACGATCCTCGCGCAATTCGGAATCGAGGCCCGCGGGCTCCGCGGAGGCGGCGTCCGCGGGCGGCGCGTCGGCGGGAGGCTCCTCGCGGGGGGCGTCGGCGTGCGGCTCGACCACCTCCAGCAGGGGATTCTGCTCGATCTCCTGAAGGACGAACTCCGAAAGCTCCATATTGGACATCTGCAGCAGCTTGATCGCCTGCTGCAGCTGCGGAGTCATGACGAGCTGCTGGCTCTGACGGATTTCAAGGCGGGGAGCGAATGCCATGGCGCGACCTCAGCCCCTTCCGGAGCGCGAGAGGCTCACAGACGGAAGCCTTCGCCCAAGTAGACCCGCCGCACCACCTCGTCCGCCACCAAAGCCTCCGGGACGCCCTCGCGCAGCACCGAACCCTCGTGCAGGATATAGGCCCGATCCACCACGCCCAAGGTCTCGCGGACGTTGTGATCGGTGATCAGAACGCCCACGCCCCGCGTCTTGAGCTGCGCCACCAGCCGACGGATCTCGTCCACCGCGATGGGATCCACGCCCGCGAAGGGCTCGTCCAGCAGGAGATAGGAGGGCTTGGAGGCCAGAGCCCGCGCGATCTCCAGACGCCGCCGCTCGCCGCCCGACAGCGCCGCCGAAGGCGCGTCGCGCAGACGCTCGATGGAGAATTCCGCGAGCAGCCGCTCCAGAGTCTTGCGGCGCTTGGCGGCGCTCGGCTCGACGATCTCCAGAACCGCGAGGATGTTCTTCTCCACGCTCAGGCCGCGGAAGATCGAAGCCTCCTGAGCGAGATAGCCGACGCCCATGCGGGCGCGTTTGTGCATCGGCAAGGCCGTCGCGTCCCGACCTTCGATCAGGATGCGTCCGTAATCCGCCGGCGCCAAACCCGCGATCATGTAAAAGCATGTCGTCTTCCCCGCCCCGTTCGGCCCCAAAAGTCCGACCGCCTCCCCGCGCCGCAGCGTGAGGCTGACGTCCCGGACCACGGCCCGGCCCCTGAAGCTCTTGCCGATCCGGTCGACGACGAGCCCTTGAGCCGCTTCGGCGCCCCAAGCGCCCGCCGCGGCCCGCGCGGACCCTTCGTCTTCGGCCATGCTGCCCGGCCCTCCTTTAGAATTCGCTATGCTCAAGAGTTTACGTCATCGACCTTCGGGACGGAACAGCGTCTGCACGCGGCCGCCTTCGAGGCGGGCCTGTCCGCTGTTCAGGTCGATGCGCAGGCGGGGTCCGCGAATCACGTTCTCGCCCTGCGTGAGAATCACGTCGTCGCCCATGAGCGCCACGCCGCCCGCCACGTCGTATTCGGCCCATGAGCCTTGAGCGGTCTCGGAGCCGTTGGTGATGAAGACGTCGCCCTCGGCGCGCAGGCTGCGGATCGCGCCCTGAGCCCCGGAGGCCGCGCTCGCCCCGCCGTCTCCGGCGTAGACCACCTCCACGCGCTGAGCCTGAAGGCGCAATTCGCCCTGACGGGCGTCCACGCCGCCGGAGAAGACCGCCCGCTGCTCGCTCTGGCGGACTTCGAGGGAATCGGCGGCGATCTCGATGGGCAGATTCGGATTCTGGCGGAAGCCGCCGAGCGCCCCCAGGCCCGCCTGGCCCAGAGCCGGAGCCGCCGGGCTGAAGGCGGCGAGCAGCGCCAAGGCCGCCCAAGCCCGCCCAAGGCGGCGCGGCGCGGGACTCGTCTGGGGGGAGTCAGTCATCGGGGATCTCCTCGCTGGACCTCGCCGGGGCCGAAGAGCCGCGCGCGGCGGCGGGCAGCACGGTCATGCGCACGCGCCCCTTGAAAAGCACATTGCGGGCGTCTCCGTCCAGAGCCTCCAAAGACTCGGCCGAGATCTCGCCCGCCGGACCCGCCCCCTGCACCGGCGCCAGACTGCTCGCCGCCTGAGTCCGCCCGTCGAGCCGCGCGGCCTCGGTCTCCATCCAATATCCCTCCTCGGACTCGACCCGCACGCCCTGAGTCAGGGTCAATTCGCGGCTCTCGGCGAGGAATTCGCCGCCCCCCGCCTGAAGCCGCAAAGGCGCGCCGTCGGCGGCCTCGAAGCGGCCCTCCAGCGGCCCTATCCGCACGAGCTTCGGCTGAGGCCCGTCCGGCTCGGCCCAATCCGCCGCCAAGGCGTAGGCCTCGCCTTGGGCGGTGCGGCCCGAAAGCCGGGGGCCTGTCAGACGCAATCCGTCCTCCAGCGCCTCGCGGTCCTGAGGCGACAGCACGATCAGCGGCGCCGAAGGCCGCGAGGAGGCGAGGAAGACCCCGAGGAAAGGCGCCGCCGCCGCCAGAGCCCAGAAGGCCGTCCGCCAGCGGCGACGGCTGCGCGGCGCGGCGGGAGGCGCGGCGGCGGCCGTCATTTCACCCCGGCGCGCAAGCAGTCGTGGATATGCAGCAGCCCCACCGGACGCGCCCCCGGCCCGTCGGCGTCGACCACGAAGAGCGCGGTCACCTTGCGCTCGTTCATCACCGCCACCCCCTCGACGGCCATGGCCCCGCGCCGCACGGTGAGCGGCGTGGCGGTCATCACCTCGGGGATGGAGAGATCCAGAAGCCCGACGATATGGCGCCGCAGATCGCCGTCGGTGATCACCCCGACCAAAGCGCCCCGCCCGTCGACCACGCCCACCAGCCCGAGGGCCTTGGCGGTGATCTCGCGCACGGCCTCCTCCATCTCCGCGTCGACCGAGATCAGCGGCAGGCTCTCGCCCGCGCGCATGAGATCCTCGACCCGCAGCAGGGCCGCCCCCAAGGTGCCGCCCGGATGCAGCATGCGGAAGCGGTCCGGATTGAAGGCCCGGCGCTCCATCAGCGCCACCGCCAGAGCGTCGCCCAGCGCGAGGGTCATGGTGGTGGAGGTGGTGGGCGCCAGCCCCATGGGGCAGGCCTCGGGGGCCTTGGGCAGGATCAGAGGGACGGCGGCGGCGCGGGCCAGCGTGCTTTCCTCCCGGGCCGTGATCGCGACGATCGGAATCCGCCAGCGTCCGGCGTGGCTCAGCAGATCGAAGAGCTCCTTGGTCTCGCCGGAGTTGGAGAGGATCAGAGCCACGTCCTCGGCGGTGACCATGCCGAGATCGCCATGGCTCGCCTCGGCGGGATGCACGAATTGCGCGGGCGTCCCCGTCGAGGCCAGCGTGGCGGCGATCTTGCGCCCCACATGGCCGCTCTTGCCGATGCCCGAGACGATCACGCGCCCGCGCACGGTCATCAGCAGATCGACGGCGGCGGCGAAGCGGTCGTCCAGCGCCTCGGAGAGGGCGAGGATCGCCTCCGCCTCGACCTTCAGCACGCGGCGGGCCACGGAGAGGTCGGCTTCGGATTGCGGCTTGCGCGCGGCGGAGAGAGGAAGAGCCAGAGCGGGGGTCATGCGGAACGCCTAATGTTCGAACAAATCCGACTCGGGCCAGCCGGCGAGATCCAGCCGCGCCCGGTCGGGCAAAAACCGGAAGCAGGCCTCGGCCAGATCCAGACGCCCTTCTCTCTCAAGACGGGTTTCAAGCTCGGCCTTCAGCCGATGCAAGTAAAGCACGTCGCCGGCGGCGTATTCAAGCTGCGCGGAAGTCAGCGTCGGGCCGCCCCAATCCGAGCTTTGCTGCGCCTTCGAGACGTCCACGCCGAGCAGCTCGCGGCAGATCTCCTTGAGCCCATGGCGGTCGGTGTAGGTGCGGCAGAGCTTGGAGGCGATCTTCGTGCACCAGACCGGACGCGCGGTCGCGCCCAGAGCCTTGTCTAAAACCGCGATGTCGAAGCGCCCGAAGTGAAAGAGCTTCAAAATCCGGGGATCGGCCAGCAAAGCCGCCAGACGCGGCGCGTGGATCGGGCCGGGCGCGAATTTGACCAGATGCGCCGTCCCGTCTCCGGAGGAGAGCTGCGCCAGACACAGCCGGTCGCGATGCGGACGCAGCCCGAGAGTCTCGGTGTCGACGGCCACGACGGGGCCGAGGTCGAGGCCGGCGGGCAAATCGCCCTCATGAAGACGAATGACGGTCATGCGGCGAAATCCAGAGCGCGGACCCATCAGGCGCAGGCGCCGCGCGGGTTGCGGAGATCCGAAGCCGAAGGCTCTGGAAACGACGAAGCCCGCAGGAGCCTGCGGGCTTAAGGTCGAGGGGGCGGGTCGTCGGCTGTGATCGAGGACTTCGCCTCTTCGCCTCGACCCGTCCGGAATTTTGGTGCCCAGAAGAGGACTCGAACCTCCACGCCTTGCAGCGCTAGTACCTGAAACTAGTGCGTCTACCATTCCGCCATCTGGGCGCCGCTTGTCGCGACGCCGGGGAGATAAGGCCCCCGCCGCCCCTTTGTCAAGGCCCGGATTCTCGGAAAGCGCCGGTTTGCGCGCTTTTCGACGGCCGCCCCGGGCCGGAGGCGCCGCCTTTCAGAGGGCGTCGCTGCGCAGACGCACGGAGGGACGCGCCTCGGCGAACTCCGGCCGCCAGTCGAGCCCGGTCAGAGCGCAGCGGGCGGGCTGGCCCAAAGGCGCGCGCGAACCGTCGTGCGGCGCCATGAAGCCCAGCCCCTGCGCCACCTGAACCGAACCAAGCCGCAGAACCGCCGATTCGGCCGCCGCGCGAGACGAGCCCTTCGCCGGCTTGCGGACGTTCGCGAGCCCATAGGCGCCGCAGAGCTTCAATTCGCCGTCCTCCTCCACCGCCTTGGCGAGAAAGAGCATATGGCCGCCCTCGCCCCAGGGCAGGGCCGCGAGGCGATAATCCAGATCGATGGCCTGAGCCGCGGCGCGCGGCGGCGGCTCCGTCGTCGTCGCGCAGCCGATCAGAATCGCCGCCGTTCCCCAAACCGCCAGACGCGCAGGCATCCCGCTCCCTCCTCGCCGAAAATCTCCGCCCCGAGTTCGTCAGAATGCGGCGCTTTTCCCAAGGCGGCAAGAGGCCGCGCCTGATCCGCAGCGTTCAAAAATAGAAGGATCCTCAGGGAAAACAGCAAGCTTGAGGGCGGGCCTCACGTCAAACGCGAAGCCCTGCGCGAAGACCGCCCCCGGAGGTCTCGTCCAGCGTCATTTATAGCGCAGAACGATCTTCTCGAAAGAAAGGCTCTGATCGCCCTCCGCCGATTCGAGGCGCAGCAGGAATTGAATGTCCGCCGGACGCAGATTGCGCTCCATCAGGCCCGGACCCGCCTCCATGCTGAAGGACATGCGCGCGCCCTCCGCCGCCGCGCCGATCAGCGTCGGCATCAGCACGCGGTCGGCCAGAAGGAAGGTCTCTCCCTCGGCGCCGCGGCGGGCCTCCAAAATCAGGCGACCGGGCTTTTGCGGCAGAGCCACGCCGGTCAGCAGCAGATCCACGCTTCCATTGGCGGTGACGGGCGGCGGCGCGGGCGGCGCGACGGCGCCGCCGCCCGCCGAGGCCGGGGCCGCCAGAGCGCTCTCGCCGTTTCCGCCCGAGGCCCCTTCGCGCCGGGGCGCGGTCAGGACGCGGGCGGCGGCGCCGAGCGTCGCCTCTCCCTCCACGGCGAGGACATATTCGAAATTCCGCGTGGAGGAGGCGCCTGCGGCGCTCGCGACTCCGCCGAAGGCGCCGAAATTCGTGCGGTCGTAGCGATAGGCGGCCGGAACGTTGCGCGCGCCGTTCAGACCAAACTCGACGAAGGCGATTCTGGAGCTGTCTTCGAGGTCGCGCGTGGCGATCTGCAGCATGCCGCCGTTCTGATTCTGAAAGGCGAAGCGCCGCGCGCCCCAGACCGGATCGGTCGGCGAGACCCGCCCCGCCCCGCCCTGACTGCGCCAGACCTCCCAAAGCCGGTCTATGTTGGCGTGCAGAGCGTAAAAGAGCGGATCGAAGCCCGAGGTGGCGAAGTCGAACATGTCGCCGCCGACATAGGCGTGGGCGGAGTTATGCGCCTCCATCTCCAGCTGTCCCGGCGCGAAGACGCCCCGCAGAGGACGGCCTCCGGCGAATTCGGCGAAGCTCGCGCTCCGCGCCGCCTGACGCTCCGTCTGGCGGCTGGAGCCCGCGAAAGGCAGGGGCTCGCGGGAGAAGACTCCCACCGCCCGCGCGGCGTGCGCCAAAGGATTGCTCGCCGGATCGCCCTGATAAATCTGCGGAATCGTGGGGTTGGCGTGCATGTCCCAATAGGGCAGCGCCAGATTCGGATCGCCCGAAGCCTCGCGCAGCCGCAGCTCCATCGCCGCCAGATAAGCCCGGTGCCAAGGCAGGAACCACCAGCCGCCGTGGACTTCGTTCTCAGGATCGCGCCGCCCGGCGTTCAGCCGCGCCGAGGGGCCGCAGATCTGCGCGTGATAAAGCGCCCCCTGACGCCAGCCGCCCGGATGCGGCAGACCCTGCGGCATCCCGGCGTCCAGAGCGCGCATCGCCTGAACTCCGCGCCGCAGCGACTGCACCACCTGATCGCGCTCGCTCAGCTCATGCGCCGAACGACGGACGGGAGGACCGGCGGGCTGCGCCAGCGCCAGCTTCTGGACCGCCGGAGCGGCCAAAGCGGCGCCCGCGAGCAACAAAGCGGCGCGGCGGGTCGGACGAAAACGCGCGTTCCGAGTCATGCGGCTGGTTCTCCCTGAATGTCGCAGATGGAGGCCGGCCCGTCGTCTTCACAGCGATTCTCGTCGGCCTCGCGGCATCCTAGCGCGCGCGAGTCTCCTCGCCAATTCACGCTCTCGTCTCAGGCCCGGATTTTTTCGAATCTTGTTCACCTTCAGGGAGCCGAGAGGCGGTCCGGGGCCACGAAGCCCGGAAATCCCTCCGCGAAGCTCTCAGCCTGACGCGCGTCGAGGCGGGTTTCGAAGGCCATGACGCCCCGGCCCGTCGCGGGATCGAGCTGAAGCTCCGCCACCGGCGATTCGGCGGGCGCGGCCTGAAGCGCCAGACCGCGCAAAGCCTGAAGCCGCGCCTCGGACGAACCCTCCGCGCCGCCCAGAGCCAGATCCAGCATCTCCGGGTCGATCTCGAACATGAAGCGCGCTCCGGTGCCCGCGCGGATGGCCCCGAAATCCGGCCCCTCCGCGACGACGACAGGCGCGGGAACCGGAGGAGGAGGCGGAGAAAGGACCGGCGGCGGGGCCGGGACATAGGTCGGCGGCATGCGGGAGAGCGTCGTCCGGGCGTAGGCGGCGGAGCCGAACAAGCCGGACTCCGTCCCGCCTCCCTCGGGGCGCAGACGCGCGAGAACCTCGGGAGACAGCGCCGTCGGCGCGCCGGGCGGCCCGATCCGCGGCGGCAGAAGCGCCGTCCCGCCCGAAGAGGCCGAGGCCAGCCCCGGCGGGGCCTTGCTCCCCGCTCCGGCCGAGGCGGTCGCCTCCAGACTCGACAGCGCCGCCGGAAGGTCGAGAATCGGGAGGCCGTCCTCCAGCCGGGGCCCCGTCTCCTCCAGCAGCGCGAAGAGGCGCTCCATGGAGAGATTCGGCGCCCGCCGCCGCAGCCTGAGCAAGGCCCCCGTCGCCTGAGGCGCGGCGAAGGAGGTGCCTTCATCCGTCGCGTAAGGGGTCTCGCCGAGGGTCGAGCTGACCATCCCCACGCCCGGCGCCGCCAGATCCGCCGAAGCGCTGACGTTGCTGAAGCCCGCCAGAGCCTCGCCTTGGGCGTCGAGCGCCGCCACCGCCAGACTCCGCGAGACGCAGGCGGGCATCCCCACCCGGCCCACCACGCCGGAATTGCCGGTGGCCGCCACCGTCGCCACGCCCATGCGGTCGAGGAGATAGGCGATCTCCGCGAGATATTGCCGTCCCTGAAAGGCTTCGTCGCAAGGATCGTCGGGCGCGGCGCTCGCAAGGCTGAGATTCGCCGCCGCCACGTCATGCTCCGCCGCCACGCTGGAGACGAAGCGCAAAGCCGCGATCTGATCCGAGACGTAAGAGAGCGGGCAAGGCGCCCTCTGGCCGAAGGCGGCGCAGGTCAGAGGATCCTCCACCCGCGAAAAGACCTGAATCGCCAGAATCGGCGCGCCGGGGACGATTCCCTCGATGGCGCGGCGCTCGCCCTCCGGCCCGAAATAGGCCCCGCCCCGCCCGGAGATCAATCCGGCCACCTTGGTGCCATGGGCGCAGAGCGGCCCCATCTCCTGAGGATCGCAGGGGCGCGCGGCCTCGCCGAGCGTCTGGGCGGCGCGTCCGTTGGGACAAAGCGTGCGCGCCCGATCCGCCGCCACCGTGGAGGAGAAGCAGGCCTGACGCACCACCAGACCCTTGAGATAAGGATGTTCGGCGTCCACGCCGGTGTCGATCACGGCGGCGGCGGGGCCCTCCGGCGGCGGAGGTTCGGGAATCGGCCCGGGCGCCGGATCCGAGAAGGCGGATTCGGAGGAGGGCGCCCCATTCTCCGGGGCCGGGGGCGGGGTCGGGGGCTGAGTTTGGGTTTGGGCTGGCGGCGAAGGCGGAAGTTCAGGCGGCGTTTTGGGCGGCGTTTTGGGCGGCTCGGCGGCCCAGGGCCTCAGGCGGTCGAAGGCCACGGAGGTGAGGCGGTCCACATAGATCTCGGCCGCCGCGCCCGAATCGATCAGCGCCTGAAGCTGCGCCGCCGTGACCTCGGCCACCCGCAGATCTCCGCCGAGCGGCTGAAGCCCGCCCGCGCCCCCCTCTAATGCGCCCCCCTCTAATGCGCCCTGCGCGGCGGCGGCGGCGGCGGAGAACCTGCCGCCCGCCCTTGGGGCGCCGGCTTCGGCCTCGCGCAGCCGGATCACCGCCCGCGCCGCGCCGCGCAGCCGGATCGTCTCATGGATCGCGGGCTCGACGTAAGGCGAGAAGGAGACGGGATCCTCCGCCGAGGCCCTCCCCGGCCCGAGGCAGGCCGCTCCCCAAAGGGCGAAGGCGGCGCAAGAGAGCGGAATCCTCATGGCGGAGCGCCTCCGTCGCGCGAGTTCACGTCTGGCTTATCCTTTTGAACAGGATCATCAAAAGGCGCGAAAATCAACGATTCCGCAAGACTTCTCCTGTCTTTGAAAGGCGAACCTTCTTTGCAGCGCGCGGGTCCGGCCGCGCGGCGCTTTGGATCGTCGAAGCCTCAGCAGCCCTCTTCGCCCTTCTCCGGCGCGCCGGAGAAGCCGATTTCGGGCGCGCCCGCGTGAATCGCACGGGCGCGCGACGGGCGTTAAGGGAAAAAACACCAGATGGGCCCTCACTGAGGCAGGCGCAATTCATGGATGCCGACATGCCTGACCCTGCGGCCGATCCGCCCTCCGCCGCCCAACATCCTTTGGGGGCGCGTTTCTCGACGCGGTTGGCCTTGGGCCTCTCCGCCTCGATCTGCGCCGCCTTCTTAGGCTTCGCAGGCGTCTCCGCATGGCGCGAGGCCGGCGCCAGCGCCGAGACTCAGCGCATCGTCCGCTCGCATCTCGCGCGGAGTCTGGCGGGGGCTTTGGCTCAGCCGGTCTGGAACGAGAATCACGCCATGATCGGCGCCATCGGAGAGGCCGCCATCGAAAACGGCGTCTTGCGGATGCGCGTCTTCCGTCATGACGGCGAGCTTCTCCTCGCGCGCGCCGCGCAGCAGGAGGCCGAGGACGAAGAAGGCGAACTGGTCGTCAAACGCGCCCCGATCCTGAGGATGGTGCAGAACGCCCCCCGCAAGGTCGGCGAGCTGGAGATGGTCTGGCGCGCGCCGAACTTCGCGCAGGCTCTGGCGGTTCAGGCCCGCTCGAAGATGCTGCTGTTGCTGACCACCCTCGCGGCGGCGCTGCTGATGACCCATCTGCTCGTGCGGCGGCTGGTGACGCGGCCTCTGGAGGCGCTCGGGGCGGCCATCGAGGCCTCGCGCCGCGTCGTCCCGCCCGAGCCCCTGCGCATGGAGCCTCCGCCGCCCGCCGAATTCGGCCCGGTGGTCCACGCCTACGACCATCTCGCCGAGGAGGTCCGCCGCCGCGACGCCATCCTCGCCACCCGCATGCGCGAGCTGCATCGCGCCGACGAGGCGAAATCGCGCTTCCTCGCCATGATGAGCCATGAATTGCGCACGCCGCTCAACGCGGTGATCGGCTTCGCCTCGATCATCAAGGACGAGATGATGGGCGAGGTCTCCGAACCGCTGTATCGCGACTACGCCAACGACATTCATGAAGCGGGCGAGCATCTGCTGGGGATCATCAACGACATCCTCGATCTGACGCGCCTTCAGCAGGGCCGGATGGAGATCCATCCCTCGCTCGTCCACGCCAGCGAATTGCTGCGGGCGGCGCGGGTGCTCGGCGAGGCCAAGGCCAGCGCGCGAGGCGTGCGGCTGGAGCTGGCGGACCGGCCGGTGTCTCTGGCCGACACGCTGCGCGTGGACGGGCGCCTCGTGAAGCAGGCGCTGCTGAATCTGGTGGACAACGCCATCAAGGCCTCGCCCGAGGGCGGCGCGGTGCGGGTCTGGTTTCTGGACCGCCCCGGC
Organism: Neomegalonema perideroedes DSM 15528; assembly: GCF_000374145.1. Taxonomy (GTDB): domain Bacteria; phylum Pseudomonadota; class Alphaproteobacteria; order Rhodobacterales; family Rhodobacteraceae; genus Neomegalonema; species Neomegalonema perideroedes. The sequence continues at coordinate 801,128 of NZ_KB893653.1, read as the reverse complement.
GGCGGCGTGGCCTTCGTGGTGGAGGATTCGGGCTCCGGATTCGGCGGGCGCGACGTCGAGAAGCTGTTTGAAAGCTTCTCCAGCGAGCAAAACGCCTATGTGCGCGACAAACAGACGGGGCTGGGGCTCGGGCTGCCGATCTCGCGCCAGATCATGCGGCTGCATGGCGGCGACGTGGCCATAGACGCCGACGCGCCGGGCGGCGGACGCGCCAGCCTCGAATTGCCGGAAAGCGCGGTGGCGGTCCGCCGCCTGCCCGAGGCGCCCAGCGCCGTCTCCACGGCGGTGTGACCCGGAGCGTCGGCCGGCGAAGCCGGGACGGCTTCGCGTCGTGAAAACGCGACCACGAAGGAATTGGAGCGCCTGAACGGTCCATTTGGACCGGAAAACGCTCCAGACAGAAAAAAGGGCTCCCGCGCGGGAGCCCTTTTCGAACGTTCAGGCTAAAGGCTTGGGGCTCAGCGTCCGGCGCGGGCGCGCAGATCGTTGAGGAAGGCGTTCATGTCGCCGCCGCGGGCCTCGATCATGGCCACGAATTCGCTGCGCTGGGTCTGAGCCAGCGAAGCGCCCTCGATCACCAGATCCGCCACCTTGGGCGAGCCGGAGCGGTCGCTCACGCTCCATTGCACGTTGACCGGCGCCGTTCCGGGCCGGGCGATCTGGGTGTTCACCACCACGCCCCGGTCGCCGAGGTCGGTCGCGCCCACGATGGACAGCATCTCGCCGTTATAGCCGGTGAAGCGGTCGGTGAACCAGCGCAGCACGTAATTGGTGAAGAGGTCGACGTATTCCTCGCGCCGGGCCTCGGGCATGTCGCGCGAATAGCGGCCGAGCGCGAAGCCCGCGATCTGACGCACGTCGGCGTATTGGGTCAGGACGGCGCGCATCTGCGCCTCCTCGCCCGCGACGCTGCCGTCGCCGACGATGGCGATCACGCGGCTGGCGGCGTCCTGCACCAGCGTCCGGGCGGTCTGGGCGTCTACGGCCAGAGCCGCGGCGGGCGCGCCGAAGGCGAGGGCCAAAGCCAAAGCCGAGGAGCGGAGAAGGGTCGTCATCGTCGGAGTTCCTTAAACTGATCGAGGGAAAGCGGCCTTTTTTAGAAGGGCTCGTCCTCATAGATGTCCGGCGCGAACGGCGCCGCCGTGGGATCGCCGCCTGCGATCAGCGCGCGGCGCTGCTGCAGCCAGACGCTCTTGGCGATGGCGTAGCTGTCCGCGGACTCGTAAAGGGCGGTGTCCACCGAGGCCATGTTCTTGGCGCGCCAATCCACGCCTCCGGCCACGAAGGCCGTCGGCTGAACCCAATCCGTCCATTCGGGCTTGGCCGCGCCCGTGGCCCAGGAGACCGGATCCAGCGCCATGCCGCCCAGACGCCCCGCCGCGTCGCGGGCCGTGGAGGGCCCGAGCAGGGGAAGCTCCACATAGGGCCCCTCCCCCACGCCCCAGGCGGCGAGGGTGCGGCCGAAATCCTCCTGCTGCTTGGGCAAGCCGACTTCGGTCGCCGGATCGAGCAGGCCGCCCGCCCCGACGAGCGTGTTCACGGCGAAGCGGCCGACGGAGGTCGCCGCGCTCTGGAGGTCGCCCCGCAAGGCGCCCTGCACCGCCTGAGCGGGAACCGCGAGGTGATCCGTCGCGTTGCCCACCAGATGTTTGACCAGCGCCGGGGTCGCGGCCTCGTAGACCTGCGCCGCAGGGCGCAGGGCGAAGCGGTCGGCGGCTTTGTTGAAGCCGTGGATCGCGCGGTTGGCGGGCTCGAAGGGATCGGCGATCAGGCCGTCTCCCGCCGCTTGGTGGCCGCCCGCGGCGCAGGCCGAGAGGCCTCCCGCCAAGACGACCGCCGTCAAAACCATTCCGAGCCTTCTGATCTGCACCGTCGCGTCTCCTCACTCTCAAGCGCTCTCTAAAATAGGCCCCCGCCTCCCGCATCGCCAGAGCGCGGAAGGCTTTTCCTGCTGCGGCGCGTCAAGTTCCCGAGAGATGCGGCGGTCTTGCCGCAGAACTTGTCGGCGCGCGCGCGGGGCGCCATAAGCGCCGCCATGAGGGCGCGCGATCTGGATCATATGCTGACGGCTCTGCGGGGCGCGGGCGAGGAGACTCGCCTGCGGATTCTCGCGCTTTTGGCGCATGGAGAGCTGGCGGTCGCGGAATTGACGCAGATCCTCGGCCAGAGCCAGCCCCGCGTGAGCCGGCATCTGAGGCTTCTCGCCGAGGCGGGCCTGATCGAGCGGCGGCGCGAAGGGGCATGGGCCTTCTTCCGGCTGGCGCGGGAGGGATTCGGGGGGGATCTCGCGGGTTTCCTGCTCCTGCGGAGCGCCCCGGAGGACGCCGCCCTCGCCGCCGACCGCGCGGGTCTGGAGCAGGTCCGCCGCCGCCGCGCCGAGCAGGCCGCCGCCTATGTGCAGGAGCGCGCGCGGGCGGGCGATTCCCTGCGCGGGCTGCAAGCCCCCGCGCAAGAGGCCGAAGCCGCCGCCCTCGCTTTGCTGCGCCCGGCGGATGGGGCGAAGTTCCGGCGCTTCCTCGATCTCGGCGCGGGCGACGGGCGGATGCTGGAGATCTTCGCGGAGCGTTATTTGTGGGGCGTGGGCTATGATCTGCATCCGCCCATGCTGGCCTATGCGCGGGCGCGGCTTCAGGGGCCGGAGTTTCCGCATTGCGAATTGCGTCAGGCGGATATTCTGGATCTCCCCGAGGCTTCGGGCGCGGCCGACGGGGCGATCTGCCATCAGGTTTTGCGCTATCTCTCGGATCCGCCCAAGGCCGTGGCCGAGGCGGCGCGGGTTCTGGCGCCGGGCGGCAGGCTGCTCATCGGCGATTTCGCGCCCCACGCCCTCGAGGAGCTGCGCGAGAAGCACGCCCATCGGCGGCTCGGGTTCTCGGACGCCGAAATCTCGGAGCTCTGCGCGGCGGCGGGGCTGAAGCCGATCGAGACGCGCAAGCTCGGGCCGCCCCGCCGCGACGGGCTGACCCTCGCCTTCTGGCTGGCGGAGAAAGCTTAGCCGAAGCCCGGAGGCGCAGGCGCCTCCGGCCCTGTGACCGCCAGAGCCTTGAAGAGCCGTCCCATCTGATCGGGCGCGGTCAGGCGGAGGCGCTCGGCGGCGATTCGCCCGGCCCGCGCCGGATTGGCCCGCGCCAGAGCCTCGGCCCGCGCCCCGATTCCCAGAGCCTCCAATAAATCGCCCTGATTCCGCAAAGGCCAAGCCCGCGCCCCCGCGCCGGAGGCCGCCGCGCGGAGCGCCGTGAAATCCACATGGGCGGTGAGGTCGGCGGGGCCTTCGAGGTCCAGAACATCGACGAAGGCGTGTCGGCGCAGCGCCTGAAACGTGTCGCCCAAGGCCGGGCCCGCATGGCCATAATCGATCCAGAGCGCCGCCCCGCCGCTTCGGGCCAGACGCGCCCCGATCCGCGCCGCCAGACGCAGACTCTCCGGCGAAGCCTCGAAGATCGCGCCTTCGGGGGCGTTCGCAGGGGCGCCCGCCGCCTCGACGGGCGGCCCGAGCCCGAAACGCGGCGCGTCGCCCTCCGGCGCGAGGCCGATCAGCCTTTCGCGCCAAGCGCCGCCCGCGCGCTGAAATTGCCGGATCGGCAAGGCGTCGAAGAGTTCATTGGCGATGAGCAGCAGAGGGCCGTCTGCGGGAAGCTCGGCGAAATCGGCGGCGAAGGCGGGGGCGAAGGCCGCCAGCTTCCCGGCCTGAAGCGCCCGCAGCCTCGGCGAAATCTCGATCAACTGAAGCCGCGCCGCCTTGAGGAAGCCGGGGACTCGCCCCGCCGCGCGCAGAGCGTCGGCCATGAGCGTTCCGCGCCCCGGCCCCATCTCGACCAGCAGGAAGGACTCCGGCGCGCCCTGATCCAGCCAGACTTGCGCCAGCCAAAGCCCGAGCAATTCGCCGAACATCTGCGAGATCTCAGGCGCGGTGACGAAATCGCCGCCCGCGCCGAAAGGCTCTTGGGTCAGGTAATAGCCGGTTTCAGGATCGGCCAGCCGAAAGCGCATATATTCCGCGACGTTCATCGGCCCGTCCGTCCGCAGACGCGCCAGAAGCCCCTCGCGCGCGCCTCGCGTCATCTGGAGGCGGCGGCGGGCGGCCGGGCGCGCAGCGCGAAGGCGATCAGCCCCAGACCGACCAAAACCATCGGCAGAGAATAGACTTGCCCCATGGTCAGCTTCAGCGGCCCGAGGATCAGCGCATAGCCCTCGTCAGGCATGAAGTAGTCCATCTGCCGGAAATTCTCGACGAAGAGCCGCGCCGCGCCATAGCCCGCAAGGAAGATCCCCGCGCAAAGCCCCGGACGCCGCAAAGCGCCGCCCCTCCATGCGAAGAAGAGGATCAGCCCGAGCAAAAGCCCCTCAAGGCCCGCCTCGTACAACTGGCTCGGATGGCGGGCGACCTCGTCGCCGCGATAGATCCACATGTTCTGCGCGTCGCTCCAGAGCGGGAACTTCATGCCCCAAGGCGCGGCGGTCTCGCGGCCGTAAAGCTCGGCGTTCACGAAATTCGCCAGACGCCCGAAGAAGATCCCGATGGGCGTCGCGCAGGCCACGGCGTCGCCCAGCGACAAGGGCGCGGCCTTGACCCGCCGCGCGAAGATCCAGATCGCCAGAGCCGCGCCGATCAGACCGCCGTGGAAGGACATGCCGCCCTCCCAGGTCTTGAGGATGTTCCAGGGCGCGGAGAGATAATCCCCCGGCCGATAGAGCAGCACGAATCCGAGCCTTCCGCCGAGGATCACGCCCAGAGCCATGGCGAGGAGCAGATCCTCCGTCCGCTGCGCGGGCATGGGCGCGACGGCGCCCGGCCAGAGCTTCGGACGGCTCATCAGCGCCGAGACGTAGCGCCAGCCGATCAGCAGACCCGCGATATAGGCCAGCGCATACCAGCGGATTCCAAAGCCGCCGACGCGCAGAAGATAGGGGCTCCATTCGGGAAAATTCAATTGCGCGAGCATGATGGAGCCTCCTGATTCCGGCGGGCGCATCCTGAGCGGCGGCGCCCTCCCCGTCAAGCAGCCCTGCGAGCGGCCTTGCTCCGCCTCTCCATAAGCGCCATATCAGGCGCGAAGGCCCTCAGGTCCATGGAGAAAGCTATGCAGACCAATTCGAAATTCTTCGACGACCTCTCCCGGATCGTCACCGGCGCGGCCAGCGTGGCGCAGGGCGTGAAGGACGAAGCTCAAGGCTTCGTGAAGTCGCGGGTGGAGGGCCTCGTCAGCGGCATGGACTTCGTCACCCGCGAAGAATTCGAAGCCGTGCGCGACATGGCCCAGAAGGCCCGCGAGGAGAACGACGCTCTGACGGCCAAGCTCGCCCGGCTGGAGGCCCGGCTGGCCGCTCTGGAGACGCCTCAGGCCGACGCCTGAGCCCGCCCCGCGCCCTGCGGATCAGCGAAAGCCGATCCGCCCTTCCGACCAGAGCTTCAGCAGCCGATGGGCGATGCTGAAGCTCGGCGGAATCTGAAGATAGCCGCGCCCGGCGACGGCGCGCGCCACCTCGGCCCGCGTGGCCCAGACGCCGTCGCGCAATTCCTCAAGCTCCAGCTTCAGCGGCGCCTCGCCGAGGCTCTCGGCCAGACAGCCGATCATCAATTGGCCGCCGAAAGGCCAAGGCTGCGAGCAGACGTAATCCACCCGCCCGACGCGCTGGCCGGATTCCTCCGCGACTTCGCGGCGCACCGCCTCCTCGACGGTCTCGCCCGGCTCGACGAAGCCCGCCAGCACCGAGGCCCACAGCGCTCCTCCGGCCCGGCGCGCCAAAAGACAGCGCTCGCCGCGCTCCACCAGCATGATGACCACCGGATCGGTGCGCGGAAAGCTCTGATGGCCGCAGGCCGCGCAATCGCGCCGCCAGCCGCCTGAAGCCGAGTTCATCGCTCCGCCGCAGCGGGCGCAATGGCGGTTGTCGTTGCGCCAGACGAAAAGCGAGCGCGCGCAGCCCGCTAAAGCCAGATCCTCCGGCGAAATCTTCGTCGCCGCCTCGCGGAGCGGCAGGAAGGCCGCCGTCGCGCCCTCGGGGGCCAGAGCCGCCAGAGCGGGCGGAATCTCCTCCCTCCCGGTCAGATCCAGCGCGAAACGGGGCTCTCCGGCTTGGGTGCGGCCCATGAGCGTCGGCGGTTCGGCGGCCAGAGCCAGAATCTCCGGCGTGAGGCGCATCCAGGCGAGATCCTCGCCGAAAACCAGAGGATCCCCCGCCCTCGCCGCCATGACCCGGGCTTCGGGCGCCTTGAGCAGCGCCTCCAAAGCCTCAGGATTCCCGCGCAGCTCCGCGGCCCGATCCGCCAGCCCGCCCGTGAAATCTCTGAAATTTCTCTCCGCCATGCTTTCCTCCGGCCTTGCGGCGCGGATCATACACAGGAAACCGTAAGGAAAAAGACGCGCCGGAGGGCTCCGGCGCGTCTTTCGGAAGGTGCGGTCGAAAAAGCTTCAGGCGCGGGCGCGGCGGGCGAGGGCCTCTTTGGCCTTGGCCGCCACATGCTCCGCGTCGATGCCGAAATGCTTATAGAGCGCCCCCGCCGGAGCCGAAGCGCCGAAGCCCTTCATGCCGACGAAATTGCGGGAATCTCCGGTGAAGCGCGACCATCCGAACTCCACGGCGGCCTCGACGGCCACCCGCGGCGCCGAGCCGAGGACTTTGGCCTGATAAGCCTCCTCCTGCTCCGCGAAGAGCTCCTGCGAGGGCATGGAGACCACCGCCGCCCGGATTCCCTCGGCCTTGAGCTTCTCGGCGCCCGCGAGGGCGATCTCGACCTCGGAGCCGGTGGCGATCAGCGTGACGTCGCGGGCGCCGCCCTCGGCCTCGCGCAGCACGTAGCCGCCCAGCGCCGTGAGGTTCCGCTCCGCGCCGCCGCGCAGGAAAGGCAGATTCTGCCGCGACAGAGCCAGCACCGAAGGCCGGTTCTTCTGCGTCAACGCGATCTCCCAAGCCTCGGCGGTTTCAAGCGCGTCGGCGGGGCGGAAGACCAGCATGTTCGGCAGAGCGCGCAAGGTGGCGAGGGTCTCGACCGGCTGATGGGTCGGGCCGTCCTCGCCGAGGCCGATGGAGTCATGGGTCAGCACATAGACCACCCGCAGGCCCATCAGAGCCGAAAGCCGCATGGCGCCCGCCATATAGCCCGCGAAGACGAGGAAGGTGCCGCCATAGGGAATGAAGCCCCCATGCAGCGCCAGACCGTTCATCGCGGCGGCCATCTCATGCTCGCGCACGCCGTAATAGACGTAGCGCCCGGAGAAATCGCCGGGCTTCACCTCGCCCATGCCCTTGGTGAGCGTCAGATTGGAGCCGGTGAGATCCGCCGAGCCGCCGATGGTCAGCGTGGTCGCGGCGTTGATCGCGCCCAAGGCGTTCTCGGAGGCCTTGCGGGTGGCGACCTTCGGCTTCTCCTCGACGAGCTTCGCCTTGAAGGCGCCGAGCTTGGCGTCGAAATCGGCGGGAAGGGCGCCCGAGACGGCGGCCTCGAATTCGGCCTTCTTCGCCGAAGCCGCGAGGCGCTTCTCCCAAGCCTCGCGGGCGCCGCGCGAACGCTGGCCCGCGCCGCGCCAAGCCTTGAGCGAATCCTCCGGGATCTCGAAGGCGCCGTAGCTCCAGCCGAGCGCCGCGCGGGCGCCCGCCAGCTCCTCGGCGCCCAGCGGCGAGCCGTGGACCTTGGAGCTGCCCGCCTTGGTCGGCGCGCCCATGCCGATCACCGTCTTGCAGGCGATGAGCGTCGGCTTGTCGAGATTCGTCTTGGCGCTTTCGAGGGCGGCGTCCACGGCGTCCTGATCATGGCCGTCGACTTCGATCACGTCCCATCCGGCGGCGGCGAAGCGCGTGCGTTGGTCCGTGCTGGTCGAGAGATTGGTCGCGCCGTCGATGGAGATGGAGTTGTCGTCCCAGAGCACGATCAGCCGCCCGAGCTTCAGATGGCCCGCGAGGTCGACGGCCTCATGGCTGATCCCCTCCATGAGGCAGCCGTCGCCCGCGATCGCATAGGTGAAATGCCCCACGAGATCGTCGCCGAAGCGGGCGTTCATCAGGCGCTCGCCGAGGGCGAGGCCGACCGCCGTCGCGATTCCCTGACCCAAAGGCCCGGTGGTGGTCTCGATTCCCAGAGCATGGCCATATTCCGGATGGCCCGCCGTGATCGCGCCGAGCTGGCGGAAATTCTTGATCTGCTCCAGCGTCATGTCCTCATAGCCGAGGAGATGATGCAGGGCGTATTGCAGCATCGAGCCATGGCCCGCCGACAGGACGAAGCGGTCGCGGTCGGGCCAATGGGGCTGCGAGGGGTCGAGCTTGATATGCCGCGTGAACAGGACCGTCGCCGCCTCGGCCATGCCCATGGGCATGCCGGGATGTCCGGAATTGGCGGCCTCCACGGCGTCGGCCGCGAGGAAACGGATGGTGTTCGCCATCAAGGCGGGGGTCGCAACCATGGTTCTCTCCCTAGAGCGCGATCCGAAAATTTCAATTCGTCAGCCGCGGGTCAGCTTCTCGATGGCCGCGCGCAGCTCCGGCAGCCCCTTCCCCGTCTCCGAGGAGGTGGAGATGATTTCCGGATAGGAGGTCGCATGACGGCCAAGCTCCGCTTTGACCTGAACCACGACCTCCTCCAGCGCCGTGCGGGAGATCTTGTCGGTTTTGGTCAGCACGACCTGAAAGCTCACGGCGGCCTTGTCGAGCATGTCGAGGATCTCGTGATCCACCGCCTTCACGCCATGGCGCGAGTCGATGAGCACGAAGACCCGCCGCAGAGATTGCCGCCCCCGCAGATAGGCCTTCAAGACCTTCTGCCAGCGATCCACCAGATCCTTGGGCGCCTGCGCGTAGCCGTAGCCGGGCAGATCCACCAGCCAGACTTTTTCTCCGAGATCGAAGAAGTTCAGCTGCTGGGTGCGTCCCGGCGTATTGGAGGCGCGGGCGAGGATCTTGCGTCCGGTCAGGGCGTTGATGAGGCTGGATTTGCCCACGTTGGAGCGTCCGGCGAAGCAGACCTCCGTGCGCGGGGCCTCCGGATCGGGCTCCGGAAGCTGATCCAGATGCGCCACGCTCAGCATGAATTCGCATTTCTGCGCGAAGAGCAGACGCCCCGCCTCCAGAGCCTCCGGAGAAACCGGAGGATCAAGCTGGAAGAAGCTCTGAGGATCGGGTTTGGCCATGATTCAGCGTCCCGCGCCCGGCGTGGAGTCCTTAGGCGTCCGCCGGAAGAGCGCTTTGACGTTGTCCCACAGCTCGATCTTGGCGCCGAAGCGCTTCATGATCAGCGATTGCTGGATGATCGTCAGGATGTTGTTCCAGGTCCAGTAGATCACCAGACCCGCCGGGAAGGCGCCCAGCATGAAGGTGAAGAGCACCGGCATCCAGTTGAAGATCTTCTTCTGGATCGGATCGGGCGGCGCCGGATTGAGCTGCTGCTGCAGCCACATGGTCACGCCCATGATCAGCGGCCAGATGCCGATCTGAAGGAAGAGCGGCGGCGTCCAAGGGATCAGCCCGAAGAGGGTGAAGAGGCTCGTCGGATCGGGCGCGGAGAGATCCTGAATCCAGCCGAAGAAGGGCGCATGCCGCATCTCGATGGTGACGAAGAGCGTCTTATAGAGCGCGAAGAAGATCGGAATCTGCACGATGATCGGCAGACAGCCCGAGGCGGGATTCACCTTCTCGCGCTTATACATCTCCATCATGCCCGTCTGCATGGCGCGCGGATCGTCCTTATGACGCGCCCGCAGCGCCTCCATCTGGGGCTGGAGCTTCTTCATCTTCGCCATGGAGGCGTAGGACTTATAAGCCAGCGGGAAGACGACGGCCTTCACCAGAACGGTCAGAATGAGGATCGCCACGCCGAAATTGCCGACGATCTTATAAATGCCGTTCAGCAGGGCGAAGAAGGGCTTGGTCAGGAAGAAGAACCAACCCCAGTCGATGGAGTCGTAGAAGCTCTTGATCCCGAGCCGGTCCTGATAATCCTTGATGACCTCGGCCTGCTTGGCGCCGGCGAAGAGCATCATCTTCTCCTCTTGCGCCGCGCCGGGCGCGAGGGTGACCGTCGGGCGCTGCACATAGGCCGAATAGACCGGGGCGGAATCGGTTCCCGCGCGGCGGAAGGCGGTGGTGGCGGCCTCGCCGGGCGAGGTGGCCAGAGCGGCCATCCAATATTTATCCGTGAAGCCGATCCACGCGTCCGAAGCGGCCTTGAACTCCTCGGCGCGGACGCCGGGCTGGCCGGGCGCGGCCTCCATCTTGTCGAGGTCTTTATAATCGCGCGGCTGGATCACCCCGTCGAAGCCGCCGATGGCGCCTTCATGCAGGATGAAGAAGTTCTGAAGCCCCGGCGGCACTCCATGACGGGCGGTCAGACCGTAAAAGGCGAGATCCACCGGCGCGGCGCCCTGATTCTCGGCGCGGTCGGTGACGGTGAACATGTAATTGGCGTCCACCTCGACGCGGCGCTCGAAGCGCAGCCCGGCGCCGTTCTCCCATTCGAGAACCACGGGCGCGCCCGGCGCGAGAGTCCCGCCCTCGCGCTGGCGCCAGACCGTGTCGAGGCCGGGGGTGGCGTTCGTTCCGCCCAGCCAGCCGAAGGCGGCGTAATAGGCGTTTTCAGCGCCCTGAGGCGTCAGCAAGGTGACTTCCGGCGAGCCGGGCTTGATCGTCTCGCGGTAACGCTTCAGCGACAGATCGTCGAGGCGGCCGCCGGTCAGCGAGAGCGAGCCGTCCACGCTGGGCGTGTCGATGGCGACGCGCTGAGCGCCCTCCAGAGCCTGAGCCCGCCCCACGATCCCCGGCGTCAGCCCCGCGACGGAGCCCCCGGGCGCGCTCGCCGCGCTCAGCTGGCCGGGCGCGGCGCCCGTCTGGGCCTGCGCCTCGACTTCGGCGAGCTGACGGGCGATTTCGGCCTCGCGCCTTTGCGGCTCGACGAAGTAATAATCCCAACCGAAGATCACGAGCATGCTCAGCAGCATCGCGATGAGGAAATTCTTGTTGTCGCCCATGCGGAGCCTTTGAACCTCTCGGCGGCTTGTCGGAAATCATCGGCGAAAGGCGGCGGCGCCCCCCTCCGGCGTGGCGGTTGAAGCGGGCGCGGGCGCGCCCGTCAAGCTCTTTCGCGTAAATTCGGCGGCGTCGGACCGGGAGACGCAGGCTCGGCGGCCTCCGGCGCGGCGCGCGCGCCTAAGGCTTCGAAAGCGGCCTCGGGCGCGTCGAGCCCGGCGAAATCCATCATCCGGCGGTCCATCAGATGGCTCGGCCGGACGTTGGAGAGCGCCCGGAACATGGTCGCCACCCGCCCCGGACGCGCCTTGTCCCATTCGGCGAGCATGGCCTTCATCTCATTGCGCTGAAGGCCCTCCTGAGAGCCGCAGAGGTCGCAAGGGATGATCGGAAAGGCCATGGCGCGGGCGAAGCGGGCCACCTCGGCCTCCGCGCAGAGCGCCAGAGGCCGCAGCACCAGCAGATCGCCGTCTTCGTTGAGCAGCTTGGGGGCCATGCCCCCCAGCCGCCCGCCGTAGAAGAGGTTCAGCAGGAAGGTTTCGAGGATGTCCTCGCGGTGATGGCCGAGGACCACAGCCTTGCAGCCCTCCTCCCGCGCGACGCGGTAGAGGTTGCCGCGCCTCAGCCGCGAACAGAGCGAGCAATAGGCGCCCTTCTGAATCTTCTCCGTGACGATGGAGTAGGTGTCTTCATATTCGATTCGATGGGGCGCGCCGATGGAGGTCAGATAATTGGGCAGAACCTCTTTCGGGAAATTCGGCTGACCCTGATCCAGATTGCAGGCCAGCAGATCCGCCTGCAGCACGCCGCGCCATTTGAGATCCATCAGCATGGCCAGCAGCGTATAGGAATCCTTGCCGCCCGAGAGGCAGACCAGCCAGCGCTCTCCTGCGCCGCGGGTGCGGGGGTCGACCATGCCGTAATCGTCGAGGGCCTGACGGGTCAGCTTGGCGAGGCGATTGCGCAGCTTATGGAATTCGCCGCTGTTCGGCGCGGTTTTGAAGACGGCGGGCCCGCCCTCCGGCGCGCTCGGATCCTCGATCTCGGGTAAGGCGTTCATGGGCGGCTCCGGGAGGAAGGCGGCGGCGGATCATAGCCCGAACCGCCCCAAGGATGGCAGCGCAGAAGCCGCCTCAGCGCCAGCCAGCTTCCCTTGAGCGCGCCATGGCTTTCGATGGCTTCGAGGGCGTAGGCGGAGCAGGTCGGCTGAAAGCGGCATTTGCCCGGTCCGAGCAAAGGCGAGATCGCCGCGCGATAGAACAGCACCGGAGCTTTGGCCAGAGCGCGGGCGAAGCTCATGGAGCGCCCTCCCCCTTCGGCTTGGACGGCGCGTCCTTGGCGGAATCCTTGACGCGGGGCGGCGCCTCGACGCGGCGCAGAGCCTCGGCGAGATCGGTCAGCAAGGCGGCGTAGGGACGTTTGAGCGTGACCTCGGGCCGGGCGATCAGGACGTAGTCGACGCCGGATTTGGCGTCCTCGCCCAAGACCTGCGCGGCGGCGGCCCGAAGGCGGCGCTTGGCGCGGTTGCGCTCGACGGCCCCGCCGATCTTGCGGCTGGCCGTGAATCCGACGCGCGCCGTCTCAGGAGCCGTTTGCGGCTCCTCAGGCGCGCGGCGGCGCATTTGCAGGATCAGGCCCCCCGCGACCCATTTACGGGCCTTGGCGGCGGCGAGAAAATCCCGCCGGTGACGGATCCGCTCAAGCCGGGGCATGGCGGGCCATAGAGAATCAGGCGCTGAGCGTCTTGCGGCCCTTGGCGCGGCGGCGCTTCAGGATCAGGCGGCCGCCGACGGTCGCCATGCGCGCGCGGAAGCCGTGACGGCGGGCGCGGACGATCTTGCTCGGCTGATAGGTGCGTTTCGTGGCCATCGGGTCTCTCCCAGAATTCGGCGCGGCTTCTGACCCGATGGGCGGAGGCGGCGCGAGGATCGTCAAATCGAAAGGGCGCGCCCTCATGAGAGCGCGCGCCGTTCAGGCCGCCGCTTATAGGCGCGGCGGCGGCGCTCGTCAATCTCCGGCGCGCGCAGAGGCGGGACGGGAAAATAAGGAGAGCTATCCGCGCGGCGACTCGCCTGAAACCCTCCCGCAAGATTCTTGGGCCAGACTTACGGCGTTCTCTCCTCCGGCCCTGTTCAGGATCCCTCTCATGACGCGCTTCCTCACCCATGTCCTTCTGGAGCGGCCCGCCGCGCTCTCCGTCTGGGGCCTCATGGCCGAGATGCGCCGCTTCGTCGCGCCGGGGATCTTCGAGGATCTCGCCCCGCTCGATCCGCCGCCCTCGGGCAAGCCGGAGGGGACGATTCTCCTCTCGGTGGAGGGCTCGGGGGTGGTGGTCATGTTCAAGGAGGGGCCCCTCCCCCCCGAATCGCTGAAGCTGGCGCGGCTCGGCCCGGAGCGGCCCGAAGAGGCCGAGCGCGCCGCCTCCGCCCGCGCCCATGCGGTGGTCGGGCTGGTGGAGGCGCCGACCGGAGCGGCCTCGGCGCTGCGGGGCGCCCGCACGATCTCGCTGACGGCGGGGGTTCTGGCGGAGCTGTTTCAGGCCCCGGCGGCGATCTTCTCCGAGGGCCGCACTCTGGTCTCCGGCCCGGATCTGATCGCGGCGGCCCGCGAGATCCGCGCGGGCGGAATCCCCGCCCGGATCTGGGTCGGCTGCGATCTGCGCGAGGGCCCCGAGGGCTGCGGCGCCGTGACCCGCGGCCTGACGCCCTTCGTCGGACGGGAATTGCAGATCCATCCCTGCCCTCTGGAGGCCGCCGCTCTGCGCCGCCGCCTGACGGACATGGCCTTGCCGCTGATCCACAGCGGAATCGGCTTTCAGGACGGCGCGACCATCGCCCTCTCCAGCGGCGACCGCTTTCAGGCGCGCCATCTCGTCGCCAGCCCTCTCACCGGCGAGCCCGTGGTGGGCCTGACGCTGGAGGAGGCCCTCGCCGAGCCCGCCCGCCGCAGCGCCTGACGGCCCTTCTGCGCAAAGCCCCTCTGGCGGCTTTCCGGCGGGCGCCTTAGAGCTGGAGGCCTCCGCCCTCCCGCGAGGCCCCGCCATGACGCGCCTGATCTCCGCCTGTTTGTTCTGCGTCGCCCTGCTCGGAGGCTGCGCGACGCGCCCGGTCAACGTGCTGGCGCCCATCGCCGAGCCGCCGCCTCCGGGCGCGGGGCGCGTGGAGATGCTCGTGGCCACCACCCGCGCGGCCTCGACCGATCCGGGCGAGATGTTCACCGGAGGCCGCAGCTTCGAGCCCTCGCTGATCACCCTGAGCGTCTCGATTCCTCCGCCTGAGGCGCGCAAGCCCGGCGCGGTGCAATGGCCCGAGCGCCTGCCGCCGAATCCCGCGACGGATTTCGCCGTGCTGGAGGCCCGCCGCCTGCCCCCCGACCAGCTCGGCGACTGGGCGCGCGGCCATCCCCCCCCGAGCGGCCGGGTGGCGGTCTTCGTCCATGGCTATAATTCGAATTTCGAGGCCTCGGTCTATCGTTACGCCCAGGTCGCCTGGGATTCGCGCATGGCCGCGACGCCGCTTCTCTTCTCCTGGCCCTCGCGCGGCTCGGCGCTGGATTACGTCTACGACCGCGACAGCGCGACCTTCTCGCGCGAGGCGCTGGAGGAGATCCTCCGCCGATTGGCCGCTTTGCCGGAGATCCGCGAGATCTCGGTGGTGGCCCATTCGATGGGCGCATGGCTGGCGATGGAGTCTCTGCGCCAGATGGCGATCCGCGACGGGCGCGTCGATCCCAAAATCCGCGACGTGGCCCTCGCGGCGCCGGATCTGGACGTGGACGTCTTCGCGGGGCAATTCCTCGAATTGGGCGAGACGCCGCCGAACATCGTGGTCTTCGTCTCGCGCGACGACCGGGCTCTGGCGCTCTCGCAGCGGATCGGCGGCGGGGTGGACCGCCTCGGCATGATCGACCCCAACGCCGAGCCCTATAAGACCGGCCTGCGCATGACCAATCTGACGGTGGTGGATCTGACCGGCATGAAGAGCGACGACCGCCTGAGCCACGGCGTTTTCGCGCAAAGCCCCGAGATCGTGCGGCTTCTCGGCGGGCTGATCGATTCGGGCGAGATCCGGGTGGCTTCGGATTCGATTCCTCTGGACGATCAATTCACCGTCTTCGTGCATGGCGCGGCCCGGACGGTGGGCGGCGCGGCGAATCTGCTGCTCAGCGCTCCGGCGGCGCTTCTCTCTCCTCTGGGAGGCGCATCCTCTTCGGAGGCCTATTGACCCCCCGGACCGCCTCCTGCACTCTCAACCCTGAGGATATAACTCGCAAAGACATGGCGTGAAAATCGAAGGGATCGGAGCATGGACCACCCCCTCGTCATCCGACGCGCGGCCGCCCGTTTCGCGGCGCCCTGCGCGCTTCTGCTGGCTTCGGCCTGCGCCGCGACCTCCGTTCAGGCTCAGGAGGGCCTGATCCAGCAGCTTGAAGCCATGAACCAGCGGATCGCCGACCCCATTGATGCGGCCCGCCCGCTGAGCCTCGACCTCGCCTAAATCCCGATGGGCGAAGCGGGCGGCGCGCTCTGAAGCGCCAGCCGCAGATCCAGCGAGACGGGGAAATGATCCGAAGCCGTGGTCAGGGCGCGGGTCGTCTCCACCTCGCGGGCGAGGGCCGCGTCCTGCCAAGGATTCCAGATCCGCCAATGCGGCTCCGCGCGTTCGGCCAATCCCGGCGAGATCAAAATGAAGTCGATGAGCGCGTCGACGGTCCCGCCGGTGGCGGCGTCGTAAAAACGGGCGCTGGCCGGAACCCAGCCATATTCCGGCGTCCAGCGGACTTTGGTTTCGGAGGTCCGCAGCCGCTTCTCCGGCGGGGCCTTGGTTCCGATGATCGCGTCGAGGCTCGATGCGCCGAGCCGCCTTTCATAAAGATCCAGCCCCGGCCCGTCGTTGAAGTCGCCGAGCACGATCAGATCCTCGCCCCGCGCCAGATGGGCCTCGATCCGCGCCCGCAGCCAAAGCGCCTCCGCGAGCTGCTTGCGGCGATTGGCGAGATGATGCGCGGCGGCGGCCTCGCGGTCCTTGCCGTTTCCATTGGCGCCCGCCTTGGACTTCAGATGCGCCCCGATCAGCCGCAGAGAAGCGCCGCTCGGCTTATGGCGCAGATCCAGCTCCAAGGGCGGACGGATGAACTTATGCTCTTCGGCTTCGCCGTCGCCGTTCAGATCGCGACGATAAAGCCCGTCGAAGCGCGGGGCCTCCCCGGAGGGCGGCGCGAGCGCGGCGAGCCCCTTCGGCGGCTCGGGCGCGGGGCCTTGCGGATCATGTTTCGCGGAGATGCGGGCGGGATCGTAAAGCAGGACCAGCTCCTGATCCGTCTCCGATTCGAATCCGGAGATCGCGGCGCTCTGGCGCAGGCCGAAATGGGCGGCGAAGCCCTCCAGAGCCTTGACCGCCGAGCGTCCGGAGCGCGCGCCGGTGTTCGGCGCCTCGACCACCAAGAGCGCGTCGGGGTCTATGGCGCGGATCGCGGCGGCGACGGCCTCCGCCTGTTCGCGCCGCGCGACGCCGTAGCGCCGGGCGCGCCCTTCGTCGAGCAGAAGCTTGTCCGCGGAGTCGAAGAGCGCGTCGAACCATTCGACGTTCCAGCAGGCCAGACGCATCTCCAAGCCCTGAGGCATCCGCTTTCCTCCGCCTTCTTCTCCGTTGCGGCTTTATAGCAAATCCCGCGCCTTGGCGAAGTCCATGCGAGCGCCTATAAGCTTGGGCCTTCCCTTCCGGACCAGCCGCCAAGGAGCGCGCCCGATGAATCTGGAGCCCGGCTTCGACGCCTTTCGCGCAACCTATGAACGCGGCGAGGGTCAGATTCTCTGGACGACCGTGCCCGCCGACCTCGACACCCCGGTGTCGCTGATGCTCAAGCTCGGCCATGGGCGGCGCGACTGCTTTTTGCTCGAATCGGTGAAGATCGACGGAGACCGGGGGCGCTATTCCTCCATCGGCCTCAAGCCGGATCTGATCTGGCGCTGCCGCGACGGCAAAGCCGAGGTCAACCGCTCCGCCCGCATCGACCCCGAAGCCTTCGCGTCCGACCCGAAGCCCGCTTTGGACTCGCTGCGGGCGCTGATGGCCGAGAGCCGGCTTCCGCTGCCCGAGGGCCTGCCGCCCATGGTCGCGGGGCTTTTCGGCTATCTCGGCTATGACATGATCCGTCAGGTGGAGCGCCTGCCCGATCCGCCCGAGGATAAGCTCGGCCTGCCGGACGCCATCCTTCTGCGCCCGACCATCATGGCGGTGGTGGACCACGCCCGCGATGTCGTGATCTTCGCAACGCCTGTGCGGCCTTCGCCCGGCGTGGACGCGCAATCGGCCTATGAGCGCGCCGCCGAGCGCCTCGGCGACGCGGTGGAGGACATCGAGCGCGGCCTGCCCTATGAGGACGTGGACCGCCGCGCCTTCGACGAGGGACAGGCCGAGCCTCAGCCGAATATGACGCCTGAAGCCTATCGGGCCATCGTGGCGAAGGCTCAGGATTATATCCGCGCGGGCGACATTTTTCAGGTGGTGCTCAGCCAGCGCTGGAGGCGGCCTTTCAAGCTGCCGCCCTTCTCCTTTTATCGGGCTTTGCGGCGCACGAATCCCTCCAGCTATATGTTCTTCTTCGATTTCGGGGCTTTTCAGATCGCGGGCGCCAGCCCGGAGATCCTCGTGACCTACACCCCGAACGAGATCAAGCTGCGGCCCATCGCGGGGACTCGCCCGCGCGGCGCCACGCCTGAGGAGGATCGCCGCCTCGAAGCCGAATTGCTCGCCGACCCCAAGGAGCGGGCCGAACATCTCATGCTGCTGGACCTCGGCCGCAACGACGTGGGCCGCGTGGCCAAGGTCGGGACGGTGCGCCCCACCGAGACCTTCACCATCGAACGCTACAGCCATGTGATGCACATCGTCAGCCATGTGACGGGCGTTCCGCGCGCGGACGTGGACGCGCTCGACGTCTTTCTGGCGGGGATGCCCGCGGGCACGGTCTCGGGCGCGCCGAAGATCCGCGCCATGGAGATCATCGACGAATTGGAGGTCGAGCGGCGCGGCGTTTATGCGGGGGGCGTGGGCTATTTCGCGGCCAACGGCGAAATGGACGCCTGCATCGCCATCCGCACGGCCTTGTTCAAGGACGGCGAGATGATCACTCAGGCGGGCGGCGGCGTGGTCTACGACTCCGATTCCGAAATGGAGCGTCAGGAGACCATCAACAAAGCCCGCGCTCCGGCCCGCGCCGCCGAAGAGGCCATCCGCCACGCCGGGGACAAAGCCCGCAACCGGCGCTGAGCCCTGCGCCGAAGGCGCATGAGATCGGCCCTGCGCCGAAGGCGCATGAGACTGGCCCTGCGCCGAAGGCGCATGAGACGGATGGACGCCCCCTCTCCGGAGGCGTCTTGCGTTATGCTGCGCCTCGCCAGCCCATCGCCTAGCCGTAAAGCCGCCTCATGACGCCCTATCTGCACGAACATCCCCGCCGCGCCGCGCTCATCAACGAGCTGCACGCCCGTCCGGCGCCCGCTCTGACGGCGCCTTGCCGCATGGCGCATCTGGCCTTCAAGCGCGTCGAGCGCGCCATAGACCGCGACCGCAGCATAGACCGCGCCCATATGGCGGCGCTCTGCGCGCGCTTCGGAGCGCCGCCGCCCGCGCCTGAGGCCGGGCATCACTTCGCCGATTTCGGGCGCTTCCGCGTGAAATGGGAGATGCATTCGGAATTCGTCGCCTACACGGTCTTCGCCGAAGGCGCGAGCGACAAGCCCTTCGCCGAGAATCCGATGCGGCTTCTGCCCTCCGACTGGCTGGCCTCGGCGCCGGGGGTCGCGGTGGCGGCCATCCACGCCGAATTGCGGCTTTGGGAGGGGGCTTCCTCGGGGGAGGCGGGGCCTCCGCCGGAGGCGGCGGGCCAATTCACCGGCGAGAGCCTCGCGGGCTGCGGCACGGCGGGCGGGGCGGCGCGGGTCTTCGGCGATTTCCGCCTCGACGCCGAAGGCTTCACGCGATTCCTCATGCAGGTGCGTCCGGAGGCCTCGCCGCGCCAAATGGGCCGCATGGCGCAAAGGCTGCTGGAGATCGAGACTTACCGCGCCATGTCCATGCTGGCTCTGCCAGTGATGCGCGAGATCGGGCCTCGGCTCGCGGAGGCGGAATCGGCGCTCGTCGAAACGACTCAGGCCATCAGCGCCCCCGAGCGCGGCGCCGAAGGCGACGACCGCGCCAGCCTCGCGCGCCTGACCTCGGTTTCGGCGGAGATCGAGGCCATGACCGCCCGCACGGCTTTCCGGCTCGGGGCGGCGCGGGCCTATGGGGCGATTCTCTGGGACCGCATCGCAGCTCTGCGCGAGGAACGCATCGAGGGCGTGCAGACGCTTCAGGAATTCATGACCCGCCGCTACGCCCCCGCCATGCGCACGGTGGAATCCGGCGGCGAGCGTCTGGAGAATCTATCGGCCCGCGCCACCCGCGCCAGCGACCTGCTGCGCGCCCGGGTGGACGTGGCCCTCGCCGAGCAGAATCAGGCTTTGCTTCATTCGATGGACCGCCGCGCGGATCTTCAACTGCGGCTTCAGGAGACCGTCGAGGGGCTTTCGGTGGTGGCCATCGGCTATTACGCCGTGAGTCTGGCGGGTTATCTATTGGGGCCTCTGGCGGCGAAGATCGGCGTGGAGCCCAAGATCCTCACCGCCTTAAGCGTGCCGCCGATCCTCTTCGGGGTCTGGCTTTTCCTGAAGCGCCTGAAAAGCCGCATCGCGCAGGACGGAGGGCATTAGCCGCCTCCGCGCCGCGCCCTCAACCCGAGGGATCCTGAACCGGCAGCCCCACGCAGGAGACCTTGAACTGCACGTAAGGCCTATGCGAGGAGACACGGACATGCCACAGGCCGTCCTTCGCGAGAATCTCGGCTAATTCGGCGAAGCCTGCGAATTCGCCGACGACGCCTGTGAGATAACAAAACGTGCTGTCGACAGGCTGGCTAAGATTATGCAGTCGGCCAGGCAGCCGTTGGGGAGCCAACCAGCCCGTCTGATGCACGATCTTCAGGCGCCCCAAGCTATTCTGCGCCGCCGCGAGTTGCTCCTCCAAATGGCCGATCCTCTGCGCGGAGATCTGAGCCTCCTGCGCCTGTTTCGCCTCTAGCTCGGCGATCCGCCGGTTCATCGCCTCGAATTTCTGGATCAGGCCCTCTTGAGCCTGAACGGAGGTCGCGGCGCAGCCCGAAGCCAGCAAAAGCGCGGCGAAACGGAAGCATGCGCGGCGAATGAATAATGGTTGCGTCACATCCGCCCCTCTCGATTTTCCCGGTCATGAATTCAGGAAACGCATCTTAAGTTGAGAATGGATGCGGCGAAACAAGGGGTCAAGAGGCTTTCGGACCGGAGGAGACGCCCTCCTCCGCGCCGATCAGAATCGGGAGATCACCTCGCGGCGGCGGGCGCCCGGGCGCGCAGGCCCGCGATATAGCCCTGAACTAGATCGCGGGCCAGCTCCTCCGCGCCGGGCGCCGAGATCAGCGCCAGATGTCCCGCGCTCGCCAGAGACTCCACCCCATGCAGAGCCGCCCAGAGCGCCCGCGCCCCCTGAGGCGCCGCCTCCGGCCCGGTCAGATCGCCCAGCACCTCCTCGACGATGCGGAAAGGCGCGGCCCGCGCCTCGTCGAACCACGCCGGAGGACCATCCGCGGGCCGATGCTCGAAAATGGCGCTCCAATTGCGCCCGCGCGACTGGGCGAAGCGCAGATAAGCCTCCGCCAGAGCCAGCAAAGCCGCCTCGGGCGCCAGCCCCTCCGCCCGCGCCGAAGCCTGCCGCGCCTCCAGAGCCCGCCGCAGCCCCTCGAATTCGCGCAGGCTCGCCTGACGAATCACCGCGTCGAGATTCGGGAAATGCGTGTAGATCGACCCCACCGCGCAGCCCGCCTCGGCGGCCAGACGACGCGCCGTCAGAGCGGAGAGCCCTTCGGCGCCGATCACGGCTTGCGCCTTGAGGATCAAGGCTTCTCGGGTCGCGGCTATCGCGTCTTCGGATTTGCGCGGGCGCGCCATCAGGCTCCCTTTCCCTCGGCGTTGGGGGCATTGCGTCGAAGTAATCTTGAGCGATGTTCACGGGACTTGACGCGGAGGTCAAGACCCCGCATATTACATGAACATTGTTCACTATAAAGGTCCGGCCATGCGCCTCCTTCGTTCGAGCCTGTTCAACTGCGTTTTCTACGGCTTCACCCTGACGATGGCCCTCCTCGCGACGCCCTTCGCCCTGCTCGGCGCGACGCGGCCTTTGCGGGCGCTGCTGCGCTTTTGGGCGGGCGGCGTCCTGGCTCTGACCCGCGGGCTGCTCGGCGGCGGGATCGAGATCCGGGGCCGCGCGCATATGCCCAAAGGCGGCGCGCTGATCGTCGGGAATCATCAGAGCGAGTTGGACGGAATCCTCATGGCGCGGCTTCTGCCGGATCTCGCGCCGGTGGCCATGGCCGAGCTGGAGCGCTATCCCTTCTTCGGCCCCATCCTGCGGGCGCTCGGCTTTCTGCTGGTGCGGACCGAAGGCGAAAAGGGGCAATCCGCCGCCGTGGCCGAAGCCGCCCGCAAAGCCGTCGCGGAGGGGCGTCAGGTGCTGATCTATCCAGAGGGCCGCCTGATGCCCGTCGGCGAGCGCGGGCCTCTGCGCAGCGGCGTTTGGCGGATCTACGACGCCTTGCAGGCCCCCGCCTATCTGGTCGCGCAGGATCTCGGGCGGGTCTGGCCGCGCCGCGAGTGGTTGAAGCACCCCGGCGCCTCGGCGGCTTTAGAGTTCCTGCCGCCCATTCCTCCGGGACTCGGCAAGGAGGCGTTCATGCTGGAGCTGGAGCGCCGCCTCGATTCCGCCGTCTCGGCTCTGGAGGCCGAACACGAAGCCCAGGACGCGCGCCCCTCCCCGGCTTCTGATTTCGGACGGCTTGCGCGCGGCGGCGAAAGCGGGAAGTCTGCGGCCCATCCGAGCCTTTCCGCCTCCGCTCAGGCTCGCCCTCAGGAGATTCTCCGCCGATGACCGCTCAGACCTCTTCTCCTCTGCGCCTGCTCGGCGACCGGAGATTCTGGCCCCTTTTCGGCGCGCAAGCCCTCGGCGCCTTCAATGATCAGGTGTTCAAGACCGGATTCGTCGCGCTGATCACCTATCGTCTGGCGGATCTCCACGGGCTGAACGCCGGATTCCACAACGCCTTCGCGGCGGGGCTCTTCATTTTGCCCTTCGCGCTCTTCGCCCCCACCGCCGGACAAATCGCCGACGGCATGGACAAGGGCCTGATGATGAAGCGCGTCAAGGCGCTGGAGATCCTGCTGATGATCTTCGGCGCCGTGGCTTATCAGATGCAGAATCTGACGCTGCTCTATGCGCTGCTTTTCCTGATGGGCGCGCAATCGGCGATCTTCAGCCCGATCAAATACGGAATCCTGCCGCAATATCTGAAGCCGGGCGAACTCGTGGCGGGCAATGGCCTGATTCAGGCCGCGACCTTCCTCGCGATTCTGGTCGGACAAATCGCCGGCGCGAAGCTGATCCTCAGCGAAGCGGGCGTGACGATCATCTCCGTCATGGTGATTCTGGTGGCGATCGCGGGCTGGCTCTTCAGTCTGAAGACTCCGCCCGCGCCGCCCCTCGGCGCGACGGCGCCCAAGGTGGATTGGGTCTTTCCCCGCGCCGTCTGGGAGGTGCTGAAGGAGACGCGCCGCAATCGCCCCGCCTTCAAGGCGATCCTCAACATCGCGTGGTTCTGGTTCCTCGGCGCGACCTATATGGCCTTGGTGCTGCCCTTCGCGAAGGACTCCCTCGGCGCGAACGAAGACGTCTCGGTGATCTTGCTGGCGGCCTTCTCCATCGGGGTGGCGGTCGGCTCGGCGGCCTGCGCGCGGCTCTATAAGGGCGAGGCGCGGGTGGATCTCGCGGGCTGGGCGGCGGTCGGGATGGCGGTTCTGGCGATCCTGCTCTTCTTCGCCGTCAAAGCCTATCGGGCGGAGCCTCTGGCGGAGGCTCTGATGGGTCCGGCGGCCTTCTGGGCGCGGGACTGGGCCTGGGCTATTCTGCTCTGCTTCGTGGGTCTGGCGGCGGCGGCGGGGCTCTACATCACGCCGCTGAACGCCCGCATGCAGATCTCCGCCGAGCCGGAGGCGCGCGGACGGGTCGTCGCGGCTTCGAACGTGGCGGATTCGCTGCTCATGGTCTTGTCCTCCGCAGCGGCCATGGGGATGACCGCGGCGGGGCTTTCCCATGAGGCGATCTTCGCCCTCGTCGGCGCGACGGGCTTCGTCGCGGCGCTCTGGGTGGCCGCCGACGCGCCGCAGGGAATTCTGGGGCGCCTCGGACGGGCCGTCGGCTTCGGAGAGCGGGGTTAGACGCTCTCCGCCATCAAAGCCCGGAGCCATGCCTTGGCGCCGGGCGCCTCCCAGTCTCCGGCGCCCCAGACCACGCCCCGGATCACGCCGGATTTATCGAGGACGTAGGTCGTCGGCGTCGAGATGGACATGCTCTGATGCACGCTCAGCGCGAAGAAGGTTCCGTTGATCCGCTCCAGATCCTGAATCACCGGCAGGCTCCGCACGCCCCAGCCCTCGAAGGCGAAGCGCGCGCGGTCGAGGTCGAGGTCCAGCGTCAGAGGCGCCATGACCAGCCCTTCCGGCGCCATCTCCGCCGCCATGCGGTCGATGACCGGCATTTCGCGGCGGCAGATGGGGCAATCGCTCTTCCAGAGCGTCACCACCGCCACCCGGCCTTTGTAGTCGGCCAGAGAGCCTTTGCGCCCGTCGGCGGCGTGGAGGATGGGGAAATCCGGCGCCGTCAGCCCCTGAGGCCCCGGCTGCACATGCTGCGCAGCCCAGAGCGCGGCCTCCGAACTGAGGCCCGGAACCACCTGAGCCGCGCCCGGAGCGGCGGCCGTCAGAGCCAGACCCAAGGCCAGAGCGGCCCCTTTCAGAAAACGGTTCATTGCGCGGCTCCCTGCGCCGAAGTCTTGCCTGCGAGGCGGTCCAGATAGCGGCGTCCGCCGGGCTTGTCCCAAGGCTGGGCGCCCACGAAGATCTCCACCGCCTCGCCTTGGGGATTGAGGATCACATGGGCCGGAGTCCCCGCCTGACAAAATTCGTCGAAGAGCGCGCGGCCGTAATCGACGTTGGCGGGGATATGGCTCCAGCCCTTCAGATCGAGGAACCAGCGCATCGCGCCGCGCAGGAAGCGCATCTCCTCGACGGGGCTGGTCAATTGATGCTCGGCGGGGGCCTCGGGATTCTCGCCGCGATACCAGAGCAAAGCCTGCCGCGCCGATTGCGGATCCTGAGCCTCGTCGATGGAGAGCGGCAGGATGACCAGATCCGTCCCTTCGTAATCCTTCATCAGGGCGTCGACCGCGGGCAGCTCGACCATGCAGCCGCCGCACCAGGTCGCCCAGAAGAGCAGCATCACCGATTTGCCCTTGTAATCCTCCAGAGAGCCGACGCTCCCGTCGGCGCGCAGAAAGCGCACGGCTTCAGGCTTCAGAGGCGCGGGCGGCTGGAAATATCCGCCCTCGGCGAACATCGTCCGGGCGCCCGGATCGCGGCAGGCGGCCTGAGCGGCGGGCGCCAGAGCCAAAGCGGCCAAGGCTCCGAAAGCGAGGGGTCGGAAGCGGGAGAGAACATGACGCATAGGGGGCTCCGAAGAGGATTTTCACAGGTTTTATAATCTTTTTCCTGAAGAAAGCAGGGACGCGAAAGCTCAAGCCCGGGTCACAAGCCGGAGAGCCGCGGCCTTGCGGCCTCTTTGCGGCGCCCTCCCGCGAGGATATGCTGCCCCCATGACCGAATCCCGCAAGCCGCAAGATCCTCATGAAGCCGCCCGCGACGCTCAGGCGCGGCTGGACCAGCTCCGCCATGAGGCCGGCGGCGCGCTCACCGGCGCCGAAGCCCGCGAACGCGCGGGGCTCGACCCCGAGGAGGTCGATCCGGATCCGCCGCTCGACTGGCGCCTGACGCCGCGCAACGTCGTGTTGAACCTTCTGGCCGTCGCGGTCTTCGTGGCGGCGGTCGTCTTCATCATCGGGCTGTTCCTCGACGGTTGGGGCGCGCTCTTCCGCCATGTCGGAGATTCCGGAGCCGCATCGTGAACGAGATGGCCAAGCCCCCCGCCAAGCCCTTCTGGCGCGCCAAAAGCCTTGAGGAGATGACCCCCGAGGAATGGGAGTCGCTCTGCGACGGCTGCGGACGCTGCTGCCTCGTCAAGCTGGAGGATGAGAAAGGCGAGGTCCATTACACCGACATCGCCTGTCGGCTCTTCGACGGCGAGACCTGCCGCTGCCGCGATTATCCCAATCGCCGCAAGCGGGTGCGGGAATGCGTGCTGCTCACGCCCGAGACCGTGCGCGAATCGGCCAGCTGGATGCCCAAGACCTGCGCCTATCGGCTGCTCGCCGAGGGGAGAGACCTTCCGGAATGGCATCCTCTGGTCTGCGGCGACCCTGAAGGCCCCCTCAAAGCGGGGATTCTCGTGAAGGGGCGCACCGTCTCGGAGAAGCTGGTCCGGCGGCGCGACTGGGAGAAGCGCATTCTGCGCGACCCCATCTGAAGCCGCCTTGCGCCGCCCGAATTCGTCGCCTGAAAGCCGCAGCCTCGGACTTTCGTCGGGTGCGACGCCTTCGCGCTCCATTTTTCAGGAGTCTTGTGATAATTTGCGCCAATCAAAAGCGCATCTTGCGCAATCTTGTTGCTTATAAGGCTCTCAGAGGAGTTCGGCATGTTCGGCGGCGCCCCAGACGACGCGCATGGTTATTATCTGGAGGATCTCGCTCCCGGCATGAGCGAACGCTTCTCCAAAACCGTGACCGAAACCGACATCGTCCTCTTCGCGGGGATCTCCGGCGACATGAATCCCGTCCATATCGACGAGGAATTCGCCGCCAAGAGCATGTTCAAAGGCCGCATCGCCCATGGCCTGCTGACGGCGGCCTTCATCTCGACGGTGCTGGGCACGCGCCTGCCGGGGCCGGGCTGCGTCTACATCAAGCAGAATCTCGCCTTTCGCGGTCCGGTGCGGGCGGGCGACACGGTGACCGCGCAAGTCACCGTCGCGGAGGTGGACCTTGAGCGCGCCAACGTGACCTTCGATTGCGTCTGCGCCGTGCGCGGACGCGCCGTGCTCACCGGAGAAGCCGTCATGCGCGTGGATCGTCGGCCCGCGCCCAAGCCTGAGGCCGAGGTCGCGGCGGCGCAAAGCGCGGCGGGCGGCTGAAGCCCCGGTTCAGAAGACTTCTTCAGGGCGCAGGCCCCAGAGCGCCGCTTTGGGCGCCCAGCCCTGAAGCCCCGCCGCCTCCAGAAGGCAGAGGTCGGCGCGGCATTCGACGAGCGTCGCCGTCACGCCGGCCTCCAGCCGCGCCGTCGCCGGAGAGACGGAATCCGGCGCGGCGCGCAACTCCGTCTCCTTGAGCAGGAAGGCCGTGCGCGCGAGCGAAAGCTGCGTGTGATGCAGCCATCCGGTTTCGCCGTCCGGAGCGCGCACCCGGCGCCAGACGTCGTATTCGTCATAGACCTCCACCGGCATCCCCCGCCGATGATAGACCCAGAGGATCTTATAGCTCTCGCCCGGCCCGACGCGCAGATTGGTGTCGGGATTGCGCAGGCTCTCGAAGCGGGGAGTCGGGCGGCCGGAGACCCGGCCCGGACGGATCTCCACGCGCTCCTCCTCCTGCTGCGCCGCGAGGGGCGGCGCGAAGGATGAGGCCGCCAAAAGGGCCGACACAAGCAGGAATCTGGGCAGGATTCGGGGCGCGGATGTCATCATGGGAGGCAGATAAGCGCAGCCCTCCGGAGGCGTCAAGCGAGGCGCCTCAGCGCGAAAGCGCAGGAGACGGGCCGCGCGAAAGCGCGGGAGGCCGCTCCGGAGAAGGCTTGCCCTGAAGGCTTCCTTAGTTCATGCTCCGCTCTAAGCCGTTTTAGCTCAGGGGTAGAGCAACCGCCTTGTAAGCGGTAGGTCGTCCGTTCAAATCGGACAAGCGGCGCCATCTCCCTTCAGCGCCCCCGGATCTCACCGCCAGAGCCGCGAAAGCATCTCCGCGCCGAGAACCGCCAGAGAAATCAAAAAGATTCGCCGGAAGGACGCCGGACTGACGCTGCGGCGCAGGATCTCGCCGATCCTCATGCCGAGCATCGCCGGAGCCAGCGCCAGAAGCGAAGCCCCGAGATTCCCCGGCCCATAAGCCCCATGCAGAGCCAGCCCCGCCGCCAAAGCCAAAGTCGAGACGGCGAAGGAGAGGCCGAGCGCCTGAGTCAGCTCCTCTTTGCCGAGGCCGAGCGCCTGAAGCCAGGGCGCGGCGGGCATGACGAAAATCCCGGCGCCGCCCGTGGCGAGGCCCGTCGCCGCGCCCACGAAGGGAGAAGCCCGGCGCTCGATCTCGGGCGAAATGCGCAAAGGCGGCGCGAAGAGCGCATAAGCGGCGTAGATCATCAGCAGCCCGCCGAGAATCCCGGCGCTCAGCCGCGCGTCGCCCTTGGCCAGCCAGCCTGAGGCGACGAGAGCCGTCAGAGCCGTCGCCGCGAACATCAGCCGAAAACGCTTCAGCAGCCCGCGCAGATCCGGCCCGGCGAAAGCCTGCTGCAGATTCGTGACCAGCGAAGGCAGAACCAGCAGCCCCGCCGCCGCCGCCGGACTCAACAAAGCCCCGAGCAGCGCCATGGCCACCGTCGGCAAGCCCATGCCCGTCACGCCTTTGACGATCCCGGCGAGGAGGAAGACGAGGCCGATCAAAGCGGCCGAAAGAAAAGCATCTTGGGTCATGAGCGTTTTCCAGAGAAGCCGACCAGGCTTCGCGTCGCGAAAACGCGACAAGATCAGAAGCTGAGGCGTTTGCACGATCCGAGAGGATCGAAGAACGCTCTCAGGACGATCCTGCGGGACTTGCGCCCGCGCGCGCCATGCGGAAGATCCGAAGTCAGGCTTCGGAAGAGCGAAAGGAGCCTCTATGCGCTTCGATCTGACGGATCTGCGGCTGTTTCTGCATGTGGTCGAGGCGGGCAGCCTGACCCATGGCGCGGCGCGGGCGAATCTGGCTTTGCCCTCGGCCAGCGCGCGGCTGCGCGGCATGGAGGAGGCGAGCGGACTCAAGCTTCTGGAGCGCGGGCGCGGCGGCGTCTCGCCCACGGCGGCGGGCGAGATCCTCGCGCGTCGGGCGAGGCGCATCCTCCGCGAGGCCGAGGATCTGCGCGCCGAGCTTCAGGATTGCGCCTCGGGCGCGCGAGGGCTTTTGCGTCTGCCCGCCAACACCGCCGCCGCCACGGAGTTTCTGCCCGAAGCCCTCGCCGATTGGCTGGCCGGGCGCCCCGGCATGGACGTCGAGATTCTGGAGCGCCCCAGCGCCGAGATCCTCCGCGCCATCCTCGACGGCAAGGCCGATTTCGGCGTCCTCGCCCGCAGCCCCGAAGCCGAGGCCCTGCGGCTTCAGCCCTTCGCCCTCGACCGCATCGCGCTGCTGATCCCGACGGGCCATGCGCTCGCGAAGCGGCGGGGGGATCTGGCTTTAGCCGAGGCTCTGGAGGCGGATTTCGTCGGCCTCCCCGCCGAAGCGCCCTTGCAGGCCCATCTCGAAGAGCGCGCCCGCCTCGCCGGAGGCCGGATGCGGGTCCGGCTGCGGGCTCCGGGCTTCGAGGCTCTGGCGCTGCTGGCGGCGAAGGGAATCGGCGCGGCGCCCATGCCCGAGGCGGCGGCTCTGCGCCATAGGCGCCGGGGCCTGACGATCCGTCGCCTCTCCGACCCTTGGGCGAGCCGCGAATTGGTCGTGGCGGCGCGGGATTTCGCCGCTCTGCCCGCTTCGGCGCGGGCTCTGGCGGCCCATCTGGCGGGCTGGGGCGCCTCCAAAGGCGGATTCGGGAGCCTTTGAATCGGACTACCCAAAGCCTCCGGCTCCGGCCTAGGATGCCCGGACATCCAGGGAGCCCCTTCCATGACCCAGACTCGCCCCAATTCGCTCTCGGCCCGCGACGCCGAAGCCGTCTTCCACGGCTACACCAATCTTCAGGCCCATAAGGCCCAAGGGGCGCATGTGATGGTCTCGGGCGAGGGAATCCGTCTCACCGACGAATCGGGGAAAAGCTTCATCGACGGGCTGGCGGGACTCTGGTGCGCGGGGCTCGGCTTCTCGGAGGAAAGGCTCGTCGAAGCCGCCGTGAAGCAGATGCGCGCCCTGCCCTTCTCCAGCAGCTTCGCGCAGCGCTCGCATCCGCCGCTGATCGAGCTTTCGGAGGCGCTGGGCGCTTTGGCGCCCGCTCCGGCCCATCGGCCTTTCTTCGTGAATTCCGGCTCGGAGGCGATGGAATGCGCCATTCAGGCCGTCTGGTATTTCAACAACGCCCTCGGACGCCCGGAGAAGAAGAAGCTCGTCGGGCGGGCGCGGGGCTATCACGGCGTGACCTTGGGCGCCGGGAGCCTCACGGCGCTGGCCTATAAGCAGGACGGCTTCGACCTCCCCGCCTCCGACCGCTTTTTGCGTCTGACCTGCCCGAGCTTCTACCGCGAGGGCCGTCCCGGCGAGAGCGAAGCCGATTTCACCGCGCGGCTCGTCGCGGAGTTCGAGGCTCTGATTCAGCGCGAAGGCCCCGAAACCATCGCCGCCCTCGTCGGCGAGCCGCTGATGGCGGCGGGGGGCGTGGTGGTTCCTCCAGAGGGCTATTGGCCCGCCATGCAGGCGGTCTGCCGCAAACATGACATCCTCGTCGTGGCGGACGAGGTGGTGAACGGCTTTTGCCGGACGGGCGAATTCTGGGGCTCTCAGAGCTTCGGGCTTGAGCCGGACGTCGTGACCTGCGCCAAGCAGCTTTCGGCGGCCTTCCTGCCCATCGGCGCGACGATCATCTCAGACCGAATTTACGACGTCCTCGCCAAACGCAGCGGCGAACTCGGAACCTTCGGGATCGGCCTGACCTATGGCGGACATCCGGTCTGCGCCGCCGTGGCTCTGGAGACTCTGAAGATCTACGAGGAGCGCGACATCCTCGGCCATGTGCGGCGGGTCTCGCCCCATTTCCAGAGCCGCCTGAAGGCTCTGGCGGCGCATCCCCTCGTCGGCGAGACTCGCGGCAAAGGGCTGATCGGCGGGCTGGAGATCGTGGCCGATCAAACCACCCGCGCGAGCTTCCCCGCTGCGGCCAAGGCGGCCTTCAAGGTCTATGAGGCGGCGGCGGCGCGCGGAGTCCTTTTGCGGCCTCTGCCTTCGGACAGCATCGGGATTTGCCCGCCGATGATCGTCGCGCCCGCCGAGATCGACGAGATTTTCGACGCATTGCAAGGCGCGCTCGACGACGCTCTGCCCATCCTGAGAGGATAAGCCGTGCCTTTGGTCTCTTCGGCCCTTCCGGGCCTGATCGCTCTGGCCTTCGGCTATGTGCTGAGTCAGTTTTATCGCGCCTGCCTCGCGGTGATGACGCCGGTCCTCGCCCAAGAGTTCGGCGTCGCGCCGGAGGATTTCGCTCCGGCTTCGGCCATGTTCTTTCTCGTCTTCGCGCTGATGCAATTCCCCATCGGGGCGATGCTGGGCAAGGTCGGGCCGAGGCGGCTCACGGGCGCGATCATGGCCTTCGGCTGTCTGGCGGGTCTGGCGGCGTTTTCTCAGGCGACGGCGCCCTGGCATGTGACTCTCGCCATGGGGCTGATCGGCGTCGGCTGCGCGCCGATCTATATGGCCAGCCTCTACATCTACGCCCGGACCATGCCGCCCGCGCGCTTCGCCTTTCTCTCCTCGACGCTGCTCGGGGTGGGGGCTCTGGGCAATCTGGTGAGCGCCGCGCCGCTCTCCTTCGCCATGGAGGAGCTTGGATGGCGCGGGACGATCTGGGCTCTGGCCGCGATCTCCGGCGTGGGGGCTCTGGCGATCTGGGCCTTGGTGCGCGATCCGCCGCCGCCCAAAGAGGGCGCGGCGCCGGGTCTGAGCGGCTTCCTCGAGGTGCTGAAGATCAAGGCGCTTTGGCCGATGATGCCGCTTTTCCTCGTGAGCTATGCGGTTCCGGCGGGGATTCGCGGGCTTTGGGCCGGACCTTACCTCAATGAGGTTTTCGGATTGAGCGGCGAATCTCTGGGTCTGGCGATCCTCGTCATGGCCGCCGCCATGACTCTGGGCTCTTTCCTCTATGCGCCGCTGGATCGTCTGGCGGGCTCGCAGAAAGGGGTGGTGCTGCCCGGCGCGGGGATCACGGCCCTCCTCTGCGGCGTCCTCGCCTTTTTCGCGGATCGCTCCATGACGCTCTCGGTGGTCCTGCTCGGGCTGATCGGCATGGTCGGCCTGTCCTTCGGCGTGCATCTGGGCCATGCGCGGCGATTCCTGCCGGAAAGGCTGGTCGGGCAAGGCGTGACGCTGATGAATTTCCTCTCCATCGGCGGTTTGGGCCTCGGGCAGGCGCTGACCGGCGCGCTCGTCTCGGATTTGCGCGGGCTCGGGGTTCCCGCTCTGGCTTACGGCGCGGTCTTCTGGGCCTATGCGGCGGCTTTGTCGGGCGCCGTGCTGATCTACGCTCTCGCGCCGCGCCATCCGCCCGAGGCTCAGGAGAAGACGTCATGAGCGGCGAGACTCCCAAAACCCCCGATTCCAAATCCGAGCGGGCGGCGCGTCTGGCGGCGGAGCTGCGGGCCAATCTGCGCCGCCGCAAGGCTCAGGCGCGGGGCCGCGCCGAAGAAGAGGCCAAGCCGGAGGCGCCCCCGGAGGAAGACGGCTCCTCAGCTTGATTCTTGCCCTCGCTCCGCATCGGCCCTAAGACGAAAGCAACAGGTCGTTAAGGAGGATGACCGTAGCCTGAACGGCGTCATGACATCCTCACCGCGGAGACGGACCCACCCATGGACAGAATCGCATTGCGCGGCGGCAAGCCGCTTTTCGGCGAAATCCCGGTCAGCGGCGCCAAGAACGCCGCCTTGCCGCTCATGGCCGCCGCGATCCTGACCGACGAGCCTTTGACCCTGCTCAACGCTCCGGCCCTCGCCGACGTGGCGACCATGGGGGCGCTGCTCGGAGGCTTGGGCGTCGAGGTCTGGCGCGACCGGGTGGTGGGCCAGCTCTCCTTGCGGGCTTCGGCCATCGAAAGCTGCGTCGCGCCTTACGACGTGGTGCGCAAGATGCGCGCGAGCATCCTCGTGCTGGGGCCGCTGCTGGCCCGCGAGCATAAGGCGCAGGTTTCGCTTCCGGGCGGCTGCGCCATCGGGGCGCGTCCGGTGGATCTGCATCTCAAGGGTCTGGAGGCTCTGGGCGCGCAGCTCGACCTGCGCGAGGGCTACGTCTTCGCCGAGGCCCCCGGCGGGCTGAAGGGCGCGCGGATCGTCTCGCCGGTGGTCTCGGTGGGCGCGACGGAGAATCTGCTCATGGCGGCGGTGCTGGCCAAGGGCGAAACCGTGCTGGAGAACGCCGCCCGCGAGCCGGAGATCGTCGATCTGGCGGAATGCCTGCGGGCCATGGGCGCCCGGATCGAGGGCGAAGGCTCCTCGACCATCCGGATTCAGGGCGTGGAGCGTCTGCGCGGCGCCAATCACCGCGTCCTCCCCGACCGCATCGAAATGGGCAGCTATATGCTGGCGCCGGCCGTCGCGGGGGGCTCCGTCGAGATCCTCGGCGCGCGGCGCGACCTCGTGGGGGCGCTGATCGAGCGCATGGAGGCGGCGGGCGTCTCCATCGAGGATTCGCCGCGGGGCCTGCGCGTCTCGCGCAAGCCGGGCGAGCGTCTGCGGGCCGTGGATATTGAAACCGCGCCCTTCCCCGGCTTCCCGACCGATCTTCAGGCCCAGATGATGGCGCTGCTCACCATGGCCGAGGGCGAAAGCCGCATCGAGGAGACCATTTTCGAAAACCGCTTCATGCATGCTCCGGAGCTGACCCGCATGGGCGCCCGCATCGAGGTGCATGGCGGCTCGGCTCTGGTGAAGGGCGTGGAGCGTCTGAAGGGCGCGCCGGTCATGGCGACCGATCTGCGCGCCTCCATCGGGCTGATTCTGGCGGGGCTCGCCGCCGAGGGCGAAACCATCGTCAGCCGCGTCTATCATCTGGATCGCGGCTATGAGCGGCTGGAGGCCAAGCTTTCGGCCTGCGGCGCCGAGATCCGGCGTCTGCGGGATCAGCCGACGACCGCCGCGCGCGCCGCGGTCGCCTGATCCCCAGAGGATCGGGCGGAATTTGGGGGACGAAGTCATGACGCAGGCGGATCGGCGGCCTCAGGCCGTCGCGCCGCGCGGCCTGAGGCTGCGCGCGCAGGAGCCCGAGGATCTGGAGATCCTTTCGGCTTTGCTTCAGGACGCCGTGGGGCGCGTCGGAGACGTCCGGTGGAACGCCGCCGAAAGGCGCTTTCTTCTGCCGCTCCAGCGCTTCCGCTGGGAGGAGGCCGAGCGCGACGAGCGCGTGCTCGCCGCCCTCGCCTTCGAGAACGTGCGGAGCGCTCAGGCGAAGGGCCTCAGGCCCGGCGGCCCGTCCTCGACGAATTCGACGGCGCTGAATCTGCTCTCCGTGGAGTTCCGCCGCGATCCGGCCTCCGGCGCCGAGCCCGCCGACGAAGAGTCCGGCGCCCCCGCGCGCAGCCCCGGCGGAGAAATCCTGCTGCTCTGCTCGGGCGGCGCGGCCTTCCGGCTGAAAGTGGAGGCTCTGGAGGCCAGCCTGACCGATCTGGCGCCGCCGCGCGCCGCCGCCCATCGCCCCCGCCATGCTCAGAACATGACCTTGGCGCGCGAGGGCCTTCTCAGGCGGCTGTTCAAGACGAAAGGGGCCGAATGATGCCCGTGAGCCTCTCCACCCGCGCGGCGGATTTCGAAACGCGCTTTCAGGCTCTGCTCGATCAGAAGCGCGAGGCCGCGCCCGACGTCGCCGGAGCGGTGCGCGCCATCCTTGAGGACGTGCGCGCGCGCGGCGCCGAGGCCGTGATCGAGGCCACCGCCAAATTCGACCGCCTCCGCCTGACTCCGGAGACCCTCGCGGTCTCGCCTGAGGAGGTCGAGGCGGCCGCGGCCTCCTGCGCGCCCGAGGATCTCGCGGCGCTGGAGCTGGCCGCCGCCCGCATCCGCGCCTATCACGAGCGCCAGATCCCCCCGGACGCCCGCTGGACCGACGAGGCCGGGGTGGAGCTCGGCTGGCGCTGGACGGCTCTGGATTCGGTCGGGCTTTACGTGCCCGGCGGCAAGGCGAGCTATCCTTCTTCAGTGCTGATGAACGCCGTCCCGGCGCAGGTGGCGGGCGTCCGGCGAATCGCCATCTGCATGCCCGCCCCCGACGGCGCCTTGAATCCGCTGGCTCTGGCGGCGGCGCGTCTGGCCGGGGTGAGCGAGATCTACCGCATCGGCGGGGCTCAGGCGGTGGGCGCCTTCGCCTATGGCGCGGGGCCGCTCAAGCCGGTGGATAAGATCACCGGGCCGGGCAACGCCTATGTCGCCGAGGCCAAGCGCCAGGTCTTCGGGCGGGTGGGCATCGATTCCATCGCCGGGCCTTCCGAGGTGCTGGTGATCGCCGAATCCGACGCCGATCCCGATTGGATCGCCATGGACCTGCTGGCTCAGGCCGAGCATGACGAATCGGCGCAATCCATCCTCATCGTGCTGGACGAGTCTTACGGCGAGGCCGTGGCCCAAGCCGTCGGGCGGGCGCTGAAGACCCTGCCCCGCCGCGAGATCGCCGCCGCGAGTTGGGAGAAGCACGGCGCGATCCTCCTCGTGCGGGATCTGACCGAGGCCGCCGCCCTCTCCGACCGCCTCGCGCCGGAGCATCTTCAGCTCTGCGTGGCCGATCCCGAGGCCCTCGCGGCCCAGATCCGCCATGCGGGCGCGATCTTCATGGGGCTCCATACGCCCGAAGCCCTCGGCGATTACGTCGGCGGGCCGAATCACGTCCTCCCCACCGACCGCACGGCGCGTTTCGCCTCCGGGCTTTCGGTTCTGGACTTCCTCAAGCGCACCAGCCTGCTCAAGGCCGGGCCGGAGGCTCTGGCGGCCATAGGTCCGGCGGCGGCGCGGCTGGCTTCGGCCGAAGGCTTGCAGGCCCATGGGGCTTCGGTGAGCCTGCGGCTCGGCAATGGAGGCCCGGCATGACGGAAGCCCCCTCAGGACGTCTGATCGAGGTGGTCCTCGACGGCGACGGCGCCGCCTCGCCCGAGGGCGAGATGGAGCGGCGCATCGCCATTTACGACCTCGTGGAGAACGCGGCCCTCGGCTTGCGCCCCACCGAAGCCGAGCCCTCGCCCCCGCCCGGCCCTTGGCGCCTGACGCTCGGGCTGCGGGCGCGGAGCCTGACTTTGCTCCTCACCACGGCGGAGGGCGCCAAGGCGGCGGAGATCGACCTCTCCATCGCCTCCTTCCGCAAGATCCTCAAGGATTACGCGGCTTATTGCGAAGGCTACGTCTCGGCGGTGCGCAATCTGCCCGTCGCCGAGATCGAGCGTTTCGACGAGGCCCGCCGCGCCGCCCATGACGAAGGCGCGGCGCTCCTGCGCGAAAAGCTGGCGGAGCGGCTGATCCTCGACGAGAACGCGGCGCGACGACTGTTCACTTTGCTGGCGGCGCTGCAATATCGCGGCTGATCCTGCGGCCGATTCGTCACGCGACGCTTGCATTTTTTCGCGCCAGAGGTCATTTACGCCCTCGGCGGGCGCAGCCCTGCGCCGCCCTCCCAATGACGGAATCTGCATGTCGAAAGAAGAGACGCTCGAGTTTCCCGGCGTCGTGTCGGAATTGTTGCCCAATGCGACCTTCCGCGTGAAGCTGGAGAACGGCCACGAGATCATCGCCCATACGGCGGGCAAGCTGCGCAAGAACCGCATCCGCGTTCTGGCCGGCGACAAGGTTCAGGTCGAGATGACGCCCTATGATCTGACCAAGGGCCGCATCACCTATCGTTTCCGCTGAACATGGATGCGCGGCTGGTTCTGGCGAGCGCATCGCCGCGCCGAGCCGCCTTGCTCGCGCAGATCGGGGTGCCTCCCGCGCGGATCGCGCCCGCCGAGATCGACGAATCCCTTTTTCCGGGCGAGCTTCCCCGCCCCTACGCCGAACGCCTCGCCCATGAAAAGGCGCTGAAGGCGGCGGAGTCGGCCGCGCCCGAGGAATTGATCCTCGCCGCCGACACGGCGGTCTGCATGGGGCGCCGCCTCCTCGACAAGCCCGCCGACGAAGCCGAGGCCCGCCGCCATCTGGAGCGGCTTTCCGGGCGTCGGCATCGCGTGATCACCGCCGTCCGGCTGATCCGCATGCGCGATTCCCGCCATTGGTCCCGCACGGTCGAAAGCGTCCTGCGCTTCAAACGCCTCTCCTCCGCCGAGATCGAGGATTACCTCGCCTCGGGCGAATGGCGCGGCAAAGCGGGCGGCTACGCCATTCAAGGCCGGGCGGCGGCTTTCGCGCCTTGGCTCAACGGCTCCTACAGCGCCGTGGTCGGGCTGCCTCTGGCCGAGACGGCGGGGCTGCTCGAAGCGGCGGGCTGGCGGCCCCCCGCCCCCCTCGCGGCATGAGCCGGAGCGCCCTCTTCAGCCGCGACGCCCGCCGCGACCTCGCGGCGCTGATCGTCGACGGCAGGCTGGAGGATCTTTTCCTGCGCTCCGCCTCCGCTCAGGAGCGCGCCGGACCGGGCGACCTCCATATCGCCAAGGTGGAGAGCGTCGCGCCGCGTCTGGACGCGGCCTTCCTCGACATCGGCGGCGAAGACGGCTTCCTCACCGGCGGCGGAGCCCTGACGCCCGGCGCGCGGCTGCTGATCGCCGTCCAGCGCCCCGCGGAGGGCGATAAGGCGGCGCGCTGCCGGATCGGCGCGGATTTGGGGGGGCCTTGGCTGGTCTTCACGCCCCAGACGCCCGGAATCAACGTCTCGCGCAAGATCGAAGACCCGGCGGCCCGCAAGGCGCTGCAGGCGGCCCTCGCGCCTTTCGCGGCGGAGGGCGGCTTCGTCATCCGCACCGAGGCGGCGAAGCTCGCGCCGGAGGCTCTGCGGGCCAAGGCGGCGCGGCTGGTCGGAGAATATCGCGCTCTGGAGGCCGAAGCCGCCTCCGGGCCTCCGCGACGGCTGAAGGCGGGTCCGGGGCTCTTCGCCCGCGCCGCCGAGCTTTGGCGCGGCGCCGATCTGCTCGCCGACGCGGGCGCGGCGGCGGAGATCCCGGAGGCGCGGCTCTTCGAGGGCTCGCTCATGGAGGCTTGGGATCTGGATTCCCGCCTCGCCGATCTGACCGCGCCGCAGATCTCCCTGAGCGGCGGCGGCTGGATGAAGATCGAGCCGACCCTCGCGCTGATCGCGGTGGACGTGAACGCGGGCGCCGACCGCATGGGCGTCAACCGGGCGGCGGCGCGCGAGATTCCGCGACGGCTGCGGCTGCTGGGCCTCGGCGGAGCGGTGGCGGTGGACTTCGCCGGAGATCTGGGCGAGGCTGACCGCGCGGGTCTGGCCAAGGTTCTGGGCGCGGCCCATGATCCGGCCTGGCGGCCGCTCGGCTGGGGCCCGCTCGGCTTTTTCGAGGCGACGCGGCGGCGCGACCGCCCTGCGCTCTCCGCCGCGCTCGCCGAACTCGGAGGCGCGCCATGACCGAACTTTCTCCCGATCAGCAGCCGACGGGCGGGCTTTGTCCGCATTGCGGGGCGCCGGGCCTGAGGCGCTGGCGTCCTTTCTGCTCGAAGCGCTGCGCCGATCTGGATTTGGCGCGCTGGCTGCGCGGCGACTACCGCATCCCCGGCGAAGAAACGGACATCCCCTCCCGCGAGGTCGGCGAGGGCGAGGTCTGATCCCCGCCCGCGCGCCGGTCCGGAGGTTCTTTGAAGCTTCGTTGCGCGGACGTCATAAAGCTCTGGACAAAGCCGCGCGGCTTCGGGTATCAACCCGCCCACGCAAGACGGTGCGCCTAGGTAGCTCAGTTGGTAGAGCAAGCGACTGAAAATCGCTGTGTCGGTGGTTCGATTCCACTCCTGGGCACCATCTTGCGTTAAAAATCCCCCATTTAATTCTGAAATCGGCGGATCGCCCGCGGCGCGGCTTGCGCCCGACGCCCTCAGAACGCCTTTCGTCACGGCCCGACGGCCGGAGAAGCCGCGCGCTCTTCGAAGGCCCTTCAGATCCGCTCCGCCCCATCCGCATTCAGATGATTCGCGGCCGCCCGCCGGAAAAACAACTCAAGAGTGAAATTCCGCCTTGCAACCGGGGATATTCCCTCCCGCGCCCTCCGTTTTCCGGCGCGGCGGAGCCTCATGAGACCTAAGTTTCTCATTCGCCGCGCAAATTATCGGGAAATCGGTTCACAGCCCTCCGATTGCGCTCTATGATGTTCGAAGGCTCGGGCTGCAAAGTTGACGGATGGAGAAGCGACATGTCCTTAGGCGCCAGCAACATCACGCCTTACGATCATCCGCTCCTTGGAGCGCTCACCAACCAAGGCTATAACTGGACGAGCAGCAACGTCACCTACTCCTTCGCCCCGCAGGGAGATTTCGACGGCGCTTACGCCGACAGCTCGACCACGGCCAACGCTTGGAACGCGAGCCAGAAGGCTCTGGCGCGGGCGGCCTTCGCCGAGATCTCCGCCATCACGAATCTGACCTTCTCGGAAGTCTCCTACGCCTCCGACGCGCAGATCAGCCTCTATAGCGTCGACGAGCCGGGCGGCGACGCCGCCGGATACGCCGTCAGGCCCTATATGGATTACTGGCATGTGCCCGTCGTCATCGACAGCACCTTGCTCAACGCCAATCAATTCGTGCTGATTCACGAGTTGGGGCACGCCCTCGGCCTCGCGCATCCCTTCTCCGGCGACACGACGCTCCCCGGCGTCTCCAGCTCCACGGACGCGGGCGATTATAATCTCGGCACGCGGCTCTATACGCGGATGTCCTACGTCAGCTTCAACAACAACGTCTACGAACAGCCGGGGCTTGAGTTCTTCCCCACCTACGACGATCTGAACATCAATCTCTTCGGGGCGCTGGACATCGCGGCGCTGCAGGCGCTCTACGGCGCCAACGCCTCCTATAACTCCGGAAACGACACCTACGGCTTCAGCCGCGAGGTCCGGGCCATCTGGGACGGCGACGGCGTGGACGTCATCGATTTCAGCTCCACCGACAAGAAGACCGTCATCGATCTGCGCGCGGCCTCGCTTCTGGTCGAGTCCGGCGGCGGCGGCTGGGTCTCCTTCATCGAAGACGCTTGGGGCGACGCCCTGACCGCCTACACCATCGCCTATGGCGTCGTGATCGAGAACGGCTTCGGCGGCTCGAACGACGACAGCGTCACCGGCAACGAGCACGCCAATCTCCTGAAAGGCAATGCGGGCGACGACGTTCTGAAAGGCCTCGGCGGCAACGACGTTCTGAACGGCGGCCTCGGCGCGGATTCTCTCGACGGCGGCGAAGGAACCGACCGCGCCTCCTACGCCGACGCGGCGGCCGGACTGACCGTGGATCTCGCCGACGCCTCGCTCAACACCGGCGAAGCCGCCGGAGACAGCTTCGTCTCCATCGAGGATCTGCAAGGCTCGCGGTTCAACGACAATCTGCGCGGCGACGAGGGCGCGAACCGGATCTGGGGCGGCGTCGGCGGCGACGTCATCCGCGGACGCGGCGGAAATGATAAGATCTACGGCCAGAGCGGCAACGACATCCTCAGCGGCGGGCTCGGCGCTGATCTCCTCGACGGCGGCGAAGGAACCGACCGCGCCTCCTACGCCGAATCCGCCACGGGTCTGACCGTGGATCTCGCCAACGCCGCCGCCAACACCGGCGAGGCCGCCGGAGACACCTTCGTCTCCATCGAGAATCTGCAAGGTTCGCAAAAGGCCGACAACCTGCGCGGCGACGAGGGCGTCAACGTCATCTGGGGCGAAGGCGGGAACGACGTCATCCGCGGACGCGGCGGAAACGACAAGCTGTATGGCCAAGGCGGGAACGACATTCTCAGCGGCGGGCTCGGCGCCGACCTCCTCGACGGCGGCGCGGGAACCGACCGCGCCTCCTACGCCGAAGCCGCGACGGGCATGACCATCGATCTCGCCAACGCCCGCGTCAACACCGGCGAGGCCAAAGGAGACGCCTATGTCTCCATCGAGAATCTGCAGGGTTCGCATCACGCCGATAATCTGCGCGGCGACGAAGGCGCCAACGTCATCTGGGGCGAAGGCGGGAACGACGTCATCCGCGGACGCGGCGGAAATGATAAGATCTACGGCCAAGGCGGCAACGACATCCTCAGCGGCGGCGCGGGCGCCGACCTCCTCGACGGCGGCGCGGGAACCGACCGCGCCTCCTACGCCGAATCCGCCACGGGCCTGACCGTGGATCTCGCGAGCCCCGCCGCCAACACCGGCGAGGCCGCCGGAGACACCTTCGTCTCCATCGAGAATCTGCAAGGCTCGCAGCACGCCGACGTTCTGCGCGGCGATTCAGGCGCCAACGTCATCTGGGGCGAAGGCGGCGACGACGTCATCCTCGGCCGCGCCGGAAACGACACTCTGCACGGCCAAGGGGGGAACGACGTCCTTGAAGGCGGCGCAGGCCGGGATGTCCTCTATGGCGGCGCAGGCTCGGACGTCTTCGTCTTCCGCAGCGCCTCCGAAACCGGCGCCACGACCGCGACCGCCGACGTGATCGGCGACTTCACGCGCGGACAAGACCTGATCGACTTCTCAAGCTTCGACGCCAATTCCGCCGCCTCCGGACGCCAGAGCTTCACCGGCCTGATCGCGGCCAATGCGAGCTTCACGGCGGCGGGACAATTGCGCTTCGACGCCGCCACCAACACGCTCTTCGGCAACACCGATTCCGACGCCGCGGCTGAATTCGCCATCCGCCTCGACGGCGTCTCCTCCCTCAGCGACAGCGATTTCCTCTTCTGAGGGATCAGCGCGCGCCCTCCGGCGGCCCATGGCCTCGCCCATGCCGCCAGAGGACGCGCCGTCGCCGAAAGCCCGGCCGGAGCTCAGGGCCCGCGTCTGAAGAGGCGCGCCGACCTCTCCGCCCGGACGGACCTCCTTACGAGATATGAAATTTCGGAAAAGGCTTGCAGTTCGCCGGAATCCGGCCGACATCTTGAGCTTAAGGGGCGCCCGAAAGTCTTAAGCCTCCGGCTTGAGCCCAAGGCGCGACGAAAGCTCGGACCGCCCGCCCCGTGATGTCAGAAGCCGCCAAAAGGCTTCATGTGGAGGAAAGACATGCGTCTCAGAGCAACCGCCCTGGCGCTGATGGCCAGCGTGGCCTTCGGCTCCGCCGCTCAGGCGGAAATCGTCATCGGCGTGATCGCCCCGGTCACCGGCGGCGTGGCCGCTTACGGCATTCAGGTGAAAGAGGGCGTCGAAAGCGCCGTCGACGTCATCAATAAAGCGGGCGGCGTTCTCGGCGAGCAGCTCGTCGTGCGCCTCGAAGACGATGCGGGCGAGGCCCGTCAGGCGGTTTCGGCGGCGAATAATCTGCTGGGCGCGGGCGTGCAATTCGTCATCGGCCCGGTCACTTCGGGCAACGCCATGCCGGTCTCGGATCTGCTCGCCGAAAACGGCGTGCTGATGGTCACCCCCACCGCCACCACCCCCGCCCTGACCCAGCGCGGGCTCGACGGCATTTTCCGCACCTGCGGCCGCGACGATCAGCAGGCCCTCGTGTTGGCCGAGCATGTTTTGGCCAATCTGCCGGACGCCAAAGTCGCCGTGATCCATGACAAGGCGCCCTATGGCAAGGGCCTCGCCGACGCCTTCAAGGAGGCCGTCAACAAGGGCGGCGTCACGGAGGTTCTTTACGAGACCGTCACCCCCGGCGAAAAGGACTTCAGCGTTCTGGTCGGCCGTCTGAAGGCCGCCGGCGCCGATACGATTTATTTCGGCGGCTATCAT
This sequence comes from Neomegalonema perideroedes DSM 15528, assembly GCF_000374145.1. Taxonomy (GTDB): domain Bacteria; phylum Pseudomonadota; class Alphaproteobacteria; order Rhodobacterales; family Rhodobacteraceae; genus Neomegalonema; species Neomegalonema perideroedes. The sequence goes on along the minus strand of NZ_KB893653.1, from coordinate 759,403 downwards.
CCCGAAGCGGCTCTTCTGGCGCGTCAGCTGAAGGATCAGGGCGTCGAGGCGCGGATCCTCGGCGGCGAAGGCCTCTCGACCAATGAATATTGGGCCATCGCCACCGAAGCGGGCGAAGGCACGCTCTTCACCAGCGCCCTCGACACCACCGATAATCCCATCGCCAAAGAAGCCGTGGACGATCTGACCGCCAAAGGCTTCGCCGTGGAGCCCTTCACCATCAACGCCTACGCCGCGGTGCAGGTGCTGAAGGCGGGCATCGAGGCGGCCGGAAAAGCCGATGACGCGGCGGCGGTCTCCGCAGCGCTCAAGGGCGGGCTGGAGATCCCGACGGTGCTCGGCCCGCTGTCCTATGACGAGAACGGCGACCTGAAATCCCCAGCCTTCGTGGTCTATGAATGGGTGGAGGGCGCTTCGGTTCCGGCCTCGGCCGCGCTTGAGCCCGCCGAATAAGCTTCGGCGCTTCACAGAGCTTCAGGAGGCCCGCGCGGGAGACCATGCGGGCCTTTTCGCGTCCCGGAGGCCCCGCAGGATGGAAGCATGATCAGGAAGGTCAAGGTCTGGCTCGTCGCGCATAAAGACGAACTGACGGCGGGCTACGTCATGCTTTTTCTGTCCTTCTGGATCTTCGGCTTTGCGACCGCTCTGGCGAATGGGACCTGCCAGAAGGAGACGCGCGATATGGAGAAGAAACTCTCCTCTTGCCGTTTCTCCGCGCCGGGCGTGAGCTTCGTGGTCCTGACCGGCGGTCCGAAAGGAAAATATGTCCGCTTTCACACGGAATACGCCGTCGCGCTGCTGAGGACGGGGCGCGAGAAGGAGGCGCGCGGGCAGTTCTGCAAGGCTCTGGAAGCCGCCGCAACCGCCTCTCCCCGGCGCCCGCAGGATGCGGAAGCCGAAGCGGACTCGCGGATCCTGAAGATCCTCGCCCGCCATGCGGAGCAGGAGCTTCTGCTCCGCAATTTGTCTGAAACTCAGATTCTCTTCCGGCGAGACGGCGGATGTCCCGCCTGACCCGCCCCCGCCCTTATCCTCCGCGCGGCGCGAAGAGGATCACCGCCGCCCCCGCCAGAGCCAGAGCCACGCCGAGCATGTCCCAGTGGTCGGGCTTCTGGCCCTCGACCAGCGCCAGCCAGAGCATCGAGGCCGCGATATAGACTCCGCCGTAAGCGGCGTAGGCCCGGCCCGCCGCCTCGGAGGGCGCGAGGGTCAGCAGGGCCGCGAAGGCCGTCAGCGCGAGCATCCCCGGCGCCAGCCACCAGATGGATTTGCCCATCCTCAGCCAAGCCCAGAAGGCGAAGCATCCGGCGATCTCCGCGAGGGCCGCCCCCGCGTAGATCGCTCCCGTCGTCAGCCAGACCGGCATGAATCCCCCTTGTTCGCCTTGAGAGCCTTTTCCGATCGAGGCGGATCATCCGAAGGCTTCATATTGTAAGCGGTCGCGTTTTCACGATGCGAAGCCTTCGGCTTCGCTGGACAAAGCTTCATCGGAAGCGGGCGAAATATTCGATGAAGCCCGCCGCGGCCTCGAAGCCGCCATAGCTCCAGAGCGCCCCATGGCCCGCCTCCGGCGCGTAGAAGACGCGCTTGGGCTCATAGGCGGCCGCGAAGATCCGCGCGCTTTGCTCCGGCGGCACCGAGGCGTCGCGCCCCCCATACATCACGAGGAGCGGAATTTGCAATTCCTGCACCGAGGCCAGCATGTCGAAGGATTCCGGCGCGAGCCCCGCAGGCAGAAAGGCGAAATTCTCCTCCGCCAGAGCCCGGATCGACAGGAAAGGCGATTCCAGAACCACCGCCCCTAAAGGCCGCTCCTCGGCCAGACGCGCCGCCACCGCCCCCCCGAGGCTCTCGCCATAGGCCACCACGCGCCAGCTCGTCGGGCGATGGCCCAGAAGCTCGGGCAAGGCGTCGTAGACCGTGGCGGCGTCCGAGAGAAAGGCCTCTTCGGAGGGCTCGCCCGCCGCGCCGCCCGATCCGCGCCAAGCCAGAGCCGCCACGCCGTAGCCCTCCGCCGCGAGGCGCTTCAGACGCGCGGCGCGATCCGCCAGACTCCCCGCCTCGCCCATGAGATAGACCACCACAGGGCGCCTCGGCAGGCCCGGCGCGACCCAGACCGTCAGAGGGGTCCCGTCGGCGGCCTCCAGCTTCTCGGCGATGAAAATCCCCTCCAATCCCGCCTCATGCGGCGCGACGTCGCGCCGATCCAGCTGATAGATCAAAGCCTTCGGATTCATCCACGCATAGAACAGCGCCGCCCCATAGGCCAAAAGCGCCGAGAGAAGCGCCGCCAGCGCCATCGCCGGAATCGCCGTTCTGAGAGTTTTGACCCACGGGCGCATCGCCTCCTCCTTGCGGCGGAGTCTGCCAGAGGCCGAAAGCGAAAGCCATGCGGGGAGATCGCGCGGGAGTCGAGCGATCGGCGCGCTGTGGCCCTTGCGCCGCAAAGCTCCGCCCCGACCATATCCGGAGGTTCAAACCTCTCCGGCGGGCTCCGGATGAGGCGAGGGCTCCAGCCCATAGACGAAAAGCCCCAGCCGGTCGGCCAGCTCCAGACAGGCGCCGGCTTCGAGAATCAAAGCGCCGCCCGCCTCCAGAGCCACGCCCTTGAGGCCCGCCGCCGCGATCTTCTCCAGCGTGCGCGGACCTATGGCGGGCAGGTCGAGCCGGGAATCCTGACCGGGCTTGCGGCCCTTATAGAGCGCTCCCGAAGGCGCCGGAGCCGAAGCCCGACGCGCAGGCGGCAAGGCCGCGAGCCGCTCCAGCAGAATGTCGGTGCCTTCGATGGCCTCCACCGCGAGGCAAAGCCCCCGCGCCACCGCCGCCCCCTGCCCCACGTCCAGAGGCCCGAGCGCCGCCACGATCCGCGCCGCGCGCCGCGCGTCCGCCAGATCCTCCGCCGAGGGCGCAGGCCCCGCCAGAAGCCCCGGACGCGCCACCGCCTCCGGCAGAAGCTCCGCCGCCCCGACCAACTCGAAGCCCTGCTCCGCGAAGATCTCCGCCAAGCCGCGCAAGAGGCCGTCGTCGCCGCGCCGCAGCAGCCGCGCGACCCGCAAAGCCGTCCGCAGGCCCGTCCAGTCGAAGCGGAGCCCCCGCAGCCGGGGCCGCAGAAAGCCCCCCGCGAAGGCCACGCGCCTCACCCCCGCCCGGCGCAGAGCCGCGAAGATCGCGCCCGCCCGACCCACCGGAAGCCGCTCATGCGGATGAGCCTCGGCCCAGACGCCGCAGGCCCCCTCCAGAGCGAGGATGAAATAGGGATCTCCCGCCGCGCGGCGGGCCTCGGCGATCTCCTGAGGCAGGGCGCCGCTTCCGGCGATCAGCCCCAGAACCGCCGATTTCTCCGGCGCGGGGGTCACGTCGCGGGGATGCAGAAACGCCGGTCGCCGCCCGCGAGGATGAACTCCGCCATCTCGCGGAGGGCGGGATTCTCCGGCGCGGCCTCCAGAGCGGCGCGGGCGCGCTCTTCGAGGCTTCCGCCTTCGGGCTCCTCGAAGATCCGGCGATAGCCGCCGCGCAGCTCCAGAACCTGCGAATGATTGAAGCCCCGGCGCTTCATGCCCACCACGTTCAACCCCGAGAGCCGCGCCCGGTCGCCGACCGCCATGCCGAAGGGAATGAGGTCGCGCTCCAGCCCGCTCATGCCGCCGAGCATGGCTTGAGTCCCGATCCGCACGAATTGATGCACCGCCGAGAGCCCGCCGAGAAAGGCGAAGTCGCCGACCGTCACATGGCCCGCGCAGGTCGCGTTATTGGCGAAGATCACCCGGTTTCCGATCCGGCAGTCATGGGCCACATGGGCGCCCGCCATGAAGAGGCAGCCCTCGCCCACCGTGGTGAGCCCGCCGCCGCCCTCGGTGCCGGGATTCATGGTCACGCCCTCGCGGATCTGACAATCCGCGCCGATGGTCAGGCGCGAGCGCTCCCCCCGGAACTTCAGATCCTGCGGCTTATGCCCGAGCGAGGCGAAGGGGAAGATCTCGCTGCGCGGCCCGATCTCGGTCGCGCCGACCACCACCGCATGAGAATGCAGCACGCAGCCCTCGCCAAGGACGACCTCCGGCCCGACGACCGAAAAAGGCCCCACGACGCAATCGGCGCCGAGCTGAGCCCCGGCCTCCACGACGGCCGAAGGATGGATGCGGGCGGATGGGTGGACGCTCATGAGGTCATGCTCCGGGGGCGGATGTTCGGGATCTGGCTTTCAGCCTAGCGCCTTTTTCAGACGGGCTGAATCCTCCATACGCGCTGGAGCGGCTTTTCCGGCGGCTCCTTCGCGGCGCAGCGACGCCGCGAAGCAGCTTCATGAAGGCCCCGATCAGGAATTCGGCGTCTCGGGGGGATCCATGATCATGGCGCTGAAGGTCGCCTCGGAGACGACGACGCCGTCCACGCGGCCCTCGCCCTTGAAGCGCCAGACGCGGCCTTTATTGCGCTCGACGGCCACATGCAGCTCCAGCCGGTCGCCGGGCAGCACGGGCTTGCGGAAACGCGCCTCGTCGATGGTCATGAAATAGACGAGCATCCCCCGCCCCTCCATGCCGAGGCTGTGCACCACCAGCACGGCGGCGGTCTGGGCCATGGCCTCGATGGCCAGCACGCCGGGCATGATCGCGTGATTGGGGAAATGCCCTGTGAAATGCGGTTCGTTGATGGTGACGTTCTTGATCCCCACCGCCCGCTCGCGCTGATGCAGGTCGCGGACCGCGTCGATCATCAGAAAAGGATAACGATGCGGAATCATCCGCAAAATGCGGTCGAGACCGAGGCTCTCCCCCGTTTCGCTCCGCTCCGCCGAAGCCTCCGCAGGCGCCATGCCGTCATCTCCCCCGAGGGTTTTCTTGAATCTCGTCACAGGCCGCGAATCCCTCGACTCCTCCGCCTCCGCCCGGTTGACCAATCTGCCGGAAGCGCCCGACCAAGGTCAAGCGCGCCGCGCCTCAGGCCGTCATTCCGGCTTCGCCGAAACCGGCGGCAGACGCACCTCGATGGGCTGAGCCACGGCGTCGAAGGCGCGGATGGCCTCTTCGGTCACGTCCAGTTCGCGGGCGGCGAGGATGATCTGATTCTCATCGAGCATGACCCGCGCCTGACGACGCACCATGACCTCCTGCAGCACCGGCGCGAGCTGGCGGCGCAGCTCCGCGACCACCGCCTTGCGGGCCGCCGCGAGGCGCTCCTCGGAGGAGGCCATGTCCTCCTCATATTGGCGGCGGCGCTGCTGATAGGCCTGAACGCGGCGGGTGAATTCGGCCTCGTCGATCTGCGAGCGCACCACCGCGATGGCCTGCTCTTCGGTCCTCAGCTCGCGTTCGCGGGCGCGGAAGTCGTTGCGCAGCCCCTCGGCCAGAGCTTCGAGCTTGCGCCCCGCCTCCTGAGCGGCGGCGGAATCCGTGAGCACCCGGTCCATTTTAATGGTCACGACCTCAGGCGGCCCGCGCTCCTCCGCGAAGGCGGGCGCGGCGGCCCAGAGAAAAGCCGCCGCGGCCGAAGCCGCCCAAAAGCGGCGCGGGAGTGCAGGAAAGCGCGCCATGCGAAGCCCTCTCGTCAGCCCGCGCCGGCTTGAACGTCAGAAACGCGTGCCGGCCGTCAGGCGGAAATATTCGGCCTCATCATAATCCTCCTTCACGATGGGAGTCGCGAAGTTCAGACGGATGGGGCCGAAGGGCGAGGACCAGAAGACGCTCGCGCCCACCGAGGCGCGGAACTTCAGGCCGTCGTCCACCGTGGCGACGGCGGGGTTTCCGTTGGCATCCGTATAGGCCACGGTGGGGTTGTCCACCTCCCAGACGGTGCCCGCATCGGCGAAGAGGCCGCCCGAGACGCCGTATTCCTGCGGCAGGCCGAGCGGGAAGGTCACTTCGGCGCGGGCCATGGCGAAGTAATTGCCGCCGAGCGAATCGCCCGCGTCGCGCGGACCGAGGCCGCCGGGCTCGAAGCCGCGAAAGCTGTCGCCGCCGAGGAAGAAGCGGTCGGTGGTCTTCACGTCATAGCCGCCGAAGCCGAGAATCGCGCCGCCCTCGACTTCAAGGCTGCCCACGACGCTGTCGCGGTAGATGGGCATATGGGCCTTGCCGCTGACGCGGGTGCGAACGTAACGCGTGTCGCCGCCGAGGCCCGAGACGTCCTGATCGGCGCGCAGGATATAGCCGCGCGTCGGCTCGATGGGGTCGTTGCGGCGGTCGTAGCTGGCGCTATAGCCGATGGAGGAGGTCCATTCCTTGCCGATGTCGCGCTGGATGAAGGGCGAGGCGTCGGAAGGCACGTCGCGCAGCTCGTCATGCGAGATCTGATAGCGCGGCGAGAAGGTGGCGTATTGGCCGACCGGGAAGCTCAGACGCGGACGGAAGCCCGTGTTGCGCGTGTCGTAGGAGGAGGAGGACTGATTATCGACCTCGGTGTGATAGGCGTCGAAGCCCGCCGCCAGATCGCGCCCGAGGAAATAGGGCTCGGTGAAGCTCATGTCCACCAAGGTGCGGGTGCTGGAGAGGCGTCCGCGCAGGCGCAGATATTGTCCGCGGCCCAAGAGGTTGCGCTCGATCAGCGCGACTTCGCCGGAGACGTTTTCGCTGGAGGAGAAGCCGAGGCCGAATTGCAGCGAGCCGGTCGAAGCCTCGTCCAGCGCGGCGGTGACGATCATGCGGTCGGGCGCCGAGCCCTCGCGCGAGGTCAGATCGACGGTCTTGAAGAAGCCGAGCGCGCGGATGTTGGTGCGCGAGCGCTGAAGCTGCACGGCGTTGAAGGCGTCGCCTTCGGAAAGCTCGAATTCGCGGCGGACGACGCGGTCCAGCGTGCGGCTGTTGCCCGTGATGTCGATGCGCTCGACGTAGACCGCCGGGCCCGAGGTCACGGCGTAGGTCACGCCGATGGTCAGGGTCTCGGGATCGCGGTTGAGGCGGGGCTCGATGCGGGTGAAGGCGTAGCCGTTTTCACCGAGCTTATAGGTCATGTCGCTGACGGTCTTCTCGACCTGCTCGGCGCTGAACCACGAGCCGGAGCGGGTCAGGATGGCGTCGCGCAGAGTCTCGGGATCCACGCCCTCGACGTCGACCTCGACGTCCACCGCGCCGAAGCGGTAGAGCGGGCCTTCCTCGATGGAGTAGGTCAGATAAAAGCCGTCGTCGCCCGGCGCGACCTCGGCGGTTCCGGCGGTCACCTGAACGTCGGCGTAGCCGTTGTTCAGATAGAAGCGCCGCAGAAGCTCGCGGTCGTAGTCCATGCGGTCGGAGTCGTAGAAGTCGGTGGTGGAGAAGAAGCGCCACCAAGCCGATTCGCGCGTCGAGACCACGTCGCGCAGGCGGCCCGAGGAGAAAGCCTGATTCCCCACGAAGTCGATGCGCCGCACCTCGGCGCGCTCGCCCTCGACGATCTCGAAGACGAGGTTCACGCGGTTCTGGTCCAGCGTGATGATCTTGGGCTCGACCTTGGCCGCATGGCGGCCCGAGCTGCGGTAGGCTTCGAGGATGGCGGCCGCGTCGGCCTCGGCGCGGGCGCGGGTGAAGACCCGGCGCGCCTGACTCTGGACCACGCCCGCGAGGGCCGCGTCGTCGATGCGGCGGTTGCCTTCGAAGGCGATCTCGTTGATGACCGGATTTTCGAGCACCACCACCCGCAGATCCGATCCGGCGGGCTCGACGCGCACGTCGGCGAAGAGCCCCGTGTCGTAAAGCGCGCGGAGCGATTCGTTGATCGACACCGCGTCGGCGGGCGCGCCCTCTTGGACGCGCATGTAGCTGCGGACCGTCGCCGCGTCCACGCGCTGATTGCCCTCGACGAGGATGCGGCCGATCACGGCCGTCTGCTGCTGCGCCTCAAGCGGCGCAGGCGCCGCCCAAGCCAGCGCCAGAGCCAAAAGGCTGGCGGCGCCGAGACGCCCGGCTGATTTATCCAAAATCCTCATGCGCCCCACTCCGGCCTTCATCGACATCGTCCGCTCCGCTGCGCCGCGCCCGCCGCGACGGGCTCAGGAGAAAATCCTCGTCAGATCGTTGAAGGTGGCGAAAGCCATCAGCATCAACATCAGCGCGACCCCCACGCCCGCGCCGATCTCTTGCGCGCGGATGCTCAGGGGCCGCCCCAGAATTCCCTCTATGGCATAGAACACTAACCGTCCCCCGTCCAGAATTGGTATTGGGAAAAGGTTAAGAAGTCCGATAGAGGCCGAGACGATGGCCATGAGCCGGATCACCGTATCCAGCCCCATCCGGGCCGCCTGGCCTGAAACCTCGGCGATTCCGACCGGCCCGCTGATGGTGTCGAGATCCCCCCGCCCGCGGACCAGATCGCCCAGATGCTGAAGCGTCAGGCTGAGGATCATGCCCGTCTCCTTCACGCCGTGGACGGCCGATTCGGCCAAGCCCATGCGCTCGAAGCCCGCCGAGGCGCCGAAGAACTCGTCGTTGCGCAGGCCGATCAGGGAACGGGTCTGCAATTCGCCCGAGGGCAGGCGGATCTCGCGGATCTCCGGGGTGATCGTGAAGGTCAGGCGTCCGTCGCCGCGCGCGACCTCGACCTGAATCGGCGCCGCGCCGAGGGCTCCGGTCCGCAGCGACAATTCGTCGAAGCTGGCGACGGGTTCGCCGTTGAGGGCGAGGATCACGTCGCCCTTGCGCAAGCCCGCCTCCGCCGCCGGAGAGCCGGGGCTCACGCCCGTCACGCGGGGAGTCCGGACATAGGCGAAGGGAATCTCCATCTCCGCGCCGTCGCGGATCAGAACCAAGGGCTTGGGCGTGGAATCGACGGAATCCAGCGCGTTCATGAATTGCGAAAAGCTCTCCAGAGGCCGGCCGTCATAGCTGATCAGCCGGTCTCCGGGGCGCAGGCCCGCCTCCCAGGCCTGGCTGGTCTGCGGCGCCGAGCCCACCACCGGCGCGTCGCCGGGCAGGCCCCGCCCGAAGGCCATGGCCGAAAAGATGAAGGCCGCCAGCACGAAATTGAAGATCGGCCCCGCCGCCACGATCAGCGTGCGGCTCCAGAGCGAGGCCGCCGGGAAGCTGCGCGCCCGCTCCTCCGGCGTGAGTTCGGTCAGAGCCGCCTCGTCCACGGTGGAGCTGGCTTCGTCGGCGTCGCCCCGGAAGCGCACGTAGCCGCCTAAGGGGATCGCCGCGATCCGCCAGCGCGTGCCGCGCTTGTCGTTCCAGCCGAAAAGCTCGGGGCCGAAGCCCACCGAAAAGACCTCGGAATGCACGCCCCGCCAGCGCGCGACGACGTAATGGCCGTATTCATGCACCGCCACCACCACGCTCAGCACCAGAAGAAAGGGCAGAACATAGGTCAGCAGCGTGCCGAGATAGGGAATGGAGGCGATGGCGTCGAGCAAAGGAATCCCTTTCAGGCGAAGGCGCGGCGATGGTCGTGGGTCCAATCCGCGGCGAAGCGGCGGGCGCGGGCGTCCATGGCGAAGACGTCCTGCAAATCGTAGGCCTCGCCGCCCGGCGCAAGGGCCTCCAGAGTCGCCTCCACGGCGGCGGCCATGTCGAGAAAGCCGATGCGGCGCTCAAGAAAGGCCTCCAGCGCGGCCTCTTTGGCGCCGTTCAGAGCGCAGGGCGCGAGCCCCCCCGCCTCCAGAGCCTCCCGCGCGAGGCGCAGAGCCGGAAAGCGCGCCTCGTCGGGGGCTTCGAAATCCAGCCGCGAGAGGGCGGCGAAATCGAGCTTCGGCGTCGGGGCGGGAATGCGCTCCGGCCAGCCGAGGGCGTAGGCGATGGGGGTGCGCATGTCCGGCGCCCCGAGATGGGCCAGAACCGACCCGTCCGCATAGCCCACCATCGCATGCACGACGGATTGCGGATGGACCACGACCTCGATCTGATCGGGACGCACCGGAAAAAGCCGCGCCGCCTCGATGACCTCCAGCGCCTTATTGAAGAGGCTGGCCGAATCCACCGAGATCTTCAGCCCCATGGACCAATTCGGATGCGCCGCCGCCTGCTCGGGCGTGGCGGCCTCCATGCGCTCGCGGCTCCATGAGCGGAAAGGCCCGCCCGAAGCCGTGACGATCAGCCGGTCCACCGCCTTGAGCTGGTCGCCTTCGAAGATCTGAAACAGGGCGCTATGTTCGGAATCCACCGGAATCAGCGCGCCGCCCCCCTGCGCCACCGCCGCGAGGAAGGCCTCGCCCGCCGCGACCAGACATTCCTTATTGGCGAGGGCCAAAACGCCCCCCGCCCGCGCCGCCGCCACGGAAGGCCGCAGACCCGCCGCCCCCACGATGGCCGCCAGACGCCAATCCGCGGGCATCCCGCCCGCGGCCTCCACGGCCTCGTCGCCCGCCGCGAGGCGCAGGCCCTCGCCCGCCAGAGCCTCCTGCAGCGCCGGATAAGCGGCCTCGTCCTGAATCACCGTCAGCTCCGGGCGCAGCTCCCGCGCCTGCTCGGCCAGAAGCGCGACGTTGCGTCCGCCGGTCAGCGCGACGACCTCGTAGGCTTCGGCTCCGCCGCGTCGGCGGATCACGTCCACGGCGTTGGCCCCGACCGATCCGGTGGAGCCCATCAAGGTCACGCGGCGGCGCGTCATGAGAGCGCCCCCCCGCCCAAGGCCGCTCCGAAAGCCGCCGAAATCACCGCCAGAACGAGGCTCGCCGCCATAAGGCCGTCCACGCGGTCCATCACGCCGCCATGTCCGGGAATGAGGGCGCTCGCGTCCTTCACGCCGAAGCGCCGCTTGAAGGCCGATTCCGCGAGGTCTCCGCCTTGAGCCGCCACCGCCAGCAAAGCCCCGAAGACCGCAAGGCCCGCCGCGCCGCCTTCGGGAATCCAGAGCGAGCCCAAAGCCCCGACGACCGCCGCCGCCGTCACGCCGCCCGCCAGCCCGGCCCAAGTCTTCTTGGGGCTGATCTTGGGCGCGAGCTTCGGCCCGCCGATCAGACGCCCCGCCGCCCAAGCGCCGATGTCGGTGGCCGCGACCACGGCGATCAGCCAGACCGCCGTCCGCAGACCCGCCGCCTCGTCGCCGCGCAGCCAGACGAAGGCGCAGAGCGCCGCGCCTAAGGCCGAAGCGCCCAAAACGCCCCATCGCCAGTCGAGGCCGCGCCGATGATCGAGAAAGGCCCCGACGCCCGCGCCGAGGATCAAAAGCGCGATCCCCGCCAGAGGCCCGAAGGCCCAGGTCGCCAGAGCCGCCCCCGCGAGGCCCGCCATGAGCGGCGCGCTCCCCAGCCCGTCGGATTCCTGACGCCCGAGCGAGACCCCGCGCCATTCCCAGCCCATGGCCGCTCCCGCCAGAGCCGCCAGCAGAGCCGTCGTTCCGCCGCCCAAGCCCAAGGCCAGAGCCGCCGCGATCACGAGGACCAAGCCTGATTTCGCCCGCGCGCCCAGATCGGCGCCCAGCTTCTCCCGCATTCCGCCGCTCATCGGGCTCCCTGCTTCGCTGATGGTTTCCGGCGCGATCCTAGCAGCCCGCCGCCGCAGGGGAAACGACGCATCAGACTCCGCCATATCGGCGTTCGCGCGCGCCATATTCCTCCAGAGCGGCGAGAAAAGCCTCGCGCCCGAAATCCGGCCAGAGGACCGGCGTGAAGATATATTCCGCGTAGGCCGCCTGCCAGAGCAGGAAATTCGAGATCCGCCGCTCGCCGCTGGTGCGGATGACCAGATCCGGATCAGGATCGCCCTTGGTGGTCAGCGCGGCGGAGAATTCGCCTTCGTCGATGTTTTCGGCGCAAAGCTCGCCCTCCGCAACCCGCCGCGCCAGACGCCGCGCCGCCGCGAGGATCTCGGCCCGCCCGCCGTAGTTCAGCGCGATCTGAAGCACCATGCGCTCGCCCGCGCAATCGACGGCTTCAGCGGAGGCCATGGCCATTTGCAGATCCGAAGCCAGACCCGCCCGGTCTCCGATGAACCTCAGCCGGATTCCGTCGCGTCCGAGCTTGCGGGCCTCATGGCGCAGATAATAGCGGAGCAGATCCATCAGCCCCGCCACCTCCTCCTCGGGGCGGCGCCAGTTCTCGGTCGAGAAGGCGTAGAGCGTCAGCCGCCCCACCCCCGCCTCGGCGGCGGCGCGGACCACCTCGCGCACGGAGTCCACTCCGCGCTTATGGCCGGCCAGACGCGGAAGACCCCGCGCTTTGGCCCAGCGTCCGTTGCCGTCCATGATGATGGCCACATGCCGGGGGGGCGCGGAGGACGCGCCTTCTCCTGCGGCGAAGGGCGTCTGCGGGCGCAGCTTCAGCATTCCTCGCTCCCTAACGCGCCGCCCCCGTGGCGCCTGACTCGCGGGCTTCGGGCCGGAGCCCTAGACCTGCATGATTTCCTTTTCCTTGGTCGTCAGGGATTCGTCGATCCTTTTGACGAAGGCGTCCGTCAGGCTCTGGACCTCCTCGCCCCAGAGATCATGCTCGTCCTCGGACATGCCCGCGGCCTTCGCCTTCTTGAGCTGATCCATCCCGTCGCGGCGCACGTTGCGCACGGCCACGCGGGCGGCCTCGGCGTATTTGCCGGCGACCTTGGTCAGCTCGCGGCGGCGCTCCTCGTTCAGTTCGGGCACGACGATGCGGATGATCGGGCCGTCCGTCATCGGGTTGACCCCGAGGCCGGAGTTGCGGATGGCCTTCTCCACCGCCCCGACCAGACCGCGGTCCCAGACGTTCACCGCCAGCATGCGCGGCTCAGGCACGCTGATGCTCGCCAATTGGTTGATCGGCGTCGGCGAGCCGTAGGCGTCCACGGTGATCGGCTCCAGCATCGAGGAGGCGGCGCGCCCGGTGCGCAGGGTTTGGAACTCCTGCTTCAGCGAGGCCACCGCGCCCTCCATGCGGCGCTTGATCGGATCGAGGTCGAAATCGGCGTCGGACATATGCGAATCCATGCTCTATGCGCGGGGGCGCGACGAGCCCCCTAACGCTCCTCCACAATGGTGAATTTTCCCTTGCCGGACAAGACCTCCGCAAGGGCGCCGGGGGCGTGCAGGTCGAAGACCACCACCGGCAGGGCGTTGTCCCGGGCCAGGGCGATGGCCGTCGCGTCCATCACGTTGAGGTTCTTCGCGAGAACCTCGTCGTAGCCGACGCGCTCGTAACGGACCGCGTCAGGATTCTTGCGCGGATCGGAATCATAGACTCCATCCACCTGCGTGCCCTTGAGCAGAGCGCCGCAGCCCATTTCGATGGCGCGCAGAGCCGCGCCGGAATCCGTGGTGAAGAAGGGGTTTCCCGTGCCCGCCGCGAAGATGACCACGCGCCCCTTCTCCAGATGGCGCAGAGCCCGGCGGCGGATATAGGGCTCGCAGACGGCCTCCATGGGAATGGCCGAGAGCACGCGCGTCTCCAGACCGGCCTTCTCAAGGGCGTTCTGCATGGCCAGAGCGTTCAGCACCGTGGCGAGCATGCCCATATAATCGGCGGATGCGCGCTCCATGCCGTTGGCGGCGCCGGAGAGCCCCCGGAAGATGTTGCCGCCCCCCACCACGAGGCACAGCTGGACTCCGCGCTGATGGGCGGCTTTGACCTGCTGCGCCAGATCGTCGAGGGTCTGCTGATGCAGGCCGTAGCCCTGAGGCCCCGCCAGAGCCTCGCCGGAAAGCTTGAGCAGAACGCGCGGCCAGAGAACCGGAGCGGCCTCGGGCGCGGCGCCCGCCGGAGAAGCCGGAAAGGCGGGCGCCGGAGCAGGCGTCGGAGCAGGCGAGGGGGCGGGCGAGGTCATGGGGGGCTCCACAGCAAGCAGGAGGATGGGGACGAGACCGAAACGGCCCGCAAACTCGGAAATTCGCGGCCCTCTGGCAAGTGCGAATCGGAGAGCTCCGCCGCAAGCCTGCGCGCCTCCTCGCGCGCGGCCTCCCCACGGAGCTTATCATGTCGAAGAGAGCGGATTTCAATGCGCTCAGGCTTCAGGAGGCGATTTCCCCGAGAACCCGCCTCAGGTCGAACTTCAAGAAAATCAATCGGATTGATCTTCGGATTTTAAAAACATACGCGGATATGCTTAATTCTTCAATCATGTTTTCATAGTTAATTCAGAAAAATCAGGGCTATATACGGGAATTCTCCAAGAAATGCTCACCAATAATCAAAAACGCCGCATAGAATTCTGGAAAGAGATCTCAAAATCCCAGATCAATCCTGAGCGTCTTGAGGTGAAGGCGGGGCGCGAGGCTGAGGAGATGCTGCAATCCCTCGTCGCGAAGAGGGTGGATTTAAAATCGGCGAGCATTTCCTCCTCCAAGAGAGTCCCGAGCGATCCGCGCCATCCCAACCAGAAACGCTTCGAGATCGACCTGATCGTCATCTCGCAAAAGCAGATCAGCGCCATTGAAATCAAGAATTGGTCCGGAAGACTGAAGATCGACGGCGATCAATGGGTTCAGGAAAGATATAATAAATCCATAGTCCCCCATGAAAATCCTCTTCGGAAGAATCACAGGAAGCTTGACGCTTTATGCGGCTATCTTGAATCGAAAGGGGCTTCGATTCCCAAAAAAAGAATATGCCGGGTGATTTTCTGCAATAAGAATCTGGAAATCCCTCAGAACATCGCCGAAAATCCAGACGTCATCACCAGCAAGGATTTGGATAAATTCCTCGGCGATCAGAAATATGCGAGATCAGGCGAGAAATTCCTGACGGCCGTTCTCGAAATCTGCCTGAGTCAGGAAAAAAGCAAAGGCTTCGTCGAAAAATTCTTCGGAAGCATCCCCGATCAGGATTATAAGAGAACCTCCGGGCTCATCGAAGATCTGTCCAGCTTCGACAAGGTGGTCCTCTGGGGCGGCAGAACGCTCACAGGCGATCTGATCGACCTCAAGATCGGCCCCGACTCCTATTGTTTGAAAAGCCTCTCCAAGGGCAGCGCCATCGAGGTGAGCTGTCATCGCACTGAAAACATCCTCGGGAAGGCGTCGCAGTTTTTCGTGGCGCTCTGGGGCTCCAAGCCTCTTCTCTCCCTGAGCGGCGCCTTAGGATCTCAAGAGGCCGCCCCACACGACAGGATCTTCTTCCACGCCGCCGGGACTCCGAAGCCGCAGCACATCGAATTGCGGGAGATCTCCAGCATCGCCCGGAGCTGACCCGCCTGACGAGCGGGGGGGGCGGAGCGCCCGCCCCCTCAGAGCCGCCCGGCGGCGAGATCCTCCACCGCCTCCAGCAGAGCCGAGGCGATCCCCGGCTCGCTGACGGCGTGGCCCGCCTCCGGCGCGACGATCAGCCGGGCGCGCGGCCAAGCCGCCTTGAGGTCGAAGGCGCTGACGGGCGGCGTGATCATGTCGTAGCGCCCCTGCACGATCACGCCGGGAATCCCGGCGAGGCGTCCGGCGTCTTTGAGCAATTGGCCGTCCTCGCGGAGGAATCCGCCATGGACGAAATAATGCGCCTCGATGCGGGCGAAGGCCAGAGCATGGGCGTTGAAGAGATTCGGCGCGGAATGCGGCGGCGGCGGACGCAAGGCGATGGTCGAGCTCTCCCATTGCCCCCAGAGATGGGCGCAAAGCCGCCGCTCCTCCGAATCCGGAGCCATGAGGCGCTTATAATAGGCGCCGACCAGATCATGGCGCTCCTCAAGCGGGATGGGCGCCAGCAGCCGCGCCCAGTTCTCCGGCCAGACATGAGCCGCTCCGCCGCCGTAAAACCAATCCAGCTCGCTTTGGCGCAGCAGGAAGATCCCGCGCAGGATCATCGCCCGCACCCGCTCCGGATGGGTCTCGGCGTAGGCCAGCGCCAGAGTCGAGCCCCAGGAGCCCCCGAAGAGCGCCCAAGTTTCAATTCCGAGATGCGCGCGAATGCGCTCGATGTCCGCCACGAGATCCCAGGTGGTGTTTTCGCGCACCTCCGCCAGAGGCGTCGAGCGCCCGCAGCCGCGCTGGTCGAAGAGCACAACGCGATGTTTGCGCGGATCGAAGAAGCGCCGCATCAGCGGATTGGTCCCCGCCCCCGGCCCGCCATGCAGAGTCAGGACGGCGGGCGCTTGCGGGTCGCCGCATTCCTCGACATATATCTCATGCAGATCCGAGACCTTCAGCCGATGGACGGCGTAGGGCTCGACGGGCGGGTGCAGCGAACGGGCGAGGATCATCGCGCTCTCCGGCAGGGGGCGGAAGCCCCCTTATACCGACCGAACCACGGAAGGACAGCCTCATGACGGCCCTGCGACACCCTCAGGACGCCTCCAGCGCCGATCCGCAGGAGATCGAAAAATTCTCGCGCATGGCCGAAAGCTGGTGGGATCCGACGGGGCCTTTCCGGCCTCTGCATAAGATGAATCCGGTGCGGCTGGATTACGTCCGGGACCAGATCTGCGGCCAGTTCGACCGCGATCCCCAAGCGCCGCGCGCTCTGGAGGGCCTGCGGATCCTCGACGTGGGCTGCGGCGGCGGGCTGCTCTCGGAGCCTCTGGCGCGGATGGGCGCTCAGGTCGTGGGCGTGGACGCCGCCGAGCGCAACATCCCCGTGGCCAGACTCCACGCCGAGCGCATGGGGCTGGAGATCGACTACCGCGCCGGGACGGTGGAGGCTCTGGCCGAAGCGGGCGAGCTTTTCGACGCCGTGGTCTGCCTTGAGGTGGTCGAGCATGTGGCGCATCTCGCGGATTTCGTGAAATCCTGCGCCGAGGTCGTCAGGCCCGGCGGGATTCTCGTCGCCTCGACGCTCGCCCGCACGCCGCAGAGCTTCGCCATGGCCATCGTGGGGGCGGAATATCTGCTGCGCTGGCTGCCGCGCGGGACTCACGACTGGCGCAAATTCGTCAATCCCGTCGAGCTGGACGCCGCCTTCATCGTCGCGGGTCTGGAGACGGCGGATGTTTCGGGCTTCGTCTATTCGCCCTTCCGCGATTCCTGGCGGCGCGATCCGCGCGATCTGAGCTGCAATTACGCCGCCGCCGCCGTGAAGCCCGCGGCGGCCTTGCTCATCGAGGACGCCCCCGGAGCCCTCGCGCCGTGAAATCCCCCGGCTTCGCGGATCTCGTCGTGGACCGGCGCGGCGTGGCGCGCTTCCGGGGGCGGCGGCTGACTTGCTCCGTCGGGCGCGGCGGAATCAAGCCCGCCGCCCAAAAGCGCGAAGGCGACGGCGCGACTCCGGCGGGAATCTGGCGGCTGGAGGCGGTTCGCCGGCGTCCCGACCGCCCCGGCCCCAAGCCGCTCAAGGGCTGGCTCCCGATTCTGCCGTGGATGCGCTGGTCCGACGATCCGCGAGACCCCGCTTATAACGATCTGCGCCGCGAAAACCGCTTCTCGGCGGAGCGGATGCGGCGCGGAGACCGGATGTATGATCTGGTCGGCGTCCTCGACCATAACCGCGATCCCGTCGAGCCGGGCGCGGGCAGCGCGGTGTTTCTGCATCTGCATCGGCGCCCGAGGCGCCCCACGGCGGGATGTCTCGCCTTCAAAAGGGCGGATCTCGAATGGATTTTGCGGCGCTGGTCGCCGCGCGGACGAATCGTGATCCGGGAATGAGCCCCGCCCTTTCCCCCGCGGGGAAGGGAGCTCCGCGCGTCGTCGTCCTCAGAAGAAAGCTTCGGTTTGGTGAGCTCGCCGGGACTCGAACCCGGGACCCACTGATTACCTCCCACTTCGGCTTTCGCCGCCCCCGGAGTCTTCCGGGGTTCGTGGTCTGGACCATCCCTTCGCCTGATCCCCTGAGGGATTGAAGGCGGGCGCCGTCTGGCCTCTACACCTTCCCAAACCTGATGAGGGTCTGGGCTTGGCTCGGGATCGCCTTCGCCGTGACGCGGAGGGGTTCCCCGAATTTGACGCCTGTTCACCGCCCCGTTTCCGAAGCGGGCTCCCATAGACAAAAGTCAGTTGCTCTACCGACTGAGCTACGAGCTCACAAACCGATGCGGCCCGAAGCCTGAGGCTCGCGGGCGGGGTTCTGCCTAAACGGCGCCGCGCGCCCGGTCAAGACGAAATTCGAATCTCGCCCCCCGGCGCGGCCGGAAGCTCGACGGTCATGCCGTCATAGGCGGGGACCACGCCGGGCGGAACCTCCGCCAGAAGCGCGCGGTAATCGAGATCCACGTTGAGGTTGGTCAGAATCGCCCGCTCGGGCTTGAGCCGCTCGATCCAGCCGAGAGTCATTTCAAGATGGGCGTGGCTGCCATGCGGGCGGCGCTGAAGGCAATCCACGATCCAGACCCGCGTTCCGGCCAGAGCCTCCCAAGCCTCTTCGGGCATGCGGTTCGCGTCCGGCGTATAAGCCACGTCGCCGAAGCGATAGCCTAGAGCCTCGATGGCGCCGTGGCCCACCTGAAAGCCGCGCAAAAGGATCTCGCCGCCCGCGCCCTCGATCCGGGCCTCGCCGTTCATGTCGCGCAATTCGAAGATCGGCGGATAGCTGGAGCCCGGCGGCGTCGTGAAGCAGTAATTGAAGCTCCGCAGCAGAACCTCCCGCGTGGGCGCGTCGGCCCAGAGCGGAATCCGCCGCTTCATGTTCAGAGCCGCCGCCCGCAGATCGTCGAGCCCGTGGATATGGTCGGCGTGGGGATGGGTCGCCGCCGCCGCGTCGAGTTCGCCCACGCCCGCGTCGAGCAGCTGCATGCGCAGATCCTGCCCCATGTCGATCAGCAGCCGCGTGCGGCCCGCCGCGCCGATCCGCTCGACCATCAGCGCGCAGCGACGGCGCCGGTTGCGCGGCTCCGCCGGATCGCAGAGGCCCCAGTTCCCGCGTCCGTCCGGGCCGCCGAGGCGCGGCGAGCCCCCCGAAGAGCCGCAGCCCATGATGGTGGTCCGCCAGAGGTCGCCGGTCATTCCCCCTCCATCCTTCCGCTTCGGCCTTCCGCTTCGGCCGGGCCTTTGCGAATCGGCCGGGCCTCCGTTGGGTCGGGGTCGCAGATCCGGGGCTCCGGCGCAAGCGCCCCAAGGGATTCCCATGCGCCCGCGGCGCCTCTTGCCAAGCCCCGCCGCGTCGGTCCAGACTCGAAGCCGGAGCCTAAAAGGGGAAAGCCATCATGCCGTTGTCCGGTCGCGCCATGTCGGCGCAAGACGCGCTGATCGCCGTCATGCTCGTCACCTCCGCCGCCAGCGGCGAGATGCGCGAAAGCGAGCGGCGGGAGATTCAATCCATCGTCGGGCTGCTGCCCGTCTTCGAGGGCTACGACGGGGGGCGGCTGCCCTCTCTGACCGATCTGACGCTGAAGCATCTTCAGCGCGAGGACGGGCTCGATTCGCTGGTGGGGCTGGTGCGCAAGGCTTTGCCGCCGCATCTCTTTGAAACGGCCTACGCCCTCGCCTGCGACGTGGCCGCCGCCGATCAGAAGGTGGACGCTCCGGAGATGCGCTTTCTGGAGATGCTGCGCCATGAGCTGGGCATCGACCGCCTGAACGCCGCCGCCATCGAGCGCGGATCGCGCGCCCGCCACACCCGCGCCTGAACGAAAAAAGAGCCCGGCGCTCGCAGCGCCGGGCTCAAGGTCGAGGGTCGAAGACAAAATGCGAAATTGTCGGAGGCGAAGGAGAGCAAATCCGGCGCCAGAGCCCCCGCCCTCCCTTAAGCCTCCGGCGCGGGCCGAAAAAAGAGCCCGGCGCTGCGGGCGCCGGGCTCAAGGTCGAGGGTCGAGGGTCGAAGACAAAATGCGAAACTGTCGGGGACGAAGGAGAGCAAGTCCGGCGCCAGAGCCCCCCGCCCGCCCCTAAGCCTCCGGCGCGAGCCGAAAAAAGAGCCCGGCGCTGCGGGCGCCGGGCTTTGAAGGTCGAGGGTCGAAGACAAAATGCGAAACTGTCGGGGACGAAGGAGAGCAAGTCCGGCGCCAGAGCCCCCCGCCCGCCTGAAATCTCCCGCGCGGCGCCCTTCAGCGCCGCACCACCGAGGCTTGGCCCCAAGTCGTGTCCGCCCAAATCCGCTCCGGCCGCCAGCCGCCGTCCGGCAGGGGCGTCAGGCGGGCCTGAAAGAGGTGGCGCGCGCGCTCCGGGGTCATGTCCTTATCTCTAAACCCCTTCAGACGCTCATAAATCCCTGAGCAGACCACCGAGCCCTCCGGCTCCGGGCGGGCCGGGCCCGAGAGCCTCACCCCATGGAGCTTGCGCCCGTCGAAGACCTGATGATCGAAGGCGCAAGCGTCGGTCCGGGGCGCCCCGAGCAGATAAATCGCCGTGGCCGGGTCAATGGCCTCCGGAACCTCCGAGGGATCGGGCTCCCTGTCTCTTTTCGGAACGTCCGGGATGCGCCGGATCGAAAGGGGACGCCCTTGCGGGTCATAGCTGAGGATCAGCTCCGAGCTCTCCTTGCGGTCGCGGAGCCGATAGAAGAAGCTTTCCGGAATCACGCGGCCCTCCGTCCCGATCCGGCCCGAAGCCTCGGCGGAGGCGTCGGAATCGATCACTATGGCCAGAAGCGAGGCCATGCGGAACTCGCCCTGCGCGGCGTAGGCGCCGCCGCCGCCGCGCCCCTGAGTCGTCAGAGTCCCCAGCGGAATCCCGCCGAGATAGACGCGGAACTCATAGGAAAAGCCCTCCGCAGGAGGAGGAGCCCCCGCCGGAGGAGTCTGGGCCAGACCCGAAGCGGCGCTCAGGCCGAGGGTCAAAGCCGCCGTCAAGGCCGCGGCGCGCCGTTTCATCAAGCTCATGGGGCGCCTTCTCGCCGAGGATCGCGGCGAGCTTATGGCCGAAGCCGGAGCTTTCGCCGCAGGCTTTTGACGAATCCGTGAGCTTCTTCGTGAGAAATCCCCTTGACCCCCATGCGCGGCCCCGCTATCAACGCGGCACCCGGGAGGGCGGTTAGCTCAGTTGGTAGAGCACAGTGTTCACACCGCTGGGGTCACTGGTTCGAGTCCAGTACCGCCCACCATGGTCTTCACAGAACGGCGAAGCGCCCGACCTGAGATTCAGGCGGGTTTTTTCATGTCCGCTCGACCGGTTTCAGGCCCGGCCGAAGGCCCGATTTCAGGGGTGGGCGCCCTCGCGCCATTGCGCCGCGCCGAGAATGCGGCCCACGCCCTCCTCCTGCACGATCACCGCGAATCCGCCGTCGCCCATGGGGCGCTCGAACTCCAGAGAGAGCGGGGCCTCGCCGCTCCAGACCGCCAGAGGCCGCCATTCCCGCACGGTGTTGCAATAGGAGAGGCGGCGATCCGCGTTCTGCCCGCCCGCGACCAGCACCTCGTTCGAGGCGTCGTAGCCCGCCAGCCAGACCGTCGCCTCGCCGAAGGAGCCGGAGGACGGCGCCAGAGCCGTGAGGCTCACGCGCCCGCCCGCTCCCTCCTCCTCCGGCGGCGAGAGGACCACCCGCACGGCGGGCCGCCAATCGCGCAGAGCCGTCCGCAGGGCCTTGCCCACCGCGCGCCGCTCATGCCCGACCATCTCGGCGGAGGCGTTCACGATCATCTGGGGCGTATAGCGCCGCACGCCGAATCGGCGGCCGTAATCCTCCTGCCGCCGCGAGAAATCCGGCGAGGCGAAGGGGTCGCTCCAGCCGAAGGCGTCCCAATAATCCACATGGAAGGCGAGGGCGATCACGTCCTCCTTCTCGCTCAATTCGGCGAGGAGGGCGTCCGCGGGCGGACAGGCGCTGCATCCCTGACTGGTGAAAAGCTCCACCAGCGCCATCTCCGCCGAGGCGGGCGCCGCAGCCGCGCAGCCCAGAGCCAAAACGGCCGCCGCCAGATCGATTCGGACGAATCTCATGATTCAGGCCCCCTTCGCCGCGCCTCCGGAGGCCGACGCGCTCCGCGTTTTTCGTCCGCCCTCTTCGAACGGACCCATCGGAGATAGCGCCAAATTCGTTCAAATGGAAAACCCGTTTTTCACAAGCCCGTGCTCTCCCCCGCGCGCTCCGCCCGCCGCGAGGCGAGGCCGGAAGCGGCCTTCGCCCGCCCCGGAAAGGCTGATCGGACCCCCGCGCATTCCATGCTTGCGCGGGCGCGCCGCCCCATGCTTTCCTGAGCGGCATCCGCATGCGCGTCTTGACGCGCGTCTCGGCCTCAGGCTTTGGACAGGCGACCTTCATCATGACCTTTCCCTCCTCCTCCGCCCCGCCGCCGGACGCTTACGCTCTTTTGCGTCCGCATAAAGGCTTGCTGATCGCGCTGGGTCTGCTGACGCTGCTCGGCGGAACGGCGGCGATCCTCTGGCCCGCGCTCGCCAGCGTGGCGGTGACGGCGGTCGTCGGCGCGGCTCTGATGGTTCAGGGCGCCGTGCAGTTCTGGGACGCGCTGAACGTCCCCGGCTGGCGCCCGAGGCTCTGGCATTTCGTCACCGGGCTGATCGCGCTGATCGGCGGCGCGCTGCTGGTGTGGAATCCGCTGGAGGGCGTGTTGACCCTCACGGCGCTGCTGATCGTCATGATTCTGCTCGGCGGGGGGGCGCGCGTCGCCATGGCTCTGGCGGCGCGGCCGCAAAAGGGCTGGGGCTGGCTGCTGCTCAGCGGCCTGATCTCCTTGGGCCTCGGCGCCTATCTCATGAGCCTCTATTTCTCCACGCCCGAGGCCCTGACCGCCGAAGCCCTGACGCAGGAAGGCGGCGAGGCGGCCGCGGCGGCGCGCGTCCTCGGATTGTTCAGCCTGCTCGGGCTGATGGTCGGGATCTCGATGATCTTCGAGGGCTGGAGCTATCTCCTGCTCGCTCTGGCTCTGCCCAAGGCGCCCCCGGAGACCGACCTCGACGAGGATTTCGCGCCCGCGCCCCGGACTCCGCCCGCCGCGCCTCTCGCGCCCCTCGCCCCGCCGCCCGCTCCGGCTCCGGCGGCCGCGACGCCCGAACCGGAGCCCGCGCGCCCGACGCCCGCCCGTTCCGAGCCCGCCCGCCCCGATCCGGTCCGTCCCGTCGCCGCGGAGCCCCCGCCCGCCGCCGCGCCCGCCTCATCCTCCGTCGCGGCGACGCCGCCCGCCAAGCCTCTTCCGCCGCCGCAGAACCGCCCCGCGCGGGCGCCTGAAAATTTCGCCGCCCCCGCGCCGACCGCCGCGAAGACGCCCCCCGAGCCTCCCGCGAAGGGCTGAAGGCCCCAAATGAACGCTCCTTCATTCGCGCGGCGCTTCCCAAGCGCCGCGCGAAGCCCTATTTGGGAAAAGCCCTTCCCAGCGAGGCCCCATGCGGTTTTTCGAAAAGCTCAAAGAGCGCCTGTTCAAATCCAACGCCCGAATCGAGCAAGGCGTGGACGCGATCCTCGTCGAGGAGCGCGTGGTCGACGACGCCTTGCTGGAGGAGCTGGAGGATCTGCTCGTTCAGGCGGATTTCGGCGTCAACGTGGCGCAGCGCGCCAGCGCCGCCGTGGCCGAAGGCCGCTTCGGCAAGAGCGTCCCCGCCGAAGAGGTCAAGCGCCTGCTCGCCGCCGAAGTCGCCCGGACTCTGGCCCCGGTGGCGCGGCCCCTGCCCCTTTACGCCAAAAGGCCGCAGGTGATTCTCGTCGTCGGGGTGAACGGAGGCGGCAAGACCACCACGGTCGGCAAGCTGGCCTCTCAGCTGAAAAGCGCGGGGAAATCGGTGGTGGTGGCCGCCGCCGACACCTTCCGCGCCGCCGCCGTCGAGCAGCTCAAGATCTGGGGTCAGCGCGCGGGCGTGCCGGTGATCGCCAAGACCGAAGGCGCCGACGCGGCGGGCGTCGCCTACGACGCCCTGCGCGAGGCTCAGGAGCGCGGCGCGGACGTGCTGCTCATCGACACGGCGGGGCGGCTCCAGAATCGCGGCGACCTCATGGCCGAGCTGGATAAGATCCTTCGCGTCCTTCAGAAGCTCGATCCGACCGCGCCTCACAACGTTTTGCTCGTTCTGGACGCCACGGTGGGACAAAACGCCCTGAGTCAGGTCGAGATCTTCCAAAAAATCGCCAAAGTCTCCGGGCTAATCATGACCAAGCTGGACGGAACCGCCAAAGGCGGCGTGCTGGTGGCTCTGGCCGAGAAATTCGGCCTGCCCATCCACGCCGTCGGGGTCGGCGAAGCCATCGACGACCTGCAGCCCTTCGAGGCGCAGGAATTCGCCCGCGCGTTGACGGGCGCGAAAGCGCTCTGACGCATCATCCGCAAGACGCGCCCCCTGAAGACTTGAGCCGGCCGAAGACTCAAGACCGCCTCTGAAAGACCAGCCGCCCCCCGGGGCGCGCCAAATGGAGATCGCCACGTGGACCAAGCCCCGCCTCAAATCGTCGTCGCCTCCGCGCCGGCGCCGCAGATGAGCCCGTTGTGGAAGGCGATCCTCGAAGCGGGTCCGCTTTTGCTGTTCTTCGCCGCCTATTACCTCGGCAACCGCTACGGCGGCCTCGACGCCAACGGCGACAAGGTCGGCATCTACTGGGCGACCGGCTCGGCGATCTTCGCCTCGCTCGTGGCGGTGGCGGCCTATTGGTTCAAGCTCCGGCGGGTGCCCGCCGCGCCGCTGATCACCTTTCTGGTGGTGGGCGTCTTCGGCGGCATCACGCTGGCGCTGCAAGATCCGGATTTCGTGAAGATGAAGCCTACGGCGGTTTACGCGCTCTTCGCGGCGGCGCTCTTCGGCGGGCTGGCGACGGGGCGGCTTTTCCTGAAGGGCGTCTTCGGCGAGGTCTTTTCGCTGACGGATAAAGGCTGGCGGGTGCTGACCATCCGCTGGGGTCTGTTCTTCGTGACCATGGCCGTTCTGAACGAAGCGGTCTGGCGCAGCTTCTCCGAAGGCGCCTGGGTGAATTTCAAGGTTTGGGCCATTCTGCCCATCACCATGATCTTCGGCGCCCTGCAATATCCGATCCTCAAGCGTTACGGCGTCGCGCCGGAGACGGAGGAGGCGCCGTAAGCCGCGCCGCTTCATCCGTAGGCATACAGAACGACTTTCGCCGCAATTCGCCCCTTTTATGCCATATTGGGACGACGAGATTGCAAACGCGCCCCGAATATCTTAATAATCTGTCAGGGCGCGTTTAATTTTGAAGTGACGACCGGTCACGGTCGGACCTGCGCGCTCCGAGAGACAAGGGAACGCGCATATGCCGACACAATCCACCAAACGCGGAGGCGGCGGAGCCGAGGGGGACTTCCAGCTGGAGGACTCGCCGGGCCATCTCCTTCACCGCGCCCAGCAACGCGCCGCCGACATGACCGCTCAGGCGCTGCGGGCGCAGAATCTGACGCCGCGTCAATTCGCGGTGCTCATGGCTCTCAGCCAGAATGAGGGCGTCACGCAATCCGAACTCGTCCGCCGCACCGGCGTGGACCGCTCGACGCTGGCCGACATGCTCGCCCGGCTCTCGAAGCGCCGCCTCGTCATCACGCGCCGCACCGAGCAGGACCAGCGCGCCAACGCCGTGCGCATCACCGCCGAAGGTCAGCGCACCCTCGACGAAGCCGCCCCCAAGGTGGTGGACGCCGAAAGGCGCATCGTCGAATTGCTGCCCGTCGATCAGCGCGAGGGCTTCCTCGCCAATCTCAAAGTTTTGGCCGACTCGCGCCGCTGAGCCTTCTTCCCGACGCGCCGGGGCGGGCGCGGAGGAAGAGAAAGTCAGGGCCTCGCGAGCATCCTCCTTCAGGGCCTTCCGAGACGTCGCGCAGGGAAAGCGGCTCGGAGGAACCCCCGGTCTGGCGGAGTCTCGGAGGAGCGCAGCTTCAGGGCCGTCGCGCGGCTTCGCGCAGCTTGGGCAGGATCAGACGATCCAGATCGCCCGGATTGATCGGCCCGAAATGCTTATAGACCACCACCCCTTCCGGACTGAGCACGAAGCTCTCGGGGGCGCCTGAGACGCCCCAGTCGATGGCCGTGCGCCCGCGCAGATCCACCGCCACCTTCAGGAAGGGATCGCCGAGCTTCTCCAGAAAATTCAGCGTGTCGGCGGGAGCGTCCTTGTAAGAGACGCCATAGACCCGCGCCGCGCCGGATTCCGCCAGCCTCATCAGCTCGGGATGCTCCGCATGGCAGGGCGGACACCATGAGGCGAAGAAGTTCACCAGAGCCGGGCCCTCGCCCTTGAAGCTCTCCAACGTGATCTCCGCCCCCTCCTCCTTCAGACTCGGCAAGGCGAAGGCGGGCGCGGCGACGCCGATCAGCCGCGAGGGCAAAGCGTCGGAGGCCGGGCGCATCAGCGCCATGAAGAAGGCCGCCGCGAGGCAGGCGAAAGCCGCCAAAGGCAGAAACCTCAGCCAGAGCCGCCGCGCGCGTCCCGTCGGAGCGGCCTCGGGAATTTCGCTCATGGCGCCTCGCGCAATCTGGCCGCCGAAGCGGAGGGCGCCGAAGCCGCGGAGGCGGCGGGCGTCTTGCGGGCCTGAAGCGCCTCCAGCTCGGCGAGGGTCCGGGCGGCGCGGCGGGCCTCCAGCCAGAGCCAGAGCGCCAGACCGATCAAAATCACAGCCGTCAGGCCGTAGGCGCTCCAGACATAGGGCGCGTATTTGTCATAGACGGGGATCAAGCTCATGCGCCCGCCTCCCGGGCCAGAGCCCCGCGCAGATTGCGGATCCGGCGCGCCCGGATCTCCTTGCGCACGCCCAAGAGCAGAAAGGCCATGAAATAGGCGTAGAAGGCCCCCATCATGACCAGAAGCGGCAGATAAAAGGCGTTATGGACATGTTCGGCCTTATCCACGGAGAGGCTCGCGGGCTGATGCAGCGTGTTCCAGAAGTTCACCGAATATTTCGAGAGCAGCGCCGAAACCGACCCCACGCAACAGAGGATCGCCGCCGCCCGGGCCGCCGTCGTCTGGTCGTCTATGGCGTTCCAGAGCGCCATATAGCCGAGATAGAAGAAGAGCAGGATCAATTCCGCCGTCAGCCGCGCGTCCCAGACCCACCAGGCGCCCCACATGGGCTTGCCCCAGATGGAGCCCGTGATCAGCGCGATCAGCGTGAAGGCCGCCCCGACCGGCGCGCAGGATTTGGCCGTCAGATCCGAAACCGGATGGCGCCAGATCAGCGCCGTCACGCTCGCGACCACCATCACGGCGTAGACTCCGATGGAGAGCGCCGCCGCAGGCACATGGATGAAGATGATCCGCGCCCCGTCGCCCTGTTTGAAGTCGGGCGGCGCGACCCAAAGCGCCCAATAAAGGCCCACGGCGAAGAGCGCCGTCGCCAAAAGAAACGCCCAAGGCAGAATCAGCCCTGAGACGCGCATGAATCGATTCGGATTCGCCAAAGCTCGCCACATAAGCCCGATTTAGCCGCCCTCGCCCTTCGGGCGCAAGCGGACGGGCCGTCGCGGCGGCTCGTCTTTAAGTCTTGTGATCCCCAAAAAAAGAGCGGCCCCCTTTCGGAGGCCGCCGAGTTTCGGTCTGCGGAGACCGACTGGTGGAGGAACTCAAAGATTCCAAGCGCGCTCGCCGTGCTCGGTGAGATCGAGGCCCTCGCGTTCCTTATCCGCGTCGACGCGCAGCCCGATCACGAGGTCGATCAGCTTGAAGATCAGGAAGGACAGCACGCCGGACCAGACGATGGTGAAGACCACGCCCTCGATCTGCGCGTAGAGCTGGGCGCCCATGTTGAAGCTCTCGTCGCCTTGGCCGCCGAGGCCCGGCGCCATGAAGACGCCCGTCAGAACCGCGCCGATCACGCCGCCGATGAAATGCACGCCGAAGACGTCGAGCGAGTCGTCGTATTTCAGCTTGTTCTTCACCGTGGTGCAGAAGACGAAGCAGATCGGACCCGCGATCAGGCCGAGCGCCACCGCGCCCATCGGGCCGACGAAGGCCGCCGCCGGAGTGATCGCCACCAGACCGCCGATCACGCCGGAGACCAGACCCAGCAGCGAGGGATGGCCCTTGACGGTCCATTCGACGAAGAGCCAGGCGAGGCCCGCCGCCGCCGTCGCGACGAGGGTGTTCACGGTGGCCAGAGCCGCGACGCCGTTCGCCGCCGCCGCCGAGCCCGCGTTGAAGCCGAACCAGCCCACCCAGAGCAGCGAGGCGCCGATCATGGTCATGGTGAGGCTATGCGGCGCGAGATGCTCCTTGCCGAAGCCGAGCCGGGGGCCGACCATCAGCGCGCCGATCAGACCGGCCACGCCCGCGTTGATGTGCACCACGGTGCCGCCGGCGAAGTCCAGAGCGCCCCACTGCGCGAGGATGCCGCCGCCCCAGACCATATGGGCCATGGGGAAATAGACCAGCGTCAGCCAGATCGGCACGAAGACCACGATGGCCTTGAACTTCATGCGCTCCGCGAAAGAGCCCAAAGCCAGCGCCGGGGTGATCGCCGCGAAGGTCATCTGGAAGGCGATGAACATATATTCCGGCATGGTCCCGGATTCCGAGGCGAGGTCCACCCCGCGCAGGAAGAGCTTGTCGAAGCCGCCGACGTAGTCGTTCAGACCGCCGCCGTCGGTGAAGGCCATGCTGTAGCCCCAGAAGACCCAGACCACGCAGGCGATGCAGACCGTGGCCATCACCTGAGTCAGCACCGAAAGCATGTTCTTGCTGCGCACCATGCCGCCGTAGAACAGCGCGAGGCCCGGAATGGACATCATCAGCACGAGCAGCGTGGAGATCGCCATGAAGGCCGTGTCGCCGCTGTCGATCCCGGAGACCGGAGCGGCCTCGGCCGCGACGACCTCCGCCGCAGGCTGGGCGGCGGCCAGAGCCGCGGCCACGGCGGCCGCGATCTCGGCGGAGACCTCTTGAGACAGCTCCTGCGCGCGCGCCAGTCCGGGGAGCAGCCCCAAGGTCAGGGCGGCGGCCGCGGCCGGAAGGCCGGACAGCCGCCAGCGGGAGGGAGAACGATGGATCATGGAGAAGCCTTCCTTCTTGCTGGTCGGCGAGCGCGGATTAGAGGTCGGATTCGGATCTGGCGAAGCGGAGGAGAAGATCACAGCGCGTCCTCTCCGGTTTCGCCGGTGCGGATGCGCGTGGCCTGAAGGGCGTCGAGGACGAAGATCTTGCCGTCGCCGATGCGGCCGGTCTGAGCGGCGCCGCGGATGGCCTCCACGGCGCGGTCGGCGAGGTCGTCCGCCACCATCAGCTCGAGCCGCAGCTTCGGCACGAAGGTCACGGCGTATTCGGCGCCGCGGTAGATTTCGGTGTGCCCGCTCTGGCGGCCGAAACCCTTGCCCTCGCTCACGAACATGCCCGTGACGCCGATGGCGGTCAGCGCCTCGCGCGTCTCCTCCAGCTTGAAGGGTTTGATGATGGCGATGATGAATTTCATGGCGTCGGCGCCCTTCTCTGCGGTGGATATTGCAGAGCAATACAAATTCGGCGCCATTTTAGGCTTATGCATATATTGATTTGTTTTTGCTTATATATTCAGAGCAGGCTTCGGAAAGCCCTGTGGGCCGCCTTTTCACAATTGATTAAAATTCAGGCTAAATAATCAATGAAGCCTAAAATTCAATCACGTTGACAAAACCCCACGCGCGCCCGATCACCCTGAAGCGTCACTTTCCGTTAACCATTCCTTGACCGCGTTCCGCTCAATCTGCGCCTCTCCGCCGGCTCAGGAGACTTCCCGAATGTCCCGCATCACCGTCGATTCTCCCTCTTCCCCGACGCTTCGGGAGCCCTTGGCGCCTGCGGGGGCGCCTGCGGGATCGCCCGGGGGAGCGCCTGCGGGATCTCCCGGGGGGCCCCCGGCGCGGAATCCTCAGAGGCGCCTCTCCTTCGCCGCCGCCTTCGGGCGCGGAATCCTCGGTCTGGCTCTGGTGGGCGGGGCCATCGGCGTCGGAATCGTGGCGGCTTACCGGGCCGATCTGCCGCCCGCCGCTCAGGCTCTGGCGGCGCCTCCGCAGCAGGGGCTGAGGCTGCAGGACGCGCGCGGCAAGGAATATGTCTGGATCGACGCCCCCGCCGCGCGGATCCTCGGGCTTCAGGAAGCCTCGCCCGATCTGGCGCGGGTGCTCGCGGCCGCCGAGCCGAGGCTCTGGGCGGGCTCGGTCGAATCCGGAATCTCGCGGGCTCTGGCCCAAGGCTTCGGCGCGGCCCGCCTCCCGCAGGAAGGCGACGCCCAGCCCTATCGGCTCATCCGCAGCATGGCCGCTCAATGGCGCTACAGCGTCGCGGAGCGCCAGAAGCTCATGCTCAACCGCGCCCTCTTCGCAGAGGGCGTGCAGGGATTCGACGCCGCCGGACGCCATTGGTTCAACCGCTCGGCGGATCAGCTCGACCTCGCGCAGGCGGCGGCCCTCGCGGGCGCGCTGGAGGCCCCGGCCGACGCCGATCCCTTCGCCGATCCCGAGGCCCTCCGCGCCCGGACCGGGCGGGCGCTGGATCTGGTCGCCGAGGCCGGGTTGGCGACCTCTCAGGAGATCGCCGCCGCCCGCGCCTATCCGGCCCGGATCTCTCCGGCCGCGGCGCCGGGCCCCGATCCGGTCTTCATCTCCTGGGCGCTGGAGCAGGCGCCCGCCGAAATCCGCGCTCCCGGCGCCGACGCGGATCTGCGCACCACGCTGGATCTGCGGCTGCAGCACGCCATGGATCTGGCGCTGGAGCGGGCGCTCGAAGCCCGCCTCGGGCTGGATCCGCGCGCCGAGGTCTCGGCCGCGCTGCTCTCGCGCGACGGCGCCGTGCGGGCCATGGCGGGCGGGCGCCGCGCCGGAGAATCCGGCGTCCCCAACCGCGCGACCTCTTTGAAGCGGCCCATCGGCCTGCTCTTCGCGCCTTTCGCGGCCACGGCCTCCGTCGCCAAGGACGGCGGCGGCGCGGCCACCATCGCGGCCTTGCTGCGCCCGGGCGCCGCCGCCGCCGAAGTGAACAAAGCCGCCCTCGCGCTGCCCTACGCCGAATTGCGCAAAGTCACGCGCGCCTTCGGCTTCGACGTGGAGCCCCCCGCCCATAGCAAGACCGCCGTCGGCGTGCGGGCCACCGCGCTTCAGGTGGCGGGGGCTCTGGCCAGTCTGGTCGACGGAGGCTTCGCCGTGACGCCCTTCGGTTTGGTGGAGGCCCTCGCGCCCGGCGAAACGCCGCAAGCGCCGCGCCGCACGATCTTCCGGCGCACGCCGCCCGCCATCGGAACCCGCCTGCGCGCCGCGCCGGATCAGGCGACGCGCCTGACCCTTCAGGCTCTGGAGGCGCGCAGCCGCGTCGATCCCCTCGCCCGCCGGGCGATTCCCGCCGGGCGCGAGGCTCTGGTGATGGGCGCCGACACCGGCGACGACGTTTGGTTCATGGGCGCCACCGCCGATTTCATCTGCGTGATCTGGATCGGCCGCGACGACGGGACTCCCGCCTCAGGCGCCACGACCGCCCTCGCCGCCGATCTCTGGCGCGAGATCATCACCGAGACCTACGCCGCCCTGCCGATTCCGCCGCGCCCCGCGCCGGGCCAGCGCGAGCCCGACGCGCGCACCGCCGCCGCCTCGCCGGATTGGCGCCCCTCGACGCAATGGCCGAATTACGGCGCGGATCAGAAATAAGCCGAGGCTCAGGAATCGCAGACGACCGCGAGCTTGTTCCCGGAGGGATCGCGCAGATAGGCCGCATGCCAAGTCGGCCCGTCATGAGGCCGGAGGCCGGGCGCGCCCTCCTCCGATCCGCCATGCGCCAGAGCCGCCGCATGAAAGGCGTCCACCTGAGCGCGGGTCTTGGCCGGAAAGCCCACCATGGTCCCGTCGCCGACCGAGGCGGGTTCGCCGTCGAAGGGTTCGACGCTCCAGAAGATGAAGCCCCCGGGAAGGCCGCCTTCGGAATAGGCGCGCCAGCCGGGGAACTCCGTCAGCTTCGACCAGCCGAGGACCGCCAGAACGGCGTCGTAAAAGGCGGCGGAGGTCGCGGGATCGCGGTCTCCGAGGGTGACGTAGAGATTCATGGCGGCGCTCCGGGGTTGATCAGGAGCGCCGTTTTTCAGCCGAACACCAGAACATATTAAGTTTATTCGAAGAATATTCCGCGAATATCTTTCTTGCGAGCCTTAGCCGCCCTTGGCCCGCGCGCGGATCTCCTCAAAGCTCCAGCGACGGAGGATCTCGCCGTTCTCGAAGACCGGCTCGAGGGCGTCGCGGCCTTTGGCGATCTCCTCCTTGCGGCGCGCGACGAGCCGCCCCTCCTCCCAGACCGCGCCCTGACGGCCGCGTTTGGAGGTCTTGCTTCCGCCGCTCGCGGTGATCGGGTCTTTGAAGACGTCCCGCCATTCGCCGCCCCGGCGGATGGCCGAAAGCTTCATCGAATAGGAGAAGTTGTCTCGATTGACGCTCTGAAGCAGCCCGCCGCCCATGCCGAAAGCGATGTTGCCGATGGCCAGACGCCGCCGCATCATCTCCTCCATGATCTCGACGATGGAGAAGCGGTTGACGCCGTCGCCCTGAATCACCCGGACTTTCGGATTGAGCAGCCGGTAGCCGGTCGGAGTCTCCGAGAAGCCGAATGTCTCCATCAGCGCCTCGATCACCTCGGGCACGATCTTCAGCGGATCGCCGCTGTCGGGACGCACCACCAGAACCCCGTCGCGGGCCAAGACCTTCTCGCGCAGAGCCCCGCCCCAATAGTCCCGCACCGCCCGCATCAGGTCGTAGCTGTCCGAGACGCAGGCGAGGATCCCCGTCGGAAAGAGGTCCAGCAGCCGATCCATGAAGGCGAGTTCGCCCTCGCGCCCGAAGCTGGTCACGGTGGAATGCTCGGTGGCCGGGATCGAGAAGCCCGCCGTCTCCGCGCCATAGACGTTGCGCGCGAGGATCAGCCCGGAAACCGTGTCGGTTCCCCGCGCGCTGATCAGATGCGCCGCCCCGCCGAGCCCCGCCGATTCATGGCTGCTCGCGCCGCGCGCGCCGAAATCATGGAGCTTGAACTCCACGCCTTCGTCGGTTCCGTCGGTGATCAGCATGCGCTTGCGGATCTCGCCGACCACATGGCGCGAGAGGCTCGCCACGGTCGAGGGATACCAGACCGAGCGCAAAAGCCGCGTCTCCAGAAAAGCCGGAAGCCATGGACAGGCGGGGTCGGTGTTCTCCACCCGCATCTGCGGCGCGCCCGGACCGGAGATGGTCCCCTCCGGCAGAGCCTCGATGCGGATGGGCAGGCGTCCGCCATGGGCCTCGACGATATGGCGCCAGCCCTGAACGTAAAGCTCAAGCCCATGGGCCTTCAGGAAAGGCGCCGCCTCCTCGATATGGGCCGCCGTGACCACCGGCCCCTGAAGCTTCAGCAATTCGGCCTGAAGACCGAAAAAGACGATCTCCTCGATCCCCTCCCAAGCCTTGCGCGGCTCCACATAGGCGCTCGCATGGGTCGCGTCTTCGGGATATTGGCGCGGATGGGAATATTTATAGCTGTCGCTGTCGAGAATGGGATTGGCCGCATCCAGCGGCGGGAAGAAATTCGGAGTCATCGAGTCCTCCTCGGGACTAAGGAGAGCCTCCGGTCCTCCCGGAGGCCGTGAAGCCGGATTTAGACGCCATGCGCCATCAGCAAAGGCCCATAGGCTAAAGGCGCCTCAGGCGCGAAAGCCTGAAGAATGTCGAAATGATCCTCGAACATGCGCTCGGGGGTGATCTCGGCGAGGGGAATCCAGAAGGCTTCCGCCGCGTCGTCGCCCGCCTTGATCTTCTCCAGCCTGGGGCGGTCCTCAAGCTCGAAGAAAAAGGCCTCGGTGCGGACCCAGCCTCTTTCGGAGCGCTCGGGATGGTCGAAAACCCGCCGCCCCTTCAGACGCGCCGCCACCGCGCCGCGCGGCGCGTCGAGGCGGCATTCCTCGTAAAGCTCGCGCAGACAGGCGTCGAGCGCCGTCTCGCCCGGCGAAAGATGTCCGCCCGGCAGAGCCCAAAGCCCCTCGCCCGGCGCAACGCCGCGCCGCACCAGCAGCGCATGGCCCGACTGCACCACCACCGCATCCACGGTGTTGATCGCGATGGGCCAGCCGAAGGCCGCCTCCGCCGCGCGGATCTTCGCCCGATATTCGCGCAGATAAGCGCCTTCCGCCCGCAGACGCCCGGCCTCGGCCTGATGGCGGCGCGTCCAGTCTCGCAGCAGGGCGAGGCTCAAGGCGCCGAAGCGCCCGGCGTCGGCGGGAGTCAGGGCGCCGAGAAAGGCCGCCTCGCGCAAATCGGTCGCGCTGACCACCTCGCCCTGATGCAGATGAGGCGGGGCGTCGCGCCAGCTCCATTCCGGAAACCAGCGCAGATAGCGCGAGCTGGAATCCTTCTCATGGCCGAAGAGCCGGATCTCGACCTTCTCGGGCTCCAGCCCGAGGGCCCGAAGCCGCCGCCGCACCGCGAGCCGCAGATTGGCCGTCCAGGCGCGGTCGCTATACAGCGTGTCGAGCAAAGGCAGGATCGCCGCCCCGACGCCGAGATCCGCCGTTTCGAGATGAGCCTCGATGAAGCTCCGGCGCTCTTCATAGGTGAAGGGGTTCCGCCAGCTGCGGGGGCGCCAGGCTCCGCCGACGAGAATCAGCAGATGATCCGCCTCTTGGGCGGCGTGGCGCAGCAGGTCGAGGTGACCCGCATGGAAGGGCTGGAATCGTCCGACGACGACGGCCAGCTTTTGGCGCTTCTCGCGCATGATCGCGTCCTCCGCGGTCTCTAATCGCCGCGGGGCCTCCCCGCGACGAAGGGCATCAGGCCCGATTCTCATGATTTCATCAAGTAAAATCAACGCTCTGATGCGAAAGAAAACGGCGCGCCCCCGTCTCCGGGAGCGCGCCTTCGCTTGGACCTCGTGAAATTCGTCAGGATGCGGGATCAGCAGCCGCCGCAGGGCTTGCCGATGAAGCCGCCGCCGCCGAAGCCGCCCAAGCCGCCGCCGCAAGGCGAGGCCACGACGATTCCGCCGCCGCAGCCGCCGCCGAAACCTCCGCCGAAGCCGCCGCCCCAAACCGCGCCGCCGATGGGGGCGATGCTCTGGGAATAGGTGGTCGGGCCGGCCACATAGCCGACGGAGGTCTGGGGCACGGTGTCGATCACGGTGCGCGCCACGTCCTGATAGCTCGTGCGCGGCACCTGCTGATAGGTGGTCTGGGGCACGGTCTCGGTGACGGTGCGGGCCACCTGCTGATAGGTCGTCTGGGGCACGGTCTCGGTGACGGTGCGGGCGACCTGCTCATAGGTGGTCTGCGGGATGGTCTCGGTGATGGTGCGCGGCACGGTCTCGGTCACGACGCGCTCGACGTTCTCATAGACGGTCTGGGGCACGGACTCGGTGACGGTGCGCTGGACCTCCTCATAGGTGGTCTGGGGCACGGTCTTGGTCACGGTGCGCGGCACCTGCTTATAGACCACCACCGGCACGGTGTCGTAGACGGTCTCCTCGACCTGCTGATAGGTGGTGCGCGGCACGGTCTCGGTGACCACGCGGTCCACGTTCTGCATGACGGTCTTGGGCACGGTCTCGGTCACGGTGCGCGACTGCTCCTCGTAGACCGTCTTCTCCTGCTGCACGTAGGTGGTGCGCGGCACGGTCTCGGTGACGGTGCGCGGAACCTGCACGTAGGTCGTCTGCGGCACGGTCTCGGTGACGGTGCGCGGAACCTGCACGTAGGTCGTCTGCGGCACGGTCTCCATGGTGGTCACGGCCTGACGGTCGATGACGGTGCGCGGCACCTGCGCGTAGGTGGTCTGAGCCTGCGGATAATAGACGCGCGTGGCCGTGGTGGTGCGCACGGCGGGCTGCACGACCGTGGTCCAGCCGGAGACCACCGGCGCGGATTGAATCACCTGACCGCCGTAATAGCCGCCGCCGCCGATGACCTGGCCGCCGCCGTAATAACCGCCGCCGTAGCCGTAGCCGTTGTTCTGGATCACGGTGGTCCCGGCCGAGGCGCTGCTGGCCGCGCCGAGCATCGCGCCCGCCGCCAGACCGGCGACCGCGCCCAGAAGCACGCCGCCGCCGCCGCTCCGCGAGGAGCCGTAATGAACCGAAGGACGGGGCATGGGACGGCCGTAACCGCCGCCATGGCCGCCGTAGCCGCCGCTCTGACCGCCGCCCCAGCGTTTGCCGTCGGCGTGGGCGGCGGGGATCTGCGCCGTAGCCGCGAGCAGAGCCGCGATGGCGGCGGACGCGGCGAGTTTGCGGAATGCGGGCATGAAGGGCCTCTCTGAAACGATTCGGGAGCCGAATGGGCTCGATTTGTTTAGATATGCCTCCGCACTATGGTTCAAATTAATACAATCTCCAAGATATAATCTTGAATCCCACCCTCGGATACGCCGTAAGCAGAGAAAATCCGGGAAATTGTTGCAAACAAAATACGCAAGATCAGGAAAGGCCCATTCCTGAAAGAGATTTTTCTCTTCATGCGGATCGGAAGGCGCCCCCAAGGACCGCAACCGGAAAGCGGCCTCTCCGAATCGCGCCGCGCGCCGGAGGCGCAAAAAGACGTGAAAAAAACGGCCCCTTTCGGGGCCGTCCGCATGCGCCGTGAAGACGCCGCTATGATGTTCGGGCCGTGATTTTGGGGCCCCGAACCTTTGGGCCGCGAAGCCCTCGGGACCGCGCTTAGCGCCGCCAGTCGCCCTTGCCGCCGCCATGGCCGCGGCCGCGATCGTCCCAGCGAGGCCCGCCGCCCCAATGTCCGCGCGGCGGCGCATAGCGGGGGCCGCCCCAGCTCGAACCCGAGCTGAAACCGATGCTGATCGAGGTCGAGGGCCGATAGACCGGCGCGGGCTGCACATAGACCGGCGCAGGCTGCACGTAGACCGGCTGGGGCTGCACGACGTAGGTCGGCTGAGGCGCGACGTAGGTCGGGGCCACATAGGTGGGGGCGACGTAGGTCGGCGCGGCGTAAGTGGGGGCGACGTAGGTCGGGGCCGAATAGCTCGGGTAATAGGGGGTGGCGGGCGGCGCGGCGTAATAGGTCGGCGAGCTGCTCGCCGAAGCCGAGCCGATCATCGCGCCCACCGCGAGGCCGACCACGCCCGCCGCGATGGCCGCGCCGGCGTTGTCGTTGCGGCCGCGGGCCTCGGCGGAGTCAGAGGAGACCGCGACCATGCTCGCGGCCGCAAGGGCCAGAACGCCGCCGCGCAGCAGCGGCCGGGAAAAGACGTTGTTCATCATCGGGTCCTCCAGAGCGCCTCGGCGCCGTCATGCTGAGCAATCTCGCGCAGGATTCGGACCATATTATGATGCCCCTCGCCCAGTTTCCGCCTTGATCGCCTTCGCCTAAAGGAATTTGCGCCTCAGGCGAAAGAAATTCAAGCGGAGGGCTCCGCCTCCTCCATCTCGGGAAGGGCGCGGCCGGTCTCCAGCGCCCAAAAGACCATGCGCGCGCAGCAAGCCCCGAAGACGAAGATTCCCGCCAGAAGAAGCAGGGAGATCCGGCCGTCGGGCAGCTTGGCCGCCACCGCGTAAAGGGCGTTCGCCGCGCCCAGAGCCCCTAGGGCCAGACCGAAGCCGATCCCGCAGGAGGCGCCCAGCCAAAAGACGCCGCCCGGCGCCGGGCCCTCGCCGATCCGCCGCAAATGCGCCCAGCCCGCCAGAAAAGACGCCGCGAAGACGTTCAGCCCCAGCAGACCGCCCCAAAGCTGCGCGCCCGCGTCGCGCAAAATCAGGAGCTCCAGAGCCACGCAGAGCGCATAGGCCGCCAGAGCCTCCGTCACCAGACGTTTCATCGTTTATCCTCCCGCCGACCCGAAGGGTCTTCCCGAAAGGATAGGCTTCATTCCTTTCGGGAAGGTAAGCCGCCCGAGAAGAGCCCGACAAGAGGACGAGAGCCGCGGCCTTTCAGAGCCCCGGTCAGAGCCCCGGCGCGGATTTGATCGCCAAAGCCCGCGCGACGGCCTGAGCCGCCGCCCGTCCCGCCAGCCGCGCCCGATGGGCCGAATCGGCCCGCTCGTCGCCGAACATCTCCGCTTCCTCAGGCTCCAGACCGGCCAGAGATTCCGGCGCGAAGCCGAGATCCTCCAAAGCCGCCTCGCCCGCGCGCCAGCGGAAGGCGCCGCCCGCGCCGCCCGCCACGCCCAGACGCGCCTCGCCCGCGCGGGTCTGCGCCGCGAAGACGCTCGCCAGCGGGAAAGGCGAGCCCGAGCCCGCCGCGCCGCGAATCCGCGCCCAGCCCGCCCGGCGCGGAATCAGAAAGCGCAGCCCCGCCAGAGTCTCGCCCGGCTCCAGCGGCGTCGAGAAGGGGCCGAGCCCCCAATCCCCGGCGGAGATCTCGCGCCGGTCCGTCAGAAACAGGGCCTCCAGAGCCAGAGCCGCCGCCATCCAGCAGGAGGCCGGATGATTCTCGGCGAAGGCCCCCCCGAGCGTGGCCCGATTGCGGAATTGCGGATCGCCCATCGCGCCCGCCATCTCGCCGAGGGCCGGCGCCAGCGTCCAGACGGCGGGCGTGTCGGCGAGGTCCACGGGCCGCGTCGCCGCCCCGACCGAGAGCCTTTCCTCGTCGCGGGTCACGTCGCGCAATTCGGCGAGATGCCCGATCTCCACGAGGCTCTCCGCCGCCTCGATCCCCTGAAGCAGACGGGGCAACAGCGCCTGTCCGCCCGCCAGAGCCCGCGCGCCGGGGCGGTTCAGCGCCGCCAGAGCCTCGGGCAGCGTGGAGGGGCGCAGATAATCCAGAGCGGCCATGATGCGGCTTTCCTTCGGACTTAGGGAGTCAGGCGGGGGAATCGGGCGGGGTTCAGGAGCGCGTCGCGGCGGCGGCGGCCAGAACGGCGGCCACGGCGCGATCCGCGTCGGAGACGGGGCAGAGCGAATCCTCCAGCCAGTCGCGGATCTCCGCCTCGGAGGGAATAGGATTGCGGTTCAGCAGATCCAGCGCGCTCATGACGAGGCTCGGGGCGCAATCGGGGCAGAGCATGGCGCCCGCCTCGTGAAAGGCCCGCTGAAGGGGCGTCAACACGCCGTCATGGCGCGCGAGCCCTCCATAGCTGCGAATCTGCGCCGAAGCCGCCGAGACCGCCAGAACCAGCCCCGCCTTCACCGACTCGCCGTTCATCATGACCACCGCAGGCCCTTCCAGACCTTCGGCGCGCCGCCGCTCGGGGGTCTCCGCCTTGAGCGCTCCGGCGAGATATTCCGCCAGCGTGGTCGAGGCCGCCGCCTCGCGCTCCACGGGGCGGCCGTTCACGGTCATGCGGACGAGAGAAAGGGAAAGCGGAGAGGAGGGAGAGAAGACGGACATGCGGGGCTCCGGAAGGGATGGGGCTTGGCGCCGTTTCTGCAAGATCCGCGGGCGAGCGGATCAGGGACTCGGCGTCACGCCCGCGTCATGGGAATCCTACAAGGATTCCATCTTCAGGGAAACACGCAGGCGTTATTCTCAAGTTCGCTTCTTTAGGGTAGGATGCTCCAAACCAGAACAACTGGGGGATGGAAATGCGCGAAAAACTCATGCAGTGGCTGAGCGATCTGACCCCCGTCGCCGAGAAGGCGCCGGAAGAGGCGGATTATGGGCTGGACATGGCCCCGCCGCCCGAAACTCTGGCCCGCGCCGTCGCGCGGCCGGAGCCGAACGCTCCTCCGGCTCCCAGCGAAGGCGTCGAGGAGCGCCGCCGCGCCGCCGACCGGCCCTGACCGCCCCGCTCGGCGTCCCTCTCTGGCGCGCTTTTGAGTCGTAGGCCGTAAGATTTACGAAGATCCTTCGTCGAAAAAGAAACGGGCGGGAGGCGAAGGCCTCCCGCCCGAAATTTCTTTGGAGCCGCCTCAGTAAAGCGTCTGCGAGACGGCGGCCATGGCCTCCGGATAGATCCGCAGATCGCCCTGACGCACGGTCTCGGCGATGAGGGCCTGCTCCAGATCGCGCTGAAGCTGCTGGCTGTATTGGGTCAGGCGGGTCTCGACGTTCGCCGCGACCTCCTCGGCGGAGGGATCCGCGATCTCGACGACCACCGCCGCCACGCGTCCGGCGTCGTCCTTGGCGGCGGCCTCGACGGGCGCGCCCTCGGCGGCGAGGAAAAGCCGGGACACGGCCTCCGCGCTCAGATCCAGCGGAGTCTCGCGGCGCCCGAAGAGCGGCGCCTCCTGCACGGGAGCCTCAAGATCCGCCGAGACCGCGAGCAGGCTCTCGCCGGCGGCGATCCGCTCGGCGGCGGCCTTGGCGCGGGCGGCGACGCCCTCGCGCTTCTGACGGTCGATCCAGGCGCGGAGAACCTCCTCGCGCACGCTCTCGAAGGGCTTCAGCGCGGCGGGAGTCGAAGCGGAGACCTGGAGGAAGTAGACGGCGGTTTCGCCGCCCGGCCCCTCAAGGCGGGTCGGCGCGGCGCCGGGCTGGGCCGCGAAGAAGGCCTCAAGGAAGCCGGGGAAGTCCGGCGGCGCGTTCTCGGCGGAGAGGCCCTTCGAATCGAAGCCGTCGCGGCCGGTTTCGGAAATGCGGTGGTCCTCCACCCCCAGACGCTCCGCGACCTCGGCCAGAGAAGCGCCGCCCGCGATGTGGTCCTCCATGTCGAGGATCGCCTGAGGCAGCTTCACGCGGGCGCGGTCGGCGGCGATCTCGGCGGCGAGCCGCGCGCGGGCCTCCTCGAAGGGCGTGACCATGGCGGGGCGGATCTCGGTCGCGCCCGCCAGAGTCCAGCCGAAGCCGCCCGCATAGGGCTCGGCCACGCCGGGCCCCGCAAGGCCGAAGACGGCCCCGGCGAGATCGGCGGGCAGACGGTCGCGCGTGGTCCATCCGAGCTGGACTTCGCCGGGGGCGCGGCCCATCTCCGCCGCGATCTCCATCAGGCTCGCGCCCTCCTTCACGCGCAGAGCCGCCGCCCGGGCCGAAGCCTCGTCCGGGAAGAGGATCTGCTCGACGCGGCGCGTCTCCGGAGTGGTGAAGCGGGCGATCCCGGCGTCGTAGGCCGCGCGGATCTCGGCTTCGGAGAGGTCGTCCGGCCGGGCGAGCGCCGAGGCGGAGAGCCGCACCCAGTCGCCCGCGCGCATCTCGGGCGTGGTGAACAAAGGCGCCTCGGCCTCATGGAAGGCCCGCAGAACCTCCTCGGAGGGCGCTTCGGGCTCAGGAGCCCCGGCGTAGGAGAAGAGGAGATATTGCGCGGCGCGGCGCTCGTTCTCATGAATCTCCAGCGCCTCGACCGCCGAGCGCGGCGGCGCGGCGCCTCCGGCGGCGGCCTGAAGCAGCATCTCCTGAGTCAGGCGCGAGCGCACGCCCGCCTCGTAATCCTGCGGCTGCATGCCGATGGTCCGCAGCGTGCGGAGATAGGATTCCTGCGAGAAGACGCCGGAGGCGCCGGCGAAGCTCGGATCCGTCGAAATCTCGCGGGTCACCTGAGCGTCGCCCGCCATGAGCCCGAAGGCCTCGGCCTGAGCGTCCACGGCGACGCCCGCGGCGAGGCGGTCCACCGCCATGCGGTCCACGCCGATGTTGCGGGCGTCCTCGGCGGTCAGGCGCAGGCTGCGGGCCAGAGCCGAGAATTCGCGGGCGTATTGCTGGGTGGTGATCTCTTTGCCCGAGACCCGCGCCGCCGTGGTTCCGGCGTTGCCCAACAACACGTCGGTGATCCCCCAGACCGCGAAGGCGACCACCAGAAGGCCGAGGATGAGCTTGCCGACCAGAGAGCCGGCGGATTTGCGGAGGGCTTCAAGCATCAGGGGGTCTTTCGGAAGTTCGGGGCTTCAGCGGGGGGCTTTCTTGGGGCGCGGATGATAGGCGCCCGATCCCACCCGCGCAAGCGGCGACGCCGCATAGGCGGAGGCGCGCGCAAAACCGAAGATTCGGCAAGCGGCGACGCGCAGAGGCGGAGGCCGCGCGCACGACCGAAGATTCCGCAAGGGCGGAGGCCGCGCCGAATCGGCGCCTCCGCAAGCGGCGCGCGCGACCCTCAGGCTCTTCAAGCCGGGGGCTCGGACGGGGAAGATCGCCCCGAGGCGCGGCGCGCGGCTCCGGAAGGGTTGCGCGGCTTTCCGCGTTCGTTATGGTGGCGACGCGGAAATCAGAGCGATCCCCTTCAGGATCCTTCAGAAACGTTCTTCAGAGAGGACTCGCGCATTTTGGCGGTCAGAACCCATTCCGCCCCTTCGGGCGGCTCCGTCCGCAGCGCGGCGCGCGAATGGCGCCTTCCGGCGGCTCCGGCGCGCGTCTGGGCGCTGTTCTCCGATCTGGCGACGCTCGGCGAGGCGCTGGGCGCGCCGCGCATGCGGCCTGTGAAGGCCCCTTTCGACGATTCCCTCGCGCGGCTGATGGAAAGCTCCGGCTCGGACGGACGCGCCGCCGCCCGCTGGCGCGAAAAGCCCTGCGAATGGGTGCAGGGGCTCTGGTGGCGCACGGAGCGCGCTTACGCCGCCGGGCCTTTCGCCCGGACTCAGGCGGCGCTGCACGTCCAGCCCGACGGCGAGGAGGGGACGCGGCTGGTCTATTCCGTCGAGGCCGAGGCCATGGGCGTGATCGGCAAGGCCATGCTGAGCGCGGGCTATCTGGATCAGGCGGTCTCGGCCTTCGAGAAGCAGGTCAAGGCCGCGACGGCCCATCTGCGCGATCCCTCCAAACCCGCCTTTCCGCCGAAGCAAGGGGTCAAGCCGCCCCCGGAGTCGAAGCTCTCCGATCTGGCCGCCCAATTGCGCGCCGCTCAGATCCCGCGCGCCGAATCCGAGGGCTTCGCCCGCTTTCTGCTCTCCGCCCCGGAATCGGCGATTCTGCCGCTGCGGACTCAGGCTCTGGCGGCGGCGCTCGGCGTGGAGGACGATCAGGCGCTGGCCTTTTGCCTCGCGGCGGCGCGCGGCGGCGCTTTGGATCTGGCGTGGCGGCGGATCTGTCCGGCCTGCGGCGTGCGCGCCGGGCGTCACGCCAAGCTGGAGGACGCCCTTTTCGCGCCCCCCTGCCCCGTCTGCGGCTCGGCCGAGTCCGGAACGCCGGACGAAACCGTGGAGCCCGTCTTCACGCCGCGCCTTGAGGGCCGGCCTCTGACGGTCGGGCGCTTCGCCGCCGAATCTCCCGCCGATTCGCCGCATGTGGCGGTGCGCCAATGCCTCGCCGCGGGCGAGCGGCGCGAATTTCCGGCCTTGGTCCCGCCGGGGCTCTATCGGCTGCGCGATCATTTCGGGCGCAAGGGCGATCCCTTCGCCATCGCCTCAGGCCATCCCACGCCGATCTGCGTGGCCTCCGACGACCTCCCGCGCTGCGGCCGCGCCGCGCCCGACGGCTCGCTGGTCTTCGAGAACCACAGCCGCAACCGGCTCGTGCTGAATCTGGAGCGCGTGGACGAAGGCGCCGCGACGCGGCTGCGGCCCTCGGCTTTGCTGATGAATCATCATTTCCGCCGCTTCTGGCCGGGGATGAGGCTGGGACGGGCCTCGCCCGCGCGCGTCGAGGCGGCGGCGGCTCTGGCGCTGCGGCCCACCGGGCCGGAGGTGGCGCTCGACGTGGAGCCTTTGTCCGAGCTGGCGCGGCTCTGCAAGGGCGCTCTGACCGAGGCCGCCGAGGACGGGGCGCTCTTCGTCTTCGCCGATCCGGCCGACGCTCTGGGCGCGGCGATCTGGCTGCTGGATCTGGCGCCCGACCCCGAAAGCGGGCGGCGCC
Source organism: Neomegalonema perideroedes DSM 15528 (assembly GCF_000374145.1). Lineage (GTDB taxonomy): Bacteria > Pseudomonadota > Alphaproteobacteria > Rhodobacterales > Rhodobacteraceae > Neomegalonema > Neomegalonema perideroedes. The sequence goes on along the minus strand of NZ_KB893653.1, from coordinate 716,297 downwards.
CCGACGTGGCGGATCTGGCGGTGGGGCTGCATATGGGCCCCATGCAGGCCGAAGACGGGCCGGAGGGCGGCGTGATCTTCCGCGGAGACACCATCCTGCGGGCGGCGGCGCTCTGCGCGATGGCGCGGCCCGGAGAGGCGGGCGTCTCGGCGGAGCTGCTGACCCATCCCTCGGCTCAGACGCGGCTGGCCAGCGTGGCGGCTCAGGCGGACGAAGGGCCCGTCGGCCCCGCCCGCGAGATCCAGCCCTTCTGGCGGCTCGGGGCGGTTTAGAGCGCCTTCCCCAAACATAAGGCCCCCCTCCTTGCGGAGAGGGGCCGCATTCTCACATCCTCGGATCGCCCCGCCTCATCGGCGGGAGAGCCTTAGAGCGTTTTTCGATCATGCTGGATCGTTCAAAGGCTCTAGGTTTTTGTTCGGTCGCATTTTCACGACGCGAAGCCGTTTCGGCTTCTCTGGAAAACGCTCTGGAAGCGGGTCCGCTCACTTGCCTTTCTTGGGCGGAGCGGCCTTGGCGTCTTTCGGCGCGGCGGCGGCGGTTTTCGCGGCGGGAGCGGCTTTCTTGCCGGAGTCTTTCTTGTCAGCCATGATTCGAAATCCATGACGAGTTTCAGCCCCGGCGCGCGGCCTTGGGCCGTCGCGGCGACATCGCCGCTCTTATGGAGCTAAGCGGCTTTCCACGAAAAAAAAGAGGGCGGCCCGCAGGCCGCCCTCAATATTCTCCAGCCTATGCTTTAGACGTGGCGCGCCTCAGCCCGCCAGAGCCTTGTTCAGGTTGGAGTCGATCTTGTCGAGGAAGCCGGTGGTGGTCCGCCAGCCCTGATCCGGCCCGACGAGCAGCGCCAGATCCTTGGTCATGTCGCCCGCCTCGACGGTGTCGACGCAGACCTTCTCCAGCGTGGCGGCGAAATTGGCCAGAGCCGCGTTGTCGTCCAGCTTGGCGCGGTGCTTGAGGCCGCCGGTCCAGGCGAAGATCGAGGCGATGGGGTTGGTCGAGGTCTCCTTGCCCTTCTGATGCTCGCGATAATGGCGGGTCACGGTGCCGTGGGCGGCCTCGGACTCGACGATCTTGCCGTCGGGAGTCATCAGAACGGAGGTCATCAGGCCCAGCGAGCCGAAGCCCTGCGCCACGATGTCGGACTGCACGTCGCCGTCGTAGTTCTTGCAGGCCCAGACGTAGCCGCCCGACCATTTCAGCGCCGAAGCCACCATGTCGTCGATGAGGCGATGCTCGTAGGTCAGGCCGAGCTTTTTGAACTCGGCGGCGAATTCGGTCTCGAAGATCTCGGCGAAGAGATCCTTGAAGCGGCCGTCATAGGCCTTGAGGATCGTGTTCTTGGTCGAGAGATAGACCGGATATTTGCGCGAGAGGCCGTAGTTCAGCGAGGCGCGGGCGAAGTCGCGGATCGAATCGTCGGTGTTGTACATGGCCATGGCCACGCCCGAATCCGTGAACTGATAGACCTCGTGCTCGATGGTCTTGCCGTTGGCGCCCTCGAATTTGATGGTCAGCTTGCCGGGGCCTTCGGTGCGGAAGTCGGTCGCCTTATACTGGTCGCCGAAGGCGTGGCGGCCGACGATGATCGGCTGAGTCCAGCCCGGCACGAGGCGCGGCACGTTCGAGCAGATGATGGGCTCGCGGAAGATCACGCCGCCGAGGATGTTGCGGATCGTGCCGTTCGGCGACTTCCACATCTTCTTGAGCTTGAACTCCTCGACGCGGGCCTCGTCGGGGGTGATGGTGGCGCATTTCACGCCCACGCCATGACGCTGGATGGCTTTCGCGGCGTCGATGGTCACCTGATCGTCGGTGGCGTCGCGATGCTCCATGCCGAGGTCGTAATATTCGAGCTTCACGTCGAGATAGGGCAGAATCAGCTTCTTCTTGATGAAATCCCAAATGATGCGGGTCATCTCGTCGCCGTCCAGTTCGACGACCGGATTCTCGACCTTGATCTTGCTCATCTGAAGCCCTCTTCGCTGAACGGGCGAGCGCCCCCATGGCCGCCGCGCCGCGCGCACCATACTGATGGGGGAGGCGGTCGGCAAGTTCCGAACCCGCAGGCGGGCGCTGGAGTCAGAGTCTTTCGCAAGCCCGACCAAAGCAGCCCCTGAAACCAGACTCCGGAGCGCCAGTCGGCGGCCTTTGCGGGGCCTGCGCGGAGGCTTCCGGGCGCCCTTCGCCCCCGCCTGACCGCATCGCCTCTGGTTTCCGTCGCCGAACCGGCGCAATCATCGGCTTACAAGACCAAAGACCCCAGAGGGAGGAAACCCATGTCGCTCAGGAATCGCCGCGCCGCCTTGATGGCGGGCGCCGCTCTGGGGCTGCTGGCCGCGCAGGCCGCGAAGCCCGCCGCCGCCCAGAGCTTCCAGAATTTCGTCGTCTTCGGCGACAGCCTCGTCGATTCAGGCCAGCGGATCGACCCCGGTCAAGTCTATCCCGGCTTTCCCCTGACGCTGCCCGAGGACGCCCGCTGGCGCTATACGAATCGCGAGGCGAACGGGGAATACGGCCAGCCCTATTCCGGCCGGCTCTCCGAAGATCTCGGCTTCGGCCCGCTCTATCCCTCCAATCCCCAGACCGCCCCCGGCCTGACCGCCGAAGGGACCGGCCTGAATTACGGCGTCGGCGGCGCCCTCGCCGCGGAGGTCCGCGCGCAGATCGAATCCACGGTCACGGTGCCCGCCACGCCCTATTATCCCGCGACCACCAGCGGCCCCGGCTTCCTCGTCGGGCCGAACGCCGGGCTGGCCTCCTCGGGCTCGACCCTCGCGCTGGTCAGCGCGGGCGGCAACGACGTGCGCGACATGGCCAACGTCCAATTCGATCCCACGACCCGCGCGCCCGTCGGCTTCCGGCTCGGCGCGGCGCAAAACGTCTTTGAAAGCGACCTCGCGGTCATTCAGAGCAACATCGTCACGGAGATGGGCGCCGCCGCCGCCGAAACCGCCGCTGGCGTGCGGGCGCTGCGGGCCGCGGGCGTGGATCTGGTGATCGTGCCCAACGTGCCCAATCTCGCCGCGACGCCTGAAACCGCCCTGCTGGATTCTCAGGCTCCGGCTCTGGCGGCGGGACTCGGCCTGACCTTGCCGACGGAGGGCGCCATGGCCACGCCCTTCGCCACCATCCGCAATGGCGCGACTCAAGCCTATAACGGCGCGCTGAACGCCGCCCTCGCTGAGGAATCCGGCGTGATGCGGGTGGATCTCGACGGGTTTTTCTCGGCGGCTCTGGCGAATCCGGCCTCCTTCGGCTTCGCCGATCTCAATCATAGCCAAGTCTGCTACAACGCTTCGGAGTTCACCGGCGTCCCCTGCGCCGCCGATCCGACTTATGGCCAGAACCTCGCCGCAGGCCAGACGGGCAATCCGCTGGTCATGGTCTTCAACGACGGCATCCACCCCACCACCACGGCGCATGGAGCCGTCGCGGATCTGATCGGGGCCTCGCTGGAGGCCGGACCGAAAGTCTCTCTGGCGCCGCAGCTGCCCTTGCGGGCGGCGCGCGATCTCGGCGACGCCTTCGAGGACGCCGCCGAACGCGGCGCGCGGATCGGCGGAGTCTCGGCCTTCGGCGCGCTCGGCGCCTCGATCTTCGACGCCGAGGGCTCCGGCGATTCCCGCGCGATCTCCGGCCATGCGGGGGCGGCCAAGGCCCTCTCGCCCAGCCTGACCATCGGCGCGGGGCTCGGCTATCACACGCTGGAGAGCGATTCCTCCGGCGTGGAGATCGACGGCGACGCCTTCATGGGCGGCCTCTTCGCGCGGCATGACGACGGGCGCTTCTTCGGAACCGCCACCCTCGCGGCGGGCTACGCGGATCTCGACGTGGCGCGGCTCTCCAAAGTCGGAGCCGCCCAGCTGCGCAACGAAGGCTCGGCGGACGGCTGGGTCTTCGGCGGCGCGGTTCAGGCGGGCGCGCGGCTGATTCAGGGGCCGGGCTTCACGGCGGGCCCCCTCGCGCGGCTGGAGGGCTGGAGCGCCAGCCTCGGCGGCTATGCGGAGGGCGGCCCGGCCTATCTCGCCCAGAGCTACGGCGATCTCGACGCGCGCAGCTTCCGGGGCGGACTCGGCGGCTTCGTCGAGGCGCGCGGCGAGAATCTCGGCCTGCGGGCGGAGGCGCTCTTCGAGCATGAATTCAGCGACGCCCGCAACGTCCATGTCTCTTCGGCGGGGTTGGGCGGCGGCTGGTCGGCGCCGGGCCATGCTCTGGAGGACGACGGGCTGAAGCTCGATCTGACCGCGCTCTACGACGCCGGATTCGGCCTGCTCAGCGCGGGCTACGCCGGGCGCTACGGCGACGACCAGAGCCATGGGCTGAGGCTCGGCCTCTCCATGCCCTTCTGAGCCTGATCCGGGCTTCTGCGAGGCGGCTTCGGTCAGCCCCGCAGAAGCCCGCCCAAGACCCGATAGACCCGCGCGTCCTCGCATTGCGCCACGTTGAAGCGCATGAAGCCTCCGGCGGAGCGCGAGAGGCTGAAGACGTCGCCGGGGGCGAAGACCACCTTCTCCGCCAGAGCCGCCCGCGCGATTTCAGCGGAATCCCGCCCCTCCGGCAGACGGCCCCAGAGATAAAAGCCCCCGCGCGGCTCGATCCAGGGCTCCACGCCGAGATCCCGCAGCCGCCCGGAGGCCGCGCGCCGCGCCCGCGTCAGACGGCGGCGCAGAGCCTCCAGATGCTTGCGGCGTCCGCTTCCGGCCAAAAGCTCCGCGAGGGCCTCGGCGGCGATGGGGCTCGGGCCGCCGAAATTGGAGGCCACCTGCAAATCCGTCAGATCGGCGATCCAGTCGGGCCGCGCGAGGATGTAGCCGCAGCGCAGAGAAGCCGAGAGCGTCTTGGAGAAGCCCCCCACCCGGATCACCCGCTCCAGACCGTCGAGGGCCGCCAGACGCGCCGAAGGCTCCGGCTCGAAATCGGCGAAAGCCTCGTCCTCCACGACGAGCAGCCCATGGGCGGCGGCGATCTTCAGCAGGCGATGCGCCTTAGGCGCCGAAAGCGTCGCGCCGGTGGGATTATGCAGCGCCGAATTCGTGAGATAGAGCCGCGGGCGCTCGGCCAGAACCACGGCCTCGAAAGCCTCGGGCTCCGGCCCCGAAAGGCCATAGGGAACCCCGACCGCCCTCACCTGATGCGCCCGCAAGAGCGCCCGGAAATTGAAATAACAGGGATCGTCCACCAGAACCGCGTCGCCGGGGCGCAGCAGAAGGCGGCACAGCAGATCCAGAGCCTGAGTCGTCGAGGAGGTCAGCAGGATCTGATCCGGCGACAGCTCAAGGCCCTCCTCCGCGAAACGAGCCATCAGCAGGCGGCGCAAAGCCGGAGAGCCCCGCGTGACGCCGTAATCGGTCAGAAGCCCCGTCTCCCGCCGCGCGAGATTGCGGAGCGCCCGGCGCAGAGCCTCGCCGGGCAGCCAATCGGGCGGCAGCCAGCCGCAGCCGGGCCGCAGCGCCTCGGGATCGGCGTCGAGCGATTGGCGCGAGACCCAGAAAGGATCCACCGCCCGATCCGCCGGAGGCGTCTCCCGCGTCAGAGCCAAAGGCGCGCGCGCTCCCGCGCAGACGTAGAAGCCCGAGCCGGGACGGGCGCGGATCAGGCCCTCCGCCGCCAGCCGGTCATAGGCCTCGACCACCGTGGAGGGCGAGAGCTTCAGGCTGCGGGCGAAGCCCCGGATGGAGGGCAGGCGGTCGCCGGGGCCGAGCGCGCGGCTCGCCAGCCGGGCGCGGATCGCCTGCATGACGGCCTGAGTCCGGCCGCCCGCCTTCTCCGGAGCCGCGAAATCCTGAATGGTCAAGCGTATGGCCTCCCTGAGCGATACGGTTCGGCGGGATCGTATGGATCCGTAGCTGTCCGCGCCAGCCCGAAGCGCGTAATTCTGCGCGGGAAAGCGAGGAGCCATGACCAGCGAGACATCTCTGAACGCGCCTGCGGCCCAAGACGGCGAAGCCCCCTCCCCCTTCTTCGACAAACAGGCGACGGCTTGGCGCGACGGTTTTCTGGGCATGCTGATCTTCAGCGGCTCGCTTCCGGCGACGCGGCTGGCGGTGGCGGATCTGCCGCCGCTGTTTCTGACCTCGGCGCGGGCGGCCATCGCGGCTCTGCTCGGCGGGGCGCTGCTGCTGCTGACGCGCCAGCCCGCGCCCGACCGCAAAGACCTGCCCGCTCTGGCCGTGACGGCCCTCGGGGTGGTGGCCGGCTTTCCGCTGCTGACGGCTCTGGCGCTTCAGAGGGTCTCGGCGGCGCATAGCGTGATCTTCATCGGACTTCTGCCGCTGGCCACCGCCCTTTTCGCGACTCTGCGCGGCGGAGAGCGCCCCAAGCCCCTGTTCTGGCTCTTCTCGGGCCTCGGCGCGGCGACGGTGGCGGGATTCGCGCTTTCGCAGGGCGGCTCCGGCTCTTTAGAGGGCGATCTGCTGATGCTGGCGGCGGTGCTGCTCTGCGGATTGGGCTATGCGGAGGGCGCGAAGCTCTCGCGGCGGCTCGGCGGCTGGCAGGCGATCTCCTGGGCGCTGGTCCTCTCGGCGCCGCCGATGCTGGCGCTCGCGCTGGCGGCCTCGCCGGAGTCATGGAGCGGGATCGGGACTCCGGCCTGGCTCGGCTTCGCCTATGTCTCGGTGTTTTCGATGCTGATCGGCTTCGTCTTCTGGTATCGCGGTCTGGCGGCGGGCGGAGTCGCCCGCGTGGGGCAACTGCAATTGCTTCAGCCCTTTTTCGGCCTCGCGCTGGCGGGGATTCTGCTCGGAGAGCCGACGCCTTGGAGCATGTTCGCTTCGGCGGGGCTGGTGGCGGTCTGCGTGGCGCTCTCCAAGCGCTTCGCCTGAAGCTTCAACTCAGAGCGTCGATCTGCGCGAGGCTCAGAGAGCCCGGCACCACCGTGATGGGCACCGGCATCCGGCCCGACATCTGCCCGGCCAAAGTCGAGACCAGAGGCCCCGGCCCCTCGCCGCCCACGCCCGCCGCCAGCACCAGAATGCTGATGTCGTGATCTTCGCCGAGATAGGCGAGGATCTCCTCAGCGGGGCGGCCCTCGCGGATGGCGAACTCCGGCGTGATCCCCGCCAGAGCCTGCACCTCGGCGGCCAGCGTGCCGAGGCGCTTTTCAGCCTGAGCCCGCGCCTCCTGACGCATCCGCTCGCCGACGCTGCGCCAGATCTGGCCGTCCTCCGGCTCGATGACGTAGAGCATGGCCACGCCGCCGCGCGTATGCTCGGCGCGACGCGCGGCGTAGCGCAGCGCGGTCAGGCATTCGGGGGTGGAATCCACCACCACCATGAATTTGCGCCGCGCCTCGCGGGGCGGCGGCGCGCTGGTCTCTTCAATCGAGGTCATGGCGGAATCCTGCGCCAGCCCGAGGACCGACGCAAGAGTTTTGCCCGGAGCGCAATCCGAAAAATCGCCGGATTTTTCGCCGGGGTTTTCGGATGAATTGCGCGACCGACTCAAAGACTTGCGCCTTTGGCGATCCAATTCGATCGGGAAAGGCGCAAGGAATCAGAAAGGCCGCGCCCGCCCCCGCACGAAGCCCAGAACGTCGTAGACCTGATCCAGCACCGGCGCCGTGAGCGCCCGCGCCCGATCCGCGCCCGCGCTGAGGATGCGGTCGATCTCGGCGGGGTCGGCCTCATAGCGGCGCATCTCGGCGGAGATCTTGCCGAAGCGCTCCACGGCCAGCTCCGCGAGCTTGGGCTTGAAGGCGCCGAAGCCTTGCCCGGCGAACTCCCGCAGCACCGCCTCTTTCTCGGTTTCGGCGATGGCGGCGTAGATCGCCACGAGATTATCGGCCTCCGGGCGATCCTTCAGCTCCTCGACCGTCTCCGGCAAAGGCGCCGGATCGGTGGTCGCCTTGCGGATCTTCTGAGCTATGGCGTCGGCGTCGTCGGCGAGGTTGATCCGCGAATAATCCGAGGGATCGGATTTGGACATCTTCTTCTTGCCGTCGCGCAGACTCATGATGCGCGCCGCCTCGGCGGGGATGATCGGCTCGGGCAGAGGGAAGAAATCCGGAGCGTTGAAGTCGAGGTTGAATTTCGTCGCCACGTCGCGGGTGAGTTCGAGATGCTGCTTCTGATCCTCGCCGACCGGAACATGCGTCGCCTTATAGGCGAGGATGTCGGCGGCCATGAGGGTCGGATAGACGTAAAGCCCCACCGAAGCCGCCTCGCGATCCTTGCCCGCCTTGTCCTTGAACTGGGTCATGCGGTTCATCCAGCCGATCCGCGCGACGCAATTGAAGATCCAAGCGAGTTCGGCGTGTTCGGAGACCTGGCTCTGATTGAAGAGAATCGAGCGCGCGGGATCGATTCCCGCCGCCAGATAGGCCGCCGCCACATGGCGCGTCGCGGCGCGGACGGCGCCCGGCTCCTGACGCATGGTGATCGCATGGAGATCCACCACGCAATAAATCCGCTCGCCCTCGCCTTCCTGAAGCGACACGAAATAGCGCAGCGCCCCGAGGTAATTCCCCAGATGCAGCGAGCCCGTCGGCTGCATGCCGGAGAAGATCCGGCGGGGATGGCTCGGGGCTTTGGGGGTTTGGGGGGATTCGGTCATGGCGGCGGCCCTTCTGGCGGGAATGCGCCCGAAAGGGCCGGAGAGCCGCAGGGCGTGAGGAGTCGCGGGAGGTTATCGCGCCGCCGCAGAGGGGCGTCAAGACGGCGCCGTCAAGACGAAAAGGCCCCGCCCGAACCCGGACGGGGCCTCCCGAACTCCGCTCCGCGCCGAAGCGCGGAGAGATCAGCTGTGGATCGGCTTGCCGAAGGCGGCGGCCATGGCGGCCTCGCGCAGAGCCTCCGAAAGCGTCGGGTGGGCGTGGCAGGTGCGGGCCACGTCCTCGGCGGCGGCGCCGAACTCCATGGCGACGCAATATTCGTGGATCGTCTCGCCCGCCTGAGGCCCGAGGATATGCACGCCCAAGATCCGGTCGGTGGTCGCGTCGGCGAGAACCTTCACGAAGCCTTCCGTGGCGAGAATCGCCTTGGCGCGGCCGTTCGCGACATAGGCGAATTTCCCGACCTTATAGGCGCGGCCCTCTTGCTTAAGCTGCTCCTCGGTCTTGCCTACGGTCGCCACTTCGGGATCCGTGTAGATCACGCCGGGGATGACGTCGTAATTCACATGGCCCTTTTGTCCGGCGAGGGTTTCGGCGACGGAGACGCCTTCCTCTTCGGCCTTATGCGCCAGCATCGGCCCGGCGATGACGTCGCCGATGGCCCAGATCCCCGGAACGTTGGTGCGGCCATGGCCGTCGGTCTTGACGCGGCCGCGCTCGTCCAGCGCCACGCCGACCGCCTCAAGCCCGAGGCCCGAGACATAGGGGCGGCGGCCCACGGCCAGCAGCACCACGTCGGCGTCGAGGCTGGCGGTCGAGCTGTCCTTGCGGAGCGTGTAGTTCACCTTCAGATCGGCGCCCGAGGCGTCGACGCCCGAAACCGCCGCGCCGAGGATGAATTTAATCCCCTGCTTCTCCAGCGAGCGCTGGAACTGCTTCTGGATCTCGCCGTCCATGCCGGGGGTGACGTGGTCGAGGAACTCGACGACGGTGACTTCCGAACCGAGGCGCTTCCAGACCGAACCCAGCTCCAGCCCGATCACGCCCGCGCCGATCACCACGAGACGCTTCGGAACCGCCGGAAGCTCCAGCGCGCCGGTGGAGGTGACCACGCGCTTCTCATCCACCGTCACGCCCTTCAGCGGCGTGGATTCGGAGCCCGTCGCGATGACGATGTTCTTCGCCGCAAGGGTGGTTTCGGAGCCGTCTTCGCCCTTGACCTTCACCGAGCCCGGCGCCGCGATGGAGCCCCAACCCTTGACGTAAGCCACCTTGTTCTTCTTGAAGAGGAACTCGATGCCTTGGGTGTTGGATTTGATGACGCTTTCCTTGAAGCCGAGCATCTTCGCCACGTCCACCGAGAGCGGACCCGCGTTCAGACCCATGGCGGCGAAATTCGTCTCGGCCTCATGGGCCAGATGCGAGGCGTGGAGCAGCGCCTTGGAGGGAATGCAGCCCACGTTCAGGCAGGTGCCGCCCAGAGCCCCGCGCCCCTCGACGCAGGCGACCTTCAGGCCCAGCTGCGCCGCCTTGATCGCGCCGACGTAGCCGCCCGGGCCGCCGCCGATGAACACCACGTCATAAGTCTCGGACATCCCCGCCTCGCTTGTCTTGTGAAAAAGGCCCCTCCCCGCGCGGGAGGGGCCGCGTCCTCTTGGCTCAGATGTCGAGCAGCAGACGCTGAGGATCCTCCAGCCCGTCCTTGACGCGGACGAGGAAGGTCACGGCCTCCTTGCCGTCGATGATGCGGTGGTCGTAGCTCAGCGCGAGATACATCATCGGGCGGATGACGATCTGGCCGTTGACGACCATCGGACGCTCCTGAGTCTTATGCATGCCCAGAATGCCCGCCTGCGGCGGATTCAGGATCGGCGTCGACATCAGCGAGCCGTAGACGCCGCCGTTGGAGATGGTGAAGGTGCCGCCCTGCATCTCGTCGATGGTGAGCTTGCCGTCGCGGGCGCGCAGGCCGAATTCGCCGATCTTCTTCTCGACCTCGGCGAAGGAGAGCTGGTCGGCGTCGCGGACCACCGGAACCACCAGACCCGTCGGCGTGCCCACCGCGACGCCGATGTGGTAGTAGTTCTTATAGACCAGATCATTGCCGTCGATCTCGGCGTTGACGCTCGGGATCTCCTTCAGCGCATGGACCACCGCCTTGGTGAAGAAGGACATGAAGCCGAGCTTCACGCCGTGCTTCTTCTCGAAGGCGTCCTTATGGGCCGCGCGCAGAGCCAGAATATTGGTCATGTCCACCTCGTTGAAGGTGGTGAGCATGGCCGCGGTGTTCTGGGCGTCCTTGAGGCGGCGCGCGATGGTCTGACGCAGACGCGTCATGCGCACGCGCTTCTCGCGGCTGGCGTCGTCGGGGGCCGAGGCCGGACGGGGCGCCGGGGCCGGGGCGGCCGCAGGAGCCGCAGCGCCGCTCTGGACGGCCTTGAGCACGTCCTCCTTCATCACGCGGCCGTCGCGGCCGGAGCCCTGCACCTGACCGGCGGCAAGCCCCGCCTCGGCCATGAGCTTCTGAGCCGAAGGCGCGTCCGCCACGTCGCGGCGCTGAGTCGCCGGGGGCGGCTCGGAGACGCTGGAGGAAGGTCCGGCGGCCGGATTGGGCGCGGGCTCGGCCTTGGGCGCCGGCGGCGTCGCGGAGACGCCGGCCGTGGCGGTCTCGTCGATCACGGCCAGAATCCCGTTGGGCTGAACCACGTCGCCTTCCGGGACGCGGATCTCGACCAGCACGCCGGAGACCGGCGCCGGAGCCTCGACCGACACCTTGTCGGTCTCCAGCTCGCAGAGCGGCTCGTCGGCCTTCACAAGGTCGCCGAGCTTCTTGAACCATTTCGCCACGGTGGCTTCGCTGACGGATTCGCCCAGCGCCGGCACGGAGACTTCAGTCGCCATTCTCTTGATCCCTCTTCTCTATGTTCCGCGCCTTAAGCCTGAAGGGCTAGGGCTTCGGCGACCAGCGCCGCCTGTTCCTGCGCATGGCGCGAGGCCAGACCCGTCGCCGGAGCGGCGGCGGCCTTGCGGCCGACGTAGCGCGCGCGCTGAGCCTTGCCCTCGACGCGGCCGAGCGCCCATTCGAGATTCGGCTCCATGAAGAACCAGGCGCCCTGGTTCTTGGGCTCCTCCTGACACCAGACCACGTCGGCGTTGGGGAAACGCTTCAGCTCGCGCAAGACGGACTGGGCCGGGAAGGGATACATCTGCTCGACGCGCAGCAGATAAACGTCGTCGATCCCCTGAGCCTCGCGGGTTTCGAGCAGATCGTAATAGACCTTGCCCGTGCAGAGGACCACGCGCCGGATCTGGTCGTCGGGCTTCAGCACGGTGCTGGATTCGCCGACCTGCGCGCCGTCCCAGAGCAGACGGTGGAAGCTCGAGCCCTGCGTGAAGTCCGTGATCTTCGAGACGCAGCGCTTATGACGCAGCAGCGACTTCGGCGTGAAGAGCACCAGCGGCTTGCGGAAGTTGCGCATCAGCTGGCGGCGCAGGATGTGGAAGTAATTCGCCGGAGTGGAGCAATTGGCGATGATCCAGTTGTTTTCCGCCGAATTCTGGAGGAAGCGCTCCGGACGGCCCGAACTATGCTCCGGCCCGGCGCCCTCCATGCCATGCGGCAGGAGCATCACGAGGCCCGACATGCGCAGCCATTTGCTCTCGCCCGAGGAGATGAACTGATCGATCATGATCTGGGCGCCGTTGGTGAAGTCGCCGAACTGCGCCTCCCAGAGCGTCAGAGCCTTGGGCTCGCTGAGCGAATAGCCGTATTCGAAGCCGAGCACCGCATATTCCGAGAGCATCGAATCGATGACTTCGAAATCCGCCTGCTCCGGCGAGAGGTTGCGCAGCGGGAAATAACGATCTTCGGTCTCTTGGTCGATGAAGGCCGAATGGCGCTGGCTGAAGGTGCCGCGAATGCAGTCCTGACCCGCCAGACGCACCGGATAGCCCTGCTGGACCAGCGAGCCGAAAGCCAGAGCCTCGCCGGTGGCCCAGTCGAAGCCCTCGCCGGTTTCGAACATCTTCTTGCGGGCCGCGACGAAGCGCTCCAGCGTGCGGTGGATGTTGAAGCCTTCGGGCGGCGTGGTCAGCGCCTTGCCGATGGCCTGCACCTGCTCCAGCGGGGCCGCCGTGTCGCCGCGCTGATAGGCGGATTCGTCCTCGCCGCGGTCGGAGCCGAAGCCCGACCAGCGTCCGTCCAGCCAATCGGCCTTATTGGGCAGATAGTCTTTCGCCATGTCGAAATCGGTCTGGAGACGGTTCTGGAAATCCGTCTTCATCTGCGCGACTTCGGCCTCGGTGACCGCGCCTTCCTCGACGAGCCGCTTGGCGTAAAGCTCCAGCGTGGTCGGGTGGCCCTTGATGAGCTTATACATCTTGGGCTGGGTGAACATGGGCTCGTCGCCCTCGTTATGCCCGAAGCGCCGGTAGCAGAAGATGTCCAGAACGACGTCCTTATGGAACTTCTGCCGGTATTCGATGGCCACCTTGGCGGCGTGGACCACCGCTTCGGGGTCGTCGCCGTTGACGTGGAAGATCGGCGGCTCGACCATCAGGGCGATGTCCGAGGGGTAAGGCGAAGAGCGCGAGAAGCGCGGCGCCGTGGTGAAGCCGATCTGATTATTCACGATGATGTGGATCGCGCCGCCGGTGCGGTGCCCCACGAGGCCCGACATGCCGAGGCATTCGGCCACCACGCCCTGTCCGGCGAAGGCGGCGTCGCCATGGAGCAGCACGGCCGCGGCTTGAGTGCGCTCCTTATCGCTGAGCTGGGTCTGCTTGGCGCGCACCTTGCCGAGGACCACCGGATTCACCGCCTCAAGATGCGAGGGGTTGGCGGTCAGCGAGAGATGGACGCTGTTGCCGTCGAAGCTGCGGTCGGAGGAGGCGCCGAGGTGATATTTCACGTCGCCCGAGCCGCCCACGTCGTCGGGATTGACCGAGCCGCCTTGGAATTCGTGGAAGATCGCGCGATAGGGCTTCGCCAGCACGTTGGCGAGCACGTTCAGACGTCCGCGATGGGGCATGCCCACCACGATGTCCTTCAGGCCCAGATTGCCGCCGCGCTTGATGATCTGCTCCATGGCGGGGATGAGCGCCTCGCCGCCGTCCAGACCGAAACGCTTGGTGCCGGTGAACTTCACGTTGAGGAAGCGCTCGAAGCCCTCGGCCTCGACGAGCTTGTTCAGGATGGCCTTGCGGCCTTCCGGCGTGAAGGCGATCTCTTTATCGCGGCCCTCGATGCGGTCCTTCAGCCAAGCGACTTCCTCGCCGTTGGTGATGTGCATGTATTGCAGCGCGAAGGTGCCGCAATAGGTGCGCTTCAGGATCTTGACGATCTCGCGCATGCTGGCGGTCTCAAGGCCCAGAACCTTGTCGATGAAGATCGGGCGGTCGAGATCGGCCTCGGCGAAGCCGTAATGGGAAGGCTCAAGCTCGGGATGCGGCGGCTGGGTCACGAGGCCCAGCGGGTCGAGATTCGCCGCCAGATGCCCCACGATGCGATAGGCGCGGATGAGCATCAGCGCGCGGATCGAATCCAGCGCCGCCGAGCGGATCGCGGCCGGATCGGCCGCCGGAGATCCCGCGGGCGCCTTGGCCTTCAGCTTATCGGCGATCGCCTTGGGCGAGCGGTCCAGAGCCGCCGGAGCGGGCCATTGCCCGTCCGAAGCGGACACCCATTCGCCCGAAGCGACGGGCGGCCAGTCGGCGCGGCCCCAAGGCGCGCCCTCCACCTCGGCTTCGACCGCCTGAGGCGAATCGCCCAGCGCCTCGAAGAAGGCCCGCCAGGTCGGATCCACCGCGGCGGGATCCTTGGCGTATTCTCCGTAGAGCCGTTCGACGTAGACGGCGTTGGCTCCCTGGAGGAAGGACAAACTTGCGAAATTCTGGTTTTGACCGCCGTTTGGGTTGCTCATCGCGCTTTCGCAGGGTCGCCCCCACGCTCTCCCTTGACGTTTGTTGATGGGCGTCGCGGGACCGCTTCGCCTCGCTGAGGAAGGCGGCTGACGCCGCTGGGTCCGGGGCGCCGCGCCGCGACGCGACGAGGAGTCGCATCCGCCGAAAAGCGCCGCCCTGCACCTATGCGTCCGGCGCGCGGAAGGCAAGCCCCTGAAGACGCCTTCCGCGCGCCGCGCGGCTTTCAGACGACAGGCCGCCTTAGCGGCCCATGGCCTTGAGCACGGCCTCGCCCAGATGGGCGGGGCTGTCGGCGATGGCGAAGCCCGCCGAACGCATGGCTTCGATCTTATCCTCGGCGCCGCCCTTGCCGCCCGAGATGATCGCGCCCGCATGGCCCATGCGGCGGCCCGGAGGCGCCGTGCGGCCCGCGATGAAGCCCGCGATGGGCTTGCGGTTCTTCTGAGCCTTATAGAAGGCGGCGGCGTCTTCTTCGGCCGATCCGCCGATCTCGCCGATCATGATGATCGACTCGGTCTCGGGATCGTTGAGGAAGAGCTCCAGCACTTCGATGAATTCGGTGCCCTTGATCGGGTCGCCGCCGATGCCGACGCAAGTCGACTGGCCGAGGCCCGCCGCCGTGGTCTGAGCCACGGCCTCATAGGTCAGGGTGCCCGAGCGCGAGACCACGCCCACCTTGCCGCGCCGATGGATATGGCCGGGCATGATGCCGATCTTGCAGGCGTCGGGGGTGATGACGCCGGGGCAGTTCGGCCCGATCAGGCGCGAATTCGAGCCGCAAAGCGCGCGCTTGACCTTCATCATGTCGAGGACCGGAATGCCCTCGGTGATGGTGACGATCAGCGGCACCTCGGCGGAGATGGCTTCCAGAATCGCGTCGGCGGCGAAGGGAGGCGGCACGTAGATCACGGTGGCGTCGGCGCCGGTGGCCTCGCGGGCCTGCGCGACGGTGTCGAAGACCGGCAGGCCCAGATGCTGGGTTCCGCCTTTGCCGGGGGTCACGCCGCCGACCATCTTGGTTCCGTAGGCGATCGCCTGCTCGGAGTGGAAGGTGCCCTGCGCGCCGGTGAAGCCCTGACAGATCACCTTGGTGTTTTTATCGACAAGAACGGCCATGCCGATCTCTCCTTGATGGAATTTCCCGAACCGCGCGGCGCTCTCCGCTTCAGCGGGGCGTCGTCGCGCGGCGTCCGATCCTGATGGGGGCGCCTCCCGTCGGGGGCGCCTCAAGGGCTTCAGGCCTTGCGGGCCTTGACCGCCGCCACGATCTTCTCGGCGGCGTCGGCGAGATTGTCGCCCGAGACGATCGGCAGGCCGGAATTGGCGAGGATCTCCTTGCCCAGCTCGACGTTGGTGCCTTCGAGGCGCACCACGAGCGGCACGTTGAGATTCACCGCCTTGGCCGCCGCGATCACGCCGTTGGCGATGATGTCGCAGCGCATGATCCCGCCGAAGATGTTGACGAGGATGCCCTTCACGTTCGGATCGGAGAGGATGATCTTGAAGGCCTCGGTGACCTTCTCTTCGGTCGCGCCGCCGCCCACGTCGAGGAAGTTCGCCGGCTCGGAGCCATAGAGCTTGATGATGTCCATGGTCGCCATGGCGAGGCCCGCGCCGTTCACCATGCAGCCGATCTCGCCGTCGAGGGCGATGTAGTTCAGATCGAACTTCGAGGCGGCCAGCTCTTTCGGGTCTTCTTCGGTCTCGTCGCGCAGCTCGGCCAGCTCAGGATGGCGGTAGAGCGCGTTGGAGTCGAAGCTGACCTTGGCGTCGAGGCATTTCAGGTTGTCGTCGCCGTCGATGATCAGCGGATTGATCTCCAGCATCGCCACGTCCTTCTCGATGAAGAACTTGTAGAGCGTGTTGATCAGCTTGACGCATTGCTTCTGCTGCGCGCCGTTCAGGCCCAGAGCGAAGGCGATCTCGCGGCCGTGATGGGCTTGGATGCCCGCAGCCGGATCGACGGTGATGGTCTTGATCTTCTCGGGGGTGTTATGGGCCACCTCTTCGATGTCCATGCCGCCCTCGGTGGAGGCGATGAAGGCCACCCGGGAGGTCGCGCGGTCGACCAGCAGCGAGAGGTAAAGCTCGCGTTTGATGTCCGAACCGGCTTCGACGTAGATGCGGTTGACCTGCTTGCCCGCCGGGCCGGTCTGGATGGTCACGAGGGTCGCGCCGAGCATCTGCTTGACGTTCTCTTCGACCTCGTCCACCGATTTCGCGAGACGCACGCCGCCCTTGGCGTCGGCGGGCGCGCCGAGGAACTTGCCCTTGCCGCGGCCGCCCGCGTGGATCTGGGACTTCACGACCCAAAGCGGGCCGCCCAACGACTGCGCGGCCACCCGCGCCTCTTCGGGCCGCAGCACCGGGCGCCCCTCGGAGACCGGCGCCCCATACTGGCGCAGCAGCGCCTTGGCCTGATATTCATGAATGTTCATATCGCATGTCCCTGCTCGCCGCCTTGGTGCGGCCTGCGTCGCGGATGGGCTCCGGCGCGGAGGGAGGCGGTCGGACGAGGGCGCCGAAAGCGCCCCCTCCTTAGACCAGCCTTCGCCGCGCCGCAACCCGGAGGGGCGGCCTCAGGCGAGGCTCGGCTCGATGGTCTTGCACGCGGCCACGAGGCCCTTCACCGCATCGGCGGATTTATTGAAGGCGGCCTGCTCTTCGGCGCTCAGCTCGATCTCGACGATGCGCTCCACGCCGCCCGCGCCGATCACCGTCGGCACGCCGACGTAGAGATCCGGCTGGCCGTATTGGCCGGTCAGATGGGCCGCGCAGGGAAGAACGCGCTTCTTGTCCTTGAGATAGCTCTCGGCCATCAGCACGCCCGAAGCCGCCGGAGCGTAATAGGCCGAGCCGGTCTTGAGCAGGCCGACGATCTCGGCGCCGCCGTCGCGGGTGCGCTGGATGATGCTGTCGAGCTTCTCCTGCGTGGTCCAGCCCATCTTGACCAGATCCGGCAGCGGAATGCCCGCCACGGTGGAGTAGCGCGCCAAGGGAACCATGGTGTCGCCATGGCCGCCCAGCACGAAGGCCGTGACGTCCTCGACCGAGACGTCGAACTCCTCGGCGAGGAAATGACGGAAGCGCGCCGAATCCAGCACGCCCGCCATGCCGACCACCTTATTCGCGGGCAGGCCCGAGAACTGGCGCAGCGCCCAGACCATGGCGTCGAGCGGATTGGTGATGCAGATCACGAAGGCGTTCGGAGCGTTGGCTTTGATGCCCTCGCCGACGGCCTTCATCACCTTGAGGTTGATTCCCAAAAGGTCGTCGCGGCTCATGCCCGGCTTGCGCGGCACGCCCGCCGTGACGATGCAGACGTCGGCGCCCGCGATGTCGGCGTAGGAATTCGCGCCCTTGAGGCGGGCGTCGAAGCCCTCCACGGGGGCGGATTGGGCGATGTCGAGCGCCTTGCCCTGGGGCGTGCCCTCGGCGATGTCGAAGAGGACGACGTCCCCAAGCTCCTTCAGACCGATGAGGTGGGCAAGCGTTCCGCCGATCATTCCGGCCCCGATCAGCGCGATTTTCGCTCTCGCCATGGCGCACTCACTCCAATGCTGTTTTTGCGCAGTGGCTCGGTGAATAGCGCGAAAGAATGTGTCCCGCAAGGCGCAACGGACGAAAGAAGCGAAGTCCTGTGAAGTCGGAAAAATTGCTGAGGGCTGTCAAATGAGACTTTCGGCCAGATCCGCCAAACGCTTCGCCGCATCGGGGCGTCCAAGCCCCCGCGCCGCCTTGGCCATGGCCTCCAGACGGGCCGGATCGGCGAGGAGATCCGCCAGAATCTTCGCGAGGGATTCGGGCGTCAGATCTTTTTGCGGCGCATGGAGCGCGGCGCCCGCCTCGGAGAAGGCGCGGGCGTTGAAGCTCTGATGATCCGACATGGCTTCAGGCAAGGGAATCAGAACCGAAGGACGCCCTATGGCCGCCAGCTCCGCCAGAGACGAAGCTCCCGCCCGCGCGATCACGAGATGCGACTCGGCGATGCGTCGGGGCATGTCGGCGAAGAAGGGCGCGGCTTCGGGCGTCAGGCCCGCCCGCGCGAAGGCCGCCATGGCCGCCGCATGGTCGGATTCGGGAATCTGCTGCGTCACGCGCAGACGTCCGCGCAGATCCTCCGGCAGAAGCGCCAGAGCCGCCGGAATCAGACTCCCGAAGATCCGCGCGCCCTGAGAGCCGCCGAAGACCAGCAGCTTGACCGGACCCTCCGGACGCGGCGCGGCGTAGGGCGTCCCGGCGAAGGCCAGAGCCCCCGCCCGCAGCGGATTGCCCACCAGCTCGGTCCGCGTCCCCTTGGGCGCGGAGGCCGCGAGGGGCGTCCCCAAAGCCACGAGGTCCGCCCTTTTGGCGAAAAGCCGGTTCACCCGGCCGAGGATCGCGTTTTGCTCATGCAGCAGCCGGGGCGTCCCCGTCAGGAGGGCGCCGCCGATGGTCGGGAGCGAAGGATAGCCCCCGAAGCCCGCCGCGAGCGCGGGCTTTTCAGCCTTCATCCAGCGCGCCGCCTCGCGGATTCCGGCGAGGATCTCGAAGGGCGCCCGCGCCTTGGCCGCGAGGCCGCCCCGCGCGAAGGTCGCCGCGCGCAATTCGCGGCGCTCCACTTCGGGCGGGAAGCCTCCGGCGTAGCGCAGGCCGCGTTCGTCCGAGGCCAGAACCGCCCGCCAGCCGCGTCCGAGCATCTCCTCGGCGAAGGCCTGAGCGGGGAACATATGTCCGCCCGTGCCCCCCGCCGCGACGACCAGAAGCCGCCCCTTCCCTCTCCCGCTCATCTTTCAAGCCCTTCGTCCCAAGGATCGCGGATCGGCTCCGGCTCGGGGTCCGGCTTGCGCGTCAGAGCCAGCAGCAGGCCCATGGTCAGGCCCGAGGCCAGCATGGAGCTGCCGCCATAGGAGACGAAAGGCAGAGTCATGCCTTTGGTCGGCAGCAGATGCACCGCCACCCCGACGTGAATCGCCGCCTGAAACCCGATCAGACAGGCCAGACCCCCGCCCGCCACCCGCACGAAGGGGTCTTTCGAGGCCGCCGCCCGCAGGAGGGATCTCAGCGTGATGAAGGCGAAGAGCGCGATGATCGCCAAAGTCAGCGTGAGGCCGTATTCCTCCGCCGCCACGGCGATGATGAAGTCCGAATGGGCGTCGGGCAGAGCCAGCTTGCGCACGCCCTCGCCCGGCCCCATGCCCCAGACGCCGCCTTGCTTGATGGCGGCGAGGGTCATCTCCATCTGAAAGCTCAATTCGCCGTCGGAATGGAGGAAGCGGTCGATGCGGCCCCGGAAATGGCTGGACCCGGCGTAGGCGCCGATCGCCACCACCGCCACCGCCATGGCGCCCGAGGCGGCCCAGATCACGCTGGCGCCGGTCAGAAAGAACATCGCCGACCAGGCCGAGAGGCTCAGAGCCGTCTGGCCCCAGTCGGGCTGGCTGGCCAGCAGGCCGCAGGAGAGGATCAGCAGACCCACCGCCGTCGGCATGCCCGGAGGCGCCCCCGGCTCGGGCTTGACGGTCATCATCCAGCCGCAAGCCACGATCAGCCCCGGCTTGAGGAACTCCGAAGGCTGGACGCTCACCCCCGCCAGAGAGAACCAGCGCACCGCGCCGCCGCGCTCGATGCCCAGAAAAGGCAGGAGGATCAGCATGAGGATCGCCGCGAGGAAGATCATCACGCCGATTCTGCGGGCGTCGCGCAGACTCAGCACCGAGCAGAAGACGATGGCCGCCAGAGCCGGAACCGCATAGATCATCTGACGGGTCACGTAGTAGAACGGATCCACGCCATGACGCGCCGCCAGAGTCGGGCCCGCCGACATCGAGAGCACGAAGCCCACGCCGATCAGAATCAGCGCGGCCATGAAGCTCCAATGATCCACTCGCGCCCAACGCTCCTGCAAGCGCTCCCAAGTCCAGCCGGGGCGAGAATCCAGCTCCTCGGCCTCGCGGAAATCGTTCAGGGTCGCGGTCATGAGGGGCCTCCTGCGGCCGCGCCCCGAGCTTCGCCCGCAGCTTCAGCCGAGTCGCGCAGGCCCTCCACGATCTTGCGGAAGGCCGCGCCGCGGGCTTCATAGTCTTTGAACTGGTCGAAGCTGGCGCAGGCCGGAGAAAGCAGCACGGTTTCGCCGGGCTGGGCCTCGGCGCGGGCGCGGCGGAGCGCCGCCTCCAGCGTTCCGGCGATCTCATGCGGATGATCGCCCAAGGTCGCGGCGAAATCCTGCGCCGCCTCGCCGATGAGGTAGCTTTTGACGATCCGCCCGAAGAGCGGCTTCAAAGGCGAGATTCCTCCGGCCTTCGGCGCGCCTCCGGCGATCCAGCGGATCTTGTCATAGGAGAGCAGCGCCTTTTCGGCGGCGTCGGCGTTGGTGGCCTTGGAATCGTTGACGTAGGCCGCGCCCCCGATCTCCGCGATCAGCTCCATGCGATGCGGCAAGCCGGGATAGGTCGCGAGATGCGGCGCGATCTCTTCGGGCGTCAGGCCGAGCAGGCGGCAGATCCCCCAAGCCACGGCGGCGTTCTGCCCATTGTGGTTTCCGCGCAGAGTTTTGGCGTCGGAAAGGTCATGACGGAATTGCTCGGCGCCCTCGCGCCATTCGACCAGATCCGCCCCTTCGAGGAAGACCGACCAGCCCGAGCCCTTCAGAGCCTTGCGCGCCGAGACCTCCAGCACGGGGGCGGAATCGCCCGCCTCATAGCGGGTTTGATTGGCGATCAGACGGCCCTCCGGCTCGTCCACGCCGATCACCGCGCTGAGGGGGCGTCCGAATTCGAAGAGCCGGCGTTTGGCCGCCACATAGCCGCCCATCCCGCCGTGACGATCCAGATGATCCGGCGAGATGTTGATCCAGACGCCCAGATCCGCGTCGAGCCGCCGCGCGGAATCGAGCTGATAGGACGAGATCTCCATCACCACGAAGCCCTCGGGCGGGGGCGGATCGAGATCCAGCACGCCGCGTCCGATATTGCCGCCCATCTGCGTCGGACGGCCGCCCGCGCGGAGGATATGGGCCGTCAGGGCGGTGGTGGTCGATTTCCCGTTGGAGCCGGTGATCAGGATGAATTTCGGACCCGGCGTCGGATCGTAAAGCCCCATCTCGGCGGCGAGGGCGGCCTGATCCTCGGCTTCGGGGCCGAAATCCCCCGCGAGGCGCCAGGCCTCGGCCTCGCCGAAGAGCAGCCCGAAGTCGTTGTCCAGCAAGGCCCCCGCCTCCAGAGCCGCCGTCACGGCCGGATGCGCATGAGGCCAGTGATGCGGAACGCCGGGGCTGAGGATCAGGCGCTCCACGCCGATCCAGGATTCGGGCTTCGTGAGATCGGTCAGCGCGAAGCCTTCCGCCGCCGCCGCCGCGCGGGCGGGCTCGGAATCGTCCCAACAAAGCGCCTCGCCGCCGCCCGCCCGGATCGCCCGCGCCGAAGCCAGCCCGGAGCGCCCGAGTCCCAGAACGCCGAATTTGCGGCCCGCCGCCGCCGTGACGGGAATCATCGACTCACCTCAGCTTGAGGGTCGCCAAGCCCAAGAGGGCCAGAACGCCCGAAATGATCCAGAAGCGGATCACGATGGTCGGCTCCTTCCATCCCTTTTGCTCGAAATGGTGATGGATCGGCGCCATGCGGAAGACCCGCTTCCCCGTGAGCTTGAAGCTCGCCACCTGAATGATGACCGAGAGCGTTTCGACCACGAAGAGCCCGCCGACGATCAGCAGGACGATCTCATGCTTGGTGGCCACCGCCGCCGCGCCGAGTCCTCCGCCCAGAGACAAAGACCCCGTATCGCCCATGAAGACCATCGCCGGCGGCGCGTTATACCAGAGAAACCCAAGCCCCGCCCCCGCTAAAGCCGCGAAAAACACGGTCAATTCGCCCACCCCCGGCACGTAATGGACCTGAAGGTAAGTCGAGAAGACCGAGTGTCCCACGAAATAGGCGATGGCGGCGTAGGCGCTGCCCGCGATCATCGCCGGAACGATGGCGAGGCCGTCGAGGCCGTCGGTGAAGTTCACGGCGTTGGCCGTCCCGACGATCACGCACATGGCGAAGGGGATGAAGAACCAGCCCAGATTGATCAGCACGTCCTTGAAGACCGGCACCGCCAGACGCCAGCGCAGAGGCTCCGGCTCCAGCCAGACCGCCCAAAGCGCCGCGATCAGCGCGATGGCGAAGCCCGCCCCCAGCCGCAGCTTGCCCGAAGCGCCCTTCGGGTTGCGTTTGCTGACCTTCAGGAAGTCGTCCCAGAAGCCGATGGCGCCGAAGCCGAGCGTCACGAAGAGCACCAGCCAGACATAGGGCTGCGCAAGATTCGCCCAGAGCAGCGTCGAGATGGTCAGGGCGCCGAGGATCATCACCCCGCCCATGGTGGGCGTGCCCGCCTTGGTCAGATGGGTCTGAGGCCCGTCCTGACGAATGGGCTGGCCGCGTCCCTGCTTGAGCCTCAGCCAGTCGATGAGCGGACGCCCGAAGATCCAGCAGAGGACGAGCGCGGTCAGCAAGGCGGCTCCGGCGCGGAAGGTGGCGTAGCGCGCCACGTTCAGCGGGCCGTCGGTGAAGCCGCTCAACAGGTGGTAGATCATTCGGTCGTCCGCTCCTCGCGCCCGAGAAGCGCGCGGCTCCCGGTCCTGCATGTTGTTCCCGTTCGGCTCAGCCCGGAGAGGCGGCGCCCCGCGCCTGAAGCGCCCGCACCACGGGCCCCATGCGGCTGCCCTTGGAGCCTTTGACCATGGCGGCGTCGCCCGCCCTGACCGCCGCTCCGGCGGCTTGCGCCAGAGCGGTCGAATCGGCGAACCAGCCGCCCCGGCGCTCCGGGGGAAGCGCCTCATGGAGATTCCGCATCAAAGGGCCCGCCGTATAGACGAGATCCGCCGCATGCGCAGCTTCTTTCGCCAGCGCGGCGTGCAGCCCCGGACCCTCCGGCCCCAGCTCCAGCATGTCGCCGAAAAAGGCCAGACGACGCCCCCCCGGCCCCAGAGGCGCCGAGGATAAAACGTCCAGCGCCGCCCGCGCCGAGGCGGGATTGGCGTTATAACTTTCGTCGATCAGCAGGAAGCCGCCCTCGGAGCCTTCCGGGCCGAACTCCACCCGCTGACGCTCGCCGCGCCCCGCGCCGGGGCTCCAGCGCGCCAGAGCCGCCGCCGCCTTGCCCGGATCGGCGCCCGCCAGAGCCGCCGCCGTGATCGCCGCCAGAGAATTCAGCGCCTGATGCCGCCCCGGAGCCCCGACGCGCCAGCTCAGGCGCAGACCCTGAATCTCGGCCTCGGCCTCGACATGATCGGGGCCGAGCCGCACGGAGATCAGCCGCGCCTCGGCGGCGCGATGAGTCCCGAAGCCCACCGCCCGCGCCCCCGCCGCCCGCGCCCGCTCGGCGAGCAGGTCGAACCAGGGATTGTCGCGGTTGAGGATCGCCGCGCCGCCGGGCTCCAGACCCTCGAAGATCTCGGCCTTGGCCTCGGCGATGGCTTCGAGCCCGCCGAAATGCTCCAGATGGGCGGCCTCCACCGTGGTGACGACCGCCAGATGGGGGCGGATCAGCCGCGAGATGGGGCCCAATTCGCCCGCATGGTTCATCCCCGCCTCATAGACGCCCCAACGCGTCGCGGCGGGAGTCCGCGCCAGCGTGATCGGCGCGCCCCAGTGGTTGTTGAAGGATTTCTCCGAGGCGTGGGTCGCGCCTTGGGCCGCGAAGATCGTCGCGAGGGCGTCCTTGACGCTGGTCTTGCCCACCGAGCCCGTCACGGCCAGAGCGGTCATGCCGCTCGCCCGCGCCCGGCCCGCCCGGCCCAGAGCCTCAAGGGCGGGCATGACCTCAGGGACCAGCAGCAGCGGCGCGCCCTCCGGCAGGCCCTCGGGGATCCGCGAGACCAAGGCTCCCGCCGCGCCTCCCTTCAGCGCCGCGCCCACGAAGTCATGTCCGTCGCGGGCCTCGCCCGCCAGAGCGAGGAAGAGATCGCAGGATTTCAATTCGCGGGTGTCGTTGACGATCCCGCCGACCGAACGCCAGCGCCCGAGCAAGGCGCCGCCCGTCGCGGCGGCGAGCGCCTCAGGAGTCCAGAGCGGGAGTTTCATCGGATTCATGCGCAGGCTCCGGTCGGATCGGCGAGGGCGCGGCGGACCTCCTCGGCGTCGTCGAAGGGATGGGTCACGCCTTTGACGATCTGGCCCGGCTCATGGCCCTTGCCCGCGACGAGCAGGGAATCGCCCGGCCCGAGCCCCGCCACGGCCGCCCGAATGGCCGCGCGCCGGTCGCCGATCTCGCGGGCCTGAGGCGCCGCCGCCAGAATCGCCGCGCGGATGGCGGCGGGCTCCTCGGAGCGCGGATTGTCGTCGGTCACGATCACGACCCCGGCGCCCGCCGCGGCCGCCGCGCCCATCAAAGGCCGCTTGCCGCGGTCGCGGTCGCCGCCCGCGCCGAAGACCACATGAATCCGGCCCGAAGTATGGGGGCGCAGAGCCGCCAGAGCCGCCGCGAGGGCCTCGGGCTTATGGGCGTAATCCACATAGACCTGCGCGCCGTTGGCCAGAGCCGCGACGGGCTCCATGCGGCCCCGCACGCCCTTCAGCCCGGCGATCCGCGCGAAGACGGCTTCGGGCTCCTCTCCGGTCCCCAAAGCGAGGGCGGCGGCGGTCAGGGCGTTGCGGGCCTGAAATCCGCCGACCAATCCGAGGAAGGCGCCATGTTCGCGGCCCTCATGGCGAAAGCGCAGACGCAGGCCCGCCGCCTCGGGCGCGGCCTCCAGAATGCGGATCCCCGCCTCGGCCTCCGCCGCGAAGCCGACGGGCAGAAGCCGCAGCCTCCGCGCTTTGGCGATGCGGGCGGCGATCTCGTAAGTCGGATCGTCGGCGTTGAGGACGGCGGGGGCGCCGGGCGGCAGAAGCTCGGAGAAGAGCCGCAGCTTGGCCGCGAGATAATTTTCGGTCGTCGGATGGTAATCCAGATGATCGCGCCCGAGATTGGTCAGAGCGCCGCCCGCCAGACGCGCCCCGTCGAGGCGCCGCTGATCCAGCCCATGCGAAGAGGCCTCGAAGGCGAAGCGCTCGGCGCCCGCAGCCGCGAAGCGCGCGAGGATCTCATGGAGGGTTTCGGGATCCGGGGTGGTGAGCCCCCCCGCCTCGGCCAGCTCGGCGGGAAGATTGGCCACCGCCGCCCCCACCGTGCCGAGCGCCGCCGCCTTGCGTCCCAAGCCGCCCCAGATCTGGCGCAGAAACTCCACCGTGGAGCTTTTGCCGCTGGTGCCGGTCACCGCCGCCAGAACCGGAGGCTGCGACTCGCCTTGGGCCAGAGCCGCCAGAATCGCCGCCGCCCGGCGCGGATCCGCCGCCACGAAGACCGGAAGCGGCGGCTCTCCCTGAGCGAAAGCTTCTTGGCTGGTCGCGTTTTCGCGACGCGCAGCCGTTCCGGCCGCGCTGGAAAACGCTCTGGCCGCCCCCTCCAGAGAGGCGACCGCCGCCACGGCGCCTTTCGCCTTGGCCTCGCCGAGCAGGTCGATTCCGTCGCGCGCGGCGCCCTTCAGCGCCACGAAGACCGCGCCGGGCTTGAGGCGCCGCGTGTCGGCGGAGGCGCCCGCGAAGGGCGCCTCGGGCGAAGCGCCCAGCGGAAGATCGGCGCCCGCCCGCGCAAGGGCTTCGGCGAGGGAAAGGGGTCGGGAGGTCATGCCGCGCTCCTCAAGGCCGGTATTTCAGGCCGCCGAAGCGGGCGCCCACGATCTGCTCCGCCTTCCATTCGCCCGCGACGTCGGGCGCCAGCCCGAGCAAAGGCGCGACGCGCTCGATCACGTCCTTCATGGCCGGAGCGGCGGTCCGGCCCGCCGTCGGCGAGAGGTTGCGCTCCTTGCCCTCGATGACCTTCGGGTCGTCGAGGCTGACGATGGCGACGTATTTGGGCTCATGGGCGGGGAAGATGGTCAGGAAGTTCGCGATGCGCTCGCGCTGGCTGTAGCCGCCCTTCACCGCCTTGAGCGCGGTGCCGGTCTTGCCGCCCATCTCATAGCCTTTGACCTCGGCGTTGCGCCCGGTGGTGTATTGCACCACCAGACGCATCAGCCCGCGCGCCGCCACCGAGACCTCGGGATTCACCACCCGCTCGCAGGGCGGCGGCGCGTCCAGACGCACGAGGGTCGCGCGCACGCGGCATCCGCCGTTGACCAGCGTCGCCGTGGCCGCCGCCACATGCAGCGGCGAGACCGAAATTCCATGGCCGTAGCCCACCGTGATCAGCTCCAGAGGCCCCCAGTTGCGGGGGGTCTGGGGCATGGCGAGCACGCCCTGCGGATATTGCAGCGGAACGCGCTCGTAGAAGCCGAGCTTGCGCAGGAACTCCGACATATGCTCATGGCCGATCAGCGTGGCCAGACGCCCCAGCGCGAGGTTCGAGCTGAACATCACGCCCTCGGTGAGCGTCACCATGCGGTTGGGGCCGCGGTAGTCGGTGATGCGGTGCCCGGCCCGGTAGATCGGATTGCGCGCGTCGAGGATGGTCGAGAGATCCACCATGCCGCTCTCCAGAGCGGCGGCGGCGGTGAAGATCTTGAAGACCGAACCCATCTCATAAGAGCCCTGAGCCGCGCGGTCGAAGAGCGGATCGAGGGCGCTGTCCTCGTCGGGCTTCAGCGCGAGGGGCGAAGGGCGGTGGTTCGGGTCGAAATCGGGGATGGAGGCCATGGCGATGATCTCGCCGGTGCGGGCGTCCATGATGACTCCCGCCGCGCCATAGGCCGCGAAGCGCGCCCGGGCCTCGC
The DNA here is from genome assembly GCF_000374145.1 of Neomegalonema perideroedes DSM 15528. Classification (GTDB taxonomy): domain Bacteria; phylum Pseudomonadota; class Alphaproteobacteria; order Rhodobacterales; family Rhodobacteraceae; genus Neomegalonema; species Neomegalonema perideroedes. The sequence goes on along the minus strand of NZ_KB893653.1, from coordinate 689,118 downwards.
GCAGAGCCGATTCCAGCCCCGCCTGCACCCGCACGTCGATGGAGAGGGGGATGGGTTTGTCCACCTGCGCCGGGTCGCGGATATAGGCGTCGAGCCCCGCCTCCACGCCGCTGACGCCGCGCTGTTCGGCGTTCACGCCCCCGAGGATATGCGCCGCCAGACGCCCCTCGGGATAAAAGCGCGTCAGGCGCCCCGCGCCGTAGACTCCCGGCAGGCCCATGTCGTGGATCTGCTGAAGCTGCGCGGGCGTGGCCGAGCGCATGATGGTGATCGTGCCGCGCGGCGATTGAGTCAGACGCTGCTGCAGCGCGATGGGATCGGTCTTGGCCGCCTCGGCGAGGCGGGTGGCGGTCTCCGTCGGATCGAGGATGCGGGCGCGGTCGGCGTAGATGTCGTAGATCGGCAGGGAGGTCGCGAGGATGCGGCCCGCGCGGTCCTGAAGATCGGCGCGCAGCCGGGGCAGCAGCTCGTCCCGCGCCGCCGCCTGAGCCAGAACGCTCGCGCCGCCGCCGCCCGAGCCGGTCGCCGCCGGAGAAGCCTGAGCCGCGCCGTCCTCGGGCCAGGCCACCATGGCCATGCGTCCGCCGAGCAGCAGAAAGCCGCCGACGAAGGCGCCCATCAGCAAGGCGGAGCGGCTCGGGCCGCGCCGGGGCTTGCGGCGCGGCGCGGGCTGTTCGGCGACCGGAGGCCGGAAATCGGGATCCGGCGCGCCGAAGGGATTCTCCTCGAAGAGGCGATTCATGGCAAAGGCTCCCAAATCTCGATCCGGGGCGGCGGCGCCGGATTGGGCGCGAAGACAGGCTGCGGGGCGCTCATCGCGGCCGGGGCGAGCGTCGGAGCGGATCCGTTATACGGCGCGGGCGCGGCGAATCCGGCGGGCGCTGACGGATAGGCGGCGGGCGTCCCTCCCGGCGCCGGAACGACCACGGCGCCCGGCGGCAAGGCGTAGCCGGTCGGCGAGGCGGGGGCCGTGGCGGGCGCGGGCGCGTAAAAGGCGGGCGTCGGCGAGAAGCCCGCGCCGGGCTGCGGGGCGTATCCCGGAGGCGCGGCCGGAATCTGAATCCCCGGCGTCTGCGCGAAAGGCGCGGCCTGAGGCGCCGCCCCCGCCACCGGACCGCTGCGCGAAGGGGGCGGCAAAGGCTGGCTCTCCACCAGCGCGGCGGCGTAGGGATCGAGCGCGCCCTCGGCCCAAGCCTCCCCCACCCCTTCGCCGACGAATTCCGGCTCGGTCGCGACCTCTTCATATTCGGGGAAGGCGGGCTCGGCGGGGGGGGCCTCGACGGCGGGCGCGGCGGCCTCCGGATTCAGCGCGCCCATGATCGGCGCGTCGAGATCCGAGAGATCCAGAGGCGTCGGCGCGCGCGAGATCAGGCGTCCGCCGGGAATCGGGATTTCGTCCAGACGCGCGAAGGCGTCCGGGCGGCGGGGCTTCAGCTCCATCTCCTCGCCATAGACCGCCGCCAGACGCAGCAGCCGCTCAGGGCGGTTGAGATAAGCCCATTCGGCGTTGAGCGTGGCCACGGCGGCCCGGCGCTTCTTCACCTCGGCGGTCATCGCCCCGACGCGCTTTTCAAGCTCGCGCGTCTCGATCTTCACCCGATGGGCGTAGCTCGCGGCCAGCATCAGCGCCAGAGCCGAAACCAGAGTCAAAGCCCGTCTCATCCGCGCCTCCCGCCCGAAGCCTTGCGCGCGCGGGGTCCGCCTTCCGAAGTCAGGATCGGCAAAGCGCCCTCGCGCGGATCATAGGGCCGCGCCGGCGCCGAAGTCCGCCGCGCCGCCCGCAGCTTCGCCGAGCGCGCCCGGGGATTGCGGGCGGTCTCCTCATCGGAGGCGACGACCGGCTTGCGGTTCAGAAGCTCGAAGCTCGCGGCCTCGGCGTCCTCTCCGCCCAGAGCGGCGGGCGTATGGCGCGAGGGCCGCGCGGCGCCTTCGGCGCGGGTCTGGAGGAAGCGTTTGACCATCCGGTCCTCTAAGGAGTGAAAGGTCACGACGGCCAGAATCCCCCCCGGCGCGAGGACGCGCTCGGCGGCGGCGAGGCCCCGCGCCAATTCTCCCAGCTCGTCGTTCACATGGATCCGCAGAGCCTGAAAGCAGCGCGTCGCCGGATGGGGCTCATAGGGCTTGGGGCGCGGCTGGGCGGCGGCGAGGATCTCGGCCAGACGCGCCGTGGTCAGGATGGGCGCCTCGCCCCGCGCCTTGACCACCGCCCGCGCGATCCCCCGGGACCGGCGCTCCTCGCCGTAATGATAAAAGATGTCGGCCAATTCCTCCTCGGAGGCCTCGGCCACCACCTCGGCGGCGGAGGGCCCGTCTGCGCCCATGCGCATGTCCAGCGGGCCGTCGCGCATGAAGGAGAAGCCGCGCTCCGCCTGATCGATCTGCATGGAGGAGACGCCGATGTCGAGGGCGATCCCGTCGAGCGGCGCGAAGCCCTCCGCCGCCGCGATCTCGTCGAGATCTCCGAAGCGCCCTTCGGCCAGAACCAGACGCCCCCCGTAGAGCGACGCCCAGAGCCGTCCCGCCGCCAGAGCCGAGGGATCCCGGTCCACGCCCAACACCCGGCAATCGGCGGCTTCGAGCAAGGCGCGGGCGTAGCCTCCGGCGCCGAAGGTGCCGTCCAGCAGGCGCGCGCCCGCGCGCGGCGCCAAAGCGGCCAGAACCTCCGTCAGCAGGACCGGATCATGCCGGAGCCGGGCGGCTTCAAGCGCCTCCCGCGCCTGAGCGGCCTCCAGATCGGCGAGGCTTGAGGAAGTCATGGAGGCTCAATCTCCTTCGGACGAGCGGACCAGACGCGGCCCCGGCGGACGCCCCAGCAAATGCGCGCTGGCGCGGGCCAGACGGCGGGAATCGGCGCGCTTTTCTTCGTAAACGGCCGGATTCCATATCTGGAAGTATCCGCCAAGTCCTGCGAAAAGCGCCTCGTCCTTAAGGAGAGCCAACGCTATGAACTCTTCGGGCAAAGGCACGCGGCCCTCGGGATCGAAAGGCACCACGCGCATGTCGGCCAGCAGCACGCTGGCGAGGGCGAAATATTCGTCGCTGTGGGGATCGAGCTTGGCGAGCTGCTCGTGGAAGCCCTCGATGCGGGACATCGGCCCGCCCTCGACGCAAGGATCCTCGCGCAGAGAGGCCGAAAGCGCCAGACCCTGCGAAATCTCCGCGCCCAAAGCGGCCCGGAAGGGCGCGGGTATGGAGACGCGGCCCTTTTTATCGATCTTATGCAGACTTTTGGAGAGAAACAGCGCCATGTCTGCTCCCGTCCGTCGCGCGCTTCCGCCCCAGCTCGCCCAAACGCCCAAGGAACGAAAGCCTTGATGCCGCCTCGCGCGCCTTGCTTTCAGCCCGCTCGGCGACGGCGATTCCACGAAACTCCGGAGGGGTTTCGGGAACGACCTCTAAAGCGCATGGCCCCTGACCCGGTTCCAGCGCTTTCAGAGGAGTCGAAGAGCGTCGCGCGGGCGTTTAGTTTGAAACCTGCCTCAATCCGACTTTTTTCAGCTCTGCGCGGCGCTCTTCGTCTTAACCAAGGGACTAGCATGGGCTTGGCGTGGGTGTCAATGTGATGGGCATGGGAATTTATGGGACAATTCCCCAAAGGTTAAAGAACAAAAAAACAACCTTCCTGTTTTTAGCTGGAAAACGCCCGTAGGAAATTGACGGATCTCCCGCTTTGATCCGGAATGACTTTGATTTTCCGCCCCGGAAATACGCGAATATTCAGAGAACAAATCAGACGAATACGGAACATTTTCCGAATCGACGCCTCCCTCTCCTGTTCGAAAGGCGTAAGCGGGGCCGATTGGGCGCGAATCCCCGCGCGCCGGCCCGTAAAGCTGGAAGAGAGACGGATCGAAAGGCCTGTAAGCCGGGTTCTGTGCCCGCGACCGAAATCGCGGCGACGGCCATTCCTCTGGGACGCCGATCGCTCGGCGCCTCGCGCGGTCCACCCGGGCGGCTGGGCTGAGGATCAGCCCTCGCGCGCGAGCCCGAAGGCTCCGCGCCGGCCGCCCCTATTCGACCTTGCTTCCGGCGGGGCTTGCCATGCCCCCGACGTTTCCGCCGGGGCGGTGGGCTCTTACCCCACCGTTTCACCCTTGCTCCAGCGAACTGGAGCGGTCTCGTTCTCTGTGGCGCTTTCCCTGAGCTTCTCCGCCCTTTCGGGCGGCCTCGCCCGCCGGACGTTATCCGGCGCCGCATCCTCATGAAGCCCGGACTTTCCTCGATCCGCGAGCGAGCCGCGGAGCGCGGCCGTCCAGCCTTCCGATCCGGCGCATGTGGTAAGCTTCGCGGCGAGGGCGGTCAAGACGCGCAGGGCCAGCGACGGGCCAATTCCTCCAGAATCGCGAGATCGCGGGCGTCTGCGGGCGAATCGAGGGCCTCGCAGGGCGATTGCGGACGGAACCGCAGCCTCACGGCGCGCAGAATCTCCGAAATCCGGGCTTGCGTCCCATGCGCGCCCAAATCCGAAGGGCTTCGCCCATCGCGGCCCAAATCGCCGCCCGATTCTCGTCCGCATCCGGCGAAGTCATATCCGAAGAGGGCCGCGAAAGGCAGGATCTCCCCCGGATCGGCGAGGATTTCGCCCGCTCCGCGCGGCTCCGCAGCCTCGGGCCAGACCGACAAGCCATGCAGCGCCAGAGCCCGCCAGTCGAAGCGGGGGCCGGGATCCTGCTTGCGATGCGGCGCGATGTCGGAATGGGCCAGCACGCGCTCGGGCGGGATGGACCAGCGCGCGAGGATCTCCCGCAGCAGCTCCTCAAGGGCGCGCATCTGAGGCGCGGGAAAAGGCGCATGGCCATTGCCGTGGCCGGGATTGGCCAGCTCGATTCCGACAGAACGGCTGTTCATGTCGCGCTCGCCGCCCCAGCAGCTGAGGCCCGCATGCCAGGCGCGCTCCGTCTCGGGGACGAGGCTCCAGATCCGCCCGTCCTCGGCGATGAGGTGATGAGCCGAGACCTCCGCCGCCGGATCGCAAAGCCGCGCCAGAGCGGCCTCGGGACAGAGCATGTCGGTGTAATGGAGGATCACGCAATCCGGCGCGGAGACTCCCCGGCGCGGACCGTGATTCGGCGAAGGATGCGCCAGAGGCTTGCCGATCCGCATCATGACGGCGGCTTCTCGCGCGCCGCGAAGGCCGCCTGAGCCTCGGGCGAGGCTTCGCGCTGATGGAGCTTGCGCCAATCTTCGTAAGGCATGCCGTAGACCTCGGCGCGGGCTTCGTCCTTGGTCATGGAGATTCCGCGCTCCGCCGCCGCCTCCTGGCGCCAATTGGCGAGGCAATTGCGGCAGAAGCCCGCCAGATTCATCATCTCGATGTTCTGGACCTCGGGATGCGCCGCCAGATGGGCCAGCAGGCGCCGAAAGGCCGCCGCGTCCAGATCGCGGCGGAGGTTCTCGTCTTGCTCACTCATGGCCGGGGGGCCTCCCGAAACGGTTCACCAGATCGTCGAGGGTCTCCAGCAGATCGAGACGCGCCGTCCCGCCCGCGAGAGGCTTGGTCTTATCCGGCGCGAGGATCCGCGTGAAGCCGAGCTTTTCGGCCTCTTTGATGCGGGCGTCGGCCTGAGGCGCGGGCCGCAAAGCCCCCGACAGGCTCACCTCGCCGAAGAAGGCGGCCTCGGCGGGGGTGGATTTATCGCGCCAGCTCGACAGCAGCGCCGCCGCTATGGCGAGATCCGCCGCCGGTTCGGTGACCTTCAGCCCGCCCGAAACCGCGACGTAGATGTCCTGCGCGCCGAAGGAGACTCCGCAACGGGCCTCCAGCACCGCGAGGATCATCGCCAGACGCGCCGAATCGCAGCCCACCGCCGCGCGCCTCGGGGTGCCGAGCGAAGAGGGCGCCACCAGAGCCTGAATCTCGACCAGAACCGGCCGCGTGCCCTCGATTCCCGCGAAGACCGCCGCGCCCGGCGCGCGCTTCTCGCGGTCGCCGAGGAAGAGCGCCGAAGGATTGCGCACCTCCGAAAGCCCCGCCCCGGTCATCTCGAAGACGCCGATCTCGTCGGCGGGGCCGAAACGATTCTTCACCGCCCGCAGAATGCGGAATTGGTGGCCGCGCTCGCCTTCGAAATAGAGCACCGTGTCGACCATATGCTCGACCACGCGGGGTCCGGCGATCTGGCCTTCCTTGGTCACATGGCCCACCAGCAGCAAGGCGACCTCGCGGCGCTTGGCGAAGCTGACCAATTCATGCACCGCCGCCCGCAATTGCGCCACCGAGCCCGGCGCGCTCTCGACGTGATCCGCCCAGAGGGTTTGAATGGAATCGATGGCCGCCACGGCGGGCTTTTCGGCGTCCAGCGTGGTGAGGATGTCGCGGAGATTGGTCTCCGTGGCGAGCATCAGCGGCGAATCCGCGACTCCGAGCCGCGCCGCCCGCATGCGGATCTGCGCGGCGGCCTCTTCGCCCGAGACGTAGATGGTCTTGGCGCCGTTGCGCGCCCATCCGGCCATGGCCTGAAGCATGAGCGTGGATTTGCCGATGCCCGGATCTCCGCCGAGCAGCACCGCCGAGCCCTGAGCCAGACCTCCGCCGAGGGCGCGGTCGAACTCCCCCACCCCGCTGGAGAGCCGGGGCGGCGCCGCCTCCTCGCCCGCCAGAGGCAGAAGCGCCGTCTTGCGGCCCTTCTTCGCGCCGAGGGACTTGCCCTCAGGCCCGGCGGTCGAGAGCCCCGCCTCTTCGGCGATGGTGTTCCAGCCGCCGCAGGCGTCGCAGCGCCCCGCCCAGCGCGGAAAGACCGCGCCGCAGCTCTGACAAACATAGCGCGCCGAGGCTTTGGCCATTCACTTCAACCAGACCATCAGCCGCGGCGCGATCAGCAGGAACATCGCCGCCCCGAGGCCCAAAATCAGCAGCCAGTCGAAGATCGTGGAGGTCTGAGCGAATTCCGGATCGCCCTCGGCCTTGCGCCGCACCGCCGAGCCATGCGCCCCCGCCAGCACCGCCACCGCCGCCAGAGCCGCCAGAATCACCGCGACGTTGGCCCCGAAGCTCGCCCCGACCGGCGCCAGAGCCAACAACGCCCCCGCTCCGAAAATCCCCCGGAAGGCCACCGACCGCGCGCCGCCCGTGCGGCCTTCGGCCAGACGCAGCACGTTCAGCCCGAGGCTCGCCGCCGCCGTGGCGAGCATCGCCGCCAGCCCCGTCGCCGCCAGCCAGAGCGACCCGTAGCCGGACAGAGCCTCCAGCAATCCGCCGATCGCTTCCCTCATCTCACCGCCTCGATGGGGCCTTCCGCGCGGCCCGCCAGAAATTGACGCAAATAGGGGTTCGGGTCCGCATCCGCCTCGGCGACCGAGCCCTGCCAGATGATCCGGCCCTGATGCAGCATGGCGACCTTATCCGCCACCGTCCGCAGGGTGCTGAGATCATGGGTGATCGTCACCGCCGTGGCGCCGCTTTCGGTCACGATCTCACGGATCAGGTGATTGATCACGCCCGACATGATCGGGTCAAGGCCCGCCGTCGGCTCATCCACGAAGAGAATCTCCGGATCGGCCATCATCGCCCGCGCGAGCGCCGCGCGTTTCTGCATGCCGCCCGAAAGCTCGGCGGGATAGCGCTCCGCCGCATCCGGCCCGAGCCCCACCCGGCGCAGCTTTTCAATCGCCGCCTCTTTGGCCTCGGCGAGGGCCTTGCGCCCCGCCCCGCGCAGCTTGCGGAAGGCCACGTTCTCCCAGACCTTCAGGCTGTCGAAGAGCGCGCCGCCCTGAAACAACACCCCCATGCGGTTCATCAGAGGAACCCGCGCCGCCTCGGAGAGCTGGTCCACCCGCCGCCCGTCGATGCGGATCTCGCCGCCGTCCGGCTTGAGCAGCCCGAGCGCCGTCTTGATCAGCACGGATTTGCCCGTGCCCGAACCGCCGATCACCACGCAGGATTCGCCCCGCGCCACCTCAAGATCGACTCCGCGCAGCACATGATTCGCGCCGAAGCGTTTTTGCGCGTCGCGCCATTCGATCATGGGAGAATTCGGGGCCGCTTTCGGGGGGGATGTTTCGGCCATGGCTCAGGATCCGAAGAAAAGTTCGGTGAGGACGTAATTCGTCACGAGGATCAGCGCCGAAGCCCCGACCACCGCATTGGTGGCCGCCCGCCCCACGCCCTGAGCGCCGCGTCCGGCGTTGAAGCCGTGATAGCAGCCCATCAGCGTGATCACCGCCCCGAAGACCGCCGCCTTCACCAGACCGGAGACCACGTCTATCCATTGAAAGGCGGCGATGGTCGCCTGAAGATAGGCGTCGGGCTGAAACCCGAGCCGCCGCACGCCCACCAGATAGCCGCCGAAGATCCCCAGCGAATCCGCCACGAGGATCAAAAGCGGCATGGTGAGGATCCCCGCCGCCAGACGCGGCGCGGTCAGATAGCGCATGGGGTCGGTGGAGAGGGTGCGCAGGGCGTCGATCTGCTCGCTGACCCGCATGGCGCCGATCTCCGCCGCCAGAGCCGCAGAGACCCGGCCCGCCACCATCAAGGCGCCGAGAACCGGGCCGAGTTCGCGCAGAATGCCGATCTCGACGATGGAGGGGACCACCTGCTCGGCGTTGAAGCGGGCGCCGCCCATATAGATCTGCAACGCCAGAGCCGCGCCGGTGAAGATCGCCGTGAAGCCCACCACCGGCAGCGAGAAATAGCCGATCCTCAGCGCCTGACGCCAGAATTCGCGCAAATGCCAAGGCGGCGCGAACAACCGCCAGAAAGCCCCGAAGGCGAAGAGCGAAAACCGCCCCACTCCGGCGCAAAGCGCCAGCACGGGCCTGCCGAGCGCGGCGAGAAAGGCGAGGATTCGGGTCACGGGCCGGCCTCCTTGCAGGCTTCGCGGCGTCGGCGGAGGCTTCGCGGCTCCGCCCCTCCGGCGAGGCCGGAGGCGGAGAAGAAGGCGAAGGAGCAGGCGCGCGGCGAAATCATGTCAGGCGCATATCTTGCGGCGCCCGCGAGGGCAACCGCTAAACGCGCGCAGACCCCCGCAAGGCGGCGGGAGAGGCGTTCAGGATACGGAGAATCCCGGAGATCCGGCGTCTCGAATCCCGCCGGGTCGCGCGATTCGCCCGCACGGCCGTTCCGGCGCGTTCGGATCGCGCTCCAGCGCCGCGCCCCATTCGGCTTCGGCCTCGGGGTCGGGATCGGGCGCGCGCGCCGCCGCCAGAGCCGCGAACTCCGGGCGCGGCAGAAGCTGCGCCAGAGCCCAGACCGCCGCGCCCCGCGTCACGGGATCGGAATCGGCCAGCCGTTCGCGGACGAGGGGAATCAGGGACTCCAGCCCGGAATTGCCCGCCGCGATCAGCACGTTGCGCAGGAAGCGCCCTCGCCCGATGCGCTTGATGGGCGATTTGGCGAAGATCTCGCGGAAATCCTCGTCGCTCTCGATCTGGAGGAAATGCGCCAGCATCGGGCGTTGCAGCATCACGCCGCGATAAGCCATCTCATGGGCGGCTTTGGCGTATTTGTTCCAAGGGCAGACCGCGAGGCAATCGTCGCAGCCGTAGATCCGGTTTCCGATGGGCTTGCGGAACTCATGGGGAATCGGACCCTTATGCTCGATCGTCAGATAGGAGACGCAACGTCGGGCGTCGAGCTGGTAAGGGGCGGGAAAAGCGCCGGTCGGGCAGGAATCGAGGCATTTTCGGCAGCTGCCGCAAGAGCCTTTCGACGGGCCGTCGGGCGGCAGAGGCGTCGAGGTGTAGATGGCCGCGAGGAAGGTCCATGAGCCCGCCTTGCGGCTGACGAGATTCGTATGCTTCCCCTGCCAGCCGAGCCCCGCCGCCGCCGCCAGAGGCTTCTCCATCACCGGAGCCGTGTCGACGAAGACCTTGACCGCCTCGCCCGTGGTTTCGGCCAGCCAGCGCGCGAGGCGCTTGATCTTCTTCTTGACGACGTCGTGGTAGTCCTCGCCTTGGGCGTAGGTCGCGACGCCGCCGCATTCCGGCGATTTCAGCACCTTCAGAGGATCATGTCCGGGACCGGGGCCGTAATTCTCGGCCAGCATGATCACCGCGCGCGCCTCCGGCCAGAGTTCGCGCGGATCGGAGCGTTGCGCCGTCCGCTCCTTCATCCAGAGCATGTCGCCCTGAGCCCCCCCCTCCAGCCATCGGCGCAGCCGCTCCGGAGCCTCGGGAATGGCGTCGGGCGCGCAGATTCCGAAATCCGCGAAGCCCTCGGCCTCGGCCCGCCCGCGCAGCTCCGTCTTGAGCGCCTCAAGCGCGACGGGATCCCAGGCGAAGGCGGGGCTGAGAGCGTCCATGATCAGAAATCCAGATCGGCGTAGCGCGGCTGCGGGGGGATTCCCGGCAGGGCGTCGGCGAGCAGACTCCGGAAGCTCGGGCGCGATTTGATCCGCATATACCAGAGCTTGGCGGCTTCGTTATGGCTCCAGGGCACGGCCCCGAGGTAATCCAGACAGGAGAGATGCGCCGCCCCCGCCAGATCGGCGAAGCTCAGCGCCTCGCCCGCCAGATAGCGGCGGCGGTCGGCCAGCCAGCCGAAATAATCCAGATGATGCCGCAGATTGGCCGAGCCGATCCGCAGACGCTCCGAATTGGGCGGCCCCTCGCCCTTGAGCCGCTTGAAGAGCCGCTCATAAGTCAAAGGCGCGGTGACCTCGCGGGCGAATTTCCCGTCGAACCAAGCCGCGAGGCGCCGGGCCTCGGCGCGGCCCGCCGGATCGACCGGCAAAAGCGGGATCTCAGGATAAGATTCTTCGAGATGTTCGAGAATCGCCGCCGAATCCGCCGCCACCAGCCCGGAGGATTCGACCAGAACCGGAGTCTCGGCGGCGGGATTGAGCATGAGGAAATCCGGGCGCCGCTCCCAACCGCGCTCCTCGATCAGATCGCAGGTCAGACGCTTCTCCGCCAACGCGAGGCGGACCTTGCGGCAAGGCGCCGAGAGAGGAAAGCTGAAAAGCTTGCGCATCTGGCTGGCGTCGGCTCCCTCTTGACCGCGGCGGACAGGCTGAGGCCACGCGCGCGGGGAAGGTGAAAGACTTATGCGTCGGAGATCCGAGCATATACGTCTTTTCGCAGGTGCGGCAAGAGCGGGCGCGCCTCCGCCGGCCCCGGCGGGCCAGAGGCCGCCAAGGCTCGGAGGAAGAGGGGGCCGAAGGATGGTCCGCCTGCGGATTCAGCCCAGAGCTTCGGCGATTTCGGCCTGAATCGCCTCGGCGGCGGCGCGCGGGTCGGCGGCGGCCCAGACGGGGCGCCCGACCACCAGATGATCCGCGCCCGCCTTGAGCGCCGCAGCCGGAGTCGCCACGCGCTTCTGATCGCCATGATCCGAGCCCGTCGGGCGCACCCCCGGCGTGACGATCAGCTTGCCCGCCGCCTCCGGCAGAGCCCGCAGCCGCGCGGCCTCATGCGGCGAGGCGATCAGCCCGTCCGCCCCCGCCGCGAAGGCCCGGAGCGCGCGCTCGACCGCCAGATCCTCCAAATCCCCGTCGCGAATCAGCATGGCGTCGAGATCCGCCCGGTCGAGGCTGGTCAGGATGGTCACAGCGAGGATCTTCGTCGCCGATTCGCCTCCCCCGCTCCCTCGGCCTTCGGCGGCGGCCCGCACCACCTGAGGATCCGCATGGACGGTCAGGAGATCGGGCCCGATCCTCCGCGCGAGGCTCCGCACGGCGGACTCCACCGTGGCGCCGATGTCGAAGAGCTTCATGTCGAGGAAGACGCCTCCGCCTTCGGCCTTGATCTCGCGGGCGAAATCCAGCCCGCCCTGCGCGAGGGAGCCCAGCCCGACCTTATAGAAATTCGCCGCCGGGCCGAGGATCCCGCGCAAAGCCCGGGAGCGCTCCAGATCGGGCGCGTCCAGCGCGACGATCAGGCGGTCGCGCGGCGGAATCGGCCGAACGGACGAAACGGGGAGCGAAACGGCGGCTTGCGGCATGGCGGCGATCCTCTCAAGAATTCAGGGCGAAATCCCGGGCGGGCCAGCGGAGCGGCGACCCGGAGCCCTCTCCCACGCCTGAGCCTTCAGGTCAACCGCCCCCGCCCCGCCGTTCGCCGCCTCCGGCGTCAACCCTCGGAAGATCAGGCGAAAATCCTCCTCCCCCCGCGGGATGCGGGCGCGGGGCGAGCCGCAGGCTTAACGCTTTCCGCCGAAACTTGGCCGGAACCGCGTAAGAAATTAAGCCTCCCGAAAGACCTCCGACGCAATGTGAACGCTGCTGCAAGAGGGGGGCGGGCCAGAGCCTGAGCGCCCGGCATTTCATCATCCTTGGCGACAAGGTCTCCATATGCGCTGTCCGAATCTCTTCGCCTCCATCTCCATGCGCGGTCTGGCCGGCGCGCTTGTCTCAGGGCTTTTGCTCTGCGCCGCAGACGCCTCAGAGGCGCAGGCGCAGAAGGCGAGCGGCGGGAGCTCCATGAGCTGGGCCGCCCCATCCAACGGCGGCTGGGGCCCGGTCGGCAACTGGGCCTCCCCATCCCCGGACGGCGGCTCGCGCATCGTCAATCAGGCTGTGGTGGTCTATGAGGACGCCGCCGGCCAAGAGCGGCGCGTCACCACCAACGAGGTGGCTCTGGTCGTCCAGCCGGTCTATGCGGGCCATCTGAGCATCAATCAATCGCGCTCCGTCAACGTCGGCGGCGAAGCGCGCTTCGTCCATCGGCTTGAGAACACCGGCAACGCCCCGACGCATTTCTGCGTCGGCGCTTCAGAGCCTCCTCTGGGCGCGGCCAGCCTGCAGCTGGGCCGCATGCAGGTCTATCTCGACCGCAATTACGACCTTCAGGTCGATTCCGGCGATGAGTTGATCTACGACAAAGACACTTCCTCCGCCTACGGCCTCATCCATCTGGAGCGCAACGAAGGCGCGAATCTCATTCTGGTCGCGGAAGTCCCCATCGGCTCGACCGAAGGCGATTCGACTTTCGCCTATCTGAACGTGCGGGCGGCGCCGCCGCCCACCCAGAACTGCGTGGACAACCTCGTCGTCACGCCGGCCTCCGGCATCCTCGACCGCAATCAGGACCGAATCATCGCCCTGCCGGAGCCTACGCTGGAGGTGACGAAGACTTCGGAATGGATCTCCAACGGCCCCGGCCTCGCCGACGACCAGATCCGCTACACCCTCGTCGTGACGAATCGCAACTCCTTCACCGTCCACGACCTGCGCGTCGACGAGCGGCCCAACGGCCAGTGGGTCTACGTCCCCGGCTCCGTCGAGGTCGATCCTCCGGGCCTGCCCGTCCGCCCTCTTTCGGATCCGGACGCCAACGGCTTGCCTCAGGATCCCGCGGGCCTGTATCTCGGAGGCGTCGGCGAAAACGTCGCCCCCGGCGCGAGCATCCGAATCCGCTTCCTCGCGACTCCGCCCGCAGGCTACGTGCGCGGGACGAAAATCCACAATGCGGCGCTCGTCTCCGGCGCCGACGGGGGCTCTCCCACCCCATTGACCGCCGTTCTGGAATCGAACACGACCATCGACGTCGCTCCGCCCGAGCGCGCCGTCTCTCTGGCCGACACCGGCGCGAACGCGAATCCCGCCCTCAACGACGGCGGCGACGACGACGGCGCGCTCAACGGCGAGCAGCTGGTTTCTCAGGTTTCGGTGGGCGAATCGGCGCGCTTCGAGCTGATCGCGGCCAACGGCTCCACCGAGGCCGAATTCCTGCGCTTCCGCGTGGACTCGACCGACTTCCCGGCCGGAACCCTCTTCACGCTCCATCGCGCCGACGGCGTGACCCCCCTTTCGGACAGCGACGGCGACGGCTGGCATGATCTCGGCGTGACCGCGCCCGGCGCCGTCCGGCGCGTGGTGGTCTTCGCCCGGACGCCCTCCGACGTCGTCGCCGCCGCGGGCCCCTATCGGGCGACGGCTCAGGTCCGCCTCGCCTCGAACGCCGCCATGACGGCTTCCGCGGATTTGGTTCTGGGCGAAATCCGGCTCGGAAGCCTCGACATCGCCGTGACCGCCGGCCCCGCCTTCAACGACGCCGGCGTCGCGAATCAGGATCCCGCCAGCGCCCCCGCCGCCGTTTTGACCGGCCGCCCCGGCGAGACCGTGAATCAGACGATGATCCTCGCCAACGAAGGCTCGGTGAGCGAGGACGGCGTGCTGAAGATCTGGCTCGACGAGACCATGACCATCCCCGTTCCCGAAGACTGGACCGTCGTCACGACCGTCTCGGCGGATGACCGGACGCAGCTGCCGCATGCGGGGCCTCTGGCGCCGGGCGTCTTTCCGGCGCCGGGCGGAACGGCGAGCTTCAACCTCTCCATCTCCATCCCTCCGACCGCCGCGCCGGGTCTGTTCAGCTTCTTTGTCTCGGCTCAGGGCGGCGCCTCGCGGGCGCTGGACGTGGCGCGGATCGATCTGAACCTGCTGCACCCCCTCAACGCGCTGCAGATCTCGCCCGACCGCAGCGCCTCGGTCGCCCCCTGCGGCGTGGCGACCTATCTGCACCGGGTGGAGAATCTCGGCACGACGCCGATCTCCGTCCGGCTCCGGCTGCAGGATCAGACCGCCTTCGCCTCGGCGATCGAATTTCCGGTCGGCCCCGCCGGCCAGGAGCCGACCGAATTCCTGCCTATGCAGGATCTGCCCCCGCTGTTCATGACGGGCGGAGCGACCTACTCCGTCCACAGCGCGGCCGCCGGATCCTGGATCACCCGCTCCCTCTACTGGAACGGCATGAGCGTCCCGCTGGTTCTGGAGCTGCATCCGGGCGACTGGACTCTGGTGCGGCTGCGGGTCTTCGCGCCCTGCTCGGCGCCTGAAGGCGCCCGCGACGTCGCGACGCTCGTCGCCGAATCGCTGATCGGCCCCTATGTCAGCAGCGTTCAGGACACGACCACCATCGGCCCGACGACCCTGACTCTGGAGAAGGCGGGCGCGCCGGACATGAACTGCGACGGGACGCCCGACGCGGCCTTCGCGACCGGCGGCGTCTTCGCTCCGCCTCAGGCCTGCGTGATCTGGCGCCTGACGGCTTCAAATCTCGGCGCCCAATCCGTTTGCGCCGTCCGGCTTGAGGACGAGGCCCCGGAATTCACCTTTTTGCAAGGTTCTCCGCATATCGTCAGCGAACCCCCGCCGGGCGGCGGCTCCTGCCAGATTTCGGGCGCGACCATCGCGTGCGACGTCGGCGCGCCTCTCGACATCGACGGCGATTCGGTCTTGGAAAGCCATTGCCTGCGGCCTGGCGAAAGCGCGGAAGCGCGCTTCACCGTCCGCATTCAGTGACGAGGCCGGAAGATCCGCTCTCTCCCTGCGAGGAAATTTCTCCCCGGCGCCCCCCGCCGCATCCGAGTGAATGAGGTTCGAACCATGTCCCTCCCCGTGCTTCTTCGTCCGGCCGCCCTCGGCGCGGCTCTGATCTTCGCCTCGCCCGCCTTCGCGCAGCCTGCGGAGCCCCTGCTCTCCTCGCTCACGGCGATGATCGTCTCCAAGGATTCGCTCGGCCAGGAGACGCTGGCTCCGGCCGCCGCGGCCGCCCCGGGCGACGTGGTGGAGTATCAGATCAACTACACCAACATCTCCCCGGCCTCGATTTCGGGCGTGGTCATCACCGGCCCCATCCCCGACAGCATGAGCTATGTGGCGAACTCGGCCTTCGCGCCGGGCGGCGACCGCCTCGAGGTCAGCATCGACAACGGCGAGAGCTGGGAGCGCGAGCCGGTGCGCCGCCTGCGCCAAAACGCTCAGGGCCAGACCGTCGAAGTGGTCGTCCCGCCCGCCGAATACACCCATGTGCGCTGGGTGGACGCCGCCCCGATCCATCCGAGCCAGTCCATTCAGTATAAATATCGCGCTCAGGTGAACTGAACGCGGCGACCAGAGAAATTCTGAAGATTTAAGAATTTCAACTTCAGAAAAACTCTGAAACGACTAGACTTAAAAACTGACGCGGGGAAATATTCATGAATATTTCCCCGTTTTTATTTTTAATTCGCTCAAATCTCGACAGATTAATCCTTTCGACGCCACGTTATGCGCCTCGGATTATCAAATTTTCAATCCTCTCCTTCGTAAAATGGGCGAACGAAGCGTCGCGTCGCGAAACGCGGCTCTTCGGGCCGAGAGCCGTTCCGGCTTCTGCGGCCAACCATAATAAAGGGTCGGAAGATGACGCCACTTCGCATCAAGCCGGGCGTGCGCGCCTTGGCGTTGACGACGACGGCGTTCATCGCTCTGGCGGGCGTCGCGCAAGAAGCGCACGCCGCCACGGCGGCGAACACCGTGATTCGCAACCAGGCCACCGCCACCTATCAGGATGCGGGCGGCAACAGCTATCAGGCGCAGTCGAACATCGCTGAGCTGACCGTCCAGCAGGTCTACGACGCGACGATCTCGCAGGACCGCAGCAAGACCGGCGCCGCCGGCCAGACGGTCTACTCCTCGCACACCCTGACCAACCAGGGCAACGGCGAGGCCTGGTACCGCATCTCGGTGGCCAATATGGCCGGCGACGACGGCGACTTCACCACGGTGCAGGTCTTCCGCGACCTCAACGGCAACGGCGTCGCCGACGCCGGCGAGCCGGTCGTGGCCACGGGCGCCGGCTCCGCCAGCCTCGTCCGCCTGAACGGCGCCGAAGCGGCTCAGCTGCTGATCTCGGCCCAGCTGCCCAACGGCGCGGCCTCCACCGACGAATACGCCGCCGTGATCACCGCAGCCCCCGTCGACGCGGCGGGCGCGGCGGGCGCCTTCGGCGTGGTGCGCGACACCACTCCGGCGGGCCAGACCAACGCCTATTCCGACGCGACCCCGACCACTCTGGGCGCCAACCACCTGCTCGTGACCGTCACTTCCGACGCCGTGCTTGAGGTGACCAAGGCCGCCGTCATCGACACGACGACCAGCGAGATCGCCTACACCGTCACGGTGCGCAACACCGGCGGCCGCGCAGCGACCGACGTCCGCATCTTCGACGCCCTGCCCGACGGCGTGACGCTGGTCGGCGGCAGCATCGTCTCGACGGGCTTCGGCGCCAACGCCGGCGACGTCGCCGCGGTCTCGGTGTCCACCATCAACGAGACCACCTACGGTCAGGACTACAACAACGACGGCGACGTCACCGACACGGCTCTGGTCGGCGTCGAAGGCCTCGACGCCCTGCTTCCGGCGGGCGCCTCGGTTCAGATGACCTTCCGCGTCGCCTATAGCTCGGGCTACGCGACCGGGAACGCCAGGATCATCAACGTGGCCTACGCCCAAGGCGACGTCGACGGCGACGGCAACCCGGAAGATCCGGTCCCCTCGAACCCGGCTCAGGTCGATCCGCCTGTGGTCTACAACGTGACGATCTCGGACACCTCCTCCGGGGGCGCGCCCGGCGTGAACGACGGCGGCGACGACGACAACACGTACAACGACGTGCAGGTGGTCGACACGGCTCCGCTCGGCGCGACGGTGATCTTCACGAACCACATCATCAGCTTAGGCAGCCTGCCAGACCGCGTCAATCTGAGCATTCAGCCGGGCCACAGCTTCCCGGCGGGCACGCTCTTCTCCTTCTGGAACGCGAGCGGCACCGTCCAGCTTCTCGACAACGACGGCGACGGCGCTCCCGACACGCCGATGATAATCCTGGACCAGCCGCCCGGGCCCTACGTCCTGCAGGTGCGCGCGATCCTGCCCCAGACGGCGACGCTCAACCCGCCCGGCACGCCCTATGACGTGGTCGTCGTCGCGACCTCCATCGGCGACCCGACCAAGTCCGATACGGTGACCAACCGTCTGGAGGAGATCACCGCCGCCGGCGTCGACCTCGCCAACAGCAATCCGGGCGTCTGGAACGCCGGGGACGCCGTCGACGCCTACGACCCGACTGCAGGCACCGCCACGGCGACCACCACCACGACCGCCGCCGTCGGCGGCGTGGTCAGCTTCCCGCTGCACATCAAGAACTTCGGCGGCGTCTCCGACAGCTTCCAGCTCTATGCGGGCGGCGGCTGGTTCGCGGGCGCGGCGGTCGGCTCTCAGCTTCAGACTCTGCCTGACGGCTGGTCGGTCCGGTTCCTGAACGGCTCGGGCCAGCAGATCACCACCACTCCGGCGGTGCAGTCCGGCGGGGTCTACTCCCTGACCGCCGTCGTGCAGGTTCCGAGCGACTACGCTCAGGCCCTCGCCGACTACACGGCGGACTTCCGCAGCCAGACCGCCTCCGCCGACGCCTCCCTCGACGCTCTGGTCGACGGCGCCTACCCGATCTTCTTCTCGGTGCGCTCGCAGAGCACCGGCGTGTCGGACGTCAAGCTCGACGCGGTGAAGGTCTCGCCGGATCCCCGCTACCAGCTCTCGGCCGACAAGGACGAGCAGCCGATCGCGCCGGGCGCCTCCAGCCGCACCGACCACACCCTGACCAACACCGGCAACACGCCCGGCGAATACGACCTGACGGTCGCCAGCTCCGATCCCGCCTGGGGCTCGACGATCTGGGTCGACACCAACGGCGACGGCGTGCCTGACCGCCCGCTCGACACCATTCCCGACGGCTCCCCGGTCTTCGTCCGCAATCCGGACGGCACGACCACCTCGGTGAATCTCGTCAACGGCGGCAAGGTGCCTTTGGCCCCCGGCCAGCAGATCCCGGTCTGGGTCGACGTGCAGGCCCCGACCAACGCTTCGGTCGACCAGCGCGTCACCGTCACCCTCTCGGGCACCGACGGCGCCACCACCCAGACCAGCCGCGTGCCTTACCGCGTGGCCACCGGCGTTCTGCGCCTGACCAAGTCCGCCGCCGTGGACGCGCTCTGCGCGGACGTCGGAGCGGTGGACCTGGGTCCGGACGGCGCCTTCACCGAGAACGCGTCCCGCGCCAACCCCGGCGACTGCGCGATCTGGGAGATCGTCGGCACCAACGTCGGCACCGAGCCGGTCAACACGATCGTCGTCACCGACGCCGTGCCCAACTTCACCACCTTCCGCACGGGCTCCGAGCGCTTCTGCCTTGAGGTGGGTTCGGTCTGCACCTTCACGACCCCGACCAGCGGCTTCACCGTCTCGGGCATGTACAACGACATCACGCTCGACGCCAGCAGCCTGCTGACCGGCGGCGAACTGCAGCCCGGCGAGACCTTCCGGATCCGCTTCTCCACCGAGATCCAGTGATCCGACCCTGACAAGCGAGGGAGGGGCGTCCGCGCCCCTCCCGACCCGATCTTCCTCGCCGCGTCATTCGTTAGGTCATTTTCATCCGCCGTTTCGCCGTCGCGCCCGCGCCCTCCGCGGGCCGCAGGCCCCCTGCGCCCTTCAGTCCGGGCGACACGACCCTCCCCGCGCCCCCGAGGGGGCGCAGAGATCCTGAAGCGTCCTCCGACGCCGCCGTTCATGGAAAGCTCGCCCCATGGGAATCCAAAGCCTCGCCGCCCCAGCCCTCGCGACGCCTTCCCTGGCCCGCCCCCCGGCCCGGCGCATCCGCAGAGCGGCGCTGGCCGCGTCGATCCTCCTCGGAACGGCCCTGGCGGAGGCGCCCGCCGCTTCGGCGCTCACGCCGATCGGCACGGTCATCACCGGACAGGTCTTCGCGGATTACCAATATCCAGGCTCGGCGGAGCGATTCCGCGCGGCCAGCAATCTGGCCTCTTTGCGGGTTCTGGGCGTGCAGGCGGGTCTTCTCGAACCCGACATCTCGCGGGTTCTGTCGCCCGGCGCGACGACCGTCCTCGTCCATAGCCTGACCAACGTCGGCAACGCCGCCAGCTCCTACGCGCTGTCTCTGAGCTTCGAAAGCGAATGGCGGCTCGAGGGCGTCGTCCTCGCTCTGGACGTCAACCGCGACGGCCGGCTGGATTCCGGCGACCGCGTGATCGACGGCCCGCTCTTTCTCCACGCCCAAGGCGAGATTTCGGCTCAGATTCTGATCGTCGGGCGCGCGCCCGCCGCGGCGCCCGCCGGAACGCTCCTGCGGCTGCGGCTCGACGCGGAGGTCGTCGACCCGCATCCCGACGCCGTCGTGCGGAGCATCGCGCCCGCGCGCGACGAGATCACGCTCACGCGGCCCGGCTCGGCCCATCTGACGAAAAGCCTCGGCGAATCCTGTTCGGCGACCGTTCCGGCGGGCGGCGAATTCTCGGTTTCGCTCGGCGCCTTCGAGCTGGGGCGCCTCTCCGCCTATGTCCGCGCCTTTCCGGTGGACGGCGGTTCGGCGCGCGGCGTGATGGTCGAGGACCAGCTCCCGGCCGAGGCCTTCCCCTCGCTCTCCGCCCCTCAGATCTCGCTTCTGGGCTCTTACGCGCTGCTCGGCTTCGGCGAGGGCTCGGCGACGGTCTGGCGCTCCTGGAGCTCCTGGAGCGGGGGCGAGCGTCCGACCCGCATCGGCTTCTTCCTGCCGGAAAGCGTGCTGACCTCGGGCGCCGAAGCCCGCATGACCTATCGGCTTCAGGCTTTGAGCGGCGGCGCGCTTTCGGCTTTCGCCTCCGCGCCCGCCTTCCTCGACGCCGAGGGCGACGGCCGCCTCGACGGCGAATTCGACCTCTCCGCCGCCGCGCCCTGCGCCTCGGTGCCGCCCGCCTCCTGCTTCGTCGAGGCGAACGGCGCCTTCGCTCTGGCGGGCTTCCAGAACTCGGCGGTCGAGGCCGCTCTGGCTCAGGCCCGCGGCGCGCTCTATTACTTCACGCCGGAAGGCGCGCCGCTCGCGGGCGATTCCGAGGCCGCGCTGATCCTGCGCGCGCCCGCCGCCGCCGCGGTCGGCGAGCTGACCGCCGTGATCTCCGATTCCGTCACCGGCGATTCGATCCGCGCCCGGCTGACCCCCGTCCCCGGACGCTCCGGCTATTACGCCATGGAGCAGGCCGCGCGCATCCAGCTCGCGGAGGCCGCGGGCCGCGGCCTGATCTGTCAGGCGGGCTCCGCCGCCTCCTGCGTCCTGCGCAGCGCCCTGCGCAGCCGCCTGACGGCCGACGTCTCCGCCGTCGGCTGCTCGGATTCGCTGCGGGTGGAGGCTCTGGTCGACAGCGGCGGCGTGACCTTCGTCGGCTCGGATTCCGCGAATGCGCGTCTGCCGGAGACCGAGGTTTCGATCACCCGCGTCGAGACGGCGGGCGCGCCCTCCGCTTTGTCGGCTTCTCTCTCGGGCTTCTCCGCGATCAGCGACGCCGAGGGCCTCTTCCGTCTGCCTCAGGGCCTGCCGACCGGCGATTACTGCGTCACCGCCGCGAAACAGGACTACCTCTTCCCCTCTCTGGCGCTGGTGGCCTCGACGCCCTTTTCGCGCCGCGTGGATCCGGCCTTCGCGCTGGGCTGCGGACGCGACGCCGTGTTTCAGGTCGCCCCCGCGCGCCTGAGCGCCGCCGGCGCCGATCTGAACGGCCTCGACATTCCGCTGGATCTGCGCGCCGCGCCGGTCGACGACCAAGGGCTTTGGGTCGAGAAGAGCGTCTCCGCCTCGACGGCTCAGGTCGGCGACTTCCTGCGCTATGAGGTGCAGGTCGAGAACCGCACCGGCCGCCGCCTCTCCGGCGTGACCCTGCGCGACGAAGCCGCCCGCGGCCTCGCCTACGCCCCCGGCAGCCTGCGCGTGGACGGCGCAGCCCCCGCCGACGGGACCTGGAGCTTCCAGACGCCCAACGTCAACCTCTTCCGTCTGGCGGAGATGGAGGCGGGCGCCTCGCTCAGCGTCAGCTATGTGATGCGCGTGGGCGCGGGCGCCTCGGGCGATCTGCTCAACTCGGCCTGGGCCACGGGCCTGCGCCCCGACTCGACCCGCGTCGACTCCGCCGCCTCTCAGGCCCGCGTGAAGCTGGAGAACAAAGGCCCGATCAGCGACGAGAATTATCTCATCGGCCGCGTGGCGGTGGTCTCGGCCTGCGAGCGCCTGCCCGCCCAGATCGACGCCCTCGGCCTCGAAGACGCCGGAACCGGGACTCTGCGCCTGCCCCGCGCCGACGGGACTCTGGCCCGACCGCGCGTCTGGCCTTTGGCGGGCGCCCGCGTCTGGCTGGAGACCGGCGTCTACGCCGTCACCGACGAACGCGGCTACTTCAGCATGTACGGCGTGCAGAGCGGCCCGCATGTGGCGCGCCTCGACGGCGAGACCACGCCGCGCGGGCTCAAGCCGACCTCCCTGCGCAGCGCGCCCTCCTCCTCGGGCCGCGGAGACTGGTCGCAATTCGTGAATCTGCGCTTCGGCGACCTCGCCCGCGCCGATTTCCACCTCGTCGCCGACTGCGCCCAGATGGAGGCCATCGCCCCCTCGCTCGCGACCGATTCCGCCCAACCCCGCATCGAGCGCCAGCTCGACGAGGCGGTGCGCTTCGACGCCCGCGTCCGCGACCTCGAATCCGATCTGCGCGCCCGCGCCCGCGGCGACGGCGACGTCGGCCGCGGCCTGAGCGGCGATCTGCGCGCCGACGCCCCGCTGCTTGAGCGCCGCGAGGCTCAGGTGGCCGAAGGCGCCCAAGAGCAAAGCCGCCTCCGCGCCGCCATGCCCAAGAGCGAAGAGGTCGTGCAAAGCCTCACCGCCGAGATGGGCCGCGAAGGCCGCTGGCTCTGGCCGCTGGACGGCGTCAGCCGCGACGGCCGCTTCATGGCCGCCATCCGCGCCGACGCCGAGCCGGTCCTTTACGTCAACGGCGTCGCCGTGCCGCAAAGCCAGCTCGGCGAGCGCCTGCGCAATCCCGCCGCCCGCGCCGAGCTGGTGGCCTGGTACGGCGTGGCTCTGAACTCCGGCGCCAATCAGCTGGAGATCCGCGGCCGCGACCAGTTCGGCAATGAACGCACTCTGGCCAGCGCCACGATGACCCGCCCCGGCGCGCCCGAGCGTCTGGTCCTGACCTCCGACCGCCTGTCTCTGCCCGCCGACGGCGGCCGCAGCGTCGCGCGCCTGACGATCAAGCTGGCGGATTCCGCCGGAATTCCGGTGGAGGGCGTCTCCTTCGTCACGCTGCATTCCGAGGACGGCGCCTGGCTGACTCAGGATCTCGACGGCAAAGCCCGCGGCCTTCAGGTGCGGCTTGAGGACGGCGAGGCCCATGTGCGTTTGGCCAGCTCCGTGCGCTCCGGCCCCGTGCTGGTGACCGCCGAAAGCGAGGATAAGCGCAAAGCCGAATTGAATCTGCGCTTCTCCGCCGACGAGCGGCCTCTGATGGGCGTGGGCCTGCTGGCCTTCGAGGCGAATTTCGCCGGGCGCGGCTGGCGCATCCCCGAGAGCCTGCGCGCCATCGACGACGAAGACGATTACGGCGAATCCTATGAGATCGGCGCGCGCGGCGCGGTCTTCCTGAAAGGCAAGATCCGCGGCGACGCCCTGCTGACCCTGCTCTACGACAGCTCGCGCACCGAGGACGACAGGCTCTTCCGCGACCTCGACCCCAACGCCTATTACCCCGTCTACGGCGACGGCTCCGTCACCGGCTACGAGGCTCAGGCCCGCAGCCCGCTCTACGTGCGCCTTGAGAAGGGCGGCTTCATGGGCATGTGGGGCGATTTCGCCACCGACGCCGAGAACGACCTTAAGCTCGGCGGCCTGCGCCGCAACCTGACCGGCGTCAACGCGACCTATGAAGGCGAGGGCTGGCGCGCTCAGGTCTTCGCCGCCCGGCCCGACGCCTCGACCCGCACGGTCGAGATCCAGGGCCTTGGTCTGGCGATGGGCTATCAGCTGCCCGGCGCGCCCGTCCGCGCGGGCTCCGAGCGCCTCGCGATCATCGTCCGCGACCGGCTGAACCCCGGAATCCTGCTCTCGCGGCGGGACGTGCGGCGCGGCTCGGACTTCGCGCTGGATTACGACTCGGGCCGCCTCGACTTCTTTTCGCCCATCCCCTCGCTGGACGACGATCTGAACCCCGTCTACATCGAAGCCTATTACGAGACCGAAGCCGGCGGCGAAAGCTACACCGTGGCGGGCGCGCGCCTTGAGCGCGAGCTGGCCGAGGGTCTGCGCGTGGGCGGCGCCTACAGCCACGTCGACGATCCCGCCGAGCGCAACCGCCTTGCGGCCGTCTACGGCGAATATCGCCCCAATCAGGACGTCCGGGTCCGGGCGGAAGGCGCTTGGTCGCGCAATCCCGACACCGGCGCGACCGGAACCGCCGTGCTCCTCGAGGGCGAGGCGCAATTGGGCGGCGGCTGGCGCGTGGACGGCGGATTCGGCCGCGCCGAAGCCGATTTCCAGGGCGAAAGCGCCTCGGTCTCCTCGGGCCGCATGGAGGCCCGCGCCGGAGTCCAGGGCCCCTTGGGCGATCTGGCCGAGCTGCGGACTCAGGGCGTCTACAGCGCCGATCTGACGGAGGATAATTGGCGCGCCTCGGCCGAGGCGGAGCTGCGCCGCAATTTCGGCCCGGTCGAAGGGCGCCTCGGCGTCCGCCACGAACAGGCCGAGACCGGCGGCGAGCGCACCGAGCAGACCTTCGTCACCACCGGCCTGCGCGCCTCGACCGACGTCCTCGGACGCAGCGTCTCGGGGACTCTGGAGGCGGCGAAGGCCGTGGACAGCCCCGCCTTCCGCGCCAGCGCCCGGCTCGACGTCCAGGCGACGCCCGATACGACCTTCTACGTCAAGCATGAATTCGCCAATGACGACGCGACCGTCACCGGCCCCGAGGGCGACGGCTATCTCAGCGTGGCCGACGCCTTCAGCCAGGGCCGCACCGTCATCGGCATCGAAAACGACTGGCGCCCCGACACCCGCGTCTATTCGGAGACCCGCCTCACCGGCGACGCCTCCGCGCGCGGCGTCGAGAACGCCGTCGGCCTGCGCGGCGAATACGCCCTCGCCGAGAAGCTGACCTTGCAGGCTCAGGCCGAGCATGTCCGCGCCTTCTCCGGCGACGGCGCGGATTCGGCGGCGCTCTCCTTCGCCCTGCGCGACGAGCGGAGCCAAGTCATGAGCCGCGCCTTCCGCGTCGAGGGCCGCGTGCAGGATAAGGATTGGACCTTCGGCTCGACGGCGGCGATCATCGGCCGCGCGACCGAAGAGCTGACCCTCTTCTCCGCCGCGCGCTACGACGGACGCCTGCCGGACGTGGGCTTCGCCAGCCATAAGGCGCATCTGCGGCTGGGTCTGGCCTTCCGCCCGACCAACAACCGCACCCATATCCTCGCCTATTACGAGGCCGAATACGAACGCGCCGCCTCCGATCTGCGCGAGGACAGCCTGAACCACATCCTCGCGGCCCACATCAATTCGCAGGTGACGGACAGACTGCAAATCTCGGGCCGTCTGGGCCTGCGCTTCACGGATCAGCGCTTCGACGGCGCCCGCCACCGCAGCGAGGTCGGACTCGCGGACATCCGCGTGCTTTACGGCCTGACCGACCGCTTCGCCCTTGAGGGCCGCGCGGGCGCCCTGACCGCCGGATGGGGCGAAAGCACGAGCTGGTCGGGCGGGCTGGGCTTCAACTACGCGGCCACCGAGAACGTCGAATTCGGCGTGGGCTATAACTTCAGCGGCTTCGACGAGGATCGTCTGGACCCGCAGGGCTATAACCGAGAAGGCGTCTATATGCGGGTGAACATCAAGTTCGACGAGGAGCTCTTCAACTGGCTCGCCGCGCCTTAAACGCGATCCTCCGAAGAGACTCCCGCGTCCCAAACCGATTGGACTGCGAAAAATCGTCCTAAAAAGACCCGTCCGGCCTCGCCGGGCGGGTTTTCCGCGTCGCGGCGCCTTGATGAGCGGGGAATTGTTCTTAATACAATCCTAAAGGAGGGGGCGCCGCGTCGATCCGCGCCTCCGCGCCTCCTCCTGCGTCCAGAGGAAGGGAGCCATCATGCGCATTCAGACCGGATTCGACATCGCCTTCACGGTTCAGGCCCCCACGCCGATGATCCTGATGCTGAACGTCTCTCAGGGACGCGAGGCGGATCTGGAGGCCCCGGAGACCATCCGCTCCGACCCTCCCGTCCCTATGACGAGCTATCTGGACGTCTACGGCAATCGCTGCCAGAGGCTGACCGCTCCTCCGGGAACCATCCGCTTCAGCAGCGCCTCGGTGATCCGCGATTCCGGAACGCCCGACGCCATCGACTGGTCGGCGCCTCAGCACGACCTCGCGGAGCTGCCGCCCGAGACGCTGCAATTCCTGCTCGGCAGCCGCTATTGCGAGACGGATCGGCTCATGGGCGAGGCTTGGGGGCTCTTCGGGCATATTCCGCCCGGCATGGAGCGCGTGCGGGAGATCTGCAATTTCGCCAACCGGCGGATCCTCTTCAATTACCAGAACGCCCGCAACACCCGCACGGCCCTCGAAGGCTATCAGGAGGGAACCGGCGTCTGCCGCGACTACGCCCATCTGGCGATCACGCTTTGCCGCTGCATGAACATCCCGGCGCGCTATTGCACCGGCTATCTCGGCGACATCGGCGTTCCGCCCGTGCCCGATCCCATGGATTTCAGCGCCTGGTTCGAGGTCTATATGGGCGGGCGCTGGATCACCTTCGACGCCCGGCACAACGTCCCGCGCATCGGACGCATCGTCATGGCCCGCGGCCGCGACGCCACGGACGTGGCCATCGCCACCATCTTCGGGCCGCACGCCCTCAGCAAATTCGAAGTCACGACCTATGAGCTGCCCGAGGCGACGGTCCCGGCCTGAGCCCTTCGAGGGTTTTCCGACCGAATTGGGCCGTCAAACGCTCCAAGTCTTTATTTTGTCGCGCTTTCGCGACGCGAGGCTTGATCAGCTTCGCTGGAAAGCGCTCTCAACGAAAAGAGCGCCCTTTCAGGCGCTCTTTCCAGAAGCATGAGGCTTGCGCCGAAACTCAGCCGCGGCCCTGCTGACGCAGAATCTGCGCCAGCACGTCGGCGTCGATCTTGCCGTCTCCATCGGCGTCGAGCATGCCGAGCAACCCGCCCTGAGGCTTGGGCGCGGCGGCGCGGGCGCCCGTCTGGCCTCCGGTCCGGGCCTGACGCACGCCCGTCAGGCTGCCGAGCAGATCGTCCATGCTGGGGGCGCCGTTCGGGGGGCGCTGCTGGCTTCCCGTCGGAGCGGGCGCCGCGCGGCCCTGCGGCTGCTGAGGCTGTCCGCCGCCGAGCAATCCGCCCAAGAGATCGCCGAGCCCGCCGCCCTGCTGCGGCTGGGCCTGACGTCCCTGAGGCTGCTGCTGTTGGCCGCCGAGGAGGCTTCCAAGCAGATCCTCAAGCCCGCCGCCCTGCTGGGGCTGGGGCTGTTGGCGCGCCTGAGGCTGCTGCGGCTGTCCGCCGCCGAGCAGACCGCCCAAGAGATCGCCGAGCCCGCCGCCCTGCTGGGGCTGGGGCTGCTGGCGCGCCTGAGGCTGTCCGCCGCCGAGCAATCCGCCGAGCAGATCCTCGATCCCCGGCTGACGCCCCTGCGGCTGAGCCTGACGCGTCTGCGGCTGTCCGCCGCCGAGCAGGCCGCCCAGCAGATCGCCGAGTCCGCCGCCCTGCTGCGGCTGGGGCTGCTGGCGCGCCTGAGGCTGTCCGCCGCCCAAGAGTCCGCCGAGCAGGCCGCCCAATCCGCCGCCGCCCGAGGCCGCGTTCACCAGACCGCCCAAGCCGCCGGAGCCGGAATCGCTGCGGGCGCGCTTGGTCATGCCGCCGATCACCATGGAGGCGAGGATGGGCAGAAGCATCTTCACGACGCCGGAGCTGACGCCCGAAGAGAGCGAAACCCGCTCCGCCACGTTGCGGCTGACCTCTTTGGAGCCGAAGATCTGACCCAGCACCGAATCGCCCATGGCCTTGGCCTGAGCCGTCGGCACGGCCTCGGGGCTGTCGTAAAGCTGATCATAGCCGCCGCCCCCGCCCAAGGTCTTGAGCAGGGATTCGAGGCCCTGAGCCGAAGAAGCCTGTTGTTTGAAGCCGGTGGAGAGCGCGGGAAGCAGCCCTTTCGCCACGTCGAGCGTTTGTTGTTCGCTCAGGCCGAATTGCCGGCCCACGTCGCCGAGGCCGCGTCCGTTCTGCGACCCGAGCAGCAAGTCGAGCATGTTCATCGCCAAGTTCCTCCCCGCCGCCGTCCTTGATCCGCGCCGCGGCCGCGCCGCCCCAGACTTGGCGGATCGGCGACGGGAATCAAGACTCGGCGCCCGGATTCGGCGCAAATACACCCGGGAGTTGTCCGCCGATGGTTAAAGCCCCTTGCGCGGCCATGCGGAGGATCACACGGAGGATTAGGGCGCGTCGGAATCGAGGAAATGCCGCCCGTCGCGGCTCTCGACCTCGATGGCCCAGAGATCGCGGTCCTGCCCCAGCCGCCGCGAGATGCGCGCGTCCACTTCGGCCTCGGGGGCGTCGAGCCCGCCCAGAGGCTCCCACAAGGATTCGCCCTCCGGACCATAAATCCGCGTGTAGAGCGTGGCGCGCCCGTCCAGACGGGCGAGCTTCACCTCCACCGCCCCGGCCTGAGGATCGCCGCGCCGGATCACCGAGGCGTAGACGCCCGCCGCCTCCAGACGCGCCAGATAGGCCGAGACTCGGAAATCGGTGCGCAGCCGCGCCATGGGCAAGCCCTCAAGCTCTTGAAGATTCACTCCCGCAAGCTCCCTACGGCGTATCCCAGACGCGTCCGCCCCGCAAGTCGCACAGGGCGCCAGAGCGCGCCTTCTCCCTCTTCGAACCAGACGTCGAAGACGTAATAACGTTCGTCGCGCAAAGTTTCGGGCGGAAATCCCGCGATGCGCTCGTAAACGCCCATGCAATGGCGCAAAGGCTTGGACCAGCGCGGCGCGGGCGCCGAGGATTTCGGATCCGGCGCGGTGAACATCACGTCATAGCGCCGCGAGCCGTCGAAGATCGGGATGGTGCGGGCGCAGACGTTCTCCGCCCCGAGCGGCAGAAAGCTCGCCACGATGGCGGAGATGGGATCCAGAACGCCGATCTGGTCGCGCCAGGGGGCGGCGTGCGGATTGGGCTCCTTCTCCGGCGGCTCGACGGTCAGGGTGACGGGGCTCGCGCCCTCCAGAGTCATCACGAGGGTCTGGGCCTCGGCTTTGCCCTCGAAGCGGATCTCGTAATAATGGGGATCGAAGGCGCCGAAGCCGTCGCGCGCGCCTTGGGCCTGAGCCTCGGCGCGGCCGTTGAGGAACATCTCCAGCATGCCGCGCGGCTGCATGCGGGCCTCTCCGGCGTAGCTCTCGGAGGTGGTCTGCACCCTCAGAACCGCCTCGCCGATGGAGAGCCCGCCGATATGGAAGTCGTAGACCGCTTCAAGGGTCGCCTCTCCCGGAGCGGAGACCGCCGCGCTGGTTTCGCTCGCCTGCGCGCGCGGCGCGGCGGCCGGCCCGACGCCCAGAACCACGCCCAGAAGCGCGCCGACTCCCAGCCGGACGCGAAAAGCGGTTGCGGCGCGGCGCCGCTTGGGCCACATGCTGATCTCCACAGGACGCGTTCCTTCCCGAGTTCGGCGCCGCCCCAATCTGTCGCGCCGTGGTGAACAGGTGGTTACGATGAACCCACAAAGCGCCCGTGTCGATATGGCGGCCCCCCTCCCTTCGGAGGCCCCTTCCGCGGAGATTCTCGATCTGGCGACGCGTCTGCGCGCCGGAGAACGCCGCGCTTTGGCCCGGGCGGTGACGCTGGTCGAATCCACCCGCGCCGATCATCGCCGCGCGGCGCGCGCTCTTCTGACCCTCCTCGCGCCCCATACGGGCGGCGCTTTGCGGCTCGGGCTGACGGGCGTGCCGGGGGTGGGGAAATCCACCTTCATCGAATCTCTGGGCGGCTTCCTCACCGCGCGCGGCCATAAGGCGGCGGTGCTGACGGTGGATCCCTCCTCCAGCCGCTCGGGGGGCTCGATCCTCGGCGACAAGACCCGCATGGAGCGGCTGTCGCGCGATCCCAACGCCTTCATCCGGCCCTCGCCCTCCAGCGGAGAGCTGGGCGGCGTGGGGCGGCGCTCACGCGAGGCGATCCTGCTCTGCGAGGCGGCGGGCTACGACGTGGTGATCGTCGAGACGGTGGGCGTCGGGCAGTCGGAGACCATGGTGGCCGACATGACCGACGTCTTTCTGCTGCTGCTGGCTCCGGCGGGGGGCGACGAGCTTCAGGGCGTCAAGCGCGGCATCATGGAGCTGGCGGATCTGGTCGCGGTGAACAAGGCCGACGGCGACCTTAAAGCGGCGGCCCAGCGCACCCGCGCCGATTACGCCGGAGCCTTGCGGCTCATGCGCCGCCAGCGGGACGACGCGCCCGGCTTCCCCAAGGCCCTCGCGCTTTCGGCCCTTGAAGAGCAGGGCGTGGCCGAGCTTTGGGCGGCGGTGGCCGAACTCGACGGCTGGCGGCGCGAGCATGGGCACCGGGAGCAGCGCCGGGGACGTCAGGGTCTGGTCTGGATGCGCGACGAGATCCGGCGCGGGCTGATGACGGGCTTCGCCGCCGATCCCGAAAGACGGATGCGGCTCGCGCGTCTGGAGGCGGAGGTGGCTTCCGGGCGTCTGCCGCCGGACCTCGCGGCGGAAGCGGCGCTGGAGGGGCTCTTCGCCTGAGTTCTCCCGTCGCGCGGCGGCGCGCGGATTGAGGGGCGCGGATTGAGGGGCGCGGATTGACTCGCCTCCCGCGCGGGCCATATCGATGGAGGCCCCCGCCGGAGAACCGGAGAAAGAGCGCTCCATGCCCCATACGCTGAAGTCGGACCTCGAAGACAGCATCAAGACCTTCCGCCGCCTCTCCGGCGTCAAGCCGCCGAGCCGACCGCCCGTGGCCGACCGCGTGGTGCGCATGTGGAGCTGGCTGGTCGCCGCGACCTTCCTGCCGCCGCTCGGGTTCATGGGCGCCCGCGAGGCGCACGGCCTGCGCGACGAGACTCAGGGGCTCATGGCGGGCCAGCATGTCGAGGGCGCGATCAGCGTCTTCTGGCGCTGGCTGATCGCCTGGGGCGTGGGCTGGCTCTTCGCGATCACGGCCATCGGCATTCCGGTGGCGCTGCTGATCTGGCTCGGGGCTCAGGGCTACGTCTTCTTCACGGCGCTGCGCGGGCTGCGCCGGGCGCTGGACGGCAAGCCCTATCAGGACGACTAACCCTTTATTCCGCTTCGATGAAGACCCGGTCCACGGTGAAGGATCCGTCCGGCTCCAGAGCGAAGCGCGCGGCGGTCTCGACGGCGAGTCCCCGCTGAAGCGCGCGGATCGCCTCGATCTGCGCGGCGGGAGTCTCCATCCGCGCGACCCATGACGCGAAGTCCAGACGCAGGGAATCGCGGCTCAGAGCGCGGGTCCGGAAGCCCGCCCGCTCCAGCGCCGCCAGCCAGAAGCTCGGGCGATGGTCGCGGACATGCGAGGGATCGCGCAAAAGCTCCACGGCTTGCAGATGGGTGTCCGCCGCCTCGGATTCCGGCGCCGAGACGTCGATGAAGACCGCCCGGCCGCCCGGCGCGAGAACCCGCCGCGCCTCGCGGAGCCCGGCCTCGAAATCTCCCCAATGATGGGCCGAGAAGCGCGTCGTGAGGAGATCGAATTCTCCGTCGGCGAAAGGCAGGGCCTCCGCGCGGGCGACCCGCGCCGAGAGATTGGCGAAGCCTTTCGCGCGCCCGGTCTCCAGCACGGCGGCGGTCATGGCCTCCGAGAGGTCGCAGACGACGACCTCCGCCGCATGAGGCGCCAGCCGATAGGCCGCATGCCCGCCGCCCGTCCCGAGATCCAGCGCCCGACGCGGCGCGGCCGCTCTGGCGATCTCCTCCAGCCGGTCGAGATCCGATCCTTGGGCGTGGACCGCGCTCGCCACATAGGCCGCCGCCCGGGGACCGAATTGCTCCCGCACTTTTTCGTCATGCGTCTGCGTCGCGGGTTCGTCATGCGTCTGCGTCGCGGGCTTCATGGAGCGGGCTCCTCGTCTTTGGCGGTCTCCGTCGCGGCGCCCGCCGTCAGACGAAGGCTCATGCGGTCGGGGACGGCTTCGTCTCCGGGATCGGCGCCCGCGCTCAGCCGCAGGATCAGCGGCGCGCCGGGGCGCGTCTCGCGGAATTGCTTCAGCACGACCTCGAAGGGCGCGCCCTCCTCCACCGCGCCCGAGGCGGGCGTCCCGGCCAGAGGCCGCGCCACCGCCCGCGCGATGGTCAGCCCGCCATGTTCGGGCGTCAGAGTCAGAACCGCGCCCGCCCCGCCGAAGAAGGCGAGCGGCGCCTCGCCCCGCAGAGTCAGCGGCGCCGAGACGGCTTCGCCCGGCGTCAGGCCGAAGATCGCGCCCGTGCGTCCCTCGTCGCTTTGCAGCCGCGTCAGAGCGAGCGGCGCCCCCGCGAAGGCGTCGCGCCAATCCTCCGCGAGGAGGTCGTGGAAGATCTCCTGCGGGATCAGCGCCTCATATTCCCCCTCCTCGCCCGCGCCCAGCTCATGCGGGCCGAAATGCAGCGAGATCCCCCCGACGGCGCCCGGCGCGCCAGAAGACGCGCCGGAAGAGGCGTCGGAAGGCGCGAGGCTGAAGAGCCGCAGCCGGTTCAAATCCTCCGGCCAGACCGCCTCCAGCGCCTCGCGGGCTTCGGCCTGCGGAATGCGCAGACGCTCCGCCTTGAGGGGCGCCAGACGCTCCAGAGCCGCCTTCCGCAAGAGCGCCATGGCCGGAGCCTCCGCCCCTTCCTCGCCGAAGAAATCGGCCAGCGTCAGCAGCCGCCCCGCCTCGCGGTCGAAGACGAAGCTCTCGACCCGCGCGCGGATCTCGCGGCCGTCATAGACGGAGATCCGCCGCAAAAGGCTGACCGCCCGGGCTTCGATGAAGCGGGTTTCGTCCTGAATCTCCAGATTCCAGCGCTCGAACTCCGAGCCGTCGTTGAGCGCGACGGCGTAGGCTTCTTCAGCCTCCTCGCGGGCGAGGCCGAGCTCGGCCTTGGCGGCGTTGAGCAGAAGACGAAACAGCGCGGGCTCGGCCTCGGCGGCGAGCGTCAGGCGGATCCGGGATTCCAGCGGCTCCTCCGCGCTCTGAAAGGAGATCGGCGGCTCCAGCGCGGCCGGAGCGCCGGAATCGCCGGAATCTCCGGCTTCGAAAGCCCGCGCCTCGGCGAGGGCGGGGAGCTGGAGAGCGCAGAAGATCAGCCCTCCCGAGAGCAGAGCCGACAGCAAAGCCGGAGACGAAGAAGACGGAGGCGCGGCGGCCATAGCGGAAGCCTCCCTGAGGCGCGCGGGGGAAAGGCGGGGCTTCTCCGCAAGATAGAGCCCGTTTCTCAAGATTTCACCCCCTGTCTCCGGCTTTCCGCGCCTTGCGCCGCCCTTGGGCGCGGAGGCCCGGAATCGGCGCGGCGGCGGGGATTTATCTTGAGGTATTTAGACACCAATTTCATAAGATCATGATTTTAAACGATTTTCAAAGGCGTCGCGTCGAAAGCTCCGCTTGACGCCCTTTCGCGCGCGGCTATATTGCCCGCCAACCGGGGCGCGTTTGCGCCCCGTCCCTGTTTCGCCAATCGTCGGGAGGCTCCCGACATCGGGACCCAGAGATGAAAACCTTTTCCGCTAAACCTTCCGACATCGAGAAGAAGTGGATCCTGATCGACGCCGAAGGCGTGGTTCTGGGCCGTCTCGCCACGATCGTCGCCAATATCCTGCGCGGCAAGAACAAGCCGAGCTTCACGCCTCATATGGACATGGGCGACAACGTCATCGTCATCAACGCCGACAAGGTGCAGATGACCGGACGCAAGCGCGACGACAACCGCTTCTATTGGCACACCGGCTTTCCCGGCGGCATCAAAGAGCGTTCGCCCCGTCAGTATTTCGACTCGGGCAAAGGCGACCGCGTGATCGAGAACGCCGTCCGCCGCATGATTCCGCGCGGTCCGCTCGGCCGTCAGCAGATGTCCAATCTGCGCGTCTACACCGGCGCCGAGCATAAGCAGATCGCCCAGCAGCCCGTCGTGTTCGACGTGGCTTCGCTGAACCCGAAGAACACGAGGAACGGCTGATCATGGTTGACGAGATCAAATCGCTGGACGCCCTCCGGGAAGCCGTCGGCGGCGCTCCGGCCGCCGAAGCCGCCGCCGCGCCGAAGCGCGAGCCGGTCAAGGACGCCTTCGGCCGCTCCTACGCCACCGGCCGCCGCAAGAACGCCGTGGCCCGCGTCTGGGTGAAGCCCGGCTCCGGCAAGATCGTCATCAACGGCAAGCCCATCGAGCAGTATTTCGCTCGCCCGGTGCTGCAGATGGTGGTGAATCAGGCCTTCCAGATCGCCGAGGTCGTCGGCCGCTTCGACGTCATGGCCACCGTGGCCGGCGGCGGATTGTCGGGTCAGGCGGGCGCCGTGAAGCATGGGCTGTCGCACGCCCTGTCGCTTCAGGATCCCGATCTGCGTCCTTCGCTGAAGAAGGCCGGGTTCCTCACCCGCGACTCCCGCGCCGTCGAGCGCAAGAAGTTCGGCCGCGCCAAGGCTCGCCGCAGCTTCCAGTTCTCGAAGCGCTGATCCGCTTCAGGATTTGCGAGATTTCGAAGCCCGCCCCTTCTTCGGGGCGGGTTTTTTCATGGCCGCGCGGGGTCTATGCTTCGGCCTCCCGTTCTCCCGGAGGCCCTTCTCCATGCCCATCGGCGTCTTCGATTCCGGCCTTGGCGGCCTGACGGTGCTGCGCGCTCTGACCGAGGCCGCGCCTTGGCGACCTTTCGTCTATCTCGGCGACAACGCCAACGCCCCTTACGGCGTGCGGCCTCCTGAAGAGATCTACCGCCTGACCTGCGCGGGGGTGGAGCGGCTCTTCGAGGAGGGCTGTCGGGCGGTGGTCATCGCCTGCAACACGGCTTCGGCGGCGGCTTTGCGGCGGCTGCAGCAGGAATGGCTTCCCGAGAAGGCGCCGGACCGGCGGGTGTTGGGCGTCCTCGTCCCGATGGTCGAGGCGCTGACCGGGCGGGACTGGGCCGATCCGCGCCCGCCCGCGCCGCATCCGGTGGGCCCGCTCGACGTGGTGCTCTTCGCGACTCCCGCCACGGTGGCCAGCGGCGCCTTCGAGCGCGAAGCCGCCAATCGCGCCTCGGATCTGCGGGCGGCCTCCGAGCCCTGCCCCGGTCTCGTGGACGCTCTGGAATCGGGCGACTGGGCCCAAGCCGACGCCATCGCGCGAATCTGCGTGGAGAAGGCGCTCCGGCGCATGCCCGCCCCCGACGCGGCGGTTCTGGCCTGCACGCATTATCCTTTGGCGGAGGCGGCCTTCCGCGCGGCTCTGCCCCCCGGAACCCGGATTTTCGCGCAGCCGGCCATCACGGCGGCGAGTCTCGATTCCTGGCTGGCCCGGCATCCGGGCTATCTCGATTCCGACCGCTGGCGCGCGCCGAAGCTGCTGACCACCGGCGATCCGGCTCATGTCTCGGAGATGGCCAACCGCTTTTTCGGGCTGCCTCTGGCCTTTGGAGAAGCCTGAGACGAAAAAACCCCTCGCCGCGAGGCGAGGGGCCCGAGGATGCGCGGCCGGACGGGGTTCGAAAGCCCGGCCGCGCCCGAAATCCTCAGCCGGTCACTTGCCGCGATTGGCGATCTGGAAGCGGTCGAAGTTGAACTCGGCGAGCTGCGACCAGAGATACTGCTCGTTCTTGAACTCCATGATCGAGTCATGGACTTCCTTGAACAGGGCGTTCTGGGCGCCGGTCTCGGCGTAGACCTCTTTGGCGGCTTTGAAGGCCGCTTCGAGCATCTCGTTGGTGTAGGGGCGAAGCTGGGCGCCGGCGGCGATCAGGCTGCGCAGAGCCGCCGGATTGGAGGCGTCGTACCGCGCGAGGGTGTCGCGGTCGGCCTCGGCGGCGGCGGCGCGGATGGCGCTCTGATAGACCTTCGGCAGTTCGTCCCACTTGCCCTTGTTGACGAAGAGATGCAGCGTCGCGCCGCCCTCCCACCAGCCGGGATAATAGTAATAGGGCGCGACCTTCACGAAGCCGAGCTTCTCGTCGTCATAGGGGCCGACCCATTCGGCGCCGTCGATGGTGCCGCGCTCCAGCGAGGAGTAGATGTCTCCGCCCGCGATCTGCTGCGGCACCACGCCCAGCTTGGACATCACCTGTCCCGCGAGGCCCGCGATGCGCATCTTCACGCCCTTGAAGTCGTCGAGGGACTTGAACTCCTTGCGGAACCAGCCGCCCATCTGGGTGCCGGTGTTGCCGCAGGGCAGGCCCACCAGATTATAATTCTGATAGAGCTTGTTCAGCAGATCGTTGCCGCCGCGCTGGGTGTACCAAGCCGACTGCTGACGGGCGTTCAGGCCGAAAGGCAGAGCGGTGCCCGCCGCGAAGGTCGGGTCTTTGCCGAAATAGTAATAGGAGCAGGTATGCGCCAGCTCCACGGTGCCGTCGCCCACGGCGTCGGCGGCCTGGAAGGCGTTGACGATCTCGCCGGCCGCGAAGAGCTGCACCTTGAACTTGCCGTCGGTGATGTCGGAGAGGGCCTTCGCGAAAAGCTCGGCGCCGCCGTAGATGATGTCGAGCGATTTCGGAAAGCTGGAGGTCAGGCGCCAGTTCAGTTCAGGCATGCTCTGCGCGAGGGCCGGGGCCGCGAGCGCGGAGGCGGCGAGCCCGACGCCCGCGCCTTGCAGAAATTGACGACGTTTCATCGGCGGATCTCTCCCTGAGACGTTTCTGAAGGCGGGAGCTCCGGGCGGCTTGGCGGCCCGACGTCTCCGCGCCCCTTTCGTGGGCGGAATCTCCGGGAGAAATCCGTGGAACGCAAGCGGTTTCACATGCTTCTTCCGACAAGGGAAAGCGGTTCGAACCCAAGCCGCGCATTGCGCATCTCCGCGCGAGCGTTCATAACCACCGCCCAAGACGTCTCAGAGAAGACGCGAACACCCTTTGTAAGGGAGGTCGGGAATGTTTCTTGCGCTTTCGCGCGCCATCGACGCCGTCAACGGCTGGATCGGACGCAAGGCGGCTTGGCTGTTATTGGCGGCCACCGCCATCTCAGCCGCGAACGCCATCATCCGCAAAACGCTGAACACGTCGTCCAACGTCTGGCTGGACGCTCAGTGGATGCTCTTCAGCGCGGTGTTCCTCCTCTGCGCGAGCTGGACGCTGAGGGACAACGAACATGTGCGCATCGACGTTTTGTCGAACCGCTTCAGCAAGCGGACGCGCGACTGGATCGACGTGATCGGCCACGCTTTCGTGCTGATCCCCTTCTGTCTGATCATGATCTGGACCTCCGTTCCCTTCGCTCAGGCCTCCATCGCCACGAATGAGCAGTCCTTCGCGGCGGGCGGCCTGCCGCAATGGCCGATCAAGCTTCTGATGCCCATCGCCTTCTTCATGCTGCTGCTTCAGGCGATTTCGGAGCTGATCAAGCGGATCGCGATCATCAGCGGCCGCATGGAGGATCCGGTCCTCGCGGCGGACGCCGCCGAGGCCGAGGTCGAGAGGCTCAAGGCCGCCATCATCGTCGACGAGGCCGACGAGGCCTCCCCCGCCCGCCCCTGACGCCGTCGCGGAGAAAAACATATGGAAACGCGCGGCATGCGCAAAAAGACCACGCTCGGACGCGGTTTGTTCGGGTGGGCGGTCTCGACGATTCTGGCCATGGCGATGGTCTTCGTCTGGGGGCTTCTCTTCGGAACCGCCGAGGCGGCCACGGGAGCGGGCTTCACGGGCTGGTTCATCCATAATATGGCGCCGATCATGTTCGGCTCGCTCATCATCGTTTTGCTGATGGGCTATCCGGCGGCCTTTTCTCTGGCGGCGAACGGCCTGATCTTCGGCTTCATCGGCATGGAGCTGGGGCTCTTCACCTCTAATTTCTTCAACGCCCTGCCGAACCGCAATTACGGCGGGGTGATGACCAACGAAGTGCTGCTCGCGGTGCCCTTCTTCACCTTCATGGGCATGATCCTCGAGCGCTCCGGCATGGCGGAGGATCTGCTCGACACGCTGGGGCAGGTCTTCGGCTCGGCGCGGGGCGGCCTCGCCTATGCGGTGATCTTCGTGGGCGCGCTGCTCGCCGCGACGACCGGCGTGGTGGCGGCTTCGGTGATCTCGATGGGCCTGATCTCGCTGCCGATCATGCTGCGCTACGGCTATGACCGCAGGGTGGCCTCAGGCGTGATCGCGGCCTCGGGCACTCTGGCGCAGATCATCCCGCCCTCGCTGGTGCTGATCGTCATGGCCGACCAGCTCGGGCGCTCGGTGGGCGACATGTACGCGGGCGCTTTTCTGCCCGCCATGTGTCTGGTGGGCTTCTACACGCTTTTCGTCTTCTTCATCTCGATGTTCCGGCCGGCGATGCTGCCGGGGCTGCCTCCCGAGGCCATCGGCTTTCGCGAGCCCGACGGCGGGCGCGGCCTGCGCTCTCTGGGGATTCTCTACGCCCTCGCGGCGGCGGTGGGCTGGATGGCCACCAGCGGGCGCGGCCTCTCCATCGCGGATCATGTGATTCTCGGACTTCTGTCGGCGATGGTCTTCGCCTCGGTCGCGGCCCTTGCGAACTGGCTGCTGGAGAAGGCGACCGGCAAGCGCTTCCTTTCGGCCATCGCGCAGCGCGTGACCTTCGTCATGGCGCCGCCCTTGTTTCTGATCTTCCTCGTGCTGGGCACGATCTTCCTCGGCGTGGCCACCCCCACCGAGGGCGGCGCCATGGGCGCCATGGGCGCGCTTCTGCTCGCGGGGCTCAAGCGGTTTCTGGATAAGAACCCGCGCCGCCTGAATTACGAGATCGTCAAACAGGCGCTTTATTCGACGGCCAAGCTTTCGGCCTTCGTGATGTTCATCCTGATCGGCGCGCGCGTCTTCTCGCTGACCTTCTACGGCGTGAACGGCCATCATTGGGTCGAAGAGCTTCTGACCTCGGTGCCGGGCGGCGTGGTGGGTTTCTTGATCATCGTGAATCTGATGATCTTCTTCCTCGCCTTCTTCCTCGATTATTTCGAGCTGGCCTTCATCATCGTGCCGCTTCTGGTTCCGGCGGCGGTGGCGCTGGACATCGATCTGATCTGGCTCGGGGTGATGCTCTCGGTGAACATGCAGACGAGCTTCCTGCATCCGCCTTTCGGCTTCGCGCTGTTCTTCCTCAGGTCGGTGGCGCCGAAGAAGGAATATACGGATCGCGTCACCGGCAAACGCATGGCGCCGGTCACCACGCCGCAGATTCTCTGGGGCGCGGCGCCTTACGTGCTGATTCAGCTGGTGATGGTGGCGCTCATCTGCCTCTTCCCCGGTCTGGTCATGCATTACAAGAGCGGTCAGACCCAACTCGACGAGGCGGCCATGCAGCAGCAGCTCGACAATCTCGCGCCGAGCATGGATTTCGAAATGCCGGGCCTCGATTTCGGGACGCCCAATCTCGATTGATCCGCGCCTGAAGGCGGCGGATCCCGCGACCGGAACGACAAGGCCCGCCTCCGGCTTCGGAGGCGGGCTTTGATTTTCTCCTTATTCCGACGCGGGACAAAATTCTCCCTTCACTCCGGCGCCGCCAGATCAGGCCGGACCCGCGGATGAGGATTCGGCATGAGCTTCGGCTTGCTTCAGATGTTCGTCGTGACGATCGGCGGCTGGATCTTCCTGAGCGACTTCAAAAAGCGCCCCGAATTCCGCCAATTGCCGGAAAGCCGCTGGTGGCGCAGACCGGGGCTGCTGACCGTCGTCGGGGCCTGGTCCCGCCGCGACGACGATCCTCTGAAGCCCGCGCATCAGGCGCTCGCGCGTTACGTGCTGATCGTCTGGGGGCTGAATCTGCTCTCCATCGCCATGCTCTTCGCGGATCCGCCCTCTGCGCCGAAGCCGAAGCCCGAAGAGCGCGTCTTCTCCATCGACAGGCGGATCGCCCCTCCTCCGGCACAGCCGGATCAGAGCCGCGTGAAGATCAGATAATGCTGCGGACGCCCGGCGGCCTTGGCCTTGGCCTCATAGCGCGTGCCCGGCCAATTCTCCCAAGGCTGAGACCAGTCGGCGCGGGTCTGAGGGCTGACGGCGAAATCCTTGCGCCCCTCCAGAATCTTCAGACTGCGCGTCGCGTAGTCGACGATGTCGGTGGCGAGGCGCAATTCGCCGCCCGGCTTGAGCACCCGGGCCATGGCGTCGAGATTGGCCTCCGAGACGAAGCGCCGCTCCTCATGGCGGCGCTTGGGCCATGGATCGGGATAGAGCAGATAAATCCGCTCCAGCGCGCCGACCGGCAGAACGTCGAGCACGGCGCGGGCGTCGCCCGCCGCCAGCCGCAGATTCTCCGCGCCGCCGCGCCGCGCCAGATCCGCCAGAAGCTTGGCCACGCCTTGGGCGAAATGCTCGCAGCCGATGAATCCCACCTCCGGCTCCGCCAGAGCGCAGGCCACGAGATGCTCGCCCCCGCCGAAGCCGATCTCCATCCGCAGGGATTTCGCCTCGGGAAACAGCGCCGCCGGATCCAGCGGCGCCGGCGGTTCGAGGGGCGATCCGCCCGCCGAAATCGCCTCCGGCTCGAAGCCCGGCAGGGAAAGCCGTGGCAGATCCTCGCTCATGCGGGTTTGCTGCCCGGCGCGCAGAGGGCGCCCTTTGCGGCGGCCGTAGAGGTTGCGGAAAGGCTTGCCCGGCCGCTCTTCGGCCTCGGGTTCGGCGCGGATCTCTTCGGGCGAGGGCGGAGAGGCGGGATCGGTCATGGACGGGCGGCTCCTGAGGCGCTTTCGCCGCATGCGCGAGCGCCCTTGTCATCTCGGATCGGCGGCCTCCGGCGGCCGGCCGCCTGAAGCCGCTCCGGCTTTCGGATGGCCCCATACGCCGCCCCCGCCCCCGACGCAAGACCGAGCTTGGCCCGGACGCGGAAAGATCAAGCCGTAAAAACCATGTTTTTTAGCGAATTTCTAAAGTCGGGGCCGGAGGATGGCCCCGTTCAGCGCAAACCCGAGGCGAGTCGATGCTCAGACTTCCGCGTTCCACCATCCGCTCCTTCCTGCGCCGTCGCCGCGGCGCGACGGCGGTGGAGTTCGCCTTCATCATCGGGCCGCTGATGGCGCTGATCCTCGGCGTGATCGAGGTCTCCATCGCGCATATGAATAATTCGCGGCTCCAGACCTCCACGCAGAAGATCGTGCGCTTCGTCGAGACCGGCGAGGGCCGCTGCGCGCAGCCGGAGGAGGTGCGGGATCTGTTCTGCTCCTATCTCGGCGTGAACGACGCCTCGTCCTGCGCCGGCAAAGTGCGGCTTGCGGTCCTCTCCATGGCCGAGATGGAGGATCGGGGCGGCGTCAGCTTCGACGACGCCGACAACGTTTATGAGCCCGGCGAAGGCGGAGACCGCATGATCATCCGCACCTTCCAGAAGCATCGCGCCTTCTTCCCCTATCTGGGCGCTCTTCTGCGCGCCTCTCCGACAGACGGCGGCGACGCGCAGCAAGGCCCTCAAAGCATGATCATGCATTCGACCCAGATGTTTAAAAACGAGCCCTTCGCCTCCCCGGACTGCTGAAGCCCCAACGCCGCCTGAACCGGAGGGGCGTCCCTCTCCCCTCCCCGCCCTCGTCGCAGAGCCCCGCTGAAGAGCCAGAGACCATGCCCATGAAACACCCTGATTTCAGGCTCCTGCGCCGCTTCCGCCGAAGCAGCCGAGGCCTCGCCGCCCTGGAGTTCGCGCTGTTGTCGCCCTTGCTGGTGATGCTGCTGCTCGGCTCGACCGAGGTGACCCATCTCATCTGGGCGAACGGGCGCCTGAACTCCACCACGGCGGCCCTCGGCAACGTGCTGACTCAGGAGCGCGGACTGACCCATGATAATTTCGGCGAGATCCTGAACAGCGCCGAGATGATGATGGAGCCTTACGCGAACGACACGCTGAAGTTCCAGGTGATTTCGGCCGTGGCCTGCTATCAGGCGGGCGACGCGGCCACGCCGATCTACGTCGTCTCCTGGAGCCGGGGATGGGACGCCGCGCAAGCCGGATCCGATTCCTATAAAGGCGAGGTCGGCGGATACGCCGAGGCGGCCCGCCTCAACACCACCGACCTCAGCCATCTGCTGAACGGCATGGCTTTGCCGGCCGGAGACAGCGTGATCGTCGTGCGCGGGGAATTCGACTACGAATCAAAGGCCGAACTGGTCTTAGGCGGCCTTCTTTCGGGCTCTTCGGTCCGGCATATGAAGAAATACGTCACCTATCAGCCCCGCATCGCGCGTCGGCTCTACTTCGAAGGCGTCGAGGCCAATCCGCAGAAGACCTGCGAGACCGGCCTGCTCATGGAGGGGTGATCCCTTCCCGCGCCGGCCCTCTCATCCCACGAAGCCCCGGCGCGCCCCCGCGCCGGGGTTTTTTCGCAGCCGCCCGCCTCCCTCCCCCACATCCCCCCCCGCATCATCCCTCCGGAGCGCGGGAGCGCGTCAGGAGC
Organism: Neomegalonema perideroedes DSM 15528; assembly: GCF_000374145.1. Classification (GTDB taxonomy): domain Bacteria; phylum Pseudomonadota; class Alphaproteobacteria; order Rhodobacterales; family Rhodobacteraceae; genus Neomegalonema; species Neomegalonema perideroedes. Next base: position 647,047 of record NZ_KB893653.1, on the reverse strand, counting down.
CCCCGCAGCGAGGGGCGTCCCCGCGCCGGGCTTCGCCTCCGCGCGCCCCCATCCTCACGAAGAAAGGCGCCCTCCTCGCCCTTCAAGGGGTCGGAGAGCGCCTTGCGGTTTTGCGTCGAAGGCTGGAGGGCGGGGCTCAGGCGGAGGGATCTCCGCCGCCCAGACGCCGCGCCTCCTCCTGAGCCTTGCGGCTGGCGGCCTCCGCCTCCTCGCGGGCCGGAGCCTGCGCGGCGGCGCGGGCGGCCTCGGCGGCGCGCAGCTCGGCGCGGGCGGCCTCATGGATCCAAACCTTATCCGCCTGCTGCTCGGCGGAGGTCTCGTCCGAGGGCTGGAGTCCTTCGGAGGCGCGGCGGCCTTTGTCTTCTCCGCCGGCCGGCGGAGTCGGCTCGGGCTCCCAGCCCTGCGGCGGACGATAGCGCAGAATCGGCAAGAGCCGCGGCAGCCAGGACAAAAGGCCGTGACGCTCCACCCAGAGCGCGTAACGGACGTAGACCGGATCCCGCGAGAGATGGCGCTCCTCGCTCCAGGCCCGGAGCGCGTAGATGAGGTTCACCCCGAGCAGCCTCAGACAGCGCGCCCCCGCCGCGACCCAATAGCCCCGCCAGACGCCGTAACGCGCGCCCATCAGAAAAGGCATGAGGAAAGGCAGGGTCTCCACCCACCAGCTGAGGTTCTTGCTCACATAGGCCGGATGTCGGCTATAGCGGTAAGGCCCGTTGGTGATGATCCCGCGATGGGTGAGGTTCGAGAAGCGCAGCCCGAAGGACACCGAGGCCCAGGCGTAGATTCCCATCAACCCGAGAATCAGCGCCGAGCAGATCCCGAGCAGAATCGGATGGCCCTCGAAGAGCAGCCGCCAGTCGGATTCGGTGCGATAGGCCAGATATTCCGGCCCGATCATGTTCCAGAAGGGCGGATAGCAGACCAGAGTCCAGAACCAGCCCTGAGCGCTGGGCTCGGCGGAGCGGATATGCGAATCGACGATCCGCAGCGTCAGGGCGTAGCCGACCACGATGCAGCCCACGTCGATCAGGATCAGATAATCATAGATCAGGAAATGCAGCCCGAGCAGGTCGAGGTTCTCGATGGGCGGACGGCGCCGCAGCCCGACGAGATTGTCATGCAGCCCCGAGAACATCAGCGGCAGGAAGAAGCCCTTCACCAGCCAGCCGAGGGCGTATTGCTTGATCTTCTCCAGATCGACGCCCGGACGCCCGAGCAGCAGCGCGCCGAAGGCCCAGGTCCCGTCTTCCGGCTGACGCATCCGCCTGTCGAGCAGCCAGACGTAGAAAGGCGAGATCGCCGCCAGAGGCAGGATCAGCGCCTCGACCGCCAGAAAGAAGGGCCGATACATCTGCGCGGCGTATTGCGGAAACAGCCGGTAGAGCAAGGCGATGATTCCGAGGGTCGCCCAAAAGCCGAAGAGCTTGGTCGCGACGCGGCTCCAGTTCGTGGGGCGCGGCTGCGAATCCCAGTCCAGCCCCGCCGAGGGCGAGCGATGCGGCCTCAGACGCCAGCGCTCCAGCAGAGCCACCGGCAGGGCGTAGCTCGCGCAGAGCAGGAAGGCGGCGGGCAAAGACCCCATCGTGGAGCTTCGCAGCCAGATCGCCGTGGCCAGAAAGCAGAGCACCGCGAAGATTTGGATGCGCTGCGAGACCACGGAGGCGGGGCGCGTCAGGGGAGTGGACATGGAGCCCTCGAAAAGCGGAACGGCGTCCGAAGTTTCTAAGGCTCAGGTCAGAAACAGATCGTTAAGGCTCCCCGGCGCGGAGGGGCCGCAAAAGGCTCAGGCGGGAATGACGGCCTCGGGCATGCCATGGCGGCGGAAGCTCCCGGCGACGGTCCCTTCGGCCTTCATGCGCCTCACCAGCTCGCTCGCGGCGGCGAGGGCCTCGGGGCGGCCCTTCGGAACCGCGACCGCCGTTTCGGCGCGATGGAAATTCCCCTCGGCGATCCTCACGCCCGGCATGCGCCGCGCCAGATCCTCCAGCGCCAGCCGCCCCAGAGCCAGAGCGTCGCAATCTCCCGCCTCGAAGGCCGCGACGGCCGCGGGCAGACTCGCGGCCCCGGCCACCTGAGCGCCGGAGGCCGCCTTTTCGGCGCTGCGCAAGGTCGCCGTCTCCGCGACGCCCATGATCCGCACGCCCGGCCGGTGCAGCTCCTCCGCCCGACGAAAAGGGCTGTCGGCGCGCAGAAGATAGCTGCTTTCCCCCGCATGATAGGCCTCGCCGAAATCGACGATCCGGCGGCGGGCCTCGTCCACGGGCGCGAAGGAGAGATCCCAGATCCCGTCGTTCGCCGTGGCGACGATCTCGCCCGAGCTGGAGAGCGGAACCAGACGCACGGGCAGTCCCGTGATTTCGCCGATGCGGCGGGCGAGATCCACGGTCACGCCTTCGGGCGCCGAGCCGCCTTCGGGAATGGAGGTCCAGACGGCGGATTTCGTCGGGCCGACCGCAAGGGCGATTCGAATCTCGCCCTGAGGCGCCAGAATTTCGAACATGGGCGGATTCCTCTCTCTGTGAGACCCGAACCCCGGGACGGGCCCTCCTACTCTCCCCGGTCGCGGCGAGGCAAGACGCTCAGGACAGATTCAGCCTCAGCGCCGCCGCCGCCGCCACCGGCGCCAAAGCCATCGACCCAAGGCTGATCGCCGCGCCTATGGCCAGCATGGGCCAGGGATTCGTCCCGAGGACCGCCGCCTCCACCGCCAGAGCCCCGAAAATCAGCGTCGGAACGTAAAGCGGCAGCACCAGAAGGCTGGTCAGCAGCCCGCCCCGCTTCAGACCCGCCGTCAGCGCCGCCCCGATGGAGCCGATGAAGGACAAGGCCGGGCCGCCCGCCAGCATGGAGAGAATCAGCGTCGGCGCCGCTTCGGCGGGCAGGCGCAGCAAAAGCCCCGCTAAAGGCGCCACGAGAAGGAAAGGCGCGCCCGTCGTCAGCCAATGGGCGAAGGCCTTGACGAAGGCCGTGGCCTCCAGAGGCGCGGGCGCCAAAGCCAGATGATCCAGCGTCCCGTCCTCGACGTCGGGCTGAAACATGCGCTCCAGAGTCAGCAGCGCCGCCAGCAGCGCCCCGAGCCAGACCAACCCCGGCGCCACCCGCGCCAAAGCCGCCGGATCGGGGCCGATGCCCAAAGGCGCCAGAGTCACGAAGATCAGATAAAAGGCCACGCCGAGGGCCGCCCCGCCGCCCGAACGCAGCGCCAAAGCCAGATCCCGCCGCAAAAGAGCGCCTAAAGCCCGCCTCATGGATTCGCCCTCACCAAGCTTCGGCCTCCACGGAATCCGGAGAGGCTTCGGGCGGGCTCGGCGTCATCTCGAAGCTCCGCGCGCCGGGCAGGCCGAGATCCTGATGAGTCGCCGCCAGAATCGCCCCGCCCCGCGCCAAATGGCCCTTCATGGCCTCCAGAAGCGCCGCCGAGGAAGCCGCGTCGAGCGCCGTGGTCGGCTCGTCGAGCAGCCAGACGGGACGATCCGTCAGCAGCAGCCGCGCCAGACCGAGGCGCCGCCTCTGGCCCGCCGAAAGATGCCGCGCCGGAGTCTCCGCCAGAGTTTCGAGGTGAAAGGCCCGCAGAGCCTCCGGCGCGCGGGCGCGCTCGCCGCCGAGGAGATCGGCGTGAAAGCGCAGAGCCTCTAAAGGCGTCTCCGAGAGCTTCAGGGAATCGAGATGCCCCGCATAGGCCAAAGCCGCCTGAGCCGCCGCCGGATTGGCGCGCAGATCATGGCCGTCGATCATGGCCAAGCCTGAAGCGATGGGGCAAAGCCCCGCCAAAGCTCGCAGCAAAGTCGATTTCCCGACGCCGTTGGGACCGCGCAGACTCGCCGCCTCGCCCGCCGCCAGCCTCAGGCTCGCGCCGCCCACCACGCGGCGTCCGGCGCGGCGGATCTCCAGAGCCTCGACCTCGATCCTCGCCGCCTGCACAGAAGCCCCCGCGCAAAAGAAACCTCCGCGGACCGAAGCCCGCGGATACGCCCCATGGGAGGCGCTTTTAGCTCAAATCTCAGCCTGAGGCGCGATTTTCTCGCCCGTCTCGCAAGAAGGGGTCAGCTTCCCCGCGCCGAAGGGCAGGTCGGGCGCCAAGCCTGTTGCGCCACGCCCCAGCGATAGTCGAGCGGCGCATGCGGATCGGAGGCGACGCGCTTGGCGTCGATGGCCTCGCGCAATTGGCGCAGATCCATCCGGCGCCCGCCCATATAATCGAAGGGCACGGCGCAGGCGGCGAGCATCTCCTCGTCGCCCATGGCGCCGCCGCCCCGCGTGAAGATCGATTGAATCGCGCGTTTGGCGGGGAAGTCCTGAGCGGCCCATTGCGGGTCTTGGGTCAGAGTCTGGAGGACGCGGAAATGTCCGGCCAGCTTGGCGTCGCGGGTGGGGGTGGAGAATTCGCCGTATTCGCCCGCGCCGAAGCAGCTGGAGCCGTGATTCTCCTGTTTGCGGCGCAGGGCGTCGAGGGCGATGTTGACCACGTCCACGCGCTGAATCGCGTAATTGCAGAGCGTGCCGAAGAGGCGGTCGGCCTTCTGGGGGAAGGTCTCCTGAATCTTCGCGAGGGCCTCTTGAGTCGCCATGGCGAAGGCCGACCAATCGCCGCCCACCGATTTCGCCACGCTCCATTGCTCAAGGCTGGCGCCGGGCACGCGGGCGGGCGCCGTGCGCAAATGGGCCTCGGGCTTGAAGCGGCGATAGCCGTCGCGGTTGCTGGCGTCTTTCGGCACTTCGGAGGGGAAGTTGTCCACCACGGCCATCGGGCGCCATGCGCGCGGGCTGGAGGCCGACAAGGTGGTCATGGCGCCGGTCGGCGCGACCTCCTTGACGATATAGGCGTGGGTTCCGGGGATCAGATAGATGTCGCCCGGACGCACCTCGGAGAGCGCCACCGGATAGGTGTCGTTGACCAAAGACCAAGTGACCGTCGCGTCGTTCACATGCTCGATGAAGGCGCGCAGCTTTTGCGTCTCGTCGTAGGCGGGGCCCTGATAGGTGGTCCATGTGCCGTCGTCCTGCTCCTCGCGGAGGGTCGGACGGTAATTGTCCCAACGGGTCATGTCGTTGCTCAGCACGCCCTTGCCGCCCGGCGCGTTGATGGCGAAGGGCAGGGAGTTCTCATGCGCGAAGAGGATGCGCATGGTGTAGATGGCGTCCGCGCAATCCAGCTCCAGACCGAAGGTCAGGCGGTCGGCGGAGTTATGGAAATAATCCTTATGGAAGGCGTCGCGGACCCAGGATTCATAACGGCGCTCCCAATTTTCATCCCATTGATTGGTCGCGGTCCAGACCGCCGCCTCCGCCTCCTGAGGCGCGGCGAAGGCCGCCGCGCCGAGCGCGAAGAGGCTGGCGAAGACGCGGGCGAAAAGACGGGGCTGGCGGGGCTGACGCATGGGGGGAGCGGCCTCGGCTGAGATCTGCGGATAAGGACCGGCGCGCGGCGCGCTGGAGTCCATTGATTTTGGCGCGAAGATGCCGAAAAACCCTTGCAGCCGCAAGGCTCCCGCCCGCCGCCCTCTTCACAAGCGATCACGAAGTCGCAGGAAGGACGCAGCCCCGCGGACTCGCGGAAGCCCCACCCCGATCCCCCTCCCGATCTTTAGGAGTCCCGGAGATGACCGAAGCCCCCGCCTTTTTCACGCCTCCCGACGGACGCCGCCTCGCCTATGTCCGCCATCGGGCGACGGCGGCGCAGGCCGCGCGTCCGGGCGTGGTCTTCCTCGGCGGCTTTCAGTCGGACATGACCGGCTCGAAGGCTCTGGCGCTCGACGCCTGGGCCCGGCGCGAGGGCCGCGCCTTCCTGCGCCTCGACTACAGCGGACATGGCGCCTCCTCGGGGCTCTTTGAAGAAGGCTGCGTCGGCGACTGGGCCCGCGACGCCCTCGACCTCTTCGACGCCCTGACCCAAGGGCCGCAGATTCTGGTCGGCAGCTCGATGGGCGGCTGGATCGGGCTTTTGCTCGCCCGCGCCCGTCCGGAGCGCGTGGCGGGCTTCCTTGGTCTGGCGGCGGCGCCCGACTTCACCGAGGATCTGATCTCCCGCGAGATGACCGAGGCGCAAAAAGCCGAACTGGCGGCGCAAGGGCGCGTCGTGGTCCGGAATCCCTATGATCCGGAGCGTCCCACCATCTACACGCGCCGCCTGATCGAGGACGGCCGGGAGAATTTCGTCCTGCGGGCGCCTTTGGCGGTCTCCGGCCCGGTCCGGCTGATTCAGGGGACGGCCGATTCGGAGGTGCCCGTCTCCACGGCGCTCGCGCTGCTGGAGCATCTGGATTCTCCCGACGCGCGGTTGATTCTCGTCAAGGGCGCCGGGCATCGCCTGAGCGAACCCGCCGAGCTCGCCCTGCTGGAGAAAACGCTCCAGGAGATCGACGCGCTTTTGTGATCTGCTCCGAAATGACACGCGACCCGGTCGGCGAAGGCCGCCGAGAGGCGCCTGCGCGCCCGCCTCCCGAGGCCGCTCCGGGTCGCCCCGCGATTTTTCAAAGAGTTGCATGGTTAGAGGGGCTCGCCCCCGCGTCCTGATCCGGGGCCGATCCCGACGGCCCGTCCTTTGCTCTCTCTCCCGGCGTTCACCTATCTTTAGGACGCAGGGAGAGATCGTCATGGAGCAACCGCTGAGGATCGTCGCCCGAGCCATGCAGAACAGATATGCGCGTTATCACATCCTCGCCGAGCGAGCCCGCTCGGACATCGACCTCGCCCGCACCGGGCGTCTGGTCGCGGCGATGTTCATGCTGGTCGGGATCTGCGACGCGCTGTCGACGAATTGGGCGCTCAGCCACGGCGCCTTCGAGATCAACGGCGCCATGCGCTGGCTTCAGGACACGCTCGGGCCGCTCTGGTTCGTGCCCAAGGCCTTCGCCCATGCGCTGGTCGCGGCGATGATCGTCTGGTCGCCGAACCGGCTGGTGCTCTCGATCATGTCGGTGATGACGGTGGTCACCGCCATGGTGGTGGCGAACAACGTCCAGATCGCGACGATGCTCGCCGCCTGAACATCCCCCGCCCCCGCCCTCCGCTTCTGAGGCTCCGCTCCGAGATCTCGGCCTGCGCCTTTCGCCTGCGCAAGAAACCTGCTATCTCCCGGCCCAAGCCGGTGGAGGATTTCGTTCATGGTCGATTCGGTCTTCGCGCCTTTGCCCATCGTGCGCACGGCGGCGGATCTGCGCGCCAAAGTGCGGCGCTGGCGCGCCGAAGGCGAGCGCGTGGCTCTGGTCCCCACCATGGGGGCCCTGCATGACGGTCATCTTTCGCTGATCGAGGCCGCGCGCCGCGAAGCCGAGCGGGTGGTGGCCTCCGTCTTCGTGAACCCGACCCAATTCGCCCCCCATGAGGATTTCAGCGCCTATCCCCGGCAGGAGGCCGAGGACGCCCGGCTTCTGGCGCGGGTCGAATGCGATCTGCTCTACGCCCCCACGGTTCAGGAGATGTATCCGGTCGATTTCGCCACCATCGTCTCGGTGGGCGAAGTGACCGAGACTCTCTGCGGCGCCAAGCGCCCCGGCCATTTCGACGGCGTGGCCACGGTGGTGGCCAAGCTGTTCAATCAGGCTCTGCCGGACGTGGCCGTCTTCGGGGAAAAGGACTGGCAGCAGCTGACCATGATCCGCCGCATGGTCCGCGACCTCGACATGCCGGTGCGGATTCTCGGCGTCCCCACCTTCCGCGAGGCCGACGGTCTGGCCATGTCCTCGCGCAACCGCTATCTGACTCCCGAGGAGCGCCGGATCGCGGGCAAGCTCAATAAGGCGCTCGCGGGCGCGGCCGCCTATGTGGCGCGGGGCGCGCCCGCCGAAGCCGCCTCCGAGGCCGCCGCTCAGGCTCTGCGCGAGGCCGGATTCGCCAAAATCGACTATCTGGAGGTGCGCGACGCCGAGAACCTCGCCCCGGTGAAGGTCTGGGATCCGGCGCGTCCGGCGCGGATCTTCGCGGCGGCCCATCTCGGGAAGGCGCGGCTGATCGACAATCTGCCCATCGGAAGCCCCTGAAGCCCGAGGAGCGGCGGGGCGCCCTCTCCGGAAGCAGGGGTTGAAAACGTCGCGCCCCGGCCCGTGAGCGTTTACAAGCGCCCCTCTGCTTTGGTAGGAGGCCCGCGCCGCCTTTCGCCAGCGGGCGGCGCAGCAAAAAGGCCCCGACCTCCGCCATGAAGCCCAATCCCGACCTGAAGCTCATCACGGGCAACGCCAATCGCCCGCTCGCGGCCAAAATCGCCGAGAAGCTCCACCGCCACCTCGTGCCGAGCGAGGTCAAGCGCTTCTCAGATGGAGAGGTCTGGGTCGAGATCTCCGAGAACATGCGCGGCGACGACGTTTTCGTGATTCAGTCCACCTCCTCGCCCGCCAACGACAACCTCATGGAGCTGCTGATCATCACCGACGCCCTGCGCCGCGCCTCGGCGGGGCGGATCACGGCGGTGATCCCCTATTTCGGCTACGCCCGTCAGGACCGCAAATCCGCGCCGCGCACGCCGATCAGCGCCAAGCTGGTCTCGAACATGATCACCCACGCCGGCGCCGACCGCATCCTGACCGTCGATCTCCACGCCCTGCAGATTCAGGGCTTCTTCGACATCCCGGTGGATAATCTCTTCGCGGTTCCGGTCTTCGCGCGCCATGCGCTGAAGAATTTCTCCTCGCAGGACCGTCTGATGGTGGTCTCGCCGGACGTCGGCGGCGTGGTGCGCGCGCGCACCTTCGCCAAGAAGATCAACGCGGATCTGGCGGTGATCGACAAGCGCCGCGAGAAGGCGGGCGAAGTCGAGTCGATGCAGGTCATCGGCGACGTGACGGGCCGCGCCTGCATCCTCTTCGACGACATCGTGGATACGGCGGGCACGCTCTGCAAGGCGGCGGAGGCTCTGAAGGAGCGCGGCGCGGCCAGCGTCCACGCCTATTGCACCCATGGCGTGCTTTCGGGCGGCGCGGTGAAGCGGGTCGAGGACTCGGCTCTGGAGAGCCTCTGGATCACCGACACCATCCAGCCGACGCCCTCCACGCTCGCCTCGAAGAAGGTGCATGTGGCGAGCATCGCGCCGATGCTGGCGGCGGCCATCGAAAGCACCGCCGATTACGATTCGGTCTCGCGCCTCTTCGAGGACGCCCCCATCGATTGACGAGGCGCGAATAACGCCTTGAAGCTTCTTTCAAAAGCGCGGCTCCTTCCGGAATCGCGCTTTTCCGCTTTTTAATCCTTAAGCGCGATTTTCCCTCTCCATGCGCAGACGCGCCCAGAAGGCGCCGCGTTCCGAAGGGGGAAGAGGGATGGAAGCAGCAGAACGCACGATCGCCCAGATTTTCGCGGGGCAAATCCGCTATGAGATCCCCAATTACCAGCGCCCCTACAGCTGGGAGGCGACGCAGGTCGGGCAATTGCTGGAGGATGTCTGGGAGGCCTATGAAGCCAGAGATCCCGAATATTTCATCGGCTCCCTCATCACGATCGAACATGAGAAAGGCGCGCGCTATGAGGTGGTGGACGGCCAGCAGCGCCTGACGACGCTGAACCTCGTCTTCGCCCGGCTGCGCGACGCCATGACCGAGCCCGCGAAATCAGAACTCGGCAGGCTCGTCCTGCCAAGCAACGCCCTAACCGGCGAGACCGAAGCCCCCAGACTCCGCGTCCGCCAGCGCGATCAGGTATTTTTCCGTAAATACATGCTGGAGGCGAAAGAGGTCGACGCTCAGGTCCGCGGCAAGATCGACCGGGATCAGGACGCGCCCAAACAGCGGTTTTTAGAGAATTTGAAGACCATCGACGCCTTCATCGGCGCCCATACCGAAGACCAATTGAAGCTCTTCGCGAATTATCTCCTTCAGAAAGTTCATGTGGTCTTCGTGACGACGAGTTCTCTCGCCTCAGCCTACCGGCTGTTCAACGTGCTGAACACCCGAGGCATGCCGCTTTCCAACGCCGACATCATCAAAAATCAGATTTTCTCAAAATTCGCCTCGACCTCCGAGACCGACGACAACATCAGCGATGAGATCCATGAGAGATGGCTTGAGCTTGAGGGCCTCGTCAGCGTCGCGGGCATGGATCAGTTCCTTGGCCACCATCGCATGGCCCTGACCGGCGTCAAGGCGCGCAAAATCCTGCATGAGGAATTCGCCTCCATCATCAAGACGGTGGAGCGGCATGAGCCTTTTCTGGAGGGCCTTCTCGCCTCGGCGGGGAATTATCTGCGGATCGGCCGCAAAGATTTTCACCTCGTCGAAACAGCCCGGGCGGCGCGCGCCATGTCGAGAAGCACTTTCGACGATTGGGCGCCCGCCCTTCTGGCCTTCCTCAACCAGCCGCTTCCCGACATGCCCGAGGTGGAGTTCGTCCGGCTGCTGGAGAAGCTCACCTATCAATTCTGGATTCGACGGATCGGCTTCAACCACCGCTTTACGGCCTATGCTCATGTGATCGCGGCCATCCGCGATGGGAAATCAGCCGAGGAATTGCGGGCCGTCTTCCGGCGCCACGCCGACGATGAAGACATGCAGGTCGAACTGAACGGCGATCTATACCGGAGAACCTTCGCGCAAGCGGTGCTCCTGCGGCTGGAGGAGGCGGCTCAGGACGCCTCCGTCACCAAATCCTTCGGCGAGGATCTCAGCATAGAGCACGTGCTTCCTCAGAGTCCGAAAGCGGCCTATTGGAACGAGCGCTTCACGGAGGATCAGTACGTTTTCTGGCGCCATCGCCTCGGCAATCTGACCTTGCTTTCAGGCAACAAGAACAAAAGCTCTCAGAACTTCGATTTTGAGCGCAAAAAGAAGATCTATAAAGAGCGCAACGCGCGGGTCTCCTTCGACCTGACCAAAGCCGTCCTCGACCTGCCGGACTGGACGCCGGAGGTCTTGGAGACGCGGCAGAAGGAGCTTGTTGAGCGGGCGATGCGTCTCTGGCGGCTTTCTCCGGCCGCCTAACGCTTCTTCGGCGGCCCCGCCCGCTTCGCCTTGCGGGCCGCTTTGGCTTTGGCCACGGCGGCCTTGCGCGCCAGAGCCCTTTGCGCCGCATGAGGCTTCTCGCCGACCGTCCGGCCCAGAGGCTTCAGCCCCGTCCGCCCCGTCCGGCGTTCGGAGCCGCCCGCCGGCTCGAAGAGCAGCCCGCCCGTGATGGGCGTCGCCTCCACCAGCCGCACGCGCATCCGGTCGCCTAAGCGCCAGGTCGTCCCCGTCCGCGAGCCGATCAGGGCATGGCGGTCGGGGTCATGGGTGAAATACTCCGCCCCCAGAGAGGAGATCGGCAAAAGCCCGTCCGCTCCGGTCTCGTCGAGCTTCACGAAGAGCCCGAACCGCGCCACCCCCGAGACCACGCCCTCGAACTCCGCGCCCATGCGGTCTTCGAGATAGGCCGCGAGATAACGATCCGTGGAATCGCGCTCGGCGGCCATGGCCCGACGCTCGGTCTCGGAGATATGTTCGGAGATCTCCGCGAGGTCGCGCTCCTCCTCCAGAGTCAGGCCCTCTTTGCGCCAACCCTCCCAGCCATGGGCCGAGATCAGGGCGCGATGGACCAGCAGATCCGCATAGCGGCGGATCGGCGAGGTGAAATGCGCGTATTTCGCCAGATTCAGACCGAAATGGCCGAAATTCTCCGGTCCGTAATAGGCTTGGGCCTGAGACCGCAGCACCGCGATGTTCACCGCCTCGGCGTGGGCGGTGCCCGCGACTTTATCCAGCGCCTCGTTCAGCCGCTTCGGAGTCAGGTTCTGGCCCTTGGCCAGATTGACGCCGATCTGATCCAGCGTCTCGCGCAAGCTCGCCAGCTTCTCCGGCGAAGGCGCCTCATGCACCCGGAAGACCAGAGCCTGACGCTTCTGCTCCAGAGTCTCGGCGGCGCAGACGTTGGCGAGGATCATGAACTCCTCGATCAGCCGATGGGCCTCCAGACGCTCGCGCATGCGGATGGCCGTCACTTGGCCGGCCTCGTTCAGCTCCACCTTGCGCTCCGGCAAGTTGAGATCCAGAGGCGCGCGGCGGTCGCGGGCGCGGGCCGCCGAGGCGTAGGCCCCATAGAGCGGCTGCACGACGTCCTCGATCATCGATTCCGAAAGCCCGTGGCCTTTGAGTCCGTCGGCGGCCTGCTGAACCTGCTCATAGGTCAGGCTGGCCCAGGAGCGGATCATGCCCCGATGAAACTGGTGGTCCAGCTTGCGGCCCTCGGCGGTCAGCCGCATCTTCAGCGCGATGATCGGGCGCTCGACGTTCTCATGCAGCGAGCAGAGATCGCCGGAAAGGTCGTCCGGCAGCATGGGCACCACGCGATCCGGGAAATAGACCGAATTGCCGCGCTTGCGGGCTTCGCGGTCGATGGCCGTTCCGGGGCGGACGTAATGGGCCACGTCGGCGATGCCGACCCAGACCACCCAGCCCTCAGGATTGGCCGGATCGGGGTCCGGCATGGCGGCCACGGCGTCGTCATGGTCGCGGGCGTCGGCGGGGTCGATGGTGACGAAAGGAACCGCCCGCAGGTCGATGCGGTCGGCCATGGGCGCGGGCCCGGCCTTGGCCGCCTCCGCCAGAGCCGCCTCCGGGAAGATCACCGGAATCTCGCGCTCATGAATGGCGATCAGCGAGATGCTGCGCGGGGCGCTCACGTCGCCGAGCCGCTCGACCACCTTCGCCCGGGGCAGGCCGAAGGAGCCGCGTCCCGGCTTCGCTTCAAGCTCGACGAGTTCGCCCTCTTTGGCGCCGTTCTCGTCTCCGGCCTCGACGCGATATTCGGTGTCGGCCTTGCGGCTGACGGGGACTCCGCGTCCGCCCTCCTCGCCGCGCCGGTAGACGGCCAGAATGCGTTGCGCGGATTCGAGGATCCGCACCACGCGGCCCTCATAAGGCAGATCGGAATCCTTGGCCTTCTGGATCTTGAGCAGGACCCGCCCGCCGATTCCCGGCGCGGCGTCGCCTTTGCGGAAGCCCACGCGGATTTTCGGCGCGGGCCCCTCGCCCGCCCATTCGAGCGGCTCGGCGATGAGGTCGCCCTGATCGTCGCGCGCGAGGATCTTCGCCCCGGTCAGAGGCGGCAAGGCCGCGTCGGTCCCGAAGCGGCGGCCCTCGGCCTTGGCGATCTCTCCGGAGGCTTCAAGCTCGCGCAGAAGCTCCTTCATGGCGATGCGTTCGGCGCCTTTGAGGCCGAAGGCCCGCGCGATCTCGCGCTTCGTGGCGGCGGCGGGCGATTCGCGCAGAAAGGCCAGAAGAGCTTCGCGGGAAGGGGGAACGGTTTCTTTTTTATTCTTCATAATGCAGCGATGAAAGGATTCCCCGGCGAAAAGGCAAGCGCGCCGGAGCTCCGCCGGAGGGAAAGCTCGAATTTTTCTGAAAATAGGGGTTTTTCAACGACTCTTTCGCGACCTGAAGATCCGCGCGGCGCGACGGGCGGCTGAAAGAGAAAGGGCGTCCGTCTTCGCCGGATCGGGAGACGAAGGGCCATCCCCGGCCCGGAGCGGCTGAACGCCGTCCGGACGGCTTCGACGGACGCCTAGGGGCCTCTCCGACGGGCATTGCGCTTCCGCTTCGCCGAAGGAGGCATAACGTCGCAAACGAACATCGGATCTCAAGGGTTCCTGAGTGTTGGAGCTCCTGAAATCCGTTGAGATTATGAACATGAAACTTTCCCTTTGAAAAGGCGATGAACGGGCCGTTTCTCAGAGGTCTTCGCCCAAGATTGGGCGTTTTGGGACATTTTCGGAGAAATTTCACCGGTTTTCATCCATTCAATCCGTTTCGCCCCAATTTGGGGCGAGTCCCGGCCCGCCCTCTTGACGGAAGCGGAAGCCCGCGCCTATTCGGTGAGCGCCGAGCAGAACGGCGCGCTCCCGACGAGAATGGAAAACGGTGACGGACCATCCCTTCAAAACCGAGCGCCCCCGCCAGATGGACTGGGCCGCGACAGGCGAGACGCTGGAGCGGCTGCTCGCCGCCCGCAATCTCTCCTCCCAGATTCTGGCCGACAAGGCGGGCGTGGACCGCAAGACCGTGGACCGGCTGCGCCGGGGGGAGCCGGTGCGTCTGCGCACGCTCGCCTGGATCGAAACGGCGCTCGGAGCCTCGCTGCGCCCGGAGCATCTGGCCAGCGAGGAGGAGCCGCCGCATGACGCCGCGCCCGTCCGGCTCGGCGCCTATGTGCGGGCGCATTATCAGGCTTATGAAGGCTGGTGGTGGGGCTTTCGCCGCAGCTTCGATTATCGCGAGCGGGTGATCTGCCACAGCCTGAGGATCCATTGGGATTCGGCTCAGAACTGCCTCGCCTTCGAGGAGCGTCAGCGCAATCGCGACGGCGCGCGGCGGCGGGAATACGACTTCCGGGGCGTGGTCTCGATTCCGGCGGGTCTGGGGGTGCTCTATTTCATGATCGTCGGCGAGGGGGCGGTGCGGGTCTCCGCCGCCACGCTTTTGCGCGAGAACGCCGGCGAGAGCTATATGAAGGGCGTGATGCTGGCGCTCGGCGAGATGGCCGAAGTCGGGTTTTATCCCGTGGTCACGCCGCTTTACCTCGTGAAGGCGACGCGCGAGCCCACTCCGGCCGAACTGGAGGCGCGGCTCGGCTCCTTCGAGGCGGGGCGGCTCTGGCGCTCCGACGTGGCCGAGGCCCTCGCCGACGTCGAGGCCCGCTTCTGCCGCTTCGGCGGCTGAGGCCCCGCCTTCATGCGAAAAGGCCCGGAGCGCGCCGCCCCGGACCTTTCTGAAACCTTCGATCCGAAGCGGCCTCAGACCTTGGCGGTCGCGGATTCGATCTCGCGGGCCAGCTCGGGATCGAGCTTCAGCGCCGCCGCCAGATCATTGAGGTAAAGCCGTTCGGCGGGATGGTCCACCTCGACCACCAGCGCCGAAAGGGCGTAGATCTCGCTGGCGGCCTGCGGCCCGTCGGCGAGGGCGGCGATCTCCTGCGGATTCACCGGCTTGGCCAGCTCCGCCTTGACGAAGGCCGAATCCAGACCCTCCAGCCCGCGCATGCGGGTCTCGATGATCTGGCGCTCGCTGTCGTCGATATGGCCGTCGGCCTTGGCGGCGGAGATCATCGCGGCCAGAAGGGCGCGGCTGCGCTTCTCGGCGGCGGCGTCGGAGAGGTTGACGATCTGATGCTCCTCCTTCGCCTCGATCTGCAGCGGCGCGCCGGAATCCTGCTTCTTATCGGCGTAGTTCTTATAGGCGTTGTAGGCCAGACCGCCCAAAGCGGCCAGACCGCCGAGCTTCAGCACGCCCCGCCCCGCGCCGGAGCCGAGCAGCAGCGTCAGGGCGCCCGCCGCGAGGGCGCCGCCCGCCGCGCCTTTGAGCATGGCGCCGCGCTCGGTCTGGGCGCCGCCCACGCCGAGCTTTCCGGCGGCGTAATCCTCGCCTTTGGAGGCCATGCCCCGTCCGGCGCTCAGAAGCTCGTCGAGAATGCTTTTATTGGTCATGCCGCCCGTCTCCCTTGATCTCGTCTCGCGCCGCTGCGCGCGGCGTGAGGCAGGATATGGGAGAGGCTCCGGCCCGCGTCCAGACTTGGGACGGCCTTTTCAACCCTCCGGCCCGGTTCGGCGTCGATTCCGGGCCGATTTTCTCCGGCGGCGCAATCCCGGGGAGAAGCCGCGCGGCGCGCTTCGCCTGAGAGGCGCCGCCCTTCGAACGGCGGGAGGCTCCGGAGCGCCGAGGGATCTCCCCGAAGCTCCGGAGGCCCTTCCTCCTGCGCATCCGCGCGATTCGCCCGACGGCCTGCGGGCGAAGCTTCAGAGCGTTTTCCGACCAAGTCGGGCCTTCAAACGCTCCGAGTCTTTGTTTGGTCGCCTCGTCGCGACGCGAAGCGGAAACGGCTTCGCTGGACGACGCTTCGCGGCCGGTCAGCCGGTCAGAAGCGGCATTGGTCGAAGGCCAGAGCCACCTGAGCCCCGCCCTGCTGGAGCTGCGCCTCGATCTGACGCGCCACGCAGACGGCCTGATGGCTCGGCAGGAACATGGTGTCGGCTCCGGCGATGGCGCCGCCCGCCGGAACAGGCTCCGTGGGCCAAGGGGCCGCGCCCCAGGGCGCAGGCGCCGGAGGCGCGTAGGCCGCAGGCGCCGGAGCCGCGTAAGCGGGCTGCTGCTGAGGCGGCGCATAGGGCTGGGGCGCATAAGCCGCCTGCGGCTGGGGCGGCTGGATCTGAGTCGCGCCGGGCTGAGGGCCGGGCACGGGCAGCCAGCCGAGGGTCTGCGGCGGCGTTCCCGGAATGCGGAGTTCGCCCTGAGGAAGTCCGCCCTGAGGAAGTCCGCTCTGAGGAATTCCGCTCTGAGTCGGGGCCGGAGCGGCGGCGTAGGTCACGGCGGAGGGCGCCGGATCATAGCTCACGCCATAGGCCGGACCGGCGGCGGGCTCCCGCACGCTCAGCGGCGGCGCGACGCTCACGGCGGAGGCGGGCTGAATGGGCGCGGAGGGCTCCGGCGCGACGAAGCCCGCCGGGGGCTCGGAGAACCAGACCTCGCGCGTGCGGGAGGCGGCCACGGCGGTGCGCGGCTGAGCGGAGGCGGCGCGCGCCGGGGCTGCGGCGGCTTTCGGCGCGGCCGCAGGCGCGGCGGCGGCCTTGGGGGCGGGTTTGGCGGGGG
>NZ_KB893653.1:0-630437 GCF_000374145.1 Neomegalonema perideroedes DSM 15528 | reverse complement strand
CGGGGGCCGGGGCGGCGGCGGGCGCGGGGGCCGCAGGCGCTTCGGCGGAAGCCGCGGCGGCTTCTGGGGCGCTCAAAGCCTGAGCCGCCTGACGGGTGGGGCCGCGGAACTGCGCCTTGACCTCCTCGGCCGCCGAAGCGCCGAGGGCCTCGACCGCCGAGGGCTGAGGCAGATCCGCCGCCCTTTGGGCGAAGGCCGGAGAAGCCGCCGAAGCGGCCAGAGTGAAGATCGCTGCAAGAGCCGTCAATCCACGCATCGCTCGATGCTCCTTGTTGATCTGGGAACCTGAGGCGCGGCGGAAAGGCCGCCGCCGGGCCGTCGATTCGGTAGACGGCGCAAAGCATATCCTTAGAAAGCCCTTGCGAAAACCGCAGCTTGCGGCGCATCCCCCGGAAGAGACTCCCCTTTCTGCGGGGGCCTGCGCCGCGCCTGCGCGGAGCCGGGGCCCCCGCCCGCGCCCGCGCCTCCGCCTCTCGGCGCTCTGGACAGGCGCGCGCGCCTCGGTTACGAGGCGCAAAGCCCGCTTCTTGCGGGCGCTTCGCGGAATTTCGGCCCCCTGCGGGCGATTCGCGGATTTCGGGGGCTCCGCCCGGCGAGCGGCGGAGGATTTCAAAAAAGGGCCCTTCCATGCGCGTTTACTATGATCGCGATTGCGACGTGAATCTCATCAAGGACAAGAAGGTCGCGATCGTCGGCTACGGCAGCCAGGGCCACGCCCATGCGCTGAACCTGCGCGATTCGGGCGCGAAGAACGTCGTGATCGCGCTGCGTCCGGGCTCGCCCACCGCCGCCAAGGCCGAGGCCGCCGGGCTTCAGGTCATGAACGTGGCCGACGCCGCGAAATGGGCGGATCTCATCATGATCCTCACCCCCGACGAGCTGCAGGCCGACATCTACCGCGAGCATATCCACGCGAATCTGCGCGACGGCGCCGCCATCGCCTTCGCCCATGGCCTGAACGTGCATTTCGGCCTGATCGAGCCCCGCGCCGAAGTCGACGTCATCATGATGGCCCCCAAGGGCCCCGGCCACACCGTGCGCGGCGAATTCGTCAAGGGCGGCGGCGTGCCCTGCCTCGTGGCGGTGCATCAGGACGCCTCGGGCAAGGCGCTGGATCTGGCGCTCTCCTATTGCTCGGCCATCGGCGGCGGACGCTCGGGCATCATCGAGACCACCTTCAAGGACGAATGCGAGACCGATCTCTTCGGCGAGCAGGCGGTTCTCTGCGGCGGCGTGGTCGAGCTGATCCGCTCGGGCTTCGAGACCCTGACCGAAGCGGGCTATCCGCCGGAGATGGCTTATTTCGAGTGCCTTCATGAAGTGAAGCTGATCGTGGATCTGATCTACGAAGGCGGCATCGCCAACATGAACTACTCGATCTCGAACACCGCCGAATACGGCGAATACGTCTCCGGCCCGCGCATCCTCCCCAAAAAGGAGACCAAGGAGCGCATGAAGGCCGTTCTGGAGGACATCCAGCAGGGCCGCTTCACCCGCGACTGGATGGTCGAATACCGCTCGGGCCTCGCCAGCTTCAAGGCGACCCGCCGCAACAACGACGCCCATGAAATCGAGGCCGTCGGCCGCAAGCTGCGCGAGATGATGCCGTGGATCGGCGCCAATAAGCTCGTGGACAAGGCCAAGAACTGAGCCTGCGCGCCCGGTTCGTGAAGCTTCGCGCCGTCCCTCCGGGGGCGGCGTTTCGTTTTTCGCCCCCTCCGCAGGCATGGGAGCGCGAGAAGGCGTTGATCCTCGGCTCGGGCGCGCTATCTTTGCAGAACGCGCTTCCATGAGCGGATTCGTCGGGCGACCCTTGCGGGCCGTCCCGTCGCCGCGACTCGAGGGATCTCAGGTTTTGAACAATTTCCGCAATTTCGGCGTTTGGCTGGTGATCATCCTGTTGGTCGTCGCCTTGGTCAATTTGTTCACCGATCAGGGCTCAGGCCGCGAGTCGGGGGCGCCCATGCCCTATTCCGAGTTCATCGCGGCGGCCAACCGGGGCGCCGTCAAAGAGGCGCGCATCGACGGCGAGCGCATCACCGGACGCCTGAACAACGACGCGCCTTATCTCACCTACGCCCCGCCCGACGATCCGCAGCTCATCGAGCGGCTGGAGAAATCCGGCGCGGTGATCCGCGTCGAGCCGCAGAAGAGCAGCCCGCTGCTGCTGACTCTGGTCGGCTGGCTGCCTTTGCTGCTGCTGATCGGCGTCTGGGTCTTCTTCATGCGCCAGATGCAGGGCGGCGGGCGCGGCGCCATGAGCTTCGGCAAATCGCGCGCCAAGCTGCTGACCGAAAAGCAGGGCCGCGTCACCTTCGACGACGTGGCGGGCGTGGACGAGGCCAAGGACGAGCTTCAGGAGATCGTGGAGTTCCTGAAGGATCCGCAGAAATACTCCCGCCTCGGCGGCAAGATCCCGAAAGGCGCCCTGCTCGTCGGCCCTCCGGGCACGGGTAAGACCCTCTTGGCGCGCGCCATCGCGGGCGAGGCGGGGGTTCCCTTCTTCACCATCTCGGGCTCCGATTTCGTCGAGATGTTCGTGGGCGTCGGCGCGAGCCGCGTGCGCGACATGTTCGAGCAGGCCAAGAAGAACGCCCCCTGCATCGTCTTCATCGACGAGATCGACGCGGTGGGCCGTCATCGCGGCGCGGGCTACGGCGGCGGCAACGACGAGCGCGAACAGACCCTCAACCAGCTGCTCGTCGAGATGGACGGCTTCGAGGCCAATGAAGGCGTGATCCTCGTGGCGGCGACCAACCGTCCCGACGTGCTCGATCCCGCGCTGTTGCGTCCGGGCCGCTTCGACCGGCAGATCGTGGTCTCGAACCCCGACATCAACGGCCGCGAGCGCATCCTCTCGGTCCATGCGCGCAAGGTGCCTCTGGCGCCGGGCGTGGATCTGAAGGTCATCGCGCGCGGCACGCCGGGCTTCTCGGGCGCCGACCTCGCCAATCTGGTGAACGAGGCCGCCCTCATGGCCGCCCGCACCGGCAAGCGCCTCGTCACCATGACGGATTTCGAATCCGCCAAGGACAAGGTGCTCATGGGCCCCGAGCGGCGTTCGATGTTCATGACCGAGGAGGAGAAGCGCCTCACCGCCTATCATGAGGCCGGACACGCCGTGGTCGCGCTGAGCGTGCCCTCGCATGACCCGATCCATAAGGCGACGATCATTCCGCGCGGGCGCGCCTTGGGCCTCGTGATGTCTCTGCCGGAGCGCGATCAGCTCTCCCAGACCCGCGAGCAGCTCGAATCCAAGATCGCCATGGCGATGGGCGGCCGCGTCGCCGAGCAGATCATCTTCGGCGAGGATAAGGTCACCACCGGCGCCGCCTCGGACATCCAGCAGGTCACCCGCATCGCGGAGGCCATGGCCACCCGCTTCGGCATGAGCCAAGATCTCGGCACCATCGCCTATGACGACGACCGCCAGAATTATCTGGGCGGCGGAGCTTCGCGGCGCTCCATCTCCGGCGAGACCGCCATGATGATCGACAATGAAGTCCGCCGCTTCGTCGAGATCGGCGAGCAGAAGGCGCAGGAGATCCTCAAGGATAAGATCGACGCCCTGCACGCCGTGGCTCAGGCGCTGCTGGAATATGAGACCCTGACCGGCGACGAGATCAAATCTCTGATGCGCGGCGAGAAGATGGACCGCCCGCCTCCGGGCTCCGCCGCCGCCGTCTCCGCCGAGGAGGCCGCCCGCCGCGAGCCCGAGCCCTCCTTGCTGGCGGTGCCCAAGACGCGCCCGCCTTCGGACGGCGGATGGGCGCCTCAGGCCTGAGATTCCCTGTCCCCCCGCTTCGGCGGGGGGATTTGTTTTCGCCTGCGGAGGTCTCCGGCGTGACGCTCTATTTTCGCCCCCTGCCCTGCGGCGCGGAGTCGCCCGGCCCCGAGAGCCATCCCCTCGCCGGAGGCTGGCGGCGCTTCGCCTGGGTGGAGGTTCTGGAGCGCGGCCCCGAGGGCGCCCGTCAGCGCAGGGAGATCCTGCCCGCTTCTCTGGCGCGCCGCCGATATGCGGATTTCGCGCCGGTCTTCGCGCGGCTGACCGCTCCGCGCGCGGCTTTATCGGGGCTGAAGCTGGATCGCCCGCGGATCATGGGCATTCTGAATCTCACCCCGGACAGCTTCTCGGACGGCGGCGAGCATGACGCGCCCCAAGCCGCTCAGGCCCGCATGGCGCGGATGATCGTCGAGGGGGCGGATATTCTCGATCTCGGGGCGGAATCCACCCGCCCGGGCGCGGCGCCGGTCTCGCCGGAAGCCGAATGGAGCCGCCTCGCGCCGGTTCTGCCCGGCCCGGATTCGCCGCCCCCCGCCCTGCTCTCGGCGGACACGCGCAACGCCGCCGTGGCCGGATTGGCTCTGGAGGCGGGGGCGCGGATCTTCAACGACGTCTCGGCTCTGACTCATGATCCGAACAGCCTCGCCGTCGCGGCGGATTACGCCCGGGCGGGCGGCGCGGTCTGTCTGATGCATGCGCAGGGCGAGCCGCAGAAGATGCAGCAGGATCCGCATTACGCGGATCCTCTGCTCGACGTCTGCGACCATCTCGCCGAGCGCGTGGCGGTCTGCGAGGCGGCGGGGATCCCGCGCGAGGCGCTGATTCTGGATCCCGGAATCGGCTTCGGCAAGACGCTGGAGCATAATCTCGCTCTGCTGCGCGGCCTGAGCCTGCTGCATGGCCTCGGCTGCCCGATCCTGCTGGGCGTCTCGCGCAAAAGCTTCATCGGGGCTTTGGGCGGCGAGACGGCCCCTAAGGCGCGCGTCCCCGGCTCTTTGGCGGCGGCGCTGCATGGAGCCTCTCAGGGCGCGCAGATTCTGCGGGTCCATGACGTGGCCGAGACGCGGCAGGCGCTGAAGGTTCAGACGGCGCTGGAGATCAGCCTCTAGCGATCCAGCCGCCGCCGAGCACCCGCGTTCCTTCGGTCGCGTAGAAGACGCAGGCCTGTCCGGGCGCCACGCCCTCCTCGGCCTCTAAAAGCTCGACTTCAAGGGTTCCGGGGGCGCCCGTCTCCGTCGCGCGCAGGATCGCGGGCTTCGGCTTGCGCGTCGAGCGCACCCGGGCGAGGATCTCCACGCCTTCGGGCGGCAGATCGGCCAATTCG
The DNA here is from genome assembly GCF_000374145.1 of Neomegalonema perideroedes DSM 15528. Taxonomy (GTDB): domain Bacteria; phylum Pseudomonadota; class Alphaproteobacteria; order Rhodobacterales; family Rhodobacteraceae; genus Neomegalonema; species Neomegalonema perideroedes. The sequence continues at coordinate 625,329 of NZ_KB893653.1, read as the reverse complement.
CCGTCGCCGAGCCAATTGATTTCACGCAAGGGAGCGCGGCGCGTCGCCAGAGCCTCGCGCGGCCCCACGACCACCTCGCGCTTCTCGGCGTCGAGGCGGATCACGAAAAGCGGCTCCGTCTCCTCTCCGGCCCTGCCCCCGATTCCGAGTCCCTTGCGCTGACCGATGGTGAAATGGATCACGCCCTGATGCTCGCCGAGGATCCGCCCGTCCAGATGCCGGATCGGCCCCGGCGAGGCCGCCCCCGGACGCAGCTTCTCGACCACCGCCGCATAGCGCCCCTGAGGCACGAAGCAGATGTCCTGACTATCGGGCTTCTCGGCCACGCAAAGCCCGAGATCCAGCGCCATGGCGCGGGTTTCGGCCTTGCTCTCGCGGTCGCCGAGGGGAAAGCGCAGATAGTCCAGCTGCTCGCGGGTGGTGGTGAAGAGGAAATAGCTCTGATCCCGCGCCGGATCGGCGGCCCGATGCAGCTCCGGGCCGTTGGGCCCCATGATCCGCCGCACATAATGCCCCGTCGCGAGGCATTCCGCCCCCAGCTCGCGCGCCAGCCCCATGAGGTCGACGAATTTGACCCGCTGATTGCAGCGCACGCAGGGAATCGGCGTCGCGCCCGCCAGATAGGCGTCGGCGAACTCCTCGATCACCGCCTGACGAAAGAGATTCTCATAATCGAGGACGTAATGCGGAAAGCCGCTCTGCTCGGCGACCCGGCGCGCGTCGTAGATGTCGCGCCCGGCGCAGCAGGCGCCCTTCTTGGCCAGCGCCGCCCCATGATCGTAAAGCCGCATGGTCAGCCCGACCACGTCGTAGCCCGCCTTGGCGAGCAGGGCCGCCACCACCGACGAATCGACTCCGCCCGACATGGCCGCCGCCACGCGCACTTCGCTCGGCGGACGCGGCGCGAATCCGAGATCGACCTCCGGCGCGGGCGCGGAGACGGGGGCTTCAGAGGCGGCGGAGGCGGGATCGAAAGCGTTCATGCGCGGGTTTTAAAGCTTTTCCCCAAGCTGCGGAATGGCAAAAGCGCCGCGCCGGATTCCAGCGCCCGAGATGTCTCCCGCGCGCGGCGCCTGAGGCCGCCTTGGGCGGGAAAAGCGGCGAAATTGCAATCGCTCCGCAGGCGCATAATTCGTGCGCCGTAGATTAAGCTCCTGTTTTGAATTGGTTTTCAGAATTTTAGTTTTCCTCCCCTATCCTTGTGGCCAAGGAACGTCATGGGGGTCGCCGCTTATGAGTCAGCAGCAGAAACAGAGTGGGCCGCACATCATCGGCCCAGACGGCCAACGTTTGACCTTGGCCGATCTGCCGCCGCCGGACACGAAACGCTGGGTGATTCGCCGCAAGGCCGAAGTGGTGGCCGCCGTGCGCGGCGGCCTGTTGAGCATCGACGACGCTTGCGCGCGCTATAACCTCTCCCTTGAGGAATATGAGGCCTGGAGCCGCGCCATCGAGAAATACGGCCTGCAGGGGCTGCGCACGACGCGCATCCAGAAATATCGCGACGTCCCCTCCTGACCTCTCCCTAAGCGCTCTTAAATCCAGCCGAAATCCCGCGCATGGCGTTTCGGCTTCAGAGAAAATACACCGGCGGAGCCTAAAGCTCGGACGTCGCCCCATCAAGGATGCCCGCCTTGGCCGCTTTCCCCTTCTCCTTCGGCTCCAGCGCCGCCGCCGTTCCGCCGCCCGCGCCGCCGCGCTTTCTGCCTCCGCGCGGCTTCGCCCGCGGCGTGGTGCGCGAGGCGCATCGGCGCCGGCTTGCGCCGATACTCGAATCCCACGGCTTTTCGCCGGAGTTCAGCCAGCGCATCCTCGAAGCCGCTCTGGAGCGCGCGCCGACCACGCCTTTTGAAATGGCCCTCGCCGACGGCCTCGCCTGCGCGCTGCGCTTCGAGCCGATGCATCCGCGTCCTCAGCGCCCCTTGATTCTGCCGCGCCTCGCGCCGACTCCGGCGGCGCCTCTGATCGGCTGGATGGCCGAGCGGGCGGCGCGTCTGGGCGCGCCGGGCTGCGTGATCCTCGTGGGCGATTCGCCGGAGCAGGAGAAGCTCGCGGCGGCGGCTCAGGCCTCGGGCGCCTTCTTCACGACGGTGCGCGATCTGGCGGCGGCGGGCGAGGCTCTGGGCGGCCGCGCGAAAGGCGGCTGCGCCTGGATTTTGCCGCCTCCGCTGGGAGCCCGCCCCGGCGCCGACGCCGAGGCGATCCGCAAATTCGCCGAGGCCCGCGGCGTCGAGGCCGTCGGCCTGGCCGACGGCGAGACCGGCCCCGGCCTTTCGGGGGCTCCGGCCTTCGCGCGGACGGGCGCGCGGCGTCTGATCGTCTGCGTGCCGGAAGGCGCCTCTTTGGGCGGGCCGGTCAGCGCGACGGCGGGCGGCTTCGCTTTGGCGGGCTTCGCCGATCCGGAATCGGCGGAGTTCTGCGAGAACGCGAGCGCTTTGGCTCTGGCGCGGCGGATGTTGTCGGGGCGGCTTTAAGGCGTCGTTCAGCGCGGCCGAAACGGCGTCGCCGCGTGCGGACGCGACCCCGGGAGAGAAGAGGGCCTCCGCCCGGTCGCCAGGGATCGGACAACGCTTTCAGGCGCGCGGAGCGGCGGATTTCAGGAGTCGAAGCTTGAAATTCAGTCGTGTTATTTCGGAGCATGCGAGATAGGTTAGTCTTAACGGTATATTTCCTAATGCGTAAAATACCGCATTCGTCGTGATTTCTCCGTCCTGACCTTCTAGGGGATAGGCAAAGATCAGTGTTTCCGTTTACCTTCCTTACCGCTGGGGCGGCGATGCGCAATCAGGGTTTCTTTACCTTTTCGCGTTAGCTTGTCCAAAGATAAAGCTTAACGAGACTCGACGCCGAGGAACTTCGACATGCGCATTCTCCTCATCGAAGACGATAGCGCCATGGCGCGCAGCATCGAATTGATGCTGAAGCAGGAGGGCTTCAACGTCTACGCCACCGACATGGGCGAAGAGGGAGTCGATCTCGGCAAACTCTACGACTATGACCTGATTCTGCTGGATCTCGGTCTGCCGGACATGAACGGCTATGAGGTTCTGCGTCAGCTTCGGGTGGCCAAGGTCGCGACGCCGATTCTGATCCTCTCAGGCTTCTCGGGCACCGAGAACAAGGTCAAAGGCTTCGGCGCCGACGACTATATGACCAAGCCCTTCAACAAAGACGAGCTGATCGCGCGCATCCACGCCATCGTGCGCCGCTCGAAGGGGCATAGCCAGTCGGTGATCGCGACCGGCAAGATCAAAGTGAACCTCGACGCCAAGACGGTCGAGGTGGACGGCTCGCGCGTGCATCTGACCGGCAAGGAATATCAGATGCTCGAGCTGCTGAGCCTGCGCAAAGGCACCACGCTCACCAAAGAGATGTTCCTGAACCATCTTTACGGCGGCATGGACGAGCCCGAGCTGAAGATCATCGACGTCTTCATCTGCAAATTGCGCAAGAAGCTCTCCACCGCCACCGAAGGCGAGAACTACATCGAAACCGTCTGGGGCCGCGGCTATGTGCTGCGCGACCCCGAGGACGAGAAGGCCCCCGCTCCGCCCCCGGCCAGCTCCGCCGCCAGCGCCAGCGCCTGAGATTCCAGAGACAGCTCGCCGCCCCCCTGGCGTGTTGCGCGAAGCCTCGCGGCCCTGAGCCGCGAGGCTTTCGTGTTTTTCGGCCGTGTTTTTCGGCCGTGTTTTCGGCGCCGCGCCCGGCTTCGCCCGGCGCCCGCTTGCCTCCGAGGCGCCTCAGCGCACGAAGGCGCCGAGCCCATAGGCGCAGACCGACGCCTGACAATCATAAAGCCGCACCCGCACCGAGACCGGCCCGCTCCAGCGCGGCCGGAACTCCACCACGGCGGCGGGGCCCGCCTGCATGTCGGCGGCGAGCCGATTGTTGGTCTGGTCGAAGATCTCCAGATCGACGTCGCGACAAAAGGCGTCGCAGACCACGGCGACCGCATAACGGCGCCCCGCCTCCAGATTCAGGTTGAGGCGCTCGCTCCTCCGATGATCCAGCGCGCCGCCCTTCCTCGGCGGCAGCTCGCGATAGCCGCCGCCCGCCAATTGGGCGGCCACCATGTCCAGCCGCGGGCCGACTTCTTGCGGCGCGCTTCGCGCAGGCTGGCCGAAGGCCCCGGAGGCCGACAGGACCGCGCTCAAGATGACAACCATACGCCGGACCCTAGACATCCCGCCCTCCTGATTCACAATCATAGCGTGCTTTTTCAGTTTCATAAACCATAAGTGGCGTTTTACAAGGATCGCAATCCAGAAAACACAAACCTTAAGGTTTAAAATGAAAATAAAATCACGCAATGCGAGTATAAATCGGAATCCCTCCTCGCCCCCCTACGAGAGCTTAGACCGCCGTTTCGCGACCAAGCGCCGAATCTCCGGCCGACCGGGCTCGGCGGAGGCGCTCCGGCGAATCGGAGATCTGGTTTGGAGATCTGGTTTGATGGGGCCTTCGAGCCGGAGAGCCGCGCCTGATCCGAGCGCGCCCGCTGCGTCGGCGCCGAGAATGGGTTATATGGAGGCTCCCGCCCCCCCAAGGAGCTCTCTTATGTCCTTCATCGTGATTCTCGGCGTCGCGCTTGGCGCCGCCATCGGCTGGTTCGCGGCTCAGAACCGCGTTTTCAACGCGGATCCCGTCATCGCCGCCGTCTTAGGCGGTCTGGGCGGCTTCCTCGGCGGTCTGGCGCTCAAGGTGATTTTGCCCGTCGCCTTCGCTCTGCTGGGCGCTTTGGTCGGCGCGGCGCTTTTGCTCATCCTCTACAAGCTGATCATGGATTCGCGCGGCTGATTCCTCCCCGGCGCGGCGGAGATTCGCGCCGGATCTCCCCTATATAAAACAAGGACTTACGAGAATACTCGCTCAATGCGAAAGTATCGATACATAGAACTCGCGCTGAAACGTCAAGAGTTACTTGAGAATTTACTATAAAAACCGAAGGTTACACTGTAAGTATTTGGCGTTAACCATCGCACATTACAGTCTCTTAATTCATGGGCGCTAATTTCATTCTTGTCAGACGCAAGAACGCTGACGGGTCTTAAAATCTAGGAGTTGAAGATGCGCACCATGTTCTCCCGTTTCGTGAAAGAAGAAGACGGCGCCACGGCGATCGAGTACGGCCTCATCGCCGCTCTGATCAGCGTCGCGATCATCGGCGCGGTCAGCGCCCTCGGCGGCAGCCTCGACACGAAGTTCAACTTCATCGCGACCGAGCTGACCAACGCCGACAGCATCACCTAATCCCCTTCTCGGCCAGGGGGGCGGCCTTCGCCGCCCTCCGGCTCCGAAGAGGTTCAGAGCGCCGCCCGTCCCCGCAGGACGGCGCGGCGCTTCTCTTTTTCCCCCTCTTTCACAAGCGTTCCGGAGGCCTGCATGTCGCTCACCCTTCTCGCCGCGACGCCTTTTCCGCTGTTTCTCCTGCTCGGCGCGGGCTCGGATCTGGCGCGCTATCTGATTCCCAACCGCTTTTCGGTGGGGCTGATCGGCGCCTTCTTCGTCGCCTTCGCCTTCAGCGGCCTCGGCTGGGCGGAGCTGAGCGGCCATCTTCTGACCGCCCTGATCGCGCTGGTCTTCGGCTTCGCCTTATTCGCGCTGGGCCTCTGGGGCGCGGCGGACGGCAAATTCCTGCCCGCGGCTTTGCTGTGGATCGGCTCTTCGGCTTCGATCCCGGCGGCCGTCTACATCTCTCTTCTGGGGGCCCTGCTCAGCCTGCTGGTGCTGGCCGTGCGGCGCATGGCGCGGACCTGGCCGATCCTCACGCTGGCCTCGCCTTCGCTGCGCCGTCTGGCGGCTACGGACAAGCCTCACGCCCCTTACGGCGCGGCCATCGCTCTGGGGGCTCTGCTGGCCTTTCCGCAATCGGAGCTTTTCAAGGCGCTGGCGGGACTGACCTGAAGCTTCGCCCGATTCGTCCGCCCGATTCTTCGGAAAAGAGCCGCGCGCGCCCCCCAAAGGGGCGCGTCGTTTTTTGAAGCGCGGTCTCGGGGAAAAGAAAAAGCCGCGCGTCGATCCCGACGCGCGGCTTTTGAGACTGGTGGAGCCAAGGGGAGTCGAACCCCTGACCTCTTGAATGCCATTCAAGCGCTCTACCAACTGAGCTATGGCCCCGAACCTCGCGACCCTTGAGGGTCTGAATTTCGGCCGCATCGCCCTTCGCCGTTTCTTTCGAAGCGGCCCCGGCTGCGTGGGCCGGAGCTATAGGGGGGGATCGAGGGGAAGGCAAGCGAAAAATCACGCCGCGCCGGAAATCCTCTCTCCCCGCCCTTTTTCAGGCGGGGCTTAGTGGTCGGCGTCCGGGTCGATGACCTGGAAGCCCTCCATCTCCTCGTCGTCCACGCCGCCTTTCTTGGATTCGCCGCGCGGCACCACGGGGGCGTCGGCGTCGTCCTCGTCCTCGTCGATGTCGAGCACGCCGTCCTCTTCGTCGTCGTCGAAGACCGCGACCTCCAGATCGTCTTCGTCGCGGATCTTGGACTTATCCTCGACCACGGCCTTGACGGGCTTGCGCGGCCGCAGAGCGGCGGCCACGTCCAGCGTCGCGCCGCAATTGGGGCAGACGGCGGGCGAGCGGCCCAGATCGTAGAATCGTGCGGCGCAGCTCGTGCAGAGCCTTTTGACGCCCCATTCCGGTTTCGCCATGCTTTCGGCGCCTCGTTTGCAAAAATTGAGCGGTCGAGGCCGACGCAAGGTCGGCCCCATCGGAATCGCGGTCGCTTGCCATATCCCGCCCGCGCTGTCAAAGCCTGATGCGCGCCCGCCGGAGGCTCCGGGAGCTCGGGCGGCGCGGCGGATCAGGCGCGGAGGGCCCGTCCGCCTCCGGAGCGCGGCGCGCGAAAGGGGAGCCCGCCTTCCGTTGGATTGTTTGCGGCGCAATATAATTATATGTCATTTCCGGAAAAGTTTTGTAAATTCGCCGAGACCCGCCGTCCTGAGACGAAATCCAGCCGCCGCCGCCTCAGGCCGCGCCCCGCGAGAGAAGGCCGAATCGAATGCTTTATCATGCGTATGAACTCGCCCAGACCGCCATCGCGCCTTGGCGTCAGGCCGCCCGCTACGGACGGACCCTGCTGAACGATCCGCGCAATCCCTGGCAAAGCTCGCCTCCGCATAAAGCCGCCTCGGCCATGCTGGAGATCTTCGAATCGGCCACGAAATACTACGCCAAGCCTCTCTTCGGCTACACCACCGTGAACGTGCGCGGCGTCGAGGCGCAGGTCTCCGAGGAGATCGTGACGCATAAGCCCTTCTGCGATCTGATCCGCTTCCGCCGCACCGGCGCGGGCGTGGACGAATCGCAGGATCCGAAGATCCTGCTGGTGGCGCCCATGTCGGGCCATTACGCGACCCTTCTGCGCGGCACGGTCGAGACGCTCATGACCGAGCATGACGTCTACATCACCGATTGGCTCGACGCCCGCGACGTGCCGCTGGCCGCCGGACGCTTCGACCTCGACGATTACGTCGATTATCTCCGCGAGTTTCTGGAGATCATCGGGCCGGGCGTGACCCTGATGGGCGTTTGTCAGCCGGGCGTGCCTTCGATGATCGCCGCCTCGCTGATGAGCGAGGATGAGAATCCCTTCCGTCCCGCCGCTCTGGTGATGATGGGCAGCCCCATCGACACTCGCGTCAGCCCCACCGAACCGAACCGCCTCGCCGGCTCCAAGCCGCTCTCGTGGTTCAAGAAGAACGTGATCGCCTGGGTGCCCTGGCCGCGGGCGGGCTTCATGCGTCCGGTCTATCCGGGCTTCCTGCAGCTTTCGAGCTTCCTCGCGATGAATCCCGAACGCCATTCGACGGCCTATCGCAAGCAGTTCGACAACCTCATCCGCGGCGACGGCGAATCGGCGGCGGCGCACAACACCTTCTACGACGAATATCTGGCGGTGATGGATCTGACCGCCGAATTCTACCTTCAGACCATCGACGAGGTGTTTCAGCGCCATCTTCTGCCCAAAGGCGAGATGAAGCATCGCGGACGCCCCGTGCGGCCTCAGGCCATCAAGGACGTCGCCTTCATGACCATCGAGGGCGGCAAGGACGACATCACCGGCGCCGGACAGACTCACGCCGCGCTGGATCTCTGCGCGAATCTGCCGGACGACCTCAAGCTGGCCTACACCCATCCCGAGGTCGGCCATTACGGCCAGTTCAACGGCAGCCGCTGGCGGCGCGACATCTATCCGAAGGTCGCCGCCTTCATCCGCGAGAAGGGCCGCCTCTGAAGCGTTCCCCGACGAAGCCTCCTCGGCTTCGCGTCGTGAAGACGCGACCGGACGAAGGGCCGGAGCCTTCGACCGATCCCGCAGGATCCGGAGGCGCTCCAAGCCCTCTCGCCCGCAGAGGAGCGGCGGGGTAAGCTCGGGCCATGACCCAGCCGCCCGCCCTCCTCCGCCCCGCCTCCCTCCATATCGACGGAATCGACGTCGCCCTGCGCCCCTCCCACGCGGGGCGCTTTATTTTGCGGGTCGGGCGCGGCACAGGCGAAGCGCGGCTCTCCATGCCCGCCCGCGCCACCCGCGCCGAAGCGGAGCGCTTCCTCAGAGCGCATCGGGATTGGCTGAAGGCCCGGATCGCCGCCGCGCCGGGGCCTGCGCCCTTCGCGCCGGGGAGCCTCGTCCCGCTCAGGGGCGTTCCGCATCTGCTGAGGCTGGATCCCTTCCGGCGCAAAGGCCCGGTCCTCGCGGCGCGGGAGACGCTGCACGTCCCCGGCCCGCCGGAGGGCTTCGCGGAGGTTCTGGGAGATTGGCTGAAGGCCGAGGCGCGCAAGGATCTCGCGGAGGCCGTGGGACGCCATGCGCGCGCCCTCGGCGTCGCGCCGGGCCGGATCACGCTGCGCGATCCGCGCACGCGCTGGGGGAGCTGCGCCGCCAAAGGCGGGCTCTCCTTCTCATGGCGGCTGATTCTGGCGCCGCCGGAGATCCTCGATTACGTGGCGGCGCATGAATGCGCCCATCTCGTCGAATTCGACCATGGCCCCGGCTTCTGGGCTCTGGTGCGGCGTCTTCGGCCCGATCATGAGCGGGCCGAAGATTGGTTGAGGGCTCAGGGGGCCGATCTCCAGCGTTACGGACGGACCCCCGGAGCGTGAGCCTTCAGGAGCGCGCGCCGGGCGCGCCCTGAGCCAGCCGGGCGCGTCCGCGCTCGGCGAAGATCACGCAGACCCAAGCCATCGAGGCCAAGCCGACGAAGCCCGCGAAGAAGGGCGTCACCGAGCCGTCATAGCCGCGCGCCACCGCGCCGCCGATCAGCGCCGAGACCAGCGTCGAGATCGAGCCGCCGGCGCCCGCCGCCATGCCCGCGATATGGCCCATGGGCTCCATCGCCAGAGCGCGCAGATTGCCGAAGATCAGGCCGCAGCAGAAGAACAGCCCGCAGAGCAGAGCCATGAAGGCCCAGAACGGCGGCTTGCCTTCGTTCAGCAGCGAGAGGATCAGCCCGACGGCCGCGAGGATCACGAAGACCGTCATGGCCGCCTGAGACAGCTTGCGCATGCCGAAGCGCACGACGAATTTCGAATTGGCGAAGCTCGCCAAGCCGATGGCCACCGCGCCCGCGCCGAAGGGATAGACGAAATCCGGCCCCCATGCGTAAAGCTCGCCGAGAACCTGCTCGGAGGCCGTCAGATAGGCCACCAGAGAGCTGAAGATGAAGCCGCTCGCCATGACGTAGCCGATGGAGACCGGATGCGTGGCCATCTCCTTGAAGGCCGCCCAGGAGGTCTTGGCGGACAAGGGGCGGCGACGCTCCGGCGGCAGAGTCTCGGGCAGGCGCGTCCAGGACCAGATCCAGGCGACCAGCGCATGCAGCGCGAAGACCCAGAAGATCATATGCCAGTCGAAATGACGCAGGATCTGCGCCCCGAGCATCGGCGCGAAGACCGGCACCACCATGAAGATCATCATGATCAGCGAGGTCACCCGCGCCATGCCGCGCCCGACGAAGAGATCGCGGGTCGCGGCCATGGCCATGACCTGCGGCCCCGCCGCGCCTACGCCCTGAAGCAGGCGCCCGACCAGCATCATCTGGAAATTCGGCGCGAAGATGCAGGTCAGGGTTCCGACGAGGAAGATCGTCAGGCCGATGTAGAGCCCGCGCTTGCGCCCGAAGGCGTCGAGGATCGGGCCGTAGAAGATCTGCGCGAAGGCCATGCCGAGAAACATCACCGGCACGAGCAATTGCCGGTCGTTCTCGGTCGGCGCCTTGAGGTCGGCGCCGATCATCGGCAGAGCGGGCAGCATCATGTCGGTGGCGAAGGCCGCCAGAGCCATGATCGTGGCGAGCATGGCGACCAGCTCGCCGAAGCCGAGGGAGGAGCCCAGAGCCTGCAGGCTGATGGGTTGGTCGGGATCGCGCGGAACGCGCTGGGCGGAATCGCGCGGGTCGCGCGTCTGAGGAGCGGAGGTCATCCGAGCCATCCTTCTTGAAAACGAACCGGCGCGCCGGAGGCGACGCCGATCAGTTCGTCCTCACGCATGACCACGCGCCCGCGAACGACCGTCCCGCGCGGCCAGCCCGTGACGGTCCGGCCGTGATAGGGAGTCCAGCCGCATCGCGAAGCGATCCAAGAATCTTCAATGCGGCGGCTTTGTTTGAGGTCCACGAGGGCGATGTCGGCGTCATAGCCGACCGCGAGACGGCCTTTGCCTGCGATGTCGAACAGGCGTTGCGGCCCCGCGCTGGTGAGGTCGACGAATCGTTGCAGACTCAAGCGTCCCGCCGCCACATGGTCAAGCATGATCGGCGTCAGGGTCTGGACTCCGGTCATTCCCGAGGGCGATTCCGGATAAGCTTTGGCTTTTTCGTCACGTAGATGGGGGGCGTGGTCCGAGCCGAGGATGTCGATGATCCCGTCCCGCACCGCCTGAAAGATGGCGTCGCGATGATCCGCGCCGCGCACCGGCGGATTCATCTGAACCAAAGTCCCGAGCCGGGCGTAAGCCTCGTCTCCGTCGAGGGTCAGATGATGGGGCGTCGCCTCCGCCGAGATGAGATCCTTATTCGCCGCCAGAAGCGGGATCTCCTCCTTGGTCGAGATATGGAGCACATGCACCCGGCGCTTGGCCTCGCGGGCGAGGCGGATCAGGCGCTCGGTGTTCATGCGGGCGGCCTCGGGGTCGCGCCAGACGGGATGAGACGAAGGATCTCCGGGGCGGCGCAGATGCAGCCGCTCGCGCAAGCGGGCCTCGTCCTCGGAATGGACCGAAACCCGCCGCCGCCCGTTTTGCAGCACGCGCAGGACGTCGGCGCTCTCGCTGACCAGCAGATCCCCCGTCGAGGAGCCCATGAAGATCTTGATCCCCGCGCAGCCCTCCAGCATTTCGGCTTCGGGCAGCATCTCCACGTTCTGAGCCGTGGCGCCGAAGAAAAAGGCGAAATCGCACCACATGCGGTTTTTCGCGCGGGCCACCTTATCGGCGAGGGCCTCCGGGGTGGTGGTGAGGGGCTTGGTGTTGGGCATTTCGAAAACCGCCGTCACGCCGCCCATGACCGCCGCGCGGGAGCCGGTTTCGAGATCCTCCTTGGCCTCCATCCCCGGCTCGCGGAAATGGACCTGCGTGTCGATGACGCCGGGCAGCACATGCAGCCCTCTGGCGTCGAGGACCTCCGCCGCCGCGGCCCCGCCGAGCTCGCCGATGGCCGCGATCCTGCCGTCCCTCACCCCGAGATCCGCAAGGCCGATCCCATCGTGATTGACCAGCGTTCCGCCCTTGATGACGAGATCGAAGCTTTGCGCCATGATGCGGCCTCCTGATGCGCCTGATTTGGCGCGCTTCTATCACGGAGACTTCCGCGTGACGACGAGGCTTCAAGACAAGATCCTTGGCGCGCTCTTGCCCGAGCGCCGGATTCTGGCGCTCGAAGGTCCGCGCGCCGAGCAGGTCGACTTCCTCAACGCCCTTGTGAGCAACGACGTGCGGCGCGCGACGCAGGACCGGCCCGTCTACGCCGCGCTGCTGACGCCGCAGGGCAAATATCTCGCGGATTTCCTGATCTTCGAGGGGGCCGGGGGGAATCTCCGCCTCGACGCCGAAGCCGGGCAAATCGAGGATCTGCTCAAGCGCCTGACCATGTATCGGCTGCGCCGCCCGCTGAAGCTGCGCGTCGAGGAGGATCAGGGCGTCGCGGCTTTTTGGGGCGAGGGCGCGAAGCCCGGCCTCGCCGACCCCCGCGATCCGGCTTTGGGAACCCGGCTTTACGGCGCCCTCCCCGCGCTGGAGGCGGCCCTCGCGCAAGCCGAGCCCGGAGATTACGACGCCCATCGTCTGGCCTTGGGAATCCCGGCTTCGGGGCGGGATCTCATCTCCGGCGAGGGCTATATTCTGGAGGCCGGATTCGAGCGGCTCCATGGCGTGGATTTCCGCAAAGGCTGTTATGTCGGGCAGGAGATCGTCGCCCGCATGAAGCATAAGACGGAATTGCGCAAAGGTCTGGCGCGGGTGCGCGTCGAGGGCGAAGCCCCCGAAGGCGCCGAGATCCGCAACGCCGAGGGCAAACCCGCCGGAATCCTGCGCTCGCATCTGGGCGGGGTCGGTCTGGCGGACCTGCGTTTCGACCGCGCCGAGGGCCTGCTGACCACCCCCGAAGGGGCGGTCGTCCGGCTTGAAGGGCCTTGAAAGGGGCTTTTCTCTGTTCCCTTTTTGATCGAAAGGTTTATAAATTCCGCGCCATGAGCACCGAATGGCCTTTCGATCCCGAAGACGACCCGCTGGCGGCTTACGCCGAGCGGATTCCCCTCTCGCAGTTGGCGCAGGCGGGAGGCCCCATCCCGCGCGATTATCTCGAAGGGCTGAACGAGCCTCAGCGCGAGGCCGTGGAGACCCTCGACGGCCCGGTGCTGGTGCTGGCGGGCGCCGGATCGGGCAAAACCCGCGTGCTGACCGCCCGTCTGGCGCATCTGATCGCCACGGGCCGGGCGCGGCCCTCCGAGATCCTCGCGGTGACCTTCACCAATAAGGCCGCCCGCGAAATGCGCGAGCGCGTCGGGCGGATCATCGGCGAGGCCGTCGAGGGCATGCCCTGGCTCGGCACCTTCCACAGCATCGCGGCGAAGATGCTGCGCCGTCATGCGGAGCTGGTCGGGCTGACCTCCAGCTTCGCCATTCTCGACGCCGACGATCAGGTCCGGCTGCTCAAGCAGGTGATCCTCGCGGAGGGAATCGACGAGAAGAAATTCCCCGCCAAGAATCTCGCCGCCCTGATCGACGGCTGGAAGAATCGCGGCCTGACGCCCGAAAAGCTGCCCAAAGGCGAAGGCGACGACTTCGCGCAGGGCAAGGGCGCCAAGCTCTATGCGCTCTATCAGGACCGCCTGCGCACGCTGAACGCCGCCGATTTCGGCGATCTGCTGCTGCATATGCTGACCATCCTGCAAAGCCACCCCGATGTTCTGGAGCGCTTCCGAGAGCGGCTGCGCTATTTATTGGTGGACGAATATCAGGATTCCAACATCGCCCAATATCTCTGGCTGCGGCTTCTGGCGGGCGGCCATAAGAACATCTGCGTGGTCGGCGACGACGATCAGTCGATTTACGGCTGGCGCGGGGCGGAGGTCGGCAACATCCTGAAATTCGAGAAGGATTTCCCCGGCGCCACGGTCATTCGGCTGGAGGAGAATTACCGCTCCACGCCCGAGATCCTCGCCGCCGCCGGAGCGGTGATCTCCGGCAATCAGGCGCGGCTCGGCAAGACGCTCTGGACGCAGAATCCCTCCGGCTCCAAGGTCCGGCTCATGGGGCTCTACGACGGCGACGAGGAAGCGCGCTGGGTCGGCGAGGAGATCGAGGCCTATATGGCCGGACTCGGGCGACGGGCGAAGATCGGTCTGAATCAAACCGCGATCCTCGTGCGGGCCTCGCATCAGATGCGCGCCTTCGAGGAGCGCTTCCTCGCCATCGGCCTGCCCTATCGGGTGATCGGCGGGCCGCGCTTCTACGAACGTCAGGAGATCCGCGACGCCATCGCCTATCTGCGGCTGGTCGCTCAGCCGGACGACGGCCTCGCCTTCGAGCGCATCGTGAATCTGCCGCGCCGGGGCGTCGGCGAGCAGACCTTGCAGGCGATTCATCAGCAATCGCGCTTCGACAACGTGTCGCCCTCGCGGGCGGCGCTGAAGATGGCGCAAAGCGGCGAGATCGGCGGCAAGGCGCGCGGGACTCTGATCCTCTTCTTCGAGGCCATGAGCCGCTGGCGGGCCGAAGCCGAAAAGCTGACGCCTTCCGAGCTTGCGGCTCTGGTGCTGGACGAATCGGGCTACACCGCCATGTGGAAGGCCGATAAAGGCGCCGACGCGCCCGGCCGCCTCGACAACCTCAAGGAGCTGGTGCGCTCCATCGGCGATTTCCCGACCCTGCAAGGCTTTCTGGAGCATGTGAGCCTCGTCATGGAGGCCTCCCGCGACGGCGAGGGCGCAGGCGAGCGCCTCACGCTGATGACGCTCCATGCGGCCAAGGGTCTGGAATATGATCTGGTCTTCCTGCCCGGCTGGGAGGAGGGGCTGTTTCCCTCGCAACGCTCTCTGGACGAAAGCGGACGTCAGGGGCTCGAAGAGGAGCGGCGCCTCGCCTATGTCGGCATGACGCGGGCGCGCAAGATCCTCAACATCAGCTTCGCGGCCAATCGGCGGATCTATAATCAATGGCAATCCGCCCTGCCCTCGCGCTTCATCGACGAGACGCCGCCCGCGGTCATGGAGATTCTGACTCCGCCGGGGCTTTACGGCGGATCTTACGGCGCGGCGCGACGGGGTGGATATGGGGGCGGCTATGGCGTGACCGACGTCGAGCCGAAGACCTGGCGTCCGGGCGGCCCCTCGCCGCTTCAAGAGCAAGTGCGGCAGGCTTCGAATCCCTATGATTCGCCCGGCTGGAAGCGGATGCAGGCTCAGGCGAGACAGGCGGCGCCCCTGCCCGCCGCGCCGCGCAAATCCGCGCCGAAGCCGAACTTCGCGCCCGGCGAGCGGGTGAGCCATCCGAAATTCGGCGCGGGGGTGGTCATCGCGGTGGAGGCCGACACTTTGACCGTCGCTTTCGACGAGGCCGATGAAAAGCGCCTCAAAGCCAGCTTCGTGACCAAATCCGACGAGACGCCTTTCTGAATTCGCGCCCAAAGTACGGAGCGCGCGCTTCGTCTGATTGATCGACCCGCCTCCATGCTCCGCCCGAATCTTCATGGAAGCGGCGACGGCGTTCTTGTTCGAGCATCCGGATGGGGCCCTCCTCATGCTCGGCTTTCTGCGTTTCAGAGCGGATCGGCGGCTGGAGGCGGCCTTCGCCTTCTCCATGATGCGTCTGGCGGGCGGATGATCCGGCGCGCCCAGAGCTTTTTCCGCGAAAATCCGCGCCGGAAATCCGGAGATCCTCCGTATCACTCTCAGCCTTCCCCGAGAAGGCGGGACATGTCGTCCGGCGAAGCCCTCAGGCCCCCGGAAGAACCACGAAAGACTTGAATATGAAACCGAATCGCGCCGCTCTCCTGGCCCTTCTGGGCGCCGGGCTTCTCTCCTTCAGCCTCGCGCCGGAGGCCTCCGCGCAGCAACGCCACGACCGTTCCGGCCCGGCCTACGTCAAGGAGGGCCTGAGCCTGCGCGCCGGTCCCGGACTGAATCACCGGGTCGTCGGCCAGCTGAATCGCGGCGACGATTTCGAGATCCGGCGCTGCGTCGAAAACTGGTGTCTGCTCGCCAAGGCCGGGCCGGACGGCTGGGCGCCGGTTCAGGCTCTGGGCTTCGGCGCCAATCCCTTCCGCAAACAGCAGACCCATCAGCCCCATCAGCCCGCGCCGGTTCAGGTCCGGCCGCAGCAGCATGCGCCGGTTCAGGTTCAGCCCCATCAGCCCGCGCCGGTCTATGTTCCTGTCCCCGCGACGCCCTCCAAAGGCCCCGCGCCGATCTACGATCCTTGGCCGGCCCGCCGCTGAGCCTCAGAAGAGGCTCGCCTGATCGGGAGGCCGGGGCTCCGGAGCTTCGGCCTCCTCCTTGAGCGGCGCCGTCAGATCCTCGCCCTCGGCGTCGCGCTTGTTGAGCGCCGTCGAGACGCGCCAGAATTCGATCTCGCCCAAAGGCGGCGGCGCCATCAGACGCGCCGCGCCATGGCCCTCTTCGCCGAGCCAGAGGCCCCAGCGCTCCGGCGCCAGCCAGAGCGGCGAGCGATGATGAATCGGCGCGAGTTCGGCGTTGGCCTCGGTGGTGACGATGGCGCAGGTCTGAAGCTTCTCGCCGGAAGCCGGATCGGTCCATTCCCGCCAGACTCCCGCCATGACCATGGGCGCCCCGCCCTTGCGCCGCACGAGCCAAGGCTCTGCGCCTTTGCCTGCGCTTTCGGTCCATTCGTAAAAGCCCGAGGTCGGGATGAGGCAGCGCGTCCGGCGGACGGCCTCGCGGAAGGAAGGCTTCTCGGCGATCCCCTCCGAGCGCGCGTTGATGATCAGCGGCCCCGCGCCGGGCGCCTCATACCAAGCCGGAATGAAGCCCCAGCGCATGGGCGTCAAAAACCGCCCGCCCTCCACATCGCGCCGGAGGACGGGAATCTTTTGCGTCGGGCGGATGTTGAAGCGCTGCGCCGCAAGCTCCGGCCTCTCCTCAAAGGCCGGATCGAGCCGCGCCTGAACCAGCCCCGCCAATTCGGCGGGGCCTTGCGTCAGGAAGAACCGCCCGCACATGGGCCGCTCACTTCACTTCGGAGATGCGCCCGTCGAGCTTGGGCTCATAGGCTTCGCCGAGGGAGAGCAGATATTCGACCGTCACATCCTCCATGTTCGGGCCGTAGTCATAGGGATTCACGGCGTTGGAGGCGAAGAGCGCATAGCCGTCGCCGCCGTTGCGCATGAAGTTGTTGGTCGCCACGATATAGGAGGCGTTGGGGTCGATGGCCTTCCAGCCGCCCCCGTCGTCGGAGACCTCGACCTTGATGATCCGGCCTTCGTTGGCCGGGCGGTCGCGCGTCCAGGTGAAGCGCAGACCCGCCACCTGCGGGAAGCGGCCCGCGCCTTCCTCGACGCGGCTGACGCCCGATTCCAGAGACTGCACGATCTCGGAGCCCTTGAGCTGCATGGTCGCCAGCGTGTTCTGGAAGGGCAGAACCGTCAGCACTTCGCCCATGGTGATCTCGCCCGCGTCGATGGAGGCGCGAAGTCCGCCGCCGTTCTGGATCGCGATCTGCACGCCCTGAGCCGCGCCGCGCGCCAGCATGGCCTCGGCGACGAGGTTGCCCATGGCGCATTCTCCGGCGCGGCAGGTGTCGCGCGAGCCGTCGATGGGCTCGGCGGCCTGAGCCACCACCTGATTGCGGATCTCCTCCAGAGGCTTGGCGAGTTCGGCCACGCGGGCGGCGAATTCATTATCCTCGGGGATGTTGTGGTCGAGGAGCAGCGGCTCGCCCTCGGCCGAGACCACGTTTCCGGCGGCGTCGAAGGCCAAAGTCACCTCGCCGAGATATTTGCCGTAGGCGTAGGCCTGCACGATGGGGGTTTTGCCGCCGTCCGGCGAGTCGACCCAAGTCGGATAAGCGCCTTCGGGCTTCTGAGCGCCCTCGGCGGGCTCCTTGGAGGAGAGATAGGTGTGGGAATGCCCGCCGACGATCAAATCGATCCCCGGCACCTGCGCGGCGATCTGCTGATCGCGGTGATAGCCCGAATGCGAGAGCAGGATCACCTTATCGACCCCGGCGGCGGTCAGAGCCGTCACGGCGCCGCGCACGGTCCCCACGGCGTCGAGGAAGGCCACCTCGCCAGTGGAGGCCAATTCCCAAGTGTCTTCGGGCGTCAGGCCGATCACGCCGATCTTCTGGCCGCCCGCCTCAAGGATGGTCGAGCCCTGAATCAGCCCGCGCAAGGCGCCTTCGTAATCCGGCACGATGTTCGCCGAGAGAATCGGCGTCCCGCCGGAGTTCTTGATGAAATCGGCGAGGGACTGGGGGCCGCTGTCGAATTCATGATTGCCGACCGCCATGGCCTGATAGCCCAGAGCCTTCAGGAATTCGGCTTCGACCGCGCCCTTGTAATGGGTGTAGTAGAGCGTGCCCTGCACCTGATCGCCGCCGTCGAGCAGCAGATAGGGGCGTCCGGCGGCGTCCAGCTCGCTGCGGCGCATGCGGATGGCCGAAGCCAGACGCGCCACGCCGCCGAAGCACTCGTTCTTGCCCGCCTCCTCGGCGGAGCAGGTGGAGTCGAAGCGGTTGATCGCCTCGACCCGCGAATGGAAGTCGTTGGTGTGCAGGATGGTCAGCGTGAAGAGATCCGCCCCCTGAGCGGCCCCTTCCTGAGCATGGGCGGCGGGCGCGAAGCCCGCGAAGCCGGCCAAAAGCGCCGAGGCCGCGACGCAGGTGAAGACGTGACGCATGAGGGGTCTCCCTCTCCCAAATGTTTTTGAGGCGAAGGCGGCGCGCGCCCTCGCCTTTCGTCAGCTTGATGAGGTCTCAAGCGTGACGGTCTTGTCACAATCACCGCTCAAAACAGCGCGGTCAATCGCGTTCGCGCACGTAAGCGCCGGGCGCCTCGTCGATCACCCCGAGCTTGCGCCCCGGCGGACGCGCCGCGACCTGCTCGCCCGATTGAGAGGCGAGCCATTTATCCCAATCCGGCCACCAGCTTCCGGCGGTTTCGGTCGCGCCCTCCAGCCATTCGGGGAGGGTTTCGGGCCATTGGCCGTCTTCGCGGGTCCAATATTGGTATTTGCTCTTGGCGGGCGGATTGATGACTCCGGCGATATGCCCCGAGCCGCCCAAGACGAAACGCACGTCGCCGCCCATCTTGCGCATGCCCCGATAGACCGAAGCGGCGGGGGCGATATGGTCTTCGCGGGTGGAGATGGAGTAGATCGGCGTCATGACCTCCTCCAGATTCACCTCTTGCCCGAAGACCGTGAGCTTGCCCCGGCTGA
The DNA here is from genome assembly GCF_000374145.1 of Neomegalonema perideroedes DSM 15528. Lineage (GTDB taxonomy): Bacteria > Pseudomonadota > Alphaproteobacteria > Rhodobacterales > Rhodobacteraceae > Neomegalonema > Neomegalonema perideroedes. Next base: position 606,443 of record NZ_KB893653.1, on the reverse strand, counting down.
GCAGATTGTCGCGGTAATAATCGCGCAGATAGTTGAAATGCAGCTTGGCGGGCATGCGGGTGGAATCGCTGTTCCAATACAGCATGTCGAAGGGGAAAGGCGTCTTGCCGAGCATGTAATTGCTGATGACGTAGCTCCAGATCAGATCCGAGCTGCGCAGCATGTTGAAGGATTGCGCCATATATTGCGAATCGAGGACGCCGCCTTCGCTCTCCATCTTATCGCGGAGGGATTCCAGAATCTTATCGTCCACAAAGACCTTGAGGTCTCCGGCGAGGTCGAAGTCCGTCTGAGCGGTGAAGAAGGTGGCGGCGTTGACCCGGGCGTCGCCGGTCTTGGCCATATAGGCCAGAGCCGTCGCCACCATGGTTCCGCCCACGCAATAGCCCGCGACGTTCGTGGATTTGCGCCCGGTCTCCTTGAGCACGGCGTCCACGGCGGCGAAGAAGCCTTGACGGATATATTCCTCCATCCCGAGCCGAGGCCCGCCCGGAACCGGATTGCGCCAGGAGATCATGAACAAAGTATAGCCCTGATCCACCAGCCATTTGACCATCGACTTCTTGGGATCGAGGTCCATGATGTAGAATTTATTGATCCAGGGCGGCGAGATCAGCAAAGGCCGCGCATAGACCTTTTCAGTGGTCGGCGAATATTGAATCAGCTCGATGACTTCATTGCGGAAGACCACCTTGCCGGGGGTGTTGGCGATGTTCTCGCCGAGCTTGAAGGCGCTGGTGTCGGTCTGCGAGATGGTGAGCGTGCCTTCGCCGCGCTCGATGTCCTTGATGACGTTGCGCATGCCGCGCACGAGATTCTCGCCGCGCTGGGCGAGGGTCTCGCGCAGAGCCTCGGGATTGGTGGCGAAGAAATTCGTCGGCGAAAGCGCCTCGACGAAGCGCCGCATGAAGAATTCGACCTTCTGGCGCTCGTTGGCGGAAAGATCGTCGCGGTCGGCGATGGTCGAGAGCAGATGATTCCCCGCCAGAAGGTAAGTCTGCTTCACATGGTCGAAGAGCGCGTTCTCCGTCCATGCGGGATCGGCGAAGCGCTTGTCCCCTTTGGCGGAGGCCATGGCTTCGGGCTTGGCGCCGAGCGCCCGCATCCAGCTTTGCCGCCAGAGCTGGGCGTAGTCGGTCCAGAAATTCATCGCCGTCTGAGCGGCCTTGTCGGGGCGGGTCATCATGCCGCGCGCGAATTCGATCCAGGCGGGCATGACGTTGAAGGGATCCACCGCCGGCGAGCCGCTCCCGGTGAGGGGGCCTTTCTGGCCGGTGGCCATGCGCGCCCAAGCCTGTTGGCCGAGCGTCCAGGCGGTGGCGAGATTCTCGCCGAAGGCGCTGAGATCCTCGATGGCGTCGGCGGGCGTCGGGACGGCCTGAGGCTCTCTTTTCGGGTCCGGCGAATCGGCGGACTTGGTCGTGGACATGCTGTCTCCTCCCTGGCGCGCTCGGCGATCCGACGGATCTGAAGCGCTTCCTCATTCTTATATAGAGGCGGCGGCCTCCGGCGCGGACTCGCGTCTGCGGTCGGAGCGGCGACGCCTCCGGGACATTCTGCGCATCCCTGAGCGCGGCGTCGCTTAGAAAATTAGCAAGCCGTTCGTCTTCTGTCACGGCCCCCATCGTCCCCTTCTCCGTCCGATCCTCTTGCCGGAGAGGCGCAGGGAGGGCTATGACCGCGAAGGCGCGTGCGAAATCAATCAGGAGGCGTCCTTTGCCCCCCATCCGAGGCTCCGTCCTGCTTTTCGCGCTGTCGGCCTTGGGCGGCTGCGCGCTCAAACCCATTCCCGCTTTGCCGGAAAGCCCCTGGGTCGAGGCCGCGCCTTGGCCGAAGCTGGAGGAGGCGCCTCAGGCGCCCGCCGATCTGGCCGGGGCCGTCGCCCGCGCCGCCGAGGCCCGGGCGATTCTGGAGCCTCAGGCGCAAGGCTTGGCCGCGCGGGCGATCGTGGTCGGCGCGGTGGACGTGGCCCCCGAAGCCCGCGGCGTGACGCCGCCGCCTCAGCCTCAGGGCGCGCCGATTCCCGATCTCGCCGCGCTGGAGGCTCTGGCCGAGAGGACGCCCCCCGCTTCGGGCGCTCCGGTGGACATCGCGGCGCTGGAGGCCCTCGCCCGCCGCGCGCCGCCCGTCTCTCCGCCCTTCGATTCGGCGAGCCTCGCGGCTTCGGCCCGGCAGGCGCCGCCGCCCGCCTCCGCGCCCTTCGACGTCGCGGCTCTGGCTTCGGCGGGGACGGCGGCCCAAAGCCGGGCCGCCCAACCGGCGCCTCAGATTTCGCCGCAGATCGCGCCGCCTTCCGCCGCTCCGGCCGCCGCGCCCTCTTCCGCCCTGTCGGGGCTCTCGGCCGAGGACGCCGCCGCTCTGGCCGCGGCGCGCGCCCGCGCCGCCCGTCCCTTCGGAGAGACGACGCCGCCCGCCTCCTCCTCCGCCGACGCGGCGGTCCTCGCGGCGGCCCGCGCCCGCGCCGCGCGGCCTTTCGGGGTGAACGCTTCGGCGCTTCAGACCGCCGCCGCCCGCGCCCAAGGCGTCGCCGGAGCCCCCGCGCCCTTCGACGCCTCCGCGCTCTCGAGCCTCGGCACCGCCGCCCAAACCCGCGCCGAAGAGGCCATGCGCGACGAATGACTCCGCCTCCCTCCTTTGGGCGCAGGGTTTTGAGTCTAGGATTCGCGCGGGCGCGGGCTTATAAGGCCCAAGGATTCGCGTGGGCGCGGACTTGCGACATAGCCCGCGCCGCGTGATTCCTCCGCGTTTTCCTCGCATTCATGAAGCCCGCCATGCAGACCGATTTTTATCGCATCAAGCGCCTGCCGCCCTATGTGTTCGCCGAAGTGAACCGTCTGAAGGCCGCGGCGCGAGCGGCGGGCAAGGACATCATCGACTTCGGCATGGGCAATCCGGACATGGACACGCCCGCCCATATCGTCGAGAAGCTCGTCGAGACCGCCCGGCGTCCCGGAGTCTTCGGCTATTCGGCCTCCAAAGGCATCAACGGCCTGCGCCGCGCCCAAGCCGCTTATTACGAGCGCCGCTTTGGGGTGAAGCTGAATCCCGAGACCGAAATCATCGTGACTCTGGGCTCGAAGGAAGGGCTGGCGAATCTGGCTCAGGCGATCACCGCGCCGGGCGACGTGATTCTCGCGCCGAACCCCTCCTATCCGATCCATCCCTACGGCTTCATCATCGCCGGAGCCGCGCTGCGCCATGTGCCCGCGCTGCATGAGGGCAAATTCGACCCCGAGGAATATCTGCGCGCCCTCGACCGGGCGGCGCGTCATTCGGTGCCTTCGCCTCTGGCGACCATCGTCTGCTTCCCCTCCAACCCGACGGCCCATGTCGCCGACCTCGATTTCTATAAGGAGATCGTGGCCTGGGCGAAGCGTTACGACGTCTGGGTCTTGTCGGATCTGGCCTATTCCGAGATCTATTACGGCGATGTTCCGCCGCCTTCGATCCTCCAGATTCCGGGCGCCAAGGACGTGGCCGTGGAATTCACCTCCATGTCCAAGACCTTCGCCATGGCGGGCTGGCGCATGGGCTTCGCGGTGGGCAACGAGCGCCTGATCGGCGCTCTGACGCGCATCAAGAGCTACCTCGACTACGGCGCCTTCACGCCGGTTCAGGTGGCCGCCGCCGCCGCGCTCAACGGGCCGCAGGACTGCATCGCCGAGATCCGCGCCACCTATAAGAAGCGCCGCGACACCCTCATCGACAGCATGGCCCGCTCCGGCTGGGAGATCGCCCCGCCCGAGGCCAGCATGTTCGCTTGGACTCCCATCCCCGAGCCCTTCAAGGCGCTCGGCTCCATGGAGTTCTCCAAGCTGCTGGTCGAAGAGGCCGAGGTGGCCGTGGCGCCGGGAATCGGCTTCGGCGAATATGGCGAGGGCTTCGTGCGCATCGGCCTCGTGGAGAACGAGCACCGCATCCGTCAGGCGGCCCGCAACGTGAAGAAGATGTTCCAGAACGCCGACGCGATCATGGCCCGCTACGGGCAATTCTCGCCGGCGTCGAAAGCGGCGAAATCGGCCTGAGAGCGGGGTTTTCATGAGGGGGAATGGGGTGCGCGTCGGGCTTGCGGGCCTTGGGACGGTGGGCGGCGGCGTCGTTCGGCTTCTGCGCGAACGCGCCGAGGCTCTGACCGCGCGGGGCGGGCGCCCCATCGCGCTGACCGCCGTCGCGGCCCGCGACAAGACCAAGGACCGCGGCTTCGACCTCTCCGGGCTGATCTGGCATGAGGATCCCGTCGCGCTGGCCCGCTCGCCCGAGATCGACGTCTTCGTCGAGGTGATGGGCGGCTCGGAAGGCCCGGCCAAAGATTCCGTCGAGGCGGCGCTGAAGGCGGGGAAATCCGTCGTCACGGCGAATAAGGCGCTTCTGGCGGTCCATGGCGGGGCTCTGGCCCGGCTGGCCGAGGCCAACGGCGCCCAATTGCGCTATGAGGCGGCGGTGGCGGGCGGCGCGCCCGCCATCAAGCTGCTGCGCGAGGGTCTGGCGGCCAACGAGGTCTCGCGGCTTTACGGCGTGCTGAACGGCACCTGCGCCTACATCATCTCCGAAATGGAATCCTCGGGCCGCGATTATCCCGAGATCCTCGCCGAGGCTCAGGCTCTGGGCTACGCCGAGGCCGATCCCACCGCCGACGTCGGCGGCTATGACGCCGCCAATAAGCTCGCGATTCTGGCCGCCATCGCCTTCGGCGCCGAGCCGGATCTGAAATCCATGGAGATCGAGGGCGTGGACCGGCTCAGCGTGGCCGACATCGATCTGGCGAAGGATCTGGGCTATCGCATCCGGCTTTTGGGTCTGGCGGCGCGCCACCCCGACGGACGCCTCGAACAGCGCGTCAGCCCCTGCCTCGTGCCCGCCAAATCGGACATCGCGCGGCTGAAGGGCGTGACCAACGCCGTGGGAATCGAATCCGAGCCCGTCGGGCGGATCTTCCTGACCGGCCCCGGCGCGGGCGCGGGCCCGACCGCCTCGGCGGCGGTCGCGGATCTGCTGGATCTCGCGCGCGGCGACGAGCGCCCGGTCTTCGGGGTGGCGGCTTCGGCGCTCGCGCCGATCAAGGCGCGGCCCATCGAAGACCATACGGGGCGCTTTTATCTGCGCTTTCTGCTGCAGGACCGCCCCGGCGCCCTCGCGAGCGTCACGGCGGCCTTGGGCGCGGAGAACGTCTCCATCGAGTCGATGCGCCAGCTGCGCCCCACCGATCAGACCGCGCCCGCCGCCATCGTCACCCATGAGGCGCGCGAAGGCGATTTGCGCCGGGCTCTGGCGCGGATCGGCGCCCTGCCCGCCCTCGCGCGGCCGCCGGTGGCGCTGCGCATCGAAGAGATTTGACGCTCAGTCGTTTGATGTGAAGGAAGCAAGGCCATGGCCGAGACCGTGACGCCCGAGTTCAAGGACCGCCTCTTGTCGCTCGGGCTCGCCCGAGTCTCCGAGGCGGCGGCCATCGCGGCGGCGAAGCTCATGGGGCGCGGCGACGAGAAAGCCGCCGACGCCGCCGCCGTCGACGCCATGCGCGACCAGCTCAATCAGCTGGAGATCAAAGGCGTGGTGGTCATCGGCGAGGGCGAGCGCGACGAAGCCCCCATGCTCTACATCGGCGAAGAGGTCGGCGCCGGAAACGGGCCGGAGGTCGACATCGCCCTCGATCCGCTGGAGGGCACCACCTTGGCCGCCAAGGCCATGCCCAACGCTCTGACGGTCATCGCCATGGCGCCGCGCGGCTCGCTGCTGCACGCCCCCGACGTCTATATGGACAAGATCGCCGTCGGCCCCGGCTATCCCAAGGACGTCGTGAGCCTCGACGCCACGCCGGAGGAGAACGTGCGCGCTCTGGCCAAGGCCAAGGGCGTCTCGCCCGAGGGCATTTCGGTCTGCGTGCTGGAGCGTCCGCGCCATGAGGCGCTGATCTCGGCTCTGCGCTCCACCGGGGCGGGCGTGCGGCTCATCACCGACGGCGACGTCGCGGGCGTGATCCACACCGCCGACGCCGAAAACTCCGGCGTCGACATGTACATCGGCTCCGGCGGCGCCCCCGAGGGCGTCTTGGCGGCGGCGGCGCTCAAATGCATGGGCGGCCAGATTCAGGGCCGTCTGCTCTTCCGCAACGACGCCGAGCGCGGCCGCGCCCGCAAGGCCGGAATCGAGGATCTGAACCGCATCTATCGTCTGGACGACATGGTGCGCGCCGACGTGATCTTCGCCGCCACCGGCGTGACGGACGGCTCCTTCCTGCGGGGCGCGCGCCGCACCCGCACCCATATGGAGACCGAGACCGTGCTGATGCGCTCCAAGACCGGATCGGTCCGGCGCATGAGCTACCGCACGCCGCTCGAACGTCTGTGAGCGGGTCCGTTTCGGATTGATTTTCAAGGGATCATGGGGAGGGGCGCTTCAGGCGCCCTGACCAACTTCCGGCCGCCCCGGACGGCGGGCGGAAGCTGTTGCAGGTCAGCGTCGCGGACGCGAAAAGCTTCATGCTTTTTCGCGGCTCACTGCTCCTCCGAAGCGGAGGCGAGGGTCTTCACAAGCTCCACGATGCGTTTGCGGGTCTCGGAATCGGCGATCTTGGAGAAAGCCGTGTTGAGCTGCAAACCTTCAGAGCTATTGACGAAATCCATCACGATAGGCGCCTCGTCGTCTTCGGCCACGCCGCCGTCGGCGAAGGCGAGAGACGAGATGTCGATGGTGGCGGGCATGTCGTCGAAGAAGAACTGGACAGGCACGTTGAGAATGGAGGCGATGGTGTAGAGGCGGCTGGAGCCGATTCTATTCGCGCCCTTTTCGTATTTCTGCACCTGCTGAAAAGTCAGATTGAGCTTTTCGCCTAACTTCTCTTGACTCATCCCGACCAACATGCGGCGAAGCCGCACGCGGGACCCGACGTGCACGTCGATGGGATTGGGGGATTTGGACACAGAGCCTCCTTTGGCTTGCGAAACTCCGAAGACGCCCAAAACCACGGGCGCCCGGCGTAGACAGAACATATTGGGGATCGCACGAGGACGGATCAACCGACGGCGAGTCGAGCTGCGACGTCTTCGCGCGAATATGGCCGTAAAGCCTCAATGCGCCGCCGCGCCCTCCTTCGATCCCCATCGACGGAGCAGGGAGTTTCAACGATGAGGTTTGGGTTCCATGCTCAGCGACAGCCGCGACATATAGGGAGTCGCTTTCTCGCACGCAATAAGAACCCGTAGGCGGAGAGATGGAAAACCGGGACGAGAGCTTTCGGACAAACCCAAGGTCGAAGAAAATAGAATGAATTGGGATTATGTTCTGGACGACCTCGGCGCATTTTCGGAATTTTATCCGTCACGGCTGAACTGTTTATTTCCCAATGAGCCGTCTTCTTAGAGCATTCTTAGAAATACGCCGAACGCCGAAGACCGGTTTCGAGGCGAAGCCTCCGGGCGGCCCACGTTCAGAGGCTCCGGGGAGGCGGCGGCTCACAGGCGCGGGTCCGGCGCCCTCCCCCTTGAGGCTTTCAGGTCACGATCCGGACACGTCACGATCCGGGGCGCCGCCCTCCGGAGCCCAAGCCGAAGCCGAGGATCAGGCAAAGCGCCGCCGCCGCGAGGAAGCCCTTGTCGCCCCAGCGCCCGTAAGGCGTCGGCGGCGCGGCGGAGGGCAGGCGCGCGAGAATCATCCCCCGAACGCCGACGCCGCGGCTCTCCAAAATCCGGCCAGAGGGATCGACCACGGCGGAGATTCCGGTGTTGGCGGCGCGGAGCAAGGGCAGGCCCTGCTCGATGGCCCGCGCCCGCGCCTGAGCGAAATGCTGCCAGGGCCCCGCGCTGACGCCGAACCAGGCGTCATTGGTCAGATGGAGCAGCCAAGAAGGCCGTTCGCCTCCCCGCTCCAGAATCTCCCCGGGGAAAATAGCCTCATAGCAAATGAGCGGCGCGAAAGGCGGCAAGCCCGGCGCCCGCATCAGACGCGGCGCGTCGCCCGCCTGAAAATCGCCCGGCGCCTGCACGAGCTTGCTGATTCCCAGCCGCTCCATGGCCGCGCTGAAGGGCATATATTCGCCGAAAGGCACCAGATGGCGTTTATCGAAGACCTCGCCCGCCGCGCCTGAGGACTCCACCGCCATCACGGCGTTGAACCAGCGGTCTCGGCCCGCCGCGCCGGAGAGAATCCCGCTTCCCCCGGGAGGCGCGGGCTCCACGCGCTGGGTTCCGGCGATCAGAACCGCCCGGCCCTCCAAAGCTTCGGCGGCCAATTCGCGCATCCGGGGATGCGCCAAAGGCCAAGGCGCGGCGGATTCCGGCCAGATCACGGCGGTCGCCCCGGCCTCCACGAGGGCCTTGGTCTGCTCCAGCAACAGCTGAAGATGGCCCGACATCAGCGCCGGATCCCATTTCTCTTTTTGCGGAATGTTCGGCTGGACGATTCCGATCATCGGGGCGTCGGCCTTGACGGCGAGAACCTCCGCCAGCCGCGCCGCGCCGTAAAGCCAGCCGCCGCCGATCAGCGCCGCCGCCCCCGCCAGACGCAGGAGCCCCCCCAAGAAGCCGCTCCGCCAGAATCCCGCCAGAAGCGCCGCCGCGACGAGAATCGCGAGAGTCTGGCCGTAAGGCCCGACGAGGGCGCCGGTCTGAGCGAAAGGCGTCTCAATGGCGGCGTAGGCGAAGAGCGCCCAAGGAAAGCCGGTGAGGACATGGCCGCGGGCGAATTCCGCCAGCGCCCAAATCCCCGCCAAAGCCAGAGCCCCCGCAAGCCCCTTCGCGCGCGGCGCCAAGGCGAAGCCCGCGCCCCAAAACAGCGCCAGCCCCGCCGCGAGCCCGCCCACAGCGAAAGGCGCCATCCAAGCATGGGCGGCGGCGTCCACCTGAAAGGCTTCGGCGATCCAGCGCAGCCCGAAGGCGAAATAGGCGAAGCCCGCGCCCCAGCCGATCAGAAAGGCGCGACGGCGCGTCCCGGCGCCCGCCTGAAGCAGGAACAGCAGCGGCAGAGCCGCAGCCAAGCCCGCGAAGGCCCAGCCGGGCGCGGGCGGCTGAGCCGCGGAGGCCAGCAAGCCCGCCGCGAGCGCCGCCGCCAGCCTCAGTCCAAAGGCCGGGCGCGCGCCGGACTCCGCCCTCGACGCGGGTTCAGGCGTCACCCTGACCCTCGCCGGAGCCGGAGGCCGCCGTCTCCGCCGAAGCGGCGACGGGCGTCGCCTCCTCCGCGCGCGGCCGCGCGAGCCGCAGACGAATGCGCTTCACCCGGCGCGGATCGGCTTCGAGGATGTCGAAGGCGTGGCCCTCGGGATGCAGCAGCGTCTCGCCCGTCTGAGGCACGCGGCCGTTCAGAGCCGTGACCAGACCGCCGAGCGTGTCGACCTCCTCGTCCTCGTCGTAAAGCTCGACGCCGATTTCGCGTTCGAACTCCTTGATCGAGGCGCGGCCGTCCACGAGCCAGACGTCGTCCGACTCCCGCGTCCATTCGACGTTCTCGTCGTCATGTTCGTCGACGATGTCGCCGACGATCAGCTCCACGAGATCCTCATTGGTCACGAGGCCGTCCACGCCGCCATATTCGTCGATGACGAAAGCCATATGGACGCGCTCGGTGCGCATCTGCTGAAGCAGAGCCGCCGCAGGCATGGTGGGCGGCGCCATCAGCGCGGCGTGCATATGGTCGCGCAGACGAAAGCCGCGCATCCCCGTCTCCACGCCGTAAAGCTTGAAGATGTCCTTCACATGGACGAAGCCCAGAGGATCGTCCAGAGTCTCCCGATAGACGGGCAGACGCGAATGACGCCCGTTGCGGAAGGCCTCGACCACCTCGTCGAAGCTCGCGCCCTCTTCCAGCGCCTCGACCTCGGCGCGCGAGACCATCGCGTCCTCGACCGTGAATTCGCTGAGGCGCCGCACGTTCTCCTGAATGGCCCGCAAAGCCGCGGAGGAGGAATCGCGCGCCGGACTGGGAGGCTCGGCGGCCTCGTCGGCGCCGTCCGCAGTCCCGGCTTCGGCGGAGCCCCTTGGGGCCAGTCCGGCGAAACGCCTGAAACGCTCGAAGAGGGGGGGCGCGCCGTTTGCGGAGGATGAGCCTCCGCCGGATGAGCCGTCGCTCATTAAAGGTCAAACTCCCGAAGCCGGGTCAGGCCGCATAAGGATTGACCACCCCCATACGCGCCAGAGCGGCGATTTCAACAGCCTCCATCTCTTCCGCCTGCGCGTCGCCGCGCTCATGATCAAAGCCGAGAAGATGCAAAGCTCCATGTATGATAAGATGCGCGAGATGATCCGCCAAGGGTTTTGCGCCCTCCTCCGCCTCGCGCGCGCAGACGCCGAAGGCTAAGGCCAAATCGCCGAGATGGCGCGGCGCGCCGGGCGGAGTCCCCCCGAAGCTTGGGGAATCGGCGGGAAAAGAGAGGACGTTGGTCGGTTTGGGCTTGCCGCGCCATTGAGCGTTGAGCTCGGCGATCTCCGCGTCGTCGGTCAGCAGAATCGCCAGCTCCGCCGCCGGAGCCCCCTTCAGAGCCGCCCGCGCCTCCTCCTCGGCGAAGAGCGCCGCGAGAGCTCGCGCGATGAGCGATTCGGCCTCAGGGAGCGCCGCCTCCCAGGCGGGATCGGCGATCCTGACATCCGCTTCGATCTCGGGGATCACGAAGTCAGCCCCGGCTGACGGGCCTCGGCGCGGCGGGCGCCCTCGGCGTCATAGGCCTTGACGATCCGCGCCACCAGAGGATGACGCACCACGTCGTCGCCGGTGAAGCGGGCCACGCCCACGCCCTCGACGTTCTCCAGCAGCTTGACCGCATGGGCCAATCCCGATTCCACGCCATTGGGCAGATCCACCTGAGTGGGGTCGCCCGTCACGGCCATGCGGGCGTTCTCGCCGAGGCGGGTCAGGAACATCTTCATCTGCATGACGGTGCAGTTCTGGGCCTCGTCGAGCACCACATAGGCGTTGGCCAAAGTGCGGCCGCGCATGAAGGCCAGAGGCGCCACCTCGAAGACGCCGCTTTCCAGATTCCGCGCGACTTGCTCGGGCGGAATCATGTCATGCAGCGAATCATAGAGCGGGCGGAGATAGGGATCGACCTTCTCCTTCATGTCGCCGGGCAGAAAGCCGAGCCGCTCGCCCGCCTCCACGGCGGGGCGCGAGAGGACCACCCGCTCGACTTTGCGGTCGAGGAAGGCGGCCACGGCGGCGGCCACCGCCAGATAGGTCTTGCCGGTGCCCGCGGGCCCCACGCCGAAGACCAGATCCTTTTTCGCCAGAAGATCCAGATAGGCCCTTTGCGCGGGCGTGCGCGGCTCGATGAGTTTTTTCCGGGTGCGCACGGCCTCGGCGCGGCCCGAGGAGCGGCCGGAAGAGGGCTCGCCCGGCTCCTCGCCCTCGCGGGCGAAGCGCAGAGCCCCGAGCACGTCGCCCGCTTCGATGGCGGCGCCGCGTTGAGCGCGCTCGCGCAGACGGGCCAAAACCGCCAAAGCGGCGGCGACCTCAAGCTCGGGGCCGCGGATTTCAAGGCGGTTGCCGCGCTGGTCGATCTTCACCCCAAGGCCCCGCTCGATCTCGGCGAGGTGGAGGTTGAACGGCCCGAAGACGGCCGCCGCCACGCGATTGTCTGAGAATTCAAAGACCGTCCCCTCGGTCGGGGACGGGGCGTCGGACGGATGCGCGGTCTCGTCGGTCAAGCGGCCTCCAGAGCCAAATGCTGCCTCTAGAGAGATGCTGGCTCAGGACGCGGATCGGCGCAAGGGCGAATTCGCGCCTGCGCCGTTCAGAGAGAGATCAAGCCTCGTCGGGACGGGCGGGCTTCTCCATGCGGGCGTATTGGCCGTAGGGGCGGAAGCGGTAGAGATAGCCCGGAAGCACGCTCTCCATGGATTTCGGCTCGATGCCGAAAGCCTCGAAGCCCGCCAATTCGCCCGAAGCCACATTGTCGCGCGCCAACATCTTGAGCTGATCGCGCGTGACCGGCGCGAAGGGCAGCCAATCGGTCAGGGCCGCGCCGAAGCGCATCAGAGGCAGAGGAACGTCCGCCACCACGCGCTTGCGCTGCGTGATCTTCAGCATCAGCTCCATCAGCTCCTTCATGGTCAGGACCTCGGGGCCGCCGAGCTCGAAGGTCCGGCCTTCCGCGATCTCGCCCTCAAGCGCGCGGACGGCGGCCTCGGCCACGTCGTCCACATAGACCGGCTGAAAGCGCGTCTCGCCCCCCGCGACGGGCAGAACCGGCGTAAACTGCGCCATGCGCGCGAAGCGGTTGAAGAATTCATCCTCCTCGCCGAAGACGAGGGAGGGCCGCAGAATCGCGGCGTTGGGCATGGCGGTGCGGACCATGGTCTCGCCTTCGCCCTTGGTGCGGGCGTAATCCGAATCGGAATCCGGATCGGCGCCGATGGCCGAAACATGCGCGAAGCGCCGGACGCCCGCCTCGGCGGCCAGACGCGCCACGCGGCCTGCGCCTTCAGCCTGCACGGCGTCGAAGCTCTGCTTGCCCGAGGGGCTGAGGATGCCGACGAAATTCACCACCGCGTCGGCGCCTTCGAGGGCGCGGCGGCAGGAATCTTCGTCGCGGATGTTGGCCTGCACCGGCTCGATCTGCCCGACGTCGCCATAGGGACGCAGAAAATGCGCCTCATTGGGCCGGCGCACCGCCGCCCGCACCCGCCAGCCGCGCTTGGCCAGCTTGCGCGCCGCATAGCGCCCGATGAATCCCGAACCGCCGAACATGGTCACAATCGGCATGAGGCCCTCCTCGCCGGCGCCGCTCCCGCGCCGTCCTTCGCTGTCCCGAAAGGGGGTAGCGCATTCCGCGCTCCGGCGAAAGGGGCTTGGGCGTCACAGAGGGGAATGAAGCGGGGGAGGGGAATGAAGCGGGGGGAGGAGACGCCGCAGGCTCTCCCCTCCTTTCGCGCGATCCGCTCTTGCTTCCGCGCGCCGAAGCCCTTAAGATGCGCCGCAAGAAGACAGGCGCCGCCTTAGCTCAGTTGGTTAGAGCACTAGATTGTGGATCTAGGGGTCCCCCGTTCGAGCCGGGGAGGTGGTACCATCTTCCTTTCCCCTCTCGTCTTCGCCCGAAGCAGGAAGCCCTCGTCAGGGGGGCGCGCAGCCTTTGGGATTGGCCACCAGCCAGCGCTCGAACTGGGCGTAGGGGTCCACCAGATCCTCCAGACGCAAGCCCACCTGCGCGATGTGCTCATGGAAGGGGCGGCAATCGGCGGCGAGAATCACGCTCGGGCCGCCCGGCTTCACCGCGCAGATCTGCGTGACCGCCCGCGGATTGCGGTTCAGCCATTCCTGAGCCGCCCGCAGACGCGTCCAGCCCTCGATGGAGGCGCCGACGTCCACGTCGCACCAATTGGCGTTATAGCCGCCCGGCCCGTCGTTGAGCTCATGGCGCGCGCTGAAGAAGGCGTTGATGAAGGTCTCGACCCGGCCATAGCGCTGCCGCGTGCGGGTGTTGCTTTCCGAATACCAGTTATAGACCGCCAGCACCGCCGGAACCGCCCAACCCGAGACCTCGCCCTCCTCTTCGCCGACCAGCAGAGGATAATCCTCATGGCCGATCCCGACGGGCTGGTAGGGCGCGCCCTCGCTCGGCGGAGGCGGCAGCGAGACGAAGCCCACGCCTTTCTCGACGAGGCGCGCCTTCATCTCGTCGGAGAACTCGCGGAAGATCGGCGAGCCGCGTCCGGCCACATAGACGAGGGCGTCCACCTCGGGGTCGTCGGAGACCATGTCGTTCAGCGCCGCGCCCGGATTCAGATTCGAAACCTCGAACTCCACCCCGAGCAGATCGCGCAGAACGATGGGCGCCGTGATGGCGCTGCCGCCGCCCGCGCCGCCGACGGCGATGGTCTTGCCGCGCAGATCCTCGACGTCGCGCAGGCCGTCGCGGGCGAGGACGTGGACGATCTCCGAATGCAGCCGCGTGACGTAGGAGATGCGCCGTTTGAGGAAATCGAACTCCTTCTGATCGCCCTGCTGGATGGAGAGCAGGACGTCCGCCTGCACCAGAGCGAAATCCGTATATTCAAGATAGAGCAAATCCTGAAGATTGCCCACCGAGCCGCGTCCCACGATGGGCAGAACCCGCAAGCCGCCCTCCGTGGCCTTCTCGACCAGATTCTGGAGATCGGCGCCCAGCTGGATGTAGACTCCGCCCGGCCCGCCGGTCACGATTCCAATGCGCGTCTCCCGGAGCTTCTGGGCGAAGGCGCCGGGACTTGGAGCGACGACCTGCGCGAAGCACGGCGTGGCGAAACTCGCCGCCAGACAGGCGAAAACTCCCCATTTCAACATATGTCTCCCTCCAGTCGCGATCCTCGTTCCCGCGCGCCCAGACGCATGGAGGCGCCGTTTTCAAACGCGCTGGTCGTCGTCCCCCTTGAGACGCCCGCTCCTCCCCCGGAGCCGCGCAGGCGGCGGACGGAAGGCCGGCGTCCATGGCGGGGCATGCTACGATAGAATTCCCTGAATCGTTAGGAGGAATCGCGCCCAGTCCCGAATATAGATGAACCCTGTACGGATCTTCATCATATTCACGATGACCGGCACGGATTTTCCCCTATCAGGAAAAATCGCGGATCGCCTTTCTGAGCGCCTCCTTCCGGATTTGCGCGATCCGCACAGCGCCTTGAGGCGGGAGGGGCCGCGCTCTGGGGCTGAGGGCGAATCTGGGGACGAAGCTTGGCGCGCGGCCTCGGGGCGTCGCCCGACCCCATCGGGCGGGGCGGACGCTCCGGGCTTTCCGGCGCCGCAGGAGCGCGCTTCAGAGCGTGCCGGCGCAGCCGTTCGGATTGCTCTCCAGCCAGCGCTCGAACATGATCTCAGGCTCGGCCAGATCCTCCAGACGCAGGTCGATCCGGGCGAGATGCGCATGGAAGGGCGCGCATTCGTAGGCCATGACGAAGCCGACCTCTCCGGGCTTCGCCGCGCAGACCGCGGTTTTGGCGCGCGGATGAGCCGTCAGCCATTCCTGAGCGGCGCGCAGACGCGTCCACCCGTCCCAGCCTTCGAGGCCCTGCCCTAAATCCACGTTGCACCAGTTTTCGTTATAGCCGCCCGGCCCGTCGTTCAGATCATGGCGGCGGGCGAAGAAAGACTCGATGAACTGCTCCATCCGCCGATAGCGCTGACGCGTGCGGGAATTTTGATCGGTGTCCCAGTTATAGACCGCCAGCACCGCCGGAACCCCCCAGGCGGAGACGCCCGCGCCTTCGGGAATCAGCGCCGGATAATCGGCGTCGCGGATCGTTAGGCGTTCGTAGGGCGCGCCGGAGTTCTGCGGCGGCTCGGGCAGAGACACGAAGCCCACGCCCTTTTCGCGGATGCGGGCCTCCATCTCCGGCGAGAAGAAGGTGAAGAGCGGCGAGCCCCGCCCGGCCACATAGACGAAGGCGTCGATGCTCGGCGAATCCGAGAGAAGATTGTTCAGCGCCTCCTGCGGCCCCATGGGCGAGGCGGTGAAGTCCACCTTGAGCAGATCGCGCAGGACGATGGGCGCCGTCAGAGCGCTGCCGCCCCCCGCGCCGCCGATGGCGACGGTCTTGCCGCGCAGATCGGCCGGACGGCGCATCCCGTCCCGCGCCACGATGTGGATCACCTCGGGATAGAGGCGCGTCACATAGGCGACGCGGTTTTTCAGATATTCGAATTCTTCAGGATTCTTCAGCCGGATCGAATGCAGCACGTCGGCTTGGACGAAAGAGAAATCCACATTCTCCAGATAAAGCAGATCCTGCAGATTGCCCACCGAGCCGCGCCCCACCGTCGGCAGGACGCGCAGATCCGAGTTCTGGCCCGCGCCCTCGACGAGGCGCTGGAGATCGGCCCCTAATTGCAGATAAGTTCCCCCTGCGCCGCCTGTGATGATCCCCACCCGCGCGTCGCGCAGACTCTGCGTGAAGGCGGCGGGATTGGCGGCGACCACTTGCGCATGGCTGGGAGATGCGGCGGCGAGCAAAGCGCAAGCAAAAAGCCCCATCTTCAGCATGATATCTCCTTATGGTTCTTATGTTCACTGGTGCATGCTCTCATACTTCGTAAGGAATATGCGCTCCGCCTACCCCCTGCCAAGCGCCGACCTCATGAGAAAACACGATTTTTCCGAACTCATGCGGAGCAAATAAGAACTCAAATGGTTAATCAGAATACAGATCAATATCGTGAAAGAAAAAAAGCATCAGAATTCTGATAAAACCAGACGAAATTCGCGCAAAATCTACGCCTTTGGAATAGCTGATCCAGAGGGTTTTGAAGAGATTCAGAACCGACGCGGAAAAGGAGAAAGACACATAATAATCACAGTGGAAAACCCTCCAAAGAATTTTCGCAAGCTCTGAGGCGTCGTCCGGCGACGCGCCATGACTGAGCCGCATGCGTAATTTACTCTTGGAGAGAGAGCTCAGTTCCCAAGAACTCGCTCAAAAAGACGCGCGTTCACACGCCGGAGACTTCGCTCGCGGCGCGCCGAGTCGGCGTCTTGAGATCGGCGTCCGGCGGCCAGGGCCGGGCGGCGTCGGCCTCGATCCAGGCCTGAACCCAATCGGGAGTCGGGAGGGAGAAATTCGGAACGCCCATGGCGGCGGCCACTTCGGCGGTCGGCACCGTGCCCGAACCGCGCGTCACGGCGGTGCGCATCAGCGCCGAGGAGCAGGCTTCGCCGTCTCGGATGAGGCTTTGCTGGAAATAAAACCACTTCTCGTCCACCGCCGCGAGGCGCGTGCGGATCGAAAAACGGTCGAAGGGCAAAAGCCGCTTGCGGTAGCGCACCGAGCCGCCGCCCACCACCAGCCCCCAGCCTTGCTTTTTCAGCATCTCCATCATGCCGATGCGGATGGCGTAATCAAAGCGCCCGAGATCCAGCAGGGTCAGATGGCGGCCGTTGTTCATTTCGCCGAACATGTCGCAGTCCCAGGGGCGCGTCCATGTGGAGAATTCGCTCGTCTCCGACCAGGTCAGCCTGGGGCGACGCCGCGCGAAGACATAAAGCCCGATCAATCTCACGAAAGGATACATGCGCGCCCCCTCTGCCTCATGAAAGGGCAGAGGTAGCCCCCTCCGGCCTCCCGGACAAGGGAGACGGCGCCGCATCCGCGAGGGCGCCTGACGCGAGGTCAGGGGGTTTTGGGGGGATCTGGCGGAGGTAAAAAGCGGCGGACGCGCATGCATAGAGGGGGGAGCGGGGGGCGCGTCCGCCGCCAGATCGCGCAGCAGAGGGACTTGGTGCGCTGAATCAGGATATAGGAGCGTCGCGCAGGGGAAAAAGATCCCAGATCAAAAAATTTTTAACCCATGGCTAAAATTTTCTTAACGTCCCGTCCAGCAAGGCGTCAAGGGCCTTCTCATCCTGAAGAGTCAATTTCGCCGGAACCGGCAAAGCGGCGCCGCGAAACCACGCCGGGAACTTCACCGCGTCCTTTTCAGTGCAGATCAATTGCGCGTCGAGGGCCTCGGCCTCGCGGGCCAAACGGCGCAAAATCGCGTCGTCATAGGGGGCGTGATCGGGAAAAGCCCGCGTCGCCGCGAGCTCCACGCCCAAGCCCCGCAGCATGGCGAAGAACTTCTCCGGACGCCCGATCCCCGCGAAGGCCAGAGCCCGCAGCCCCTTGAAGGGAATCCCGGCGAAGGCGGGCTCCACCCTGCCCCGCAGGACGGGCTTCTCGAAGGGAATCCCCGCCAGAGGATCGCCCCTCCCGAGGATCAAAACCGCCTCGGCCCGCGCCAGACCCTCGGCGACGGGCTCGCGCAAAGGCCCCGCCGGAACCACCCGCCCCGAGCCGAAGCCCGCAGGCCCGTCGATCACGATCAGCGAGAGGTCTTTCTCCAAAGCGGGATTCTGAAAGCCGTCGTCCAGCACCAAAGCCTGAGCCCCCGCCGCCACGGCCGCCCGAGCCCCGGCCGCCCGGTCGCGGGAGATCCAGGTCGGGGCGTGGGAGGCGAGGATCAAGGGCTCGTCGCCGACGCGCGCGGGGTCGTCGATTTCAGGCCGCACGAGATGAGGGCCGCGCTCCGAGCCGCCATAGCCGCGGCTCAGGGCGTGCGCCGCCAAGCCCCGCTCGGCGAGTCGCCGGAGGATATGGATCGCGGTCGGAGTCTTGCCCGCCCCGCCGAGCGTCAGATTCCCCACGCAGATCACCGGAACCGGCGCGCGCCAGGGCTTCGCCCGCCTGCGGCGCGCACGCCCCGCCCCGGCGTAGACCGCGCCCAAAGGCGACAGCAGCGCCCCTAAAACGGAATCGGGATCGGACCAGAATGCGGGCGGCTTCATCCGGGCAGCAGATCCGACCATTCGGGATGGCGCGCGAATTGCGCCGCCACATAGGAGCAGAGCGGCGCGATCTTCAGCCCTTCGGCGCGGGCGTCTCCGACGGCCCGCAGGACCATCCGCTCCGCCACGCCCGATCCGCGCGCGGAGCGCGGCGAAAAGGTGTGGTCTATGGCCATGACGCCGCCCGAGAGGCGATAGGTCATTTCAGCCTCCTCCTCGCCGAGGGCGATCCAATAGCGGCCCCCATGAGGATCGCGGTCGTGGTTCACCGGCGGAAGCCGGGCCTCGTCGGGGGCGCTCATGAGGGGGCTCCGGGTTGGGGGATGTCCAGAAGATCGGGGGCGGTCCATGCGGCGTCCGCCCGCGAGGAGCGCAGACAGGCGTCGATGAAGGCCATGCCCTCCAGCCCGTCGGCGAGGCCGGGAGATTCCGGCGTCTCGGGCGAGCCGCCCGCCTGAACCCTGCGGATCGCCCGGGCGTAATCCTGATAGAGATTGGCGAAGGCTTCGAGATAGCCCTCAGGATGTCCGGCGGGGGTTCGGGTCAGGGCCGAGGCGCCGGGGCCGGCTCCGGCGCCGCCGCGAGTCAGCAGGCGGCGGGGCTCGCCATAGGGGGAGACCCAAAGCTGATTGGGGTTCTCCTGCGCCCATTCGAGTCCGCCCTTGGCGCCGTAGACCCGCAGACGCAGGCCGTTTTCATGGCCCGGCGCGATCTGGCTGGCCCAGAGCATCCCGCGCGCCCCGCCTTTGAAGCGCAGCATGGCCTGCACGTCGTCGTCGAGGCGGCGGCCCGCTCCGAAGCTGCGCAGATCCGCCGAAAGCGACTCCAGCTTCAGCCCCGTCACATGGCGCAGCAGGTGATAGGCGTGGGTCCCGATGTCGCCGACGGCGCCGCCTTCTCCGGCGTTGGCGGGGTCCATGCGCCAGAGCGCCTGTTTATTCCCCGCCTCCTCGGCGGGCTCGGTGAGCCAGTCCTGCGGATATTCCACCTGCGCGATCCGCAAGGGTCCGAGATCGCCCCGCGCCACCATCTCGCGCGCCTGACGCACCAGAGGATAGCCCGCATAAGCGTGGGTCAGGCCGAAGACCAGAGGCCGGCCCTCCGCGATCCGGGCCGCCAGAACCCGCGCCAATTCCTTGGCGTCGGCCAGCGTGGAGGTCAGAGGCTTGTCGCAGATCACATGAATCCCGGCTTCGAGAAAGGCTTTCGCCGGGCCGAAATGCAGATGATTCGGCGTGACGACGGAGACGACTTCGATTCCGTCGGGCCGGGCGGCTTCGGCGCGGGCCATCTCCGCCCAGGATTCATACGCCCGCTCCGGCGCGATCCCCAGATCCTCCGCCGAGGCCCGCCCCTTCTGCGGATCGGCGGAGAAGGCCCCCGCGACAAGCTCATAATCGCCGTCGAGCCGCGCCGCGAAGCGATGCACCGCCCCGATGAAGGCCCCGCGCCCGCCGCCGACCATCCCCAGACGCAATTTGCGCGTCATGACCGCTCCTTCAAACCGTCGGTTGGCCGCGCCCGGACCAGATGTTGAGTCCGCCCTCCTGCGCATATCGGTCGATCTCGGCCAGCTCCTCGGGCGTCAGAGGCTCCAGAGCCAAGGCCCCGACCGAATCCTGAAGCTGCTCCACGCGGCTGGCCCCGATCAGAGCCGACGTCACGCGCGGATCGCGCAAGGCCCAGGCCAGAGCCAATTGCGCCAAAGAGCAATTCCGCTTCTCGGCCACGGCGTTCAGACCCCGGATGCGGGCGAGGTTCTCTTCGCTGAGCATCTCGGGCTTGAGGGATTTGCCCTGCGTGGCGCGGCTGCCTTCCGGGGCGCCGTTCAGATAGCGGCTCGTCAGCATGCCCTGAGCCAGAGGCGAGAAGACGACGCAGCCCAGACCCTCGGCCTCCAGCACGTCGAGCAGCCCGTCGTTCTCGATCCAGCGGTTGAGCATGGAGTAGCTCGGCTGATGGACCAGACAAGGCGTGCCGAGATCCTCCAGAAGCCGCGTGGCGCGCCGGGTCTGCTCGGCGTCGTAGGAGGAGATCCCGACGTAAAGCGCCTTCCCCGAACGCACGATCTGATCCAGCGCGCCCATGGTCTCCTCAAGAGGCGTCTTGGGGTCGAAGCGGTGGGAGTAAAAGACGTCGACGTAATCCAGCCCCATGCGCTTGAGGCTCGCGTCGCAGCTGGAGATCAGATATTTGCGGCTCCCCCATTCCCCATAGGGGCCGGGGCGCATGAAATAGCCCGCCTTGGTCGAGATCACGAGATCGTCGCGATGGTTTTTGAAATCCGCGCGCAGGATCTCGCCGAAGGCGGTTTCGGCGGAGCCGGGCGGCGGGCCGTAATTATTGGCGAGGTCGAAATGGGTGATCCCCAGATCGAAGGCCGCCCGACACAGGTCGCGTTTCGGCTCGAAGCGGACGTCCTCGCCGAAATTATGCCAGAGTCCCAGCGAAAGCGCGGGCAGAACCAAGCCTGAGCGCCCGCAGCGCCTGTAGGTCATGGCGTCATAGCGGTGCGGATTCGGAATCCAGCCCATGCGCGGCCTCCTGTTTCGGCGCTCCCGGATTTCTGCGCTCCCGGGGGGCCTATGCTAGGCCGGGGCGGCGGCGAGGGAAAGCCCCGTCCGCCCCCGTCCGCGCCCCAATCAGAACGCCCTCATCAGGCGGCGCGCTTGAGGCCCGCGGCCTCGCGGGCCAATTCCTCGATCCGCGCCCAGTCGCCCGCCTTGATCGCCGCCTTGGGCGCCACCCAAGAGCCGCCCACCGCCAGCACGTTGGGCAGCTCCAGATATTGCGGCGCGTTGGCCAGAGAGATTCCGCCCGTCGGGCAGAACTTCACCTGAGGCAAAGGGCTGCTCCAGGCCTTGAGCAAAGCCGCGCCGCCCGCCTGCTCGGCGGGGAAGAACTTCATCACGTCGAGGCCCAGCTCCAGCAGCCGCATGACCTCGGAGGCCGTGACCGCCCCCGGAAGCAGCGGCAGGCCCTCGTCCTTGGCGGCCTTCAACAGCGTCTCGGTGCAGCCCGGCGCGACGCCGAAACGCGCCCCCGCCGCCTTGGCCGCCTTGACGTCGGCGGGGGTCAGCAAGGTGCCCGCTCCGACGACCGCGCCCTCGATCTCGCTCATGGCGCGGATGGCGTCGAGGGCGACGGGGGTGCGCAAAGTCACCTCCAGAGCCTTCAGCCCGCCCTTGACCAGAGCCCGGCCCAAAGGCTCGGCTTCGGCCAGAGTCTCCACGATCAGCACCGGCACCACCGGCGCCAGAGCCAGAACCTCGCGCGCGCTCATCATGCTTCCCATGGCTTCACCCTTCCCAGAGCGTTTTCCAGCGCAGCCGCTTCGGCTTCGCGTCGTGAAAACGCGGCCTTCAAAAAAATCAGCGCGTTTCGCGCAGAGCCGCCGCCGCCGCGACCAGCCCCGCCGTGGAGGAATCCGCCCCCGCCGGAGCCTCGCCCTTCTCGACGCCGGGCAGAAGCTTCACCGCCAGCTCCTTGCCCAGCTCCACGCCCCATTGATCGAAGGCGTTGACGTCCCAGAGGGCGGCCTCCACGAAGGTCTTATGCTCGTAAAGCGCGATGAGGCTCCCCAGCCGCGCCGGGTCGAGGATCGCGTAAAGCAGAGTCGTCGAAGGGCGGTCGCCGGGGAAGGTCCGGTGCGGCGTCAGCCGCGCGATCTCGGAATCGGGAAGGCCCTTGGCGCGCATCTCGGCGGCGACCTCCTCCGGCGTCTTGCCGAAGGCCAGAGCCTGAGACTGCGCGAAGCAATTGGCCAGAAGCTTGACGTGATGATCGCCGAGAGCCTCATGAGCCTGAGCCGCCGCGAGGAAATCCACCGGAATCACGTCGGCGCCCTGATGGATGAGCTGGAAGAAGCTATGCTGCGCGTTGGTGCCCGCCTCGCCCCAGACCACCGGACAGGTCGCGACCTTCACGGCCTCGCCGCCGCGCGTCACGCGCTTGCCGTTGGATTCCATGGTCAATTGCTGAAGATAGGCCGGAAGCCGCCCAAGCCGCTCGTCATAGGGAATGACCGCGACGCTCGAAGCCTCCATGAAGTTCCGGCGCCAGATCCCCACCAAGCCCATGAGCAGAGGCAGATTCTCCGCCGGGGGCGCTGAGCGGAAATGATCGTCCATGGCCTTGGCGCCCGTGAGGAAGGCGCGGAAGTTCTCGGCCCCCACGGCGAGGGCCAGAGGCAGGCCGATGGCCGTCCAGACGGAATAACGCCCGCCGATCCAGTCCCAGAAGCCGAAGACGCGGGAATCCTCCACGCCGAATTTCGCCGTCTCCTTCAGATTGGTCGAGATCGCCGCGAGATGGGCGCCCGCCCCCGCTTCTCCGAGCTTCGCCGCCAGCCAATCCCGCGCCGAACGGGCGTTGGTCATGGTCTCCAGCGTGGTGAAGGTCTTGGAGGCGACGAGGATCAGCGTATGGGCCGGATCGAGGCCCTTCAGCGCGTCGGTCAGATGGGCGCCGTCCACATTGGAGACGAAATGAACCCTCGGGCCGTCGTGATAGGGCGCGAGCGCCCGCACCGCCATGGCCGGGCCGAGATCCGAGCCGCCGATCCCGATATTGACCACATCCGTGAAGCGCCCGCCCGTCGGGGGGGCGTAGGCGCCGGACCGGACCTCTTCGGCGAAGGCGAGGAAGCGGTCGAGGGTCGGCGCGACCTCCGCGAAGCCGGGCGCGTCGTAGCTTCCGGAGGGATCGCGGGCCGCCACATGCAGAACCGCCCGCCCCTCGGTGAGGTTGATCGGCTCGCCGCGGAACATGGCCTCGCGCTTGCCCGCGACGTCGGCGGCCTCGGCGAGGGCGAGCAGCGCCTTCAGCGCCCCGGCGTCGAGCTTCTCCTTGGAGAAATCCGCCAGAAGATCCCCGAAGCGGCGCGAAAGCCGCGCGAAGCGCTCCGGATCCTGAGCGAACAACTGACGCAGATGCTGGCCCTTGAGGCGGTCGGCCTCTCGGCCTGCGGCCTCCCATGCGGCGGCGAAACTCATGGCTCAGGCTCCTGAAGCTGAAGGGGAGGCGGGAAGCTTGCGGCTTTTATAGCTCTCGGCGAAGGGATTCGGCGCGCGCAACAGCAATTCGGGACGCTCGAACCATTCGGCGGAGAGCAGAGCCTCCGCCGTGGGCAGATTCAGCGCCAGAGGCGCGCCATAGAGCGTGCAGATGCGGATCAAGGCTTTGACGTCCACGTCATGCGGCTGAGGCGTCAGAGGATCCACGAGGAAGATCAGAGCGTCGATGCGGCCCTCGACGATGGCCGCCCCGATCTGGAGGTCTCCGCCCAAGGGTCCGCTCTCGACGCGCGCGATCTCGGCGCCGGGCATGGCCTCCAGCAGCAGGCGTCCGGTGGTGCCGGTGGCGAACAGCCTGTGGCGCGTCAGACGCTCCTGATTCGCCCTCGCCCATTCCGCCAAAGCGGGCTTCAGACGATCATGGGCCACCAAGCCGAGGCCGAGCCGGGTTTTCATCTGCGTCATGGCCAGACCCTCAATCCCCAAGCGCAATCCGAAAAATCACCCGATTTTTCGGATGAATCGCGCGGCCAAACAAAACATCAGAAGGAGAAGAGGCTCGCCCCTTGGTCCGCAGGCCCCACCGCCGCGCGGAAAGGCGCGAACAACTCGCGCCCGACGCCGAATTCATGCGCGGAGAGATCGGCGGTCGCCGCTTCGCGGGAGTCGAAGCCCTCGGCGAAGACTTCAAGAGTTCCGGCGTCGGCGTCAAGGCGAATGAGATCGCCGTCGCGGATCCTCGCGATGGGGCCGCCCTCGACGGCTTCGGGCGTCAGATGGATCGCGGCGGGCACTTTGCCCGAAGCCCCCGACATGCGCCCGTCGGTGACCAGAGCCACGCGAAAGCCTTTGTCCTGAAGCACGCTGAGCGGCGGCGTGAGGCTATGGAGTTCGGGCATGCCGTTGGCCTTGGGGCCTTGGAAGCGCACGACGCAGATCACGTCGCGCTCCAGCTCGCCCGCCTTGAAGGCGGCCGCCAGAGCCTCCTGGCTGTGGAAGACCCGCGCCGGAGCCTCGATCACATGACGATCCGGCTTCACCGCCGAAACCTTGATCACGCTGGTCCCGAGATTGCCTTTCAGAAGCTGAAGGCCGCCCGTCGGCTGGAAGGGCGCCGAGACGGGCCGCAGGATGTCCTTATGCAGGGATTCGCCCGAGGTCTCGACCCATTGGATTTCGCCGTCCGCGCCGAGCTTGGGCTCTTGGGTGTAGCGGCTCATGCCGTCTCCGGCGATGGTGCGGACCTCGTCATGGAGCAGCCCGCCGCCCAAGAGCTCGCGGATGACGTATTGCATCCCGCCCGCCGCGTGGAAATGGTTCACGTCGGCGAGGCCGTTCGGATAGACCCGCGCCAGCAAGGGAACCACGCCGGAGAGTTCGGCGAAATCCTCCAGAGTCAGCAGGATCCCCGCCGCCCGCGCCATGGCGATGAGATGCAGGGCGTGGTTCGTCGAGCCGCCCGTGGCGTGCAGCCCCGCCACCGCATTGATGAAATTCTTCTCCGCGAGGATCTCGCCCGCCGGAATATATTCATTGCCCAGAGCCGTGATCGCCAGAGCGCGTTTGACGCCCGCCTCGGTCAGGGCGTCGCGGAGGGGGGTGTTGGGATTGACGAAGCTCGATCCCGGCAGATGCAGCCCCATGATCTCCATGAGCATCTGATTGCTGTTGGCCGTGCCGTAAAAGGTGCAGGTGCCGGGGCCGTGATAGGATTTCATCTCGGAGGCGAGCAATTCGGCGCGGGTGGCCTCGCCCACGGCGTAGCGCTGGCGGGTTTTCGCTTTCTCGTCGTTGGGCAGGCCGGAGGTCATGGGTCCGGCGGGCAGAAACACCGCCGGAAGATGCCCGAAGCGCGCCGCCCCGATCACCAGACCCGGCACGATCTTATCGCAGACGCCCAAATAAACCGCCGCGTCGAAGCTCTCATGGCTCAGCGCCACCGCCGTGGAGAGCGCGATCACGTCGCGGGAGAAGAGCGACATCTCCATGCCCGCCCGGCCTTGAGTCACGCCGTCGCACATGGCGGGCACGCCTCCCGCCACTTGCGCCGTGGCGCCCGCCGCATGCGCCGTCCGACGGATGATCTCCGGGAAGCGCTCATAGGGCTGATGGGCCGAGAGCATATCGTTATAGGCCGTGACGATCCCGAGATTCGGGGCCTCGGCGCCGACGAGCTTGTCCTTGTCATGCGCCGAGCAGGCGGCGAAGGCGTGGGCGAAATTGGCGCATCCGAGATCGCGGCGGGCGGGCCGGTTCTCGGCGGCGCGGCGGATCATGTCGAGATAAGCCTGACGCGAGCGGCGGCTGCGCTCCGTCACCCTCTCCGTGACGGCCGCGAGGGTCGGATTCTGGCTGGCGCTGGTCATGGAGAAGGCTCCTTTCGCCGAGGGGACGAGGCCCCATAGGTCACAAGAGAGATTATTAAGGCGCGTCGTAGACGGTCAGGCCCCCCGGCGCGCGCAGGATCGCCCGCACGGGCATTTCAGCCTCGGCGCCTGCGGGATCCAGCGCCTCGGCGAGGACACGGCGTTTCTCGGCGCCGTTGATCAACAGATAGGCGCGCCGCGCTCCGGTCAGGAGAGGGCGCGTCAGCGTGAGGCGCGGCTCGGGCGCGCCCGGCGCCCGCAAAGCCAAAGCCGCCAGAGGCTGCGCCGGGTCCATGGCCTCCGCCAGACGATCCCCGCCGGGAAAGAGCGAGGCCGTATGTCCGTCCGTCCCCATGCCGACCACGCAGACGTCCAGAGGCGCGAGCGGCCTCAGGGCGGCGTCGAGCGCGCCGAAGGCTTCTTCGGGCGTCGGGGCGCCGGTGAAGAGCGGAACGAAACGCGCCGCCGAAGCCGGACCGCGCAGCAAGGCCCCGCGCAAGAGCCGCCCGTTGGAGCGCTCGCTGGTCTCAGGAACCCAACGCTCGTCGGTCAGGGTGACGGAGAGCTTCGCCCAGTCGAGACCGGCGCGCGAGAGCTCGGCGAGGAAAGGCCCCGGCGTGGTTCCGCCCGGAACCGCCAGAGAGGCCCGCCCCCGCAGGCGGATCGCCTCGGCGAGATCCGCCGCCACGGCCTCGGCCAAAGCCAGAGCCTGAGCCTCGCGGCCCGCGAAGGCCCGGATTTCGACTTTGGAGACCAATCCGCTCATGGCTCGATCTCCCGCCAGCGGCGGCCGTCCTGATGGATCAGCCGCAAAGCGTCCTCGGGGCCGCGCCCGTCGGGATCATAAACCGCCGGAGGCTCCGTCCAGCCCGCCCAGGCCGCCAGAATCGGATCGATCCAGGCCCAGGCGGCCTCCACCTCGTCGCCGCGCATGAAGAGCGTCTGATCGCCCCGGATCACGTCCATCACGAGGCGCTCATAGGCGTCCGGCATCCGCACGCCGTTCAGAGCGTCGGCGAAGGTCATGTCCAGCGCCGCCTCGCGCAGACGCATCCCGCCCGGCCCCGGCTCCTTCACCGTCACCCGCAGAGTCACGCCTTCGTCGGGCTGAAGCCGCATGATCAGCGCGTTGCGCCGCAGCCCTTGGGCCAGATGCGGGAAGATCATATGCGGCGGATGGCGGAAGATCACCGCGATCTCCGAAGAGCGCGCCCTCAGCCGCTTGCCGGTGCGCAGATAAAAGGGCGTCCCCGCCCAGCGCCAATTGCGGATCTCGGCCTTGATGGCCACGAAGGTCTCGGTGTTGGAGGCCTGAAGCCCGAGATCTTCGAGATAGCTCTTCTTCTCGCCTTTGCGCCCGCCATATTGCCCGCGCGCGGTGACGTCATGGGCGTTGCTCGCGGAGATCGGCGCCAGAGAGCGCAGCACCTTCAGCTTTTCGTCGCGCACGCCGTCGGCGTCGAAGACGGCGGGGGGCTCCATGGCCGTGAGGCACAAAAGCTGAAGCAGGTGGTTCTGCACCATGTCGCGCATGGCGCCCGACTGGTCGTAATAGCCGCCGCGCCCCTCCAGACCCACCGTCTCGGCGACGGTGATTTGAACGTGGTCGACGTATTGCGCGTTCCAGAGCGGTTCGAACAAGGCGTTGGCGAAGCGCAGCGCCATGAGGTTCTGCACCGTCTCCTTCCCGAGATAATGGTCGATGCGGTAGATGCCGCTCTCCGGGAAGGCCGCGCGCAGCTGGTCGTTGAGCGCATGGGCGCTGGCGAGGTCATGGCCGAGCGGCTTCTCGACGATCAGCCGCGCCTTCTCCGTCACGAGGCCATGCGCCTTGAGCCGCTCGGCGATGGAGCCGAAGAAGGCCGGACCCACCGCCAGATAAAAGGCCCGCACGAGGGCTTCGCGCCCTTCCAGATGCTTGGCCAGAGCGGGCCATCCCGTCTCCGAACCCGCGTCCACCCGGACGTATTCCAGCCGCCCGAGGAAGCGTTTCACCGCCTCGGGGTCGAGATCCTCCTGAGGAACGAACTCCTCCAGCGCCTTTTGCGCCTCGGCGCGCCAAGCCTTGGAGGCCATCTCCGTGCGGGCCGCGCCGATCACGCGGGCGTCCGGAGGCAATTGCCCCGCCCGGTCGCGCTGATACAACGCCGGAAGCAGCTTGCGCCGCGTCAGGTCGCCCGTGGCGCCGAAAATCACGAGGTCGAAGGGGTCGACGGGGATGATGACGCTGCTCATGGGCTCGGCGGGCTCCTATGGATGGGGCGGCGTGGAGGTCGAAAGGGCGGGCAGTTCGTCGCGCCGGGGAGGATCGGCTCCGCGCCGCGCGCAGGTCAAGCCGGAAGCTTTGGCGCAAAAGCGCAGAAGCTCCGCCAAGTCTTCGGAGGGGATTTCGGCCAGCCGGGCGCGGTCGAGCCGCCCCGTCTCCGCCAATCCGGCGAGCAGGGCGGCCATGAAGCTGTCGCCCGCCCCCACCGTGTCGATCAGGGCGATCTTCTCGGCGGGGATCTCGGCCCGCGCGCCCCCGGCGGCCAGCGCGAAGGCGCCCTCCGCCCCGCGCGTGACCACCACCAGAGCCGGACCGAGCGCCAGCCATGCGGCGGCGATCTCTTCGGCGGAGGTTTCGGGATGGAGCAGCCGCAGATCCTCGTCGCTGACCTTCACGAGATCCATCCGCGGCAGGATCTCGGCCATCTTGCGCCGCCAGACCTCGCGGTCCGGCTCCACGTTGAGCCGCAGATTGGGGTCGAGGCTGAAGAAGCGCCCTCCGGAGGCCCGGCCCGCTTCATGGCCCGATTCGCGGCCAGATTCGCGCTGAATCAGCGCCGCCAGAGCCTCGGAGGTGGGCGGCGTCACCAGAGCGTAGGAGCCGACATGCACCGCCTTCACGCCCGCCATCTCGGCTTCGGAGGGGAGGTCTTCGGGCGTCAGCGCCCGGTCCGCCGCCTGAACGCCGTAAAAGGCGTAGGCCGGGACGCCCGCCGCGTCGGCGGCCACGAGGCTGATGGTGCTGAGGTTGGGCTTGCGCCGCAGGAAGCGCGGCTCCACGCCCTCGGCCTCCAGACGCGCCGTCAGGCGCTCGCCCAAAGGATCGGTGGAGATTCCGCCGAAGAGCCCTGCGGCCCGATTCAGCCGCGCCAGCCCCATCGCCAGATTGAACGGCGAGCCGCCGATGCGGGCGTCGAGGGTCATGGCGCCGTCGGGGCGCGCCTCGACGAGGAAAAGATCGTAAAGCGCTTCTCCGCAGATCATGAACATGTCGGATCCTCCCTGCGGCGGATCTTGTTGAGGAGGCGGAGCCCTGAAGGAGGCCGCGCGCTTCGCCGCCCCTTTGGGGCCGCCGCGCGCCGCGACCGCCTTATTTGAGAAATATTTATGCCTTCAAACCGCTTTGGTCAAGCGAAGCGCGGGCCTGCCCGCGCTGGGGGGTCAAGCGAAGCGCGGGCCTGCCCGCGCTGGGGGGTCAAGCGAAGCGCGGCCCGCCCGCGCTTGGGGGATCAAGCGAAGAGCGGCCCGCCCGCGCTTGAGGCCGGATCCCGCGCGCCCGATCCGTCAGGAGAGCCTTCTTTCCCGCAAGACGCGCCTTATATTGGCCGAAAGCCCGCCCGCCTCCCCGGCGCGGCGGACCGGATTCAGGAGGGATCTCCATGCGGCTGAGAAGCCTTGCGGCCGCGGCCTTCATCGCGGCTCTGTCCATGTCTTCGCTCTGTGCGGCGCCCGCCCGGAGTCAGGATTTCAGCGCCCTCGCGGGCTTCCTCGGCGGCGGCGGCGCGCCGGTCTCCCTCTCGCCGAACCTCTTCGGCGCCCCGACGCCGATGCAAGTCTGGCTGCGCCCCTCGGCGGGGCCGGAAGGCTGGCTTCAGGTGGAGGGCCGCGCGCAGGTTCCGCAGATCCGCGGCCATCTTGAGCGCGGCCTGAAGCAGGAGCTGGCCCGCCGCACCCGGGGCGCGCTCCAGATCGAAGGCGTCGCGCTCTCGCGCTTCTCCGCCGACGCCCGCGCCTTCCATCTGGCCGGAGAGATCCGCCACGCGCCCCGCCCCGGCGCGCGGGTTCAGGCTTCGGCCTTCGAGGCCAGCCTTCCTTACGTCGTCTCGCCGCAGGGGCTGAAGCTGCGCCCGGAGGGCCGGATGGGCGCCGCCCCGCCCGCTCTGCGCGCCGCGGTCGAGGATCTGCTTCAGCCTGTGGATCTCGTGGCCGACGCCGCCTTGCAGGGCACCCGGCTGGAGTCCTTCGTCCCCTCCGTCTCCGCCGCGGGCGATCTGGAGGCCCGCGCCCTGCTCCTCGCCTCGCCGCAGGCCCTGACGAATTTCTGGGCGCTGGCCCTCGGAGGCGGGCGCTGAACGGCTCCCGAGAAGACTTTCCTCGACAAGGCCGGGGCGCCGCGCTACAAGCCGCGCCAAAGATTTTCGATCAGCCCTTGGACGGGCGGGACTCCGCTCGCCCGAACACAAGCGCCTTTCGCCGCGCCCCCCCGCCGCGCTCCGCCGAACCCGCTCACGGATAAGCCATGACCCAAGTCCTGATGATCGTTCTGCTCATCGTCGTCCTGTTCCTGATCGGGGCGGTGCTGCTGCAACGCTCGGAAGGCGGGGCGCTCGGGATCGGCGGCAACGCGGCCGCCCAAGGCCGCAGCGCCACCACCGCCCTGCAGAAGACCACTTGGGGCCTGATCGCCGCCTTCCTCGTCGTGAGCCTCGCCATCGCGGCCTCGCCCTCCTCGACGACGCGCTCGCTCTTCGACGGCGTTTCGACGACGGTTCCGGCGGCGGCGCCCGCCGCGCCCGCTCCGGTCGTGGATCTTGGGATCGGCGCCGTGCCGACCCCCGGCGCGGCCCCCGCTCCGGCCGAGACTCCCGCCGCGCCTGCGGCCTCCGAGGCGGCCCCGGCCGAAGAAGCTCCGGCTCCGGCCGAGACTCCTGCCCCTGCGGCCCCCGTGGAGGCCCCCGCCGGAATCGAGCCCGTCGACATCGAGCCCGTCGACATCGAGATCGAGACGCTTGAAGCCCCGGCTCCGGTCCGGCCCGCCGCCGAAGCCGCTCCGGCCCCCGAGGCCGAAGCGCCCGCCCCCGCCCCTGAGGCCGAACCGGCGGCGCCGACTCCCACGCCCTGACGCCTTCTCCGGCCCCGGCCTGCGCCGAAGCGCGGGCCGAAAGGCTCGCGGGGCGGCGTCCTCCGCTCGGAAGGATGAGAGCTCTTGGCCCATCGGCGGCGACTTCGCGACAATCTGGCCGCCCGCATCGGATTCGCTGCGGGCGCGACGATTCTGGCGCTGCAGATCCTCGCCCTGCCCTTTCATCTGCTCACGATCCGAGAGGAGCATCTGCGCGACCGCGTGGACGCCGCATGGCTCGTCACCCTCGCCGAAGATCCTCAGATGGACTCCGAGCGCGACGCGGATTCCGCCGCGCCCGTCGCCCCCGGCTCGGGCTGGCGGGCCGTGACGCTGCTCAACGCGGCAAGCTCGGATCTGATCGTTCTGGAGCGCGCAGGCGCCCGCGAGCAGGTCTTTTGGCGCAGCGAGATGAAAGAGGCGGGCTTTTGGGTCCAGCTTGAAACCGAGTCTTTAGGCGCAAGGCTGCTGCGCGCCTTCGGCACGCTGATCGGCGACGCTCCGCCGCGCTTCTTCGTGCAGGCTCAGCCGCGTCCGCCCGATTCCCTCCTCACCGGCACCGTGATCGAGAGCGCGCCGCTCAAGCGGCGGCTGCGCGCGGCCGCGCTGGAGGATCTTCTGGAGGCGCTCGGCTTCGCGCTGCTGACGGGTTTGGCGGCGGGTTTGGCGGCGCGGCGTCTGGCGGGCGGCCCCGCGCGGCGTCTGGCGGCGGGGGTGGAGGCCTTCCGCGCCGATCCCGAACACGCCGAGCCCTTCCCCAGCGAACCCCTCGCGCCCGGCGGCGAAATGGCCGAGGCGGAGCGCGGATTCGCGGCGCTGCAAAGCGAGCTGCGCACGGCGCTCAAACAGAAATCGCGGCTGGCGGATCTCGGCGAGGCCATGGCCAAGATCAGCCACGACCTGCGCAACACCCTGACCAGCGCGCAATTGCTCGCGGATCGTCTGGAGCGCAGCCAAGACCCCGTGGTCAAGCAGATCGCGCCCAAGATCCTGCGTTCGCTCGACCGGGCGGCGGATCTCTCCGCCCAAACGCTGCGCTACGGCAAGGCCGACGAGCCCCCGCCGGAGCGTCGGCGTCTGCCGTTGGAGCCCTTCCTCCATGAGGTGGCCGCCATCGCCGCCCCTCAGGACGAGCTGAACGAGCAGAAAGGCGGGCCGCGCTATGAGATCGACGCTCCGCCCGAGGCCGTGGCCGAAGCCGACCCCGATCAGCTGTATCGGATCCTGCTCAACCTCATCCGCAACGCCGCTCAGGCCATCGAGGGCTCGGGCTCGGGGGGGCTGATCCGCATCACGGCGCGGCGCGGCGACGGCGGCGTGACCATCGACGTCGAGGACGACGGGCCGGGTCTGCTCGCCGAGGCCAAGGCCACGCTCTTCAAGCCCTTCAAAAGCGGCGGACGCAAAGGCGGCACGGGGCTCGGCCTCTCCATCGCGCAGGATCTGGCGCGCGCCCATGGCGGCGAGGTGCGGCTGATGGAGAGCCTGCAGGGCGCGCATTTCCGCGTGCGGATTCCCGATAAGAAAGCCCCTCCCTCCGCGGCCTGAACGGGAGGAGGCCCCGGCGCCCCGGCGGCGGCGAATTCTTACAAATCAGACATGCGGCTGGATTTCTCCGCGCCCGCCCCCATCTTCCTGAACACGGGACTTCCGTCTCGTTTTGGTCAGTCAAGACAGGAGGCTTTGATGAAAAGCCCTCTCTTTCTCGCTCTCGCCGCCAGCGCCTTTTCGGTCTCCGCCGCCTTCGCGGAGCCGCCTGAAAACGCGCTCCCGCTCTCCGAAATCATCCAGACCGTCGAGTCCACGGGCGAAATCGCTTATGTGACCGAAGTGGAGTGGAACGAAGATCAGGCGGCCTGGACCATCGCCTATGTGGACGCCGAAGGCGCCGAAGGGAGCATCTCCCTCGACGCCGTGACCGGCCAGCCCAACAGTTGACGTCGCGGAGCCGCCCGGCGCCCGTAAGGGCCTGAGCGGCTCCCCCGCCAAGGGGCGGGCGCGGCCTTGATCCGGACTGAGAGGCGCGCGCCCCCTCCTTATCTCCTTATTTCCCTCCCCCTAGCGCTTCAGGAGCCTTGCACGCATGACTCGCGCGACTCTCGCCGCCCTTCTCTCGACCGGCGCCTTTCTGGCCGCCCCCGCCGCCGCCCTCGCGGATCGTCCGCCTCCGGCCGGCGCGCTGAAGCTCTCCGAGATTTTGACCAAGGTCGAGGCCGCCCATGACGTCGGCTACGTCGACGAAGCCAATTGGGACGACGATGGGTATTGGGAGATCGAATTCGTGAGCGCCTCGGGCGCCAAGACCGAGATCCGCGTCGATCCCCTCACCGGCGAGCAGGTCCAGCGGCGCTGAAGCGCGCGCCGAAGTCTCCGGCCTTCCCGACCCTCCGGCCGGATTCGAGACGCCCCGCTTCGGCGGGGCGTTTTCATGTCCGGCGCGGCTGAGGAAAAAGGCGGCCCCCTTGCGGGAGCCGCCCTTGTCTTCGCAGAAACCGGCGCGGGATCAGGCCGAAGCCGCCGCCTCTGCGCGGTCGGAAAGCGGATGGCTCAGCCGCGCGACCATCTCCTTGGGGCAGATCTGCCAGAAGCGGGCGAGAGCCTCCTCCCAGTTCTCCAGAATCTCGCGGCCGCGCGGGCTGCGGGTCTCCTGAACATGCGCCTCGACGAGGCCGCGCAGGACGCCCTCCCAATGGGCGCTGTCGACCCGCTGGACGAGGATGGTCTCCGGGTTGATGCGGGTTTCGAAATCCCCGCGCTCGTCATAGACCCAAGCCATGCCGCCGGTCATGCCCGCGCCGAAGTTGTCGCCCACGCCGCCGAGGATGACCGCCTCTCCGCCGGTCATGTATTCGCAGCCGTTGGAGCCGCAGCCCTCGATCACCGCCGTCGCGCCCGAATTGCGCACGGCGAAGCGCTCGCCGGCCTGACCCGAGGCGAAGAGCTTGCCCGCCGTCGCGCCATACAGCACGGTGTTGCCGATGATGGTGTTCTCATGCGGAACCAGCGGAGAGCCCAAAGGCGGACGCACCGTGATGAAGCCGCCCGAGAGCCCCTTGCCGACATAGTCGTTGCAATCGCCCGTCACCTCGATCTTGAGGCCCGGCGCCGCGAAGGCGCCGAGGGACTGTCCCGCCTGTCCGGCGAGCTGGATCGTCAGATGGTCTTCGAGCAGGCCGTTGTCGCGCATGCCGAAGCGCCGCACGATCTGAGACGAGAGCCGCGTGCCGATGGTCCGCTGAACGTTGCGGACGTTATAGGAGAGCTGCATCTTCTCGCGGTTGGAGAAGAAGGGCTCGGCGTCGCGGATGATCTCGGCGTCGAGGGCGTCGGGCACCGCGTTGCGCGGCTTGTTGAGGTTCAGCGTGGTGCGGGCGTCGCCGTCCACGCGGACGAGCATCGGATTCATGTCGAGGTCGTCGAGATGGGTCGCGCCGCGGTTCACCTGAATCAGCATATCCGCGCGGCCGACCACCTCGTCCAGCGAGCGGGCGCCCACCGAAGCGAGGATCTCGCGTACTTCCTGAGCAAGGAAAGTGAAGAGATTCACCACTTTATCCGGCGTGCCGACGTATTTTTCGCGCATCTTGGGGTCTTGGGTGCAGACGCCCACCGGACAGGTGTTCGACTGGCACTGACGCACCATGATGCAGCCCAGAGCCACGAGGGCCGCCGTGCCGATGCCGTATTCCTCGGCGCCGAGCATGGCCGCCATGACGATGTCGCGCCCGGTGCGCAAACCGCCGTCGGTGCGCAGGGTCACGCGGTCGCGCAGACGGTTGAGCGTCAGCACCTGATGGGCTTCGGAAAGCCCCATCTCCCAAGGCAGGCCCGCGAATTTCACCGAGGTCACCGGGCTGGCGCCGGTGCCGCCGTTATGGCCCGCGATGAGGATGACGTCGGCCTTGGCCTTGGCCACGCCCGCCGCGATGGTGCCCACGCCTGCGCCCGCCACCAGCTTCACGCAGACTTTGGCGTCCGGGTTGATCTGCTTGAGGTCGTAGATGAGCTGCGCGAGATCCTCGATGGAGTAGATGTCGTGATGCGGCGGCGGCGAGATCAGCGTCACGCCGGGGGTGGCGTGGCGCAGCTTGGCGATCATCTCGGTGACCTTGAAGCCGGGCAATTGCCCGCCCTCGCCGGGCTTGGCGCCCTGAGCCACCTTGATCTCCAGCTCGGTGCAGTTGTTCAGATATTCCGCCGTGACGCCGAAGCGCCCGGAGGCCACCTGCTTGATCTTGGCGCGGCCGTTGTCGCCGTTGGGCTTGGGCTTGCCCTTGGCGGGATCCTCGCCGCCCTCGCCGGAGTCGGATTTCGCGCCGATCCGGTTCATGGCGATGTTCAGGGCCTCATGGGCCTCAGGGCTGAGCGCGCCGAGGCTCATGCCGGGAGTCACGAAGCGCTTGCGGATCTCGGTGATGCTCTCGACCTCGTGCAGCGGAATGGGCTTGCGCACGCTGTGGCGGAAGTCGAGGAGATTGCGCAGATGGATTGGGGGCTGCTGGCGCATGCCCTCGCTGAACTGCTTGAAGCTCTCATAGCTGTTGGTCTCGCAGGCCTTCTGGAGCAGATGCATCAGATTGGCCGACCAAGCATGGGATTCCCCGCCGCGCCGCGACTTATAAAAGCCGCCGATGGGCAGCACGCCGTCGGCCTCAGGCGCGAAGGCCTTGTCGTGCAGCTCCAGAGCCTTCTTCTGCAAGCCTCCGAGGCCGATGCCCGAGATGCGGCTGGCCACGCCGGGGAAATACTCCGCCGCCAGCGCGCGGCTCAGGCCGAGCGCCTCGAAATTGCAGCCGCCGCGATAGGAGGAGATCACTGAAATGCCCATCTTGGACATGATCTTCAGCAAGCCCTGATCCACGGCTTCGCGGAAGCGCGCCGCCGCCTGAGCCGTCGTCCCGGAGAGCAGCCCGCGGGCCACGCGGTCGGACAGGCTCTCCAGCGCGAGCCATGCGTTGACGGTGGTCGCCCCCACGCCGATCAGCACGGCGAAATAATGGGCGTCCATGCATTCCGCCGAGCGGATGTTGAGCGAGCAGAAGGTCCGCAGCCCCGCCCGCACGAGCGAGCCGTGCACCGCCGAAGTCGCGAGGATCATCGGCAAGGACATATGCCTCTCGTCGACATGCTCGTCGGTGAGGATGAGATGCCCCACCCCCGAGCGCACCGCGCTCTCCGCCTCGGCGCGCAGACGCTTGAGCGCGGCCTCCATGGCGCCGGGGCCGCCGTTCACCGGGAAGACGCAGGAGATCTCCCGCGCCCGGTCGCCCATATAGGCGCGCATGGCGTCATATTGGGCGTTGGTGACGACGGGGCTTTCGAGGGTGAAGATCTCGGTCTGGCTGGAGCTTTCGTCCAGCACGTTCTGAAGATTGCCGAAACGGGTCTTGAGGCTCATCACCCGCTTCTCGCGGAGCGGGTCGATGGGCGGATTGGTGACTTGGCTGAAGTTCTGCCGGAAGAAATGCGACAAAGGCCGGTATTGCGCCGAAAGCACCGCGATGGGGGTGTCGTCGCCCATCGAGCCGATGGCCTCCTTGCCGTCCTCGCCCATGGGATGGAGCACCTGCTCCAGATCCTCGATGGTGTAGCCCGCCGCGCGCTGGCGACGCCGCAGCTCCGCCCGCTCCAGCCGCTTGGGCTCGACGGCGCCCGGCGGAATGGTCGATTCCAGCGGGGTGATGCGCTCGGCCCAACGGTCGAAGGGCTTGTCCGGATTGGAGGCGAGGAGATCCTTCAGCTCCGCGTCGCGGTAGATCTTCCCCTCCAGCATGTCCACGGCGATCATCTGGCCCGGCCCAAGGCGGCCCTTGGCCTTGATCCGCGCCTCGTCCACCGGGACCATGCCGATCTCGGAGCCCGCGATGAGCAGGCCGTCGCCGGTCTGCACGAAGCGCATGGGGCGCAGGCCGCTGCGGTCGAGGCCGCCGACCACCCAGCGTCCGTCGGTCATGGCGAGGGCGGCGGGGCCGTCCCAGGGCTCCATAACGGAGTTGGAATAGGCGTACATCGCCTTCCACGCCTCGGGCATGGATTCGCCGGTGTTGGACCAGGCCTCGGGCACGAGGATGGTCTTGGTCATCGGCGCCGAGCGTCCGCCGCGCACCATCAGCTCGAAGACCGCGTCCAGAGAGGCGGAGTCCGAGCCGCCCGGAAGGACGATCGGCTTGATGTCCTCCTCATTGCCGTTGAAGAAGCTGGAGGCCATGCGGATCTCATGGCTCTTCAGCCAATTGAGATTGCCCTTGATGGTGTTGATCTCGCCGTTATGCGCGAGCATGCGGAAGGGCTGCGCCAGCCACCATTGCGGAAAGGTGTTGGTCGAATAGCGCTGGTGATAGATCGCGAAGCTGGAGGCGAAGCTCTCGTTCTTGAGGTCGGGATAGAACTCCGCGACCTGCTCGGCGAGCATCATGCCCTTATAGATGATCGAGCGGCAAGACAGCGTGCAGACGTAGAAGCCCGCGATGGAGGAGGCCGCCACGCGCTTCTCGATGCGCCGGCGGATGATGTAAAGCTCGCGCTCGTAAGTCTCGTCGTCGACGCCCTTGGGATCGCCGATGAGGATCTGCTCGATCTCGGGGCGGGTGGCGTTGGCCTTCTCGCCGAGGATCGAGACGTTCACCGGCGGCTGACGCCAGCCGTAGATGTAATAGCCCATCCGGATGATTTCGGATTCGACGATGGTGCGGCAGGCCTCCTGAGCGCCGAAATCGGTGCGCGGCAGAAAGATCTGCCCCACCGCCAGACGTCCCGGCAGAGGCTCATGTCCGGTGCGCCGCACATGCTCGCGGAAGAACTCCTGCGGGATCTGCACATGAATGCCCGCGCCGTCTCCGGTCTTGCCGTCGGCGTCGACGGCGCCGCGATGCCAGATCGCCTTGAGCGCGGCGATGGCGTTCTCGACCACCTCACGGCGGGGCTTGCCGTCGATGGCCACCACGAAGCCGACGCCGCAGCTGTCGCGCTCGTCCTCAAGGCGATACATGCCGGTCTCGGCGAGCTTGCGGCGCTCGGCCTCATGGGTCTCCGACCAATTCGCGGGAAGGGTGAAATCCTGAGCCATGACGGTCTCTTTCAGCCTGAGGGGGGCTTCGCGCCGCCCCTTGGGGAAAATCGGATCGCCGCGCCGCCTGAAGGGCGCGGCTGAAATCTCGTTCGGCGACCTTATTCGGCGGCCTTATTCGGCGGCGACGCCTGCGGCTTGGGCGCGCTGATCCGCATAGGCCATGATGGCGTCGGCGGCCTCGCGGCCGTCGCGGATGGCCCAGACCACCAGAGAAGCCCCGCGCATGATGTCGCCCGCCGCGAAGACGCCCGGCAGATTGGTCATCTTGCTGCGGAAATCGGCTTTGACCGTGCCCCAGCGCGTGGTTTCGAGATCCGGCGCGTCCCAAAGCTGCGGCAGCGGCTCAGGATCGAAGCCGAGGGCCTTGATGACCAGATCCGCTTCGAGCAGGAATTCCGAGCCCGGCGCCTCCTCCGGCGCGCGGCGGCCGTCCGGCCCCGGCTCGCCTAGGCGCATGCGCACGGCCTTCATCGCCTCGACGCGGTCGCCGCCCTCGGCGGCCCCCATGAAGGCCTTGGGCGCGCAGAGCCATTCGAAGATCACGCCCTCTTCTTCGGCGTTGGCGACCTCGCGCTGGCTGCCCGGCATGTTCTCGCGGTCGCGGCGATAGAGGCAGCGCACCGAAGCCGCGTCCTGACGGATCGCCGTGCGCACGCAGTCCATGGCGGTGTCGCCGCCGCCGACCACCAGCACATGCTTGCCCTTGGCGTCGAGGCGGCCCTCGTCGAAGGCGGGAACGGCGTCGCCGAAACTCTTGCGGTTGGAGGCGATGAGGTAATCCAGCGCCTTCTCGACGCCCGGCAGGCCCGAGCCGGGACCTCCGAGATCGCGCGCCTGATAAACGCCCGTGGCGATCAGCACCGCGTCGTGACGCGAGCGCAGATCCGCGAAGCTGACGTCCTTGCCGATCTCGCAATTCAGGCGGAAGACGATCCCCGCCTCCTCGAAGCTTGCGATCCGCCGCTCGATCACATGTTTTTCGAGCTTGAAGCCGGGAATGCCGTAGGTCAGCAGCCCGCCCGCGCGGTCATGGCGGTCGTAGACGACGACCTGAAAGCCCTTGCGCCGCAGACGCTCCGCCGCCGCCAGACCCGCCGGGCCCGCGCCGATGATTCCAATGCTTTCCGAACGCTCGGCGCCGCGGGGCTTGGGCGGCTGGACCCAGCCTTTCTCCCAAGCGGTTTCGGTGACGTATTTCTCGACCGCGCCGATGGTGATCGCCCCATGGCCGGAGAACTCCACCACGCAATTGCCCTCGCAGAGGCGGTCCTGCGGGCAGACGCGGCCGCAGACCTCGGGAAAGCTGTTGGTGGCCTGGCTGAGCTCATAGGCCTCTTCAAGCCGCCCCTCGGCGGTGAGCATGAGCCAGTCCGGGATGTTGTTATGCAAAGGGCAATGAGTCTGACAGAACGGCACGCCGCATTGCGAGCAGCGGCTCGCCTGCTCCTCCGCCTTGACGGCGGCGAAGGCGCGATAAATCTCGTCGAAATCCTCGGAGCGCTCCGCGGCGGATCTCTTGTCGGGGCTCTGGCGTTCGCGCGAGACGAACTTCAACATCTTCTGGCCGGCCATGCCTGCTGGTCTCCTGTCCCATGAGCCGTCGAAGTCCGGACGCGTCGCTTTTGGGGCGGCCTCGGCGAACTTGCGGGCGCGTTTTTTAACGCGATCTCGCCCGCGCATAAAAGACAGCAAGATTGACCTAAATCAAGATTTTTCCGAACCTGCGACGTTTTTTTTCAGAAGACCCCTCAGAATTGAGTCTCTTATCCTGACCTAATTTCTCGGAGACTCAGGGCGCCGCCCGCAAAACCACGAAAAAAGGCGGGCCGCCGCGGCGCCCGCCTTCTCCAGAACTCCGAATTTCACGAGGCGAAGCCGGAGCGGCTGCGCCGGACAAGCTCAATCCGCCGGCCGGACCACCGGCAGCCCCGCCTCGTCCCAAGCGAGGATGCCGCCCTCCAGATGCGTCACCTGAGTCCAGCCGCGCGCGGTCAGCGCCTCGGCCAGACGCCGCGTGCGCCCCCCGGAACGGCAATGAAACACCACTTCGGAATCGGGCGGGAAGGCGTCGGGGTCGAAGGTCGAGAGCGGGACCAGCTCCGCGCCCTCGATATGGGCGGCTTCATATTCGCCCGGCTCGCGCACGTCCACCACCCGGACGCCCTGAGCCAGACGCTCCGCGACCTCCTGCGGCGTCAGCCGCTCGAAGCTCGCTGCGCCCATGCGTTCGATTTCGGCCATCATCTCGCCTTTCGCTCCAAAGCGGCCTCGGCGGCCGCTTGGAGCTTCGCAGGCTCGGAGGCGCGCTTCGGTCAGTCGCGCGCCGCCTCAAGACGCGGCGCGTCCTTGATTCCGGCGCGGCCCCGTCCCGACAGGCTGGGGTTGTTCAGGAAGAACTCATGACAGTTGAAGGGCGCGCCTTCGCCGGAGGACTCCGCTTTGACATAGGAGCCGTCAGGACGCAAGATCCAGCTATTGGCCACGTCCTTCAGATTGGCCGCCATGACCTGAAGCAGGATCTGATCGCGCACGGTCTGATTGAGGATCGGGACCAGAGTCTCGATGCGCCGGTTCAGATTGCGCTCCATCCAATCCGCCGAGGAGATGTAGACCTTCGAGGATTTGCTCGGCAGCTTATAGCCGTTTCCAAAGCAGATGATGCGGGAATGCTCCAGAAAGCGCCCCACCACGCTCTTCACGCGGATGTTCTCGGAGAGCCCCGGAATCCCCGGACGCAAGGCGCAGATGCCCCGCACCACGAGGTCGATCTTCACGCCCGCCTGACTGGCTTCGTAAAGGGCGTCGATGATCTCGGGCTCGGTGACGGCGTTGAGCTTGGCCCAGATGCGGCCCGGACGCCCCTCGCGGGCGAGCGCGGCCTCGGCGCGGATTCCGTCCAGCATCGTGGATTTCAGAGTCAGCGGCGCGAAGGCCAGCTCCTCCAGAGCCTCGGGCTGAGCGTAGCCGGTGATGTAGTTGAAGATCTGCGCCGCGTCGCGGCCGAAGGCCGGATCGCAGGTGAAGAAGGAGAGATCCGTATAGATGCGCGCCGTGATCGGGTGATAATTGCCCGTTCCGAAATGGGTGTAATAGGCCATGCCCTGCGGCTCGCGGCGCACGACCATGCTGATCTTGGCGTGGGTCTTCCAATCCATGAAGCCGTAGACCACCTGCACGCCCGCGCGCTCCAGACGCCGCGCCTGACGGATGTTGGCGGCTTCGTCGAAGCGGGCCTTCAGCTCCACCAAAGCCGTGACCGACTTGCCCGCCTCGGAGGCGGCGCAGAGGGCGTCCACGATGGGGCTCTGATGCGAGGTGCGGTAGAGCGTCTGCTTGATCGAGACCACGTCCGGATCCTCGGCGGCCTGACGCACGAAGTTCACCACCACGTCGAAGGTCTCATAGGGATGATGGACGAGCATGTCCTTTTGCCGGATCGCGGCGAAGATGTCGCCGTGATGGTCGCGCACGCGCTCGGGGGCGCGGGGGGTGTAGGGGCGCCAGAGCAGATCCGGGCGGTCGTCGGAGATGAGCTGCGAGAGATCGGCCACGCCGATCATCCGGTCCACGACGATCATCTCCTCCGTGCCCACGATCATCTCCTTGGCGAGCATCTCGCGGAGATAATCGGGCGTCTCGGCGGTGACGGTCAGGCGGATCACCCCGCCCCGGCGGCGACGCTTGAGCGCGGTCTCGAATTCGCGGACGAGATCCTCGGCCTCCTCCTCGACCTCCATGTCGGAATCGCGGAGGATGCGGAAGGCGCCTTCGGACTGCACCTCATAGCCGGGGAAGACCCGGTCGAGATTCAGGTCGATGATGCTGTCGATGGACATGAAGCGCAAAGGCCGCGGCGAGACGCCTTCGGCGCCGGGCGCGTCGGGCATGCGCAGGAAGCGGCGCAGCTGCGAGGGAATCAGCAGCAGCGCCCGCATGGAGGCGCCGCCGATCTTGCGCTTCAGATCCAGCATGAATCCGAAGCCCTTGTTCGCCACGAAGGGGAAAGGATGGGCCGGGTCCACCGCGAGCGGCGTCAGGACCGGGAAGATCTCCGACATGAAGCGCTCGCGCGCCCAAGCGCGGTCCTCCGCCGAGATTCCTTCGGCGCCCACCACCGAGACTCCGGCGGCCTCCAATTCGTCGCGCAGAGAGGTCCAGCCGCGCTGCTGCGCCTCCATCAGCTCGCGGCAGCGGCGGTCCACCTGCGCGAGCTGCTCGGCGGGGGCGAGCCCGTCCACGCTGCGGGTGCTGACTCCGCGCCGCAGCAGGCCCCGCAGAGCCGCCACGCGCACCGTATAGAATTCGTCGAGGTTGCTGCCGGAGATCGCGAGGAAGCGCAGGCGCTCCATGAGCGGATGCTCCGGGTTCTGCGCCGATTCCAGCACCCGCTGATTGAACTCCAGCCAGGAGAGTTCGCGATTGAAGAAGCGCGCGGGATCATCCGGGGCGACGGGGCCGACGCCGAAGCTCTCCGCCGGAGCGGCGGGAACGAGGGCGGTCGAAACGGAGGCGTCAAAGCTCATGGCGTCCTGCCTGTGCGAATCTTGGGAACCGGGAGAGGCCGTCGGCTCCAAGGGCTAACGACCTGATTATGACGTTCTCATGACGAGAAGGCCCTCGCTCTTAAGGCCAAGCTCAGGAGGGCGAGGTTTTGGGCGGCGGCCCGACCGCGTCGTCGCCTTTGGCCTCGCGGGCCACGTCGGTCATGACCGCGGCCACCACGGCGGCGGCCTCGGCCTTATCCTGATCCTTCGTCACCGCCGCGATCATGGCGGCGGCGTCGGCCTCGGCCTGAGCGTCGGGCGCGTCGCCCTTATAGAGCCGACTCTCGAAATAGCGCTCCAGCGCATAGCGGGCCAGAACGCCGATGGCCGCAGCCGCGGGCACCGCGATGAGCATCCCCGCGAAGC
Source organism: Neomegalonema perideroedes DSM 15528 (assembly GCF_000374145.1). GTDB lineage: Bacteria > Pseudomonadota > Alphaproteobacteria > Rhodobacterales > Rhodobacteraceae > Neomegalonema > Neomegalonema perideroedes. The sequence continues at coordinate 563,765 of NZ_KB893653.1, read as the reverse complement.
CGAAGAGCGAGCCGAAGGCCGATAAGGCGAAGATCAGCAAGACCGGATGCAGGCCCACCCGGTCGCCCACCAGCTTGGGCGAGAGGAAATTCCCCTCGACCAATTGGCCGAAGAGGAAGACGCCCGCCACCGCCGCCACCATGATCCAGTCGCCCCAGAACTGGCTGAGCGCCACGCCCACCGAGAGCAGAAGCCCCGTCGCCGAGCCCACGAAGGGGATGAAGGAGATCAGACCCGCGAAAATGCCGATCAGCAAGCCGTAATTCAGCCCGACCAAAGTCAGGACGATGGCGAAATAGGTTCCGAGAATCAGGCAGACCAGCAATTGTCCGCGCACGAATCCCGCCAGCACGGCGTCGATCTCGCGCGCCAGCCGACGGATGACCGGAGCATGGTCGCGCGGCAGCCAGGCGTCTATGGCCTTCACCATGCGGTCCCAGTCGAGGAGCATGTAGAAGGCGACCACCAAAGCGATGGCCGTATTGGCGACCGCGCCGACCAAAGCCGCGCCGCCGCTCAGGACGGTCTTCGCGATCTGCACGCCGCCCGTGGCGGCGGCGTCGCCCACGCTGGCCAGCGTCGAGCCGACGGTCGAGCCGACGTCCGCGCCGCCCGAGCCTAAATCGACGTTCAGCCGCTCCAGAAGCCCCGTCGAGCCGAGCAGCCCCATGGCCCAGTCGCGGGCCGAGGCGAACCAGCCCGGAACGCTCTCGATCAGCCCCGCCGTCTGCGCCGCGATGGCCGGACCCACCAGAGCGCCGAAGAGGATCACGCTCGTCAGCAGCAGGATGGTGATCAGCGCCGTCGCCCAGAGCCGCGAAAATCCGCGCCGCTCCAGACGATCGGCCACCGGGTCGAGGAAATAGGCCAGCGCCATGCCCGCCAGAAAAGGCGTGATCACCGCGCCCAGCAGCAGAAACAACCCGACGAAGACAAGAAGCAGAAAACCCCAGGTCAAAACCTGCCGCTGCGCGCTCATGCCGCCTCCCCGCTCAGAGAACCGCAGGCGACGAGGCGCCGCCTTCTCCGAAGGTGGAGGGCGGCGCAGGCCGCGTCAAGGCGACGGGCCCGAGGGAATCCGCGCGCAGAGGGCGGACAAGGCCGCCCCGCTCGGGGGGCGGCCCGGTCAGGCGCCTCCGACGCGCCTCAGCGGATGGGCGCGAGGTCGCGCATGGAGACCGACCGCGCATAGAGCAGATTGGCGGTGTTCCAGTCGCGGTCGGCGCGGGCCTTCTCGGACAGGGTTTCGTAAATCCCCGCGAGCCGCTCCACGCCGCGTTTGGCGACTTCGTTGTTTTCGTCGAGCGCCAGAGCGCGGCGATAGGAATCGTAGGCGTTCTGACTGCGCGGCTCGATATATTGGCTCATCTCGAAATAGCGCTCGCCGTCGAGGGCGTAGGCCGCCGAAGCCGTGAGCGGATCGGTGTCCACCAGACTCAGCATGAGGATCTTGCGCATCTCGCCGAGCGGCAGATTGAAGGCCTCCATGATGGGGGCGTCCACCGCGCCGAAGAGCCAGAGCTGCACCGTGTCCACGCCGCGCAGCAAAACGCCCTTGACCGCCTGCATGATCCCCGGCTCCTGAGGCTTGGCCTCCGCGAGCGCGCCGTCCACGCCGACCCCGAGGCCGATGGGCGTCGGCGCCGGAGGCGGATCCAGCCAGGCGACGATGGAGCCGCTCACGGCGTCATAGGCCCGGCCGGCCGGGCCGCTCAGCCCGATCAGCACGGCCAGAGCCGCCAGAATCACGCCGACCCGCACGCCCCAGCGCATGGCGTCGCGGCCGCGGCCCCGGGCGCGGGTGCGCGGACGACGGACTCCGCCCTTGCGGCCAGCGCCGTTGGAGGCGGCGGTCTTCTTGCGCCCGTCCTCGAAGATCTCGCGCTTGCCGACCAGACCTTTGACCTTCGCCCCGAGCTGCTCGGAGACGCTTTGCTTGCGGCGGCGGCGCAAGGAGCGGTCGCCTTCGCTCCAGACGTCGGGATCTTCGTCCTCGTCCTCCTCGGGCGCCTCGTCGGCGTCGTCGGCGCCGTCGCCGAAATTCAGCTCGATCTTGGGCGCGGCGTGGAGCAGCGGCTCGCCATGCGGCTCGTCGTCGACGGGCGGGCCTTCCGGCTTGGGCTCCAGCATGAGCGCCTTGGCGGCCTCTTCGACCATGTCCTGATCGATGGAGCGGCCGGGAGTCTCGGCGGCGAAGAGCATCGCATGGGCGCAGACCATGCCCAAAAGCCGCGGATTGCCCGCCGTATAGAGCGCCAGAGCGTCCACGCCTTCGGGCGTGATGGGCTCGCTGGTCATGCGCGCGATGGGCGCGAGGCGGCGTTTGAGGAAGGCCTCCATTTCGGAGCGCGTGAAGTTGCGGAGCTGAAAATGCGCCCCCACGGCGGCGCGGGCGCCGTCGAAGCGCGGCTCCGAGAGCTTGCGCGTCAGCTCGTCGCCGCCGATCAGCACGAATTGCAGACCGATGGGACGGCCCTTCTTATCGGCGCCGAAGCGCAGAAGGCGCGGCAGATTCTCCAGCACCTCCTCGGAGAGATTCTGAGCCTCGTCGATGAGGATCACGAGGCTTTCGCCCGCCTCGGCGCGCATGAGCGTGAAGCGCTTGACGGCCTCGGCGTTGCTGCGGGCGTCGGGCACGCCCTTGGCGGCGTCGAAGCCCTTTTCGATGAAGTTGACGAACTCCATCACGCCGAGATTGGCGTAAGGCAGAGTCAGAAAGCGGATGGAGTCGCCCGCCTGCTGGGTGATGGCGCGCATCACGGTGGATTTGCCCGAACCCGTCGGGCCGGAGATCACGATCAGGCCGAGTCGAGCCGCGACGCCTTGCAGCGCGCCGTCGATGGCGCGCCAGTGAGCGGAGTTGAAGTAATAAGGCGCGTCCTCAGCGTTCAGATCGCGATCGCGGGCCTGCGCCAGAATGCTCGACATGTCTCTCCGCTCCCCATACCGCCGCGCGGCCGCCCAAAGACGAGGCGTCCGACGTCGGGAGGATAGGCCCGGAACCTTAAAGAATGGTCGCCCCAAGGGCGCGCCGCCGCCGCAAGGGAGCCGCGAGAGGGCCGCGAGGAGGCCGGAAGGGGCCGCGAAGGACGCGAAATTCGGTTTTCAGCCTTCTCAGGGGGGGCTAAACACAAGGCCTTCCGCTCCGCCGCGCCGTCCGGCGCCGCGCCCTTCCGCCACGCCTTCCGGAGGCTTCGTCCGCATCATGTCTCAGACGTCCGTTCCGCCCGCCTCCCCCCTCGCCTCGCGCGACGACCTGCAGATCGCCGCGCGCACGCTGGCCGAGGGCCTGCCCTATCTCCAGAGCTACGCCGGACGCGTGGTGGTGGTGAAGTTCGGCGGCCACGCCATGGGCGACGCCAAGGCCATGGCTGATTTCGCCCGCGACATGGCTCTGATGAAGCTGGCGGGGGCGCATCCGGTGGTGGTGCACGGCGGCGGCCCGCAGATCAACGAGATGCTGAAGCGCCTCGACATCCGCACCGAGACCGTCGCGGGGATGCGCATCACCGACGCCGCCACCGTCGAGGTGGTCGAGATGGTGCTCTCGGGCAAGGTGAATAAGGAGATCGCCGCGGCCATCGGGGCGGCGGGCGCCAAATCGGTGGGTCTGGCGGGCAAGGACGCCCGGCTGATCGTCGCCGAAAAGATGTATCAGAAGGCCCGCGACCCCGAATCCAACATCGAGCGGGCGCTGGACATCGGGCTCGTCGGCAATCCGGTCGAGGTGAATCCGGAAGTGCTGGAGGTGCTGATCAAGGCGGGCTTCATTCCCGTGGTGGCGCCGGTCGGCGTGGGCCGCGAGGGCGAGACCTACAACATCAACGCCGATCTCGCGGCGGGCGCCGTGGCGGCGGCCATGAACGCCGAGCGCCTCCTGCTGCTGACCGACGTGCCGGGCGTGAAGGGCGCGAACGGCGAGCTGCTGACCAACCTCACCCGCGAGGAGGCCGAGGATCTCATCGCCTCGGGCGTCATCAGCGGCGGCATGATCCCGAAGGTGCGCACGGCGCTCAACGCGCTGGATCTCGGGGTGAAGGCGGTGGCGATCCTCGACGGGCGCGCGCCGCACGCCGCCTTGCTGGAGCTGTTCACCCCCACGGGCGGCGGCACCCTGATCCGCAAGGTCTGAGATCCGCAGGGTCCGACGGGCGCGCCGCTCAGGCCCCGGAGCCGGAGCTTGAGACGGGAGGGGGGCGCCTTTCGGCCGCCCTCCCCGCTTGGGCTTCAGCCCCGCTTAAGAGGCCGCAGGCGCCGAGAGATCGCCGAGCCGGGGGCCGACATAGCCCTTCACCAGCCCGAGCATGTCCTCCATGCCCTTTTCATAGAAGTGATTCGCCCCTTCGAGCGTCTCATGGGAGATGACCACGCCCTTCTGCGTGCGCAGCTTGGCCACCAGCCGGGCCACGTCCTCGGGCGGGGCCACGCGGTCGTTCATCCCGTTGACGATCAGCCCCGAGGCCGGGCAAGGCGCGAGGAAGGAGAAGTCGTAGAGATTCGCCGGCGGCGAGATGGAGACGAAGCCCACGATCTCCGGGCGGCGCATCAGAAGCTGCATCCCGATCCAGGCGCCGAAGGAGAAGCCCGCCACCCAGCATTGCGGCGCGGCGGGATTCATCGTCTGGAGGTAGTCCAGCGCCGAAGCGGCGTCGGAAAGCTCGCCGACGCCCTGGTCGTACTCGCCCTGGCTGCGGCCCACGCCCCGGAAGTTGAAGCGTAAAACCGAGAAGCCGAGATCATGCAGAGCGTAATAAAGGTTATACACGACCTTGTTGTTCATCGTGCCGCCATGCTGCGGATGCGGATGCAGCACCAGCGCGATGGGGGCGTCTTTGGTCTTGCTGGGCTGATAGCGCCCTTCAAGACGCCCTTCCGGGCCGGGGAACGTGACTTCAGGCATGGATTCTCCGCATTCGGCGCATCCGTCGCCCGTCCCCGCGAGGGCGGCGCGGCGGCGCGATGTTCTTGACGAAATCGCTCCGGCATTTTAGAGTTATTCTAAATTTCAGGCGTCGCTGGCCGACGCCCGAAACGCCGGGCCGCCACAGCCGCGACGCCGCCGACGTCAAGCCCTTGTCAAGTAGTCGTCGCCGCGCTCCGGGTCAACTCAGCCGCTCACCTCTCGCTCTGGAAAGACAAGCAAGAATGAAACTGAGCACCAAAGGCCGCTACGCCGTGACCGCCCTCGCCGACATCGCTCTTCAGCCGCCGGGGGCGCCGGTGGCGCTCGCCGACATCTCCGAGCGGCGCGACATTTCGCTGGCCTATCTGGAGCAGATCTTCCTCAAGCTGCGCAAGGCCGGGCTGGTCGAGAGCTTCCGCGGCCCCGGCGGCGGCTATCTGCTGACGCGCCCTTCTTCGGAGATCAACATCGCCGAGGTCATGACCGCCGTCGAGGAGAGCCTGCGCGCCACCCAATGCAGCGGCGCCATGGGCGAAGGCTGCACCATGGATAAAAGCGGCAAAAAGACCCATTGTCTGACGCATAACCTCTGGGAGCGGCTGTCGAGCCATGTCCACGTCTTCCTGAGCCAGACCTCCCTCGCCGACGTGGTGGGCGAGCGCGTGGCCGGATGCCCCGCCATGCCCGATTTCGCCGCCCTGCTCATGGAGGAGGGACAGGCTTGAGCCGCCTTCCGCGCCTTTATCTGGATTGGAACGCCGCCGCGCCTCTTCGCCCCGAAGCGAAGAGCGCGATGCTCGCGGCCATGGAGACGGCGGGGAATCCCTCCTCCGTCCACGCCGAGGGCCGCGCCGCGCGCGCCATCCTCGAAACCGCCCGCGAGCGGCTGGCGGCTCTGGCCGGCTGCAAGCCCTCCGAGGTGGTCTTCACCAGCGGGGCCACCGAGGCTGCGGCCATGATGCTGGCGAATCCGCCGGGCGGGCTGAAGGCTTGGGGGCCGCCGGATCTGCATTCCTGCGCGATGGCTTGGCGCGATCCTGAAATCTCCGAGGATCAGGCCCGGGCGGAAGGCCGCCTCCTCGCCTTCGCCGCCGCCGAGGGCGAGACCGGAGCCATCCGCCTTGAGCAGGCCGAAGCCGCCGCGCGAGCGGGGGCTCAGGTCTTCCTCGACGCCTCTCAGGCCATGGGCAAGATCGCTTGGCGCTTCGACGCCGCGCCTTTCCGGGCGGCGGTCCTCTCCTCCTCGAAATTCGGCGGCCCCAAGGGCTGCGGCGCGCTGATCCTGCGCGAAGGCGTGGAGATCGAGCCGCTGCTCAAGGGCGGCGGACAGGAATCGCGCCGCCGCTCCGGCACCGAAAACCTGATCGGGATCGCGGGCATGGGCGCCGCCGCCGAAGCCGCGAAACGCGATCTCGAAGCGGGAGTCTGGGCGCAGGTCCGCGACCGCCGCGACCGCTGGGAGGCCGCGCTCAAGGCCGAAGCGCCCGAGGCCGCGATCTTCGCGGCGCAGGGCCCGCGTCTGCCCAACACCTCGGCCTTCGCCCTTCCGGGCTGGCGCTCCGACACCCATATGATGCAGCTGGATCTGGCGGGAGTCGCGGTGAGTTCGGGCTCGGCCTGCTCCTCGGGCAAGGTGGCGGCCAGCCATGTGCTGAAGGCTCTGGGCGTTCCTGAGGCTCTGGCGCAAGGCGCGATCCGCGTCAGCCTCGGCCCGACCACCACGGACGCCGAAGTCGATCGATTCATCGAGATCTGGACTGGCCTGCATAAGCGCCGTCCCACCCCGCAAGCGGCGGCCTGAAGCCGCAAAGGAAGCTGATATGAGCGTCGAGCCTCAAGAGATCGCCCTGCGCGAGGGCGTGGACCGTGAGACCATCGAAACCGTCCAGTCCATGGCGGGGAAATATAAATACGGCTTCGAAACCGACATCGAGACCGAATACGCCCCCAAAGGTCTGAACGAAGACATCGTGCGGCTCATCTCCTCCAAGAAGGGCGAGCCGGAATGGATGCTGGAATGGCGTCTGGCGGCTTTCCGGCGCTGGCTTCAGCTGCGCGAGCCGACTTGGGCCATGCTGAGCTATCCGAAGATCGATTTTCAGGATCAATATTACTACGCTCAGCCTAAGAGCTTCAAACAGCGCCCGAAAAGCCTCGACGAGGTCGATCCCGAGCTGCTGCGCATGTATGAGAAGCTCGGCGTGCCTTTGCGCGAGCAGGCGATCCTCGCGGGCGTCGAGGGCGCGGGCGAGACTCCCGCCGAGGGCCGCGAGGAAGGCGCCTCCTCCGGACGCCGGGTGGCCGTGGACGCGGTGATCGACTCGGTGTCGGTGGCCACCACCTTCAAGGACGAGCTCGCCAAGGTCGGGGTGATCTTCTGCCCCATATCCGAGGCCATCCGCGATTATCCGGAGCTGGTGAAGCAATATCTCGGCTCGGTGGTTCCGGTCTCGGACAACTTCTACGCCACGCTGAACAGCGCCGTGTTCTCGGACGGCTCCTTCGTCTATGTGCCGCCGGGGGTGCGCTGCCCCATGGAGCTCTCGACCTATTTCCGCATCAACGCGGAGAAGACCGGCCAATTCGAGCGCACGCTCATCATCGCCGACAAGGGCTCTTATGTGAGCTATCTGGAGGGCTGCACCGCCCCCATGCGCGACGAGACCCAGCTGCACGCCGCCGTGGTCGAGATCGTGATCCTCGACGACGCCGAGGTGAAATATTCGACCGTGCAGAACTGGTTCCCCGGCGACGAGGAAGGCAAGGGCGGAGTCTATAATTTCGTGACCAAGCGCGCCGATTGCCGCGGCAAAAACGCGAAAGTCATGTGGACTCAGGTGGAGACGGGTTCCGCGATCACGTGGAAATATCCCTCCTGCATCCTGCGCGGCGAGAACTCCCAAGGCGAATTCTACTCCATCGCCATCGCCAACAACATGCAGCAGGCCGACACCGGCACCAAGATGATCCATCTGGGCAAGAACACCCGCTCGCGGATCGTCTCGAAGGGCATTTCGGCGGGCCGCGCCCAGAACACCTATCGCGGACAGGTCAGCGTCCATCCCAAGGCGACCCATTCGCGCAATTACACCCAATGCGACAGCCTGCTGATCGGCGATCAATGCGGCGCCCACACGGTGCCCTATATCGAGATCCGCAACAATTCCTCGCGCGCCGAGCATGAGGCCACCACCTCCAAGATCGCCGAGGACCAGCTCTTCTATTGCCAGCAGCGCGGCATGTCCGAAGAGGAGGCCGTGGCTCTGGTGGTCAACGGCTTCTGCAAAGAGGTGCTTCAGGCCCTGCCCATGGAGTTCGCCGTGGAGGCGCAGAAGCTGGTCGCCATCAGCCTCGAAGGCAGCGTGGGATGACGACGGAGCAGAAGTCTCCGGCGCGCGGCCCGGTGGTCTGCGCCGCCGAGGCCCCCCGCAGCCGTGAGCGCCATGGCGAGAAATTCGACATCGAGCGCGCCCGGCTCGGGCCGCTCATCGGCGCGAAGCAGATCGGCTGCGGCTATGCGGTCGTGCCGCCGGGCAAGCGGGGCTTTCCTTTTCATAACCACCATGTCAACGAGGAGCTCTTCGTGATCCTCGAAGGCGAGGGCGTTTATCGCTATGGAGCGGCGGAATATCCCGTGAAGGCGGGCGATCTCTGCGCGGCCCCGGCGGGCGGCGCAGAGACGGCGCATCAACTCATCAACACAGGCGCGGGGCCCCTCGCCTATCTCATGATCTCCACCTCGCATGACGCGGAGATTCTGGAATATCCCGATAGCGGCAAGTTCATCGCCGCGCATCGGCACGGGGCCGGCGGAGGCTACGCCAGCGCGCCTTTCAAGGTCGCCGGAAGGCGGGGCGACTGGATCGATTATTGGGACGGGGAATGACATGCTGAAGATCGACAACCTCCATGCGCGCCTTGAGGAAGAGCCGGAGCGGGTCATCCTGAAGGGCCTCTCGCTGGAGGTTCCGGCGGGCGAGGTCCACGCCATCATGGGGCCGAACGGCTCGGGCAAATCGACGCTCTCTTATATCCTCGCCGGGCGCGACGGCTATGAAGTGACCGCAGGCTCCGCGACCCTCGACGGCGAAGATCTGCTGGATATGGACCCGGACGCCCGCGCGGCGGCGGGGCTGTTCCTCGCCTTTCAATATCCGGTCGAGATTCCCGGCGTCGGCAACATGACCTTCCTGCGCACGGCTCTCAACGCCCAGCGCAAGGCCCGCGGCGAGCCCGAGCTTTCGGCGGCCGAGATCCTCAAGCTGGTGCGCGGCGAAGCCGCCAAGCTGGAGATCTCCGCCGACATGCTCAAGCGCGGCGTGAACGTCGGATTTTCGGGCGGCGAGAAGAAGCGTAATGAAATCTTGCAGATGGCGGTTCTTCAGCCGCGCTTCTGCCTGATGGACGAGACTGATTCCGGCCTCGACGTGGACGCCATGAAGCTGGTGGCCTCGGGCGTGAACGCTTTGCGCTCGCCGGACCGGGCCTTCCTCGTCATCACCCATTATCAGCGCCTGCTCGACCACATCAAGCCGGACGTGGTGCATATCCTCGCGGACGGCCGCATCGTGAAGACCGGCGGGCCGGAGCTGGCCTTGCAGGTCGAGAACGAGGGCTATGCGGGCATTCTCGGAAAGGCGGCCTGAGATGAGCGCCGTGCAAAAGCCCGTGGAGGAGCTGGCGCCTTGGCGCGCCGCTCATGAGGAATCCCAGATCGCCGGAGCGGCGGCTTTGGCTCCGGCGCGCGAGAAAGCCTTCGCCCGCTTCTTGGAGCTGGGCGGAGCCCCCAAGCCTCGCGACGAATATTGGCGCTACGCCCGCCCGGCTCCTCTGCTGGAGGCCCAGCCTCTGCGCAAGGCCGAGCAGGAGGATCCCTTCGCCGCCTTTGATCCGGTGGTCGTGGAGTTCGCCGAGGGCGTCCCGCATCTTCCGGCTGCGAGCGCGGAGAGCCTCGATCTGCGTCTGATCGACAAGGCCCCCTGGGCGCTGGAGTTCTACGGCGAGCTTGAGGCTCAAGGCCAATTCCGCGCGCCGCGTCCTTTGGCGGCCTGGAACACGGCGGTGGCGCGCACGGGCCTCGCGGTTCGGGTCGCCGAGGGTCAGGACGGCGGAATCCTCCATCTGCGCCATCTCTCCGCCGACGGCGCCACGCAAAGCCGCATCGCCGTCGATCTCCCCGAGGGCGCCAAGCTGACGCTCCTTGAATCGGGCGTTCTGGCGGGCGGCGTGGTGATTGAGGCGCGGCTCGCCAAAGGCGCGCAGCTCCATCATCTGCGGCTCCAGACCGAGCAGCCGGAGGCGCGCGCGGGCGTGGCCCATGTCTTCGCCGATCTCGGGGCGGAGGCGATTTATAAGGGCTTCACCCTCAGCTCCGACGGCCGCATGACCCGCAACGAGACCTATCTGCGCCTCAGCGGCGAAAAGGGCTGGGCGCATGTGGCTCAGGGCGTCTTGGGCGACCGCAAGTCGATCAGCGACACCACCCTCTTCATCCATCATGACGCGCCCCATTGCGAAAGCCGCCAGATCGTCAAATCGGCTCTGGCGGGGGAATCGCATGTGGTGTTTCAGGGCAAGATCTACGTCGCGCAGATCGCGCAGAAGACCGACGGCTATCAGATGAGCCAGTCGCTTCTGCTCGGCGAGCGCGCCGAGTTCAACGCCAAGCCGGAGCTGGAGATCTACGCCGACGACGTGAAATGCTCGCATGGCTCGACCTCCGGCGCTCTGGACGCCGACGCCTTGTTTTATCTCAAAGCGCGCGGCGTGCCTCACGCCGAGGCGGAGGCTCTGCTCACCGCGGCCTTCATCGACGACGCCATCCTTGAGATCGAGGACGAAGCCCTTCAGGACGTCATGCGGGCGCAGGTCGCGCGCTGGATGGAGGCCCGGGGGCGTGCGGCCTGAGACGGATCCTTTCCTCGCGCGGCTGCGCGAGGCTTTCCTCGCCCCGCGCCGCTCCATGCGGCGCGGTTTGGCGGAGAATTGGGGACCGAACGAGCGTTGGCTGATGGTCGCCGCAGGCGGCCTGATCAACGCTCTGGTCTTCCGGCTTCTCTTCGCCTCCTCTCCGGAGACTCAGGCTTTATTGACGCAGCTCGGCAAGAGCGGGTTTTACTTCGGCCTCGTTCTGGCGACTCTGCTGCAATATGGGCTGGTCTCCGGCCTGATCAATCTGGCGGGACGCCTCACCGGAGGCGCGGCCACGCCCGAGCAAGGGCGTTCGGTGGCGGCTTGGTGGACGCTGATCTCCGCGCTGCTGACGCCGCTCAGCCTGATTCCGATCCCTCTGGTGGCCATGTTCGCCTTCGTGGCGAATTTCGCGCTGCTGGCGGCCTATGTGGCTGAAGCCCAAGCCTATCGCAGCCTCGCGGCGACCATGGCGGCGGTGGCCTCGGCCGCGCTGCTGCTGGGCATGCTGATGCTCTCCATGCTGCAGGCGGCCCCCGCCTGAGTCTTCTCTTTTCTGAAGAGGCCCCTCATGGCTTACGACCTCGCCGCGATCCGACGCGACTTCCCGGCCCTCGATCTGAAGATCCACGGGCGGCCTCTGGTCTACCTCGACAGCGGCGCCAGCGCCCAAAAGCCCCGCCGCGTCATCGAGGCCATGGCCGAGGGCTACGCCCATGAATACGCCAACGTCCATCGCGGGCTCCATTATCTCTCGAACCTCGCCACCGAGAAATACGAAGGCGCGCGGGCGGTGATCGCGCGTTTCCTCGGAGCGGCCCATGAGGATGAGGTCGTCTTCACCACCGGCTCGACGGAATCGATCAACCTCGTCTCCTACGGCTGGGCGGCGCCGCGCATCCAGCCCGGCGACGAGATCCTGCTCAGCGTGATGGAGCATCACGCCAACATCGTGCCTTGGCATTTCCTGCGCGAGCGGCAGGGGGCGGTCCTGCGCTGGGTGGACGTGACCGACTCGGGCGAGCTGCGTTATGATCAGCTCGAAGCCGCCATAGGCCCCAAGACGAAGCTCGTGGCGCTGACCCATATGTCCAACGTGCTCGGAACCAAGGTCGACGCCAGACGCGCGACCGAGATCGCCCACGCCAAGGGCGTTCCGATCCTCTTCGACGGCAGCCAAGCGGCGGTGCATGGTCCGGTGAACGTCGCGGAGATCGGCTGCGATTTCTACGCGATCACCGGGCATAAGCTTTACGGGCCTTCGGCCTCTGGCGCGCTTTACGGCAAACAGGAGCGCCTCGCCGAGATGCGGCCCTTCAAGGGCGGCGGCGACATGATCCGCGAGGTGACTCTGGAGAACGTGACCTACGCCGATCCGCCTTTGCGCTTCGAGGCGGGCACGCCGCCGATCATGCCGATCATCGGGCTGGCCGAGGCGATCCGCTATCTGGAAGGCGTCGGCATGGCGGAGATCTCCGCCCATGAGGCGCGCATCCGCGATCTGGCCCGCGAGAAGCTCAGCGCTTTGAACTGGATCGAAGTGCAGGGCGACGCCGCCGATAAGGGCGCGATCTTCTCCATGACTATGGAGGGGGCGCATCCGCATGACATGTCGACGATTCTGGACCAATCCGGCATCGCGGTGCGGGCGGGGCATCATTGCGCTCAGCCGCTGATGAAGCGCTTCGGAGTCACGGCGACGTGCCGCGCCTCCTTCGGCATGTACAGCAGCCCCGAAGAGGTGGACGCCCTCATCGCGGGGCTGAAGACCTGCCGTCGGCTGTTAGGTTAAGGCTGCTTCAGGGGGGAAGCCATGGCTGAAAATTGCCTGTTCTGCCGGATCGTCAAGGGAGAGATCCCTTGCCATAAGATCTATGAAGACGAGGAGATCCTCGCCTTCCTCGACATTCATCCCATCCGGCCCGGCCATGCCTTGGTCATTCCGAAAGACCATCACGTCTGGTTCGAGGAGATCCCGGAGCCCTTGGGCGCGCGGGTCTTCGCCGTGAGCCAGGCCGTCGGGCGGAGCCTCAAGGAGATCACCGGCGTCGAGCGCGTGGGGATGGTCTTCACCGGCATTCATGTGCCGCATGCTCACGCCCATCTCGTGCCGATGCTGCATCAGCATGACGTCAGTTCGGAGATCTATCTCCGCGAGGGGCCGGAGGCCTTTCATCTGCCCCCGCAGCCCCCCGCCGAGGAACTGGCCGGAATCGCGGAGAAGCTGCGGGCGAAGCTGATCGGCTAATCAGCCGCCACCCGAAACCTTCAGAATCGAGCCGGAGACGAAGCGCGCCTCCTCGGAAAGCAGCCAGATCACGGCCTCGGCGCTCTCCTCCGGCTCGCCGACGCGGCCTAAGGGGATGCGCCCAGCCGCCGCCTCGACGCGTTCGGGCTTGCCGCCGTCGGCGTGGATGCGGGTGCGGGTCACGGTCGGCGAGACCGCGTTGACCCTGACGCCGAGCGGCCCCAATTCCTTGGCCAGCCCCAGAGTGAAGGCGTCCACGGCGGCTTTGCTCGCGGCGTAATGGACGTAGTCGCCCGGCGCGCCGCTGGTCGCGGCGGTCGAGGAGAGATTGACGATCCGCCCCTCGATCCCCGCCGCCCGCCAGCGCCGGACTACCTCTTGAGTCAGGCCCATCAATCCGAAGACGTTGACCTCGAAGGTGCGGCGCATGACCTCCATGGGCATATCGGCGAAATTCCCGATGCGCCCGGTGATCCCGGCGTTGTTGACCAGCATCGTGACCGGCCCCAGTTCGGCGGCGATGCGGTCGAGCGCCGGAGCGGGAAAGCCGGGATCGGCGACGTCGCCCCGCAGCGCCAGAACTTCGCCGCCCTCCGCCCGGATCTCCGCCGCGAGGGCCTCGGCGGCTGCGGAATCCTCGCGATAGCTGAAGGCGACCGCCCAGCCCCTCCCCGCCGCGAGCCGGACCACCGCCGCGCCGATCCCCCGGCCGCCGCCGGTGACGAAGACCACGGGTTTCTGAGACATGCGGGCGCTCCTTCTTTCTGCGCGTTCAGGCTTTCCGCGCGCTCAGGTCCGGGGACGGGCCAAGCCCTCCTCGGCGGCGTCGCGATAGCCCACCGAGAGCACGGCGGCGTAATACACCGCGCCGATCAGCCCAAGCGCGCCGTTGACGAAGACATAGACCCAGAACAGCGGCTGCGCCCGCAAGGCGCGCAGATTCTCCGCGGCCGCCTCGAAAAAGGCCGCATCCGGCCTCTGCGGAGCCGGAAGCCCGGCCAGTCCCGACACTAAGGCGCCGAAGAGCATCCCCAGCAGGAATTGCAGCAGGAAGAAGCCCACGCCGACGACCAGCATCGCCAGAACCATGTCCTTCAGACGAGGCCGCGAGCGCTCCACCGCCGCCGCGACGCTGAGATCCGCGTCGTCGGCCACCGCCGCCGGAAGCGCCAGACCATAACGCGCCGAAATGATCAGAAGCGCGACTATGGCCGCGAAGCCCAGGATCGGCAGCAGGCCTAAAACCGCATTCGGGTTATTGATGAAGAGGCTGAGAATCAGCCCGAAGGCGAAGGAGAGCGGAAGCAGGACGAGGAAGATCCGGAAGCCGACCACGATCATCCGCCAGAAGAAACTCCCCAGCCGACCCGGCGCATGGGCGAAATGGCCGAATCCGGGGCGCGGCTCGCCGCCGTAGAGAATCGCGGCGTGGGAGCCGAAGAGCAAAGCCACGTAAAGGAAGAGATAGACCACGGCCTGCAGCAGCATCGTCAAAGCGCCTCCGCCCGAGGGGAAGATCATGATCTCCTCCCTTGCTCCGGCGCTCCTCAGCGCCTCGGCCGTCTCCGTGAGCGTGGAGACCTGCATGCGGATGATCAGATGCTGAGCGAGCGCGAAGACCAGCGCGCAGAGCAGAATCAGCGGCAGATTGGCCCTCGCCGCCTTTGCGCCCGCCGCCAGAACCCGCCCCAGAAATCCCGGCTGCGCCATGCCGCCCTCCTCCAGATGAAACCGCGGCGCAGAGCCTGAAGCCTCGCCGCGAGGCCGTCAAGCGCGGCTTGCGCGCCGCCCTCGCGGGCCGCATATGATCGGGCGTCGCGTCCCTGAACTTCAAAGGAGCCTCCCGCCTCATGCGCATCGAAGATTCGCGCCGGATCCAAGCCTCGCCGCACAAAGTCTGGGAGGCGCTGAACGATCCGGAGATCCTCAAAGCCTGTCTGCCGGGCTGCGAAAGCTTCGAGCGGCTCGGCCCCACGCGGTTTCAGGCCGTGGTGGTTCAGAGGATCGGGCCTTTGTCGGCCAGCTTCACGGGCGAGCTCTCGCTGGAGAATCTCGATCCGCCCCAGAGCTACACCTTGGTGGGCAAGGGCGTCGGAGGCGCGGCGGGCCACGCCGAGGGCGCGGCGGACGTCTCCATTTCGCCCGAAGACGACGGCGCGAGGCTGGATTACGCGCTGCGCGCCGAAGTGACGGGGCGTCTGGCGAAGATCGGGCTGGGTCTGGTCGAGGGTTTCGCGCGCAGGATGGCGGCGCAGTTCTTCGAGCGCTTCGCCCGCATCCTCGAAGGAAGGCCCGTCGAGGAGCCGCCTTCCGAGGGGAAAAGCCTCTGGAGGCGGCTCATCGGCTGAGCTTCACAAGAGAAAGGCCGTGGCCAGCCCGAGGAAGGCGAAGAAGCCCACCACGTCGGTGAGGGTCGTCACGAAGACGCCCGAGGCCACCGCCGGATCCACCTTCATGCGGTCCAGCAGCATGGGGATGAGAATCCCCGCCATGGCCGCCGTGAGGAAATTGGCCATCATCGCCGCCGCGATCACGAAGCCGAGCTTCAGATTGCTCTGCCAGAGCGCCGCGACCGTCCCCACGAGAATCGCGAAGATCAGGCCGTTGCAGATTCCCACCAGCAATTCGCGGCGGATGATGCGTTTGGCGTTGGTGCGGGTCAGCTCCTTGGCCGAGAGGGCGCGCACGGTCACGGTCAGCGTCTGCGTGGCCGCGTTGCCGCCCATCGAGGCCACGATGGGCATCAGCGCCGCAAGGACGGTCAGCTTGCCGATGGTGTCCTCGAACAGCGCGATCACCGCCGCCGCCAGAAAGGCCGTCGGCAGATTGACGCCCAGCCAGGGCAGGCGCTGACGCAGGGTCTCGCGGGTGGAGTCGGAGATTTCTTCGTCGCCCACGCCGCCGAGGCGCAGCAGATCCTCCTCCGCCTCCTCCTCCATGGTGGCCACGGCGTCGTCGATCATGATCGCGCCGACGAGCCGCCCGGCCTCGTCCGTCACGGGGGCGGTGACAAGGTGGTATTTATTGAAGGCGTAAGCGACGTCCTTGGCGCTGTCGGAGGTTTTGAAGCTGTGGAACTCCGTCTGCATGACGTCTTGCAGACGCTCGTCGCGCAGATGGGTCACGAGCCGCCCGAGCGGCGCAAGACCCACCGGCTTATGCGCCGGGTCCACCACCACCACGGCGTAAAAATCCTCAGGCACGTCCTTGGCGCGGCGCAGATAATCCAGCAGGCTTCCGACCGTCCACCAGAGCGGCGCCGCCACCAGCGCCTTCTGCATCATGCGTCCGGCGGAATCCTCGGGATAGACGAGGGTCTGCTCGATGGCGAGGCGGTCGCCCGCGTCGAGGGCCTGAAGGATCTCCTGCTGACGCTCCTCGTCGAGATCTTCGAGCAGATAAGCCGCGTCGTCGCTCTCCAGCTCGCCCACGGCGCGGGCGATGGCTTCGGGCTCCATGGCCTCCAGAGCGTCGTCGCGGGCGCCTTCGTCCAGCTCGGTGAGCACGGGGCCGGCGAGTTCGGGCTCCAGCGCGCGGATGGCGCGGCGGCGGTCGTCGGGCTTGAGCTGCTCCAGAAGATCGGCCACGTCCTCGGGCCGCTCCTCGCCGAGGATCTCGCCCACCGCCGCGTCGTCATCGGCGGCGAGGGCCTCGATGACCGCCTCGACGGTCTCCTCGGTCAGGCCGTGGGACTCGACCTCCTCCTCTTCCCGGAGGTCGCGCTGAGGTTCTTGCGAATCCGACGCCATGGCCGCCTCCCTTCAGATCCGGCGCGCCGCCGCTGCGGGCGAGACGCCTTTTAAAACCGCTTCGGGGGGGCAGGCATGGCGAAAACGGACGCGAAAAGCAATCCTCTTGCGAACATCGCCGCAGGATTCCCCCCGCGGCGACGTCAGAGCCTCAAGCGGGGGGCCTCAGGCCGCTTCGCGCTTCAGAGACCCCATGTCGATGACGAAGCGATATTTGACGTCGCCTTTCTCCATGCGGGCGAAGGCCGCCTCGATTCCCTGCATCTCGATCATCTCCACGTCGGGCGCCACGCCCTTCTCCGCGCAGAAAGCGAGCAATTCGCGGGTCTCGGCGATTCCGCCCACCGCCGAGCCGGAGATCCGCCGCCGTCCCCGCAGCAAAAGGCCGGTGTGGAAAGGCTCGGTGGGGCCGATCATGCCGACGATCACCAGAGTCCCGTCGCGCCCCAGCAAAGGCAGATAGGGCGAGAGGTCATGCTTCACCGGAACCGTGTCGATGATCAGATCCAGACTCCCGGCGGCGGCTTTGAGCGCCTCGGGGTCTTTGGAGACCAGAGTCCGCGCCGCCCCGAGCCGGGCGGCCTCCTCGGCCTTGGCGGCGGAGGTGGTGATCGCCGTCACCTCGGCCCCGAGCGCCGCGCCGAGCTTGATCGCCATATGGCCGAGCCCGCCGATTCCGATCACCCCGAGCTTGGTCCCCGGCCCGGCCTCCCAGCGCCTGAGCGGCGACCAGACGGTGATTCCGGCGCAGAGGATGGGTCCGGCCACGGCGGGATCCAGCCCCTCCGGCAAAGGCAGAACGAAGGACTCGCGCACCACGATGGCCGCCGAATAGCCGCCATAAGTGGTTTCGCCCGTCGCGCGGTCGCGGCCGCCATAGGTGCCGACGGCGCCCTGAACGCAGAATTGCTCCTCGCCCGAGGCGCAGGCCGGACAGCTCCGGCAGGAATCGACCAGCGTCCCCACCGCGACCATGTCGCCCGGTTTAAAGCCCGAGACCTGCGCGCCGACCGCCGTCACGCGCCCGACGATCTCATGGCCCGGCACCGAGGGATACAAAGTCCCGCCCCAGTCGTTGCGGGCGGTGTGGAGGTCGGAATGGCAGACGCCGCAATACAGAATCTCAATGGCCACGTCGTCGGGGCGCAGGTCGCGGCGCTGGAAGCTCCAGGGACGCAAGGGGGATTCGGCGTTCTGGGCGGCGTATCCGAGGGTGATCATGCGTCTTCTCCTTATGGCTCCCGCGCCCTTTGAGCCCGGAATCCGCGCCCCGGTCAAGTCGGGTCAGCTCCGCCATGCGGCGCGGCGGCGCCCCTCGGCGAGCAGATCGCGCAGCTCCTCGGCCAGAGCGGGACGCTCGGCGGGCGAGAGGAAATCGCCCACGCCGGTCTCGGCCTCTCCGGCGCGCAGGATCAGCAGAAGGCCGCGCACCGGCTCCTCGCGGGTGGTCAGCCGCACCATGCCTAAGGGCGCCTCCCAGCGGCTGAGCCTTCCGCGGGCGTCCATGCGGTCCAGCCGGAGCCTGTCCTTGTAGATCGCGAGGCGCTCATATTGCCGCGCCCGGTCGCGGTCGTTGCGCCGCAGGGCGAAGACGATCCCGCCCAGAACCAGCAGAAAGAAAGGCGCCGTCGCGAGGATCGGCAGCCCCCCGCTCCGCAGAGCGCCGGGGGCGAAGAACATCATCGCGCTCGCGACCAGAGCCGCCCCGGCGAAAATCGCCGGAACCACGAAAAAGCCGCGCCGCTGCAAAGAGCGGTGCGGCCAGATGGTCATTTCGCGCAAGGGCGTCCCGAGGTCCATCCCCGTCTCCCGCTTCCGGGTCTCCCCTTGAGGAAAACCGCCCCCGGAGCGGGCTCCGGGGGCGGCGGGTCTCGTCAGTGGTGCGGGTTGTCCGCGATCACCGGCAGCACCTCGAAGGTGTGCTCCGGCGGCGGCGAAGGCAGGGTCCATTCCAGCGTGTCGGCGCTGGGGCCCCAGTAATTCGCGCCGACCTTCTCGCCCTTCGTGGCGGTCGACCACATGACGTAGAAGAACCAGAGGAAGGAGGCGCCGGAGATGAAGGCGCCGATGGAGGACACCATGTTCCAGCCCGCATAGGACTCGTGATAGTCGATGTAGCGGCGCGGCATGCCCGCGAGCCCGAGGAAATGCTGCGGGAAGAAGGTGAGGTTCGCGCCGATGAACATCATCCAGAAATGCAGCTTGCCCTGCCACTCGATGTACTGGCGGCCGGTCACCTTGCCGACCCAGTAGTAATAGCCGGCGAAGATGCAGAAGATCGCGCCCAGCGACATCACGTAGTGGAAATGCGCCACGACGTAATAGGTGTCGTGCATGGCGCGGTCCACGCCCGCCTGACTCAGCACCACGCCGGTCACGCCGCCCACGGTGAAGAGGAAGATGAAGCCGATGGCCCAGAGCATGGGCGCGCGGAACTCGATGGAGCCGCCCCACATGGTGGCGATCCACGAGAAGATCTTCACGCCCGTCGGCACCGCGATCACCATGGTGGCGATCATAAAGTAGGCTTGGGTGTCGGCCGACATGCCCACCGTATACATATGGTGCGCCCAGACCACGAAGCCCAGAACGCCGATGGAGGCCATGGCGTAGACCATCGCGAGATAGCCGAAGACCGGCTTCTTCGAGAAGGTCGCGATGACGTGGCTGATGATGCCGAAGCCCGGAACGATGATCATGTAGACTTCGGGATGGCCGAAGAACCACAGCAGATGCTGATAGAGGATCGGATCGCCGCCGCCGGCGGGATCGAAGAAATGCGTGCCGAAGTTGCGGTCCATCAGCAGCATGGTGATCGCGCCCGCCAGAACCGGCAGCGAGAGCAGGATCAGGAAGGCCGTGATGAAGATCGACCACGCGAAGAGCGGCGTCTTATGCAGGGTCATGCCCGGCGCGCGCATGTTCAGGAAGGTCGCGATGATGTTGATGGCGCCCAAGATCGACGAGGCGCCCGAAACGTGGACCGCGAAGATCGCGATGTCCATCGCCATGCCCGGCGAGCCTGAGGTCGAAAGCGGCGCGTAGAGCACCCAGCCCACGCCGATGCCCGTCTGGGAGGTGTCCATCAAGCTGATGACGCTCGCCAGAACCGCCAGCGCGCTGCCGCAGACGTAAAGCCAGAAGCTGAGGTTGTTCAGGCGCGGAAAGGCCATGTCCGGCGCGCCGATCATCAGCGGCATGAAGTAGTTGCCGAAGCCGCCGAAGAGCGCCGGAATCACCACGAAGAACATCATCAGGATGCCGTGGCCGGTCACCATGATGTTCCAGAGGTTGCCGTTGGGCGTGCCGTCGGCGTTGGTCATGTATTGGACGCCGGGCTGCATCAGCTCCAGACGCATGTACATGGTGAAGGCGACGGAGACCAAGCCCACGACCGCCGCCACGAGGAAATACAGGATTCCAATGTCTTTATGATTGGTCGAGCAGAACCAGCGGGTGAAGAATCCCGGCTTGTCATGAGCGTGGCCTTCGGCGTGGCCATGCCCCTCATGCTCGACGCCCGTCGCGTGCGCCATACGTCACTCCCTCCCCGAAGCTTCGGCGATGCGCCGAGGCTCTGCAAGAACGCCCGAACCTGCGGCCCCAGAATCCCAAAGCCCGCGGCGGGCGCGCGTCCTCCGTGAGCCATAGCGCGGCCCGCGATGCTTGACAACCGGGCCGATGGGCGCAAAGCGTCGCGGCGCGCGGCGCGCGCGGGAGGCGCAATCGCGGCGAGCTCTCGAAAGATCACGTGAAATGTGAAGCCGAAGAAGCCTGCGCCCCTCGACATGCGGGCGCGCAGACCCGATCTTACCAGCGAGTTTCAGGGCGGACCGCAGGCCCGGCCCCCCCCGCAGGCCCATCTTCGCCCTTTCGAGGATTCCAGGAAAAGCATCATGCGCAAGTCCCTTCCGCTCCGCTCCGCGCTCGCCGCCGCTTTGGCCCTCGGGGCCGCTCCCCTGCCCCTCCTGGCCGAGCAGCTGCCCTCCATCCCCCTGACGGCGGCCCCCGCCGACTTCTCCGACGTGGTCGAGGCGGTGAGCCCCGCCGTGGTGAGCATCAGCGTCGAGATGCGCGGACCCACGGCTCAGAGCGGCGCGCGCGGCGGCGACGGCGGAGGCGGCGGCCTCGACCGCTTCGGCGAACTGCCGCCGGAGCTGCGCGAATTCTTCGACCGCTTCGGCCGCGGCGGCTCGCCCTTCGCCGACCGCGACCGCCGCGCTCAGCCGGAGAGCCGCCGGGGCAGCGCCCAAGGCTCGGGCTTCTTCGTGAGCGCCGACGGCTACGTCGTCACCAACAACCATGTGATCGAAGACGGCGCGACGATCAAAATCCAGCTGGAGGACGGCCGCGAGCTGCCCGCTCGGCTGGTCGGCGCCGATCCGCGCACCGATCTGGCTCTGCTGAAGGTCGAGGGCGAGGATTTCCCCTTCGTCCGCTTCGGCGACAGCGCCAAGGCCCGCGTGGGGCAATGGGTGGTGACCATCGGCAATCCCTTCGGCCTCGGCGGCACGGCCACGGCGGGCATCGTCTCGGCGGTGGGCCGCGACATCCGCGCCGGCTCCTACGACGACTTCATCCAGATCGACGCCCCGATCAACCGCGGCAACTCCGGCGGCCCCGCCTTCAACCTGCAAGGCGAGGTCATCGGCGTGAACACGGTGATCTTCTCGCCCTCGGGCGGCAACGTGGGCATCGGCTTCGCCATCTCCGCCAATATGGCCCGCGAGGTGATCGACGGGCTCAAGGAGAACGGCCGCGTCGAACGCGGATGGCTGGGCGTGGCGATTCAGCCGCTCTCCGCCACCCTCGCGGAGGGCCTGGGCCTCGAAGCCGACGCCAAAGGCGCGCTCGTCTCCCATGTCGAGCCCTCCAGCCCCGCCGAAAAGGCCGGTCTGAAGGTGCGGGACGTGGTGGTCTCCTTCGCCGGCGTCCCCATCGAGGACGCGCGGGGGCTCTCGCGGGCGGTGGGCTCTCAGCGCCCCGGCCAGACTCAGGCCGTCGAGATCATCCGCGGGGGCGAGCGGCGCAGCGTCTCCATCGAACTGGGCTCCTTGCCCGGCGAAGAGGGCGAGCAGGTCGCCGCGGCGCCCGCCGCCGCGACGGGCGAAGGCGCGCGCCTCGGGCTGTCTCTGCGCAACGACCGTGAGAACGGCGGCGTGGTGGTGGATCAGGTCCGCCCCGACTCCGCCGCCGAAGAGGCCGGAATCGAGGTCGGCGACCGCATCCTCGGGGTGGGCGACGCGGAGATCTCCACCGCCGCCGAGGCCGCCGACGCCATCCGCGCGGCTCAGGCCGAAGGCCGCAAGGCGCTGCTGATCCAGCTGGCCAAGCCCGAGGACGAGCGCGCGCTCTTCGTCGCGCTGCCGCTCGGCGGCTCCTGAGCGGCGCCGGCGAGGCTCTTGGGGGGCGCGGCCTTGAGCTTGCGCCCCCGGAGGCTTATCTCGGGCGGAGAGATCCCGCAGCCTCCGCCCGAATCCTCCGGGAGAAGCGCGCGGGCTTCGCAAAGGAGACCCGCCCCGTCATGCGCATTCTGGTCATCGAGGACGACGCCCGCGCCGCCGAGCATCTGGTCGGCGGCCTGCGCGAACGCGCCCATGAAGCCGATTGGGCCAAAGATGGAATCGACGGTCTGGAACGCGCCTCCAAGGGCCAATACGACGCCCTGATCGTGGACCGCATGATGCCGGGGCTCGACGGGCTGGAGATGCTCAAGCGGCTGCGGGCCATGGGCTGCGACACGCCCGCCCTCTTCCTGACGGCGCTGGATCAGGTGGATCACCGCGTGGAGGGGCTGCGGGCGGGCGCGGAGGATTATCTCGTCAAACCCTACGCCTTCCCCGAGCTTCTGGCCCGCGTCGAGGGTCTGGCGCGGCGGCGGACGCCCGAAGCGGCGGTCACCAGACTGCGTCTGGCCGATCTGGAGATGGATCTCCTCGCGCGCAGCGTCGTCCGCGCGGGGGTCAAAATCGACCTCCAGCCCCGCGAGTTCAAGCTGCTGGAGGAGCTGCTCCGGCATTCGGGCCAGGTCGTCACCCGCAGCATGCTGCTCGAAAGCGTCTGGGATTATCACTTCGATCCTCAGACCAACGTCATCGACGTGCATATTTCGCGGCTGCGCTCCAAGATCGACAAGGGCTTCGAGCCGCAGCTTCTGAAGACCGTGCGCGGCGCGGGCTATATGCTGACCGCCGATGGCGAGGCTTAAATTCCTCGATTCCTACGTCTTCCGGCTCGCCCTCGGCTATACGGCCATGGTGGTGAGCGTGATTTCGCTCGTCTTCATCTTCTCCTACGCCGCCGCCGACCAGCTGCTGGAGAAGGAGATGCGCGCGGCCATCAGCGCCGAATCCGACGCCCTCGCCCGGCGCTATAAGACCGCCGCCGGAGAAGCCGCCGGAGAGCAGAACCTCAGCCTCGCTCTGGCGGAGATCCTGCCCATCATGCACGCCCGCGACGAAGCCCGCGAGGAGGCCATCTATCAGCTCTACCGCCCCGCCGCGGACGGAGCCCCCGCCCGCAAGCTGGCGGACGGCGCCTTCAAGACCGATCTTCTGCAATATGGCCAGCCCAATGATTACGGCTGGATTCGCGCGCTGCTGCCGCCCTCGGAGTCCTCCGGCGCCGGGGGCCCGCACGTCCGTCAGGTGATCGCGCTCTACACGCCGCTGGATTCCTCTCTGGCTCTGGTGGTGGGGCGCGACCGCAATCAGCACCGGCGCGTGAAGGACACCCTCTTCCGCATGATGCTGAGCGGCCTCGGCGTGACCACGGCCCTCGGGCTGGTGGGGGGCGCCGTCGCGGCTCAGCGCATGATGCGCCGCGTCGAGCGCGCCCGCCGCGCCGCTCAGGACATCATGACCGGCGACCTCAAGCGCCGTCTGCCGCTGGTCGGCTATGACGACGAGCTGGAGCGCCTCACCATCACGCTGAATCAGATGCTCGACCGCATCGAGCGGCTGGTGGAGGCCATGCGCGAGGTCACCGACGACGTGGCCCATGATCTGCGCACCCCTCTGACGCGGCTCAGGGCGCGAGCCGAAAGGGCCTTGCAGGCGCCTTCCGCCGCCGAGCCGGATCTGCGCGCCGCTCTGGAGGAATGCGTGCAGGAGGCCGACCGGCTTCTGGCGGTCTTCCGGGCGATCCTCTCCATCGCGCGGCTGAAGACTCAGCGCGGCGTCAGCGCCGAGCATCCTGAAATCGACCTGAGCCAGGCCGTCGCCGACGCCGCCGAGCTTTACGAGCCCGTCTTGGAGGAGGCCGGATTCGCTCTGAAGCTCGACATCGCGCCGGATCTGCGGGTGCGGGGCGAGCGGGCGCTGATCGGACAGGCCGTCGCCAACCTCATCGAGAACGCCCTGCATTACGGCCGCCCCCCGGAGAGCTCCGGGCGGGCGCCTGAGGTGACGCTCAAGCTGGCCCGGCGCGGCGACCGCGCCGAGATCTCGGTCTCCGACCGCGGCCCCGGCGTGCCGCCCGACAAACGCGAGGCGGTGTTCTCGCGCTTCTCGCGGCTGGACCCGAGCCGCGCCGAGGAGGGCGTGGGGCTCGGACTGGCCTTCGTGCGGGCGGTGGCCGAGTCGCATGGCGGCTCCTCGCGCATCGAGGACGCCGGGCCGGGCGCGCGGGTGGTCGTCGCGCTGCCCGCCCCGCAGGCCCCGGCCTGAGGCCCCCGGCCTGAGGCGCCGGAGAGCCTCAGAGCGCTTTGAATCCGCTTGACGCCGCCCCGCGCCCGGTTACTCCTGCGCGAAAAGACTTTTCGGGAGAGACACCACCATGGGCGAAACGCTCTATTTCGGCCTCGACGGCGGCGGCACGGGCAGCCGGGCGCGGCTCACGGATTCCGCGGGCCGCAAGCTCTCCGAAGCCGAGGCGGGCATGGGCGCCATCGCCACCGGAGACGGCTCCGCCTCCCACGCCTCGATTCTGGAGGCGGCGCGGCTCTGCGTCGAGCGCGCAGGCCTGCCGCCCGAGGCGATCCGCGACGTGGCGGCGGGGCT
The DNA here is from genome assembly GCF_000374145.1 of Neomegalonema perideroedes DSM 15528. Lineage (GTDB taxonomy): Bacteria > Pseudomonadota > Alphaproteobacteria > Rhodobacterales > Rhodobacteraceae > Neomegalonema > Neomegalonema perideroedes. The sequence continues at coordinate 538,955 of NZ_KB893653.1, read as the reverse complement.
CGGGCTTTCAGGGGCGCCCATGCGCGGCGCCCGCGAGCGGCTCCGGGCGCGGGGCCTGCCCTTCGCCCGCACGGTGCTCGGCACCGACGGACACGCCGCCTGTCTCGGCGCCCATGGCGGCGAAGAGGGCGGGCTGGTGATCTTCGGCACGGGCTGCGTGGGCGGCGTCTTCGCGCGGGGCCGCTATCGCGAGGCGGGCGGCTGGGGCTTCGCCTGCGACGATTTCGGATCAGGCGCCGACATGGGCCGCCGCGCCGTGCATCTGACCATGCGCGCCGCCGACGGCGACGTCGAGGGCGGCCGTCTGGCGGAGGCCCTGCTGAAGGATTTCGGCGGCGATCCCCGCGACATGGGATTCTGGGCCGCCACCGCCACGCCCGGCGAATTCGGCCGCTACGCGCGGCTCATCTTCGATCTCGCCGAGGAGGGCGACGCTCCCGCCCGCGGCGTGGTGGCGCGTTCGGTGGAGGAATGCGCGCGGCTGACGCGGATCGCTCTGGACTGGGGCGCGCCGAGCGTGGTCCTGCACGGCTCCATCGCGCGGCGCCTGAAGCCCATGCTGCCGGAGGCGCTGCTCGCCCGCGTCGTCGAGCCCAAGGCCGACGCTCTGGAGGGCGCGCTCATCATGGCCCGGCGCGGCAAGGCCGCCGTGGACGCTCTGGAGGAATGGTGACCGAGACCCCCGACTTCGCCGCCCACGCCGAGGCCCTGCATGCTCTGCCGCCGCTCCGCGAGGTGGTCGGACGCCATGAACTGGCGGCGAAGAAGGCTTTGGGGCAGAATTTCCTCTTCGACCTGAACCTCACCGGACGCGTCGCGCGGGCGGCGGGAGATCTGACCGGCTGCGACGTGCTGGAGATCGGCCCCGGCCCCGGCGGCCTGACGCGGGCTCTGCTGCTGGCGGGCGCGCGCAAGGTGGTGGCCGTGGAGCGCGACGAACGCGCTTTGCCCGCCCTCGCGGAGATTCAGGCCGCCGCGCCGGGGCGTCTGGAGGTCGTGGACGGCGACGCGCTGAAATTCGATCCGGCGCCCTATCTGACGGCGCCCGTGAAGATCGTGGCCAATCTGCCCTATAACATCGGCACGGAATTGCTCGTGCGCTGGCTGACGGCGCCGCAATGGCCGCCTTTCTGGTCCTCGCTCACGCTGATGTTCCAGAAGGAGGTCGCCGAGCGCATCGTCGCCGGGCCGGGAGATTCCGGCTATGGGCGGCTCGGAGTTCTCGCGGGCTGGCGGACGGAGGCCGAGATCGTCTTCGACATCTCGCCTCACGCCTTTTTTCCGCCGCCGAAGGTCACCAGCTCGGTGGTGCGGATCCGGCCGCGCGAAAAGCCCCTCGCGGAGGCGGATCTCTCCGCGCTGGAGCGCGTGACCGCCGCCGCCTTCGGCCAGCGCCGCAAGATGCTGCGTCAGAGCCTGAAATCTCTCGGCGTGGAGCCCGCGCCTCTGCTGGAGGCGGTCGGGATCGATCCTCAGCGCCGGGCGGAGACCCTCAGCGTCGAGGAGTTCTGCGCCCTCGCCCGCGCCTTCGCCGCCACACGCGCCTGAATCAGCCCCAAGGAGGCCCCATGTCCCGCGCCCTTCTCCCCGCCCTGCTGCTCGGCCTGAGCCTGAGCGCCGCCCCGGCCTCGGCTCAGGATCATTCCGCCCATGGCGCCCACGCCGCCGCCCCTGCGGCGGCCGAAGCCTCGCCCGCCGAAGCCGCCTTCGCGGAATATGGCGCGGCCATGACGAAGATGATGGCGGACATGCACGGGACGCCCTCGCTCGGCGACGCCGACGCCGATTTCGCCGCGCAGATGATCCCGCATCATCAGGCCGCCGTGGAGATGGCCCGCACGCTGCTGACATATGGGAAGGATCCCGAGCTGCGCGCCCTCGCCGAAGAGGTGATCAAGGCGCAGGAGGCCGAGATCGCTCAGCTTGAGGCTTGGCTCAAGGCCCATGGCGAGGCCGAGCCTCACCCCTAAAAACGGGACGGGGGAGGCTCCGCCCTCCCCCGCCTCCAAAGCTTCACTCCGCCGCCTGCTCCTCGCGGCGGTCGTGATAGGCGGCGTCCACGGCGGCGAGCGCCGTCACGTTGAGGATGCCCCGCGCCGTGGTGGTCGGCGTGACGATATGGGCGGGCTTGTTCAGACCCATGAGCAAAGGCCCGACCCTCAGACCGTCGGCCATGCTGACCAGCAGATTCACCGCCGCATGCGCCGCGTCGAGATTCGGGAAGACCAGCAGATTGGCCGGTCCCTGCAGGCGCGAGCTCGGAAAGATCCGCTGACGCACCGTCGGATCCATGGCCGCGTCGACGTGCATTTCGCCTTCATATTCGAAATCCGGCGCGATCTCGTCGAGGAGGCGGACCGTCTTGCGCAGCTTCAGAGCGCCGGGGGTGTCGCGGGCGCCGAAATTCGAGCCGCAGACGAAGGCCGCCTTGGGCTCCACGCCGAAACGCCGCATCTCCTGAGCCGCCATCAGCGTGATCTGACTCAGATCCTCGGCGGAGGGCTCGGAGGCGGCGTAGGCGTCGGTGATGAAGACCGTGGCCTTAGGCGTGATCACCGCCGTCAGAGACGCCAGACGGCAGGCGCTGGCGCGGCGTCCGATCACCGATTCCAGATATTTCAGATGCCAGAGGTAATGGCCCGCCAATCCGCAGACGAGGGCGTCGGCCTCGCCGCGCTGGAGCATCATCGCCGCGATGGCCGTGGTGTTGGTGCGGATGATCTGACGCGCGGCGTCGGGCGAGACGCCCTGACGCTCGGTCAGAGCGTGATAGCCGCGCCAATATTCGCCATAGCGCGGATCATCCTCGGGATCGCAGAGTTCGAAATGCACGTCGGGGCGGATCTTGAGCGCGAATTTCTCGCAGCGCGCCTCGACCACCTTGCGCCGCCCGACGAGGATCGGCTTCGCCAGCTTCTCCTCGATGGCGGCCTGAACCGCCCGCAGGACGCGCTCATGTTCGCCCTCGGCGTAGACCACGCGCTTCTCCAAACCCCGCGCCCGCGCGAAGACCGGCTTCATCAGGAAGCCCGAACGATAGACGAAGCGCGCCAGATGCTCGCGATAGGCGGCGAAATCCTCGATGGGCCGCGTGGCGACGCCCGAATCCATGGCCGCCTGAGCCACGGCGGGCGCCACGGCCTCCAGCAGACGAGGATCGAAGGGCTTGGGGATGAGGTTTTCGGGTCCGAAGCGCAGATCCTCGCCTTCATAGGCGTTGGCGAGTTCGGCGGCGGCGGTGGCCCGGGCCAATTCCGCGATGGCCCGCACGGCGGCCATCTTCATTTCTTCGTTGATCTCGCGCGCGCCGACGTCGAGGGCGCCCCGGAAGATGAAGGGGAAGCAGAGGACGTTGTTGATCTGGTTCGGGAAATCGGAGCGCCCTGTGGCGATCATGGCGTCAGGCCGGGCCTCGCGGGCGACGTCGGGCATGATCTCCGGCGTGGGATTGGCCAGAGCGAAGATCATCGGCTGAGGCGCCATGTCCCTGACCATCTCGCCCGTCAGCAGCCCCGGCGCCGAGAGTCCGAGGAAGACGTCCGCGCCCTTCAGCGCCTCGGCGAGTTCGGGCTTGGGGCCGGGCTGGGCGAAGCGGGCTTTCTCCGGGCTGAGGTCGTCGCGCTCGGGATGGACCAGCCCGCCGATGTCGTAGAGCCGGATGTTCTCGCGTTTGACGCCCAAGGCCACCAGCAGCTCAAGACAGGCGATGCCCGCCGCCCCGCCGCCCGTCGAGACCACCTTCAGGCTCTCGATGGCCTTGCCGCCGATCTCCAAGGCGTTGGTCACGGCGGCGCCCACCACGATGGCCGTGCCATGCTGATCGTCGTGGAAGACGGGAATGTTCATCCGGGCCTTCAGTTCGCGCTCGACCTGAAAGCATTCCGGGGCCTTGATGTCCTCAAGGTTGATCGCGCCGAAGGTGGGCTCCAGCGCCGCCACCGCCTCGATGAGCTTTTGCGGATCATCGGCGTTCATCTCGATGTCGAAGACGTCGATGTCGGCGAATTTCTTGAAGAGGACCGCCTTGCCCTCCATCACCGGCTTGGAGGCCAAAGCCCCGATGTTGCCGAGGCCCAGCACCGCCGTGCCGTTGGAGATCACCGCCACGAGGTTTCCCCGCGCGGTGTAGCGCGCCGCCGTCAGCGGATCGGCCGCGATGGCCCGGCAGGCCGCCGCCACGCCGGGACTATAGGCCATGGAGAGGTCGCGCTGAGTGGCGAGGGGCTTGGTGGCGTGGATCGCCAGCTTTCCGGGGCGCGGATGCTCATGATAGGCCAAGGCGCGGGCGTCGAGATCCGTTTCGGGCGTGGGGGCTGGCATGGGCGCTTCCTCTTGAGGTCCTTCGGGCGCAGAGCCCGTCACGCCTCCCGAGGCGCCTCCGCCGAGGGAGGCCGCCGCTTGGGGATCATGTCCGGGCCTCGCCCGTTGTACAGGGGCGAAGCCGCTTTTCTGCGACTTTCGTCGAAGACATTCGCGGGCGGAGCGCGCGGCGTCAAGCCGCAGCCCCGCTTTCGGCTCCGACCCTCCTTCAGGAAGGCTTGAGATAGGGCGCGAAGCGGCGCAGCGCCTCCTCATAGACCGGGCGTTTGAAGGAGACGATGTCGGCGATCAAGGCTTCGGCCCGCATCCAGCGCCATTCCGAGAACTCGACCGGCTTTTGCGTGATGTCCACCTCGGAATCCTCGCCGAGGAAGCGCAGAGCCAGCCATTTCTGTTTCTGGCCGCGCCATTTCCCGCCCCAAGCCTTGCCCATGAGATGATCCGGCAGGTCGTAGCAGATCCAGTCTTCGGTGGAGGCCAGCAGCTCGACGCGGGATTTCTTCACGCCGGTCTCTTCGCGGAGTTCGCGCAAGCCGCATTCGAGGGCCGTCTCGCCTTTGTCGAAGCCGCCTTGCGGCATCTGCCAGGCGTCGGGGGCGTCGAGGCGGCGGCCCGCGAAGACCAGACCTTCGCGGTTGATCAGCGCCAGTCCGACGCAGGGGCGGTAAAGAGAGAGATCGCGTTCCGGCGGGGCGGAGGTCATGGCGGGCGGCTCCTTCATGGCTGCGCGCGGAGACTCCTCCCTCCCGCCCCGCAAGGCAAGTCCTTCCTCCCTTTTCCGCCGGTCACTCCAGCGCCTCGCGGAGCGGCGCGAGCCGCACGCCTCGGGAGGCGAGCCCTTCGGTCCAGAGCGCCAGAGCGTCCAGCGCCTCGTTGGAGACCGCCATGACGCCCACGGCCTCGCCGTCGGCCAGAGCGCGGCGCTCCAGCTGCGCCAGAGCCGTGCGGATGGCGGTCGCGCTGCGCTCGCGGTCGAGGGCCATCGGAGCGGCGGCGTAGCGCACGCCCGCCCCCCGCGCCGAATCGCGCAGAAGGCTGCGGTTGGTCGGCTGATTCTCCAGCACGAAGAGCCCGCGCCCCGCCAGAAACGGCAGGACGCCCGCCAGAGCCTGCTGATCGGCGGTGAAGCGCGCGCCCATATAGGTCGAGATTCCCGCCGCCTTGGGCGCGACCGCCAGCACCTTCGCCAGACGCGCCTGATTCTCCTCCGCCGCGACGCCCGTCGCGAGGGTGATCTCCTCCGGCGTGGAGCTGCGGGTCATGGCCTCCATGGGGGCCTCGACCAGAGCCACGCGGCCCGCCGCCCCCAGACTCGCCACGCGATCCTCGACCCGGCGTCCGATGGGGGCGAAGGCCAGAGCCACGGCGTCGGGAGTCTCGCGCATGGCCCGCAGAGTCACGGCCTCATGCAGCCCGAGGGCGGTCAGAACCACCATGGCGCGCGGCGCGTCGGGCGGCAGAGCCGGCTCCGCGGCTCGGCGACGCGGCGCGGGCGCGGCGGCGGGAGTCTCCGAACGCGCCGAGAAAGGCCCGTCGTCGGGGCGGTCGATGGGGGCCCGGCGCACCTGAGGCAGATCGCCCGTCTCCAGAGCGTCCGGCGCGAGGGCCATGGCCGCGAAGGCCTCCGAAGTGATCTCAGGGCCGAACTCGGCCCCGAACTCCTCCCCGAACCCGCCCCCGAACTCGACCGCGGCGGAGATCATCGGCGGCGGTTCGGATCCCGTCGGTTCGGGAGCCTCCCGCGCGGCGACGCGGATCGGCTCCGGATCATGGAGCGGCGCCGAAGCCGCAAGGCCGGGATCATGAATCGGCGCGGAGCCCGCAGGCGCCGGATCATGGAGCGGCGGCGGCGGCGCGGCGGCCAAGGCGATTTCGGGGCCCCCCTCCAGCTTCAGCCGCGAGCTCCATCCGCCTCTTCCGCCGCGCGGAGAAGGCGCGGCTTCGACCGAGGCGGCGCGCAGAGGAGAGGGCGGCGAATAGACGTCGGGATCGGCGCCGGGCTCCGACGCCAGAGAGGGCGCGAGAGGGGGCGCCAGAGAGGGCGCGGAAAGGGGGGCGGCGGCGTGTTCGGGCTTCGGAGGCTTGGGCCGCGGCGCCGGCGAATCGACGGGTCCGGATTCGGCCTTCGGCGCGGCCTCCGGCTCGGCTTCGGGGGCGGCGGAAGGCTCAGGCTCCGGCGCGAGGGCGGCGGCGGGCGGAGGAGGCGCCGCGAGATCGAGGACCGGCGCGGGCTCCGCGCCCGGAGGCGCCAGCAGCGCGGTCTCCAGACGCATGGCTTCGGGCGCTCCCGGATCGGCGGGCGGCCCGGCGGCGTTGAGGGCGGCGTTAGGGGGGGCCTCCTCCGCCAGCCCCGCCTCGATCTGAGGCTCCAGATCTCCGAGAGCGGGCGCGGAGGACGCGGATCGGGAGGATAAAGGCGGCGCCAGATGAGGCGGCGCGAAATCCTCGGCCAGCTCCATGGGCGCCCAACCCTGCTCCCAATCTCCCGGCGGCGCGAAGGCCGGAGGCGGCGGAAGGCGCGCGGCGGCGCGCGGAGGAATGTCGCCGGTGACGAGCGGCTCCCATCCTTCTCCGCCTCCGGGCGGCCGCAGCGGCGGCGCCTCCGTCAGACGGCGGGCGGAGGGCGCGGCGGCGCCGTTCTGAGAAAAAGGCGGAGGCGCCGCGAAGGAGGCCGCGACCTCGGGACTCAGCGCGCGGTCGCGCCCGCCCTCTCCGCCGCCCAGCAGCGCGAAGCCCGCGAGCAGCGCGGCGCCGCCCGCGGCTCCAAGGGCGAAAGCGCGCCAGCGCCCCCGCCCCCCGGAGGCGCGGCGGCGGGCGACGGGCGGCGCGGCCTCCTCTTCGCCCCAATCGTCCTCCGTCCACTCATCTTCGAGGATGGGCTCCGCGGAGGACTCGACGGGGGGCTCGGCCATAGCCTCTTGCAGAGGCTCGATCCGGGACTTGGTCATGGGGTCCGTCTTTCAACAGTCTCGGGCGACAGTCTCGGGCGACAGTCTCGGGCGAAAATCTTCAGAGCCTATCCAACCTCATGCGGCTTAGGGATCGGTTAAGGGCGGCGAACTCGGGTCCGGGGGCGGCGCCTCGCCCGGATTCCGCCGGATTTCCGCCATAAAGACGCCCCCGGGCCACAATCCGCGACGACCGTTCCGTCCGGCAGGATTTTGTCTTGACGCAGCTCAAAAGGATTATCTTCTTGCGTGAAGACATCGACGCCCGGCTCAGCCAGACACAGGCCGCCGCAAGACGCCCGGCCGCTCCGGAGCCCTCGCGCGCCCTCCAGCCCCAGCCCCCAAACTTCGATTCGTCGCCGCAACGACGCCTCAAATGGGGAACGCTTCTTCATGCCTCAAACCGATCCGACGGATTCGCGCGAATCCCGCAACATCACCCTCGGCCTTTTGCCGATGCTGATGGCCGCCTCCGCCATCGCGGCCCCCGCCGCGCTGGCCCAGACGACGGGGCTCCATCCGGAGCCCGCCCTCCTCGCCGATCCGACGGTTCGGGCGCCCCTGCCCGCCGCGACGCCCGCCTATGTCGCCGCGCCGACTCCGGTTCAACCCGTCCTCCAGCCCGCCGCGACGCCTCAGCCGCAGCAGACGATCCCCCTCGAACCCATTTATCTGACGGGAACGGAGGTCCGGTCTCAGGCTCCGGCGCCGCAGCAATACATGCAGGAATACAAGGTGGACGGCGTCGCCTCGCCGACCTTCACCCAGCCCCTGCTCGACACCCCGAAGACCATCACCGTCATCACCCAGCGCGAGATCGAAGAGCGCGGACAGGCCTCGCTCGCCGAGGTGCTGCGCTCCACGCCGGGCATCACGCTGGGCTCGGGCGAGGGCGGCACCCCGGTCGGAGACCGCCCCTTCATCCGCGGCTTCGAAGCCAGCACCGACATCTTCGTGGATGGTCAGCGCAGCCTCGGCCGTTCGGCCTATGAGAGCTTCAACTCCGAGGCCGTCGAGGTCTCCAAAGGCCCCGGCTCGGCCTATACGGGGCGCGGCTCGACCGGCGGCTCTCTGAACATCGTCAGCAAGCAACCCGCCGACGAGACCTTCCTCCACAGCAACAGCACTCTGGGCGCGGATTCCTATCTGCGCCAGACCATCGACGCGAATTACTATAATCCTCAGAACGACGTGGCTCTGCGCCTCAACGCGCTGTATCACGACGCCGACATCCCCGGCCGCGGCCCCCGCGACGAGCGCCGCATCGGCATAGCGCCCTCGGTGGCCTGGGGCCTGCACGGCCCGACTCAGGCCGTGCTGAGCCTCTACCACTCGAAATCCGAGGAGATGCCGGATCTGGGCGTCCCCTTCCAGACCGAATCCTATTGGCGCGACGCGCGCGGAGAACCCGGCCGCGTCGCCACCAAGGACGATCCCTTCCGCCCCATCGACGACATCGACCGGGATAATTTCTACGGCTCCGCCTACCGCGACTTCCGCGACGTGACGACCACCATCGGCACCTTCAAGCTCCGCCATGAATTCGAAAGCGGCCTGACGGCGCAAAACGTCTTCTCCTATAATCGCGGCACGAACGAATACGCCATCACCCGCCCGACGGTGAACGCGGCGAACGGCCTTTTGGTGGACCGCAATCTGCGCAGCTCGGCGCGGCGCAACGTCTCCTGGGGCAACCGCACCGACTTCACTTATGAGCTGGACACCGGCCCCGTCGCCCATGACCTGGCTTTCGGCCTCGAATTCACCCGCGACAAGCTGCAATCGGCGAATCTGGCCTCGGGCAACATCGACCCGACCAGCCTCTACGACCCCGATCCCTGGACGCCCTTCGGGATTCAGGCCGTCCGCGGCGATTACGGCGATCCGACCCGCACCAAGACCGTCTCGGCCTATGTCTTCGACACCCTGAAGTTCAACGACCAGTGGCTGCTGAACCTCGGCCTGCGCTACGACGACTACAAGGTCTCCAGCGGCGCGCTCGAAAACCACTCGAAGATGTGGAATTATCAGGCGGGCCTCGTCTATAAGCCGACCCCGGACGGCAGCCTCTACGTGGCTTTCGGCACCTCCTCGAATCCCTCGGGCGAGACGGCGGGCCAGTCCGGCGGCGCCGACGGCGCGGCGGGCGGCGGCCTCAACAACAACACCGTCAACCTCGATCCCGAGGAAACCCGCAGCTATGAGGCGGGCGTGAAATGGGACTTCCTCGACGGTCGGCTCGGCGCCACGGCGGCGGCCTTCTACACCCAGAAGACCAACCAGCGCGCCACGGATTCGACCACGGGTCTGGTCGCCCTCGTCGGCGACAGCGAGGCCAAGGGCTTCGAACTGGGCCTGCGCGGCGAGATCACCGACCGCTGGCGCGTCTCGGCGGGCTACACCTACGTCGATTCCCGCATCAAGGACGACGGCGCCGGCGCCAACGACGGCAATAAGGCCAAATACATCGCCCCGCACAGCGCCAGCATCTGGACCACCTACGACGTGACTCCGAAGCTGACCATGGGCGGCGGCGTGAGCTATATGTCCGACCGCTTCGCCAACGACGCCAACACGCTGGAGCTGCCCTCGCACGTCCGCGTGGATCTGATGGCCTCCTATGAGGTGAACGACAACTTCACGCTTCGGCTCAACGCCAACAACGTCTTCGACGAAAAGATCTACGACGGCTCCCATGTCGGACTTTTCGCCAATATGGCGCCGGGCCGTCTGCTCACTCTGACGGGCGAGGTGAAGTTCTGAGCTTCGCCTGATCTTCCGACGTTCTCCGACGAAAGCGCCCGAAAGGGCGCTTTCGGGCATGCGCAGACTCGACCCCGCGTCCTCCCCGGACGCGGGTTTTTTCACGCCTCCGCGCAACGGCGAGAGGGGGGACTCGCTTTTCGCGCCGGAGAAGCTAATCTCCCGCATCGCTCCTCTTCACCTCATCGCCTGACCGCGCCTCAGCTCCCGGCGCGCCCCCTTGCGCGCGGGGCTTCTCGTCGCGCCGGACGTCTCGTCATGACCCTTCACGCCGTCACGCTTTACGCCTCCGCCCTTCTGCTCATGGCCATGGCGCCGGGGCCCTTCGTCGCGGCGCTGCTGCCGCGCTCCATCTCCTACGGCTTCCGCCGCGCGACGCCGCTCATCTGGGGCGCGGTGGCGGGCGACATGATCTGGGCGGCGGCCGCGCTCTTCGGTCTGGCGGCGGCGGCGCAGCTCTGGGCGCCCGCTCTGACCCTTGTGCGCGTGGGCGGCGGCGCCTATCTCGTGTGGATGGGCTGGCGGATGCTCGCCGCCCCGCCCGAGGCCATGGCGCTCGGCGAGGCCGGAGAGGCCGGAGGCTTCCGCGCCACGTTCCTCAGCGGGCTGGCGGTCACGCTGGGCAACCCTAAGCCGGCGCTTTTTTATCTGGCGCTCCTGCCGGTTTTCTTTGATATTGGGAAACTCTCCGGCGGAGAGAAGATTTTGATTCTGGCCGTGATTCCGCCTGTCCTGCTCCTTGTCCTCTGCTCCTACGCCGCCCTCGCCGCCGAGGCGGGGCGCAGGCTGAAGACTCCGGGCGGGACGCTCTGGCTGAACCGCGTCTGCGGCGGGGCGATGATCCTCGCCGGGGCGGCTCTGGCGGCCAATCTGTAAAGGACGAGACATGTCTGACGAAAGCCGCCCCGGCGACGACGGCTCCGATTACGGCGCGGATTCCATCAAGGTGCTGCGCGGCCTCGACGCGGTGCGCAAACGCCCCGGCATGTACATCGGCGACACGGACGACGGATCGGGCCTGCACCACATGGTCTATGAGGTGGTGGACAACGCCATCGACGAGACTCTGGCGGGCTACGCCAGCCATGTGCGCGTCCAGCTCAACGCCGACGGCTCCGTCACCGTCGAGGACGACGGGCGCGGAATCCCGGTGGACGTCCATAAGGAGGAAGGCGTCTCCGCCGCCGAGGTCATCATGACCCAGCTCCATGCGGGCGGCAAATTCGACCAGAACAGCTATAAGGTTTCGGGCGGCCTGCATGGCGTGGGCGTCTCGGTTGTCAACGCGCTCTCGGACTGGCTGCTGCTGGAGATCTGGCGCGGCGGCAAGGCCTATCAGGTGCGCTTCGAACGCGGCGACGTGGTCCAGTCTCTGACCGAGGTCGGCCCGGCGAACGGCAAGCGCGGAACCCGCGTGACCTTCTTCGCCTCCGGCGACACCTTCAAGGGCGTGACGGAATACGACTGGCGCACGCTGGAGCATCGCCTCCGCGAGCTGGCCTTTCTGAACTCCGGCGTGCGGATTCTGCTGGAGGACAGCCGCTCGGTCGAGCCCAAGACCATGGAGCTGCATTACGAAGGCGGCGTCGAGGCCTTCGTGCGCTATCTCGACCGCTCGCGCACGCCTCTGCTGAAAGACCCCATCGTCATCCGCGGCGAGCGCGACGGCGTGACCGTGGACGCCGCGCTCTGGTGGAACGACGGCTATCACGAAAACACCCTCTGCTTCACCAACAACATCCCCCAGAAGGACGGCGGCACCCATCTGGCGGGCCTGCGCGGCGCGCTGACGCGCACCATCAACGCCTACGCCAATTCCTCGGGCGTGGCGGCGAAGGAGAAGGTCACGCTTTCGGGCGAGGATTCCCGCGAGGGCTTCACCTGCGTCTTGTCGGTGAAGGTGCCGGATCCGAAATTCTCCTCTCAGACCAAAGAGAAGCTGGTTTCGTCGGAAGTGCGCCCAGCCGTCGAGAATCTCGTCAATGAGAAGCTCGGCGAATGGTTCGAGGAGCATCCCGCCGAGGCCAGGCAGATCCTCGGCAAGATCCTCGAAGCCGCGCTCGCCAGAGAAGCGGCCCGCAAAGCCCGCGAGCTCTCGCGCAAGAAGGTCGGGCTGGACATCGCCTCCCTGCCCGGCAAGCTGGCGCAATGTCAGGAGCGCGATCCGGCGAAATCCGAGATCTTCATCGTCGAGGGCGATTCGGCGGGCGGCTCGGCCAAACAGGGCCGCGACCGCGCGACGCAAGCCGTGCTGCCTCTGCGCGGCAAGATCCTCAACGTGGAGCGCGCCCGCTTCGACAAGATGCTCTCCTCGGAGACCATCGGCACCCTGATCACGGCGCTGAACACCGGCATCGGCCATGAGGAGTTCGACGCCGATAAGCTGCGCTATCACAAGATCATCATCATGACCGACGCCGACGTCGACGGCGCCCATATCCGCACTTTGCTGCTGACCTTCTTCTATCGCCAGACGCCCGAACTCATCGAGCGCGGCCATGTCTACATCGCCCAGCCGCCGCTCTATAAGGCGACGCGCGGCAAATCCGAGGTCTATCTGAAGGATCAGAAGGCCCTTGAGGATTACCTCGTGGCGGGCGGGCTCGAAGGCGCGACCCTCGCGCTGGCCAATGGCGAGACCCTCGCGGGGCCGGATCTGGCGCGGGTGGTCGAGACGGCCCGCAAGGCCCGCTCGGCGCTCTCGACCCTGCCGCCGCAATTCTCCAAGGCGCTGATGGAGCAGGCCGCCATCGTCGGGGCGCTGGACCCCGAGCGCGAGCCGGATTCCGCCCTCGCCGAGGCTCTGGCCGCAAGGCTCGACGCCATGGAGGAGGAGCACGCCCGAGGCTGGACGGGCGAAGTCACGCAGGGCGGCGGGCTGAAGGTCTCGCGGATGCTGCGCGGCGTCTCCGAGGCGCGGGCTCTGGACGCGGGCGTGCTGCGCTCGACGGAGGCGCGGCGGCTTCAGGCTCTGGCGGCGGAGCTCGCGGAGACCTACGCCGGAGAAGCGGTCCTGCGCCGGCGCGACAAGGCGACGGCTCTGCGCGGCCCCGGCCCTCTGCTGGACGCGGTGATGGCCGAAGGCGAGCGCGGCGTGCAGCTGCAACGCTATAAGGGCCTCGGCGAGATGAACGCCGAACAGCTCTGGGAGACGACGCTCGATCCCGGCGCCCGCACCTTGCTGAAGGTCCGGGTGAGCCACGCCGACGAGGCGGATTCCATCTTCGCCAATCTCATGGGCGAATTGGTCGAGCCGCGCCGCGAGTTCATCCTTGAGAACGCGCTGAACGTGGATAACCTCGACGTGTGAGGCCGCCCAGACTTCAGAACCGGACTTTGGAGGATTTTGCGAAAGGGCGCGGAGACATCCGCGCCCTTCGTCGTCAGGCTTGCGCGCCTCAGGGGCGCCGCGCAGAATGAACGCCTCCTCAGCGATGGGATTTCAGGGAGAGGATCATGGAGGCGCCTGAGGCTTCGCCGATGCTTCTGAAGGCGAACAAGACGAAGACGATCCTGCTCACGCTTGGGAGCTTCGCTTTCGCTCTGGGCGGCCTGCTGCTCCCCGAAACGACCCCCTCCGAGCAGCTCCTGAAATATGGCGGGGCGGCGTTTTTCCTGCTCTGCGGAGCGGCGGCGGCGTCGCATCTTCTTCCGGGCCGCAGCAGCCTGAGCCTCGATGCGGAGGGCATGGAGCTCAGCGACGGCTTCAAGGGGCGGCGGCGGATCGCTTTCGCCGACATCGCGGAAAAAGGCTTCTTCGTCTACTCCATGAAAGGGGCGGCGATGGTCATCTGGGCCTATAGGGAGGGCGCGCAGCCGCAAAGCCTGTTGCGAAGAGCGAACAAGGCCCTCTCCGGGGGAGACGACCACCTGCCGGTCAGTTACGAGGGCTATTCCGCCAAAGATCTGGCCGGGCTCCTCAACGCGCATCTGGCGGCCTGGCGCCGGAGGGCGGCGCAAGAGGCCCCCCGCCCCGCCTTTCTGGACAGTTCCTCCTGCGCGAGGTAAAAGCCGCCGTTCTCTTTCCTGATGGAGCCTTGAGCTATGGCCAGCCTCAACGACGTTCGGCGAAGCTTTCTCGATTTCTTCGTGAAGAACGGCCATCAGGAGGTCGCGTCCAGCCCGCTCGTGCCGCGCAACGACCCCACCCTGATGTTCACCAACGCCGGAATGGTGCAATTCAAGAACGTCTTCACGGGTCTTGAGGAATTGCCCTACGAACGCGCCGTCACGAGCCAGAAATGCGTCCGCGCGGGCGGCAAGCATAACGACCTCGACAATGTGGGCTACACCGCCCGGCATCACACCTTCTTCGAGATGCTCGGCAATTTCTCCTTCGGCGACTACTTCAAGGAGCGGGCGATTCCGCTGGCTTGGGAATTGGTCACCAAGGAATTCGGCCTGCCCAAGGATAAGCTCCTCGTCACGGTCTATCACGACGACGACGCGGCGGCCGATCTCTGGAAGAAGGTCGCGGGCCTGCCCGACGAGCGCATCATCCGCATCGCCACTTCGGACAACTTCTGGTCGATGGGCCCGACCGGGCCTTGCGGCCCCTGCTCGGAGATCTTCTTCGACCATGGCCCGCATATCCCCGGCGGCCCTCCGGGCTCGCCCGACGAGGACGGCGATCGCTTCATCGAGATCTGGAATCTCGTGTTCATGCAGTTCGAGCAGCAGGCCGACGGCTCGCGGCTGAACCTGCCCAGCCCCTCCATCGACACCGGCATGGGTCTGGAGCGCGTGGGCGCCGTGCTTCAGGGCAAGCACGACAATTACGACACCGACCTTATGCGCAGCCTGATCCTCGCCAGCGCCGAGGCCACCGGCGGCGATCCCGACGGACAGGGCAAATTCCACCATCGCGTCATCGCGGACCATCTGCGCGCGACGAGCTTCCTCATCGCCGACGGCGTGACGCCCTCCAACGAAGGGCGCGGCTACGTGCTGCGCCGGATCATGCGCCGCGCCATGCGCCACGCCCATATGCTGGGCGCGCAGGATCCGGTGATGTGGCGTCTGGTGCCCGCTCTGACGCGTCAGATGGGCGACCACTTCCCCGAACTCATCCGCGCCAAACCGCTGATCGAGGAGACGCTCAAGCTGGAGGAGCAGCGCTTCCAGAAGACTCTGGACCGCGGCCTGCGCCTGCTCGACGACGAATTGGCGAAGCTCGGCGAGGGCCAGCCCCTTTCCGGCGAGGCGGCCTTCAAGCTTTACGACACTTACGGCTTCCCCCTCGATCTGACTCAAGACGCCCTCCGCGAGAAGGGCCGCAGCGTCGATCTGAAGGGCTTCGAATCCGCCATGGCCGAGCAGAAGACCAAAGCCCGCGCGGCTTGGGCGGGCTCGGGCGAGGCCGCCGACGAATCGGTCTGGTTCGACCTCAAGGACCAGCACGGCGCGACGGAGTTCCTCGGCTATGAGACCGAGATCGCCGAAGGCCAGATCCTCGCGCTGCTCGACGCCAAGGGCGCTCAGGTCGCGAGCCTCAAGGCGGGCGAGACCGGAAGCGTGGTGCTGAACCAAACGCCCTTTTACGCCGAAATGGGCGGTCAGGAGGCCGATCACGGCGTCCTCTCCACCGAGGGCGGCAAGCTGAAGATCTCGGGCGTGGCGAAGAAGGCGGGCGGCGTCTTCGCCCATCTCGGCGAAGTGGCCTCCGGCGAAATCCGCGTCGGACAGGCCGCGCGGCTTGAGCTGGATCACGAACGGCGCGGCAAGATCCGCTCCAATCACACCGCGACCCATTTCCTCCATGAGGCCCTCCGCGAGCAGCTCGGGGATCATGTGGCGCAAAAGGGCTCGCTCGTGGCGGCCGACCGCTTCCGCTTCGACTTCTCGCATCCCAAGGCCATGACCACCGACGACCTCACGGCCGTGGAGCAGGCGGTGAACGCCTATATCCGCCAGAACGACGTCGTGACCACCCGCGTCATGACTCCCGACGAGGCCGTGGCCGAGGGCGCCCGCGCGCTCTTCGGCGAGAAATACGGCGACGAAGTGCGCGTGGTTTCGGTCGGGCGCAAGGCGGGCGGCGGGATCTACTCCATCGAGCTGTGCGGCGGCGTGCATGTGGGCCGGGCGGGCGAGATCGGCGCCTTCAAGATCGTCTCCGAGGGCGCGACGGCGGCGGGCGTGCGCCGCGTCGAGGCCCTGAGCGGCGCGGCGGCTCTGGAGCATCTGGAGGTTCAGGACCGGCGCCTCAAGGCGGCGGCGGCCCTGCTCAAGGCTCAGCCGGGCCAGCTCGTCGAGCGGCTGGAGGCGCTGCTCGAAGAGCGCAAGGCCCTTCAGGCCGAAGCCGCCGATCTCAAGAAGAAGCTCGCCCTCGCGGGTTCGGGCGGCGGCTCCGCGCCGGAGGCTGAAGAAATCGCCGGGGTGAAGCTGGCGACGCGGCTGCTCTCGGGCGTCTCGGGCAAGGAGCTGCGCAGCATCCTCGACGAGCAAAAGGCGCAGCTCGGCTCCGGCGTGGTGGCGCTCATCGCCGAGGAGGGCGGAAAGCCCACCGTGGCCGTCGGCGTGACGCAGGATCTGACCGCGAAGATCTCGGCGGTGGATCTGGTGCGCGCGGCGGTGGCGGCGCTCGGCGGCAAGGGCGGCGGCGGACGTCCCGACGCGGCTCAGGGCGGCGGCGAAGACGCGGCCCTCGCGCCCGAGGCCTTCGCGGCGGTCAAAGCCAAATTGGCCGAACTGGCGGGCTGAGGGGGCGTCATCTCCTTGGAAATTCAGGGGCGTCCTCCAAGGAGGGCGCCCTTCTACTTTAAGAGGAGTCTTCCGCGCCGCTCTCCCTGAAACCCCCTGCCTTTCAGCGAGGATTTCGTGTATCTTCGCGGAAAGAAAATTTCTGGGAGGGTCTGAATATGGCGCGCGTGAAGGCCAGGGACGGCGCGAAGCTTTACGTTAAGACCTGGGGCGAGGGCCGCCCGGTCGTGCTGATCCATGGTTGGCCGCTCTCTTCGGACACCTGGGACGATCTGGCCCTGACCCTCGCGGAGGCGGGCCATAAGGTCGTCGCTTATGATCGGCGCGGCTTCGGGCGCTCGGATCAGCCTTGGTCCGGCTATGACTACGACACGTTTTCAGACGACCTCGCGGCGGTGCTGGAGGCGACCGATTCCGAGAAGCACGCCACGCTCGTCGGCTTCTCCATGGGCGGCGGCGAGATCGCCCGCTATATGTCGCGGCATAAGGGGCGGGGCGTCGACAAGGCCGTGCTGATCGGCTCGGTGGCGCCCGGCCTGCTCAAGACCGAGGATCGCCCCGAAGGCGTCCCGCAGGAGGTCTTCGAGGGGATGATCGCCGGAATCCGGGCCGACCGTCCGAAATTCTTCGCCGAATTCGCGAAAGCCTTCTACGGCTTCGGCAAGACCTCGGTCAGCGAGGAGGTTCTGCGCTGGACCTTCAACATGGCCATGCAGGCGGGTCTGCGCGGCACGGTGGAATGCGTCAAAGCCTTCGGGACGACCGATTTCCGGCCCGATCTCGCGGCCTTCAAGGTTCCGACCCTCGTGATTCATGGCGACGACGATCAGATCGTGCCCATCGAGATCTCCGGCCGCGCCGCCGCCAAGGGGATCAAGGGCGCGGAGCTGCATGAAATCAAAGGCGGGCCGCATGGATTGCTCGCCAGCCATAAGGACGAGATCGCTCAGACCCTCTCCGCTTTCCTGAAAGGGTGATCCGTGGGGAGATGGCTCAAATTCAAGATAAATCGCGCTGGCGAGGGGCCTGCGGCTCGGGAAGACTGAGGCGGGCCTTCAAGACCAGAGGCGCCGGGGAGGAGATCATGGTTGAATCGACGGTCGGAGAGGGGGCGGAACGGCGCCTGACGGTGTATTACGACGGCGCCTGTCCCATCTGCACCACCGAGGTGCGGTTTTATCGCGCTCAGGCGGGCGGCGAGGAGATCGATTGGATCAATCTTCAATTCGCCTCCGAAGAGGATCTGAAAGGGCTGGAGAAAGATAAGGCCCTCAGCCGCCTGCATGTCCGGGACGAACAAGGCGAGATCCTCGAAGGCGTCCCGGCCTTCGCCGGGCTGATGGAGCGCCTGCCGCGGCTCGCATGGCTGGGCCGGGCGATGAACGCCCCGCCGCTCTCTTGGATCATGCGCGGGCTTTACGCGGTTTTCCTGCGGATCAGGCCCTTGCTTCAGAGACTCGCCCGGCTGGTCGGAATCAAGCCCGAAACGCCCTGACCTCTTTGAGGATCGCCGCTTCGCTGGAGAAGGCTCTAGCCCCGCGCCGCCGCGAGGAAGGCCGCGACCTCCGCCTCTTGAGCGGCGAAGGAGGCCACCAGCCGAATCGTGACCTCGGGCGAATCCGGCGCCTCTTCGGCCCAGAGGTAATAGCGCGCGCCCGCCGCCTGAAGCCGCTCATGAGTCGCGCGCGGCAGCGTGACGAAGATCATATTGCCCCGGACCTCGCCGAGAACCTGCGTCTCCGGCAGAGCCCTCAGCCCCTCGGCCAGCAGCGCCGCCATGGCGTTGGCCCGCGCCGCCAGACGCAGCCAAAGCCCGCCCTCCAGCCAAGCCAGCATCTGCGCCGAGACGAAGCGCTGCTTCGAGAGCAGATGACCCGCCCTTTTGCGCCGATAGGCCATGTTCTCGGCTAGAGCCGGATCGAAGACCACCAGAGCCTCCGCCGCCAGACAGCCGTTTTTCGTGGCGCCGAAGGAGAGCAGATCGACGCCCGCCCTCCATGAGGCTTCGGCGGGCGAGACGTTCAGCGCGGCCAGAGCATTGGCGAAACGCGCGCCGTCGAGATGGACCTTGAGTCCGCCTTCATGGGCGATGCGGGCGACCTCGGCGATCTCCCCGGGCCGCCAGAGCCCGCCCCATTCCGTGAGGTTGGAGAGGGTCAGCCCCGCCGGACGGTTCTGATGGACGCCATGGCTTTGAGCGGCCAGCAAGGCCCGCGCGAGGGCCTCCGGATCGATCTTGCCTTGCGGCCCCGGCAGAGGCGCGAGCCTGCCGCCTCCGGCGAAGGCTTCAGGAGCGCCGCATTCGTCCATGATCACATGCGCGGTCTCATGGGCGTAGGTCAGGCCCCAAGGGGGCGTCATGGCGGAGAAGGCGAGGCTGTTGGCCGCCGTGCCCGTGACCACCGGAAAGACGGCGCAAGGGCGCTCGAAGATCTCTGCGAGCCGCGCCTCCAGACGGGCGGTGAGGGCGTCCTCGCCATAGCTGAGGTCATGGCCTTGGTTCGCCTCGGCCAGAGCCGCGAGGATCTCGGGCGCGGCGCCTGCGGTGTTGTCGCTTTTGAAGAACATGGCTCGCCTCCTGAAGTCCCCGCCTGTGGGACCGCCTGCGCTCGTCGGCGCGGCTTTGGCCGACGCCGTCGGCTGTGGTGGTAGGCTGTTTCTCGTCGGCGCGCCAGATCCTGCGGGGCCTCGGCCTCAGGTTCCTCTCGCCGCGACGGCCTGCGAGCTTCGGAGGCTGGAAGGCGCTTGCAATCGGCGCGCGGATCTGGCATTGGAGCGCGGCCTTGATAGGCTCGACCCCGCGGAGAGGTGGCGGAGTGGTCGATCGCGCCGGTCTCGAAAACCGGAATACCCGCAAGGGTATCGTGGGTTCGAATCCCACCCTCTCCGCCATATATTCCAATAAGTTATTGTTTTTATTGGGAAAAATAGATTTGAGAAAAATCATTCCCACATATATTCCCACATTCTGCGGGGGATTGTTGGGCGGTTTTTCTCGCTCCTCCCCTAGATTCGCAGCCCCTCCGCAACGCTCATGATGGAGCCTCCGCGCCTTCTCAGGCCCTGCGCCCCAAAGACTAGAGACGGCGCCGCCGAAATATGGGAGACGAGGGCGGGGGCGTTGCATGCGGGGGAGTCTGTAAGTGTCCGTTGACGACGAGAATGCGCAGGCGGCGAAGTTCATCAAGCGTTGGGCGGCTTCAAGCGCCAGCGAACGGGCGAATTATCAGAGCTTCCTGATCGAACTCGCCGCGCTTCTGGGCGCGCCGCCCCATGATCCCGCCAACGGCCTTAAAGATGATTACGTCTTTGAAAAGCGGGTGACCTTCCATCACGCGGGCGGCGCCACCTCTTCGGGCTTCATAGACCTCTATAAGCGCGGCTGCTTCGTCTTGGAGGCGAAGCAAAGCGCCAAACCTGAGAAGCCCGCCGATCTCCCTCAACTGCCCTTGCTCGCTCCGAAGTCCGGCCCCAAGTCCGGCAAAGTGGCGCGCACCTCCTCAAGCTTCGACGCGGCCATGTGGAAGGCCCGCGCCCAAGCCGAGAAATATGCGAAGGCCTTGCCCAAGAATCACGGCTGGCCGCCCTTCATCATCGCAGTCGATATCGGGCATATCATCGACGTTTACGCGGATTTCTCTCTGATCGGGAAGAACTACGCGCCTTTCCCCGATCCTCAAAGCTATCGCATCAAGCTGGAGGATCTGCTCAATCCCGAGATCCGCGCCCGCCTTCTGGCGATCTGGACGGATCCCCTCTCTCTGGACCGCAGCCGCGAAGCCGCCCGCGTGACGCGGGAGATCGCCACGCATCTCTCCCTTCTCGCCGTGAGTCTGGAGAAGGACGGCCATCCTTCCGAGGTCGTGGCGCGCTTCCTGATGCGTTGCCTCTTCACGATGTTCGCCGAAGACGTGAAGCTTTTGCCGAAGGACAGCTTCAAGGAGCTGCTGCGCGCCGCGCGCGGAGTGCCTGAGAGCTTCCCGCCTCTCGTCACGGAGCTTTGGCAGAAGATGGACGGAGGCGGCTTCTCGACCAGTCTTCGCAAGCAGGTCAGCCGCTTCAACGGCTTTCTCTTCAAGGAGACGCAGGCTCTTCCCTTGCGCTCCGAACAGCTCGGCTTGCTGATCGGGGCGGCGGAGGCCGATTGGAGCCAGGTCGAGCCTGCGATTTTCGGAACCCTTCTGGAGCGCGCCCTCGCCGCCAAGGAGCGCCATAAGCTCGGCGCCCATTACACGCCCCGGCCCTATGTCGAGCGGCTTGTGCGTCCCGTCCTCATCGATCCTTTGCGCGAAGATTGGATGACCGCCAAGGGCGCCGCCCTCGCTCTGGCGGAGAAGGACGAGATCGAGGAGGCCCGCAAGGTCGTTCAGGATTTCCACAAGCGCCTTTGCGCTCTGAAGGTGCTGGATCCCGCCTGCGGCTCCGGCAACTTCCTTTATGTGGCGCTGGAGGAGATGAAGCGCCTCGAAGGCGAAGTGAACGAATTGCGGGCGCAATTGCGGGATGCGGATTTCGGCCTCTCCGGCGAGACGGTCAGCCCCGAGCAATTCCTTGGTCTGGAGGTCAATCCATGGGCGGCGGCGGTCGCGGAGCTTGTGCTCTGGATCGGCTCGCTTCAGCAGCATTTCCGGCTTTTCAAGGACGCCAAGCCTTCGGAGCCGATCCTCCGGGATTTCCGCAACGTCGAAACCCGCGACGCCGTTCTGGCCTCGACCGGAAAGCCCGTCCCGCGCCTTGACGACAAGGGCCAGCCCGTCACCCGTTGGGACGGCGTGAGCCTGATCCTCAATCCGAGCACGGGCGCCGAGATTCCCGATCCCGCCGCGCGGGTTCCGGTGCTGGATTACAAGGCCCCGCGCGCCGCCTCATGGCCGAAAGCGGATGTGGTGATCGGCAACCCGCCTTTCATCGGGGCGAGCCGGATGCGCGAGGCTCTGGGCGACGGCTATACGGAGGCCCTGCGCAAGGCTTGGCCGGATATGCCGGGATCCGCCGATTTCGTCATGTTCTGGTGGAACAAAGCGGCGCAGCTCGCGCAGGCCGGATTGATCGCGCGTTTCGGCTTCGTCGCCACCAACAGCCTGCGCCAGACCTTCAACCGCCGCGTTCTGGAGCCTTTCCTGAACGACCAGAAGCGGCCTTTAACGCTGATCTATGCGATTCCGGATCATCCTTGGGTGGATTCGACAGGGGGCGCCGCCGTGCGCATCTCCATGACCGCCGCCGAGCGGGGAAGCCGGGATGGGCTTTTGCTGACTGTCATGTCTGAAGGCGAGACGGAGGTCGAAGACAGCGGAATCGCGGTGACGCTCGCCGAGCAGCGTGGCAAGATCTTCGCCAATCTTCAGATCGGGGCGGATCTGACCAACATCCTTCTTTTGTGTGCGAATGAGGCTCTCTCTTCGCCGGGCGTCAAGCTGCATGGCGCGGGCTTCATCGTCACGCCCAACGCCGCAAAATCCTTGGGTCTTGGGCGAGTTCCAGGACTTGAGGCCCATATCCGCCCCTATCTGAACGGCATGGATTTCACGCGACTTTCGCGCGGCGTCATGGTGATCGATCTATTCGGCCTCACGGCGAAAGAGGTTCAGATCAAATTTCCCGAGGTCTATCAGCATATTCTGGATCATGTGAAGCCGGAGCGGGATGCGAATCGCGATAAAGGCATTCGCGAAAACTGGTGGGCTTTCGGCGGGCCTCGCAGAGAAATGCGGACCGCGCTTCGAGGTCTGCCCCGCTATATCGCCACAGTGGAGACGGCGAAGCACCGGGTTTTTCAATTCCTCGACGCGCAGATTTTGCCTGACAACAGATTGATCGCCATCGCGCTCGACAGCGCGGAGCATCTGGCGATTCTCTCCAGCCGCATTCATGTCCTCTGGGCGCTCAAGACGGGCGGAACATTGGAGGATCGACCCGTTTACACAAAATCCCAATGTTTCGATCCCTTCCCCTTCCCGCCGCTCGCTGAAAACCATCGGGCGCGCCTCGCCGAGCTTGGCGAGCAATTGGACGCTCATCGGAAGGCTCGGCAGAAGCTGCATCCTAAGCTGACGCTGACGGAGATGTATAATGTGCTCGCCGCCCTGCGCGCCGGAGAGCTGATCGAGGGCAAGGCGAAAACCATTTACGATCAGGGCCTGATCGGGATTTTGCGTCAGATTCATGATGAAATCGACGCCGCGACCGCCGCCGCCTATGGCTGGCCTGCGGATCTGGCGGAGCCGGAGATCCTCAAGCGCCTTGTGGCCTTGAACCACGCCCGCGCCGATGAAGAGGCGCGCGGCCAAGTCCTTTGGCTGAGGCCGAAATATCAGAATCCCTCCGGCGGAGACGCCGCCCGCAAAACCGGAGAAATGGATCTTGTGAGGCCTCAGACGGGCGGAGCGGCGAAAAAGACGCCTTGGCCTGCGGAGATGCTGGAGCAGATGAAGGCGGTTCGGGCCGTCTTGCAGGCCGCCCCCGAACCGCTCAAGGCGGAGACGATCACAGCGCATTTCCAGCGCGTCAAAGCGGAGAAGGTGCAAGAGACGCTCAAGGCGCTCGTGGGCTTCGCTCAAGCTCATGCGCTGGAGGATGGGCGTTTCGCCCCCATCTCATGATTCCGTTTTCTGATTCTGGCGGCTTGCTCTGAACTCCGCCAATGGCGTAGAATGAGGCATGGTTGGAGTCGCGCTGCATACCGTCGTCGAAACGGGGGAATTCATCCGCGCCGCCAAGGCGGCGGGCGTTTCCGAGGAGGAGCGCGCGCGGATCGTCGGGCTTTTCGCGGCGGATCCGGCCTTGGGCGTCGCGCTTGGCGGCGGCCTGTTCAAGGCGCGGATCCCTCGACCGGACGGCGGGAAAAGCGGCGGATATCGCACGATCCATTTTTTCCGCTCGCCGGATCTCCCGGTTTTCCTCATCACGATTTACGCCAAGAACGCGAAAGCGGCTCTGACCAAAGCCGAGCAGAACGCCTTAAGCGCCGCCGCTTCGCGGATCGGCCTGACCTATGGAGGCTCCGATGGGTGAAGTTTTCGAGAGCGTGATGCGCGGCCTCACTGAAGTCGAGGCGCATCTGGGCGGGAAGAAGGTTCCGGATCTCAAGGCGCATATCCCCGCCGCCTTCGACGTGGCGCGCATCCGCGCCGCAACCGGGTTGACCCAGCGGGAATTCGCGGAGCGGATCGGCGTCTCCCGGCGCACGCTGGAGAATTGGGAGCAGGGGCGCCGCGTTCCTCAAGGCCCGGCGCGGGCCTTGCTCCGCCTGATCGACGCCGATCCGGAGGCCATGCTGAAGAGGCTCGCGGCCTGAGGCGGGGGCTTTCAGAGGCTCCATCCGAATTTTTCGATGGTGAGGCGGTCCAGCTCTTCGCGGAGGCGGGCCTCCTCCTCCTTCATCCGCTCATAGGTCGCGAGGCGCATGCGTTTCGGGCGCTCGGGGAAGGGCCATGCGAGGCTGATTTCGCCGCCCAGCTTGCGCCGGAGGCTCTGGATCCGCGTCAGCTTCCGCTCCATCCGGTCGGCATACTGGCTCTCATAGGTCACGCCCCCATGACAGGCGCGACAAAGGAAGCGCTCCGATCCCCAGAGCGTGCGTTTGCGCGCCCCGCAGCCGGGACAGAGCATCCAGATCCGCCGCCCGCCGTAATGCGGCTCTGTGAAGGCGAGCGAAACCCGCTCGCAGACGCTCCGCCATTCGCCCCCGTTGCGCCGCGTCCGGTAGATCAGCATCAGATGATCCGGATAACTCTCTATGACGATATCCCCCTCTTTGCGACCTCCGCGCGTCCAGATCAGGCTTTGACGCCAATGAGGCCTGAGAAAGCCCAGAGCCTTCAGCCGGGAGAGATCCAGCCGCAAAAAATGATCCTCACGCGGCGCATCGCGTCCGCCGCCTGAATTCCATCCGCCCATGGGGGCCTCCAAGTTTCTCGAAATCATCAGGCGCAAACCGGGTTGATCGGTGGAAAGCCCCTTCCGGATTTTTCCTCGAAACCTGCAGCCGCGCGCGCGACGGGGAGGCGCGGTCTTCGCCGCCTCCGCCCCATCCTTAATCCGCCCCCCTATGGGGGGAGCCACTCCTCAGCGGCGCGCCGCTCCGCCTCCGCGCGGGAAAGGCCCGCCTCATATTCGAGGATCGCCGCCCGCTCCTCGAAGGCGCAGAAAGCTTCATCATCAAGGATCCGGCGCAGGGCCGCCGCCTCGCGTGAGAACGTGAGAAACGTGAGATCATCAGCAGATGGTTGATTTTTCTGAGATTTATCCTCACAAACCCCCGGATCCGGCTTCCCGCCGAAAATGTGAGAATGTGAGACGGCGCCGGGCGGAAACGTGAGCGCCTTTTCCTGAGAGATCAGCGCCTTGGGCGGCGTCTCACCTTTCTCACGCGCCTCACGCGGCTTTTCACCAAAGGCCGCAAGCAGCCGCGCCTTGAGATTTTCAGCCATGATCCGGCCCCTCCTCTCTCAGCCGCAGCACATGGACGCGCATGCTTTGCCCCTCCGCGCCGATGTAAATCGATTGCGCCGCCAGAGCCTCGCCCTCCGTCCGGAGGATCCCCGCCGCCTTGAGGGCTTGAAGCATGAGCTTCGGATCATGGCCCGCCGCTAAGACCCGCTTGAAGCTGGAGGCGGGAACCAGATATTCGCGGGCGCCCTCCGGTCCCGGACGCCAGAAGCCCAGACGCTCGATCACCCGCTCGCCCGAAACCTCCGCCGATTGAAAGCGGCTCGCGCCATGGGCTTCGAGGAAGCTCCGCACCTGCTCGACCGCCGCCCGCGCTTCGGCGGATCCATCCCCGCCGCGCTCCTCCAGCCAGACCCGAAGGCAGAGATCCGCCGCCCGGAGCGCCTCGCCCGAAGGCCAAGGCAAGATCCCCGCCTCCCGCGCCAGCTCGCCCGCAGCCCCGATCAGAGCGAAGCGCCGCGCCGCCCGGCCAGCTTGACCCGCCGTTTTCTCAGAGGTCGCGCGCCGCAGGAATTCGGCCATGAAGGCCTTCGCCGCCTCCCGCACCTCCTCCCGGCGCGAGGCGATCCACAAGACGAAAGCAGGCCCGGCCCATCCGCGATGACGCCGCGCGGCCTCCTTCAGCGCCTTGGAGAAATCCCCCGGCGCCCGGCCCTCCGGCAAGCGCTCGAAGATCCCGAGGCCCGCCCCCGCATCCGCAGGGAGGTCCAGAAAGCGCAGCTCCTGACCCGCCCGCGCCCGCTTGCCCGCGCCCGCCTCCGCGATCTTGTCGGAAAGCGAAAGCTCTCCGGTCGAGAGGAAGAGCAGCCGCCAGCGCGCCACGGCCCGCGCCGATCCCGAGCGCGAGGCCCGGCCCTTGCCGATACCGTTGCCCAGCATATAGGCCGCCTCGCCCGCCGCGCGGGGGTCGCATTCTCCGAGTTCGTCAAGGCAGAGCAGTCCGTCGTTATGGGCGAGCGCCACGCCCTCCAAAGCGTTGGAGGTCGCGCGCCATGAGCGGACATAGCCCGGCTCGCCGCCGCCCCAGAGGCTCGCCGCCACGTTGAGCGCGGTCGTCTTGCCGAGCGAGGAGCCTCCGCGCAGATGGACCCCGCCGCCCTCCTCCTCCAGAAGCGCCAGCAGCGGCGCGGCGAAGCCCATGCAGAGCGAGAGCGCCAGCCGAGAATTTCCGGCGCAAGGCGCGGCGATCTCCTCGCGCCAGCCCT
The DNA here is from genome assembly GCF_000374145.1 of Neomegalonema perideroedes DSM 15528. Lineage (GTDB taxonomy): Bacteria > Pseudomonadota > Alphaproteobacteria > Rhodobacterales > Rhodobacteraceae > Neomegalonema > Neomegalonema perideroedes. Next base: position 512,566 of record NZ_KB893653.1, on the reverse strand, counting down.
CCAAAGACCCCGCCGCCCGGAAGGCGTGCTCGAAATCTCCGGGCGGCTGGAAGGCGATCCGCTCGCCCTGCGGCGCCCCGATCACCTGATCCGGCAAGACATAGGCTCCGCCATGCCAGCCGAGGCGCTCGACCTTGCGCAGCCGCGCGGCGGGACGAGCCTGCATGATGCAGTTCAGCAGATCGGAGCGCGCGGTGGACTGGATCGGCGTCTCATACCCGCCCGAGGCCAGCAGGGCGAGCAGTTCCGCCCCGCGTCCGGCGCCGATCTCCGCCATGGCGAGCGGGATCTCATGGCGCCGCCCGTCGCGATCCCTGAAACCGACCAGCCGGGACCAGCCGCGCCCTTCGCCGTCGCGCAGATCGGCCAGCACCTCCAGAGGAGGTGCGAAGAGGCGCCATTGCAGTTCGTCCCCGACCTTCTGGCGCTTCTGAACGCCCGCCTCCGTGAGACGATAAGGCCACGCCTCCGGATTCAGCAGCCCGTCGGGACGGGCGGGCCTGAAGCTCTGCGCCTCCTCCAGAGCGGCGCGGATCAGATCCTCAGCCATGCCCGCCTCCATCCGCCAAGGCCGCCAGATCGGCGAAATCCCGCCCTTCGCCCGGATCAGCCAGCCGCACCCGCCAGCCCAAACCCACCGCGCGATGCGCCAAAGCCGCGCCCGCCGCCCTTCCGGGCGCGTCCCCGTCAAGACCGATCAGCAGCGCCCCCGCTTGATGAGGGAGGCGCAGGCCCTTCATCCCCGAAGTCGAAAGCGCCGCCCAGAGAGCGGCCTCCGGCTCCAGCGCCCGCCCGAGGGCCAGCGCCGTCTCGATCCCCTCAGCCACAGCGAGCAACCCGGATCCGCCCTCGCGCAGCCGCACGGCGCCGCCCCGCGCCGGACCCAGCATCGCCTTTTGCGGCGAGGCTCCGATCTTCGCGGGCGCGCCCTGAGGATCGAGCCAAGTCCGATGCAAGGCGAAGCCCTCTGCGCCCTCGATCCGCGCCAGCAGAGCGGGCGCGAAGCAGCCGGAGGGATGCTTCAGGCGGGAATGATGGCGCAGATTGCGCGACAATGGTCCGAGGACGCCGCGCTTGCGGAGATAGGCCTCAGCCTGAGTTTCGGAGATCGGCAAGCTCTCCGCCCAGATCCGCGCCGCCCAATCGCCGCAGCGGCTCCGCTCCTCCCGCCTCCGGGCCTCCTCTTCGCGGCGCCGGGTCTGCGCTTCGGGATCGGGGCGGACTTCGCCCGAGATCAAACCTTGCGCTTTGAGCGCCGCCAGCACCGCCGCGAAATCGCACCCGGCGAAGCAATTCAGCAAAAGCCGCCCGTCTCCGGCTTCGCGAAGGGAGAGACTGGGCGAGCGGTCCTCATGGGCGGGACAGCAGGCGAGGCCCGATCCGCCCGACCAACGCCCCCCGAGCGCCTTAGTCAAAGCCTCAGCCCTCGACATGGCGCGGCTCCTCGATCTGGGCGGCCTCGCAGGCCTCCAGCCACTCCCGCAGGGCGGCCATGGAGATCAGGCGGCGCTTGCCGAGCTTGAAGCTCCGCAACCGCCGCGCCGAAAGGGCGGCGTAAAGCGTGGTGCGCCCCACGCCCGCCAGACGCGCCGCCTCGGCGGGGGAAACCGCAAGGGGCGCAAGGGATTGGTCAGATTTCAGGTTGAATTCGTTCGTCATGGCGTCCTCACGCTTGGTTGAATGCCAGCGCATGGGACGACGAAGCAGGCGGACGGAAAAAGGAGACGGAAAATGGTTTTCCGCCCTCTTTTCCGTCCGCCTGAGATCAGGCTATGGAGGCGAGTTTCCTGAGGTGATCTTTAAGCGTTGAGATCGCAGGAATTTCAGATGCGGGATTCACCTCGCTCCAAGCCTCTTGAATTGCACGAATGCAAGCGTTCGTCCCTTTCGGCCAAGAACCTTGCTCCTGCAAATGGCGGATCACGCGCCCCGTTTCCACCGATTTTCCGGGGCGCCCCCGATCCCGAAGCTCCGAAGAGAACCTCGCAATCTCCGGGAAGGCCTCCGCCAAAGCGGCGATGCGCAGACGAAGGCCGTCTTCAGTCAACTGGAGGGCTTCTGCGCAAGGGATCAGCCGATAACCCAGAGACAGTCTCAAGCCGGGCGAAGCCTCTCTCTGGAGCGTGAACACGGCGCCGACGGAGGGGCGAGGCCGTGAGGTGATCGCCTGATCCAAGAACACGAAGTCATCAGGAGTTTTCAGCCGCAAAGCCAAAAAGGCCGTTCCCGAAGCGCCGCCCCGCGAGAATCCGCCCAAACGCCAAAGATGATCCGAAATTTTCGAGAAAGAAGCCCCGCCCTCCTCCCCTTCGGTCAGAGCCTCTCGCAGCGCCCGCGCGAAACCGTCGCGTTCCAAACGGAAGGCGGCGAGGCTCTCCGGATCGCGTTCGACGAAGCCCTCGATCCCGCAGAGGATTCCAGTTCGCCCATTCCTGACCTCAACCAAGGCGGCTTCGCCTTCCCCGCATTCGTCGCAAATCGTCGAATAAACGAGGTTATCCTCCGTCAGGAAGCCCGCCTGAATCAGATTCTCGAAATCATCAGCCGCAGCCCCGCTTCTTCGTGGAAAGCGGGAGGCCTCGCCTTCCAGCAGACGGAGCAGGATGCGCAGAGCGCCGCGCCTTGGATTAGCCCGATTGAGCATAGAGGCCCCAACGCTCCATCAGTTCCCGCGCCAATTCCTGCTCTTCCTCGCGCAAATCGCGCAGGTTGGTGAGATTGGGCGTTTTTAACTTCAGCACTGGCTCACGCGCTCTGGCCCCTTCCTCTGAGGGTCGAAGAACAAGGCGCAGGTTCGCCGCCCGCACCTGAGAAATCCGCTCCTCCGGATCGCCGCCAAGCAGATTTTTCAGGTGCCTGTGGAAAGCGCCCTCCACAGGTTCGGCTCGCCCTTCCAGCGTCGTTTTCATCGCTTCAGCGTCTGACATGATGAAAGAGAGCGCCTCCAGCGACACGCGTTCAACGCCGTCCTCCGCCTTCAGAGGGAAATGCGTCATCGTCATGAGGCGATCTAGATTCAATCTGCGGGGAAGACGGGAAGCGCGCCCCACCTCAGGCCCCAGAACGTCGCAGAAAGCCCGGCTGATCTCTTCACGAAGGTCTCTTCCGCCTTTGGCGCAAACTTCGAGATCGCCCGTCGCAGGATTGAAGACGATGCAGGCCTCGACGACAGGGCGGCGCGTCTGTGAGGTGAGTTCGTCCTTCTCATCGAAAGCGGTTTCCCGGCGCGCGAAATCCTCCTGATGGATCGTAATCTGAAGCGCTTCCTCTTCTTTGCGGAGCCGGGCGAACCATTCGACCTTGCAGCGGCGGCGTCCGTCGCGTCGCGCCCTCAGGATTTTTTCGACGCGCAGGCGGAAACGCTCCTGAAGAGCTTTATCCGTGATCCACTCCCGAGAAGTAGCGACGCCTGAGAGCAGGAAACCGCTCCAGTCTTTGCCGTGATAAAGGCGTTCAGCATAGAAAATCGCATGCGCCGTCTCGAAGGCCTTTCGGCTCCGTGCGATCAGGTGCAGAGCGCAGCCGCGCGGATCCTCTTGCTCGTTAAAGAAGGCCTGCGTCTCCTGATCAAGAAGATAAAGACCACGCATGCAATTCAGGCCCTTGGCGTCGCGCATCTGTTCGATCAGATCGCAATCGCTGTAGATCAGCGCCGCCAGTTCCTCCGGCGCTTGATCGATCTTCTCCATCAATTGCTCAAGTGCCGCACGCGAGAGGGCTTCGCCGTCAAGCGTTGCGGCGATCTCCGGCGCCACGCTCTCGAAATAGACCTTGAGGGCTTGAGGCGGCGCGTTGCGCAGCGTGCTGCGTATGTCCTTGGCCATAAACGCGGCTCCGAATCATAGTTAAAATCCGTGAATCGCCGTGCAGGTTCGTCCTTATGCGCGCGTTTGGGTAGGCAATTAACTGGCGAACATATGGCGTTCCCAAGCCTCCATGAGATCGCGCCTTTTCGCCAAAAGATCGCCGCGTGCGTAAGCCGCCTCCGCCTTGTCCTTGAGGCGATGCGCCAGAGCGGCCTCGATTGTTTCACGCGGAAAGGCGGTCGTCTCGCCCGCCCAATCGCGGAAGGTCGAGCGGAAGCCGTGAACCGTGATCTCCTCGCGTCCCATCCGCTTCAGCACCGCGCTCAGGCTCATATCGCTCAGAGGCGCGCCGAGCTTCGTCTGGCTTCCGAAAATCAAGGCGTCAGCCGCGCCCGGCTCGCCCATCGCCGCCAAGGCCGCCGCTGTCAGAGGAACGCGATGCTCTTTGCTCGCCTTCATGCGCTCAGGCGGGACGATCCAGAGCTTCTCCTCCAAATTCACTTCGCCCCAACGCATCCCCCTCACTTCACCCGAGCGGGCGGCGGTCAGGATCACGAACTCCAGCGCCCGAGCCGACACCCCTTCGCGCTGGCGCAGATCCGCCATGAAAGCGGCGATCTCCCTGAAGGACAGCGCTGCATGATGCCCCGCCTCCTTCACCTTCGAGGCTTTGGGAAGAAGATGATCCAGATGCCCTTTCCAGCGCGCCGGGTTGAGGCCTTCGCGCGCGCCCATGGCGGCGGCGTAGTCGAGAACCGCCTCGATCCTCTGGCGCAGACGGCTTGCGGTCTCCGGCTTTTCCGTCCAGATCGGGCGCAGGATCTCCAGAACCTCCGCCGTCTCGACCCGCCGCACGTCGAAAGCTTCGAGGATCGGGAAGGCGTAGGCTTCCAGCGTCGAAGACCATTGTTCGGCGTGTTTGGCGTTCTTCCAGCCGGAGCGCTTGCTTTCGATCAGAGCCTTTGCGGCGGCGGCGAAAGTCAGGCGGCGAGCCTTGGCGCGTTCGGCGAGAGGATCGCGCCCTTCGGCGATCATGCGGCGGGCCTCCAGAGCCTTTTCGCGGGCGCGGGCCAGCGTGATCTCCGGCCAAGCCCCCAAGCCGAGATCCCGGCGCCTTCCGGCGAGTTGATAGCGCAGCACCCAAGAGCGGGCGCCGCTGGGTTTGACGAAGAGCGTCAGGCCCTGTCCGTCGCCATATTTTCCGGGCTGCGCCGTTTCGACTTTTCGAGCGGAGAGAGGCATTGCGTTCCCACATTCGTTCCCACACTTGAACGCGGTTTTAGACGAACGATAGAGAACGAACAAGAACCATTATGAAAAATACGGATGATTTATCACATTGAAAACAGTATGATATGGAATTGCCGCGAACATGAGCGAATACCAGTATGGCGGACACCCTCTCCGCCATTTCAGACCGCCTCTGGGCACGCCAATCGCCGCCGATTGCCGCCCTTGGCCAGCAATAAGCGTCTTCAGCAGCTCCGTTTTCGATCCCATGATGCGAATTGCGTCGTCTGCGACCTCGACACGCTGTGCAAAGGCCCGGACGTGCTCCCGCCGATAGCCGCCCATTCCGAGCCGGAGCCTGCTTCGTGCTTCGCTCGCCAGTTCCCGCACGGCCGCCCCGGTGAGGCGCTGGTGGGTGGAGCTTGCGAGCATGGCTTCGGTCCGCGCGGCGTCGGCCCGCGCCTGATCCCGAAGCGCCGTGAGTCCCGCGATGCGCTCGCCAAGGGCGGATTCGGCCGGATCGAGCGAACCGGCTTCAATGGCATCGTAGAGGCGCTTGAGGCGGTTGTCGGCCTCGGCCGCGCGATGGTTCAACTCGGCGATATGCTGGCTGCGCCGCTCGACGCCTTCCTGCCGGCGATCCAGAAGCGAGGCGAGAACGTCTTCGATCCGCTCGGGGTCGAGTAGCCTTTCCTCGATATGCGTCACAACCATGCGGTCGAGCTTGTCCATGGGGATCGCGCGGCCCTTGCAGCCGGTTTCGCCCTGCCGCGCCCGGATCGAGCAGGCATAATAGCGATAGCGGCCGTTCTTGCCCGTGCGCAGCGTCATCGCGCCTCCGCAATTGCCGCAATAGCAAATGCCGGTCAGCAGGTTCGGGCCGCTGACGACGCGCGGCGGCGTCACCTTCGGATTGTTGACCTTCAAGCGATTCTGAACGGCCTCGAATATCTCAAGGTCGATCAGCGGCGGCACCGGGACGGTGACGATTTCGTCCTCGGGCTTCACCACACCCTTGTTGGAGCGGCGATTGAAGCGATGCTCGCCGATATAGGTAAGCCGGGTTAGGACACGGTGAAGCTGGCCGATGCCCCAACGCCCGCCGTTGCGGGTGAACATGCGGTGCTTGTTCAGGTGATTGACGATGCTCTTGACGCCCATCGGGCCGGAATTGCCGTCTCCTTCCGATGCAAGGCGGAAGATCAGCCGCACGGTATCGGCATGGAGTGGGTCGATCTCCAGCTTCTTCTTCTTCTTCTTCTTCTTCTTCTTCTTCTTCTTCTTCTTCTTCTTCTTCTTCTTCTTCGCGCCGCGCTGCTCGGCATCGACAACACGGTAGCCGATGGGAGGAAGGGAGCCGTTCCAGAAGCCTTGCCGCGCATTCTCCTTCAAGGCCCGCATGACGTGCTTGCCGTTCTCCTTCGACTGATATTCATCGAATAGCGCCATGATCTGCCGCATCATGACGTGCATGGGGTCGTCGCCCATTTCCTGCGTGATGGACAACAGCTTGACGCCAGCCAAAGCCGCCGAAAACAGGCCGATATGGGCCTATGGTGCCGCTCGAAACCCTGCGAAGCCATGGCTTTGCGCGAAATCGCGGCACGCGGCCCCTCAAAACCATGGTGCCGGAACCAGCCACCTAACCAGTGTGCAGACAACAACAATTTCCAGAAGCGGCTCCATATGGTGCCGTCTTCTTTAATCTTGCCCTCCGCCCTTTCTGCCTTTTCTGCCCCTCCTGCCGGGAATCCAGCCGGGCAAAAACCTGCATGACTGGACAACGGAATGAGCGCCGCTGAGCGCGGGAACGCCAGCCTCATGGCCTTCCGCCGTCGCTGGCGCTTGCCACGAAAATGCTGCCGTCCTGCGGCTCCGCATTGGCGGGATCGCGCGCCGGAACGGTCGCGCGGGCTTCGCCGGATTGCGCCTCGGACGGCGGCGCGGCGACAACTTGCGTGTCGGCCGGGCGCATGACGAACAGCGGTGCCTCGCGCCAATCGGGCGGCGGTGCCGGTGGTTGCGACGGCGCATCCGATGGAGCCGCGCCGCCAAGGATCGGGGCGAGCGCGGCGACATAGGCGCGGGTTTCGGCGGGCAGCGGGCGGCCCGTCGCACGATGCTCGTCATAGCGACCGGGGCCGGCGTTGTAAGCCGCGAGCATCGCGCCGACATTGCCGTAGCGGTCGAACATCTCGCGCAGATAGGCGGTGCCGGCGAGGATGTTGTCGCGTGGGTCGTAGGGATCGCGGCCGAGGCCATAACGGACGCGCAGGCCCGCCCATGTGTCGGGCATCACCTGCATCAATCCCATCGCACCGGCCGTTGAGACCGCGCGCACGTCGCCCGCGCTTTCGGCGCGCAGCACGGCGCGAATCCAGTGCTCGGGGATGCCGAAACGCTGCGACGCCTCGGCGATGTGGGCCGCATAGGGATGGGCGGCGGCCGGGCGCTCGACGGGCGCGGATTGCGCGACCGCGACGCCCGATCCGACGCAGACGGAAAGCGCGCCGGCCAGTATCAGGACGGCATAATGCCATGCAGTCCTGTCTCCGCTTCGCCGCCAGCCTGCCAGCGTGTTCGCTGCGGTCAAGGGCAAGGCGCAAGCGCCGGCCGATGGCCGCCCCTGACCTTCGCTGCGCGCGCCGGCCGTCTGGTCGCCGAGCGGGACGAAGGGATGAGACGGCTTTTCCGCGAACAAAGGGATGCCGATCTTTGACCGAATGGCGGGCCGGACGCGCGCGACCGTCATTCCTCATCCTCGATCTTCGAGGCGTGCTTCCAACGCAAGGTCCAGACCGAAGGATCGTCGTTGGACTGGAACAGTTTGGCGCGGATCGGGAACGGGAAGATTGGCCCCTCCAATCGCATCGACACGAACTCGCCAGCGTTCTTGCTGGAGTCTTTCCATGCGGGGCCGGCGTCCGGGCCGTCCTCGCTATCGAGGCGCACGCGATAATCGAGCGCGTTTTTCACGTCGCTCGGCTTGGCCGGGACGATGAACAGCTTTTCGTGGATGCCGAACGAATGAAGCTCCCCCGCATAGCCGGTTTCGGTGCGGGCGAAGGTGCCTATCTCTGCCATGGGAATCTCCTGCGGTTGGTTCTCGGGGGGTGGTTTCAGTGCGTCGGCGCGCGCCACTCGTAGCGGCCGACGCCTTCCTAATCGGTCCAGAGCGGGACCGCTCGGCCGATGACGGAAGCTGCGGGGATGGGTCCGAAATACCGGCCGTCGAGGCTGTCGCGGACTTCCCAATTCATGAGGAAAAGCTGGTCGTCGCCGATGACACGGCAGCCCTGCCAGACGGGCAGATCGCGGCCGAGGCTGTCGCGCTCCAGCGCCTCGCCCATCTCGATCTCGTCCACCGTGATCGTGCGACCGGTGCGGCAAACCCGCTGTCCGGGCAGGCCCAGGACGCGCTTCAAGAGCGGGACGCCTCGTGCGATATAGCCGCGCTCGACCATGAAGGCGGTGAGCGGTTCGGGCGGCGTGATGGCGACCAGCTCGGGCACGTCGATCCGGTCGGCCGACTCGACGGTGTAGAACCCGACCGGCGCGCTGGCCGTGGTGTTCCATATGAGTTTCGTCGGCGTCTTGACCGCGCTTGCAGCGGCGATGCCGAGCACCGCCAGCGCCGTCACCGTGAGGATGCGGCGGCTCGTCATGGGTCGATCCTCCGGCGATGCAGCCATGCGGCATGTCGCTCGGGGGTGTAGGCGTGCGGCTCCAGATTGGCGGTCAAACGGTTGTGGATGTGCCGCCAATGATCCGGCGAGGCATCGGCCGGATCGAGGCCGAGTGATTCCACGGCGTCGATGGCGGCAAGCCCGCGCTGCACCTTGGGCCAGCTATCGAGGCGCAAGAGGATTTCGCCGCCCGGCCGGACGAAGGGCAATGTCTGGAACGGCTCGCCCCTGCCTATGGCCCGCACAATGTCGATGCGCGAAACGACAGTGCCGTGCTCGCCCTTCGCCCATCGCACGAAGGCGAAGACGCTGCCCGGCGCGAAGCCGACGACGCTGCGGCGGCGGTCGATGATCTGCTCGTAGCTCTTGCGGCCGAAGCGTATCCAGTGCTCGACCTTGTGTTTCTCGAAGGTCAGCTCGACCAATGTGGTGAAGGGCGCAGGCCCGTCCGGCAGCGGACGGCCGTACGCGCTGCGGTGAGCGCGACGGGTCATTGTTCGTCTCCGGTGATGTGCCGGGGGCTGCGCGGGCGCAGCGCGTCGCACGCGGCCGTCATGGCTCGCCCCTTCGGGCAGAACCGGCACCACGCTTCCCGTGCGCGCGCGTCAAAGAAAAAGAGTTAGATTCTCTGTTAGATAAGTTAGCGGTCGGCTTCCGCTTTTCAGGCCAAAGCGTTAGCTGCGGTTCGTGCGCCTGATGTGCCGATAGTGATGCGCCTGATGTGCCGATACCCCGTGCGCCTGATCTGCCGATGGCATTAACAGGGTTATCAACAGTGCCTGTTGACAGGTTTTCGGGGCGGATGCGGAGCAGCCCGCGGCCGTCTTCCCGCTCGATCTGGAGCAGGTAGCCGGGGAGCTGCTGGCGGGCCGCGATCCGGCGCAGGTCGAGCGCGAAGTCGGACGGCCGCGCGAGACTGCCGGACTTCTGATGAAGGTGCGCGACCTCGAAAATCCAACCGTGGCGCTGGTGCCCGGCGTGCTTTCTGGCGACGCGGTAAAGCCATCGCTCGATGCCGCCAGTCAGCCGGAAATAGGCCGGGTCGATGGTCAGGACCAGCGAACGGTCGATGACGCTGTTGTAGAACCATTCGGGCAGGACGAACTCCATGCCCTCGACGCGGCCGGCGCGCATTGTCATTTCCTCCCATTCGTTGATCCATGAGAATTGCCGGCGACGCCAATGCGGGCCGTTGCGGATCGTCGTGGCGATGACGGTCGATTGCAGCCGCGCCAGCGCGGCTTTCAGAAGCCGGTATTGGTGATTGCCGGTCGGCCGCCCGATGGCGCGCAACAGATGGTAAGGCGTAAACCGGACAAAGCGCGACGTGGTGAGGCCGTTGTTCTCGCCCGCAACGATCTGCAAGGCCGCCCATATCAGCACATCGGCGTCCCAAATGGTCGCCATCCCGTGCTCGGGCATCCCGAACACCTGCACCTCTATGTCGGCGGCCTTGTAGAGAATCGGCTTGGTGCGCGGAGTCTTCGCCAGCGAGAAAAACGGCCGTTCCATCAAATCGCGCTGGTCGCGCGGCGGCGCATCGCCCGTTGCGACCACGAAAGGGTCTAGACGGCTGCGCTCACTGTCCTCGGTCGGCTGCGCGGGATCGTGGTCGTCCTCGCGCAGCATCTAGCATTCGCCCCGTTCTTCGGGCGTGAGCGGACGCGCCGGAAAGACAGTGCCGGCGGTCTTGTCGCGGGTGGATTTGCGCTCGCCTGCCGCGCTCCAGTCTTCCAGATCGCGGACGGTGTAGAGGACGCGACCGCCGACCTTGCGATAGGTCGGCCCGGTGCCGTAGGTGCGATGCTTCTCAAGGGTTCTGATGGATATGCCGAGGAAGCGCGCGGCTTCTTTGGTGCGCAGCAGGCGCGGCGGCAGGCCCGCAAGCGGGTTGGGCATGGAACACCTCCAGTCGGAATTGGGCTGCCGGGGGCGGCAGCGGACTGTGGCGAACCATGGCGAGGGATCGGCGGCGCGTAGCGTGCCGCATTTGCGCCTATGCGCTGGCGGCACCCCCTACCGAGCGTCGCGGGGCCAATAGGTGAGGGATTTCAGCGGCTCATTGCCTGTTCCGCTGAAAAGCCAGAGACATTCCCACGCGGTTCAGTGAAGAATCGCAGCGGAGCAGACGCGCTGCTCTGGGGCGTCGAAACCCCTCACGAATGGCTGGTGCTGGCCAGAACGGCACCAACTCCTTGACCTTATGGTCGGGGAGCCTGTGGCGTATACAACAGGCTTTCCGAGCTAAAGGCCATGGGGCCGTTTCGTGACGGTTTCGAACTCCCCGATCACCAAGAGTCAGAGAGAATCGTTTGCGGGGGCGCACCGCAGACAAAGCTCTCTCGGATACGGGGAATGACTATGCGGGTTCCCGTCGAACTCGATCCCGATGTGGATGACGAAGCGCCAACCGGCGACACGATAACCGTCTATGACGAACGGCATTACGTGACCTATCTGCGCCTTCTCGACGCGAAGGCCGAGCGCGCGGACTGGAAGGAAGTCGCGCAGATCGTGCTGCACCGTGATCCGGTCGCCGATGAACTTCGCACCCGCCGTTGCTGGCAAAGCCATCTCCAACGCGCGCAATGGCTGTCGCGTGAGGGCTATCGGAAGATTCTGGAGCAGGCGGCAGGCAACAGCCCCTGAGCATGACGCCAATACGTGCCGCCGCGGACGGCTTCGGCTGCAAGAAACGAGGGCCTACGCTTACCATGAGGCGGCGTTTCGGCTATGTGGGAGCACAACACGCTAGACGGGCCTGAAAAAGATCGTCTAGACAAGAAAAAAATAGCTTGCAAGGGCCTGAACATGAGCGTTGATGTTGATCTCGGCGAGACAGAAGAACCGGATGACGCTCCGGTTGCAATCGACTCCCGCGACCCTGATGACTTCTTGGCAAAGAACGCATTTCGCGTTGTTTATCAGACCAATAATTTTCTGCTTCCACAGATCAGGGATATGATTGATAGGCGGGAAGCAATCAACCTTCACCCAGAATATCAACGGCGGCTTCGATGGACGACCGCACAGAAATCAAGGCTTATAGAGTCCCTTCTTCTCAACATTCCAATACCTCCGGTGTTTTTTTACGAAAGCGATGCGGCCCGGTATGAGGTTATGGATGGGCAGCAACGATTAAATACTATCCGAGAATTTTTCTCGGGGTCATTTGCTCTTTCAGGATTGAAAGTCCTTTCTCCACTTAACGGAATTCGCTATCCGAAGGCTCCACCTCGGGTAAAAAGAACCTTAGACCGAGCAAGTATTTCTGCCATCGTTCTCCTGATGGAGAGTGAATCTGAAATTTCCGGGCAGGGGTCACTCGGCCTCACAGATATCAGGCGCTTAGTTTTTGACAGGCTCAACACCGGGGGTATGAAACTCAACGCGCAAGAGCTAAGGAACGCTCAAAATCCTGGCCCTCTAAATGAGGCAATTATTGAACTAAGTCGATACAGTCTATTTACTGATGTATTTGGCATTCCTCCTTATACGGAGAAAGACCCGGAGGACTATTATATCAATCCAGAACGACAAAAGAATAGTCTATATAGCACGATGAAGGATTGCGAACTTGTCCTTCGTTACTTTGCACTGAAAGACGATGCCAACATTCGAGGGTCAATGAAATCCATGCTTGACCGCGCAATGGAGGTTCGCATGACTCCTGAAGAAGCCGCAATCGCCCGAGAGGAATACAAAGAGCAATTCAAGTTCCTTTATGAAATTTTTGATGGAAGGCCGTTCTCTGTTGCGTCCAGAACCGATGGTCGGGAGCGCGTATCTGCTGCGGTTTATGATGCTGCAATGGTAGCGATCAATCGACTGTGGGCAAAGAGGGATTTGATTAAGTCGGAGAAAGCTGCAATTGCAGGCAGGATACAGTCAGCTATCGCTGATGACGATAAATATGAAATACTTGTTGGTCGTGGCAATACTGCTGAATCGGTTAGGGATAGGATAGAGCTACTTCAAGATATTCTTCATCATCCTGCGTGAGGAAGCCGTGGCGACCTCATATGATCTCATAGCAGAAGACTTTCTGTCTGATTTGGCTGCATTGTCAAATCTCGTTCAGGCTGCGCACAGTAGCGGTTCCTCCGCAAAGGCCCGCGTCGCGTCGGTGAATTCGGCTACCCTGCTTCTAGCTGCCACCTTTGAGGAATTTGTTCGGCAGTTGGGCCGGCAATTTGCTAGGGACGTTGTTTCTCGCACCAGTGATCCAAAGAAGCTTCCTAAGAAGTTGACAGCAACCGCTTGGAAGCGGACGCTTGAGAATTTGGCTCGCGCGAAAATAGACACCGGAGGAACGCCACTTTCCCTAGAGCACATATCGGCAGAATCTCGGGCTAAATTTGATTCAGTATGGGCCTTTTTAGGAGGTGACGTTTCGCAGGATATTTACGATTCTCTGATTCATAATGAGAACAACATGCGACCATCAGAAATTAATGCTGTTTTCTCTATATGTGATCTTTCAGACGTATGCTTAAAGATATGTGACCACGAGAAAATGAAAGATCATTTTGGGGAAGAAGATAAAGGAAAGGTTCACAGTCGTTTCCTTACTTCAGTAAATGATTTCATGGAGATGAGGAACGATATTGCGCACTCATTGAATGCAGGAAGTTCCGCTGGACCCGAGATATTTTATAGTTATGTTTCGACATTCCAAGCGGTTGCTGTGGCACTTGCGGAGCGACTTGCTGATAGTTTGCCTGCGGAGCAAGCTGTGGGGTAGAGCTTCTAAACGTGCCGCGTTTTATGAGTGTCGGAAATCGAGGTGCCGACTTTCCAATTGAGCGCCTGCTACACGACCGTCGTGTTTAGCTGAAGCGCTTGGCATTGCATCATTATCTATTCGTTCCGATCTTTATCGGATAGTGGAGCAGCAGGCGATATCCGCCGCGCATCATCTTGATCCCATGCGCGACCAGGCGTCGGGCCTTGTTCTTGCAAGGGTCGTTCTCGAAATCCTCCTTTGAGCCATAAAAGCCGAGCAGCACTTCGGCAATGGTGCGATAGCTTTCGCCGCGCAACCGGGCGTCGAGCGCGCGCAGGGACAGGATATGCCACTGCCGTAGCTGGGCGGGGATCGCCCGAAAGTCGGGACCGGGCGCGCGGCCGTTGAGGGATCGCCAGAAGCGGCGTGCCGCGTGCGTGCGTAGCTCCAGAAACGAATCCATCGGCAGCATGACGGCATAAAACGCGGCAGCGTCGGGCACCGCCTCGGGCAGCCAGAATTGATGCGCGACGCTATCCACCTGCCAGATGCCGTGCCAGCCATCGGCAGCGCGGCGCAGGTCGAGGCCGTCAAGATGCGCCAACGTCAATATCGGTTCGGTGTCGTCGTCCTTGTGATCGACCGGCGACAGCATCACGGCCTGCGGTTGCAGGCTCGGATTCCAGAACTGCGGTTGCCTATCATGCGGCACGTTGGGGTCGTTTGGGAAATCGCACCCCCAGCGTTGCGCGAACGCTTCAAGCTCGCGGCTGCCGGGTTGTCCGGTCAGTGCGATGGTCTGGAAATCATGACGATACTCGTCATTTCGGCGAAGATATTCCCGAGCGAAACCGGCGGCCGGTATGTGCTTCGCGTGCCTGTATGCCGCCGACGACCGCCAGTCGATGCTTAACAGCATGGCGTCACCTCCCAAAACCGAGGCGCGCAGAGCAACGCCCGGACTGGAGAGGGTCAAGGATTTGGGGAAGTAATAGAACCCGCTCAAGGCCGATACCTTGAGCGGCAAACACGATCATTGTTGGTTATTCTTCGCTCAACACTATTTCAATGACTCCGCGAGACGCCCGCCCGCAATCGGGCGGGGAAGGCGATGCGGCTTTCACCTACTGGAAAACACATGCACCTCGCCGTGCGCGGTCTCGATAGTGAAAAGATCGCCGCTCATTTCAGCGTCGCGCGCCATCGCCGCCCAATCGACGTAGTAATGCAGCGCCTCGGGGATGGTGACGCTCTCTGTGGTCAATTCCTCGATGTAATCGGCGAGGCTGGCGAACTGACCATGATAGCAGTCCTGCAAGGTGGTTTCGGCTTGGTCCGTGTCGCCGCCGAACTGCTCCAGCAGGCCCGCGCCGAGTGCGCCATGCTCTGCGATGAAAGCGGCCATCCGCGCCACGCTGTCGATGCCAGCATATTCGGAGATGCTGACGCCCTCGAAACCCTCATAGTCGTGAATGGCGTATTCCTCTGCGTCCTCGACAGGGGAACGGGCAAGCATCGCGGCAATCTCGTCCCTGATCTGGTCGGCGTCCTGATCCGCGTCGATCCAAACTTCATGCAGAAAGCCGCTATTGTAAGCTGCAAGGCAGGCAACATAGATGCGGGGGCTGCTGTCGGATACGTTGGTCATGTCTCTGATCCTCGGGTCTGAAGGTCAGCGAAGCGGAACGCCGCGCCTGACCTTCTGGCCGTCGCCGAGACTGGGGTAGCAACGAGCAAGGGCGGCCGGGGTGGAGGGGGATCACCCGGCCTGCACAAGCCCCTCGGGGCGCGGAAGGCCGGGGATACCGCCCCGGACGGTTCCACTTACCTTGCTGGCGCGAGGGCAACGCCCTTTGTGGCTTTCGGGCAGGGTCGCGGCGGCAGCCGCGTCGGCCCGGAGGGAACGCGCTTCCACATTTCGTTGTAGTGAGCCGGAGGGCGGCCAGTGACAAAGCCCCGGCGCACAAGCGCCGGGACCGCATTTCATTAGTCACTTAGGGGGGGTATAGCGTAGGTGTAGTTCTCGGTTTCTTCGGCTTCGGCCCGCCACATATCTCAATAAAACACTGTTTTTATTTATGTATTAGAATCGCTCCAGACCCCCCGCCTCCGGCGAGGGATTTTCAGCGGCCCTTCCCCGCAATGCGCGCCCTGAACAGAGGGCTCTGGAACATCAACGCGCTTTTGCGCGATCCCCTCCGGAGAATCGCGTCTGTCGGATCCGAGCCCTCATCCGCTCACGCCGCCACGGCTTCGTTCAACCGCCGCACGATGGAGATGACTTCCTGAGCGGCCTCTTTGTCGAAGACGCCGCTGACGCCCTGATCGTCCAGATCCGTGAAGGGGCTGGCGTAAAAAGCCCCCGGATCGACCACGCCGTTCTCCGTCAGGCTGTCGATCGTCAGATCCAAAAACTCAAGCTGAGTCGCCGTCAACTGGCGCTTCGCGGCGAAGTCGCTGAAGGCCGCCTTCGCCGCCGCGCGGTCCAGTTTGACGAGCGATCGGAAAAAACGCCCGACGCCGCCCTCCGCCTTGATCTTGGCGATGGTCCCCGCGTCGGCGGCGCCGTTCTCGATCAGAATGCGCTCCAGTTCGGCGAGATCCTGAGCGGTCAGTTGCTCGCCTCTGCGGACCTTCAGAATCGTGATGTGGTCCTGATGCGCGTCGAGGAAGCTCCGGACCTTCGTTTTGAATTTGGCCTTGTCGATCCCGCTCCCGAGCTGAGGCAGATCGACCGTCGCGCCCGCGCCGATCTCATCCTCGAAATCGGTGACGACGATCTTGCGGGCCTGAGGCTCGATCAGCTCCGCCAGCTTGCGCAGGCGCCGCCGGGCCTCCTCCAGCAGGCTCGGCGTGACGCTCTCCCAATAAGGCGCGTTTTGGATCTCCTGAATCAGCGTCAGCTCTTTGGCGACGAGGGGCACATTGGCGAGCGTCTCCAGAGTCGCGGCGAAGCCCTGAATGCGGAGCTGCAGCCGCGCCAGAGCCGGATCCTCGCGCAAAAGGGCGAGCTGGGCTGTGAGGATCAGCAGATCAAAAGCTTTGGCGGGCGGGCTCTCGTCGCGGAAGGAGGTCGGCAAGCCCGCCAGATCCCGCGCGAGGGCGCTCCGGGCCTCGGCGTCGAGCCTCCTCCACGCCCCCCGGTCCTGATAGCGCTCAATCAGGCGCCGATGAGGGCGAGCGACGAAATTTTCGGGGTTGATCCCCGCCGTTTCATCGAAAAGCCGCGTCCGGATCTCCTCGGCGAGGCTGGGCTCCGTCTCCGCCGTCTCCAGCGCGCCGAGCAGATCGAGGCGGCTCCGGAACAGCCGCTCTTTGACGGAAGGCGCGGCGGAAGACGCGATCCTTTGCGGCTCGGCGCGGAAGAATTCGAGATTCTGGCAATAGTCGAAAATGAGGAATTCGGTTTTATCTTCTCCGGGGCCGAAGAGGCCGGGGCGCAGACGCGTTCCGCGCCCGACCATCTGCCAGAATTTCGTCTTCGAGCGGACCGCTTTGAAGAACACGAGGTTCACCACGTCCGGCGCGTCGATTCCGGTGTCGAGCATATCCACGGAAACCGTGATCTGCGGCGTTTTCTCGGAGTCCGAGAAATCATCGATCAGACTCTGGGCGTAGGGGATGGAGTAATCGACCACCTGCGCGAATTCGCCCTTCAGATGCGGATAATTGGCGTCGAAGCGCTCGACGATGAAATGCGCGTGGCGGCTGTTCTTCGCGAAGACGATGGTCTTGCCGAGCTTGTCGCCGCCGTCGACTTTGATCCCCTCCGTCATCAGCTGGAGCAGGACTTTATCCACGGTGTCTTTGTTGAACAGCCAGCTGTTGAGTTCGCCCGCCTCCACGCGGTCAGGCACGACGCCCTCCTCATCCCAGTCGAGGGCGTCCCATTCGGCTTTCTCCTCCTCGGAGAGCTGATCATAGGCGACCCCTTCGCGCTGGAACTTCAGCGGCACGGAGATCCCTTTCGGCGGAACGAGATAGCCGTCCTTCACCGCGTCTTCGAGGTCATAGGCGTCCGTCGGGACGCCGCGCTCAAGCTCGAAGAGCCCATAGGTGTCGCGGTCGATCTCGTCGCGGGGCGTGGCGGTCAGGCCGACCAGAAGCCCGTCGAAATATTCGAAGATCGCCCGATATTTCCGATAGATCGACCTATGGGCCTCGTCGATCACGATAAGGTCGAAATGTCCCGGCCCGAAGCGTTTTCGGCTCTCGTCCATCTCCTCGATGCGGCCCATCATCGTCGGATAGGTCGAGAAGAGGACGCGCGCGCTCTTCTGATCGTTCTTCGCCGGATCATGGCCGTCGAGCAGATTGGCCGCCGGCGCCGAAGGCAGATGCGTCTTGAAGGCGTTATGCGCCTGACGCACCAGCGCCACCCGGTCGGCGAGGAACAGCGCCCGCCGGACCCAATTCGCCCGCATCAACTGGTCGATCAGCGCGATGACGGTCCGCGTCTTGCCCGAGCCCGTCGCCATGACGAGCAGAGCCTTGCGGCGACGGTCCTTCTCGAAAGCCTCTCCGACGCGGTGGATGGCGCGGGCCTGATAATAACGCCCGGCGATCTGCGGATCGACGGAGGTTTCGGCCAGAGGCTTGCGCGAGGCGCGGCGCTGAATCAGCAGCTCCATCTCGTCGCGCTTGAGGAAGCCCGAGACGGCGCGCGGCGGATAAAGCGCGTCGTCCCAGAACCAATGCTCATGTCCGTTGGTGTAGAAGATCAGCGGACGGCGCCCGTAAGCCTTCTCCAGAGCGTCGGCGTAGAGCTTGGCCTGTCTCTGTCCGACGCGGGCGTCTTTTTTCGTGCGCTTGGCCTCGACGACCGCCAGAGGCTTGCCGTCGGCGCCCCAGAGGACGTAATCGACGAAGCCCGCGCCCGAGGCGTTCGGCATGTCCCTGACCGGAAATTCGCGGTCGCGCGGCTGATCCAGCGCCCATCCGGCTTCGGCCAGAAGCAGATCTATGAAGGCGTCGCGGGTGGCCGCCTCGTTATAATCATGGACGTCGGCGGCCTTCGTGTTGAGCTGGCGGAATTCGGCGATCTGCGCGCGCAGCGCCGCGAGCTCCGCCTCCAGCGCCTTGCGGCCCTCTTCGGAGGCGCGGCGGGCCTTCTCGGCCTCCTCCAGCTTTCGGGCGGCCTGATCATGCTCCTCGCGCAGCTTGAGGATCTGGGCGACGGTCGAGGCGGAGATGGTGAGGGATTTCTCCAGCTTCGCCGGATCGAAGACCTGAGCCGGATCGGGGCGGAGCTTCACGGCGTAGGTATGGGCGAGCCAATAACAGATATGGAACAGCTCGCGGAGCGCGGTTGCGGCGTCCTGCGCGTCGGGGGGGCGCGAGCCGTCATGAGCGGCGCGGTTGCCCTGATCCTTGACATAGCGCGCCTTGGCCACGACGGCGACCCCGGCGAGTTTGGTCAGGCTCGGCTCGGCGATGAGGACGGCCAATTCCCGGCCATAGGGATGGCTCAGGGCGGGCTCGCTGCGATAGAGCCATTTGAGGGCGGTCTCCAGCGTCAGGCGCGCCCAGAAACAGGCGCCGCGCGGATCCGAAAGCGCGAGGGCCTCGGCTTTGGCGGCGTGGCTCAGGAGGTCGGGGAAATCGGCGGAGAGAAAAGCGAACTGGCTCACGCGCCGCTCCTGAGGCTGGAAGGCTGAGAAGGGCGGAGGCGTCGAGGGCGCTCCTCGCCCGCGAACATTCTTGCGGCCGCAGGCGGAGCTTGCAAGAGGGCTCTGCGGCGCCGACGGGGGATTTCGGAATCAGAGCTCGCCCCGAAAAGCCCGATGCTGAAGGGAGGAGAAATTTTCAGCCATCTTTGCAGCCGAAATTTTCAGAGGTGATCTAGTGTGTTCAAGGGAAGCGAGCGCATTGGCGAAGCGATCTTGCTGCGCCCGCGGTATGTTAGGAAAGGGAAGCGAGGCTAATCCTTCGGTGTTTATATTGAATTGACCCGCAGAGGTTTTAGAACGCTCACGAATTGCGGCGCGTCCAGCCCTCGAAGCAAAATAGATCGCTGCGAACATAGAATTAGCGCAATATAAAAGACGAACACGAATTAGGTAAGAGGCAAATATCCAATCATCTTTCTGATCAAACTCTGAAACTGCATTTTTTGTAAACACAGCGCACCTCCCGACATGTTCAAGATTCCCATTTGTACGTACAAAAAGCATGTCCCCATCTCTTAAGCGCAGCCGCTTCAATTCGGCGTCATTTATATCAACCGTCTTGATCTCAGTTGTATCAATGCCGCCACCAATCACATTTGGGATGCGAAGTGTCGGCAAACCTGTATTTCCAGATTTATTCGAGGTTCCATAGCGGAACTCCTCAACGACATCGCCGAACGCAATGAAATCTCGGGCCAACGCCTCCCCGAACATTTCCTGAAAAATGGCTTGTCCGAGGGCGTTGAGCCTGTCGAGAGCGCGGGCGCGCAGACGACGCAAAGCGTCCGCCTGATCCAAAATCCCCGCGATCCGCTTCTGCTCGGAAAGGGGCGCAAGGGGGATTTCCAAGTCCTCCAGAAAAGCCTTGGGAACTCGGCGCTGCCCCCCACTGCCCGTCATGCGGCGCTCGCCAGCGGCGCGGATATGATCCTGCCGCAGAAAATAGGTCAGATAATCCGCATCAAGTTTTGAGGCGTGCGGCCGCAAGACGTGAAACTCAGTGGAGCCGAAAGCATAAGCCGTCGTCACGACCGCCTTGGCGATCTTGTTGTTTTCATAACAAGGGGTGATCTTGGCGAGGAGAACATCCCCATTCCTGAAAATGGTGAAGCCCTTGCGCACCTCCGCATAGGAACGACGCTCATGAACGGACATAGCTCCAGTTTCCGACACGGACGCCATGGGCACGAAATCCGCCAACTCCTCCTCGCTCATCTCGCCCGCGCGAGGCCCCGCAGGGTTGATCTCCACCACCTCCCCCAAAGCGACGACAGGCCATTTCACTTCAGCATCTCCTCAAGCTTTTCCAAGCCCTCGGAGATTTCGGCCTCCAATACGCGAAGCTCGGCGATGATCTCGGCGGGAGAGGCGTGCGCGACCTCCGCCTGCTCGATCTCGCGATAGCGGTTCAAAGATAAGTCCCAACTCCCCGTCGCCACGATCTCCGCCAGAGGAACCATGAAGCTCCGCGCCGTCCGCGGACGCGCCGCCTCCGCAGCCAGATCCCCCCAGCGCGCCAGAATATCCGGCAGATCGTTCTTCGCCCGCTCCTCCTCGCTCAGAGGCGTCCGCGGAGAAGGCCCCAGCTTCTCCGGGTCCAGCAGCGGCGCGCGCTTGTCGTCGAGGCTGAAGCCGTCCGCCGCCATGTCGTAGAACCACACCTGATCCGTGCCGCCCACGCCCGTCTTCGTGAAGAGCAAAATCGCGCAGGAGACTCCCGCATAGGGCCGGAAGACGCCCGAAGGCAGCTTGATCACCGCCTCCAGCTTATGATGCTCGGTCAGGGCGCGGCGCAAATCCTTATGCGCCTTGGAGGAGCCGAACAAAACGCCGTCCGGCACGATGGCCGCAGCCCTGCCGCCCATCCGCAGCAGCCGCAGGAACAGCGCCACGAAGAGAAGCTCGGTCTTCTTCGTCTTGACGAGCTTCTGCAGATCCTTGGCCGTCGTCTCATAATCCAGCGAGCCCGCGAAAGGCGGATTCGCCAAAATCAGAGAATAACGCCCGGCGTCGGAGTCCTGCGGTTCGGCGAGGCTGTCGCGATAAGCCACCTCGGCGTTCTCGACGCCGTGCAGAATCATGTTCATCGCCCCGATGCGCAGCATGGTGGCGTCGAAGTCGAAGCCGTGGAACATGGCCTCATGGAAATGGCGCCGCTGTTCGGGATTGCGCAGCATCTCGGGATGGGCCTCGCGCAGATATTCCCCCGCCTCCATCAGAAAGCCGCAGCTGCCCGCCGCAGGATCGCAGATCATGTCTGCGGGGGTGGGCTTCGTCAGGCGGACCATCAGCTGAATGATGTGGCGCGGCGTGCGGAATTGCCCATTTTGCCCCGCGCTGGCGATCTTGCCGAGCATATATTCATAGACGTCGCCTTTGACGTCGCGGCCCTCCATCGGCAGCTCGTCGAGCATCTGCACGACCTTGGCCAGCAGATTCGCGTTGGAGAAGCCCAGCCGCGCGTCCTTCATATGCCGCCCGTAGGAGGAGCCTTCTTCGCCCAGAGCCCGCAGGAAGGGAAAGACATGCTCGTCCACGACGCGCATCATCTCGCGGGCCTCGAAATTCTTGAAGCGCGACCAGCGGAGATTCTCATAAGGCTCGTTTTTGGGATCGGCGCCTTCCGGGAAGATCCGCCGCTCCAGAGGGCGGCCCAGAGCTTCGGCCTTGCTCTCCTCGACCGTCTGGAGATCGTCCAGACGCTTGACGAACATCAGAAAGGTCAGCTGCTCGATGACGGAGAGCGGATTAGAGACGCCTCCCGACCAGAAGGCGTTCCAAATCTGATCGACTTGAGTGCGGATCATTCCTGTCAGCATCGCGCATCCGTAAGGCAGGAGAAAATTCTCCGCCCTGCTTAGGGGGTCGGGAGGCGCGGGGCAATCCTCGGCGACCGCGGGATCCAAGCCCTCCATGCCCCCCCTTCCAGCTGGATCCGGGCGGATCCGGCTGCTATCCTCCCGCCGCGCAATGAGGAATCCGGCATGTTCGACAAGCTTCGCGACCGCGGTTTCGATATCGCGATCCGCAATCACGCAGGCGCCATCTTCAGCGTCGATTTTCCGGACCAAGTCCATGAACTGGAGGAAGCTCTTCTAGAGCTGTCCATCCCCGTCGAGGAGCTGATCGGATCCGGGGGCGGCGAGGCCCAATCCACGCAGCGCCTGCGCAAGCACCTTTACGAAGCGGGGTGGCCGAAACATAATTTTCGGTTCACTTTGAGCGTCGACGGCGACGAAACCGTCTCCCAGAGCCACGAAATCGACCATGTCCGTCAGGCCGGGGCCGGCCGCATCGCTCTTGAAATCGAATGGAACAACAAGGATCCGTTCTTCGACCGCGACCTTGAGAATTTCCAGCGGCTTCACGCGCAGAGCGCCATCAGCATCGGCGTCATCATCACGCGCGGCTCCAGCCTTCAGGCCGGCATGACCGATATGGTGGAGCGATGCCTCAAGAAGCACGGCGTCCTCGACGAAGACCAAATGGTCAAGCTGTTCAAGATGAAGGAGCGCACCGCCCGTCAACGCGAGGCCGTGCAGTATTTCGTCGAGCGTCAAACGCCCTATCCCCAAGCCTTCGCCCGACAATTCGTGCAGGATAAATTCGGCCAAGCCACGACGCATTGGAGCAAATTGGTGGAGCGCGTCAATCGGGGCGTCGGCAATCCATGTCCGCTTTTGCTGATCGGCCTGCCCTCGTCGGCGATCCTCGAATAGATCGGCCTCAGCCGAGGGCGGAGGGGCGCCGGTTCTCCCCGCCCTCGCTCAAAACTCCGGACGAGCGGCCGGGAAGCCCCGACCGCTCGGACCAAGCTCATTCGGCGGGAGTCGTGAGGTTATCGGTCGCCGAGTTATGCGAATAGGTCTTCCACGTGGGCTTATAATCATCGTCGGCCTGATTGCCCCAGACGGTCCAGCCTTCCCGCCGCCCGCGGCCGAAGAGCTCAAGATAGGGCCCCCAAGAGCAGCTTTCGATGATTTGATATTGCTCATCGGGCTTCCGGCTATGCTCGCGCTTCCGGGTCTTCACAAGATCGCCGTCAGGCCCGACGCGGCCTTCCTCGGCTCCGGGCTCCTCGGCCGAGATGAAATTCACCTGAGAGCGGCCCGGGGCGAGCGTGCGCACGTCTTTGCCCCGCACGCCGAACAAGAGGATCTCCGTGACGTTCCGGAAATAAAACCCGACGCCGCGCCCGTCGGGACCGCCGTCCTTGCGGATCTTCTCCCAAACGATGTGGGATTTATATTCGAAGCCCCAAGCCTTCAGAACTTGAAGGCCGTCGGGCAGAAGGGCGTTCGGCACCCAAAGATAGCAATGAGCCCGCGCCTCAAGATGCTTGGCGATGGGCAGAGCGCAGATCTCGTCCAGCTCCATGGTCGGATAGCGGGCGAGCCGCTTATGCTCCGGCGCCACCTTGCCCGTCCGGTTGGTGAACCTCCAGGGAGGATCCGCCATCACGCAGCCAAATTTTTGATCGTCCAAAAAAGCGCTTAAATCGGCGCTCGCGCCGGTCAACTCTGCCATGATCGCTGCTCCTGTCGTCCGGTCCGCACTATCGGGGGAACCGGCGCGAATGTCCACCAAGGAACCAGTCGGGAACGATCGGACGGGATGCGCGGAATCCTCCGCTCTCCTTTTCTTGAAGGGCGCCGGGCCGCGCCCGCCTGTAGGCTGTCCGCTCAGATCAGAGATCAGGGAGACGACGCCTCATGACAGCTCCGGTCCCCCAAGCCGCCGCGACCCGCCTCACGGCTCAGGACTTCCCGCCCGAACTGCTCGAACTCTATGATTTCTACGTCCATGGCCGCATCACCAAGCGCGAGTTCCTCGACCGCGCGGGGAAATTCGCCCTCGGCGGCCTCACCGCCGCCGCTTTATTGAGCAGCCTCTCGCCGGATTACGCCCTCGCCCAGCAGGTCGAGTTCACCGATCCCGCGATCCTGCCCGAATATATCAGCTATCCCTCGCCGAACGGACATGGCGAAGTCCGGGGCTATCTCGTGCGCCCGACCGGCGCGACGGGGCCGGTTCCGGGCGTGGTGGTGGTCCATGAGAATCGCGGCCTCAATCCCTATATCGAGGATGTGGCCCGGCGCCTCGCCAAGGCCGGATTCGTCGCCCTCGCCCCCGACGGCCTGACCTCCGTCGGCGGCTATCCCGGCAATGACGACAAAGGCCGCGAGCTTCAGCAGCAGGTCGATCCGGCCAAGCTGATGAACGACTTCTTCGCCGCCGTTGAATTCCTGCTCGCCAGCGACCTGACCACCGATAAGATCGGAATCACGGGCTTCTGCTATGGCGGCGGAGTCTCCAACGCGGCGGCGGTCGCCTATCCCGAACTGGCGGCGGCGGTTCCCTTTTACGGGCGTCAGGCGCCGGCGGCGGACGTCCCGAAGATCAAGGCCCCGCTCCTGCTGCATTTCGCCGAGACCGACCCCAACGTTAACGCCGGATGGCCCGCCTATGAGGCGGCGCTCAAGGCGGAGGGCAAGATCTACGAGGGCTACGTCTATCCGGGGACGAACCACGGCTTCCATAACGACTCCACGCCCCGTTACGACGAGGCGGCGGCCGAATTGGCGTGGTCCCGCACGCTGGATTGGTTCCGCAAGCATCTCGCCTGAGGACGGGAGGCCCCCGGCCTCGCGGCGGCGCGCGGTTCGGGGGCCCCGGGGGGGGCTTCGTGGGGCCTCGTGGGCTCCCCGACCCTCTTCGTCAGACGGAGGTGGTCTGATCGAGCAGCTCGAAAGGCACGCCGGGCTCGCGCTTGGCGGTGCGGATCACGAGGCGCGTCTTGACGCTCGCCACGTTGGGCGCCGAGGTCAGATGATCGGTCAGGAATTTCTGGAAGGTCGAGAGATTGGGCGCCACGCAGCGCAGGATGAAGTCGATCTCGCCGTTGAGCATATGGCAGTCGCGCACGAGCGGCCAGCTTTGCGCCAACGCCTCGAAGGCTTCGAGATCCTCCTCCGCCTGGCTTTTCAGCCCGATCATCGCGAAGACCATCACGTCGAAGCCGAGAGCGCGCTCGTCCACGTCGGCGTGATAGCCGCGGATCAGCCCCTCCTCCTCCAGCGCCCTCATGCGCCGGAGACAAGGCGGCGCGGAGATCCCCACGCGCTGGGAGAGGTCGACGTTGGTCATGCGCCCGTCGGCCTGAAGCTCGGCGAGAATCTTGCGGTCGATGGGATCGAGTTTGACGCCCGGCATATCGGCTCCGTTCGCGCCCGATCCGCGCGGATCGGGACGCCTCTTGTGATTTTCTTGGGCTCCGCCGCCCTCCAGAGCGGTTTGGACCTGATCTTTGAAAGAAAATTACAGATTCGCGGCGAAAAAGAAACGGATTTTCTGCGTTTCGGGGGCCTCCTCCGCCTTTCGGACCCCTCCTGAGCCCTCAGCGCCCCTGCGAGGCTGGACGCCCTCCCGACGGAAGGTCTAGAGAAAGACGATTCGCCGCAAGAGGAGCGTCCTATGCTTCATCCGCCCTTCCAGCGCGCCGCCCCTTTGGAGCGCCCCGAGATCCGCCATGGCTTCTTCGGGCGAGAGGGCGGCGTCTCCTCAGGAATCTACGCTTCTCTGCAATGCGGACGCGGCGCCAAGGCCGACCGCCCCGAACAAGTGGCCGAAAACCGCGCCCGGGTCGCCCAAGCCCTGAACGCGCCGCCCGAAGCCCTCGTCTCCGCCTTTCAGATCCACAGCGCGGCCGCCGTGGTCGTCGAGGCGCCTTGGGCGCCCGATCAGGCGCCGGAGGCCGACGCCCTCGTCACGCGCGTTCCGGGGATCGCCTTGGGAATCCTGACCGCCGATTGCGCGCCCATCCTCTTCGCCGATCGTCAGGCGCGGGTGGTGGGGGCGGCGCATGCGGGCTGGAAAGGCGCGCTCGGCGGCGTGCTGGAGGCGACGGTGGAGGCCATGGCCGAGCTCGGCGCCGAGCGGGGACGCATCCGCGCCGTGGTGGGGCCTTGCATCTCGCAGCGCAATTATCAGGTCTCCGGGGAGTTCCGCGCCCAGTTTCTCGAAAGCGGGGCGGAGGCGGCGGCCTTCTTCGCCGAAGACCACGCCGATCCCGAACGCTGGCGCTTCGATCTGCCGGGCTACGTCCTCGCGCGGCTGAAGAGGGCGGGAGTCGGGCAGGCGCAGGCGCTCGGGCTCTGCACCTACGGCGGGGCCATGACCTATTTCAGCAATCGCCGCGCGCTCCATTGGGGCGAGCCCGATTATGGGCGCCAGCTGTCGGCCATCGCGCTGAACCCCGCCTGAAGGCGAGGCTCCGAGGCCGCTCCGGCGGCGGAATCCTTCGCCGGGGGCGGATCTTGGCGCGCTCCGCGCGGTTTTCGGATGAAAATCCGCGCAAGTCCGGTCAACGACCGGTTAACGCTCTTGAGCCTATCTTCGCGGCGCTCCGACCGCATTTTCGAGGATAGGCGCCGCCATGAACCGTCCTTCGTCTTCCGCTTCGCGCCCTGTCCGTCTTCGCCCTCTGGCGCTGGCGCTGCTGACCGCGACCACGCTGACCGGATGCGAATTCACGCAATCGCTCTTCCGGGGCCGCTCCGCCATTCCCGAGGCGCCGGTCCATCCCTTCGCCGGAGGCCCGGCGACGCTCGTCAAGCCGCCCTCCATCGTGGCGACGCCGCAGCTCAGCGCCCCGCCGCTCGGAGCGGAATTGCTCGTCACGCCCGCCGGACGCCATATCGCGGTGCTGCCCGTCGAGGGCGCGCCGCAGGATCGCGGCTACGTCATCCGCGAGGCGATGTCCTCGGCCTTGGGGCTGCGGGTGGATCAGGCGGCCTTCTCCGCCGCGCCCCAGAGCTATCGGCTGGAATGCCGCGCCTTTCTGGAAGGCGGCGCGCTGCTGCTGGAATGGCGGCTGATGGATTCCGTCGGGCGCACGCTGGATCAGGCCTTCGAGCGTCAGGCCTTCGTCGCTCAGCCGGGAATCGACCCTTGGTCCGCTTTGAGCGACGAATCTCTGGTCGCCGTGGGCCGCCGCAGCGCCGAGCGTCTGGCGCGCGGACTCTCGGGCGGCGTTTCGGGCGGAATCGCCCCGACGCCCGCCCCCGCCCCGATCCGCAGCGGCGCCGTCTCCTTCGGCCCGGGCCCCGCTTCAGGCCCGGCGTCCGCGCCCGCCTCCGCGCCTCTCGTCTTCGCGCCCTCCCTTCCGACGCCTGCGCCCGCCGCGCCGGTCTCCCGTCCGCCGCCGCCGCCCGCCGCCGTCGCCCCGAGCTTCGCGGCGCCTGCGCCGACGCCCGCCCGGCCGCCTGCGGCTCCGGTTCTGGCGCAGAGCGGCGGATTCTCGCTCGGGCCGGTCGGGGCGCCTCCCGTCTCCGCGCCGTCCCCGGCCACGCGCCCGCCGACGGCCCTCGTCGCGGTCCGGCCCGAACCGGCCGCGCCGCCGATCCTCCAGCCCCAACCCCAGCCCGTCGCGCAGCCGGCGCCGCCCCCCGCGCCCGCCCCGACCTATGCGCCTCCGACTCCGGCGCCCGCCGCGCCCCCTCCCCCGGCTCCGGCGCCTTCCGCGGGCGGAGGCTTCGGCGCGCCGACGCCCATCGCCTCGACGGCCAACGCGCCCATCGCCTTCCGGGGCGTCTTCGGCGCCCCCGGCGACGGCGACCGCAGCCTGAGCGCGGCTTTGCGCCAATTGCTCATCAGCGCGGGCGAGCGCATCGTCCCCGAGGGCACCCCCGGCGCCATGGTCCTCGCGGGACAGGTCGAGAAGAAGCCCGGCTCCGGCGGCGACGTGATCAGCATCACTTGGCGGCTTGAAGACGCGCTCGGCGGCGGCGTCGGGCAGGTGCTGCAAGAGAACGAAGTCCCGCGCGGCGCCCTCGACGGCGCCTGGGGCGAAGACGCCGGATACGCCGCCGAAGGCGCCCTCGACGGCGTGAAGCAGCTCATCGCCGCCGCCCGCAAAGGCCCCGGCTAAGAGGCTCCGGCAGATCCGGACTTGACCCCGAAGGCGCGGAGGATCATCCTTCGCGCCTTCTTTCATCCTCACGGCCGCCCCATCGGGGCCCGCCGCGCCAGAGGAGCATAGATGTCGGGGATTGCGATCCGCCGCTGACGCCGCGTCTTTCGCGCCGTCGGCCTGATTCGCCTCCGGAGCCTCGCGCTTCGGAGAATTTCGGCATGCCGAATCCCGGACCTCTCCATGAATATCTCAAAGCTCGAACAACGGACGCTCCATGCGCTCGCGCAAGGCGGCGTCATCCGCCATGAACAAGAGAAAGGCCGCGTCTTCGCGGCGGAATGCGTCACGCGCGAAGGCTGGACCCTCGCCGACTGCACGCTGGCGGTGTTTCGGAAACTGCGCCGCCGCAGGCTGATCGCCTCGCGGAACGGCGGCCCCTACCGCATCTCGCCGGAGGGGCTGAAGGCCGTGCGGGCGCAGCTCGACAACCGCTGAACCCCAAAGCGCCGCCAAGGCTCAAGGCTTCGGCGGCGCCTCATGCTTTGGTCTGCGGCGGACCTTGGTCGGGGCCGGGAGCGCTTGACCCTTCGGAGCCGCCCCCTCACCATTCCGGAGAGCTTCAATGAAGATAAATCAGGAGGAAACCCTATGGCTCGTCTGGTCGCTTTCTATAAGACGCCTAAGGATAAGGCCGCGTTCGACGCCTATTATACGGCGACTCACGCGCCTCTCGCCCGCAAGATCCCCGGCCTGCGCGGCTATACGGTCAGCGACGGCCCCGTGACCGCCGTCGCCGGAGCGCAGGACGTCTATAAGGTGGCCGTGCTGGAATTCGACTCGCTGGCCGCCTTGCAGGCGGGCCTCGCCACGCCGGACGGACAAGCCGCCGCCGGCGACATTCCGAATTTCGCCACCGGCGGCGTGGATCTCGTGGTCTTCGACTCGAAGCCGGCTTAGAGCGCTTTCCGACCCAATTGGGTCGTTCAAACGCTCCAAGTCTTTATTTCATCGCGCTTTCGCGACGCGAAGCTTGGTCAGCTTCGCTGGAAAGCGCTCTCAAGCCCTCCGCCGCTCAGGAGGCTTCGGCCTCTTGGGCGGCCTCCGGAGCGGCCCCCGCCCGGCGCGGATTGCGCGCCCGCTCGGTGGCCGACTTCAGCTGTCCGCAGGCGGCGAGGATGTCGCGGCCGCGCGGCGTGCGGATCGGGCTTGCGTAGCCCGCGCGATTGACGATCTCGGCGAAGGATTCGATCCGCTCCCAGCTGGAGCATTCGTAGATCGTGCCCGGCCAAGGGTTGAAGGGAATGAGGTTGATCTTGGCGGGGATCCCCGCGATCAGCCGCACCAGCCGTCGGGCGTCGGCGTCGGAATCGTTCACGTCCTTGAGCATGACATACTCAAAGGTCACGCGCTCGGAGTTCGAGAGGCGCGGATAGGCCCGCACCGCGTTCAGCAGAGTCTCGATGTTCCATTTCTTATTGATCGGAACCAGCTTATCGCGGACTTCATCCGTCGTCGCATGCAGCGAGATCGCCAGCAAGCACCCGATTTCTTCGCCCGCGCGCAAGATCTCCGGGGCCACGCCCGAGGTCGAGAGCGTCACGCGGCGGCGGCTGAGGCTGAAGCCCTCGCCGTCCATGACGATGGCCATGGCGTCGCGCACGGCGTCGAGGTTGTAAAGCGGCTCGCCCATGCCCATCAGCACGATGTTCGTGATGCGGCGACGGTCGTCGATCTTCTCGCCGGGGCGCGGCCATTCTTCAAGATCGTCGCGGCAGACCAGAGCCTGACCCACGATCTCCGCCGGGGTGAGGTTGCGGACCAGCTTCTGCGTGCCGGTGTGGCAGAAGGTGCAGGTCAGGGTGCAGCCCACCTGAGAAGAGACGCAAAGCGTGCCGCGATCCTCTTCGGGGATGTAAACCGCCTCGACCTCATGGCCGCCCTCGATGCGCAGGAGATATTTGCGCGTCCCGTCGGAGCTGATCTGACGCGTGGTGATCTCGGGGCGCGCGATCTGGAAGGCCTGAGCGAGCTCCGTCCGCAGGCCCTTGCCGAGATTGGTCATCTCGTCGAAATTCCGGGCCCCGCGCTGATAAAGCCAGGACCAGATCTGCGCGCGGCGCATTTTGGCGGCTTTGACGTCCATGCCGAAGGCCATCAGGGCCTCAAGCATGCGCTCGCGGGTCATGCCGATGAGGTTGTTCGCCGAATCCGAGACCTTGCGCGGCGCGACGCGGAAATCAGGCGCCAGAGCCTCGGCTTGCGGCGCGGTCGAGGGAAGGGCGACGGCCTGAGCGGGCGTCATGGGCGGAATCTCCGGAATGCGAAAGACGAAAAGGGCGCGGAGCCTCTGGCCCCCGCCGTCTGAAGGCTTAATATAGCGCGCCTGCGCTCCTTGCGCAAAACATCGCGCGCGACTTTCAGGGAGGCGCCTCCATATGTCCGATTCCGTCAACCCCATCCTCGTCGAAACCACCCGCCGCGACCGCAAAGGCGGCGAGATCACGGAGAACCTCCATCGCGGCGCGGTCGCCGTGGCCGGGCCGGACGGAGAGCTGATCTTCGCCCTCGGCGACGTCGAGCGCCGGATCTTCCCGCGCTCGGCGGTGAAGATGATTCAGGCGATTCCGCTCGTCTCCTCAGGCGCCGCCGAAGCCTATGGCCTGACTTCGGAGCATCTGGCGCTCTCCTGCGCCTCGCATGAGGGCTCGCATGAGCATGTGCGGCGGGTCTCCGCATGGCTGGAGCGTCTGGGCCTCGGCGAATCCGATCTCGGCTGCGGCCCGCAGGATCCGAGCGACAAGGCCGAAGCCGAGCGTCTGCGCGGAACCGGCGAGAAGCCTTGCCGACTGCATCATAATTGCTCGGGCAAGCATGGCGGCTTCCTGACCCTCACGCGCCATCTGAAGGCGGCTCCGGCGGATTACCTCGATCCCGAAGCCCCGACTCAGCGCGCCGTGGGCGCGGCCTTCGCCGAGGCCACGGGTCAGGACGCGGTTCCCGCCTATGGCGTGGACGGCTGCGCGGCGCCGAACTTCACGGCTTCTCTGGCGGGAGTGGCCCGGGCCATGGCCGGATTCGCCGCCGCCGGAGACGGCGATTCCCATGACGCCGCCCAGCTGCGTCTGAGGCGGGCGATGAAGGCCCATCCCTTCCTCATCGCGGGCGAGGGCCGGGCCTGCACGCGGCTGACCGAGGCTCTGCCGGAGGAGGCTGTGGTGAAGGTCGGGGCGGACGGCGTCTTCACGGCGATTCTGCCGGGACGCGGCGTAGGTCTGGCGCTGAAGATCGACGACGGCGCGAATCGGGCGGCGGAATCGGCTCTGGCGGCGATCCTGACCGCGCTCGGCGCGACGAAGGGCGCCGAAGCTCTGACGGAATCCCTCCGTGAGCCGCCGATTCGCAACAGCCGTTCGGAGGTCGTGGGCGCGATCCGCCCCGCCGGGAGCTTCTCCGGAAGCCTCTCCGGACTCCGGCGCGCCTGAGGCCCGTTTAAGGCCCGTTTCAAGAGCGAATCAGCGGCGACGCCCTTTTCGCGCGCCGCCGCTCCGCGATCCTTCCGCTTCCGCGTCCTCCGGCGCCCACCCATGCGCCGGGAGGCGGGAAGCCTTCAGCGGCAGGCGGCCTGCGCCGCGTTGGAGGCGGCCGTGAAGCCCGCCAGAGAGAAGGTGTGCTCGACCCGCGAGCCGCCCGTCACGCCCGCGGTCACGATGGCGGAGGCGCCGCCGCGCATGGCGCTGAAGAGGCGGCGCTCCTCCTGTTCGCCTTCGACCCAAGCGCCGTCGCCCACGGCGAAGAGGGTGAAGCTCGAACGGCCGATCTGCACCGTCACGGGACGCGATTCGTCGAAGGGCACGCCCGAGATGATGCTGATCTCGCCCGAGACTCCGGCGCGCGGCCGATAGGAGGCCATCAGGAAGGTCTCGCCGACCGTTCCCGGATTCTGGGAGTAGTTGGACTGGGTGGGCGTGGTGGCGGCCCAGCAGACCGAGCCTTCGGCCGGCTGCATTTTGAAGGCGCTCCAGAAGCGCGACTCCATCAGACGCGTCCTGGCGTCCTGGGCGACCGCGGTTGTGGCGGCGGCCGTCGCGACAAAGGCGGCGCCGACGACGAACAGGGCGACGATCCTCACAGGGTGACCTCATTAGGTTGTTCCGGTCCATGAACGACCGGAGATCGCGGCGAAATCCGTCCGAATTGAGGCCGCGCCGCGGACGCTCTCCCTTTGCGCCCGGCCGGAGGCCCGCGCGGAAGGAGGGGAGCGCCGAAGACGACGGCGATGCTCGGACGAGGTCCAGAAAAGAACCTCCGCCGTCGTTTTCCCTGATTCGCGCCGGAATTCCAACCCTCTTGCGCGAAACCATCCCTTCGCGGCGCCTCCTAAAACAATTTTAGGACAAGACGCGCATAGTCCTTGGACCGATCGGAAGTCCGGATTCGGACTCCAATAACCGGCGAAGTCATGCGGCGGGCCACACAGGCCTCTCGTCAGCAAGAGGAGACGCAGCGTGCGTGGCGTCAGGATTTTCATTTTACTCTGCGCCTGTCTGGCGGCCATGGCGACGATGTGGCTGGTGCGGAGCGCGATGGACAGCAGAGCGGCCCTGCCGCGGCAACCCGTCATGGCGGGCCCCGCGACGCCGGAGGCTCCGCCGGTCCCCCGGACCGAAGACGTGCTGGTCGTGTCGCGCGACGTGCGCATCGGCGAGACCCTGCGTCCCGGCGACGTCCGCTGGCAGCCTTGGCCCACCGACGCTTTGGCCGGCTCCTTCGTGACCCGCAGCGCGCGGCCTCAGGCTCTGGACGAAGTGACCGCCAAAGTCACCCGCACCCGCCTGACGCAAGGCGAGCCGCTGACCCAGTCGAAGATCCTCGATCTTCAGGGCGGCGGCCTGATGTCGGGCATCGTGCGCGAAGGCATGCGCGCGATCAGCCTTCCCATCTCCGACGTGACGGGCGCCGGCGGCTTCATTCTGCCGGGCGACTACGTGGACATTCTGCTGACCCGCGCCTTCACCATCGACATGGTGAACGAAGAGACCGGCGTGGTGAACCGCCAGATCTCCGAGAACCGCACCGACACCATCATGCGCCATGTGCGCATCCTCGCCATCGACCAGGTCCTCGGCGAGGGCGTGCGTCAGCCTTCGGTGGTCGGCGCCACCGCCACCATCGAGGTGACCCCCGATCAGGCGGAGCTGATGGCTCTGGCGCGTCAGATCGCCCAGCAGTCGCGCGGCTTCATCACCCTGAGCCTGCTCAGCTTCGAAGAGCTGAGCACGGCTTTCGGCGGCGACGTCGACAAGATCATGCCGAGCACCCATCTCGACCTGCGTCAGGAGGCCGCGCGCCTCATCGCCGAGGCCGAGGAGAAGCGCGCTCAGTTCGAAGAGGTGCGCCGTCAGACTCAGGAGGCCATGCGCGCCCGCTTCGGCGCCGCGCCGCCCAAGGAGGAGGCGTCCGCGGCGTCGCCCGCTCCCGCCGCCGCGCCCCTCGCGCTTCCGCCGCCGCGCCTGCTCGTGGTGCGCAGCGGCGCCGCCGCCGCCGTGCCGACCATGCCCGCCGCCTCCCCCGCGACCGAGGAGACCTCGAAATGACGCTTCGCGTCCGCATCCTCCGCCTGAGTCCGGCGGCCGTCCTCTCCGCCTGCGCTCTGGCCTGCGCGCCCGCTCTGGCCGACGCCTTCAAAGGCTCCTCCGCGCCGGTGGGCTTCTCCTCCGGCCTGAGCGGCCCGGTCTGGGATCCCGGCCAGTCCGCTTTCCAGTCGGGCCCGGCCCAGCCGGCCGGGGCTCTGGAGACGGGTTCGCTCGTCGCGCCCGACTACTACCTCGACCGGGCCGAGACCCGCCCCGGCGCCGAACTTTTCTCGCGCATGACCGGCTACGGCGCCGACATGGTTCAGGATGGGGTCTACGGCCCCTCCCTGATCGAGATCGGCGGCGAAGGCGCGGCCTCTCAGGGCGGCGTGGTTCACGTCTCGAAGACGGCGCTGCTCAAGCTTCCGGCTCCGGCGCGCGAGGTGGTGGTGGCGGATCCCGGCATCGCCTCGGCCACGCTGCGCACCAACCGGCAGATTCTGCTCTACGGGCTGAAGGTCGGCCAGACCAACATCTTCGTCTTCGACGACGAGGGCGCCCAGATCCTGAATCTGGAGCTGCGCGTCGAGGCCGATCTGCGCACGCTGGAGGCCTCGCTGCGCGCCAATTTCCCCGGCTCGAATCTGCGGCTGGAATCCATGCTCGGGCAGGTGATCCTGCGCGGACAGGCCTCCAGCCTGCGCGAGGCTCAGGAGATCCGGCGCTTCGTCCGTCAGGGCGTCGCGGCGGTCAACGCGGCCGGCGGCGTCCAGATCTCCAGCGACGACGTGGAGCTCATCGACCGCATGGCCGTGGCCGGCGAGAATCAGGTCACGCTCAAGGTGCGCGTGGCCGAGATGCGCCGCGAAGTGGTCAAGCAGTTCGGCGTGAATCTGGGCGGCAGCGGCGGAATCGGCGGCCCCGCCCAGAGCATCACCCTGGAGAATCCCTTCAACGTCAACAGCCTGGTGGGCGGCGGCCTCGCCGCGAGCCTCAGCGCGACCGTGGCGGACTTCACCCTCTCCAGCCTCGTGCGCGCCTTCGAGCGCCATGGCGTGGCGCGGCTTCTGGCCGAGCCGAACCTGACCGCCGTTTCGGGCGAGAGCGCCAGCTTCTTCGCGGGCGGCGAATTCCCCTATCCCGTCTCCCTCGACGAGCGCGGGAACGTCGGCTACGACTACCGCAAATTCGGCGTGGCTCTGGACTTCACCCCCGTGGTGCTGGACAACGGCCGCATCAGCCTGAAGATCGCCACCGAAGTCAGCGAGCTGACCAACGAGGGCGCCCTGATCGTCGGCTCCGTGACCATCCCCGGCATGGCCATCCGGCGCGCCAACACGGTCATCGAAGCGCCCTCGGGCGGCGCCATCGCCATCGCGGGCCTGATTCAGCAGCGCGACGCGGGCGACCACGCCGGATTGCCGGGCATCAAAAGCCTGCCGATCATCGGCCGCCTCTTCTCCTCCAGCGACTTCAAACGCTCTGAGACGGAGCTGGTGATCCTCGTGACGCCCTATCTGGTGCGCCCCAACGCTCCCGAAGCCTTCGCCCTGCCCACCGACGGCTACGCGCCGCCGAGCGACGCCGATCTTTATCTGCTCGGACGCGTTCAGGCGACTTACGGCGCCGGGCCCTACGACCCAGCCGCCGCCCGCGCCGCCCTGCGCGCGCCGCTCGGCTTCATCATGAACTGACGGAGAGCGTGATGTCTGAACGCCTGAAACCCGCGGCGCTCGCAAGCGCGCTCGCCCTCCTCCTCGCCGGCTGCGTCGGCGGCTCCGTCCCCAACGGGCCGGAGCAGGCCCTCCAGCCCTGGGAGACCTACCCGCTCGGCGCGACCGCGCATTGTCCGCCGGATTCCGAGGACATCCGCCTCGACCGCACGAACCGCCCTCCCTCCAGCTTCGGCTGCGCGACCTCGGTGAACATCGCGGCGCAAGTCGCCTATCCCTCCGATCTGACCGGGCCCCAGCCCATGACCGCGCCGGACTGGGCCCGCGAAGAGCGCGTGCTCGACGACTGGCGCAAGGGCGAGACGACGCAAAGCGCCCGCGGCCAGACCGGCGCCCCCTCGATGATCGGCAATTAACGGTCGCTTCAGGAGAAGACTTTCATGGCCCGCTCCGCCACAGCTAAATCCGCCTCCCGTCCGGCCGAGACCTCCGAAGAGGCCTTCGCGCCGATCGAGGGCGTGATCCCTCGCGTCAGCATCGAAGCCTATTGCGAGACGGAGAGCTTCGCAGACGCTCTGCGCGGCGCCGCCGCCGACCGCCGCATGGTCAAAACCAGCCTCGCCGTCTCGATGGGCGGCGTGGCGCGGGCGGCCAAATCCTACAGCGACGCCAGCACGCCCAATCTGCTGATCGTCGAAAGCTCGGAGGGCGGCTTCGGCATCTTCAGCGAGCTGGAGATGCTCGCCGAGGTCTGCGACGCCTCGACCAAGGTGGTGGTGGCCGCGCCCTCCAACGACGTGACGCTCTATCGCGAGCTGAAGCGTCAGGGCGTGGACGAATACATCGTCACCCCCTCCTCGCCGATGCAGGTGATCGACGCGATTTCGGCGATCTACGCCGGACCCGCCACCGCGCCCATGGGCAAGATCCTCGCCTTCGTGGGCTCCAAAGGCGGCGTGGGCTCCAGCACTCTGGCGCATAACGTGGCCGCGGCCATCGCGCGGCGGCGTCAGAAGGAGACGATCATCCTCGATCTGGACATCGAATTCGGCACCGCCGGGCTCGACTTCAATCAGGATCCCACGCGCAGCATCCTCGACGCCCTCGCCGACGGCGACAAGCTCGACGACGTGAAGCTCAAGCGCCTGCTGATCGAGGAGAACCAGCATCTGCGCATCCTCGCGGCGCCCAGCTCTCTGGACGTGAAGGTCGAGATCGACGAGGCCTCGATCACCTCCCTGCTCGACGTTCTGCGCAAGAGCGGCGACTATGTGGTGATCGACGCCCCGCACGGCTGGACGCCCTGGGTGCGTCAGGCGCTGCTGCTGGCCGACGACATCGTGCTGGTCGGCGCGCCGGACCTCGCTTCGCTGCGCAACGTCAAGGGCCTTTACGATTCGCTCAAGGCGCGGCGCCCGAACGATCCGCCGCCGCGCATCGTGCTCAATCAGGTCGGCGTGGAGAAGCGCCCCGAGATTCCGCTGAAGGACTACGTCAGCGTGCTCGGCGCCCATCCCGACCTCGTGCTGCCCTATGACGCGGCGATCTTCGGCGCGGCCTCCAACGGCGGGCAGATGCTCTTCGACAGCGCCCCGCGCCACAAGGTCACCACCGATCTGGACGCCTTCTCGGACAGCTTCTTCTCCACCACCCGCAACGGGCGGCGGATTCTGCGCTCCGGCAGCTCCTCCGGCGGGGGCCCGGTCGGCGGCGCCAAGAAAGGCGGCTTGAATCCTTTAAGCGCGGTCAAGGGCTTCATGGACAAGCTCCGCGCCCGCCGCAAGGACGAAGAGCCCGAAGACGACGAAGACGACGAAGACGACGACCGCAAGTGACCGCTCGAGACGGCTCCGCGCCCGGCGCGGAGCCGCGATCAGGACGGGCTCAGCCCGCTTCCGTCAGCCCCGAGAGTGACGAGACATGAGCAACCCGACGCCCCCCAAAATCTTCGGACGCCGCCCTCAGGGCGAGGCGCCCGCCGGCTTCGGCGGCCTTGGGCTTCCTACGGGCGCCCCCCCGCCCCCTCCGCGCCGTTCTCCGCCTCCTCCGCCTCCGCGTCCCGGCATGAAGGCGCCGCCGCCGCCGGGTCCGGCGGGCGCGGGCGGTTTGGGCGGCCTCGGCCCGAGGATCAAGCCCAAGCCCACCGACGCGCTCAACGTCGATCTCTCGCGCTCGCGCCCGCCTCCGGGCTTCGGGGGCCCTTCCGGCCCTCCGCCGCGTCCGGGCGGCCTTGGGGGCCCGGGAGGGCCCGGGGGCCCCGGGGCTCCGCGTCCCGGCGCGTCCGATCCCCGGCCCGATCCCTCCGCCCATGCGGCGGAGGAGAGCGGCGAGGTCGTGCCCGTCGGCAAGGCGACCGGCGTCTCGCTCGCCTCGGACACGACTCCCAGTCCCGGCGGCTTCGGCGCGCTGCGCGCCAAGGCGCGCGCCAATAAGGCCAAGGCCGCCACGCCCGCCGACGAGGAGGCGAAAGCCGCCTCCACCGAGCGCTCGCGCGGCGATCCGATCCATACGCAGGAATATTACTCGCTCAAGACCGACATCTTCTCGGCCCTGATCGACGCGATGGATCTGTCGCGCGTGGTCGCGCTCTCGCGCGAGGACGCCGAAAACGAGATCTCGACGATCATCAACGAGATCGTGGCGGTGAAGGGCTTCGTCCTCAGCGTGGCCGAGCAGCGCCGCCTCGTGGACGACATCTGCGACGACGTGCTCGGCTACGGCCCTCTGGAGCCTCTGCTCGAACGCGACGACATCGCCGACATCATGGTGAACGGCGCCGATCAGGTCTATATCGAAACCAAGGGCAAGATCGAGCTGACCAACATCCGCTTCCGCGACAATCGCCAGCTTCTGGAGATTTGTCAGCGGATCGTGTCGAAGGTCGGCCGCCGCGTCGACGAATCGAGCCCCATCTGCGACGCGCGCCTTCTGGACGGCTCGCGCGTCAACGTGATCGCGCCGCCGCTCGCCATCGACGGCCCCACGCTGACGATTCGTAAGTTCAAGAAAGACAAGCTGAAGATGGCCGATCTGGTCCGCTTCGGCGCCATCACGCCGGAAGGCGCGAAGGTTTTGGAGATCGCTTCGGCCTCGCGCTGCAACATCCTGATCTCGGGCGGCACGGGCTCCGGTAAAACGACTCTGCTGAACTGTCTTTCGGGCTTCTCGGCCGACGACGAGCGCATCATCACCTGCGAAGACTCGGCGGAGCTTCAGCTCCAGCAGCCCCATGTGGTGCGTCTGGAGACGAGGCCCTCGAACCTCGAAGGCAAGGGCGAGGTCACCATGCGCGACCTTGTGAAGAACTGTCTGCGTATGCGCCCCGAACGCATCATCGTCGGCGAGGTGCGCGGCCCGGAGGCCTTCGATCTCCTCCAGGCCATGAACACCGGCCATGACGGCTCGATGGGCACGCTCCACGCGAACAGCCCGCGCGAATGTCTGAGCCGCCTCGAATCGATGATCACCATGGGCGGCTTCTCGCTGCCCTCGAAGACGATCCGCGAGATGGTCTGTTCGGCGGTGAACGTCATCGTGCAGGCCCAGCGCCTGCGCGACGGCTCGCGCCGCATCACCCACATCACCGAGGTGCTCGGCATGGAGGGCGAGACGATCATCACGCAGGATCTCGTGCGCTTCAAGGTCACGGGCGAGAACGCTCAGGGCAAGCTGGTGGGCAAGCATCTCTCGACCGGCGTGGGTCAGCCCGCCTTCTGGGAGCGCGCTCAGAGCTATAACCGCGAGGTGGAGCTTCAGGGCGCCCTGACCAGCATGGACGAGGATTTGAGCTGACGAACGGCGCGCCGCCCCCTCGCTGCGGATTCCTTCGCGGATTCCAGAGCCGGGGGCGGCGTCGCGCAAGGATTTATGAGGCTTCGTCGCCCTATGATCCCCCACAGGATCGGATCGGGCCGGCTTCAGGAAAGGGCCTCCCATGGACGTCTTCAGCACTATCGTCGCGCATCTGCCGTCGCAGCATGTGGTCTATCTGACGGGCGCGACCACCTTCATCGCGGTGGCCGGGCTTCTGACGGCTCTGGTGGGCCTGCCCGCCGACGGCGGCGGCAAGTTCTCCCGCCGGCGCCTGACCGGCGCCATGGCGCGCAAAGGCGCCGCGACCTCGATGGCGGCCTCCACCGCCGCCGACCGCAAAAAAAGCATTCAGGATCAGGTCAAGAAAAGCGAACGCCGCCGCCTGACCCAGACCAGCCCGAATAATCTCGGCCTCCTGCTGGAGCGCGCGGGCGTCCATCAGACCGTCTTCAGCTATATGAGCGTCTTCCTCGGGATCGCGCTCTTCGTGGTGGCGGCGCTGATTCTGGCGGTGAAGGTCTCGCCGATGGTGGCCCTGCTCTCGCTGCCGGTGACGCTCTATTTCCTGCCGCGCTGGTGGCTCAAGCGCAAGATCGGCAAGCGCGAGAAGAAATTCATCGAGGAGTTCCCCAACGCCATCGACGTTCTGGTGCGCGGCGTGCGCACCGGCCTGCCGGTGAACGACGGGCTCAAGCTCATCGGCCGCGAGATGCAGGAGCCGGTCGCCGGCGAATTCCAGCGCCTCGTCGACAGCTTCACGGTGGGCGTCTCGATGGAGGACGGGCTCAAGCGCATGTACGACCGTCTGCCGCTGGCCGAGGTCAACTTCTTCTCCATCGTGCTGATCATCCAGAAGCAGACGGGCGGCAACCTCGCCGAGGCCCTGACCAACCTCAGCACGGTTCTGCGCGACCGCAAGAAGCTGAAGAACAAGATCAAGGCCCTCTCCTCCGAGGCCAAGGCCTCGGCGAGCATCATCGGCTCTCTGCCCTTCCTGCTGGGTCTGGTGCTTTACTTCATGTCGCCGGACTACATCGGACTGCTCTTCACCGAGGAGCTCGGCAACATCCTGCTCGGCATCGGCCTCTTCTGGATGGGGCTGGGCGTCTTCGTCATGCAGCAGATGATCGCCATCGACATCTAAGGCCCCTCCGATCTGAAGGCCCGTCTGGGAGATTCCTCATGAACCCCGATCTGATCCTTACGCTCACGCCTTTCATCGCGCCGCTGCTCGCCGGCTTCGCGGTGGGCGGAGCCCTCTACGCGCTGATCGGCATGAAGAGCTCCGAAGCGAGCTCCCTGACCGAACGGCTCGAAGCGGTCCGCAGGCGCCGCGAGAGCCTGCGCGGCCTC
The DNA here is from genome assembly GCF_000374145.1 of Neomegalonema perideroedes DSM 15528. GTDB lineage: Bacteria > Pseudomonadota > Alphaproteobacteria > Rhodobacterales > Rhodobacteraceae > Neomegalonema > Neomegalonema perideroedes. Next base: position 472,123 of record NZ_KB893653.1, on the reverse strand, counting down.
CATCGCATGGACTCGGTCGCCGGCCGGCAGCAGGGTCCGACCGCGGATAAGAAGATCCGCGCCATGCGGAACACGGTGGAGAAATTCCGCCTTCAGGAGATGATCAACGACACCGGCCTGCGTCAGAAACTGGCGCGGGCGGGCTTCCGCAACCGCAACGCGGCCATCGTCTACGTGTTCTTCTGCGCCATGCTGCCCATCGTGGCGGCCTCCATGGCGCTGGTCTACATGTGGATGTTCCGGGCGGGCGACTTCGACCTGTTCCGGACCTCGGCGGCGATGCTGGTGGCGGCGGCGGCGGGCTATTACGCGCCGACGGTCTTTCTCAGCAATCTGACGCAGAAGCGTCAGAAGGAGATGCTCCGCGCCTATCCGGACGCGCTGGACCTCATGGTCATCTGCGTGGAGTCCGGCATGTCCATCGAAAAGGCCTTCCACAAGGTCATGCATGAGATCTCGCCGCAATCCAAGGCGCTGAGCGAGGAGATCGGCCTGCTGACCGCCGAGCTCTCCTTCCTCGGGGACCGCGGCCTCGCCTATGAGAATTTCGCCAACCGCACGGGCCTTCAGCCGGTCAAGGCGCTGATGGGCGCTCTGGTGCAGGCCGAGAAATACGGCACGCCCGTCGGACAGGCCCTGCGCGTGCTCTCGGAGGAAAGCCGCGCCGAGCGCATGTCCTTCGCCGAGCGCAAAGCGGCGGCCCTGCCCGCCAAGCTGACCGTTCCGATGATCGTCTTCTTCCTGCCGGTGCTGTTCATCGTGATCATCGGCCCGGCCATCCTGCAGGTGCGCGATCTGATGTGAGGCGCCGCGCCCTCCTCCAAGAAGCTCCGCAGAGGGCGCGTCCGGAACGGGCGCGCCCTCCGCGCATGAAGGCCGCGCATGAAGGCGCCCTCACGCGAAAGCGAGCGGATCGGCGCGCGGGCTCCCTTGCCTCGGCGGGCGGAGCGGGCCAATCTCGCCGCGCCGGATCCCAGCCCAGCCAGACCCGCCTCTCTCCCGCAGAAGGCCAGCCAAGCCTGAGTCCGCCTGTCCCGCCTCGCTCCCCCGCCTCGCTTCCGGAGTCCGCCCGCCCATGCCCGCCGCCAAATCCTCCGCTCTTCGCCTGACGGATTCGCCCGCCGCCTACGGCCTGATCAGCAAATTCCTGCATTGGGGGATGGTCGGGCTTTTCGTCTGGCAATTGACCAGCGTGCTGCTGCGCGTCTTCTTCTGGGAGAGCGGCGGCGAGGCTCAGGCCGCCGCCCGCGCCATGTGGCGGACTCATCATCAGGTGGGCGTCCTGATCCTCGGCTGCGCGCTTCTGCGAGGCTCCTGGGGCCTGCTCAACGCCCGCCGCCGTCCGCCGCATGAGGACTCCGTTCTCGGGCGGGCGGCCTGGCTCGGACATCTGGCGCTTTACGCCCTGATGATCCTCGTCCCGAGCATCGCCGTCCTGCGCTTTCACGCCATGGCCCGCGCGCCGCTGAACGCCTTCGGCTTCGAGATCCTGCCGCAAGGCCCGGCCCCCAACGAGGCCCTGCGGTCGATCGGCGACCTGCTCCACGGCCCGCTCGGCTGGACGCTCTTCGCGCTGATCTTCGGCCATATCCTCATGGTGGTCCTGCATCAGGTCTTCTGGAGGGACGCGACCCTCGCGCGCATGACCGGAGAAGGCGCCCCGCCCGTCGCGTGATCCGCCGCTTTTTTGAACGCGGTTCCGAACGCGGGGCGAAATTCCACGTTTTCGCCCCAATCCGCGCCCGGAAGGCTCTTTTTCCGCCATGATGGACGGCCTATATGCGCCGCAGGACGTCCATCCTTCCAAGGGAGCTTTTCATGTCGCGTTTCGTTTTCCGCCCCGCCGCTCTGGCCGCCGCTCTGGCCTTCTCGGGCCTTCTGGCCGCCCCCGCGGCTTTCGCCGACGACCGCCTGATCTCGGTTTCGGGCGAGGGCTCGGCCACGGCGGCCCCCGATCTCGCGACCGTCTCGGTCGGCGTTCAGGTGCAGGCCGAGAGCGCTCAGGAGGCCGTCGCGCAGAACGCGACCCGCATGACCGCCGTCTTCGAGGCGCTCAAAGCCGCCGGAATCGAGGATAAGAACGTCCAGACCTCCAATTTCAGCCTCGGCCCCCGCTATGAATGGGTGCAGGAGGGTCAGGGCGGCGGCGGACGTCAGGTGCTGCGCGGCTATGAGGCGACCAACACGGTCAACGTCCGTCTGACGGATCTCTCCAAGGTCGGCCCCACCCTCGACGCTCTGGTCGGCGCGGGCGCCAATCAGTCGGCGGGCGTGAATTTCGACATCGAGAACCGCGACGAGCTGCTCAAGGCCGCCCGCCGCGAGGCCGCGCTCAACGCCCGCGCCAAGGCGCAGGAATACGCCGAGACCCTCGGCGTGACGCTCGGCAAGCTCAACGGCCTGAGCGAACAGGTCTCCGGCCCGAGCTTCCCGGTGGTGGCCTTCGCCCGCGCCGCCGCCGCGCCGATGGCCGCGCCGCCGACCCCCATCGCGGGCGGCGAGCAGAGCATCAGCGTCACCGTGACCGGAACCTGGCAGATCGCGGATTGATCCGCCTCTGAAACTCCGCCGCTTTTCTTTGGAGCCTCCCCTGATCCGCCGGATCGGGGGAGGCTCTTTGCGCTCTGGCTTTTCCGTCCGGCGCGGCTTATCCCCAAGGCCTCCCGATCTTTGTGAAGGCCCCGCCCGCGCATGACCTCCTCCGCTCCCCTCGCCCTCGTGATCGGCGCCGGACCCGCCGGACTCATGGCCGCCGAGATCCTCGCCCGCGCCGGAGCCCGCGTCCTCGTCGCCGAGCGCATGGCGAGTCCGGGACGCAAGCTGCTCATCGCGGGGCGCGGCGGTCTGAACCTCACCCACACCGATCCTGAGGAGCGCTTCCTCAGCCGCTACGGCGCGGCGGCGAAGGCTCTGGCCCCGGCGGTGCGGGCCTTCCCGCCCGAGGCTCTGACCGAATGGGCCGAAGGTCTGGGACAAAAGCTGTTCGTCGGCAGCAGCGGGCGGGTCTTCCCCGAAGAAATGAAGGCTTCGCCTTTGCTGCGGGCCTGGCTGAAGCGGCTCGGAGATCTCGGCGTGGAGCTGCGTCTCCGCCGCCGCTGGACCGGCTGGACGCCCGAAGGCGCATGGCTCTTCGAGACTCCCGAGGGACCGGAGGAGATCGCGGCGGAGGCGGCGGTTCTGGCGCTTGGCGGCGCGAGCTGGCCCCATCTCGGCCCGGACGGCGCATGGACCGAGCTTCTGGCCGCCAAAGGCGCGGCGATCACGCCTTTCAGCGCCGCCAACAGCGGCTTCCACGTCGCTTGGCCGGAGGATTTCGCCGCCCGCTTCGCCGGGACGCCTCTGAAGCGCGTCGCCATAGCCTGCGGCGCGGCGCGGGTCATGGGCGAGGCCATGATCGACCGTCGCGGGATCGAAGGCGGCGCGATCTACGCGCTCGGCCCGGCCATCCGCGCGGAGCTGGCTCTGCGCGAGACGGCGGAGATCCGCCTCGACTTGCGCCCGGATCTGAGTCTGGGGGCTTTGGCGGAGCGCCTCGCGGCGCCGCGCGGCAAACGCTCGCTCTCGACCCATCTGGAGAAAGCCGGAGGGCTCGCGCCCGTGGCGCGCGCTCTGGCGCGTCTGGCGGGGCCTTTCGAGGGCGAAGACCCCGCCAACAATCCAAAAGCTTTGGCGGCGCGGATCAAAGACGTCCCTTTGACCCTTGGCGCGGCTTTTCCTCTGGAGCGCGCCATCTCCAGCGCGGGGGGCCTGCGCTGGTCGGAGCTGACGCCGGATTTCGAAACGCGCCGTCTGCCGGGAGTCTTCTTCGCGGGCGAAATGCTCGATTGGGAGGCGCCGACGGGCGGCTATCTGCTGCAAGCCTGCTTCGCCACCGGAGCGGCGGCGGGACGGGCGGCGGCGAAGCGCCTCGGGCTCACGCCGCCGGAAGATCTTGCAAGCCCGCCGAATTCCTTAGATTCTCAAGATCATGCGCCCTGAAATCCTCTATCCGCTCTTCGCCGAACCTCAAAGCCTTGAGGGCGTCGGCCCCAAGACCGCCGCCGGACTCGAAAAGCTCGGCGCGCGCAGCGTCGGCGACATGCTGGGGATTCTGCCGACCGGCGGCGTGGATCGCCGCCTTGCGCCCGACGCGGGCGCCTCCCTTCCCGGCGCGGTCATGACGCTGGAGCTGAAGATCCTGCGTCACCGCAATCCCGTCCGGCAAAACATGCCCTGGCGCGTCGAGACGGAGGATATGGCGGGGACTCCGGTGAGCCTCGTCTTCTTCCATCCCAATCCGCAGCATATCCAGAAGCAGCTTCCCGTCGCCGCGACGCGGATCATCTCCGGCAAGCGCGAGGATTTCGACGGAACGATTCAAATCATCCACCCGGAGCATATGCTCCCGCCCGAAGAGGCGGAGAAGCTTCCGGCCTTCGAACCGACTTATCCCACGGCGGGGGGCCTCGCGCCGCGCACCATCGCCAACGCCGTGGCCAAGGCCCTCGCCCAAGCGCCCGACCTGCCGGAATGGCTCGACGGCCCGCTCAAAGCCCGCGAGAACTGGCCCGGCTGGCTGGAGGCGGTCACAAGCCTGCATCAGCCCAAAAGCCGCGCCGATCTCGATCCGCTCTCCCCCGCCCGGCGACGCCTCGCCTATGATGAAATGCTCTCGCATCAACTGGCCCTCGCGCTGATGCGGGCGCAGATGCGACAGAAGCGGCGGGGCTATTCCAATCCGGGCGACGGCAGCCTGAGGGCGAAAGTCTGGGCGGCTCTGCCCTTCGGCCCGACCGGAGCCCAGACCCGCGCCATCGCCGAGATCGAGGCCGATATGGCTTCAGAGAACCGCATGCTGCGGCTGCTGCAAGGCGACGTCGGCGCGGGCAAGACCCTCGTGGCGCTGATGGCGATGCTCATCGCGGTGGAATCCGGCGGACAAGCCGCGCTCATGGCCCCCACCGAGATCCTCGCGCGCCAGCACGCCGAGAGGCTCGCGCCCTTGGCGGCCAAGGCGGGCCTGCGGCTGGAGGTCCTCACCGGGCGCGACAAGGGCAAGGCCCGCGCGAAATTGCTCGAAGAGCTGGCGGCGGGCGAGATTCATCTGCTCGTGGGCACCCATGCGCTGTTTCAGGGCGAGGTGGGCTTCAAGGATCTGCGCCTCGCGGTGGTGGACGAACAACATCGTTTCGGCGTGAACCAGCGCATGGAGCTGGCCGCCAAAGGCCATGGCGTCGACATCCTCACCATGACCGCCACGCCCATTCCGCGCAGCCTCGCGCTGATGTCCCATGGCGACATGGATTTCTCCGTGCTCGACGAGAAGCCGCCGGGCCGCAAGCCCATCGTCACGCGGCTGATCTCCATGGCGCGCTACGACGAAGTGACCGACGGCCTCGGGCGGGCTTTGGCTTCGGGGCGGCGGGCCTATTGGATCTGCCCTCTGGTGGAGGAATCCGCCGCCTCCGATCTGCCCGCCGCCGAGGCGCGTCATCGGGCTTTGGCGGGGCTCTTCGGGGCGGAGCGCGTGGGGCTGGTCCATGGGCGCATGTCGGGCGCCGAGAAGGACGAGGCCATGTCCCGCTTTCAGCGCGGCGAGACGCAGATCCTCGTCGCCACCACCGTGGTCGAGGTCGGGGTGGACGTGCCCGAAGCCAGCGTCATGGTGATCGAGCAGGCGGAGCGCTTCGGCCTCGCGCAGCTGCACCAATTGCGGGGGCGCGTCGGACGCGGCGCGGAGAGCTCGGCCTGTCTGCTGCTCCATGCGCCGGGGGCGCTCGGCGAGACGGCGCGCAAGCGGCTGGAGACCATGCGCGAAAGCGAGGACGGCTTCCTCATCGCCGAAACCGACCTGAAGCTGCGCGGCGCGGGGGATCTGCTCGGGGTGAAGCAGGCGGGGCTTCCGGCCTTCCGCTACGCCGATTCGGAGGCCCATGACGAGCTGCTCGCCATCGCCCGCGACGACGCCCGGCTGATCATGACGCGTACGCCGGATCTCGCCTCGGAACGGGGCCGGGCTCTGCGCATTCTTCTGCATCTGATGAGACGTGACGAAGCCGTGAAATACCTCTCTTCCGCGTAAGGAAAGGCAGGAATGCCTTGACGAATCCTTTCCGATTCTTCACCATCCGGAGGTCTGCGCCCCTCAGGAGACGCAGACAAGCGGCCCGCCGCCGCTTCGGGATTCGTCCCATCATCTCCGGAAAGGCCGAAAGACTTACAAGCCGCAGCTTTCGCTGCGGCTTTTTTTCGACGCCCTCCGTCTGCGGCGCGATCTTGCGCCCCGTCGAGGCGGGCGCCATGTGAGCCTGATGACGCGTCAGACGACCCCCTCAGCCGCCGCGCGGACCTCGCGCCTGCTCCCCGCCCTCCTCTGGCGGAGCGGACAATTCCTCGTCGCCCTGAGTCTGGTGAACTGGGGGGCGCCCATCCTGCTCTCGGAGCGCTCGCCTGAGCATCTGCTGCGTCAGGGGCTGATGGAGGCCTTTCAGGCCGAGGCCACGCCCGAAAAGCTGACGCTCGACATGGACGCGGCCCTCGCCGCCGGAGAGATCGACGACGCGGTTCTGCTCAAGGAGGCGGCGGATCTGGCCGGGATCGCGCTGCCTCAGCGCCAGCTCGACCGCCTCGCCGCCGAAACCACCGGCTTCGCTCAGGCCCGCCGCACGGCCTATGATTGCGGACGCGGCTTCATCCTCGGTTCGGGAGACGGCGCGGCGGGGATCGGCTGCGCGGTGGTCTCGGATTTCTCGGTGGTCGGCGACCTGCGGGATCTGGCGCGCGAACTCCCGAAAGAAAACCCCAATGATCTGATCGTGGGTCTGGCGGCGGTGGGTCTGGCTCTGGAGGCGGGGATGCTCGTCAGCCTCGGGGCCACGGCGCCCGCCAAGACCGGGGTCTCGGTGGCGAAGTCGGCGGCGCGCTCGGGCCTGCTCTCGGGGCCTCTGGCGCGCGAGCTGCGGGGCGCGGTGGGCGAGGCGGTGGACCTCAACCGTCTGCGCCGGACGGGCCGCGCCGAGGAGGCGGGCGAATTGGTCCGCGCGCAGGGGCTGACCCGCCTGACCCGCCCGATGGGCGACCTGAAGACCGTCTACGACGCCGGGGGCTGGCGCGCGACGCGGCAAGTCCTCAAGATCAGCGACAGCGCCGACGACGTCGCCGACGCCGCCCGCGCGGCGCGGGCGCTCAAGGCCGATTCGGCGCCGGTGATGCGGGTGCTGGGCAAAGGCGCCTTGCGGGGGACGAAGATCGTCGTGCGGGGCGCATGGAAGGTCGCCAGCGCCATTTTCGCGGTGATCGCGGGGATCTTCCAGATCCTGCTCGTGGCGCGGGATCTGCTCCGGGGGAGTCTGCGGCTGGGCTGGTGGACGCTGAAAAGCTTCTTCAAGGCCTTCCGCGCCGGAATCCGGCCTCGGCCGCGCTCCGCCGCTCCGCCGCAAGCCCCTCGCCCGACGGCGGCCGCGCCTCCGCGGCTCGACGCGCCGCTGGAGCTTCCGCCGCCGCGTCGCGCGCTCCCCCATGCTCCCCCCCATGCTCCCCATGGCGCCTTGCGTGAAAAGGCGCTATGAGCGGCCCTTATGCGCCAAGAAACCCGCAACGACCTCATCCTCGCCGTCCTGTTCTTCGCCGTCGTCACGATGTTGACGGGAAGCTGGATTCTGGCCCTTCTGTTCATGTTCGCCCTCGGCTGGCATGAATATGGGCATGTGCTGGCCTTCCGGCAGGCGGGGCATAAGCGCGTGCGCTGGCGCTTCATCCCCTTTCTCGGCGCGGTGGCCTGGTCCGGCGCCCCGACGCGCAGTCAGGTCGAGCGGCTGTACATCGCGCTGATGGGGCCGGGCTTTAGTCTGGTCCTTCTCGTCCTCTGCCTGCTCGCGCGGGAGATGGTCCCGGTCGGGAGTCAGGAAAGCTGGCTCCTCAGCTACGCCGTTTTGACCATCGGCATGCTCAACGCGGTGAACCTGCTGCCGCTCTGGCCTCTGGACGGCTCGCATGTGCTGCGGGCCATGCTGGCCGGATGGGCGCCGCCGGGTCTGGCGCGGAGCATCCTGATCGCCAGCGGCGGACTTCTGGTGATTCTGGCGGCGATCAAGGGGCTTTTCGTCATCAGCATCTTCGCGAGCCTGCAGATCATGGCGCTGATCCGCTTCGAATCCGAAGCCGACGAAGCCGCCGTGCGTCTGCTGACGCCTCAGGAGCGCCGCCTCGGCGCCGTGGCCTATTTCGCGACGCTGGGCGCGCATGGTCTGGCGGGCTGGCCCTTCATCGCCAGCTTCACAGGTCTGGACGCCTTCCTATGACGAAAACCGACGTCGAATTTCAGGCGGGTCTGGCGGCCCGCGCCGCCGCCGTGGAGATCCTTGAGGGCGTGCTGGCCGACGGCCGCCGCCTCGACGAGCTTTGGGCCCGCGCCGAGGGCCTGCCGCCGCGCGACGCCGGATTCGCCCGCGCCCTGACCTACGCCGCCCTGCGCGAATTCGGACGGCTGCAATTCGCCCTCGCGAGCTTCCTGCCCAAGCCGCCCGAAGGCCGCGCGGGCGCGATTCTGCTCTGCGGCGCGGCGGAGCTTCTGGTTCTGAAGGGCGCGCCCCACGCCGCCGTGGATTGCGCGGTGCGTCTGGCCAAAGGCGGCTCGGCGCGGCGGCTCGCGCCTTTGGTCAACGCGGTCCTGCGGCGGATCTCCGAGGTCGGGCCGGAGGCCTTCGGCGAGCTGGATCCCGAACTCAACGCCCCGGACTGGCTGCTCAAGCGGCTGAAGGGGAATTTCGGCGAGGCCGGGACTCTGGCGATCCTCGCGGCCCATCGGGCCGGGGCGCCTCTGGATCTCACGCCGCGCGATCCCGCCGAAGCGGCGCTTTGGGCCGAGAAGCTCGGCGCGCGCCTGACGCCGGGCGGAGCTTCTCTGCGGCTTCAGCCTCAGGGCGCCGTGACGGCTCTGCCGGGCTTCGCCGAGGGCGCTTGGTGGGCTCAGGACGCCGCCGCCGCCTTTCCTGCGCGGATGCTCGGCGACGTGAAGGGCCTGCGGGTTCTGGATCTCTGCGCGGCGCCGGGCGGCAAGACGCTTCAGCTCGCGGCGGCGGGCGCCGAGGTCACGGCTCTGGACGTCTCGGACTCCCGCTTAGAGCGCCTGAGCGAGAACCTCGCCCGCACCGGGCTCAAGGCGGAGATCGTCGCGGCGGACGCCCTCGAATGGCGCCCCGAATCGCGCTACGACGCCATCCTGCTCGACGCGCCTTGCTCGGCCAGCGGCACCATCCGCCGCCATCCGGATCTCCCGCACCTGCGGGGCGCGAAGTCGGGCGGGCCGGAGAAGGGCCTCTCGCTGATTCAGGATCGCCTGCTCCGCCGCGCCGCCGATTGGCTCAAGCCGGGGGGCGCGATGGTCTACGCGGTCTGCTCGCTCTGGCCCGAGGAGGGGGCGCAGCGCGTCACGGCTCTGCTCAAGGCCCGCCCGGAGCTGCGCCGCGAGGCGCCGCCCGCCGGAGCGGTCCCGCCGGAGCTTCTCGACGCCTCCGGCGCGCTCTCCACGCGGCCCGACCTCTGGCCGGAGACCGGGGGGATGGACGGCTTCCACGCGAGCCTGCTGCGCAAGGCGCCCGCCTGAGGAGAGCCATTCCCCGCGTGACAATCCCGGCGCTCTGGCCTAAATCTTCCAAGGCTTTAACCATCAGGCGAGGGGCGGCATGGGGGGGAGCGCAGGCGCATGAACAGCCCGAAGAACAAGGGCGCGCGGACTCCCGGAGCCGTGACGCGCCGCCTCACCCGCAGCTTCGACGACGCGCGCGGCTGGTGGCGCGGAGTCTCCGCGCGGCGTCTGGCCGACAGCGGCCCTCTGCCGGATCATTTCCTCCATCGCTTCGAGCCGATCCTCGCCGGATGGCCCGAACGCGCCGAGCGCATGGCTGAGGGAATCTTCCACGCCGAAGGCCATTCCGTGAAGGCCCTCGACGCCGATCCTTGGGCGCAATCCCCGCCGAGCGAGCTTTGGGCCGAGGCCATGCACGGCTTCGGCTGGCTCAACAACTTCCGCGCCGTGGACGGCGGACCGGCCCGCGCGGCGGCGCGGCGGCTCGTCGAGAGCTGGCTGCGGGAGGCGGGATCCTGGGACGCGGTGGGCTGGCGGCCCGCCGTCTTGGGCGACCGGGTGGCCGCCTGGATTCTGCATGGCGCGCTCCTCACCGAAAACGCGGAAATGGTCTATCGCAGCGCGGTCTTCCGGAGTCTGGCGGCTCAGGCGCGTTTTCTGCGGCGGGCCCTCCGCGACGAAAGGATTCCCGCGCGCCGGGCGCGGGCGGCCATAGGTCTGGCCACGGCGGGGCTCGGGCTGGAGAGCCACGGCGAGCTTTACGCCGACGGGCTCGCCCATCTGGAGGAGGCGCTGGATCACGCCCTGCTCCCGGACGGCGGCCCGGTCTCGCGCAATCCCGGCGAGGCGCTGGATCTGCTGGAGAAGCTGGTTCAGCTGCGCGCCAATCTGCTGACCGCCCGCCGCGAGATTCCCCCCGCCCTCGTGGACGCCATCCAGCGCATGACGCCCATTCTGCGGCTCTATCGTCAGGCGGACGGCGGCCTCGGGCTGTTCAACGGCGCCCGCGAGGAGACCGACGGCCGCGTCGAGCGGGTGCTGGCGGCTTCGGGCGTGAACTCTCCCGCCCCGCCCCGCGCCATCGAAAGCGGCTTTCAGAGGCTCTCGCGCGGACGCACGGTCATCCTCTTCGACACCGGCGCGCCGCCGCGCGGCCCCTCCTCCGGCGAGGCCCATGGCGGGACGCTCTCCGTCGAGATCGGCGTGGGGCGTCGGCGGATGGTGGTGAATTGCGGCGCCGGCTCCCATATGGACCCCCAATGGGAGATCGCCTGTCGCGGCGCGGCGGCCCATTCCACGCTCTGCCTCGACGAGGCTTCTCCCGTGACCTTCTCGCCCGGCGAGAACGAGCCGCATCGGCTGATCCTCTCCGGCCCCAACCGCATGGAGAACGAGCGCCGCGACGAATCCGAGGGTTCATGGGCGCTGGGGGGCCATGACGGCTATCTGGACCGCTTCGGCTATCTCTATTATCGGCGGCTTTTCCTCGGGGCGAACGGCGACGATCTGCGCGGCGAGGACACGCTTTTGCGTCCCGACGATTCCCGCCACGTCTCTCGCCGCGAGAAGATCCCCTTCGTGATCCGCTTCCATCTGCATCCCGATGTGGAGACGGAGCTCGATCCGGAGCGGCGCTTCGCGCTGCTGGCTCTGCCGGGCGGCGACGCTTGGGTGATGCGCCAGCTCGGCGGGCGGCTGGAGATCGAGGACAGCGTTTATATCGGACGCGCCGCCGCGCCCCGTCCGACGCGCCAGCTCGCGGTCTACGCCGAAGCGCGCGGGCCCTCCTCTCAGGTGAAATGGAGCTTCCGGCGCGCTCTGGAGGGCGGCGCCTCGCCGCGCGACTTCGCTCCGGTGGACATGCGCTGGGCGACGGATCCCTCGGAGGAGGCTCTGGCTTTGCCGCCGCCGCCCTTCAGAGGGTGAGTTCGGCGGCTGAAACCGCGCGAAAAAGCCCGGGCGCGGCGCCGCGCCCCCTAGCCAAAAGCGCCTCGCCATGGTTCAAGCCCCCGGATTCATTCTCGCCGGGGGGCCTTCCATGACCGATTCCGTCGCGCCTTTGCGTCGCGCGCTGATCTCCGTTTCCGACAAGACCGGGCTGGAGGACTTCGCCCGCGCCCTCGTCGCCCAAGGCGTCGAAATCCTCTCGACGGGCGGCACGGCCAAGGCGCTCGCCGCCGCCGGACTCTCCGTGCGGGACGTCTCGGAGGTCACGGGCTTCCCCGAAATGATGGACGGCCGCGTCAAGACGCTGCATCCCAAGGTCCATGGCGGCCTGCTGGCTCTGCGCGGGAACGCCGATCACGAGGCCAGCATGGCGGCTCATGAGATCGGCCCCATCGACCTGCTGGCGGTGAACCTCTACCCCTTCGAGGCCACCCTTGAGCGCGGCGCGGACTTCGAGGATTGCGTCGAGAACATCGACGTGGGCGGCCCCGCGATGATCCGCGGCGCGGCCAAGAACCATGCGCATGTCGCCGTGGCCGTGGAGCCCGAAGACTACGCCGCCATCCTCGCCGATCTGGAGGCTTTGGGCGGCACCTCGACGGTTCTGCGGCGACGTCTGGCCGCCAAAGCCTTCGCCCGCACCGCGAGCTATGACGCGGCCATCGCCGGTTGGCTCGAAGCCGAGACGGCTCGGCCCGAAGATCCGGCCCCGCGCTTCGCGGCCTTGGGCGGGCGTCTGGCGCAGAGCCTGCGCTATGGCGAGAATCCGCATCAGCGGGCGGCGCTTTACCTCACCGCCGACGCGCGCCCCGGCGCGGCGCGGGCCAAGCTGATTCAGGGGAAGGAACTCTCCTATAACAACCTCAACGACGCCGACGCCGCTTATGAGCTGGTCGCGGAATTCGCCGGAGGCGCTCCGGCCTGCGTGATCGTCAAACACGCCAATCCCTGCGGCGTGGCCTTGGGCGGCAGCCTCGTCGAGGCCTATGAACGCGCCCATGACTGCGACCGGACTTCGGCTTTCGGCGGGGTGGTGGCGGTGAACCGCCCCCTCGACCGCGCCGCCGCCGAGGCCATCACGCGGATCTTCACCGAGGTCGTCATCGCCCCCGAGGCCGATGCGGAGGCCCGCGCCGTCTTCGCGGCCAAGAAGAACCTGCGCCTGCTCATCGCCGGGAGCCTGCCCGACCCGACCGCGCCGGGCTGGGTCTATAAGCCCATCGCGGGGGGCTTCCTGCGTCAGAATCGCGATTCAGGCCGCTTGCTGCTCTCGGATCTGAAGATCGTCACCAAGCGCGCCCCGACCGAAGCCGAATTGCGCGACATGCTCTTCGCCTGGCGCGTGGCGAAGCATGTGAAGTCCAACGCCATCGTCTACGCCAGGAACGAGGCCACGGTGGGCGTGGGCGCGGGCCAGATGAGCCGCGTGGACTCCACCCGCATCGCCGCCCGCAAGGCCGAGGACATGGCCGAGGTTCTGGGCCTGAGCGAATCGCCGACCCGGGGCTCGGTGGTGGCTTCGGACGCCTTCTTCCCCTTCCCCGACGGGTTGTTGACGGCGGCGGCGGCGGGCGCCACGGCGGCGATTCAGCCCGGCGGCTCGATCAAGGACGCCGAGGTGATCGCGGCGGCGGACGAGGCCGGTCTCGCCATGGCCTTTTCGGGAATGCGGCATTTCCGACACTGAATCCTGAGCCGCGCGCGGGAGGCCCGAGGCTTCTCCGCGCGCGGATCGCCAGAATCTGAAGGATCAGCCAGATCCCCAAAGCGATGGCCGCGCCCTCCGCGCCCAAGCCTTTGAGCAAAGGCCATGCGGAGGCCGGACCGAAGATCAGCGCCACGGAGAACATCCCAAGCGCCAACGGCAAGCCTCCGCTCAGACCCGGCAGGCCCCCGTAAAATCCGAGGCCGAGCAGGCCCGCGAATCCCACGCCGACGAATTGAGCGCCGAAAAGAATCGCCAGCGGAAAGCTCAAAAGCGCGCGCAGCCAGCCCCGCTGCCCCTCGCGCCCAAAGCCGCCGGAGAGCGCGATTCCAGAGGCGAAGCCCGCCAAACCGCAGACCAGCGCCAATCTCCGCAAGTCCTCGGGCCCGGATTCCGCCGCCACGCCCGTCAAAGCTCCGAGGGCGGCGCCCGCCAGAGCCGTCAGCGCGCCTATGGCGAGACGCAGCCTGAAGCCGCCCTCCTCGCGCCATGGACCGCCCCAAGCCTCGCGCCGAGTCTCCATGGCTCAGCGCGCCGCGCCTTTAGGCTTCACGCGGAAATAGCCGAGCCCCAGAAAATAAACCCCGATCAGGCAGAGAACCCAAATCGCCCAAGGCGCCGGATCCATGTTCTCCCAGATGGCGTAAAGCGCCAGAACCGACCAGACCGCCATGAGGCTCAGCGTCGCCGAGCGCAGCATCTTCACCCGGAACAGATGCACGAACATATAGCGCGAGAAGGTGAAGACGCTCAGGAAGGCGATGACGATGAAATTCGCCCATGCGGGCGGATCCAGAAGGAAGATGTAGAAGACCACCAGATTCCAGACCATCGGAAAGCCCTGAAACCATCCGTCTTCGGTCTTCATCTCCTGATCGGCCATATAAAAGGCGCTGGTGAGCAGGATCATGGCGGCGGCGACGGCGTTCCAGCCCGGCGCGAGATAATCGGTCTGCATCAGCGCGAAGACCGGAATGATGGCGTAGGTGAAGTAATCCACGAGGCAGTCGATGGCCTCGCCCGAGAAGCGGGGCGCGAAGCGCTTCACGTCGTAGCGCCGGGCGAGCGACCCGTCCACGCCGTCCACGAAGAGCGCGAGGGCCAGCCAGAGGAACATCGCCCGCCAATCCCGCTCCGAGGCCGCCAGAAGCGCCATGAAGCCCCAGACCGTTCCCGTGGCCGTGAAGATGTGGATGGCGAGGGCGCGCCTGCGTTCGAAAGGCGTCCCCTGAGGCGAAGGCTCGGTCATGGCGCTGCGACCCTTGTTCTATGAAGAATGGGCCGCGTCATGGCATTGAACGCGCGTCGGGCGCAAGACCGCAATTCGGCCCTGCGCCCGGATCAGGCTCGCGCGGAGGGAGAAGCGCCCTGAAGCGCCCTCGCTCTTTTGGTCAGTTCAGGAAGCTGAGCAGCCGTCCGCCGACTTGCTCGCCGGCCACGACGGTGGTGACGCTGCGCGTCACCCAGCCGCTGCGTCCGCCCGCCACCGGAGCCTCAAGCCGCCGCTCGACGGCGATCTGCACCGCCGAGCCGTCGTAGACCGGCGTGACGACGCGGGTCGTCGTGGTCGTGACGGAGGGCGTCGCCTGAGCCAGCAGGACCGGAGCCGGGTCGTAGAGCGGCGCCGGACGCGGAGCCGGAGAGCTCAAAGGCGCCTGAGCGAGATGCGTGGGCGCGGGATCATAGGTCGGGGCCCGGGCCAGCAGGACCGGAGCCGGGTCGTAGACCGGCGCCGCGACGAAGCCGCGGCTTCCGCCGACGCCCGCGTCTCCCCGCTCGTAGACCGGCAGAGAAGCCGTCTGCTGCGTCGGAACGGCCAAGCCGCCGATGGAGCCGGTCTGCAATTCGGAGAAGCCGTTGAAGGCCGCCTCGTAAACCGGCGCGACCGGCGCCTGAGCGACCTGAACCGGGGCGTAGGCCGGAGCGGCCGCGGCGAAGCCCGTGGCGGGCGCGCCGGAGAAGTCGCCCACGGCGTCGGTGAAGATCGCGGCGAGGCGCACGCCGCCCTCGACCACCTCGACCCCCAGCCCGACGCTGGCGTAAGAGCCGTCCAGCAGAGCCTGCATGTTGCTGGGCTCGCGGGCCCAGGTGTCGAGCATGGTCTGCGCGAGGTTCTCGGCGGACCAGGCGACGTTGTCGCCCTTCCAGACCGTGGCGGCCACGCGGCGCGCGCCGGTGGCGGCGCTGGCGCGGCCCAGAAGGCCGCCGTCGGCGTTCATATGCCCGGCGCGGCCCATTTCGCGGCTGCGGTCGCGGGCGAAGCCGGCGAGGCGCTGATCCACCCGAAGCGCCGCGAGGCCGTTGCGGGCCCGCACGGCGTTGATCGCGCTGAGGGCCGAGGCCTCCATGGAGGAGCCGAAGCCCGCCGGAGCGACCGGCGCGGGCGCCGGAGCCGCCGCCATGAGCGTCTCGCCCGCCACGCCGCCGCCGGAGGCGCCGTAAAGCATGGTGACGTAGATCGTTTCGCCGCGCTGGGCCACGCCCACGCCTGCGGTGGTGAATTCGCCCTCCAGCAGATTGCGCCGATGGCCGGGGCTGTCGAGCCAGTTGTCGACGGTCTGCTGCGAGACGCCCGAGGGACGCCAGTCGATCTTGCCGCGGGCGGTCCAGAGATTTTCAGCGGCGCGGCCGAGGCGCTGCATATGTCCGCCAAGACGGCTTTTCAGGGTCGAGCCGTCCGGGGAGACATGGCCGAAAAAGCTTTCCGCCAGCATTTTGCGGCTATAGCCCGCCGCGATGGAATCGAGCGCCGCGTCGCGGCTGAGCGGTCCGAGGCCCTGCTGAGCGCGCGCCTGATTGGCGGCGGCCATCACCTCCTCGACCATGCGGGCCTCGAAATTCGCCGCATCGCGCGGCGGAGGCGCGAAGCTCGCGGCTTCGGCGGCGGTCAGCGAAACCGTCTTGGACCAAAGCAGCGGGTCCGCCTGCGCCGGAGCGGTCAGGAGGCACGCCAGCGTCAAAGCCGCCGTCGCGCCGCCGGCCATCCCAAGAGAGCCGCAGGTCATAGAGAAGATGACTCTTTTCTGCATCACTGTGCCTATTTTAATCCGAAGTCCTTGACTTCGTTTGGCTCCCGTCCCTCCGCCCTTGTGGCGAAGTCTTTCCGACCCGTCAAGCCCATCCAAAGGGCGCGCTTTACTCCGTACCAAGCCGAAGATTTCCGGCTTTTAAAGCAAATCCCGCGCCCTCAGGCTGACCTCCGCCTTTTTTCCCACAATAAGATGATCGATCAGTTGAACTCCGACCGCTTCAAGCGCTTTTTTTACGTCTTTCGTCGTCCGGACGTCTGCGGCGGAGGGGGTGGGATCGCCTGTCGGGTGATTATGGGCCATGACCACGCCCGAAGCCCGCAACTCCACCGCGCGTTTGGCCACCTCCCGGGGATAGACCGGCGCATGATCCACCGTTCCCCGGTTGCGGGCTTCGTCGGCCATAAGGGTGTTTTTCTTATCGAGAAACAGGAGCCGCACCTCCTCGACAGGCAGATGCGCCATGCGGGTGCGGCAATAGGCCACGATCTCCGACCATTGCTTGAAAGCGGGGCGATTGAGGACTTTCGCCTGCGCCAGACGATGCGCGGCGGCCTCCACGATCTTGAATTCGACGATGGCCGAATCACCTAAGCCCGCCACCTCGCGCAGACGGGCGGGCTCCGCCGAGAGGACGCCCTCCACGTCGTGGAAGCGCCCGAGCAGAGCCTTGGCCAGAGGCTTCACGTCGCGGCGGGGAATGGCGCGAAAGAGCAAAAGCTCAAGCAATTCATAATCATGCACCGCATCCAGCCCGCCTTTCAGAAAGCGGGCGCGCAGCCGGTCGCGATGTCCGGCGTGGAGCGGGATCTCCGAGGATTTCGTCGAGCGTTGCGGAGCTTCGTCTTCAAGAGGCTCCTCCGCCGATTCCTCGGGGGAGGCTTCGGCGGCCCCGGCCTTTTTTCTGCGGGCGGGGGCGGAAGCGGAGGCGGGCGCGACGGATCGGGCGGGCGCGGCGTCGGCGAAGCCGAAAAGGGAAGGTTCGTCAGGCTCTTGCCCCGCCCCTTTCCCTGAGCTTTTCGGCGCGCCCCTTCGCCCCCCCGCTCCCGTCATGCGTTCAGCGCAGCCATGGGGGCGCGAATCGCCCGGCGGGGGAGAGGGTGAAGATCTCCACGCCCTGATCCGTCACCCCGACGCTATGCTCGTATTGCGCCGAGAGCGACATGTCGCGCGTGACGGCGGTCCAGCCGTCGGCGAGGATCTTGGTCTCGGGGCGGCCGAGGTTGAGCATGGGCTCGATGGTGAAGAACATCCCGGAATGGATCGCCTCGCGTCCGCCCTGTCGGCCGTAATGGAGCACGTTGGGGGAATCATGGAAGACCCGCCCCAGCCCATGGCCGCAGAATTCGCGCACCACCGAGCAGCGCCGTCCCTCGGCGTAATGCTGGATGGCCGCGCCGATGTCGCCGAAATGCCCGCCGGGCTTCACGGCCTCGATGCCGAGCATGAGCCCGTGATAGGTGGTTTCGATCAGGCGCTTCGCCTTCACGCTCGGCTCGCCCGCGACGTACATGCGCGAGGAATCGCCATACCAGCCGTCGACGATCACCGTCACGTCGATGTTGAGGATGTCGCCGTCCTTGAGCGCCCGCTCGCCGGGGATGCCGTGGCAGACCACATGATTGATCGAAATGCAGCTCGCATGCTGATAGCCGCGATAGCCGATGGTGGCCGAGGTCGCGCCGGAGGCTTCGACGAAATCCTGACAGAGCTTGTCGAGAGCGGCGGTGGTCGCGCCGGGGCGCACATGATCCTCGATCATGTCGAGAACCTCGGCGACGACGCGTCCGGCGCGGCGCATGCCCTCGAAATCCTCGGGCGCGTAGATGCGGACGCCATCCGGCGAACGAGCGGCTTCAGTCTTCATCGGTTTTCGCATTCTCCCTCATCTCCGGAAGTTTGAGCCAGATCCGGCGGACGATCAAGTCGTTTGGCGGGCCGCGCCCAGCAGGGCGGGCCCCGAAGGCGGCGCCGTCAGGGCGGCGGCGAGCGAAAGCCCGCCCATCAGCGCCAGAGCCAGCCCGAAGGCGACCGCGAGTCCGCCCGCCCAGCGGCGGGCTCCGGCGGCGCGTCCGGCGCCGAGCCTCTCGGCCAGTCCGAGCGCCCCCGCGAAGCCGAGCGCCACGCCGCCCGTCGCGGCCCCGACGCCGAGGCCCATGGCCAAAGCCGCGAGGACGCCCGTCCAGGGCCAGCCCATGGCCCAGGCGGCGGTCAGGAGCATCAGCGCCCCCGTGCAGGGCCGGACGGCCGTCGCCGCGACCACCGCCAGACGCGCCCGCCAGGAATCGGCGGCGGCCAGAGCGGCGGGATCCGGCCCATGGGCGCAACCGCACTGCGGGCCATGCTCATGAGCGGCGGAGGGGGCGGGAAGGGCCTGAGCCGCCATATGGGGAGCCTCCGGCGCGAAAGCCAGAGCGAGCGCCCGTCCCGAAGCCGCGCCGCCGCCCGGCGAGGCCAGCTGAAAAACCGGCGCGGAGGCGGGAACGGAGAGAGGCGCGGCGAGGGGGCGGCTCCGCCAGATTCCGAGGCCCCGCCAAGCCAGCCAAAGCCCGAGGCCGATCATCAGGGCGGCGGAGAGCGGCGTGAAGACTCCCTCCGCCAGCCCGACGGCCCTTCGCCCGCCCCGGTCGAGGATCAGCAGCAGCCCATAGACCAGAACCACCGCGAAGACCGCCTGAGCCAAAGCCGCCGTCAGCGCCAGCCCCGCCGCGCGTCGGGCCGGGGCGCGGGCGGCGACGGCGTAGGCCGCGACCAAGGCTTTGCCATGTCCCGGCCCGAGCGCATGCAGCACGCCATAGAGAAAACTCGCGCCGACCAGCGCCGCGCGGCCGCCCCAAGGATCCTCGCGCATCAGCCGCAGCCCCGCCGTGAGGCTCCGATGGGCCTCCTGCTGGCGCTGCTGAAGCCAAAAGGCGGCGTCGCTCCAGCCGAAGGCCGATGCCGCCGCAGGCGCGAGAATCAGCGCGCCCGACGCGCCCAGAGCGCAGAGCGCCCTCATCCGCATGAGAGGCCGATCCGGTCGGCGAAGACGAAGCCCGGCTCCTCCACGCCCTCGATCTCGGGAGTCTCCTCGGCGGCGAACTCCAGCAGGCGCTTTTGCAAAGCGCGGTCGACATGGGCGGGGGCGCGGGTCAGCAAGCAGCCCTCGACCGCTTCGGGTTCGAGAGTCGCGCCGTCCTCGGCGTCGAGCAGCTTGATGGAGGCGTAGAAATAAGGATCGTAGATCCGCAGCTCGACGCCCTCGCCCTCCAGAGCGGCGGGCTCGGCCAGAGGCGCGACGTAGGAGAGCGCGAAGCGGTCGCCGATCTGCATGGCGTGGGCCTCTTCGGCGGGCTTCAGAGCCAGCTTCCCGCCGCCCCCCGCCGGACGGACATGCACATACCAATTCCACATGTCGAGGCCGTTGAGATTCTGCTCGGCGGCGAAGATCTGCTCCTCGTCGGTCCAGACGCCGTCTTTGTCGGCGTCCAGCTCCAGAGCCTCGGCCATATAGGCGGTGTAGATCTCATCGAAGACCAGATGCAGCCGCACGCCCGTCAGACGGCGCTGATCGTCGAGGAGAAGCTCCGTCTGGGCGTCCGCGAAGACATGCGGATGGGCCGCCAGAGGCCCCCCCGCCAAAACCGCCGCCAAAGCCGCAGCCGCCCCCGTCCGCCTACTCATCCGATCCGCCCTCCGCCGTTTTCGCCGACCTGTCCGCGATGGAGCAGAAGATGATCGGCCAGAGTCAGGGCCATCATGGCCTCGCCCACCGGCACGGCCCGGATTCCCACGCAGGGATCATGACGGCCTTTGGTGATCAGCTCCACCTCGTTTCCGGCCTTGTCGATGGTGCGCCGGGGCGTGAGGATCGAGGAGGTCGGCTTGACCGCGAAGCGCGCGACCACCTCTTGTCCGGTGCTGATTCCGCCGAGGATTCCCCCGGCTTTGTTCGAGAGGAAGACGGGGCCTTCGTTCCCCATGCGCATTTCATCGGCGTTTTCGGAGCCCGTCAGCGCGGCGGCGGCGAAGCCCGCGCCGATCTCGACGCCCTTCACCGCATTGATCGACATCAGCGCCGAAGCGAGATCCTGATCCAGCTTGCCGTAGATCGGGGCGCCCCAGCCCGCCGGAACGCCCTCCGCGACGACCTCCAGCACGGCGCCGATGGAATCGCCGGATTTGCGCAGAGCCTCCAGCTTGGTCGCCCAACGCGCGGCGGCGGCGGCGTCCGGAGACCAGAAGGGATTGCGCTCGGTCTCAGCCCAATCCCAAGCGGCGCGGTCCACTTCGTCGGCGCCCATGGCGACCATGGCCCCGCGAATCCGCACCTGAGGCGCCAGAGCCGCGAGGATGACGCGCGCCACCCCGCCCGCCGCCACGCGGGCCGCCGTCTCGCGGGCCGAGCTGCGCCCGCCGCCGCGATAATCGCGGATTCCGTATTTGGCGAAATAAGCGTAATCGGCATGGCCGGGCCGGAAGCTCGCGGCGATCTCGCCGTAATCCTTCGAGCGCTGATCCCCGTTGCGGATCATCAGGCTGATCGGCGTTCCGGTGGTTCTTCCCTCGAAGACGCCGGAGAGGATGTCGACCTGATCCTCCTCGCGGCGCTGAGTCACGTATTTGCTGGTGCCGGGCTTGCGCTTGTCGAGCCAAGGCTGAAGATCGGCCTCGCTCAGCGGCAGGCCGGGCGGACAGCCGTCCACCACCGCGCCGAGGGCCGGGCCATGGCTTTCGCCCCAAGTCGTCACGCGCAGAAAGCGGCCGAAGCTGTTGACGGACATTCCGCCTCCCCATCAAACCAAAGAGGCCCGGGACGGCTTTTCAGCCTCCCGCGCCCCCCTGTTCCAGAATTCCGACCGCTCCCGGCGAACCGAAAGCGCGGCGTGCGCTCCGCCCGAAGGCGGACGTCACGCCTCCGGGTGTTTGATCTTCTTCCAGAGCTTCTTATTGGTCAGCCAGAGCAGGAGGCTGAAGAAGGCGAGGAAGATCACGTTCCGCAGGCCCGCGCTCTTGCGGGCGACCATGTCGGGCTCGGCCGCCCAGGCGAGGAAGACCGCCACGTCGTTGGCGTATTGCTCGACCGTGCGCGGCACGCTCTCGTCGGCGTATTCGACCAGATCGTCCGACAGCGGCGGGGCCATGCTCAGGGCGCCGCTCTCGAAGGCGTGGTTCTCATAAAGGATGGAGCCCGCCTGCTCGATCTCCTCGCCGGTGTAGCTGGTGAGGAGCGAGTAGATGTAGAGCGGGCCGCCCACGCGGGCCTTGGCCATGAGCGTCAGATCGGGCGCTCCCGCCGAGGTCACCGCCGGGAAGTTGTCCGAGAGCAGCGCCGTGCGCAGATCGCCCGGCTCGCCTTCAGGATCCGGCACTTCGTAATGCGCCGCCATGGCCTGAGCCTGACCGCGCGAGAAGCGCGGGCCCTCGGCGTTGCCGAGGCCGGTCTGGCGCTCATAGGCCATGATGTCGCGGATCGGCAGATATTGCAGGCCGTGGCAGGCCTTGCAGACCGTATCGTAGACTTGGAAGCCGCGCTGGAGTTCGGCCTGATCATAATGGCCCAGAGCCCCCTCGAAGGAGAAGCTATGGTCTTTCATCTCTCCGCCGCCGCCGGCGGCGAAGGCGGAGGAGGCGGCGCCCAGACCGAGCGCGAGGCCCAGAGCCGCCATGGAGATCGACGATTTCGTCATGGTCCTGTCCCTCTGGCGCTTAGTGGCTGTGGCTGGAGCCGCCGACGGCGGCCGCGGCCGGAGCTTCCGGCTGATGGGTCGGCGGATGCTTGGCCGCGAAATCCGCCTCGATGGACTCGGGCAAGGGCTTCGCCTTCTCGATCATCCCGACGACCGGCATGACGATGAGGAAGTGGATGAACCAATAGGCGGTCGCGAATTGGCCGATCAGGATATAGGGCGGTTCGGCCGGTTTGCCGCCGACCCACATCAGCAGGAAGAAGTCCAGCGCGAGGATCCAGAAGAACCAGCGGTAGATCGGACGATAGCGCGTGGAGCGCACCCGCGAGGTGTCGAGCCAAGGAATGAAGGCCAGAACCGCGATGGCGCCGAACATGGCCAGCACGCCGCCGACCTGAGAGGGGATCGCGCGCAGGATAGCGTAGAAGGGCAGGAAGTACCATTCCGGCACGATATGCGCGGGCGTGACCAGCGGATTGGCTTCGATGTAGTTGTCGGGGTGGCCGAGGTAGTTCGGCGCGAAGAAGACGAAGGCCGCGAAGACGGTCAGGAAGACCATGACCGCGAAGAGATCCTTCACCGTGTAATAGGGGTGGAAGGGAACGGTGTCCTTCTTGACGTTCTCAAGGCTGTCCTTGCGGACCTCGACGCCGGTCGGGTTGCCGTTGCCGACATGGTGGAAGGCCCAGATATGCAGCACGATCAGGCCGGCCAGCACGAAGGGCAGCAGGTAATGCAGCGCGAAGAAGCGGTTGAGGGTCGGGTTGTCGACCGAGAAGCCGCCCCAGAGCAGCGTGCGCGCGTAATCGCCCACCACCGGAATCGCGCCGACGATGTTGGTGATCACGGTGGCGCCCCAGAAGCTCATCTGGCCCCAAGGCAGCACGTAGCCCATGAAGGCCGTGGCCATCATGATGAGGTAGATCACCACGCCGATGATCCACACCAATTCGCGGGGGGCCTTATAAGACCCGTAGTAAAGCCCGCGGAAGATATGGGCGTAGACCGCGATGAAGAAGAAGGAGGCGCCGTTCGCATGGGCGTAACGGAGCAGCCATCCGCCGTTCACGTCGCGCATGATGTGCTCGATGGAGGCGAAGGCCTTGTCGACATGCGGCGTGTAATGCATGGCGAGGACCACGCCCGTGACGATCTGGTTGACCAGCATCACCACCAGCGCCACGCCGAAGATCCAAGCCCAGTTCAGATTCTTGGGCGTCGGAAAGGCCATGAAGTCGCGCGCGAAGCCGATGATCGGCAGGCGCTGCTCGAACCAGCCGGCGGCCGAACCGGGCGCGGCTTTATAATGCTCTTGCGGAATCGTTCCCATCTCGCCGTCCCCCTCAGCCGAGCTTGATCACGGTGTCGCTCACGAAAATCGCGGGCGGCACGTCGAGATTGCGGGGAGCGGGACCTTTGCGGATGCGTCCGGCGGTGTCGTAATGCGAGCCGTGGCAGGGGCAGAACCACCCGCCGAAATCGCCCGCCTCGCCCAGCGGCACGCAGCCCAGATGGGTGCAGACGCCGAGCATCACCAGCCATTCCTCGCGGCCGCCCAGAGAGCGGTTCACGTCGTTGGCGGGAGAATCGGGCGGCAGATTCTCATTGCGCGCCAGACCGTCGGGCAGATCGGCCACCGGCGTTTCGCGCGCGGCGGCGATCTCCTCTTCGGTGCGGCGGCGGATGAACACCGGCTTGCCGCGCCATTTCACGGTGATCTGCTGACCCGGCTCGACGGAGCCCACGTCCACCTCGATCGAGGCGAGCGCCAGCACCGAGGCGGCGGGATTCATCTGATCTACGACCGGCCAAGCCACGGCCGCGGCGCCGACGACGCCCGTCGCCACCGTAGCCACATAGATGACGTCGCGCCGGGTGGGCTCCGCCCCCTCATGCGCTTTCGCCCCATGAACGTTCGCCATATTCAGCCGGCTCCCTTCCTTGGCCCATCCAATCGGCCTCGGGTCCCTCCCCCGTAGCTCCACGGCTTGCGCATGCGCTCGCGCGCGGAGACGGCGGCCCGCTTCCTTTCGCGTTCATAACCAGAAGCGGAGGGCGGGTCTAGGGGGCGCGGGAATGAAATGGTCGCGCCGGGCGCGGCTTGCCGCCGCAAGCTCCGGGGCTCCGGCTGCGCGTCCGGACGCCTTTCTTCTGGCTTCCGCGCGCGGGGGCGGCTATGTTTTCTTCAAGAACATTTCCAGCACGAAAGAACAGGCACCATGGCCGGCAGCGTCAATAAAGTCATCCTCATCGGCAATCTCGGCGCCGATCCGGAGGTGCGCCAGACTCAAAACGGCAAGCAGATCGCCAATCTGCGCCTCGCCACCTCCGAAAGCTGGAACGACCGGGCCACCGGCGAAAAACGCGAACGCACCGAATGGCATCGCGTGGTGATCTTCTCGGAGGGGCTGGCGCGGGTGGCCGCGCAATATCTGCGCAAGGGCAGCAAGGTCTACGTCGAGGGCCAGCTGCGCACCCGCAAATGGCAGGATCAATCCGGCGCCGAGCGCTATAGCACCGAGGTCGTTCTGGACGGCTTCAACTCCACTCTGACCATGCTCGACGGAGCCCCCGGCGGCGGCGGCGGACGCGGCGCTTCGGGCGGCGGCTCGGGCGGCGACGATTTCGGCGGCTATGGCGGCGGTTCGGGCGGCGACGACTTCGGCGGCTACGGCGGAGGCTCGGGCGGCGGCGGAGTCCGCGAAGGCGGACGCGGCGGCTCGGGGAGCGGTTCGGGCGGCGGACGTTCGGGCGGCGGCGGCCTCGACGACGAAATCCCCTTCTGACCGCAAGCGCGGGAATCCGGGCGCGGGGCGGCGAGACGGCCGAAATTAAAAATACGACGTCCGGCGCCCGCGTTAGACATTTATCCGCCTTTCTCGCCCCAAACTCCGTCCGAGGATTCGCAGAAAAACGCGAGCGGGACGGAGCAGAATTCATGAGCGAAAGGGCGGAGGCCTGGCGAGCGGCGAGCGCCGCCGTGGCGGATATGGCGGTCAAGGCCTGCCGAGACGACGCGGGGGACACGCATTGGCCCTCGGTCGTGGCGGCGCTCGGCGTCTTAACGGGCGAGGCCGCCCTCATCGCCTGCGAGCGCGAATTGCCCGTTCAGGGGCCGGTGCTGAGCCAGAAGGCGAACGCGCTGTTTTACGACGAGACCGAATCGCCGGCCACCCTCTCGGGTTATCTGCGTCAGGCGATGATTCAGGGCATGGGCATGCCGCCCGCGGCGGCGCCGGATCCGGTGCATGCTTTGCGGCGGGTGGTGGCTTCGGTCGGGGCGAAGCCTTTTCCGCCTCTGCCGCCCGATCCCGCCCATTGGCCGCGCTTCTGGCCGCTCAACGCCGGACCGCGCCTGCGCCGCAACGCGCACGCCGTCATGGCGAGCCACGGGCTCAAGCGGCATGAGGCCATGTTCGCCCTGAACGGCGCTTTGGTGGCGGGCATTCTGCGCGCCCGCGCCAGCATGCCTTTGACCGCCGCGGCGATGGTCGGGCTGGAGGCCATGGCGGCGGCTCTGCGCTGGGCTCCTCAGATCGAAGAGGCCCTTGAAGAGGATCTCGCCTATCGCCCCGCGGGCGCGCCGCCCGTCACGCTGCTCTCCACCGAACAGCTCTGGGGCGGGCTCGGCGGCCCCGAATTCGAAGAGGCCGGAGGAGACCCCGCCCTCAGCGGCGAGAACGATCAAGACGCGACGCCCAAACGCGCCTTCGGCCGCCGTCGCGGCTGAGGCCCGATTCGGGCCGCCCCGAAACGAGACGTGATTCGCCCCGGAGTCTTCGACTTCGGGGCTTTTCCTCATCCGCCCGCCCCGGAGACTCGCGCCCGGCGCGACGCGCCCTTAGCCGCCTCTCCTCAGGCGGAGACGCTCTTCCGAAGCAGGCGCGCAGCCGCCGGAGGAGCCGTTTCCGGCCTTTTAAAAATAACCTCCTGATTTAAAACGTATTTTCATAAGCATGCGCGAACTCCGCTTGTCCCGCGCCTCGGAGGCGGCGGGCGAGGCGGCATTTTCAAGCTTCCTGCGCCGGGCCGATTCGGCGATACTCCGCGCCGCTGAAGACCAAGCCTTCACAGAACCTTGATGAGGGCGCCATCTTTAAGGTTTGCGGATATGCAAAAATCTCTCGCCGAGTTCATCGGCACCTTCACGCTCGTCTTCCTCGCCTGCGGCGCGGCGATCATCGGCACGGGCTTCTCCGGGCTGGGTCAGGCGGGCATCGGTCTGCCGGGCGTCGCCCTCGCCTTCGGCTTCGCCCTGATCGGCGCGGCTTACGGCATCGGCGCCATCTCGGGCTGCCACATCAACCCGGCCGTGAGCTTCGGCGCCCTGATCGCCGGCCGCCTCTCCGTGGCCGAGTTCATTCAATATGTGATCGCGCAATGCTTGGGCGCCATCGCGGCGGCCTTCGTGCTCTACCTCATCGTGCAGGGTAAGGACGGCGGCTATACGGGCGGCTTCGCCACCAACGGCTGGGGCGGCCCGGGCGGCTACAACATGGTTTCGGCCTTCATCTTCGAAGCCGTCGCGACCTTCATCTTCCTCGTGGTGATCCTCGGCTCGACCCATCGCGCTTCGCATGGCGCGATCGCGGGTCTGGCCATCGGCGTCGTGCTGGTGGCGATCCATCTGGTGGGCATCGGGATCACCGGCACCTCGGTCAACCCGGCGCGCAGCCTCGGCCCGGCGCTGATCGACGCCATCCGCGGCAATGGCGCGGCTCTGAGCCAGCTTTGGCTCTTCATCGCCGCTCCGCTGGTCGGCGCGGCGGTCGCGGGCTTCCTGTTCCGCGCCGAGCTGCTCTTCCATCGCGATCTGCCGAAGTAAGCTTCGGACCTCTCGCAGGAAACATGGCCCGCTCCCGAAAGGGAGCGGGCTTTTTGCTGTTTTAAGGGGCGCGCGATTTCTCCGAAAACCGGTTCCCAGTTTTCGGATCGCGCTCGGCTCAGGCCTCGCCGAAGACCCGGGCGAAGATGGTCTTCACATGGCGAGTGTGGTGGCCGAGATCGAAGAGGCCTTCGAGTTCGGCGGGGCTGAGGGCCTTCGTCACATCGGCGTCAGCCTTGAGTTCGGTCAGGAAGTCCTTGCCCTGCTCCCAGACCTTCATGGCGTTGCGCTGCACGAGGCGATAGGAATCTTCGCGGCTGACGCCCTTTTGGGTGAGCGCGAGAAGAATCCGCTGCGAATGCACGAGGCCCCTGAACTTATTGAGGTTCTCCATCATCCGCTCGGGATAGACGATGAGCTTGTCGATCACGCCGGTCAGCCGCGCGAGGGCGAAATCGAGGGTGATGGTCGCGTCCGGCCCGATGAAGCGCTCGACGGAGCTGTGGGAGATGTCGCGCTCATGCCAGAGCGCCACGTTCTCCATGGCGGGGACCACGGCGCCGCGCACCACGCGGGCGAGGCCCGTCAGATTCTCGGTCAGCACCGGATTGCGCTTATGGGGCATGGCCGAGCTGCCCTTCTGGCCGGGCGAGAAATATTCCTCGGCCTCCAGAACCTCGGTGCGCTGGAGGTGGCGGATCTCGATGGCCAGCCGCTCGACGGAGGAGGCGATCACGCCCAGAGTCGCGAAGAACATGGCGTGGCGGTCGCGCGGGATGACCTGAGTCGAAACCGGCTCGATCTCCAGCCCGAGCTTTTCGGCCACATAGGCCTCCACGCTGGGATCGACGTTGGCGAAGGTGCCCACGGCGCCGGAGATGGCGCAGGTGGCGACTTCCGCCCGCGCCGCCAGAAGGCGGGCCTTCGCGCGGGAGAATTCGGCGTAATAGCCCGCGAGCTTGAGGCCGAAGGTCACCGGCTCGGCGTGGATTCCATGGCTGCGGCCCATGGTGGGCGTGTCTTTATGCTCATAGGCCCGGCGCTTGATCGCGGCCAGCAGCGCGTCGAGATCGGCCAGCAGAATGTCGCTGGCGCGCACGAGCTGCACGTTGAGGCAGGTGTCCAGCACGTCGGAGCTGGTCAGGCCCTGATGGACGAAGCGCGCCTCCGGCCCGACATGCTCGGAAAGATGGGTCAGAAAGGCGATGACGTCATGTTTGACCTCGCGTTCGATCTCGTCGATGCGGGCCACGTCGAATTCGACGTCCTTCGCCTTCCAGACCGCATCCGCCGCCGATTGCGGCACCACGCCGATCTTCGCCAGAGCCTCGGTGGCGTAGGCTTCGATCTCGAACCAGATGCGGAATTTCGTCGCCGGCTCCCAGAGCGCGGTCATTGCGGGGCGGGAATAGCGCGGAACCATGACGAGGCCTTTCAATCAGCAGAGCGCGGAGACGCCGCCGCGATAGCAGAGCCGAAAGCCCGCCGCAACCGCCGCCAGACCGCCCCTCTCCTGCGGCTTCTTGCCTTTCGGAGGGGGAGGCGGCATCCTCCCGCTCCTTCGCATCCCGCTTTGAAAGGCGCCTTCCGTGATCCTCTCCGCCAAGATTCTGCTGCTCGCCGCGGCTTTGCAGGTCGCGCTGACCTTCGCGGTCTACGTCATCCTCATGCGCCGCCGCAGCGCGGCGATCAAAGCGGGCGTGAAGCTTCAGGACACCGCTCTGGATTCGAGCCTCTGGCCCGCTCCGGCGCGTCAGGCTCAGGCCAATCTCGCCAATCAATATGAATTGCCGGTGCTGTTCTTCGCGGGGGTGGGAATCGCCTTCGCCGTCGGCTCGGCCAATTGGCTTCTGGCGATTCTGGCTCTGGTCTTCGCTCTGGCGCGGGTCTGGCACGCTTTCGAGCATCTGGGCGGCAATATCGTGCGGCGCCGGGGCATGGCCTTTGGAATCGGCTTCTTCGCTCTGGGGCTTTTCTGGGCGGCTCTGGTCATCCCCGCGCTCCTCGCATGACTCCCGCCGCGCGGCTGGCCGCCGCCATCGAGATCCTCGATTATTGGCTGGAGAGCGGCGGGCTCATCGACCGGATTCTGGTCGATTGGGGCCGCGCGCGGCGCTTCGCCGGATCCCGCGACCGGGCCGCCGTCGCGGATCTGGTCTATGGAGTCCTGCGGCGGCGGCGTTCGCTGCTCTGGCCGCTCGGGCTGGAGGAGACGGGCCGGAGCTTAGTCCTCGGGCGGGTTCTGGCCGAAGGCGCCGCGCCTGAGACGCTCTTCACCGGAGAGGGCCATGCGCCCCCTCCCCTGACCGCCGCCGAGACCCGCGCCCTCGCGGCCCTGCGCCCTCTGAGCGAGGCCCCCGCCCCGGTGCGCCTCGACTGGCCGGACGCGCTCTGGCCCGAGGCTCTGGCCTCGCTCGGCGCGGAGACGGAGGCGAATCTCGCCGCTCTGCGCGAGCGCGCGCCGCCGGATCTGCGGGCCAATCTGCTGAAGGCCACGCGCGAGGAGGCCCGCGAGGCTCTGCGCGAAGACGGCATCGAGACGGAGCCTCTGGCGATCTGCGCCACGGCTCTGCGCGCGCCGGAGGGCGCCAAGATCCTCGCCTCCCGCGCCTATCAAGAGGGGCTGGCGGAGATGCAGGACGCGGGGTCTCAGGCGGCGGCGGCGGCCAGTCTGCCGCGTCCCGGCGAGAGCCTGCTGGATTATTGCGCGGGCGGCGGCGGCAAGTCTCTGGCTCTGGCGGCGCTGATGGAGGGCGAAGGCCGGATCTTCGCCCATGACGTCGCGCCGCGCCGCATGGCCGAGATTCCCGAACGCGCCGAACGCGCCGGAGCGCGAATCGCGCTGCGCCCGGATCTGCGCGGGCTGGAGGGGCGGATGGATCACGTCTTCGTGGACGCCCCCTGTTCGGGTTCTGGCTCATGGCGGCGCGATCCTGAGGCGAAATGGCGCATGACCCCCGACAAGCTGGCGGAGGTCTCGCGGCTGCAGCTGCGGATTCTGGAGGAGGCCCTCCGCTTCCTGCGCCCCGGCGGCCGCCTCTCCTACGTCACCTGCTCGTTGTTTCAGACCGAAAATCAGCGCGTGGCCGAGGCCCTCCTCGCCCGCCGCCCCGATCTGCGCGCCCTGCCCGCGGGGCCGGAGGAGGATCCGCGCGGCTGGAGCCTCCGGCCGAGCGCCAGCGCCACGGACGGGTTTTATCTCGCGCGCTTCGCCTATGGTTAAGACTGCGTTCAGCGATTGGCTTTACGCTCTTCTTTAAGACGCCTCAGCCAACCAGCTTTCTTCCTTAGGGTTTCCTCCATGGCCGAGTTCACCGCCGCCCCCTCCGCCGCCTCTCGCCCGCTCGGTCTGAGCGCGGGGTGGCGCGTGGCCTTCGCCGCCGCCGCGGCGGGTCTGGGGGCGGGGGCGGCCGTCTGGATCGGCGCTGCGGGCCCCGCCGAACCGAGCCTGCGCGTGCTGCTCATGAGCGGCGCGGCGGCTTTGGGCGCGGCCACGGCGGCGGGTCTGGGCTGGAGCCTCGACGCCGCGCGGCGCGGACAAAACGCCCTTGAAGCCATCTACGCGCTGGAGGAGACCGCCGACGCTTATGTGCTGGTCGACGATCTCGGCGCGGCCTTGGGCGCCAATCGCGCCGGACGACGGCTCTTCGCCCATGTGGCTTCGGGTCCGGGCGGAAGGCGGCGTCTGGCGGTGATGCTCGGCTCGGATTCCGACGCGGAGGGCCGGATCTATCGCCTGATCCGGGGCGCCCTCGATTCCGGCGCCGCGGAGGACGCCTTTCAGGCTCCAGGCGGCGCGCGGTTCTCGGCTTCGGTCTCGCGTCTGGCGCGCGGGCGCGGCGAAACCCTCTGGCGCATCCGCCGCGAGGAGCCCGCTCCCCTCCCCGTCGCCGCGCCTGAGGCGCCGCCCGCCGCCGCGCTGCTCTGCGCGGATCTGCCCCTCGGCTATTACCGGGCCGACCGGGGCGGCGCCCTTCTGGAGGCCAATCCGGCGCTTCTGACTCTGGCGGGCCGCGCGCCCGGCGCGATCCCCGCCCGGCTTGAGGATCTCTTCGAGGAGGGGGCGGCCGCCCTCTCCCCCGCCCTCGCCTCCGAGACCGAGGAGATCCGCGTCTCGGCCCGTCTGCGCGGCGGCGGAGCGGCGGAGGTGGTGCAGCGCCTCGTGCGCGGCCCCGAAGGCGCCGCCGAGGCCCATGGCTTCGTGATGCGCGCCGCGCGGGCTCAGGCCCGGGCGCCGGGGGCGCCGCGTCTGCCGCAATATTTCGAGGCCGCGCCTCTGGCCATCGCCGTGGCCGACGCCGAGGGCCTCGTGATCGAATCCAACGATCATATGATGCGCCTGACCCAAGGGGCGCTCAATCCCGGCGCTTCTCTGGCGGCGGCGGTGAAGATCGAGGACCGCCGCGAATTCGACGCCGCTCTGAAGGCGCTGGCGGCGGGCGAGGCGGTGAAGCCCTTCGAGGCCCATCTCCCCGACCGCGAAGGCCCGCCGCGCATCGCGCAGATCTTCATGGCCCGCGAGGGCGGAGATTCCGGCGCGATCCTCGCCTATTTCATCGACGTCTCGGAGCAGCGTTCCCTTGAGCTGAAATTCGCCCAGTCGCAGAAGATGCAGGCCATCGGGCAATTGGTCGGCAATCTGGCCCATGACTTCAATAATCTGCTGACGGTCATCATCGGCCATTGCGACCTTCTGCTGCAAAACCACGAAGCCGGAGATCCCGGCTTCGCCGACATCAATCAGGTGAAGCAGACGGCCAATCGCGGCGCGGCTCTGGTGCGGCATCTGCTGGCCTTCTCGCGTCAGCAGACTCTGAAGAAGCGCCCCGTGCGGCTGACGGAGTATTTTTCCGAAAACATCCACATGCTTCATCGCATGAGCAGCGAGCGCATCCGCTTCGAGACCCATCACGCCCGCGACCTCTGGCCGGTGAACATCGACCCCGACGCCTTTTTCACGGTGCTGATGAATCTCGTCATCAACGCCCGCGACGCCATGTCGGAAGGCGGCTCCATCGCCATCTCCTCGCGCAACGTGGCCCGCGAGGAGGCCGCGCGGCTCGACAATCCCATTCTGCCGCCCGCCGATTACGTGCTGATCGAGGTCCGCGACACGGGTTCGGGCATTCCGCGCGAGAATCTCGGCAAGATCTTCGAGCCCTTCTTCAGCACCAAAGGCGCGAACGGCACGGGGCTCGGGCTGGCCAGCGTCTATGGCGCGGTGAAGCAGATGGACGGCTTCGTCTTCGTCGAGAGCGAATTGGGCGAAGGCACCTGCTTCCGCATCTTCCTGCCCCGCCACGCCGCCGAGGAGGCGCCTGAAGCCGCTCAGAGCGCCGCCGCGCGCGATCTTTCGGGCAAGGGGCTGATCCTGCTGGTCGAGGACGAGGCCGCCGTGCGCAGCTTCGCCTCGCGGGCTCTGGAGGTGCGGGGCTATCAGGTGCTTCAGGCCGCCTCGGGCGAGGAGGCGCTGGAGCTGCTCGCGGATGAGAGCCAGAAGATCGACCTCATCATCTCGGACGTGGTCATGCCGAACATGGACGGCCCGACCCTGCTCGGGCGCATCCGCGAATTGGGCCGCGACACGCGGATCCTCTTCATCTCGGGCTACGCCGAGGAGGCTTTCCGCAAGAATCTCCGCAGCGGCGAGGAATTCCTCTTCCTGCCCAAGCCTTTTTCGCTGAAGGATCTGGCGCTGAAGGTGAAACAGGCCCTGAATTAGGCGGGGCGCCCAGCCGGAGGAGTTCGGCCATGATCCTGCATGAGGGCCTCGCCCTCCTGAAGCCTCCGGCGGAGCTGGATTACTTTGACAGCCGCTCCGCGCCGCTGCCCCGCGCGGTCTCGCCTTTAGAGGCGTGGAATCTCATGATGGAGCGGCCGAATCCTCTGCTGAAGGCGGCCTTCCGCATCCGGGACGCCGTCTCGGCGCCTTTCGGCGTGAAGCGGATCGGCGGATTCTCAGGCGCGCCCCGGACCAGCGTCGCGGCGGGCGATCATCTGGATTTCTTCCTCGTGGAGCATCAGGCCCCGGATCTTCTGGTCCTGACGGAGCGGGACAAGCATCTCGACGTGATGACCGCCCTCTCAGCCGAGGGGCGCAGGCTCACGATCACCTCCTCGGTCGTGACGCATAACGCCTTCGGACGCGCCTATATGGCGCCGGTCGGCCCGGCGCATAAGCTGATCGTCGGCGGCATGCTCAGGCGTCTGAAGCGGCGGCTGGAGGCGGAGGCGGGCGGCTGATCAGACCCGCCGCGTCGCGCGCCTGCGCCAAAGGGCCAGAGCCGCCAGAGCCAGAGCCAGAAGCAGCAGCGTCGCGCCGGAGATCCAAGGATTGGGCGCGCAGCCCTCGGCGCCCATGGCGTAGGCGAGGGAATCCGTCCGCAAGAGGCGGAAGACGGCGACCAGCGCGCAGAATCCCGCCGCCAGAGCCAAAAGCGAGGCCCGGCCGAACATCAGCGCCACGCAGACCATGACGATCACGCCGAAGCCCAGCGGCGTGATGAGGAACTCGACGAGATCCACGCGCCAAGGCACCGGCAGGCCGTCCCAATCGGGCTTCTCCATGGCGCAGATCCGCGCCCAAGCCGGAGCCGCCGCCGAAAATCCCGCCGCGAAGCTCGCCGCTCCGAGAATCCGTCTGTTCACGCTCATGTCTCCCGCATCTCCCCGGCCTTTCAGATGGCGAGCAGCTTGCCCACCACGTCGGCGGCCACTTGGCGCGGCTTGGTCAGCTTGGTCCGGTCCTCGCCCGGATAGAAACGGCCGCGCAGAGCGGTCGGCATGGCGGGCGGCGCATAGATCTCCACCTTGACCGATCCCGATTCCTTCTCGGCCCGATAGGCCGCCGCGAAGGCCGCTCCCGCCGCCTTGGAGGCGGCGTAAGGCCCCCAATAGGCCCGGCTGGTCTTATCGTCGGTCATGAAGAGCGCCCGCGCCGAAGGCGCCGCCGAGAGCAGAGGATCGAAAGCCCGCGCCATGCGCTGCACCGCGAAGGCGTTCACGCCGAAGGCGCGGTCCACCTCCTTGAAGGCGGCGTGGGCCACCGGCGTCAGAGGCGGCGCATGGGCCGCGCAATTGACGAGGATGTCCAGACGCCCCCAGCGCTCGAAGAGCACCGCCCCGAGCCGGTCCAGAGCCCCCGCGTCCAGCAGATCCAGCGGCGCCAGCACCACGGGCGGGCCGCCCGCGGCCTGCACCGCGTCGTCGAGTTCGGTCAAAGCGCCTTCGGTGCGGGCCGAGGCGATCACCTGAGCCCCCGCCTCGCCCAGCTCCAGAGCGATGGCCCGGCCCAATCCCCGCGAGGCCCCGAAGACCAGAGCCACCTTCTCCGTGAAACGCTTGCTCATGAGGCTTTCCTCGTCACCAGAACCGGCCGTTTCGGCGCGCAGCCCGGCCCCGTGAGCCCGGCTTCGGCGTCGCGGGGACGGATCGGATAATCGCCCGAGAAACAGGCGTCGCAGAATTGCGGCGCGGCGGCCTGACGGCCCTCGGCCTCGCCGCAGGCCCGATACAGGCCGTCCAGCGAGATGAAGCCGAGGCTGTCCACGCCGATGAAGCGGCGCATGCCCTCGACGTCATGCTGAGCGGCCAGCAGCTTGTCGCGCTCGGGCGTGTCCACGCCGTAATAGCAGGGCCAGGAGGTCGGGGGCGAGGCGATGCGGAAATGAACCTCTTTGGCCCCCGCGTCGCGGACCATCTGCATGATCTTCAGCGAGGTGGTGCCGCGCACCACGGAATCATCGACCAGAATCACGCGCTTGCCCTCGACCAGCGCCCGATTCACGTTGAGCTTGAGCCGCACGCCCATATTGCGGATCTGCTCGCTCGGCTCGATGAAGGTGCGGCCGATATAGTGATTGCGGATGATGCCGTAATCGAAGGGAATGCCCGATTCCCGCGCATAGCCGATGGCGGCGGGCACGCCGCTATCCGGCACCGGGCAGACGAGATCCGCTTCCGCGGGCTGCTCGCGGGCCAGCTCCTCGCCGATGCGGCGGCGGGTCTCATAGACGCCGCGTCCGTCCACGAAGCTGTCGGGGCGCGCGAAATAAACATATTCGAAGATGCAGAAGCGCCGCGCGGCGGGCGGGAAAGGCCGCGAGCTGCGCAGGCCCTCGTCGGTGATGGTCACCATCTCGCCGGGCTCGACGTCGCGCAGATATTCCGCGCCGATGATGTCGAGGGCGCAGGTCTCGGAGGCCAGAACCCAAGCCTCGCCCCGCCGCCCGATCACCAGAGGCCGCATCCCCAGAGGATCGCGCACGCCGATCATCATCCCGCGCGTCAGAGCCACCACCGAGAAGGCGCCCTCCACGGCGCGCAGGGCGTCCTCCATGCGCTCGCGGATCGGGCCCTGAATCGAGCGCGCCATGAGATGAATGACGCATTCCGTGTCGGAATCGGACTGGAAGATCGAGCCGCGCTGAGTCAGATAGCGCCGCAGATGCACCGCATTGGTCAGATTGCCGTTATGGGCCACGGCGCAGCCGCCCGGCTCGAATTCGCCAAAAAGGGGCTGCACGTTGCGCAGCGCCGTCTGCGTCCCCTTGCCGCCCGCCGTGGAGTAGCGGACATGGCCGATGGCCTTGTCCCCCGGCAGGGCCTCGATGGCCTCTTTGCTGGTGAAGTTGTCGCGCACCAGACCCAAACGCCGCTCGGCGTGGAATTCGCCGCGCGCCTCGTCATAGACGACGATCCCCCCGGCCTCTTGTCCGCGATGCTGGAGCGCGTGCAGCCCCAACGCCACCAGAGCCGAAGCGTCGGCGGCGCCGAAAACGCCGAAAACGCCGCATTCTTCACGCGGCGCCTCCCCGTCCGGACCGCCATCCCATGGAGCGCCTTCGCGCGCGTCGCGGGTCATGAGCGTCATCTCCTTGGAGCGCGGCTTCGCCTGAAAGGCGGGATCGCCTTTCGAAACAGGCCGCGTCGCGTCATTAAGGAAGCGCGCCTCCGAATCCAAGAGGCGAATCCAAGAGGCCGCCGGAGAAGGGGCGGCCCGGAGGCCGCTCCTGAAGCGCGCCTCACAATTGTTCGGTCGCGGTCCCGGCCGTGGGGGCGGAGGTCGGCGCGCAGGTCGAGAGCAGCCCGTCGAGGCGGCCGGAGGCCCAAGCGGGGGCCTCGGTCGGCAGAGCCTCGGCCAGACCATTGCGCAGATCGTTCAGAAAGCCGCCCGTGCGGGCCTCCTGCAGGGCGAGGCTGTCGCTCAGCCCCAGAGCATGCAGCGCCCAAGCCGCCACCGCCACCAGCAGCACGCCGCGCGCCGCGCCGAAGAGGAAGCCCAGAGCCTTGTCGAGCCCGCCGATGGCCGAGCTGCGCACCGCGTCGCCGAGCGAAGGCGTGAGGATGCCCAGAATCGCCAGAAGCACCGCGAAAGCGATCAGAAAGGCGGCCGCGAGCGTGAAGGTGCAATTGCCGGTCAGCATGCCCCCGACCACCGGCAGCTTGGTCATATAGGGCATCAGCAGCGGCGCGGCGGCGGCGGCGCCCGCGGCGGCCAGAGCCCAGCCCACCAGACCCAGCGTCTCGCGCGTGAAGCCTCGCGACCAGGCGAGGATCGCCGAGACGAAGATCACGCCGATCACGACGCCGTCGATCACATTCGGAGATATATCCATCGCACCTTATCCTGAAGCGACTCGCCGCTTTCGCGCGCAGAGGCATAACATAAATCAGCCGCTCGCCAAGAGCCGCGGGGCCGCAGGCGCCCGCGTCCCGATCAGAATCCGAAGATTTCCGGATCCATGAAGCGGCGCGTTTTCTCGGCCCGCCCCGTCGGAACGAAGCCGGCTTTCTGATAGAGCGCCAAGGCGCCCGGATGATCGAGCGTGCAGGTCTCGACGATCAGACGGCGAATCGGCCGCTCCCAGGCGCGGGCCTGAGCCGTTCCCAGAAGCCAGCCGCCCAAGCCCAGGCCCTGAGCCGACTCGACCAATCCCAAATAAGCGAGCTCGCAAGATTCGGGCCTCTCCGCCCCCTCTCCCGCCCCCGCTTCGCCTGCGCGGCCGCGGAAATCCAGCATGAAGAAGCCCGCCGGAGCCCCCTCGCGATAGAGGACGAAGGTCTCCACCTGCGGATCTCCCGCGAAGGCCGCGGCCTCGGCGCGCGGACGCGCCAGCCAGTCGCTCCATTGCCAGCGCGCGCCCACCGCCCGATAAAGATAGAGGAAATAGCCCGCCGAAGGCTTCTCGGCCTTCATCAGGGCCAGATTCCCCGTCCGCGGCCCCGCCGGAGCCGGAGGCGCGGGCCGCGCAGGCGGCGCGGCCATCTCCAGATAGGTCACGACGTAGCTGAGGAGCTTCCCTTCGCTCACGCGCCTTTTCCTCTCTGAGGGGCGGCGCGCAGAGCCTCGGCGCCGCGGATCAGCTCCGCCGCCGCCGTCTCGGGATCGGGCGCGAGGAAGAAGCGCTCCCGCGCGCGGGGGGCGGTGAAGCCCTCCTCCACGGAGTGATCCAGAAACTTCAGCAACGGATCCCAATAGCCCTTCACGTCGATCAGGGCTATGGGCTTGGCGTGAAAGCTCAGATGGCCCCAAACGAGGATCTCGAAGAATTCGTCCAGCGTGCCGATTCCGCCCGGCAGAACCGCGAAGCCCTCGGCGTTGGAGGCCATGACCGATTTGCGCGTATGCATGGATTCGACGACCAGAAGCTGAGTCAGATCCTTCTTCGCCCATTCCCGCCGCACCATGGTCCGGGGGATGATTCCGATGGCCTCGCCTCCGGCCGCCATGCAGGCCGTGGCGGCGGCGCCCATCATGCCGTCTCCGCCCCCGCCATAGACCAGACGCGCCCCCGCCGCGCCCAGAGCCCGGCCGAACCGCCGCGCCGAATCGAGATAAGCGGGATCCCGCCCGCCGGCGGCGCCGCAATAGAGGCAGATGTTGATCGGCGGAGCGGCCTCGGGCTCGGATTTGGACATGAAGGATCGCCTTGGGAATCAGCTGCGGAGGGTCCATTCAGGGCATAGGAAGCTTGCCCCCGCCAAGGCAAGCGCAAAACCTACGCCTTCGGATAAGACCAAACTCCGGGGCCCGCCCGCCGGAGTCTCCACGCGGAAGGCTAGGCGGCGGCCTCCGGAGCGCCTATTTCTCCCCCGGCGCCCTGACGCGCCTTAAGGAGGAATCATGTCTCAGCTTCCGCGTTTCCTGTTGGCCGCGAGCCTCGCCGCCTTCGTCGCCGCCCCTCTGAAGGCCGAAGAGCCCGCCGCCGCGCCCAAGACCGAAGAAGCCGCCCCCCTCGCCGAGGGCGAAGAAGCCGCGACGTCTGAGGCTGTCGAAGAGGCTGCGGCTGAAGAAGCCGAAGAGGCGGCGGAGGAGGCGGCTTCCGAAGCCACCGAAGAAACCCGCGAGCTCGCCGCGCGCTATCTCAGCCTGCCCGCCATTCAGAAGATGAACGACGATCTTTACGGCGGCAACGTCATCGATTCGATGATGGCCATGCAGGACTCCCTTCCTGAGGAGATCCGCAAGCAGCTCGCGACGATCCTCAGCGAGGAATTCGCCAAGATCCGCCCCGGCATGGAGGAGGCCATGATCGAAAGCGCCGCCGCCACCTATTCGGCGGAGGAGCTTCAGGCGATGATCGCCTTCTACGAATCGCCCGAAGGCGCGAGCATGGCGGTCAAAACCGCGCCCTTCACCCAAAAGACCTTCGAAATCTTCGGCCCCCAGATGGAGGAGTTCCAAAAAGCGGTCGTGACCCGCCTGATGGCCGAAATGCCGCAATAAGCTTCTTCGGGAGGCGCGGCCTCTCAGGCCGCGCTCTCCTCCAGATAGCGGCGGGCGGCGAGGCGGGATTCCTCCAGCGTCGCCGCCAGAATCCCCGCCGCCTCGATCTGGGGCGGCGAGACCTCGGCCCGCGCCGCGCGCCGCGCCAGACGCGTCAGACCCAGCGCCAGAGCGGCGCCGCGCAGCCCATGGGCGGCGCCCGCCCAAGCTTCGGGATCGCGCGCGACCGCCGATTCCCGCAGCATGTCGAGGTAATGCGTCGCCTGATCGAAGAAGATCTCGAAAAGCTCGGCCTGCAAGCTGCGGTCGGACATGGTGTTGTCGTTCAGCGCCTGAGCGTCCAGCACAGGCTGCGCGGATTCGGTCATCTTCTCAGCCCCCGCCGTCAAAATCCTGAGGGCAGCATGGCGCGGGCCTCTTGCGGGGAGATTTATTCGTTCCGCGTCCGCCGAAGCGGCGCGGCGCGAGATAGCTAAAATGCGAGGAATCGCGCAAAGAAGAACCCCCTCCCGCGCGGGGCGCGAAAGGGGGCGGAAGATCGTCGGGATCGCGTCGGGATTTCAGGCGGCGCGTCAGGCGCGGACCAGAATCTCCAGATTGCGCAGATCGTTGAGCCGGGCCTCGGCGGCGCGGCGGGCGTCGCTTTCAGCCTCCAGAGAGGCCGCCAGCTTCTCCTGCTTCGCCACGAGATCGGCCACGCGCGCGGCGTCGACGCCCTCGCGCGGCTCGGCCTCTTCGGCCAGCACGGTCACGCTCGAACCGGAGATCTCGGCGAAGCCGCCGATCACCAGATAGGCTTTTTCGCCCTCGGCGGTGAAGGCGCGCACCAGACCGGGCCGCAGCGTCGCCACGGCGGGGGCGTGGCCCGGCATGGCGGTCATGTCGCCCGCCGCGGAGGGAATCACCACCTGCGAGACCGGGAAGGAGGCGAGCTTCTTCGCGGGCGAGACCAGATCGAAAGTCAGGCTGTCGGCCATGGGGCGTCCTCTTCGTGAGCGCGGGTCAGACCGCAGCGGGGCGTCGGAACGCCCCGCGCAGAAGGTTCAGACCGGTCAGGCGGCGTCTTTGGCCAGCTTCTGGGCCTTGGCGACGGCGCTGTCGATGTCGCCGACCATGTAGAAGGCCGACTCGGGCAGATGATCGAATTCGCCGGCCACGAGGCGCTTGAAGCCGTCGATGGTCTTCTCCAGCGGCACCTGCACGCCCGGCGAGCCGGTGAAGACGGCGGCCACGTCGAAGGGCTGAGACAGGAAGCGCTGCACCTTGCGGGCGCGCGACACGGTCAGCTTGTCCTCTTCGGAAAGCTCGTCCATGCCGAGGATCGCGATGATGTCCTGCAGCGACTTATAGCGCTGAAGGATGTTCTGCACGTCGCGGGCCACCTGATAATGCTCGTCGCCCACGACCAGCGGATCGAGGATGCGCGAGGTGGAGTCGAGCGGATCCACGGCCGGGTAGATGCCCAGCTCGGAGATGGCGCGCGAAAGCACGGTGGTCGCGTCGAGATGCGCGAAGGAGGTGGCGGGCGCCGGGTCGGTGAGGTCGTCGGCGGGCACGTAGATCGCCTGCACCGAGGTGATCGAGCCGTTGCGCGTCGAGGTGATGCGCTCCTGAAGGGCGCCCATGTCGGTGGCGAGCGTCGGCTGATAGCCCACCGCCGAAGGAATGCGGCCCAGAAGCGCCGACACCTCGGAGCCCGCCTGCGTGAAGCGGAAGATGTTGTCCACGAAGAAGAGCACGTCGGTGCCGGACTGGTCGCGGAACTGCTCGGCGAGGGTCAGGCCGGTCAGAGCCACGCGCTGACGGGCTCCGGGAGGCTCGTTCATCTGGCCGTAGACGAGGGCCACTTTCGACTTGGAGAGATCGTCTTTGTCGATGACGCCCGAGTCGATGAACTCATGATAGAGGTCGTTGCCCTCGCGGGTGCGCTCGCCGACGCCGGCGAAGACCGAGTAGCCCGAATGCACCTTGGCGATGTTGTTGATCAGCTCCTGAATGAGAACCGTCTTGCCCACGCCCGCGCCGCCGAAGAGGCCGATCTTGCCGCCCTTGGAGTAAGGCGCCAGCAGGTCGATGACCTTGATGCCGGTGGTGAGGATCTCGGCTTCCGTCGACTGCTCGGCGAATTCCGGGGCCGGGCGATGGATCGGCAGACGCAGATCCGAGCTGACCGGGCCTTTTTCGTCGATGGGCTCGCCCACGACGTTGAGGATGCGGCCCAG
Source organism: Neomegalonema perideroedes DSM 15528 (assembly GCF_000374145.1). GTDB lineage: Bacteria > Pseudomonadota > Alphaproteobacteria > Rhodobacterales > Rhodobacteraceae > Neomegalonema > Neomegalonema perideroedes. The sequence goes on along the minus strand of NZ_KB893653.1, from coordinate 431,433 downwards.
AGTGGCGTCGCCCACGGGCACCGAGATCGGCGAGCCGGTGGCGCGCACTTCCTGACCGCGGACGAGGCCGTCGGTGGTGTCCATGGCGACGGCGCGCACGGTGCTCTCGCCCAGATGCTGCGCGACCTCGAGGACGAGGCGCTGGCCGTTGTTTTCGGTCTCCAGCGCGGAGAGGATCTCAGGCAACTCGCCGTCGGCGAACTGCACGTCCACGACGGCGCCGATGACCTGCGTTAATTTCCCGATGGCTTTCGTCACGGTTGATCTCCCGATCCCAAGTTATCCGTCGTAGTTCACAAGCTGAAGTTCTGCGGCAGATCGACGTCCGACAGCTTCCAGACGAAGCCGTCGAGCCTGAACCGCAGCTTCACGATCTCTTCGCGGTCCGCCCTCGGCGCCAGATCGACGACGAAGGAGGTCGGGCTCTCGAAAAAGGCCCATTTGACGTTCTCGCGCGAGAACTCCGCGGGGATGGCTCCCCCGAAGCTCGCGCCCGCATTCGCCGCCGCGCCGCCGCCTGAGGCGCCGCCGCGCTTGGAGCGCGCGATCATTTCGGCCACGCCCTCCGGCGTGAGGGCGGCGTCCACCGCCTGCCCCACCAGCGCCGCGCCGAGATCCGCCGCGCTCGGGCCGAAGCCCGCCGCTCCGCCCAAGCCCCCTAAGGCGCCTTGCGCCGCCATGAGGGCGCCGCCCACCTCCTCCTTCGCCGAAAGCCGCAGCGCGGGCCAGTCGACGTAACGCTCAAGCGCCGCCCGGTCGCCCGTCTCGGCCCCTTTGGCGAGGCTGTAGGCGCACCAATAGGGCCAAGCGAGATAGCCGAGGGCCGCGACCGCGGCCAGAAGGAGAAGGCGCCTCATCAAAGCGCCTCGGCGCCGGAGATGATTTCGATGAGCTCTTTGGTGATCGCCGCCTGACGCGAACGGTTATATTCGACCGTCAGCTTCTTGATGATGTCTCCGGCGTTGCGCGTGGCGTTGTCCATGGCGGACATGCGCGCGCCCTGCTCGGAGGCGGCGTTCTCCAGCAGACCCCGGAAGATCTGGGCGGTCAGATTGCGCGGCAGCAGATCCGAAAGGATCGTCGCCTCGTCGGGCTCATATTCATATTGCGCCGAAGCGCCGCCGGTCTCCGCGCCTTCCGGCGCGGCGGGGATCTCGGCGGGGATGATCCGCAGGGCGGTCGGCTCCTGCGCGATCACCGATTTGAAGGTGGCGAAGAAATAGGTCGCCACGTCGAAGTCCCCGGCCTCGTAGCCCGCGAGCACGCGCTCGGAGATCTGCTGCGCCTGAGCGTAGCCGACGGACTTCAGGCCCTGAAAATCGATGGGCTTGCCGTAAAAGGCGTCGCCGTAGTCGCGCTTGAGGGCGTCGCGGCCCTTTTTGCCGACCGGCAGGATCTTCACGGTCTTGCCCTCGGCCTTCAGGCGCCGGGCGTGTTCGCGCGCGAGGCGCACGATGGAGCTGTTGAAGGCGCCCGCGAGGCCGCGCTCGGAGGTGGCGACCACCAGAAGGTGGACCTTCTCCTCGCTCCGGCCCGCCAGCAGCGGATGAGCATCCGCGCCGGACTTGGCCGAGCCCGCGAGATTGGCCAGCACCGCCGCCATGCGCACGGCGTAGGGCCGGGCGCTTTCGGCGGCCTCCTGAGCGCGGCGGAGCTTAGCCGCCGCGACCATCTGCATGGCCTTGGTGATCTTCCGCGTGGACTTCACGCTGTTGATCCGGTTCTTGAGACTTTTCAGACTCGGCATGGCCGCTTCCCCTCTCGGTCAACAGGCCTCAGGAGAAGCTCTTGGCGTAATCGTCGAGGGCGGCGCGGATCTTCTCTTCGAGTTCGCCCTTGACCGCGCGGTCGTTGGTGCGGATGTCGTCGAGGAGGTCCTTCTTCTGCGTGCGCAGATAGCTCAGCAGACCCTTTTCGAAGCGGCCCACGTCCCTCAGCGCCAGCTTGTCGAGATAGCCGCGGGTGCCCGCGAAGAGCACGATCACAGTCTCGGCGTTGGTCAGCGGCGCGTATTGCGGCTGCTTCAGAAGCTCGGTGAGGCGGGCGCCGCGGTTGAGCAGCTGCTGCGTCGCGGCGTCGAGGTCGGAGCCGAACTGCGCGAAGGCGGCCATCTCGCGATACTGCGCGAGCTCCAGCTTGATCGAGCCGGCGACCGACTTCATCGCCTTGGTCTGGGCCGAGGAGCCGACGCGCGACACCGAAAGGCCGACGTTCACCGCCGGACGCACGCCCTGGAAGAACAATTCGGTCTCAAGGAAGATCTGGCCGTCGGTGATCGAGATCACGTTGGTCGGGATATAGGCCGAAACGTCGCCGGCTTGGGTCTCGATGACCGGCAGAGCGGTCATGGAGCCGTTCCCATGCTCGTCGTTGAGCTTCGCGGCGCGCTCCAGCAGGCGGGAGTGCAGATAGAACACGTCGCCCGGATAGGCTTCGCGGCCCGGCGGACGGCGCAGCAGCAGCGACATCTGACGATAGGCGACGGCCTGCTTGGAGAGATCGTCGTAGATGATCAGGGCGTGCATGCCGTTGTCGCGGAAATACTCCGCGATGGCCGCGCCGGTGTAGGGCGCGAGGAACTGTAGCGGCGCCGGATCGGAGGCGGTGGCGGCGACCACGATGGAGTAGTCCAGCGCGCCCTGCTCTTCGAGCTTGCGCACGAACTGCGCCACGGTGGAGCGCTTCTGACCGACGGCCACATAGACGCAATAGAGCTTCTTGCTCTCGTCGTCGGCGTAGGTCTCGTTATAGGACTTCTGATTCAGAATGGCGTCGAGCGCGATGGCGGTCTTGCCGGTCTGACGGTCGCCGATGATCAGCTCGCGCTGGCCGCGGCCGATGGGGATCAGCGCGTCCACCGACTTCAGGCCGGTGAGCATCGGCTCATGGACCGATTTGCGCGGAATGATGCCGGGCGCCTTGACCTCGGCGCGGGCGCGCACGACGTCGGTCAGCGGGCCTTTGCCGTCGATGGGATCGCCGAGGCCGTTGACCACGCGGCCGAGCAGGCCGCGGCCCACGGGCACGTCCACGATGGCCTTGGTGCGGCGGGCGACGTCGCCCTCTTTCACGCCGCGGTCGTCGCCGAACAGCACGACGCCGACGTTGTCGGCTTCGAGGTTCAGCGCCATGCCGCGCAGGCCGCCGTCGAATTCGACCATCTCGCCGGCCTGAATGTTGTCGAGGCCGTAGATGCGCGCCACGCCGTCGCCGACGCTGAGGACGCGGCCGATCTCGGAGACCTCGGCTTCCTGGCCGAAATTCTGGATCTGCTCCTTCAGGATCGCGGAGATCTCTGCGGCCTGGATGTTCATCTACCGACCTCTTTCATGACGAGTTGCAGGCGGGCGAGCTTGGCGCGCAAGCTGGCGTCGATCATTTTGCTGCCGATCTTGACCACGAGGCCGCCCAGCAGCGTGGGATCGACGCGGGTTTTCAGCGAGACCTTGCGCCCTTCGGAGGCTTCAAGGCTGCGGATGAGTTCGGCTTTGCGCGCTTCGTCCAGCGGACGGGCGGAGGCGACTTCGGCCTCGACGATCCCGCGATGGGCGGAGAGCAGCGTCTTGAAGCCTTCCAGAGCGGAGGGCAGCAGATGCAGGCGGCCCTTGCCGGCCATCAGCCCGACGAATTTGCGCGAAAGCTCGGAGGCGTTCAGCTTGCCGAGGAGGGCGGCCATCACGCGGCCCTGATCCTCCCGGCTATAGGCGGGGCTGGAGACCACGCGGCCCAGATCCGGATTTGAGGCGATGAGGTCGCCCAGAGCGGTCAACTCGCGCTCGACCGAATCCAGCGCGCCCGCCTCATCGGCGAGGTCGAACAGCGCGGAGGCGTATCGGCCGGAAGCTCCGGCGAGCGTGGCGGTTCCTTGCGTCACATGCGCCCCTTTCCGAAAGATCGCGCCAATCAAAGATCGCGTCGATCGCGGAAAATTGCGCGTCTGCGCGCGGAGCGCCTCTTGCGCCTCGCTTTTTCCCCCGATCCGGGCGCTTGCTAACACAAGGTTTTTCGGGAGGCAACGGGGGGCGAGCCGAAAGGATGGGCCTTGAAGAGGGAAATTCGCCGCATCCGCGGCCTTCTCCGGGGCTCCCGCGGCGCCTCCGAGGCGCGCCCGCCGCGCGGTCAGGCGGAGATTCGGAGCGGATTCCCGGAGGATTCGCAAAAGCTTCAGAGAAATGCGGCTAGAGAAAGGATTGCGGATCAACGTCGAAGACGATCCGCACCCCCGAGGCGGGCTTCACCCTCGCCCGCCATGCCCGTAGGGCGTTCTGCGGCGAAAGGGCGCGCTCGAAGCGCGCGAGCAGCCGCATGCGCCATTTTCCGCGCAAACGCGCGAAAGGCGCGGGCGCAGGGCCGTAGAGCGTCGCGCCGAGATCGAGAATCGGGTCCGCCCGCCGCGCCAGATCCTGAGCCGCCGCCCGGACCTCCTCCTCGGATTCGCCCGCCACGATCACCGCGACCAAGCGCCCATAGGGCGGATCCTCGGTTTCGCGGCGCGACTCGGCCTCGGCGCGGCGGAAGGCCTCGCCGTCTCCTGAAAGAATGGCCCTCATCACCGGATGATCCGGCGCGGTGGTCTGAAGGAAGGCGCGGCCCGGCTTTTCGGCCCGGCCCACGCGCCCCGCCGCCTGCAAGAGCAGCTGAACCGTGCGTTCGCCCGCCCGCAGATCGCCGCCCTGAAGGCCGATGTCGGCGTCCACCACGCCCATCATGGTGAGATTCGGAAAATGATGCCCCTTGGCGACGATCTGGGTGCCGACGATCAGATCCGCCTCTCCGGCGGCGATTCGGGCGATCTCGGCGCGCAGGGCGGCGCCGTCCGGCATGAGGTCGGAGGAGAGCACCGCGAGCCGCGCCTCCGGGAACAGCGCCCTAGCCTCCTCCGCGACGCGCTCCACGCCGGGGCCGACCGGGACGATCTGATCCTCGGCCCCGCATTTGGGGCATTTGAGCGGAATCGGCTCGGCGTGGCCGCAATGATGGCAGACGAGGCGTCCGCGCGCCCGATGCTCCACCAGCCAGGCCGAGCAATGCGGGCATCCGGCCCGCCAGCCGCATGTGCGGCAGATGGTCAAAGGCGCGTAGCCCCGGCGGTTGAGGAAGAACAGCGCCTGCTCTCCGCGCTCCAGAGATTCCTTCGCCGCCTCCACCAATTTCGGACTCAGCCAGCGGCCCCGCTCGGGAGGGTCCAAGCGGAGATCGACCGCGAGGATCTCGGGGGGCTTGGCGCCGCCATGGCGGATGGGCAGGCTCAGGCGGCGATAGCGCCCGGATTCGGCGTTGGCCCAAGTCTCCAGCGAAGGCGTCGCGGAGACGAGGACCACCGGAAAGCCCTCGGTCGCGCCGCGCAGCACCGCCATGTCGCGGGCGCTGTAGAGAACCACCTCCTCCTGCTTATAGCTGGAGTCATGCTCCTCATCGACCACCGCCAGACCCAGATTCGCGAAGGGCAGGAAAAGCGCCGAGCGCGCCCCGATCACCACTTGCGTCTCGCCCCCGGCGACGCTGCGCCAGAGCCGGGTTCTTTGCGGGCCGCTGAGGCCGGAATGCCATTCGGCTGCCTTGGCCCCGAAACGCCTTTCGACGCGCGACGCGAAATCGGCGGTCAACGCGATCTCGGGCAACAACACCAGCGCCTGACGCCCCTGTCGGATCGTCTCGGCCACGGCTTCGAGATAGGTCTCCGTCTTGCCGGAGCCCGTCGCGCCGTCGAGGAGAATCCCCTGATAGCGCCTTTCCGCCGCCGCCAGACGCAAAGCCGCGGCGGCCTCGGCCTGATCGGGGTTGAGTTTGGGCGGGGCGTGATCGGGCTTCAGCCCGGAGCCCGGCGCCTTGCGCGCCATGGCCTCGGGGATCAAGGCCCCGATCTTGGCCAAGCCCTGCACTACGCCCGCGCTGACGCCCGCCGCCATAGCGATCTCCGAGGAGCTGAGCGCCCGCATCGGCCCGTTCTCGAAGACCGCCAGCACGCGCCGACGCGCCGGAGTCGAGTCCGCGTCCGGCGGCGGAGTCTCCGCCAAGCGCCAGCCGCGTTTCTCCTGAGGCGGGGCCTCCAGCCCCGGCGCGCGGGCGCCCAGCCGCAAGGCCATGCCGAGCGGAGTCAGCGTATAATCGGCCATGCGCTCCAGAAAGCGGCGGGTCTCGGCGCGCATCGGCGGCAGATCCAGAGCCCGCAGAATCGGCTTGAGCTTCGACTCGGGCGGCCTGCCCTCCTCGCTTTGCGGCGGATCCCAGACCACGCCGATGGTGCGGCGGCCCATGATCTTGGTCTCGACCCATGTCCCCGGCGCGAGCGCGAGCCCCTCCGGCGCGAGATAATCCAGAGGCCCCTCGAAAGGCAGAGGCGGCAAAACCGGAATCCGCGTCCCGTTCATGCCCTCGGCCCCGCCCAAGCCGACAAGCGCTCTGGCGAAGCTCCTGCGAATGGCTGAGAGCGTTTTCCGATCTTCTGGGATCGCTCAAACGCTCCAGCTTCCTTTTTAGCGATCGCATTTTCACGACGCGAAGCCTTGTCGGCTTCACTGGAAAATGCTCTAGAAGCCGGGAAAGCGGCCTCGCGCCGCGCCCTGCGGCCGATCAGGAGAGCCTCCATGAAATTCTTCATCGACACGGCGGAGATCGCCGAGATCCGCGACCTCGCCGCCACCGGCATGGTGGACGGCGTGACCACCAATCCCTCGCTGATCGCGAAATCGGGCCGCAAATTCCTCGACGTCATCGCCGAGATCGCCGCCCTCACCGAAGGCCATGTCAGCGCCGAAGTCGCCGCCACCGATTTCGAGACCATGCTCAAAGAGGGCAAGAAGCTGGCCGCCATCGCCTCCAACGTGGCGGTGAAGGTGCCGCTGACCTGGGACGGCCTCAAGACCTGCCGCGTCCTCTCGGACGCCGGGACTCCGGTGAACGTCACCTTGTGCTTCTCCTCGGCTCAGGCTCTGCTCGCGGCCAAGGCGGGCGCGACCTATATCTCGCCCTTCATCGGGCGGCTCGACGACATCGGCCTCGAAGGCATGGAGCTGATCGCCGACATCCGCGAGATCTACGACAACTACCGCTTCAAGACCCAGATTCTGGCCGCCTCGATCCGCAACGTCAATCATGTGCAGCAGGCGGCCAAGATCGGCGCCGACGTGGCCACCATTCCGCCGAACGTGGTCAAGCTTCTGGCGAACCATCCTCTGACCGACAAGGGGCTTGCGGCCTTTGTTGCGGATTGGGCGAAAACCGGGCAATCTATCCTTTAAGGAAGTGTTGACGGGGCTTCAGGGGCGGGGCTTCGGGGGGAGCATCGATGCGCGACGAACAGGCTCGGGACGTTTCTCTGCGCGAGGCCAAACGCCTCGATCCGGAGGCCGTCCGCAGCTTTCTGAAGATCCATCCCGGCATCTTCCGGGATGATCCGGATTTGGCGCGGGCCGCTCTGGACGTCCGCAGCCGCCAGAGCGGCGACAACGTGCTGAGCTATGAAAGCGCCGCCATCCGGAGGCTTCAGCAGCGCGTCGCCGAGCTGACCGAGCTGCGCGACGAGCTGATCGAGACCATCGAGCTGAACGCCCTCGCGGCGGAATCCATGCGGGCGGCGACCCTCGCCGTGCTGGACGCCGCCAGCTTCGCCGGATTCGTCGAGGCCGCCACCGAGGGCTTCCGCACCATCTTCGATCTCGAATCGGTGGCGCTCTGCCTTGAGCGCGGCCTCCCGGCTTTGCCGGGGGGCGGCGGCGCCCGCTGGATCGACGCGGCGGCTCTGGCGCGGCTGATGGGCGCTTCGGGGCAAGGCTGCGTGCTGCGCCCGGCTCTGCGCATGACCATGGGCCTGCACGACCAAGGCGCGCCCATCGCCACCGAGGCGCTGGTGCGGCTCGATTTCGGCCCCGGACGCCCCGGCGGCCTGCTGCTCTTCGGCTCCTCGGCGCCCGACCGCTTCACCGAAGAAATGTCGGCGGATCTGGTGGCCTTCCTCGGCGGCGTGACCAGCCGCGCCGGGCGCCGCTGGTTCGAATTGGCGGAGGCGGGGCGCTGAGCCTCCCCTCCCTCATGACTCCCGGCCAGATCGACGAGTTCTTCGCCCGGCTCGCGGCTCAGAACCCCGAGCCGAAAGGCGAGCTGGATTTCGTCAATCTCTATACGCTCTTGGTGGCGGTGGTCCTCTCGGCCCAAGCCACCGACAAGGGCGTGAACAAGGCCACGGGGCCGCTCTTCGCCAAGGTCCGCACGCCTGAGGCCATGCTCGCGCTCGGCGAGGAGGCTCTGACCGAGGCCATTAAATCCATCGGGCTTTATAAGAACAAGGCGAAGAACGTCGTCGCCTTGAGCCGCCGCCTGCTTGAGGATTTCGGCGGCGAAGTTCCCGAGGATCGCGCGGCGCTGGAATCCCTGCCGGGCGTGGGGCGCAAGACGGCCAATGTGGTGCTCAACATCGGCTTCGGCTGGCCCACCATCGCCGTGGACACCCATGTGTTCAGGGTCTCCAACCGCACCGGGCTGGCGCCGGGGAAGGACGTCGCGGCGGTGGAGGCGGCCTTAGAGCGGGTCGTCCCGGAGCGCTGGCGGCTCCATGCGCATCACTGGCTGATCCTGCACGGGCGCTACGTCTGCACGGCCCGCGCGCCGAAATGCGGAATCTGCGTGGCGCGGGATCTCTGCCTTTTCCCGGAGAAGACGGCTTAAGCCTGCGGCTTCTTGGGCCGGGGGATGGCGAAGACCCGCTCGACCGCCGCATATTCCTGATAGCCCAGCCGCGCCAGAGGCTTGATCCGGGCGAGGTCCAGATGTCCTTCGGTCAGGGCTTCGTCGCGGATATGCACCCCGACGATCTCGCCGAGGATCATGGCCTCATCGGGATTCATCAGCGGAACCATCCTCCAGAGCCGGCATTCCAGCGCGACCGGCGCCGCCTCCAGACGCGGCGTGCGGATCTCGCGGCCCGGCGCCAGAGCCAGCCCTAAAGCCTCGGCCTCGCTGATCCCGGCGGGATAGGCCGCGCTGCTGAGGCTCACGGCCTCGCGCTGGTCGTAGGTCGCCATATTGACGACGAATTCCCCCGCCGCCTCGACGTTGCGGCGCGTGTCCTTGGCTTCGTCGAGCCCCGGCTTGCGCCCGTTGCAGGAGATCATCAGGGTCGGCGGCGCGTCGGAGACCATGGCGAAGAAGCTGAAAGGCGCCAGATTCACGACGCCCTCAGCATCGAGGCTCGTCACCCAAGCGATGGGGCGCGGCGCTATGCAGGACTTGAGAGGGTCATGCGGCAAGCCGTGAGGGTCGCGTCCGGGCCGGTAAAACATGGGAATCCTCATAGAGAAACCCCCTCGCCTTGCGGCGAGGGGGCATCTTCATTCAATCACTCGTCGTCGCGACGGAAGGGAGGCCGACGCGGGCCGCCGAAACCGCCGCCGCCCCCGCGAGGGCCGCCGTCGCGCGGACCGCCGAAGCCGCGTCCGCCGCCGCCTTCACGCGGGCCGCCGAAGGACCGGCCGCCGCCGAAGCCGCCGCCGCCGCCGAAACCGCCCGGCTTGCGGAAGGGACGATCCCCGCCGCCGCCTTCGCGCGGGCCGCCGAAGGACCGGCCGCCGCCCTCATAGGGCTTGCGGAAGGGACGATCTCCCCCGCCCTCGCCGTCGCGCGGACGGAAGGGACGGTCGCCGCCGCCCTCACGCGGACGGAAGGGGCGATCCCCGCCGCCTTCGTAAGGCTTGCGGAAAGGACGATCTCCGCCGCCGCCCTCGCGCGGACGGAAGGGGCGGTCGCCGCCGCCCTCATAGGGCTTGCGGAAGGGACGATCTCCCCCGCCCTCGCCGTCGCGCGGACGGAAGGGACGGTCGCCGCCGCCGAAAGGCTTGCGGAAGGGACGGTCGCCGCCCTCGCCGCCTTCACGCGGACGGAAGGGACGGTCGCCGCCGCCGAAGGGTTTGCGGAAAGGACGATCTCCGCCCTCGCCGTCGCGCGGACGGAAGGGGCGATCCCCGCCGCCCTCATAGGGCTTGCGGAAGGGACGGTCGCCGCCCTCGCCGCCCTCACGCGGACGGAAAGGACGCCCGCCCTCGTCGTCTTTGCGCCAGAAGCTGCGGGGCGCGCCGCCAAAGCCGCCGCCGCCGCCCTCGCGCGGACGGAAGGGACGATCCCCGCCGCCTTCGCGTCCGCGATAGCCGCCGCCGCCTTCGCGCCCGCCGTCACGATCGAAGCTGCGACGGGGACGGTCGCCGAAATCGGAGGGACGGCCGAAACCGCCGCGCTCTTCGTTCTCAGGACGGCGGAAGCTGCGGCCCGCGTCGGATTCGACGGTGCGCGGCGAAGGCGCCTTGCGTCCGGCCTGACCATGCGGACGGCCGAAGTTCGCCGCCGCCACGTCCTGACCGGCCTGCACGATCCCCCGGCGGATCTCGCGGGTGCGGGAGAAATGCTTATACATATAATCGCCGTCGCCGGAGCGGATCGCCCGACGCAGCGCCACCAGATCCTCCTCAAGGCGTCCGAAGGCCTCAAGCAGGGCCTCGCGGTTGTTGAGGAAGATGTCGCGCCACATCACCGGATCCGAAGCCGCGATGCGGGTGAAGTCGCGGAAGCCCGAAGCCGAATATTTGATGATCTCGGCCTGAGACACGTCCTCGGCGTCCGCCGCCGTGCCCACGATGGTGTAGGCGATGGCGTGGGGCAGATGGCTGATCAGAGCCAAAGCGCGGTCGTGATGGGCGACGGTCATCTCGTCGACGTTCGCGCCGAGCTTCTCCCAGAAGCCGCGCAGAACCGCGACGGCCTCGGGATCGGTGCCCTCGGGCGGAGTCAGGATGGCCCAGCGTCCGTCGAAGAGCTCCGCGAAGGCGGATTCGGGGCCGGAATGCTCGGTGCCCGCCAGAGGATGGGCCGGCACGAAATGCACGCCCGGCGGCACGAGAGGCGTCACGGCCTCGACCACCGCGCCCTTGACCGAACCGACGTCCGTCAGGATCGAATCCGGCGCCAGCGAGGGCGCGATCTCGGCGGCGACCTTGGCCATGGCGCCGACCGGAACGCAAAGGATCGTCAGATCCGCGCCCTCGGCGGCCTCGGCGGCGCTAACATGGAGCGAATCCACGAAGCCCAGCCGCTCGGCGGCTTCGCGATCCTCAGGATTGCGGACGTAGCCGGAGATATGCGAGGCGATCCCCGCCCGGCGCGCGGCCAGAGCGATGGAGCCGCCGATATGGCCGAGCCCGATGATCGCCAGACGGCTCATGCGGGGGCTTTGGGCGTTCAGCGCCTTGGCGACGACGGCGGAGGCTTCGGCTTCGAGGTCTTCGTCCTCTTCGCCGTCCTCGTCTTCGTCCTCATCTTCGCCTTCTTCGCCTTCCTCGTCGAAATCCTCGTCGGAGAGCTTCGCGACCTCGGCTTCTTCCTCTTCGTTCAGCGCCTCGTCCTCGCTTTCGGGACCGATGGCGTCCAGACCTTCGTCCAGCCGCTCCGCGGCGATGCGGGCGGCCTCAAGGTCCACGCCCGTCTTCTTCTCATTCGTCACTGATGATTTTCCGTCATGAATTGCGCGAGCGCTTCGACCACCGCGCGGTTGTCTTCTTCGCGGCCGATCGAGAGCCGCAGCCGGTCGGGGAGGCCGTAGCCCTCCATCCGCCGCAAAATCAGTCCCCGCTCCTGAAGCCATGCATCGGCGGCCGGAGCGCTTCGGGGTCCTTCCGGATCGAAGCGCAAGAGCAGGAAATTGGCTTGGCTCGGCGTGGCTTCTATCCCGATTCCGCCGAGCGCCTGCGCGAGCCAGCTCCGCCAGCGCAGCACATGGTTCCGGGAGGCCTCGATATGGGCCCGGTCCCGGATCGCCGCCGCCCCGGCCATCTGCGCCGGGATGGAGGTGTTGAAAGGCCCTCGGATCCGGTGCAGGGCGTCCGCGACGGCGAGGGGCATGTAGCCCCAGCCCACGCGCAGGCCCGCGAGTCCATGGATCTTCGAGAAGGTCCGCGTCACGACGAGATCCTCGCGGGTCTCGACCGTCTTCAGCGCGGAGCCGAAATCGCCCGCCTCGGCGAATTCGGCGTAGGCCTCGTCCACGACCAGCAGGACTTGCGGCGGAAGCTCCGCCCTCAGCCGCGCCATCTCCTTGATCGAGAGATAGGTTCCGGTCGGGTTGTTGGGATTGGCCAGAAAGACCAGCTTGGTGCGCGGGGTGCAGAGATCGAGGATCTTGTCCACGTCCGCGCGCAAGTCGGTCTCGTCGGCCATGATGGGCTCGGCTCCGGCCGTCAACGCCGCGATGGGGTAGACGGAGAAGCCGTGCCTTGTGTGGATCACCTCGTCGCCTTCGCCGGAATAGGCTTTGGCGAGCAGGGCGAGGATGTCGTCCGATCCTGCGCCGCAAACGATGCGGGCGGGATCGAGGCCTTCGGCCTCCGCGATGGCTTCGCGGAGGATCCGCGCGCTTCCCTCGGGATAGATGGGGAGGCTGCGCGCGGCCGTTTCATAAGCGGCCTTGGCCGCGGGGCTGGCTCCGAGCGGATTTTCGTTCGAGGAGAGTTTGACGGCGGGTTTGCCGCTTTTCGTCTGAGCTGCGCCGCCCACATAGGCGTGGATGCGCAGGACGCCGGGCTTAGGTTGGGGGCCTTGGGCTCCCTGATCTTGATTCCCGTGATTTTGGGTCATTTGGCGGCGTCCGGAGAGAGGCCCCGATCCGCGACGGGGCGTCAAAATGAGAAGAAGAAGCGCCGAGGCGGGCGCGGCTGGAGGATTTTGAAAGGTGTTAGAGGTTCGTCGGAGGAGGCTTGCGGCTTCCGCTCGACGGTTCTGGTCGGGGCGGCGAGATTCGAACTCACGACCTACAGTACCCAAAACTGTCGCGCTACCAGGCTGCGCTACGCCCCGACGCGCGTGAGATACATCACTTGCGCCAAAGCCGCAAGAAGCCTGCGGCGCGAAGGGTCAGGGATGGGCGGATTTGAAGCGGGCGTAATTGGCTTTGATTTTTTGAGTTTGGGGATGATCCGGCCCGAGTTTATCTTCGGCGATGGTTATGGCGCGGAGATAAAGCAGCTCTGCTCCGGCGGGTTCATCTTTGAGCTGAAGCAGAAAGGCGAGATTGTTGAGACGGGTCGCCTGCTCGGGATGATCCCTCCCATGGGCTTTCTCGCCAATGGCGATGGCGCGCCGATAAAGCGGCTCGGCAGCGGCGATATCGCCTTTTGTTCTTATCAGCCCAGCGAGATTATTGAGTGTTTTCGCCAAGTCAGGATGATCTGGCCCAAGAACTTTCTCGTTGATCTCCAAGGTGCGGCGATAGAGGGTCTCGGCTTCGACGAGATCGCCTTGAGCTCGGCGCAGATTGGCGAGATTGTTGAATCGGAGCGCCAAAATAGGGTCGCTTGACCCAAGCGTCCTTTCCCCGATGTCTATGGCCAGACGGCACCATGGCTCTGCGGCGGCGTATTCGCCTTTGTCTTCAAGCGCTCCAGCCAGACTGCTCGCCGCCGCTGCGTATTCGGATGACGCGGCGCCATGGTTCGTTTCAGCCAGCTGGAGGGAGAGGCGATAGAGCGGCTCAGCGACGATATAATCGCCCGTGGCTCGTGCCAGACGCGCCGCCCAATAGATGTAAAGCTCATTCTCCGGCTCCAGCCGATGGGCATCATCGAAGTCCGCACGGGCCTCGCGCCAGCGGATCGCTTCATAAGCGATGCGGCCTTGCTGATAAGCCGCCTCGGCGGCGCGAGAGATGGTGGCGACCGCTGATTTCCGAATTTCGGCGAAAATCTTGTCGGCTTCGCTGGAATCGCCACGATTCAGGGCTTCATAAGCGGCTTTCAGGCGCTCTTGCGGAATCTCGTCGGAGAGGCGACGCAGAGCCTCGCCCATTTCTTCTAAACGCTTCAGCGCCGCCTGATATGAGGTGTTGAGGTCGGCGAGGTTGCGCTCAAATCTTGACCTCTCATGTTCAAGGATTTGCAGATCCTTGCCATGTTCGCGCGCGATCTGCTCGCGCAGTTCGGCGAGACGCTCTTTCAGAATAGCCTTATGCTGCTCAATCGTGAAGCCGACAATGATGGTGTTGCCATCGCCCTTGAAGGCCACGCCGCCATTCTCAGCAGAGATTTTATCGCCCATCATGGCTTGGGCGGCTCTTTGGAGGCAGACGGATTAACCGTGTTGTTCTTGCCCTTGATCGCCACGCCGCCGTCACTCGCCGAGATCTTGTCCCCGCCGGATTTGAAGATCGTCACCAGCAAACCGAGGATCGCCACGATCCCCGCGACGCCCATCCACCAATTCTGGCCCAGCCATGCGAGAATCTCATCCATGCGCGATTCCTCCGTCTCCGTAAGGAATATTTAACGCAATCCGGGCGCGAGAAAAGACCCAACGCCCTCAGAGCTTGCCGAAATCGTCGTCGATCTGAGGCGGGGCGGAACGCGGCCCGGCGCTCGGCGCAGGCGGGCGCGGCGCTCTCGGAGCGGCCGGGGGAGCAGAGGGGGAAACGCCCGGATCTTCAGGAATCGAAGACGTCGGGGGCGTCTGGCGCCCGCCCTTGAACATCCCTCCCGCCGCAGGCGCGCGCGGAGGAAAAGGCCGCGCGGGCGAGGTCGCCACGACGGCGGGCGAAGCGCCCGAACCCGTCCCTGAACCGATGGGCGGACGCGGCGGCGCGGCCGCCGGAGCGATGGGCTCCTCAGGCGCGGGCGGCGACTCATAAGCCGCAGGGGCGGGCGAAGAGGGCGCGCGCATCTCCATCATGCGCTTCACCGGAGCGCTGGCCTCGCGCGGACGCCGGAAGATCAGCACCGCGAACTCCGCAGGCTCCACCCGCCCGAAAAGCCCCGAGCGGTCCGGCGTCGAGAATTCCTGAACGCCCAGATATTCCCAGCCTTGGCCGTCTTCGTCGTTCAGCGCCGACTCGATCACGCCGGAGACGAAATCGGCGGCGCTCTGGCGGCGCGCGCGCGGGCCTTTCAGCAGACGGGGCAAGGCGAGGGTCTTATATTCGTAACCGGACATGGATCCCTCGCTGACGCGGGCCGCGGATGAAGTTCAGCTACATTCCCGAGGCGCTTCTGTCCAGCCGCGCGGCGCCCCTCGGCGAGGCGCGAAAGGCTTGCGGCGAAACGCCCCGCCTCCCTTCGCGCCCTTCCGCGCGGGGCGGGAATCATGGTTTCAGGGCGCGTTTGCAATTGACGCTTTGGGCTATATAGTCCGCCGACCCTCTGGCGGCGGGCCGTCGCCGGACCCATATCCCCATCCGCCGCATCCGAAGCCCGAACTTCGGACCCCCGGAGTCACGCATGTTCATCACTCCCGCTTTCGCGCAGACCGCCGGCGCCGCTCCGGCGCCCAGCATGATCTCCATGCTGCTGCCCATGGTGCTGGTTTTCGGCATCATGTACTTCCTGCTCATCCGCCCCCAGCAGAAACGCCTGAAGGAGCATCGCGCGATGCTGACGGCGCTGCGTCGCGGCGACATGGTCGTGACCGCGGGCGGCCTGATCGCCAAGATCTCCAAGATCGGAGCCGAGGGCGACGACGAAATCGAGCTGGAGCTCGCGGACGGCGTGCGTGTGAAGGCCCTGCGCTCGACCCTCTCCGCCGTGCTCAAGAAGACCGAACCCGCCGTGAAGTGACCCGTCGCGGCGGGTCCGGGCGCCGGATCCGTCGGGACCAAGCCGGACGCCCCCCATGCTCCATTATCCGTTCTGGAAAAAAGCCCTCGTCCTCATGATCTGTCTGCTCGGGGCGGTGATCGCCTCCCCGAACCTGATCGACAAGGAGGCTCGCGAGCGGCTGCCCGCATGGATGCCTTCTCAAGGCATGAATCTGGGGCTGGACCTCCAAGGCGGCGCGCATCTGCTCGTCGAGACCAAGGTCGAGGACGTCTGGAGCGCCCGCATGACGCAGGTGTCTCTGGATCTGCGTCAGGCTCTGGCCGACGCGGGCGTCACCCGGCGCGGCGTGCCCCAGACTCAGGCCGACGGCGCGATCCTCATCGAGATCCCGCTGCCCGAGGAGCAGGCCAAGGCGCAGACCGCGCTCGAAGGCCTCTCGCAGCCCATCGACGGCTCTCTGGGCGGGGCGCGCGACCTCACGGTGACGCGCGTGGACGACAAGACCTTCCGCGTCGCCCTCTCGGAGGCCGCCAAGACGGATCTCGCCGCCCGCACGCTCCAGCAATCGCTGGAGGTGGTGCGCCGCCGCGTCGATCCCGACGGCACCACGGAAGCCACCATCACCCGCCAAGGCGACCGCCGCATTCTGATTCAGGTGCCCGGCGCCGAAGACGCCGACGCCATCAAGGCCCTGATCGGCGATCCGGCGGTGCTGAGCTTCCATACGGTCAACATGTCGGTGTCTCAGGCCGATCTCGACGCGGGCGTGGCGCCTCCGGGCTTCAAGATCCTCGCCGAGGCCGACAACCCCGAGATCCTCTGGGCCGTTTCGGTCACGCCGCTCATCGCGGGCACCGAGGTCGCCACGGCCAGCCAAGGCTTCGACTCCAACACCAACGAGCCCATCGTCGCCTTCCGCTTCACCACGGCGGCGGGCAAGAAATTCGCCGACTTCACCCGCGCCAACGTGGGCAATCCCTTCGCCATCGTGCTCGACGGCAAGGTGCTCTCCGCGCCCCGCGTGAACGAGCCCATCATGGGCGGCTCGGGCCAGATCACCGGCAATTACACCGTCGACAGCGCTCAGCGCTTCGCCACGCAGATCAGCGCGGGCGCCCTGCCCGCCTCCATGGAGTTCCTTGAAGAGCGCACCGTCGGCCCCGAGCTCGGCGCCGATTCCATCGAGGCCGGCAAAAAGGCGACCTACATCGCTTCGGCGCTGGTGGTGGTCTTCATGATCGTCATGTACGGGCTCTTCGGCGTCATGGCGAGCGTGGCGGTGGCGGTGAACGTCATCCTGATCTTCGCGATCATGTCGATGATCGGCGCGACGCTCACGCTGCCCGGCATCGCGGGCGTGGTGCTGACCATCGCCTTCGCCGTGGACGCCAACGTGCTCATCTACGAGCGCATCCGAGAAGAGTTGAAAGCGGGCAAATCCATGCCTCGCGCCATCGACCTCGGATTCGAAAAGGCGCTGGCGGCGGTGATCGACGCCAACATCACCACCCTGATCGCGGCGGGCGTGCTCTACAGCCTCGGCGCGGGGCCGGTGCGCGGCTTCGCCGTGACTCTGGCCATCGGCGTGGCGACCTCCATGTTCACCGCCGTGAACCTGACCCGCCTGATGGTCGTGACCTGGTATAACTGGAAGCGCCCCAAGACCGCGAAGATCGCGCTCTTCCAGATGGTCCCCGACGGCACCAAGTTCAAATTCATGAAGATCTGGCGCCCGGCGCTGATCATCTCGACCATCCTGACCTTCGCGGCCATCGCCATTCTGCCGATCCGCGGCGTGAACATGGGCATCGACTTCGCGGGCGGCGCGGTGATTCAGGTCCGCGTCGAGCCTCAGGCCGACGTCGGCGCGATCCGCGAGGTGATGAACCGCCTGAACGTCGGCGAGGTGGCGGTGCAGGGCTTCGGCGATCCGCGCGACGCGATGGTGCGCGTCGCCGCCGCCGAGGACGAAGCCGCCATGAACGACGTGGTCCGCCGCTCCAGCGAGGCGCTGGCCGCCGAAGTGCCCGGCCTGACCGTGCATGGCGTGGACGTGGTGGGGCCGAAGGTCTCCGGCGAATTCGTCTGGACGGGCATCGCGGCCATCGCCGTCTCGCTGCTCGGCGTGATGATCTATCTCTGGCTGCGCTTCGAATGGCAATTCGCCGTGGGCGCGGCGGTGGCCACCTTGCACGACGTGGCCGTGGCGGCGGCGATCCTCGCGATCACAGGGGTGGAGTATAACCTGACCCTGATCGCGGCTCTGCTGACCTTGCTCGGCTTCTCGCTCAACGACACGGTGGTCATCTACGACCGAATCCGCGAGAATCTGCGCAAATATAAGCAGATGTCCCTGCCGGATCTGATCGACCTCTCGCTGAACGAGACCCTCGCCCGCACGCTGATGACCACCTTCACCACGCTGCTGGCGCTGATCGGACTTTACTTCTTCGCCGGCGAAACCCTGCGCGGCTTCTCGCTGACGATGCTCTGGGGCTGCTTCATCGGCGTCTATTCCTCGATCTACATCGCGGCGCCCATGCTGCTGCTGCTCGGGGTCAAGCGCGACTGGAGCAAGGAGGCGGCCGAGAAAGCCGCCGGAGGCCCGACCGGCGTCCGCTTCGGCGGCGACGAGCCCCCGCCCGCCAGCAATTAAGGCGACGGCCCGATCTTACGACATCCGGAAATCCGGGGGGCGCCGCCTCCCGGATTTTTTCATGCGGCGCGGCGGCGCGGCCTTTTCAGAGCGGGCGGAAAGGCTCTATTCCCTGTCCGGACGCGATTCCGCGCCATCCGAGGAGGAAACGCCATGCGCATGACCGAAATCCCTCCCGAGGCCCCTTCCGGGGGCGCGCGGCCCATCGACGCCTATGGCGCGGGCGGCTTCCGCATCGGCGGGACGCGGCGCGAGGGATCTCTCTTCATTCTGGAGACGGGCGAGATCCTGCCTTGGTCGGGCGAGCTGACGCCCGAGGCTCTGGCGCCGCTCTGGGCGGCGGCGGGCGACGTGATCCTGCTGGGATTGGGCCTGCGGCTTGAGGCGCCGCCTCCGGCTTCGGTGCGGGCGGCGGCGGAGGCGGCGGGCTTGGGGCTCGACCCCATGTCCACCGCTTCGGCCTGCCGGGCCTATAACGTGCTGCTTCTGGAAGGGCGCCGGGTCTCGGCGGCGCTGAGGGCGGTTTAGCGCTCAGGCGGGTTTGGGGACCGGGCCGCAGATCTCGACCAGCACGCCGTTCAGATCGCGCACGTAAGAGATCATCTGTCCCCAGGGCGTCCGCTCCGGCTTGACCAGGGGCGCGGCGCCCGCCGCCACGGCGCGCGTCCAGGCCGCTTCAAGCTCCGCCTCCTCGACGACGAAGGCGATCTCCGCGCCCGCGGGCGGATCCTCGGGGCGGTTCGGCCGGAGGTCCGGCGCGAAGCCCTGCATGAGGCCCTCCCGCGCGAAGGCCAGAGCCGTGGCGCCGGTCTCCATCTCGGCGAAATCGGCCTCAGGCGTGACGAAGCGCGCCTTCACGCCGAAGGCTTTCTCGTAAAACGCCACGGTCGCGGCGACGTCGGGCGCATAGACGACCATATAGCCGAATCTCATCTTCGCCTCCCTTGATTCGAACATCAAGGGAACGGTAAGGGGGTGAAACGAGATTGTCCAGCGCCGCCGCGCTCAGCCTCAGGCGATCAGGCGATAGCCGCCGGGCTCGGTCACGAGGATGCGGGCCTCGCCGGGCTCGCGCTCGATCTTCTGGCGGAGGCGATAAATATGCGTCTCCAGCGTATGGGTCGTGACGTTGGCGTTATAGCCCCAGACCTCGTGCAGCAGCACCTCGCGGGCCACCATGCGGTCGGCGGCGCGATAGAGGAACTTCAGAATGCTGGATTCCTTCTCCGTCAGACGGATCTTCTTGCCCGATCCGTCGGTGAGCATCTTGGTGCTGGGCTGGAAGCTGTAGCCGCCGATGCTGAAGATGGCGTCTTCATTCTGCTCATGGGTGCGCAGCTGCGCCCGGATCCGCGCGAGAAGAACCGCGAATTTGAAGGGCTTGGCGACGTAATCATTGGCGCCCGCGTCCAGCCCGAGGATGGCGTCCGCGTCCGAGGCGTGGCCGGTCAGCATGAGGATCGGCGACTTCACGCCCGCCTTGCGCATCATGCGGCAGAGCTCTCGGCCGTCCATGTCGGGCAGCCCGACGTCCAGCAGCACGAGGTCGTAATGGTCGCTCTTGACCATCTCCAGCCCCCGGGAGGCGCTTTCGGCTTCGAAGACGTCGAATTCCTCGGTCAGAACCAGTTGATCCGCGAGGGCTCCGCGCAGATCGGCGTCGTCGTCCACCATCAGAATGCGGCGTATGGCGGCCATGCTCTCTGCTCCTTATTCTTGATTGCGGCGCTCCACGCCGGAGCGGCCGAAAGGCGCTTCCCGCTTTCCGGCCTGCGCTTCTGAGGATAGGAAGGCGACGGAGCCGCTTTCGTCAAGACGCGGCGGCGGAAGGTCGCGCGCTTGCGAAGCCTCCCGATCTTTTGCGCTTCCCGGAGCCCATCCCCTGAGCAAGGAGACCCCCATGGCCGACGACATCTGGCTGACGCCTGCGGAGCGTCTGGCGCGCGCGGGCGCGGATCTGCGCGCCGGAACGCCGCTGCTGCTGATGCGGGAAGGCGCGGCGCCGGTCCTCGTCGCGGCGCTGGAGGGCGTTTCTGAGCGGGCTCTGGAGCTGGCGCGACGGCTCGGGCGGCCCGTGGCGGCTCTGAGCGCGCGGCGGGCCTCGGTGCTGAAGATCCGGGCCTATGACGGGGATCTCGCGCGGATTCTGATTCCCGCCGGGGCCGGGCCGGAGCTTCTCGGGGCTCTGGCCGATCCGGCGCAGGATCTGGCGAATCCTCTGCGCGGCCCCTTCGAGAGCCTGCGCGGCGACGCGGAAGGCCAGCCCGAAGCGGAGGCCGCGCGTCTGGCGCTGAAGCTCTGCGCGCGGGCGGGGCTGCTGCCCGCGGCGCTGCTGGCTTCGGCCCCGGCGGAGGCGCCCGCCGATCTCCTGAGGATCGCAGCTTCGGATCTGCGCGAGGCTCTCGATACGGAGAATTTGACGCTGCGGCGTCTGGCGGCGGCGCGGGTGCCACTGGCTCTGGCGGGGATGACCGAGATCCACGCCTATCGGCCCTCGGACGGCGGGCCGGAGCATTACGCCGTCGTCGTGGGCCAGCCGGATCTGACGCGGCCGGTTCTGACGCGGCTGCATTCCGAATGCCTGACCGGGGATCATTTAGGCTCGCTGAAATGCGATTGCGGGCCGCAATTGCGGGCGGCTCTGGCGCGCATGGCCGTCGAGCATAAAGCGGGAAGCGGCGGCGGAATCCTGCTCTATCTGGCGCAGGAGGGGCGCGGCATCGGCCTCGCGAACAAGCTCCGCGCCTACGCCTTGCAGGATCAGGGCTTCGACACGGTGGAGGCCAATCACCGCCTCGGCTTCGAGGACGACCTGCGGGATTTCCGCGTGGCGGCTCTGATGCTGAAGGATCTCGGGGCGAAGAAGCTCAGGCTGATGACCAATAATCCGCGCAAGATCGCCGCTCTGGAGAAACAGGGGCTGGAGGTGGTCGCCCGCGCGCCGCTGCGGGTCGGCGAGACCGAGCAGAACGCGCGTTATCTCGCGGTGAAGGGCGCGAAGAGCGGACATCTTTTATGAGGATAATATTACCCGGATAAATCTTGACTCGCAGATTTCATCCGGGTAATAATCGGGGCCTGACTTTTGACATGGCCGCGTTTTCCCGACGCGAAGTCCGTTCGGCTTCGCTGGAAAACGCTTCGGGAGCCCCTTCCATGCCTCACTCCGAATCCCCCCGCTGGACCGCCTTCCTTGATGGGAGGCGCCTCGCCTCCGGCGCGCCGGGCTGCGTGGTCAAAGCCGCGCGCAAGGCCCTCGACGCGGATCCCGAGGCGGAATCCCGCCTCAGCTTCTATTCCGACGACACCGGGCGCCCCCTCGACGCCGATCTGCGCGGAACCCCCGAAGAAGTCGCCGAGCGCGCCGAGCCTCAGAAATCCGTGAAGCCCGGACGCCCGAAGCTCGGCGTCTCCCCCCGCGAGGTGACGCTTCTGCCGCGCCATTGGGATTGGCTGGCGACTCAGCCCGGCGGCGCCTCGGCGGCTCTGCGGCGGCTGGTGGAGGAGGCCCGCAAAGACCCCCGAGCCGAAGCCAAACGCGCTCAGACCGCGGCGGGGAATTTCATGACCGCCGCCCTCGGCGACGCCCCGGATTACGAAGAAGCCTCGCGGGCGCTCTACGCCAAGGATCAGGCGCGCTTCCTTGCGCTCACCGAAGGCTGGCCGGAGGATCTGCGCGATCATGCGCGGCGTCTGGCGGCCCCCAGCTTCCCCGAGCTTCAAGACGTGACCCCCGCGCCCTGATGTTCTAGACTCGCGGGGATCCCCTCCCCCGCCCCCTCCCGCCGCGAGTCCGCCGCCTATGACCGAAGCCGAATCCCCCGCCCCGCTCGATTTGATTCAGCCGCGCTTCATCCCGCTGCGGCTGCAAAGCAGCTATTCCATGCTGGAGGGCGCGATTCATGTGAAGGCCATGGCCAAGCTCTGCGAGAAGGCGGGCGTTCCGGCGGCGGCTCTGACCGACCATGGCAATCTCTTCGGCGCGCTGGAGTTCTCGGAGACTCTCGCCAAGGCGGGGATTCAGCCCATCGCGGGCTGTCTGGCGCCGCTGCGTCTGGAGCCGCCGGGAAACGCCGCCGCCGATCCGACGATCCTCCTGCTGGCGCAAAACGAAGCGGGTTATCGCCATCTGCTCAAGCTGATCTCCAAGAGCTTCCTCGATTCGGGGTCGGAATCGCCGCATGTGCTGATGGAGGATCTCGCGCGCTGGAGCGAGGGGCTGATCTGCCTCACCGGCGGCGCCGACGGCCCCGCCGGACGCCTGATCCGCAGCGGCCGCCGCCCCCTCGCCGAGGCGCATCTTGAAGAGCTCGCGCGGATCTATCCCAACCGGCTTTACGTCGAGATCCAGCGCCATGGCTCCGAAGGCGCGAGGCGCGCGCCGGAGGAGGAGGAGACCGAAGCCGTCTTTCTGGAGACGGCTTATGCGCGGAATCTGCCCATCGTCGCGACCCAGCAGACGCTTTACGCCGTCTCCGAAATGGCCGAGGCCCATGACGCCATGCTTTGCATCGCCTCGGGCGCGCGGGTGGACGACGCCGAGCGCGTGCGGCTGAGCCCGGAGCGCTATTTCAAGACTCCCGATCAGATGGCGGCGCTCTTCGCCGATCTGCCGGAGGCTCTGGAGACCACGGTCGAGATCGCGCGGCGCTGCGCCTATCGCCCGAAGACTCATAAGCCCATCCTGCCCCGCTTCGCCCCCGACGAGGTCGAGGAGGCCAAACGTCAGGCGGAGGAGGGCCTCGCCAGCCGCCTCGCCACAGGTCCGCTCTACGCGACGCGCGAGGCTTACGAAGAGCGTCTGGCCTATGAATTGTCGATCATCGCGCGCATGGGCTTCTCGGGCTACTTCCTCATCGTCTCCGACTTCATCAAATGGGCCAAGGAGCAGGGGATTCCGGTGGGGCCGGGGCGCGGTTCGGGCGCGGGCTCTCTGGTGGCCTGGTCGCTGCTGATCACCGATCTCGACCCCATCCGCTACGGGCTGCTCTTCGAGCGCTTCCTCAATCCCGACCGCGTGTCGATGCCCGATTTCGACATCGACTTCTGTCAGGAGAAGCGCCATTTCGTCATCGACTACGTGCAGAGGAAATACGGCCGCGATCAGGTGGCCCAGATCATCACCTTCGGAAAGCTTCAGGCCCGCGCGGCTCTGCGCGACGTGGGGCGCGTGCTGAACATGCCCTATGGGCAAGTCGACAAGCTCTGCAAGATGGTGCCGAACAATCCCGCCAAGCCGGTCACCATCGAGGAGGCCGTCGCCGGAGAACCCCGCCTGCGCGAGGAGATCCGGTCTCATGAGGCGGTCGCCAAGCTCTTCGACATCGCCATGAAGCTGGAGGGGCTTTACCGCCACGCCTCCACCCATGCGGCGGGCGTGGTGATCGGCGACCGGCCTTTAGACGAATTGGTGCCGCTGTATCTCGATCCGCGCTCGGAGATGCCGGTCACTCAGTTCAACATGAAATGGGTCGAGCCGGCGGGTCTGGTGAAATTCGACTTCCTCGGACTGAAGACCCTCTCGGTGATTCAGGAGGCTCTGGAGCTGATCCCGGCGCCGGTGGACATCGCCGCCATCCCCCTCGACGATGAAAAGACCTACGCCCTTTACGGCCGCGCCGAGACCGTGGGCGTGTTTCAGGTGGAGGGCACGGGCATGCGCGACGCCCTGCGCCAGCTCCGGCCCACGGCCATCGAGGACATCATCGCCCTCGTGGCGCTGTATCGTCCCGGCCCGATGAGCAACATCCCGCATTATTGCGCCGTGAAGCATGGCCGCGAACCCGCCGACTACCTGCATCCCAAGCTGGAGCCGGTGCTCAAGGAGACCTACGGCGTCATCATCTATCAGGAGCAGGTGATGGAGATCGCCAAGCTTCTGTCGGGCTATTCGCTCGGCGAGGCCGATCTTCTGCGCCGCGCCATGGGCAAGAAGATCAAGGCCGAGATGGATCAGCAGCGCAGCCGCTTCGTCGAGGGCGCGGTGGAGCGCGGCCTCGACCGGGCCAAAGCGGATGAGATCTTCGACCTGCTGGCGAAATTCGCGGATTACGGCTTCAATAAATCCCACGCCGCCGCCTATGCGCTGGTGAGCTACCAGACGGGCTGGCTCAAGGCGAATCATCCGCTGGAGTTCATGGCCGCCACCATGACCTTCGACATGCACAACACCGATAAGCTCGGAGTCTATAAACAGGAGCTGGACCGGCTCGGCATCAGGCTCTCTCCGCCCGACGTGAACCGCTCGGGCGCGAAATTCGTCACCGGAGAAGGCGAGATCCTTTATGCGCTGGGCGCGCTGAAGAACGTCGGCGCCGAGGCCATGGAGGGCATCGTCCGCGAGCGCGCGGCCAAGGGCCCCTTCAAGGACGTCTTCGACTTCCTCCGCCGCATCGATCCCCGTCAGGTGAATAAGCGGGCTTTGGAGAATCTCGTGCGCGCCGGGGCCTTCGACAAGCTGGAGCCCAATCGCCGCAAGCTCTTCGAGAATCTCGACGCGCTCCTCTCCTACGCCCAGAGCGCCGCCGCCGACCGCGCCAGCCATCAGGATTCGCTCTTCGGCGGCCCCCCGCCCCCGCCCCGGCTGAAGACTCAGGAGGATTGGCCCGCCATGGTGAAGCTCGATCATGAGCAATCGGCGGTGGGCTTCCATCTCTCGGGCCATCCGCTGGACGACTTCGGCCCGGCGCTGAGGCGCAAGAAATTCATGACCCTGCGCGATCTGGAGCAGTCCAGCGCGGCGGGCGGGCGCGTGGCGGCGGTGATCATCAGCCGTCAGGAGAAGAAATCCCAGTCCGGACGGATGTTCGCCTTCGTGAAATTCTCCGACCAGACGGGGATTTCGGAGGGGATGGCCTTCTCCGACCTGCTGACCTCCAGCCGCGAGCTTCTGGAGCCCGGACGCCTCGTGGCGCTGGGCGTGGAGGCCGACCGCGGCGGCGAGCAGATGCGCCTCAAGCTGCAAAGCGTCGAGGATCTGCGCGAGGCCACGGCGGGCGCCGCGCCGGAGGGCGTGACGATCCGTCTGACCTCCGAGGCCGCGCCTCAGGCGCTGAAGGCGCGGCTCGATCCGATGCGGGCGGCGCGCGGCGCGGAGGTCCGCCTCCTGCTGGAGGCTCCGGCGGGTCTGGCGCAGATCCGCCTTCCCGAGCGCTACGCCATGACGCCCGACCTCATGAGCGATCTGCGCAGCGCGGCGGGCGTGCTCAGCGTCGAGGAGTTCCTCCTCTGAAGACGAAAAAGGCGGGCGGCCTCGCGGCCCCCGCCTCCTCTCCTCCGGGCCCCGGCCGGAAGCCTCAGGGGTTTTCTTCGTTCAGCCGCAGAGAGACGAAGCGCAGATCGCCCGCCCGACGCACGAGCAGCAGAATGGAGGTCCGGCCTTCGTCGCGCTGGGCCTGCGCCCGCGCCACGAGATCCTCCGGCGTGGTCACGGGCTCGCGGGCGGCCTCGACCACCACGTCCCCGACGCGGATGCCCTTCTGGGCCGCCGGGCCGG
Source organism: Neomegalonema perideroedes DSM 15528 (assembly GCF_000374145.1). Taxonomy (GTDB): domain Bacteria; phylum Pseudomonadota; class Alphaproteobacteria; order Rhodobacterales; family Rhodobacteraceae; genus Neomegalonema; species Neomegalonema perideroedes. The sequence goes on along the minus strand of NZ_KB893653.1, from coordinate 405,722 downwards.
TCGAGGCGACGTCCGTCACGAGCACGCCCTCCAGATCCTCCGGCAAGTCCCGCTCTTGGCGGTTCTCCTCGGTCAGAGGCGCCAGAGCCATGCCGAGAGTCATCCGGGCGCGGCTTGCGGCGGCTTCGTCCGCTTCGGCGGCCTCCACGCGGCGACGGCGGATCTCCGGCGTCTCCTCCTCCAGCAGGCCCACGGTCACCTCGAGGGAGATCTCTTCTCCGTCGCGGTTGACGAGCAGATCCACCGGCGCGTCGATTTCGGCGGCGGCCACGATGCGCGTCAGCGCGCGGGAATCGGCGACCTCCTGGCTGCCGACCTTCAGAATCACGTCGCCTTCCTGAAGGCCGCCCTGAGCGGCGGGCGCCTCCTCGGTCACGGCGGAGACCAAAGCCCCGCGCGGCCGGGCGAATCCGAGCTCGCGGGCCTTCTCCGGCCCGAGATTGCTCGTGCGCACCCCGATCCAGCCGCGCCGCGTCACGCCATGTTCGCGCAATTGCGCCGCGACCTCGGCGGCGATGTTCGAGGGCGTGGCGAAGCCGATGCCCACCCATCCGCCGGTCGGGGAGTAAATGGCGGTGTTCACGCCGATCACTTCGCCGCGCAGATTGAACAGGGGGCCGCCCGAATTGCCGCGGTTGATGGCGGCGTCGGTCTGAATGAAGTCGTCGTAGGGCCCAACGTCGATGGAGCGCCCCCGCGCCGAGACGATGCCCGCCGAAACCGAGCCGCCCAGACCGAAGGGATTGCCGATGGCCATCACCCAGTCGCCCACCCGCAGCCCGTCGGAATCGCCGAAAGCCACCGTCGGCAGAGGATCGGCGGGCGGCGAAATCAGCTTGAGCAAGGCGATGTCGGTCTTGGGATCGCGGCCGACGATCTCGGCCTCGGCCGAATCGCCGTTGGGGAAGTTCACCGTCACCTCGTCCGCGCCCTCGATGACGTGGTTGTTGGTGACGATGTAGCCCTCGGCGTCGATCACGAAGCCCGAGCCGAGGGATTGCGCCGTGCTGGGGCGGTCGCCGTCGCCGAAGAAGTCCTTGAAGAACTCCTCGAAGGGGCTGCCCGGCGGAAAATTCGGCGCGCGGTCGAAGGCCGAACGCTCGACCGTCTGGCGCGTCGAGATGTTCACCACCGCCGCGGAATGCGCCCCCGCCAGATCGGCGAAGCTCTCCGGCGCTCCGGCGGGCTGGGCGCTCGCCGGAGCGAGCCCCCCCGCGCCGGAGAGCGCCAGAAGAACCGCCGCCAGAAAGATCGCCGGACGCGGCTTGCGGATCGGAATCTGCGTCATGTCCGTCGTCATGTCCGTCGTCTTGTGCGTCATGGGGGGAACGCCTTTCGAGATTGCGGCGATCAGTCGGAGAGATCAGAGCGGCGCGGGCGCCGCCTCCTCCTCCCCGTTCTCCTGCGGGGCGGCCGGGGCCGGAGCCGGCTCCAGAAGCGGCGCGAAGGGCGCGGCCGGAGCCGCCTCGACCTCAGAGGCGGCGGGCGCAGGCTCCAGCAAGGATCCGTTGAAGCCCGGCGTCCCGGTCTCGGTCCCGGCCTCGGTCTCGGTTTGAGTCGCGGGCGCGGGCGTCACGCCCTCGATCACCGGCGGCTCGATGACGGGCCCGCGCGGGAAGCTCGGCGCGACGTAGCCGCCGGGAATATCCGGCAGAGCCGGCAAGGCCGTGATCCGCTCCGAGCCTCCGGCCATGTCCTGAAAATAGCGCAGGAAGGGATTGCTCTCGGGGGTCAGCACCGCCGAAGTCCCCGCCGAGCCCTCGCCGAAGACGCGCTCATAGGCCAGCATATGGCGATAGAAGCCGTAGAACTCGGGATCTCCGCCGAAGGCGTCCGCGAGGATGCCGTTGCGGGCGGCGTCGGCCTCGCCCCGGATATATTCGGCGTCGCGGCGGGCGTTGGACACCAGCTCCAGAGCCTGACGATCGGCTTCGGCGCGGGTGATCTGCGCCGCCTCCTGACCTTTGGCGCGGAAGTCGGCGGCCTCGCGCTGACGCTCGGTGTTCATGCGGTTATAGGTCGCCACGAGGTTGGCGTCCGGCAGATCGGCGCGGCGGATGCGCACGTCGATGATGTCCACGCCGAAGGCCGCGCTGGAGTCGCGGGCCTCGTTGCGGATCTGATTCATGGTGGTGGCGCGGTCGGCGGTGAGCAGGGCCGCGAAGTTCTGGCCCGAAAGCACCCGCAGAAGCGCCGTGTTCAGATTGGCGGAGATGCGCTGTTCGGCGGTGCCGATGGTCCGCACCGACTGATAGAACTTCAGCGGATCGGTGATCCGCCAGAGCGCGAAGGAATCCACCACGAGGCGCCGCTGATCGCGCGAGATCACTTCGCGGGAAGGCGTCTCCAGCCGCAGGATGCGGTCCTCGAAGTAAAGCACGTTGTTGAAGGGCGGCGGCAGCTTGAAATGCAGCCCCGGATCCTTGACCACCTCGCGGGGCTCGCCGAAGGCCAGCACCAGCGCTTGTTCGCGCTCGTCCACGGTGTAGGTGCAGAAATAGATCGCGGCGGCGGCCAAGGCGGCGCCGATCAGACCGAAGCGCAGAGCGCGTTGCGAAATCACGGTCGCCATGTCAGCGGTCCTCCCTCGACGGAGTCATCTGGTTCAGCGGCAGGAAGGGCACAGCCCCGCCGACGCCGTTTTGATCGAGGATGACCTTCGGCGCGCCCGCAAGCGCGCGCTCCATGGATTCGAGATACATCCGCGTGCGCACGATGGCCGGCGACTCGCGATACTCCAGATAGATCGCGCCGAAGCGCGAGGCCTCGCCTTGAGCCTCCGCCACGACCTGCGCGCGATAGCCTTCGGCCTGCTGCGCCACCTGAGCGGCGTCGCCGCGGGCGCGGGCGAGGGTCTGGTTGCGATAGGCTTCGGCCTGGTTCTGAGCGGTCACCTGATCCTGCTGCGCGGCCTGCACGTCGCGGAAGGCCTCGATGACGGCGGCGGGCGGATCGGCCTTCTCCAGCTGGATGTCGTCGGCGATGAGGATGCCGGAGTCGTAGCTGTCGAGGGTGGTCTGGATGACGTCGCGGACCTCCTGCATCACCAGCTGACGGCCGGTGGTGCGGACGAATTCGGCGTTGTTGCGGCCGACCACCTCGCGCATGGCGCTTTCGGCCACGGCGCGCACGGTGCTTTCCGGCTCGCGCAGGCTGAAGAGGTATTTCGGGGCGTCGCCGATGCGCCACTGCACCTTGAAATGCAGGTCGATGATGTTCTCGTCGCCGGTGAGCATCAGGTTCTCGCCGTCGTCCGCCGAGACGCGCTGATTGCGGAAATTGGTCACGCCGGAGGTTTCGCCGCCGATGTTGATCTGACGCACCTCGGTGACGCGCACCTTCTCCACCGTGTCGATGGGCCAGATGCGCATGTTCAGACCGGGGGTGGCGGTCGCGTGGAACTCGCCGAAGCGCAGAACCACCGCCTCCTCGCCCGCGTCCACGGTGTAGATCGAGAGAAAGAGCCAGACGCCGAGCGCCGCCAGACCGCCGAGCAGAAGCCCGCCCGCGGTCAGATCGCCGCCGGGAAAGGAGGAGCCTCCGCCGCCCGATCCGCCGCCGCCGGAGCCGCCTCCGCCGCCCCAAGCCGAGCGCATGCGCTCGCGGCCGCGCCGAAACAACTCCTCGACCTCTTTCTGAGGATCTCGGTCTCCGCCTCCGCCTCCGCCCGAACCGCCGCCTCCGCCCGAAGGCCCGGAGCCCCATGGGCCGCGCCCGCGGTCGCCCTGACCGCCTTTTTTCCCCCAAGGGCCGCCCGAATCATTGCTCCAGGGCATGAACGCTCCTTCGCCTCAGGCGCGCGGGGGGCCTCGGCCTCCGGAATTCCGCGCGCGGGATGTCTCGCTCTTGCGATGGGTCCGCGCCTCCCCACGGAGACGCCAAGCCGCTTATAGGCCCCGAAGACGCCCGGCGCAACGCGACCGGAGGGCTCGGAGAGGGGGCGGCGAGGCCGACGAAGCCGGACCATAAGGTCAGGCCTCGCGCCGGGGCGCTTCGGAATCGCCTGATCGCGCTCCCGGATTTGGGCGCTCAAACGGACGGCGTCAAGGAAGGCGCGCTCACAGCTCCGTCACGAATCCGGCCCAGAGGCGGTTTTGGGCGGATTTTGGCCGCTCAAGGCCGTCCGCGACGGATCGGAAGAACCTGAAACGTAAAGAAGACGGCGTCCGAAAGGGTTTTCGTCTTGGTCTCGCCATATATGCGGGCATGATGGAGACGGGGACCGGGGACGGACGCGACGACGGGATATGATTCGGGAGGATGAGCCTTCGATGATCAAGACGACATGCGCGGATTCGCAGAGGATAAGACGGCGGATCGGGCGGCGGATCGGCCTCTGCGCGGTTTTCGCCGGCGGCGCTCTGGCGGCGGGCTGCGCCTCTCTGCCGGTCCAGCCCTTGGCTCCGGCCCAATGCGCCGCCGTCGACTGGACGCGCGTCGGCTATGAGGACGGCGCGAAGGGCGCCCCCTCCACCGAATTGGCGCGCCATCTCGGAGCCTGTCCCGGCCTGCCGCAGCAATCCTGGGCCGAAGGCCGCGCCCAAGGGCTCGCGGCCTATTGCACGGCTGAAAACGGCTATCGGCTCGGGCGGGCGGGGCGCGAATATCGCGGCGTCTGCCCGGAGGCTCAGGCCGAGGCCTTCCTGCGCGAATATGAGCGCGGCTTCGCCTTCCGCAATCCGGCGGTGGTCTACGCCCCGAGCGTCGGGCTCGGCTGGGGCTGGGGCGGCGGCCCGCGCATGGGTTGGGGCGTCGGCTGGGGCTGGCGGAGCGGCTGGTGGTGACCGCCATGAGGCTTTCAGCGGCGGCCCTGATCCTGACCGGCGTCTTGACGGGCTGCGCCACGCTCTCGCCGGAGGAATGCCGCGTCGTCGACTGGAGCGAGCAGGGCTTCAAGGACGGCGCCGCGGGCGCCTCCGAAGGCCGCCTGAACGCCCATGCCGAAGCTTGCGCCAAGGCGGGGGTGGTCCCGAACGCCTCCGCATGGTCGGCGGGGCGCGCGGAGGGCCTGAGGCTCTATTGCGTCGCCGAAATCGGTTATCGCGAGGGTCTGGCGGAGCGGCCTTACGCGCGGGTCTGCTCCGGGCCCGCCGAGGCGGATTTCCTCGCGGGCTACCGGACCGGCGAGGCCGAGGCTTACGCCCGCAGGCGCTATCAGGAGGCGCTCGACGATCTGCGCCGGGCCGAAGCCGCTTATTCCGCGGCGGGCTCGAAGGAGGAGCGCGCCAGATGGGGCTTTGAAATCCGGCGCCTGCGCGCCCGGCTGGACCGCGTCGACGGCTTCGGCCCCGGCTGGTTCTGGTGAGGCGCCGCCCGCCCGACCGCACACCCGCACTATTCAGGATCCGCCCTCAAGGAGGCCCCTATGACCTCGAAACGAACCCTCTTCGCCTTGCTCTTCGCCTCTTTCGGTCTGGCGGGCTGTCAGGCGACCGTCGTCAATCCCGGCCCGAGCTTCGGGCCTAATTTCGGGGGAGGACGCACGCCCGTCTCCAGCTTCGCCGAACGCGGATTTCAGGATGGCCTGAGCGGCCGCCCCTGGCTCTGCGAGCGCGATCCGCGCGCCTGCGGCGCCCGCGCCCATGATCCGCAAAGCGCGCTGCGGGCCTATCAGGACGGCTGGCGGGAGGGCTGGCGGCGGCGTTGCGCGGGCGACGTCCGCGGCCGGGACGCCCAACGCGCCTGCCGCGAGTTCATCGACCGCGAGCATGACGACCATGACCGCCGCCGGGACGACGACTTCTTCCGCTTCGGACGCTGATCGCCGATACGCAGCGCGAGGCGGCGGCGGCGGATCCGATCCCGGATCCGCCGCCTTTTTCAATAAATATAGCGGATCCGCTCGCCCCAGAAGCGTTCGAGGTCGCGCATCACGGAGGTCATCCGCGCGAGGTTCTCGGCGCTCACCGCCCCCTCCTCCGCGGAGAAGGCCGAGACATGGGCCTCGTAGAGCTCGGCCACCCGACGCCGCAAGGCTTCGCCTTTTTCGGTCAGACGAATGCGCACCGCGCGCCGGTCCACCTCGCTGCGCTCATGGTGGATGTATCCGCCCTCCACCAGCTTCTTGAGGTTGTAGGAGACGTTCGAGCCCTGATAATAACCGCGCGACTTCAGTTCGCCCGCGGTCAGCTCATGGCCCGCGATGTTGAACAACAACATCGCCTGCACGCTGTTCAGGCCCTCCTGGCCCAGACGTTCGAATTCGTCTTTGATCACGTCCAGCATCAGGCGATGCAGACGCTCGATATAGGACATGGCCGCCACATAAAGCTCGTAAGGGCTTTGAGGGGCCTGAGATTCCGCCGCCGCCGACCCGTTCTCCGCGCCCTCATGGGCGGCTTTTTCGACGGGCTCCTCCAAATCGCGGGAGGACGGCGGCGCTGTCGTCAAAGGGGGGGGCATGACGCGCCTCCAAACAAACTGCTCCGCCTTGGATTGTTCCCGGTTTTTCCTAAGGCTTGCTCAACGCACAGGCGTTTTCCGCTCAGCCTAAGGATGAATTCTCTTCTTCTGCGGGGCCTCGGTCCGCGCGAGGGCCCTTCAAAAGGCCCTCTGGGCGAGGCCCGCGTCCAATCGCGCCAAAAGAGCGCCGAATCAGGAGATTTCACGCGGGACAGGCTGGAGGAAGGGTTTTATAATGCTACGTAAACCAAGGTTGAAAAGCCATGGCGGAATCGGAAGGCCGGCTGCGGCCCGCCCCCCGATCCCGAAGAAGAACCAATGAAGAAGGCCCCCGCCGGACCCCCTCAGGGCCCGACGAAGGCCTCAGGGCGCAGAGGCGCGCCCGACTCCGCAGGCGCCGACGCGCAACGCCGCGGTTTGCACGATGTCGAGCGACGAGGCCGCCCCATGACGGCGTTGACGAGATTTTGGAGATGGTGGACGGGCGAATTGTCCGACATCTGGCGTGGGCGGGGCGCTGATCCCCCTCTGGCGCTGGTGCTCGGCCCGGAGGAGGTCCATCTCGTGGAGAGCTCGGGCGGGGCTGCCATCGCCAGCGCCCGCATCGGCGCGCTCGACTGGTCCGAGCAGCTGGATTCCCTGCGCGAGGCCGCCGAGCGCCGCGTGGGCGCTCCGGCCTCGGTGGACGTGGTGCTGCCGCAGGATCAGACCTTCCTCAGCGAGGAGCGTTTCGAGCCGCGCGAGATCGCGGCTCTGCGGGCCGCCGCCCTTTTGCGGGTGGAGCGGCTGGCGCAGCAATCGGGCCAGCCTCTGGCCTTCGATCTGGCGCCCGCGCCGCGCAAGACTCCCGACGACGTTTACTCCGAGGTCGCCGTCGCCCCCGAAAAGACCGTCCGCGAGGCCGCCGAATACGCCGAGCGCTGGGGCTTTCGCGCCGCGCGGGTCTCCGGCCCCTCCCATTGGCGCGAAACCGAGGCCCGGCCCGTCTTCCTGCGCGACGAATCTCCGGATCCGGCGCTCAAGCCCCTGCGGCGGGCGGCGGCGATCTTCGCCGTGATCGCCATAGCCGGAGGCGCCTTCGGCGCGGCGCGGGCTCTGGCGGCGCGCTCGGCGCTGGTCGAGGAGACCAACGCCGCCTCCATCGCCAGCGCCCGCGACGAGGGGGCCCTCGCAGGCCGCTCCGACGCTTTGGCGCGGCTGTCTTCGGCGGCGCTCGCGCCCTCCAGCCAGCGGCGCACCTCGCCGGAGATCTCGACCCTCGCGGCGGCAGCGGCGGCGGCCCTGCCTCCGGCGGCCCATCTCGACAAGCTCTGGATCGAGAACCGCCGCATCCGTCTGGAGGGCCGCGCCACCGACACCCGCGGCGTGCTGGAGGCCATGGACGCCTCGCCCTATTTCGAGGGCGCCCGCTTCGTGCGCTCCAATTCCACCTCGACGGCGGGCGTGACGCAATTCACGCTCGAAGCCGCCGTGACATGGAGCGGAAGATGAGCCTCAAGCGCGGAACTCTGGCCAGCCGCTTCGCCGCCCTTGGTCTGGCCGCGGCCTTGGGGCTGGTTCTGGCCGGTCTGGCGGCGGCGCCGCTCTGGCGCGTCTGGAGCGCCCAAGGCGAGGAGATCCTCGCCAAACGCGCCGCGACCCAAGAGGCCCGCAGCCTCGACGAGGCCGGAAGGCGCCTCGCGCTGGAGGAAAGCGAATGGCGCCGCCATGTGCGCGATCCGCGTTCGGGCTTCTCGCCGGAGGACACCGCGCAGCTCGCCGCCGACAGCGCCATCCGGCGCATCCGCAGCCTGATCACCGCCGCCGAAGGCCGCTGGGACGACGGCGGGCTGATCGAGGTCTCCAAAGAGGAAGGGCAGCGCATTGAGAAAGTGCGGTTCTTCGCGAAAGGCGCCCTGCCCGAATCCCGCCTCTCGGCCTTCCTCACGGCCTTGGAGTCGGAGCCGCCCTTTCTGTTCATCGATAAATTCGGCGCGGTGGTGGAAAGCCGCCCGAACGGCCGTCCGCCCATTCTGGCGCTGACCATCGAGGGCGAAGCGCAGCGCATGAGCCTAGAGGAGACGGCGGCGCGATGAAGCGGGAAACCTGGCTTGCGGTCACGGCGGCGCTCGCGCTCGCGGCGTTTGGGGGCGCGTGGTTCGCGATCAAGGCGCCGGCCTTGGCGGATCCGGGCGAGCCCTCGGCGCGGCCTCAGGATCCTTTGAGCGGCCTGCGCGCGCCGCCCTCGCGGCGCTTTTACGCGCCGAGCGTGGATCATGCGCTTATGGAGGTCGCCGCGCGGCGGCCGTTGTTCAATCAGCGGCGCGAAAGCTACGGCACGGCGGCCTCTCTGGCGCTGCATCCGGTGGCGAGCCCGGATCCGAGCTTCACCCTCGCGCCGCTGCGCGAGCCGGCGCCTCAGCCTCTGACGGGCGCCGCGGGGCCGCCGGAGAGCCTCGCCTCTCCCGCCCCCGACAGCGGCGGCGCCGTCATCATCGAGACCTCCGCGCTGACGCCGCCGCCCTCCGCGACGACGCCCGCCGCGACTCCCTCTCCCGCGTCTCCAAACGACGCGCTGAGGATCGACCTCAGTCCGCGGCCCTCGACGCCCCGCCCCGCCGCCCCGACCGAAACGCCGACGCCCCCCGCGCCCGTCGCGCAAACGCCGCCGCCCGCGCGGACTCAGGCGCCGGTTCCGACTCCGGCGCCTTCCGCGCCTGCGGCTTCAGGACCGCCTCCGGCGGGGCCTTCGATTCATCCGGCTTCTCTGGCTTTGGCGGCGGTCTTCCCCCGCGAAGGCGGCCGCAGCGCGGCGCTGATCCGTCTGCCGGACAACAGCATCGTCGAAGGCGGCGTCGGCGCGACGGTGGGCGGATGGCGCATCGAAGCCATGACCGCGGGGCCGCCCTCCTCGGTGACGATCTGGAACGGCCGCGAGCGCGTCACTCTGCGCGCGGGGCGCTAGAGCGTCGTCCAGCGAAGCCAAAGGCTTCGCAGCGGGAGGACGCGACGGCAGAGGCCAAAAGCCTCAGCCCCGCGCCCAAACCCGCTCGTAGACGGCGTTGAGCGCCGCCGCCTCGACGGAGATGTCGAAACGCGCCAAAGCCCGCGCGCGTCCGGCCCGGCCCGCCGCCTCGCGGGCGGAATCCTCGTCCATCCAGCGCGCCATCGCGGCGGTCAGGGCGTCGAGATCGTCCACAGGGACCAGCGAACCCGTCTCGCCCTCGACCACCAATTCCGGGAAAGCCCCCGCCATGGTCGCGACCACCGCCGTCCCCGCGCCCATGGCTTCGAGCGGCGTGACGCCGAAGCCCTCATGACGCTGAGGCGCCACATAGAGATCCGAAGCGGCGTAAGGCGCGGGCATCTCGGGACTGGGGCGCTCTCCGGCGAAGCGGATGCGCTCCGCGAGCCCCGCCGCCTTGACGCGCGCTTCAAGCTCGGCCTCGAAAGCCCGATGCTCCGCCGTGGCGCGGCCGTAGATCACGCCCATCCAGCCGGGGCGCTCCGGCAGAAGCCGGATCAGAGCCTCCACGAAGAGATCCGTCCCCTTCTGGCGGCGGATGCGCCCGAAGCAGCCGACCATCTTCAGATCCGGCGACAGACCAAGGCTCGCCCGCAAGGCCGCGCGATCCTCCGCAGGGGCGTAGGCGGAGAGGTCTATGCCATGCTGAACGACCGTCGCGGGGACTTCGAGATAAGCCGCCGTGCGGTCCGAGGTGGCGATCACGGAATCCATGCGGCGGATGAGGAATTTCGTCCAGCCGCTATGTTCGCGCTGCGAGGCGCTGGTGAAGACGCAGCGCAGCTTCATCCGCAGAAGATCGCGCAGGACCAGCCCCGCCAGCATCTCGACGTTGCGCCGGGCGTGCCAGATGCGGAAAGGGCGCCCCCCGGGCGCCCTCCAGAATTTCAGAAGATCCCGGAAGCGAAGGCGCGGCGCGGCCTCGGAGAGCCCCGGCCCGAGAGTCGCGACTCCCACGCCGAGCGCCCTTTGCGCCGGGACCACCCGCTCGATGGTGGCGGTGACGCCCGAAAGCCGCCGCTTGAAATTGGTCGCGACGACCTGAGTGGAATCCGCCGGGACGAAGCCCATCCCCTCAGGCCGCCCGGGCCTTGCGCGCGGCCTCGGCCAGAGCGGCGGCCACGGCGGTCACCTTTTTCAGGAAGCCCGCGCGGGGCGTCCCCTTGAGCGTGAGGTTGTCCTCGATGGCCTTGACGATGGCCGAGCCCACGATCACGGCGTCGGCGTGTTTGGCGAGGGCGGCGGCGGTCTCGGGGGTGCGCACGCCGAAGCCCACGGCCACCGGCAGTCCGGTCCCTTCGCGCAGACGCTTCACGGCGGCGCGCACTTCGGCGGGCTTGGGGACGGCGGCGCCGGTCACGCCCGCGATGGAGACGTAATAGATGAAGCCCGAGGTGTTCGCCGCCACTTTGGGCAGACGCTTCTCGTCGGTGGTCGGGGTGGCGAGGCGGATGAAGTCCAGACCCGCCGCGCGGGCGGGCAGGCAAAGCTCGGCGTCCTCTTCGGGCGGCAGATCCACCACGATCAGACCATCCACGCCCGCCGCTTTCGCGTCTTCGAGGAAGCGCGCCGCGCCATAGCTGAAGATGGGATTGTAATAGCCCATCAGCACCACGGGGGTCTCGGCGTTTTCGACGCGCAGAGCCCGGACCATCTCCAGAGTCTTGACGAGGGTCTGGCCGCCCTTGAGCGCCCGGATTCCCGCCGCCTGAATGGTGGGGCCGTCGGCCATGGGATCGGTGAAAGGCATGCCGATCTCAAGGATGTCCACGCCCGCGCCCGGCAGCGCCTTGATCAGCGCCAGAGAGGCGTCGTAATCGGGGTCTCCGGCCATGACGAAGCTGACGAAGCCCGCCCGGCCCTCGGCGGCGAGGGCTTCGAAACGCGCCTGAATGCGGCTCATTGGCCCATCTCCCAACCCAGATGCTTGGCGGCGGCGAAGACGTCCTTATCTCCGCGCCCGCAGAGATTCATGACGAGCAGATGATCCTTCGGCAGAGAAGGCGCGATCTTCGCCACATGCGCGAGGGCGTGGGCGGGCTCGAAGGCGGGGATGATCCCCTCTTTGAGGCTGCAGAGCTGGAAGGCCTCAAGGGCCTCCTTGTCGGTGACCGCGACGTAGTCCACGCGCTTCTTGTCATGGAGCCAGGCGTGCTCCGGCCCGACGCCCGGATAATCGAGGCCCGCCGAGATCGAATGGCCTTCGAGAATCTGGCCGTCCGCGTCCTGAAGCAGATAGGTGCGGTTGCCGTGCAGCACGCCCGGACGCCCGCCCGTGAGGCTGGCGGCGTGTTCGGAGCCCTCAAGCCCTTTGCCGCCCGCCTCCACGCCGATGATCTTCACGCGCGGATCGTCGAGGAAGGGGTGGAAGAGGCCGATGGCGTTGGAGCCGCCGCCGATGCAGGCCACCAGCGTGTCCGGGAGGCGGCCTTCGCGCTCCAGCATCTGCTCGCGGGTCTCAAGGCCGATGATCGACTGGAAGTCGCGGACCATGCTCGGATAGGGATGAGGCCCCGCCGCCGTGCCGATGCAGTAAAAGGTGTCCGCGACGTTGGTGACCCAATCGCGCAGAGCCTCGTTCATGGCGTCTTTGAGCGTGCCGCGTCCGGCGGTCACGGGGCGGACCTCGGCCCCGAGCAGCTTCATGCGGAAGACGTTGGGCGATTGGCGCTCCACGTCGGCGGCGCCCATGAAGACCACGCATTTCAGCCCGAAGCGCGCGCAGGCCGTGGCGGTGGCCACGCCGTGCTGTCCGGCGCCGGTCTCGGCGATGACGCGGGTCTTGCCCATGCGCCGCGCCAGCAGGATCTGGCCCAGCACGTTGTTGATCTTATGGGATCCGGTGTGGTTCAGCTCGTCGCGCTTGAAATAGATCTTGGCGCCGCCGAAATGCTCGGTCAGCCGCTCGGCGAAATAGAGCGGCGAAGGACGCCCCGCGTAATGGCGCCAGAGATGGGTCATCTCGGCGGCGTAGGCGGGATCCTTGCGGGCGGCCTGATAGGCGGCTTCAAGGTCGAGGATCAGCGGCATGAGCGTCTCGGCCACGAAACGCCCGCCATAAATGCCGAACCGGCCTTCGTCGTCGGGGCCGGCGCGATAGGAATTAGGCTGGTCTGAGGCCATGACGTCCTGTCCTGAGCGGGATGAGGCCCCTACATGCCGCGTTTTATCCGCCATGGGAAGGGGGAATGCGTCTCAGGCGGAGGAACCCGCCCCGCGAAGAGGCGGAAATCCCTCGCCCAATGAGCTTTCAGCGCCGCCGGAGGGGGATCAGGGCGTTTCCGGCGCGGTTTCGGCCTCGGACGCTTCGGAGGGCGAAGTCTGCGGCGAAGTCTGGGGCGGCGTCTGGGGGATCGCCTCCGGAGGCTCCGTAAAGGCGAAGGGGAGCGTCTTCGGCGCGCCGCCCTCGACCACCGCCCCCTGATCGACTTCGGGCGGCTCCGCCTGCGGCCCCTCGACGATGCGGGGCGAGCGGGCGGGCTGAATGCGGCGCTTGAAGCAGTCGATCCGGGCGAGGGAGGGCTTCGCGAGGGCGTAAAGCTCTTCGCCGGAGAGTTCGGCCCCCTCCTCCGGCGCGACGTGATAGGGCGCCTGCGCGCGGTTGAGGAAGGCCAGAAGCTCCTCGCGGGCCAGCATCACGCCCATTTCCTTGAGCAGCCGTCCGCTGCGCCGCCAGGCCTCGACGGAATCCACCTTAGCCTTGAGCAGGCCCGTCACGCGGCCCTGACTATCCATCACCGGGCCGCCGGAATGGCCGCGCCGCACGTCGCCGCGCAGCCCCGTCGCGCCGTCGCGCTCGGGATCGGCCACGGCGTAATCCAGATGCACCGGAGTCAGCCGCGCCACGAGCGGGATCATCCCCTCATGCGGAAAGCCGAAGAGCGCCGCCGGATCTCCGTCGGGGGCGGCGCGCGGCGCGAAGCGCACGGGCGAGGCCTCGGGCGGCGGCGGATCGAGGCGGCCGATGGCCAGATCGCGCTCGGCGTCCATGGCGAGCACGCGGAAGGGCGTCAGATCCAGCCCCGCCGGACGCGCCCCGAGCGCGTCGCAGCCCATGACCACATGGGCCGAGGTCAGCACGTCGCCGAATTCATTGATGAGGAAGCCCGCTCCGGCGCTGGCGAAGGCGAGACCCGCCGCCTGAGCCGCCTCCTCGCGGGCGAGGGCGGCGCGCATCTTCACGAGGCGGCGCTGACGGATCTCCTCGTCGAGGGCGAGGCCCGCCTCGTCGGCGAGGACGACGCCTGAGCAATCGGCGCGGGAGATGGGCTGAACCAGATCGCGCGGCGCGTCATGGCACCAGACGAGATCCGCGGCCGGAGGCTGAGAGGGAGCCGGGGCCTGAGCCGCCGCGCCGCCTGAAGCCGCGAGGACGAAGGCCGCAACGGAGGCGCGAAAGCCGCTCCGCAAGCCCATCCGAAAACCTCGGCCCGGCCCGCATGGCGCCGAAGACGCCGTTCTCTGCGCTGATGAACCTCGCCGCATGCGCCCGCCCCGATCGCCCCGCCCAAGCCATGAAACGCCAGAATGCTTAACAAGCTCTTCCCGGATTCGGGTTTTCGCATGGCGATCCGCCGGATTCAGGGCCGGATTCAGGGCCGGATTCAGGCTCGGCTCCGGGCCGGGTTCACGCGCCTTTTCCGCCCTCCTCGCCGTCGCCGAGCAATTCGCGCAGCCGCGCGCGGTCCTCCTCGGAGAGCGGCGCCTCAGGCTCCGGCGTCTCCGGCGCGGCGGGCCCGGCGCGGCGGCGCATGATTCCGCGCGCCATCAGCAGCCCCAGCCCCAGAGCCGCCAGCGGCCCGAACCAGAGGATCGCCGTATGCGCCCCGAAACGCGGACGCAGCAGCACGAATTCGCCGTAGCGCGCAACGAGGAAGTCTTTGACCTCGGCGTCGCTGTCGCCCGCCACGACCCGCTCGCGGAGCAGGATCCGCAGATCCCGCGCGAGGGGCGCGTTGGAATCGTCGATGTTCTCATTGCGGCAGACGAGGCAGCGGACGTCTTTGGAGAGCGCGCGGGCGCGAGCCTCCAGAGCGGGGTCGTCGAGCATCTCGTCCGGCTGCACCGCGAAGGCCGGAGCCGCCAGAGCCAGCGCCAGAGCCAAAGCCGGAATCCGCGCGAAGCCCCTCATTCGGCGGCCTGCATCGCCGGAGGCGCCGCCGCAGGAGCGCGGGCCTTCTTCGGCGCGGGCGCCCCGACCCTCAGCCGCCGGTCGGCCAGACTCAGCGTCCCGCCCAGAGCCATGACCAAAGCCCCGATCCAGATCCAATTGACCCAAGGCTTTTGATAGGCCCGCACCGCCCATGTGGCGCCGTCCGGCTGGCGGTCGCCGAGCACCACGTAGACGTCGCCGCTCAGACGCGCCCGAATGGCCGCCTCGGTGGTCGGAGAGCCCTGCACCGGATAGACCCGCTTCTCAGGCCGCAGAACCTCGACGACCCGGCCGTCCTTCAGCACCGTGAAGCGCCCGATCTCGGCGAGGTAGTTGGGGCCGCGCTCGCGGTCCACGCCCTCGAAGCGCATCTCATAGGCCCCGACCGGGAAGCTGTCGCCCGGACGGGCGGCGCGGATGGTCTCCACCTCCCAGGCCGTGACGGCCATGATCCCGAAGAGCGTCAGCCCCACGCCGAAATGCGCCAGAGCCGCGCCCCAGGCCGAGCGCGGCAGATTGGCCAGACGCCGCAGCGATTCCCCGGCGGAGACCTTGCCCAGCTTCGCCCGCTCGACGAGATCCGCGACCGCGCCGCCGCCGACCCAAAAGGCCAGAGCCAGCCCCACGGGCGCCATGATTCCCTTGCCGCCGCCCTGCGCCATGGCGACCAGCAGCGCGACGACCACCGCCCCCGCCCCGACCCACCAGAGCTTCGCCAGAGCCTGCCCGAGATCCGCCCGCTTCCAAGGCAGCATCGCCCCGAGCGGCAGGCCGATCAGCAAAGGCAGCATGGCCGCGCCGAAAGCGCTGTCGAAGAAGGGCTCGCCGACCGAGATCACTTCGCCGGTCATCAGCTCCAGAGCCAAAGGCCAGAGCGTGCCGATGAAGACCGCCGCCGTCGCCACCGAGAGAAAAAGATTGTTGAAGACCAAAGCCCCCTCGCGCGAAACCGGCTTGAAGACTCCGTCCGAGACCAGCAAAGGCGCCCGCCAGGCGTAAAGCGCCAAGGCCCCGCCCGTGGCCGCCGCCAGCATGCCGAGGATGAAGACGCCGCGCGTCGGATCGCTGGCGAAGGCGTGGACCGAGGTGATGATCCCCGAGCGCACGATGAAGGCGCCCACCAGCGAGAGCGAAAAGGCGAGGATCGCCAGAAGCGTCGTCCAGGCCTTGAGCTCGCCGCGCTTCTCGACCACCACGGCGGAATGAATCAGCGCCGCGCCGATCAGCCAAGGCATGAAGCTGGCGTTCTCCACCGGATCCCAGAACCACCAGCCGCCCCAGCCCAATTCGTAATAGGCCCAATAGCTGCCCAGCGCGATGCCGAGCGTCAGGAAGATCCATGCGGCCAGAGCCCAGGGCCGCATCCAGCGCGCCCAGGCCGAATCGATGCGCCCCTCGATCAGCGCCGCCACCGCGAAGCTGAAGGCCATCGAGAAGCCCACATAGCCCAGATAGAGAAAGGGCGGATGAAAGGCCAAGCCGGGGTCTTGCAGCAGCGGATTGAGGTCGCGTCCGTCCAGCGGCGGATCCGCCAGCCGCAGGAAGGGATTCGAGGTGAAGAGGATGAAGGCGCCGAAGCCCACCCCGATCAGGCCCTGAATCCCCAAAACCCGCGCCTTGAGCGTCGCCGGGAGATTGCGTCCGAAGACCGCCGCCAGAGCGCCGTAAAGCGTCAGAATCAGCAGCCAGAGCAGCAGCGAGCCTTCATGATTCCCCCAGACGCCCGACCATTTATAGAGCCAGGGCTTGGCGCTGTGGGAATTGGCCGCCACCAGCGCCACCGAGAAATCCGAGGTCAGAAAGGCCCAGGTCAGCGCGGCGAAGGAAAGCGCCGTCAGCAGAAACCCCGTCACGGCCAGAGGAACCGCCGCCGCCATGGCGCCGTCATGGCCTTTCTGCGCGCCCCAAAGCGGAAGGACCGTCTGCGCGACGGCCAGAGCGAAGGCGAGGATCAAGGCGAAATGGCCCAGTTCGGCGATCAAGGCGGCTCTCCTCGACGTTTAGAACGTTTTTCGATCGCTCCGGATCGCTCAAACGCTCTAAGTTTTTATTTGGTCGCATGTTCACGACGCGAAGCCGTTTCGGCTTCGCTGGAAAATGCTCCAGCGGCGCGGGATATGGCTGGAGACGAAGCATAAGGCCCTTCGCCCCATGCGCAAGCCGCGCTCAAGCGGCTGTGAGCCGCAGGGGCTGCGACCTTCGACGGAGGGGGGCGAGACGGAGAGGGGGGCGCCCTGACCTCAGGGCGCCGTTTCCGGCGGGCTCGGGCTCTGATATTCAGAACGCCGTCAAGAAAAACCCCGAGGGAGGAAGGCCATGAGCGAGCGTTACGAGGCGATCCGATATGCGCGGGCGGGCGACGTGGCCCTCATCTCGCTGGACCGCGCCGAGAGCCTGAACAGCCTCAACGGGCGGATGCGCCGCGAATTGACCCGCGCCTTCACGCAGGCCCCTCAGGAGGGCGCGCGGGCGGTGCTGCTCACCGGCGAGGGGCGGAGCTTCTGCTCCGGTCAGGATCTCGGCGAGGCGCAGCGTCAGGGCATGCCGGACATCGGGCGCACTCTGCGCGAGGAATACGTCCCCATGCTGCGGGCCATCGCGGATTGCCCCGTGCCGACCATCGCGGCGGTGAACGGCGTGGCGGCGGGCGCGGGCGCGGGTCTGGCGCTGATGGCCGATCTGACGGTCTGCGGCAAGGGCTCGCAATTCG
The DNA here is from genome assembly GCF_000374145.1 of Neomegalonema perideroedes DSM 15528. GTDB lineage: Bacteria > Pseudomonadota > Alphaproteobacteria > Rhodobacterales > Rhodobacteraceae > Neomegalonema > Neomegalonema perideroedes. The sequence continues at coordinate 388,454 of NZ_KB893653.1, read as the reverse complement.
TGATCGCCTTCGCGCGGATCGGCCTGATCCCCGACGCCGGGCTGACCTATCTTCTGCCGCGCCTCGTGGGGCTTCAGCGCGCCATGGGCCTGACCCTCACCACCGAGCCCCTGACCGGCGAAAAGGCCGAGGATTGGGGCCTCGTCTGGAAGGCCTTCGAGGATGAGAAGCTGATCGAGGAGTCTTTGGCTTTGGCGCAGCGCCTCGCGGCGGGCCCGACGCTCTCCTATAAGCTGGCGAAGCAGGCTTTGCGCGCGGGCTGGGAGGACTCGCTCACGGCGCAATTGACCCGCGAATCCGAATTGCAGACCGAGGCGGGCCGCAGCCGCGACTTCGCCGAGGGCGTCATGGCCTTCCTTGAAAAGCGCAAGCCGACCTATGAAGGCCGCTGAGGCCGCGCCCGGAGCCTCGGGCTTCGGCTGGCGGGCCTTCCTCGGCCTTCAGATCAAGGCGGCGGCTTTCGGGATCATCCTGCTTCTGCTGATCGGGCTTTCCGTGGCGATTCCCACGCCGGAAGGCCCTTTGACCCGTCTCGACTGGCTGTTTCTGGCGGCTTTCGGGATTCAGCTCGGGCTGATCCTCGGCGGCTGGGAGACCCGCGGCGAGGCTCTGACGATCCTCGTCTTCCACCTCGCGGGCACGGCCATGGAGATCTTCAAGGTCTCGCAAGGCTCATGGCTTTACCCGGATCGCGGAGTCTTCTCGCTCTGGGGCGCGCCGCTCTTCACCGGATTCATGTATGCGGCGGTGGGGAGCTATCTCGCGCGCTTCTGGCGTCTGGCGGATTGGCGTCTGGAGCGGGCGCCGCCGCTCTGGGCGATCTGGAGCCTCGGGGCGGCGGCCTATCTGAATTTCTTCGCCCATCATTTCCTCCCGGACATTCGAATTCCGCTGTTCCTGCTGACTCTGCTGGCTTTCGGCCGGACGATCCTGACTCTGGACTGGGGCCATGGGCGGCGACGGATTCCCTTCCTCCTGCCTTTCACGGCGGCGGCGGGGCTGGTCTGGCTGGCGGAGAATTTCGCCACGGCGGCGGGGATCTGGCTTTATCCGCATCAGATTCGGGTCTGGCGCATGGTGCCGCTGAGCAAATTCGGCAGCTGGTTCCTGCTGCTGCTGCTGACTTTCGCTTTGGTGGCGGCCTTGCGCTTCCTCGAGGACAGACGGCGGACTTGACGAAGCCTCCCGGAGCGGCCTTTCTGCGGCCCGGCTTTCATCTCCGGGAGATCTCCATGCGCAGCGCCAGCGTCGAACGCGCGACCACTGAAACCCGCGTCTCCGTCTCGGTCGACCTCGACGGAACGGGCCGTTACGACGTGAAGACGGGCGTCGGCTTCTTCGACCATATGCTGGAGCAGCTCGCGCGCCACAGCCTGATCGACATCCATGTCCGGGCGGAGGGCGACCTCCACATCGACGATCACCACACCGTCGAGGATGTGGGCATCGCCTTGGGTCAGGCTCTGAACAAGGCCGTCGGCGATTCCAAGGGGATCAACCGCTACGGCTCTTGCCTCCTGCCCATGGACGAGGCTCTGACGCGGGCGGCTCTGGATCTCTCGCGACGGCCCTTCCTCGTCTGGAAGGTGGAGTTCCCCCGCGATAAGATCGGAACCTTCGACGTCGAGCTGGTCCGCGAATTCTTCACCGCCTTCGCCATGAACGGCGGAATCACGCTGCATGTGGAGACGCTTTACGGCGCCAACGCCCATCACATCGCCGAGAGCGTCTTCAAGGCCGTGGCGCGGGCTTTGCGCGTCGCGCTGGAGACGGACCCCCGCAAAGCCGATTCCGTGCCCTCCACCAAGGGGATTCTGGGCGGCTGAGCCTTCTTCCTCCTTCTTTCGGCTGATCCGCGCGGGGGCTTGCCCGAGCGCGGGGAAGGCGAATATGACAAGATCCGCGCCTCCGCCGAGGGGCGGGCTTCGCGGGGTTCTTCATGTCCATTCCTCAGCAGGGCGGCGGCTTGATCGAAAGCCGCGCGCAATTGGCGGCTTATCTCGAAGCCGGCTGCAAACCCCGCTCCGCATGGCGCATCGGGACGGAGCATGAGAAGATCGGCTTTCGTCAGGCCGATCTGAGCCCGGTCCCCTATGAGGGCGAGACGGGAATCCGCGCCTTGCTGGAGGGGCTGAAGAGCCGCTTCGGCTGGGAGGGGCTTTACGAAGGCGAGATTCTGGTGGGCCTCAAGCGCGGAGCCGAGAACGTCAGCCTTGAGCCGGGCGGACAGCTCGAACTCTCCGGCGCCCCTCTGCGCAGCCTGCACGAGGCCCGGACCGAACTCGAAAACCATCTTGAGGAGGTCCGCGCGGTCGCCGGGCCGATGGGTCTGAATTTCCTGACTTTAGGCGCCTCTCCGCTCTGGAGCCGCGCCGAAACTCCCGTCATGCCGAAAGGCCGCTATGGGCTGATGACGCGCCATATGCCGAAAGTCGGCGGCTCGGGGCTCGACATGATGTTCCGCAGCTGCACGGTTCAGGTGAATCTCGATTTCGAGAGCGAATCCGACATGGCCCGCAAGCTGCGGGTCGGCTTCGCCCTCCAGCCTCTGGCGACGGCCTGGTTCGCCAATTCGCCTTTCACTGAGAACAAGCTGAACGGCTATGAATCCTGGCGCGGCGCCATCTGGGCCGACACCGATCCGGCCCGCACGGGAATCCCCGCCTTCGCCTTTGAGGGCTCCGGCGCGAGCTTCGAAGCTTGGGTGGATTACGCCCTCGATACGCCGATGTATTTCGTCTATCGCGAAGGCCGCTACGTCGACGCTCTGGGCCAGTCCTTCCGCGATTTCCTCGCCGGACGCCTGCCCGCTCTGCCCGGCGAGCGCCCCACCCTCTCGGATTGGGCGGATCATCTGACGACGCTCTTCCCGGACGTGCGGCTCAAGAAATTCATCGAGATGCGCGGCGCCGACGTGGGCGACGCGGCCCATATCCTCGCGCTTCCGGCGCTTTGGACGGGGCTGCTCTATGATTCCGCCGCCCTCGACGCCGCTTTCGACCTCGTGAAAGACTGGACCCACGCCGAGGTTCTGGCTCTGCGCGCGGCGGTTCCGGCTCAGGGCATGGCGGCGAAGATCGGCGGGCGCGATCTCTGGAGCGTGGCGGATGAGGTTCTGGCCCTCGCCGAGGCGGGCTTGAACGCCCGCGCCGCTGAGTTTGGAGCAGGCGCAAGCGAAGCGGCTTATCTCGCGCCGCTCCGCGGGATGCTGGAGCGCCGCGAGACGGCGGCGGGGCGTCTGATCCGGCTCTATAAGACCGAATGGCGCGAGAGCGTCCGCCCGGCCTTTCAAACCGAGGTCTTCTTTTAGTTTTTGTGGTCGCGCAATTTATCCGAAAACCGGTTCCCACTTTTCGGATTGCGCTCACCTCACCCCGTCGGGCCAGAGCACCACGCGGGCCGTCTTCATGAGGATGTAGACGTCCAGCGCGAGGCTGGCGTTCTTCATATAATAAAGGTCGTATTCGAGCTTCACCCGGGCGTCGTTCTCGGTGGCGCCGTAGCGGTAGTTGATCTGCGCCCAGCCGGTCAGACCCGGCTTGACGCGATGGCGCTCGGCGTAATGCGGGATGGTCTCCGACAGCTTCCCGACGAAATAAGGGCGTTCGGGGCGCGGCCCGACGAGGCTCATCTCGCCCTTCAGCACGTTCCAGAGCTGCGGCAGCTCGTCGATGCGGGTGCGGCGCAGAAAGGCTCCGACCTTGGTGATTCGCGGATCGGCCTCCCCCGCCCATTGCGGTTGTCCCGAAGCTTCGGCGTCGACGCGCATGGAGCGGAACTTCACGATCTCGAAGGGCTCGCCGCGCAGGCCCACCCGCGTCTGACGATACAGCGCCGGGCCGGGGCTGTCGCGGCGCACCGCCAGAGCCGCCCCCGCCAGCACGGGCGAGAGCAGAATCAGCGCGATTCCGCTCACGATCAGATCGCCCGAGCGCTTGAGCAGCCGCCCGATCTGGGTATGGGCGTTGGTCTCCATGAAGATGAAGCGCTGAGGATAAAGATTGGCGAGATCCACCCGCCCCGTCTCGCGTTCATGAAAGGCGGCGAGGTCGATCACCCGCAGACCCGCCATGCGCGCGTCGAGCAGAGTCTCGACGGGCAAGGGCGTCTCGCGTTTGGAGGCCGCCACCACGATCTCGCCCGCGTCCAGATCCGCGATCTCGGCGGCGAGGCGGCCCGGCTCGGCGGCCTGCTCCAGCGTCAGACGCAGAGCGTCGCGCTTCTCGCCGGGCATGGCGTCGAAGCGGGCGAAGCCCTCGGAATCGCCGACCAGAATCAGCCGCCGCTGGAGCCGCGCCAGAGTCCGGCTGCGCATCACGACATAGCGCATCGCCGCCGCGGCGCCATAGGCCACCGAGGCCGCCGCCAAAGCGTAAAGCGGCGAGATCCACAGCGGACTGAACAGATAAAGCGCCAGATAGGCCGCCGCCGCTCCGAAGAGGCTGGCCACCGCCAGCCGCTCGCGCATGGCGGCGTAGCGGGCGCGGGCGTCGGGATCATAAACCCCGAGCGCCACCATCAGGATCAGGATCATCGCCGTCGGGACGAAGACCGCCTCGCTGAAGGCCGCGGGCCTGTCCCGCGAGGGCACGAAGGCCGCCGCCAGAATCCCCACCCCGACGAGGATCGCCAGCCCCTCGATGGTCAGCAGCGTCCGGACGCGCGTCCGCGCCATATGGCCGAAGGCCTGAGTCATGCCCTCCACTCCCCCCAATTCCCTCAAGGAGCGCCGAAAAAACCTTACGCCATAAGACGTTGCGCGCTCACCCAATTGAAACCGCTTTTCGTGCAGAAGCGGTTGACGATTGTGAAGAAGCGCCGACCGCCCGGTTCGGCGCCCTCATAAGGACGACGCCGCCATGACCGCCCTTTCGCGCGCCCCGCTTCTCGCTCCGGCCCTCGCTCTGGCCCTGTTCGCGGGGGCCGCCCTCCCGCCTTCGGCCGGCGCCGCGCCTTTGGCGACCGATCCTCTGGCGCCTGCGGTTCCGCGTCCGCAGGCGGCCGGGGAGATCGTCGGGCTGAAGCTGGTGGAGCTGTCCGGCCGCGAGGGCGCGGTCCTCACGCTCGGACAGGTCTTCCGCCGGGGCGACTGGCCTCAGGGCTCGGGCCTGCGCGCGACCTCGGGCGGGCGCCCGATTCCTCTGCAGGCCGACGTCAAGGCGCGCTGGGCCGACGGCTCCGTGCGCCATGCGGTTCTGAGCTTCGCCGCGCCGGGCGGGCGCGAAGCGGAGATCCTGCTCTCGCGCGGCCCCGCCGAGCCGCCGCAGCCCGCGCAAGGCGCGGCCTCTCTCGCGGGGCTTCTGGAGCGCGGGCTCGATCTGGTCGTCGAGATTCAGCCCGCAGGCGGCGCGCCGATTCGTCTGGAGGGAGCGCGGCTGCTCCGGGCGGCTCTGGCTTCGGGCGCGAAGCCCTGGCTCGACGGCCCCCTCGCGCAGGAGATCCGCGCGACCGAGACCCTGCCGAACGGCCTGACCCTCATCCTCGACCTCCGGGCGCAGGCCGACGGCGCGGCGCGGCTCTCGGCGGGCTTCTCCGCCGACCGCATGCCGACGGGCGCCGGGTCTGAAGTCCTTGATCCGACCTATGATCTGCGGATTCTGCTCGGCGGCGAGGTCGTCCATCAGGCCGAGGACTTCGCCCATCGCCGCTTTTCGCGCTGGCGCAAGGTGGTCTGGGCGGGCGCGGCGCCGGAATCGGGACGCGCCGTGGTCGATTATCCTTATCTCATCGCGGCGGGGGCGGTTCCGGCCTATGATCCCGAGCTTCCCATCGACAAGCGCTTCGTCGACGGTCAGATGCGCAGCTTCGTCGAGGCCCAGACCCGCGGCGACTTCAAGCCGCTCGGATCGGGGACCATCACCAAAGCCATGCCCAACACCGGCGGCCGCTCCGACATCGGCCCGGTCCCCTATTGGATTCTGACGCATCTGCGTCTGCAAAGCGCCGAAACCCGCCATATGATGCTCTCCAACGCCGAGGCGGCGGGCTCCATTCCCTGGCGTCTGCGCGACCCGGCCACCGGCGAGCCTCCGACCCTCGACGCCTGGCCGAAGCTCTGGTTCGACGGCCGCGCGACCCTCGCCGAGAACGGCCACGGCCCGCTGGAGACCAACGTCGGCGGCTGGCGGCTCGACAACGCCCATCAGCCGGATCCCAGCTACGTCCCCTATCTGCTGACCGGAGAACGGGTCTATCTCGACGACCTCAAGGCTCAGGCGGCCTATGCGCTGCTGCGCTATAATCCGCGCTATCGCGACGACGCGCAGGGGAATCTCCGCAATGAGGAGGTGCGCGGCCAGGCCTGGGCCAATCGCGCCCACGCCAACGCCGCCTTCATCCTGCCCGACGAAGACCCGAGCAAAGCCTATTTCGCCCGCAAGCTCGGCCAGCGCTTCGCCTGGTATGCGCGGGCCTATGGCGAGGACGATTCCCTCGGCGGCCCGGCCTCCTATGAGACTTCAGGCTGGATTCAGGGCGCCAACGCCGAAGGGATCGTCTCCAACTGGCAGCAGGATTACTTCCTGACCACCCTCGCCCAGGCGGGACGCATGGGCTTCGCCGCCGAGGCGGGTCCGGTCTGGCGGCGAATTCGGCCCTATTTCCTCAACCGCTTCCTCCGGACGGATTTCAATCCGCGCTGGTCGACGGTCTATCAATACCGCACCCGCGACGAATCCGGCGCGCCCATCCCGAGCTGGCGCCTCATCGCGGCGGCCAACCTCATGGGCGAGAAGCCCGCCTTCGAGGCGGAGCCGCAGAATCAGGCGGGCGGCCATGACAAGGGCTGGGATTACGCCTCTCAGGCGCGTTCGGGCTATGCGGCGGGCGTCTCGGCCTTTTTCGACCCCAATCTCGCCGAGGCCTACGCCTGGCTGGCCAAGGAGACGATCCCCGCCCTGCTCGATCCGAAGAACGGCGACGGCGCCGCGCAATATCCCATGTGGACTCTGGTCCCGGTCTTCCCCGACGGCTCGACTCTGGCCATGTCGCGCCATGCGGCGGTCTCGGGGCGCGGACGGAGTCCGGCGAGCTTTCAGGGCGATTCCGAAAACCGCCTTTTCATCGGCGGCGACGCCGGAGACCGGCTTCAGGGCGGCCCCGGCAATGAAATCCTCATCGGCTGGGACGGCGACGACGAAATCTCCGGCGGCGGCGGCTACAACCTCATCGCGGGCGGACGCGGCGACGACGTGATCCGCATCGACGGCGGCGTCAACGCGGTGGCGCTCGGGCTGGGCGCGGATCGGCTCTGGCTCGGGCATGACGGAGTCTGGGGCTTCACGGTGGTCTGGGATTTCGACCCGGCCCATGATCTGCTCGTGCTGACCGCTCAGGGCGCGGGGGTTCTGCGTCAGGCGCTGCGCGACGGGCCGGAGGGCGCGCGGGCCGATCTCGGAGAACATCAGGGCGTGATCTTCCGGGGCCGCTCCACGGCGGAGATCCTGCGGGCGATCCGGATTCAATGACCGAATTCAGGCGGAGGCCCGCCCGCGCCCATTCCCCCCGCCCATTCCTCCGCCCAGTGGCTTTTCAGGGCTTTCCGCTGTAAGCCCATGCGCCGGCCCGGAGCTTTTTCCGATCCTGCCGGATTCGGAGACCGCTCCGGGTCTTGATTCTGTCGCGTTTTCGCGACGCGCGGCCTTGTCGGCCTCGCTGGAAAACGCTCGATGCGACGGTTTGCGCGGGAGCCCCCTTTGAGCCTCGGAAGAGCCATGGCCGCCTTTGGCGGCGTCACCCTGCTGAGCCGCGTCGCGGGCCTCGCGCGCGACGTGATGATCGCGCGTTATTTAGGCGCGGGCCCCGCCTCGGACGCCTTCTTCGCGGCCTTCCGGCTGCCGAACATGTTCCGGCGGATCTTCGCGGAAGGCGCCTTCACCACAGCCTTCATGCCGATGTTCGCCAAGGCTCTGGAGCGCGAAGGCCCCGAAAAGGCCCGTGATTTCGGCGCTCAGGCTCAGGCCGTTCTGGGCTCGGTTCTGGTCGGCGTCACGCTGGTCGCGCTGATCTTCATGCCGGTTCTGGTCTATGTGATCGCGGCGGGCTTCGGCGAAGATCCTGAAAAACGCGACCTCGCCATTCTGCTGGCGCGGATCATGTTCCCCTATCTGGCGCTGATCTCGCTGACGGCGCTCTATTCCGCGATGCTCAACGCCTTGGGGCGCTTCGCGATCACGGCGGCGGCGCCGATCCTGCTCAACCTCTTCATGATCCTCGGGATGGTGCTTGCGGCGCGCTTCGGCTGGCCCATGGCGCAATCTCTGGCGATCTCCTCGCTGCTGGCGGGATTCGGCCAGCTCTGGATCGTCTGGCGGGCGGCCGGAAAGCTCGGCATGAGCCTTGAGCTGAGGCGGCCGCGCCTGACGCCCGAAATGAAGGGCATGGCGCGCTTCGCTCTGCCCGCGGCGGTCTCGGGCGGCGCGACGCAGATCAACATCGTCATCGGCACCAGCATCGCCAGCTTCTTCGCCGGAGCGGTCTCCTGGCTTTCTTACGCGGATCGGCTCTATCAATTGCCGCTGGGTCTGGTGGGGGCGGCCATCGGGGCGGCGCTTTTGCCCGAGCTCTCCCGACGCGCCGCCGCCGAAGACGCCAAAGGCGCGCAAGAGGCCCTCAACCGCGCCATGGAGTTCGGTTTATTGGGGGCTCTGCCTGCGGCGGCGGCTTTGCTGGCGATTCCGGGGACGCTGATCTCGGTGATGTTCGAGCGCGGCGGCTTCGGCCCCTCCGACACCCAAGCCACGGCCCAAGCGGTGGCGCTTTACGCTCTGGGCGTGCCCGCCTTCGTGCTGCTCAAGGCCGTGGCCCCGATCTATTACGCCCGCGAGGATTCCAAGACCCCCCTGCGCTATGCGCTCTGGGGCATGGCCGTGAACACGATTCTGGCTCTGGGCGGCGTCTGGCTCTGGGACTGGCGCGCGATTCCTCTGGCGACTTCGGTCGCGGCTTGGGCGAATCTCTGGCTGCTCTGGCGCGGGGCGGCCCATGACCCCGCCCGCGTGATCGACGCCCGGCTCAGGAAGCGCGCTCCGCGCTTTCTGCTGGCGGCGCTGATCATGGCCGCGCTGGTCCTGATCGCGGATCGGACGCTCATGCCGGAGCTGGCGGGCTCTTCGCTGCGCTATCTCGGATTGGCGGGGATCGTGCTGGGCGCGATGGCGGCCTACGGCTTGGCGCTCATGGCTTTAGGGGCGGGCTCTCTCGCCGAGGTGAAGGCGGCTCTGCGGCGCAAAGCCTGAGCCGCTTGCTTTCCGCCCCCGGAGGCTTATTTTAAATTGGAATTGTTCCAAAGTAACGCTTCGTCGCCGCGCGGCGTCGGGAGACCCCCATGTTCATCCAGACCGAATCCACGCCTAATCCGGCCACGCTGAAGTTTCTGCCGGGCCGCGAAGTCCTGCCGGAGGGCTCCGCCGACTTCCCCGACGCCGCCTCCGCGCGGCGTTCGCCTCTGGCCGAGCGGCTCTTCGAGATCGAGGGCGTGACCGCCGCCTTCTTCGGCCCCGACTTCATCACCGTGGCCAAAAGCGACGATCTCGAATGGGCCCATGTGAAGCCCGCCGTTCTCGGCGCGATCATGGACCATTTCACCTCCGGCGTCCCGACTCTGCGCGAGGGCTCCGGTCAGAGCCATGGCGACGGCCATCGGGAAGGCGCCGAAGACGGCCCCGATTCCGAGACCATCGCCCAGATCAAAGAGCTTCTCGACAGCCGCGTGCGTCCGGCGGTGGCTCAGGACGGCGGAGACATCACCTTCCACGGCTTTGAGAAAGGCGTGGTCTATCTGCATATGAAGGGCTCCTGCGCGGGCTGCCCCTCCTCGACCATGACGCTCAAGATGGGCATCGAGAATCTGCTCCGCCATTACATCCCCGACGTGCTGGAGGTCCGGCCGATTTGAGCCTGATCCTCGCCTTGGACGCGGCCTCCTCCGGAGTCTCGGCGGCGCTTTTCGAAGGAGAAGCGCCGCTCGCCGCGCGCCGTCTGGACGAGGACCGCGCGGGCGAGGGCCTCGCGCCCCTCGTGGCGGAGATCTTCGCCGAGGCGGGCCGCAAGCCGCAGGAACTCGCGCTGATCGCGACCACCACCGGCCCCGGCAGCTTCGTCGGGGCGCGGATCGGCCCGGCCTTCGCGCGGGGGCTGGCTCTGGCGACGGGCGCGCGGGCTCTGGGAATCTCCGTGCTGGAGGCTCTGGCCGAAGGCGCCGGAGAGGCGGGACCGCTGCTCGTCGCGCTCGACGCCAAAAGGGACGCGCTTTACGCGCAAGCCTTCCAAGCCGGCGCGCCTTTGGACGAAGCCCGCGAAATCCCGCTGACGCAGGCCGCTCAAGCCGCGCCGGAGGGAGATTTCGCTCTGACCGGCTCCGGCGCCGCGCTCTGGCTGGAGGCCGCGCCTGAGGCCGCCGCCCGCGCCCGCCGCCTCTGCGCGAGCTTCGACGCCGTGAAGCCGGAGGCTCTGGCGCGCATCGCCCTGCGCCGCGCCGCCGCCGGAGAGGCCGCCCCGCCCTCGCCGCTTTATCTGCGCCCGCCAGACGCCAAGATTCCCGCCCAGATTCCCGCCCCGTCTCCCGCAGATGCGGTCTGAGCGCATCCTCAGGCTTGAGCCGCCCCTTGCGGCGGCTCTGGCGGAGATCCACGCCGCCGCCTTCGCCGAGGAAGGCGCGCGCGGCTGGAGCGCCGCCGAACTTCTGGAGCTTTGCGCCCGTCCGAGCGCCCGCCTTTGGGTCGCCTCGGAGGCCGAAGGCGCGCCCTGCGCCTTTCTGCTCTGCGACCTCGTGCTGGACGAAGCCGAGATCCTCACCCTCGCGACGGCCCCCGCCGCGCGACGGCGCGGCGCGGCGCGCGGAATCCTCAGGCTCGGCTGCGACGATTTGCGCGAAGAAAGCGCGCAACTTTTGCGCTTAGAAGTCGCGGCGGACAATATTTCCGCATTAGGACTTTATCAATCTTTAGGATTTCAAGAAATCGCCCTCCGAAAGGCGTATTTTCAGCGCCCGGACGGGCGAATGGACGCAAAGATATTTTTGCTGAATCTCCATCTCTTCGCCTGATCCCAAACCTTACGCACGCCCTATGAGCAATAAATTCCGATGAACGCCGGATTTTATTGCTTGTTCGCAACAAGAATTTCTGCCAGTAATATTCATCCTTAAATCTTAGGATGCAGCATCTCGCGATCACGCGAAGATCATTCGTTTTTTCGTTTTTAAACCACGATTCATTTGGGTGCATGCATGACCGAAGCCGCCTTGAGCCGCTCCGAAACTCTGGAGCTCACTGCGGAGATCGTCGCCGCTCACGTCGCCAACAACTCCGTGCCTATTGCGGATCTTCCGACCTTGATTCAGAGCGTCTTCCATACTCTGGCGAATCTCGGCGAAGAGAGCGTCGTCCTCGTCGAAGAGATCCAGGAAGAACTGAAGCCCGCCGTGCCGGTCAAGAAATCGGTCACGCCGGATTACATCATCTGCCTCGAAGACGGCAAAAAGCTGAAGATGCTCAAGCGGCATCTGAAGACCGCCTATAACATGACCCCCGACGATTACCGCGCGCGCTGGGGCCTGCCCGCCGATTATCCGATGGTCGCGCCGAATTACGCGCTGAAGCGTCAGGAATTGGCCAAGCGCATCGGCCTCGGCCGCCATCGCGGCAAAGCCGACGAGGAATAAGCGGCCCTTCGGCGGCGGTTCGACATCAGAAAGCCGGAGCGGCGAAAACCGCTCCGGCTTTTTTCATGAACCCTCTTCTTCGAGCGTCCAGTCTTCGCGGCGCTCGGGATCGACCACCGTCGGCTTGATCGGCTCGACCGCCGCAGCCGGAGGCGGCGGGCCTTGGCGGACCAGAGCCCCCTTGCGGCCGCAGCCCGCCAAAGCGAGCGCGGCCATCAGAGCCAAAACCGCCGCCCTCATGCGAGGAGCCCTTTCCAGCGGGCGATCTGGGCCCGGACCTGATCCGGCGCCGTGCCGCCGTAAGAGACGCGCGAGCGCACCGAATTCTCCACGCCGAGCACTTCATAGACCTCGGCCTCGATGCGCGGCTCGACGGCCTGCATCTCCGCGAGCGAAAGCTCCTCCAGCCCGATTCCCTTGACCTCCGCCGCCTTGACCAGCGTTCCGGTGACGTGATGCGCCGTGCGGAAGGGCAGGCCCAGCCGCCGCACCAGCCAATCCGCCAGATCGGTGGCCGTGGCGTAGCCCGCCCCCGCCGCCTTGCTCAGGACTTCGGCGTTGGGAGCCATGTCGCGGACCATGCCGAGCGTCGCGCCTATGGCGAGATCCAGCGCGTCGGCGGCGAGGAAGGTCTGCTCCTTATCTTCCTGCATGTCCTTGGAATAGGTCAGCGCGAGGCCCTTCATCACCGTGGAGAGCCCGACGAAGGCGCCGGTCACGCGGCCCGTCTTGGCGCGCACGAGCTCGGCGGCGTCGGGATTGCGCTTCTGCGGCATGATGCTGCTGCCGGTCGAGAATTTATCGCTCAGGCGCACGAAGCGGAATTGCGCCGAAGACCAGATGACGATCTCTTCGGCGAGGCGGCTCAGATGCATGGCGCAGATCGAGGCCGCCGCGAGGAACTCCAGCGCGAAATCGCGGTCCGAGACCGAATCCAGAGAATTGGCCGTCGGGCGGTCGAAGCCGAGCGCCGAGGCGGTGGCGTGGCGGTCGATGGGGAAGCTGGTCCCCGCCAGAGCCGCCGCGCCCAAAGGCGATTCGTTGAGCCGCGCGCGGGCGTCGCGGAAGCGGCCGCGGTCGCGGGCGATCATCTCGACATAGGCCATCATATGATGGCCCCAAGTCACCGGCTGAGCGCTTTGCAGATGGGTGAAGCCCGGCATGACCAGATCCGCCCCGGCCTCGGCCTGAGCCAGAAAAGCGCGCTGAAGATCGGCCAGAGCGCGATCCGTGCGGTCGATCTCGTCGCGGACCCAGAGGCGGAAATCGACGGCCACCTGATCGTTGCGCGAGCGTGCGGTGTGCAGACGCCCGGCCGGCTCGCCGACGATCTCCTTCAGCCGCGCCTCGACGTTCATGTGGATGTCTTCAAGAGCGCGCGAGAAGGGAAAGGCGCCCGATCTTATTTCCGTGATCACCTGCTCCAGCCCGGAGACCAGAGCCTCGGCGTCGGCGGCGGAGATCACGCCTTGCGCCGCCAACATGCGCGCATGGGCTTTGGATCCCGCAACATCTTGCTCCGCCATGCGTTTATCGACGTCGATGGAGGCGTTGATGGCCTCCATCACGGCGTCGGGACGCTCGGCGAAGCGCCCGCCCCACATCTCGTTGGAGGTCTTGGAGATGGCGGAGGACGCGGCGGAGGCTTTGGGGGAATTCGAAGAATCAGCGGTCATGATGCGGCGTTCCGGCGCTTGGGAGGTCAGACTCCGGCGTCTATATCAGGCCGAGCGGCGGAAGGCAGGGAGTTTTCACCATGATCGGATTCATCAGCGCGAAGCCTTTCGGCTTTCTGGCTTTAGCGGCGACGCTGCTCGCGGGCTGCGGCGAGGACGGCGCGGCTCCCGCCGCCCAGAGCGCCGCGAGCGCCCCCTCCACGGCCTCCGCCGCCGCGACTCCCGCCGCCGCGCCCGCCCCTGCTCTCGTCGTTCCGGCGAAGTGGCGCGGCCTCGACGAGACGGCCCGCACGGAGTTGCGCGCCCTCGCCGCCGGGCCCATGGCGCGGCTGATCGTCCATCCCGAAACGCGGCCTTTCTGGGAGAAGGGCTTCGCCTCGGAGACGGACGCCCCGATGGATCTGACCGATTTCCGGGGCCGGGTGACTCTGCTGAATTTCTGGGCGACCTGGTGCGCGCCCTGCCGCGCCGAAATGCCCGCTCTCGACGCGCTTCAGCGCGAGCTGGGCGGCCCGGACTTCCACATCGCGCCGCTGAACATCGAGCGCGGCGGCGCCGAGAAATCCCGCGCCTTCTTCGCGGAGATCGGCGTGAAGGATTTGCCCGTCTATCTGGATCCGCGCTCGACTCTGGCGAAGGAGTTCGCGGTTCTGGGCCTGCCGGTCTCGGTGCTGCTCGACCGCGAAGGCCGCGAGGTCGCGCGGCTCACCGGAGACGCCGACTGGAGTTCGCCCGAGGCTCAGGCGGTGATCCGCCGCCTCGTCGCGGCGACGGCGCCCGCGCCCTAAAGCTTTGATCTGATCGCGCTTTCGCGACGCGAAGCCTGATCGGCCTCGCTTGGAGAGCGCTCCGGATCAGGCCAGCTTCCAGACCGCCAGCGCGGCGGCGACCAGCGGCGCCCCCGCCACGATCAGCAGAATCGGCGCCTCCTGCGCGACGGTGTAGCCCGCCTTGGTCACGCCCACCCACATGTTGACCAGCGCGACCAGAACCCAGACCGGCATGAAGAGCCGCGCCCCCTTGGCGACTCCCGCGAGATCATGGCCCCACAGCCAGCCGAAGAGCCCGAAGACGCTCAGCAGCAAAAGTCCGGCGAAGATCACGAGCAGCATATGCATGAAGGCGCCCCCAGGAATCCGAGGCCCGCATCATGCGGGCGCGACGGCCCGGCGCGCAAGACGGAAACCTTCCGCCGACGGAAGCTGAATCGGTTTGCCCCGCGCCCTTCCGGAGGTACAAGAGCGCTCGCGACCCCTTCTTTCGGAGAGCCCTCCGCCATGAATCCCAAACCCGATCTGCAAGCCCGCCCCTCTCGGGAGGAGGCCGAGGAGGCCGTGCGCACGCTTCTGCGCTGGGTCGGCGAGGATCCCGCCCGCGAGGGTCTGCGCGAGACTCCGGCCCGGGTGGCGAAAGCCTATCTCGAATGGTGCGGCGGCTATGGCGAGGATCCGGCGCGGCATCTCAAGCGCAGCTTCGGCGAGGTCGAGGATTACGGCGAGATCGTCCTCCTGCGCGACATCCGCTTTGAAAGCCTCTGCGAGCATCACCTCGCGCCCATCGTGGGGCGGGCGCATGTGGCCTATCTGCCCTCGGGCGGCAGAGTGGTCGGCATCTCGAAGCTGGCGCGGGTGGTCGAGGCTTTTACGAAGCGGCTTCAGGTGCAGGAGAAGCTCACCGCGCAGATCGCCGATTGCCTTGAAGAAGCGCTTCAGCCGCGCGGGGTGGCCGTGGCCATTGAGGCCGAGCATCACTGCATGACCACCCGCGGGGTGCGCAAACACGGCGTGGGCATGATCACCACCCAGCTGCGCGGCGAATTCCGCGCGGATCAGGCGCTCCGCGCGGAGTTCATGGGCTTCGTCAACGGTCCCCGGCTCAAGCTTTGAGGAGCTGGGCCACCGTCTCGGAGAGCGGCGTGGAGGGGCGGCCCGTCAGGCGGCGCAGAGTCTCGCCTTGTCCGTCGAGCGCGCCCTTGACGATCTCGCCCTCCCAGCCCGCGAGCATGTCGGCCACGGCCTCGGGCAGGCCGAAGGCCTTCAGCAGGGCGGCGTATTTGGGCACGGACAGATTCTTGTAGACCACGGGGCCGCCCGTGAAGCGGGCGATCTCCACCGCGAGGTCGCCGAGCGTCCAGGCGCGGTCTCCGGCGAGTTCGAGCGTCTCGCCCGGCTTGGCCGCGCCGAGCACAGCCTGAGCCGCCGCCAGCGCGTAATCGGCCCGCGCGGCCGAAGCGATGCGGCCTTCGCCCGCCGCGCCGGCGAATTCGCCGGTTTGCGACGCCTGACGGATCGCGTCGGAGTAATTCTCGGTGTACCAGCCGTTGCGCAGGATCACATAGGACAGGCCCGAGGCCTTCAGCGCCTCCTCGGTCTGGACATGCTCCGGCGCGAGGCTCAGGCCGGAGTCCGGCGCGTGCAGAAGGCTGGTGTAGACGACGAGCCGGACGCCCGCCGCCTTGGCGGCCTCGATGACGTTCCGGTGCTGGGCGAAGCGCTTGCCGATCTCGTTGGAGGAGACCAGCACCAGCCGGTCCACGCCGCGCAGAGCCTCGTTCAGGCTGGCGGGATCCTCGTAATCGGCCTTGCGCAGGACGACGCCCAGCGCCGCGAGGTCGAGGGCCTTGCCGGGATCGCGCAGCAGGCCGATCACTTCGGCTTCGGGGGCGGCCTTGCGCAGATCCTTCAGAATCAGGCGGCCGAGCTGGCCGGAGGCGCCAGTGACGGCGATGGTGGTTTTGGGGGAGACGTTCATGAGGGGCTCCTGTGGATGCGGGTTGCTCCGCGTCGTCTGGAGCTTTATATAAGTTAGCCGCTTCCTTTTCGGAAGCACGCACATTTCGGGAAGTTTTGAGGATGGATTCCGAAGCCGCTCTTGACGAGCGCGGCGATCTTTTCGCCGCCGCCTGCTCCTCGCGTCAGGTTCTCAAACATCTGAGCAGCCGATGGGGCCTGCTGACGCTCCGCGCGCTGCTGGAGGGTCCGCGCCGCTACAGCGATTTGCGGCGCAAGCTTCAGGGGGTCAGCGAAAGGATGCTCGCTCAGACTCTGCGCGAGCTGGAGGCGGACGGCCTGCTCACCCGGCGCTCATGGCCGGAGGTTCCGCCGCGCGTGGAATATACGCTGACGCCCCTCGGCCACGAAGCGGCGGAGAAGCTGCGGCGGCTGGCCGAATGGGTGGAGGAGAATCTCCCGCGCTTTCAGCCTCAGGCCGCGCCGGAGTGACGGCGGCGACGGCGGGGGGCGGGGGCGGCGGATTTTCGTTCGAGCGCCTCAGGCCGTCGATGAATCCTTCAGGATTTCGGCTCAGACTGCGGCGTCATGAGCTGGAAAATCTTCATCCCCCTTTGCCTTTGGCCCCTGTTCCTGATCTGGCGACAGCCTCTTGAGGCTTTGGCGGAGGGATCTTCGGGATTGAACCGTTTCGCGGCCTCCGCGAAGGATCTGCTCTGGGATTCGCCCGCCGAGGCCGCCCGAAACTTCCTCTCCGGCCCCGGAGACGTCGGCCTGATCGTCGTGACGGCGCTCGGCGTGGCGTTGCTGATCCTTCTGATCCGCAGCCTGCTGCGGGGATTCGGCGGACAGGCGAGGCTCTGGGGCTTCGCCATGCTTTCGGGCTGCGCCCTCTTCGCGCCTTCTCTCCTCGAAGCCCTTCAGAGGACGCTGCGCGACGGAGGCGGACGGATCTTCTAGAGCGCCCGAACGACCTGACCCGGCCGGAGGGCGCTCCGAGATTCCCGCTCGCGCCGCGCTGCGGCCCGGCGCCTCAGCGATGGGTGAAATTCGCCGGACGCTTCTCGACGAAGGCGGCCATGCCCTCTTTCTGGTCGGCGGTGGCGAAGAGCGCATGGAAGACGCGGCGCTCATAGCGCACGCCCTCGGAAAGCGGGATCTCCTGCGCGCGGCGCACGACGTCCTTGGCGGAGAGCGCGGCGGTCAGAGGCATCTCGGCTATGGTCTTCGCGGCGGCGAGGGCCTCCTCGCGGAGCTTCTCCGTCGGCACGACCCGGGCGACGAGTCCCGCGCGTTCGGCTTCGGCGGCGTCCATCATGCGGCCGGTCAGACAGAGATCCATGGCCTTGGCCTGCCCCACCAGACGCGTCAGACGCTGGCTGCCGCCCATGCCGGGGATCACCCCGAGCTTGATCTCAGGCTGGCCGAATTTGGCGTTTTCGGCGGCGATGATGAAATCGCACATCATCGCGACTTCGCAGCCGCCGCCCAGAGCATAGCCCGCGACCGCCGCGATGGTCGGCTTGCGCAGGCGCGTGAACTCCTCCCAGATGGCGAACCAGTCCGAGATATGCATCTCGGCGTAGCTCTGGGCCTGCATCTCCTTGATGTCGGCGCCGGCGGCGAAGGCCTTTTCGGAGCCCGTCACCACGAGGCAGCCCACGCCGGGGTCTTTCTCGGCTTCGGTCGCGGCGGCGACGAGTTCGGTCGCCACCTGAAGATTCAGCGCGTTCAGCGCCTTGGGACGATTCAGCGTGATCAGCGTCACGCGGTCGATCCGCTCGACGAGCAAGGTCTCATAGGCCATGGTTCAGAGCTTCCCCCGCAGGAAATTGATGATCCCCGAGAAATCCTGACCGCCATGGCCGAGCTTCTCGAAAATGCCGTAAAGCTGGGCGGCCTCGGCGCCGAGCGGCGTCTGGACGCCGCGCGCGAGCGCCGCCTCCTGAGACAACTTCAGATCTTTCAGCATCAGCGCCGCGGCGAATCCGGGCTTATAATCGCGATTGGCGGGCGAGTTTGGCACCGGGCCGGGCACCGGACAATAGCTGTTCACCGACCAGGATTGTCCCGAAGAGGTGGACAACACGTCGAAGAGCGCCTGATGGGTCAGCCCGAGCTTCTCGCCGAGGGCGAAGGCCTCGCAAGCGGCGATCATCGAAATGCCGAGCGCCATGTTGTTGCAGATCTTCGCCGCCTGACCCGCGCCCGCGCCGCCGCAAGGCACGATGCGCCCGGCCATGGGCTCCAGAATGGCGCGGCCCTTCTCCAGAGCCGCCTCGGAGCCGCCGACCATGAAGGTGAGCGTCCCGGCCTCGGCGCCGCCGACGCCGCCCGAAACCGGCGCGTCGAGGGTCAGGGCGCCGCGCGCGGCGAGCAGCTCATGCACGGCCACGGCGCTGTCCACGTCGATGGTGGAGCTGTCGATGGCCAGCGTCCCCACCCCGAGATTCTGCGCGATCTCGGCCCAGACCTTGCGCACGATGGCGCCGTTGGGCAGCATGGTCACCACGGCCTCGGCCTCGCGCAGGGCCTCGGCGAGAGTCCCCGCGACCGTCAGGCCCCGCGTGACCGCCGCCTGACGCGCGGCCTCGGTCGCGTCATAGCCGATGACCCGATGTCCGGCCTTGACCAGATTGGCGGCCATGGGCGCGCCCATATTGCCCAGACCCACGAAGGCGATTTTCGCCATATCCTTACTCCTCCCCCTCAAACTTCTTCGACGAGCGCCCGCGAAACGACCAGACGCATGATCTCGTTGGAGCCTTCGAGGATGCGATGCACCCTCAGATCGCGCAGGATCTTCTCGATCCCATATTCCGAGAGATAGCCGTAGCCGCCATGCATCTGGAGCGCGGAATCCGCCACCCTGAAACAGGAATCGGTGATGAAGCGCTTGGCCATGGCGCAGAGCTTGGGCGCGTCGGGCGTCTTGGCGTCGAGCGCCGTGGCCGCGCGCCAGAGCATCATCCGCGAGGCTTCGATCTCGGTGGCCATGTCGGCCAGCTCGAAACGGATCGTCGGCAGATCCAGCAGAGGCCCGCCGAAAGCCTTGCGGTCGCGCAAGTAAGGGATGGTCAGATCCAGCGCCCTTTGCGCCCCGCCGAGCGAACAGGCCGCGATGTTGATCCGCCCGCCGTTGAGTCCCGCCATGGCGATGTTGAAGCCCCGCCCCTCCTGACCGAGCAGATTGGCGGCGGGGATGCGGGCCTTGTCGAAATTCACGCTGCGGGTGGGCTGGGCGTTCCAGCCCATTTTCTTCTCATTGGCGCCGAAGCTCAGGCCGGGCGCGTCTTTGGGCACGAGGAAGGCGCTGATTCCCTTCGGTCCCGGCTCTCCGGTGCGGGCCATGACCACATAAACCGCCGAGGCTCCCGCCCCGGAGATGAATTGCTTCTGGCCGGTCAGGACATATTCGTCGCCCTCGCGGACGGCCTTGGTCGAGAGCGCCGCCGCGTCGGATCCGGCGCCGGGCTCGGTGAGGCAATAGCTCCCCAGCTCCTGCATGGTCGCGAGCCTCGGGCACCATTCGGCGCGCTGAGCCTCGGAGCCATAGGCGTCGATCATCCAGCAGCACATATTATGGATCGAGACATAGGCCGCCAGCGTCGGGCAGCCCTTGGCGAGCGCCTCGAAGATGAGCGCGGCCTCCATGCGCCCGAGGCCCGTCCCGCCCACGTCGTCGCGGGTGTAGATCGCGCCGAGGCCGAGTTCGCCCGCCGCCGCCAGCACGTCGAGAGGGAAATGCTTCTCCGCGTCCCATTCGAGGGCCTTGGGGGCGATCTCCGCGAGGGCGAAGGCTTCGGCCATCTCGCGGATGGCGGCTTGCTCTTCGCTGAGAGTGAAATCGATCATGGGCGCTCCTCCATCGCGTCTTTTCTTCTTTAGACGACGAACCGGAGCGCGAGCCAAGGCGCATTTTCGAACAGAGCCTGACGAATCTCGCGCAGGCTCCGTTCGATTCTGGAGGTTCAGGCGGCGCAGGCTCGCGAGGAGAACCGGCGCGCTCATCCGAAAACCCGCCGGAAATCCTATGGCGCGACCTGCGCGGGCGGTCTAAGCTTCTGCGGATTCCTCATGACGAGACGCCTCCAGCGCGACGCCGCAGCCGCCTCCGGGACGCCTCTTGTTCGAAAGGCCGCCTCCTCATGTCCGCCTCCGCTTCGCCCGTCCAGCGGGCCGCAGATCCGGCCGCGCCGATCTGGCCCGTCCTGCTCGCCGGTTCGGCGATCCTGCTGCTCTCCTTCGGCCTGCGGGCCGGATTCGGCGTCTTTCAGACGCCCATCGCCGCCGAAATGAATTGGCCGCGTTCGGAATTCTCCTTCGCTTTGGCGATTCAGAATCTGGTCTGGGGTCTGGCGCAGCCGCTCTTCAGCATGGCCGCCGACCGCTACGGCGACCGCAAAGCCCTGACGGCGGGCGCGCTCTTCTACGCGCTCGGCCTTTGGCTCTCCTCGACAGCCATGACGCCCGGCGAGCAGGCGCTGGGCGCGGGCCTGCTGGTGGGTCTGGGCGTGGCGGGCACGGGCTTCGGCGTGGTGCTGGCGGTGGTCGGGCGCATCGCGCCGCCCGAGAAGCGCAGCCAGATCCTCGGGCTGGTGACGGCGGCGGGGTCGCTCGGACAAGTCGTCGTGCCGCCGCTGGCGGAATGGCTGCAGCGCGCCACGGATTGGCGCGTCACGCTGGCGATCTTCGCGGGGCTGGCGCTGCTCATGCTCCTGCTGACGCCCTTTGTGAAGGGCCCGCCCAAGGTCGCCGACGCGCAGGAGGAGCCGATGGGCCAAGTCCTCGGGCGCGCCTTCCGCGATCCGACCTATTGGCTGCTCTTCATCGGCTTCTTCTCCTGCGGCTATCAGCTGGCCTTCATCACGGCGCATTTTCCGGCCTTCGTGACCGAGATCTGCGGCCCGATCCTCGGCGAAGGGGCTGCGGCTTTGGGCGCCCAAGCCATCGCGGTGATCGGCGTGATGAACGTGGTCGGGACCATCCTCGCCGGGAGGCTCGGGGCGAAATATAGCAAGAAATATCTGCTGGCCGGGATCTACGCCGCGCGGACGATCGTCGGGGCCTGGTTCATCATGACCCCCATGACCCCGACCACCGTGCTGATCTTCAGCGCCTTGATGGGCTCGCTTTGGCTGGCCACCGTGCCGCTGACCTCGGGCATCGTGGCCGATCTCTACGGCCTGAAATATATGGGCACGCTCTACGGCGTGATCTTCCTGAGCCATCAGCTCGGCGGCTTCATGGGCGTCTGGCTGGGCGGCGCCTTCTACGACGCCTACGGCTCCTACACCTTGGTCTGGTGGGTGGGCGTCGGAGTCGGGGCGCTCTCCGCCATCGTGCATCTGCCCATCCGGGAGACGCCGCCCCCGAGCCGGGGCGGCCAGGGCGGGCTCGCCCCCGCCTGATCGGCGCAAGCATAAAGGGGCGGCTCCCGACGGAGCCGCCCCTTTTCACGTCGGCCTCATCCCCTGCGCCGCGCGCGGAGGAGGGCGGATCAGTCGATCTTGTCTTTGGCGATGGCCGCGAGGGCCGCCGCCATGGCCTCGACCTGCGCCCGCAGATCCTCGATCTCGGTGCGCGAGGCCTCGCGCTTCTCGGCCGGAGGCGGCGCGAAGGGCTGAGCCGCCCCGGCTCCGCCCATCATGCTGAAGGGCGCGAACATGCTCATGGTCTTCTGATACCATTCCATATTCTGGCGGGCGAGGTTCTGCATCGCCTGAATGCCCTTTTCGGGGCTGAAGGCGCGGGTCATCTGAGAGCGGACCTGCTCCTGATTATGCGCGAAGCTGTTGAGGCTCATCTCCAGATAGGCGGGCAGGAAGCCTTGGAGGCTGTCGCCGTAGAAGCGGATGAGCTGACGCAGGAAATTGATGGGGAGAAGGTTCTCGCCCTTGGCTTCTTCGTCGAAGATGATCTGAGCGAGCACGGAGCGCGTGATGTCGTCGCCGGTCTTGGCGTCGTAGACGACGAAGTCCACGCCCTCCTTGACCATGCCCGAGAGAGTCTCCAAGGTCACGTAGCTGCTGGCGGCTGTGTTGTAGAGGCGCCGGTTCGCGTATTTTTTGATGGTGATCGGATCGGACTTGGATGCGTCGGTGGACACGGCGGAACTGCCCTTCCTTGAGCGGAGAACGCGAAGAGGCGCCCTAACCCGGGGTTTGGCGCGGCGGGCGTTCGTGCGGGCGTTCTACGGCGCGAAAACTGCCGGGAAATCTCGCATTTGCGAGAGAAAATTGCAACAAGAAATCCCGATCCGCGCAAAAGCGCGCGGCGGAGCGAGAATTGGGGATCGCGTGACTCAAGGGGATTCCGCGCTGGGCGCCGCCCCGCCCCGCCCCGCCGCTCTCTCCCGGAGCGCGGAGGGCGGAGCGCAGGGCGGCGGGACGCAGAGGGGAGGCTCCTTTCCTTCGCGCCCGCCGCAAGGCGCTCCCCGCCCTTCCGCTCCGCCGCCCCCCTCCTCTCCGCCGCCCTTGCCGCCGGGGCGCGACCGGCGCGGCTGGCCCATTCCCATCGCTCTGGCTCTGCTCGGCCCTTTTCTGGCGCTGCGCGGCGAGCCCCGCGCCGACCCTCTGCAGGCGCCCGAGCGGCTGAAGGCGCTGCTCGACGAGGCGGCGGCGGTTCTGGCGGGGATCGAGGCCTATCAGCGCCATCCTCTGCCGCCGCGCCGTCTGGAGCGGCCCGCGCTCTGGAGCGCGGGCGGCGCGCGGCTGCTGGATTACGGCGGCGAAGGGCCGATCCTCGTGGTGGCGCCTTCTCTGGTGAACCGGGCGACGGTGCTGGATCTGATGGACGAGCGCAGCTTCATGGCGGGCATGGCGCGCTCGGGCCTGCGGGCGCTGCTGCTCGACTGGGGCGAGCCCTCGGGCGAGGATCTGCGGCTCGGGCTGGAGGGCTACGCCCGCGAGCGTCTGGCGCCGGCCTTGCGGGCGGCGGCGGAGATCGGCGGCGAGGCTCCGGCGCTGATGGGCTATTGCATGGCGGGGCCGCTCTGCGTGGGGGCGCTTTCGCTGGATCCGGGACTGGCGCGGCGCTTCGCGGCGGTGGCGGCGCCTTGGGACTTCCGGCATATGCCCGGTCTGGAGGGCCTGCGGCGCAAGGCGCCCGAGATCTCGGCGGGGCTGGAGGCTTCGGCGGCGATCTTCGGCGCGGCGCCGGGCGAGGCGCTCCAGACGCTCTTCGCCCTGCGCGATCCTTGGACGGCGGCGCGCAAATTCCGCGATTTCGCCGCCCTCGATCCCTTCAGCTTCGAAGCCCGGCTCTTCGTGGCCCTTGAGGATTGGGCCAACGACGGCGTTCCTCTGGCGCCCAAAGTGGCCCGCGAGGCCTTCCACGACTGGTTTCTCAAGGGCGAGCCTCATCGGGGCCTTTGGCGTCTGGGCGATCATCTCGTGGCGCCGCGGCGCTACGACCGCCCGGTTCTGGTGGCCTCCGGCGTCCGCGACGTGGTGGCGCCCCCCGCCGCGACGCGCCCTCTCGCCGAAGCTCTGCCCCGCGCCGAGATTCTGGAGGCGAACGCCGGACATGTCGGCCTGATCGTCGGCGGCGGCGCCTCGGAGAAGCTCTGGCGGCCCCTGGCGGCTTTTTTCGCAGACCGTACAGGCGAGGCGCGCGCCGTCCCGCGCCGCAAAAGGCGCTCCCGCGAAAAGGGCGCCCCGGCGCCAGAAACCCCCTTGCGGCCCTAGACGCCCTGACGCAGTATCCGCGCAGGCGAACGCAATTATCTTGCGCTCTTCGGGCTTGCCGCGGCATTCCCCGAATGAAGCGCTCTTGAGGGAGAAAGCTCAATGACGGAAGTGGTCATCGTCGGCGCGGCGCGCACGCCTGTCGGCAGCTTCGGCGGCGCCCTGTCGAGCCTGCCCGCGCATAAGCTCGGAGAGATCGCGGTCAAGGCGGCGCTCGAGCGCGCGCAGGTCAGCCCGGCCGACGTGGACGAAGTCATTCTCGGCCAGATCCTCACCACCGGACAGGGCCAGAACCCGGCGCGTCAGGCTTCGGTCAACGCCGGCCTGCCCGTCGAGACGCCCGCCTGGGGCATCAACCAGCTCTGCGGCTCGGGGCTCCGCGCCGTGGCGCTCGGCTATCAGCACATCCTCGCCGGCGACGACGACATCGTGGTCGCGGGCGGCCAGGAGAGCATGAGCCAGGCCCAGCACGCCGCCTATCTGCGCAACGGCGTGAAGATGGGCGAGATGAAGCTGCTCGACACCATGCTCCGCGACGGCCTGCTGGACGCCTTCCAAGGCTACCATATGGGCACCACCGCCGAGAACGTCGCCAAGAAGTTCCAGATCGGCCGCGCCGAACAGGACGAATTCGCCCTGAAGAGCCAGCAGAAGGCCTCCGCGGCCCAGAAGGCCGGCAAATTCAAGGATGAGATCGTCCCGGTCGTCATCCCCGGCAAGAAGGGCGACGTCACCGTCGCCGAAGACGAATACATCCGTCACGACGCTTCGCCGGAGAGCATGGCCAAACTGCGCCCCGCCTTCGACAAGGAAGGCTCCGTCACGGCGGGCAACGCCTCGGGCGTCAACGACGGCGCCGCCGTCGTGGTGCTGATGTCCAAGGAGGAGGCCGCCAAGCGCGGACTCAAGCCGCTGGCGACCATCCGCTCCTGGGCCACCACCGGCGTGGATCCGGCGATCATGGGCGTCGGGCCGATCACCGCCTCGCTCAAGGCGCTGGAGAAGGCCGGCTGGAAGCATGAGGATCTCGACCTCGTCGAGGCCAACGAGGCTTTCGCCGCTCAGGCCATCGCCGTGAATAAAGAAATCGGCTGGGACACGAGCAAGGTCAACGTGAACGGCGGCGCCATCGCCATCGGGCACCCGATCGGCGCTTCGGGCGCGCGCATCCTCGTCTCGCTGCTCCATGAGATGCAGCGCCGCGACGCCAAGAAGGGCCTCGCGACGCTCTGCATCGGCGGCGGCATGGGCGTGGCGCTCTGCGTCGAGCGCGAATGACCTTTTCGACTGCGGGGGCGGCTGAAGCCGCCTCCGCCAGAACTTCATAAATTCTCTGGGGAGGGGACTGCATATGGCGAGAACGGCTCTTGTCACGGGCGGCACGCGCGGAATCGGCGCGGCCATCGCGAAACGGCTCAAGGCCGACGGCTTCGCCGTCGCCGTGAACTACGGCGGCAACGACGAAGCCGCCCAGAAATTCACCGCCGAAACCGGCATCAAGGCCTATAAATGGGACGTGGGCGATTATGACGCCAGCGTCGCCGGAATCGCGCAGATCGAGGCCGATCTCGGCCCGGTCGAGGTGCTGGTGAACAATGCGGGCATCACCCGCGACGGCTTCTTCCACAAGATGACCAAAGATCAGTGGAACGCCGTGCTGCGCACCAATCTCGACAGCCTGTTCAACGTGACCCGCCCCGTCTGGGAAGGCATGCGCAATCGCGGCTTCGGCCGGATCGTGGTGATCTCCTCGGTCAACGGCCAGAAGGGTCAGGCCGGACAGGTCAATTACTCCGCCGCCAAATCGGGCGACATCGGCTTCGTGAAGGCTCTGGCGCAGGAAGGCGCCGCGAAGGGCATCACGGTCAACACCGTCTGCCCCGGCTACATCGGCACCGAGATGGTCCGCGCCATCGACGAGAAGGTGCTCAAAGAGCGCATCATTCCGCAGATCCCCGCGGGCCGCCTCGGCGAGCCTGAGGAGATCGCCCGCGCCGTGTCCTTCCTCGTCTCCGACGACGCGGGCTTCGTCACCGGCTCGACGCTCTCCGCCAACGGCGGCCAATACATGATCTGATCGGGTCGATCCCGCAGACGAGAGGCCTCTCCGGTCGTTCGCCTATGCCGGAGGGCCTCAAGGCTTCAGGATCTTCGCGCGCCGCTCCCGGCCTCCGGGGGCGGCGTCGTGTTTTGGAGGTCTGTGTCGGGTCGCGCAATTGATCCGAAAAGTCTTTCAACTTTTCGGATCGCGCTTCCGGGCTTCGGCGGCGGCTTCGGCGGCGGCCTCGAAGGCGAGCAGAATCGAGGCGTGGCGATTGGCGTAGCCCCGCGCGGCGGTCAGAACTTCGAGATCATGGAAGGGGCCTTCGGGGGGCGGCGCGCCCTCCTTCAGCATGGCCTTGAGGGCGTCGCGGGCGGCGGCGAGCTCCTCAGGCGTGCGGCCGATGACTCCGCCGCCCAGAATCGCCGAGGAGGCTTGTCCGAGGGCGCAGGCTTTGGGCTCCTGCGCGAATTCCGCGACGCGCCCGTCCGGCCCGAGGGACAGATCCACGGCGGTCGTCGAGCCGCAGAGCGGCGCGCGGCGGCTCACGCTGGCTTGCGGCGCCTCCAGACGCCCCAGATGCGGAATGGCGGCGGTCAGCGCGAGGATGCGCTTCGAATAAAGCGCCATGAGGTCGGCGGAGAGGTCGGACATGAAAAAGGCTCCCTGTTCCGGGAGCCTGAAGATAAGCCGCGCGCGCGCGGATTCACAGGGCGCCTTGAAAATCGGGCGCCTTGAAAATCGGGCGCCATGAGGATCGGGGGCGAGATCATCCCGGTTTGGGCGTCAGAGGCCCTAAATCCTGAACCGGGAGATCCTGAAGCGAGGCCGTCAGGGCGCCGGGCTCCCAAAGCGCGGAGGCGGTCCAGATCGCCCGCCCCTCCGCCGAGAGCAAACGCAGAGTCAGGCGATGGCGCGCGCCCTCCAGAGCGGCGCGGGGAACCTCCAGCCCGAAACGCCCCGCCGCGTCGAAATCCGCGACGCTCAAACGGCGCTCGAAGACGCGGCGCGGCGCCTCCTCAGCGCCGCCGAGGCGCTCGATCCGGGCGAGGGCCGTCCGGCTTTCGAGGCCGCGCAGCCAAGCCGGGTCCACCGCCGCCCGCAGCCGAAGGGCCTCGCCTTCGCGAAGCTCCAGCGGCGTCTGGGCGGCGGAGACGCGGTCCAGAGGCGCGAAGGAGGCGAAGGGGCCGAGAAGAAGCAAACCAAGGAAACGCAAAGAAAAACGCATGAAAGCCCCGCAGGCTGAACATCGGATGGAAAGACGGCTGACGATTCTGACATAGGGCGCGGCGCGGCGCGGGAAAACCCCTCTGAGGCGAAATTTCTCCGCCGACTCGCAGAAATTTGAGCGGCGTTCAAAACGAATCGCCGCGCTTTCGCCTGAATTCGCCGAAAACGCATGAGCCGAAGAATTTGAAAGGCTTTTCGGATTGCGCTCTAAGAGGCTTCGGCCGCGAGTCGCGCGGCGTCTCTCGCCCCATCTCCCGCCCGAAGCTCCCGGAGCCGCGCCATGCCTTCCTCTCCTTTCGACCCGGCCACGCTGACCTATGATTCCCGCGGCCTGATTCCCGCCCTCGCGCAGGACCACGCCAGCGGCGAAGCGCTCATGCTGGCTTGGATGAACGCCGAATCCGTCGCGGAGACCCTGCGCACGGGGCGCGTGGTCTATTGGTCGCGGTCGCGGGGGGCTTTCTGGCGCAAGGGCGACGAATCCGGGCATATTCAGGAGCTTGTCGAGATGCGCATCGACTGCGACCGCGACGCGCTTCTGTTGCTCGTCCGCCAGACCGGCCCCGCCTGCCACACCAATCGCCGCAGCTGCTTTTATACGGCGGTGCGCGAGGGCGCCGAGGTCGAAATCCTCCAGCCGGAGTCCTGAGCCATGACGCGCCTCAGCCTCGCCGCCGCCGAGGATCTCGGCTTTCGGGCTCTGCGGGCCAATCGCGTCAGCGAGCTTCAGGCCCGCTCGACGGTCCGCGCTCTGGTCGCCGCCGAGGCCGACGGGCTGGAGACTCACGGCCTCGCCCGCGTCCCGGCCTACGCCGCTCAGGCGCGGGTGGGCAAAGTCGAGGGCTTCGCCGAGCCGAAGCTTGAGCGCCTGCGCCCCGGCCTGATCCGCGTCGACGCCGGATACGGCTACGCCTTCCCGGCGCTGGATCTGGCCGTGGAGGCTCTGCCGGAGATCGCCCGCGCGCAAGGGATCGCGGCGGCCTATGTCGCCCGCTCGCATCATTTCGGACAGGGCGGACGCCCCTGCGAGCAGCTCGCGGAGCAGGGCTTTTGCGCCTTGCTCTTCGGCAACGCCGGCAAATCCATCGCGCCTTGGGGCGGGAAAAAGCCTCTGCTGGGGACCAATCCGATCTGCTTCGCGGCGCCCATGCCCGAGGGCGCGCCTCTGGTGATCGACATGGCCGTCTCGCGCGTGGCGCGGGGCAAGGTGATCCTCGCGGCCAAGCGCGGCGAGCCCATCCCGGAGAACTGGGCCTTCGACCCCGAAGGCCGCCCCACCACCGACGCCAAAGCCGCCCTCGCGGGGACCATGGCCCCGATGGGCGAGGCCAAAGGCGCGGCTCTGGCGCTGATGGTCGAGGTTCTGGCGGCGGGTCTGGTGGGCTCCAGCTTAGGGGCTTTCTCCTCCGGGGTGGTGAGCGCCGAGGGCGGGCCTCCGGATCTCGGACAGACGCTGATCGTCCTAGATACGGCGGCCTCGCCCGCCTTCCCCGAGCGCATGGCGGGCCTCGCCGGGCTTTACGCCGAGGACGGCGCCCGCATGCCGGGGACTCGCCGCCTCGCGGCCCGCGCAAAGGCCGCCGCGGAGGGTCTTGAGCTTCCCGAAGCGCTGATCGCCGAGCTTGAGGCTCTGGCGGCCTCATGAGCGGCCCCGTCCTCCGCGAGACCCGCGCCATGATCGCGGGCCTGAATCCGGAGCTTCAGCCGGGCGCTTACGTGTTTTGCGCCCCGCCTGAGGCGCTGACGGCGGCCTGCGCGGCGGCGGCTCTGGCGAGCTTCCGCGAACCGGAGGGGCCGTCCTTCCTCTTGCCCGCCGCGAAGGCCGAGGCTCTGGGTCTGGAGGCTTCGCCGCCCATGGGCTGGATCATCCTCAAGGTCTATAGTTCTCTGGAGGGCGTCGGCCTGACGGCGGCGGTCGCTCAGGCTTTGGCGGCGCGGGGCATCCCCTGCAATATGGTCGCGGCTTTGCGCCATGATCATGTCTTCACGCCGCTGGATCGGGCCGAGGAGGCTTTGGAGATCCTCCGCGCCCTTCAGGCGAAGGCCTGAGAGCGCAATCCGAAAAATCGCAAGATTTTTCGGGTGAATTGCGCGACCCAACAAAACGAAAAGCGCCCCCGGTCTCCCGGAGGCGCTTTCTTCCTTCGCCGTGTCGGACGGCTTATTTCAGCGCGGCGCAGAAGCGTTGAATCCGCGTGCAGGCCTCTTCAAGCGTCTTGTCGGAGGTCGCGTAGGAGATGCGGAAGAAAGGCGAAAGCCCGAAGGCCGCGCCCTGCACCACCGCCACGCCTTCGCTCTCCAGAAGCTCGGAGACGAAATCCTCGTCGGTTTCGATCTTCTTGCCCGAAGGCGCGGTCTTGCCGATGCAGCCCGCGATGGAGGGATAGACGTAGAAGGCGCCCTCCGGCGTGGGGCAATGGATCCCCGCCGCCTGATTCAGCATGCTCACCACCAGATCGCGGCGGCGCTGGAACACCTCGCGCGACATGGGGATATAGTCCTGCGGCCCGTTCAGAGCCTCCACGGCGGCCCATTGGCTGATCGAGGAGGGATTCGAAGTGGACTGAGACTGGATCTTGGCGATGGCCTTGATCAGCGGCTCCGGCCCGGCGGCGTAGCCGATGCGCCATCCGGTCATGGCGTAGGCCTTGGAGACGCCGTTGACGGTCAGAGTGCGCTCGTAAAGCTTCGGCTCGACTTCGGCGGGGGTGCAGAACTCATAGGGCGCGAAGGCGAGATGTTCATACATGTCGTCGGTCATCACCCAGACATGGGGGAAGTCCAGCAGCACGTCCGTCAGCGCCTTGAGCTCGGCGCGCGTATAGCCCGCGCCGGTCGGATTCGAGGGCGAGTTGAAGATCAGCCATTTGGTCTTGGGGGTGATCGCGCCGCGCAGAGCCTCGGGCGTCAGCTTGAAGCCGGTCTCCATGCCCGCCTCGACGACCACCGGCTCGCCGCCCGCCAGCAGAACCATGTCCGGATAGCTGACCCAATAGGGCGCGGGGATGATCACCTCGTCGCCGGGATTCAGCGTGGCCATGAGGGCGTTGTAGAGCACCTGCTTGCCGCCCGTGCCGACCGTCACCTGAGACGGCTTATAGTCGAGGCCGTTCTCGCGCTTGAACTTGGCGCAGATGGCCTTCTTGAGATCCGGGATGCCGTCGACGGCGGTGTATTTCGTCTTGCCCGATTGAATCGCCGCGATGGCGGCCTGTTTGATGTTGTCGGGCGTGTCGAAGTCAGGCTCTCCGGCGCCGAGGCCGATCACGTCTTTGCCCGCCGCTTTCAGCTCGGCCGCCTTATTCGTCACGGCGATGGTCGGCGAGGGCTTCACGCGGCTCAGGGACTCGGCGATGAAGGAGGACATATCCTTAAGACTCCGCTCGGGATCATTGACGGGCCTTCTTTACGCCGCGTCCTCCGCCGCGACAAGCCAGACTCGCTGTCCTGTCTCACTCGCCCCAGCGCCGCACCTCCGGCGAATCCAGCCCGAAAAGATCCAGAGCGCGGCCCACGGTCTGCTCCACCATCTCGTCGAGGGTCTTGATCCCCGCGTAGAAGGCCGGAACCGGCGGCATGACCACCGCGCCGTTTTCGGTGGCCTGCAGCATCATCCTGAGATGCCCCGCATGGAGCGGCGTCTCGCGCGCCAGCAGCACCAAAGGGCGGCGCTCCTTGAGCGTCACGTCGGCGGCGCGGGTGAGAAGCCCGGTGGTCAGGCCCGTGGCGATCTCCGCGAGGCTGCGCATGGAGCAAGGCGCCACCAGCATGCCCAAAGTCCGGAAGGAGCCCGAAGCGATGGAGGCCGCCAGATTCCGCGGCGAATGGACATGATCCGCGAGATCCTTCCAGTCGGCGGGCTTGAAGCCCAGCTCATGGACCGCCGTCAGGGCGCCGCCCTCCGAGACCACCAGATGGGTCTCCACGCCCAAAGCGCGCAGCATCTCCAGCGCCTTCACGCCGTAAAGGCTCCCCGAGGCCCCCGAAACCCCCACGACCAGCCGCGGCGCCCTCATGACGCCCGCCCGGCGCGGAATCGATCAATTCTCCGCATTCTCTTTCCAATCGACCTTAGGACGTAGTCGGCGGACCATCGACAAGCCAGCGTCATCATGCTGTAATCCCCGGACCTGCCATAAAGAGGAGGACGACTCGATGAGCCTTGCGAATCATGTCAAGGAGCTTGAGAAGAAACATAAGGCGTTGGAGGACGCCATCTCCACCGCCGTGAACCGTCCCGCCGCCGACGACCTCGAAATCCAGAGCATGAAGCGCGAAAAGCTGCGCCTCAAAGAGGAGATCGCCCGCCACGCGCAGGCCTAATCATCCCTTCCGCGCAAGACGACCGGCGCGGCTCGCGAGAACCGCGCCGACCACGATCAGACCGCAAGCCGCCGCCGAGCTCCATCGCGGCGCGACGAAGCCGCCCAGAGTCAGGGCCGCCGTCGAGAGCGCGGGGGTCAGATAGGACAAGGCGCCGAGCGTCTGCAAATCCCCCTTCTTCACCCCGTGGTCCCAGAGGAAGAAGGCCGCGCCCATCGGGCCCAGGGCCAGCAGCATGAAGAAGCCCCAAGCCTGAGAATCGGCGGGCCAGATCGTCCGCGGCTCGAAGAGCAGATGACAGAGCGTCGCGAGAATCCCCGCCACGAGGCAGAAAGCCGCCACCGCCGCCGTCGAGGTCGCGCCATGGCGCCGCGACAACACCGAATAGCCCGACCAGATGAAGGCCGCCGCCAAGGCGCCCGCATAGCCCGCCAGATGCTCCGGCGCGATCTCCAGGTGGAAATTCGATTCGGCGAGAACCGCCGTCGCCGCCCCCGCCAGACCCAGCAGAGCCCCCGCCAGAACCATGGGCCGCAAAGGCTCGCCGGTGGCGAACCCCGCCATCAGCACGATCAGCAAGGGCCAGAGATAATTCAGCAGACTCGCCGCCACTGGCGGCGCATGGCCGAGCGCGAAGAAATAGCTCGCATGATAGCCGAAGAGCCCGCCCACGCCGATCAGCCAGGCCCGCGGCGTTTGGGTGAAGACCCGCTTCAGCGAGACGCCCTTCAAAGCCAGCCAGGCCAGCCCCAAAGCTCCGCCGAGGATCATGCAGAAGGCCGTCCGCTGGAAGGGCGGCATCTCGCCCGAAGCCAGCGTCAGAGGCGCGAGCAGCGCCCAGAGAATCACCGCGCCGAAGCCGATCAGCGTGCCGCGCGCCGTCGTGTCCGGCGCCTCCTCCGTCCGCGTCGCCATGTCAGGCCGCCTGCGCGCGACGGCGCGTCAGAGCCTCAAGGGCGCGTTTGGCGAAATCCAGCGCGTCGAGGCTCCCGCCGAGCGAGGCCAGAGCGCGGGCGCGCTGCTCCTCGGTGAGGGTCTCGCGCATTTTGATCAGATCGCGTTCATAAGCGTCGTCGAATTCGGGATGGGCCTGAATCGAGATGGCCAAAGGCGATTCGGCGCCGCCATAGGCCAGAATGGCGTTGGGGCAGAAATCGGAGCCCGCCAGCACCTCGGCTTCGGCGGGGGCCTTGACCACCTGATCCTGATGCACGGCGTTGAAGCGCAGATGATCGCGCGCGCCTTCGAGCCAGCCGGGCTTTCGGGTCAGGGCGTAATCCTGCGCGCCGATCCCCCAGCCGCGTTCGGACTTCACCACCTCGCCGCCCAGAGCCTCCGCGAGGATCTGATGGCCGAAGCAGACGCCCAGAATCGGCCGCTCGGCGGCGTAGGCGGCCCGCAGAAAAGCCTTGAGCGGCTCCATCCACGGCAGCTTGTCGTAAACGCCGTGGCGCGAGCCCGTGACCAGCCAGAGATCGGCCTCTTCGGGCGAGGCGGGGATCTCGCCATGAACCGACCGCCAAACCTGGAACTCCAGCGAAGGGTCCACCTGACGGAAAAGGCGCATGAACATCTCGGGATATTCGCCGTGTTCGGCGACGAGGGCGGGATTGACCTCGCCCGTCTGCAGCACGCCCATCTTCATGGCGAGGCTCCTGAAACGGCCGACGGCTCAGGACCGGCGCCTAAGCCGCAAGCGAAATAAGGGCGGAAACCAAAAAAAAGGCCGCCCAACGGCGGCCCGAGTCTAGGGAGGAAACGCCCAGGAAGGGCGGTGGTCAGCGACCACGAGGAAAATCTATGTGTGCAACGCACAAAGCGCAAGCGGTTTTTTGAGGATTCATCCGAAACTCTGACGCAGAGGCGAAAGGATGAGGCGGGAAAGCCACATCTTTCTTGACCTATGTTCAGGAAGAATAACATTATTGCTCAAACCTATGAGGAAGGCGCCACGGAAAAACCCGGGCCTTTCGCCTGAGGGCGGTTTTTTTGCAGCGCAACATATCCTGAGCCGCCCCTCCTTCAGACCCTCTTCGCGGCTCAGAGGCCCCGCCGAGGGTTCGCGGCGCGTTCCGCGCCTGCGCCCTGCGCTCCGATTCGCCTCAGAAGGGCCTTTGCAGACGATTGAGGTAATCCAGCTCCTCCAACCCGCGCTCGCGCTCGCTGGAGCGGCGGCGAATCTCCCGCTGCACCTCAAGAGCCCGATTGCGGGCGCGCTCCTCGGGCAGCTCCACGCCTTCGCCGTCGTTGGAGCCGAGGGAGCGGCGCGCGCGTCCGAAGGGATCGCTGGATTCGCCGCCTGCGGATTCGCCTTCGCCGCCGGGACTCCCGGCGCGGCGCTGCTCCGCCAGACGGCGCGCGCCTTCGCGCAAAGCCTCCAGAGCGTCGGATTGCGCGTCGAGCGCCCCGCGGGAATCGCCTTCGCGCAAGGCGCGCTCGGCGCGCTCCATGGCCTCGCGGGCGCGATCCAGCGGCGCGCCGCGCTCGCCTTCGCCTTCGCCGAGATCCCCGAGTTCGCCCAGCCCCTCGCGCAAATCGCCCTGACGCTCCGCCAGCCCGCCCTGACCGGGCGCTTGCGGCGCGCCGCCTTGGCCGCCGCGCCCGCCGCGCTGTCCTTGCTGACGTCCTTCGCCGCCTTGGCCCTGGCCCTGCGGCCGGCCTTGGCCGCGGCCTTGCTGGCCCTGACCCTGCTGAAAGGTTTCGTCGGCCAATTCCTGCTGGCGGCGCATCATCTCTTGCAGGGCTTCGGCCTGAGGATCGCCGCCCTCCCCCTCGCCTTCGCCGCCCGAGCCGCCCGCCTGCATGTTGGGGCGCAGGTTCTCCAGCATCTCGGCGAGCATGTCGAGCATCTCCTGAGCCTGATCGCGGGCGCCGTCGCGGGCGGTCTGCTCCATCTGGCGGAGCATGCGCTCCAATTGCTCGCGGGTGGTCTCGCCGCCGCCTCCGCCCTGCTGTTGCTGGCGGAAGGCCTCGGGATTGCGCTCGGCCATCTGGCTCAAAGCGTCGAGGTAGTCGTTCATCGCCTGACGCATCTCCTCGGTCAGGCGGGCGATCTCGTCGTCCGAGGCGCCGCGCTCCAAAGCCTCCTCAAGGCGGCGTTTGGCGGCCTGAAGGGCGTCCCAGGCGTTGGAGAGGTCGCCCTCCTCCAGACGCAGGGCGGATTTCCACAGCAGGCTGAGCACCTCCGGGCGCGCCTGAGCGGCGGTCCCCTCCTCCACGCCGCGCGTGAGGCTGTGCAGCGCCACCGAAGCCGCCAGATAAGCCGTCGGATCGGTGAAATAATCGCCGGGCTCGTCCATGGCGGCCTCCAGCAGATCCTGAGCCCGCGCGCCATAGTCGAAATCCTGCGCGAAGCCCCGGCGCTGCTCCACGATGGCCTTGGCCATGGGCTCGGAGAAGATGCGCTCCGGCAGCTTGAAGCGGACCGGCGCGCTGGTCCCGACGTTTCCGGCGTCGTCCTCGGCGTAGGCGACGGCCTCGGCCTCCAGCCCGACCAAAGGATGCTCGGTCAAATCCGCCTCGCCCACGCGCAGGTCGCGGTCCTGACGGTCGGGCTCCAGCGCGATCTCCGAAGGCAGATCCTCGCCCGCGACGGCGCGCGGACCCGGCGCCTCCACGGCGCGCAGCCCCACCCAAGCGCGGGCCACGCCATAATCGTCGGTCGCCTTGACGCGGAAGCTCAGAGCCTGACGGCGCCCGTCGCGGGGCGTCTCGGCGAATTCGACGACCGGCGCCGCGTCGGGGATGACGGAGAAGTCCCAAGAGCCGAGCGTCTCGCCCTGATGCCGCGCGGAAGCGGGGCCGGAGGCCAGAATCTCGGCCTTGAGCGCGAAGATTCCGGGGCCGTCCTCGGCGAAGACCTCCGCCGAGCCGGGCAGCTCGCCCACAGGCGTCTCGGAGGCGCCCGCCACGCGGAATTGCAGCAAGGAGCCCGTCGGAACCTCGATCTTTTGGCCGAGGCGGCTCATGAGATAGATCGGCGCGGCGCGGGTGTAGGGCGGCGGATTGATCCAGGCGTCGAGCCGCGCCGGAGCCGCCGCCAAAACCGTAGAAGCTGGCGCGGGGGCTCCGGCGAAGATCCCCGCGACCTGCTCGCGCGCGCCGCTCCAATAAACCGAGAAGCCGCCGATCAGCGCCAGAAGCGCCCAATAGCGCAGACCCCAAGGATCAGGCGCGGAGAGCCGCAAATCCGGCGCGGGAACCTTGGCCCGCGCCGCCTCCGCCTCCAGCCGCCGCCGATGCGCCGCCCAGAGCGCGCGGCCCATGGGAGTCTCGGCGCCGAGGGCGGGGGAATCCTCGAGATGGGTCGCGGCGCGGCGGGAGAGCCCGACGTCCAGCGCCGCCAATTCCTCGGCGTGGGTGGGCGCGGCCCAGCCTCGCGCGCCTCGCCGGAACATATAAGCCAAAAGCAGCCCATAGGCCGCCAAAAGCCCCGCCCGGACCACGGGGCTCCAGAGGCCCCAGAAGCCCGCCAAGGTCAGCGCCAGCCCGAAGAGCGCCGCCGTCCAGAGCGGCCAGAAGCGCCGCGTCAGGCGCTCCAAACTCAGGACGCGCCCCGTCCGCCGCGCCTTGACGAGCAGCTCGGCGGGAGGGGCGGCGGAATCAGGACGGGCGGGGGCCGTGCGAGGGGTCTGGGCGCTCATGGTCCTCATCCTGCGGGCGAAGCGGCGGACCTGCAAGAGGCCCCAGCCTTTATAACCAATCGGGAATGCGGTCCCGGCTCAAGATCTCGTCATATGTGGGGCGCGGACGCGTGACCGCAAAGCGGTCGCCGTCCACGAGAACCTCCGGAACCAGCGGACGCGTGTTGTACTCCGAAGCCATGGAGGCCCCGTAAGCGCCCGCCGTGCGGAAGGCCACGAGATCCCCCGCGACGAGCGGCGGCAAGGGGCGCTGTTCGGCGAAGCGGTCGCCCGTCTCGCAGACCGGGCCGACCACGTCGTAAGGCCCGATGGGCGCGTCGAGGGGCGCCTCCTTCACCGGCACGAGGTCGTGCCAGGCGTCGTACATGGCGGGGCGCATGAGATCGTTCATCGCGGAATCGAGGATCAGGAAGCGGCGGCCCTCGCCCTGCTTCACATAGACCACGCGCGAAAGCAGAATCCCGGCGTTGGCCGCGATCAGGCGTCCCGGCTCCAGAGCCAATTCCGCCCCGGTCTCGCGCACGAAATCGCCCAAGGCGGCCTCGGCGACGCGGCCGTAATCCAGAGGCAGAGGCGGGAGGACGTTGGTGCGGCCCTCATAGGGCACGCCCAAGCCTCCGCCGAGATCCAGACGCTCCAGAGAGATTCCTTCGGCGCGCAGATCCTCGGCCATGCGGCGCATCCGGGCGAAGGCGGCGGCGAAGGGCTCCAGATCGGTCAATTGCGAGCCGATATGCATGGCGAGGCCCGTCAGGCGGATTCCCGGCATCTGCGCCGCGCGGCGGACCGCCTCGGCGATCTGCGAGGCGGGGATTCCGAATTTATTCTCGGATTTGCCCGTGGAGATCTTGGCGTGGGTCTTGGCGTCCACGTCGGGATTCATGCGCAGAGCCACCGGCGCCTTCACGCCCCGCTGGACCGCCACCGCGTTCAGAGCCTCAAGCTCGGGCTCGGATTCGACGTTGAACTGACGCACGCCCTGTTCGAGGCCGAAGCGCATTTCGTCGGGAGTCTTGCCCACGCCGGAGAAGATCACCTTCTCGCCGGGGATCCCCGCCGCCAGAGCGCGCCGGAATTCGCCTTCGGAGACCACATCGGCGCCCGCCCCAAGCTTCGCCAGAACCGCCAGCGCCGCCAGCGAGCCGTTGGCCTTCACCGCGAAGCAGACGATGCGCTTCGGGAAGCTCGCCAGCCCCTCGTCGAAGACGCGGTAATGGCGCTCCAGCGTGGCGCGGGAATAAACATAGACCGGCGTTCCGACCGCCTCGGCGATCTCGGCCAGCGGGACGTCTTCGGCGTGAAGAACCCCGTTCTTATAGAGAAAATGATCCATCGCCCGCCCCTTGCGCCCTCTCTAACCGGAGAAGCCCCTCTGATAGCTCAGGCGGAGAAGCGGCTCAATGCGCCTCCGCCGGATCCTTCAAAGGCTCCGGCTTCTTTCGTGGTCGCGTTTTCACGGCGCGAAGCCTGATCGGCTTCGCTGGAAAACGCCTGGAGCGCAATCCGAACGGGCTGAAACGGCCGTTCGGATGAATTGCGCGACCACAAAAAGACTCCGGCTGCTTGATTGGTCGCGTTTTCGCGACGCGAAGCCTGATCGGCTTCGCTGGAAAACGCTCAATGCGCCTCGGCCCAATTCGCGCCCGAACCCGCCTCGACCACCAAAGGCGCCGCCAGCTTCACCACCGGCTCGTCGGCGCCCTCCATCAGCGGCTTGATCAGCGCCGTCAGAGCCTCGACCTCGGAGGCCGGCGCCTCGAAGATGAGTTCGTCATGGACCTGAAGCAGCATCTTCGCCCTGAGCCCCGAAGCCGCCAGAGCCGGCGGAACGCGGATCATCGCCCGACGGATGACGTCGGCGGCGGCGCCTTGGATCGGGGCGTTGATGGCGGCGCGCTCGGCGGCGCCGCGCTGCGCCCCCTTGCCGCCCACACCCGAAGCCAGAATCCGGCGCCCGAAGATGGTTTCGACATAGCCCTTGCGCTTCGCCTCGGAGATGGTGCGCTCCATATAGGCCCTGATGCCGGGGAATTCGGCGAAATAGGCGTCGATGAAGATTTGCGCCTCGCTCCGCCCGACGCCCAATTGCCGCGCCAGACCATGGGCCGTCGAGCCGTAGATCACGCCGAAATTCACCGCCTTGGCCCGACGCCGCAGCTCCGGCGTCACCTCTTCGAGCTTCAGCCCGAAGACCCGCGCCGCCGTGATGGCGTGGATGTCGCGGCCTTCGGCGAAGGCCTCGCGCAGGGCGGGCACATCCGCGACATGGGCGAGGATGCGCAATTCGATCTGCGAATAATCCAGCGAAACCAGCTTGGAGCCCTCCGGCGCGACGAAGGCCCGGCGGATCGCCCTCCCCTCCTCGGTGCGGATGGGGATGTTCTGCAAATTGGGATCGGTCGAGGCGAGGCGCCCGGTGCTGGTCGCCGCCAGCGAAAACGAGGTGTGGACGCGGCCCGTCCGAGGGTCGACATGCTCCACCAAAGCGTCGGCGTAGGTGGATTTCAGCTTAGCCAATTGCCGCCAGTCGAGAATCCGCGCCGCGAGGGCGTGATCCGCCGCCAATTCGTCCAGAGCCTCGGCGTCGGTGCTCCAGGCGCCGGTCTTGGTCTTGCGCCCGCCGGGAAGGCCCATCTCCTCGAAGAGGATCTCGCCGAGCTGCTTGGGCGAGGCGAGATTGAACTCGCGCCCGGCCAATTGATGGATCTCGGCTTCGTAACCCGCCATGCGCTGGGCGAAATCCCCCGACATCCGCGCCAGAGCCGCTTTATCGACAAGGATTCCCTCGCGCTCCATGGCCGCCAGAACCGGAACGATGGGGCGCTCAAGGGTTTCATAGACCGTCGCCAGACCCTTGCGCCAGAGCCTCGGCTTGAGGAGCAGCGCCAGACGCAAGGCGGCGTCGGCGTCTTCGGCGGCGTAGCGGGCGGCCTTCTCCACAGGGACTTGCGCGAAGCTGATTTGTTTCTTGCCCGAGCCGATCAGTTCTTGGATCGGCTGGCCTTCTTGGCCGAGATGCGCCGCCATCAGCGCCTCAAGGCCATGGCGGCCCTCGCCGGAGCCCAGCGCATAGGACATCAGCATGGTGTCGTCGATGGGCGCGAGGCCGATCCCGTAATTCGCCAGAACCTTCAGATCATATTTGAGATTCTGCCCGATCTTCAGGACGGACTCATCCTCGCACAGCGGCTTGAGCAGCGCCAAGGCCGCCTCTAAGGGCATCTGTCCGGAGGCCGGGCGGCGCGAGCCGAAGAGATCATCCTCGCCCTCGACATGGCCGAGCGGAACATAAGCCGCCTCGCCCGGCGCCAGAGCCAAAGCCACGCCGACGATCTCGGCTTGCATCTCGTCGAGGCTGGTCGTTTCAAGGTCGATGGAGACGAAGCCTTGCGCCCGCGCGCGGGCGACCCATTCCGCAAGCGCCGCCTCAGTGGAGAGGGTCTGATAGCCTGCCCCGTCGAAGGGCGTGAAAAGCGCCGGATCCTCGGGCGCGGGCGGGGCCTCGTCTTCGAGCATGGGCTCAGGCGCGGGCTTGGGCCTCACGAAAAGGCCGCCCTCCCCCGCCTCTCCGAAGCGCGAGACGGCCCGCTTCGCCAGAGTCGCGAACTCCATTTCGCGCAGGAACCCCAGCAGCTTGGCCGGATCAGGCGGACGCGCGGCCAGATCCTCCAGCGCCAGAGGCTGAGGCGCCTTGCGGTCGAGGGTCACCAGCTTGCGGGAGATTTGGATGCGCTCTGCGTTGTCGATCAGGCTTTCGCGACGCTTGGGCTGTTTGATGTCTCCGGCGCGGGCGAGGAGCTGATCCAGATCGCCATATTCGAGGATCAATTGCGCCGCCGTCTTGAGTCCGATTCCGGGGGCTCCGGGCACGTTGTCGCTGGCGTCTCCGGCGAGGGCCTGCACGTCGATCACCCGCTCGGGCGGCACGCCGAATTTCTCCTCGACCTCTTTGGGGCCTATGGCCTTCTCCTTCATGGGATCGAAGAGCGCCACCTTGCCGCCGACAAGCTGCATCAGGTCTTTATCCGAGGAGACGATGGTGACCTGCGCGCCTAACGCCGCCGCGCTTTGCGCATAGGAGGCGATGAGGTCGTCCGCCTCGAAGCCCTCAAGCTCCACGCCGGGCAGGTTGAAAGCCTCGGTCGCGCGGCGGATCAGCGGGAATTGCGGAATCAGAGCCTCGGGCGGCGGCGGGCGATGGGCCTTGTAATCGGCGTAGATCTCATTGCGGAAGCTCACCCGGCTGACGTCGAAGAGGACGGCCAGATGCGTCGGCCCCACGCCGTCGCCGTCGAAGGCGTCGTCCACCAGCTTCCAGAGCATATTGCAGAATCCCGAGACGGCGCCGGTCGGCAGGCCGTCGGATTTGCGCGTCAGCCCCGGCAGAGCATGGAAGGCCCGAAAGATGAAGCCTGAGCCGTCGATCAGATAAAGATGCGAAGTCGCGTCGACGGGCGCCGCCATGAGGGCCTCCTTGTATAAGAACAAAATGAGTTTAGAGCGCAATCCGAAAAGTTTGAAAGACTTTTCGGGCGAATGGCGCGACCAAACAAAAACTTGATCCCTTGGGCCTCCGCGCCAGGCCCTGAAGCTCCGACCATTCATTGAACGTCGATCATTTTTTATTGACGTCGCCCGAAAGGCGCCTTAGCCTCGCCGCATCATGAGCGCAAAACTCGACGAACTCGACGATTTCATCCGGGCCGCCGCCGCGAAGGGCGCCGATTTCGCCCGCATCCGAACCGCCCTGAGCGGCGCGGGCTGGGAGGCCTCCCGCATCGATTCCGCCCTCGGCCGCTACGCCGAGACGGATCTCGGAGTGCCCGCTCCAAAGCCGCGCGCTTTCGTCTCGCCGCGGCTGTTCTTCATGCATTGCTTCTATTTCGTGCTGCTTTACGTCGTCGCCTATAACTTCATCTCGCTGCTCTTCACCTTCCTCGATCATTATCTTCCGGACGGCCTCGGCCAGAGGGGCGGCTTCTTCTATTCCGGCGACCCCATCCGCGCGATTCAGGATAATCTGGCCGCGCTGATCGTGGCCACGCCGCTGTTCTGGCTGACCGAGAAGGGTTTGGAGCGGGCGCAAAGCCGATCCGGACAAGCCATTCCCCGCATCCGGCTGATTCTGGCCTATTTCACCATCTTCGTCGGGGCCTGCGCCCTGCTCGGGGACGCCATTTACTTCGTCTATTACCTGCTGCGCGGAGAACTCGGGCTGCGCTTCATGCTCAAGACCATGATCCTGCTGCTCTCCGTCTTCGGGATCTGGCTCTATCACCGGACGGATCTCAGCAAAGACGAGGCGGCGTCATGAACGAGCGGCGGATCGTCAGACTGGTCTTCGGCCTCGCCATAGCGGCGACGGCGGGCTGGGGGCTCTGGCTTTCGGGCGGGCCGGGCCATAACCGCCTCTTGCGCGAGGATTCCGCGCTCAGGGACGAGCTTCAGGGCGTGGCGGGCGGCGTCGAGACCTATTATCAGCTCCGCAAAGCCCTGCCCGAAACTCTGGCCGAGGCGAAGCGCTTCTGCGCCGAACAGCCTTCGGCCTATTGCCCGGAATTCGCGCCGGAGCGCTACGCCTATCGCCAGCTCGGCGAGCCGGGACGCTATGAGATCTGCGCGGAGTTCAACCTCCCGGCGCCTCCGGACGACAAGCGCTTCGCCAATGCGGATGCGGGACGCGCCTGCTTCCCCTTCTCGGCTTTTCCTCTGGAATGAGCCTCACATGGGGCTGAGCCTGAGCAGCATCCGCCCCGCCGAATCCGAGAACTCCAGCACGGAGCCCCGCCGGATCAGCCGCGCCGCCTGCTTCAGACGGTCCAGCAGCTCGGCCTCCATTTCGCAGCGGCCTTCGAGGAAGGGCTCGCCGATGCGGAACCAGGGATCCATGCGCTCATAGGAGCCGAAGAAGCGTCCGCAGCCCGCCCGCCCCTCGAATTGGCGGTCGTAGAAGACGATCTCGCCCGCCAGAAAAGCCTCCGGCAGCGGCAGCACCCGCCAGACCCCCGCGATGCGCGGCCCGCCCGGCGCCGAAAAGGCGGGCGGATGATTGGGAGGAGCCGACGCGGCGGGCGGCGGAGGCGGAGGCGCGGCGCCCCAGACGCCCGCTCCCCCCGTCATCCAGACGCAGACCGTCCAGATTCCCACGCGCCGCGCCCAGTCTCCGCCCATTCCGCCCATCCTTTAGATGTATGAAAGGAAGGCTCTGGAGACGAATTATGGCGGCAAGGGGGCAGGCGTCGCATTTGCGTCCGAGTTCTCCGCAGGCGAATTCTTCCCCCGGAGGATGCGCCGATTCGGTCCAAGCCGCGCCGTTCAGGCGCGCGGAGACGCGGCCTTTCGCCGCTCGGGTTCTGCGGTCGCCGGGGGGCGGAGGCGGGAGGAAGTTCCTGATTCGTATAGGCGCCCGACGGGAAGCCTCCACACGCCGCCGCCCCGGAGCGGGCTCCGGAGCGGCGCGATTTCAGGACGGCCTCTTCTCTTCAGCGCCCCTGAGAGCCCGGCCAGCGGGTCATCAGGGCGGCTTCGGCGGCGATGCGCCGGGCGTCCGCGCCGAGGCCGGACAGGGAGAGCGCCCGCATGACCTGCGCGAGGGTCTCGGGGCGCGGAGTCCGCCCCTCCGCCGCCAGAGCCTTGAGCGCGCCCAAAGAGGCCTCGGCCTCGCGTCCGGCGTGGGCCGCCTGCACATAGGGCGCGGCGGGGCCGATGCGTCCGTTGGGGTCCAGCCCCTCCAGAGCCATGAGGATCAGCCGCGCGCTGCGGTCGTTTTCGCGGGCGCGGGCCTCCAGAGCGGCGCGGTCCTCCTGCGAGAGGGGCGGCTGCGGCGCCGGATCGGTCAGGATCAGCAGAGCCGCCGCGTCCGCCCGCTCGAAAGGCGTGTCGCTCGGCAGGAAGGGCGTCCAGCGGCGGGCCGCCTCGGCGTCTCCGGCCATGAGCAGCGAATCGCGGACCGCGAAGGCGAGATCCGGCTGCATGCTCCCCGGAGCCGCCGAAGCGAGGAAAGGCGCGAAGCTCCGCGCGAGGCTGGAGAAGCCCTGAGGCCCCTCCTCCACAGAAGCGTGGATCAGAGCCGCCGCCACGGCCGCGGGGTCCAGCACGCCTTGCGCCGCCGCCAGCACCGCCCGGGCGCGGGCGAAGGGGCCGCCGCCCGGAGGCCCGCCGAAGCGCTCATAGGCCGAAACCAGTTCTGAGGTGCTGATGGCGCCCGCCGCCTCCAGACGCTCGGCCGCGACGATCTTCGCCTCAGGCGCCGCCGTGGGCGAGGCCAGATAGGCGGGCAGCAAAGCCAGAGGCGCGATGCGCGCGCCCGCGGCGGGAGGGG
Organism: Neomegalonema perideroedes DSM 15528; assembly: GCF_000374145.1. Lineage (GTDB taxonomy): Bacteria > Pseudomonadota > Alphaproteobacteria > Rhodobacterales > Rhodobacteraceae > Neomegalonema > Neomegalonema perideroedes. Next base: position 345,141 of record NZ_KB893653.1, on the reverse strand, counting down.
GGATCTCCAGCTGCCGCAGCGCCGCCAGACGCAGCGGGTCGAGCCCTTCAGGCGGAGGCGCCTGCACGAAAGGCTTCATGCCCGGATCGAGCATGGCCTCGATCAGCTGGGCCGTCAGAGGATCGAGCCGCCCGCGCTCGCGCATGGCCGAGACCGCCACCGCCGCCATGGGATTGCCTTCGCGCGCGAGGCAATAGGCCCGCATGCCGATCCAAAAGCCGTCGAGGTCTTCGGTCCGGGCGGCGGATTCCACGGCGTTATGCGCCACCGAGCAATAAACCGCGTCGCGCCCGGCGATGAGCGCCGCCTCGGCGCCCGCGCGTTCGGCGGCGGGATCCTTGGCCGAGCGCGCCAGATCCGCCAGACGCGCCGCCGCGTCGGGGGCGCCGAGATCCAGAAGCGCCCGCGCCCTCAGGGCCGCCACGCCCTCCGCGCCCGGAGGCGGCGGCGCCGTGGCGATCAGAAAGCGCTGAAGCACTCCGTTCGCCGCCTGATAAGCGGTGGGACGCAGGCCCTTCAGCGCCTCTTCGGCGGAATCGGGATCGGAGCCGCTCCACATGTCCTGCGGCAGGCCGAGGTCGAAGGCCCCCGCCAGACCCGCGCCCTCGGCGGAGGGCGCCGCGAGGCTCAGGCCCTCGCCCGAATCGATGCGCGATCCGCGGGCCTGAGGCGTGAGGTCCTGCGGAGAGATCACGGCGGAGCCGCTGGTTTCAGGATCCAGCCCGCGCGGAATGACGATGCGGGCGGGCGGCTCGTTCGGGACGTTGAAGGCGAAGGGCGCCGCCGGATTGGGCGAAAGATTCGGGGAGAGATTCGGCGAGAGATTCGGCGCGGGCGAGGCGCCCATAGGCGCCAGAGGGGCCGCCGAAATTCCGGAGCCGATTCCCGGGCCGGCTCCGGTAAGGGGCCCCGGCTGATGGACCGGCGCAGGCGCGACCGTCTCGCGTGGAGCCGTCTCGCGCGGGGCCGAGGTCGCTTCGCCGCCGAGCCATGGAATCACGCTCTTGGGCTGAAAGACGTTTTGCGCCCGGACCGCGAAGGCGGGCGCGCAAAGCGCGCAGGCCGTCGCGCCCAAAAGCAGCGCGCCCCTTCGCAGGAGGCCCCGCGCAGCGCGGCGCCTGAGGGGCCTCCGGGCTTCGGAAAGCCTCGGAGGAAGGGCGGGATCACCGGGGGAGCAGAAGGTCATGGGGCGCCTCTCGCACGATCTCACGTTGCGGCGCTGGCAGATCGGCCACGGCCACATAGACCGCGAAAGCCACGACGGCCGCCGCGACCGCCAAAAAGAGCGTTCGAAGGAGACGCCCGGAAAGACTTTTCTCCCGTTTGCCGCTTCTGTAGGTTTTCATCTATCCTCTCGCCGCTCATCGGTCCGCCCCTCGCCGCCGCGCGACGCTCGTGGCGCGGCCGCAGACCGCACGCACTATACCCAGAGACTGATGTTCAGGGAATTATGTCGAAAACCCAAGTCCAAAACGAGGAATCGGAGGAAGCCCCTCCCTCCGAACCTCTCGCCGAGGCTTCCCGGTGGCGCCTGCGCCGCAGTCTGGCGCTGGTCGGCCTGATGGGCGCGGGCAAGACCGCCATCGGCAAAAGGCTCGCTTTGGCCGCCGAAGTCCCTTTCCTCGACGCGGACGCCGAGATCGAGGCCGCCGCGCGCATGACCATTCCGGAGATCTTCGCGCTGCATGGCGAGCCCGCCTTCCGCGACGGCGAAAGACGGGTGATCGCGCGTCTCGCGGAGACGCCCGCCCCCTTCGTCCTCGCGACGGGCGGCGGCGCCTTCATGGATCCCAACACACGAAAATTATTGAAGGAACGCTGCGTGGTTCTCTGGTTGAAGGCCGATGTGGACGTGCTGGTGCGGCGTCTGGCGAAGAAATCCGACCGCCCCCTGCTGGAGAGCGGCGACCGCCGCGCGACTCTGGCGGCCCTGATCGAGCGGCGCCATCCGGTCTACGCCGAGGCCCATCTGACCCTCGACGGCGGCGAGGCGACTCAGGAGGAGGCCCTCCTGCACGCCCTCGCCCTTTTGGCCCGCGAAGGGCTGGCCGAGAAACGCGATCCCGCCGAGCGAGGCCCCCAATGAGCGCCCCCCCGACTTCTCCGAATTCCCCGAATCCTCTGCGCAAAACGGTCCGGACGCGCCTCGGCGGCGGCCGCGATTACGAAATCTTGATCGGCCCCGGCCTGCTTCAGGAGGCGGGCGCGCGGCTCAAGCCTCTGCTCAAGCGCCCTTACGTCGCCATCGTGGCCGACGGCAACGTGGCCGAACTGCATTTGACCGCGCTGAAGCTCGGTCTGGCGGCGGGGGGAGTGGAATCGGTTAAGGAGATCATCCTCCCCCCCGGCGAGAAGACCAAAGCCTGGGGGCCTCTGGCCTTCGTGACCGAGGAGCTTCTGGCGGCCCGCATCGAGCGCAAGGACATGGTCCTCGCCTTCGGGGGCGGCGTGACGGGCGATCTCGTGGGCTTCGCGGCGGCGATTCTCCGGCGCGGCCTCGATTTCGCGCAGATCCCCACCAGCCTTCTGGCGCAAGTGGACAGCTCCGTCGGCGGCAAGACCGGCATCAACACGCCTCAGGGCAAGAACCTCATCGGCGCCTTTCATCAGCCGAAGCTGGTTCTGGCCGACACCGCCCTGCTCGACACGCTGCCGCCGCGCGAATTCCTCGCGGGCTACGCCGAGGTCGTGAAATACGGGTTGCTCGGCGACCGCCCCTTCTTCGAATGGCTGGAGCGCAACGGCCCCGCCCTCAAGGCCGGAGACCCCGAGGCCCGCGCCGAAGCCGTGGCGCGCTCCTGTCAGGATAAGGCCGACATCGTCGCCCGCGACGAGACCGAGCAGGGCGAGCGCATGCTGCTCAACCTCGGCCACACCTTCGGCCACGCCTTGGAGGCCGCCACCGACTACTCCGCCCGGCTTCTGCATGGGGAAGGCGTCTCCATCGGCTGCGCTCTGGCCTTCGAGGTCTCGGCGCGGATGGGGCTTTGTCCGCGTCAGGAGGCCGAGCGCGCCATGGCGCATCTGCGGGCGATGGGGCTCAAGACCAGCCTCGGCGACGTCCCCGGCTCTCTGCCGGGGGTCGAGGGGCTGATGGAGCTGATGGCTCAGGACAAGAAGGTCTCGCAGGGCGCTCTGACCTTCATTCTCGTCCGGGGGATCGGCGAGGCCTTCGCCACGCGCGAGGCGGATCTTTCGGTGGTCCGCGACGTCTTGTCGGACGAATTGGCGGATCGATGAATCCGGCGGCTCTGCTGATTCTGGCGGTCTTCGCGGCGCTCCTCAGGGGCGGGGCCTTTCCGCCGGAGCCGCCTCAGGCTCCGGCCGCCCCTCCTGCGGGGGCTTGGGATCTGGACTACGGCGCCTATCTCGCCGAGAGCTGCGCCGCCTGCCATGGCGGCGCGACGCCCGGCGTCCCGGCTCTGGAGGGCCGCCCCTTCGCCGAACTCCATGAAGCTCTGGAGGCCTACGCCTCCGGAGCCCGGAGGCATGACCAGATGGGCGTCGTCGCCCGCAGCCTGACGCCCGAGGAGCGCGGCCATGTCGCGGCCTGGTTCGCCGGACGGCCCTAAATCCGCATTCGGCATAAGCAAATCTCCGCTTCTTATTTGCGCCCCCGGAGATCGGCGCCAGACTCCGCGCCGATTTCCGCCCGGGGCCGCCCCCGCTTTCAGTCGGCTCCCCGCTTCCGGCCAGTTCAAGGAGACCGCGCATGTCCTCCCCTCTTCGCCCCGCCTCCGCCCTCACCCGCCGGGGCTTCGGCAAATTGACTCTCGGCGCGGCGGCCTTCGGTCTGGCGACGCCCTCTTTGGCGCAGGGCGCCGCGCCGCGTCTGGTGGTGGTGGGCGCCGGGCCGGGCGGCGCGACTCTGGCGCGTTACGCGGCTCAGGGCGGCGGGCTTTCGGTCACGCTGATCGACGAGAATCCGCATCACATCACCTGCCCTTTCTCGAATTATTATCTGGGCGGGCTCTATGCCTTTGAGGATCTGATCCACGGCTTCGACAAGCTGAAGGCCGCCGGAATCGAGGTGGTTCAGGGCCGCGCGACGGATCTCGACCGCGAAGGCAAGGCGGTGATCCTCGCCGACGGGACGCGCATCCCCTACGACTCCCTCGTCCTCGCGCCGGGCGTCGACTTCAAATGGGAGGCCGTCGAGGGCTATACGCCTGAAATCGCCGAGACCCTGATCCCCCACGCCTATAAGGCCGGGCCTCAGACGCGGCTTCTGCGCGCCCAGCTCGACGCTCTGGAGGACGGCGGCGCGGTGATCGTGGCGGTCCCCGGCAATCCTTACCGCTGCCCGCCGGGCCCCTATGAGCGGGTTTCGCTGATCGCCCATCTGCTGAAGTCCACCGGGCGCACGCGCTCGAAGATCCTGCTGCTCGACGCGAAAAGCTCCTTCTCGAAGCAGGCGCTCTTCGAACAAGGCTGGACGCGCCATTATCCGGGGATGGTCGAATGGGTGCCCGCCGAATTCACCGGCGGCGGCTTCGCGCAGGTGGACGCCGAGGCCAAGACCGTGAAGGGCCTCTCCGGCGAGGTCTTCGCGGGCGACGTGATCAACTTCATCCCGCCGCAGAAGGCGGGGGCGATCGCGCGTCTGGGGGGGCTTTCGGGCGAAGGCGACTGGGCGCAGGTCCTGCCCGAGACTCTGCAAAGCGCCCATGATCCGGACATCGTGATTCTCGGCGACGCGGCGGCGCAAGGCGACATGCCCAAATCGGCCTTTTCGGCGAATTCTCAGGCGAAGGCGGCGGCGGCGGCCTTGCGGGCGCGGCTGCTGAGCGAGCGCGCCTTCCCGCCGCGCTATCTCAACACCTGCTGGAGCCTCATCGAGGTGGGCGACGCGGTGAAGATCGGCGCGACCTATCAGGCGGGCGCCGAGAAGATCGAGACCGCCGAGCCCTTCATCTCCGAGGTCGGCGAATCCGCCGAGACCCGCAAGGCCACCGAAGCCGAAGCCTACGCCTGGTACGACAGCTTCGTCCGCGACGTTTGGGGCTGATCCTCGCCTCGGACGCCTTCTCCGCCGCCGCCGCGAGCTCAAAGCGGCGGCGGCCCCTGGCCGGAACGGCCTTGTTTCGCCTCTTTTCAGGCGAATGCGGCGCTCAAGTCGCCCCTCGCAGGCGAGCCCTCCCGCCTCGACGCGCTCCTGAGGCCGGATCTCGACGCGGCCCCGCGCCGGATTCCCCCTCGGGAAAAACAGGCTTGAAACCCTTGGTTCTTTCCTCCCCCGCCTGAGGAATCCGCACGCCCCGCGCACAAGGACGAAGACGGAGGCCCCCCGCGCCGGGGCGGCTTCCGCTCCCTTCCGCGCGGATGCGGCTTGCTCCGCCTCACTCGACAGTATAAGGCGGAACGGCCTTTCATAAGGCTCGAAAAACCATTGTTGCGCCTTGGAATGGCCTTAGATCGAGGTCACCTTGTCCTGGCTTCGGCATTGAGTGGAGTTCAAAATGCGCAAGTTCCTTACGGCGGCCCTCTTCCTGACGGTCGCGCCCCTTCCGGCCTATGCGGTCCAGAGCGGCGGATACAGCTTGACCATCTCGGCCGGCGCCGAGGACGGCAACGGCTACGTCCGGCTCCGCGACGGCCAGACCTATCAGATCTGCCTGCGCTCCCAGCGCGCCGAGCGTTCCGACGTGGAGCTGAGCGTGGACGGCCTTTCGGTCGGCACCTTCCGCCTCAACCCCTATTCGAACGTCTGCCTTGAGCGCCCCAGCGGCTCGCGCGGCCAGTTCACCTTCTACAAGGCCGACAGCTTCGGCGGCATCTCCTCCGGTTCGGGCGTGGTGAGCCAGCAGCAGCGCGGCCGCATCAGCGCCCGCTTCATCCCGGAGCGCAATCTCTCGCCGATGGCGCCCATGGCGCGCTCCGGCGGAGCGCCGCACAGCACGCTCGCCATGCCGCAGATCGAGGGCCTGGCCCGCAGCGCGGCGCCCACCGCGCAGCAGTTCGACCCGAATCTCTCCAGCGGCGTGACCGGCCTGACCGGCCAGTCCTCGCAGCAGTTCGCGCAGACCCAGCCGATCCAGCGCGATCAGGCCCGCGCCGTGACGCTTGAGCTGCGCCTCGTGCATGATCTGCGTCAGGAGCCGGCGCCCCTCGCCACCTGGCCCCAGCCGCAGCCCTTCCCGACGACCCCGCCCGTCACGACCTGGCCGCAGCCGCAGCCCCAGCCGCCGATCGCGACCTGGCCCCAGCCGCAGCCTCCGGTCGTGACCTGGCCGCAGCCGCAGCCCCAGCCGCCGGTGGTGACCTGGCCGCAGCCGCAGCCGCCGGTCGTGACCTGGCCGCAGCCGCAGCCGCGCCCCCCGATCTACTACTCGGCGCCCCCGCAGCCCCAGCCCCTGCCCGGCCGCTTCGACGTCCCGGCTCCGGCTCCTCTGTGGCGCTAAGCCCCGGCTTCGGCCGGATCTGAAGAAACGCAGGCCGCCGAAGGATCCTCAGGATCCCGAGGCGCCCCCCGCCGCTCCGGCCTTCGGGCCGCAGCCGAAGCCGTGCGCCCTTTCTCGCAAGAGAAGGGGCGTCGGCGTTTCAGGGCGCCGCCGCAGGCGCCCGCCCCGGATTCCGCGCAAGCCCCCACGGATTACGGAGCATAATTCGTGAAATTGATTCGAATCCCCTCAAAGTTGCAAATGGGCCATCAACCGCCCGGCGAAGCCCGAACGCCTCCCGACGCCCCCCAAGGGGCCTTCGGCCAGACGCTCCCGCCCCCCGCGCCCAAGCGACCCCTTCGGAGGAGATCCCGTCATGCGCAAGATTCTCGCCGCCGCCCTTCTGTTCGCGGCCCTTCCTTTCTCCGCGCAAGCCGTCCAGAACAACGGCTTCAGCCTCACGGCGCCGCAGGGCGTCGAGAGCTTCGGCGGACGCGTCGCGCTGAACGACGCCGCGTCCTACAGCGTCTGCCTGCGTTCAGACCGCAATGAGCGCGTGGACGTCGAGCTGCTCGTCAACGGCCGCTCCTACGGCTCCTATAGCCTGAGCGCCTACGGCTCGACCTGCCTCGACCGCATGGTCCCCGACTCGCCGCGCGTGTCCTACGTCGGGCATGGCGTCTATCGCCAGCAGCGCCCCGGCCTGAACGACGAGATCACGGCGCGCTTCGTGCCGCTGCGGGAATGGTCGAGCCCCGCCTATGTCTACGGACACGGCGTCCTCCATCACCCGAGCCCCTACGCCGTGAGCCGCGACTATGATCGCGCCGTCACGCTGAGCCTTCAGACGGAGATGCGTCCCGGCCCCTGGATCTTCTCGCCCTGGGCCTCCGGCTCCTACTGGGGCTTCTGAAAGCTTCGAAGCGCGACGAAGCCGCGCGCTTGCTCCGCTCCGGCCGCTTCGCCGCCTTCAAGAGCCGCGCCCCTTCTCGTCCGGGAGAAGGGGCGTCGTTTTTTGTGGGGGAAGGGCCTCAGATGTCGGCGCCGTAGCCGTCATGCGCGGTCGTCTGGGCGACCACGGCGGCCATGCGCTCCTCCAGCTTCACGCTCTCCTCGCGGAGGAATTCGAGGAAGCCGCGCTCGAAGCGCCGCAAAGGACGCTCGCGCAGCCAGGCCGCGCGGGTGTGGAAGACCGGCAGCGGCTCCTTGACCGGACGCAGAACCAGATCCGAATCCGTCATGGGGTCGTAGGTCATGGCCGAGACGATGGCCCGCCCGAATCCGGCGCGGGCGAAGGTCTTGAGCACGTCCGAATCGGCGGCCTCCAGCGCGACGCGCAAAGGACGCCCCGCCGCCTCGAAGGCTTCGTCCAGCCCCCGCCGCCCGCTGATTCCCGCCACATAGGTCAGCACCGGCGCCGCCGCGACCTCCGCCATGGAGATCGGCCCGAGGCCCGCCTCCGGCCCCGGCGCCGAGAGAGTCACATGGCTCCACGCGTAGCAGGGGGCGCTTTTCAGCGCCGGATGCTCGCCGAGCCCCTCGGTGAAGACGGCCACGTCCGCCTCTCCGCCGACCACCAGCGCCGCGAGGGTCTCCGGCATGCCCTGCACCAGCCGCAGACGCACGTCCGGCCAGCGCTTGCGGAAGCGCTTGAGCGGCGCGGGCAGGAAATGCCGCGCTTGGGCGTGGGTCGTGGCGATGCGCAATTCGCCCGTCGAGGGGTCGCGCTTGTCCTGAGCCAGCGACTCCAGCGCCCGCTCCGCCTCGACGATGCGCCGCACATGGGCGCGGGCCTCTTCGGCGAGGGGCGTCAGCCCCACGAAGCGTTTGCCCTCGCGCCGCAGCAGCGGCCCGCCCATGGATTGCTCCAGCTCCGCCAGCAGACGGCTCGCCGAAGGCTGCGACAGCCCGAGCCCCCGGGCCGCCGCGCTGAGATTGGCGCCGTCGGCGCCGAGGCGCTCCAGAAGGCGCAGATGCACGAGCTTTAAATTCAACATCCGGATTTGATAATCGGGGAATATGCGCTTTGCAAATGATCCGCGCATCCTAAGCTGCGCGGACCGCAGCCCCCCAGCAGAATCAGGTCCGGCTATGACGGCGTTGAGCGAAGCCCCTATCTCCCGTCTCGAGTCGCTGGCGCGCGGCTTCGACTCCATCGGCCTCGGCGCCCGGCTGAGGCGCCTCGCCGAGGCCGCCCGCGAGGCGGGCGGAGAAGCCGTCTTCACCACCAGCTTCGGCCTTGAGGATCAGGCGCTGACTCACGCCATCGTCGATTCCGGCGCGGCGATCCGGCTGCGCACCCTCGACACCGGGCGGCTCTTTCCCGAGACCTACGAGGTCTGGGCCGAGACGGAATCGCGCTATGGGATCCGCGTCGAGGTCTTCCACCCCGCCGCCGAGGATCTCGCCCGCCTCACCGCCGAGCAGGGGCCCTACGGCTTTCGCGAATCGGCGGCGGCGCGTCAGGCCTGCTGCGGGGCGCGCAAGGTTCTGCCTCTGCGGCGGGCTCTGGCGGGGGCGGGAATCTGGGTGACGGGCCTGCGCGCCGAACAGTCGCAGGCGCGGCGCGGCGGCCATTTCGTCGAATGGGACGAAGCCCATGGCCTGATCAAGGCCGCCCCTCTGCTGGACTGGCCGCGCCAGAGGCTGGTCGATTACGTCGCGCTGGAGCGGATTCCCTATAACCGCCTGCATGATCAGGGCTTCCCCTCCATCGGCTGCCAGCCCTGCACCCGCGCTTTGCGCCTCGGCGAGGAGGAGCGCGCCGGGCGCTGGTGGTGGGAGGCCGACGCCAAGAAGGAATGCGGGCTGCACGTCCACGCCGCGCCCGAGACGGCGGCTCCGGCCTCTTTGGCGGCGCGGGCCTCCTGAGGGGCTTCTCCGCCGATTCGGCGGCTTGCGCCCGAGCGCCCGGAATCTTAAGCTGCGGAGGCGTCCCCCGAGACGAGATTCGTGATTCGGGAGTGGGCGCGTTTTGCTTTTAAGAAGGCGAAAGGCCATGTCCAGCGACATTCCTATGTTCAGAGGCTCCATCACCGCGCTCGTGACGCCCTTCAAAGGCGGCGAGATCGATGAGAAAGCGCTGAAACAGTTGGTCGACTGGCAGATCGCCGAGGGCTCTTCCGGCCTCGTGCCCGTGGGCACCACCGGCGAGACCCCCACCCTCAGCCACGCCGAGCATGAGCGCGTGGTGGAGATCGTGGCGCGTCAGGCGGCGGGCCGCGTGAAGATCGTCGCGGGCGCGGGCTCCAACTCCACCGCCGAGGCCGTGCGGCTGACCAAGTTCGCCGCCAAGACCGGCGCCGACGCGGCTCTGGTCGTCACGCCCTATTACAACAAGCCCACCCAAGAGGGCCTCTATCAGCATTTCAAGGCCGTGCACGACGCCGCCGAGATTCCGATCTTCATCTACAACATCCCCGGCCGCAGCATCGTCGACATGACGCCCGAGACCATGGGCCGTCTGGCGAAGCTGCCGAGGATCGTCGGGGTGAAGGACGCCACCGGCAAAGTCGAGCGCGTTTCTGAGCAGCGTCTGACCTGCGGCGAGGACTTCATCCAGCTTTCGGGCGAGGACGCCACGGCGCTCGGCTTCAACGCCCATGGCGGCGTCGGCTGCATCTCCGTGACCTCCAACGTCGCGCCGAGGCTCTGCGCGGAGTTCCAGGCCGCCACTCTGCGCGGCGACTACGCCGCCGCCCGCGCGATTCAGGACCGGCTCATGCCTCTGCATAAGGCGCTTTTCGTGGAGCCCAATCCGGGCGGCGCGAAATACGCGCTCTCCCTGCTCGGCCTGATCTCCGAAGAGCAGCGCCTGCCTTTGGTCCCCCTCGGCCCCGCCACGCGCGAACAGATCCGCGCGGCGATGGTCCATGCGGGCCTGACCAACGCCGTCGCGGCCTGAGAGGAAGCTGAATGGCTCGCAAGGCGCAGCGCGGCGACGGCGTGGTCGCGGAGAACCGCAAGGCCCGCTACCATTACGCCATCGAGGACACCATCGAGGCGGGCATGATCCTGCTCGGCTCGGAGGTGAAGTCTTTGCGCAACGGGCAGGCCAGCATCGCGGATTCCTACGCCGAGGCGAAGGACGGCCAGATCAATCTGATCAACGCCTATATCCCCGCCTACGCCGAGGCCAACCGCTTCGGCCATGAAGAGCGCCGTCCGCGGCGCCTTCTGCTCCATCTGCGCGAGATCGCCAAGCTCGCGCAGGCGGTCAACCGCGAGGGCATGACGCTGATTCCGCTCAAGGTCTATTTCAACGACCGGGGCATCGCGAAAATGCTGCTCGGGGTGGCCAAGGGCAAAAAGGCCGCCGATAAGCGCGAGACCGAAAAGAAACGCGACTGGGACCGCGAGAAATCGCGGCTTCTGCGCGAAAAGGGCTGAGGCCCCCTTCCCTCCATCTTCATTCCAGACATCTCAGGGGCTTCATGTACGCGCCATCCGCCAATCTGAAAATCATGGTCGACGCCGCCCGCAAGGCGGGCCGCGGGCTGATGCGCGATTTCGCCGAGCTGGAGAATCTTCAGGCCTCGGTGAAGGGCCCCGGAGATTTCGTCTCCGCCGCCGACCGCAAGGCCGAGGCCAGCATTAAAAAAGACCTCATGACGGCGCGTCCGGCCTATGGCTGGCTCGGCGAGGAGACCGGCGAGGAGAAGGGCGCGGACGAAACCCGCCGCTGGATCGTCGATCCGCTGGACGGCACCACGAATTTCCTGCGCGCCATTCCCCATTGGGCGGTCTCCATCGCGCTGGAGCATAAAGGCGAGATCATCGCCGGAGTGATCTACGATCCCGCCAAACAAGACCTCTTCGTCTCGGAGAAGGGCGGCGGCGCCTGGCTCAACGACCGGCGCATCCGCGTGGCGCCCACCCGCGACCTGAGCCGCGCGCTGCTCGGCACGGGCGTGCCCTTCGGCGCCAAGAACACCCTCCCCCAGACGGCGCGCGAATTGACCCGCCTCATGCCTCAGACGGCGGGCCTGCGGCGCATGGGCTCGGCGGCGCTGGATCTGGCCTATGTGGCCGCCGGACGCCTCGATTTCTTCTGGGAGCGCGAGATCAACGCTTGGGACATGGCCGCAGGCTTGCTGCTCGTGCGCGAGGCGGGCGGAATCCTCGCCGATCTCTCGGGCGGAGACGATCCGCTCGCCAGCGGCTGGGTGGCGGCGGGAACGCCGGACCTCTTCGAGAAGATCCGCGAGCACTTGATCTGAATCTTCAGAGGCCTCTTCCGATCTTCAGGGATCGGGAGGGCGTCCTCGTTCTGAATTTGAGGATTTCCGCCATGAAAATCGCCGTCGCCCTCGCCTCCGGCCTTCTCCTCGCGGCGGGCTCCGCCCTTGCGGCCCTGCCCCCCTTCTATGACGGCGCCCATCAGATCCAGACCATTCTGGAGGACGGCGCGGTCTATGACGCGGTGAAGGGCGCGCCCGTCGAGGGCGTCGAATCGCTGGGGCGCAATGCGGAGGGGAATCCGGAATGGCGCATCCGCGCCGGAGATTGCGCCGTGACGGTGGAGATCCGCGCTCTGCCCATGCCCGAGGGCATGGTCGGCCGGGTGGATTACGAGGTCTTCAAGGTCGGCGCCTGCGAGTGACGCGCCGACCGGAGCGCGGCGCCGGGCGCTGCGACGTCCCGGTATTCAGACCGCGCCTCAGAAAAGGCGCGGCCTGAGCCTCAAGCGAGCCGCCGACCTCAGCCGATCAGATTGGCGACCGAGGCCGCCGCCTTTTTGCGATGCTCTTCGGTGGTGCAGGCGGCTGCGGTCGCCAGCCCTGCGGCGAGCGCGGCGACGTCGTCCGTGAAGCCGACCACGGGAATCACGTCCGGAATCAAATCGATCGGCAGGACGAAATAGGCGAGGGCTCCGGCCAGAACGCCCCGCGCCGCCAGAGGCGTCTGGGAATCCATCACCAGATGATAGGCGAGGAAGGCCTTCGTCAAACCCTCCCTCCCCATGGACCCCGCCCAGGAGGCCGCCTTCGCGAGAAAGCTTTTCTCGTCATATTCAGGGACTTCGATCCCGTTCACTTTGCTCATTCCACCCCTCCTGGGCTTAAAATCGGCGCGCTTTCGACAATTGAGGGGAAATGATGAAGAAACGCTCTCCATAGGTTGTATGATCTATAAAATCATACTTTTAGGAAATGAGCTCCCGAAAATGCGGCGCGAGCCTTTCGGCCCACAGCCTTTCGCCCGCCGCCTCGCCGATGAGATCCTGACGATATTCGACCAGCACATGCGGCAATCCGCGCTGAAGCCCATGGCGCCACATGGTGTCTCCCTTCAAAGCGCCGGAATAGGGCTCGTTGTCGCCCACCACGAGATCCGGCTCGCGGGCGAGGGAATTCATCAGCGGCAAGGCCAGACGCCCGTCGTCGTGATCCCAGAGAACCCCGATATGCCAAGGCCGCGGCGGCCCCAGAGCCATGCGCGGCGTGAAGCTGTGGATGGAGAGCAGCTTCGGCTGGACGCCCTGCGCCAAAGCCGCCTCGATGCGCGCCGTGATCGCGTCGTGATAGGGCGTCATCCAGCGCGCGCGGCGCCGCGCGACTTCGGCGGCGTCGGCGTGGCGATTGCCGGGAATGATCGCGCCGTCGGAGATCTTGCGCACCAGAGTCGGATCGTCGTCGCCGCGGTTGGGGTCGATCAGCAGACGCGAAAACCGCGAGAGGACCGCAGGGGCGTTCAGAAGCTCCGCGAGGGCGAGCGTCGCGCCCCGCGCGCCGATGTCATAGGCGGTGTGGCGGCGGAACTCCTCGGGCGGCAAGCCGAGAGTCCCGAATTCCTCCGGAACCGCGTTGGACGCATGGTCGCAGAGGAGCAGAATCCCCGGATCGCCCTCCGGATTGACGATCTCGAAAGCCGGATCCTCAGGCCCCAGAACGGGGGGCCCCGGAACGGGCGGAAGTCTCGTCGCGGCCATATGCGCCTCTCAGCGTTCGGTGAGCTTCAGTTCGATGCGGCGATTGCGGGCGAAGGCCGCCGGACCATCGCCGTCGTCGAGGGGCTGGAATTCGCCGAATCCCGTCGCCGCGACGCGATCCGCCGGAAAGCCCTCTTCGTCGATGAGGAAGCGCGCCACCGACAAGGCCCGCGCCTGAGACAACTCCCAGTTATCCGCATAGCGGGCGCCGGCGGCGATGGGGCGGCGGTCGGTATGGCCGTCCACGCGCAAGACCCAAGGCACTTCGGCGGGAATGGCCTCCGAAACCCCCTTGAGGATCTCCGCCACCTTAGCGATCTCCTCGCGGCCCGCCTCGCCGAGATCCGCCGAACCCACGGGAAACAGCACCTCGGATTGAAAGACGAAGCGGTCGCCCACCACCCGCACGCCCTCGCGGCCCTCCACGGCCTCGCGGACGCGGCCGAAGAACTCCGAGCGATAGCGCGTCAGCTCGTCCACCTTATCCGCCAGAGCCACGTTCAGCCGCGCCCCGAGATCGGCGATGCGGGCCTCCGGGGTCTCGCCGTCGGCCTCCACGGCGTCGAGCGCCACGGCCACCGAGGCCATTTGCGCCCGCAGCGCCCTTAATTGCTGATTCAGAAGCTCCACCTGACGGCGGTCCTCAAGGTTCAACGCCTCCTGATCGGCCAGCTGCGATTGCGCCAGAGCCAGCAAGGCGGCGTTGCGCTCGGTCTCGGTCATGGCCTCGGCGCGTTCGCGGGCGGCGTCGGTCTCCAGAGAGGCGCGGGCGGCTTCGGCGGCGGCGAGCAGGGTCAGAGTCTCTTCGGCGCGGCGGCGCTGAGCCTCAAGCTCCAGCGAGAGGGCGGCGGCGTCGCGCTCCAGATCGGCGCGCTGCTGTTCGGTGAGGTTCAGCGTGGAGGCGAGGCGGTCGCGCTCGTTCTGAAGGCCGAAGAGCGAGGAGGTCAGCTGCGCCTGAGAATCCTGAAGCCGCCCGCTCTGATCCTGCTCCAGCGCGAGGCTGCGGGCGAGAGCGTCGAGCTGCGCGGAGAGGTCGCTCAGGGCGAGGGTTTTCTGCTCCACCTCGCCGCGGGCGTCCTCCAGAGATTCCTCTTGAGCCGCCAGAGCGGCGCGCTGGGCCTCCAGATTTTTCGATTGATCGGCGATGGTCTGGCTGGAGAAATGCTGCATCAGCATGAAGATCGACAGCACGAACATCAGCACCAGCAAAAGCGAGGTCATGACGTCCACGAAGGCGGGCCAGATGTCCCGCGTCACGCCGCCGTCGTCCCGCCTTCTGCGCCCGAGCGCCATGGCCTGAGCCTCCGCTCGTCAGGAGCCGCCGCCGAGCGCCTGAACGGCGCGGGTCAGCTGCTTGAGTTCGGCGCGCAATTCGGCCACCGCGTCCTGACGTCCGGCGGCGACCTCCTCCGTGAGACGGAGAATCTGCGTGTCGAGATTGCGGATATGGGCGCGGGTGGCCTCGTCCATGCCGCCGAGCACGCCCCGATTGCGGGCCGAAGCCTCGCGCAGCACCGTCCCGAGGGCGTTTTGCGAATCGAGCAGCCGCGAAACCGTGGTTTCGGCCGCCGAAAAGCGTTCGGCCAGAAGATCGAGATTCCGCGCGGCGTGGTCCAGCCGCGCCATGCTCTGATTGCGGATCGCCTCGCCTTCGATCAGCGCATGGGCCAGACGCTCCAGAGATTCCGAATTGCGCTCCAGCAAGGGCGCGAGCCTGCCGAGCACGCCTTCGTCGTTGCGGCTGACGTCGGCGATGCCCGAAAGCGCCTCTTCGAACTCCTGATAAAAGCGGTTCTGCGCCCTTCCGGCGAGGATGTCGAGGAAGCCCACGATCAGCGAGCCCGTCAGGCCGAGCAGCGCCGCCGCGAAGGCCGTGCCCATGCCGCCCAACTGCTCCTCAAGCCCGGTCACCAGACGCCCGAAGACGGCGGTTCCGTCGTCGCCGGGCTCGGGCGCGAGGCTGCGGATGGTGTCCACCACGGCGGGCACCGTCCGCGAGAGGCCCCAGAAAGTGCCTAAAAGGCCGAGGAAGATCAGGGCGCCCGCGATATAGCGGCCGAAATCGCGGCTTTCGTCCAGCCGCGTCCCCACCGAATCGAGGATCGTCCGCACCGTGAAGGCGCTGAGGCGGCGGCGGTTCTCGCGTTCGCGCAGGAGCGCCGCCATGGAGGCCAGAAGCGGCGGCGGCTCGATGAGGTCGAAGCCGGGGCGCTCGGCGAGGAAGGCCTCCATCCACTCGACGCTCCGGAACAGCCGCAACACCTGCCAGAAGACATAGGCCACGCCGATCAGAAAGACCGAGAAGATGAAGATGTTCAGATAAAGATGGGCTGCGAAGATCTGCGCGATCCGTCCATGGACCAGCCAGCCGATCACGCCGATCATGATGAGGAAGGCGATCATCAGGATCAGGGTCAGAGTGGGCCGCGTCATCTCCGGCGTGACCGCCGCCCAACGGCGGCGTTGAGCCTCCTCCACCATCTTCGACCGACCTCGCGCCCAGCTTCCGAGAATTCGCGGGAGAACCCTAGCCTCAGAATGGGACGGGGTTAAGCGAATTCTGCGCCATAAAGCGAAAGCGCTTGGAGAATCCGCGCTTTCGCCGATCTCTCTCGCGTGAGGGGCGAAGCCTCAGACCCGGCGCGCCTCACGCGGGCCGATCTTGCCCGCCGTCAGCAGCCGGAAGGGAATCAGCGTCACGAAGGTGATCAGCATCTTCACGCCCCAATCCGCGAGGCCGTAGCGCGGCCAGCCGGGAAAGGCGTCCTCGCCGGTCGCGCCCGCGAAGGCGAGAACCCAGAAGAGCAGGCTGTCGAGCGCGCCCCCCGCCAGAGAAGCCGCCAGAGGCGCCTTCCACCATGAGCCTTCGCGCAGACGGTTGAACACCCCCACGTCGAGAAGCTGCGCGCAGAGGAAGGCCGTTCCGGAGGCGAAGGCGATGCGCGGCGTCGCCAGAACCACCGACAGGACCACCGCGCAGGCGAAGCCCGCCCAGATCACCCGCCGCGCCATGGCCGGGCCATGCAGGCGGTTCATCACGTCGGTGACGAGGAAGGCGAAAGGATAGGTCAGCGCCGCCCAGGTCAGCCATTGGCCGATGGGCTTGGTCACGAGGAAGTTCGAGGAGGCCACGACGACCATCATCGCCAGAACGCCGAGCGCCAGAGAGACGCGCGCGCCTCCGGCCTTGTCCGTCAGATTCCGCATGGGAGTTTCCCTTGCTCTAAGCGGGAGCCGGGCGACACAGGCCCGTCCCGGTGGTTTGCGCGGAGAAAACTTGCGGAGCCTCCGCGCGGGGCCTTCCGCATGAAAGAAAAAGGGCGGACCCGCAAGCCCGCCCCTTTCCGGAAATCTCTCGAAACGCGCGAAAAGCTTACGCCTCGGCGGCTTCCTCGGCGGCGGCGCGGGCGCGGGCGTCGGCGCCCTTGGCGTTCACGTCGCGGTCCACGAATTCGACGATGGCCATCGGGGCCATGTCGCCATAGCGGAAGCCCGCCTTCAGAATGCGCACGTAGCCGCCTGGACGACCGGCGTAACGGGGGCCGAGCACCTCGATCAGCTTCTTCGCCGGGGCGTCATGGCGCAGACGGGCGGCCAGAAGGCGGCGGGAATGCAGATCGCCGCGACGGCTCAGGGTGACGAGCTTCTCGACATAGGGGCGAAGCTCCTTCGCCTTGGGCAGGGTCGTCTTGATCTGCTCATGGTCGATCAGCGCGATCGCCATATTGGCCAGCATATGCTGACGATGCGAATGGGTGCGGTTGAGCTTGCGGTAGCCATGGCCGTGACGCATGGGGATCTCCTTAGGTTGAAGCTTTATGCTTTGTCAGCCCTTCCCTGCGTCGGGTCGGGCCTTTGGGGCGTCGGCCGAAGCCGGGCGCCCGTAGATTGGGGGGCGTCGGCTGAAGCCGGACGCCCGTAGATTGGAGGGCGTCGGCCGAAGCCGGACGCCCGTAGATCGAGGGACGACGACCGAAGCCCGGCGCCCGTAGATCAGAGGGCTTTTCAGCCCATAGACCGGCGGGCTCCGGCGGTTCGCGCCGGAGCCCGGTCGGAATCTCAGAAGCTGTCCTCGAATTTCTTGGCCAGATCCTCGATGTTCTCGGGCGGCCAGTTCGGCACGTCGGTGCCGAGGTGCAGGTTCATCACCGAGAGGACTTCCTTGATCTCGTTCAGAGACTTGCGGCCGAAGTTCGGCGTGCGGAGCATCTCCGCCTCGGTCTTCTGGATGAGATCGCCGATATAGACGATGTTGTCGTTCTTCAGGCAATTCGCCGAACGCACCGAAAGCTCCAGCTCGTCGACCTTCTTGAGGAAGATCGGGTTGAATTCGAGCTGGGTCTCCGGGGCCTCGCGGACGTCTTCGCGGGGCTCGTCGAAATTGATGAAGGTCTGGAGCTGGTCCTGAAGGATGCGGGCGGCGTAGGCCAGCGCGTCCTCAGGGGTCACCGAGCCGTCGGTCTCGATGGTCAGCGTCAGGCGGTCATAATCGAGGATCTGGCCCGAGCGGGTCGGCGTGACCTGATAGGAGACGCGCTTGACCGGGCTGTAGAGCGCATCCACCGGGATATAGCCGATGGGGGCGTCCTCGGGGCGGTTCTGATCGGCCGGGACGTAGCCTTTGCCCTGCGCCACGGTCAACTCCATGTTGATCGAGGCGTTGGTGTCCAGATGGCAGATCAGATGATTCGGGTTGAGGATCTCAATGCCCGAGCTGGCCTGAATCTGTCCGGCGCGGACCTCGCCCGGCCCGCTGGCCTGCAGCGTGAGGCGCTTGGGCCCCTCGACGTCCATGCGGATGGCGAGGCCCTTCACGTTCAGCACGATGTCCGTCACGTCCTCGCGGACGCCCTCGACCGAGGAGAATTCATGCAGCACGTTGTTGATCTGGATCGCGGTGACCGCCGCGCCCTGAATCGACGACAACAAAACCCGGCGCAGCGAGTTGCCGAGCGTCAGGCCGAAGCCGCGCTCCAAGGGCTCGACCGTCATGGTCGCCTTGCGCGAGGCGTCGGCGCCATGCTCGACGGTGGGCCGCTCGGGGCGGATGAGATGTTTCCAGTTCTTCTGGATCACGGCGTCCTCCAATTCGTGCGCGCCCGAAAGCGCGTGTCCCGAGGATCCGGGAATCTGTCGGCGGCAGTCTCGCCGAAACGGCGAAATCCCTCGCCTTCCTGCGAAGACGAGGGATCTGTTCTTCAGCGCGGCGCGTCAGACGCGGCGGCGCTTCGGCGGGCGGCAGCCGTTATGGGCGATCGGGGTCACGTCGCGGATCGAGGTGACCGCGAGGCCCAGAGCCTGCAGCGCGCGCAAAGCCGATTCGCGGCCCGAACCGGGGCCCTGAACCTCGACTTCGAGGGTGCGCAGACCATGCTCCATGGCCTTCTTGCCCGCGTCCTCGGCGGCGACCTGCGCGGCGTAGGGCGTGGATTTGCGCGAGCCCTTGAAGCCCATCATCCCCGACGAAGACCACGAGATCGCGTTGCCCTGAGCGTCGGCGATGGTGATCATCGTGTTGTTGAAGCTGGCGTTCACATGAGCCACGCCGGCGGCGATGTTCTTGCGCTCTTTGCGGCGCGGACGGGACTTGTCGTTCGGAGCCATGATCTCTTACTTCTTCTTGCCGGCGATGGGCTTGGCGGGACCCTTGCGGGTGCGGGCGTTGGTGTGGGTGCGCTGGCCGCGCACCGGCAGGCCCTTGCGATGACGCAGGCCGCGATAGCAGCCGAGGTCCATCAGCCGTTTGATGTTCATCGAGACTTCGCGGCGAAGGTCGCCTTCGACCTTATAGCTCGCGTCGATGGCCTCGCGAATCTGCAGCACTTCGGCGTCGGTCAACTCGTTCACGCGGCGCGTCGCGTCCACGCCGACCTTGGCGAGGAGCTCTTTCGCGCTGTGGGGGCCGATGCCATGAATGTAAGTCAGGGCCACTTGGACCTGCTTGTTCGTGGGAATGTTCACGCCAGCGATGCGCGCCACGTCTCTCTCCGTTCGGTTCCGGCTGAGTCAGCCTTTCGGTAGCTTCCAAAATCGCCCCCTCCCCCGTGAAAGCGGAAAGGGGAGCCGGACGGCGCCGCGCCCGAATTCTCAAAAGAGCTGCGGCGCGTCGTCCGGAATGGAGTCCTGAGCTTTGAAAGGAGCGTCGACTCATCCGGCCGTCAAGATCGGCGCAAGATAGTCTGGAACGCTCGCGAGTCAAGGACTCTATGCTTGTCGTCGGGTCGTCGCGGCGCCCCGCCGCGGGCGGAGCGCCTTCTCGCCGTTGCGGAGGATCAGCCCAGAACCGCGGAGATCTGGCGCTCGACTTCGTCGATGTCGGCCAGACCATCCACCGAGGCGAGGCGCCCCTTGGCGTAGTAATAGCCGATCAGCGGCGAGGTCTCGCGGTAATAGGCCATGAGCCGGGTGCGCACGGCGTGGGCGTTGTCGTCGGCGCGGCGTTTGAACTCCGTTCCGCCGCATTTGTCGCAGACGCCCGGAACATTGGGCTGCTTGCTCTCGTCGTGATAGCCCTCGCCGCATTTGGCGCAGGTGTAGCGCCCGGCGATGCGGGCCGTCACGACTTCGTCGTCGACGCTCATCTCGACCACATGGTCGAGGGAGATCCCTTTATCCGCAAGCAGCTTCTCCAGCGCGTCGGCCTGGGCCAGAGTGCGCGGAAAGCCGTCGAAGATGACGCCCTGCTTGACGTCCGGCTGGTCGAGCCGCTCGGAGATCACGCCGATGACGATGTCGTCGCCGACCAGACCGCCGCTTTTCATCACCGCGTCGGCGGCCTTGCCGACCGGAGTTCCCGCCGCGACCGCCGCTCGGAGCATGTCGCCGGTCGAGAGCTGAACCAGCCCCCGCTTTTCGGTCAGCATGCGGGCCTGAGTGCCCTTGCCCGCCCCCGGCGGCCCCAACAGGATGATGTTCATTTCCGTTTCCCCCTCAGTCGCGATTTCTGAATCAACCCTTCATATTGATGGGCGATCAGATGGCTCTGCACTTGCGTGATGGTGTCCATCGTAACGCTCACGACGATCAGAAGGGAAGTGCCGCCAAAATAAAATGGAATGCTCCAGCGCGCTCTCATCAATTCCGGCAAGAGGCAGACGGCCGCCATATAAACCGCGCCGATGGCGGTCAGACGGGTCAGCACGTAATCCAGATATTGCGCCGTCCGCTCGCCGGGCCGCACGCCGGGGATGAAGCCGCCCTGACGCTTGAGGTTGTCGGCCACGTCGGTGGGGTTGAAGACCACCGCCGTGTAGAAGAAGGCGAAGAAGATGATCAGCGCCGCGTAGATGATCAGATAGAGCGGCTGTCCGGGGCCGAGGGCCGCGGTGAGGGTCGAGAGCCAGCCGCCCGCGCTTTCGCCGGCGAAGCTGGCCGCCGTCATCGGCAGCAGCAGCAGGGAGCTGGCGAAGATCGCCGGGATCACGCCCGCGGTGTTCACCTTCAGCGGCAGATGCGAGCTTTCGCCGCCGGTCATCTGCTGCGGGCCGACCTGACGCTTCGGATATTGCACCAGAATCCGGCGCTGGGCGCGCTCCATGAAGACCACGAAGGCGATGACCAGCAGACCGAAGACGATCAGGCCGATGATCAGAGCCGGAGAAATGATGTTCTGGCTGCCCTGCTGAAGCAGATTGCCGATGGCGCGCGGCATCTCGGCGATGATGCCCGCGAAGATGATCAGCGAGACGCCGTTGCCCACGCCCCGCGCGGTGATCTGCTCGCCGAGCCAGAGCAGCATCATGGTGCCGCCGACCAGAATCGCCACCGTCGCGACGCGGTAGAAGGCGCCGCCGTCGATCAGCGTGCCCTGATTGGCGAGGCCCGCCACGATGCCCCAGCCCTGAAGGATCGCCAGAGCCACGGTTCCATAGCGGGTGTATTGGTTGATCTTGCGGCGGCCCGATTCGCCCTCTTTCTTGAGCTTCTCAAGAGAGGGGACCATCGAGGTCATCAGCTGGACGATGATCGAGGCCGAAATATAGGGCATGATCCCCAGAGCGAGGATCGACATGCGCTCGACCGCGCCGCCCGAGAAGGCGTTGATCATCCCGAGGAAGCCGGCCTGATTCTGCTGAATCAGCTGCTGCAGGGCCTGAGGATTGATGCCCGGCAAAGGCACGTAGGTGCCGAAGCGGTAAACCACCAGCACCAGAAGCGTGTAGAGGATGCGGCGCTGGAGGTCTTTGGCCTTGCCGAAGGTCTTCCAGCTCAGATTGGCGGCGAGTTGTTCAGCAGCCGAAGCCATGGGGGTCCCCGAATTCCGGCGCGGCGCGCCGGACCTCGCCCGTTGATCGCCCGCCTCGAAGCATCGCGCCCCGCGGAGGAGGCCCCCCCGCGGGATCTTTGCGCCGCCGCCTCCTCTCCTCAGGAGCCGGAGCGCCGCCGTGAGGCTCGGGAGGACCGCAGGGCGCTCCCGAGCCGCCGAGCGCCGTCAGGTCAGACGGCTTCGGACGCGGCTTCGGGAAGATGGAGCGTCCCGCCCGCCTTTGCAACCGCCTCGCGGGCCGAAGCCGAGGCTCCGGCGGCGCGGATGGTCAGCTTGCGCTTCAGCTCGCCGCCGCCGAGGACGCGCAGGCCGTCCTTGGCCGCGCGGGAGACGCCCGCCGCCACGAGGACTTCATGGGTGATCTCGGCCGAACCGTCGATGCGGCCCGCCTCGACCAGCGCCTCGAGGTCGCCGATGTTGATGATCGCGTGCTGCTTCGAGAAGATGTTCTTGAAGCCGCGCTTGGGCAGACGGCGGTGAAGGGGCATCTGGCCGCCTTCGAAGCCCTTGATGGCCACGCCGCGGCGCGAGCCCTGACCCTTGATGCCGACGCCGGAGGTCTTGCCCTTGCCGGAGCCGGGGCCGCGGCCCACGCGGAATTTGCGGGTGACGGCGCCTTCGTTGTCGCGAAGCTCATGCAGTTTCATGACGCTCTCCTGATCGCCGGACCTGATCGACGCGCGTCATCAGCGTCGGAGGCCGCGGCCTGAAAATGTGAAGCGGGCGGCCCGATGGGGCCGCCCGGAGAATGCGGTCCGAAGGGCTCAGGCCTTCGGCTCGACCACTTCGACCAGATGCTGGATCTTGTTGATCATCCCCCGCACGGAGGGCGTGTCCTCAAGAGTCCGGGTCCGGTTGATCTTGCCCAGACCGAGGCCGCGCAGAGTGGCGGCCTGATCCTCGGTGCGGCGGGCGGCGCTGCGGACCTGACGGACCGTCACCGTAGCTTTCGACATCTTCGCCTCCTTACTCGGTCAGGGCCGAAACGGCCTCGCCGGGACGGCGGGCGAGAATGTCGGCCACCTTCTTGCCGCGACGGGCGGCCACCGCGCGCGGCGAGGTCTCGTTCTTGAGCGCCTCGAAGGTCGCGCGGACCATGTTGTAGGGGTTGGGCGAGCCGATGGATTTCGCCACCACGTCCTGCACGCCCAGAGCCTCGAAGACGGCGCGCATCGGGCCGCCGGCGATGATGCCCGTGCCCGCGGCGGCCGAACGCATCATGACGCGGCCCGCGCCCCAACGGCCCGGAGCGTCGTGATGCAGGGTGCGGCCTTCGCGCAGATGCACGCGGATCAAGCCGGCTTTCGCCTGCTCGGTCGCCTTGCGGATCGCCTCAGGCACTTCGCGGGCCTTGCCGTGGCCGAAGCCGACGCGGCCCTTCTGGTCGCCGACGACGACCAGCGCGGCGAAGCCGAAGCGCTTGCCGCCCTTGACGGTCTTCGAGACGCGGTTGATGTGGACCAGACGATCCACGAATTCGGAATCGCGCTCGTCGTCGCGGTTGCGGTCGCGGTTGCGCTCGCCATCCTGACGGGCCATGGATCGCCCTCCTTAAAACTGCAGCCCGGCCTCGCGGGCCGCGTCGGCGAGCGCCTTCACGCGCCCATGGAACAGATAGGCGCCGCGGTCGAAGTAGACCTGCTCCACGCCCGCGGCTTTGGCCCGCTCGGCGACGAGCTTGCCCACGGCGGCGGCGGCGTCCTTGTTGCGTTTGCCCTTGAAGGAGGCCAGATCGGCCTCCAGCGTCGAGGCGGCGGCGAGGGTGCGGCCCTCGACGTCGTCGATCACCTGAGCGTAGATGTTCTGCGAAGACCGGAAGACCGAAAGACGCGCGCGCCCTTCGGAGACCTTCTTGAGACGGCCCCGCACCCGCTGACGGCGGCGCGCGAGGGCTTCCTGATTGGATTTGGCCATGAGGGCGCCCTTACTTCTTCTTGCCTTCCTTGCGGAAGATGAATTCGCCGGCGTATTTCACGCCCTTGCCCTTATAGGGCTCGGGGGGGCGCCAAGCGCGGATCTCGGCGGCCACCTGGCCGACGCGCTGTTCGTCGATGCCCGAAATCTCGATCTCGACCGGCTTGGGGGTCTTGATCTCGATGCCTTCGGGGATCTCGTAATTCACGTCGTGGGAATAGCCGAGCGACAGCTTCAGGACTTTGCCCTGAACCGCCGCGCGATAGCCGACGCCCTCGATCTCAAGCTTCTTGCTGAAGCCGTTGGTGACGCCGATCTGGAGATTCTCGACGACGCTGCGCGACATGCCCCACATGCTGCGGGCGCGCTTGCTGTCGCCGCGCGGCGCGAAAGCGACCGCGCCGTTCTCTAAGACCACCGACACATCGTCGGGAACGGTGAAGCTGCGCTGACCCTTCGGTCCTTTGACCGAAACCGTCTGGCCTTTCACCTGCACGTCCACGCCCTTGGCGACGGGAACGGGCTTTTTGCCGATACGCGACATGGTTTCCTCTTCTGGTCCGTCGGTTCTCCCGCCTTGCGGCGGGAGCCTTGCGGACCGGCCAGTGTTAGAAGACGGTGCAGAGCACTTCGCCGCCGATGTTCTTCTCCCGCGCGGAGGCGTCGGACATGACGCCCTGCGAGGTCGAAACGATGGAGACGCCGAGACCGTTGCGGACCCGCGGCATCTTCTCGACGCCGGTGTAGACGCGGCGGCCGGGCTTGGAGACGCGCTTGATCTCGCGGATCACGGGCTCGCCGTCGAAATACTTCAGCGAGATCTCGAACTGCGGGTGCGAACCCGGCTCTTCGAGGCGCTCATAGGCGCGGATGTAGCCTTCGGCGGCCAACACGTCCAGCACCCAGCCGCGCAGACGCGAGGCGGGGGTGCGCACCGTGGAGCGGCGGCGCAGCTGAGCGTTGCGGATGCGGGCCAGCATGTCGGCCAGAGGATCGGTCATGGTCATTGGGTAACCCTCCTCACCAGCTGGACTTGGTCATGCCCGGGATCAAGCCTTCGGAGGCGAAATCCCGCAGGGCGATGCGCGACATGCGCAGCTTGCGATAATAGCCGCGCGGACGTCCGGAGACCTCGCAGCGGTTGCGGATGCGGTTCGGCGCGCTGTTGCGCGGCAGTTCCGAAAGCTGAATGCGCGCTTTGAAGCGCTCTTCAGGGGGCAGAGACTCGTCCTTCGCCGCCGCCTTGAGGCGGGCGCGCTTGGCCGCGTATTGAGCGGCCAGACGCATGCGGCGGTTGTTGGTCTCGATGGAGCTTTTCTTCGCCATATCGATGCTGTTCCGATGCGTCAGTTAGCGCTGGTGATGAAGGGCATGTTGAAGCGCTTGAGCAGAGCTCGCGCCTCGTCGTCGGTTTTGGCCGTGGTGCAGATGATCACGTCCATGCCCCAGGCGTTCTCCGCCTTGTCGTAATCGATCTCCGGGAAGATCAGATGCTCGCGGACGCCCATCGCGTAATTGCCGTAGCCGTCGAAGCTCTTGGGGTTGACGCCCCGGAAGTCGCGGACGCGCGGCAGCGCGATGGTCACCAGACGGTCGAGGAAGTCGTACATCCGGGCCTGACGCAGCGTGACCTTCACGCCGATCGGCATGCCCTCGCGCAGCTTGAAGCCGGCGATGGACTTGCGGGCCTTGGTCACGACCGGCTTCTGGGCGGCGATCAGGGTGAGGTCTTCCTCAGCCGACTTGATCTTCTTGGAGTCGCCCGTGGCCTCGCCGACGCCGATGTTCAGCACGATCTTGTCGAGCCGCGGAATCTGGAGGTCGTTCTTATAGGAGAACTCTTCCTTGAGCGCCTTGCGGATCTCAGAATCGTAAAGAGTCTTGAGACGCGGAACGTAAGTCTCGGACATCAGATCGCCTCCCCGGACTTCTTCGCGAAACGGACCTTCTTGCCGTCCTCGCCGATGCGGAAGCCGACGCGGGTCGGTTCGCCGCTTTTCGGATCGACGAAAGCGAGGTTGGAGAGATCCAGAGCGGCGGGCTTGCTGATGCGGCCGCCTTCCTGAGTCTGGCTCTGGCGCTGGTGGCGCGTGACCAGATTGATCCCGGCGACGACCGCGCGGCCTTCCTTCGGGTTCACTTCGAGGATCTCGCCCTGACGGCCCTTGTCGCGGCCGGTGAGCACGACGACCTTGTCGCCCTTGCGCAGCTTGGCGGCCATCACAACACCTCCGGCGCGAGCGAGATGATCTTCATGTAGTTCTTGGCGCGTAGCTCGCGCGGCACCGGCCCGAAGATGCGCGTGCCGATGGGCTCGCCCTCTTTGCCGATCAGCACGGCGGCGTTGCCGTCGAAGCGGATCACGGTGCCGTCTTCGCGGCGAATCTCTTTGGCGGTGCGCACGACGACGGCTTTGCGCACGTCGCCCTTCTTCACCTTGCCCTTCGGGGTGGCGTCCTTGATGGACACGACGATCACGTCGCCGACCCCGGCGTAACGGCGCTTGGCTCCGCCAAGCACCTTGATGCACATCACTCGACGCGCGCCGGAATTGTCGGCGACGTCCAGATTGCTCTGCATCTGGATCATGGTTCGATCTCCCGACCTAAGCCTATCGGCTTTTCGGCCTCAGACTCGGTTTCGACGACCGGAAACTGGAACGGAGCTTACTCCGCGACCAGCTCCCAGCGCTTCAGCTTCGAGATGGGCGCCCGCTCGCGAATGCGCACCACGTCGCCCTTTTTCGCCGAGTTGGTCTCGTCGTGGGCGTGGTACTTCTTCGAGAGGCGGACGGTCTTTTTCAGAACGGGATGAGTCAGACGACGCTCGACGTAGACCACGATGGTCTTGTCGTTGGCGTCGCTCACCACCTGGCCCTGCAGCACGCGCTTCGGCATTCTCTTTCCTTGGCGTTCAGGCTTCGGCGGCGCTGGCGCGCGCCTTGGCGTTGACCACGGTCAAAACCCGGGCCAGATCGCGCCGAACGGCGCGCCGACGCGCGGGATTCTCAAGCTGCCCCGTCGCCTGCTGAAAACGCAGATTGAACTGCTCTTTCTTCAGCTGCACCAGCGTCTCTTGGAGCTGGTCCGGGGTCTTGTCTTTCAGTTCGGCGGCCTTCATGGCGGTCCTTCCCGAAATCCTTGGACAGGGAGGCCTGATCCCTGAGACAGGGGCGGCCTCCTAGATGAAGTTCGCCGCCCGCGGCGGGGATAACCCCGCCCGAGCGGCTGTTTGGAGATCTTTAAGGGATCACCAGTCCGTGCGTCGAACGAATCGGCACTTGATCGGAAGCTTCATAGCTCCCAAACGGAGCGCCTCCTCTGCCACATCGGGCGGGACGCCGTCAATCTCAAACATGATCCTGCCGGGATGGACGCGGGCCGCCCAGAAATCGACGGAGCCCTTGCCCGAGCCCATGCGGACCTCGGCGGGTTTGCCGGTGACGGGCAGATCCGGGAAGATCCGGATCCACACGCGTCCCTGACGCTTCATGTAGCGCGTGAGCGCGCGGCGGGCCGCCTCGATTTGGCGGGCGGTGACGCGCTCCGGCTCCAGGGCCTTCAGACCATATTCGCCGAAGTTCAGCTCGTAGCCGCCCTTGGCCTGGCCGTGAATCCGCCCCTTATGCGCCTTGCGGTAGGTCGTGCGCTTAGGTTGCAGCATAGTTTCTCTCGCTTCTCAGCTAGGAGGGCCGGAATCAGTCGCGGTCGCGGTCGCGACGCGGACGACCGCCCCCGCCGCCTTCCTGAGCCTCGGCGGCGCGGCGATCGCGGGCCGTCGGGTCATGCTCAAGAACTTCGCCCTTGAAGATCCAGACCTTCACGCCGATGATTCCATAGGCGGTCTTGGCTTCGGCCGTCGCGTAATCCACGTCGGCGCGCAGGGTGTGCAGAGGCACGCGGCCTTCGCGGTACCACTCGACGCGGGCGATCTCGGCGCCGCCGAGACGGCCGCCCACGTTGATGCGGATGCCCTGGGCGCCCATGCGCATCGCCGACTGAACGGCGCGCTTCATGGCGCGGCGGAAGGACACGCGCTTCTCAAGCTGCTGAGCCACGCCCTCGGCGGCCAGCTGAGCGTCGATCTCGGGCTTGCGCACCTCGACGATGTTCAGATGGGTCTCGGCGTCGGTGAAGTCCGAGAGCTTCTTGCGCAGCTGCTCGATGTCCGCGCCCTTCTTGCCGATGATCAGGCCGGGACGGGCGGTGTGGATCGTGACGCGGCACTTGCGGTGCGGACGCTCGATCACCACGCGGGAGACGCCGGCCTGCTTGTGGTTCTTGTGGACGTAGTCGCGGATCGCGATGTCCTCATGAAGCAGCTTGCCGTAATCCTTGTCGTCGGCGTACCAGCGCGAGTCCCAGGTGCGGTTGATCCCGAGGCGCAGCCCGATCGGATTGACTTTATGGCCCATATTACGCGGCCTCCTCTTTGATCTCGCGCAGCTTGATCGTCACTTGGGCGAAAGGCTTTTCGATGCGCGCGTAGCGTCCGCGAGCGCGGGGATGGCCGCGCTTGAGGGTGATGCTCTTGCCGACGTAGGCTTCCGCCACGACGAGGCTGTCCACGTCGAGGCCGTGGTTGTTCTCGGCGTTGGCGATGGCCGACTGAAGCGCCTTGCGCACGTCGATCGCGATGCGGCGCTTCGAGAAGGTCAGCTCGGCCAGAGCCTGAGCCGCCGGCTTATGCCGGATGAGCTGCGCCACGAGGTTGAGCTTCTGCGGGCTGACGCGCAGCATGCGCGCGACGGCCTGAGCCTCATTGTCCGCGAGGCGGCGCGGATTGGATTTCTGTCCCATCGGCTTACTTCCGCTTCGCTTTTTTGTCGGCCGCATGGCCGTAATAGGTGCGGGTCGGCGAGAATTCGCCGAATTTCTGGCCGATCATCTCTTCCGAGACGAGGACCGGAATATGCTTCTGGCCGTTATAGACGCCGAAGGTGAGTCCGACGAATTGCGGCAGGATCGTCGAGCGGCGCGACCAGATCTTGATCACTTCCTTACGGCCCGAGGTGCGGGCGGCTTCCGCTTTCTTCAGCAGATAGCCGTCGACGAAGGGGCCCTTCCAGACGGAACGCGGCATGGGGGCTGCTCCTTACTTCTTCTTGGCGTGACGGCTGCGCAGAATGTATTTCTGCGTGGTCTTGTTCGTGCGGGTGCGGGCGCCCTTGGTGGGCTTGCCCCAGGGCGTGACCGGGTGACGGCCGCCCGAGGTGCGGCCTTCGCCGCCGCCGTGAGGGTGGTCCACCGGGTTCATCGCCACGCCGCGCACGGTCGGACGCCAGCCGAGATGCCGGTTGCGGCCCGCCTTGCCGAGGTTCTGGTTCATGTGGTCGGCGTTCGACACCGCGCCCACGGTCGCCATGCATTCCTCGCGCACGAGGCGCACTTCGCCCGAGTTCAGACGAAGCTGCGCATAGCCGGCGTCGCGGCCGACGAATTGCGCGTAGGTGCCGGCGGAGCGCGCGATCTGGCCGCCCTTGCCCGCCTTCATCTCGATGTTGTGGACGATCGAGCCGATCGGCATGCCCGAGAGGGGCATGGCGTTGCCGGGCTTCACGTCCACCTTCGCGCCGGCGACGACCTTGTCGCCCACCGCGAGCCGCTGCGGCGCGAGGATGTAGGCGACTTCGCCGTCCTCATACTTCACCAGAGCGATGAAGGCCGTGCGGTTGGGATCATATTCCAAGCGCTCCACGACGCCGGGAACATCCCATTTGCGCCGTTTGAAGTCGATGAAGCGATAGAGCCGCTTGGCTCCGCCGCCCCGATGCCGGACCGTCATGCGGCCGAGGTTGTTGCGTCCGCCCGATTTGGTCAGACCCTCGACGAGGGTCTTCTCCGGACGGCCTTTCCACAGCCCCGAACGGTCGATCAGAACCAGCCCGCGCTGGCCCGGCGTGGTCGGCTTATAAGTCTTCAACGCCATTCTTCACGTCTCCCGTCGTTCGTCATCCGGCTCAGAGGCCGGTCGTCACGTCGATCGCATGGCCCTCGCGGAGGGTGACGATCGCTTTCTTCACGTCGCTGCGACGGCCGGGACGGCCGCGGAACAGCTTCTTCTTGCCCTTGGTGACGAGGGTGTTGACCTTCGCGACCTCGACCTTGAAGAGGGCCTCGACGGCCTCCTTGATCTGAGGCTTGTTCGCGTCGATCGCCACCTCGAAGACCACCGCGTTATGCTCGGAGGCCATGGTGGACTTCTCGGTCACGATCGGGCGACGCAGAACGTCGTAATGCTCGGGCTTCACGCTCATTTCAGCCGCGCCTCCAGCGCCTCCACGGCGGCCTTGGTCAGGACCAGGCTGTCGTGGCGAAGGATGTCGTAGACGTTGGCGCCCATGGTCGGCAGCACGTTCACGCCCTCGATGTTGCGCGAGGCGAGGAGGAAGCCCTCGTTCACCTCGGCGCCGTCGATGACGAGCGTCCGGCCCCAGCCCAGCTTGTCGAGCTTCGCCTTGAGAAGGGCGGTCTTGCCCTCGGCGGTGGCGGCGTCGACGATGGTCAGCTTGCCCTCGCCCTGCTTGGCCGAGAGGGCCATCCGCAGGCCGAGCGCGCGGACCTTCTTGGGCAGATCATGCGCATGGCTGCGGGGGGTGAGGCCGATGGCCACGCCGCCCTTGCGGAAGATCGGCGCGCTGCGGGCGCCGTGGCGAGCGCCGCCGGTGCCTTTCTGCTTGTAGATCTTCTTGCGCGTGCCCGCGACTTCGGAGCGCGTCTTGGTCTTGTGGGTGCCCGCCTGACGCTTGGCCAGCTGCCAGCGCACCACGCGATGCAGGATGTCGGCGCGGGGCTCGACGCCGAAGATCGCCTCGTCGAGGTCGATCTCGCCGGCGGAGCCCGCGTCCAGAGTGACGACTTGCGCCTTCATCATTCGCCTCCCTCGGCGGCGGCTTCGGCCTGAGCCGGAGCGGCGGCGGATTTCACGCCGGCCGGAACGGGCGCGCCCTCAGGAGCCGCCTTCTTCACGGCGTCGCGCACCGTGACCCAGCCGCCCTTGGAGCCGGGGACCGCGCCCTTGACCATGATCAGCCCGCGGTCGGCGTCGGTGCGCACGACCTCGAGATTCTGAACCGTCACGCGCACGTCGCCCATATGGCCGGGCATGCGCTTGTTCTTGAAGGTCTTGCCGGGATCCTGACGGCCGCCGGTCGAACCGATCGAACGGTGCGAGACCGAAACGCCGTGGGTCGCGCGCAGACCGCCGAAGCCGTGGCGCTTGATGCCGCCGGCGAAGCCCTTGCCGATGGTCGTGCCCGCGACGTCGACATGCTGGCCGACGAGGAAGTGCTCGGCGGAGAGCTCGGCGCCCACCTCGACCAATTCGGCCTCGGAGACGCGGAACTCGACGAGCTTCTTCT
This sequence comes from Neomegalonema perideroedes DSM 15528, assembly GCF_000374145.1. Lineage (GTDB taxonomy): Bacteria > Pseudomonadota > Alphaproteobacteria > Rhodobacterales > Rhodobacteraceae > Neomegalonema > Neomegalonema perideroedes. The sequence goes on along the minus strand of NZ_KB893653.1, from coordinate 314,290 downwards.
TGGGCTCGACGTTGGCGGCCGCGAAATGGCCGCGCATCGGCTTGGTCACGTTCTTGGCCTTGGCCGCGCTGGCGCCCAAGGTGACGGCCGTGTAGCCGTCCTTCTCGACGGTCCGCTGACCGACGACCTGCAGACGATCCAGCTGCAGCACCGTCACCGGCACCTGACGCCCGTCGTCCATGAACAGCCGGGTCATGCCCAGCTTCTTCGCGATCACGCCTGTACGCATCCGCGTGACCTCCCTCAGAGCTTGATTTCGACGTCGACGCCAGCCGCGAGGTCGAGCTTCATCAGCGCGTCCACGGTCTGCGGCGTCGGATCGACGATGTCGAGCAGACGCTTATGCGTGCGGATCTCGAACTGCTCGCGCGACTTCTTGTCGATGTGCGGCGAACGGTTCACGGTGAACTTCTCGATATGGGTCGGCAGGGGGATCGGTCCCCGGACCTGCGCGCCCGTGCGTTTGGCCGTATTCACGATTTCGCGCGTCGAGGCGTCGAGCGCGCGGAAATCGAAGGCTTTAAGCCGAATACGGATGTTCTGTCCTTGCATCGTGGCTCTCGGCTTTCTTCGCGCGACTCGTCAGAAAAACGTCACGCGCCCGAAAATAAAGGAGCGGCGCGGATCCTTGGCGGGTCCGCGCCGCGGGGTTGTGTTCGCCTTAGGCGATGATCTTCGCGACGACGCCCGCGCCGACCGTGCGGCCGCCTTCACGGATGGCGAAGCGGAGCTTCTCCTCCATGGCGATCGGCTGGATCAGCTCGACTTCCATCTTCACGTTGTCGCCGGGCATGACCATCTCCACGCCTTCCGGAAGCTTGACCATGCCGGTCACGTCCGTGGTGCGGAAGTAGAACTGCGGGCGGTAGTTGGTGAAGAACGGCGTGTGACGGCCGCCTTCTTCCTTCGTGAGGATGTAGGCCTCGGCCTCGAACTTCGTGTGCGGCTTCACCGAACCCGGCTTGCAGAGCACCTGACCGCGCTCGACCTGCTCGCGGGTGATGCCGCGCAGCAGCGCGCCGATGTTGTCGCCGGCCTGGCCCTGATCGAGCAGCTTGCGGAACATCTCGACGCCGGTGACGGTCGTCTTCTGGTTCGGGCGGATGCCGACGATCTCGATTTCCTCGCCGACCTTCACGATGCCGCGCTCGACGCGGCCGGTCACGACGGTGCCGCGGCCGGAGATCGAGAACACGTCCTCGACCGGCATCAGGAAGGGCAGATCGATGGGACGCTCGGGGGTCGGGATATAGGCGTCGACCTCCTCCATCAGCTTCAGAACGGCGTCATGGCCGATCTCGGGGGTCTTGTCCTCAAGCGCGGCGAGCGCCGAGCCCTTGACCACCGGGATGTCGTCGCCGGGGAACTGGTAGGAGGACAGGAGCTCGCGCACCTCCATCTCGACCAGCTCGAGCAGCTCGGGATCGTCGACCATGTCGACCTTGTTCATGAACACGACCAGAGCCGGAACGCCGACCTGACGCGCCAGCAGGATGTGCTCGCGGGTCTGGGGCATCGGGCCGTCGGCCGAGGACACGACGAGGATCGCGCCGTCCATCTGCGCCGCGCCGGTGATCATGTTCTTCACATAATCGGCGTGGCCGGGGCAGTCGACGTGAGCGTAGTGGCGGTTCGCGGTCTCGTACTCGACGTGCGAGGTGTTGATCGTGATGCCGCGCGCCTTCTCTTCCGGCGCGTTGTCGATCTGATCGTAAGCCTTGAACGACGCGCCGCCCTTCTCCGCGAGGACCTTGGTGATCGCCGCGGTCAGCGACGTCTTGCCATGGTCCACGTGGCCGATGGTGCCGATGTTGACATGCGGCTTGTTACGCTCGAATTTCTCTTTGGCCATCTGGGGCCCCTCCGTCTCGCTGAAAGGCGCGCGCCGCCGCTAAGGGTCGACGCGCCGCGCCATCGATGGGATTACTTGTATTTCGCCTGGATTTCCTGGGCGACGTTCTGCGGCACTTGGTCGTAGTGGTCGAACTGCATGGAGTAGGCCGCGCGACCCTGGCTCATCGAGCGCAGCGTGTTCACATAGCCGAACATGTTCGCCAGAGGAACCATCGCCGTGATGACCTGCGCGTTGCCGCGCACGTCGGTTCCGGCGATCTGCCCGCGACGGGAGTTCAGGTCGCCGATCACGCCGCCGACATACTCCTCCGGGCTGACCACTTCAACCTTCATCACCGGCTCCAGCAGAACCGGATTGGCCTTCTGGAGCGCTTCGCGGAAGGCGGTGCGGGCGGCGATCTCGAAGGCGATGGCCGAGGAGTCGACCTCGTGGTAAGCGCCGTCGATCAGAGCGGCCCGCACGTCCACCACCGGGAAGCCCGCGATGGGGCCCGAGGAGAGGACCGAATTCAGGCCCTTCTCCACGCCGGGGATGAATTCCTTCGGCACCGCGCCGCCGACGATCTTGCTCTCGAAGGCGTAGCCCTTGCCGGTCTCGCTCGGACCGACCTCGAGCTTGACGCGCGCGAATTGGCCCGAACCGCCGGACTGCTTCTTATGCGTGTAGTCGATGGTGGTCTCGCCGCGGATGGTCTCGCGATAGGCCACCTGCGGGGCGCCCACGTTGACCTCGACCTTATGCGTGCGGCGCATGATGTCGATCTTGATGTCCAGATGCAGCTCGCCCTGGCCCTTGATGATCGTCTGGCCGGATTCCGGATCCGTCGCGAGATAGAAGGAAGGATCCTCGGTCGCCAGCTTCTGGAGAGCGATGATCATCTTCTCTTGGTCGGCCTTGGTCTTGGGCTCGACCGCCATCTCGATGACGGGCGCCGGGAAGATCATCTTCTCAAGGATCACCGGCTTGGCGGGATCGCAGAGCGTGTCGCCCGTGCGGGTCTCCTTCAGGCCGATCAGCGCCACGATGTCGCCGGCGTAGGCCTCGGTGATCTCCTGACGCTGGTTCGCGTGCATGAGCACCATGCGGCCGATGCGCTCGTTCTTCTCGCGGGCGGTGTTGAGAAGGCTCACGCCCTTCTCCAGCTTGCCCGAATAGACGCGCGCGAAGGTCAGGACGCCGAAGGGGTCGTCCATGATCTTGAAGGCGAGCAGCGACAAAGGCGCGTCGTCGCTGGAGGGACGGGTGGTCTCCTCGCCGGTCTTATAGTCGATGCCTTTGATGTCCGGCACGTCGGTCGGCGCGGGCAGGAAGTCGACCACGGCGTCGAGCAGGGGCTGAACGCCCTTGTTCTTGAAGGCCGAACCGCAGAACACCGGGAAGAAGGCGCCGGTCAGAACCGCCTTGCGGACGAGGCGGCGCAGCGTGGCGGCGTCCGGCTCTTCGCCCTCAAGATAGGATTCCATGACGGCGTCGTCGAGCTCGACGGCGGCTTCGATCATCTCGGCGCGCATCTCCTCGGCTTTCGCCTGAAGATCGGCCGGGATCGGGCCGCGCGACATCTTATTCGTCGCTTCGTCGCTGTCCCAGGTGATGGCGTCCATCTCGATGAGATCGATCATGCCCTTGAACTCGGACTCGGCGCCGATCGGCAGCTGCAGCGCCACAGGGCGCGCGCCGAGACGGTTTTTGATGTCCTTGAGGCAGTTCTCGAAGCTCGCGCCCGTCTTGTCCATCTTGTTGCAGAAGACGATGCGGGGCACGCGGTATTTGTCGCCCTGACGCCAGACGGTTTCGGTCTGGGGCTCGACGCCCTGGTTGCTGTCGAGCACGCAGACCGCGCCGTCGAGCACGCGCAGCGAGCGCTCGACTTCGATGGTGAAGTCGACGTGGCCGGGGGTGTCGATGACGTTCAGGCGGTATTTTTCGCCGTCGCGGCCCGTCCAGAAGGTCGTGGTCGCGGCGGAGGTGATGGTGATTCCGCGCTCCTGCTCCTGCTCCATGAAGTCCATGGTCGCGGCGCCCTCGTGGACTTCGCCGACCTTATGGGACTTGCCCGTGAAGTAGAGGATGCGCTCCGACGTCGTCGTCTTTCCGGCGTCGATATGCGCCATGATGCCGAAGTTGCGGTAGCGCGTGAGCGGATATTCGCGGGCCATCTCAATTCATCCTGATGCGAGGGGGCCGCCACGCCTTCGTGGCGGCTCCGTTGCGCTTACCAGCGGTAATGGCTGAACGCGCGGTTCGCGTCGGCCATCTTATGGGTGTCTTCGCGCTTCTTCACGGCCGAGCCGCGATTGGCGACGGCGTCGAGAAGCTCGTTGGAGAGCTTGTCGATCATGGTGGTCTCGCCGCGGCCGCGGGCCGCCGAGATCAGCCAGCGAATCGCGAGGGCCTCGCGGCGCTCGGGGCGCACGTCCACCGGCACCTGATAGGTCGCGCCGCCGACGCGGCGGGAGCGCACTTCAAGCGAGGGCTTCACGTTGTCGAGGGCCTCGTGGAACACTTCGACCGGGCTGCGGCGCAGCTTCTGCTCGATGCGCTCGAAGGCGCCGTAGACGATGCCTTCGGCGACGGACTTCTTGCCCGCATACATGAGCTTGTTCATGAAGCGGCTGACGACGAGGTCTCCGAACTTGGCGTCCGGCAGGACTTCGCGCTTTTCCGCTCTGTGACGACGCGACATAGGTTCTTCCTTCGAATCGGATCAGTTGCGGATCACTTCGGACGCTTGGCGCCGTAGAGCGAGCGACGCTGCTTGCGGTTCTTGACGCCTTGGGTGTCGAGAACGCCGCGCAGGATGTGATAGCGCACGCCAGGAAGATCCTTGACGCGGCCGCCGCGGATCAGGACCACCGAGTGCTCCTGAAGGTTATGTCCCTCGCCGGGGACGTAGCTGATGACCTCGAAGCCGTTCACGAGGCGCACCTTGGCCACTTTACGAAGCGCCGAGTTCGGCTTCTTCGGGGTCGTGGTGTAGACGCGGGTGCAGACGCCGCGTTTCTGCGGGCTGCCTTCAAGGTGGATCACCTTGTTGCGGACCGGCTTCGGGGTCCGCGGCTTGCGGATCAACTGCTGGATCGTCGGCATCTCTTCGCCTTAACTCCGTCGTGACCGGCCCCTAGCGCGGCCGCGAATAGAAATAAGGGCCGCGTCGGCGCTCCGCCGGAAGCGCGGCCAGAAACCCAGAGGACCGCAGAGCTTTCGCCCCGAGGTCGTGAACCGAGTTTGCTTTGAATACCAAAGCCCGGAAGGAATTGAGTCGCCTCATTCCCCGAACGCTGGCGGAACCTAATTGGAAGAGCTGAAGAGGTCAACAGCTTTTCGGACGCGGATCAGGGCTGAGGCCCGGCCTTCCGAAGGGCGTCCTCCCGCCCGGCTCGAAACGCCCGCCGCGCCTTGCGGCGCGACGGGAATAAGCTTTTGATCGCTCGCGCGATTAGGAGGCGGAATCCGCCGCCGGATCGGCCGCGGGAGCGGTCGCGAGGACCGGCTCCGCCAGAGCTTCGAGAGCCAGAGCGGCGTCCGCCGCGGCCTGACGATCCGCCACGATCTTGCGGTCGCGCTCGGCGGCGATTCGCCGATAGCGCGCGGCCTGGCCGCCCGTGCCCGCCGGAATCAGACGTCCGACGATCACGTTCTCCTTCAGGCCGTCCAGGCGGTCGCTCTTGCCCTGCACCGAGGCTTCGGTGAGGACCCTCGTGGTCTCCTGGAAGGAGGCCGCCGAGATGAAGCTGCGCGTCTGGAGCGAGGCCTTGGTGATGCCCAGCAGAACCGGCTTGCCCTTGGCGGGGCGACGGCCTGCGGATTCCGCCTTGGCGTTCTCGGCGTCGAATTCGTCGCGCTCGACCTGCTCTCCGGCCAGCAGCGTGGTGTCGCCCGACTCCTCGATCTCGATCTTCTGCAGCATCTGCCGCACGATGACTTCGATGTGCTTGTCGTTGATCTTCACGCCCTGCAGCCGATAGACGTCCTGAATTTCATTGATGAGGTAGTCGGCCAAAGCCTCGACCCCCATGATCGCCAGAATGTCGTGCGGCGCCGGATTGCCTTCCAGCAGATATTCGCCCTTCTGGATGAAGTCGCCCTCCTGAACGGCCAAGTGCTTGCCCTTCGGGATGAGATGCTCCACCGGCTCGACGCCCTCTTCCGCGGGCTCGATGGTCAGACGGCGCTTGTTCTTATAGTCGCGGCCGAAACGCACATAGCCGTCGATCTCCGCGATGATCGCGTGGTCCTTCGGACGACGCGCCTCGAAAAGCTCGGCCACGCGCGGCAGACCGCCCGTGATGTCGCGGGTCTTGGCGCCCTCGCGCGGAATGCGCGCCAGAACCTCGCCCACTTTGATCTCCTGCCCGTCCTCGACCGAGAGAATGGCGTCCACCGACATGAAGTAATGCGCGGGGTTGCCGTTCTCCAGCTTCACCATCTCGCCGGAGGAATCGACGATGGTGATGGCGGGCTTCAGATCCTGACCGCGCGGAACCGCGCGCCAGTCGGAGACGATGCGCTGGCTGATGCCCGTCGCCTCGTCCGTCTCCTCGCGCACCGACATGCCGGGGATCAGGTCGACCAGCTTGGCCACGCCCGCGCGCTCCGAGAGGATCGGCAGGGTGTAGGGATCCCATTCCGCGATCTTCTGGCCGCGGCGGATCTCGTCGCCCTCCTTGACGAGGAGCTTCGAGCCGTAGGCCAGCTTATGCAGCGCGCGCTGACGCCCTTGCGGGTCCAGAATCGCGATCTGCACGTTGCGGCCCGCCGCGATGACGTCGCCCGCCGCGTTGGTGAGCGTGCTGCGCGCATTGACGATCTGCGCCGTTCCCTCTTGCGAGGCCTCGGCGAAGCTGCTGGTGGCCAGCTGCGCCGTGCCGCCGATATGGAAGGTGCGCATGGTCAGCTGGGTGCCCGGCTCGCCGATGGACTGCGCGGCGATGATGCCCACCGCCTCGCCGATGTTCACCGGGGTGCCGCGCGCCAGATCGCGGCCGTAGCACTGGGCGCAGATGCCTTCCTCAAGGGCGCAGGTCAGCGGCGAGCGGATCTTCACCCGCTGCACGCCGATCTTCTCGATCTCCAGAGACATGGTCTCGTCGATCAGGGCGCCCGCAGCGAGGAAGACCTCGTTGGAGGTCGGATGGAGCACGTCCTCCAGCAGGGTGCGGCCCAAGATGCGCTCGGAGAGGGGCGAGACGATTTCGCCGCCCTTGACCACGGCCTGAACCGTGATGCCCTCTTCGGTGCCGCAATCGTCGACCTTGACGATGCAGTCCTGAGCCACGTCCACGAGGCGGCGGGTCAGATAGCCCGAGTTCGCGGTCTTCAGCGCGGTGTCCGCGAGGCCCTTGCGGGCGCCGTGGGTCGAGTTGAAGTATTCGAGAACGGTCAGGCCCTCTTTGAAGTTCGAGACGATGGGGGCCTCGATGATCTCGCCCGAAGGCTTGGTCATCAGGCCGCGCATCCCCGCGAGCTGCTTCATCTGGGCGGGCGAGCCGCGCGCGCCGGAATGGGACATCATATAGACCGAATTCGGCTCCAGCTGACGGCCCGTCTCCGGGTCGAAGCGCGGCGCGGCGATGCGGTCCATCATGGCGGCGGCGACCTTGTCGGTGCACTTCAGCCAGGCGTCGACGACCTTGTTGTATTTCTCGCCCTGCGTGATCAGGCCTTCCTGATACTGCTCCTCGAAGACCTTCGCCTGTTCGCGGGTGGCCTCGACGATGTCCCATTTCTCGGGCGGAATCTCCATGTCGTTCTTGCCGAAGGAGATGCCCGCCTTGAAGGCCTCGCGGAAGCCGAGCTGCATCATCTGATCGCAGAAGACCACCGTGTCCTTCTGACCGCAGTGACGATAAACGGCGTCGATGACCTCGCCCACTTCGCGCTTGCGGAGCAGACGATTGACGATCTCGAAGGAGATGTCGCCGGTCTTGGGCAGCAGGGCGCCGAGCTTCATGCGGCCCGGAGTCGTCTCCACGCGGCGCGAGACGGTTTCGCCTTCGGCGTTGGTCTCTTCGATGCGGGTGACGATCTTCGTATGCATGGTGATCGCGCCCGAAGCGAGGGCGTGGTCGATCTCGTTCATGCTGGAGAGGAGCATGCCCTCGCCGGGCTCGCCCTTCTTCTCAAGCGAGATGTAGTAGAGGCCGAGGATGATGTCCTGCGAGGGCACGATGATCGGACGGCCGCTCGCGGGGCTGAGGATGTTGTTGGTCGACATCATCAGCACGCGCGCCTCCAGCTGGGCCTCAAGGCTCAGCGGGACGTGGACGGCCATCTGATCGCCGTCGAAATCGGCGTTGAAGGCCGAGCAGACCAGCGGGTGGAGCTGAATCGCCTTGCCTTCGATCAGGGTGGGCTCGAAAGCCTGAATGCCGAGGCGGTGGAGCGTCGGGGCGCGGTTCAGCAGCACCGGATGCTCGCGGATCACCTCGTCGAGGATGTCCCAGACCTCGGGACGCTCCTTCTCGACCAGCTTCTTCGCCTGCTTGACGGTGGAGCTGTGCCCCTGAGCGTCGAGCTTGGCGTAGATGAAGGGCTTGAAGAGCTCCAGCGCCATCTTCTTGGGCAGGCCGCATTGATGGAGCTTCAGCTCCGGACCCACCACGATCACCGAACGGCCCGAGAAGTCCACGCGCTTGCCGAGCAGGTTCTGACGGAACCGGCCCTGCTTGCCCTTGAGCATGTCGGCGAGCGACTTCAGCGGACGCTTATTGGCGCCCGTGATGATGCGGCCGCGGCGGCCGTTGTCGAAGAGCGCGTCCACGGCCTCCTGAAGCATGCGCTTTTCATTGCGGACGATGATGTCCGGCGCGCGCAGCTCGATCAGCCGCTTGAGGCGGTTGTTGCGGTTGATGACGCGGCGGTAAAGATCATTCAGATCCGAGGTCGCGAAGCGGCCGCCGTCCAGAGGCACCAGCGGACGCAGCTCCGGCGGAATCACCGGAACCACGGTCAGAATCATCCACTCGGGCCGGTTGCCCGATTCGATGAAGCTCTCGACCAACTTCAGGCGCTTGATGATCTTCTTCGGCTTGAGCTCGCCGGTGGCCTCGGAAAGCTCCACGCGCAGGCGCTCGGCCTCGGCGTCGAGGTCGATGGCGGACAGCATCTCACGGACGGCCTCGGCGCCGATTCCGGCGGTGAAGGTGTCTTCGCCGAATTCGTCCTGAGCGTCGAGCAGCTCCTCGTCGGTGAGCAGCTGGCCCGGCTTCAGCGTGGTCATGCCCGGATCGAGCACGATGTATTGCTCGAAATAGAGCACCCGCTCCAGATCGCGCAGAGTCATGTCGAGCATCAGGCCGATGCGCGAGGGCAGAGACTTCAGAAACCAGATATGGGCGACCGGCGCGGCCAATTCGATATGGCCCATGCGCTCGCGGCGCACCTTCGAGAGCGTGACTTCGACGCCGCATTTCTCGCAGGTGATGCCCTTGTATTTCATGCGCTTGTACTTGCCGCACAAGCATTCGTAATCCTTCACCGGGCCGAAGATGCGGGCGCAGAAGAGCCCGTCCCGCTCCGGCTTGAAGGTGCGGTAGTTGATGGTCTCAGGTTTTTTAATCTCGCCGAAAGACCAAGAGAGGATCTTCTCCGGGCTGGCGAGCGAGATGCGGATTTCGTCAAAGCTTTTGGGCGCAGCCAGCGGATTGAAGACGTTGGCGATCTCGTTCATCACTATGCTCCTGCGCGGCCCCGTGGGGAGAGGCGGGGCGCGTTATGGCGGCGGTCTGAGGCTCCGCGCCCCTGCTCAGGGCGCGGAGGATGGGACGGCGGAAGGGCTCAGCGCTCTTCGTCGTCCAGCAATTCGACGTTCAGACCCAGAGACCGGATCTCCTTGACGAGCACGTTGAAGCTCTCGGGAATGCCGGCCTCGAAGTTGTCTTCGCCCTTGACGATGGATTCGTAGACCTTGGTGCGTCCGGCCACGTCGTCCGACTTGACCGTCAGCATCTCCTGCAGCGTGTAGGCGGCGCCGTAGGCTTCGAGCGCCCAGACCTCCATCTCGCCGAAGCGCTGGCCGCCGAACTGGGCCTTGCCGCCCAGCGGCTGCTGGGTCACGAGGCTGTAGGGGCCGGTGCTGCGGGCGTGGATCTTGTCGTCCACCAGATGGTGCAGCTTCAGAAGATACTTATAGCCCACCGTCACCTTGCGGGCGAAGGGCTCGCCGGTGCGGCCGTCGTGCAGACGGACCTGACCCGAGGAATCGAAGCCCGCCAACGCGAGATGCTTGTCGATGTCGGCCTCCTTGGCGCCGTCGAAGACGGGCGTCGCGAAGGGCACGCCGCGACGGACGTTCCCCGCCGCCTCGACCAGCTCCTCGTCCGAGAGCCCTTCGAGGGTCTCGGCGTAAGAGGCGTCGCCATAGGCGCGCTTCATGGCGTCGCGGACCTTCGCGGCGTCGCCGGAGCGCTCGAAGCCGTCGAGCGCCTCGCCGATGCTGCGGCCCAGACCGGCGGCGGCCCAACCCAGATGGGTTTCGAGGATCTGTCCGACGTTCATGCGCGAAGGCACGCCCAGCGGGTTCAGCACGAGATCGACCGGCGTGCCGTCCTCAAGGAAAGGCATGTCCTCCTCAGGCACCACCCGCGAGACCACGCCCTTATTGCCGTGACGTCCGGCCATCTTGTCGCCGGGCTGGAGCTTGCGCTTCACCGCCACGAAGACCTTGACCGACTTCATCACGCCCGGAGGCAGGTCGTCGCCCCGGCGCACCTTCTCGACCTTATCGTCGAAGCGGCGGCGCAGGGTCTTCTTGAGGGCGTCATACTGCTCGCGCAGAGCCTCGACCTCGCGGGCCTGCTCCTCGGTCGGCGGGACGATCTGCCACCAAAGGTTCTTCTGGAGCGAATCCAGAGCCTCGTCGGTGACGTCCACGCCCGCCTTGAAGCCCTTGGGCCCCTTCACCGCGCGCTGGCCGACCAGAAGCTGGCGCAGACGCGCCGAGATGTTGCGCTCCAGAATGCCGAGCTCGTCGTCATGGTCGCGCTGGAGGCTTTCGATCTCCTCGCGCTCGATCTGACGCGACCGCTCGTCCTTCTCGACGCCGTGGCGGTTGAAGACGCGCACCTCGACCACCGTGCCGTAGCCGCCCGGAGGCATGCGCAGCGAGGTGTCGCGGACGTCCGAAGCCTTTTCGCCGAAGATGGCGCGCAGGAGCTTTTCCTCCGGCGTCATCGGGCTTTCGCCCTTGGGCGTGATCTTGCCGACGAGAATGTCGCCCGGCTGGACCTCGGCGCCGATGTAGACGATGCCCGCCTCGTCCAGATTGCGCAGCGATTCCTCGCCGACGTTCGGGATGTCGCGGGTGATCTCCTCCGGCCCGAGCTTGGTGTCGCGGGCCGAGACTTCATATTCCTCGATGTGGATCGAGGTGAAGACGTCGTCCTTGGCGATGCGCTCGGAGATGAGGATGGAGTCCTCGAAGTTATAGCCGTTCCAGGGCATGAAGGCGACGAGCACGTTCTTGCCCAAAGCCAGCTCGCCCAGATCCGTGCTGGGGCCGTCGGCGATGACGTCGCCCGTGCGCACCCGGTCGCCCACCTTCACCAGCGGACGCTGGTTGATGCAGGTGTTCTGATTCGAGCGCTGGAACTTGCGCAGACGATAGATGTCCACGCCCGGCTCGCCCGGACGCAGGCCGTCGGTCACGCGGATGACCACGCGGGTCGCGTCCACCTGATCGATCACGCCGCCGCGCCGCGCCGCGATGGCCGCGCCGGAATCCCGCGCCACCACCGATTCCATGCCCGTGCCGACGAAAGGCGCCTCGGCCTTGACCAGAGGCACCGCCTGACGCTGCATGTTCGAGCCCATGAGGGCGCGGTTGGCGTCGTCGTTCTCCAAGAAGGGAATCAGGGCCGCGGCCACCGAAACCAGCTGCTTGGGCGAGACGTCCACCAAGGTGACCTGCTCGCGCGGAGCCACGACGAAATCGCCGCCCTGACGCGCCGAGACGAGATCGGTGGCGAAGCGGCCCTCTTCGTCGAGATCGGCGCCGGCCTGAGCCACGGTGTGCTTCATCTCCTCCATGGCGGAGAGATAAACCACCTCGTCGCTGACCTTGCCGTCGATGACCTTGCGGTAAGGCGTTTCGATGAAGCCGTATTTATTCACGCGGGCGAAGGTCGCCAGCGAGTTGATCAGGCCGATGTTCGGGCCTTCCGGCGTCTCGATGGGGCAGATGCGGCCGTAATGGGTCGGGTGGACGTCGCGGACCTCGAAGCCCGCGCGCTCGCGCGTCAGACCGCCGGGGCCAAGCGCCGAAAGGCGGCGCTTATGCGTCACCTCCGAGAGCGGGTTGGTCTGGTCCATGAACTGCGAGAGCTGCGAGGAGCCGAAGAACTCGCGCACGGCGGCGGCGGCCGGTTTGGCGTTGATCAGATCCTGCGGCATGATCGTGTCGATGTCGACGGCGGACATGCGCTCTTTGATCGCGCGCTCCATGCGGAGCAGGCCGAGGCGATATTGATTCTCCATCAGCTCGCCGACCGAACGCACGCGGCGATTGCCGAGGTTGTCGATGTCGTCGATCTCGCCATGGCCGTCGCGCAGGCCCACGAGCATCTTCAGCACGGCCAGAATATCGGCCTTGCGGAGGGTGCGCAGGGTGTCCGGGGCGTCGAGGTCGAGGCGGATGTTCATCTTCACGCGGCCGACCGCCGAAAGGTCGTAGCGCTCCAGATCGAAGAAGAGGCTGTTGAACAAAGCCTCGGCGCCGTCGAGCGTCGGGGGCTCGCCGGGGCGCATGACGCGGTAGATGTCCATCAGCGCCTGCTCGCGGGTGGCGTTCTTATCGACCGCCATGGTCGCGCGCATATAGCCGCCGATCTCGACATGGTCGATGTCGAGGGTCGGGATGACGTCCATGCCGAGGCCGAGCAGCTTGTCGATCAGCTTCTCGTCGATCTCGTCGCCGGCTTCGGCGTGGATCAGGCCGGTGCCCTCGTCGACGAGATCCACGGCGATGTAACGGCCCAGAATGGCCTCGAAGGGCGCGAGGATCTCCTTGACGCCGCCTTCGGCCAGCTTCTTGAGCTTGCGCGGGGTGAGCTTCTGGCCCGCCTCGGCGACGACTTCGCCCGAATCCGCGTCCACGAGGTCGTAGATCGGCTTCGCGCCCTTCAGACGATCCGGATTGAAGGGAGTCGCCCAGCTGTCGCCGCGACGCGTGTAAGGCGCCTGACCGTAGAAGGTGGACATGATCTCCTCCTGATCCATGCCGAGGGCATAGAGCAGGGTCGTCGCCGGAAGCTTGCGCTTGCGGTCGATGCGGACGTAGACGATGTCCTTGGCGTCGAATTCGAAGTCGAGCCAGGAGCCGCGATAGGGGATCACGCGCGACGAGAACAGCAGCTTGCCCGAGGAATGGGTCTTGCCGCGGTCATGGTCGAAGAAGACGCCCGGCGAACGGTGCATCTGGCTGACGATCACGCGCTCCGAGCCGTTCACCACGAAGGTGCCGTTCTCGGTCATGAGGGGCATGTCGCCCATATAGACGTCCTGCTCCTTGATGTCCTTCACGGAGCGGGCGCCGGTGTCCTCGTTGACGTCGAAGACGATCAGGCGCAGAGTCACCTTCAGCGGCGCGGCGTAGGTCAGATCGCGCTGCTGGCATTCCTCGACGTCGAATTTCGGAGTCTCGAGCTCGTAACGCACGAATTCGAGCAGGGCGGTCTCGTTGAAGTCGCGAATCGGGAAGACGCCCTGAAAAGCGCCCTGAATCCCGACTCCGTCGCGCGGCGAACCGTCGTCGCCGCTGTTCAGGAACTGGTCGTACGAGCTTTTCTGCACTTCGATCAGATTCGGCATCTTCGCGGCTTCGCGGACTCCGCCGAAAACCTTGCGGATGCGTTTGCGGCCGAACTGGGTCTGCGCCATGCTGGTCCTCGCCTGCTCTTGCGGCCGCGCCCCGGGGCCCGGCGCCGCCGCGTGACGCCGGAGCCGCGCCCAAACGCGCCGCCCCGGCCTGTCGATTCGTCGCGCCGCGCTTCGCCCAAAAGCGCGGCCGGGAGTGAATGCGCCGCGTCTGAGCGCGGCTGAAAAGGAACTAACGAATATCTCCGCCCCGAACTTCGAGACGGCGGAGGGCCGGCCCCGCCGCAAGGCGGAGCCAGCCCGGATTCAAAATCGCATCGCCGCGCTCAAGGCGCCGCGTCCGATTACTTCAGCTCGACCTTGGCGCCGGCCTCTTCGAGCTGCTTCTTCCACTTCTCGGCGTCGGCCTTCGGCGCGTCGGCCTTCACCTCGGAGGGGGCGCCCTCGACGAGATCCTTGGCCTCCTTGAGGCCGAGGCCGGTGATGGCGCGGACTTCCTTGATCACGTTGATCTTCTTGTCGCCGGCGTCGACGAGGACGACGGTGAACTCGGTCTTCTCCTCGACGGGAGCGGCGGCGGCGGCGGCCGGACCCGCGGCGGCGACGGCCACCGGAGCGGCGGCGGAGACGCCCCACTTCTCTTCAAGGAGCTTCGAGAGCTCGGCGGCCTCGAGGACGGTCAGGGCCGAGAGGTCTTCCACGAGCTGGGTGAGGTTAGCCATTTAGAGCATTCCTGTTCTGGTTCAAGATCTGAACGCGGCGCAAGCGCGCAAAAGGCGTGGCCGCGCGTCTTTTAAAGGGTCGCCGGACGCCGTCAGGCGGCGTCCTTCTCCGAATAAGCGGCGAAAACCCGGGCCAACTGGCCGGCGGGCGCCTGAACGACGCGCGCCACCTTGGAGGCCGGAGCCTGCAGCAGGCCGATGAGGCCGCCGCGCAGCTGGTCGAGCGAGGGCAGTTCGGCGAGAGCCTTCACGCCGTCGGCGTTCAGAACCGTCGCGCCCATCGCGCCGCCGAGCACCACCAGCTTGTCGTTCTTCTTCGAGAAATCGACGACCACCTTGGCGGCGGCGACGGGATCCTCGGAGAAGGCGAGCAGCGTCTGGCCCTTGAGGTATTCGGCCGCGCCTGCGCCCGGCTTGCCCTCGAAGGCGCGACGCGCCAGAGTGTTCTTCGCCACTTTCGCGCGCGCGCCGACGTTTCGCATCTGCGCGCGCAATTCGGACATCTGGGCGACCGTCAAGCCGACATAGTGGGAGATCACCACCACGCCGGACTCAGAAAAGGCGCGATCGAGTTCTTCGATCTCGGCTTGTTTCTGAGCTCTGTCCATTGTCGGTCTCCTGACCTGAGGCGGACCGCCGAAACGGCCCGCCGGTTTGGACGAGAGGCGCGGGGAGAATCCGCCGCGCCCGGTTCGGCCCTCTTGCGGCTTCACGCCGGAGGGGGCCGCTCCTGTCCGCAGGCCCCGAGACCGCGACCCGCCCGAAGGCGGTCTTGAATCCGGAACCCCGTCTCAACGGGAGATTAAGCCTCGGCGGAGAACCGCTTGGGCGCCCGTGGTCTTGGACAGGCGGAGGGCCGAGGCCCTCCGAGACCGCGCCGCCCGAAGGAGGCGCGGAATTTCAATCTCTTACGAAGCCGCAGCCGTCGAGAAGGCGGAGCTCTCCACCGAGACGCCGGGTCCCATGGTGGAGGAGAGCGAGACCTTCTTGACGTAGGTGCCCTTGGCGCCGGCCGGCTTGGCGCGGTTCAGCGCGTCGACGAAGGCGCGGGCGTTCTCGGCGAGCGCCTCGGCGGAGAAGCTGGCCTTGCCGATGCCGGCGTGGATCACGCCCGCCTTCTCGACGCGGAACTGCACCTGACCGCCCTTGGCGTCGCCGACGGCGGTCGCCACGTCCATGGTCACGGTGCCGACCTTCGGGTTCGGCATCAGGCCGCGGGGGCCCAGCACCTTGCCGAGACGGCCCACGAGGCCCATCATGTCCGGCGTGGCGATCACGCGGTCGAAATCCATCTTGCCGCCTTGGATCTGCTCAAGCAGATCCTCGGCGCCGACGATCTCGGCTCCGGCTTTGGTCGCTTCGTCGGCCTTGGCGCCGCGGGCGAAGACCGCCACGCGGACGCTCTTGCCGGTGCCGTTCGGCAGCTTCACCACGCCGCGGACCATCTGGTCGGCGTGACGGGGGTCGACGCCCAGATTCACGGCGATCTCGACGGTCTCGTCGAATTTCGCGGTGGCGTTGGCCTTCACGAGATTCAGCGCGGCGTCGAGCGGCAGATTGCGCTTGTCGGCGAAATTGGCGCGCGCGGCGCGGATGCGTTTTCCAGCGGCCATGGTCAGCCCTCCACCCGCAGGCCCATGGAGCGGGCCGAGCCTTCGATGATCTTCATGGCGGCTTCGAGGTCCACCGCGTTCAGGTCCTTGAGCTTCGCTTCGGCGATCTCGCGGATCTTGGCCTGAGTGACCACGCCGGCCGGCTCGCGGCCGGGCTTCTTCGAAGCCGACTGGATGCCCGCCGCCTTCTTCAGATACCAGGTGGTCGGCGCCGTCTTGATCTCGAAGCTGAAGGACTTGTCCTGATAATAGGTGATGATGGTCGGCAGGGGCGTGCCCGGCTCCTGACCCTGAGTCCGCGCGTTGAACTCTTTGGTGAAGCCGATGATGTTCAGGCCGCGCTGACCCAGCGCCGGACCGATCGGCGGCGACGGGGTCGCTTTGCCGGCCGGCACGTTCAGCTTGATCTGGCCGATGACTTTTTTCGCCATGTCTCTCTCCGTCCTGAGCCCCCGGCCGGCGAAGCCGAAGGCGGGCGCGGTGCGGCCCGACGGCCTCCCGCGAAACCTGAAGCCCGAACCCCTCCCCGCTCCGCTCCGGAGCGCCCGAGGCCCAGACTGAATTCTTCTAAAGCGCGTCCCCCCGCGATGCGGCCGCCGCCGCCTCCCGGAGGGGCTCCCGACGATCCCGTCAGGAGGCCTTCTGCACCTGCGCGTATTCCAGTTCGACCGGGGTGGCGCGTCCGAAGATCGACACGGCCACCTTGAGCCGCGAAGAGATCTCGTCCACCTCCTCCACCACGCCGGTGAAGGATTCGAAGGGGCCGTCCACCACGCGCACCGTCTCGCCCACTTCGTAGACGATGGTGGTGCGGGGACGCTCGGCGGGGGTCTCGACCTGCGCGATCAGGCGCTCGATCTCGCTTTCCGAAACCGGGGTCGGCTTGCCCTGAGGGCCGAGGAAGCCCGCGACGCGGGGGGTGTTCTTCACGAGATGGTAAGTCTCGTCGTTCATGTCCATCTTGACGATCACGTAGCCGGGGAAGAACTTCCGCTCGGCGTTGATCTTCTGGCCGCGCCGGATTTCGATCACGTCCTCGGTCGGCACGAGGATCTCCTCGAAAGACTCCTCCAGCCCCAATTGGCGAGCGGTCTCGCGAATCGATTCGGCCACCTTCTTTTCGAAGTTGGAGTAGGCGTGGACGATGTACCAGCGTTTCGCCATCGCGGGGGCAGGCCTCGGAAGCTGGGCGCCGCGAGGCGCCGTCTGCGAATCGGAGAAAAACGACGATCCCGCCGCCGGATGAAGGCGACGGGGAATGCGGGCCTTTTATCGGCCCTTCTCCGCGAAGGCAAGAGCCGTCAGGGGAAAAATCGACGCAGAGCCGAAGACCGGGGCGCCGAAGCCCCGCAGAGCCCCGAAAGCCCGGCCCGCCGGAATTCGACGGAGGCGGCTCAGCCGCCGACGCTCAGGATGGAGAGGCGGCTCAGCCGCCGATGCTCAGGATGGAGCGGATGAACAAGCCCACGATCTGATCGACCAGCACGAAGAAGATCGCCGCCAGAACGGCCATGACGATCACCGAGATGGTGGCCGTGATCGTCTCGCGGCGCGTGGGCCAAGTGACCTTGGCGGCCTCGGCGCGCACCTGATTGATGAACTGAACGGGGGAGGTTCTGGCCATGGGCTGTCCGAATCATGCTGCGGAGGGCGCCCCCTCCTTCGGCCGGGAGACGACCCGACCCCTATCGGGCCTCAAAGCCCATACGCGCGGTGGCAGGGGCAGCAGGGCTCGAACCCGCGACCTACGGTTTTGGAGACCGTCGCTCTACCAGCTGAGCTATACCCCTCCGGCGCGTGGCGTTTAGATAGCGGCTTGGAGGCCGCCGCGCAAGCTTCCCCTCATGGTTCTTGAGGAGGGTTTGGAGCGGGTGAAGGGAATCGAACCCTCGTATTCAGCTTGGAAGGCTGCTGCTCTACCATTGAGCTACACCCGCGCCGCTCGCGAAGCGGGGTTTTAGCGAATCTCTCCCCTCGCCGCAAGAGGCCCCGCGAGAGAAAGCCGAAGCCCCCCACGCCGAACCTCCTCGCCGAACGCCCCCATGAATCTGGGAGGGGGCGGGCCGGAGGAATTGCATTCCCCTTTCCGGCAAGGGAGAAAGAGAGGGATCCCCCGGCTCCGCCCATCCTGCGGTCGCCCATCCTCAGACGCCCGGAGCCGCGCCCATGCTGGAAGCTTTCCTGCCCACCCTCGTCACGCTGCTGGTGCTGGTCGATCCCATCGCCATCGTGCCGATCTTCATCGCGCTGACTCCCGGCATGGATTCCGTCCAGCGGCGGCGCATCGCCATCCGGGCGGTGATCACGGCCACGGCGATTCTGGTGGTCTTCGCTCTGGCGGGCGCCGAGATCCTCAAGCTCTTCGGAATCGGGCTCCCCGCCTTCCGGGTCTCGGGCGGGCTGATGCTGATGCTCATCGCCATCGAGATGCTCTTTGAAAAACGCAGTCAGAGACGCTCCAACGCCGCCATGCACGCCCATGAATCGGATCATCCGCAGGAAAGCGACCCCTCGATCTTTCCTCTGGCCCTGCCGCTTCTGGCCGGTCCCGGCGCCATCGCCACGGTGATTCTGCTCATGAACCGCTCCGGCGAGGATTGGGGCGCGCGGGCCGTGGTGCTGGCCGCTCTGGCGACGGCCATGGCGCTGACCATGGTCTTTCTGCTGCTCTCCAGCTCTCTGGCGCGGCACATCAGCCCGACGGCGGTGAATCTGCTGACCCGCATCCTCGGCGTGATTCTCGGAGCCCTGGCGGTGCAGTTCATGCTCGACGGCCTGGCCGAATTCGGAGTCTTCACGCGCGCCGCCGCCTCTTGAAGCCGCCCTGAACCTCCTCCGGAATTCCGGCCTTGTTCAGTCGACCATTGCGTCAAGAGCGCGGATAAGCTTTTCTAGAAGACAACGCAGGGCGGCGCGGCGTTTCGCGGCCGCTCCGACGCAAAAACCAGAGTTTCGGGAGGAATCTTCGTGCGCTTCTCCATCTTCGCCCAGAGCGGGGCCGTCGCGCTCGCCTTGGCTCTTTCGACGGGCGCGGCTTCGGCTCAGCAATATCCGACCCGCCAGATCACCATGATCGTGCCCTTCTCGGCGGGCGGCCCCACCGACACCGTGGCGCGCCTCGTCGCCGAATCCATGACCAAGGATCTCGGCCAGACGATCATCGTCGAGAACGTCGGCGGCGCGGGCGGCACTTTGGGCGCGGCGCGTCTGGCGGCCTCGGCGCCGGACGGCTACACGCTGCTGCTCCACCACATCGGCATGGCCACCAGCGACACGCTTTACCGCAAGCTGCCCTATAAGACTCTGGAGGCCTTCGACTACGTCGGGCTCGTGACCGACGTGCCCATGACCATCGTGGCGCGCAAGGACTTCCCGCCGGGCGACCTCCCCGGCCTGATCTCCTACCTCAAGGAGAACGCCGACGACGTCAACATGGCCAACGCCGGTCTGGGCGCGGCCTCGCATCTTTGCGGCATGATGCTGCTCAGCGCGCTGGAGACCCCGATCCAGACCATCCCCTATAAGGGCACCGGCCCGGCCATGACCGACCTCATCGGCGGACAGGTCGACTTCATGTGCGACCAGACCACCAACACCACCACCCAGATCAACGGCGGCACCATCAAAGCCTACGCCGCGACCTCGCCGGAGCGGCTGGCGATCTTCCCGGATCTGCCGACCATGAACGAAGTCATTCCCGGCTTTCAGGCGGGCATCTGGCACGGGATCTACACCCCCGCCGGAACGCCCGACGAGGTCAACCGCCGCCTGTCGGCCTCGCTGCAGAAGGCGCTGACCGATCCGAACGTCGTGACGCGCTTCGCGGAGCTGGGCACCGCGCCCTCCACCGCCGAGGAGGCCACGCCTGAGGCGCTCAAGGCCAAGCTGGAGGCCGAAGTGGCGCTTTGGCGGCCGATCATCGAGGCGGCGGGCCAATACGCCGACTGACCGCAGCGAGGATCTTCGCCCGGCGCCTCCTCGGAGCGCCGGGCTTTCGCTTTTCTGACGAGGGGGAGCCTCCGCGCGCATGAAATCCTTGAAATTCGACCTGACGGACCTTCTGGCGGGACTGATGTTCATCGTCTTCGGGCTGATCTTCGGCCTGACCTCCTGGTTCGATCTCGACATGGGCACGGCGCGCCGCATGGGGCCGGGCTATTTTCCATTGCTGCTTTCGGGCGTGCTGATTCTGCTCGGGCTGCTCATCGTCGCCGTCTCGACCCGCCATGAAGGCGAGCCCATCGGCGCCGTGGCCTGGCGCGGCATGGCGCTGATTCTGCTGGCGCCGGTGGTCTTCGGCGTGACGGTGCGGGGGCTCGGCTTCGGGCCCTCGGTGTTTCTCTGCGCTCTGATCGCCAGCTTCGCCTCGGTGAAGATGAAGCCGGTCAAGGCGCTGATCCTCGCGCTGTGCGTGGCGCTCTTCTCCATGGCGGCCTTCAGCTATGGCCTGGGCTTGCCCTATCCGCGCATCGGGCCCTGGATTCCGGAGCCCATCGCGAATTTGGTTCCGAATCTTTCTCCGGCCATCGCTTGGGTCAAGGGCCTCTTCGCTTCGGCGCCGCCCCCTCCCCCGCCCGCGACGGGAGGCTGAGCCCATGAACATCTTCGATAATCTGATTCTCGGCTTCCAGACGGCGGCCACGCCGGAGAATCTGCTGTTTTGTCTGGCGGGCGTGCTGCTCGGCACCTTGGTCGGCGTTCTGCCCGGCCTCGGCGTGACGGCCACCATCGCCATGCTGCTGCCTCTGACCTTCCAGCTCGGCCCGACTTCGGCGCTGATCATGCTGGCGGGCATTTACTACGGCGCGCAATACGGCGGCTCGACCACGGCGATTCTGATCAATCTGCCCGGCGAATCCTCTTCGGCGGTCACGGCCATCGACGGCTATCAGATGGCCCGCAAAGGCCGCGCCGGAACGGCTTTGGCGGTGGCGGCGCTCGGCAGCTTCTTCGCGGGCTGCGTCTCGACGCTGCTGGTGGCGATCTTCGCGCCGCCTCTGACCACGGTGGCGCTGAAATTCGGCCCGGCGGAATATTTCTCGCTGATGCTGCTGGGTCTGGTGGCCTCCATCGCTCTGGCGCACGGCTCGATCCTCAAGGCTCTGGCCATGGTGGTTCTGGGGCTTCTGCTGGGTCTGGTGGGAACCGACGTCTTCACGGGCAGCGAGCGCTTCATCTTCGGAGTCCGCGAATTCGCCGACGGCCTGAGCTTCGTGGCTCTGGCGGTGGGCGTCTTCGGCGTGGCGGAGATTCTGCGCAATCTCGAAGACGAGAAGACGCGCACGGTGCTGCAGACCAAGGTCTCGAATCTCTGGCCGAGCAAAGAGGACTTCCGCCGCATGGCCGGTCCGGTGCTGCGCGGCACGGGCATCGGCTCGCTTCTGGGCATTCTGCCGGGCGGCGGCGCGATTCTCGCCAGCTTCGCGGCCTATACGGTCGAGAAGCGGATCTCGAAGCATCCGGAGGAGTTCGGCAAGGGCGCCATCGAAGGCGTGGCGGGCCCCGAATCGGCCAATAACGCGGGCGCTCAGACGAGCTTCATTCCGCTGCTGACCCTCGGCATTCCGGCCAATCCCGTGATGGCGCTGATGGTCGGCGCGATGATCATCCAGGGCATCACGCCCGGACCGGGCGTGGCGGCGGAGAAGCCGGACCTCTTCTGGGGTCTGATCGCCTCGATGTGGATCGGCAATCTTCTGCTTCTGCTGCTCAATCTGCCTTTGATCGGGCTTTGGGTGAAGATGCTGACGGTGCCTTACTACATCCTCTTCCCGATCATCATGGCCTTCTGCTCGGTGGGCGTCTACAGCGTCAACGGCAACGCCTTCGACCTTTATTCGATCTGCGCCTTCGGTCTGGTCGGCTACCTCATGCTGAAGCTGAAATGCGAGCCCGCGCCTTTGCTGCTCGGCTTCGTGCTCGGGCCGATGATGGAGGAGAATCTCCGCCGCGCCATGCTGATCTCGCGCGGAGACCCCACGACCTTCCTCACGCGCCCCATCAGCGCGGGCTTGCTGATCGCGACGGTTCTGGTGCTGCTCGTGGTGCTGCTGCCCTCGATCCGCAAACGCCGCGAAGAGGTCTTTCAGGAAGAGGATTGATTCTCCTGCGGAAGGCGGCCACAGGGGCGGCGGAGCGATCCGCCGCCTTTTTCATGGGCGCCGCTTCGCCTGAAGGCGGGAAAAACGAAAAGCCCCTCCTTGCGGAGAGGCTTTTTCGTGACGCGCGTGGCGTCCCCAAGGGGACTCGAACCCCTGTTCCCAACGTGAGAGGCTGGTGTCCTAGGCCACTAGACGATGGGGACGCGGCGCGGGACCGCCCTTGCAGGCGTGGGAGGCTTCTTAACGGTCTTGCGACAGGCGGTCAATGGGCATTTTTCGGCGGCTCGACGAGAATCTCGCCGCCCGGCGGAATCTCCAGCACCACGAGGCGCCGCGCGCCCTCCGGACCCTCCACCGCCACGAGGGCCCGCGCGCCGCCCGAACCTTGCTCGAAGCCCACCGCCTCGATGCGCTCGCCCGCCGCCAAACGCAGCCCCGGCGCCGCCGCGACCTCGGCGGAGGAGCCGCCGAAGCTCGCCAGCTTCGAGACCAGCGCCAGCGTGATCGCCATGGTGGCGACGATCAGCGTCATGAGCAGCAGGCTCACCAGCCGCCGCAGAAGGCGAAATTGCGGGGCTTCAGGATATTCCTCGACTTCGGAGAGGTTTTCGGCTTCCGTCTCGCGCATGAACTCCGACCTTGAAGAAGATCCGGGCGAAGATGAGGGCGCGACGCCCTCCCAGCCGATCCCGAACGCGCCCGCGCCCTTGATCGTGACCCTGCCGCCCGGAGCCGAAGGGCTGCGGGCCGACCGCGCTTTGGCCGAAGCCCTCGCGCAGGCGGCGCCGGATCTGGCGCTCAGCCGCTCGCGGCTTCAGGCTCTGGCGGCGCAAGGCGCCGTGGAGCGGCTCGATCCGGCCGGGTCCGCCGGATCGGGCGCGAAGCTAACGGAGCTTTCCCGCAAGGTCAAAGCCGGCGAGGTCTGGCGGGTCTCGCCCCCCGCCCCCGTCCCGGCCCGCCCTCAGCCCGAGGCCATTCCGCTGGAGATCCTTTATGAGGACGCCCAGATCGTGGTGGTGAACAAGCCCGTGGGCATGGCGGTCCATCCGGCGCCGGGCACGCCGAGCGGCACTTTGGTCAACGCCCTGCTCCATCATTGCGGCGCGAGCCTCTCGGGAATCGGCGGCGAGATCCGCCCCGGAATCGTCCATCGCATCGATAAGGACACCAGCGGCGTCCTCGTGGTCGCCAAGACCGACGCCGCCCATCAGGCCCTCGCGGCCCGATTCGCCGCCCATGATCTGGAGCGCGTCTATGAGGCGGTCTGCTGGGGCTCGCCCTCCAGCGCCAGCGGCCGAATCCGCGGGCTCGACGGCGTGAGCTTCGAGACGGGCGACGTGCTGCGGCTGGAGACCCTCCTCGGCCGCCATCCGGCCGACCGCAAGCGCATGGCGGTGGTCAAACCCGAATCGAGCGGCGCGGCGCGGCGGGCCGTCACGCGGGTCCGGGTTCAGGAGCGCTTCGCGCTCGGAGAGGAAGAGGGGGATCTCGCCTTCGCCTCCCTCCTGCGCTGCAAGCTGGAGACCGGGCGCACCCATCAGATCCGCGTCCATATGGCTTATCTGGGCCATCCGCTGATCGGCGATCCGGTTTATGGCCGCGCCCGCCCGATTCCCGAAGGCGCGCCCGAATCTCTGCGCGCCTCCATCGCCGGACTGGAGGGCCAAGCCCTTCACGCCGGGCGGCTGAGTTTCCCGCATCCGGAAAACGGGGCTATGCTGACCTTTTGCGCTCCGCCCCCGCCCGCCTTCGCCCGCCTGCTGGAGGATTTGCGCGGATTCATGAAGAAATCTTAAGGCGCTCATGGAGAAATCTTAAGGCTCCGGTCACAGTCTTGACCAGATTCTTTCTATGATGCCGATGGTGGGGGCGCGAGGTTTCCAAATCGCGCCAAGGGTTAGAAATAGGAGCGACTCCATGAGCTATGGCAATCTGCCGGCCCTGTCCTCGGACAGCGGCTTGAGCCGCTACCTGAGCGAAATCCGGAAATTCCCAATGCTCCAGCCTGAGGAGGAATATCTCCTCGCCAAAGCTTGGGCCGACCGCGAAGATCGCGAGGCGGCGCATAAAATGGTGACGTCGCATCTGCGCCTCGCGGCGAAGATCGCGATGGGCTATCGCGGCTACGGCCTGCCGGTCTCCGAAGTGATCTCGGAGGCCAACGTGGGCCTGATGCAGGCGGTGAAGCGCTTCGATCCGGAGCGCGGCTTCCGTCTGGCCACCTACGCCATGTGGTGGATTCGGGCCGCCATTCAAGAATACATCCTCAGATCCTGGTCGCTGGTGAAAATGGGCACCACCGCCGCGCAGAAGAAGCTGTTCTTCAATCTGCGCCGCGCCAAATCCCAGATCAACGCGCTGGAGGACGGGGATCTGCATCCCGACGCCGTCGCGCAGATCGCCACCAAGCTCAACGTGCCCGCCGACGAGGTGGTGGCCATGAACCGCCGCCTTCAGGGCGGCGGCGACCAGTCGCTGAACGCGCCGGTGAAATCCGACGGCGACGCGACCTCCGAATGGCAGGATTGGCTCGCCGACGAGAACGCCGACCAAGCCGGAGACTACGCCGAGCGCGAGGAGATGGACGCCCGCCGCGAGATCCTCGCGGAGGCCATGGGCGGCCTCACCGAACGCGAGCAGCGCATCCTCACCGAGCGCCGCCTGCAGGACGATCCGGCCACGCTGGAGCAGCTCGCCGAGGTCTA
This sequence comes from Neomegalonema perideroedes DSM 15528, assembly GCF_000374145.1. Taxonomy (GTDB): domain Bacteria; phylum Pseudomonadota; class Alphaproteobacteria; order Rhodobacterales; family Rhodobacteraceae; genus Neomegalonema; species Neomegalonema perideroedes. The sequence continues at coordinate 289,483 of NZ_KB893653.1, read as the reverse complement.
CGGCGTCTCGCGCGAGCGCATCCGCCAGATCGAGGTGCGGGCCTTCGAGAAGCTCCAGCAGCGTATGAAGGAGCTGGCGGTCGACAAGGGCCTTCTGCGGGCCGAGCCCGAGCTTGAGCCCGTCGCCTGACGCGACTCCGGCGCCGCCCCGAGGCAAGGGCGGCGCCCCGGTTTTCGACCCTCTTTCGTCCAAACCTCAAAAAAGCGCGAACTCCGCGCTTTTTTTCGTCCGACCCCGCCGGACGGAGAGGTTTCCTTCGTAAATCCGGAGCATACTGACCGCCAAGGATCACCCCGACATTCCCGGAGACCGCCATGAATCCCATCAGCAGGGCGCTTGCGGCCGCATCGCTTATGATTTTCGTGATCGCCCAGACGGGCGCTCAATTCGGTTATGCTTTGTTTCCCTCCTCTCCGGAATTCCTTCAGCGTTTCGACGCGGCCATGGATTGGCTCTTCGTCTCGCGGATCGGACTTTGGCCGACGCTGATCCTGCTCTCGCTGGCGACTCCGGTTCTGGCGATTCTGGCTTGGCGCAGCGGATTGCGGGCCGAAGCCGAGTCTCCCAAGGGGATGCAGGAGGAGTTTTGATCCTCGACTCCGCAGGGAATCCGCGCTGATCTCCGGCTTCGTCCCCTTCCGGGGGCGAAGAGGAGGTTCGCCATGTTCGTTCGACGCCTGACGCCCGAGGATCTCGAAGCCTATCAAGCCTTGCGGCTGCGCGCCCTGCGCGAGGAGCCTGCGCATTTCGGCGCAAGCTTCGAGGAGGAAAGCGCCCGCCCGCCTGAATTCTGGCGGGCGCGGCTGGAGCCTGCGGGAGATCTGGCGCTCTTCGGCGGCTTCGCGGAGGATCGTATGGTCGGTCTGAGCGGGATCTGGCGGGAATCCAGCCCCAGACGCCGCCATCTCGCGGCGCTCGTCCATGTCTATCTGACGCCTGACCAGCGCGGGCGGGGTCTCGCCTCAGGACTGGTCGAGGCCGCGCTCGACCACGCCCGGAGCCTTCCGGGCCTGCGCGCCGTCCATCTCGACGTCATGACGCAGAACGCCGCCGCCCGCGCGCTTTACGCCCGGCTCGGCTTCGCGGAGATCGGCCTAATGCCGGAGGCCCACGCCGTGGAGGGGCGGTTTTACGACGACGTCCTGATGCGCCTCGCGCTCTGAAGACGCCCCCTGAAACCTCGCCGGTCTCCCTGCGCGCCTCCGCCGCGCTTGCGGGACGCCGCCGCTCCCCATATACAGCGCGAAAGGCGAGCCGTCGGAATCTCCGGCGGCTCCCTCCCTTCTTTGCGGCTCCCGCATGCGGTCGAGCCGCCCTCACGGAGGCTTCCATGAGCCGTCGGCGTCTCGTTTACGAAGGCAAGGCCAAGAATCTCTACGAAGGGCCGGAGCCGGGAACGCTGGTCCAATATTTCAAGGATGACGCGACAGCCTTCAACAAGCAGAAGCACGCCATCGTCGACGGCAAGGGCGTTCTGAACAACCGCATCTCCGAATTCCTGATGACGCAGCTCAACGCCATCGGCATACGGACGCATTTCATCCGCCGCATCAACATGCGCGAGCAGCTCATCCGGGCCGTGGAGATCATCCCGCTGGAAGTGGTGGTGCGCAACGTCGCGGCGGGCAGCCTCGTCAAGAAGCTCGGCCTGACCCAAGGCGAGGCCCTGCCGCGCCCCATCGTCGAATTCTATTACAAAGACGACAAGCTCGGCGACCCGATGGTCAGCGAAGAGCATATCGCCGCCTTCAACTGGGCGGGCCAGCAGGACATGGACGACATGATCTCCATGGCTCTGCGGGTGAACGACTTCCTGAGCGGCCTGTTCATGGGCGTCGGGCTGAAGCTCGTCGATTTCAAAATCGAGTTCGGCCATATCTGGGACGGCGACACGCAGGTCGTGCTGCTCGCCGACGAGATCAGCCCCGACTCCATGCGGCTCTGGGACGTCAAGAGCGGGCGCAAGCTCGATAAGGACGTCTTCCGCGAGAATCTCGGCGATCTGGTCGAGGCCTACGCCGAAGTGGCGCGGCGGCTCGGCGTGATGCCCGAAAACGTCTCGGCCGGCGACGACGAAGGCGGGCCCAAGCTCGTTCATTGAAGCGAACTTGCGAACCGGCGCCGCTTAAGAGCGGAAGGGGCGAAGCGCTCCGCCGGTTCGACGCCCGAAAGGGCCAAGCCCGCGGCCTCGCGCCGCAAAGACGAGCCCGCCGCCCAGCGCGGCAAGGAAGATCCCCCCGCCGCGCTCCGCGGCAAGGAAGATCCTGAGGAGACCTGACCATGAAAGCGCGCGTGCATGTGAGTCTGAAGCCGGGCGTTCTCGATCCGCAGGGCGCGGCGGTGGCCCATGCGCTCGGAACCCTCGGCTTCGAGGGCGTGAAGGGCGTGCGTCAGGGCAAGGTGCTGGATCTGGATCTCGACGAGACCGACCCCGAGGCCGCCCGCGCCCAGGTGGACGCCATGTGCCGTCAGCTTCTGGCGAATACGGTCGTCGAGACCTGGCGCGTCGAGATCCTGAACTGACTTCGGGCTGATCCGGGAGAGGGGCGGAGCGGCCCCTCTCCCGCACCCCCCATCCGCATCCCCCCAACGGAGGCGAGCGCAGCATGAAAAGCGCGGTTCTGGTCTTCCCCGGCTCCAATTGCGACCGCGACATGGCCGTCGCTCTGGAGCGCGTTTCGGGGCGCAAACCCAAGATGGTCTGGCATAAGGAGGCGGAGCTGCCTCTGGGCGTGGATCTGGCGGTGGTTCCGGGCGGCTTCTCCTTCGGCGACTACCTGCGCAGCGGCGCCATCGCGGCGCGCTCTCCGGCCATGCGGGCGGTGGCGGATTTCGCCGCGCGGGGCGGGATGGTGCTCGGCGTCTGCAACGGCTTTCAGGTGCTGACCGAAGCCGGATTGCTCCCCGGCGCCCTGATGCGCAACGCCGGTCTGGATTTCCTCTGCAAGCCCGTGGAGCTGATCGTCGAGGAGACGCAAAGCCCCTTCGGGCGCGGCTATGAGGCGGGCGCGCGGATTCGTCTGCCCATCGCCCATCATGACGGCCGCTACGTCGCCGAAGCCGAGACCCTCGACCGACTGGAGGGCGAAAGCCGCGTCGCCTTCCGCTACGCCGAGGAGGTCAACGGCTCCGAGCGCCGCATCGCCGGAATCCTCTCGGAGAACCGCCGCGTGCTGGGCATGATGCCCCATCCCGAGCGCGCCATCGAGGCGATCCTCGGCGGCGTGGACGGCCTGCCCATGTTCGAGACCCTGACGCAGGAAGCCGCATGACCCGCGCCCTTAAGCCCGTCCTCGTCGTTCTGGCGGCTCTGACGGCGGCGGGCTGCGCCTCGACGCGCCCGCCCTCCGCAAGCGTGGATTCCCGTCTGCGACCGCCGCCCGCCGCCGCGCCCGTCGTTTCGGTCAAGGCGACGCCGCTGGACCAGCTCGGCGCCGAGGCCAAATTGGCGGTCTTTCCGAATCTGAGCCTTCAGGAGGTCGGCGGAGCCGTCTCGCTGCATGCGGCGCGCTGCTGGCGCGGGCCGGGCGCGCCTTTCGCGGATCTGGAGATCGCCGACGAGGGGATTCGCGCCCGCGACCTCTCCGGCGCCGAGGTTCTGCGCCTGCGCTACGCCTCCATCAGCCCGACGCTGAACGCCGTGGCCTTCACCGGCTCCGCCTTCACCGAGGATCTGGAGATCGAGGCCGCCGACGCCGTGCGCGGCCGCTCGCTCTGCGCGGGCGAGATCCCGGCCCCGAACCTGAATCCGGCGGCGCCCGTGGCGAGGCTCCTTCCCGCCCGGGGCGCGGCTCCGACGACGGCGGGTTGAGTCCTCGCGATTTTTTCGCCTCGTCTCCGCTCCGTCGCCTTTTCCTCGATATTCGACGCAGGAACTCGCCTGATTGGCGGCGCTTCTTCGGCGCGCACGTCTTTTTTACGGATTGCGTTTCTCATTCCCATAGAGAATCCTCAGTCTTCTGCGTGACCCGTCCTGCTTGAATTGAAGGAGAAGCCTCATGAAACGCGTCGGAGCCCTTGTCGCCGTCCTCACAGCGAGTCTGACCCTGCCCGCCGCCGCGGAAGGCTGGGTGGTGATGGATCTGGGCGAGACCGCCACGCGCGAAATCTGCATGAGCCGCGCCGAGAGCGTCCTGAACGGCTATCTCGGCTCCTTCGGCGGCCATAGCGTCGAAAAAGACAGCTGGACCGCCTATGGCTACGACCTCAAGCCCGGCGACAACGACGTGCTCATCATGTGCCCGGTGGTCAACGGCGGCGTCTATAACGCCTTCCTCAGCGTCTACGGAGCCTTCGAAGACTCGAAGGAGGATTTCACCGACACCGTCGCCGAGCGGCTCAAGGAGCAGTGGGACAACGCCCCGCGCTAAACTCCGCCCGCGCCCTGAGGAGGCCGCGAGGCTGACCTCAAGAACGGGCGCCCGAGCGAGAGGCGGGCTTGCGGCCCGCCCTCGCCATGGGCATGATCCTCCGAGAGAATCCCGGCGCCTCCGCCGGGTCGGGAGGAGGAAAAGCCCATGACACGCATCTGCGCCGCTCTGGCGATGACCTGCGCGACCGCTCTCGCAGGGCCCGCCCTCGCAGAGGGCTGGGTGGTGACGGATCTGGGCGAGGTCGAAAGCCGGGATCTCTGCATGGACCGCGCCGACCGCGTGCTGAACGCCTATCTCGAAGCCAATGGCGGCCACAGCGTCGAATCCGACAGCTGGACCAAATACGGCTATGATCTTGAGCCCGGCGACAACGACGTGCTCATCATGTGCCCCGTCGTCAACGGCGGCGTCTACAACGCCTTCCTCGTGGTCTACGGCGCCTTCGTGGAGACCACGGACGACCACACCGATCAGGTGACCGCCGAGCTTCAGCATCTCTGGGACGCCGAAACCGAGCCCGCCCCTCAAGGATCGCGCTCCGTAGCCGGGGCCATGGCGGATCTGGACCGCGCCCTCAGCGCGCTGACGGAGGCTCAGGCCGCCGTCACGGCCGCGCAGGAGGCTCTGCGGGCCGCCGCCGCGGGCGAAGAGGAAGGCGAGGAGGTCATCGACCTCGACGCCCCGACCGGCGAGGAAGAGGAATGGATCGACCTCGACGAGCTTCTCGGGCCGCTGAAGCAGGAGCTGCGCGAGGGCGTCGCGCCCGCCGCTTCGGAGGAGGATGAGCCCGCCGAAGAGGTCGCCCCCGCTCTTGAGGAGGAGGCCGCGCCGGTCGAGGAGGCCCCCGACTTGGAGGATATTTCGCCGGTCGATCCGCGCTAAGATCGCCGAATCGCCGGAAGCGCCGCCTCCGCCGGAGCGCGGCGCTTTCGATTCCAGCTCCCGGATCCCGCCCCCATGCCCGCCGCCACGACGAATTCCCTCGCCGAAGCCTTCCGCAAAGCCCCGCCGATTCTCATCGGCGGCCCGACCGCCTCGGGGAAATCGGCGCTGGCCTTGGCCGTGGCGGAACGAGACGGCGGGGCTTCGATCAACGCCGATTCCATGCAGGTCTACGCCGATTGGCGGCTGCTCTCGGCGCGGCCTTCGGAGGCCGAGGCCGCCCGCGTCCCGCATCTGCTTTACGGCCATCGCGACGCCGCCCTGCCCTATAGCGTCGGCGACTGGCTGCGCGAGGCGAAGGAGGCTCTGGAGCTCTGCGCGGCGAAGGGCTGGCGTCCGGTCTTCGTGGGCGGCACGGGGCTTTACTTCGAGGCCCTGACCAAGGGCCTCGCGGAGATTCCGCCGATTCCGCCCGAACTCCGCGCCGAGACCGCCGAGCGCATCGCCCGCGAGGGAGCCGCCGGACTCCTCGCCGAACTGGACGCCGAGACTCTGGAGGTTCTGGACCGCGCCAATCCCCGCCGCGTGCAAAGAGCCTGGGAGGTGCTGAAAGGCACCGGCCGGGGCCTCGCGCACTGGGCGCGGGAGACTCCGCCGCCGCTTCTCCCCTTGACGGCCTGCGTCGCGGTCGCGCTGACGCCGGACCGCGATTGGCTCCTGCCGCGCATCGAGATCCGATTCGACCAGATGCTGGCGGAAGGCGCCCTTGAGGAGGCCCGCAAGGTTCTCGCGCGCGGCCTGCCGCCGCAGATCCCCGGACTTCAGGCTCATGGGGCGCCGGAATTGACCGCCTATCTGCAAGGCCGCATGAGCTTCGAGGCGGCCCGCGAGAAGGCGATCGTCAACACCCGCCGCTACGCCAAACGCCAGGATACGTGGTTTCGCAACCGCGCCCGCGACTGGTTAAAGCTTTCCGAGCAAGATTATTGCGCGGATGACGCTGTTTCCCGCTATTTTCCTCCATGACTCGCGATTCGCGTCTTGACGCGCTCCCGGAGCCTGATTAATTTGCCCGCCATTCCCGCGCGAAGTTCCCGGAGGAGCCTCCGGCGCAGGCGGGGTTCAGGGAGTCGAGCCGATGTCCATGCGCGGCGTTCTTATCGTTACGGGGCGCGCCTGAGCGCGGCGGGATGATCCGTCGGCGCAGGGCGCGCTATTCGGGGGGCCTTCGAGGCCCCTTTTTCATTTCCGAATCGCCGCGCTCCGTCCCCCGGAGCCCCAGACGGCGAGACGGCGGCGATGTCGAGGAAGTTTGAGGAAATCATCATGTCGCAGACCATGACCGGCGCGGAGATCGTGCTGAAAGCCCTGAAGGATCAGGGAGTCGAGGTGATCTTCGGCTATCCGGGCGGCGCGGTTCTGCCGATCTACGACGAAATCTTCAAGCAAAACGCCATCCAGCACGTCCTCGTCCGCCATGAGCAGGGCGCGGCGCACGCCGCCGAGGGCTATGCGCGCTCCACGGGCAAGCCGGGCGTGCTGCTGGTGACCTCCGGCCCCGGCGCCACCAACGCCGTGACGGGCCTGCAGGACGCCCTGATGGATTCGATCCCGATCATCTGCATTTCGGGTCAGGTGGGCAGCTTCCTCATCGGCACCGACGCCTTTCAGGAAGCCGACACGGTGGGCATCACCCGCCCCTGCACCAAGCATAACTGGCTGGTGAAGGACGCGAACGACCTCGCCAAGGCCATGCATCAGGCTTTTCAGGTGGCGACCACGGGGCGTCCCGGCCCGGTGCTGGTGGACATCCCCAAGAACGTGCAGATGTCGCCGGGCGTCTATGTCCCGGCCCGCGAATCCCGGCGCAAGAGCTATAATCCCCAGACGCGCGGCGATCTCTCCGACATTAAAAAAGCCGTGGAGCTGATCGAGCGCGCCGAGCGGCCGATCTTCTACACCGGCGGCGGCGTGATCAACTCCGGCCCCAACGCCACGCGGCTGCTGCGCGAATTCGCCCGGGCCACGGGCTTTCCCGTCACCTCGACTTTGATGGGTCTGGGCGCCTATCCGGCTTCGGACAAGCAATGGCTCGGGATGCTGGGCATGCACGGCTCTTACGAGGCCAATCTCGCGATGCACGGCTGCGACGTGATGATCAACATCGGCGCCCGCTTCGACGACCGCATCACCGGACGCCTCGACGCCTTTTCGCCGGGCTCCAAGAAGATCCACATCGACATCGATCCCTCCTCGATCAACAAGACCGTGCGCGCGGACGTCGGGATCGTCGGGGATTGCGCCGTGGCGCTGGAGGACATGCTTCGCATCTGGAAATCCGGCGGCTCGAAAAGCCAGAAGAACGCGGTCAAGGACTGGTGGCGTCAGATCGAGAGCTGGCGCGCCGTCGACTGCTTCCGCTACGCCCCGAGCGAAACCACCATCAAGCCGCAATATGCGCTCCAGCGCCTGCAGGCCGCCATCGAGAAGAAGGATTTCTACATCACCACCGAAGTCGGCCAGCATCAGATGTGGGCGGCGCAGTTCCTGAAATTCGAGGAGCCCAACCGCTGGATGACCTCGGGCGGGCTCGGAACCATGGGCTACGGCGTTCCGGCGGCCGTCGGCGTGCAGATGGCGCATCCGAAGTCTCTGGTGATCGACGTGGCGGGCGAGGCCAGCTTCCTGATGACCATGCAGGAGATGAGCACGGCGGTGCAATATCGCCTGCCGATCAAGATCTTCATCCTGAACAACGAGCGCCTCGGCATGGTGCGCCAATGGCAGCAGCTGCTCCATGGCGAGCGCTATTCCTCCAGCTATTCCGAGGCCCTGCCCGATTTCGTCAAGCTGGCCGAGGCCTTCGGCTGCAAGGGCGTCCGCGCCGAGAAGCCCGAGGAGCTGGACGGCGCCATCGCCGAGATGCTCGCCTATGACGGCCCGGTCATCTTCGACTGCCTCGTGGAGAGACATGAGAACTGCTTCCCCATGATTCCCTCGGGCAAGGCGCATAACGAGATGCTGCTGGGCGAAGCCGACACCGAAGGCGCCATCGACGCCGCCGGCGCGATGTTGGTTTGACTGGGCTGGCGTAAGGAGCCGAAACATGAGCGTGATGCAGAAGCCGGAGACCATCGAGCGCCACACCATGGCGGTTCTGGTCGATAATGAATCGGGCGTTCTGGCCCGGATCATCGGGCTGTTTTCGGGGCGCGGCTACAATATCGAGAGCCTGACCGTCGCCGAGGTGGACCATAACGAACATCTCTCGCGGATCACCATCGTCACCACGGGCTCGCCCATGGTGATCGAGCAGATCAAGGCGCTGCTCTCGAAGATCGTGCCGGTGCATAAGGTCGTGGACATCACCGTGGCCGGGCCCTCGGTCGAGCGCGAACTGGCGCTGATCAAGGTGCGCTCGACGGGCGAGAAGCGCGTCGAGGCCCTGCGGCTCAACGAGGCTTTCCGCGGCCGGATCATGGACACCACGCTGGAGAGCTTCGTGTTCGAACTCACCGGAGATCCCGGCAAGATCGACGCCTTCGTCGAGCTGATGCGGCCCCTCGGGCTGGTGGACGTGGCCCGCACGGGCGTGGCGGCCATCGCCCGCGGCCCCGAAGGCATGTGAGCCTTTCCCGCCAAGACTGCGGCGAGGCCCGTCTCTTTCCCGGAGGCGGGCCTTGTCGATTCAGGCTTTGTCGCTTCAGGCCGCCTCGGCCAGAGCCGCCAGATGGGCCTCGCGCTCCTCTTCGGTGAGGAAGGCCGCTTCGAAGCTGGTGCGCGCGAGCTTGAGGATCTCGGATTTCGAGAGCGCCAGCTCCTCGGCGAGCAGCGCGTAATTGGCGTTGAGGTCGCCGAACCAGGCGGGATCTCCGCTGGCGAGGGTCACGCTGACGCCCGCCCCGGTCAGCGTCCGCAGCGGATGGGCGCTCGCCGAATCCAGCAGCCCCAGAGCCAGATTCGCCGAAGGACGCAACACCAAAGTCTCCCGCCGCTCGACGATCTCGCGCATGAGCGCCGGGAATTCGGCGGCGGCGTCGCCATGGTCGATGCGGTCCACGTCGAGATCCACCGCCGCCTGACGCACATATTCGGGCGGGCCGTCCTGTCCGGCGTCGCAGGTGAGCTTGAGGCCCATCTCGCGGGCGCGGGCGAAGAGCCGGGCGAATTTCTGCGGCGGCTGTCCGAACTCCGGCCCCGTCAGCGCCACCCCGATGAAATCGGCGAGGAACGGCTCAGCGGCGGTCAGAATCTCGAAACCCTCCTCCTCGGAGAACTCGCGCCGGAAGGCGAGCAGCAGCCGGGTCGTCTGGCCGCGCGCGCGGGCCTCGCGGAAGGCCGCCGCGATCCCTTCGAGCATGGCCGCGAAGGCCACGCCGCGCGGCAGATGGAGCTGCGGCGTCAGCGCCATCTCCACATGGCGCACGCGGCCCTCGAAAGCGCGCTCCAGAGCGGCGGCGGCGGCGGCGTGGAAATCCTCGGCCGTGATCAGCCCGACGAGACGCGCCTGCATGCGGGCGGCGAAATCCGCGACTCTGCCGATGGAGGAGCCCGTTTCGATCTCCGGCGCGAGGCCATGGCGCTCGGCCAGCGCGACGGCGAGCTCAGGCTCCACCGCGCCTTCAAGGCGCAAGCGGAGATCCGCCTTAGGCAGGCGGGCGGCGTAGGCGCTCACGCGCGGCCCTCCGGGGTTCGCTCTTTCAGACCCGCCCGCTCCATCAGCCCGCCTTTCGCAGCCTCGACCGGACCCGAAGCTAGCACCCGGCCCCAAACCCGACAAGCCGCGCCTGACCTCGGCGCCAAATCATCCGCCCACGTTGAGGAGAATCAGCGCCGTCCCCGCCACGCCGACCCCCGCGCCGACCCAAGCCCCGAAAGGCGGCGGCTTTTTGAAGAAGATCCAGAGCAGCGGCAGAATCAGAATGGTCGAGAGGGTCGAGAGCACCGAGACCCATCCGGCCTCGCCATGAGCCAGAGCCTCCAGAAAGAAGGTCATGCCGAGGCACATGGCGATCAGCGAGACGAGCAGAACCCGCGCGAAGATCTTCGGCGTCAGCGGATTGCGCAGAGCCGTGAATTTCGGCCAGATCAGAAAAGCCGCCAGATGGCAGACCGCCGCCGCCGCCATGCGCAAAGTCGAGCCCGCGACGGGATCGGCGCCCGCGTCCATGGCGGGCTTGACGATGGCCGCCCCCACCGCCTGCCCCAAAGCCGAGAGCAGCCCCAGGGCCACGCCGAGGCTCACGGCGCCGGCGTTCGCCTCCCAGGCATGGGCGTTGTCGCGGCTCTTGCCGTAGAAGGTGGCGAGCATCACGCCGCCCGTCACAAGGGCGATTCCCGCCCAGACCGGAGCCGTCAGCCGCTCGCCGAGGAAGATTCCGGCGAGGGCGGCGGTCATGGCGGCGTGAGTCGAAAAGAGCAGCCCCGAGCGGCGCGGCCCGAGAATCGCCATGCTCGCGAAGAGCAGCGTGTCGCCGATGAAGACGCCGATCAGCCCCGAGAGCGTCAGATCGCGGATCTGCCAGCCCTGCATCTGGCTCCAGCCGCCCGTCCAGAGCGACATCAGCGCGAGAATCGCCAAGGCGCAATAAGTGCGGACCCGCGAGAAGCCGATCCCGCCCAGATAAGAATTGGCGCCCGCCGCCAGCAGCGGAGAGACGGACCAGCAGAAAGCCGCCGCCAGAGCGAAAAAGGCGGCCAGATGGGCCGGGTCGGAAAACATGGTCCGAACTCGATGACAAGGCCCGCGAAAGGCCGCGATGGGGAGGGAGGTCGTGGAGGAGAAGCGGCGCGCCCCGTGAGGCCGGATTTAGCCGGAGCTTCAGGCCGGGGCTTCAGGAGGCGCCTCGGCTGGATTTTCGGGGGTCCATTTGCGGACCATGCCCGAGATCTCCGCCATGGCGCCGGGCTTCAGCTCCTTCGCCAGCAGCCGCGCGGGATTCACCGGCGGCGGATAGGAGATGTTCAGCGCGACCTCGCGCGTGAAGCCGAATTTCCGGTAATAAGGCTCGTCGCCCACGAGGATCACGCGGGTCCATCCCGCCTCCCTCGCCATGCGCAGGCTGCGCAGAATCAGCATGGCCCCGAGCCCCTCGCCCTGGCGCGTCGGATGGGTGGCCACCGGCCCGAGCAGCAGCGCCGGAGACCCCGCCTCGCCCACCCGCACCGGCCAATAACGGATGCAGGAGACGAGGCTCCGCTGTTCGTCGCGGGCCACGAGGCAGAATTCGCGCAGAGGCTCCACGTCGTCGCGCAGACGATAGGAGGACAAGGCCGTGCGGCCCGGCGCGAAACAGGTGTCGAGCAGATACTCCACCTCGGCGAGATCCTCGGGGGTCTCGCGGCGGATGTCGAGCAAAGGCGCTTCGGAAGGCGCGGAGGAGGCGGGAAGCGAGGCGGCGGCGGAGGCGTTCATGGGCGGGCTCCCAGAGCGACGAATGGTGCGGCGGGACCAGAACCAAAGGTCAAGCGAGACGGCGTGCGGCTCGTCGCGACTCCTTTCGCAAGACCATTCGCATTTCAGGCCCTCCACGCCCGTTCGAACGCGCCCGGAGCGGCCTTCGGCCCCATATGGGGGATATGGCCGAAGCTCCAAGCCCTCGCCCGCCGCGCTTTCGCGTAAGATCGCCTGCGACCTCTTCTGCGGCGGAGCGGATTGCGCTCTAACATGGGTTCGCGGCCCTGTCCATGGGGGCGAAGTCCTCTAGCGGGGCCGGGCCGGAGATTCGGGAGAGGCTGAGGCCCGCAAGACGCGACGCTTGCGCCCTCGGCCTCCAGAAGTTTGAATTCTCAGGCGTTCCGCGCCGGAGCGCCTTTGACGAAAAGGAGTCCGCCATGTTGCGGCGTCTTGATCTTCCGCCTGTCTGGATGGCGCTTTCGGGCCTGACGATGCTGCTGATCGCCCTTTGGACGCCCTGGCGCTTCGACGCCGACCTTTGGGGCTGGCTGGCGATGCTCCTCGGCGCGGGCGCGATCTTTCTCGCGGCGCCGCAATTCCTGCTCGCGGCCACGCCGATCATGCCCCGCAACGATCCGGACAAGCTGCTGACGACCGGAATCTTCGGCTTCAGCCGCAATCCGATCTATCTCGGGATGCTCCTGATTCTGCTCGGCTGGGGATTGATCCTCGGCGCGCCGCCCGCGCTCCTGATTCCCTTCGGCTTCGCGGCGCTGATCGACAAGCGCTTCATCCGCGAGGAGGAGGGGCGGCTTCTGGCGCGCTTCCCCGATCAGGCGCCCGCCTATCTGGCGCGCGTGCGGCGCTGGCTTTGAATCGACGCGTGTTTCCCGAACGTTTAATCTAAGATCGCCGCAACGGAATCCCGTATGCTTAATCCTCAGGAGGCGCGAGGCCGCATGTCCGATCCTGAAGCCTCGGCGCCGCCCAAGGCCGCGAAGCCCCGCAAGCCCCGCGCCGTCGAAGCCCCCGGGCCCGCCCCGACTCCCGCCGCTCCGCAGGTCCGGAAGGCCCGGACGACCGCCAAAGCCGCGCCCAGAAGCGCCCCTCGAATCGCCAAGCGCCCCGCCGCTCCGCCGCCTCTGCGCCATTACGCTCTGGCGGAGGCGGTGGAGATCTTCATCCGCGACGCGCTGAAGCTGCTGACGCCCAAGCCCGTCAAGGACTGGCGGCGCAAGCTGGTCGTCCGCTGGGGCCGCGAGCGCGATCAATTCCGCAATAAGACCCCCGCCACGCAGAAGCTTTACGGCTCGCGCTTCCGGGCGCCTTTGCGCCGGGCGCTCGAAGAGGCCGGAGTCGCCCCTCAGATTCTGGAGGCCGTCTTCGAGGAGGTCCGCATCGAGCGCGAGATGGTCGCCGCCGTCAACGAGGATTACCGCCAGACGGTGGACGGCTCCAACCGCCATCTCGCGCGGGTGAGCGGTTGGCGCGAGATCCTCGCCGAGCTGACCCGCATGCTCGATTCGACGGACGCCCGCTTCCTCGCCCTCGGGCTGATGGGCCTGACGGGGCGCCGCTTCGTCGAGGTGCTGAAATTCGGCGATTTCGCCCCCGTGGATTCCGCTTTGCCTTCGGGCGTGCGGGTCCGGCAGAAATGGCTCGTCGAGTTCTCGGGGCAGGCCAAGACCCGCGGCGCCGAAGGCACCATGTTCGGCAAGAGCTATGTGATTCCGGTTCTCGCCCCCGCCGCGCGGATCCTCGACGCCTTCGCGCGGCTCCGCGCCGACCGCGAGGGCGCGCGCTGGGCCGAGATGACTCCGGCCAAGCTGAATTCGGCGGTGAATCCGCCCTTCAACAAGCTCTTGCGGGAATATCCGCCCATCGCCATGCGCTGGCCGCCGCATCCGACTCTAACGCTCAAGGCGCTGCGGGCCTTCTACGCCGAGGCCTGCATGGAGGCTTTCGCCCCGCCCATGACCAAAGCGCCCTATTTCGCGCGCATCCTCGGCCACGCCGAAACGCAATATGAAACCGCCCTCTCCTATATGACGCTCTCGCTGAACGAACAGGGGGCCTCGGCGGGCATGGAGGAGATCCACCGCCTGCTCATGGAGCGCGACGAAGCCCGCGAGGAGGGGATCAAAGCCAAAGCCGAGCGCGAAGCCGCCGAGGAGGCGCAACGCCTCGCCAAAGCGGAGGCCCTCGCCGCCAAGAGGGCGCGCCGGGCCGCCCGTCTGGCGCTGAAGCCGCCCTCCTGACCAGACGACGGCTTCGGGGCTCTGGACGCAGGCGGCGCGGCCGTGCTTCATGCCAGTCCATCCGAAGCCCCCTGTCGTCCCGGGAGTCCCCTATGAGCCCTCTCTCCTCACGCGTCGCGGCGGGCGGCGTCCTCTTCGACGCCGCCGCGCCTTTCGCGCTCATCGCCGGGCCTTGCCAGCTCGAATCCCGTCAGCACGCCCTCGACATGGCGGGCGCGCTCAAGGAGATCTGCGGCAGGCTGGGAATCGGGCTGGTCTATAAATCGAGCTTCGACAAGGCCAACCGCACCTCTCTCAGCGGCAGGCGCGGCGTGGGGCTGGAGGCGGCCCTCCCGATTTTCGACGAGATCCGCGCGAGCCTCGGCCTGCCGGTGCTGACCGACGTCCATGCCGAAGCGCAATGCGCCGAGGTCGCGCCTCATGTGGACGTGCTCCAGATTCCGGCCTTCCTCTGCCGTCAGACGGATCTTCTGATCGCCGCCGCCCGCACGGGCAAGGTGGTCAACGTCAAGAAGGGCCAGTTCCTCGCGCCCTGGGACATGCGCAACGTGGTGGCCAAGATCGCGGAATCGGGCAATCCCAACGTGCTGGCCACCGAGCGCGGCGTCTCCTTCGGCTATAACACGCTGGTCTCCGACATGCGGGCTCTGCCGATTCTGGCCGGGATCGGCGCGCCGGTGATCTTCGACGCCACCCATTCCGTGCAGCAGCCCGGCGGACAAGGCGGCTCCAGCGGCGGCGAGCGGCGCTTCGTCGAGACTCTGGCGCGGGCGGCTCTGGCGACGGGGGTGGTGGCGGGGCTCTTCATCGAGACCCATCAAGACCCCGACAAGGCCCCCTCGGACGGCCCGAATATGGTGCGGCTCGACAAGATCGAAGCGCTGCTGGAGCGGCTTCAGGCTCTGGACGCCGTGGCCAAGGCCCATCCTCAGCCGCCTGAGGCCTAAAAACGAAAAGGCCGCCGGACTTCCCGCCCGCGCGGCCCCTCGCCTGCTCTTAGTTGAAGAAGAAGACGTAGAGCAGGATGATGATGGGGATCGGAACTCCCAAAAGCCAAAGCGCTGCGCCTTTCATGGTGAAATCCTCCCTGCTGAACTTGTCTCGTCGCGCCGACGGAGCTTCGCCGACCTTCGTTTGGCGTAAATCGGAAGGATAGGCCCGCCTTTCAAGGGCGACGGAGGCGTTTTCAGAAAAATCCTTATGTTTTTCAGAATCTTGACGGCGAAATAAAAACGCCGCCTCTTGCGGGGCGGCGTCCGGGGCTCTTCAGAAAGGGCGGGCCTTCAACGGCCGCAATCCTGAATATCGCCGTCGGCGGGCTCGGGTTGTCCGGCGAATTTCACCGATTCGCCGCAGCCGCAGCTGTCCACCACGTTGGGATTGCGGAATTTGAAGCCGGACTCCAGAAGGCCCGTCTCATAATCCACCTCGCAGCCGAGCAGGAACATGGCCGCCATGGGCGAAACCAGCACCCGGGCGCCCTCCTGCTCGATCAGCTCTTCGCCGGGCTTGCGCTCGGAAGCCTCCTCCATGACGTATTCCATGCCCGCGCAGCCGCCCTTCTTCACGCCGAGGCGCAAAGCGTAGACGCCTTTCTCCTCGGCCATGGCGCGGATGCGCTTCATGGCGCGGGGCGTCAGGGTGAGGAAGGCTTTTCCGGGAATCATGAAGCTCATGGCGCGCCTCCTTACAAATAGCCCAATTCAAGCTTCGCCTCGTCGGTGAGGCGGTCCATGGTCCATGGCGGATCCCAGACCAATTCGACCTCGGCCTGCTTGACCCCCGGCAGGGGCTCGACGGCGTCGACCACCCAGCCGGGCATTTCTCCGGCCACCGGACAGCCCGGCGCCGTGAGCGTCATCTCGATCCGAACCACGCCCTCCGCGTCGACGCGGATGGAGTAGACCAGTCCGAGATCATAGATGTTCACCGGAATCTCGGGATCGTAGATGGTGCGCAGAGCCGCCTCGATCTCCGGGAAGAGCGGATGCTCGACGCTGGAGGGCGAGATCAGCGGCACGCCCTCGGGGATCTCCTCCGAGATCGCCGCGGCGTCCTTCTGAGAAGCTTCGCGCGCCTCCTCCTCGGAGCGGGCGGCGGTTTCGGAGCGGTCTATGGACTCGGTCATGGCTTGGACGGATCCGGTTCCGATGCGAGGAGATTCTCCAGAGGAATATAGGGAGCTGCGGCGGCTTCGTCCATGGCGCCGGCCTGAGGCCCGAAAGCGCGGCGCGCCTCCCGGGGGGCCTCCCGGGATTCGGCGGGCGCTTCTTCCGAATCCTCCGTCCGATCCGCGGCCAGAACCTCGCTCGCCCTCTGGAATTCGCGGGATTCCAGAATCGCCGCGAGAATGGCCTCCATCGAAGGCTCCTCGTCGGACTCCTCCTGCGGCTCTTCAGGCGGCGGAGCGGTCCGAACCGCGGCGGCGGCGGCTCCCGCCGCCCGCGCGGCCATCGGGGCCAAAGCGGGCTGCGGGCGGGCCGGACGCTCCGCAGGCGCGGCGGCGGGCGGCGCGGCGGGCGTCTCTCCCGCCCAAGCGGCGGCGATCCGCGCGCCGAGTTTCTCCGCCGCTTTGATCTCCGGGCCTTTGAGCGCGGGGGCCTCGGACTTCTCCGCCGGCCGCCCGAGCTGGGGCGCGAAGGGCAAGGCCGCCGCCGAAGCCGCCACCACGGAGGCCGCCGCTTCGTTGACGTCCTCCACGTCATGCAGGCTCATGCCGAAGTTGCGCCGCAAAAGCGTCGCCAGATCCTGAGCAGGCCGCACGTCGGCGAAGCCGCGGTGCATCGCCCGCAGCGAGGCCAAATGGGCCTCCGGCGCGCGGTCGAGGCAGCAATCCGCCGCCACGACGCATTGAAATCCGGCGCAGACGGCGTCCCGCAGCGAGGATTCCACCTCCAGATGCGTGAGCCCTCCCGCGAAGATCAGCGTGGAGATCCCCGCGTCGCGCAGCAGATGGGGCGCGAGGCTCGCGCCAGGATAAAAGAGGCTCGGCGGACGGGCCCGCACCGCCAGATCCCCCGCGCGCCGAGGCGCCTCGGGGGCGAATTCGTCTTGCTCCGCCGTCGCGCGCGCCGCGCCCAGAGTCAGAGCGAGGCCGGGCGGAACCGGGGAATCGTCGGGCCGCGCCCAGAGCGTCCTGCCGCCCACCAGCCGCAGCGTCTCCGCGAGGGCCCCGAGCCGCGCCAGCGCGCCCTGCGCATGCGGCGCCTGCTGGAGAAGTCCGCGCGTCAGGCCCACCACGACCAGAGCGGTCGCGGGCGCGTCAAGCTCGGGATAGGCCCAGCGGCGGCCGCGCCGCGCCTCCGCCTCATCCCAGACTTCAGCCAGATCCATGGCGAGGCTCATAAGCCGCTCGCGCCTCCACGCCTGATCGAGGGTCCTCCCTCCCCGGAGCCTTCCCCATCCTGAAAAACGCCCTTCGCCCTTTCGCCGCGTCCTCCCGCATCGTATGGAGGGGGCGGTGGGATCGGCGGGCGGCGCCATGTTAGCAAGCCCGGTCCCATTCTGAAACCCGGCCTTTTCCGAAAACGGAGCGAACCACCAAGATGACCTCTGCGGCCTTTCGCTTCACCCTGCTCGCGCGCGACGGCGCCGCCCGGCGCGGACGCGTCGATTCGCCGCGCGGCTCCATCGAGACCCCCGCCTTCATGCCGGTCGGCACGGCGGCGACGGTCAAGGCCATGCGCCCCGAGGAGGTGCGCGCGACCGGCGCCGAGATCCTGCTCGGCAATACTTACCATCTGATGCTGCGGCCGGGCGCGGATCTGATGGAGAAGCTCGGGGGGCTGCATGAGTTCATGAACTGGCCCCGGCCCATCCTGACCGATTCGGGGGGCTATCAGGTGATGTCTCTGGCGGGGCTGCGCAAGCTGGACGAATCAGGCGTGCGCTTCCGCAGCCATGTCGACGGCTCGGAGCATATGCTCAGCCCCGAGACCTCCATGGAGATTCAGCGCAAGCTCGGCTCGGACATCGTCATGGCCTTCGACGAATGCGCCCCCTGGCCCATCGACGAGGCGGGCGCGGCCTCCTCCATGCGGCTGTCGATGCGCTGGGCGAAGCGCTCGCGCGAGGCCTTCGGCGACCGGCCCGGCCATGCGCTGTTTGGGATTCAACAAGGCTCGGTCCATAAGGATCTCCGCGAAGAATCCTCGAAGGCCCTGACCGAGATCGGCTTCGAGGGCTACGCCGTGGGCGGTCTGGCGGTGGGCGAGGGTCAGGAGCTGATGTTCTCCACCCTCGATTTCTGCGCCGGGATGCTGCCGGAGGACAAGCCGCGCTATCTGATGGGCGTCGGCAAGCCGGACGACATCCTCGGCGCGGTGGAGCGCGGAATCGACATGTTCGATTGCGTCCTGCCGACCCGCTCGGGCCGCAACGGACAGGCCTTCACCCGGCGCGGGCCGCTCAACGTCAAGAACGCCCGCCATAAGGCCGACCGCCGTCCCATCGACGAGGATTGCGCCTGCCCGGCCTGCCGCGACTTCAGCCGGGCCTATCATCATCATCTCTATAAGACGGGGGAAATCCTCTCCTCCATGCTCGTGACCCAGCATAATCTGACCTATTATCAGGATCTCATGCGGGGAATCCGGGCGGCCATCGAGGCGGGGAGCCTCGCGGAATTCGCCGCCGAGACCCGCGCCCGCTGGGCCGAAGGCGACATAGACCCGCTATGACTCTCCTCATCCGCCCCTATGAGCCCGCCGATCTGGAGCCGCTTTCGGCGATTTGGTTCGAGGCCTCGCGGCGGGCCCATGGCTTCCTCGGCGAGGCGCGTCTGCGCGAACAGCACAAACTGATCGAAGAGGTTTATCTCCCTCAGGCGGAGAATTGGGTGGCGCTGCGTTCCGACGAGCCTGTGGGCTTCATCGGGCTGATCGACGACTTCATCGGCGGCCTCTTCGTGGATCCCTCGGCGCAAGGACGCGGAATCGGGCGGGCTCTGGTCGCCCGCGCCCTGAGGCTCAAGGGGCGGCTGGAGCTTGAGGTCTATGCGCAAAACGCCTCCGCGCGCGGATTCTACGAGCGCCTCGGCTTTCAGGAGATCCTCCGCCGCGAGCTGAACGACGAAGGCCTTCCCTTCCCCAACCTCCGCATGAGGCTGGAGGCTTGAACCTGCGGTCTTGAAGCGCATCCCGCCTCCCGCTCTGGCGCGCGAAGCCGGAAGGCTTTAAGCCCCTCCCGACGGCGTAGAGCGAGAGAAAGGGCGAGACATGCGGGTTCTGATGCTGGGCGGCGGAGGCCGCGAAAACGCTCTTTGCTGGAAATTGGCGCAAAGCCCCCTGCTCACGAAGCTTTGGCGCAGCGCGAACGGCGCCTCTCTGCCGGAGGGCGTCGCCTCCGCCGCGGTGAATCCGCTGGACCCGAAGGCGGTCGAGGCCTTCGCCCGCGCCGAGAAGCTCGACCTGATCGTGATCGGCCCCGAGGCGCCCCTGGAGGCGGGGGTTTCGGATCGCCTGACGGCGGCGGGCTTCCGCGTCTTCGGCCCGAGCCGCGCGGCGGCCCAACTGGAGATCTCCAAGAGCTTCACCAAAGAGGTCTGCGACGCCTGCGGCGCCCCGACCGCCCGCTGGCGGCGCTTCGAGGCTCTGGATCCCGCTCTGGATTACGTGAGGGCGGAAGGCGCGCCCATCGTCGTCAAAGCCGACGGGCTGGCCGCGGGCAAAGGCGTGACCGTGGCCGCCACGCTCGACGAGGCGGAAGAGGCCCTCCGGCATATCTTCGGCGGCGGCTTCGGCAAGCCCGAGGTGGTGGTCGAGCAGGTGCTGACCGGCGAGGAGGCCAGCCTCTTCGCCCTCGTGGACGGCGAGACGGCCGTTCCCCTCGCGGGGGCTCAGGACCATAAGCGCGCCTATGACGGCGACCAAGGCCCCAACACCGGCGGCATGGGCGCCTATTCGCCCGCCCCCGTGCTGGACGAGGCCGTCACGGAGCGCGCCATGGCGCGCATCATCCGCCCCATCGCCCGCGAGATGGCGCGGCGCGGGACGCCCTATCGCGGAGTGATCTTCGCGGGGCTGATGATCGAAGCGGGCGAGCCGAGCCTCATCGAGATCAACGCCCGTTTCGGCGATCCGGAATGTCAGGCGCTCATGCCGCGCCTCGAGTCGGATCTGCTGCCCGCGCTTCTGGCGGTCGCCGAGGGGCGGCTGAGCGAGATCTCGCTGTCCTGGAGCCCTGAGACCTGCCTTGCGGTGGTCATGGCGGCCAAGGGCTATCCCGGCGACTACGTCCGCAGCAGCGAGATCCGGGGCGTCGGGCGGGCGGAGGCTTCGGGGGCTCTGGTCTTCCTCGCCGGCGCCAAACGCGAGGAGGCGCGCCTGATCGCCGAGGGCGGGCGCGTGCTGAGCGTCGTCGCCTCGGGCGCGACCGCCGCCGAAGCGCAAAAGCGCGCCTACGCCGCCGTGGACCTCATCGACTGGCCCGAGGGCTTCCATCGCCGCGACATCGGCGCCCGCGCCGTGGCCCGGGGCGCCTGAAGCGCGATCCGAAAAGTTTGAAAGACTTTTCGGACCAAGCGCGCGACCCAGCAAAGGCTGGGGCGCCCGCGCCGCTGCGCGGGGCGAGACCACAGGGTTAACGCACGTTAAAGGAGATTTTCGGGCGGGATTTCCCCTGACGGGCATCTTGTGCTAAGCTCCGGCCTGATCCGGCGCCTCGCCCTTCGAGGGCGAAGCGCCTCTTCACGTTTCAGGAGTCTGAGGTCCATGCGTTTGAAACCCGCCGCCGCTGTGATCGCCGCCGTTCTGCTCGCCGCCCCGCCCGCCGCCTTCGCCGACGACGTGAAGGACGCCATTCAGGCCGCGCTCGAAGCCTATGAGGCGGGCGATCTGGTCGAGACGAAATTCTCCCTCGACACGGCTTCCCAGCTGATCTCCGAGCAGCGCGCCGCCACCCTCGCCGAGGTTCTGCCCGCCGCCTTCGACGGCTGGACCGCCGAAGACGCCGAGGCCTCCGGCATGGGCGTGGCCGCCGCGATGTTCGGCGGCGGAACCACCGTCTCGCGCGAATACGTCAAGACCGGATCCCGCGACAACGTCGAGGTCGCCCTGATCCTGGATTCGCCCATGGTGACGCAGTTCGCGGCCATCATGAGCAGCCCGCAGATGACCGCCTCCATGGGCAAAAGCGCCCGCTTCGGACGTCATCGCGGTCTGGAGACCAGCGAGGGCGAATTTCAGATCGTCGTGGCCAACCGCGCCCTCGTGACCGTCGGCGGCTCCGCCTCCCTTGAGGAGAAACGCGCCTACGCCGAGAAGATCGACTTCGACGCCATCGCGAATTTCTAAGCCCGAACCCCGCGCCCGACCTCCTCAGACCACGGTCGGGCGCGGCGCAAATGCGACAGAATCCCCGGGAAGCGCCGCCGAGCGCGTTTTCGTTTGCGTCGTCCGCTCATCGGTGAAAGATCAGGAGCGCAGAACGAAGCTCCCGGAGGAGTCATGAGCGGGGACACGCTGAACTACAGGGAGATCATGCGCGACGCCTTTTTAGGCGTGGCGCGTCGGATCCTCGCGCAGGCCGCCGAATACGGCCTTCAGGGCGAGACGCATTTCTACATCTCCTTTCGGACGGATCATCCGGGCGTGGTGATGTCCGCGCGCGTGAAGGCGCAATACGCCGAAGAGATCACCATCGTCCTTCAGAACGAGTTCTGGGATCTGGCCGTAGCCTCAGATCGCTTCTCCGTGGGCCTGAACTTCGACGACGTCCCCGAGACCATCGTCGTGCCGTTGCAGGCCCTGACGCGCTTCGTCGATCCTTCGGCGAAATTCGGCTTCGAGATCCCGGCCACCGACGACGACGAGGATCCCGACTCCGCTTTCGAGGAGGATCCCGAGCCGCCTTCTCCTTCGCCCGGCCCCGCCGCGCCCGGCGAGGGTCAGGTCGTCAGCCTCGACGCCTTCCGCAAGCGCTGACCCCATCCCTTTGCGCGTCTCCTCGCGGATCCTGTCATATTTCGACATGATCCGTGATTTGTCTTGGCCTTTGGTCAAAGGCATCCTGCTCCATGAACAAGACCGGAAACGGCGTCACGGACGAGGGATCGAGATCATGCGGCGGAGCTTGAAGCGGCCTATCCATCTGCAGGGCGTGGGCGTGCATAGCGGCGCGCCCGCTCGTCTGACCCTCCGCCCCTCCGCGCCCGAAACCGGATACGTCGTCCATCGCCGCGACCTGACCGGCGAGGCCGCCTTCATCCCCGCCCGCTACGACCTCGTGACCGACACGCGGCTCTGCACCAAGCTGACCAACGCCCATGGCGGAAGCGTCGGCACGGTGGAGCATCTCATGGCGGCCCTCGCGGGCTGCGGCGTGGACGACGTCCTCGTCGAGATCGACGGCCCGGAGGTCCCCATCATGGACGGCGGCTCGCGCCCCTTCGTCGAGGCGATCCTCGCGGCGGGCCTGAGCGAGGCCGACGCCCCTTTGCAGGCGATCCGCATCCTCGCGCCCGTCGAGGTCCGGCATGAGGACAAGCTCGCCCGGCTGGAGCCCTGCGCCCGCTTCGAGGGCCGCTTCATGATCGAATTCCCAGATCCGGCCATCGGACGTCAGGAGATCGCGCTCGACCTCACGGGAGACGCCTTCGTCGAGGAGCTGGCCGCGGCCCGCACTTTCGGCCGGCTCTTCGAGATCGAGAAGCTGCGCGAAATGGGCCTGACCCGCGGCGGCTCGCTGGAGAACGCCGTGGTGGTGGACGGCGGCCGGGTGCTGAATCCGGGCGGGCTGCGCTGGTCCGACGAATTCGTGCGCCATAAGATGCTCGACGCCGTGGGCGATCTGGCTCTGGCGGGCGCGCCGATCCTCGGGCGCTACGTCGGCGAGAAGGCCGGCCACGACATGACCAACCGCCTTCTGCGCGCGCTGTTCGCGGCGCCGCATCTCTGGCGCTTCGAGAGCGTCGAGGGCGCGCGCGGGGCCGTGCTGCCCGACGCTCTGCCGCTGAGCCTGCCGCTGGAGGCCGTTCCGCCGGTCGCCGCCGGGCTGCGCGCCACGGCCTGAACGGGCTTCTCCGGCTCTCCACGGGCTCCTCCGTATAGTCAGCCTGCGAATTTTCGCGGGAGTCGACGCGCGCAGAGGAGATGTTTATGCTCCGGCGCGAGGTTGGGGCGCGAGGTTGGGGCGCAAGATCGGGCGCGGGGCGTCGGTCGGCTCCCTAGGCCCTTGGGGCGCTCAGCCCGTTCAGAACCGATGATCCGGAGGCGAGACACATGGCGCTAACTTCCAGCGCGCGTTCCGTGGCGAAGCTTGGGGCCGCGGCCCTCCTCATGACGGCCTTAGCCGGCTGCCAGACCGCCCGCGACGCCTATGACGGCGCCGCAAGCTGGTTCACGAGCGGAGCAGACAGCCGCCTCGCCCGTCCCGGCGAAACGCCCGAATCGATCTTCGGCCGCGCCGAGGCCCTGATGAACGCGCAGAACTATCGCGCCGCGGCCCCGCTCTTCGACGAAGTCGAGCGCCTGCATCCCTATTCGCCCTACGCCAAGCGGGCCATGATCATGTCGGCCTTCGCCTCCTTCGAGGCGGCGGAATACGACAAGGCCATCCTCGCCGCCGACCGCTTCGTCGATTTCTATCCGAGCGACGCGGAGACGGCTTATGCGCGCTATCTCATCGCGCAATCCTATTACGAGCGCATCGTGGACGTGGGCCGCGACCAATCCGTCACCGAAGAGGCGCAGACCGCCCTTGAAGAGGTGATCCTCCGTCATCCCGGCACGCCCTACGCCCGCGAGGCTCAGGTTCAGCTCGACCTCGTGCGCGACCATCTGGCGGGCAAGGAGATGGAGATCGGCCGCTTCTATCTGGCGCGCGGCGATTATCTCGCGGCGATCAACCGCTTCCGCAACGTGGTCGAGAACCATCAGGGCTCGACCCATGTGCCCGAGGCGCTCCATCGCCTCGTCGAATCCTATCTGCGCCTCGGCGTGGTGAGCGAGGCGCGTTCGGCGGCGGCGGTTCTGGGCCATAACTACCCCGGTTCGGAGTGGTATCAGGCTTCTTACGCCATGCTGCAGGGACAGGGCCTCTCGCCGGAGATGGGTTCGGGCTCATGGCTGCGCCGGATCTATCGTCAGGTGATCGAGGGCGAGATCCTCTGACCGGTCCGAAAAGCGATCAAAAGGCGACCGAAAGACGAAACCCGCTTTTCGCCGCCGCCGCGTGAGGCTATGAAGATCCGGAGCGCCGAAATCCCGGCGCTCCAGACCTGAACTTCACATGCTTACGGGGGCCGCCTGGCCATGCTCCGACGGCTCGTCATCCGCGACGTGGTTCTGATCGAAGCGCTGGATCTGAGCTTTCGCGAAGGTCTCGGCGCGCTGACCGGCGAGACCGGCGCGGGCAAATCCATTCTCCTGGACGCGCTCGGGCTGGCTCTGGGCGCGCGGGGCGGGGCCGAGGTCCTGCGGGTCGGGGCTTCTCAGGCTCTGGTCATGGCCGAATTCGACATCCCCGAGACCCATCCCGTCCGGGCTTGGGCCGAGGAACAGGGCTATCTCTGGGAGCCCGGCGAGCCGCTGATTCTGCGCCGCGCCATCTCGGCGGAGGGCCGCAGCCGCGCCTTCCTCAACGATCAGCCCGCCAGCCTGACGGCGCTCAAGGCGGCGGGGGGGCTGCTCGTCGAGATCCATGGCCAATTCGACGAGCGCGGCCTGCTGAATCCGGCCGGACATCGCCATTTGCTCGACGCCTACGCCGGGAACGCCGCGCGCCTGACCGAGATCCGGCGGCTCTGGCGCGCCCGCAGCGAGGCCGAAGCCGCCCGCCGCGAAGCCGAAGCCGCTCTGACCGAGGCCCGCCGCGAAGTCGATTTCATCTCCCACGCCCTTGAAGAACTGGACGACCTCGCGCCCGAGCCCGGCGAGGAGGAGACGCTCGACGTCACGCGCCGCAGCCTGCGCCGCGCCGAGCAGATCGCCGGAGACGTGGCCAAAGCCGCCGAGCTTCTCGGGGCTCAGGGCGCGGAGGGGCGCATGGCCGAGGCCGTCCGCTGGCTGGAGGGCGCCGCGCCCAAAGCCGAGGGTCTGCTTGATCCGGCCCTGACGGCTCTGGACCGCGCTTTGACCGAGCTTTCGGAGGCCGCCCGCGAGGTGGATCGGGCTCTGGAATCTCTGGCTTTCGATCCGCGCCGTCTGGAGGAGGCCGAGGAGCGGCTTTTCGCTCTGCGCGGGCTGGCGCGCAAACATCAGACTCAGGTCGAGGAATTGCCGAAGCTCCGCGAGGTTCTGGCGGCGAAGATGGCCTTCATCTCGGCGGGCGAGGAGCGGCTTCAGACCTTGGCCGCCGCCGCCGAAGCGGCCCGCAAAGCCTATTCCCTCGCCGCCGGGGAGCTGAGCGCGGCGCGGCGGAAGGCGGGCGAGGCTCTGGCGGCGGCCGTCGCCGAGGAGCTGGCGCCTCTGCGCATGGAGCGGGCGCAATTCCGGGTGAAGATCGAATCCGACCCCGCTCACGCCGGATCCGAAGGTCAGGACCGCGTGAGCTTCGAGGCGGCGACCAATCCGGGTTCGCGTCCGGGGCCTTTGGACAAGATCGCCTCGGGCGGCGAATTGGCGCGCTTCCTTCTGGCGATCAAGGCGCGGCTGTCCTCTTCGGAGGAGCCGAAAACCCTCATCTTCGACGAAATCGACAGCGGCGTGGGCGGCGCCACCGCCGACGCCGTGGGGCGCCGTCTCCAGAAGATCGGCGAGGCGGGGCAGGCTCTGGCGGTGACTCATTCGCCGCAGGTGGCGGCGCGGGCGCGCGATCACTGGCGAATCTCCAAAAGGCTGGTCGAGACGGAAAACGGCCTCTCCGCCCGCACCGAGGTCGAGGCTCTGACCGGAGTCGCGCGGCTGGAGGAATTGGCGCGCATGCTGGCGGGCGAGATCGTCACGCCTCAGGCCCGCGAGGCCGCCGCCAGCCTCTTGGCCCTCGCGCAGGAGAAGGCGGCTTAACTCGCCCCTCCCCTTCCTGAGCTAAGCCCGCTAAGACTCGGGCCGGTTCCGATCAGGGAGGCTTTCATGGCTTACGGCTCGCTGCGCGATTTCCTCGAGAGTCTGGAGGCCAAAGGCCAATTGGTCCGCATCCGCGAGCGGGTGTCTCTGGATCGCGAGATCACCGAGATCCATAAGCGCGTCCTGCATGCGGGCGGCCCGGCGCTGCTCTTCGAGAACGCGGTCCATGCCGACGGACGCCCCTCGGAGATGCCGGTTCTGGCCAATCTCTTCGGCACGGTGGAGCGCGTCGCCCGCGCGGTGACCCTCGGGGGCAAGGAGCGCCGCACCGCCCGGGATCTGCGCGAAGTCGGCGAATTGCTGGCCTTTCTGCGTCAGCCCGAGCCGCCCGGCTCTCTGCGCGAGGCCATGGGCATGCTGCCCATCGCCAAGACCGTTCTCGGCATGAAGCCGAAGACCATCGGCGGCGGCGGATTGCTCGGCGGCTCGGCCCCCACGCAAGAGGTGGTCCTGCAAGGCGACGAGATCGACCTCGACCGCATTCCCATCCAAACCTGCTGGCCCGACGAGCCCGCGCCGCTCGTGACTTGGCCCCTCGTCGTGACCAAAGGCCCCGGCGAAGGCAAAGAGGATAATTTCAACCTCGGCGTCTACCGGATGCAGAAGCTGGGCAAGAATAAGCTCATCATGCGTTGGCTGAAGCATCGCGGCGGGGCGCAGCACCATCGGCGCTGGAAGGCCGAGCGGCCCGAGCCTCTGCCTGCGGCGGCGGTGATCGGCGCGGATCCCGGCGTGATCCTCGCCGCCGTGACGCCGGTGCCGGACACGCTGAGCGAATATCACTTCGCGGGCTTGCTGCGCGGCAAAGCGGCGGAGCTGGTCCCCTGCAAGACGGTGCCTCTGAAGGTTCCGGCTCAGGCGGAGATCGTGCTCGAAGGCCATGTCAGCCTCGACGAGACCGCTCCTGAAGGCCCCTATGGCGACCATACCGGCTATTACAATTCGGTCGAGCAGTTCCCGGTCTTCACCGTCAGCGCGATCACCATGCGCAAAAAGCCGATCTATCTGACCACCTACACGGGCCGCCCGCCCGACGAGCCCGCCATCCTCGGCGAGGCGCTGAACGAGGTCTTCATCCCGCTGTTGCAGGGCCAATTCCCCGAGATCCTCGATTTCTGGCTTCCGCCCGAAGGCTGCAGCTACCGCATCGCGGTGATCCAGATGCGCAAGGCCTATCCGGGCCACGCCAAGCGCGTGATGCTCGGGGCTTGGAGCTTCCTGCGGCAATTCATGTACACCAAATGGGTCATCGTGGTGGATGAGGACATCGACCCCCGCGACTGGAAAGACGTCTGGTGGGCCGTCGTGACCCGCATGGACCCCGCGCGGGACATCACCATGCTGGAGAACACCCCCATCGACTACCTCGATTTCGCCTCCCCGGTTTCGGGTCTGGGCTCGAAGATCGGCCTCGACGCGACCGATAAATGGGAAGGCGAGACCAATCGCGAATGGGGCCGCAAGCTCGACATGGATTCCGAGACCAAAGCCCGCGTGGACGCCATCTGGCGAAAGCTGAATCTGCCGGGGTGAGGGGAGGCGGCCCTTTTAAAGCCGCAGGACGGCCTTCCTTTCGTCCAGATTCCATCCAAAGTGGAGATGAATCGGCGATGCGCGTTTTCAAACCGCCGAATCTTCTACAGGAGCCTCACATGTCCCGCCTTTGGATCGCGCGCGCCTTGAGCGCAGCCTTCGCCGCACCGCTGTTGTTCGGGGCGGCTCCCCTTCTGGCGGAGACCAAATGCAAGTGGACTCCTGAAGGCGGCCTCCAATGCGATCCGCCGGTCGTGGCGGGACAGCCTCAGCCGGCGCCGCCTGATTCCTTGCCCGGGGTCGACCCCCTTCTGGCGGAGACCAAATGCAAATGGACTCCTGAAGGCGGCCTCCAATGCGATCCGCCGGTCGTGGTGGGACAGCCTCAGCCGACGCCGCCCAATCCCGACGTCCCGGGTTCCCTTCCCCTCGCCTTCCCCTACGCCTCCGGCCCGGCTCCCATCACGATCAGCCCCTACGACGCCTCCGGCTCCCCCCTCGGCCCCTCTCCCTTCGGCTCCGTCGGCTCCCCCCCTCCCTTCGGCTCCATAGAGCTGGGTCCGTCCTGCTGCGGCGTCGAGCTTGCGCCCAAGCCTTCCTGGCGCGCCGGGGAAGGACTCCTCATCGAGCCGAAAGCCGAGATTTTCAGAGATGAGCAGCTTGATAAATTCTCCCGTCCGCCGCTGAGCGGGCCTGCTCCCCTGCTCCTCCCCGCCCGCTGAACAACGGCGAAAGGCTCTGAGCGGCGGGGGCCTTCCTGAGGGGGCGCGCTCTTATTTTCGCCCTGCGCGAGTCTTTTTCCCGCCGCAAATTCCCCTCAGGGTTGTTTGCGCGGAGGGGTCGGCCTCTCCCCTCGGATGGACAGGAGATTCGTCATGTCTCGGATTTTGGTCTTGTTCGGCGCCGTCGCGGCTCTGGCCGCGCCGCTCGCTTTTTCAGCTGCGGCTTCGGCGCAGCAGCCCCCCGCGCCGGGGCCTCGCCATGTCGTGACGGCGCCCGCCTTGGATCAGCGCGCCGCGCGCCCCGCCTTACAGCCGGATTCTCTGCGCCTTCCCGGCTCCGCCCTCTGGCCCGCGCTGAATCCTCAGCCGATTCCGCCCGTCGACAGAGGCGCCTTGAATCCCCAGCCGATTCCGCCGGTCTTCAGATAAAGCGGCTCAGGGCCAGCTTCCCGCCGCGCGCAGCGCCGTCGAGGAGAGCTTGGAGGTCGGGCCGCGCGCCAGCAGAACCCAAGCGGGCGGCGCGAGGAAAGGCAGCATCGGCGCCGCGCCCTCGGCGAGCCGCGCCTGAGCATAGCGCCGCACGGCGGGCGAAAGCCCCGCCTTGACCACCGATTGCGGCCGCGCCACCACCGCCAGAGGGAAGTTTTCGAGAATCCAATCCCAATCCTCCCATTTGTGGAATTGGGCGAGGTTGTCGGCGCCCATGATCCAGACGAAACGGGTGCGGGGATAAAGCCGTTGCAGATGCGCCAGAGTGTCGGCGCTGTAGCGCGCGCCGAGACGCTCCTCGATTCCCGTCACCGAGACGCCCGGAATCCCGGCCATCAGCGCGCGGCAAGCCTTGATGCGGCGCTCCAGATCGGCGGGCGGGCGCGGCTTCAGCGGATTCCCCGGCGTGACCAGAACCCACAGCCGCTTCAGGCGGAGTCGGCGCATGGCCGTCTCCACCACCAGACGATGGCCCTCATGCGGCGGATCGAAAGACCCGCCGAAGAGCCCGACGCTCAAGCCGCGCGGCGGCGCGGCCGGATCACGCAGCATGAGCGCGCTTCTCCCTCAGGGGTCAGATCTGGTCGAGCAGGAAGCCGCCCGTGGAGCAGGTCGCTTCGCTGGGGACGTCCTCGACGAGCAGCTTTTTGACCACGCCGTCCTCGACCAGCATGGCGTAGCGCTTGGAGCGCACCCCAAGCCCGCGGGCGGTCAGATCGAGATCCATGCCGATGGCCTTGGCGAAGGCCGCCGAGCCGTCGGCGAGCAGCGCGACCTTGCCGTCGGCGCCGCTGGCTTTGGACCATGCGTCGAGCACGAAGACGTCGTTGACGGTGGTGCCCGCCACTTCGTCGATTCCCTTGGCCTTGAATTTATCGACGTTGGCGACGTAGCTCGGCAGATGGGCCTTGTCGCAGGTGGGCGTGAAGGCGCCGGGCGCCGCGAAGAAAGCCACTTTGCGTCCGCCGAAGAACTCCTTCGTCGTCACGGGCTTGGGGCCTTCGGCGGTCATGACCGTGAAGGTCGCCTCCGGCAGGCGGTCGCCTTCTTGAATCTGGGCCATGTGGTTTCTCCTCCCAACCTACCCCAAAGCGGGGGCCTTGCAACCTGCGGCCCCAAGCGGCAAAAGTCGAGGGCTGATTTCAGGGAGAGGCCGCCGCTCATGACCTTCCTTCGTCGCAGGGCCGCGCGCGCGGTCCTCGCCCTTTCCGTCCTTCTGAGCGCCTGCGCGCCGCCTCCGCCGCATCTGGCCCGGACGCGGGCTCTGGCGCCCGGCGAGATCCTCGGCGCGATGAGCCATCGCAAGATCGTCGAATATCGGCCGGACGGGACCGAGGGAATCCTCCGCTTCTATGAGGACGGACGCGCCACCTACGCCGGAGCCGCCGCGCAATGGGCCGCGCCCTGGCGCGCGGAAGGCCCCGGAGTCTGCTTCGACGAGCCGCGCCCGCATTGCTATGATCTGGCGCATGAGCAAGGCCGCTGGTTCGTGGCCACGCCCCGCGAAGGCGGAGCGCCGCGCCGCTGGTATGAGATGAAGCGCATCGACGAGCCCGCCAACGTGCGGCCTGACGCGGCGGGGTTATGATCATGGTTCCGGATTCAATCGTCGTGGCGGGGGCGGGACAGGCGGGGCTTCAGCTCTGCGACAGCCTGCGCAAAGGCGGATTCAAGGGGCGTCTGACTTTGCTCGGCGAAGAGGCTTGGCCGCCTTATCAGCGTCCGCCGCTCTCCAAGGCCTATCTCCTCGGCGCAATGGCGCGGGATCGGCTGTTTCTCAAGCCGGAAAGCTTCTACGCCGATCATGGAATCGATCTGCGCCTGAAGGCGCGGGCGGTCGAGATCGACCGCAAGGCCGGGCGCGTCAGACTGGAGGACGGCGACTCCCTCGCTTATGAGGCTTTGGTTCTGGCGACGGGCGCGCGGGCGCGGCCTCTGGATCGACCGGGCGCCGGGCTGGAGGGCGTCCATGTGATCCGGGGCATGGCCGACATCGACCGACTCGCGCCGGAGATCCGTCCGGGGGCGAAGGCGGTGATTCTCGGCGGCGGCTACGTCGGGTTGGAGGCGGCGGCGGCTCTGCGCGGACGCGGCATGGAGGCGGCGGTGATCCATCGCTCGGAGCGGCTGCTCTCGCGGGTGGCCAGCGTCGAGACGGCGGCGGCGCTTCAGGCGATCCACGAAGCGGAGGGCGTGCATATCCGCCTCCGCCAGACGCTCCACGCCCTTGAAGGCGAAGGCCGGGTCCAGCGCGCCGCCGTCGAGCGGGTGGAGGTGGATCACGTCCGCCGCATCCATGAGGCCGAGTTGGAGGCGGATCTCGTGGTGGCGGGAATCGGGGCTCTGCCCAATCAGGATCTCGCGCGGGGAGCGGATCTGCGCACCGAAAACGGCATCCGCACCGACGCCGATTGCCGCACGAGCGATCCGGCCATCTACGCCATCGGCGATTGCGCCGAGCGCGAGGATCCGCGCTATGGGCCTCTGCGGCTGGAATCGGTGCAGAACGCCATAGATCAGGGCAAGATCGCCGCAGCCGCGATCCTCGGCCAGCCGCGCCCGACCGAACAGGCGCCTTGGTTCTGGTCCGACCAGTTCGACGTGAAATTGCAGTCGGCGGGCCTGCCCTACGGCTATGATCAGGCCGTGATCCGCAAAGGCGCGGGACGCTCTCAGGCGGTCTGGCTCTTCCGCGAGGGCGTGCTCATCGCCGTCGAGGCCCTGAACGACGCCCGCGCCTATATGACCGGCAAACGCTGGATCGAGCAGGGCCGCAGCCCCGATCCCGCAGATCTGGCCGATCCGGCGCGGGATCTCAAGACGCTGTGAGCGCAGGAAAAAGCCCCTCCTCCGGCGCGGAGAAGGGGCGAGCGCGAAACTGCGCAGGCGGCCCGGAGGCCGCCCGAGGTCACATCACGCAGACGTAGTTCTGATTGGTCAGCTGCGCCAGCGAACCGCCGCGCACGATGCAATCCTGAATCGTCGCGTCGAGCGCGTTCTTCGTGCCGGTGTAGCCCGTCTCCACGTCAGGCGGAGTGATGTAGGGCGAGGGTTCGGCGGAAACCGGCTCGTAATTGCAGAAATAGCTGAGATCGCCGGACTGCTGGGCCATGCCGCCGTTGGCGTAGCAGGCGCGCAGGCTGCCGTCGGCGCCGCTCATGTCGAGCTTCTGCGTCGAGGAGGGGCGCGCCGCCATGGAATCGGCGGGCACCACGTTCAGGCCCGGATAGGGCGAGCCGCTCGTCGTCGGGGAAGCCGCCCGCACCGGCGCCGCGTAGACCGCGGAGGAGGCCGAAGGCGTGTAGACCGGCGCGGAGCCGACGCCCGGCGCAGGGGCAGGATTATAAATAGGGGCCGCCGCCACCACCGAAGAGGCCGGCTGGATGGAGACCCGGAGGTCCGAAAGACCCGAGGCGCCGCCGAACGCGCCGCTCAGGGCTTCGTTGGCCACAGTCGGGGCCGCCGCCGCCAGACCGAAGGCCGCCGCCAGAGCCAGAGTCGTCGCCGGATTCCTCTTGAACATTCACATACTCCTTGATGAAGCTCGCGCTCTCGTCACCCGCCGTTCCATGTAGGGCGGAAAATGATGAAGAGGCCAACCCCCCCCGGCTGATCCGTAGGGATGGAGTCTGAGGCGAAAGTTTTGACAAGACGTGAAAATAGGTCGCGGCGACCATGAAAACGCCGCAATTCGAATTGTTTTTATTACAAAAAATATTCCGCCTTCCAACGGATGCGGCGGCGCACAAAAGAACGTTCCGAGCCCTATCCTTACGGATAGGTTTCGAAAAATTATTCTCCGAATGCGAATCAAAATGTTCCCATGCGCGATTCCCCCACAGGGGTTCGCGCATGGCGTGCGGCTTTTCGCGAATCACTCCGCCCCGCCGCCTCTTCGCCTGAGAGGCGGCGCGAAGGCGTCAGGCCGCGCGGGAGGCGCGCCTCCCGCTCCGGGCGGATCCCTTCAGAAAGTCCGGATCAGGACCGGATCACTGGGCGGCGGGCGCCGTCGTGACGATCGAGGCGGGCAGAACCTGCTGCGCCGGAACGGAGAGGCTCCGGTAGATGTCGCCGGTCAGGCAGAGGAAGCGGCCGTCCAGAGCATGGGCCGAGATTCCGCCCTGCTCGCGGCAAGCCGCGGAGGCGACCGGATCCTCTTGCAGATTCAGCGTCACGAAGCCCTCGGAGCCCGCCGAAGCCGTCGGGGCGCTATAGGTCGGCGAGACGAAGCTCTGGGTGGTCGTCACGCTGGTCGTGGAGGGCAGAGCCGCCGGAAGCGGGGCCGGAGCCGCGAATTGCGGAGCCGGGGCGGGGGCGGCGAATTGCTGCGGCGCCGGGACCGGCTGGAAGGCCGGAGCGGGGGCGGCGAACTGGGGCGCGAAGGCGTCCTGAGCCGGAGGCTGCGGAATCGCGGCGGGCGCGGGGGCCTGAACGATCGGCGCGGTCTGGGTCGAGGTCACCACGACCGAGGGCGGCACCGCCGTGAAGGCGACCGGCTGCTGCACCACGCCCTGACCGGGAATGGAGGTGGATTCGACGCGGATCGCCTCGACGCCGGGCAGAGAAACCGCGCCGAGCTGCGCGGCGGCGCCCGGAGCGGCCACGCCGCCGACGCAAACCTGCGCGCCGCTGGTGGTGGCCATCATCTGTCCGCCGCGCGAGGCGCAGACGTCGGCGTTCTGCACGAGCTGGGGCGCGGCCGAGGCCGGAAGGCCCGCGCCGAGCGCCTGCAGCATCAGGTCGACGGAAGGATCGGCGGTCTGGGCGGAAGCGGGCGCGGCGCCGAAAGCGAGAAGGGCGGCGAAGGCGGTCGGCGCGAAGCGCGGAATCTGACGAATCATAAGAGGCTCCTCCTGCGGGGGGTCGCGAGCTTGTCGGGAAAGATAAAGGTTTGGTTGCGCCCGCTTCAATGGCGCGTGCGGCGAGTCCGCCTCGCGAGGGAGCGTCT
This sequence comes from Neomegalonema perideroedes DSM 15528, assembly GCF_000374145.1. Classification (GTDB taxonomy): domain Bacteria; phylum Pseudomonadota; class Alphaproteobacteria; order Rhodobacterales; family Rhodobacteraceae; genus Neomegalonema; species Neomegalonema perideroedes. Next base: position 255,878 of record NZ_KB893653.1, on the reverse strand, counting down.
GTCTCCTGAAGGCCACATGAGGTTAAGACGCGTTGCGCCCGCGACGCGGGGGGGCTACAACCCCTTCAGGACGCCCGACCCCTGAGCCGGGCCTTTCCGCATGACCGAATCGACCCAAAAACTCCGGGGATCTCCGCAAGATGGCCTATCAATACGTCTATCATATGGACGGCGTGTCCAAAGCCTATCCGGGCGGCAAGAAAGTCTTTGAAAACATAAGGCTTTCCTTTCTTCCCGGCGTGAAGATCGGCGTGATCGGCGTCAATGGCGCGGGCAAGTCCTCGCTGCTGCGGATCATGGCCGGGCAGGATAAGGATTTCTCGGGCGAGGCTTGGGCCGCCGAAGGCGCGCGCGTGGGCTATCTCTCTCAGGAGCCCAAGCTCGACGAGACGAAGACCGTGCGCGAGAACGTGATGGAGGGCGTGGCGCCGAAAAAGGCCCTGCTCGACCGCTTCAACGAGATCTCGATGAAGCTCGGCGAGGAATATTCCGACGAGCTCATGGAGGAGATGACCCAGCTTCAGGATCAGATCGACGCGCAAAACCTCTGGGATCTGGATTCTCAGGTGGACGTGGCCATGGAGGCCCTGCGCTGCCCTCCCGACGACGCCTCCGTGGCGACGCTCTCGGGCGGCGAGCGCCGCCGCGTGGCGCTCTGCAAGCTGCTGCTCGAAGCGCCGGAGATGCTGCTCCTCGACGAGCCGACCAACCATCTCGACGCCGAGACCATCGCTTGGCTGCAAAAGCATCTGATCGAATATAAGGGCACGATCCTCATCGTGACCCATGACCGCTACTTCCTCGACCAGATCACGAGCTGGATTCTGGAGCTGGACCGCGGCAAGGGCATTCCCTGGGAAGGCAATTACTCCAGCTGGATGGAGCAGAAGGCCAAGCGCCTCGCGCAGGAGGAGCGCGACGACGCCGCCCGTCAAAAGACCCTCGCGCGCGAACTGGAATGGGTGCGCTCCTCGCCGAAGGCGCGTCAGGCCAAGTCCAAGGCCCGCCTCAGCGCCTATGAGGATCTGGCGAACCAATCCGAGCGCGACCGCATCGGACAGGCTCAGATCATCATCCCGAACGGCCCCCGCCTCGGCGGCAAGGTGATCGAGGCCGAGGGTCTGGTGAAGGGCTACGGCGACCGCCTGCTCATCGACGGCCTGACCTTCGCGCTGCCTCCGGGCGGCATCGTGGGGGTGGTCGGGCCGAACGGCGCGGGCAAATCCACGCTCTTCCGCATGCTCACCGGACAAGAGCAGCCAGACGCCGGGGCGATCACCCTCGGCGACACGGTGCAGCTCGCTTACGTCGACCAGTCCCGCGACGCGCTGGATCCGAATAAGACCGTCTGGCAGGAGATCTCCGAGGGGCTGGACGTGCTCAAGCTCGGCGACGCCGAGATGAACAGCCGCGCTTACGTCGGCGCCTTCAACTTCAAGGGCGGCGATCAGCAGAAGAAGGTCGGGATCCTCTCGGGCGGCGAACGCAACCGCGTCCATATGGCCAAGCTGCTGAAATCGGGCGGCAACGTGCTGCTCCTCGACGAGCCGACCAACGACCTCGACGTGGAGACTCTGCGCGCGCTTGAGGACGCTCTGCTCGACTTCGCCGGATGCGCTGTGGTCATCAGCCATGACCGCTGGTTCCTCGACCGCATCTGCACCCATATCCTCGCCTTCGAGGGCGATTCGCACGTCGAATGGTTCCAAGGCAATTTCGAGGATTACGAGAAGGACAAGATCCGGCGCCTCGGCCCGGATTCGGTCGAGCCTAAGCGGCTGAAATATAAGAAATTCGCCCGCTGAAGGCCCGATCCCGGCCCGCCCTTCCCGGCGGGCCGCTTGACGAAAGGGGTCCGGGGCGGCTGGAGTCGCCCCCGCCGCGCGCCGACTCACGCGCCGACTCAGGGGAGACTTCCATGACCAGACGCCGAATCGCGGCGACGCTCGTCCTCTGGACGGGGCTTCTCGCGCCCTTCTCCGCGCCCGCCCTCGCGCAGGCCCCGGAGCGCCTGAGCTTCGCCCCCGCCTGCCCGAGGTTTCAGGTCATCTGGGGCGTGCCCGACAAGCCTTTGATTCCCGCGCGACGCTTCTGCGCCTGCCTCTCCGAGCGGGTCGAACGGCTGGCGGAGACCTATCCCGACATGCCCGTCACCGCCGCCGCCCTGAGCTTCTCGGGGCTGGACCCCCTTGCGGCTCAGGCCGCCGAAGAAGCCTATGGCTCGGGCGCCTCCTCGGCTTTGCTGAGCCGCCATGTCTACGGCTTCGCGGTGCTGAGCGCCGCCGCCGAAAGCTGCGCGCCGCTCCCGCCCGACGAAGAGGAGGAGCCGACGCCGGACGAAGATCCGCCCGAAGGCTTCGAGCCCCCCGCCGAAGACGCGCCTTAAAACGACCGTTCCGGTCCGTCCGGATCGCGCTTCGGCCTTTGGTTTGGTCGCGCGATTCACCCGGACGCCCCGTCCGGATCGCGCTTCGGCCTTTGGTTTGGTCGCGCGCTTCACCCGGACGTCCCGTCCGGATCGCGCTCCGTTGGGAGAGTTTCCGCCTTTCGAGCCGATGATGTAAGCTTCCGGCGAAATCCGCCTTCTGGCGGAAGCGCAGGGGCAGCCATGGCCATCGTTCCCTCTCACGTCGAAGCGATGCTGGAGCGTCTGCGGCGGGTCTTCGACTCCATAGCCGGAGCGCGCGCCCATTTCACGCCCTCGCCGACGGCCGAGCCGACGCGGCCCCTGCGCCCCGCCCGCGAGGCTTCGGCGACGAATCTCGCGCGCTTCTGGGAAAGGCTGGAGGCCGAAAGCGGCGCCTCCGCCGAAGATCGCGAGATCCTCGCCGGGCCGGAGGATCTCGAAGCCGCGCCGCTCTATAGCCGCAACATCGAAAACTTCATCGGACGCGCCAAGCTGCCCATGGGCGTCATCGGGCCTTTGCGGGTGCTGGGGCTCAATGCGCGCGGCGATTTCTTCATTCCGCTCGCCACGACGGAGGCCGCGCTCGTGGCCTCCTATGGACGCGGCGCCGAGGCGATCAGCCGGGCGGGCGGCGTCGCGACGGCGCTGCTCGGCGAGGGCGTCCTGCGCAGCCCCGGCTTCCTCTTCGCCGATATTCTGGAGGCGGGCGTCTTCGTGGATTGGGTCGCGCGGGAGGCGGAGGCCCTCAAAGCCGCCGCCGAGGCCACCACGCGCCACGGGAAACTGATCTCGCTGGAGCCGGTCCTCGACAGCGATTGCGTCTTTCTGCTCTGCCGCTACGCCACCGGCGACGCGGCGGGCCAGAACATGGCCACCATCGCCACGCAGGCGCTCTGCGACCATATCCTCGCGCATACGCCCGTGAAGCCGCTGCACGCCTTCGTCGAGGCGAATTTCTCCGGCGATAAGAAAGCCAGCCATCTGGGGCTTCTGGCCGGGCGCGGACGCAAGGTCACGGCCAGCGTGACCTTGCCCCATGAGCTGATCCGCCGCCATCTGCGCGCCGAGCCGGAAGCCATGCTGGCCTATGGGCGCATGGCCAATCTGGGGGCGCTGCTCTCGGGGCAGATCGGGGCGCAGGCCCATTACGCCAATGGACTCGCGGCCTTCTACATCGCCACCGGGCAAGACGCCGCCTGCGTGGCGGAATCCGCCGTGGGCTTCACCCGCATGGAGCCGCGCGAAGACGGATTGTTCTTCTCGGCCACTTTGCCGAACATCCTCGTGGGCTCGGTGGGCGGCGGGACGGGCCTGCCCACGCAGGCGGCGGCTCTGCGCATCCTCGGGCTGCAAGGCGAGGGCAAGGCGGCGGCTCTGGCGGAGGTGACGGCGGCGCTCTGCCTCTGCGGCGAGATCTCGATCATCGCGGCCATAGCCTCGGGGCAATTCACCCGCGCCCATGCGAGTCTCGCCAGACGCGCGCCCAGAGCATTGTCCAGCGAAGCCGATCAGGCTTCGCGTCGCGAAAATGCGACCACGGAAAAACTTCGAGCCTTTGAACGATCCGTTAGGATCGGCGAAGGCTCTGAAGGCGAGGCCCTGTCATGAGCGCCGAAGCCGGTTTGAGCCTCGCGCGCAGGCTCTGGATCTATCAAGCGGAGCGGTTTCCGCTGGTGAAAAGCGGAATCCTGCTGGCGGCCTTCTCGGCGGCGAGTCTGAGCGTCTCGGCCCATCTGGGCGGCAGGTCCGCGCCGGGGATCTGGGCCTATCTTGCGGCTTGGCTCTGCATGATCGCGATCTTCTTTCAAATGCGCGTCTGCGACGAATTCAAAGATCATGAGGAGGATTCGCGCTTCCGGCCCGAAAGGCCCGTCCCGCGCGGGCTGGTGACGCTCGGGCTTTTGCGCAATCTCGGGCTTGGCGCGGGCGCGGTCATGATCGCCGCGAGTCTCGGCGTGGATGGGCGGCTCTTGGGGCCTCTGGCTCTGGTCTGGGTCTGGCTGGCGCTGATGACCGCCGAATTCGGCGCCCCCGCATGGCTCAAGGCGCGGCCGATCCTCTATCTGCTCTCGCATATGCTCATCATGCCGCTGATCGACCTTTTCGTGACGGCGATGGAATGGCTTCCGGCGGCGGGGCGGCCTCCGGCGGGCTTGGGCGGATTTCTGGCGCTGAGCTTCGTCAACGGCTGCGTGCTGGAGATCGGGCGCAAGATCTGGGCGCCGCAAAGCGAACGTCCCGGCGTCGAGAGCTATTCCGGCCTCTGGGGACCGCAGCGCGCGACGCGGATCTGGATGGGCGCCGTGACTCTGGCTTGGGCGGCGCTGCTCTGGGTGGGCTGGGCGATGGGCTCTTTCGGCGTGGTCGCGCTGATCGGGACCGCCTCAGCCCTCGCGGCGCTGATGGCGGGGCTGGGATTCGTGAACTCCGCGACGCCGGAGCGCGCCAAGCGCCTCGACCTCATGGCGGGGCTTTGGGTCTTGCTCTGCTATGCGGCGGCGGGCTTCGCGCCCTTTCTGACCGGAGGCGGCTCATGATCCTGACTGGAGAAGCGGCGCGGGATTCCGCGCGGGCGGGCGGCAAGGCGGCGGCTCTGGCGCGGCTTCAGGCGGAGGGTTTTGAGATTCCGCCTTTCTTCGTTCTGGAGGGTGAGACGCCCGATCTGGCCGAGGCCTTGGCGGCGCTAGGTCCGGGGCCTTACGCGGTGCGCAGTTCAGGCCGCGAGGAGGACGGCGCGAGCCATTCCCACGCCGGACAATTCCTCTCTTTGCTCAACATCCCCGCCGAGGGCGTGGCCGAAGCCGCCCGCCAAGTGCGGGCCTCCGGCCTCACGGACTCCCTGAGGGCCTATCGCGCGGCGCGGGGCCTCGACCCGGAAGGCGGCGCCCCCGCCGTGCTGGCGCAACGGATGATCGCGCCGCGCGCCGCCGGAGTCGCCTTCACCGCCGATCCGGTGACGGGCGAGCGCGGCGTCTTGCTGATCTCGGCGGTGGAGGGGCTGGCCGACAAGCTCGTCGGCGGCGAGGTCGAGGGCGAGGATTGGCGCCTCGACGCCCAAGGCCATGCGACGCCCGCCAGCCAAGGCCCGCATGTTCTGACCGGGGCCGACCTGAAAGCCTTGGCGGATCTGGGCAAGGCGCTGGAGGCGAAGCTCAAGGGGCCGCAAGACTTCGAATGGGCCTTCGAAGGGGAAAAGCTCTGGCTGCTTCAGGCGCGGCCCATCACCACCCTGCCCGCCTCTCATGATCCGGCGCTGACGGTCTTCGACAACTCCAACATCGTGGAGAGCTATCCGGGGGTGGTCTCCACGCTGACTTATGGTTTCGCGCAATATGTCTATGCGCGGGTCTATCAGCGGCTTTTGGGGCTGCTCGGCGTGAAGCGCGAAACGATCTCCGATCATCGGGAGGTTTTGGAGAACCTCCTCGCGCGGGCGGATGGGCGAGTCTATTACAACCTCGCCAATTGGCGGAAGGCGCTCGGCCTGCTGCCCGGCGCGCGGCTCAACGCCCAATTCATGGATAGCATGATGGGCCTCGACGAGCCCTTGCCCGCCGATCTCCTCGCCCGGCTGACGCCGCCCCCCGCCAAGGGCTTCGCGCGCTTTGGGGAATACGCCCGGCTCGGCGGCGCGGGGCTGAGGCTCTTTTGGGAGTGGCTGCGTCTGCCCGGACGCATCCGCCTCTTCGAGACTCGGCTTGAAGCCGCCCTCGCCCGCCCCGCCGAAGAGCTGAAGGCTCTGCCGCTTTCGGCTCTGGCGGAGGAATATCGCCGCATCGAGGCGCAGTTGCTCGAAAAATGGGACGCGCCGCTGGTCAATGATTTTCTCTGCATGATCGCCTTCGGCTCCTCGCGGAAGATGCTGGAGACGGCGGGCGGCGACCGGGGCCTGACGCTGCATAACGACGTGATGATCGGCCAAGGAGACATCGTCTCCGCCGAACCGGCGAAGCGCATCCGCGAGATGGGCGCCCTCGCCCGCCGCGATCCCGCCCTCATGGAGGCTTTGCGCGCGAACGATTCCGAGGCTCTGGCGGCGGGGGCGCTGGGGCCGCCTCTGGCGAGCTATCTCGCCAAATTCGCCGACCGCTGCGCCGAGGAGCTGAAGCTCGAAAGCGTGACCCTCGACGCAGATCCGCGCCCTTTGCATGCGGCGGTTCTCGCCGCCGCCGGAAAGCCTGAATCCGCAGGCCCGCCGCCGCCTCTGACCGAGGCCGATGTGAAAGCCCGCCTGAAGGAGATCGCGCCGAAACGGCCCGTCTGGCGCTTTCTGGCGCGGCGCAGGCTGGCTCAGGCGAAAACCCTCGTGCGGCACCGCGAGAACCTCCGCTTCGAGCGCACCCGCATCTTCGGGCGCGCCCGCAGGCTCTTTCTGGAGATGGGCGCGCGGCTGACCTCGGCGGGGAAGCTGGAGGCCCCGCGCGATGTTCTGCATCTCACGCATCTGGAGCTTCTCGGCGCCGTCGAGGGCTTCGGCGCGGATCTTGATCTGAAAGGGCTCGTCGCCTTGCGCAAAGCCGCCGAGGCCGGGTCTCTGGCGCGGCCCGCGCCGCCCGCCCGGCTGAGGATCGAAGGGGCGGCGCTGATTGGCCTCGACCGAGCCCTTGCGGCGCCCCGCGCCTCCGGCCTGCGCGATTCCAGAATCGGGGGAGACGAAGAGCGCAAAGGAACCGGCTGTTCGGCGGGTCTGGCGCGCGGCGCGGCGAAGATCATCCTCGATCCCCGCAAGGAGAACCTCGCGCCGGGGGAGATCCTCGTAGCGCCCCATACGGATCCCGGCTGGATCGCGCTTTTCGCCAACGCCTCCGCCCTCGTGGTGGAGCGCGGGAGTCTGCTCTCGCATTCGGCCATCGTGGCGCGGGAATTGGGGATTCCCTGCGTGGTCGGGCTGAAGGGCGCGACGGCCTGGCTGATCTCCGGCGAAGAGATCGAAGTGGACGGCGCGGGCGGATTCGTGCGAAGACTCAAATTATGAACAACGTTCAATCACCAATCGAGGCTCACGCCGCCTTCGACCATATTCGTTACGCCCAGCTTTGGGAGGACGCCGACCCGCTCTTGCTCGGGCTCGGCGCGCAAAAGGGCGGAACTCTGGTCTCCATCTGCTCGGCGGGCGACAATGCTCTCGCCCTGCTGCTGCTGGATCCGGCGCGGGTGGTGGTGGCCGATCTCTCTCCGGCGCAATTGGCCTGCCTGAGGATTCGCCTCAGCGCATGGCGGGTTCTGACTCACGCCGAGCTTCTGGAGCTGTTCGGCTCGCGTCCTTCGGCGCGGCGCGGAGAGCTGCTGGACAAAGCCGCCCGCGGCCTCTCCGCTGAGGATCAGGCTTTCTGGGCGCCGCTGAAATCCGAAGTCGAGGCCCATGGCCTCGGCGGGATCGGCAAATTCGAGCGCTATTTCCGCCTCTTCCGGCGGCGGGTTCTGCCGCTGGCCCATGGGCGCCGGACGGTCGAGGCCGTTTTCGAGCCCCGCGACACAGCCGGGCGGGCGCGTTTCCTTGATGAACGCTGGAGCAACTGGCGCTGGCGGCTTCTGCTGAAGCTGTTTTTCTCGAATTTCGTCATGGGGCGGCTCGGACGCGATCCGGCCTTCTTCGCCCATGTCGAGGGGAGCTTGTCGGATCATGTGGCGCGGCGGCTGCGTCATGCGGCGGTCGATCTCGATCCCTGCGCGAATCCTTTCCTGCATTGGATCTTCTTCGGGACTCACGGCGCGGCCCTGCCTCTGCCTTGGCGCCCCGAGTCCTTCGAGACGATCCGCGAACGCCTCGGCCGCATCGACATCCGCCCCGGCCCCGTCGAGGCGGCTCTGGAGCCCGGCGAAAAAGCGGATGGTTATAATCTCTCCGATATTTTCGAATATATGCCGCCCGAAGCCTTCGCGCGGATCTACGCCAGTCTTCTGGACAAGGCGTCTCCGGGGGCGCGTCTGGTCTATTGGAACATGATGGCGCCGCGCCGGGGCGCCGATCTCGCCCAGACGGCTGGGCGCGCGATCCGGCGCGCGGATCTGGAGCAAGCGGGAGCGGCCATGGACAAGGCTTTCTTCTATTCCGACTTCATCGTCGAGGAGATGCGGCCATGACTCCGGAAACCGCTCTGGCCCTGCGCCATATCGGGCTCGTGCTGAGCTTCATCCTCGCGCTTCTGGGGGTGCTGGGCTTCGCGCGCTGGCTGGCCGAGAAAGAGGGCCTCGGGCCGGAGGGCCAGCGCAAGCTCGCCCATATGGCGGCGGGACTTTCGGCTCTGGCGCTGCCGGTCCTCTTCAAAGAGCCTTGGCCGGTGATGCTCCTCATGGGGCTCTCGCTGCTGGTGCTGGGCGTCCTGCGCCTGCCCGCTTTGCGCCGGACGGGGCTCGGGGCGGCGCTGCATGGCGTCGAGCGTCAGTCCTATGGCGAGATCTGGCTGATTCTGGCGGTGGGGTTCCTCTTTCTGCGCTCGGGCGGAGAGCCGATCCTCTATGTGCTGCCGCTGCTGCTGCTGGCTCTGGCCGACGCGGCGGCGGCTCTGGTGGGCTCGGCCTATGGACGCAGCCGCTTCGCCGTGGCCAGCGGAGAGAAGAGCCTCGAAGGGGTGGCGGCCTTCTTCATCGTGGCCTTTCTGGTCAGCATGATCGCGCTTTTGCTGCTGACCGACATCCCGCGCCCCGCCGTGATTCTGCTCGGGCTGATGACCGCCGCCTTCGCCGCCCTCGTGGAGGCCGATAGTTGGCGAGGCTTGGATAATCTCTTCGTGCCGGTGGGGGCGCATTTCCTGCTTGCGAGCTATCTCGACGCGCCTCTGGCCGAATTGGCGGCCATGGCGGGAGTCTTCCTGATCGCGCTTTGGGCGGCTTTGCGGCTGGCTCCGAAGCTCGGGCTTTCGGATCACGCCGCCCGCGCCGCCACGGTGCTGATCTTCCTCGTCTGCGCCGTGACTCAGGCGCAGAACGCCCTTTTGCCCGCTCTGGCGATTCTGGCCCATCTGGCGGCGCGGCGGACGCGGCCCGATTCCAGCGCCTTCCCGGATCTCGACTTCCTCGCGGCCACGGCTCTGGTCAGCCTGCTCTGGCTGGGCGTGGGCGAGGGCTTCGGCCCCACGGCGATCAATCTCTACGGCCTGACCTTCGCGGGGATCGCGGCGGCCCATCTCGCGCTCGCCCTGCCGAGGCGGCGGCGCTGGATCTGGATTCCCGCAGCGGCGGTTCTGGGCGGGCTGGTCTGGCTCGTCGCGCGGGGGAATCTCCATTCGCCCGATTGGGGCGGCGGATTCGCGCCCTGGATCGCCGTCAGTCTGATTTTGGCGAGTCTCGGCCCGCTTTGGCGGCCCGAATCTTATGAAACCTGGCGCCGGGCGAAGATCTTCGCGGCGGCGCTGATCGTTCCGGCGGGGCTTTACGCCGCCTGGCACCTCATGCGGGGAGGACTCGCGGCTTGAGCGAGATCGAGATCTTCAAGAACGGCGGCGCTTCGGCGGTGCTCCATCGCGACGCGCCGAATTTCGAAGGCAAACGCACGGCCGCCGTGGGGCATTGGCGCTGCCTCGACGCCATGTCAGGCGCGGCGCTGCTCAACGAGATGGCGCAGAAGGCCGAAAAAGAGGGATTCCGCGCCCTCGTCGGCCCCATGGACGGCGATAGCTGGGGCCCCTATCGGCTCGTGACCGAAAGCGACGGCTCTCCGCCCTTCCCTCTGGAGCCGGCGGGAGGTCTGGAGGATCTGACCGCCTTCCGCGTGGCGGGCTTCGCGCCGATCTCGGAATACGTCTCGACGCGGCTGGCGCTGGAGGGCCTGCCGCCCCTCCCGCCGGAGGCGGGCGAGACGCCGGACCCCGGCCTGCGTCTGAGCTTCTGGAACGGCAAGGAGCCCGAGGCTCTGATCGCCCGGCTGCATGAGGTCTCGCTGCAAGCCTTCGCGCCCAATCCCTTCTTCCGGCCCATCGATCTAGAAGCCTTCGCCGAGCATTACGCTCCGATTTTGCCGATGGTCGATCCGCGCTTCGTGATTCTGGCGGAGAAAGGCGGGCGGCTCACGGGCTTCCTCTTCGGCTATCCCAATTTCGGCGAGGGGCCGCAGCCGGATTCCGCCGTGATCAAGACCTACGCCAGCCTCACGCCCGGCGGAGGGCGGCGCATGGCCGATCTCTTCCATCGCCGCGCCCATGACATGGGCTTCCGCTTCGTGATCCACGCCCTCATGCGCGAGGACAACCGCTCGCGCGATTCCAGCCGCCTTTACGGCGCCGAGGTCTTCCGCCGCTATGCGCTGATGGGGCGGCGCTTTCTGTGAATCTGCTGGAGCCCTTCCTGACCGAGGTCGGGCGGCGGGGCGAACGCCTCGCGCTGATCGAGGGCGGCGGGGCTCAGGCGAGCTACGCCGATCTCGCCGCCCGCTCGGAGCGTCTGGCGGGGGCATGGGCGGCGGAGGGCCTCGGGCCGGGAGACCGCGCCATGATCGCCCTGCCCGTCGGGATCGGGCTTTACGCCGCCATAGCCGCGCTTTGGCGGCTCGGGGCGGTCGCGGTCTTTCCCGAGCCCGCCTTAGGCTTGAGCGGCCTCAATCGCGCGGTGGAGATCGCCAAGCCGAAAGCGCTGATCTCCTCGGGCTGGTTTCATCTGCTGCGGCTGCTGCCCGCCTTTTGGTCCACGCCGCTGAAGCTGGGCCTCGGCGAGGGCGCGCCTTGGCGCGGAATCTATGAGGCGGCGCCCGATCATCCGGGCTTGATCAGCTTCACTTCCGGCTCGACGGGGCGGCCTAAGGCCGTGTCGCGCAGCCATGGCTTCCTCGCGGCGCAAAACGCCTGCGTGGCGGATCTGCTCCGCGCCGAAGAGCCCAGCCGCGATCTGGTGGGCTTTCCGGTCTTCGTCATCGCCAATCTGATGCTCGGGAACGCCTCGATCCTGCCCGACTGGAGCCCCCGCCGCCCCGAGCTTCTGGCGCCCGAGCGCCTCGCCGCCCGGATCCGCGCAACCGGAGCCGAGCGCGCCCTTCTGCCTCCGGTCCTCTGCGGCAAGCTGGCCGAGGGCGGAGGCCATCCCGGCCTGCGGGCGGTCTTCACCGGAGGCGGCCCCGTCTGGCCGGATATTCTCCAAGCCATGGCCGAGCGTCTGCCCGGAGTCGAGGCCACGGCGGTCTACGGCTCCACCGAGGCGGAGCCCATCGCCCATCTGCGCGGCGCGCAGATCGCGCCGGAGGATTGGGCGGCGATGCGCTCGGGCGGCGGACTCTTGGCGGGCGGGCCCGTCCCGCAGATCCGGCTGAGGCTGGAGGAGGGCGAAATCCTCGTGACGGGGGATCACGTCAATCAAGGCTATCTCGGCGGCGAGGGCGAAGCCGAAACCAAAATCCGGCGCGCAGGCGAAATCTGGCATCGCACCGGAGATTCCGGACGCCTCGACGATCAGGGGCGGCTCTGGCTGCTCGGGCGCCGGGGCGGCGAGGCGGCGGGGCTGAAGCCCTTCGCCGTGGAGGCCGCCGCCCGCTTCTGGCCCGGCGTGACGGCGGCGGCTCTGGTCGATCTGGAGGGGCGGGCGGTTCTGGCCCTTGCAGGAGACGCGGAGCAGGCGCCGCTCTGGCGGCGCGAGGCCGCCCGGCTCGGGCCGCTGGAGGTTCGGCCTCTGGCGCGGATTCCCGTGGACCGGCGCCATGGCTCCAAGACGGATCTCAAGGCGCTGCGCCGGATGCTCTGAGCTGATCAGCTCTCCGGACGGCGCGGCGGCGCGATCCGCAGCTCGACCCCCGACTCGACCACCGACCGGACCAGACCGTCGATGAACTCCTCCGAAGAGGCGGCCAGATAGCCCAGATTCACCACGCCCTCCCAATTCGCCATCTCGCGCCAGGGATAGGCGTTGCGCGGCGAGAACAGCGCCAGATAGCGGCTGGCCAAGGGAACCGTTCCGCGCGAATGCCATTCCGTGCGCAGATCGGCCATGTTCTTGCAGCAGCCGTAGTCTCGCGAGCCGTAATGATGATCCTCGGAGCGGAGGCTCAAAGTCGCCTGAGTGGCGGCGATCTGCCCGTTCCGGCGCAGGGCGTTGTAGAGTTTGACCGTCAGGTCGTCCACCTCAGGAGAGAGGGGGGGCCCGCCTCCGGCCTGATAGCCGTCGAGATCCTCAGGGCCTAAGGGCACGCTGTGGGTGTCGGTCCACATCGCGATCACCTGAAGCACATGCCGCGAAATCGCCGGACCTTCGAGGGGATTCTCAATGGGCGCGGTCAGCGCATGCGCCACGGCCGCCGCCGAAGATTCCGGCAGATCCATGCCGCCGATGGGCAGGCGGCTCATGATCAGGCCGCTGAGCAGCTTGCGCTGAGCCGGATCCGCCATGTCGTAGACCGGAGACTCCTCCCAAGCGGGCACGACGACCGGATCATGGCGCAGATCGCGGAAGAACCCGACCTTCACGAAGAGCCGCCCCATCTCGACGCCCTCGCGCTCCAGACGCACGCGCATCTGCGCCTCGAAATCCGTCATGGCGAGGCCCGCCGCCTGAATCAGGCCGATCATGGAGACGGTCACGTCGAGCAGGAAATAGATGTAGACGTCCTTCACCCCGCCCCTTTCGGCGTAGGCGCCCACCTCCGCCGTCAGATGCTGGACGCCCACGAGGCGCATGAAGGAGGTGGCACCGACGGCGCGCGCGTTCACGGTCGCCGAGGTGAGATTGAGGTCGTCGTTATAATCGAAAGCGATCTCGGCGGGCAGCTGGGCGACGTATCCCGAGACGGCGCCCCCCTCCAGAATGCGGTTCGCCACGGCTTGCGCGGCGGCCGCGTCGTTGGTTTCATGATAATGGCGCGCGGCCGAAAGCGCCGCCGCGTCGGCGGCCTTCTGGAGCGCGTTATAGGCGCGGTGGTAATTGCTGTACTCGACCGCGCCGCCGCTGATCGCCGTCAACAAGAACACGCAGACGCCGAGCATCGGGGCGACCGCCCCGCGGCGGGAGTTCAGAAACAGAGACGGGAGTCGCATCCGGCGCATCCTCGAAGATCGCCCCCCGCGATGGTTCAGAGCGCGATCCGAAGCCGGGAGCCTGGCTTGCGGAGAAACGCGCGATCCGTCGGAGTCGGCGGAGCTGGGCGGAGATCCCCGGCCGCCGCAGGCGGCCGACCCGGATCAAGCTGAGTCGGGCGGAAGCGGGCGGAGCGCGGGGCGCTCCCGCTCAGGAGCCGCCCCAGGGCGAGCCGCCGGCGGGCGGCGGATTGACCCGCAAGGACACGCCGGATTCGACCACCGCCCGCACCACGCCGTCGATGAAGGCGTCGGGGGAGCTGGCCATATATTGCATGCCCATCACATGCTCCCAGCGCGACATCTCCCGCCAGGGGTAATGCGTCTGATCCACGAAAAGCGCGAGATAGCGGTTGGCCAGCTTCACCGCGCCGCGCGACAGCCATTCGGTGCGCAGCTGCTCCATGTTTCTGCAGCAGCCGTATTCGATCGTGGCGGAATCGTAATGATCGTCCTCGGCGCGGGGCAGATCTCTGTTCCGGAGCGTGGCCTGAAAGGCGGCCAATTGGCCGTTCGCCAGCAGCGCCTTGTAGAGCGGGACGGTGATGTCGTCGACTTTGGGGTTCATGGCGCTGCCGCCGGCGGCCTGATAGGCGGCGATGTCCTCAAAGCCGAGCGGCAATCCCTCCACATGGGTCCAGAGGCCGATCACCTGAATCATATGGCGGGACAAGGGCGCGCCGCCCACGGGCGTCTCCAGAGGCGCGGTCAGGGCGTGAGCCACGGCCGCCGTCGAGGATTCGGGCGTGTCGCCGCCGCCGGTGGCCTGGCGGGCGCGGATATGGTCGCGCAGAAGCATGCGCTGCGCGGCGTCCGACATGTCGTAGGCCGGAGACTCCTCCCAGGCCGGAGAGCTCAGATCGGTGCGCAGATCGCGGAAATAGCCCGCCTTCACGAAGAGCCGCCCCATCTCGATGCCCTCGCGCTCCAGACGCACGCGCAATTGAGCCTCGAAATCGACCATGGCGGCGCTCGCCACGTCGATCAGGCCCTGCATCGAGCCGGTCACGTCGAGCAGAAGATAGACGTAGATGTCCTTCGCGCCGCCTTTGAGGGCGAAGGACTCCACCTTCGTCGTCAAATCATCGACGCCCGTCAGGCGCATGAAGGCGGTGGGCGCCGTCGCGCGCACCCGGATGGCGGCGCTGGTGCTGTGATATTCCTCATTATATTCAAGCTTCAGCTCGACAGGGAGATCGATCTGATAACGGGCGGTCTCGCCGGCGACCAGAATCTTCTCGACCAGAGCGCGGGCGGCGGCCTCGTCCCGGTTCTCGTGGAAATGCCGGGCGGCCGTCAGCGCGGCCGCGTCCGCCGTTCTCTGGAGCGTGTCGCGCGCGCGGTAGTAATTGCTGTATTCGACCGCGCCGCCGCTGATCAACACCAGCACGAAAATGCAGACGCCCATCATCGGAGCGACGGCGGCGCGACGGGATCGGGCGAAAAGGGAGACGAGCCGCATCATTCCAATCCTTGAGCTCTGGGACCCCCGCAGTCTTTGACGAAAGCTTGAAGGAAGGCTGAAGCGTCATGGTGAACCGCCCTCGCGCGGACGGATCCGGCGCATGCGCCGCAGCTCTGCGCCTTGACCGCTTCGCGAAGGCTTCGTTATGAGGAGGCGGGCGCGGAGGCGCGCAAGATTCTGAGGCTTCAAGTCAGGTGCGGCGAATGAAAACGACTCGGACGGTTGAGAAGATTCTGGAGAGCTACGGCGCCGATTCGCCGGGCGTGAAAGCCAATCTGCGCCGCCTGCTGATGACGGGGCGGCTCGGCGGCACCGGCAAGATGATCATTCTGCCGGTGGATCAGGGCTTCGAGCATGGCCCCGCGCGCAGCTTCGCGCCCAATCCCGAAGCCTATGATCCGCTGTATCATCCGCAGCTCGCCGTGGAGGCCGGGCTCAACGCCTACGCCGCCCCGCTCGGGATGCTGGAGGCCGCCGCCGATAAATACGCCGGACAGATTCCGCTGATCCTCAAGCTGAACTCCGCCAATAGCCTGCTGCCGAAATCCGCGCCCAAGGATCAGGCGATCACCGCCTCGCCTCTGGACGCCCTGCGGCTCGGCTGCTCGGCGGTGGGCCTGACCGTCTATCCGGGCTCGGGCAGCTCGCTCGACATGTTCGAGGAGGCCGCCGAGATCGTCGCGGAGGCGAAGTCCTATGGGCTGGCTTCGGTGATCTGGTCCTATCCGCGCGGCGAGGATCTCGGCAAAGAGGGCGAGACCGCCTTCGACGTCACCGCCTACGCCGCCCATATGGCCGCCCTGCTCGGCGCCCATGTGATCAAGGTCAAGCTGCCCACCGACCATCTGGAGCAGCCCGACGCCAAAAAGGTCTATCAGGCGCAGAAGGTGCCCTCAGGCTCTCAGGCCGAGCGCGTGGCCCATGTGGTGCAGAGCTGCTTCGCGGGCCGCCGTCTGGTGGTCTTCTCGGGCGGCGCGGCCAAGGGCGCGGATTCGATCTTCGCCGACGCCCGCGCCATCCGCGACGGCGGCGGCAACGGCTCGATCATCGGCCGCAACGTCTTCCAGCGCCCCCGCGCCGAGGCGCTGGAGATGCTCAACGAGCTGGTCGCCATCTATCGCGGCAAGGCCTGATCCAAAGAAAAGGAGCGCCTCCGCATGGCGGAGACGCTCCAGAGTCGTCCCTCGATTCCCGGCCTTTCCGGAGAACCCCGGAAGGGCCGTTTCTTCTTGATTTTCGTTCAAGGAAAAAGCCGGGCGGCGGAGCCTCAGGCGGCGTCGGAATCTCCGTTGTTCTCGGCGTTCATCAGCGCGTCGAGATACCAGTCCAGCGCCGTGACCACCACGTCCTCAGGCTCGCAGCCCATATTATGGGCCAGATGCCGAATCATTTCGGCGCGCTGGGCGTCTATGGGCATGAGCATCTCGCCTTCGGCCAGCCCGACGGCGCGGCGTTCGGCGGGATCTTCGGCGTAAGCCTCCTCCTCGGCGCCATAGGCTTCCTCCTCGCCTTCCTCATGACGCGCCTCTTCGGCGGCGCGGGCGGATTCGGCGGAGACCTCCCCATCCTGATCGAAGACCGCCAGCTCGGCCTCATATTCGCGCTTATGCGCCTCCTGATGGGCGGCTTCGGCGACGGCGCGCTCTTCGGCGAGGATCTGTCCGTTCTCGGGCGACTCCCAGAAAGCGGGATCGTCGAGGGACTCATGCTCGGGGGCCGGAGCGGCGGGCCGGGCGGAGTCGGCGCGCGGCGCGCGCGGAGAGGGCTCAGGATGCCCGTAAGCGGGATCGTCGAAGGAGACCTGATCGAGGAAATCCCCCGGATCCTCGTCGCGGCGCGCCTCCATGGCGGCCTTCGCAGGCTCCGCGGCGCCGCCCAAGGCGATCACGGATTCAGCCTCGCGGATGGGCTGCTCGCGGGCGTCCGGAGCGGGCTCGGATTCCAGATCGAGCTCGACCGCGGCCTGCGCCGCCGGATCCGTATGGACGAATTCGGAATCCTCGCCCTGATCGAAAGATTCGGCGGCCGACTCGACGACGGAGGCGAAAGCGGGCTCCTCCGGAGCAGGCGGGGCGGGCGGCGGAGGAGCGGGCTCGGCCGCGACGGCGACCGGCGGCGGAGCGGGCTCGGGCCGGGAAGGCGCGACGACGGGCTCGGGCCGCGGAGCGCGCGCCGCCTCGGCGAGGGCCTGCGGCGCCGGAGCGGGCGCGGCGGCGGGCCGCTCGCCCTGAATGGCTAAGAGATCCTCAAGAGAGGCGGAGGCCCCGGCGTCCGAACCCGAGAAAGGATCCTCCAGTCCTAAAGCCTTGAAATAGAGGGAGAGACTGTCGCCGCCTGTTCCGCCCGCCGCGGCTTCGGCCGCAGGCGCCTTCGGCGGCGGAGGCGGCGCGAGAGGCGCGGCCTCGACTTTCGGCGTCGTCCCGACTGCGGCGGCGGCTCCCGCGCCGCGCCGCTTGCTCAGCAGCGCGGCGAGGCGTTCCGTCTGGGCGGAGAGGGATTCACGTTCGGCCATTGGAGACTCTCCCGCAGCAAGGCTTGCGGCCCCGCAGGGGGAGACGGAGCCGTGCCGTCAGGAATACGTTGGGAAGCTTAACGCGCGGTTTCGAGACGGGCCGGCTTCAGCGCCTCATAGGCGGCGTTGACGGCGCTCAAACGCTCCGTGGCGATTCGCAGCGCCTCGGGCGGCAGGCCCCGCCCCATGAGCCGATCCGGGTGATTCTCGCGCACGAGGCGCGCCCACGCCTCGCGCACGCTTTCGGCGGAGGCGTCGCGCGGCAGACCCAAAGTCGCATAGGCGCAGGCCGCCCCGCCCTCGTCCCGCCGCAGGATCCGCCGACGCGCGGCGGCCTCCAGACCGAAGACGTCGGCCACGTTCTCCAGAAACACGGCCTCGCGCCCGTCCAGCTCGCCGTCGCTGCGGGCGATGTGGACCAGACCCGCCAGCACGTCCTCCAGAAATTCGGGACGCCCGGCGAACATCTCGGCGATGCGCCGGGCGTAGATCTCATAGCCCGCCGGATCGCTCTGGGCTTGGGCGAAGAAGCGCTCCACGCCGGGCAGATCCTCGGGCGCGACCTGAAAAGCCTCGATGAAGGCGGCGCGCTCGGGATCGGTGGCGCGGCCGTCCACGCCCGCCATCTTCGCCCCAAGGGCCACCACGGCGATGGTGAAGGCGACGCGCGTCTCGGGCGGCTTCTCCTCGCAGCGGAAGACGTCCAGAAGACTCAGGACTCCGGAGCTCTCGAAAAAGGCCCGGACGCGCGACCAGAGAGGCATCACCGGGGGCTCCGAATCAGAAATTAAGACGCTTACGACGAATTCGCGCCGTCTCCGCGCCGTTCCGGGACATTCTAAGCTTCAAGCCGCGCCCCCATCAAGCCGAAGTTGCGTCGCGGAGGGCGCCGGAGCCTTTCGGGCCGCTCGCGGAGGCTCACGCCTGCGCGACCACGGGCCTCAGACGCAGCCAGACGCCGCCTTTGGGCCGCAAGGTCACCTGCATGGTGGGTTCCGGGTCGCGGCCCTCCACGGCCTCCAGATTCAGGCGGCGCAGAATCTCGGCGAGAATCAGCAGGGCCTCCTGAAGCGCGAAGGCCGCGCCGGGGCAAACCCGCGCCCCCGCTCCGAAGGGCAGCCACGCCTTGCGCCCGGCGTCCTTCTCCTCGGGCCCCTCCCAGCGGGCGGGGTCGAAGAGGTCGGGCTCCTTCCAGAGCTTCTTATGGCGATGCAGGAACCAAGGCCCCACGATCACCGTCGAGCCTGCGGGGACTTCGGCTTTGCGGAACCGATCCGCCTCAAGGGCCGTGCGCAGGAAGAAAGGCACCGGCGGATAAAGCCGCAGAGCCTCCTTGAACACGTCGCGCAGCTTCTCCAGCCTGCGCAGGTCGGAGAACTCCAGCGCGCGGCCCTCCGGCGCGACGGCCTCGATCTCGGCCCGCAGATCCGCCTGAATCCCCGGATCGCGGGCGATGAGGTAAAGCGCCCAGGACAAGGCGCTCGCCGAGGTCTCATGTCCGGCGAGGAAGAAGATCATCACCTGATCCAGCATCTCCTCGTCGCCGAAGACGGCGCCGCTTGCGGGATCCTGAGTGGTCATGATCGCCGTGGCGAGGTCGTCCGGCGCGGTCCCGGCGCGGATCTCCGCCGAGCGGCGGCGCACGAACTCCAGCAAAAGCGCCCGGATCTCGCGGCCCGAAGCCTCCAGACGCCGCGTGCGGCGGCTTTTCGGAAAAACCCGCCAGAAGCCGAAGAGGCTGCGCAGGCTCACGAAAGGCGCCTCGGCCTGATAGGCCTGAAAAGCCTTATAGACCCGTTGGGCGTCCTCGGCGGCGATGGGCGTCGAGAAGAGCGTCCGAAAGATCACGTCGGCGGTGACGTAGGTCATTTCAGGATCCACCGCCTTGGGCGTCCCGTCGGCCTGAGCCGCGAGCCTCTCGGCGCTGTCGCGGGCGGCGGCGCGCATGTCCTCGAAGCTCTTGCGGACTTTGCCTCCCGCGAAGGCCGGATCGATCATCCGCCGCTGACGCGCCCAAACCTCGCCGTTGGTGATGAAGACGCTCTCGCCGAGCAAGGGCCGCAAGGCGCGGTCCATCACGGCGCTTTTCGGATAGGCCGAAGCCCTCTCCACCAGCACCCGCCGCACCAAGGCCGGATCATTGACGCAGAAGCTCGAATGCCCCCAAGCCCGCGAGCGCCCCACCCAGCCGTTGAAGAGCTTCTCGTTCAGCGCCGAGAGGATGTTGCCCCGCCCCAGCAGATATTTCAGCGCGCCTGAGGCTTGGCTGCGCTGCGCCGGAGGCTTGGGCGGATGAAAGGGACAGCCGCTCACGCCGGAGCCGCCGCAAATTCGGACGCGGAGGCGGCTTCGGCCCCCTCGACCTCCGCCGCCAGCGGCGGCCCGCGGCGCGAACTGCGCAGCCCGGCGAAGCGCGTCGCCAGAGAAAGCGGTCCGGCGCAGATGGCGAAATATTCGAAGATTCCCGGCCGCTCGAAGGCGTGGAGATATTGGAAATGCAGCCGGTTCCACTTGCGGCGCAGCTTGGCGTATTCGGCCTCGCCCATGGTCTCGCGGAAACGCCCCGACACCAGCTTGGGCCCCGCCAGACGCGCCATGGAGGGCGGCGCCTCGCCCCCCGCCAGAGGATCGATCAGAGCATAGCAGGCGCCGTCCGCCTGCGAGGTGACGTCCACCCAGACCGCGTCCGGCCGCGCCGCCAGAAGCCGCGCCGCGCGCCGCACCTCGGCGCCGCGCCCGCCGCCCACCGCTGAAAAGGCGCTGAGGATCTGACCCAAGGTCAAAACGCCGATCCGCGCGCCGCGCGTCGCCAGATCCGGATCCCGCGCGAAGGCCCGCCCGCAGACCTCGACGGCGAAGGCCGCCCCGAGGCTATGGCCGATCACCAGAATCTCGTCATAGACGCCGCTCTCGGAGGCCGCCGTGAGGTCGGAGGCGAAGGCCTCCAGCCGCTCCTCCAGATCCGGCGCCGCGCCCCGGGCGTGCTGCTGCATCAGGGCGTAGGTGTCGAAGAGGTAAAAGGCGAAGATCCGTCCGTCGCGTTTGCGCAGCAGCCGAAAGACCGCCCGCGCCGCCAAAGCCCCCAGAACCAGCCCCAAGACCCAGCCGGCCGCGCCTAAGGCCCAGACCATCAGCGCCAGAGCCGCCGCGCCCGCGCCCAAAGACAGCAGGAGATAAAAGGTCACCGCCGCCAGAGGATAAAGCGTCGGAATCATCGGCGTCCAAGCCAGACGGCCGAGCCGGAAGAGGTCGCCGGAGAAGATCAGCCGCGCATAGGCGCCGTAGCCCCGCAGAGCCCGCCGCCAAAGCGGCTGGCTCATGCGCGCCGAAACCAGATCGCGCCAGGACCAGACCCGCAGATCCGTCTCGACCCGCGCGCCGGAGTCGTCGGAATAAACGGCGCTCCAATCGGCGCGATGCTCGCCCTGAGCGGCCCGCCCCACCTCCAGCCGATAGCCGGAGATCGCCGCCTGACGCGCGCCCTCCTCCCGGAAGAGCCGATGATAGCGGCGATCAGGATGCGGGTCGAAGCCCGGCATGTAGAAGACCCGCCGACGCCGGACCTCTTGCGCGGAAGCCTTCATCCGCCTTCTCCCAGCCCGAGACGCACCGCCGTGCGGCGCAGAGGCGTCACATCGCGGATCGCCGCCAGCCCGAAGGCCCGCAGATCGCGGATCGCCCGCGAATCCGATTTGGCCGCGCGGTTCAGAAGATCCACGCCGAAGCCGCGCAGCCGCAGATCCGGCAGGCGACGGCGCTCATAGGCCCCCAGAACCGAGGCCGCGCCGGGATCGGAGGCCCCCGCCAGCTCCTCGGCCAAAACCTCGACGTCGCGCAGAGACATGTTCATCCCCTGAGCCCCGATGGGCGGCACCACATGGGCCGCCTCGGCGATCAGCGCCAGACGCGGCGCCTGAAGCCGCTCGGCCAATTGTCCGATGATCGGCCAAGCCGCCCGCCGCGTCAGCAGACGAATGCGGCCCAGACCCAGATCCGCCGCCTCGGCCTCGGCCTGAAGCTCGGCTTCGAAAGCCTCGGGCGACACAGCCATGAGCCGCGCCGATTTCAGATTGGGCGTCATCCAGACCAGCCCTGAACGCAGAGGATCGCGGAGCGGCGTGAAGGTCAGCGGTCCGCCGGAGCTATGGATCTCGCTGGAGGCGTAGCCGTGCGGCGCCTCATGGGAGAGCGCCGCCACGATCGCCTTTTGTCCGTAATCCACGCGCCGGACGCCGATGCCCGCCGCGCGGCGAATCTCCGAATCGCGGCCGTCGGCGGCGATGAGCAGGCGCGCCCGCAAAATCCGGCCGTCCGAAAGACGCGCCCGCACGCCGTCGAACCGGGCGATCCAATGCTCCAGCGTCATGGGGGCCAGAAGCCGCGCGCCGGGGCGCTCGGCCAGAACCCGCGTCAGAGCCAGACGCAAAGCCGCGTTCGGGATGTTATAGCCGAAAGGCCCGCCCGCCTCCTCCTCTTCGGGAGGCGTGAAATCCGCCGAGACCCTCGGGGGCTTCCCGGCGTCCGGCGCGCGCTGCACGATGCGCATGATCCGCAAAGGCGCCGCCAAAGGCGCCAGAGCCTCCCAGACCCCGGCGCGGCGCAAGGTCTCGACGGAAGGGCGCAGAAAGGCCGTGGTGCGCAGATCGGCGGCGGGATCTTCCGGATCGGCGGGCGGAGGCGCCCGCTCGACGCAGATCACGCTGCGGCCCATGGCCGTCAGACGAGCCGTGAGGATCAGGCCCGCCGGGCCGCCTCCGACCACCAGAATCTCCGTCTCAAGATCGCCCGCCATGACCGAAACCCACGCTGAAGCCGCCTGATTTCGATTATGGTCGCGCCCCCTCTCCGGCGCAAGGCGCCCCGCCGACGCGAAAAGACGCGCCCCTCGCCGCGAAGCGAGGAGCGCGCCGGATGTTCTCGGGGATCCTGCGCAGGATCAGCCGCGCATGCGGTCGGTGGGATCCACCGGCAGATTATTGCGGCGCAGCTCGAAGACCAGAGCCGCGTCGGGACGCGCCGCCAGAACGCCGAGCAGATCGCCCGGATTCACGCGCTGTCCGACCTTCAGCCCGACCTCGGCGAGGCCGACATGGATCGAAGTCCAGCCGCCGCCATGATCCAGCACCACCATCACGCCCTGAGGCCCGTTCTCGACATGGATCGCCTCGCCCGCCGCCGCGGCGCGGACAGGCGCGCCCGGAGCGCCCTTCACCTCGACCGAGGTGACGCCATAGGCGTCGCGCTTGGCCTTCAGCGGGCCGCGCAGAGGCCAGACGAAATCCGGAGAGGCCGCGCGCGGGCCGAGCCCGGCGGCGACGGAGGCCGGAACCGGCCTGGTCGTCGAACCGGTCTCGATCCGCCCATGGGCGGGAAGAGCCTGCGGCCCTTGGGCGAAGGTCTCATAGACCGGCACCATGGGGCCGATGCCGCCGCGCGGAATATAGAGCGGCTGGCCGGGATGGATCACCGCGTTCAGCGTCAGGCCGTTGGCCGAGGCGAGATCCTGAACCGAAACCCCATGAACCCGGGCGATGCCGTAAAGCGTGTCGCCCGAAGAGACCAGATAGGCCGGGCCGGAGGAGGCCGGAACCATGGCGCCCGCCCGCAGCGAAGCGGCGTCGGTCCAGAGGCCGGGCTGGCTCTGCGGCAAGCGGACGATCTCGCGGACATAGCGCTGATTGCGCTGATCGGCGTAGATCGGCGTGCCCGGCTCGAAGACGGGCGCGGAGAACTGGGCGGGCTGAGGCGCGTAGCCGTAATCCAGCACGCGGGCCGAGGCCACGCCGGTCGGCGTGGGCGTGGAGGGATAGATCCCCGCGCCGCTCACCGGATAGGGCCGCGGATAGGGCCGCGACAGATTCGACGGCGGTTCGTAAGAAGGCGTGAAGCTGGTCGGCGGCTGATAATTCGGCGCGTCGTAGAGCGGGGCCGGCGCAGGGCCCACGCCGAGGCTCAGGCCGCCGCGATAATCGCCGAGGCTCTCGCCGAGCCGGGTCGGATAGGCCGGGACGTTGGCGAAGGCGTAAGGCGTTTCGACCGCATAGCCCGGCTGGGCGGGCGCATAGCCCGGGGAAGAGGGCGCGCTCTGGGCGATCTGGGCGCCGCCGACGCGCAGATCGGCGTCGGTCACGCGGAAGAGCACGTCGCCGCGCGCATAGGTCGAGACATAGGCGTTCGGCGCCACGCCGAGGCCGGAATAGCTCGGGGCGGAGAGCGGCGCGTAGCTGGGCGCGTAGCTCGGATAGCTCGTCGTCGTCTGGGGCGCCGGAGCATAGGCGTAGGCGTAAGGCGTCTCGTTGATCGTCGGAGCGTAGCCCTGACCCTGCGGCGGCCAGGGATCATGGATCGGCGGAGCCGAAGCGACGTAGCTCGGCGCAGGGGCGGAATAAACCGGCGCAGGCGCGGCGAGGGCGTAGCTCGGCGCCGGAGTCGGGGGATAATAGATCTGGCTCGGCGCGTAGCTCTGGGCCGTGGAGACATGGTCCTGAGGATCGTAGATCGGGGCCATGCTCGCCGAAGCGACGTAATTCGAGCTCGGGCCGTAGACCGGCGCCGCCGGAAGGCGGCCGTCGTAGAGCGTCACGCCGCCGAGGCCCGCCGTCGCGCCGTAAGCGTAGTTATAGTTCGGCCCGGGGGCCGGGTCGTAGACCGGCGCGGGCGCGGCGGCGTAGGTCGTCTGGGGCGCGTAGCTCACGCTCGGATCGGCGTAGACCGTCGAGGTCGGAATCGAGGGCTGCACATAGCTGGCCGCGCCCGAATAGCCCGAAACCGCATAGCTCGGCGCCGCGTAAGCCGGCTCCGCGTAGACGGGGGCGGCGTAGCCCGGCGCCGGGACGTAAGAAGAGACGGTCGTGGTCTGCTGGACCACCGGCAGGCTCTGGACGCCGCCGTAAGCCACCTCGGAGAGATAGCTCGTGGCCGGACCATAGACCGGGGCCGCCGTCAGGCGCTGGTCGTAGAAGGGCGCGACGCCCGATCCGACGCCGCCCGCGTAGGTCACGCCCGCAGATTGTCCGAGCCAGGCGGTCGAGACCGGAGTCGCCGGGGCGGGGCTCGGCCAGCCGAGCGTCTGGCCCTGGGCCGGAGAGGCGTATTGAATGGGCGCCTGGGCTCCGGTCTGGACGCAGGCCGAGAGGACCATCGCCATGGCGGTGGCGCCCGCCAGGGGGGCCAGGCGAGGCGCGCCGCGTCCGGGGCGCTGCGGAACGATGGACGTCATGGGCATCCTCATGTGGGGTCACGCGCGGGGGAGCGCTTCAGAGCCTGTCCGCTTCCTCGGCTCGCACCACCCCGCCGAGCAGCGGGACGAACCGGACAAGTTTCAGCTCCGTATAATGGTAGCCGAATTCTGACTTCTCAACCTTAATCAATTCTTGCATTCCGCTGGTTTGTCCTACGGGCAACACCATAACGCCGCCGATACGCAGCTGACTCAAAAGGGCCGGCGGCGGGTCTTCGGCGGCGGCGGCCACCAGAATGCGGTCGAAGGGCGCCTGCTCGGGCCAGCCTAAAGCGCCGTCGGCGTGGCGCAGCGAGACGTTGCCGATCCCCAAAGCCGCGAATCGATCCTCCGCAAGCCGCGCCAGATCCGCCCGCCGCTCCACCGCGTAGACTCGCCGCGCCAGCCGCGCCAAAACGGCGGTCTGATAGCCCGAGCCCGCCCCCACTTCGAGGATTTTGCACCGGCGCGTCGGCGCGAGGGCCGTGGTCATCAGCGCCACGACGGAGGGCGCGCTGATGGTCTGGCCGCCGGGGATGGGCAGCGGGGAATCCTCCCAGGCGCGGGCGGCGAAGAGGGGGTCCACGAAGATCTCGCGCGGGACGGCCTCCATGGCGGCGCGGGCGGGAGCGTCCAGCACGCCCTCGCGGACGAGCTCGTCCAGCAGGGCGTCGCGCATCCGCGTCGGAGAGGGGGTCGGGGCGGCCGTCATGAGGGGCGGGTCTCCGGACTGCGGCGAAGAAGCCCCGTCAGGTTAGAGCCTCTGAGGCTTCGGCGCCTCAGCTTTCGCGGCTTCGCCGAGGCTTATCCGCAAAGGGAAGCGCGCAGGACACAGGAACGTGATGAGAAAAGAGGCGCCCGGAGCCTCTCCCCCTCGCCGCCCCTTCCCGCGCCCTCCGCCCGCATCGGGCCTTCACCTGAGATTCGCCTCGGCGTGGAGGCGGCTCATCAGATCGCGGGCGACGGCGCGGAAGCGCTTCGCCTGCGCGCCTTCGGGATCGGTCGCGGCGAGCGGCGTCCCGGCGTCCGAGGCCATGCGCAGCTCCAGATCCAGCGGAATGGCCCCGAGGAAGGGAACCTTCAGACGCTCGGCCTCGCGCTTGGCCCCGCCGAGGCCGAAAATCGCCGTCTCGGTCCCGCAATTGGGACAGCAGAAGCTCGCCATGTTCTCGACGATCCCGAGAATCGGCGTGTTCAGCTTATGAAACATGTCGATGGCCTTGCGGGCGTCGAGCAAAGCCAGATCCTGCGGCGTGGAGACGATCACCGCCCCGGTCACGTCGGCCTTTTGCGAGAGGGTCAGCTGAACGTCGCCGGTGCCGGGCGGCAGGTCGACGATCAAAGCGTCCAGCTCGCCCCAGGCCACTTGCCGCAGCATCTGCTGGAGCGCGGTCATGAGCATCGGTCCGCGCCAGACCACCGATTGATCCGCCCCGAGCAGAAAGCCCATGGACATCACCTTGATCCCATGCGCCTGCAAAGGCTGGATCATCTTGCCGTCGGTTTCGGGCCTTCCGCGCAGCCCGAGCAGATGCGGCTGCGAAGGCCCGTAGATGTCGGCGTCGAGCATCCCC
This sequence comes from Neomegalonema perideroedes DSM 15528, assembly GCF_000374145.1. Lineage (GTDB taxonomy): Bacteria > Pseudomonadota > Alphaproteobacteria > Rhodobacterales > Rhodobacteraceae > Neomegalonema > Neomegalonema perideroedes. The sequence goes on along the minus strand of NZ_KB893653.1, from coordinate 229,710 downwards.
ACGCGCCAGCCTTCCTTGGCCAGCGCCAGAGCCAGATTGACGGAGACCGTGGATTTCCCCACCCCGCCCTTGCCCGAGCCCACCGCAATGATCCGCGCCACGCCGGGAATCGGGCCTTCGGAGACCGGAGCGGGGACCAGAGGCTTCGCGCCGGGACCGGCGCGGCCGTCGGGGGTTTGAGAGGGGCCGCGCAGATTGGGCGGGCCGGCGCTCGGCGTTCCTGAGACGCGCTTGGGCTCGCCATGGGCATGGGAATGGCCCGCATGGCCATGGCCATGGGCGTGCGCCCGATTCGGCGCCGGAGCCGAAGGCGAAGCGGCGTGGGCGGTCAGCACCGCGCGGGCGCTGGCCACGCCCGGCGTCGCCTTCAGAGCCTCTTCGGCGCGGCGGCGGTAAGGCTCGTATTCGGCGGCGCGGGCCGGATCGATCTCGATGGTGAGGATGGCCGCTCCGGCGGGAGTCAGGCTGATCTTGCCGCCCGGCCCATCCAAGGCGGCGACGGCCGCCTCAAGGCGGCGCTTCAGGTCTTCGGTCATAAGGCGGCTCCGCGGGGAGAGGGTTGGGGCGGGCGGGGCTTCAGGCGACGCCGGCTTCGCGCTCTTCCTGTTCGCGGGCGCGGACGCGCTTGAGCTTCTTCATGCGGTCGGTGATGAGCTTGCGTTTCAGCGGCCCCACGTAGTCGATGAAGAGCTTGCCGTCGAGATGGTCGATCTCATGCTGCACGCAGGTGGCCCAAAGCCCATCGAATTCGGCTTCTTGAGGCGCGCCCCGCTCGTCGAGCCAGCGGGCCCGCACGCGGGCGGGTCGGGTCACATCGACATATTCCTCGGGAACCGAGAGGCAGCCCTCTTCATGGACGTTCAGCTCTTCGGAGGACCAGAGGATCTCCGGATTGACCATCTTGACCGGCGCGGGCGGCGCGTCCTTCTCGACGCAATCCATCACGATCACGCGTTTCAGCACGCCCAGCTGCGGCGCCGCCAACCCGACGCCGGGAGCGTCGTACATGGTCGCGAGCATGCTCTCCAGCAAAGCGCGGATGGAATCGTCCACCTCCGCCACGGGCTCGCATTTGGCGCGCAGACGGCGGTCGGGATGGATCAGGATAGGGAGGATCTGAGCGGTCATATCCGGCAATTTGCGCGGGCGCGGCGGGAAAATCAAGGGTCGCCCGACCCGCCTTTCCCTTTCGCCTCAGGGCCGCCCATTTTCCTGCTTAAGCTCGGGGGCCGGGCGCCTTCTTCCCGCGCCTTTCCCTGCGGAGATTCTTCATGCGCCGCTTATCCGCCGCCCTCTTCGCTCTCGCTTCCGCCCTGACTCTCTCTCCTGCGGCTCAGGCTCAGGAGGCCGGGCCGCAGTCCTTCGGCGACTGGACGGGGCTTTGCGTCTCGGGCCATTGCAGCCTCAGCGCCTTCTCCGATCCGCAAGGCCCCGTCGCCTTCCGGCCGCAGGGCCCGCAGCCCGCCTATCGCCTGAGCCTGCTGCGCCGGGCCGGGTCTCCTTGGGACGAGATCGTCTTCACCCCCGTCGGGGGATCGGTCCAGCCCGGCTCGCTGATCGGGCTCCGCATCGACGCCGCCTCCATCGCGCGGCTCGACGCGGCGGACGGCTGGAATCCGGTCGGGGACGGGGCGCCCAACGAAATCCTCTTCGCGCCGAGCATCTCCCAAGCCGATCTTCTGCCCCGCATGCGGCAGGGCCGCGCGCTGATCGTGGATTTCACCGGCGACGACGGAAGGGCGCGTCAGGCGCGGTTTTCGCTGAACGGCCTCGGCGCGGGCGAGGCTTGGCTCGCGGCGCCGCGTTAGGCGGCGGAGGCCAGAAGCTTGAGGATGCGGCCGCGCCAAAGCTCCGCCTCGGCTTTGTCGCGGAAGCCGTCGATCTCGGTCGAACGTCCTTCCGCCAAAGGCAGGCGCAGAAAAAAGCTCGGCCCGTCGTCGTGATGGCGAACGGCGAGCTCAGGCGCGCCGATCCCGGAGAGCGGGAAACGCTCGCGCTTGCGGATCACGGGGCCGCGCAGAATCCTTTCGGCCTCGCCGGAGGCCGGATCCAACCGCAGCTCCGCGACGCTCGCCAGCCCGATCATGACGAAAAGCCCTCCGACCAGCGGCGGCAGCAGCGTGAAGATGGTCAGCATCAGGAAGGCGAAGGGCGTCAGGGCGGCGAGGGAGGACCAGATCTCCCCCCGGTCGACCTGCATCCAGACCGGCCCCGGAATCATGATCGCCAGCGTCAGCCCCATAAGGACGAAGAGGCTCCTCAACCGCCATGAAGGCGCGGCCTCCCGATAGAGGATCGCCGCGCCGTCGTAATCGATCATGCGGGCCTCGGCGCGCCGGAGCTTCGGAGGGCTCCAGCTTGACGCCTCCAGATCAAGAGAGGCTTAAAGCAGATCGATCAGCGGCGCGATCAGCGGCAGATCCGCCGGAGGCATGGGATATTCCCGCATCTTATTGGGCTTCACCCAAGCCAGAGCCTGCCCCTCTTTGGACTGGACCTGTCCGCTCCAGCGGCGGCAGACGTAAAGCGGCATGAGGAGATGCTTGTCCTCATAGGCGTGGGAGGCGAAGGTCAAAGGCGCGAGGCAGGCGCTTTTGACGTCGATTCCCAATTCCTCGGCCAATTCGCGGATCAAGGCCTCTTCGGGGCGCTCGCCGGGCTCCAGCTTGCCGCCGGGAAACTCCCAGAGCCCCGCCAGAGCCTTGCCCTCGGGACGCCGGGCCAGCAGCACCCGGCCGTCCGCGTCCACGAGGGCGCAGGCGACCACCAGAAGAATCTTCGCTCCGCTCACGCCGTCTTTCCTTCCCGCAGGGGCGCGGCGCTCATCCGCCGCAGCCTCAGACAGACCAGAAGCCACAGCCCCGCCCCGACCGCGACCAACCAATAAGCCGATTTCAGGCCATAGGCCTCGCCCAAAGCGCCGAGCGTCAGACTCGCGGCCTGATAGCCCGCCGAACCGGCGAGGATCATGGCGCCCGTCGTGGCGTCCACCAGATCGGGCCGCCGCGCCGAGGCCATGAGCATGGTCAGCGGAAAAGAGGCGCCCGCCGCCAGACCAAGGCCGAAATTCGCAAGGAGGGCGACCGTCTGGCCCTGAGCCGCCATCAGCAGCAGCGCCGAAGCCGAGGCCAGAACCGCCGCCGCCGTCAACAAAGCCTCCGGCCGGAAGCGCCCGCCCGTGGTCGAGACGCCCAGCCGCGAGAGGAACATGCCCACCGTGAAGGCCGTATAGACCACCCGCCCCGCCGTGTCGCTCAGATCGAGCGCCTTCACCGCATGCAACGTCGAGAAAGCGGCGTGCGTGAGTTCGAGGATTCCCCCGCCCAAAGCCGAAGCGAGCAGCATCCAGCGCAGGCCCGGATCGCGCAGCACGTCGCCATAGGCGGAGAATCCGCCTTTGGACTCCAGCCGCACCCCCGCTTGCGAGAGGCTCGCCAGCCGGGTCCAGGCCCAGACTAGAAGCCCCGCCATGGCCAGCCCGCAGAGAACGTAGATCAGCCGCCAGGCCTCGGGATCGCGCCAGAGCAGCCCCGCCGCCACAAGCGGGCCTATGGCCGCGCCGAAGGTGTAGACCGCCTGAGCCCTCCCGAAGACCGCCGTGCGGCGCTCCGGCGCGGCGATCTTGGTCAAAAGCCCGTTGCAAAGCGTGATGCTGACCGAAAACAGCAAGGTCGTCAGAAAGACGCCGAGCAGATAGACCGGCCAGACCGGCGCCAGAACCATCAGCGCCACCGCGCCCAGACCCGCGGTCAGAAAACCAAGGATCACCCGCCGCAGCCGCAAGGCGCCGCCCAGCGCTCCGCCCCAGAGCGCCCCCAAGGCGCCGCCCCCCGCCAGACAAGCCGGAGCATAGGAGAGCCGCGCGTCGTCCAGAGCGAATTCGCGCAGCAGATTGGGCGAAATGGCGCCGAAGATCGTCGCGACGACGCCCCAGATCAGAAATAAAACCGAAATGAAGGTCAGATAGCGGCGCGCTTCCGCTTCGGAGAGATGGGCCATGATGCGAGGCCTGATGCGAGAAAGGCCCCGGAGGGCGGAGAGCCGCATGTCTCGCAGGAATCCGGCGCGCGTCAATGGGCCTGAGGCCGCAGCCCCGCGCGGCGCGCGGAGCGTCGCCGGAAGAGCGCGCCGTCGCGCCTCCGGAGCCTCTAAGCCTCCGGAGGCGCGCAAGATTCAGGCTTCGAGCGCCGCCACCCCCGGCAGAGTCTTGCCCTCCAGCCATTCGAGGAAGGCGCCGCCCGCCGTCGAGACGTAGGTGAAGCGCTCTCCGGCGCCGCTGGCGTTGAGCGCGGCCACGGTGTCGCCGCCGCCCGCCACCGCCAGAGCCCGGCCTGATTCGGCCAGATCCGCCGCCTTGAGCGCCGCCGCGTTGGTGGCGGCGTCGAAGGGAGTCAGCTCGAAGGCGCCCAAGGGGCCGTTCCAGACGATGGTCTTCGCCTTGTCGAAGGCTTCGGCGATCCGCGCCACGCTTTGCGGCCCGGCGTCGAGGATCATGCGGTCGGCGGGGACGGCCTCGGCGGAGACGACCACATGGTCGGCGTCGGGTTTGAACTCGGTCGCCGCCACCACGTCCACGGGGAGGAGGATGGTTTTCCCGGCGGCCTCGGCTTTGGCCATGATCGCGCGGGCGGTCTCCCGCATATCGGCCTCTTGGAGCGACTTGCCGACCTCATGGCCTTGCGCCGACAGAAAGGTGTTGGCCATGCCGCCGCCGATCACCACCACGTCCACCTTGTCGAGCAGATTGCCGATCAGGTCGAGCTTGCTCGAGACCTTGGCCCCGCCCACCACCGCCACCACCGGACGGGCCGGATGAGACAGCGCCTTGCCGAGGGCCTCCAGTTCGGCCTGCATGGCGCGTCCGGCCGCCGAGGGCAGAAGCCGCGCGAGGCCCTCCGTCGAGGCGTGGGCGCGATGGGCGGCGGAGAAGGCGTCGTTGACGTAGAGATCGCCGAGGGCCGCGAGGCGGCGGGCGAATTCCGGGTCGTTTGTCTCCTCCTCCTTATGGAAGCGGGTGTTTTCGAGCAGCACCACGTCGCCGGGCCTGGCGGCGCGGATGGCCGCTTCGGCGTCCGGCCCGACGCAATCGGCGCCGAAGACCACTTCCCGGCGCAGCGCCCGCGTCAGAGCCGGAGCGACGATCTTCAGCGACTGGCTTTCGTCGCGGCCCTTCGGGCGTCCGAAATGCGCGAGCAGGATCGGCGTTCCGCCCTTGTCGAGAATCTCCTCGATGGTGGGGAGGATCCGCTCGACGCGGGTGGCGTCGGTGACGCGGCCCTCTTCGACCGGCAGATTCAAATCCACCCGCACCAGAACCCTTTTCCCCTTCAGATCCAGATCGTCCAAACTCCGAAAGCCCATGATCTTCTCCCTGACGCTTTTGATTCTGTTGCGGTTCAGCGCGGCGTGAGCGCCCAATAATCGAAATCGAGGATCACGCCCTCTTCATATTTGCCTTCGGCGGTCTTGAGCGGAAAGCCTTCGGCGCTGCGGTTCTTGACCGCCGCCAACCGCAGACGCAAAGCCCCGATCCCCGGATTCGAGGTCTCGGCTTTATCCAGCACCTCGGACCATGCGTAGACCGTATCCCCCGCGAAGAGGGGCGCGACATGGGTTCCGCCGTTGATCGCGGCGATCTGAAAGGCGTTGGCGAGGCCGTTGAAGCTCAAGGCGCGGGCGAGGCTCAGCACATGGCCGCCGTAGATCAGGCGCTTGCCGAAGCGGCCTTTGGATTCGGTGTGCTGATTGAAATGCACTTTGGCGGTGTTCTGCCAGAGGCGCGTCGCGAGCATATGCTCCGCCTCCTCGACGGTGGCGCCGTCCACATGGTCGATCTTCTCGCCGACCTCATAATCTCCCCAGCGATGGGGCGCCCCCGCAAGGGCGAAGTCGTAGCCTTTGACGTCGAAGCCGTCGGGAACCACGAGATCCGCCGCCGCAATGGCCTTGGCGAGGCCCGGAACCACGGGCGCAGGCGCCGGATCGGCCTTAACGCGTTTGCGGACCATCACCCAGCGGACATATTCCAGCACCGTCGCGCCGCTCTGGTCGAAGCCCTTGGTGCGGACATAGACCACGCCCGTCTCGCCATTGGCGTTCTCCTTGAGGCCGATCACCTCGGATTCGGCGCGCAGGCTGTCGCCCGGCCGGATCGGCTTGAGGAAGCGCCCCTCGGCGTAGCCCAGATTGGCCACCGCGTTCAAAGAGACGTCGGGCACGGTCTTGCCGAAGACCGTATGAAAGACGATCAGATCGTCCAGCGGCGAAGAAGGCAGCCCGCAAGCCTGAGCGAAGGCGTCCGAAGACTGAAGCGCGAAACGCGAGGGATAAAGGGCGGTGTAGAGCGCCCGATCCCCCTCCGTGAGGCTGCGCGGCGTGGCGTGGACCAATTTGCGGCCCAGCGTGAAATCTTCGAAGAAATTCCCGGCGTCGGTCTTGGAGGCGGCGGACGGCATGAATCGAGGCTCCCCAGCAGGCTCGCGCGCCGCCCGGAGCGGCGGCGCAAGCCTCTGTTAAGGCTTGCGCGCGCGGGGGGGAAGTCGGCTCTTGGACGCAGGACGACCGGCTGACGCGCCTCAAGCCTCGTGGCGATAACCCTTGTCGGAATCGCGGACGAGATCGCCGAATTTGGTGAAGCGGCTGTCGAAGAAGAGCTGCGCCGCGCCGATGGGGCCATGGCGCTGCTTGCCGATGATGACTTCGGCGAGGTTATGCACCTTCTCCATCTCGGCCTGCCATCCGGCGTATTCGGGCGAATCCTCGCGGGGCTCCTTGCGGCCGACGTAATATTCCTCGCGATAGACGAACATCACCACGTCGGCGTCCTGCTCGATGGAGCCCGATTCGCGCAGATCCGAAAGCTGGGGCCGCTTGTCGTCGCGGTTCTCGACCTGACGCGAGAGCTGAGACAAGGCGATCACCGGGGCGTTCAGCTCCTTGGCCAGAGCCTTGAGCCCCTGAGTCACCTCGCTGACCTCCTGCACGCGGTTTTCATTGCCCCTTCCGCTTCCGGCGGGCCGCACGAGCTGGAGATAGTCCACCACCACCAGATCCAGCCCATGCTGACGCTTGAGCCGCCGCGCCCGCGCCGAAAGCGTCGCAATGGAGATGGCGGGGGTGTCGTCGATATGCAGCGGCAGACGCTGAAGCTCGCCGGAGGCGGTGAGGAAGCGCTCGAATTCGGCCTCGCTGAGCTCGCCCTTGCGGATCATCTCGGAGGGAATCTGCGCCTGCTCGGAGAGAATGCGCGTGGCGAGCTGCTCGGCGGACATCTCCAGCGAGAAGAAGCCGACCACGCCGCCGTCCACCGCGCCCGGCGTCCCGTCGGGCTTGGTCCCCAGCCGGTAGGCCTTGGCCACGTTGAAGGCGATGTTCGTCGCGAGCGCCGTCTTGCCCATGGAGGGGCGGCCCGCGAGAATCAGCAGATCGGAGGTGTGCAGCCCGCCCAGCTTCAGATCGAGATCCTTCAGACCGGTCGAAATGCCCGCCAGACCGCCCTCGCGCTGATAGGCGGCGTTGGCGACGTTCACCGCCTCGCTGAGCGCGGCGGCGAAGCTGCGGAAGCCGCCCTCCAGACGCCCGCGCTCGGCGAGGGCGTAAAGCTGGCGCTCGGCGTCGACGATCTGATCGGCGCCCGAGGATTCGTTGCGGAAGTCGCCCGCCTGATCCGCGAGATTCTCGCCGAGCCGCATCAGCTCGCGCCGGATGGCCAGATCATAGACGATCCGCCCGTAATCCTCGACGTTGAACACCGCCACGGCGCCCTCGGCGAGCTTATAGAGATAGCCGACGCCCCCAAGCTCCTGCAAAGCGGGCTCCTGCTCGAATCGGGCGCGCAGGGTGATGGGCGAAGCGATCTGGCCGCGCTGGATGCGGGTGCGGGCCGCGCGGTAGATCTCGGCGTGGAGGGGGTCGTAAAAATGCTCCGCCTCCAGAAAAGCGGTGACGCGGTCCATCGATTCGTTGTTCACGAGAATCGCGCCCAGGACGGCCTGCTCGGCCTCGACGTTATGCGGCAGGGCGCGGGCCGGGGGCGGATTGGGCGACGGATTCGGCGGAAGATCGGCGGATTGGTTCACGGCTTGCGTCCCCTCGGTCGGCCTGCGGCGGTTCGGCTCTGAATGATTCTGAAGCTGGGTCCGGTCGGGGGCGGATCCGCCCCATCCCTCTGTCGCTCGGCGCGCCTTCGCCCTCTGAAATTCCGGCGCCTTTCGCCCTGCGGGCGTCTCCGAGCCGCCCATTATAGGCGGGGCGCGCCCCGTCGAAAACGGCCAAAATTCCGCAAGATCAAGCACGTATAGAGAACGATTTTCCTTAGCGCTTGAGCGCGCGAAGAAACGCGCTTTGGAAATATATTCCTTGACGCTCCGCCCGCGCGCGGCCGTCGGCGGCGCGGCCGATTCCCGCTCCCGAAGCCTCGAAGGGGCGCGCGGAGAACGCGAAAACCCCGCCGCGCATCGCGCGACGGGGTTCGAATTCATCTGGAAGGAAGGTCAAGGGACCGGGCGAAGACTCAGCCCTGACGCGCCTTGAACTTCTTCTGGGTCTTGTTGATCACGACGATCCGGCCCTTGCGACGGACAAGCTGGCAGTCGCGGTGCCGGGCCTTGAGCGATCTCAGCGAATTCCGAACTTTCATTTTCTTCTCGCCTAGCTTCTGATCCGGCCGACGCGACGTCGCCTGAGGCGCCCTGAAGCGCGCCGACGGCGTCGGATGTTGAAAATATGGTGGGCGCGACAGGGATCGAACCTGTGACCACTGCGATGTCAACACAGTGCTCTACCGCTGAGCTACGCGCCCTAAACACGACCCGCCCCCGAAGCTTCCGAAGAAGCCCCTGCTGCGGATGGGCGGAGGCTATAACAGCGCCCGCCCCCGCTTGGCAAGGGTTTTCCGGCGTTTTTTCGCAAATCCGGGCGCCTCCCCCCGCCTCCGGAGCGCGGCGGGTTTGCGGAAGGCCGCCCGAATGAGCTATTCAAAGAGCCCGCGCGGGCGCTCCGCCCTCCTCCGCGGCGCCCCTTCCCGAAATTCAGGAGCTGCTCCATGTCCGGCCACGGCCCTCTTCAACCTGCGGTCTCGCGCGCCTCCGGCCCCCTCCGGGGCGAGGCGGCGGTCCCCGGCGATAAATCCGTTTCGCATCGGGCGCTGATTCTCGGGGCTCTGGCGGTCGGACGCACGGAGGTCTCCGGGCTTCTGGAGGGCGAGGACGTCTTGGGCACCGGCCGCGCCATGCGGGCCTTCGGCGCCAAGGTCGAGCGGCTCGGCCCCGGCGACTGGCGCGTGGAGGGCGTGGGCGTCGGCGGCTTCATGGAGCCCGAGGACGTGATCGACTGCGGCAACGCCGGAACCGGCGTGCGGCTGATCATGGGCGCGGCCGCCACCACAGACCTCTCCGCCACCTTCACCGGAGACGCCAGCCTGCGCCGTCGGCCCATGGGCCGGGTGCTGACGCCTCTGGCGCAGTTCGGCGCGACTCACGCCGGGCGCAGGGGCGGCAAGCTGCCGCTCACGCTGACCGGCGCGCAATCGCCCCTGCCGGTCTCCTACCTCCTGCCGATGGCTTCGGCTCAGGTGAAGTCGGCGGTGCTGCTGGCGGGGCTCAACGCCCCCGGCGAGACCTCCGTGATCGAGCCCGAGGCCACCCGCGACCACACCGAGCGCATGCTGCGAGGCTTCGGCGCCGAGGTCTCCGTGGAGGCGCGCCCCGAAGGCGGCAAGATCATCCGGCTTCAGGGCCGTCCCGAATTGCGGCCGCAGAAAGTGGCCGTGCCGCGCGATCCTTCCTCGGCGGCCTTTCCGCTCTGCGCGGCGCTGATCGTTCCGGGCTCCGAGGTGCTTTGTCCGCGGGTCGGGATCAATCCGACGCGGGCGGGGCTTTTCCTCACCCTTCAGGAGATGGGCGCGGATCTCGTCTTCGAGAACGAGACCGTCGAGGGCGGAGAGCCCGCCGCCGATCTGCGCGCCCGCTTCAGCGGGAATCTCAAGGGCATAGAGATTCCGCCCGAGCGCGCCCCCTCGATGATCGACGAATATCCGATTCTGGCGGTGGTCGCGGCCTTCGCGACGGGCGAGACCGTCATGCGCGGCGTCAAGGAGCTGCGCGCCAAGGAATCCGACCGCATCGCCGCCATGGAGGCCGGATTGCGCGCCTGCGGCGTGACGACCGAATCGGACGAGGACACGCTGATCGTCCATGGACGCGGCGCCGGGGACGTGGAGGGCGGCGGATTCGTGATCTGCCATCTGGACCACCGCATCGCCATGAGCCACCTCGTGCTCGGACTGGCCGCGCGCCGCCCGGTGACCATCGACGACTTCGGCGCCGTGGGCACCAGCTTCCCCGGCTTCGCGCCGATCATGGCGGCGCTCGGGGCGCAGATTGCCCTCGCCTGAGGGCGCGCGACGAAAAAGGCGCGGCGTCCGAAGACGTCGCGCCAGTTCGTCAGGAAAACTTGCAAACGAAGAAGAGGGCGGAGCCCTTGGGCCGACCTGCGGCGGGCTCAGCGCGAACGGCTCAGCTCGATCTCGCGGCGGGCGGCCTCGGCGTCGAGGCCGATGTCCTTCAGCAGATGCGGATCGTCGAGCATGCGCTCAAGCGCCAGCATCGACGGGTCGCGGGGTTTGAACAGCCCGCCGACCCAGCCGAAGATTCGGCCCAGCGCGCTTTCGGCGCGCGAAGCGGCGGAAGGAGAAAGCGTTTGCTGAAGGACGGCGGACATTGTATTCAACCCTTACCTAAATGTAATCTTTCAACCGCAAATCGTAACCACATGTTACATGTTGCGGCGCGGCTTGAAGGATACAATTCCAAAATCACAAGAACAATAGGAAAGTTGTGATAGATACAATGTGGACGCCTGAGCTTCTGGAGGGGCCCGCCCCGAAATTCCGCGCTCTGGCCGACGCCATAGGCCGCGCCATAGCTTCGGGAGGGCTGGCGCCGGGCGATCAATTGCCGCCGGTGCGCGATCTGGCCTGGCGGCTGAAGATCTCGCCGGGCGCGGTGGCGCGCGGATATAAATTAGCCATCGAGCGCGGGCAGCTCTCGGCCGGAGTCGGCCGCGGCACTTTCGTGCGCGCCTCGGACGCGCCGGAGGCCGCCGGCCCGCGTCCCGCCGGCCCCGATTCCGCGCCCCCCGCCCCGCCTCACGCCTCCTGGCTGGAGATGGCGAATAATTGCGTGCCCGAGGTGGGTCAGGACGCCGAGATCCGCAAGGCGATGATCAAGCTGGCCTCGGATCCGCGCTCCGCCCTGCGGCTGACGACTTATGGCGGCCGGGATTGGGATTTCGCCGAACGCGAGACCTACGCGCGCTGGATCTCGGAGGTCGCGGGGATGGAGGCGTCGCCCGACCGGCTGATCATCACCTCCGGGGCGCAGCAGGCCCTGCACATCGCCTTGCGCACCGCCGTTCCGACCCGCGACGGCGTGGTGCTGACGGGCGTCCTCAGCCATCCGGGATTCGTCGAGATGACGACGATGCTCGGGCTGCGGACGGAGCCGGTGGCCATGGACGACCAAGGCGTGATTCCCGCCGCCTTCGACGAGGCCTGTCGCCGCCATAGCCCCGACGCGATCATCCTCACGCCGACCTATCACAATCCCACGGCTTCGGTGCTGCCGGTGCGGCGGCGGGTCGAGATCTCGGCCATCGCTCAGGCGCGCGGCGTGGCGGTGATCGAGGACGACGTCTATGGCTGGCTTGAATCTTCGCATCCGCCGCATTTCGCGCAATTGTATCCGGAAGGATCCTATTACATCGCCGGAATCTCCAAATGCCTCGCGGCGGGGCTGAGGGTCGGCGGGCTCATCGCGCCCCAGCATAAGGCGGCGGCGGCGGCGCGTTGTCTGCGCGTGCTGAACTACCACACCTCGACGCCGATGACCGCCCTCCTCGCCGAAATGATCTCTTCGGGCGCCGCAGACCGGATCCTGCGCGCCGTGCGGGCGGAGGCGGCGGCCCGGGCCGTTCTGGCGCGCGAGACGCTCGGGCAATGGGGCCTGAGGGCGCCCGACGCCGCGAATTTCGCCTGGCTGCCGCTGGGCGCGAAATGGCGCAGCAACGACTTCGCCATGCGGGCGCTGAACGCGGGGGTGCGGGTGGCGGTGGACGAATCCTATTGTCTGCCGCGCCACGCCGCCCCCGACCACCTCAGAGGCGTGCGTCTGGCCTTCGGCCCGGCGCCCGACCGCGAGATTCTGGCGGAGGGGCTGGGGCGGCTGAAGTCGATCCTTCAGGAGGGTCCGGCGGCCTCGGCCATGATCTCCTGACCCCGCCCATCCTTGCGCGGCCCTGAAACTCCTTGGGGCTTGCGCGCGATAAGCTTAGAACCATTTCGCAAGAGCGAAAAGCGCAAGCGGAACGGAGATCCTATGCGACAAGCGGAAGGCGGAAGCCGTCTGCGGGCGGACGGCGAAGGCGATTGGCGCGTTTTGGCGGCGGTCGCCCCTTATGTCTGGCCCAAGGGAGAGCCTGAGGCGCGGCTGCGCGTGGTCGTGGCGATGGTCTTCCTGATTCTGGCGAAGGTCGCCACCATCTGGACGCCCTTCCTGTTCAAGGACGTGGTGGACGCCCTGACCCCGGCGGGCGTCTCGGACGGCGCGCGGGCGCTGATGGTCGCGCCGACGGCGCTGATCCTCTTCTACGCCGTGATGAGATTCATGCAGGTCGGGCTGGCTCAGGTGCGCGACGGCGTCTTCGCCAAGGTCGGCCAGAGGGCCTTGCGGCGTCTGGCCATCCAGAGCTTCACCCATCTGCATCAGCTCTCTTTGCGCTTTCATCTTCAGCGCAAGACCGGCGCGCTCTCGCGGATCATCGACCGCGGCGTGAAGGGCGTGGACTTCCTGCTGCGCTTCCTCGTGTTCAACCTCGCGCCTTTGGTGGTCGAGCTGATCGTGGTGGCGGCGATCTTCTGGCTGAAGTTCGATTTCTGGTATTTCCTCGTGGTGGCGGGGACGCTGGTCTCTTACGTCTGGTACACCTATAAGGCGACGGAATGGCGGCTCGGCATCCGCAAGCGGATGAACGACAAAGACCAAGAGGCCATGCAGAAGGCCGTCGACAGCCTTCTGAATTACGAGACGGTGAAATATTTCGCCGCAGAACGGCGCGAGGTCGAGCGCTACGACCAATCCATGCAGGGCTATGAACAGGCGGGCGTCGAGACCCAGACCTCTCTGGCCTGGCTGAACGCGGGCCAGGCCTTCATCATCTCGGCGGGCCTCGGCGCGGCGATGATCCTCGCGGGCTACGGCGTGGCGCAGGGGAATCTGACCGTCGGCGATTTCGTGATGGTCAACGCCTTCATGCTGCAAATCACCATGCCTTTGGGCTTTCTCGGGACGGTCTATCGCGAGATCCGCCAAGCCATGATCGACATGACCGAGCTCTTCGTCCTCATGGATCAGAACGTGGAGATCAAGGATTCGCCCAAGGCCGAGCCTCTGAAGCTGACCGAAGGCCGGGTGAATTTCGACGACGTGCGTTTCCGCTACGATCCCGACCGCGAGATCCTCAAAGGCGTGAGCTTCGAGATTCCGGGCGGCAAGACTCTGGCGGTGGTGGGGCCGACGGGCTCGGGGAAATCCACCCTCGCGCGGCTGCTCTATCGCTTTTACGAGGTGGAGTCGGGCGCCATCCGCATCGACGGCCAAGACCTGCGCGACGTGACGCAGGAGAGCCTGCGTCAGGCGGTGGGCGTGGTGCCGCAAGATACGGTGCTCTTCAACGACACCATCTTCTACAACATCGCCTATGGCCGCCCCGAGGCCTCCCGCGAGGAGGTGCTGGCCGCCGCCGAGGCCGCCCGCCTGCATGAGTTCATCGGCAGCCTCCCCAAAGGCTATGAGACCGAAGTGGGCGAGCGCGGTCTGAAGCTCTCGGGCGGCGAGAAGCAGCGCGTCTCCATCGCGCGGGCGATCCTCAAGAACCCCCCGGTGCTGATCCTCGACGAAGCGACCTCCGCCCTCGACACCCGCACCGAGAAGGCCATTCAGGAGAGCTTGCGGAGCCTCTCGCGGAACCGCACAGTGCTGGTGGTCGCCCATCGTCTCTCCACCGTGGTGGATGCGGATGAGATCATCGTGCTCGACGCGGGCGAGATCGTCGAGCGGGGGCCTCATGCGCGGCTTCTGGCCCAGAACGGGCGCTACGCCGCCATGTGGGCCAGCCAGAAGGCCGCGGCCGCCCCTCCGGCGGAGTCCGGGTCCAGCGAGGAGAGCGAAGTTGCCCCTTCAATCCTTTGAAACGCCGAGCCACGACCAAGGCGCGGCGCGGCTCGCGCTGCTGCGGGCGGAGCTGAAGCGCCGCAAGCTGGACGGCTTCCTCATCCCCCACGCCGACCGCTTCCAAAGCGAATACATCCCCGAAGCCGACGAGCGTCTGCTCTGGCTGACCGGCTTCAGCGGCTCAGCGGGCTTCGCCGTGGCGCTGAAGGACCGGGCGGCGGTCTTCGTGGACGGGCGTTATACGACTCAGGCCGCCGAACAGCTCGATTCCTCGGCTTACGAGACTCAAAGGATCGAACAGAGCAAGCCTTGGGACTGGGCCGCCGCAGCCGCGCCGCAAGGCGCGCGGATCGGCTATGACCCCTGGCTTCTGACGCCCGCCGAGCTCGCCAATTGGCGGGAGGCCTTCGAGGGAGGCGGGCGCGAATTGATCGCGCTGGAGTCCAATCCTCTGGACGCGGTGTGGAAGGATCGGCCCGCCGCTCCGGCCCATCCGCTGCGGATTCAGGCCACCGCCCTCGCCGGAGCCTCCGGCGCGCAGAAACGCGCCGCCGCCGCTGAAGAGCTCAAGCGCCGCAAGCTCGGCGCCATGCTGCTCTCGGCCTCGGATTCGGTGAATTGGCTGCTCAACCTCCGGGGCTCGGACGTGGCGCATAATCCGGTGGCTTTGGGCTATGCGCTGCTGGAGGCCGACGGGCGGGCGCGGCTCTTCGTCGATCCCTCCCGCGCCGACGCGAAGACCCGCCGTCATCTCGGCGACGCCGTGACTCTGGCGCCGGAATCGGCTCTGCCCGAGGCCCTCGCCGGGCTGAAAGGCGCGCGGGTCGGCGTCGCCCGCCAGACGGCCCCGGCCGCCCTCGCGGAGAAGCTCGCGGCGGCGGGCGCCGAAGTCGTCTGGAGCGAAGACCCCTGCGTCAAGCCCAAGGCCCGCAAGACCAAAGCCGAGATCGAAGGCGCCCGCGCCGCCCAGCTCCGCGACGGCGCCGCCCTGACGCGCTTCCTCGCTTGGTTCGATTCCGAAGCGCCCAAGGGCGGACTCACCGAAATCTCCGCCGCCGAAAAGCTGGAGGAGATCCGCCTTGAGACCGGCGCGCTCAAGGATCTGAGCTTCCCGAGCATCTCGGCCTATGGGCCGCACGCCGCCTTGCCGCATTACCGCGTCAGCCGCGAGAGCGATCTGAAGATTCTGCCCGGCAATCTCTATCTCATCGATTCCGGCGGGCAATATGAGGACGGCACCACCGACGTCACGCGCACCGTGGCGGTGGGCGAAGTCCCGGAGCCCATGGCCCGCGCCTTCACTCTGACGCTGAAAGGCGTGGTCGCGCTTTCGCGGGCGCGGTTTCCGGTCGGGACCACCGGCGCGCAGCTCGACACTCTGGCGCGTCTGGCGCTCTGGAAGGCGGGGCTGGACTTCGACCATGGCACGGGCCATGGCGTCGGGGCCTATCTCAACGTCCATGAAGGCCCCGCGCGCATCGCCAAGACCGGCGCCGTCGCGCTGGAGCCGGGCATGATCCTCTCCAATGAGCCGGGGTATTATAAAGCGGGCGAATTCGGCCTGAGGATCGAGAATCTGCTGCTCACGACTGCGCCCGAGATCCCCAAAGGCGGCGAGCGCCCCATGATGGGCTTCGAGACTCTGACCCTCGCGCCCATCGACCGCCGCCTGATCCTGACCAAGCTGCTGCGCAAGGGCGAAAGGGCGTGGATCGACGCCTATCACGCCCGCGTGCGGGAGGCTCTGGAGCCGCTGCTCGATCCGGGCCTGCGGCCTTGGCTCAAAAAGGCGACGGCGCCGCTGAAGGCCCGCGTCTGAAGCTCCGGCGGGCGGCGCGGGCTCTCCCGCTCCGTCGCCCGCGAAACTCGCCCTGACGGCGCGGCCTTAGGCTTTTCTTTTCATCTTTTTGCGCACATCCTTCCCTCCGACCGCGCCCCCCGTCGGAAAAGGATCAGGATCATGCGCCTCCGGACGTCGCGCCGCCTCCCTGCGTCGAAACCCCGAGCGGATAGGGAGATCTGATCATGGGTTTGCGCCTTCAGGCTTCTTTCTGGATCGCTTTGTCGGCGGGGCTCTGCGCCCTCGTGCTGCAGCTCTTCATCGAGGCGCCGCCGGTCGATTTCGCGGATTCCACGCATAAAACCCAATTATTCAGCCTGTTGTTGCTGGCGCTGATCAGCGGCTTCTTCGCAGGCTGGCTGCTCGGCCCGATCCTCGGACAGCCGGGCGCGGGCGGGCTTCTGCTCGGATTGATCGGCGCTTTTCTGGCGACCATTCTGACCGGCGCCGTCGCCGGGGGCGTCGTCGGCGCGGTCAGGGTCTTTCTGCGCGACGGCTTCGATCCGGTGGGCATGTTCGGCGAGGCCCTCGCGGAGGGCGGCATGACCAGCTTCGTCGTGACGCGGCTGCTCATCGGCTCTTTGCCGATGCTGTGTCTGTGGTTCGTGCTGTTTCTCGGGGTGCATCTGCTGATGTATCGGGCGCGGCGGATTCTGGTGTCTCAGCAGGAATGGAAGCTCTGAGCGCCAAGGCGCGCGGAGCCCATCAGCCGAATCCCTTCAGGAGGCCGTGATGAACCTGCGCGGATGGAGCGCCCTGCTCGTGGGCGCGATGGGCGCGTTCTGGTGGCTGGGCGTCGTCATGATCATGGAGCGCGACAAGCTTCAGGGCCTCCTTCAATTCTGGCCCGTCGCGCTGCTCGGCGGAATCGGGGCGGCTCTGGCGGGGGCGCTGCTGGCGCGCGGCCTTGGCGGAGAGGGCCTGCGCGGGTGGCTGTTCTCTGGGCTCCGGCTGATCCTCGCGACCCTGCTCGGCGCGCTCTTCGGGGGGCTGCTGATGTTCCTGACCATTCAGGGCATGGATTTTTTCGGGCTCTTCCCGGAAACCTCCTCCGGAATCGGGCTGATGAGGAGCATGCGCGGAGAATACGCCGTCCTGCCGCTCTTCGCGCCCCTGCTGATCGCGGGCGTCCTGTTCGATCATCCGGTCAACCTCCTGCTTTGGCTGGGATTCGCGGCGGGCGTCCATCTGCTTCTGCGGAGCCGCCGCCGCCGGAGCGCCCTCCCCCTCCCCCAACCAAAGCCCGAACCCGGCTGAACGCGTTTTTTTTAGCCCCAGCCGAGAATTCGCCGTAGACTCGGCCCTCGGGGGATATTCATCCGAAGAGCTTGGAGGGCGGGCATGAGCCGCTTCGACACGGCGTTCGAGACCGGAGGCGTGCTGATCATCGGCGCCGGTCTGGCGGGGCTTTTCGCGGCGCTGAAGCTGGCGCCGCGTCCGGTGACGGTGCTGTCGCCGGATCCGCTCGGGCAGGGCGCGAGTTCGGCTTGGGCGCAAGGGGGCGTGGCCGCCGCCGTGGGCGCGGGCGATAGTCCCGAGGATCACGCCGCCGACACGCTCAAGGCCGGCGCGGGCATCGTGGACGAAGCCACCGCCCGCAGCGTGGCTCAGGAGGCCGCCGCCCGCATCGAGGATCTGGCGCGGCTGGGCGCTCCCTTCGACCGCGACGAAGAAGGCCAATACATGCTCTCCCGCGAGGCGGCTCATGGCCGGGCGCGGGTGGTGCGCGTCGCGGGGGACCGCGCCGGGCGCGCCATCATGGACGCTCTGATCGAGGACGTGCGGGCCACGCCCTCGATTTCGGTGGTCGAGGGCGTCATCGCGGTGGATTTCGCCGTGGCGGAGGGCCGCGTGATCGGCGTCTTCGCCCGCGCCGCCGGAGACCGCTACGCCACGCCGCTCTTCTTCCGCGCCGACGCGACGATCCTCGCCGCCGGAGGCTTGGGCGGCCTCTACGCCGTGACGACCAATCCTTCGCGGGTGCGGGGGCAGGCCATGGGCATGGCGGCCCGCGCGGGCGCCGTGATCGCCGATCCGGAATTCGTGCAGTTCCACCCCACCGCCATCGACCTCGGCAAAGACCCCGCGCCTCTGGCCACCGAGGCCCTGCGCGGCGAAGGCGCCTTTCTGGTCGACGAGACCGGGCGGCGCTTCATGCCGGAGGTCCATCCGGACGCCGAACTCGCCCCGCGCGACATCGTGGCCCGGGCGATCTTCGCGCAGATCCAGACGGGCCATCGTCCGGCGCTCGACGCGCGGGAGGCTCTGGGCGCTCATTTCGGCGAGCATTTCCCCACCGTCATGGGCTATCTGCAGGAGGCGGGCATCGATCCCGCGACCCAGACCATCCCCGTGGCCCCGGCGGCGCATTACCATATGGGCGGCGTGCGGGTGGATTCCCAAGGCCGCAGCTCCCTTGACCGGCTCTGGGTCTGCGGCGAAGCCTCCTCGACGGGGCTGCACGGCGCCAATCGCCTCGCCTCCAACGGCTTGCTTGAGGCGGTGGTCTTCGCCGCCCGCGTCGCCGAGGACGTGGAGAAGAAGATCTCCGTCAGCCTGCCCGCCGCCCTGCCCGAGCTTCTCCCTCGCGCCGATTTCAGCGCCGAGGGCGAATTGCGCAATCTCTGGGCGGTGCATGAATTGCGTCAGACCATGAGCGAAGACGTGGGCGTGGTCCGCGACGCCGAGAGCCTCAAGCGCGCTTTGCGCAAGATCGCGCGTCTGGAGCGCGAGGCGGCGGGCGCCTCGCGCAGCTATCTCAACATGACCACCGCCGCGACCATGGTCGCCGCCGCCGCCCTGCGCCGCACGGAAAGCCGCGGCGGACATTTCCGCAGCGATTTCCCCGAGACGGATCCCGCTTGGGCGCATCGCACCGAAATCACGCTCGACGAGGCTCTGGCCATCCGCGCCGCGGCCGTGGAGGAAGACAGATGAGCGCCAGCCTTCCCGTTCCGCCTCTGCCCGAGGCTCTGATCCGGCCCGCCGTCGAGGCCGCGCTGATCGAGGATTGGGGCCGGGCGGGCGACGTGACCACCGACGCCACGATTCCGATGGGGACTCAGGCCCGCGCGGCGATCAACGCCCGCGAGCCCGGCGTGGCGGCGGGCGTGCAGGCGGCGGAGCTGGCCTTCCGGCTGGTGGACCCGAACCTGAAGATCGCGGTCCGTCTCGGCGACGGCGAGCGCATGATCAAAGGCGACGCCATCCTCACCGTGACCGGAGAAGCCCGCTCGATTCTCATGGGCGAGCGCGTGGCTCTGAACTTCATGGGGCGCATGTGCGGAATCGCGAGCCTCACGCGGCGCATCGCCGATTCCATCGCCCACACCAAGGCCAAAATCGCCGACACCCGCAAGACCACGCCGGGCCTGCGGATCTTCGAGAAGCGCGCCGTGCGGCTCGGAGGCGGGGCGAATCACCGCTTCGGTCTGGACGACGCCGTGCTGATCAAAGACAACCACCTCGTGGCCGCCGGAGGCATCCGCCCCGCTCTGGAGCGCGCCCGCGCCTACGCCGGGCATATGCTGAAGATCGAGCTTGAGGTGGATTCCCTCGATCAGCTCGACGAGGCGCTGAAGATCGGGATCGCCGACAACATCCTGCTCGACAACATGTCGCCCGAGATCCTGCGCGAGGCCGTGCGCCGGGCCGATCTGGCGGCGCGGCGGCCTTTGCTGGAGGCCAGCGGCGGAATCACGCCCGAGACCGCGCCCTCCATCGCGGAGACGGGGGTGGATCTGCTGTCGGCGGGCTTCCTGACCCATTCGGTCAAGACGCTCGACGTTGGTTTGGATTTCTCCTGACGTCGAAGGGGGACTCGATTTTTCCTGATGTTCAGCCATGCGGCCCTCGGCGCCGAGGGTCTGGAGCGCGCCGGGAGATTTGACGACGCGCTTCCGGCGCCTTTGGGCCTGCGTCGGCGTCAGATGGTCCCGGACGGCGGCCCGGCGAGCCTCCGCCGCGCTTCCTCGTCCATCGCGGCGACGTCGAATCGCAGTCCGGAGCGCCTCAGGAAACGTGACTTCGGGGCGCCTTGGCCCCATAACTGAACCCTCGCGAAAGGCGAGTCCGGATAAGGCGGAAATCCGCCTCCGAACCCGCTCCGCGCCGCCGCCTCGCCTTGCGTCCCGGTTCGTTCCGTGGCACAGACCAATCTCTTCGTTCCTCCGGAGGAGCCTTTCCATGTCGAGCAGCAGCAGCCCTCTCGCCGCCGCGCGCCAAGCCATGGTCGATCGTCAGGTGCGCCCCGCCGACGTGACCCGCCGCGGCGTGATCGCCGCCATGCTGGAGGTTCCGCGCGAGGATTTCGCGCCCGAATCCCTGCGCGCCGCCGCTTATTCCGATTCGCCGCTGCCTCTGGGCGGGGGCCGCCAGATCCTCGAGCCGCGCGTGCAGGCCAAGCTTCTGGACCTCGCCGAGCTGGAGCCGGAGGAGAAGATTTTGATCGTCGGCGCCGGAACCGGCTACGGGGCGGCTCTGGCGGGCAAGCTCTCGCGCCATGTGACGGCGCTGGAGAGCGACCCCGCGCTCGCCGAGAAGGCCCGCGCTCTTCTGGAGCCTCTGGCGCCTCACGTGCGGGTGGTCGTCGGAGATTTGACCGCGGGCGCGCCGGATTCCGGCCCCTATGACGTAATACTCCTCGAAGGCGGCGTCGAAACCGCCCTCGAATCGCTGGAGACGCTCGATTCCCAGCTGGCCCCCGGCGGGCGCCTGATCTTCGTCAGCCTCGAAGGCCCCATGGGCCGGGCGCGTCTGGCGGCGAAGGGCGATCTGCGGGGCCGCGTGGCCTTCGACGCCGCCGCGACGGCTCTGCCGGGCTTCGAACGCAAGCCCGGCTTCGTGTTCTGACCGTCGGCGGCGGCCCTCAGGGCCTCCCGCCGCCTCGCCGCCCTAAGGAGGCCCCTATGCGCCGCTGGACGCGTTGGACGACCGCTCTCGCCTTGACGGCGGGCGTCTTCGCCGGACTCTTCGCGACTCCCTCGGCGCAGGCCGAAACGCTTTACGACGCGTTGAGCGACGCCTATCGCAATAATCCTTCTCTGGCGGCGAGCCGCTTCGGACTGCAAAGCGCCGCCGAAAGCCTGACTCAGGCCCGGCTGGGCTATTCGCCCTCGCTCAACGCCAGCGGCAGCTACGGCGTGCGCGGCGACCGCCTGCTCGACAGCGGCGCGGCTTGGGGCGACAGCCTCTCCGCTTCGCTGAGCGCCTCCTTGCCGGTCTATGACGGCGGACGCACCGCCATCGCCATTCGTCAGGCGGCCGAATCCCTCGACGCCAGCCAGCTGGGCTATCTGCAATCCGAGCAAGCGGCCCTCCTCGACACCATCGTCGCCTATATCGGCCTGGTCCGCGACCGCGAGCTGCTCGGCATGACCCTGTCGAGCTTCGAGATCTTCCGCCAGCAATCCGAGGCGGCGCGGCTGCGCTTTCAGGTCGGCGAGGCCACCCTCACCGACGTGGCTCAGGCGGAGGCTCAGCTCTCCAGCACCCGCGCCTCGGTGGTGCAGGCGCGCGGCGCCCTGACCATCAGCGAGCAGACCTTCCAGCGGCTGGTCGGGCGCGTCCCGAATAATCCGCAGCCGCCGAGCCGTCTGCCCACCCTGCCCTCCACGCTGGAGACCGCGCTCTCCGAGGCCATGGCCCATCCCTCGATTCTGGCGGCCCGCGCCAGCGAGCGCGCGGCCATCGCCGCCGCCGAATCGACCATGACCGGCTATATGCCCACCGTGGGCCTGAGCGCCGGCGTCTCCACCGCGAAAAGCGACATGTTCCCGATCCTCGACGGCTTCACCAACAGCGCCAACATCGGGGTGTCGATCAATCATCCGATCTACGACGGCGGCGTGGTCGACAGCCGCGTGCGGGCGGCGCGGGCGACGGCCTCGCAGCGGCGGATGCAGATCATGGACGCCGAGGCCGCCGTTCGCCAAAGCGTAGGCTCGGCCTTCACCAGCTACGTCACGGCGCAACAGAGCCTCGCGGCCAATCTGGCGCGGGTGCAGGCGGCGCAGCTCGCCTACACCGGCGTGAGCGAGGAGATGACCGTCGGCGCGCGTTCGATTCTCGATCAGCTCAACGCGCAGCAGAGTCTTTTGGACGCGCGCACGGCTTTGGTGCGGGCGGCGGCTGATTCGCATCTCAGCGCCTATCGGATCCTCGGGACGATGGGCCGCCTGAGCCCGACCTCCATCGGACTCGCCCGCATCTCGGAGCCGATTCCCCCCACGCCGACCACGCAGGAGATCCGCCGCATGGGCCTCGACGCCGCCGCGGCCATGGTCAACCGCTGGAACTTCCCGTGGAACCCCTTCGGATATGTCCGCGACAGGCTGTGAAGGCCCCTCGGCGCAAGCCGATAAAACTTATTTCAAAAACAACGCATTGATCTGAGGCCGAGGAGCGCATTCGCGCTTCCCGGCCGAAAATTGAAACGCGGGATCAACCCCTTCGCGCTCCTCCTTCTCCCATCCAATAACCAGCCTTTAAGATTGTGGGCCTCATGATGCCCATGCATGCCGGGCGAAACCGGCCGGAGGTTCGAGGTTTCGAGCCCGGCCTGTCTTGTTTTGGCACGACATAAATCTTAAGTTTCTTGCATTGGGGCGCATTGCGCGCAGGGATATCGTGAAGGCCGCCATGTCGAATCATTCCGCTTCGCCTCTCGAACCCAGCATGGAGGACATTCTCGCCTCCATCCGTCGGATCATCGCCGAGGAGGACGAACAAGAGGCGCGCAGCGCCCGGCGCGGGCGCGCCGAGGCCGAGGAGGCGACGCTTCGCGCCGAAGTCCCGACGCCCGCCCGCGCGGAGCCTTCCCGTCCCGAACCCTCCCGCCCCGAGACTCCGCGCTCTGAGCCTCCGCGTTCTGAGCCTCCGCGTTCTGAGGCTCCGCGCCCCGAGACGCGCCGCTTCCGCTTCGAGGAGCCGCCCGCCGATCCCGCCCCGCCGCCCGTCGCCGCCCAGCCTCCGGCGCCTGCTCCCGCTCCGCCGCCCCCGCCGCCCGCTCCCGCCAAAGTCGATTGGAGCGGCCTCGGCGGCGTCGCGCGCGATCCCGAGCCGCCCGCGCCCTCGCGCCCCGCGCCCCGGCCCGGCCCTCAGCCCGGCCCTCAGGACGAGCGCCTTGAGGAGGAGTTCGGTTGGGCCGAGCGCGCCCTTGGCCGGCCCAGCCAGACCCCCGAGCCCGAATCGCGTTTCGAATTCGAAATCCCCTTCCGCGACAGCGACGACGCCGATCTGGACGCCGATTTCGGCGCCATCCTGAAATCCTCCGCGCCCAAGGTCGAGCCCCCCGCCGCGCCGCCGCGCGTGGTGGAGGGCGCTTACGGCGGCCGCTTCGTCGAGGAGCCGCCGCGCCCCCTCGCGCCGCCGCCGAAGCCCGCGCCCGTCGCGCCGCCGTCGGCCGCCGCCGCGCCCGCCCCTGCGGCGGAGGATCCCTTCGCCCGCTTCCTGACCCCGCCGCCGAGCGCCTTCGACGATGGTTATACGCTGGATCCTGAGGCCGAACTTCTCTCCGGCCTCAAATCCGAAGCCGCCGACCTCGGCCGCAAGACCGAAGAGGCCGCGAGCGTCGCGCGCCGCGCCGTCGTCGATTCCGCCGACGAGGCGGAGGTCTTCCTGCGCCGCTCCGCTTCGGAGAGCCTCGCCGATCTGACCGAATTCGCCGGAGGCGCCGCCCAGACCGCCAAAACGGCCGGGCGCTCCGTTTTCGAATCCGCCGTCGATTTCGCCGAAGAGGCGGGAGACTCGGCCGAGTTCGTCGTCGAGGGCGCCCAAGACCTCGCCTCCGAGGCCGCTTCGAGCCTCGTCGAGGGCGCCCGCTCCGCCGGACGCTCCGTCTTCGAGACCGCCGCCGATCTGACCGAGGACGCCGGACGCGCGCTCGACAAGGCCGCCGACCGCGTCGTCTCCCCCGTCGTCGAATCCGGCGCCGCCTTCGCGGAGGACGCCGCCGATCTCGCCGGAGAGGCTCTTGACTCCGCCAGAGAGGCCGGAGGCGCCGCTTTGGACGCCGCCGCCGATCTGACCAAAGGCGCCGGACGCTTCTTCGGCGAAGCCGTGGACGCGGGCGTCGATTTCGCGGCGGAGAGCGCCAAAGAGGCCGCCGACCTCGCCGGAGACGCCGCGAAGGCCGTCGGCGACGCGGGCCGCTCCGCCGTCAAGGCCGTCGCGGAGACGGTCGAGGAGGCCGCCCCCGCCATCCCCGATCTGCCGGTCTTCGAGCCGCCGAAATTCGATCTGCCCGATTTCGCCTCTCTGCGCGAAGAGGCCTCCCGCACGGTGGAGACCACGCGCCGCGAAGTGGACGATATTTTCGGCGCCCTCGACGAAGCCCCCGCCGAATCCTCCGCCGCACCGCTCAAGGAGGCCGAATCCTTCCTTGAAGCCTCCGGAGAGGCCGCCGTCGAGGCCCGCGGCGGGGCTGCGGATTTGGGCGATCCTCTGGACGTCTTCGGCGTCGACCGCTTCAGCCGCGAGGATCTCGACGAGGGGGTGCTGAATCTCTCTTCGGACCGGCGCATTCCCGAAGCGCCTGCCGCCGAGCCCGCCGCCGCCGAGCCGCCGCCCTTCGACGTCAATTCCTTCTGGGGCTCGGATTCCGATTTCGAGCCGAGCCGGGATCCGGCTTCGCCGCTCGACATCCCGCCCGCCCCGACCGAGCCGGAATCCGGCTTCGCGCGCGAGGAGCTGCTGCTCACCGAGCGTCTGGGGGAGGCCGAGGATCCGGCCGCCCTCTGGGAGACCGCCGCCGCGACCGGAGCGGCCGCGACCGCCGCCGCCTCCACGGCTCTGACCACGCGCGCCCCGGCGCCGCCCGCCGCGATTTCAGCCCGCCGCTCCTTGATCGAGGACGAGGATCTGCTCTCCGAAGCCGCCGAACGGGCCTCCGCCCGGGCGATGGCCGCCCTGACGGGCGCGCAGGCTCCGCGTCTGCATGGCGGCTTCCCGCTGCCCGGCGCCGCCGAGGGCGAGACGGAATCGCTGAACGCCGTGGTGCGTCAGATGCTCAAGCCCATGCTGCGCGAGTGGCTGGACGAGAATCTGCCGGGCATGGTCGAGCGGCTGGTGCGGGCCGAGGTGGAGCGCGTCAGCGCCCGCGCGGCCTGGTCGGATCAGACCTGATCCTCATCCGAAGGCGAAGCTTCTTCGGGCCTCTTCCGCAAGGGAGGGGCCTTCCTTTTTTAAGGCGCGGTTCAGCCCTTGCGCAGATAGACGTAGAGCGCCCCCGCGCCGCCATGGCGCTCATGGGCCGGATAGACTCCGCCGACATGAGGCTTGAGCTGCGGAGAATCGAGCCAGCGCGGCGTCGCCTCCCGCAGAGTTCCGGGCCGCGGCCCCTCGCGCCCTGAGGCGCGCGCCTGATAATCGCCGCCCTTGCCCGTGACCACCAGAACCATGCGTTTGCCCTCGCGGCGCGCGGCGATGACGAAGAGGATCAGCGCGACATGGGCGCGGTCCAGAGTCAGGCCGTGCAGATCAAGCCGCCCTTCGGGGCGCTTGTCGCCTTTCATCAGACGTTGGGCGGTGCGGCGGTCGAGTCCGGGGGTGCTGGGCCCGAGCGGCTCCACGAAGGGCTTCGCGGGCGGGGGCGAGGTCAAAAGCCGGGCGGGCGAAAGCTCGGGACGGGCGGCGCGGGCCATGGGCCCCAAGCCGAGCAGGGCGGAGAAATCCGCCAGAGGAAGCAGGTCGGGCCGGGCGGCGGGCGTCTCCGGCTTGCGCGGCGCGGCTTCAGGCGGCTCGGCGGGCTTTTCAGGCGCGGCGGACTGAGCGCGCGCCAGAGGCTCCGCGTCGCGCATGGCGGCCCGCCAGAGCCGAAGCTCCTCCTCCGTGGTGGTTCTGCCGCTTTTGCGCCGCACCTGCGCGCCCTCCCCGATCTCCCTTCGCCCAAACGCCGAACCCCATCCGACCTGTCGAAGGGCCGGATGGGGCGGGAAGCGCCTTATATAGGCGGCGCGCGGCGCGCGGGAAACGTTTCCTCGGCGCGCGCGCTTTTCTTTAGATGCGAGGAACCGCGCCCTGCCAGATGCGCTGCACCGAAAGCTTCGGAAGCAGGGCGGTCATGCGCCCGTAATCCTTGGTGGATCCGGCGAGGCGGCCCGGCTCGTCGCCGGAGCCGAAGAAGATGTCCGCGCGCTGGGCGCCCTTGATGGCGCCGCCCGTGTCGAGCGCCACCACCAGCCGGCGCAGGGCTCCGGCGGGCGAATCCGTCTCGATCCAGATCGGCAGGCCGAGGGCGTAGAATTTCTGGTCCACCGCCACCGAGCGCAAGGCCGGCAGAGGCGTGCCGAAGGAGCCCACGGGGCCTTCGTTGGGCGAAAGGCTCTCTTTGGGCGTGAAGAAGACATAGGAGGGGTTTTCCGCGAAAAGCCCCCACATCTTCTGAGGATTGCGCCGCGCCCAAGCCTTGATGCCGTCGGCGGAGGTCTCGCCGAGGGTCATCTCGCCGCGGTCGGCCAGCACCCGCCCGATGGATTTATAGCTATGGCCGTTCTTCCCGGCGTAGCCGACGCGCATCACATTGCCGTCGGGCAGACGCACCCGGCCTGAGCCCTGAATGTGCAGGAAGAAGAGATCCACCGGATCGTCGACGAAGACCAGCTCCAGCCCCCTGCCCTTCAGCGCGCCCGCGTCGATTTGGGCGCGGTTGTGATAGGCGACGCCGTCGATGAGGTCGTCGGGCTTGCGGTAGAGCGGGAATTGATAAGGCCCGACCGGCGTCAGAGAGCCGCGCAGCTCCGGCTCGTAATAACCGGTGAACAAAGCCTCGTCGGCCGCCTTGGCCTCGATGCGCACCGGCTGGAACCAATGCTCGAAGAAGGCGCGGGCCTCGGCGCGGTTGCGCGGATCGCGCGGCCAGGCGCCGCAGATCTGGACCCAATCCCCGGCGTAGCCGCCGATCGGCGCGCCGTCCGCGGCCTTGGGGCCGCCGATGGAGGCCGAGACCTCGCGCCCGGAGAGCTTCTGACAAACCGCCGCCAAAGCGTTGAGCGCGGCGGCGTGGTCGTCTTCGGCCCAGCCCTGAAGCCCGGCGAACTGCACCGGCTGGGCGCGTCCGGCGGCGCCTTCAAGGACGAATTCGGGTCCGGCGACGGGCTGAGGCGGAAATTGCATGGCTTGCGGCGTATAGGCGCCGGGCGGCAGGCCGGGCGCGGCTGGGGGCTGAGGGCCGGCCGGCCCCGGCGCGGCGGGAGGCCGCGGCGCCTGAGCCACCATCGGCGGCAGCAAGGCGCCGCCGCCGGGCATGGGGGTCAGAACGGGCCCCGCCGCCTGAGGGGGGGGCGGGCTGATCGGCGAAGCGGCCGGCGCCAGAGGCGTCGGCGCGACGGCGAGAGGGGTCTTTGGTCCGCTGGCGCAGGCGCTCAAGGCGGAAAGGGCCGTCGCGCAGGCGACGGCTCGGGCGAAACGGATCATGCTCGCTCCTCGACGGGCTCAGTCGCCCGTCGCGACGAGCAACCAGTTGGGATCGGCGTCGCCCAGTCGGCGCGAGAAGGTCCAGAGATCGGAGATGACGCGCGGCTGCGTCGGATCGCCCTGCACCACCGCGCCGGCCGCATCGCGCGCCGCGGAGATCAGCTCGGCTTCGAAGCGCACGTCCATCTGCATCTCCCGGGTCGCCGGGTCGAATCTGGCGTCCTTGAGTTCGGTCGCCAGAATGCGGACGAGACGGGCCTCGACGACGACGCCTTTCTGCGTACGATCATCGATCACATGGGAAAAACTTTGGTAAACGTTCGGCGCGAGAAGCGGCCTCAGATCGTCTTTCTCGCCATGTTCGAAGGCCAGAAGGATATATTCATAGGCGTCGCCCGCGCGCCGCATGAAATCGGCGGGGTCGAATTCGGAATCGGCCTCCAGCCCGAGGATCAGAGCGCGTCCGGCGGGACTGGCGGGATCGACGCCCAATTCGGGCGGCAGGCCGGGAGCGGCCTCGGCCCGGTCCGCGGCGGGGCCGGGCTTGCCCGACGGCGCGCCGAAGCCCCATTCCTCCGGGTTTTCACGCCCCACCCGGGTGCCCAGCACGCCCTTCAGGCGCATGAACACGAATCCGGCCACGGCGGCGAGGATGAGGATCTCCAGAAAGGCGTCGGTCATCAGGGCGCGTCTCCTGAGGCGGATGGGGCCGGGCGGCCGAAATCGGGCGCGCGGGGCTTGAGACTCTATGTATGGCGTCGCAGGCTTAAAATCCACTGTCGCGGGGCGCGCAAGCGTCGCAGAGGCGGCGAAACGCCAAATGCGCGCCTCTCCGTCTTCACATTTTCTCAATCCCCGCCTGAAAGGAAAGGAGCCTGCGAATCTCGCCCCTCCTCCATGCGCGAGACTTGGCGCCGGGGCCGACCCATGATAGCCCCTTGGCTCAACGTCCCATTTTGAACCTATCTTCAGGAGCCTATCCTCGATGACCGACGCCGCCCCCCCTCCGGCCGACATTCAGCTGTCGATCCTCGCGCAATTCGTGCGGGATCTGTCGTTTGAGAATCCGGGCGCCGGAATGCGCATCGACTCGCGCCCCGACCTGCCCGTGCGCATCGACGCCAACGCCCGCCAGCTGCCCGCCGAAGACGGCGAGCAGGGCATCTTCGAGGTTTCGCTCAAGATCGACGCGAAGGCCGTCGTCGAGAACAAGAACATCTATGCGGCCTCGCTGGATTACGTCGGGATCTTCCGCCTGACCGGCGCGCCTCAGAACATGATCGAGCCGATCCTGCTGGCCGAATGCCCGCGCATCCTCTTCCCCTTCGCGCGCCGCGTGGTGGCCGACGCCACGCGCGACGGCGGTTATCCGCCGCTGCTGCTCGATCCGGTGGACTTCATGGCGCTCTATCGCCAGCGGCTCGACGCCGTGGCGGCCCAGCGCGCCCAGCAGGCCGCCGGAGAGCCCCCCGCCGGACAGGCCTGATCCTCAGGCTTTCGGTTTCGACGAGACGGAAAGGCCGCGCGCAGAGCGCGGCCTTTTTCGTTCAGGAGGGCCGCCGCCAGCGCGCGGCCTCGCCGAGGCCGCGGACGAAGGCCTCATGCGCGGCGGCCTCTTCGGAGGTCAGCAGAGCAGGCCGCGCGGAGGGACGCCGCGCGGCGGGCGCCTCGCCCTTCGCGGCGGCGCCTCCCGCCGCAAGCCCCTCGGAGGCCGGGGAGACGGAGGCTCTGCGCCCCTTCGGCCCCGCGTCGAGGCCGAAGCCGATCTGACGCCCGCCGGTCAGCTCCAGATAGACGCCCGCCAGAAGCTCGCAGTCGATGAGCGCGCCATGGAGCTGGCGGCCGGAGTTGTCCACGCCGAACCGCCGGCAGAGCGCGTCGAGGGTGGCCGGAGCGCCGGGAAAGCGCGTCCGGGCCATGGCCAGAGTGTCCACGGCGCGGGCGTAAGGCAGGGTGGGCTTATTCGCCAGAGCCAGTTCATGGCTCAAAAACTTCATGTCGAAGGCGGCGTTATGGATGACCAGCGGCGCTTCGCCGATGAAGTCGAGGAAATCCTGCGCGATCTCGCGGAATTTCGGCTGGCCGCGCAGCTTCTCGTCGGTCAGGCCGTGGACGGCGGCGGCCTCGGCGGGGACGGAGCGCTCAGGATCGATGTAGCGGTGGAAATACGCCCCGGTCGGCAGACGATTCACCAGCTCCAGACAGGCGACCTCCACCATGCGGTCGCCGCGCGCGGGGTCGAAGCCGGTGGTTTCGGTGTCGAGGACGATCTCGCGGGTCATGGCTTCTCCTGTCCGATGCGGCCTGTCGCGCGGAATTGCGCGAGGATCGCCTCGACTTCGGCCTCGGCGGCGGGGAATCCCCGGCTCGTGTCGAGAACCCAATCCGCGCGGGCGCGCTTCTCGGCGTCGGGAGTCTGGCGGGCGAGGATGGCCTCGAAACGCTCGGGCGTCATGCCGGGACGCGCCAGAACCCGCGCGCGCTGGACCTCCGCCGGGGCGGAGACCACGAGCACCGCCTCCATCTCCCGCTCCGAGCCCGTTTCATAAAGCAAGGGAATGTCGAGCAGCGCGAGCGGCGCCTCGCGGTTGGCCGCGAGGAACTCCGCGCGTTTGGCGAGGACCAGCGGATGAATCGCCGCTTCGAGCTTTTTCAGCATCCCGGGATTCCCGAGGACGGCCTTGCGCAGAACCTCGCGATCCGCCGAGCCGTCGGACGCGGCGGCGCCGGGAATCAGCGCCTCCAGAACCGGCGCGGCGCCGCCTCCGGGCGCGTAAAGCTCCGCCACGGCGACGTCGGCGTCATAGACGGGAATCCCGCGCTTGCGGAACATTTCGGCGGTGGCGCTCTTGCCCATGCCGATGGAGCCCGTCAGGCCGAGGCGATAGGTCATGCGGCCTCCAGAACGGCGCGGCGGAGCTCTTCATCCACCTCCGGCTCGCGCCCGAACCACGCCGCGAATCCGGGCCGCGCCTGATGCAGCAGCATTCCGAGTCCGTCCACGATCCGGGCGCCCTGCTTCTCGGCGGCTGCGAGGAAAGGCGTCTTGAGCGGCGCGTAGATCAGATCCGTGGCGAGGATTCCCGGGGCCAGCGCGCTGAGGTCGAGGTCGAAGGGCGGCCCGCCCGCCATGCCGAGCGCCGTGGCGTTCACCGCCAGAGCCGCGCCCTCCAGAGCCTCGGACAGCTTCTCCATGGGCAGAAGCTTCAGAGGCAGGTCGAGGTCGCGCTGAAGCTCCTCGGAATTGGCGAGGGTGCGGTTGAGCAGCCGAATCTCCGGCGCCCCCGCCTCCGCGAGAGCGGCGATCACCGCGCGGCTGGCCCCTCCGGCGCCGATCACCGTCACAGGGCCCGCCGCCGGGCTCCATTCAGGCGAATTTTGGCGCAGATTCTCGATGAAGCCGAATCCGTCGGTGTTGTCGGCGAAGATGCGGCCCTCGCGGAGGATCAGCGTATTCGCCGCCCGCAGCCGCCGCGCCAGAGGCGTGGCCTCATCGGCCATGCGGAAGGCCTCGGCCTTATGGGGCATGGTGACGTTGGCCCCCACGAAGCCCATGCGCGGCAGAGCCTTGAGAACTTCGGCGAAATCCTCCGGCCGCACCGGAAGCGGCAGATACCAGCCCCTGATCCCATAGCGCTTCAGCCAATGGCCGTGCAGCGCCGGAGATTTCGAATGGGAGGCCGGCCAGCCGAAGACTCCCGCCAGAGGCGCGTCCCGCTCTTCGCTCATTCGGTCAAAATCCCTCTCGCCCGCAGATAGCCCAGGATCTCCAGCACAGGCAGACCCTGAATGGTGAAATGATCGCCCGTCACGCGCGAGAACAATTGCGCCCCCGGCCCCTCGATGCGATAGGCGCCCGCGCATCCGAGGATCGCTTCGCCTTCGGCCTCAAGATAGGCGTCGAGGAACTTCTCCGAAAAGGGCCTCATGCGCAATTGCGCCGCGCCCACATGACGCCAGACCGGCGCGCCGTTCTCGACGATCACCGCCGCCGAAAACAAGGTGTGCGACTCGCCGCGCAGCTCCAGAAGCTGCGCCCGCGCCGCCTTGAGGCTCTCGGGCTTGCCGTAGACCCGATCCTTGAAGGCGAGGGTCTGATCCGCCCCGAGCGTCAGCAGCCCCGCAGGCGCCGCAGCCCCGACCCGCATCGCCTTCATCTCGGCGAGGGCGTCGGCGAGATCGCGCGGCCCCACCCCCTCGGCCCGCAGAGAGGCGGTCACGGCCTCTTCGTCCACGGCGGCCCGGCGCGTCTGGACCTCCACGCCTGCGGCGCGCAGCATCCGCGCCCGCGCCTCGCTGCCTGAAGCCAGCAGAATCATGCGCCTTCTCCCCTGTCCGTCAGGCCGCCCGTGAAGGGAATCCCCGCCCGGCGCGCCCGGCCCCGCGCCTCCAGCAGGCTCATGACCGCCGCCGCCGTCTCCTCGATGGAGCGGCGCGTGACGTCGATCACCGGGCATTGCAGCCGCTCGAAGAGCTTGAGCGCCTCGACCACCTCGCGCTGAATGGCCGAGACCTCGGCGTAATCTCCGCCGCGCCCGTCCTCTTGGCGCAGGCTCTGAAGCCGATGCGCCCGGATCTGCGCCAGACGCGCGGGCTTGGCGGTCAGCCCGACCAGAAGCGGCCCCTCGTCCGGCCCGAATTCGAAGAGGGCGGGCGGCGGCGGCCGCGCCGAAGTCAGCGGCAGATTCGCCGCCTTCACGCCTTTGCCCGCCAGATAGACGCAGGTCGGCGTCTTCGAGGTGCGGCTCACTCCGATCAGCAGCACCTCGGCGGCGCGCAGCCTTTCGCTCCATTCGCCGTCGTCATGCTCCATGGCGAAGTCGATGGCGGCCATGCGGGCGTAATAGGCGACGTCCACCTCATGCTGTCCGCCGGGCCGCCAGTTGGGCGGAGAATTCAGATGGGCCGCCATGGCCGCGATGGCCGGATCGAGCAGGGCCACGTTGGGCAGGCTGAGCCTGCGGCAATGCTCCTCCAGCCGGGCGCGCAGCTGCGGCGTCACGACGCTGTGCATGACCAGGCCCGGCGCGGCGGCGATCTCCTGAAAGGCGCGGTCGAGGGCGGGCAGGCTGCGGATCAGGGTATGGGCGCGGGTCTCGAAGGCCACATGGCGGAATTGCCCCGAGACCGCCCGGAGCGCCGCGCGCAGGGTGTCGCCGGTGGAATCGGAGAGGATATGCACCTGAGGCAGGCGGCCCGCGGGTCTTCCGGGCGCCTCCGGCGAGGCTTCCGAAATGGAGGCCGGAGCGGGGGCCGGAGCGGATTCCGGGCGCATGGGGACAACTCCTGTGGATAACGGGGATAACGGGGAAGAATCAGGGGAAAAAGGGGGTTATCCCGAGTCAAGCGGATTCGATTAGACCTTCATGCACAGAGTTATCCACAGGTGGATGGAATCTCGGCAGCGACCGACTCATAACGGGCGCCGATTGTGGAGGATTCCGACGACTCATGGTCGAATCGCGAACGAATCGCCGACTCCGATTCCGAGTGCGAATCAGGTGGAAACCCAATAGGATCAAAATCTTCTCCTGAGAGCTTCAAGCATCCTGAGAGCTTGGCGAGATTCCCGAAAGAATCGATTCGATTGTGGATAACTCTGGGCA
Source organism: Neomegalonema perideroedes DSM 15528 (assembly GCF_000374145.1). Classification (GTDB taxonomy): domain Bacteria; phylum Pseudomonadota; class Alphaproteobacteria; order Rhodobacterales; family Rhodobacteraceae; genus Neomegalonema; species Neomegalonema perideroedes. The sequence goes on along the minus strand of NZ_KB893653.1, from coordinate 196,624 downwards.
TAACCTGTGAATCCCAAAGAATTCACGCTTTTCCACCCTCCTACTATCTTCTTCAACCTTTTTTAAGATTCTTTCTTGTAGATGTTTTCCTGTGGATATCCGCTCCGCCCTGCGGCGACGGGCTGGGGAGGGAAGGGGCGCGAGACGCGCCCGGTCGCCGCATCGACTCCGGCCATGGAGCAGGCTACAAGCGCGCCCATGACCGATCAGACGCCCGATAAGCTCCTTCTGCGCGCCCTCTCCGGCGAGGCCCTTCCTCGCCCTCCCGTCTGGCTCATGCGTCAGGCGGGGCGCTATCTGCCGGAATATCGGGAGCTGCGCGCCAAGGCGGGCGGCTTTCTCGAACTCTGCTACAATCCGGACTTCGCCGTGGAAGCGACTTTGCAGCCCATCCGGCGCTACGGCTTCGACGCGGCGATCTTGTTTTCGGATATTCTCGTCGTCCCGCATGCGCTGGGCTGGCGGCTCTGGTTCGAGCAGGGAGAGGGGCCAAGGCTCGACGTCCAGAGCCCCGAAGCGCCCCTGCCCCGACTTATCCCCGAAGATCTCCACAGGAAGCTCGCGCCGGTCTACGAAACCCTCGGCCGTCTGCGCGAGGAGCTGCCCCGCGAGACGACCCTGATCGGCTTCGCGGGCGCGCCCTGGACCCTCGCGACCTATCTGGCCGCCGGGCGCGGCAAGGACGAGCAGGCGGCGGCGCGGCGCTGGATGTTCTCCCATCCCGAGAGCTTTCAGGCTCTGATCGACCTGCTGACCGAGGCCACCGTCGAATATCTCTCTCGCCAGATCGAGGCGGGCGCCGAGGCCGTGCAGCTCTTCGACAGCTGGGCGGGCGCTCTGGCGCCTCGGGCCTTCGCGCGGTTCTCCGTCGCCCCGGCGCGACGCGTCGTCGAGGCTTTGCAGGCGCGCCATCCGGGCGTTCCGGTCATCGGCTTTCCGCGCGGCGCGGGCGGCGGCTACGCGCTCTACGCCCGCGAGACGGGGATCTCCGGCCTCGGGCTGGACACCAGCGTCTCGCCCGCATGGGCTCAGAGCGCGATTCCGGCCTCTGTGACGCTGCAAGGCAATCTGGACCCTCTGACCCTGCTGCCGGGCTCCAAGGCCCTCCAGAGCGAAGCGGAGGCGATTCTGGAAGGCTTCGCGGGCCGCACCCATATCTTCAACCTCGGCCATGGGATCACCCCTGAAGCCGACCCCGCTCAGGTCGAGCGGCTGCTCAAGCTCATCCGAGGCTAGCCATGCCCGTCTTCGACGCGCTCGCCCCCGCCTATCTCTGGCTGAAATGGCTGCATATCGCGGCGGTGATCTCCTGGATGGCGGGGATGTTCTATCTGCCGCGGCTCTACGTCTACCACACGCGGGCGACGCCGGGCTCCGAGATGGATTCGACCTTCCAAACCATGGAGCGCAAGCTCCTGAAGATCATCATGAATCCGGCGATGATCGTGACTTGGGCCGCCGGGCTTCTGCTGAGCTTCACGCCTCAGGCGGGCGCAGGGGGCTGGCTGCATGCGAAGATCGCTCTGGTGCTGGTTTTGTCGGGCGTGCATGGGATGCTCTCGCGCTATCGCAAGGATTTCGCCGCAGGCGCGAATAAACGCCCGGAGAAATTCTATCGGATGATCAACGAGGCCCCGACGATCCTGATGCTGCTCATCGTGGCTTTGGTGGTCTTCAAGCCCTTCTAAAATCTGGCGAAAATCGGGGAATTATCCCCAATCTTATCCCCAGATTCCGGCCCGAAGGCCGAATTTCCGACGCAACCTTGCGGAAAAGGCCGAATCGGCTTATATTCCGCGCCGCTTTCCAAAGCGCGGCCGCCATTCCAGCTGCGGCCCCACGCGCTTTCCCCCCAAGAGACGAAAAATTCATGGATCAACAGGACCTCAAGCTCCAGGAGCTGAAGGCGAAGACGCCGCAAGCCCTTCTGGAATTCGCCGAGAGCTTGGAGGTGGAGAACGCCAGCTCCATGCGCAAGCAGGACATGATGTTCGCCATCCTCAAGGAATTGGCCGAACGCGAGGTCCGCATCACAGGCGTCGGCGTTTTGGAGGTGCTTCAGGACGGCTTCGGCTTCCTGCGCTCTCCCGAAGCGAATTACCTTCCCGGTCCGGACGACATCTACGTCAGCCCGAACCAGATCCGCCGCTTCGGCCTGCGCACCGGCGACACGGTGGAGGGTCAGATCCGCTCCCCCAAGGAAGGCGAGCGCTATTTCGCCCTTCTGAAGGTCAATACGATCAATTTCGAAGACCCCGAGGCCATCCGCCATAAGGTCCATTTCGACAACCTCACGCCGCTTTACCCCAACGAGCGCCTGCGCATGGAGGTGGACGATCCCACCCTCCGCGACCGCTCCTCGCGGGTGATCGACATCGTTTCGCCCATGGGCAAGGGCCAGCGCGCTCTGATCGTGGCGCCGCCGCGCACCGGCAAGACGGTTCTGCTCCAGAACATCGCCAATTCGATCACGGCGAACCATCCGGAATGCTACCTCATCGTGCTGCTCATCGACGAGCGCCCCGAGGAGGTCACCGACATGCAGCGCACCGTCAAAGGCGAGGTCATTTCCTCCACCTTCGACGAACCGGCGGTTCGGCATGTGCAAGTCGCTGAAATGGTTATTGAAAAGGCGAAACGCCTCGTCGAGCACAAGCGCGACGTGGTGATCCTCCTCGATAGCGTGACGCGCCTCGGCCGCGCCTATAACACCGTGGTGCCCTCTTCGGGCAAGGTGCTGACCGGCGGCGTGGACGCCAACGCCCTGCAACGCCCGAAGCGCTTCTTCGGCGCAGCGCGCAACATCGAGGAAGGCGGCTCGCTGACGATCATCGCCACGGCGCTGATCGAAACCGGCTCGCGCATGGACGAAGTGATCTTCGAAGAATTCAAGGGCACCGGCAACGCCGAGGTGATCCTTGACCGCAAGATCGCCGATAAGCGCGTCTTCCCGGCCATCGACATCTTGAAGTCCGGCACCCGCAAAGAGGAATTGCTCACGGAGAAGGGCGCTTTGGCGAAAACCTTCCTCCTGCGGCGCATCCTCAACCCCATGGGGCCGACCGACGCCATCGAATTCCTGCTCGGCAAGCTGAAACAGACCAAAACCAACGCCGAATTCTTCGATTCGATGAATGCTTGAGCCTGACGGCTCAGAGGAATGCTTGAGCCTGACGGCTCAGGGGAACGCTTGAGCCTGACGGCTCAGGGAAGCGCTTAAACCTGCAAGGGCTTCATCCGAAGCCTTTGAAATCCGACCTTGAGGGGGCTTTCGGGCCCCCTTCCCTTTTGCGCCCTGCTCCGCTTGCGCGCCTGCGGCTCGCGGAGCGTTTCACGTGAAACATTCCTGACGAGCGCCCCGAAATGACCCCCTCCGACCTGAGCCGAGACACCATCTTCGCGCCCGCCACGGCGCCCGGACGGGCGGGAGTCGCCGTTTTGCGCGTCTCCGGGCCGCGCGCGGGCGCGGCTCTGGAGGCTCTGGCGGGCCGCCTCCCCTCCCCTCGCCGCGCGACTCTGGCGGATCTGCGCCATCCGATCAGCGGCGAAAGGCTGGATCAGGCTCTGGCGCTTTGGTTTCCCGCCCCCGCCAGCTTCACCGGCGAAGACGTCGCGGAGCTTCAGATTCATGGCGGCCCGGCCATTCTCGCGGCGCTTTTAGAGGCGCTCGGCGGGCTGGAGGGCCTGCGCCTCGCCGCGCCGGGCGAATTCACCCGCCGCGCCTTCGAGAATGGGAAACTCGATCTGACGCAGGTCGAGGGCCTCGCCGATCTCCTCGCCGCCGAAACCGAGGCTCAGCGCCGCGCCGCCCTGCGCCAGCTCGACGGCGCGCTCGGCGAGGCTTGTCGCGGCTGGTCGAAGCGCATTTCGGAGGCCCTCGCCTTTCTCGAAGCCAGCATAGACTTCATCGACGACGAACTCCCTCCCGACGTCATCGCCCGGATGCGCGCCAAGGCGGCGGGCGTGGGCGGCGAGATCGCGGCGGCTCTGGCTCAGGCGGAGCATGGCGAGCGTCTGCGTCTGGGCTGGCGGGTGGCGATCCTCGGAGCGCCCAACGCCGGGAAATCGACTTTGCTCAACGCTCTGACTCAGCGCCGGGCGGCCATCGTCTCGGATCGCCCCGGCACCACCCGCGACGCCATCGAGGCCGCCGTGGAGATCGACGGCCTGCCCGTCACGCTGATCGACACGGCGGGCCTGCGGGAAACCGAGGATGAAATCGAGCGCGAGGGCGTAACACGTGCGCGCGAATTGGCGGCGGGCGCGGATCTGCGGATCTTCCTCCTCGCGCCGGATGCGCCGCCCCCGGAGAATGTTTTCAATTTGTTCTCAAGCGGCGATCTGATCCTCGCCAATAAGAGCGATCTCGGCCCCCTCCCCGATTTCGGCGATGTTTCACGTGAAACGATCTCCCCTCCCCTCCCCGTCAGCCTCAAAGATCCGGCGGGTGCGGCTCAGGTCGCGGCCCTGCTCAAAACGCGGATTCTGGCGGGCGGCGCCGATCCTTCGGCGGCTTTGCTGACTCGAGCGCGCCATAAGGCGGCGCTTTCCCGCGCCGCCGAGGCCCTCGCGGGTTTCGACGATCTCGCGGCCCAAAGCGAAGCGGATGACGCGGCGGGCCTGATCGCTTATCCTGAGCTGGCCGCCGAGGAATTGCGGGCCGCTCTGGCCGCGCTGGGCGAGGTGACGGGACGGGTCGGCGTCGAGGCGCTGCTCGACATCGTGTTTTCGGAATTCTGCTTAGGGAAATAACCGCGATGGCGCAGCAAACCGCGCGCAAATTCGACGTGATCGTGGTCGGCGGCGGCCATGCGGGCTGCGAGGCGGCTTTCGCCTCGGCGCGCATGGGCGCGCGTACGGCGCTCATCACCCATAGATTCGACCGCCTCGGCGAGATGTCCTGCAATCCGGCCATAGGCGGCTTGGGCAAGGGCCATCTCGTGCGCGAGATCGACGCCCTCGACGGCGTGATGGGCCGCGCGGCGGACAAGGCGGGGATTCAATTCCGTCTGCTGAACCGCTCCAAGGGCGCGGCGGTGCAGGGGCCGCGGGCTCAGGCCGACCGCAAGCTTTACCGCGAGGCCATTCAGGCCGAGATCCGCGCTCAGGCGAATCTCGACGTGATCGAGGCGGAGGTCTCGGACCTGATCCTCGCCGCCTCCGGCCATGCGGCGGGCGTGACCGCAGGCGGCGAGAGCTATCCGGCGGGCGCGGTGATCCTGACCACCGGGACTTTTCTCCACGGAATTATCCACATCGGCGACGTGCGGTCTCCGGGCGGACGGGTCGGCGACGCGCCTTCGGTGGCTCTGGCCGAACGGCTCAAGGGGCTGGATCTGGCCATGGGGCGGCTCAAGACCGGCACGCCCGCGCGGCTCGACGGGCGGAGCATCGACAAGGCGTCGTTAGAGGTTCAGCCCGGCGATGATCCGCCGACGCCTTTCTCTTTCCTGACCGAGCGCATCGAGACGCCTCAGACGGTCTGCTGGATCACCCACACCACCGCCGAGACTCATCGCATCATCGCGGAGAATCTCGGACGTTCGGCGCTCTTCGGCGGGCATATCAGTGGGCGGGGGCCGCGTTATTGCCCCTCCATCGAGGATAAGATCACGCGCTTCGCCGAGAAGGAGAGCCATCAGATCTTCCTTGAGCCCGAAGGTCTGGACGACCACACGATCTATCCGAATGGGGTTTCCACCTCATTGCCCGCCGATGCGCAGGAGCTTTTCCTCCGCACGATTCCGGGGCTGGAGAAGGTGGAGATCCTCCGTCCGGGCTACGCCATCGAATATGATTTCGTCGACCCTCGGGAGCTGACGCCTGAGCTTGAGGTCCGGCGTCTGCCGGGGTTGTATCTGGCGGGGCAGATCAACGGCACCACGGGTTATGAGGAGGCGGCGGCGCAAGGGCTCATGGCGGGTCTGAACGCGGCGCGTCGGGCCGGAGACGGCGCGGGCCTCGTGCTGGATCGGGCGGAAGCCTATATCGGCGTGCTGATCGACGACCTTGTGACGCGGGGCGTCACGGAGCCTTACCGCATGTTCACTTCGCGGGCGGAATACCGCCTCACTTTGCGCGCGGACAACGCGGATCAGCGTCTGACGGATAAAGGGATCGGCTGGGGCTGCGTCGGCGGGCGCCGCGCGGAGGTCTGGGCCGGGAAGAGCAGGGGGCTCGCCGAGGCGCGGGCTATGGCGGAGAGCCTCAGCCTGACCCCCAACGAAGCCGAGCGCCATGGCCTCGCGCTGAATAAGGACGGGCGTCGGCGCAGCGCGCTGGAGCTTCTGGCCCTGCCGGGGATCGATGCGGCGCGTCTGGCGGAGATCTGGCCGCAGATGGGCGAGCTTGCGCCCGCTCTGGCGACTCAGCTGGAGATCGACGCGCTTTATGCGGGCTATCTTCTGCGTCAGAACGCCGAGATCGCCGCCTTCCGCCGTGACGAGGCTCTGCGCATTCCGCCTGATCTCGATTATGCGGCCATCGGCGGGCTTTCGGCGGAGGTGCGTCAGAAGCTGGCCGCCGCGCGTCCGGCGACGCTCGGGCAGGCGGCGCGGCTCGACGGGGTGACGCCTGCGGCTCTGACGGCGCTGCTCGGCCATGTGCGGCGGGCTCCGGGGAACGGGGCGGGGCAGGGGAGCGACGCGGCGTGAGCGGGGGCGAGAACGGGGAAGTCATGTCCGCGGAGGAGTTCCGCGAGAAGACCGATGTTTCACGTGAAACGCTGGAGCGTCTGGTGGCCTACGCCGCCTTGCTGCGGCGCTGGAACAAGGCGGTGAATCTGGTCGGGCCCTCGACCATCCGCGATCTCTGGGCGCGGCATATGCTGGATTCGGCGCAGCTCCTGCCTCTGGCGCCGCCGGATGCGAAGGATTGGTTCGACCTTGGTTCGGGGGCGGGCTTTCCCGGCCTCGTGGTGGCGATCCTCGCTCTGGAGGCCGCGCCGGATCTGCGCGTGACCCTCGTCGAGAGCGACCGGCGTAAGGCGGCCTTTCTGCTGGAGGCGGCGCGGGCGGCGGGCGTTTCGGTTCAGGTCAAGGCGGAGCGTCTGGAGGATCTGCCCGACGCCTGCGCCGACGTGGTTTCGGCGCGGGCGCTCGCGCCGCTCAAGGATCTGCTGCTCTGGAGCGGGCGGCTGCTGCGCCCCGAGGGCGTCGCGCTCTTTCCCAAAGGCCGCCAAGGCCGCGAAGAGCTTGACGCGGCCTCCGGAGTCTGGCCCTTTGCGCCGGAGATTCTTCCCAGCCGCGTCGATCCGGAAAGCATGATCCTGCGGTTTCGCACTGGAGGCTCGACCTGATGGAATCCGCTCCCCTCCGCGCCGCGCTGCGACCCAAGAAGGTCAAGCCGCTGCGCGTCTTCGCCGTCTCGAACCAGAAGGGCGGCGTCGGCAAGACCACCACCACGATCAATCTCGGCGCGGCTCTGGCGGCGGTCGGGCGGCGGGTGCTGCTGGTGGATCTCGATCCGCAGGGCAACGCCAGCACGGGGCTCGGCGTGGAGCGTCGTCAGCGCGAGACCAATTCCTATCATCTGCTCAGCGGCCGCGCCTCGCTGGAGGAGGCGGCTCAGGCGACCGCCTCTGAAAACCTCTGGGTGGTTCCGGCCAATAGCGACCTCGCGGGTTTGGATCTGGAGATTTCGGATTCGCCGCGTCGGGCGCATCTCCTGCGCGAGGCTCTGCGCGGGCCGGAGGGAACGCCCGCAGGCGAGGGGCCTGCGGATCAGCGCTTCGATTACGTGCTGATCGATTCCCCGCCTTCGCTGAATCTGCTGACCATCAACGCCATGACCGCCGCCGACGGCGTGGTCGTGCCGCTGCAATGCGAGTTCTTCGCGCTGGAGGGCCTGAGCCAGCTTCTCGACACCATCGACCGGGTGAAGAAGACTTTGAACCGGGCTCTGGCGGTTCAGGGCGTGGTCCTGACCATGTACGACCGCCGCAACAGCCTTTCGGCTCAGGTGGCGGCGGACGTGCGGGAATATCTCGGCGGGGTGGTCTATGAGACGAGCATTCCGCGCAACGTCCGGCTTTCCGAGGCGCCTTCCCATGGCAAGCCCGCCTTGCTCTATGACCGGGCCTGCGCGGGGAGTCAGGCTTACTTGCGTCTGGCGGAGGAAGTCCTGCGCCGCGAGCGCGATCCGGTGACGGCGTGAGCGGGGAGAGCGTCATGAGCGAGATCAAACCACGCAAGAAGGCTCTGGGGCGCGGCCTTTCGGCCCTCTTCGGCGAAGCGGAGACGCGGGAGGTTCCGACCTCGCCGCCGGGGGCGGTTCTGGCGGTTTCGGAGGCTCTGCGCGACGAGACGCTGAAGAGCCTGCCTCTGGCCGATCTGGAGCCCAATCCGGGCCAGCCCCGCCGCCTCTTCCGCGAGGAGGATCTGGAGGATCTCGCCGCTTCGATCCGCGAGCGGGGCGTGCTTCAGCCGATCCTCGTGCGGCCCAACCCGCGCCGCGACGGCGCGCCTTATGAGATCATCGCGGGCGAACGCCGCTGGCGGGCGGCCCAGCGCGCCGGGCTGATCAATGCGCCGGTTCTCGTCCGCCGCTTCGACGACGCCGCCGCCTTCGAGGTCGCGCTGGTGGAGAACGTCCAGCGCGCCGATCTGAACCCGCTCGAAGAGGCCACGGGCTACGCCCGGCTCATCGAGGATTTCGGCTACACCCAAGAGCGCCTCGCGCAGGGGCTCGGTAAGAGCCGCAGCCATATCGCCAATCTGCTGCGCCTGCTGAAGCTGCCCGAGGAAGCCCGCCGCATGCTGGAGGAGGGGACGCTCACCGCAGGTCACGCCCGCGCTCTGCTCGCGGCGGCGGACCCCTTGGCTCTGGCGCGGCGCATCCTCGCCGAGGGCCTGAGCGTGCGTCAGGCCGAGAAGCTGGCGCAGGAGTCGCATCAGCCGCCCGCCCTCGCCGAACCCAAAGCTCCGGCGAAGCCTTCCGCCGAGATGGCGGCCCGGCTCAAGGCGCTGACCAGGCTTTTGCGGGCGCCGGTCGAGGTCGAGGCGAAAGGGAAGGGGGGGCGGCTGGTCATCCGCTACGCCTCGGCCGAAGAGCTGGAGGCGCTTTGCGCGCGGCTCGGCGCGGGAAAATGAAAAAGGGGAGGCGAAAGCCTCCCCTTCGACGTTTCAGCTCAGCGATGCCCGACCAGCAGCCGCATCGCCTGAGGATAGGCCGTCGGATCGGCGACGAATTTATCGCGGCATCCCGAATTGCAGAAGCCGATCACCACGCCGTCCGCCACGGCCAGAGAATCCGCCTTCACCGGCTTGCCCGAGAAAGGACAGGCGAGGTTCACCCGCGCCCTGACGTCGCCTTTCCAGGCCTCGACCTTGCGCGGCGGGCGGGGGTCGGCCCAGTCGGCGAAATTCTCCTCGGGGAAGGGCTCATAGCGGGCGTGGAACCAGTTCTCCTCCATGGCGCCCTTGATCCATTTCACCATCGCCGGATGGGCCAGAACGGCGTCCATATAGACGCGGGCCTCCGGGATGGTCGGCACGCCATAGGTCTCGAAGCGCGTGACGATGGGGGCGTAAAACACATCCGCCACGCTGAAGCGCGCGCCGAACAACCAAGGGCCCTCCGCGCCGAAACGCGACCGCGCCCAAGCCCAGAGCATCTGCACGCGTCCGGCGTCGGCCAAGGATTGTTCGGTATGCCCCACCCCCGGATAACGCCGCCGGATGTTCATCGTCATGGCGTTGCGCAGAGCCGCGAAGCTGGAATGAGCCTCGGCGGTCAAGCTGCGGGCGGCGGCGCGGGCGGCTTTGTCCGCGGGCCAGAGCCCCGCCTCCGGATGCGCCTCCGCGAGGGTTTCGGCGATGGCGAGGCTGTCCCAGACATAGCGCGAGGCCCCGTCCTCGACGATCTCCAGCGTCGGCACCTTCAGGGCTGGGGCGGCCTGTCGCTTGAACGCCTCGAACTCGGGGGTATACATGGGGTGGAAAGCCTCCTCATAAGGAAGGCCGAAGGCTTCGAACAGCAGCCAGCCGCGCAAAGACCAGCTCGAATAGGATTTGTCGCCGATGTGGAGCCGATACATGGATGATCTCCGGAAAAAGGGCTCTCCGGCTCTAAAGCTTCGGCGCGGAGGGCTCAAGCCATGAACGCGGCGTCGCCTGAGAAAACTCTGTTCACGCCCGCCGCCGCGCGGCCTCCGGCGCGGCCTCTGGCTCTGCCGGGCATGCTCAAGGCGGCCCGCCGCAATATGCTGGAGATCGTGCCGGAAGCCGCCTATCGCGAGCCGCTGGTGACGCTGAGGGTCGTCACGCGGCGCTGGCGGGTGGTGACGGGGCCGGATCTGCTCAAGCGGGTCTTCCTCGACAATGTGGGCAATTACCCCAAGGCGCCTTTCATGCACCGCCTGCTGAGGCCCTATCTCGGCGAGAGCGTCTTTCTCGCCGACGGCGAGGACTGGCGCTGGCAAAGGCGCTCCATGGCGGGGATGTTCCAGCGCAAGAAGCTCGACGCCATGGCCGAGGCCATGCGGGCGGCGGCTTTGCGCTCGGCGGAGCGTCTGGGGGCGGCGCAGGGCGAGCCGCAGAACGTCGGCGCCGAGATGAGGCGCCTCGCCATGGAGATCGTGCGCGATACGATGTTCACCGACATCGACCGTCTGCTGCTGGAGCATGTCGCGGGCGCCGAGGCCGCCGCTGCGGCCAAAGGCGACTGGCATGATTATAAGACCCGCATCGACGACGCTCTGATGAGCCATTTGCGGGGCTTCGGCTCGCCGAATCTGCTGGATCTGCTGAATCTGCCGACTTGGCTGCCGCGTCCTTCGGCGCTGTTCAGCAAGCATCCTCTGGAGGGCGCCCGCGAGGTGATGGAGAAGGGGATCGCCGCCCGTCGCGCCGCCGCCGAACAGACCGGGGATTTCGGCGTGGACCTCATGGCGCTGATGCTCAAGGCGGAGGATCCCGAGGACGGCCGCCGGATGACCGACCGTGAGATCCGGGATAATCTGCTCACCTTCATCATCGCGGGCTTCGAGACGACGGCTTTGGCGCTAACTTGGTCGCTCTATCTCATCGCCAACGACCAGACCACGCAGCAGCGTCTGCGCGCCGAGGCCCGGGCGGCTCTGGCCAAGGGAAGCGCGGCGGAGGCTCTGGAGAATCTGCCCTTCGCCCATCAGGTGCTTTATGAGGCCATGCGGCTTTATCCTCCGGCGCCGCATCTGGTGCGGGTCGCGCGCGAGGCGGACGAGCTCGGCGGGGCGAAGATCCGCAAAGGCGACGTGATCCTCGCGCCGATCTACACGCTGCATCGCCATGAGGCCGTCTGGGAGAATCCCAACGCCTTCGATCCGGAGCGCTTCACGCCCGAGAAGATCAAGGCGCGGCATAAATTCGCCTATCTGCCCTTCGGCGCCGGGCCGAGGGTCTGCATCGGGCCGAGCTTCGCCATGATGGAGGCCTCCCTCGCTTTGGCGACGATCCTCGACCGCTGGGAGGTCGCGCCGACCAACGTCCGCAAGGTGGATCCCATGATGAAGCTCACCCTGCGTCCGCGCGGGGGGATGCATCTCAGCCTGACGCCTGCGCCCGCCGCCGCCCCGCCAGCATGACGGATCTTCCGATCGAGGAGGCGATTCCGGCTCTGCGGGCGGCTTTGCGCGAAGAGGGCCTCGCGGTGCTGGAGGCGCCTCCGGGCGCGGGCAAGACCACGCGGGTTCCTCTGGCTCTGATGGGCGAGGATTGGGCCGCTCAAGGCCGCATCCTCATGCTGGAGCCGCGCCGCGTGGCGGCGCGCGCCGCCGCCGAGCGCATGGCTGAAACCCTCGGGGAAGCGGCGGGCGAGCGCATCGGCTATCGCATAAGGGGCGAAAGCCGGATCTCGGGCCGCACGCGGGTCGAGGTGCTGACGGAGGGAATCCTCACGCGGCGCATGCAGAGCGATCCGGGGCTGGAGGGCGTCGCCTGCGTGATCTTCGACGAATTCCACGAGCGGTCCATTCATGCGGATCTTGGCTTGGCGCTCTGCCTTCAGGCGCGGAGCCTGCTGCGGCCCGATCTGCGGATTCTCGTCATGTCGGCGACGCTCGACGGCGAGTCCGCGGCGCGGCTGATGGGCGGCGCCCCCGTGATCCGCTCCGAGGGCCGCGCCTTTCCTGTGGCGCTCCGCTGGCGCTCCACGCCTCTGCCGCCCGCCGCGCGGATCGAGCCCGCCATGGCCGAGACCATCCTTGAGGCTCTGGCGGCGGAGCCTCAGGGCGATTTGCTGGCCTTTCTGCCCGGCGCTCCGGAGATCGGGCGGGTTCAGGCGGCGTTATCCGGGCGGCTCCCGAGCCATATCGAGGCGATTCCGCTGCATGGCGCCTTGCCCTTCGCCGAGCAGCGTCGGGCGCTTCTGCCTGCGCCGGAGGGGCGTCGGCGCGTGGTGCTGGCGACCTCCATCGCCGAGACCTCGCTGACCTTGCCCGGCGTGCGCATCGTGGTGGACGGCGGCAAGGCGCGGCGGGCGCGCTTCGATCCGGGGGCGGGCATGTCGCGGCTGGTCACGGAGCGCGTCTCCAAGGCCGAGGCCGCCCAAAGAGCGGGCCGCGCGGGGCGCGTCGCGCCGGGGACGGCCTGGCGGCTCTGGACCGAGGCGGAGGAGGGGGCTTTAGCCGCTCAACCGCCGCCCGAAATCCGCGAGGCGGATCTTTCGGCCCTCGCGCTGGATCTGGCGATCTGGGGCGCCGCGCCGGAAGATCTGCTTTGGCTTGATCCGCCGCCCGCCGCCGCCTACGCCCAAGGCGTCGAGCTTCTGAAGGCGCTGGGCGCTCTCGACGCGGAGGGCCGCCCGACGCCGCATGGCCGCGCCATGGCTTCGGCGCCTTTGGGGCCGAGGCTCGGGCATATGCTGCTTTCGGCGCCGCCTGAGCGAAAACCTCTGGCGGCGCGTCTGGCGGCCTTGCTGGAGGATCGCGGCGTCTTGCGCGGCGAGGCCCGGCGCGAAACGGATCTCCGCCGCCATCTGGAGGCTCTGGCCGATCCGGGGCGCTATGAGGCCGAGCGGGGCGGGGCGGTGGATCGTCCGGCGCGGGCGCGGATTCTGGAGGAGGCGAAGCGCTTAGCGGGGCGGGGCGGGGCGACTGAAGGCGTCGAAGGCTTGGGCGCCTTGGCGGCTCTGGCCTTCCCCGACCGCGTGGCTCAGCGCCGCAAAGGCGAGGCGCCGCGTTATCTGCTTTCGGGCGGCAAGGGCGGATTCCTCGATCCGGGCGATCCGCTCGGGGATGAGCCTTGGCTCGTGGCGGCGGATCTCGACGGCGATCTGCGCGAGACCCGCATCCGCCGCGCCGCGCCGATCTCGCGCGCCGAGATTCTCGATCTCTTCGCGGATCGCCTCCAATCCGAGGAGGTCTGCCAATGGTCGCGGCCCCAAGGCGCGAGCCTCGCGCGGCGGCGGAAGCGCTTCGGCGCCCTGATCCTTGAGGAGGAGGCCTTCGACCCCGGCCCCGAGGCTTGGGGCCTCGCCGCCGTGGAGGGCCTGCGGGATCTCGGGATCTCGGCGCTGGACTGGAGTCCGGCGGCGCAGCGTCTGCGCGACCGCGTGGAATGGCTCAAGGGGCGGGAGGGCGCCGAGTCGGATCTGCCTGATTGGTCCGACGCCGGGCTTCTGGCCTCCGCTGAGGATTGGTTCGCGCCTTTCGCGGGGGCTCTGCGCCGGGCGGCGGATTTCGCCCGCTTCGATCCGGCCGAGGCTCTGCGGGCCTCCCTGGGCCATGAGCGCCTTCGCCGCCTCGACCGCCGCGCGCCGGGGAGCTTCGAGACTCCCGCCGGAACCCGCGCGCCCATCGATTACTCCGTCCATCCGCCCGCTCTGGAGGCCCGGCTTCAACATCTCTTCGGATTGGCGCGTCATCCCTCCATCGACGAGGGCCGCGCGCCTCTGGCGGTGCGGCTGCTGTCGCCGGCGGACCGGCCCATGCAGACCACCGGCGATCTGCCCGCCTTCTGGCGCGGCGCCTATTCCGAGTTGCGCAAGGACATGCGCGGACGCTATCCGCGCCATGAATGGCCTGAGGATCCCGCCTCCGCCGCCCCGACCACCCGCGCCAAGCCGCGAAAAGCCTGATCCGGGAAAGCCATGGGAAACCGATGGAGGGATGGGGAAGCCCCTTTTCCTTGCTTTCCGCTCTTGTTAGGCTTGACGGGAGCATAAGGGAATCACGCCGCAGACAAAGAGGAGGCCGCAGCTTGCCCGCGCTGGAGATGGAGCCGACTCCGACGGCCGCCGAGGCCGCAGGTTGGCCGCCTCGGGCGGAAGGCGCGGACTCGGCTCATGGAACGATCCCCGGACCGCTTTACGCGGCGCTGGATCTCGGCACCAATAATTGCCGTCTGCTCATCGCGGCCTCGGGAAACCGGGGCTTTCGCGTCGTGGACGCCTTTTCGCGAATCGTGCGGCTCGGCGAGGGGATGGAATCCTCGAATCGCCTCTCCGAGGCCGGGATGGACCGCGCCATCGAGGCCCTCCGCATCTGCGCCGAGAAGATCGAGCGCCGCCAGCCTCTGCGGCTGCGGGCCATCGCCACCGAGGCTTGTCGCCGCGCCCGCAACGGCGGGGATTTCATTCAGCGCGTGCGCCGCGAGACGGGTCTGGGCCTCGACGTCATCTCCACCGCCGAAGAGGCGCGTCTGGCGGTGGCGGGCTGCGCCCCGCTGATCGATCTGCGGCGCGATCAGCTGCTGATCTTCGACATCGGCGGGGGCAGCACCGAACTCGTCTGGGCCAATCTCGCGGCGGCGCCGCCGGATCGGCGCCGGGATTTCCTCATGGGCCGCGCGCCGGAGATCCGCCTTGGGCCGGAGGCCAGCAGCTGGGTCTCTCTGCCGGTGGGCGTCGCCACCCTCGCCGAGCGCTTCGCCTTCATCCGCAACGAACGCGCCCGCTTCGCCGAGATGGTGTCGCATGTGGACCGGCTGCTGAAGCCCTTCGCGGCCTCGCTCGGATCGGGCGGGCGGCGCGAGACCCTCAGGCGGATGCAGATCCTCGGGGCCTCCGGCACGATCACCACGCTGGCGGGGGTGCATATGGGCCTCCCGCGCTATAACCGCGAGGACGTCGACGGCGCCTTGCTGGAGGTGGAGGCGCTGGAGCGGGTGGTGACCCGTCTGCTCGACCTCTCGCCGGAGGCGCGGGCCGGAATCCCCTGCGTCGGCGAGGAGCGGGCCCATCAGGTGATCTCGGGCGCGGCGATCTTCACGGCCATCGTCCGGCGCTGGCCGACGCCCCGCATGCGCGTCGCCGACCGGGGCTTGCGCGAGGGGCTGCTCTATGGATTGATCAACCGCGACCGTCCGCGCCTCGCCGCCTCCGTCCCGGAGCCCGGCCTTGGGGCCGCCCCCGGCGACGCCGGACAAAGCGCCGCATAAAGAAACGAGCCCGCAAGTCATGACTCAAGGCCCCCGCAAGCCCGCCTCGCCCTCTGGAGCCTCCAAGGGCGCGGGCGGAAAATCCGCCGGACCCGCGAAGAAGAAGCCTCTGCGCGATCTCAAGGAGCGTCTGCGCACCGCGCAGGGCCGCACCCTCTCTTCGCAGAAATGGCTGGAGCGCCAGATCAACGATCCCTTCGTGCGCAAGGCTCAGGCCGAGGGCTGGCGCTCGCGGGCGGCCTTCAAGATCATGGAGCTGGACGATAAATATAAGCTCTTCAAGCCGGGCGCCCGCGTGCTGGATCTGGGCGCCGCGCCGGGCGGCTGGCTTCAGGTGGCGGTCAAGCGCGTCAACGCCGAGGGGCTGAAGCCCGGTCCGCGGGGCAAGGTGCTGGGCGTGGATCTTCAGGAGATCGAACCCGTCGCCGGGGCCGAGGCCATGCAGCTCGACTTCCTCGACGAAGAGGCCGAGGCCGCCATCGAAGCGCGGCTCGACGGGCGGCCGGACGTGGTGCTCTCCGACATGGCGGCCAGCTCGACGGGGCATCGCCAGACGGATCATCTCAAGATCATGGCGCTTTGCGAGGCGGCGGCCTTCTTCGCCTGCCGCATCCTTCAGCCCGGCGGCGCCTTCGCGGCGAAGATTCTGCAGGGCGGCGCCGAAAACGATCTTCTGGCGCAGCTGAAGAAGCGCTTCGCCGTGGTGCGGCATATGAAGCCCGAATCCAGCCGTCAGGACAGCGCCGAGATGTATGTCGTGGCGACGGGCTTCCGTCCCGAGGCGCCCGAGTCCGAAGAAGAGGCGCGATAAGCCCTGCGGCGCAAGCGCGCTTTCGGCAACGCCGCGATTGACGCGCGGCGCTCAGGGGATTATGTGGCGTTTAATTCAGAACTGGCGGAATTTGGGATAGGCTTATCCGAAAACCAAATATACCCCTCTCAGGCGAAGGGCGATCATGGCGGACTCGATGACAAACTCGGGGACGGACTCGGGCGCGGCGGCGACTCACGTGACGGACGTCTGCATCATCGGCGCGGGGCCGGTGGGGCTGTTCGCGGTCTTCGAGCTGGGATTGCTCGACATGAAGGCCCATCTGATCGACATTCTCGACAAGCCCGGCGGGCAATGCGCCGAGCTTTATCCGGAAAAGCCGATCTACGACATTCCCGCCTGGCCGATCATCACCGGCAATGATCTGACCGCGCGGCTCATGGAGCAGATCGCGCCTTTCAAGCCCGCCTTCTCGCTCGGACAAATGGCGATCCGGCTGGAGCGTCTGCCGGAGGGCTCGGCGCAGATTTGGCGCGTGGTCACCGACGCGGGCGAGACCGTCGACTGCAAGCTGGTGGTCATCGCGGCGGGCGGCGGCAGCTTCACGCCGAAAAAGCCCGCTTTGCCGGGAATCGAGGCTTATGAAGGCGGCTCGGTGTTCTATTCGGTGCGCCGGATGGAGCGCTTCCGCGACCGCGAGATCATCGTGGCGGGCGGCGGCGATTCGGCTCTGGACTGGGCGCTGAACCTTCAGCCCATGGCGAAGCGCGTGACGCTGGTCCATCACCGCGACGATTTCCGCGCCGCGCCCGACAGCGTGAATAAGATGCGCGAATTGGTGGCGGCGGGCCAGATGGGTCTGGAGATCGCCAAGCTGCGCGGAATCGCGGGCGACGCCCCCAACCTCGCCGGGATCAAGGCCGAGACCAAGGAGCGGGGCGAATTCGTCATTCCGGCTCAGGACGCGCTCTTCTTCTACGGCCTGACCATGAAGCTCGGGCCGGTGGGCGAATTCGGCTATGAGGTCAAGGACGGCCTGATCCCGGTGGACACCGAGAAATTCGAGACCTCCACCAAGGGGATCTTCTCCATCGGCGACATCAATTGGTATCCCGGCAAGCTGAAGCTGATTCTCTCGGGCTTCCATGAGGCCGCGCTGATGTCTCAGGAGGCTTTCCGCATCGTCTATCCGGAGAAGAAGCTCCGCTTCCAATACACCACCAGCAGCACGAATCTGCAGGAGAAGCTCGGCGTGGCCTGAAGCCGCCTCCGAAGCTTCGAAGACAGGGCGGCCTTTCATCCTGAGGATGGGAGGCCGTTGTTCATGGCGCCTCAGAAGCGCGAGAGCGCGAGGCCGCCCGCCACCATCGCCGCCGCGAGAATGCGCGGCGCCGTGATCTCGCGCACGGGCATGCCGAAGGCGCCGAGCTTGTCGAGCAGGATGGCGGCCAGCATCTGCCCCAGAGCCAGCGCGCAGATCGCCGTGAGAACGCCCATTCGCGGCAGAGTCCAGACGATGGTCCAGACGTAGAAGGCGCCCAAGGCCCCGCCCAGCCAGAGGCGCCAGTCCTGACGCAGCGCCGTCGCGAAGCCGCGGCCGTCGCCCGAAGCCAGAGCGGCCAGCCCCAGCAGGACGAATCCCACCCCGAAGGAGATCGCCGCCGCCACCAGCGGACTCTGGACGGCGCGGCCCAGAGCCGCGTTGATCGGCGCCTGAATCGAGATGCAGGCCCCCGCCAGAACGACGAAGATCAGCGCTGTGAACGGAAACTGCATCATGCCACCTGATTTGAGACGCGCCCGCGCGGGGCCGTCCTCCCCTTCTACGAGCTTCCTGCGGAGCGGGGGAAGGGGGATCGCGCGACGCCTCAGGCGGGATCGCGCGTGGAGGCCCTCAGCCATTCCAGATAGGGCGCCGAGCCCGCCGAAACCGGCAGAGCCAGAATCTCCGGCGTCTCATAGCCGTGGGATTCGCGCAAAAGCGCCTCCAGAGCCGGGAAGAGCGCGGCGCGGGTCTTCACGATCATGAGGATCTCCTCATCCTCCTGAATCGCGTCCTTCCAGAGATACAGGCTGTCGATGGGGGAGAGCTGCACGCAGGCGGCGAGGCCTTGCTCCAGCAGCAGCCGCGCGAGACGGCGCGCCTCTGCGCGCGAGGGCGCGGAGACGAGGACCGCGACGGCCCTCGTTTCTGAATCCTGATCCTCTGCGCTCAATCCTCTTCGCCGAATTTGGCGCGGATGAGCGCCACCAGCGCCTCGGCCAGCTCCATGGCCTGCGCGCCCCAGACGCGCAGACGCACCTGCGCGCCCTGAGCCGCGCCCAGCGTCAGAAGATCGAGAATCGAGCGGATGTCCGCCTCTTCATTCTCGAAGAACAAGACGCCGCGCGCGTCGTAGCCCTCGGCGAGAACCGCGACCCGCGCCGCCGCCCGGGCGTGAAGCCCCTTGGCGTTGGCGATGACGAGATCGCGCTCCAGAAATCCATCCATTGTTCGGCCTCCCTATCCGGACGAACTCAATGGCCTGTTTTATCATAGTTTTTTTGACAGGGCCATGAAAAGCCGCCCATGTTCCGTCGGCGTTCGGTCAGGGCGCCCTCATATCCCTGTGGCGGAGTTTCGGCGACCATCCGGCTTCGCGCAGACTGAGGGCGACGGCTTCCGCCGCATAAACGGAACGATGTTGGCCGCCGGTGCAGCCTATAGCTATGTTGAGATAGCTTTTCCCCTCGCTTTCGTAAAGCGGCAAAAGGAATTTCAGCATTTCCGTGAGGCGTTTGAGAAATTCCCCGGCGTTGGGATCGGCGGCGATGAACTCGGCCACCGGCGCCTCGCGCCCCGAGAGAGGGCGCAGCTCCGGCCGCCAGTAAGGGTTGTTCAGAAAACGCGCGTCGAACATCAGATCGGCGTCGCGGGGGGCGCCGTTCTTGAAGCCGAAGGAGACCACCGAGATCGTCATGCGGGCGCGTTCGGGCGAATCGAAGCGTTCGGCGATCTCGGCGCGCAGGGCGTGAGGGGTCAGATCCGAGGTGTCGAGCGTCAGATCCGCCTGAGCGCGCAGAGGCCGCAGCGCCGCGCGCTCCTGAGCCACCGCCTCGGCGAGGGCCTCGCCGCCGCGCGGATGGCGGCGGCGCGTCTCCTTATAGCGGCGCAGCAGGACCGAATCCTCGGCGTCGAGATAGATCAGCGTCACGGTGAATTCAGGGCGGCGGCGCAGCCGCGCCAGAGCGTCGGCGACCGGATGCCCGCCCTCCGCCGCCGCGAAGGCCGAAGGCGGGGGCGGCGCGAGGCTCAGGGCGAGGCCGCGATTCGCCTCCGCGCCGCGCGTTTCGGCGCGCAGAGCCTCGGCCACGGCCTCCAGCAGGGCGAGCGGCGGATTATCCACCACCGCGAAGCCGAGATCCTCCAGAGCGGCGGCGGCGGTGCTGCGTCCGGAGCCCGAAGGCCCCACGAGCACGAGAATCGGCAGAGGCTTGTCGGCGGGCGCGTCTGAGGCGGCGGCGTTGCGAGCGTCGCGGGTCGTCGGCATGGCGGGTCTCCGGCGGGAAACGAGCGGGGGAATCGGGGCGGGCGGCGGCCGCAGCATAAAGCATTTTCCGCGCGATTCTGCGCGGCTTAGAGCGTTTTCCAGCGAAGCCGTTTTGGCTTCGCGTCGTGAAAACGCGGCCAAACGAAAACTGAGAGCGTTTGAACGAACCAAACTGGTCGGAAAACGCTCAAGATCAACCCCGCGTAAGCTGGGGTTCTCAGCCCGGCAAGGCCACCTGAAACCGCGCGCCCTGAGGCGGCGAATCCGGCTCGGCCTCAGGCGGGCGGAGGTTCTCGGCCCAGATCCGTCCGCCATGGGCCTCGACGATCTGGCGCGAGATCGCCAGCCCGAGCCCCGAATGCTGGCCGAAATCCTCGCTGTCGGGGCGCTCGCTGTAGAAGCGCTGGAAGACCGATTCGAGATTCTCCTCCGGCACGCCCGGCCCCTGATCCTCGACGCTGATGCGGATTTCGCCGTTCGGCTCGCGCCAGCCGCGCAGGGTCAGCGTCCCGCCCTCGGGGCTGAAGGAGACGGCGTTGTCCACCAGATTGCGCAGCACCTGTCCCAACCGGCCCTCGACTCCGCGCAGGATCAGCGGCCCGTCCTCCGGCAGGCGCCGGACCATCCTCAGGCCGCGGGCCTCCCAATGGCGGCGGGTCACGTCGATCACCGTGTCAAAGAGCGCGCCCACGTCGAAGGACGCCTGCTCCTCGCGCAAAAGCTCGGCGTCGAGCCTTGAGGCGTTGGAGATGTCGGTGACGAGGCGGTCCAGCCGCCCCACGTCGTTGCGGATCACCTCCAGCAGGCGCTCGCGCTGGGAATCGGTGCGCGCGGAGGGCATGGTCTCCACCGCCGAGCGCAGGGAGGTCAGAGGATTCTTGATTTCATGAGCGACGTCGGCGGCGAAGCTCTCGACGGCGTTCATGCGGCGGCCGAGCACGGCGGTCATGGCCTGCAAGGCTTGGGAGAGATGGCCGATTTCGTCGCCGCGCCGCGAATAATCGGGGATGCGCACCTCCGCGAGGGGGCGTCCGCTGGAGGCGGCGCCGGCCTCGGCGGCCTCGGCGAGCTTCTCGATGGGCTTGGCGATGGTCGCCGCCAGCAGCGCCGACAAACCCGCCGAAACCGCCGCCGCCACCAGAAACATCCGCCAGAGCGAAGCGCGCTCTCCTGCGAAAATCGTGTCGATGTCCCCGCCGTCGGTCGAGACCACCACCGCCCCGATGGAGGAATAAGCCAGCCGGATGGGCGCCGCCACCGAGATGATCAGCTCGCCCCGGCTGTTGACGCGCCGCGCCTCGGTCTCGCGGCCGAAGCTCATGGCGTCCCAGACCTCTTGGTCGCTGGTGATGGCGGCGGGGCGGGTCTCGCGATAGAGGGGGAGCCCGTCATGGCCGCCGCGCCCGGTGAAAAAGGTGCGCAGCCCGTCCACGAGGTTATGCGCGGCGGCGACAGGCTGAGAGGCGGGCGCCTCCAGCGGCGCGCCGAGGATCACCGCGGCCTCGATCTCGCCCGCGTCGCGGGTGTCGGCGCCGAGGCGGCCCTGACGGTCGTAAAGCTGCACCCGCACCTCGACCGGCGGCGCGAGGGCCGTGACGAGGCGGAAAGCCTGCTGCACGTCAAGGGCGCGGCCTTCCTCGTTTTCAGCATATTGCGCCACGGCCGCGGCGAGCAGCCGCGCGCTGGTCTTGAGCCCCTCGACGCGCATGTCCATCAGAGCCACGCGCGGCTGATGCACCGCGATCACGCCGAGCATCAGCGCGATCAGGCCCAGCAGATTGACGAAGAGAATCCGCCGCCCGAGCGTGCCCCAGAGCCTGCGCGCCAGCCCCCAAAGCCTGACCCCGCCCGCGGAGGGGGAGGCGGAGGCGGCTTCCGCAGCCTCGTCAGACCTCGCGATATCTGTAGCCGACGCCATAAAGAGTCTCGATTGAGGCGAAGTCCTTGTCCACGACGCGGAACTTCTTGCGGATGCGCTTGATGTGGCTGTCTATGGTGCGGTCGTCGACGTAGACCTGATCGTCATAGGCGGCGTCCATGAGCTGGTCGCGGCTTTTGACGAAGCCGGGCCGCAGCGCCAGAGCCTGAAGAATCAGGAATTCGGTGACGGTGAGCGTCACCTGCTCGTTGCTCCAGGCGCAGGAATGGCGCATCGGATCCAGCGAGAGCTTGCCGCGCTGAATGATCTTGTCCTTTTCGGCGCGCTCGGCGGGATCCATGGCCTGAGCCTCGCGGCGGCGGAGCACCGCGCGGATGCGTTCGATCAGCAGACGTTGCGAGAAAGGCTTGCGGATATAATCGTCGGCGCCCATGCGCAGGCCGAGAACCTCGTCGATCTCCTCGTCCTTGGAGGTGAGGAACAGCACCGGCAGATCCGATTTCAGCCGCAGCCGCCTGAGCAGCTCCATGCCGTCCATGCGGGGCATCTTGATGTCGAAGACCGCCAGATCCGGCGGCGCGGCGGACAGGGCCGTCAGAGCCGCGGCGCCGTCGGAATAGGTCCGCACCTCGAAGCCTTCGGCCTCCAGCGCGATGCTGACGGAGGTCAGGATGTTGCGGTCGTCGTCCACCAAGGCGATGCTGGTCATGAAAGGCTCTCCTCGCTCGCGCGAAAGGCTATGATTTTACGGGAGGAAACGCAATCGCCGTCACGGCGGCGGATCGGGGGATTCAGACCTTGGAAAGCGAGGCGCGGAAGCCGCGCCGCGCCGTTTTCGTCGCGGGAGGGTCTCCGCCTCTTGTATGAAAGGGCTTTTCTTGACACCCTGATGACAGGCCCGCGCGTGATCTGCGGGTTCGTCTTTGCGCGGAGGCGTCGCCGCGTCGGAGTCTCGGTCATGTGCCGTTGGGCGGCTTACAAAGGGCCCTCGATTTTTCTCGAAGAGGTGATCGCCTCGCCTCGTCAGTCTCTGATCGCCCAGAGCCTTCAGGCCCTTCGCGGCCGCACCCCCACCAACGGCGACGGATTCGGCGTCGCCTGGTATGGCGAAAAGCCCGAGCCGGGCGTCTTCCGCGACGCGGGGCCGGCCTGGTCCGACGAGAATCTGCGCAATCTGGCCGGACAAGTGCGCTCGCCCTTGTTTCTGGCCCATGTGCGGGCCGCCACCTGCGGCGCCTCGAACCGGGCCAATTGCCATCCCTTCGTCTCGGGCCGCTGGAGCTTCATGCATAACGGCCAGATCGAGGAATATCCTTGGGTCCGCCGGGCGCTGGAATCCGCTTTGCCCGATTCCCTTTACGCCCAGCGGCGCGGCGCCACCGATTCGGAGCTGATGTTTCTGCTGGCGCTCGGCTTCGGGCTGGAGGGCGATCCGCAGGGCGCTCTGGAGCGCATGGTGGGCTTCATCGAGGAGACGGCGCGCGGAATCGGCGCGCGGCCCTGCCTCAAGATGACCCTCGCGCTCTCCGACGGCGCGACGCTCTACATCGCCCGCTACGCCACCGACGGCGAGGCCCCGAGCCTGTTCCATCGTCTTTCGCGGCGATTGGGCGGACGGGCCGTGGCCTCGGAGCCGCTGGACGCCGAGGAGACCGATTGGGAGGAGGCGCCGCAAGGCTTTTTCGGCCGCGTCGAGATCGAGGGCGTGGAGATGACCCCTTTCGAACCGCGTTGCGACGCCGCCCCCTCCGCGCCGCTCCAGGCCGCGCAATGAAGGCTCCTGAAAGAGAGGGCTTGCGCGAGCGGCCTCGGCGCATGAGATGAAGCCGGACCGGAGGCGCGTCGCCTCCGGCCTTTCTTCAGAAGCGAGGCCGCATATGACTCTCATCATGACCACGCCCGAGGTTCCCGGCCGCGAGATCGACCGCGTTCTCGGGATCGTCACGGCGGAATCCGTTCAGGGCGTGAACATCGTGAAGGACGTCTTCGCCGCCGTGCGCGACGTGGTGGGCGGGCGCTCGGGCACGCTGGAGAACATGCTCCGCCAATGCCGCGACGATTGTCTGCGCGAGCTGGAGGAGAACGCCCGCCAGATGGGCGCCGAGGCCGTGATCGGGCTGCGCAGCGATTATTTCAGCGCCAACAACATGATGATTCTGACGCTGATGGGCACGGCGGTCACGCTGAAGCGCTAGAGCGTTTTTCAGCGAAGCCGAAGGCTGCGCGTCGTGAAAACGCGACCCAGAAAGAGGCTGAAGCGTTTTTCAGCGAAGCCAGAGGCCGCGCGTCGTGAAAACGCGCTGCGGCTTTTGGTCGATTGGTCCGGGCGCGCCGCGGGCTTTAGGTTCGGCCCATCCGCCGGATCCTCAGGAGCCCCGATCATGAGCCTCGATTCCGAGATCGCCCAAGCCCTGGAGCTCTTCGCCGATCTGGACGGAGTCTCCGCGCGCCGCATGTTCGGCGGCGCGGGGCTCTATAAGGAGGGCGTGATGTTCGCCCTTCTGGCCTCTGAAGCGGTTTATCTGCGCGCCGATCCGGAATTCGCCATGGATCTGGAGGCCGAAGGCTCCGCCGGGCGCTTCGAGATGGAGAAGGACGGAAAATCCTCTCATCTGCCCTATTGGCGCCTGCCCGAGGAGGCTCTGGACGATCCGGAGGCCGCCGCCGCTCTGGCGCGCCGCGCCTGGAGCGTCGCGGTTCGGCTGAAGGCCGCCTCCGCGCCCTCGCGCGCGAAGAAATTCTCTCAAGCGAAAGGAGACCCCGCATGAGCCGCCGCAAGCTCGTCGCCGGAAACTGGAAGATGAACGGACTCGTCGCCAGCCTCGCCGAATTCGACCGGATCAGCGCGGGCGCCGCCGCCGTCTCGGGCGCCGACGCCCTGATTTGTCCTCCGGCGACTCTGATCGCGGCTCTGGCCGGGCGGGGTCTGGCGCTGGGCGGACAGGATTGCCACGCCAAGCCCTCGGGCGCCCATACGGGCGACCTCTCGGCGGAGATGCTCCGCGACGCGGGGGCCTCGGCGGTCGTCCTCGGGCATTCCGAGCGCCGCGCCGATCACGGCGAAACCGACGCCCAAGTGCGGGCCAAGGCCGAAGCCGCGAAAAGGGCCGGGCTTCTGGCGATCGTCTGCGTCGGCGAGACTCTGGAGCAGCGCGAGGCCGGACAGGCCGTCGCGGTGGTCGGGAGCCAGCTTGCGGGCTCCCTCCCGGAAGGCGCGACGGCGGCGGAGGTCGTCGTGGCCTATGAACCCGTCTGGGCCATCGGCACGGGCCGCGCCGCCACGCCGGAGGACGTCCGCGAGATCCATGCGGCTCTTCGGGCGGCTCTGGTCGGGCGTTTCGGCGCTGAAGGCGAGAACTTCCGCATTCTCTACGGCGGTTCGGTCAAGCCCGCGAACGCCGCCGAGCTCTTCGCGGTCCCGAACGTCGACGGGGCTCTGGTCGGAGGCGCCAGCCTGACGGCGGCGGAGTTCCTGCCGATCCTTCAGGCCGCCGCCTGAAGACGAAAAACCCTCCCCGCCGGGCGGGGAGGGCCTTGTTTCAGGGCTTCAGGCGGGGGATCAGGCGGGCGAGCCGCCCCTCAAAGCGCCGAGCAGGCCGCCCTCCCAATAGGCGCGGCAGACTTCGTCGGCCTTTTCGCAGGCCACGTCGGCCCAGCCGTGGAAGAGCATGTTCAGCGCCACATAGAGGATCACCACAAGGCCGATCCAGGCGATCCATTTATATTTGGCCAGAAGCTCGGCGACGAAGGTCGCGGCCACGCCCATCAGCGCCACCGAGAAGATCAGCCCCACCACCAAGACCCAGGTATGGTCCTGGGCGGCGCCCGCCACGGCCAGCACGTTGTCCAGCGACATGGAGACGTCGGCGACCACCACCTGAATCAGAGCCTGCACGAAGCTCTTATGCTGAGACGCGCCGCCTTCCGCCGTCTCCGTCTGGTCGGAATGGGCGGCGATCTCGCGCCACATCTTCCAGCAGACCCAGAGCAGCAGCAAAGCGCCCGCGATCTTCAGATAAGGCACCTGAAGCAGCTGCACCGTCAGCAGCGCGAAGATGATCCGGATGACGACCGCCGCCGCGATCCCCCAGAACACCACCTGTTTGCGACGCGCGGGCTCCACCCCCGCCGCCGCCATGCCCACGACGACCGCATTATCCGCGGCCAGCACGAGGTCGATCAGAATGACCTGACCCAGCGCCGTCAGCTCACCGAGCATTCAAGCTTCTCCTTGGCGCTCCTCCGTGGGGAGCGCTCACGCCGGCGCCGTCTGCGCGCTTCTCCGCCGCCAGCGCCGGATCAGCGGCGGCGCGATCGCCAGAATCGCCGCAAGGGCCAAGAGCGGTCCGGCGGGCGTGCTGGTGAAGAAGACAGTCCAGTCGTCTTGCGAGATCTGCATGGCGCGGCGGAAATGCTGCTCGGCCATCGGCCCGAGCACCAGACCCACCACCATCGGCGCGATGGGGAAATCCAGACGCCGCATGGCGAATCCCATCAAGCCGACGACCAGCATGAAGATCACGTCGTTGAGCGAGCGCGAAGCGCCGTAAACGCCGAGCGTCGCGAAGACGAGGATCCCCGCGTAAAGGAAAGGCCGCGGAATGTAAAGTAGACGCGCCCAGAGCCCCGCCATCGGCAGATTCAGCAAAAGCAGCATGAGATTGCCGAGCAACAGGCTCGCGATGAGGCTCCAGACGAGGGTCGAATCCCCGCTGAAGAGCGTCGGGCCGGGCTGAAGGCCATATTGCTGGAAAGCCGCCAGCAGAATGGCCGCCGTGGCCGAAGTCGGCAGACCCAGCGCCAGAAGCGGCGCCATGACGCCCGCCACCGCCGCGTTATTGGCGGCCTCGGGGCCCGCCACGCCTTCGATGGCGCCCTCTCCGAACTCCTCGGGATGGTCCGAAAGCTTGCGTTCGAGGGAATAGGACAGGAAGGTCGGGATCTCGGCGCCGCCCGCAGGCAGAGCCCCGAAGGGAAAGCCGATGGCCGCGCCGCGCAGCCAAGGCTTCCACGAACGCCGGACGTCCTCGCGGGTCATGAGCACGCGGCCCTTCAGCGGCGTGATCTCCTCCGAGCGCGCCTTGGGATCCGCCGCCAGAGACAAAGCCTCGGCCACCGCGAAAAGCGAGACGATCACCACCACCACGCCGATTCCATTCATCAGCGAGGGCTCGCCGAAGGCGTAGCGGGCCTGTCCGGACTGGCCGTCGATGCCCACCAGCGCGATGGCCACGCCCATCAGCAGCGAGAGCAGCCCCGCCAGCACCGAGCGTCCCAAAAGGCAGGAGACCGAGACGAAGGCCAGAATCGCCAGAGCGAAATAATCCGCCGGGCTGATCTTCACCGCCCATTCGACCATGGTCGGCGCGAAGGCCGCCAGCAGGAGCGTGCCGATGCAGCCCGCGACGAAGCTGCCGATGGCCGCCGTGGCCAAAGCCGCCGGAGCCCGGCCTTTGCGGGCCATCTTATTGCCGTCGATGGCGGTGACCAGCGAGCCGGATTCGCCCGGCGTGTTGATGAGGATCGCCGTGGTCGAGCCGCCGTACATGGCGCCGTAATAGACGCCGCCGAAGATGATGAAGGCCGCCGCCGGGTCCATTTTGGTGGTGACGGGCAGCAAAAGCGCGATGGTCAGGGCCGGGCCGATCCCCGGCAGCACCCCGATCAGCGTGCCGAGCGTCACGCCCACCAGAGACCACATCAGGTTGATCGGCTGAAAGACGACCGCGAAGCCATGCGCCAGATTGGTCAGAAGATCCATGGGAAGGCTCCTGAGACGCTTTCGGGGCGCCTCATGTCTGGAGGAGTTCGCGAAAAGGCGGCCTTTATTCCGTCGCGCTTTCACGACGCGAAACCTGATCGGTTTCGCTGGAAAGCGCTCTAAGGACGCCAGCCGAAGAAGTTCAAAGCGCCGCGCAAAGGCTCGTTGCGGAAGACGTCGCCCACCGGCAGGCGCAGGCCCAGCCATTGCGTGAAGACGTAATAGACGATCAGAGCCACGATCAGCCCCACGCCGAAAGCCTGCAAGGGCCTGCGCGCGCCGAAGGCCATGGCCACGATTCCGAACATGGCCGTCTCGGCGATGATGAAGCCCAGACGCGGCAGCAGCAGGATGAACAGGACCAAAGACCCGAGCGTCAGGCCGAAGGCTTTATAATCGAAGGGGCCGGGGCGCTCTTCTTCGGGGAAGGCGGTCGGATTCAGCGTTTCGTTCACCGCGAAGAGCAGGCCCAGCGCCGCCAGCGCCAAACCCGTCATCTGCGGGAAGATCCGCGGGCCGGAGAGCGTCGAAAGGCTCGGCGGCTGACGGATGTCGAAGGAATAGGCGTAAAAGAAGACGCCGACGGCGGCGGCGAAAAGGCCGGCTCCGGCGCGGGCGGTCAGGCGCATGGGAGAATCCTCAGATCTGGAGGCGCGGCGCGCAAAAGCGGAGGAGCGCGCGGCCCCTCCGCCTCGAAACGTCACTCGACGAGGCCGATGTCCTTCAGGGTCTGGACCACGCGGGCGTCGTCCTCCTTGAGGAATTCGGCGAAGGCGTCGCCCGAAAGATAGGCGTCGGTCCAGCCGCGATCCGAGAGGATCTTCCTCCAAGCCTCGGTGGCGGCCATGGCGTCGAGCGTGGCGAGCAGCGCGGCGCGCTCCTCGTCGTCGATCCCCGGCGAGCCCACCACGCCGCGCCAGTTGCCCAGCACCACGTCCACGCCGCTTTCGGCCAGCGTCGGGGCCTCGACGCCCTCGATCTGCTCGTCGGAGGAGACCGCGAGGAAGCGCAGCTTGCCGCTGTTGGCCTGCTCGACGAATTCGCCGACGCCCGAGACGCCGACCGTCACATGGCCGCCGAGGATCGAGGCGAGGGCCTCGCCGCCGCCGGAATGGGCGACGTAGTTCAGCTTGGAGGTGTCGGCGCCCACGGCCTTCATCACGAGGCCCGCGAGAATATGGTCCGTGCCGCCCGCCGAGCCGCCGCCCCAGGAGACCGAAGCCGGATCGGCCTTCAGCTTCTCGACCAGCTCGCCGATGGTCTTCAGCGGCGAATCGGCGGGAACCACCAGCCCCTCATATTCCGAGGTCAGGCGGGCGAGGGGGGTGGTGCTCTCCAGCGTCACCGGAGAATTATTGGTCAGGATGGCGCCGGTCATCACGAGGCCCATGACCAGCATGGCGTCGGGCTCGCCGGGGCGCGAGGCGAATTGCGCGAGGCCGATGGTGCCGCCCGCGCCCGCGACGTTGTCCACCTCGACCGAGCGGGCGAGCTTCTCGCCTTGCAGAACTTCGGCCATGGCGCGGCCGGTCTGATCCCAGCCGCCGCCCGGATTGGCGGGAACCATGATCGAGAGATCTTCGGCGGCGAAGGCGGCGCCCGTCGCGAAGACGAGGCTGAAAGCGGCGGCCGCGACGGCCCCGCGCAGAGAACGGAGATTCGACATCAGGCGTCATCCTCCCAAGGATGCGTTTTTTGAATTTGGCGGCGAAGAGGCCGAAGCCGCGCGCCAGTTCTTCAGCCTGAGACGATTTTCCCAATCAGGTCAAGGTTAATCCTTGGTTGACGCGGGGAGAGGCGCGGCGCCCCGGCTTCAGGGAGGCGCCGCGCAGGCTTCGCGCGCAGGCGAGGGCTCAGGAGCCGCGCAGGCTCATGAGATAGGCGGCTATGGCCTCGCGATCCTCCGGCGTGAGCTTGCTCGTGTTCTCGCGCACGACGAGATCCATCCCGCGGGCGAGTTCGTCGCCGTCGGGGGTCATGCCGTATTCGAGCGCGAAGACGAGATCCTCAGGCTCCCAGCCGCCGAGATCCGCGCCCCGGATTCCCGGCACGCGCCGCCCGTCCGGGCCTGCGGGGGTTCCGGCCATCCAAGTCTCGGGGCGGATGGCGCCCGCGAAATTGCGGTCGCTATGGCATTCGGCGCAATGGCCGGGGCCTTCCGCCAGATAGGCGCCGCGCCGGGCCGCGGCCGAAGCGGCGACGGGCAGACGGCTGTCCGGCGTCGGATCGAAGAAGGCCAGCTTCCAGAGCGCCAGTCCGGGCCGCACCGAGAAGGGAAAGCCCAATTGATGCGGCTGATTGGCCCGCGCCACCGGCTCCAGAGAATCCAGATGGGCCTTGAGGTCGAGCAGATCCTCATTGGTCATCCGGGCGTAGGAGGCGTAGGGGAAGGCCGGATAGAGATGCCGTCCCTTCGGATCTATCCCGAGAGTCATGGCGCGGATGAAGTCTTCGCCGCTCCAGCCGCCGATTCCGGTTTCGCGGTCCGGCGTGATGTTGGGGACGAGGAAGCTTCCGAAAGGCGAGGCCAATTCATGGCCGCCCGCCGGAGCCCCGTCCTCGCGGCCCGGCGTGGCGTGGCAGGAGGCGCAGCCTCCCGCCGCATAAAGATAGGCGCCGCGTTCGGCGCTCGGCGCGAAGCCTGCGGGCGTCGTGGCGGCGCGCGACCAGACCAGTCCCGGCGCGAAGGCCGGGACGGCCAGAGCCGCCCCGACCGCCGCCGCGAGGACCAGCCCGCCCTTCAGAGCGCGCCGGAGGAGGCCCGCCATCAGTTCTTCGGCTGGCGATAGGTCTGATGACAAGCGCCGCAGGTCGGGCGCAGCTCGGCGAAGGCGGCGGAGATCGCGGCCTGATCCCCGCCTTCGGCGGCCTGCTCAAGCCCATGGGCGGCCTTCTGGAATTTCTCCAGCGCGGCGGAGAAGCCTTCGGAATCCGACCAGATCGTCGGCAAGGCGTAGCTCTCCGGCAGATCGGAGATCGAGGAGCCCGCCGGGAAGAACGCGGCCAGCTTGGCGCCTTCCTCGCTCATGGTCTTGGCGGCCGCCTGAAGCGCCGCCGCCGGAACCGTCTGGCCCGCCGCCAGAGGCGCTAAAGCGCGATTGGCGCCGCCGATGGCCTTCATCGCCGCGACGCGCGCCTTGAGCGCCTCGGCGGGCGCGAGCGCCGGAGTCTCGGCGGCCTCCTGGGCGGCGAGCGGCGAAAGGGCGAAGAAGGCGGAAAGCGCGGCGGCGGTCCCAAGGGGGATCAAGCGGCTGAGCGTCATGGGGCAAGCTCCTGTGAGGCCTGGCGAAGGCCGCCAAGCTAGCACAAGCCCCGGTCGAAGCGGGCTTCACGATCCCGCAAGGAGCCGCATCGAAAGACGAGGCCGCCGCCTCGGAAAAAGGCGGCGGCCCCTGAAATTCGGCTCGGGAAGGCTCAGTCCTCGGCGGCGAAGACCTGCGCCTGAGCGATCCAGCGATAGCGGATCACCCGGCCCCGCAGGCCCAGACGCCAGTCGAGCCAAGCGGCTTCGGCGGGCGACATCTCGGCGATCTGGTCGAAGTAATAGATCCCCAATTCGTGGAGCTGCTCCTCCAGCTTATAGGCCACGCCCCGGATGCGCTTGAGATCGTCCGGCTCGCCGCGGTTCGCGGAGGGCAGAGCGCCTGCGAAGCCTTCGAGCCCTTCGAAATTTTCGCCGCTGTCGATCAGGCGCAGGGCCTCGGCCTCGACTTGGGTCAGCTCCGCCGAGACGGTCTTGGGCGCGGGCTTGGGCGCGGCGGGCGTCTCGCCCACCTCCGCGAAGATGGATTTCTTCGGGGCGGCGGAGGCCGCGCCGGAGCTCGCGACGCCCTTAAGCCGTGCGAATTCGCGGGCCTGAGGCACCCAGCGGTCGCGGAGGATGCGGCCGGGGAATTCTTCGAGCTGGCCGTCGATCCACGCGATGTCGCGGGGGGTGAAGGCGGCGAGCTGCTCGAAGTAATAGATCCCGTTCTCATGGAGCAGGCCTTCGAGCTTCGGCCCGACGCCGCGGATGAGCTTCAGATCGTCCGGCGCCTCGCCCGCGCGGGGCGCGGAGAGCAGCAGCGTCGGGCGCGAGAAGTCGCGGGCGCCGGAGCGGATCAGCTCCTGAGCTTCGCGCTCTTCGTCGGTGAAGGGATGGGCCTCCTCCTCGGCCTCGGCGGCTTCGGCGGCGGGGCGCTCGACGTAGCGGATCACCTCGCGGATTTCGGTGCGGATCTCCGTTCCGCCTTCGCCTTGGGCTTTCAGCTCGGCGATGCGGTCATGAGCCTTGCGCAGATCCAGACGCAGGGCGTCGAGTTCGGCGGAGGTCTCGGAATTGAGCGAGGCGAAGCCCAGAGCGCCGCCCGCCGCTCCGCCGTTTGAGGCGCTCGCCTCCAGCTCGGAGACGCGGCCGCGCGCCGAACGCAGCTGAGATTGCAGCAATTCGATTTCGGAGGAGGATGAGGAGGCCCCCGCCTCCAGACGCGCGATGCGGATGCGCAGGGCGTCGGATTCGCTTTCAGCGGCGGGCTCCGCGACGGAGGCGGCGGCCGCAGCCTCGGCCTCGGCGAGGCGCAGGCGGAGCCGGCCGAGCTCCTCGTCGACGGCGCGCTTGGCCCCGGTCAGAGAGGCGAGTTCGCCATGCAGGCGGCGGAATTCGGCTTCGGATTCGGTCTTCGCCTCGGAGGAGCCGCTTTCCAGATCGGCGAATTTGGTCTTCCAGAGCGTCGCCTCTTCGGAGGCCCCGCCCTCCAGCTCGCCGATGCGGCCTTGAGCCGCCGTCAGTTCGCCGCGCAGACGCGCCAATTCGGCCTCGGTCTCGCTTTGGGCGCCGGAGAGCTTCAACTCCCAAGCGGCTTTCTCCTCGGCGCCTTGGGCGTCGAGATCGCGCAGCTTCAGCCGGGCGGCCTCCAGCTCGGCGCGCAGGGAATCGAGCAGCGCGGAGGAATCGGCGGAGCCCGCTTCAAGCTCGACCAGCTTGACGCGCGAGGCTTCGGCGGCCTGAGTCCCGGCCTGCTCGGCCTCGGCGAGGCGCAGGCGGAGCTGGCCGATCTCTTCGTCGGCGGCGCGCTTGGCCCCGGTCAGAGAGGCCAATTCGCCATGCAGGCGACGGAATTCGGCTTCGGATTCGGTCGCGGCCTCGGAGGAGCCGGTCTGAAGATCGGCGAATTTGAGCTCCCAAGCGGCTTTCTCCTCGGCGCCTTGGGCGTCGAGGTCGCGCAGCTTCAGCCGGGCGGCCTCCAGCTCGGCGCGCAGGGAGTCGAGCAGCGCGGAGGAATCGGCGGAGCCCGCTTCAAGCTCGACCAGCTTGACGCGCGAGGCTTCGGCGGCCTGAGTCCCGGCCTGCTCGGCCTCGGCGAGGCGCAGACGGAGCTGGCCGATCTCTTCGTCGGCGGCGCGCTTGGCTCCGGTCAGAGAGGCCAATTCGCCATGCAGGCGGCGGAATTCGGCTTCGGATTCGATCTTCGCCTCGGAGGATCCCCCTTCCAGATCGGCGAATTTGACCCGCCAGCCCTCGACTTCCCGGGCCTCGCGGGCTTCGACCTCGTCCACCCGGCCCAAAGCCGCCTCAAGCTCGCGGCGCAGACGATCAAGCTCGGTCTTCGCCTGAAGGGCGCCTTCCTCGTCGGCCTGATTGGTCTCGACCAGCGTCTTGACCTCGCCTTCGAGGGCGGCGGCCTTCTCCTTGGCGGCCTGAGCCTCGGCCTCCAGCTCGACGAGCCGGGCGCGGGCGGCGGTCAGCTCGCTTTCGGCGGGCAGGGCTTCGGCCTGCGCCGCGTTGAGGGCGGCCTCCGCGTCGGCGAGGCGGTTGCGGGTCGCGAAGAGTTCGGCGCGCAGGGCCTCAAGATCGGAACCCGCCGCGCCCGAGGCCGCGAAGCCCAGAACGCCCGAGCCCGAAGGCTCTTCGCCGTCCTCGGAGATGCGCGAGAGGCGGGCGCGGGCTTCTTCAAGCTCGGCGCGCAGCGAGGCGAAGGCGGCGGGCGTCGCGCGCTCCGCAGAGGCCCCGACACCGGTCCCGGCGTCGGCTTCTTCGTCGCCTTCGCGCCAGACGTAGCGCACGACCTCGCGGGCCTCTCCGGCGAGCCGGTCCTCCAGATCCACGATGCGGGCGCGGGCCGCCGCCAGATCGGCGAGCAGGCTCTCCTCGCCCCGGGCGAGGCTGGCGCTGGCTTCGGGGCTCAGAAGGCGCGCGGCCTCCTCGACTTCGGAGGCGTTTTCAAGCTCGGCGATGCGGGCGCGGGCCTCCTCCAGATCCTGACGCAGGCCCCAAGCCTCCGAATCGGCGCTGGACCGCAGGTCTTCGGCGCCGTCCTTCGCGGCCTCTTCGGCGGCGGAGAGTTCGGCGCGGAGCTTCTCCAGCTCGGCGTAGGCGGATTCGGCGTTGACCCGGCCCTCTTCGGCGCGGGTGCGCCAGAGGACCAGATCCGTCGCTTCGCCCTCAAGCTCGGCGATGCGGGCGCGGGCGGCCAGAAGCTCGCCGGAGGGCTCGCCCTCCACGCTTGCGGAGCCGTCGAAATCCGCGCCGCCCAAGAAGCGGGCGCGCAAGGCGTCGCCTTCCTCGGCCTTCAGCCGCAGGGCGTCGCGCTCCTGAGCCAGAGCGTCGCGCTCGGCCAGAAGCAGGCCGTAACGCGCGTCGTCGCCGAGGCGGACCGGATTCCCATGGGCGTCGATCTCGACGTCATGAGCATGGGCCGAATGGCCGGATCCCCCGTCGCCGTGATGGCCGCCGTTATGGGCGCCTGCGCCGCAGCGGAAGCCCTCGCGGCTCCAGAACCGGCTTAAGAGCCAGCCCAAGATGCCTGCGCCGAGGATCACAAGCAGAATCCAGAAGAGAGTGGCGACCAATTGGGACATTGCGCGGCTCCAGCCCTTAACCAAACCTTCGCGGCGCGCTCCAGCCGCCGCCCCCTGAAATCCCGCCGCGCGCCTGAACGCGCCGCGCCGGATTCCTCGCGCCCCGCAGGAAGGGCGGGCGATCCTCCGACCGCCGCCGTTCATCTTGACGCGTTTCGAAACATAACAGAAGCAGGAATGAGGGAAAAGCCGAAGCCTTAAAAGCTTTTCTCGCCTCGTGCGCGAGAATGAGGGCGCGATCCATATCCGGAAGTTGCGTCAGGAGGGCTCAGGCGGCGCGTTCGGCCCGCGCCGCCAGCCGCAGACGGGCCGGAGGCAAGGGGTCGCCCGCTCCCTGACGTCCCGCCCAGAGTCCGAGGAAATGGCCCGTCAGACGCAGGGCGTCGCGCAATTCGGCCGGAGAAGCCTCCGGCAGGCCGTCCCGCAAAAAGACAGGCAGAGGCAAAAGCTTCTCCGCCCAAGGCGCGCCCAGAGCGCGGTCGGCGGCGCGTCCGCTGCGCGGCGAGACCCAGCCGAGATCCGTCGCCGGCCCCCCGAGGGCGCAGCGCGTGAAGTCCAGTCCGAAGCCGATTTCGGCCAGAAGCCGCAGCTCCCAATGGGCGTAGGCGGCGCGGCGGCGCGGCGGATCGGGCAGGGCGGCGAGAAGCTCCAAGGCTCCGGCGTGGATTCCCGGCGCGGGCTCGCGTTCGGGCAGATGCCGCAGACAGAGCGCGCAAAGGGCGCTCAGCATGGCCAGAGCCTCGCCGTCGTCGAGGGCGCGGGCGGCGGGGCTCGCGAGGGATTCGGCGCGGAAGCTCCCAAGCTGGTCCTCCAGCCGCGCCCGCCAGACGAGGTCCAGCAGATCGCCCGGCTGAAGCGAGGCGCGTTTCCGGCTTCCGCCGCCATGGAGATAGCCGCGCCAGCGGCCATGTCCGGCGGTGAGGACGTCGAGCAGAGCATGGCCCTCGCCATGGCGCGCGAGCCCGAGCGCGATTCCCGCGTCGCGCCATTCCACGGCTTCAGCCCGCCTTGACCTGAAGAGGCGCCGCCGCAGGCGCGGGCGGCTGAAGCTCCGGCGCGACGGGAGAAGGACAGAAAGGCCGCGCGATCCAGTCGGGCGAGTCCTTCAGCCTTTCATTGAGCAGATCGATGAAGCGCCGGACTTTGGGCGCCAGATGCCGCGCATGGGGATAAATCGTATAGACGGCGGAATCATAGGCGTGGTTCTCGGCGAAAAGCTCGACGAGGGTTCCCGCCGCCAGATCCGCCGCGATGACGAAATCCGGGATCAGCGCCACGCCCAGCCCCTCCAGAGCCATGCCCCGCGCCGAGGCCGCGCTGTTGACCGCCGCCCGCCCGTTGACGTTGACCGTCAGAGGCTCGCCGTTGGCGCGGTAACGCCAGGTGCGGGGCGTGCGCCCGTTGAGGTCGATGACGCAATCATGATCGCGCAGATCGCGGGGATGATGGGGCGTCCCGCGACGGCCCAGATAGGCCGGAGAAGCGCAGGTCACATGACGCACCGGACGAATCTTGCGGGCGATCAGGCTGGAGTCGGGAGGCTCGGCGATGCGCACCGCGAGGTCGAAGCCCTCCTCGACCAGCGAGACGAAGCGGTCCGCGAGGATCAATTCCACGGTGGTCTCGGGGTAAAGCTCCAGATAGCGCCGCACCACCGGCGCCACGAACATGTCGCCGAAGACCTGCGGCGCGGTCAGACGCAGGCGTCCGCGCGGCTCGGTCTGGCGCTCCTGAGCGGCGGATTCCAGATCCTCGATGTCGGTCAGGATGCGCGCGACGCGCTCATAATAGGCCTGCCCGAACTCGGTGAGGCTCACCGAGCGGGTGGTGCGGTTGAGCAACCGCACGCCTAATCTGCCCTCAAGCTGGCTGACCTGCTTGCTGACGACGCCTTTAGTCAGGCGCAACTGCTCCGCCGCTGCGGTGAAGGACCCGGCCTCCACGACGGCGGCGAAGGCGCGCATGGTCTGGAGATTGTCCATCCGCCTCTTTTCCCTGATGGAGGAACAGTCTACGATCTCGGCGCGCGAGGGGAAAGCCCCTCCGGAGCGCCCGAAGGCCGCAGATCCGCGAGAAGCCATGTCTCCGAAGGCTCAAAAGACCATTCTGATCACCGGCTGCTCCTCGGGGATCGGCGCCGCGAGCGCGGCCGCGCTCCGGAATCGGGGATGGCGCGTGGTCGCCGCCTGCCGCAAGCCCGAGGACGTCGCGCGCAAACAGGCCGAAGGCTATGCTTCGGTCCGCATCGATTATGAGGATTCCGCCAGCGTCGAAGCGGGTCATCGCGAGGCTCTGGAGCTTCTCGGCGGGCGGTTGGACGCGCTCTTCAACAACGGGGCCTACGCCATTCCCGGCATGGTCGAGGATCTCCCCCGCGAGGCTCTGGAGGCGATCTTCGCCGCCAATCTCTTCGGGCCGCATCAGCTCGCGCGGCTGGCGCTGAAGACCATGCGCGCCCAAGACGAGGGCCGGGGGGCGGGGCGGATCGTGCAATGCTCTTCGGTGCTGGGATTCGCGGCGGCGCGGGCGCGCGGCGCCTATAACTCCACGAAATTCGCCCTCGAAGGGCTGACGGACACTCTGCGGCTCGAATTGCGCGGAAGCCCGATCAAGGCGATTCTGATCGAGCCCGGCCCCATCGCGACGCCTTTCCGGGCGAACGCCGCTCTGCAATACGCCCGCTGGATCAAACCCTTGACGCCGGACTCCTTTTGGCGCGAGCTTTACGCGAAGCAAGTCGAGCCTCGTCTGCGCGGCGAAGGGGAGAAGGACCGCTGGGAGCTCGGCCCCGAGGCGGTGGCCGAAATCCTCTTGCGGGCTCTGGAGGCGCGCGAGCCCAGGGCGCGCTATCGCGTCACCTTCCCGACGAAGGCGGCGGCGGTCATGAAGAGGCTCTTGCCGCAAAAGGCCTTCGACGCCGTTTTGGCGAAGGCGTGATCCTTGGAGCGTTTTCCGATCCCGCCGGATCGTTCAAACGCTCCAAGTTCAAGTTTCTGTTTGGTCGCATTTTCGCGACGCGAAGCCCTCCGGCTTCGCTGAAAAACGCTCTGGGGAGGGAAAGCCCATGCAGGCTGTGATGATCGTCGTGGCCCCGGCTTTGGCGCTGGCCACGCTCTTCGTGTTGATCAAGGGAATCCTCGGCGTGGGCGCGGGCAAAGGCGACATCGAGCGCGCCCGGGCCTCGAACCGGCTGATGCGCTGGCGCGTCGGGCTTCAGTTCGGGGCGGTGATCGCCTTCCTGATTCTCTACGCCCTGCTGAGAGGAGGACGCTGAAGATGGTGGTTCTGAACCGCATCTACACCCGCACCGGAGACAAGGGCGAAACCGCGCTCAGCGACGGCTCGCGGCGGCCCAAGCACGACCTGCGCGTCGAGGCCTATGGCTGCGTCGACGAGGCCAATTCGGCGCTCGGGCTGGCGCGGCTCCATGCTGAAGGCGAAATGGACGCCGCGCTCGGACGCATTCAGAACGAGCTTTTCGACCTCGGGGCGGATCTCTCGCGGCCGAACATGGAGAAGGACTCCGAGGAGAAATATGCGCCTCTGCGCATGATTCCCTCCCAGACCGAGCGTCTGGAGCGGGAGATCGACGCCATGAACAAGGCGCTCGCGCCTTTGCGCAGCTTCGTTCTGCCCGGCGGATCGGCTTTGGCGGCCTATCTGCACCTCGGCCGGACCATGGCCCGCCGCGCCGAGCGCCGCGCCACGGAGCTCGCCGCGCGCGAAGACGTGAACCCCGCCGCGATCACCTATCTCAACCGGCTTTCGGACTGGCTCTTCGTGGCCTCCCGCGCGGCGAATCAAAACGGCGCGGGCGACGTGCTGTGGGTTCCGGGCGGCACGCGCTGAACTCCGGAGCCTTCAGGCGAATCAAAACCCCGGCGTCTTGCGGCGCCGGGGTTTTTTCAGGTCGGGCTTGAAGGCCGCTCGGCTCAGATGGCGCCGACGGCGGCGGTGAAGCCGCGCAGCGAGAGCGGAATCTCGATGGTGTTGCGCGGATTGATCGCCACGATCACCGTGACGGTGGCGCCGCGCTTGAGCGTGTCGATGATCTGATCGGTCAGCGGCGCCCGCACCGAGCAGCCCAGCGGAACGCAGGAGTAGAAGGGCGCGACGATGGGCTCGTTCTGGTCGATGCGCAGCCCGAGCCCTTCCGGCAGGAAGACGCCCAGCGGCACGAAGATCTCGGCGAAGGCGGGCAGCGGCTGGCCGGTGGTGGGGCTGGTCGCGCGGGGCTTGGAGACCTTGAAGATGACGTCCGGCGAGCCTTCTTCATTGCGGTGGATCTGGGTCATGAGGCAGGCGTTCGCCGCGTCGCAAAGCACCTCCCAATCGCCGTGATTCGCGCGAAGGCTCAATTCGCCGCCTCCGGAGACGGCGCTGGCGGCGGCGGCCGTGCCGACTCCGGGCGCGGCCATGGGCGCCGGAGAAATCGCGATGGGCGCGGTCGAGGTCGTCGGGGCCGTCGTCGCGAAAGGCGCGGCGCTGGGCGGATCATAGGTCACGCCCGGCGTTTGCGCGAAAGCCGTCGCGCCCCAGAGGGCGGCCGCCGAAGCCGCCGTCAGAATCCGTAGAGATGCGTTCACCTTAAACAACTCCGTCATGCCATCCCCCCGAATTCCCGGTCCCCGCAGGAATTTCACGGGGGATTGGATAGCGCGACGCTGTAAGCAACGCAACAGAAGGGCGTGGTCCTCCGGGCGTTCTTATGGAGAGAAGATCCTCCGCGGAGGCGATTCGGGCGGGAATCAGCCCCAGGCTTCGGCGGCCAGCGCCTCCGAGAGCCAGATCAGGCGTCCCCGGGCGTCCGGACTGGCGTCCGGACCGGCCTCCGCCGCGGCGGCGCGTCCGGCGGCAGGGCGGGTTTCCGCTCCGGCCTGCGTCCGGATTCCCCGCTTGGGCGGCGAAAGCCGCGCCGGACGGGCGGTCATGGGCTCCGGAGTCCGAACCGCGGCGGCCTCCTCGCGGCCGCTGAGCAGCCCGTCGAGCCGCGCCGCGCGCTCATAAAGCCGCGCCGCCCGCGCGCCGACGCCTTTAAGACGCTCGAGCGCGGGCTCTTCGGCCTCCTCCTTGGGGCGCGGCGGCGGCAGGATGGGCGAGAGTCCGGGCCGGGATCTGGCGGCGGGCTCGCTGCGCATGGCGGCCAGCCAGACGCCCACCGCCGCGAGGAATCCCATGGCGCGCAGCCCTTCGCGGGCCGCTTCGGGATGATCGGCGGCGAGGAACCATTCGGCCTGCGCCTCTTCAAGAAGGTCGTCGGCCTCGCGGAGCATGCAGTCGAACACCCGCGCGCCTGCGTCTTGCGCCTCTGACGAGGCGTCGGGACCATGGCCCATGTCGCGTTTTCCCCCAATCCGGCGGCCGCCTGACCCGAAGCCGGTCGGCCGCTTTCGACGAAACTCTAGGTCTTCGGGCTTTATAAAAGCTTGGCGCGGGGCTCAGGCCAAGCCACGTAATCGCTAAAATTCTCGTGAAAACACGATGTTAGCCATATACGAGAAACGGCTTTCCCCAGCTTTCCGGCTTTGGGCGCCTTCTCAGGACGCGGCGGCTCTGGACGGCGCCGGGCGAAAACGGCTAGGGGATGGAGAAATCAGATAAGGATCTCCCATGCGCCCCTCCGGCCGCGCCCTCGACCAGCTCCGCGACGTGACCCTCAAGCCCGACGTGAGCCTGCACGCCGAAGGCTCCTGCCTCGTGAGCTTCGGACGGACTCAAGTCCTCTGCACCGCGACCTTCGAAGAGCGCGCGCCGCCATGGCTGAAGGGCTCGGGCAAGGGCTGGGTCACCGCCGAATACGGCATGCTCCCCCGCGCCACCAACAGCCGCACCCGCCGCGAGGCCAAACATGGCGGCCAGACGGGCCGCTCTCAGGAGATTCAACGCCTGATCGGCCGCGCTTTGCGGGCCGGGGTGGATCTCCACGCCTTGGGCGAAAAGCAGATCGTCGTGGACTGCGACGTGCTTCAGGCCGACGGCGGCACCCGCACGGCGGCGATCACCGGCGGCTTCGTGGCGCTCTGGCGGGCCTGCGCCAAGCTGAAGAAGGCCGGGACTCTGGCGCTCTGGCCGATCCGGACCCATGTGGCGGCGGTCTCCTGCGGCGTCTACGCCGGGCGGACGGTGCTGGATCTCGATTACGCCGAGGATTCGGTCGCCGGCGCCGACGGCAATTTCGTGCTGACCGGCGAGGGCGCCCTCGTCGAGGCCCAAGCCAGCGCCGAGGGCGAAGCTTTCTCCGAGGAGCAGTTTCAGGAGATGCTGCGGCTGGCCCGCAAGGGAATCGGCGAATTGGTCGATCTGCAGAAGCAAGCTCTGGGAGTCTCCTGATGGCGCGGCGCTGGAGCGGCGGCAAGCTGGTCGTGGCGAGCCATAACGCGGGCAAGCTCCGCGAGATCGCCGCTTTGCTCGCGCCTTACGGCGTGGAGGCGGTTTCGGCGGGCGAACTCGGCCTGCCCGAGCCTGAGGAGACCGAAACCAGCTTCATCGGCAACGCCCGGCTCAAGGCCAAGGCCGCCGCCGAGGCTTCGGGGCTTCCGGCTCTGGCCGATGATTCGGGGCTTTCGGTCGCGGCGCTCGACGGAGCGCCGGGGATCTACTCCGCCCGCTGGGCGGGGCCGGACAAGGATTTCGGCTTCGCCATGAAGCGGGTCTGGTCCGAGCTTGAGGCCAAACAGGCCCCCGAGCCCCGAAAGGGCGCCTTTCATTGCGCCCTCGCTCTGGTCTGGCCGGACGGCGAGGAGGCGATCTTCGAGGGGATCGTCGAGGGCGATCTCCTCTGGCCGCCGCGCGGGACGCGCGGATTCGGCTATGATCCGATGTTCCTCCCCGAGGGGGAAGCCGAGACCTATGGCGAGATGGAGCCGGAGCGCAAACACGCCTCCAGCCATCGCGCCCGCGCTTTTCGTCAGCTTGTCGCAGCCTGTTTCGAGGATTGAAGCCCATCATGGCCTCTACGCGTCGTCTCATCTCCTCCGGATCGCCTTTCGAATCCCAGCTCGGCTATTCCCGCGCCGTGGTTCAGGGCGATTGGGCCTTCGTCTCGGGCACCACCGGCTATGCGAACGGCGTCATGCCTGAGAGCGCCGCCGAACAGGCGCGCAACGCCCTCGCGGTGATCGGCAAGGCGCTGGCCGAGGCCGGATTCGGCTTCGGGCATGTGGTCCGCGCGACCTACATCGTCACGGATGCGGCCTATGTCGCCGAGATCACGCCCGAGCTGGGCGCGGTCTTCAGCGAGATCCGTCCCGCCGCGACCATGGTCGTCGCCGGGCTGATCAAACCGGAGATGAAGGTCGAGATCGAGGTGACGGCCTTTAAAGGCTGACGTCCGGAGCGAAAACAAAGGGGGAGGAAGACCATGAGCGCCGAAGTCCGTGTGGAGCGCCGCGGCCCGCTGGGCCTGCTGATCCTCGACGCGCCGCAGAGGCTCAACGCCCTGAGTCCCGGCATGTGCGAGATCGTCGGCGACGCGCTCGGCCGCTGGAGCCGGGACGAGGAGGTCAAGGCCGTCGTGATCAAAAGCGCGGGCGGCCGGGCCTTCTGCGCGGGCGGCGACGTGCGGGCGGTGGCCGAGCTGCGCCGGGAAGGCCGGGTCGAGGAGGCCATGCGCTTCTTCGCCACGGAATACCGCATGAACTGGCGGATCTTCCGCTTCTCCAAGCCCTATATCGCCTTCCTCGACGGC
Source organism: Neomegalonema perideroedes DSM 15528 (assembly GCF_000374145.1). Taxonomy (GTDB): domain Bacteria; phylum Pseudomonadota; class Alphaproteobacteria; order Rhodobacterales; family Rhodobacteraceae; genus Neomegalonema; species Neomegalonema perideroedes. The sequence goes on along the minus strand of NZ_KB893653.1, from coordinate 154,802 downwards.
GTGACCATGGGCGGCGGCTTCGGGATTTCGGCTCATGGCCGCTATCGGGTGGCGACGGAGAAAGTCCTCTTCGCCATGCCCGAAACCGGGATCGGCTTTTATCCCGACGTCGGCGCGACCTATGTTCTGCCGCGCCTGCCGGGCGAGGCGGGGGCCTATCTCGGCCTGACCGGCGCCCGCATCGGCTGGGAGGACATGCTGGGCCTCGGACTGGCCACGCACACCGTGCGTTCGGAGCGGCTGGAGGCTCTGGAGACGGCGCTGGCTCAGGCCGATTACTCCGAGGGCGAAGAGGAGGCGGTGGAGAAGATCCTCGAATCCTTCCATCAGCCCCCGGAGACTCCGGCTCCGGTGGTGGAGCGCCGCCATGAGGTCGACGAGATCTTCGCCGGGGATTCCGTCGAGGAGATTCTGAAGCGCCTGAGCGCTTCGCCGCAGGATTGGGCGAAAGAGGCCCTCGCCGCCATGGAGCGCGCCGCGCCGCTGAGTCTGCGCGTGACGCTCCAGCAGATGCGCGAGGGGGCGGGGCTCGATTTCGACGCCGCCATGCGCCGCGAATTCCGCCTGACCTGGCGCATGCTGGAGGGTCAGACCTTCCTCGAAGGCGTGCGGGCTCTGCTGATCGACAAGGATAAATCGCCGAAATGGGAGCCTCCGACCCTCGCGGGGGCGACGGCGCAGATGGCGGCGGCTCTGGCGGAGCCTCTGGGGCCGGGCAAGGAGTTGCCGCTCGACTGGGCGGATCCGACCGCCTCATGGCCTGAAGTTCTGGGCTAAGGCGAGGAGGCGAGACCGCCTCTTGCATCCCCTGCGGAATCATGGATCGCTTCTCCCTTCTGACATAAGGGAGAAGCGAGATGCCTTTAGAGCAATGGTTGGCCTTCGCGGCCGCCTCCGCGGTCATGCTGGCCATTCCCGGCCCGACGATTCTGCTGGTGGTCTCTTATGCGCTCGGCCATGGCCGCAAGGCGGCGAAGGCTTCGGTGGCGGGAGTCGCCTTAGGCGACTTCACCGCCATGACGGCCTCCATGCTCGGGCTCGGGGCCTTGCTGGCCGCCTCGGCGGGGCTCTTCACGGCGCTGAAATGGATCGGCGCGGCCTATCTGATCTATCTGGGCGTGAAGCTCTGGCGGGCGCCGGTCTCGGGGGGCGAGGCGGTCGCGGAGCGGGAGGCCGCGCAGGAATCTTCTCTGAAGATCTTCGCGCATCTTTATCTGGTGACGGCGCTGAATCCGAAAAGCCTGTTGTTCTTCATGGCTTTCCTGCCGCAGTTCCTCAACCCCGCCGCGCCGCTCTGGCCGCAGCTGCTCATCTTCGAGGCGACCTTCCTCTGTCTGGCGACTCTGAACGCCCTGCTTTACGCCTTGGCGGCCGCGAAGGCGCGCGGCTCCATCCGCAAGCCGGGAGTCCAGCTGGCGGCGAACCGGATCGGCGGCTCTCTGCTGATCGGCGCCGGAGTTCTGGCCGCAGGCTGGCGGCGCGGCGCGCCTTAAAAGGCTTCAGCGCCCGAAGCGCCCGAACTCCGCGCGGGTCTCTAAAGCGCCCAGCGCCCCTTCCGCCAGCTCCACCCCGAGCCGCCGCCCGAGGAAGCCCCGACGCGTCGGATTCGCCAGCCGCAAGCGCGGCTCCGCCCCGAGCTTCTCGCGCAGAACCGGCGCCATATGGCCGATGCCGTCGATCAGCCCGATGCGCAGCGCGTCCGGAGAAGTCCAGACCTCGCCCTCGAAGAGATTGGGCGTCTGCTCGTCGAGGCGGCCCGCCCGCCGCGCCTTCACCCAGCCGATGAAGCCGGAATGAATGTCGGAGAGCAGACGCTCCGCCCGCTCGCGGTCTTCGGGACGGGCGGGGCGGAAGGGATCCATGAGGTCTTTATTCTCGCCCGCCCGATAGACGCGGCGCTCGACGCCGAGCTTCTCCAGAGCCTCGGGAAAGCCGAAACCCGCCATGATCGCTCCAATGGAGCCGATCAGCGAATAGCGGTCGGCCCAAATCTCGTCGGCCGAGACCGCCAGCATATAGCCGCCCGAAGCCGCCACATCCTCGCAGAAGGCGAAGACCTTGATCCCCTTCTCGTCGGCGCGGCGGCGGACGTCCTCGGCGATGAGGGCGCTTTGCGTCGGCGAGCCGCCCGGCGAATTGATCGCCAGAGCCACGGCGGCGGGCTTGCCGGAGAAGGCGCGCTCTATGGCCGGGGCGAGGCTTGCATGATTCAGCGTCGGGCCGGAGCCGATCCCGCCGGAATTCGCCGCGATGGCGCCTTGCAGCCGGATCACCGGAACCAAGGGGCCGGGCGAGAGGATGCGCTTTTTGAAACGCTGGAATCTTTCCGCGAGGGACATATGAGGCTCCTGATCCTGAAGATCAGCAGATAGGCGCCGCGCCGCGCCCCCGCAATCGCCCCCTTGGCGGAGCCTCCCGTTTCTGACGCGGTTTTGAGCCTTCCCGCCGCGCAAGAGCTTTTGATCCGGCCGCATTTTCACGACGCGAAGCCTTTCGGCTTCGCTGGAAAATGCTCTTGTTTCGTGGTCGCATTTTCACGACGCGAAGCCCTTCGGCTTCGCTGGAAAATGCTCGGGGGAGGCTCTACAAGCAAGGCGGGGGATTTTTCCCCCGCGCCAGCCTTGAAGATGAGAGTCCTTCGCCATGACCGCCGAAACCGCTTCCGAGCCTCACCGTTACGATCCCCGTCAGGCGGAGCCGAAATGGCGCAAGCTTTGGGAGGAATCGGAGGTCTTCAAGGCGCCCTTCAAGCCCGGCGCGAAGAAGCGCTACGTCTTGGAGATGTTCCCTTATCCCTCGGGGCGCATCCACATCGGCCATGTGCGCAATTACTCGATGGGCGATCTCGTGGCGCGGGTGGCGCGGGCTCAGGGCTATGACGTGCTGCATCCCATGGGCTGGGATTCCTTCGGCCTGCCCGCCGAAAACGCCGCCATCGAGCGCGGGATCCATCCGGCGGTCTGGACGCGCCAGAACATCGCCGACATGCGCGAGCAGATGAAGCCTCTGGGCTTCGCGCTGGACTGGACGCGCGAATTCGCGACCTCCGATCCGGAATATTACGGCGCGCAGCAGGCGCTTTTCATCGACATGCTCAAAGCGGGGCTGCTGGAGCGCAAGGGCTCGGTGGTGAACTGGGATCCCATCGACAACACCGTGCTCGCCAATGAGCAGGTGGTGGACGGGCGCGGATGGCGCTCGGGCGCCGAGGTCGAGAAGAAAGAACTGATTCAATGGTTCTTCAAGATCTCGGACATGGCCGAGGATCTCTTGGCGGGGCTGGACGAACTCCCGAACTGGCCGGAGAAGGTCCGGCTGATGCAGAAGAACTGGATCGGGCGCTCCGAGGGGCTTCAGGCGCGCTTCGCGCTCAAGCCCGATCCGCGCACGCAAGCCCGCGAGCTGGAGATCTACACCACCCGCCCGGACACCCTCTTCGGCGCGAGCTTCTGCGCGATCAGCGCGGATCATCCTCTGGCGGCGGAATTGGCGAAGGATTCCCCGGAGCTGCAAGCCTTCATCGCGGAATGCCGCAAGGGCGGCGCCGCCGAGGAGGAGATCGAGACCGCCGAGAAGCTCGGCTACGACACCGGGCTGAAGGCGGTCCATCCTCTGGATCCCGATTGGCTCCTGCCGGTCTATGTGGCGAATTTCGTGCTGATGAATTACGGAACCGGCGCGATCTTCGCTTGCCCGGCCCATGATCAGCGCGACCTTGATTTCGCCCGCAAATACGGCCTTCCGGTGACGCGGGTCGTGGCGCCCGAGGGAACCCCGCCCGAAGCTCCCATCGGCGACGAGGCTTACACCGGGCCGGGGCGTCTGGTGAATTCGCGCTTCCTCGACGGCATGGAGATCGAGCAGGCCAAGGCCGTCGTCAACGACCGCATGGAGGCTGAGGGCCGGGGCGAGCGCAAAGTGCGTTATCGTCTGAGGAATTGGGGCGTGTCGCGCCAACGCTATTGGGGCTGCCCGATTCCGGTGATCCATTGCGAGGATTGCGGCGTGGTCCCGGCCTCGAAGGCGGAATTGCCGATCCGGCTGCCTGAGGACGCCGATTTCAGCAAGCCGGGCAATCCTCTGGATCGCCATCCGACGTGGAAATTCGTGGATTGCCCGAAATGCGGCGCTCCGGCGCGGCGCGAGACGGACACCATGGACACCTTCGTCGACTCAAGCTGGTATTACGCCCGCTTCTGCTCGCCCCACGCCAAGGAGCCCCTCGACCGCGAGGCCGTGGCCGCCTGGATGCCGGTGGATCAATATATCGGCGGCGTGGAGCATGCGATCTTGCATCTGCTTTATTCGCGCTTCTTCGCCCGGGCGATGATCCAAGTGGGCTGGCTGCCGCCCGAGGCCCGCGAGCCTTTCAAGGCGCTCTTCACGCAGGGCATGGTGACCCACGCCACCTATCAGGACGAGGCGGGCCGCTATCTCTTCCCCGAAGAGGTGGAGCTTTCCCCCCAAGGCGCGAATCAAGGCGCGAAGGTCAAAGCCACGGGCGCCCCGGCCAAGATCGGCCCGGTGATCAAGATGTCCAAATCCAAGAAGAACGTGGTCGATCCCATGGAGATCGTCGCGCGCTTCGGGGCGGACGTCGCGCGCTGGTTCGTGCTGTCGGATTCGCCCCCGGAGCGCGACGTGGAATGGACCGACGCGGGCGCCGAAGGCGCTTCGCGGCATTTGCAGCGGGTTTGGCGTCTGGCTCAGGAGGCGATCCCCGATCTGCCGCCCGCCGGAGCGCCCATCCCCGAGGGTCTCGACGAGCCGAGCATGGAGCTGCGCCGCACGGCCCATAAGGTCGCGGCGGGCGCCACCGAGGACATCGCCGAATTCCGCTTCAACCGGGCTCTGGCGCGGTTCTACGAATTGGTCAACGCCATAGCCGCCGGCCGGAGCGCCCATCCCGCCGCCCGCCGCGAGGCTCTGGAGGTTCTGGCCAAGCTGATGAACCCCGTGACGCCCCATTTCGCCGAAGAGCTTTGGGAATCTCTGGGCCATCAGGAGATGCTCGCCCGCACGCCTTGGCCGGAGGCCGATCCGGCCTTGCTCACCGACGCGGCGGTGGTGATCGGCGTTCAGGTCAACGGCAAGCGGCGCGGCGAGATCCGCCTCGCCCCCGACGCCGCGCAGGCCGAAGCCGAAGCCGCCGCCCTCGCGGATGAGGGCGTGGCCCGCGCCATCGAAGGAAAGCCCTTCCGAAAGGTGATCTATGTGCCCGGCAAGATCCTCAACCTCGTGGTCTAGAGCGCAATCCGGAAAATTGCAGATTTTTCGGATGAATTGCGCGACCACAAAAAAGGCTGGAGCCGTTCACGGCTTCAGCCCCTCGCGCCGGGCGGCCTTCGGGCTGCTCGGCGCGGCCCTGCTCGCGGGTTGCGGCGGGCCGGGGGGATTCCGGCCGCTTTACGGCTCCGGCGCGGGAGCGGGCGGCTCTCTGATGAACCAAGTGCGGCTCGCGCCCGCCGCGCGGGGAGACTTGCCGGATCGTCTGAACCGGGCTCTGGCGCGGAGCTTCGGCGCGCCCTTCCCCGAGGCTCCGCTTTTGCTGGAGACCACGCCCGCCGCCGTGAGGCGCGGTCTGGCCGTCGGGCAGGACGACGCCGTGACGCGCTATAACCTCGACCTCGTGGTGAGCTACCGCCTCAAACGTGGCGAGGCCCTGCTCGCTTCGGGCGAGGTGGAGACCATCGCCGCCGTGAACGCGGTGGCCTCGCAATACGCCACCCTCGTCTCCGAACGCGAGAGCTTGGGCCGCGCCGCCGAGGACGCCGCCGACAAGATCTTCAAACGCCTCGCCGTCGAGGCTCAGCCGGAGTGGTGGGGGCCGTGAAGCTTTCGGCCTCCGAATGGAGCAGGCGCCGGGCGGATCCGCGCAAGGCGGGCCTGCGGGCCGTGCTCTTCCATGGCCCCGACGGCGGCCTGACGGCTCAGGCCCGCGGCGAGGCGCTCAAGGCGATCCTCGGCGCCGCCACGGACGACCCTTTCCGCCGCTCCGACGTTCCGGCGGAGGCTCTGCGCAAGACTCCGGCGCTTCTGGCCGACGAATGCGCGGCCCTCGCCTTCGGCGGCGGTTCGCGGGCGGTGACGCTCGACAACGCCACCGACGGCCTCGCCGGGACCGTCTCCGACGCTCTGGGGCTGATCGCGGAGGAGACTTTCCTCATCGTCACGGCGGGGAGCCTCACGGGCGCCTCCAAGCTGAAGAAGCTCTTCGAGGGCGCCAAGGAGGCGGGGGCTCTGGCGCTTTATCCCGCCGAGGGCGCGGCTCTGGGAGATCTGGCGGCGGAGGAGATCCGGCGCTTGGGCGGGCCGGACTCCTCGCGCGAGACGCGGGCGGCTTTGGCTCAGGCTCTGGGCGGCGCGAGCCATGGCGAGGCGATGCGCTTCGCCGAGATCCTCGCGCTTTATAAGCAAGGCGAGGATTCGCCTCTGACGCCTGAAGACGTGGCGGCTCTGGCCCCCGGCGCGGCGGAGGCGGGCGCCGACGACCTCGCCATGGCTCTGGCCGAGGGCAAGGCGGGCGAGGTTCCGCGCCTGCTGGACGGCTTCGCGGCTCAGGGCGGGACGCCCGCTCAGGCTTTGCGGGCGGCGATCCGGCATTTCACGCGGCTGCGCTCGGCGCAGGCTTTGGCCGAGCGCGAGGGAATCCCCGTGGATTCGGCTCTGGACCGGCTGCGGCCTCCGGTCTTCTTCAAGATCAAACCGGCGATGGCCTCTCAGGCGCGGGGCTGGCCGCCTCAGGCTCTGGAGGCGGCGCTGATGGGGCTGGCCGAGGCCGAAGCCGCCTCGCGGCGCGGCGGACGCAAGCCCGAAGAGACCATGATCGCGCGGGCTTTGCTGCGGGCGGCCTCTCTGCGGCGGCGGTGAAGCCCGGTCTTGCCAATTTTTAACGCAGTTCACGAAACGGGGCGGCCTATGATGGCGCGTCCTGAAACCTTTCCGTCGACGAAAGGAGCTTCGCGCCCATGCTCAAAGGCTCATGCTGCGCCGCCCTGCTGGCTTTCGCCCCTTCCGCCGCTCTGGCCGACTCCGCTTTTCGGGCGGGACTCGCGCAAATCCCCGCCGGGGCCTTCGAGGAGGCGGCGTCCTTTCCCTTGCCGATCTATCTGGCGGATCCTCAGGCTCTGGCGGCGCTCTCCGGCGGAGATCTTGCGGCGCAGGAGATTCGGATGCGGGCGGTTTATCCCATCGGCGCGGGCTTCTGGGAGGTCTGGCGTCAGACCGGCGCCGGGGCTTGGCGCGAAACCACGGGAACCGATCTGGAGGATCTGAGCTTCGTGGCTGTCATGGGCCAGCCGCCCCTCGTGGTTTCGGTCCTCGGCATGGAGACCCCGGAGGCCGTTCAGGGCCTTCTCGCTAAATTGGCGGGCCGCGACCGATAGTGATGATCACTACATTTACGCTATAGCCCTACGATGATGGTGCGGATTGGTATAACTGCGGATGCTGTTCGCATTCCTCTCGAACCCGATTCAACCAAGTCTCATACCAGCACCAAGTCTTGCCAACTGCGACGGTGCCATAAGCCTTTGCCGGATTTTTGGCATCCAGCTTCTTCCAGAGCTTTGTATGGCTATCCATCGTGAATCGGTTCCAGCCCTCATCTTTCATCTGGTTCACGATCTCGCTTGGAAGGTATTTCTTTTTCTCGACTTCTTTGAGGGCCATATTGAACTTCTCCGCTACCTCCGAGCCGGGCGGCACGATTTGGACGGCAAGATCGGCGTTTGGAGCGCGATTAGCTGTCCTACCGACCATAAAGACACGGAAAGCATAGCTTGGATCGGCCTGTTGCTCTGGCGTTAGACGACCCTCGAACCCGCCCATCATGATTTCGACATTACGCGGGAGGCCGCTTGCCTTCTTCAAGATTGCGCGCTGATCCGGGCTGAAGGTCACGAATTGTAACGCTATGGGCAAGCGACGTTCGAGTGCATATTGTGCGCCGAACAACTTCTTGATCGTTTCGTTGAAATTAATGCAGCAGGCTTGAAGTTTTGCGCTGACCGCGTCGTCGATTCGATTTGTCGAGCGATGCTCAATTTCGTGCCGCAATTCGAGCAGAAAACTTAGATTATCTTTTGCGCCTTGTTCAACTGGGCAGCGCGGCTCCTTCAGGCATTGACTTAATTCCCAGAATTTTTCTGCGCCACTGGGCGTCTTGGCAACGACTTTCTGCCCATTCTGGTTCTTCATGTGTCGATAGTCGATGCCTTCGCCTTTGAACCAAGCATGTAGCAGATAGGTCCATGCGATCACGGCAGTGACTATGAATAACTCAGCTCGAAAGGTGAGGCCCGCACTGTTGAAAGTGTGTACCGCAGCGATCATCGCTTCACGCGCTTTGATAAGCAATTCGTCACCACGCAGCGACAGTCCAGTTTCTGCATCGATTTCTGGCCACGATGACAGAAAGACTTCGAGATCATCAGCTGCAACCGCTTTTATGGATGCATGTTTTTTTCCAGTACGTATTTCGGCGATGGCCCTATGATTGATTGAACGGGTGGGGCGCGTGAAATAAGCAAGGATGTCTTGGTCGTTCGGCCAGCGCCCATCTGAGATCATCGCCTTGACAAGCGCTATTTCCCAGCGTTCGAGTTTATTGCCCCGTTTCCGTACTGGCACGATCCATCCCCCCTTCAGCCCTATTGACTCATGCCCCTCCTATTCGAAAAAGTCCTCATCAACCTTCTTAACGTATAAAACTTCCTCGATTCGGCAGCCTACGTTGTGCCTGATCATCAACTTGGTCAGTTGTCCTCCATCGATCAACACGATGCGTTTGCTCAGATATTCGGCTGTGTCCCGAGCGCTAGCGGTGAAGGAAGATGTAGTGACAAACAGCCCTTTGGCAGCTTTGTGTCGATCAAGACTGCCAAAGAAGTCGCGTATCGCACCTGAGCTTACGCTGTTGCCCGCCGCGTAGCGCTTGGCCTGAATGTAAACACGATCAAGCCCCAGTTCGTCCTGATCGATTACGCCATCAACACCATCGTCGCCGCTTCGACCAAGGGCGCGCCCAGCTTCGACGGCTGATCCACCATAGCCCATGGCAAGCAGCAAATTGACGATTAGCCTCTCGAAAAAGTCTGGTGGCGCAGCACGCACGCGGTCGAGCAAATCCTCTGCCAACGCAGTCTCGACTCGACGATGAGCAGCGCGCATGATTTCGTCAGGCGTCGCTTCTGTCGCAACAGAAACTATCTCTTCCCCACTAGGTGCCTCCGGGGCTGGGGCTATCCCCCGGTCGGTGAAGGCACGAAACTCCTCAAAGCGGGCGAGAAAGCGATTGTCAATCCGATCAGGTGGCGTTGCCATCACCTCTTCGCCGCGTGCGGTGATGCGGAAATGACCGCGTCGCGTGGCTTCAACAAGCCCCGCCTTTGCAAGATAGGTCTTTGCCCAATGCACTCGGTTAGCGAAAACGGTTTGCCGTCCTGAAGCAAGCAGCACGGTCCGTGCGGCTTCGCTCAAGCCAAGAATATTCGCCAGTTGCACGATGAGATCGCCGATCCGAATCTCGCCTTGTCCAGCTGCGCGCAATACTGGCAGCATCAGACTCTGATAGTCTGGAACCTGATCGGCAGGGTCTATAGTTTCCGTTGTCTCGCTCATGTCAGTCCAAAATATCGTTCGAAAAAGGCAGCCAGTTTGTCGAGTACCGTCTGCTTCTTGGTGGCATGGCCGTTGCCCTTCGAGAATCTCGATACGGGAGGCAGGATTTTGGTGATTGCAGTGCCAGTAGTGGGAATGCTGCCATCGCGGAATGCGTTATCTACGAATGCCTTTGTCTCGTCGGCATTGAGATTTTCGTCTGCAATGATGCGATCCAGTTCCTCGACCTTCTTGGCGGCCATGAAGGCCTGCCATTGAGCATCCACCTTTGCCGTTGCGGAGACGGAATCCACGAACTGCTCGATGAGGTCTTTCTTGTTACGCAGAGACGGGCTGGAGTTGATTGCACGCTCGATGGTCGCCCGGATTTCCTTGTCCTCGCTGGTGCCTTTGGCCCCAATGTATCGCTCGACAAGCATCAAGATGTAATCGACGTTGATTTCGACCTGTTTGATCAACTCGATCTCGAACACCACATCGTCGTTGATTGTTTCCTTCTCGGCATCCGACACGCTACGAAACTGGGCGTGCAGATTCAGATAGAGGCTTTGATAGTCTTGGAAGTCGCGTTCGCTGAGAATTTCGTTGCCAGAAAAATCGTCGAATGCCGTCAGAATATTCTTCAGCCGCAGGATCGATCCGAACAGCTTGATGAACGACTTCTGCGCAGTCTCGCCGACGATTGGCGCTCCCAAGGGGAACAGCGTCACCAGTTCGGTGATCTTCTTTTCATATTCTGCGTAGTAATCGGCATAGGGCTTGAGCAGAACAATGCCCTTGGCGTCTTTGTTGCCGAACAGCGCCAGCGCATCGTTTGTCGCCTGCTCCAGATTGCGGAAGGAGATAATGTTGCCGTAGGACTTGACCGAATTGAGTATGCGGTTGGTGCGCGAATAGGCTTGGATCAACCCGTGCGCGCGCAGGTTCTTATCCACCCAGAGCGTGTTAAGCGTGGTGGCGTCAAAGCCGGTCAGGAACATGTTTACCACAATCACGAGATCAAGCTCGCGGTTCTTCAACCGCTGCGACAAATCCTTGTAGTAGTTCTGGAATTTGTCGGCTGAGGTATCGTAGCTGGTGCCGAACTGGGAATTGTAGTCGCGGATGGCGACTTCGAGAAAATCGCGTGACCCCTGATCCAACCCTTCAGTCTCGAACTCTTCTTCGCTCAATAAATCGTTCGCCGTGTCATCATTGGCGGCAAAGCTGTAGATCAAACCGATTTTTAGCCGTTGAGCGAAAGGTATATTTTTCTGCTGGTTGGCGAATTCCGTGTAGTAGAGTTTAGCCGCGTCGATGGACGCTGTGGCAAATATGGAATTAAAGCCGCTCAGGCGTTTTCCGCCATGCCGGTAGCTGGCGCTGCGTTTCGTCTTCTGGTCGAAATGCTCGCGGATATAACTGGTGACTTGGGTGATACGCTCAGGCGCAAGCAGCGCCCGCTCGGTATCGATAGCCGATACCTGCTTGTCGCGCACGTTCGGCGCAGTCTTGATGGTATTGATGTAGTCGATGCGGAACGGCAGCACGTTCCTGTCGTTGATGGCATCGACGATGGTATAGGTGTGCAGCTTGTCACCGAATGCCTGTTGCGTCGTTCGCAGGCGCGGATTACCGCCTGTACCGGAGTTTTCGGCAAAGATCGGCGTACCGGTGAAGCCGAACAAGTGATAGCGCTTGAAGAATCGGGTGATCTCCGTGTGCATGTCGCCGAACTGGCTGCGGTGGCATTCATCAAAAATGACCACGACATGCGCATCGTAGACGGGGTGCTTTCTATTTCGGGCGACGAAGCGGCTAAGCTTCTGGATCGTCGTGATGATGATCCGCGCGTTAGGGTCTTCCAACTGCCGTTGCAGCACGGCGGTCGAGGTGTTGGAATTGGCCGCGCCTTTCTCAAATCGTTCGTATTCCCGCATAGTCTGATAGTCGAGATCCTTGCGATCCACGACGAACAGCACCTTGTCGATCCCGGGTAGCGCCCGCGCCAGTTGCGCGGCTTTGAAGCTGGTCAGGGTCTTGCCGCTGCCGGTCGTATGCCAAACATAGCCGCCTGCTGCCAAAGTACCCAATTGCCGGTGATTGGTGGCTGTGCCGATGCGGAGCAATATCCCCTCTGCCGCCACAATCTGGTAGGGGCGCATCACCAGCAATTTCCGGTCCACATCGAACACACAATAGCGTGTCAGAATGTTCAGCAGCGTATGCTTGGCGAAGAAGGTTTTGGTGAAGCCGACCAGATCGGTAATGGGCTGGTTCTTCGCATCAGCCCACCAACTGGTGAAAGCAAAGCTGTTGGAATTTCTCTGGCGGCTTCTTTTGCCGCGTTGCTCTGCCAGATGCCCGTCACGCACGGTGTTGCTGTAATATTTGGTCAGCGTGCCATTGCTGATGACGAACAATTGCACATACTCGAACAGCCCAGACCCAGACCAGAAGCTGTCTCGGCTGTAGCGATTGATCTGGTTAAAAGCCTCACGAATATCAACGCCCCGGCGCTTCAACTCGATGTGCACCATCGGCAGGCCGTTCACCAAAACGGTCACGTCATAACGGTTGGCTCGCGCGCCCTCTACCTCATACTGGTTCAACACCTGAAGCGTGTTGTTGTGAATGTTCGCCTTGTCGATCAGGTAGACGTTCTTGGTGGTGCCGTCATCGCGCTTCAGCACCTGCACATGGTCTTCCTGAATGCGCGCGGTTTTCTCGATGATGCCGTCATTGGCGCTGGCGATGCAGGTGGAGAAGAAACGCTCCCACTCTGCATCTGACAGCGAAACGTTGTTCAGTTTTTCCAGTTGGCGGCGCAGATTGGCGACAAGGCCCGCCTCTGACGTCACCGCCAGAAATTCGTATGCCTGTGCGTGCAACTGGCGGATGAAGGCCTTCTCCAGTTCGGCTTCCGACTGATAGCCAGCATCCGCTGCGCCCGCAGAATCGGGCAGGTATTCGGCAACAACCGTGCTTTCGCTCGACAGCGCGATGGGTTCATAGCGAGAGGGCGACGGCGCTTCCTTCATGCCGCTTCCTTAAAGGTCAGCAGGCGGTCGCGATAATGCTCGTATTGCTGGCGACGCGCCTTGATCTCGGCAGGCAGGCCGCCGGAAAGATCGTTCACAAGCGTGTCGAACTTGTCGAGAATGGCAACGATACGTTCCTGTTCTTCAAGCTGGGGGACAGGAACCCTAATTTGCGACATGACATTACTCATCAGCTTTGGGTTCCCCATCCCGTCACTGACATGACGCTTTGTAAGCTGCCCCAGCATATAAAAGAGAAATTTTGTGCTCACTGCTTGCGGGTCGATAACTCGAAGCAATCCACAGACATTGGTGATGCTGAATTTTTTATCATTATGATAAAAAACCGACCCGGCGTTCGCTCCATCGGTTGTCCAAGTGATCGACTCAAAATCATAGTCGAATGAATCGATGTGACCGAAAACGCCACCGTTTGCCGTTTGTGACGAATATACCGGATAAGGTCCTGCATGATCGCGCAGGTAGTCTTTGGACATCACTCGGCCACGATTTATATGGCAAATCTCACCCAATGCCATTATCCTCGTTGCTTGCTTGCTTGCTTGCTTGCTTGCTTGCTTGCTTGCTTGCTTGCTTGCGCTATCTGTGTGTTCGTCGAACGTCAAAAGCGCATCGCGATAGTGGCGATACTGCGCACGTCGCGCCTCAAGCTCTGCCTCAAGCTCTGCCTCAAGCTTGGTGAACCGATCCAGTATTGCAACTATTTCCTGCTGAATTTTCAGTGGCGGGACGGGAACAAAAATACCTGCAAGTGCTTCTCCTGAGATGCGCCGAACCTTCGTGCCTGTGATGCGCCGCTTTTTCTGGTCGTGGAACTGATTAGTTTGGAAGAAGTATGAAACATACTTTGGTTCAAGATCATGCCGGTAGATATATGCATCGCCGCTAACGGCAACTTCGGATTCACCCACCCATGCAACTGCCTTCGCAACCGCATCATCGTCTTCGCTGGTTGTTGCAATTACGAGGTCACCGGGGCGGGCTTTTCTAAGCTTATTGGCTAACGCTTTGCTGACGAAAGATTTTGTTTCCGTGGCCCATACGCCATAATGCGTATGAATCTGGCCATAGTGGATCGCGCCAGTTCCAGATTCCGTCAGGTCGCTCTTCTGAAGGCCGTTGCCGCGGATGAATGCACCGACTTCGCCAAGTGCCTTAAATTCCACGCCACCCGGACACAGTTTCGCAATCAGATCATCGATCCGGCTCATGTCGCCACTCCTTCCAGATCAGCGACAATGGCGTCTATCGCCTTTCGCAACTGTGCCTGCCGCGCAACAATGGCCGCGATCTCGGCATTCAGCGCGGTGATGTCTACGGCCTCGCGCGTATCCTCCTGATCGACATAGGACGACACGGCAATGTTGTAGTCGTTTTCCGCGATCTCGCTATTGTCCACCAGTTTCGCAAAATGGTCGATGCTTTCCCGTGCGGTGAAGGCATCGAGGATTTTCTGCCGGTGTTCAGGTGCCAGCTTGTTTTTATTGCCCTGGCGGCTGAACTCCGCACTCGCGTCGATGAACAAGGTTGCGTTGTCGGATTTCGATTTCTTCAGAACGATGATGCAGGTGGCGATTGTCGTGCCGAAGAACAGGTCTGGCGGAAGCTGGATCACCGCATCGACATAGTTGTTGTCGATCAGATACTGGCGGATTTTCCGTTCAGCTCCACCGCGGTACAGCACCCCGGGAAACTCGACGATGGCCGCCGTGCCATTCACCGCCAGCCAGTGCAGAATGTGCATGGTAAAGGCGAGGTCTGCCTTGCTCTTTGGCGCCAGTACACCTGCAGGCGCAAAGCGCGGATCGTTGATCAGCAGCGGGTTAGCATCGCCGTCCCATTTGATCGAATAGGGCGGATTGGAAACAATCGCTTCGAACGGCTCATCATCCCAATGGGCCGGATCGGTCAACGTGTCGCCATGTGCGATGTCGAACTTCTCATAGTTCACATCGTGCAGAAACATGTTGATCCGGCACAGATTGTAGGTGGTCAGATTGATTTCCTGACCGAAGAAACCCTGCCGAACCTTGTCGTGCCCCAGCACCTTGCTGAAGTTGAGCAGCAGTGAACCCGAGCCGCAGGCGGGGTCGTAAACCTTGTTGACCTCCGTCTTGCCCGCAACGGCGATGCGGGCAAGCAGTTCGGAAACCTCTTGCGGGGTGTAGTATTCACCGCCCGACTTTCCGGCGGTTGATGCATACATCTGCATCAGATACTCATAGGCGTCGCCGAAAAGATCGATGCTTTTATCCGAAAACCCTCCGCTTGTTAGCGGCAGATCACCGATGGCGTCGAGCAGCTTAACCAGCTTTTCGTTGCGCTTGATGACGGTAGGACCAAGCTTTCCACTGTTGACGTCGAGATCGTCGAACAGGCCCTTAAAATCATCCTCGCTGTCCGCACCATTGGCTGAGCCTTCGATCTCGGCAAAGATGCGGGAAAGCGTTTCGTTGAGGTTGGCATCATTGCGCGCGCGCTGCCGCACATTGGCGAAGAGGCTGGACGGCAGGATGTAGAAGCCTTTTTCCTTCACCGTTTCGGCGCGACCGAACTCAGCATCAGCATCGCTTAGGCTGGCGTAGTCGAAGTCAGAAGAGCCCGCCCGGTGCTCCTGATCGTTCAGATAGGCGACCAAATTCTCCGAGATGAAGCGGTAGAACAGCATCCCGAGCACATAGCTTTTGAAATCCCAGCCATCGACGCTCCCGCGCAAATCGTTGGCGATGCGCCAGATGGTTTTGTGCAACTCGGCGCGTTCGACTTCCCTCACACTACTCACCTTCACACGTCCCCGCTCGCAGTGTCTCCGCTGAGATCGCCGCCAAGGCTCCGCTCCACTTCGATCATTTTCAGCCGCTCATACTCTTCCACGGACATGACGACCACGACGCCGCGCCCGTGCTTTTCGATCAGCACAGGAGCGGCACGCGCAGTGTCGATCATCAGCCCGAAGCCGTTTTTCGCTTCGCGCGCAGACATGGTTTTCATGGCTGATTCCCGCATGGAACTAATTGAGCCAATTAAGGCGAAATAGCTCTTTTAGGCAATACCAAACTGGGGAACATCGGCGGGCAGCACTGCGATATGTAATTCTCCGCGCCGCCCGCCGCTTCCATGATCATCCCTACTTCGGATTCGACGTATTGTGAGCGCCTATTTTTGCGGTCTCGAATCCCATTTTTCCCAGCTTTGTCCAGACACCGCGCGCATGTTCTTCGTCTTCGCTGTTGAGTTTTTCGGCGATCCAGATCATTGCGCCGTAGATCATGACGCGGTCGTCGCCGGTCAGGTCCACGATGCCGGCCTTCACGACGAGGCCACCGAGTTCGATCAGATGCCGCGTTCTCTTGCGACGTTCGACCTGCCATGTGCGCATGTCATGTCGCGCCCGTTGCGCCTGATGCCGATTGCGCGCCGCGCGGTTGCGTCGGAGCGCCGCCGTGTTCGCGTTCAAGCGTTGGTGCAGATCGCCGAGACCGGCCCTGAAAGAACGCCGCACCGCGTTTGGCCCATGCCTCCCTCTTTCCGGCATCGGTCGTTTCCGCCAGCACAACCAGCGCACCGGCCAGCTCGTAGGCGGTGAGAGCGTCCGCTCCAGTCGCGATCACCAGTTCGCCGAGTTGCTGCACCTTGCGGGTTTTGAGTTCGCGCGCCTTGTCTTCCAGCGCCTTCAGTTCCGCGTCATAGTCCCGTGGTTTGCGCATCATCATCTCCATAAGCTGTTGATGGAGCGATGATAGTTGCGCGGACAGCGAAACGCAGTAATGTTGCCGGGACGGTCTGGCACGGGCCGGTCCATCCCGAGATTTTTTCGAGGGAGGGCGCGCTTATACGTCGTTCCGACGTGCGCTTGACCGTGCCAATGCTTGATCGCGATGGCGATCTATCATCTTCACGTCAAGGTCATTGGCCGCAAGGCCGGAAGCAGCGCGGTGGCGTCCGCCGCCTACCGTTCGGCGTCGCGGATGCGCGATGAGCGCATCGACCGCGTTCAGGACTTTTCCAACAAGCGCGGCGTCGTCCATTCCGAGGTGCTGTTGCCCGAGAACGCACCGGAGGCATGGAGCGACCGCGAACGGCTCTGGAACGATGTGGAGGCGTTCGAGGTCAGGAAGGACGCGCAGCTTGCCCGCGAGGTCGAGTTTGCCATTCCGCGCGAGATGACGCAGGCGCAGGGCATCGAACTGGCCCGCGACTTCGCACAGGCGGAGTTTGTTGATCAGGGCATGATTGCTGATCTGAATGTGCATTGGGACATCGGCGAGGACGGGATGCCCAAACCCCATGCTCATGTCATGCTGACCATGCGCAGCGTGGACGAGAACGGTTTCGGGCCAAAAGTGCGGGAATGGAACCGTACGGAGATGGTCGAGCGTTGGCGCGAACGCTGGGCCGAGCATGTCAACGAACGTCTGGCCGAACTCGACATGGACGCCCGGATCGACCATCGCAGCCTTGAGGCGCAGGGCATCGGGCTTGAGCCACAAAGCCAGATCGGAGCACCCGCGCAGCGGATCGAGGGTGAAGGCGTCGAAGCGGCAGACCGTGCCGACATGCACCGCGAGATCGCGCGCAACAATGGCGAACGGATCATCGCCGATCCTTCCGTGGCGCTGGACGCGATCACGCAGCAGCAATCGACATTCACGCGGCGCGATATGGCGAAGTTTGCGCACCGCCACAGCGACGGCATCGACCAGTTCAACGAGGTGATGGGCGCGATGCGCAATTCGCCCGATCTGGTCGAACTCGGGCAGGACGGACGCGGCGAGGATCGGTTCACCACCCGCGAGATGATTGAGGCGGAACAGCGGTTGCATCGTGCGGCGGAACTGATGGCCGAGCAGGAATTGCACGAGGTCAGCGACCGCGACAGACAGGCGGCGATTGCGCGTGCAGAACAGCGCGGCCTTATCCTATCCGGCGAGCAGGCCGATGCGCTGGCGCATGTCACGGACGGGCGCGATCTTGGCGTTATCGTCGGCTATGCCGGGACGGGAAAGAGCGCCATGCTTGGCGTGGCCCGCGAGGCATGGGAAGCGGCGGGCTTTGAGGTTCGCGGCGTTGCGCTCTCCGGCATCGCTGCCGAGAATCTGGAAAGCGGATCGGGCATCGCCTCGCGCACCATCGCCAGTATGGAGCACGGCTGGGGACAGGGCCGCGACATGCTCACCAGCCGCGACGTGCTTGTCATCGACGAGGCGGGCATGGTCGGCACAAAGCAGATGGAGCGCGTTCTGTCCCATGCCGCCGAGGCTGGCGCAAAGGTTGTTCTGGTTGGCGATCCGCAGCAGCTTCAATCCATCGAAGCAGGTGCAGCGTTCCGCTCGATCCATGACCGACATGGCGGTGTCGAAATCCATGAGGTGCGCCGCCAGCACGAGGACTGGCAGCGGAACGCCACCCGCGATCTGGCGACCCGCAGGACCGGCAGTGCCATCGCCAACTATGACCGTCACGACATGGTGCATTTCGCCGAGACGCGCGAGCAGGCGCGGGCCGATCTGATCGACCGATGGGACCGCGAACGACAGGCGTCACCGGACGCGAGCCGCATCATTCTCACCCACACCAACGCCGAGGTGCGCGAACTCAACGAAGCCGCCCGCGACAGGATGCGGGACGCTGGCGATCTGGGCGAAGACGTGCGCGTGACGGTGGACCGGGGTGAGCGCAGCTTTGCCAGCGGGGAACGCGTCATGTTCCTGCAAAACGAGCGCGGCCTAGGCGTGAAGAACGGCACCCTTGGCACCATCGAACAGGTCAGCGCGAAGAGCATAACCGTGCGCACCGATGACGGGCGCGACATCGCCTTTGACCTGAAAGACTATGACCGCATCGACCATGGCTATGCCGCGACTATCCACAAGGCGCAGGGCATGACAGTGGACCGCACCCATGTGCTGGCGACACCCGGCATGGACGCCCACGGCAGCTATGTCGCCCTGTCGCGCCACCGCGACGGCATGGACCTGCATTATGGCCGCGACGACTTCGCCAGTCAGGAGAGATTGGTGAACACCCTTTCGCGCGACCGCGCGAAGGATATGGCGACGGATTACGACCCGGCGCAAGACTATGCCGAGCGGCGCGGCATCACCTTCCGCACCCGTGTCGCTCAGATCATGCGCAGGTTGATGCCGGAACGGATGCGCGATGCTGTCGATGACATGCTCAACCGTCTGCACCAGCATGACAACGTCGCGCCTGGCCGCGAGGCCGTGCAGCACCCGGAAAGGGAAAGCGCCGGGAAGACGGGACCGGAACGGCAGGCTGGGGAAAATCCAGAGGCCGCGTTGCGCCGTGCCCGTGGCCGGGCCTTTGTCCGTCATGCCCGTGCCGTAGATGCGATCTTCAAGACGCAAGACCGGGACGTCGCTGCAACGCCCGAGCAGGTGCAGGAACTCAACGACGCTCGCGCAGCCTTCAATGATCTGAGGCCTCACGGTTCCCAAGACGCCGAGGCGGTTTACAAGCGGAATCCCGACTTTGCGACAGATGTGGCTTCTGGTGATCGTGAGCGAGCCATGCCCGCAAGGCACGCCGTGCAACGGGAAACCGATATGCGCCAAAATCCCGAACTGCGCGCCGACCGCTTCGTGGAGCGGTTCCGGGACCTCAAGCAGACTGGCGACCGCCAGTATGCGGCAGGCAACTATTCCGGCTACAAGGCCGCGCGGGCCGAGATGGGCAACATGGCAAAAAGCCTTGAGCGTGATCCCCAGATGGAATCCCTGCTCGAAGGTCGCAAGAAGCAACTCGGCATCGACATGGATTTCGACTCAGGAATGAGGCTGGGGCGGCAACTTTCCCTCAGTCATGGCCTTGGCAGAGGCCGGGGCATCGGATTGTAGAGCGAAGAACCATCCTATTTACCGCCGTCTCTACGCTACAGCCCTACGCTGCCTAAATATCAGTTGCACAACGATAATTCGTTGCTCTGTCTGGTCCCTGTAATCGTCAGAAACCACCAGCAGGAGGCAGCGCAGCCATGCGTCAACCAGACCGTATCGTCCGTTTGAAGACCGTTCTCGCCCGCACCGGCCTGTCCCGGTCCACCATCTATCGCAAGATCGCCGAAGGCACCTTTCCAGCCCAGATCAAGATCAGCACCAACGGCGCGGGCTGGAAGGAATCCGACATCAACCGCTGGGTCGCCAACCCTGCCGGATGGCGGCAGCGTTCGTTCAACGAATTTGATTTCCTCGATGACTTCTGACCGGAGCGGCGACCACAAGCCGGTGACGGCATCCCATCCCCGGCGCACCAATCGACCGCCTACGGCGTCGGAACAGCTTGAGGAATTGTTGGGCTATCCGTGGCCGTTCGCCGGGAGGCCGCCTAAACATGACCTCAGCACGTGGGCTGTGACCGACGATTGGCCCGATCCCGTTCCGGTCACGGAAGCCGAGATCGAGGTGTTCGAGCGATGGTTCGGCGATCTCTTCGATGAAATGTTCGGCCACGACACCGGATCGCCCGACACAGGGCCTGAGATTGACCTTGAAAACGGTACTAAATAATGATACTGGACACTCCATGAAAAAGCGTCACAGAGCCACGCTGGAACTGATCTTCGCCCGCCCGGTCAATGGTTCGATCCGCTGGGCCGATGTTGAGGCGCTGTTTGTAAGCCTCGGGGCGGAAGTCAGCGAGCGGGAAGGTTCGCGCGTCGGCGTGTTCCTGTTTGGCGAAGTGCGCGTCTTTCATCGCCCGCATCCTTCGCCGGATACGGACAAAGGTGCGGTTGCCAGCATCCGTAAATGGCTGGACGAACACGGAGTAAAGCCATGAACAATGTCGTTGAAATCAATGGCGAGAAGGCGGTTATCGCTTTCGATCCCGAGATTCAGATGCTGCGCGGCGAGTTTATCGGCCTCAATGGTGGGGCCGACTTCTATGCCGAGAGCGTCCACGATCTGATCGAGGAAGGCCGCAAGTCGTTGGCCGTCTATCTCGAAATGTGCCGGGAGAAGGGCATCGAGCCGCGCCGGAAGTTCTCCGGCAAGTTCAATGTCCGCCTCACGCCTGACGACCATGCCGCCGCAGTCATTGCCGCAGCAGCATCGGGCAAGAGCCTGAATGAATGGATCGTCGGGACAATCAGGGAGGCCGCGGAGTAGCGGCCCCGTTCGGGACACGACCGGCTTTGAAAGGAGACAGAACATGACCGCTTCCACCGTGCCGTTACGCGCCGCCCTTTATTTGCGCGTCTCGACGGTGCGGCAGGCCGAGCATGACGTTTCCATTCCCGACCAGAAGCGGCAGGGCGAAGCCTATTGCGAGTCACGCGGGCTGCAACTGGTGGAAACCTTCATCGAACCCGGCGCATCGGCCACCAACGACCGCCGCCCGGAGTTCCAGCGCATGATCGAGGCGGGAACGTCCAAGCCCGCGCCCTTCGATGTAGTCGTGGTCCATTCGTTCAGTCGGTTCTTCCGCGATCACTTCGAGCTTGAGTTCTACGTCCGTAAGCTGGCGAAGAACGGCGTCAAGCTGGTTTCGATAACTCAGGAAATGGGGGATGACCCCATGCACGTCATGATGCGGCAGATCATGGCGTTGTTCGATGAATACCAGTCCAAGGAAAACGCCAAGCACGTCATGCGGGCTTTGAAAGAGAACGCGCGGCAAGGCTTCTGGAACGGCTCGCTTCCTCCTATCGGCTATCGCACCGTCGCCGCCGAGCAGCGCGGTGCGAAGACCAAGAAGAAATTGGAAATCGACCCGCTTCACGCTGACACGGTGCGGCTGATCTATCGTCTTGCGCTGGAAGGCGACGGCACCACCGGACAGATGGGCGTCAAGAATATCGTCTCGTATCTCAACAGCCGCCGCATCTTCACCCGCGACGGCGGACGCTGGGGGATTGGTCAGGTTCACCGCATCCTGACCCGCCGCACCTATATGGGCGAGCATGAGTTCAACAAGCGCTCCAAAACCAAGGAATTGAAGCCGGTCAGCGAGATCGTGACGGTTCCGGTCCCGCCAATTATCGACAAAGAAACGTTCGAGGCGGTTCAGAAGCTGCTCAAGGCCCGCAATCCCAAGGTCATGCCCGCCCGCGTCATCAGCGGCCCGACCATGCTGACGGGACTGATCCATTGCGCCAAGTGCGGCGGGGCCATGACCATCCGCACCGGCAAGGGTGGGCGCTATCGCTATTATGCTTGCTCCATGAAGGCGCGGCAGGGGCCGACCGCCTGCGAGGGCATGGCCGTGCCGATGGAGAAGCTGGACGATCTGGTCGTCAATCACCTTGAAAAACAGCTACTCCAACCTGAGCGGCTGGAAACGGTTCTTGCCGCAGCACTCGACCGGAGGGAAGAACACGCCGAGCGCCGCCGCGAGCACATTGCCGAGTTGAACAAGCGCGCCACCGAATCGGAATTGCGTCTCAAGCGGCTTTACGACGCCATCGAAGCAGGCGTGGCTGATCTGGACGATCCCGCGTTGAAAGATCGCATCGACGGCCTCAAGGCCATCCGCGATCAGGCCAAGGCCGATGCCGACCGGGCGCAGGCCATGCTTCAAAATTCGGGACAAAAGGCCGTGACGACGCAGATGCTGCGCAAGTTCGCCGCAACCGCCCGCGACCGTATCCGGCTGGAAGGCGGTGGCTATCGCCGCGACCACCTGCGCGCGCTCGCCCAGCGTGTCGAGGTCGCCGAGGGCGAGGTTCGCATCATGGGATCGAAATCCCGACTGCTACAGACGCTTGTGTCGGGAGGTGGCGTAAACTCAGTGCCCACTCAGGGACTGAAGTGGCGGAAGAGGTGGGATTCGAACCTGTCGAAGGCTTGGAGGACGCGCTGATCAACGGCGAGCCCATGAAGCAGGATTTCGGGCGCCGAAATCCCGCCGATCCCTGGCGCGGGAGCATCGGGCAGGCGGTGGCCGTCGGAGGGAAGGGCGCGGCTCTGATCCATGCGCCGACGCCTGAGGCCATCGGCTTTCTGCGCGCCATGGAGCGGAGCGCTTTAGAGACTCCCGCCCTCGCCACGGCTTTGGCGGGCCTCGAATCCGTCGCGGGGGAGGGCGAGGCGCTTCAGGCTTTGCCCTTCACGCCGGTTCTCGGGCTGGAGGCGGGCTTCGACCCTGCGGAGCTGCTCTTGCGGGCGCGGCCCGGTCAGGACATGGCGGTTCTGCGCGCCGAGATCGAGGCCCGCATGGCGGAGACGGCGCAGGGCCTTCCGCCCTATTTCGGCGGCCTCCTCGCCGACGCGCAGATTCAAGGGCGTCCGGCTTTGGTCGTTTCGCTGGCCTATCCCGATTGCGCGACGGCTCAGGCCGCCGCCGAGCGCTCCGCCGGGCTGTGGCGGGCCGAGCTTCCCGAACCCGCCGCCGAGATCTCCGCCTCCCACGCCGAGGGCGTCGAGGGGCTTTGCGCGGCGGTGATTCTGGGCTTGGGCGAGGCTCAGGAGGGTTTGGCGAATCCCTTGGCCTCCGCGGCGCTGAATCGAATCCTGCGCAGGGACGGCTTGCCCATGCTCCGCATTGGAGCGCCCTGAAGCCCCTCAGGTTGAAAGCGGCGGGCGCAGGGTCTAAGTTCGGCTCCAAGCGCCCCCGCCTCCGATCTCGCGGGGCGGAGGAGATAAAGCCATGCAGAAATTCACCAGCCTCTCGGGGGTGGCCGCGCCCCTGCCCTTGATCAACATCGACACCGATATGATCATCCCGAAGCAATATCTGAAGACGATCAAGCGCACGGGGCTCGGGACGGGGCTTTTCTCGGAATTGCGCTATGACGAGCAGGGCGGCGAGAATCCGGAATTCGTGCTGAACAAGCCCGCCTATCGTCAGGCGGAGATCCTCGTGACGGGGGATAATTTCGGCTGCGGCTCCAGCCGCGAGCATGCGCCTTGGGCCTTGCTGGATTTCGGCATTCGCTGCGTGATCGCGCCGAGCTTCGCGGATATTTTCTATAACAATTGCTTCAAGAACGGGGTTCTGCCCATCGCCCTGCCTCAGGAGCAGATCGACCTGCTCATGGAGGACGCCGAGAAAGGCGCCAACGCCCGCATCACGGTGGATCTGGAGACTCAGACCATCGAGCGCCCCAATGGCGAGAAGATCGCCTTCGACGTGGACGCCTTCCGCCGTCATTGCCTGCTGAACGGTCTCGACGACATCGGCCTGACGCTTCAGCACGGCTCGGAGATCGACGCCTTCGAGGCGAAGATGAACGGCGATCAGCCTTGGGTGCTCCAGAAGCGCGCCTGAGAGGCCGTCCCGCAGATCCGTGAAGCCGGGGGGCCTCCCTCCGGCTTCTCCGCCTCATGGAGGCGTGGAGGCCCTAGCCTGCGCGAGCGGGTGGAGATCTTCGATATAGGGAAAAATCTGGTAGTGAGGGGGGGACTCGAACCCCCGACCTTCGGATTATGAGTCCGACGCTCTAACCAGCTGAGCTACCTCACCAGATACCGGGCCTGATAACTTGACGGACGGGGGCTTGTCAATTCGCCATCGACGCCCCGCCGCGTCGAATTTCGCATAAGCTCTCAATCTCCGTGCAGCTCGGCCCGCAGCCGCGGCAGACGCAGAGTCGCCCGCAGGCCCCCCAGAGGACTCGCGCTCAGCTCCACCTCGCCGCCATGAGCCCGCGCCGCGTCCCGCGCGATGGCCAGACCCAAGCCCACGCCGCCCGCGCCGCCGCCGGACAGCGCCCCGCGCGCCGCATCCAGACGCACGAAGGGCCGAAACACCTCCTCGCGCTTATCGGCGGGCACTCCCGGCCCGTCGTCGTCCACATGGATCTCCACGGCGGCGCGGCCGTCCTCCACCGAGACCTCGACATGGCGGCCGTAGGCGGCGGCGTTGTCGGCGAGATTCTGCAAAGCCCGCGTCACCGAGCCCCGCCGCATCCAGAGCGGAGCGGGCGGCGGCGCGCCGGGAATCTCCTTCAACCGCGCCCTCGCCCCGGCGCGGGTCAGCTTCTCCACGGCCTCGCGGGCGAGGGCCGCCGGATCCGCCTGCTCCAGAGCCTCGCCGCCCTCGCCTTTGGCGAAGTCGAGATAGGCGCCGATCATGCGGTTCATCTCGTCCACGTCGGCTTCGAGATCCTGAATCTCGGGGCCGGGCGGCAGCATCGCCAAAGCCAGCCTCATGCGCGTCAGGGGCGTGCGCAGATCATGGCTCACCGCCGAGAGCATCATGGTGCGCTGGGCGAGCTGCTTTTCGATTCGGGCGCGCATCTGCAGAAAGGCGGCGCTGGCCTGCCGCACCTCCAGAGCGCCGGAGGGCCGCAGCTCGGCGGGCTGGCCCTTGCCGAAGGCGTCGGCGGCGCGGGCCAATTCGCGGATGGGCCGGATCTGATTGCGCAGGAAGATCGCCGCGATGGAGAGCAGCACCAGACCCGCGCCGCCCGTCCAGACGAGCAATTGCCAGGCCCGCGAGGCGAAGAGCCGCCGCGCCGGAGGCCGCGCCGCCAGAGCTCCGCCGCGCGCCGTCACCCGCAGGATGAAGGCTTCTTCGGCGCTTTGCCCGATCTCCACCGGCCCGACGGCCTCTTCGAAAGCCTCGGCCAGAGCCCGGCGCGAGACGTCGTAAAAGGGGATGGGCTCCGGCGTCACGCGGCGGCCCGGCTCGAAATCCACCTCATAGCCGAGCAGGCTGGAAGCCTGCTCCAGAGCCTTGCGGGCCTCGGCCTCCGATTGCGCGCCCTGCACCACCCCGGTCAGCAGCTTCATCTCCTGAGCCACCCCCGCCGCCAATTGCCGGGTCGCGCCCGCCCAATGGCGTTCGACGAGCAAAGCGCTCACCAGAAGCTGAAACAGAAGAATCGGCGCCGCCAGAATCAGCAAGGCGCGCGAAAACAAGCGTTTGGGCAGAAGATGGGCCATGGACCTCATCATAACTTCCGGAGGCTCTTCGCGCCTCTAGAAATTAAATTGCGGTCGCGCCGCGCGCCGAATGCTTCTAGACTGCGCGCCCGAAGGGGTTTGAGGAGAGAGAACCGCCATGACGCGCGCCGCTGCGCCTAGCCTCGTGAGCACCGAGTGGCTCGCCGAACAGATCGAATCCTCGCCCACGCTGCGCGTGGCGGACGCAAGCTGGCATATGCCCGCCTCCGGCCGGGACGCCAAAGCCGAATACGCCGCCCGGCGGATTCCCGGCGCGCTCTTCTTCGACATCGACGCCTTGTCCGACGATAAGACCTCTTTGCCGCATATGATCCCGCCGCATGAGAAATTCGCTCTGGCCATGCGCCGGCTGGGCATGGGCGACGGGCGCCATGTGGTGGTCTACGACGCGCAGGGAATCTTCAGCGCCGCGCGGGCGTGGTGGATGTTCCGCTTCTTCGGCCATTCCGAGGTCTCGGTGCTGGACGGCGGCTTTCCGAAATGGCTCGCCGAGGGCCGCCCCGTCGAGGAGGGCGAGCCCCTGCTCGCCCGCGAGCGCCATTATACGGGACGCACGAATCTCAACCTCGTGCGCGACGTCACCCAGGTGGCCAGGGCCGCCAAGCTCGGGACGGAGCAGATCGTGGACGCGCGTTCGGCGGGCCGCTTCGAGGGCGCCGAGCCGGAGCCGCGTCCGGGTCTGCGGGCGGGGCATATTCCGGGGTCGCGCAACGTGCCTTTCTCGACGCTGCTCAATCCCGACGGCGCCATGAAGCCCCCGGCGGAGCTGAAGGCGGTCTTCGAGGCGGCGGGGGTGGATCTCGCGCGGCCGATCATCACGAGCTGCGGCTCGGGCGTGACGGCGGCGGTGGTGAGTCTGGCTTTGTCGCGGCTCGGGCATACGGAGAACGCGCTCTATGACGGCTCATGGGCGGAATGGGGCTCCTATGCGGATCTCCCCATCGAGACCGGGCCCGCCAAGCCCCTTTGAGCCTTCATCTCAGGGAGATTCCCATGCCGAGCTTTCTGCGAGTCCTGCTTCTGGCTCTGACTCTGGCCTTTGCGACGGGCTCCGGCGCTTGGGCCGCCGAGCGCAAGCTGGTGATCCATGTCGCCGAGGGACAGACGACGACCATGTCTCAGGCCATCGTCATCGCGCGCAACGTCACGGAGCATTACGCCAAATACGGCGATACGGTGGATATTAAGATCCTCGCCACCGGAAGCGGGCTGGACATCTTCCGCGTCGACCGCACCAGCTTCGCCGACGGGCTGCTGAGGTTGAAAAGCGAATTGCCCAAGGTGGATTTCATCGCCTGCGGCAGCACCTTGCGGGGCGCGGCCGCCTCGATGAACGTCCCGGTTTCGGAGATCGACCTTCTGCCGGGCGTGCGGGTGGCGCCGGTGGGCGTGGCCGAATTGATGGATCTTCAGGACCGCGGCTATCGCTATGTGCGGCCCTGAAGAAGGGGCGGCCCTGAAGAAGGGGGCGCGGCTTACAGAAGATCGACGCCGATCTCGCCGCAGGCTTTGAGCGCCGGAACCGCCGCCTCGGGATATTCCGCGTCCGGGACGCCGCCGATCAGCTTGCCGAGCGCCGCGCCCGTCTGGTCCCAACCGAGATCGACGGCGTAGGGGACGGCCTCGCCGCCGATCCGCGCGAGGCCGCAGACCCGGCCCACGCCCGGCTCCACGAGGCTGAGGGCGGCGGTGTAATCCGCGAGGACCGCGCCTGCGGGCAAGGCGAAGCGCAGGCTTTCCTCGACGGCCGCGCGCTCCTGCGCCGAAAGCTCGCGCTGGACGAAGCCTTCGGCCTGAGCCGGAAGGGCCGCCGGAATCGCCGCTGGAATCGCCATCACGGCGAGGAGAAGGGCGGATAAGGCGAATCGCATGAAAGGACTCCCGAATTGAAGAAGCCGGAGTCTCGCCCGCCGCCCTTAACGAGGTCTCAGGAAGCTTCGTAAACGCCATGAAAAACCCCCGGCCTGAGGGCTCAGGCCGGGGGCTGGTTGTGTGAGAGGGCTTAGCGCACCGTCGGAGCCTGCGGCTCCGCCGCTTTAGTGGACGGTCGGAGCCTGCGGCTCCTCCGGGGCGGCGGCGGGCGGGGTCTTGGCCTTGTGATCGCCGAAGATCAGCCCGTTCGGGCCGAGCGTCACGGGCAGAACCTCGCCGTCCTTGAGTTCGCCGCGCAGCAGAAGCTCCGCCAGCGGATCCTCGACCGCCTTCTGGATCGTCCGCTTCAGCGGACGCGCGCCGTAAGCGGGGTCATAGCCGCGATCCGCGAGCCAGTCCTCAGCCTCCTGCGTGAACTCCAGACGGATCTTGCGGTCCACGAGCCGCTTATTGAGGCGGCCCAGCTGAATCGCCACGATGCCGGTCATATGCTCGCGGTCGAGGCGCTCGAAGAGGACGATCTCGTCGAGGCGGTTCAGGAACTCCGGGCGGAAATGCGACCGCACGGCGAACATCACCGCCTCGCGGGCTTCGTCGGTGTCGGCGCCGTCGGGCAGCTCCACCAGAGCCTGAGCCCCGAGGTTGGAGGTCAGCACGATCAGCGTGTTGCGGAAGTCCACCGTGCGGCCTTGGCTGTCGGTCAGACGGCCGTCGTCGAGAACCTGAAGCAACACGTTGAAGATGTCCGGATGGGCCTTCTCCACCTCGTCGAAGAGGATCACCTGATAGGGCCTCCGCCGCACGGCCTCGGTGAGGACTCCGCCCTCGTCATAGCCCACATAGCCCGGAGGCGCGCCGATCAGACGGGCCACCGCATGCTTCTCCATGAATTCGCTCATGTCGATGCGGGTCATGGCGGCGTCGTCGTCGAAGAGGAAGGCCGCCAGAGCCTTCACCAGCTCCGTCTTGCCGACGCCCGTCGGGCCGAGGAAGAGGAAGCTGCCCAGAGGCCGGTTCGGATCCGAGATGCCCGCCCGCGCGCGGCGCACCGCGTTGGAGACGGCTTCGACGGCCTCCTGCTGGCCGATGACGCGCTTGGACAATTCCTCCTCCATGCGGAGAAGCTTGTCGCGCTCGCCTTCGAGCATCTTGTCGACCGGGATTCCCGTCCAGCGGCTGACCACCGAGGCGATATGATCCGGCAGCACGGCCTCCTCGACGAGGGCGCCGTCGCCGTTCTTCTCGGCCTCGGCCAGAGCCTTCTCCAGCTCCGGGATGGCGCCATAAGCCAGCTCGCCCGCTTTCGCGAGGTCGCCTTTGCGTTTGGCGTTGTCCAGATCGATGCGGGCCTGATCCAGCCGCTCCTTGAGCTTCTGCTCGTCGCCGCGCCGGGATTTTTCGGTCTCCCAAGCGGCGGTGAGGCTCGCGGAGCGCTCCTGAAGCCCGGCCAAATCCTTTTCAAGCTTGGCGAGCCGGTCCTTGGAGGCGGAATCCGTCTCCTTCTTCAGAGCTTCGGCCTCGATCTGCATCTGCATGATGTCGCGGTCGAGGGCGTCCAGCTCTTCGGGCTTGCTGTCGGCCTCCATGCGCAGACGCGCCGCCGCCTCGTCCATGAGGTCGATGGCCTTATCGGGCAGGAAGCGGTCCGCGATGTAGCGATGCGAGAGCGTCGCCGCCGAGACCAGCGCCGAATCCGAGATCCGCACGCCATGGTGCAGCTCGTATTTCTCCTTGATGCCGCGCAGGATCGAGATGGTGTCCTGAACGCTGGGCTCGTCGACCATCACCGGCTGGAAGCGGCGGGCGAGGGCGGCGTCCTTCTCGA
This sequence comes from Neomegalonema perideroedes DSM 15528, assembly GCF_000374145.1. GTDB lineage: Bacteria > Pseudomonadota > Alphaproteobacteria > Rhodobacterales > Rhodobacteraceae > Neomegalonema > Neomegalonema perideroedes. The sequence goes on along the minus strand of NZ_KB893653.1, from coordinate 125,577 downwards.
CGTATTTGCGGTATTCGTCGAGCGTGGTCGCGCCGATGCAATGCAGCTCCCCGCGCGCGAGGGCCGGCTTGATGAGGTTCGAGGCGTCCATGGCGCCGTCGGCCTTGCCCGCGCCGACGAGGGTGTGCATCTCGTCGATGAAGAGGACGACCTGTCCGTCGGCGGCGGTGACCTCCTGAAGCACGCCCTTCAGACGCTCCTCGAATTCGCCGCGATATTTCGCGCCCGCGATCAGAGCGCCCATGTCGAGCGCCATGATGGTCTTCTCTTGCAGGCTCTCCGGCACGTCGCCGTTGACGATGCGCCGCGCGAGGCCCTCGACCACGGCGGTCTTGCCCACGCCGGGCTCGCCGATGAGGACGGGGTTGTTCTTCGTGCGCCGCGAGAGCACCTGCATGGTGCGGCGGATCTCTTCGTCGCGGCCGATCACCGGATCGATCTTGCCCTCGCGGGCGGCGGCGGTGAGGTCGCGGGCGTATTTGTTCAGAGCGTCATAGGTGGATTCGGCGGTGGCGCTGTTGGCGTTGCGGCCTTTGCGGATCTCCTCGATGGCGCTGTTGAGCGCCTGAGGCGTCGCGCCGCCGTCCTTGAGGATCTTGGCGGTCGAGCCGGTCATGCCCAGAGCCTGCAAGAGGCGCTCGACGGTGACGAAGCTGTCTTTGGCTTTCTTGGCGATCTCTTCGGACTGCGCGAAGAGCCGCGCGGTCTGGGGATCCAGATAGACGCCTTCCGAGCCCGAGCCGCTGACCTTCGGCTGACGCGCCACGGCCAGATCCACGTCGCGCTTGATCTGCGCGGGATCTCCGCCGGCGCGGCGGATCAGATTGGAGGCCATGCCCTGATCGTCGTCCATCAGGGCTTTGAGCAGATGCTCCGGCGTCAGGCGCTGATGGCCCTCGCGCAGAGCGATGGTCTGGGCGGCCTGAAGAAAGCCGCGCGCGCGTTCGCTGTATTTCTCGATGTCCATGGTCGTCCTTCCGGCATGTCCGCAAGCCGCCCGGAGATTGGCGCGGGTCTTGCTGAGTTTTGGCATGCGGGCGCCGACTTCGCGGCCGCCCGAAACCTTATGTGGCGCGCCTTCTCCGGCGCGCAAGGGGCGCCCCGTTAAGGGAGCCGCAAATTCCTCATGGCAGGGTTCTCCGGAACGAGTTGGGGGAGAAGACTCAAGATGACGCAGAGCGGAAAGCCTGAGGCCCAAAAGCCGACCCGGCGAGGATTCCTGTTGACCGCCATGGGCTTGGCGGCCACAGGCGCGGCGGTGGGGACGGGGCTAGGGCTCGGGGGTTCGGCCAAGGCGACCGTGGCCTCCTTCGATCCGGCGGCCCGCGCCGCGGCCCTCGCGCCGCGCACGCTGGATCTGGTGGCGGTCAACACCGGCGAACGCTTCTCCGGCGTCTATTATCAGGGCGGATTCTACGACCCCGGCGCGGTGGAGAGCCTCGACCTTCTGCTGCGCGACCACCGCGAGAACGCCGCCCTGATGATGGACGTGCGGCTCTTCGACTTCCTCGCCGAGATTCAAAGCCGCATCGGCGGCAAACAGATTCAAATCACCTCGGGCTACCGCACGCCCCGCACCAACGCCCGCCTCAGCCAAGGCAGCGAGCGCGTCGCCAAGAACAGCCTGCACATGCAGGGCATGGCCGTGGACCTCAAGACTCCGGGGGTGAAGATCTCCGAGGTGCAGAAGATCGCGCATGGCCTCAAGCGCGGCGGCGTCGGCTCCTATGCGGGCGCGAGCTTCCTGCATGTGGACGTCGGCGCGACCCGCGACTGGAGATATTGAGCCGCGGGCGAGGCTTTCGGACGCGGCTTTCGGGCGAGGCTTTCAGGCGGGGCTCCGGGATGGCCTCGGGAGGGAGCTTCGGCGCGCCGTTTCAAAACGCCCCGTCCCGATCTGGAGCCTTCCGGAGCGGCGCGGGTCGTTTTGGGGCGGCCGGAGCCTCCTCCGGCCTCTTCGGACTGCGCGCTCGGCGCCGCTATCCCGCCGCGCCGCGAAGGATTATAGCTTCGGCCGACCCATCCGCCGGAGGCTGAGCATGTCCGTTCTGATCGTCGTTCCCGCCCGCTATAAGTCCTCGCGCTATCCCGGCAAGCCGCTGGCGGAGCTGCGCGGCGCCTCGGGCGCGGCGAAGTCTCTGATCCGCCGGACCTGGGAGGCGGCTCAGGCGGTCTCCGGCGCCGACCGCGTGGTCGTGGCCACCGACGACGACCGCATCCGCGCCGCCGCCGAAGCCTTCGGCGCCGAAGTGGTCATGACCTCCGAAGCCTGCGCCAACGGCACCGAGCGTTGCGCCGACGTGCTGGCGCGCCGCCCGGATCTCCAGCCGGAGATCGTGGTCAATCTTCAGGGCGATTCGCCTCTGACGCCGCCTTGGTTCGTCGAGGCGCTGATCGCCGCCATGCAGGCGGAGCAGGGGCTTCAGGTCGCCACGCCGGTGCTGCGCTGCGACAAGGAGACGCTGGAGGCCCTCCTCGAAGACCGCCGCGCCGGACGGGTGGGCGGCACCACCGCCGTCTTCGGCGTCCATGGGGACGCGCTGTATTTCTCGAAAGAGGTCGTCCCCTATACGGGCCGCAGCTTCGCCGGGGGCGAGAGGATCCCCGTCTTCCATCACGTCGGGCTTTACGCTTATCGGCCTGCGGCTCTGGCGGCCTATGGCCGCGCCGCGCCGGGGCCGCTGGAGGGCTTCGAGGGGCTGGAGCAGCTGCGCTTCCTCGAACAGGGCCTTCCGATCCGCTGCGTCGAGGTGGAGGGGCGCGGGCGCGTCTTCTGGGAGCTGAACAATCCTGTGGACGTTCCGCGGATCGAAGCGGCCCTTCTGCGCATGGGATTGGACTGATCCGCGATTCCCTCAGCGTCTTTGTGCTATATATGGATCTCCGGCGCAGGGGCGTTGACCTCTGATGATCTGCTTGCGTCCCAATTCCGCAGAAAATATTACGTGAACGGAGTTTCACCTCAGGAAGGGTGACGCTGAGGCAGCTTGATTTTCCCGAATATCATCCGTAGGGGGCTATCCTAAGGCGCTGATATTGAAATTTGAGCAAAACCTGCATCCGTTAAAATACGCCTCTAGTTTGTATGCGGATAATATTATTCCCCTGTGAGGAGAATCTAGCCATACGAGCCCCCTAGGTAATTCTTAAGAGCAGATTGAAACAAATCGGGGGGGGAGTTAGGTCAGAAACTGTAAAATCCGCAACCCAACATAACGGCGCAAGGATATGGCAAACCTCACTCTGAAAAGCTTCGCGAAGCGATCGGCTTTCGCTCTGGTCTGGATGACGGCGGCCTTGAGCGCCGCTTCCGCGGCTCAGGCCTACACGTCGGAAGGCGGCTCTCAAACGCTCCGGACGCACCCCGGCGCGATGCCGCTGCCCTTCCCGGTGCCTGCGCAGATGCAGCCTCTGCCGCAGCCCTTCCCGCGACCGGCCTATGAGCGGCCGCGGTATTGATCGGGAGTTCGACCCGGCCCGTCGGCTTCATAGGGTGAGAAGCGGACGAGACCCCGACGCAGGAGCCTTCCGGTCCCAACCGGCGTAAGAAAGGCCCGCGTCATGCGAAGTTCGATGCGCTGTGGAATCTCGTCGCAAGGATTTCAGAGCGCATCCTCAAGAACAGGCGGCCGCTGCGGCCGCGATCCTGAATGGGCCGTGATCCCGGCGTTCGGCGGGGCCCGGCTCCGGCGTCGGCCTCCCCGGAAGAAGGGAGGCGAGCCTCCGGGACGAACGGAAGGGCGAAAGGCTTTCGACATGGCCTTTCGCCGCCGAACCTCCCCGCGGAATCTCCCCGCCCGACTTCTCCGTCAATCCTCGACGAGTCTGCCGCCGGACATGCGCAGCACGCGGTCCATGCGCGCCGCCAGCTCCATGTTATGCGTGGCGATCAGCGCCGCCAGCCCCTGACGCCGGGCGAGGCTGGTCAGCTCCTGAAACACCTTCTCCGAAGTCTCCGGATCGAGATTCCCCGTCGGCTCGTCGGCCAGCAGGACCAGCGGCCGGTTCGCCACCGCGCGCGCGATGGCCACGCGCTGCTGCTCGCCGCCGGAGAGCTCGGCGGGGCGGTGATGCGCCCGCGCGGCCAGCCCCATGCGGCCGAGAAGATCCAGCGCCGTCGCTTCGGATTCGGCCTTCGAGGCCCCCGCCAGACGCCGCGGAATGGCGACGTTCTCCAGAGCCGAGAACTCCGGGAGCAGATGGTGGAACTGATAGACGAAGCCGATGGCCACCCGCCGCAGCAGAGTGCGCCCCGCCTCGTCGAGCCGCCCGCAGCGTTTCCCCGCGATCCAGACCTCGCCGCGATCCGGCGAATCCAGCAATCCGGCGATATGCAGCAGGGTCGACTTCCCCGAGCCGGAAGGCCCGACCAGAGCCGTCAGCTCGCCGGGCGCCAGCCTCAGGCTGACCTCGCGCAGCACGGTCAGATGGCCTTGTCCGCCGCCCTCGCGATAGCGCTTGCCGACGCCCTCCAGCCGCAGCGCGGCGCGTTTGCTATTCATAACGCAGGGCCTCCACCGGATCGAGCCGCGCCGCCCTTCGCGCCGGGAAGATCGTCGCGAGGAAGGAGACGCCCAGCGAAATGGCCGCCGTGGTGGCCACGTCGCCCCATTGCAGCCGCGAGGGCATCCGGCTGAGGAAGTAAATCTCGTCGGGGAAGAGCTTCGCCCCGAAGAGGCTTTCGAGGAAATGCTGAATCCCCGCGATGTTCAGCGCCACCAGCACGCCCAGAACCACGCCGATCGCCGTGCCCGCCACGCCGATGCTCGCGCCGCAGAGGAAGAAGATCCGCAGGATCGAGCCCCGGCTCGCGCCGATGGTGCGCAGAATGGCCACGTCGCGGCCTTTCTCCTTCACCAGCATGATCAGCCCCGAGATGATGTTGAAGGCCGCGATCAGGATGATCAGCGAGAGGATCAGCCGCATCACCCGCCGCTCCATGTCGAGCGCGGAGATATAGCTGCCGTTCTGTCCCTTCCAGGTCATGAGGGTCACGGGCTCGCTCGCCGCGGCGCGCAGAGTGGGCTCCAGCCGCTCGATGTTCTGAGGATCGGAGGCCATGACCTCGACGCCGTCGACCGCGCCGATCTTGTTGAAATAGATCTGCGCCTCCTCAAGAGGCATGTAGAGCAGGGCGGAGTCGAGTTCGGACATGCCGAGCTTGAAGACGTAAGCGACCGGGTAGGATTTGATTCGCGGCCTGACGCCGATGGGCGTGAGGTCGCCGTCCGGAGAGAGCAGAGTGATCTGCTCGCCCACCCGCAAATTCAGCATCAGCGCCAGACCCGAGCCTATGGCCACGCCCTGATCCTCGCGGAAATTGGCCAGCGAGCCTTCGGCGGTTTCGGGATCGGCCACGGCCTTCATGCGCCGGAAGTCCTCCAGCCGCACGCCGCGCACCAGAGCGATGGCGTTGGCCTGAGACTGCGGATTCGAGGCCATGACCTGCCCGTGGATCACGGGGGCGGCCTGAATCACGCCCGGCGCGGCCGCGAGCCGCGCGGAGACGGCTTCGTAATTCTCGAAGGGGCGTCTCTGGAGCGTGGTCTGCTGCGGCGCGAGGCTGACATGGGCGTTCACGCCGAGGATCTGATTGATCATCTCATAGCGGAAGCCGGTCATCACGGCCATGACCACGATCAGAGCCGCCACGCCTAAGGCGATGCCCGCCAGAGAAAGCCAGCTGATCGCCGAGATGAATCCGTCCTTGCGCCGCGCCCGCAGATAGCGCGCCGCCACGCCCCATTCGAAACGGGAGAAAGGCCGGGTGCGGGCCATGTCGGTCAGAGGCGCGCGCTCGGTGAGGTCGAGCGCCTCCTCCTCCTCGTCTTCGGGGAAGACGGGCGGAGTTTCAGCCGGGGGCACGCGCAAACGACGACGCTCCAAGGCGAAGGGCTCCGGCGAAGAGGCGCCCGCCTCAGGCGGAGCGGCGGCCTCGCCGGAGTCGAAGCCTGAGAAAGGATCCGGACCCGGGGGATGAGAGCCGGCCTGCGGCGCAGGCGCCCCGGAGAAGCCCGCCGGGCCCTCGAAAGGCGTCGGGGAGGGCGGCGGGTCGACAGCGGCGGGAGCGGGCGGGGCGGCTTCGGATTGAGCCGGCGCGCCCTTGAAGGGCGTGCGGGTGCGCGGCGGATTGCCCGGAGGCCCGAGCGGAGGCCCGGCGCGGCGCGGTTCGGGCCCCGGAGCGCCCGGCGGACGCGGACGTCCGTCGCGCTGGAGCGGCGCAGGCGGAGCGGAAGGCGCGGCCTCGGCTTCGGCGCGGCGCCGCGCTTCCAGCTCGATCCTTTGGCGGGCGAGACGATCCACAAGGGCCTCGCCGCGCTCCAGATCCTCTTCTTTCCGACCGCCCGTCACGCCGCGCCCTCCGGTTCAGAGGCCGCGCGTCGCGGCGATGAGCTTCGCTGCGGCGGCTTCGGGAGTCAGCTCTTCGGTCGCGCCGTCCTTGCGGCGGCGCAGCTCAACCTGTCCCGAAGCGAGGCCGCGCGGCCCCACCGTCAGGCGCCAAGGCAGGCCGATGAGGTCCATGGCGGCGAATTTGCCGCCCGCCCGCTCGTCGCGGTCGTCATAAAGGACTTCGACCCCGGCGGCGGTCAACTCCGCGTAGAGCTTTTCAGCGGCGGCGTCCACGGCGGCGTCGCCCTGCTTGAGGTTCACGAGCGCCACATGGAAAGGCGCCGCGGCCTCGGGCCAGACGATGCCGTTCTCGTCATGGCTCGCCTCGATGATCGCGCCGAGCAGACGCGAGACGCCCACGCCGTAAGACCCCATCTCCAGCGTGACCGGCTGGCCGTCGGGGCCGATGGCGGCGGCTTTCAGAGGCTCGGAGTATTTGGTTCCGAAATAGAAGATATGTCCGACCTCGACGCCGCGCGCCGAGACTTGGCGTTCGGCGGGCGTCTCCGCCCAGATCGCTTCGTCATGGGTCTCGTCGGTGCGGGCGTAGGCGCTGGTGAAGCTCTCGAAGATGCCCGCGACCGAGGCGGGATCTTCATAATCCACCTCGACGGAGGACCAGTCCTTCGCGAGAAGCGCCTTATCCACGAAGACCTGAGATTCGCCCGTCTCGGCGAGGATCAGGAATTCATGGCTGAGATCGCCGCCGATGGGGCCGGTGTCGGCCTTCATGGGCACGGCGGTCAGGCCGAGCCGCGCGAAGGTCTTGAGGTAGCTCACGAACATCTTCTGATAGGAGAGCCGCGCGCCCTCGGCGGTCAGGTCGAAGGAATAGGCGTCCTTCATGAGGAATTCGCGCCCGCGCATTACGCCGAAGCGGGGACGCGTCTCGTCGCGGAATTTCCACTGGATGTGGTAGAGGATGCGCGGCAGATCGCGCCAGCTCTTCACCGCGTCGCGGACGAGGAGGGTGATCATCTCCTCATTGGTCGGGCCATAAAGCATTTCGCGCTCATGACGATCCTTGATGCGCAGCATCTCGGGGCCATAGGCGTCGTAGCGGCCGGATTCGCGCCAGATCTCGGCGGGCTGGATCGTCGGCATGAGCAGCGGGATGGCCCCGGCGCGCTGCTGCTCCTCATGAACGATGCGCTCCACCTTCTGCAAAGCGCGATAGCCGAGCGGCAGCCAGGAATAAATGCCGGCGCTGGATTGCCGGATCATGCCCGCGCGCAGCATCAGCCGATGCGAGACGATCTGCGCCTCGGCGGGAGTCTCCTTGAGCAGGGGCAGGACATATCGCGTCAAACGCATGATGGGCGACCAATCTGAGTTTCGATTTGCGAATAAAGCCCTTATGCGACCGGGCTTTCCTCCGCGAGGGGCGTTTCGTTCTAAAGCCGTTTGGCGTTTGCTGGAAGCTCTTTTCCGGTCAGCCGTCCAAGAGAGCCGCCGGAGGAACAAAGATGCGCCGCCTTGAGGAGAGGATCATGATTTTGCGTTGCAGCATTGATTTTGCAAGAAATATTGCGCGCCCCGCAGAAAATTGCGTGACAGGGGGTCGCAGGGGCTAGAAGGTTCCCCATACAGAAGGCCCATAGGCCCGGTCTGGGGAGGACCAGCCGTTAAGAATATTAAAAAGATAAAATCAAAAAAATCAACGCCCTCTTTCAGAGGGCGTTTTTTTATGCGGTTTTTTTGAAAGCGTGACGAAAAAACGCCCCTTCTCTGTGAAGGGGCGTCAAGGGATGCACGCAAACGAACGTCCGGCCGGGCGGGATGAGGAGAGGGAACGCGAATGCGGGCCGGCCGCCTCATTTATTAAGCAATTTCCGCGCCAGATTCAGCTCCGGATTCGGGCCTCAGGACTCGAAGACCTCAAGGAAGGGTTTCCGCTTGAAGGCCGAGGCGAGCGTGGAGAGCCTTTTCTCCACCGCTTCGCCGCGCAGACCCGCGCAGGCGGGCGCGAGGCGCAGCCTCAGGCGCTCGCCGTCGGGGTGCGGATCCACGGGGCAAAGCGGCAGCACCCCCGGCGTCGAGGCCGCCAGCACCGCCCCGAGCCGCATGCCCTTGCCGAGCGTCTCGGCCTCCGCGGCGGCCTCGGCCGGAAGCAGCCCCCGCAGCATCGCGAGGCGTCCGTTGCCGCCTTTGTGACGATGCAGCAGAGTCAGGGTCAGGAAGGCCCTCTCCTGATGCGAGGCGCCGTTGACGTCGGGACGGGTCATCAGCTCGAAGCAGGCCTCGGCGCGATAATCGGGATGGGCGCGCCAAGCCGTGTCGCTGAGCCGCGCCGCCGCCCGCAGCAGGCGCGGCGCCAGATTCGGATAGAGCGGCGCGAGCCAATCGCCGAGCTCGTCGCCGAAGGCGGGGAAGCGGGCCGTGTCGCGCGCGATGGCGGCGGCGGATTCCAAAAGCGGATCGCGGCGGCGCTCCTCCTCGGAGAGGGTTTCGAAAAGCAGGCCCTCGCGCAGGCCCGTCGCCGAGACCCGCAGCCGCGCGGGCTTGCCGAGGGCGATCAGGCGGCTCATCACCCGCGCCGCGTAAGGCACCGTGGCCAGCCGCATGGAGGAGCTGTCCACCAGAGGCTTGAGCGCCGCGGGCGGCTGTTTGGCGGCCCAGAGGGCGGTGTCGAGCGCCTGCTCCGGCGACATCTCATATTCATGCAGGACGTGCAGCGGATAGGCGCGGCGCGTCATGTCGATTCTGGCGAGGGCCCGCCAGGCGCCGCCCACGCAATAAATCGTCTTGCCGGAGATGAGGGGCAGTTGAGGGGCGGTCTTCAGGCGCTCGTCGATCCAGTCGTCCAGCGCCGAGGGCTTGAGCTTCAGCGCCTCAAGGCGCAGCGGGCCGAGCGGACCCGTCCAGCCTTCGCCGACCTCGCCGCCGCTGATCGAAATCAGCTCCAGCGAGGCGCCGCCGAGATCCGCCGCCACGCCTTCGGCGTCGGGCGCGCCCATCAGCACGCCGAGGGCCGAAAGACGGCCCTCCTCGGGGCCGCTGACGATCCGGGGGATCAGGCCGGTTTCGGCCTCCATGCGGGCGGCGAAGTCGCGGCCGTCGGCGGCGTCGCGGACGGCGGCGGTGGCCGCCACGGTCGGGCGCGTCACGCCCATGCCCCGCGCCACGGCGGCGAAGCGCCGGAGATTGATCAGCGCCGATTCCTTGCCTTCGGGATTCAGGACGCCCGTCTCCTGAAGTCCGCGCCCGAGGCCGCAGAGCACCTTCTCGTTGAACATATAGGCGGGGCTGCGGCTGGCGCTCGCGAAGATCACCAGCCGGATGGAGTTCGAGCCGATGTCGATGACCCCAAAGGGGCCTTCGGAGGCGGTTCCGGAATCTTCTCGGGAGAGGGGTGGGGCGGCGTCGGTCGGCGTCATGATGGCTCCCCTTCTGCGGACGCTCCGGAGCGCCCCCACGCCTTTCGGCGGGGCCGCGCTCCAGCGCCGGATAAGCGTTGAGACGGGGGGCGGTCAAGCGCCGTGGCGAGAGGACCCGGCTCCAAAGCGCAAAAAGCGCCCCTGAAGCTTCCTTCAGGGGCGCAGGCGAGGGTTCTGGGCGGGAAGGGCCGGAGCCTCGGCGTGGAGAGGCGCGGGGCTCCGGAGAAGAGGAGTTCGGAAGGGCGCCCCAAGGGAAGCCGGAGCGCCGGATCTCAAGAGGTCAGGCCGCGGCCTGAGGCTCCAGCGCGCCTTCGACGGTCGTCGGGGCGGCGTTGGTCGCGATCTGGATGCGGCGGGGCTTCAGCGCCTCCGGCACCTCGCGGACGAGATCCACGTGCAGCAAGCCGTTCTCCAGCGAGGCGTCGGTCGCCCGCACATGGTCGGCGAGCTGGAAGCGGCGCTCGAAGCCGCGTTTGGCGATGCCGCGATGCAGATAGACCGTCTTGGGGGCCTCGGCTTCGGCGCCCTCGGCGGGGCGGGCCTTGGCGGCGGAGATCACGAGCGCGTTCTCGCGGCTCTCGACGGAGATCTCGTCCTGAGTGAAGCCGGCCACCGCGATGGTGATGCGGTAGGAGGCTTCTCCGGTCCGCTCGATGTCGTAGGGCGGATAGGTCTGGGGCTCCGAAGCGTCGGTCAGCAGATTGTCGAGCAGCGAGGCCATGCGGTCGAAGCCGACGGTCGTGCGGTTCAGCGGAGCGAAATCAAGTCTGCGCATGAATCATATCCTTCATAAGCGATATGGTCGTCTCATGGCCCCTCCGGGTTCGGACGGAGCCGGGGTCTCGGCGCCGGACCCTTCAGGAGGCGTCCGACGGGAATGGATTTAGGGGGGCTCGGGGCTTTGTGAAGAGGCCCGCCCGATTTTTCAGAAATCCGGCTTTTCACGAAACCGGGAAGAAGATGGGAGGGCGGGGAGTCCTCAACCTCCCCCTAAGGCCCGGAGCCCTAGTCTCCTCTCTTCCGGGGGAGAGGGAGGGCGCATGCGCGGTCCGGTCTGGAAGCTTGTTTTCGCGCTCGCCGTCTTTCTGGGGACGGGGGCCGCCGCGCATCTCTGGCTGGAGCGCGGGCGGGCGGAGGCGATCCGCAAAATGCATGACGCGCCGCCGCTGGACGAGCCGCGCCGGCTGCGCTGGCTGGAGGCGGGCGCGGCGCAGGGCCATCCGCGCGCCATGATCAACCTCGCCTTCATGCATGACTGGGGCTGGGGCGGTCTGGAGCGGAACGAGGCTCTGGCCTGGTTCTGGTCGCGCAGGGCCGCCGAGGCGGGCGACCCCATGGCGATGCGCATCCTCGGCGAGCGGCTGATTTTTGACGAGCCTCCGGGCTCGCCGCGGGCGCAGGAGGGGATCCTCTGGCTAGAAACATCCGCCGGGACCGGCAATCCGCTGGCCTTTCTGCGGCTGGGCGCGATCTCCGAGGCGGGCGAGCAGGGCAGGCCGCGGGACTGGGCCGAGGCCGCGCGGCTCTACGCCGCCGCGCGGGACCATCTCGAGCCTCTGACGGCGCTGGCCTCGCTCTATGAGCGCGGCGGGCCGGGCCTGCCGCGCGATTCGGCCAAGGCGCGGGCGCTTTATGAGGAGGTCGTGGAGATGGGGATGGAGAGTCGCGCCGGGATCGAGGACGAGGCGCGGCTGATTCTGAGCTTCGCGCAGGAGCGCGCCGACATCCTGCGCGCCGCAGGCTGGTGAAGCGCCTGCGGCCTCGCGTCCCGGCCTCTCCTCTCGCGCCTCAGGCCGAAATCCCTTAAGGACTCCGACCGGGATTAGCGCCCAAGCTCAGCGCAAGGAGAGGCGAAATGTCGCGTCTGGTGTTCGAAGAGGTGGCCCCTGAAGAGGAGGCCCGCCGCCGCGCGGCCGAGGCTCCGCGCCCCGGCGAAGCGGATCGGATCAAGGCGCGCCGGCGCCGGGCCGTGGCGATCTGGCTGTTCGTCATGGCGGCTTTGGTGGCGCTCGTGGCGGCGGTGGGCGCCGCGACGCGTCTGGCGGAGGCGGGGCTCTCCATCGTGGAATGGGCGCCGATCAAGGGAATCCTGCCGCCTTTCTCCGAAGCCGCATGGAGCGCGGAATTCGAGAAATATAAGCTGATTCCGCAATTCACCGAATCCGACCAGATGATGACCCTCGCCGAGTTCAAGGGAATCTATTGGTGGGAATGGGCGCATCGGCTGGTCGGGCGGCTGCTGGGCGTGGTCTTCTTCGTCCCCTTCGTGGTCTTCGCCGCGAAGAAATGGATTCCGGCGGGCTATATGGGCCGGATCCTGATCTTCGGAGTCCTTGGCGCCCTTCAGGGCGTGCTGGGCTGGTGGATGGTCTCCTCCGGGCTGGAGGGCTCGGACCGGGTGCGGGTCGCGCCCTATCGGCTGATGGCGCATCTCGGGCTGGCGGCGCTGCTGTTCATGTTCATGCTCTGGACGGCCCTCAGCCTGCTGCGGCCCGCCCATGAGCTGCTCGCCGCGCGGCGCCGCCGAAACAAGGGCCTGATGGCCTTCGCCGGGGCGACTCTGACGCTGCTTTCCCTTCAGGTTCTGGCGGGGGCTCTGGTGGCGGGGCTTCAGGCCGGATGGCAATATTCCGACTGGCCGATGATGGGCGGAAGCTTCTTCCCCCCCGAAGGCGCCTCGATCGCGCCCTTCTGGCGGAATTTCTTCGAGGATGCGGCGACCACGCAATTTTTGCATAGAATGCTCGCTTATTGCTTTATAGGTATGGCGGTCGTGTTCTGGATGCGGGCGCGTCGCGCGGGCCACGCCGAGATTCGCCGCCGGGCGAATTGGGTTCTGGGCCTGACGCTGACTCAGGTTCTGATCGGCGTGACGATCCTGACTCACGGGATGCCCTTCTGGCTCTCCGTGGGACATCAGGTCTTCGCCTTCGCGCTGATGGGCGCCTTCGTCTGGGCCAAACATGAAGTCGCCTATCCGCGCGAGGAGAAGATCGCGCGCGCCTGAGCCCCTGCTGACGCTGAGGAGAATTTGCTCGAATGAAGGCCGTTCTTGAGGAACTGGAGTCCCGGCGCGCTCAGGCGCGTCTCGGCGGCGGCGCCAAACGCATCGAATCGCAGCACGCCAAGGGCAAGCTCACCGCCCGCGAGCGGCTGGAGCTGCTGCTCGACGAGGGCAGCTTCGAGGAATACGACGCCTATGTGCTGCACCGCTCCCATGACTTCGGCATGGAGCAGAGCACCATTCCCGGCGACGGCGTGGTGACCGGCTGGGGCACCATCAACGGCCGCCCGGTCTACGTCTTCAGTCAGGACTTCACCGTCTTCGGCGGCTCGCTCTCCGAGACCCATGCGCAGAAGATCTGCAAGATCATGGATATGGCCGTGCGCAACGGCGCGCCGGTCATCGGGCTCAACGATTCGGGCGGCGCGCGCATTCAGGAAGGCGTGGGCAGCCTCGCGGGCTACGCCGACGTCTTCCTGCGCAACGTCATGGCCTCGGGCGTGGTGCCGCAGATCAGCGTGATCATGGGGCCCTGCGCGGGCGGCGCGGTCTATTCGCCCGCCATGACCGACTTCATCTTCATGGTCCGCGACAGCTCTTATATGTTCGTCACCGGGCCGGACGTGGTGAAGACCGTCACCAACGAGACCGTGACTCAGGAAGAACTGGGCGGCGCCCGCACCCACACCACCAAATCCTCGGTGGCCGACGGCGCCTTTGAAAACGACGTCGAGACGCTGTTTCAAATCCGCCGCCTCTTCGACTTCCTGCCGCTGAACAACCGCGAGAAGCCGCCCGTCCGCCCGGTGAACGACGTTCCCGATCGGCTCGACAATGCGCTGGACACGCTGATCCCCGAGAATCCCAACACCCCCTACGACATGCGCGAGCTGGTCCTCAGCCTCGCCGACGAGGGCGATTTCTTCGAGATTCAGCAGGATTTCGCGAAGAACATCCTCACCGGCTTCATCCGCATGGAGGGCTCGACGGTGGGCGTGGTGGCGAATCAGCCCCTCGTTCTGGCGGGCTGCCTCGACATCGAATCCAGCCGCAAGGCCGCGCGCTTCGTGCGCTTCTGCGACGCCTTCAACATTCCGATCCTGACTCTGGTCGACGTTCCGGGCTTCCTGCCGGGCGTGGCTCAGGAGCATGGCGGCGTGATCAAGCATGGCGCCAAGCTGCTCTTCGCCTTCGCCGAGGCCACCGTGCCGAAAGTCACGGTCATCACCCGCAAGGCCTATGGCGGCGCCTATGACGTCATGAGCTCCAAGCATATCCGCGGCGACGTGAATTACGCTTGGCCCACCGCCGAGATCGCCGTGATGGGCGCCAAGGGCGCGACGGAAATCCTCTATCGCAGCGAACTCGGCGATAAGGACAAGATCGCCGCCCGCGCCAAGGAATATGAGGACCGCTTCGCCAATCCCTTCGTGGCGGCGCAGCGCGGCTTCATCGACGAGGTGATCAATCCGCACTCCACCCGTCGCCGGGTGGCGCGGGCCTTCGCCGCCCTGCGGACGAAGAAGCTCGAAAATCCGTGGCGCAAGCACGATAATCTGCCGTTGTGAAGCGCGATCCGAAAAGTTGAAAGACTTTTCGGATCAAGCGCGCGCCCAGTTTAAAGCGGCCTTTCGCGCGAGCCTTATGTCTTGCCGCTCCCCCTCTTGCCTTGGCGCGCGGGGGAGCCTATAAGCCTCGACTTCCTGTCGCCCGGCCGAATGGGCTGCCGCGGCGACTTCACGTTCCAAAACCTTCAGGAGCCGAAATGCCCAAGATGAAGACCCACTCGGGAGCGAAGAAGCGCTTCAAAGTGACCGCCAACGGCCATGTGAAATACACCCAGGCCGGCAAGCGTCACGGCATGATCAAGCGGACGACGAAGTTCATCCGTCAGGCTCGGGGCACCGCGGTGCTCTTTGAGACCGACGGCGAGAACATCAAGCGCTATTTCCTGCCTAACTCCTTCTGACGCCTGAGGAAGAGACAAAATGTCCCGAGTCAAACGCGGCGTCGTCGCTCGCGCCCGCCACAACCGCATCCGCGCCGCCGCCAAGGGCTATTACGGCCGTCGGAAGAACATCTTCCGCGCCGCCGCCCAAGCCGTCGACAAGGCGCTGCAATATCACTACCGCGACCGCAAGAATAAGAAGCGCAATTTCCGCGCGCTTTGGATTCAGCGCATCAACGCGGGCGCCCGCGAGCATGGCCTGAAATATTCTCAGCTCATCCATGGTCTGGCCAAGGCCGGAATCGCCGTGGACCGCAAGGTTCTGGCCGATCTCGCCGTGAATCAGCCCGCCGCCTTCGCCGCGGTGGTCGCCAAGGCCCGCGCCGCCGTCTGAGCGGAGCGCGATCCGGCCTCGCAAGAGGACCGCAGAAGAATTTCAGGAACGCCCAGCGCAAGCCGGGCGTTTCTTTTTTTTGACGCAAGATCCGCACGCGGATGGCGATCTCTTCAATGAATTCGCCATTCTTGAGGACAATCGCTCCAAAATGATACAACATAGCGCCTAACCCCATTGGGTTTGGTTTCATTTGTCTCAGGAGCGGCCAAATGTTCGGATCTTTATCTGGCGGAGCAAGAATCCTCGGTCTCCAAGGGGCGCAAGTCTGCGTTCCGGCGCGCGGCGCCTTCGGAGGCGCCTTCCCGGTCATGGACCCGCGCGCGGCGGCCCAATGGGGCGCGGGCGGCTTCGCTCAGGCGCGTCCGGCCATGGTCTGGGTTCCGGCGGCGCAAACGGGCGGAGCGCCTTGGATCGACGCGCGGAGCGGCGCGCCCGCGGACGAATCCTCCGGCGAAGGGGAGGAGGCGCAGGATTCCGCCTCAGATTCCGAGGGCGGATCCGAAGCCGAAGGCTCCGAGCGCAGCAGCCAATCCGCGCGGCTCGCCGCTTTGCGCGAAGAGGCTTACGCGGGAGGCTCCGGGAATGCGGAAGCCGCCTCGGATTCCGAAGAATCCTCCGAGGAGGCTCCTGCGGAATCCTCTCGCGCGGCCTCCGAAGACCGGAGCTCCGAATCCCCGGAGGGCGGGTCCGGCTCCGCGGAGGGCCAGAGCCTCAAGGAGAAGATCGCCGCTTGGCGCGCGGAGGCCCATGCGGGCGGCTCCTCGCAGAGCTCCGGCTCCTGAGCGCGCATGCGTCTCCCTCCGGCGGCGGCCTCCGATGGCCGCGACGCGCATGTGAATCTCAGGATTCGCTTCGCTCAAGACTTCCCTTCGGCGCATGGCGCCGCCGCGCGTCCTGCTTCAGGGTGGGAGGAGGGCGCGCGGCGCGAAGAATCGCGCGTCCCTGACGATTGGAGGGCGCCGAAAGGCCCGCCTCCCGAGCAAGAGGGCGGATCTGAACCGGTCTACGTCCGGCGTCCGCTGCGGGAGATCGAGCCGGATCCGGAGATCGAAGGCCCGCTCGAAGAGCCCCCTCCCGAGGCGGCGGCGCGCAGGGAGGAGGCCGAGCCCAAGCCGGGCTCTCTGGCGCATCGCCTTCGGGAGATGCGCGCCGAAGCCTCCGGCGAAGGCTCGGGGCCTCAGGCGGCGGGCGGGGCTCAGGCGGCGGCGGTCGCCGCGCCGGATCCCCGGCGCTGGGCCGCGGAGACCTACGCCCGACAGGCGCAGCCTCCGTCCGAGCCTGAGGAGCCGCAGGAGGAGGAGCCGTCTCCCGCCCGGCGTCTGCTGGAGGCGCTCTTCAGCCCGGTCCGGCGAATCAAAGAGGCCGTCCTTGAGAAGATTCTCAGGCTTCTCGGCGCGGGGGGCGGGTCGCGGGCGTCTCAGGGCGCCGAAGAGGAGGGCCGAGGCGGAGAGGCGCGCGGCGAAGGGCGGCGAAACGGCGGCTCCGCGCGGGAGGAGGCCATGGCGCGCGCGCGCCGCGAAGCCGGAACGCCTCTGGAGGCGACGCCGAATCCTCATCAGCTGCAAACCTGAGGCGCGGCGCGGGCGGCGGGGCCGGATCGGAGCGCTCTCCGGCGGCGCCGCTGCGGCCCCGCGTCGGGAAAAGGCCCTAACGCGCGAGAATCGAAAGGAGATCGGGGCCTGAGGCCGATCCTGCCCGAGCGGCGGGGCTCGGTTTCGGCCGCCTCGTCTTCTTCAACCTTTCGGGGATCTGGGTCTGCGCCGAATTGTATCAAATTGATCCAACAATCCTAATAAAATACAAAAATTCCTGTAATCTCATGTAATATGCTCCATATTAGATCAGTATGCGCCTCGTCGGGAGGCGTACAGATGTTCTCAGGAGCAGAACAGATGACCCTTGGATTGAAAGCGGCCCTCTTAGGGGCCCATCGCCGCCCGCAAGTGGTGACCACCTACGCCCAGCCTCAGGGCTCCGCCGGAGGCGGCGCGGCCTGGAACGGCGCTTACGGCCCCTCCTGGATGACCGGATCCAGCAGCAACTGGCGCAACATCGTCAACGGCGGCGCTTCGGGCGGCGCTGCGGGCGGCTTCCAGTCCACCGCCGCGCCGGGGGCCTCGACCGGCTGGATCGGCGCGCCGAGCTGGTCCAACTCCAACGCCAAATGGCGGCAATATTACGCGAGCCTCGAGCAGCAGCCCCAGACCGTGACCGTCTCGCAGGGCCATCGCGGGCTTCTGGGCTCGAAGCTGGACTTCCTCTTCGGCGATCGCGGCTGGGGCGGGAACTACAGCTACGCCGCGCCGGCGGCGAACGTGAGCTACGGCTATTCCTCTCCCGCCGTGGGCGTGAACTACGGCTACGCCTCGCCCTCCGCGGGCGTGAGCTACGGCGGGCCCCGTTTCAGCGCGACCTACGGCTAAGGTCCGGCTTCCGGCAGAGGATGAAGACATGAACGCTTTCAATACGACCGCCTTCGGCGGAGCGGCTGCGCCGCGCGCGGCCCTTTCGGCCCAGCCCCAAGCCTTCGGAGCGGCCTCCGCTCCTGCGGCCGCCTCCGGCTGGGGGGCGCCGAGCTGGTCGAGCGCCAATCCCCGCTGGAGCGCCCCGGCCGCCGGGACTCCGAACGGCGCGACCACCGTGGTCTCCTATGGTCCGCCGCTCAGCCCCAAATTCGCGAGAAGCCTCGACAAGGCGCTCGGCAAGCAGGTCAAGCGGGAGCTGAAGGATCTCGGAAAGCTCGATAAGGCGCTGGGCAAGCAGCTGCATCGCGAGCTGAAGGATCTGGGAAGACTGGTCAAGCATCTCGATTGACGAAGGCCGCGGGCGGAGCCCCTCGCTGAGCCCGGCGCGCCGCAGTTGGCGCGCCGGGCGAAGATGTGCTATCCCGCCCGCTCTCGATACGGAACATCAGGTCAGGCGGGCATGAGCGATCTCGAAAGTCTCAGAACGCGGCTCCTTGCGGAGATCGCGGCGGCGGCGGACGACAAGGCGCTGGAGACGGCGCGAGTCGAAGCTCTCGGCAAGAAAAGCGCGTTGATGGGCTTTTTGCGCGATCTCGGCGGATTGGACGTCGAGGCGCGCAAGGCTCGGGGCGCGGAGGTCAACGCGGTCAAGGCGCAGGTCGAGGAGGCTTTCGCCGCGCGCAAGGCCGGTCTGAAATCGGCGGCGCTGGAGGCCCGGCTCGCGGGCGAAAGGCTGGACGTCACGCTTCCGGCGCGTCCGGCTTCGGCGGGCTCGACGCATCCCATCTCGCAGGTGACCGAAGAGGTCACGGCCATTTTCGCCGATATGGGATTCTCGTTGCGGGAGGGCCCGCAGATCGAATCCGATTGGCATAATTTCGACGCGCTCAACATGGCCCCGGAGCATCCGGCGCGTCAGGAGCACGACACCTTCTTCATGTCTCCGCGCCCCGACGGCTCGCGCCATGTGCTGCGCACCCACACCAGCCCGGTGCAGATCCGCACTTTGCTGGAGGAGGGCGCGCCCGTGCGCTTCATCGCGCCGGGGCGGGTCTATCGCTCCGATTACGACATGACCCATACGCCGATGTTCCATCAGCTCGAAGGCATGGCCATCGGGAAGGATGTGACCATGGCCAATCTCAAATGGGTGCTGGAGGAGTTCCTCAAGGCCTTCTTCGAGATCGACAATGTGGAGCTGCGCTTCCGCGCCTCGCATTTCCCCTTCACCGAGCCCTCCGCCGAGGTGGACGTCCGCTGCGACCGCTCGGGCGGCAAGATCAAGCTCGGCGAGGGGAACGACTGGCTGGAGATCCTCGGCTCCGGGATGGTGCATCCGAACGTGCTGCGGGCGGGCGGCGTCGATCCCGATCAATGGCAGGGCTTCGCCTTCGGCATGGGTCTGGATCGGCTGGCCATGCTGAAATACGGCATCGCGGATCTGCGCGGCTTCTTCGACGCGGATCTGCGCTGGCTGCGCCATTACGGATTCAATCCGCTGAACGTCCCGACTCTGCGCGGCGGCGTGAGCGGGTGAGCGCAATCCGAAGAATTGATAGATTTTTCGGATAAATTGCGCGTGAAAGCAAAAACTTGGAGCGATCCGCCTCCTCCGCGTCGGCGAGCAGGCGAGACGAGGGAAAAGCTATGAAAATCACCCTTGGCTGGCTCAAGGACCATCTGGAGACCTCCGCGAGTCTCGAAGAGATCGCGGCGGCCATGACCGACCTCGGGCTGGAGGTGGAGGGGATCGAGGATCCCGCCAGCCGCCTGAAGGGCTTCGTCGTGGCCCGCGTGATCGAGGCCGCGCGGATCGAGGGCTCGGACCATCTCAACCGCTGCCGCGTGGACGCCGGGACGGGCCAAGAGATTCAGGTCGTCTGCGGGGCGCATAACGCCCGCACCGGCATGAAGGCCGTCTTCGCGCCGGTGGGGACCTATGTTCCCGGCATCGACAAGACTTTGAAGCCCGGCAAGCTCATGGGCGTGGAGTCCAACGGCATGCTCTGCTCCGAGCGCGAGCTTGAGCTTTCCGACGAGCATGGCGGCATCATCGAATTGCCCGAAGACGCGCCGGTGGGCGTGGCCTTCAGCGTCTATCGCCCCGCCGATCCGGTCATCGAGTTCAAACTCACGCCCAACCGCCCCGACGCTCTGGCGGTGCGCGGCGTGGCGCGGGATCTCGCGGCGCGGGGAATCGGAAAGCTCAAGCCCGCCCCCGTCGAGCCGCTTCCGGGCGCCTTCGTCTCGCCGATCAAGGTGAAGCTCGCGCCGGAAGTCGCCGAGGGCGCCTGTCCGCATTTCGTCGGAAGGCTGATCCGGGGCGTGAAGAACGGGCCTTCGCCGCAATGGCTTCAGGATCGTCTGAAGGCGGTGGGCCTGCGTCCGATCAACGCCCTTGTGGACGTCACCAATTTCTTCACCCTCGACCGCGCGCGGCCTCTGCACGTCTATGACGCCGCTAAGCTGAGCGGCGACGTCCTCGTGCGTTCGGCGCGGGAGGGCGAGAGCCTCGCGGCGCTGGACGGCAAGAGCTACGACCTCGCGCCCGGCATGACCGTCATCGCGGATTCCGCGAAAGCGGTCGGCATAGGCGGGATCATGGGCGGGACCGAGACCGGCTGCGAGGAGGAGACCGTCGAGGTCTTCCTTGAAGGCGCCTGGTTCGACCCCATCCGCACCGCCGAGACGGGCCGCAAATTGCGGATCAACTCCGACGCGCGTTATCGCTTCGAGCGGGGCGTGGACCCCGGCTTCACCCGCGAGGGCGTCGAGGCGGCGGCGCGGATGATCCTCGAGCTTTGCGGCGGCGAGGTCTCGCAAGAGGTCGAGGCGGGCGCCGCGCCCATCCAGAGCCGGATTTTGCCGCTCCGCAAGGCGCGGCTCAAGGCTCTGGTGGGGCTGGATCTGGCGCCGGAGATTCAGGCCGCCCATCTGGAGGCCCTCGGCTTCAAGGCTCATGACCGGGGCGACCGCTTCGAGGTCGAAGTCCCGAGCTGGCGCCCCGACGTCCATGGCGAGGCGGATCTCGTCGAGGAGGTGGCGCGCGTGGCCTCGCTGACGAAGCTGGAATCTCAGCCTCTGGCGCGGCCTTTGGGCGTGGCGAAGCCCGTGCTGACCCTCCGCCAGCGGCGGACGGCGGCGGCGCGCCGGGCTTTGGCGGCGGCGGGACTCAACGAAGCGGTGACCTATAGCTTCATTCCGGCGGATCAGGCGGCGCTCTTCGGCGGCGGCGGCCCGGAGATGAAGCTCGCCAATCCCATCGCGGCGGATCTCTCCGACATGCGGCCTTCGGCTCTGCCGGGGCTTCTGGCGGCGGCGGCGCGCAATCAGGCGCGCGGCTTCCTCGATCTCGGATTTTTCGAGATCGGCGCCGAGTTCTTCGGCCCCGAGCCGGGACAGCAGCGCGAGACGGCGGCGGGGATTCTCGTCGGCGGGACCACGGCGCGCGAATGGTCGGGCGCGCGGCGGCCCGTGGACGCCTTCGACGCCAAGGGCTTGGCCGAGGCCGCGCTGGCGGCTCTGGGCGCGCCCGTGGCGAGCCTTCAGGTCGCGCGCGAGGCGCCGGAATGGCTGCATCCGGGGCGCTCCGGCGCTTTGAAGCTCGGGCCGAAAAACACCCTCGCGGTCTTCGGCGAGCTGCATCCGCGCGTGGTCGAGTTCTACGGCCTGCGCGGCCCCGTGGTCGTCTTCAGCGTGGATCTCGACGCCCTTCCGGCGGCTCCGGCGGGCAAGACCCGCGCCCGGCCGCCTCTGGAGGCTTCGGATCTTCAGCCCGTCGAGCGGGATTTCGCCTTCGTGGCGGAATCTTCGGCGGAGGCGGCGGCCTTCCTGCGCGCGGCCCGCGGCGCCGACAAGGCCCTGATCGCCGAGGCGCGGATCTTCGACGTCTTCGAAGGCCCCAAAGCCGAGGCGCAATTCGGTCCGGGCAAGAAATCCGTGGCCCTGACGATTCGCCTCCAGCCCCGCGAGCGCACTCTGACCGACGCCGAAATCGAGGCGGTTTCGGACAAGGTGGTCAAGGCCGTGGCGAAGACCACCGGGGCCGCTCTGCGCGGCTGACCGGGGCGGGGTGTCCTCACGGCGCCTAAGTCGTCTTGAAAAGACCGACGCAAAGCCCTGAAATCCCCTGCGGGCGGGTTTCAGGGCTTTTCCTTGGGGCGCAGGGCGCGAGCCTCCGCGCGGAGGCGTCGCGCGTCAGGCGGGTTTTTCGAAGCTCCAGCGCTTTTGACTATTGGCGCCTCCGCATGAACCTTAGATAATGCCCGCAAGATTCTTGCCCGAACGCTAGGGACGGCCGCTCCTGCGCTGCGGCTGGGCGAGGATTTTCAGAAGAAAAGCGCGGAGGGAGACGTTCGAATATGGCAGCCGAACAGGACCACTATAAATCCTCCATCATCGACGCCGAGGGCTATCGGAGGATGTATAAGCAGTCGGTGGAGGATCCCGACGGCTTCTGGGGCGAGCAGGCCAAGCGCCTCGACTGGATCAAGCCCTTCACCAAGGTGAAGAACGCCACCTTCGCCTATCCCGACGTCTCCATCAAATGGTTCGAGGACGGCGTTCTGAACGTCGCGGCGAATTGCGTCGACCGCCATCTCGCCAAGCGCGGCGACCAGACCGCCATCATCTGGGAAGGCGACGATCCCAAAGACGTCAAGCGCATCACCTATAAGGAGCTTCACGAGCAGGTCGGCAAGATGGCCAACCGCCTGAAGTCCATGGGCGTGAAAAAGGGCGACCGCGTCACGCTTTATCTGCCGATGATCCCGGAAGCGGCCTACGCCATGCTGGCCTGCGCGCGCATCGGCGCGCCCCATTCCATCGTCTTCGGCGGCTTCAGCTCCGACGCCCTCGCCGACCGCATCGAAGGCGCGACCTCGAAGATCGTCGTCACCGCCAACGAGGGCCTGCGCGGCGGCCGCAAGGTCGCGCTCAAGACCAACGTCGACAAGGCGCTGGAGCGCCTCAAGGACGATTCGGTCAAGGTTCTGGTGGTCCGCCGCACCGACAGCGACACGCCGATGGTCGCCGGGCGCGACGTCTGGCATGACGAGGGCCTCGACCAGATCTCCGCCGATTGCCCCGCCGAGCCGATGAACGCCGAAGATCCCTTGTTCATCCTCTACACCTCGGGCTCGACCGGCAAGCCCAAGGGCGTGATGCACACCACGGGCGGCTATCTCGTCCACGCCTCGCTGAGCCATCAGGTCGTCTTCGATTATCGCGAGGGCGACGTCTTCTGGTGCACCGCCGACGTGGGTTGGGTCACGGGCCACAGCTACATCGTCTACGGGCCTCTGGCCAACGGCGCGACCACGCTGATGTTCGAGGGCGTGCCGACCTATCCGGGGCCGGACCGCTTCTGGGAGGTCTGCGAGAAGCATAAGGTCAACATCTTCTACACCGCTCCGACCGCCATCCGCTCGCTGATGGGCTCGGGCGACGCCCATGTGACCAAGCACGATCTTTCGAGCCTGCGCGTTCTGGGCTCGGTGGGCGAGCCGATCAATCCCGAGGCCTGGCGCTGGTATCACCGCGTGGTCGGCGGCGGGCGCTGCCCCATCGTCGACACCTATTGGCAGACCGAGACCGGCGCCTTCATCATCACGCCCATCGCGGGCGTGAATCCGGCCAAGCCCGGCTCGGCGACCACGCCTTTCTTCGGCGTGATCCCCGCGGTGCTCGACAATGACGGAACCGAGCTGCAAGGCCCCGCCGAGGGCGTCTTGGTGATCAAGGACAGCTGGCCGGGTCAGGCCCGGACCATCTACGGCGATCATGAGCGCTTCGTCGCGACCTATTTCGAGACCTTCAAAGGGACCTATTTCACCGGCGACGGCTGCCGTCGCGACGCGGACGGCGATTATTGGATCACCGGCCGCGTCGACGACGTGATCAACGTCTCGGGCCATCGCATGGGCACCGCCGAGGTCGAATCGGCTCTGGTGGCCCATCCGAAGGTCTCGGAGGCGGCGGTGGTCGGCTATCCGCACGACCTTAAGGGCCAAGGCATCTATTGCTATGTGACCCTGATGGAGGGCGAGGAGCCGAACGACGCGCTGCGCAAGGAGCTGGTTGCTTGGGTCCGCAAGGAGATCGGCCCCATCGCCAGCCCGGATCTGATCCAGTTCGCCCCGAGCCTGCCGAAGACGCGCTCCGGCAAGATCATGCGCCGCATTCTGCGCAAGATCGCCGAGAACGAATATGGCGCGCTCGGCGACACCTCGACCTTGGCCGATCCGACCGTGGTCGACCACCTCATTGAGAATCGCCAGAACCGGGGCTGAAGCTTCGGAGCAGGCGGGGCGCGCGGTCCGGGGGGCCCCTTGAGGGGGGAGCGCGCGCCGAAAACCCGCAGAGGGACGCAAGCAAGCGACTGTGGGGAACGGGGCGGCGAAAGCCGCCTCGTTCGCATTGAGGGGGGAAGTCGGGGTGAGGAATCCTGTCGACGACGAAGGACGAGAACTGGACGCGCAATATTCAGTCGAGGTTTTCCCGAGCGGCTTTGATTTGATCGTCAAGTCTCGCGGCGGGGGGGAAGCTGAGTCCTCAGGCGCGGAACCGGGATTATGCGCCCGCCTTGGATCTGCATCTCAAAAGGCTGGGCGTGCGCGGCGCGACGCTGCATGAGGCGCAGATCGTCAGCAGGCCCGCCATGACGAAGACGGAGGAGGAGAGGCGGCTGATCCTGCAAGGATTCCATCTGCCCATGAAGCTGTCGAAAAGCGTCGACGTTCAGGCGCTCCGCTGTGAAATTCAGCGGGCCTCGGCGGCTTTTGGACAGGGGGCGGGCGTGAAAGGGGGGAATCCCACAAAACGGATGCTCCTGCGTTTCACATGGCCGGGCGCGGAAAGGAAGTCGGCGGGAGAGATTGAAGATCTCTTGGCCGGATCGATTTCGGCGCCCCCTCCCTAGGTTGGGAGGCGCCGCTTCAACCTTCCGCCTCCTCCGGAGCCAAGGCCGCGCGCAGACGCCGCTCCAGAGATTTGCGCTTGCTCTCCTGCGTGATCTTATGGCCGAAGAGATCCTTCACATAAAAGCTGTCCACGGCGCGCTCGCCATAGGTGGCGATCACCGCCGCGAAGATATTGACGTTCTCCTCGGCGAAGGCGCGGGCCAGCTCATGCAGCAGCCCGAGGCGGTCGCGGCCCGTGGCCTCCACCACGGTGTAGAACTCCGAGGCGTCGTTGTCGAAAGCCACATGGGGCGCCACGACGAAGCCTTGCTCGCGCTTGCGGATCTTCGCCCGCCGCCGCAATTCCTGACGCGGCAGGATCTCGCCGCGCAAAGTGCGGAAGAGCGTGTTGCGCAGCCGCGCGATGCGGTCGGGATCTTCGTAGGCGCCGCCCTCGTCGTCCTGAATCCAGAAGCTGTTGAGCGCCATGCCGTCCGAGGTGGTGAAGCTTTTGGCGTCCACCACATTGGCCCCGGCCAGAGCTATGGCGCCGGTCATGCGCGCGAAAAGCCCCGGATGGTCGTTCATCGAAAGGCTGAGCCGCGTCGTGGCCCGGGCCGGATCATGATCGACGTGCATATGAGGCTCTTCGCCGCCTTCGGCCAGCATGCGGGCGTGGGCTTCATGCATGTCGGTCTCCAGACCGAGCCAGTAGGAAGGATAATGGCGGTCGAGGAAGCGGTCGATGCGCTCGGGCGGCCAATCGGTCAGACGGGCGCGCAAGGCGGCTTTGGCGGCCTCCTCGCGGGCCTGACGCGTCTCCGAGGCGGCGGAATGGCCGCCGCTGAGCAGAGCGTCCGCCTCGCGATAGAGGTTGCGCAGAAGCTCGGCCTTCCAGCCGTTCCAGACGTTCGGCCCCACCGCCCGGATGTCGCAGACGGTCAGAAGCAGAAGCATCCTCAGCCGCTCGCGGCTCTGCACCGTGGAGGCGAAATTGCGGATGGTCTCGATGTCCGAGAGGTCGCGTTTCTGCGCCACGTCCGACATGAGCAGATGCCAGCGCACCAGCCAGGCGACGGTCTCGGTTTCTTCCGGGCTGAGCCCCAGACGCGGGCAGACCTTCAGCGCGACCCGCTCGCCGAGGATGGAATGATCCTCCGCATGGCCCTTGCCGATGTCATGGAGCAGAATCGCGACGTAAAGCGCCCGCCGCCCCTCCAGCCCCTTGGCCAGACGGGTGGAGAGCGGCAATTCCTCTTTGAGCGCGCCATGCTCGATCCGCGACATCACGCCGATGGCGGTGATGGTGTGCTCGTCCACCGTATAATGATGATACATGTTGAACTGCATCATCGCCACGATCCAGCGGAATTCCGGCAGAAAGCGGCTGAGCACCTCCGTCTCGCTCATCAGACGCAAGGCGCGTTCGGGATCGCCGCGCGAGGAGAGGATTTCGAGGAAAAGCTCTTTGGCTTCGGGGTTTTCGCGGAAATCGGCGTCGATCAGCCGGAGATTCTCGCGGATGCGCTTGAGCGCCGCCGGGTGGGCGGGGGCGCCGGTGTCGGCCACGGCCTTGAAGAAGCGCAGGATCTCCAGAGGATGGGCTTTCAGGTCAAGCTCCGGCTCCAGAGCCAGCCTTCCGCGCTCGATCTTGACCTCCGCCACGCCCCCCGGCGGCTTCAGCCGCGAGAGCAGGCCCCGGAAGATCCACGGGCGCGGACGATCCACGTCGGCGCGCTCGACCTTATGCTGCTCCTCGATGGCGGAGCAGAAGATGCGCGTCAGATCGCCGACGGTCTTGGCGGTGTGGAAATAGCGCTTCATGAAGCGCTCGACGGCGCGGCGGCCGCCCCGGGCGCGAAAGCCCATGCGCTCGGCGATCTCCAGCTGAAGATCGAAGGTGAGCTGCTCCTGCGCGCGCCCGGTCAGCAGATGGAGCCAGAAGCGCACCGTCCAGAGGAAGACCTCCGCCCGGCCGAATTGCCGCGCCCGCGCCGCCGTGAAGACCTCCTTGGCCACCAGATCCTCGACGGAATCGGCCTCATAGAGATATTTCGCGATCCAGAAGAGGCTTTGCAGATCCCGCAGGCCGCCTTTGCTCTCCTTAACGTTGGGCTCCAGCAGATAGCGCGAGCCTCCGGCGCGTTTATGGCGCTCGGCGCGCTCCTCCAGCTTGGCGGCGACGAATTCCGGTCCGGTGCGGGTGAAGAGCTCGCTCCAGAGCCGCCCGCGCATTTCCTCGTAAAGGGCGGCGTCGCCGCAGATCAGCCGCGTCTCCAGCAGCGAGGTGCGGATGGTCATGTCGCCCTGCGCCTGCCGAAGGCATTCGTCCACCGAACGCGAGGCGTGGCCGACCTTCAGCTTCATGTCCCAGAGCGCGTAAAGAATGCTCTCGATGACGCTCTCGCCCCAAGCGGTCTGCTTATAGGGCGTGAGGAAGAGCAGATCCACGTCCGAGGCGGGCGCGAGCAATCCCCGGCCATAGCCGCCCACCGCCACCAGAGCCATGCGCTCGCTGGAGGTGGGGATGGCGTTGCGGTGCAGCCGCCGCGCCGCCACCTCGAAGAGCAGCGAGACGGCGGTGTCCTGAATGGCGCTGAGGGCGCGTCCGGCTTCGACGCCGTCGGCGCCATGGGCCTCGAAATCGGCGAGGACTCCGGCGCGGGCCTCGCGCAGCACGCGGCCGATGCTCTCGGAGGCGCGTTTGCGGATCTCCTCCGGCGGACCGGAGGAATCGGCGAAGACGGCCTCAAGGGCCTGATCGAAGGCGCTCAGCTTCAGCGGAGGACTCATCTGAAGGGAGAGCCCCCGAATCCGGCCTCCGTCGAGGGGACGAAGGTCTTGGGCGCGGGATCGACCACGGTGAACTCGCGCCGTCCGACCTCCAGAACCGCGAGGCCGCGCTCGTTGCGGCCGTCGGGCAGGAAGCGATAGACGCCGGTCACGCCCGAAAAGCCGTTGGGATCGAGGATGTCCTGAGCGTCGAAAGGCGAGGGGTCGCCGGTGCGGCGGGCGTCTTCGAGCAGGGCGGCGGCGGTGGCCACCGCGTCATAGGCCAGCCGCGCGAGGGGATCGGGCTTGACGCCATAGGCGCTTTCATAACGCGTTTCGAAAGCCTTGCGCAGATCGGGATCGGGCGCCGCGAACCAGCCGCCGCGCAAAGTCGCCTCGCGGAAGACGTCGTCCTCCTCCCATGAGCCGGGGCCGAGGAACTTCACCTTGCTCGGCAGCACGTCGTTATAGGCGAGGAAGCTGGCGAGGGCCTGAAGGGTCTGGCCTCCGGCGGCGAGCATCACGCCCTGAAGCTGCGGATTGCGGCTGTATTGGGCGCCGAAGCTCTTGGCTTGGGCTTCGATGGCCTGAAAATCCTGAGCGAAGTTCTGGGAATCGAGGATCTGGATCCGCGCGTCGGTCGCGGCGCGCTGGGCGGCGGCCCGCACCACGGCGCCATAGGGCGTCTGGGGCGTGAAGAGCGCCAGAGAGGCGAGGCCCCGCTGAGCGGCGTAGGTCAGGATGCGGCGGGTCTCGGTCTCGGGCAGGAAGCCGATGGACCAGACGCCTTGGCCCAGCACGCCCGCATCCGTCGAGAAGGAGATGACGTTGACGCCGCGCGGCGCGGTCTCGCGGCGCACGGCCTGCGTGTTGGCGGAGAAGAGCGGCCCGAGGATCAGGCGCGCGCCGTCGTCCATGGCCTGACGGGCGGCGGCGGCGGCCTTGGCGGGATCTCCGCCGTCGTCATAGGCGGTGAGGATCACGTTGCGGTCGCCGATGTCCTCGGCGGCGAGCTTGGCCGCGTTGGCCAGAGATTCCGCGAGGCGGCGCACGCCGGCCCGGGAATCGGAGGTCGGGAGCAGAATGGCGATGGGCGCCGGCTGATCCGTCCGCAGGGGAGGCTGAAGGCCGGGCTGGGGATAGCCGGGTTGGACATATCCGGGTTGGGCGTAGCCCGGCTGCGGCGCATAGCCCGGCTGAGGATGATTCGGCGCGGGCGCGGCGTAGCTCGGCGCGGCGTAGGAAGGGGCCGGAGCGACGTAAGGGGAGGGGGCGGCGGGCTGCGGCGCGTAGACCGGGGCGGGCTGCGGCGCGGGGCGGGCGGGCGCCTCGCCGGGATCGTAGATCGGCCCCATCTGAAAGGAGAAGGGCGCGTTGGGATCCACCGCGGGCCGGATCGGCTGTCCTGAAGGCTGGAGGCTCTGGCCGGTCCCGTAAGCGACGGGAGCGGGCGGCTGCTGGGCGCAGGCGCTGGCGGCGAAGGTCATCATCGCCGCGGCGACGGCTTTAGCCGTCAGCGCCAGAGGAAGGCGGGGACGGCTCATGTTCGGATCTCCTCAGCCGCGTCCGGGATTCTGAATTTTGCGGCGCGTCCTGCGGATCTGGCCCGAGGCCACGCCGAAGGAGCCGAATCGCCGGGCCGCGCGCGCCAGGGGGCGAGGCAGACGCTATGCGGGGCGACGCAGGATGTAAATCCTCAAACCCGCCGCAAATCCGCCGTTCAGGGGGGCGCCATGCTTTCGCGCCATGCTCCGCAGACGGATTCAAGCGGCGTCCAGACGCCGCAGCAGCGCCGGAGGCGCCGTCCGCGCCGCGCTTTCGGGGCCGCTCCCCTCGGCGGCGGAGCGGTCCGCGCGCCTCAGCAGGCGGGCCTTCTCGCGGGCCCGCGCCCTCAGGGCGTCCACGCCCCAGATGAGCAGGACCAGACGATTGGCCAAAGCCTCCGGATCGAAGGGGCGCAAGATGAGCAATTCGGCGCGGCCCGCCGCGCTGGCGGCGGCGATGCGCTCGGAGGTGGCGGCCTCGGTGAGGATCAGCAGATAGGGGCGGGGCCCGGCTTCGGGGCCCTCGGCCCGGCCCGGCGGACGCAGCCCGAAGGCGCTTTCGCCCGCTTCGTCCGACCAGCGGCAGATGGCGAGGGCGGGCGCGTCCGAACTCAGGGCGGCCCGCGCTTCGGCGAGGGTCTCGAAGGCGGCGACCTGCGCCCGCGCCTCGCGTTCGGCGACCTGCGCGGCGAGGGCCCGCAGGCGCGAATCCGGCTCGACCACATAGACGACAGGAGCCGTCATGCGCGCTCTCCTCGATCTTTCAGCGCGGGCGTCCTCTCCCGCTCAGGTGAAGAGAGTCCGGCGAAATCCTTAACGAATCCTAAACGAAGGGCGTAGGAGGCCCGGAAACCCGGGGGCGGGGGCGCCAGACTTAGTGGAGGCGGGCCCGGAGGCCACCAGATCTTGTGCATAATTATGTGCATATCTTTTTGATTCCTGAGGATTGTCAAAGGCTTGCGCCGGAGTTCATGAAGCGCGTGAACTTCAGCGCCCAGCCTGCGGATTCCGCTGAGGGAATCCGCGCTGCGCCGCACAAACTCCCGCCGCCCGCCCCGGGGGTCTTGCGCGGGCTCCGTCCGGGGGCGGCGTTCCGGAGCGGGACGGCGCCCCGACGGGCCTTCCCGAAGCTTTCGGAGGGAGGCGATCGCCTTACGCCTTGCGGATGGTCCCGCGCTCGCCCAAATGCTTCGGGGCGCGCCGTCCTCCGCCCTTGGCCCTCCTCTTGGCCCTCCGTCCGCGCTTGCGCGGCCTGACGGGTCGGGCTCGGAGGATCCTCTTCGGGGCGAGGCGCGCGGCCGTTCTTCAGAGCGTCGCCGCCGGGCGCGAAGGCCTTTCGCCTCCGGCTCCGACGCAGGTTTCAGCCGTCGGCCCGCGCAGGGCCGATCCCGCGTCTTTCGCCAACATCGCTTGAGGGAGCTTTTTCGTGAAATCCATCCTCGCCTCCGCCGCCGTCCTCGCGCTGGGTCTGGGCCTTGCGGCCTGCGCCGGGGTTCCGGCCACGCCCGTTCCGCAAGACGATCTGCCGGCGAGCCTTCAGCCGCATGCGCCGGAAGCCTTCGTTCCGCCTCCGGGCGCCTTCGTGCTGCTGAACGCCGACGTCCCCTTGGGCGAGGCGGCGGTCTGGAGCGGCTCCGCTGCGGCGGCGGATTCGGCGGCGGACGCCTGCCGCGCGCCGGAGGGCTCGGGCCGCACGGAGCCGAACCTCTGCCTCGCCGAGGGCCTGAAGGCGGCGGGCGCCGCTCAGCCCGCGGTTCTGGCCGCCGAATGGCTCTCGACGAAAGGCGATCCGGGCTATCTCTCGGGCTGGCGGCGCGAAGGCTCCATTGGAATCGCGACCGTGACGCGTCCGCTGCGCGCCAACACCAACACCGAGACCCTGCTGGTTCCGCCCACGGGCGCGGCGCTCTTCATCGACGAGGCGCCCGCCATCGGCTTCGAGACGGACGCGATCTGGACCGGCTTCAAGGCCAAGCGGCCCGACGCCTTCCCGGTGCCGCCTCTTGAGCTGGTGGCCTCAGAGCGCCATCTCTTGGGCTGGCGTCTGGTCTACGGCGTCCCGCTGCGCGATTGCCGCGCCTGCGAGGACGCGGGGCGGATGCTGATCGCCTATGACTTCGATTCGAGCGGCGGCTTCAAGGAGCGTCGCCTCCTCTCCATCGACTGATCCTCTTGGCCTCTCCGGCCGGGACTCCGGACTCCGCTTGCGCGGCGCTTCGGGCTGAGGTAGGAGAGGCGCCATCTCACAGGCGGGCCTTTCGGCGCGCTGAGCCCTCCGTGGCTCTTCGCGCCTCCGGTCGTCCCTTACGGGGCGGACGCCCGCCGAGGCCAAACCGGAGTTTTTTCTATGGCTGTTCCTGATTTCTCCATGCGCCAGCTGCTTGAGGCGGGCGTCCATTTCGGCCACCAGACCCATCGCTGGAACCCGCTGATGAAGCCGTATATCTACGGCCAGCGCAACGGCGTGCATATTCTGGACCTGACCCAGACCACCCCGATGCTGCATCAGGCCCTCGTGGCGGTGCGCGACGTGGTGGCGCGCGGCGGCCGCGTGCTCTTCGTGGGCACCAAGCGTCAGGCGCAGACCTCCGTGGCCGAGGCCGCCGAGCGTTCGGCGCAATATTACATCAACCATCGCTGGCTCGGCGGCACCCTGACCAACTGGGTGACCGTCTCCAACTCGATCACCAAGCTGAAGAAGCTGGACGAGGAATCCGCGGGCGGCGACGTGGGCTACACCAAGCGCGAGCAGCTCGACCGCGAGCGTCTGCGCACGAAGCTCTCGGCGGCTCTGGGCGGCATCAAGGAGATGGGCGGCCTGCCCGACCTGCTCTTCGTGATCGACGTGGGCCGCGAGCAGCTGGCCATCGCCGAGGCGAATAAGCTGAAGATCCCGGTCGTGGCCGTGGTCGACAGCAATTGCTCGCCCAAGGGCGTGGACTACGTCATCCCCGGCAACGACGACGCCGCGCGCGCCATCGAGCTCTATTGCAACCTCGTGGCCGGCGCCGCCATCGACGGCATCAGCCAGGCCGCGGGCGCTTCGGGCGTGGATCTCGGCGACTCCGCCGAGCTTCTCCCGGAGACCCTGCCCGAGGGCGAAGGCGAAGCCGCCGAGTAAGCGCCGGCGCCTGCGGGCGTCATGAAACCGCCGGAGCTTCGCTGAGAAGCTCCGGATCGGGCTTTCCGTGAAAGCGGCGCCGCCTTCGTCGCGCGCCGCTTTTTCGTTTTCATATTCCGGCCGCATGCGACCTCTTCGCGGCCTCATCTTCAAGGAGCGAACCCATGGCCGAGATCACCGCCGCCCTCGTGAAGGAGCTGCGCGAGCGCACCGGCGCCGGCATGATGGATTGCAAAAAGGCCCTCGGCGAGACCAACGGCGACATCGAGGCGGCCATCGACTGGCTGCGCTCCAAGGGCATCGCCAAGGCCGCCAAGAAGGCCGACCGCGCCGCCGCCGAAGGCCTTGTCGGCGTGGCCTCCGACGCGCGCGTGGGCGCGCTGGTCGAGATCAATTCCGAGACCGACTTCGTGGCCCGCAACGCCGAATTTCAGGCGCTGGTCGCCGAGACCGCCAAACTGGCCCTCGGTCTGCCGGGCGGGCTTGAGGAGCTGAAGACCTCGCATCTGCCCTCCGCGGGCAAGCCGGTCGAGCTGGCCATCGCCGATAAGATCGCCACCATCGGCGAGAACATGAATCTGCGCCGCATGGCGCGTCTGGCCGTCGCCAACGGCGTGGTGTCGAACTACGTGCATAACGCGGTGGTTCCGGGCCTCGGCCGCATCGGCGTGCTGGTGGCGCTGGAATCGACCGGCGACGCCGCGAAGCTCGACGCTCTGGGCCGTCAGATCGCCATGCATGTGGCGGCGAACAGCCCGGCCTCGCTGGCGGACGAAGACCTCGATCAGGCTCTGGTCGAGCGCGAGAAGGCCGTGCTGACCGAGGAGGCGCTTCAGTCGGGCCGCCCGGCCGCCGTGGTCGAGAAGATGATCGAAGGCCGCATCCGCAAGTTCTATGAGCAGGTGGTTCTGCTGCGTCAGGCTTTCGTGATGAATCCGGACGTCACGGTGGCGCAGGCCGTCGAGGGTCTGGCCAAGGAGCTGGGGACGCCGGTGAAGCTGGTCGCCTTCTCGCGGCTCGCGGTGGGCGAGGGCGTGGAGAAGGCCGAGACCGACTTCGCCGCCGAAGTGGCCGCCGCCGCCAAGGGCTGAGGCCCTGCGGTCTCCGGCGAAATTCAGGCCCCTCCGCCCGCAAGGCGGAGGGGTTTTTTCATGCGGAGGGCGGGGAGGCGCGGCGCGTCGTTTTCTGCGAGAAAAAGGCTCTTTTTCCTGCGGAAAGCTCTTGCGCCCATATCGAGGGAGGGCTATAGATCGCCCCGCACCGACGCGGCGGACTTCGCCGCATCGCTCGGAGCATGCGCCCATAGCTCAGCTGGATAGAGCACCAGACTACGAATCTGGGGGTCAGGAGTTCGAATCTCTTTGGGCGCGCCATTTCTCCTTTGAAGTCGAAAATTGAACGGCTGAGGCCGCGGCGGGATTCGTCCCGAGCGCCGCGAAAAGCCATGCGCGTCGCGCGCCGGACTCCGGCCGCCTTCCTCGCCGGAAAACGGAAAGCCCCGCCGCCTTGCTCAGGCCGACGGGGCTTGGTTGGTGTCGGGCCGCTCAGGCCAGAGCCGCCGCCGCCCGGCGCGCCGCGATCTCATTGCTGATGGCGATCATGCGCTCGATGGGCAGGCGCGCGCGGGGAATGATCTCCTCCGGCACGGTCACCTCCTCTTGGCCGGTGTGCAGGCACCAGAGGATCTTCTCCAGCGTGATGCGCTTCATATGCGGGCAGAGGCTGCAAGGCCGGATGAACTGAGTCTGCGGATTGGAGGCGGCCACATTGTCGCTCATGGAGCATTCGGTGATCATCACCACCTTCTCCGGCTTATGCTCCTGCACCCAATCGATCATGCCCGAGGTGGAGCCGGCGAAATCCGCCTCGCGCACGACTTCCGGCGGGCATTCCGGATGCGCGATCACCGTCACCCCCGGATTGGCCTCGCGGAAGGCGCGGATCTCCGGCGCGGTGAAGCGCTCATGCACGATGCAGCTGCCGCTCCAGTAGACGATCTTCTTATTCGTCTTGGCGGCGACGTTCTGCGCCAGATAGCCGTCCGGAGTCATAATGACCACGTCCGACTCCATGGCGTTGACGATGTCCACGGCGTTGGCCGAGGTGCAGCAGTAATCCGAGGCGGCCTTGGTCTCCGCCGTGGTGTTGACGTAGGAGACCACCGGCGCCCCCGGATGCAGCTTGCGCATGGCCTCGATGTCGTCGGCGCGGATCGAGGAGGCCAGCGAACAGCCCGCGCGGCTGTCGGGGATGAGGATCGTCTTTTGCGGATTCAGGATCTTCGAGGTCTCGGCCATGAAATGCACGCCGCATTGCACGATCACCGGAGCGTCGACCTTGGTCGCCGCGATGGCCAGCTGAAGGCTGTCGCCCGCGATGTCGGAGACGCCGAAGAAGATTTCCGGCGTCATGTAGTTATGCGCCAGAATCACGGCGTTCTTTTTCTTTTTCAGCTCGTTGATGGCGCGGATGTAGGGCGCGTGCGCGGGCCATTCGATTTCAGGCATGACCGGGCGCAGCTTCTCATAGATATGCGCGGTCTCTTTGGCGAGCCCTTCAGACCAGCTCAGGTCGTAATGCGCGGCCAACTCGGCGCGGGCGGCCTGCATAGGCATGGCGGCGTTGATCAACATGGCTAGCCCTTTCTGGACGGCTTCCTGCGGGAAGCTGGCTTCTGAATGTAAAAGAGCGAGGGCTCCGGCGCCAGAGGCGCCCCCGGATTCGTCGCTGATTCGCTGATCATGGCGACCGATTCGCCGCGATCCGGCGTCGTAAATTCGACATGGAACAAGAATAAAGCGTGAATATCGATTTTTGAACACGCCTGAAAGATGAAATCCGGGTGAAATTCCCGTCAGCTTATTGACACAGACCGGAACCATCTTCAGGCTGACCATAAGGAGCGCTCCAAGCCTCCGCCTCGCGAAGCCGGGAGGACCGGACTCCGCGCCAAGGCGGGCCTGAAGAAACCTCGGAGCCGACGGCCTCCGTCGGATCCGGAGCCCCCTAGCTTTCAGAAACAGGCGTTGTTTTCGTCCCTTCCGCAAGGCTTTCGCCGCGCGCTTCCTCATGGCCCGGCGTCAGCCTCTCGACAGAGGAGACCCCCGCGATGAACGCTCTGAATCCGCTGCACGGCTTCACGCCGCAGATCATAGAGGGCGATTGCGACGAGCCGCCCACCTTTTCCCTCCCGTGGCTTTTCGGGCGCAAAGTCCCCTATCAGGCGGCGCTTTTGCCGGTGAGCAGGGGCGGCGGCCTCGATTGGATCGAGCATCTCGTCTCCTGCCGCTATAAGCAGGAATGCTTCTCCTGCCCGCTGCGGCGCAAGACCTGAGGCTCGGAGCTTGTGTCCTTCGGGCGACGGCGCGGCGAATCCGCTCCCCATCCGCCGCGCCGGGCTTGCGGTCCCGCAGGAGAGGCCCCATCCTTCCGCGCATCGGAGGCGGCCCGGCTGGGGTCGCCCCAATCTCAGGTTCACAAGGAGCCTCGCCCATGTCGCGCAAGCTTCCTTCGCCCCAACCGGGCTTCTCCCGCATCTGAACCGCGTCGGCGTTCGGAGGCGGAATCGGCTTCAGAGCTTTCTGAAGACGGATTCTCAATTCCTGAGACCCGAGACCTTATGACTTTTCCCGATATGGCGGCCCGAGATTCCGCGGAATCTCAGCGGCTGCGGCGTTTCTATAGCTCCGGCGCCTGGATCGAAGGCGACGCCGAGCGGCAATTGACTCAAACTCTGGCCCGGCCCGGCGTTCAGGCCGTCGCGGCCTTTCCGGATCTGCATCCGGGGATTCACGGCCCGGTGGGCGCGGCGATCCTGTCGGATCGGGCGCATCCGGCTCTGATCGGCGGCGACGTCGGATGCGGCATGGCCATGTTCCGGCTGGATCTCCCGGCGCGGCGGCTGAAGCTCGACAAGGCTGCGGCGGCTCTGCGCGGGCTGAGCGAATCTTGGCGGGGGAATCCTTGGGAGCTTCTGGAGGCGGAGGGATTGCATCCCGAAACCTTCCCGGCGGCTCTGGGCACTCTCGGCGGGGGCAATCACTTCTGCGAGCTTCAGGCCGTGGCCGCCCTCGACGACCCGGAGGAGGCCGCGCGGGCGGGCGTCGAGTCCGGGAGCCTGCTGTTGCTGGTGCATACCGGCTCGCGGGCTTTCGGGCCGATGCTCCTCGGCGCTCTGACTCCGGCGGAGCAGGAGGCCCTCGACCTCGCGACCGAAGCGGGCGCGGATTATCTGCGTCAGCAGGAGATGGCGGTGCGCTGGGCGGCTCTGAACCGGCGCGCGATCGCCGGGCGGGCGGCGGAGCTTCTGCGCGCCGAGGCGGAGTTGATCGCCGATTCCCCGCATAATCTGCTGGAGCCTCATGCGGGGGGCTGGCTGCATCGCAAGGGCGCGGCCAAGACCTCGCCGGGGGCGCTGGTTCCTCTGGCGGGCTCGCGCGAGGCGCCGAGCTGGCTTCTGAAGGCGGCGACGACTCAGCCGGAGGGAGCGCTCGATTCGCTGGCTCATGGAGCGGGGCGGCGTTATCGGCGCTCGGCGATGCATGGGCGGGTGGGGCGCAGCAAATCCGAATTGCTGCGTCTGGAGCGTCCGGCGGGAGGCTCGCGGGTGATCTGCGAGGATCGCGGCCTGCTCATAGAGGAGGCCGGGGCGGCCTATAAGGACGCCCGCAAGGTGCTCGCGGATCTGGTCGCCTTCGGGCTGGCGGCTCCGGTGGTCGAGACGCGCCCGCTCCTGACCTTCAAAACCGCAAGAGAGGCCCGCGCATGAAACGTCTGCTCATCTCCAGCGGGGCGGGGCCTGCGGAATGTCGGCTCGCGGCGGCGCATGCGCTGCGGCGGCTCGCGGCGGAGGCGGAGGAGGCGGGGCTCGACTTCGCCGCCGTCGAGGGCCCGCGTCCGGACGACTGGGGCCCGGTTTCGGCTCTGGCGACGCTTTACGGCGAAGGCGCGGAGCTTCTGGCGCGGCGCTGGCTGGGAACGATCCTCTGGACCGCCGACAGCCCGGCGCGGCCGCATCATAAGCGGCGCAACTGGTTCATCGGCGTCTATGAATCCCCCGAGATTCCGCAGGCGCCGCTGCTGGAGCCCGCCGACCTGCGTTTCGAGGCCTTCCGCGCGGGAGGCCCCGGCGGCCAGCATCAGAACGTCACCGACAGCGCGGTGCGGGCGATCCATATCCCGACCGGGCTTTCGGTGGTCGCGCGGGAGGAGCGGTCTCAGCATCGCAATAAGGCGGCGGCTCTGGCGCGGCTCGGCGAGATGCTGATGGGTCAGGCGGTTCTGGCGGCGGCCTCGGCCCGGCGCAAGGATTGGCTGGCGCATAAATCCCTTGAGCGCGGCGCGCCCGTGCGGCGCTTCAAGGGGCCGCGCTTCCTGCCGGAAGCCTAGAGCGCAATCCGAAAAGTTGACAGACTTTTCGGATAAATTGCGCGGCAAACAAAAGCTTAGAGCGTTTGAGCGATGTCGCTTGATCGGAAAACGCTCTCAAACGAAAACCCCCTCCCGGCGAACCGGGAGGGGGCTTTTTCATGTCGTCGGACCAAAAGCCCGATCAGGAGATGATATGGCCGCCGCGATCGCCGCCGCCGCGACGCTCGCCGCCGCGGTCCCGGCGCTCGCCGCCGCGATCTCCGCCCCGGTCGCCGCCTTCGCGGCGCGGAGGACGCTCGCCGCGCGGAGCCGGGCCTTCGTCGTCGGCCACGCCGGCGATCTCGGCGCCGGTGGTCTGGTCCACGGCCTTCATCGAGAGGCGGACCTTGCCGCGCTCGTCGAAGCCCATGAGCTTCACCTTGACGATGTCGCCTTCCTTGACGATGTCCGAGGGCTTCGCGTTGCGCTCAGGCGTCATCTGGCTGACGTGCACGAGGCCGTCGCGGGGGCCGAAGAAGTTCACGAAGGCGCCGAACTCCATCACCTTCACGACCTTGCCTTCGTAGATCTTCCCAAGCTCCGGCTCGGCGGCGATGCCGAGGATCCGGTCCTTGGCCTTCTGGATCGACTCGGCGTTGGCCGAGGCGATCTTGACCACGCCGTCGTCGCCGATGTCGATCTTGGCGCCGGACTGCTCCACGATCTCGCGGATCACCTTGCCGCCCGAACCGATCACTTCGCGGATCTTATCGGTCGGGATCTGGATGACCTCGATGCGGGGCGCATGGGCCGAGAATTCGGCGCGGCCCGAGGACAGAGCCTTCGACATCTCGCCGAGGATGTGCAGACGGCCGTCGCGGGCCTGAGCCAGCGCCTGCTTCATGATGGCCGGGGTGATGCCCGCCACCTTGATGTCCATCTGGAGCGAGGTCACGCCCTGCTCGGTTCCGGCCACCTTGAAGTCCATGTCGCCGAGGTGGTCCTCGTCGCCGAGGATGTCGGTGAGCACCGCGAAGCGCTCGCCCTCAAGCACGAGGCCCATGGCCACGCCCGCCACCGGACGCTTCAGCGGAACGCCCGCGTCCATCATCGCGAGGCTGCCGCCGCAGACCGTCGCCATGGAGGAGGAGCCGTTGGACTCCAGAATCTCCGAGACGAGGCGGATGGTGTAGGGGAAGTCCGTCGCGGCCGGGAGCATCGGACGCAGCGCGCGCCAGGCGA
Source organism: Neomegalonema perideroedes DSM 15528 (assembly GCF_000374145.1). Lineage (GTDB taxonomy): Bacteria > Pseudomonadota > Alphaproteobacteria > Rhodobacterales > Rhodobacteraceae > Neomegalonema > Neomegalonema perideroedes. The sequence continues at coordinate 87,069 of NZ_KB893653.1, read as the reverse complement.
GCTTGCCATGGCCGATCTCGCGACGGCCCGGCGCGCCCATGCGGCCCGCCTCGCCCACCGAGAAGGGGGGGAAATTGTAATGCAGCAGGAAGCGCTCGCGATATTCGCCTTCGAGCGCGTCCATGACCTGCTCGTCGTCGCCCGTGCCGAGCGTGATCACCGCCAGAGCCTGAGTCTCGCCGCGCGTGAAGAGCGCCGAGCCGTGGGTGCGCGGCAGAACGCCCGCCTCCGCCACGATGGGGCGCACCGTCACGAGGTCGCGGCCGTCGATGCGGCGGCCCTCGTCGAGGATGCGGCCGCGGACCACGTCGGATTCGAGCTGCTTGAAGGCGCCCTGAACCGCGAGGCCGTCGGCGGCCTCCTCCGGGGTCAGACCGGCGATCAGCTTCTGATGCGCGACGTCGATCTGGCTGCGGCGATCCTGCTTGACCACGGTGGAGAAGGCTTTCGCCAGATCCGCCCCGACCAGATCGCGCGCCTTGGCCAGCAGAGCCGACTTGTCGGGCGCCTTGAACTCGAAGGGCTCCTTGGCGGCTTCCTCCGCGAGGCTGATGATCAGGTCGATCACCGGCTGCATCTGCTCATGGCCGAAGACCACCGCGCCGAGCATCTCCTCTTCGGAAAGCTCGTGCGCCTCGGATTCGACCATCATCACCGCGTCGGCGGTGCCCGCCACCACGAGGTCGAGACGGGTGTCCTTCAACTCGGCCGTGGTCGGGTTGAGCTTATATTTTCCGTCGAAGAAGCCGACGCGCGCGCCGCCGATGGGCCCGAGGAAGGGCGCGCCGGAGATCGTCAGCGCCGCCGAGGCGCCGATCATGGCCGCGATGTCGGGATCGTTCTCGAGGTCATGGCTGAGGACGGTCGCCACGACCTGAGTCTCGTTATAGAAGCCTTCCGCGAAAAGCGGACGAATCGGGCGGTCGATGAGGCGGGAGACGAGGGTCTCCTTCTCCGAGGGCCGGGATTCGCGTTTGAAGAAGCCGCCGGGGATCTTGCCCGCGGCGTAAAATTTTTCTTGATAATTCACGGTGAGCGGGAAGAAATCCACGCCCGGCTTCACCGATTTATTGAAGACCGCCGTGCAGAGCACCGTCGTCTCGCCGAAGGTGACGAGCACCGCCCCGTCGGCCTGACGGGCCATGCGCCCGGTCTCCAGCACGAGGGGCACGCCGCCCCAATTCAATTCCTTACGAACTACGTCGAACATGCTTCATCCTATCCCGGCGGAGCCGCCCTGAGGCTTCGCCGTCGCCGCCCCTGCGGCGCGTCATGGCCCGTTCCTAAGGACATCCTCGCTCCGCCTCCGGGCCGGAGAGGCGGCGCGCTTCGGGCGCCTCGGCCGGGCGGTCAGGGCCGCGCGGGCAGGCGCAAAGAGAACGGGCGCGCCGCAGCGCGCCCGCCAGATGATCTTATTTGCGCAGGTTCAGGCGCTTGATCAGCTCCTGATAACGGGCCTCGTCGCGGTCCTTGAGATAGTCGAGGAGCTTGCGGCGGCGGCTGACCATGCGCAGCAGGCCGCGGCGCGAATGGTTGTCTTTCTTGTGGTCTTTGAAATGGCCGGTCAGGTTGTTGATCCGCTCGGTGAGCAGCGCGACCTGCACTTCGGGCGAGCCGGTGTCTCCGGCTTTGGTCGCGTATTCCTGAACCACTTCGATTTTGCGGTCTGCGGCGATCGACATCGGGGCCTCCATATCAGGCGAGGTTGAACACCCGGTCCGGCTGGAATCTCCCCTCCTCCATATGGCCGATGGCCACCGGCTCGCCCGCGAGGGACGCCCAGAGCTTATCGCCGTCGTGAAGGGAGAGGACTCCCGCCGCCGGAACGGCCCTTCCCTGGCGGATATGGGCCGCTTCAGCCTCCGTCACGGCCAGAACCGGGATGTCGTCCAGACCGGTCGAGACGGGCAGCAGGCGCGTGAGCGCGTGCGGGTTATCGCGCAAAGCTTCGAGGCTTTCCAGAGAAATCGCCTGATCCAAAGCGAATGGACCCGCTCTGAGGCGCCGAAGCTCCGTCACATAGGCGCCGCAGCCGAGCGCCCGTCCGAGGTCGCGCGCCATGGAGCGCACGTAGCCGCCTTTGCCGCAGGTCATCTCGAAGCGGCCGAGATCCGGCGCGGATTCCGCCTCCAGATAGGTCAGGCTTTCGATCCAGATGGGGCGGGCGGCCATTTCGGGCGCCTCTCCGGCGCGGGCGAGGTCGTAAGCGCGTTCGCCGTCGATCTTGATGGCCGAATAGGCGGGAGGCTTTTGCTGAATCTCGCCGTGGAATCCCGGCAGGACCGCGCGGATGGCCTCCGGCGAGGGGCGGGCCTCCGAGATCAGGCGCGGTTCGCCCTCGGAATCGTCGGTTTCGGTCTCGAAGCCCCAGCGCGCCGCGAAGCGATAGGTCTTGAGCCCGCCCATGGCGAAGGGGATGGTCTTGGTCGCCTCGCCGAAAGCGAGGGCCAGAAGCCCGCTCGCCAGAGGGTCGAGGGTGCCCGCATGGCCCGCCTTCTTCGCCTTCAGAGCCCAGCGCGCCTTGCCCAGCGCCTGAGTCGAGCCGAGGCCGACCGGCTTGTCGAGCAGAAGCCAGCCGTGAATCTCGCGCTTCATAGGTTTGTCTCTCTTCCAGCCTCAGAGTCGGCTTCTTAAGGCGCGGGCGCGGTTTTGGGAACCGGAGGATTGCGGCCGCTCCGGCCTTCTCCACGGAGAGGGGCGAGGGAGGCGGGGCGCTCGCTTTTTGCGATATGCGGATATGCGGAATTCAAGCGATGAGGCCGTCGATTTTGGAGCGTCTCCGTATACTGTATTGTTCTTACAGCGGTATTTCTGAGATTTTCGCTCTCCGCCGCGCCGAATTTCATCCTGAGGCTCACTGATTCGTGATAGAATGGCCGCAATGCGAAATTCATACGCCGCATGAGGCGTTCCCTGACCATTCGGACCCGAGACCATGACCACAGGCTTGCCCCTTTTCCTCTCCGATTTCGCTCGCGTGGCGCATCTCCTGACCTTCGTCGCGGGTTTCGGCGTGGCCATGGCCGCCGACGGGCTTTATCTCGCCAGTTCGCAGGAGGGCCTGACCAAAGAGCGGTTCGGTCTGCTGCTGCGCGCCCATGATCTGGCGAGCTGGGCGCTGGCGGGGCTCTGGATCACCGGAATCCTGCTGGTCTACGATCTGACGCGCTTCGACCCCGAGCGCTTCACGCCGAAGCTGGTCATGAAGATCGGCTCCGTCGCCTTGCTGACGGCCAACGCCCTGCTGATCAAGGAATACGTCCTGCCGATCATGCGGGAATGGGGGCGCCGGCCCTTCCGCGAGATTCCCTTCGGGCTGCGGCTCGGGCTGACCTTCGCCGGAATCGTCTCGACGACCTGCTGGCTGGCCTCTCTGACGCTGGGCGCGACCCGCAGCGTCAGGAGCATGGACTTCAACCAGTTGTTCCCGCTGCTCGCTCTGGCGGCGGGCGGGGCGGCGCTCGGCGCCTTCCTGCTGCTCTGGACGCCTTTGCCGCGTCTGCTCGCTCGGGCCGCGCCCGGCGAGCGGAGCTGACCAAAGCCTTCGGTCAGGCGGCGATTCAGGCGGCGATTCAGGCGGCGCGCTCGACGCAGTAATCGACGAGATCGGCCAGAATCCCGCGCAATTCGCTCGGCGGGAAGATCTCCAGCGCGGTCTTCGCCTCCTCGCCCCAGATGCGGGCGCGGGCGATGGTCTCGCGCACCGCGCCATGGCGGGTCAGCAGAGTCAGGGCGTGGCCGAAATCCTCCGGCTCCTGACGCTTCTTCTCGATGGTCCGCCGCCAGAATTCGCGCTCGTCCTCGGAGGCGGCGCGGGCGAAGGCGATCATGACCGGCGCGGTGACTTTGCCTTCGCGGAAGTCGTCTCCGGCGTTTTTGCCGAGCTTGCGGGTCTGGCCGCCGTAATCCAGCGCGTCGTCGGCCATCTGGAAGGCGACGCCGAGCCGGTCGCCGTAGATCCGCAGAGCCTCGCGCTGCTCCGGCGAGCCCTCGGCCAGAACGGCGCCGGTCTCGGTCGCGGCGGAGAAGAGCGCCGCCGTCTTGGCGCGGATCACCGCCAGATGCTGCGCCTCGGTGGTGGCGAGGTTGTTGGCGGTGGCGAGCTGCATGACCTCGCCCTCGGCGATGGTCGCGGAGGCGTCGGCGAGGATGCGCAGGGCCTCCATGGATCCGGCCTCCACCATGAGCTGAAAGCTGCGGGCGAAGAGGAAGTCGCCCACCAGCACGCTGGGCTTGTTGCCGTAAAGGATGTTGGCCGAGGGCCGTCCGCGCCGCAGGGCGCTTTCATCCACCACGTCGTCGTGCAGCAGGGTCGCGGTGTGGACGAACTCCACCGCCGCCGCCATCTTGGCCGCGCCGCGGTTGACGCCGGAATCTCCGCCGCCGCCGCAGAGCTCCGCCGCCGCGAGGGTCAGCGCCGGACGCACCCTCTTGCCGCCCGCCTCGATGAGATGGGCCGAAAGCTGCTCGATCAGCGGCGCCGCCTTGCTGGACATGCGGCCGCGCAATTCGGAATCCGCGAGCTTCAGACCCTCGGCCGTGCGCCGCGCCAGACGATCCATCGCCGTGACTTCCGCCATGCGTCTTTACTCCTGAGACCGCCGCCCGCGTCGCGGCGCTTTGACAAAGACCCCCTGAGGCCGGATCATGGGCCGGCCGCGATTCCCGCGCCCATCAGGGAGGCCGCCCTTGATCGAGATCCTCAAGACGACCGACCCCACGGTGATCGCCGCCGCGCGGGCCTATCTTCAGGGCGAAGCTATAGAGTTCTTCCTTCTGGACGTCCATATGAGCGGGCTTTACGGCGGGGCTCTGGGATTCATTCCTCAGCGGTTGATGGTCGCGGATGAAGACGCCGCGCGAGCGCGGATGATCCTGCGGCCGCTCGGCTTCGAGCTTTCCCCGCCGCCGGAAGAATGACCGACCTCCCCGAAGCCGCCGATTTGACCGAAAACCGGATGCTCGGCGGCGGGCTGGTTTTGCGCCAACCCCGCAAGGGCTTCCGCTCGGCCAGCGACGCGGCCTTGCTCGCGGCCGCCGTTCCGGCGCTTCCCGGCGAGAGGGTTTTGGATTGGGGATCGGGGGCGGGGGCGGCGGGGCTTTGCCTCGGGCGCAGGGTGGGGGGGCTGGACCTCCATGGGCTGGAGGGGAATCCGGCCATGGCCGCGCTCTCGGAGGCCAACGCCGCCGCCAATGGGCTGGCTTGGCGGGTCCATATCGGGCGGGTCGAGGCGCCGCCCGCCGGGCTGAAGGCTCTGGAGTTCGACCATGTGCTGACCAATCCGCCTTATTTCCCCGCCGGATTCGCCGCCTCTCCGGAGATCCTCCGCGACGAGGCCAACCGTGAAAGCGCCGCGCTGGCGGTCTGGCTGAGGGGCGCGCTGAAGCGTCTGCGTCCGGGGGGAAGCCTGACCGTCGTCCAGCGCGTCGAGCGCCTGCCGGAGATCCTCGCGGCTCTGGAGGGCGGGGCGGGCTCATGGGCGATTCTGCCTCTGGCGCCCAAATCCGGCCTGCCCGCGAAGCTGATCCTCCTGCGCGGGATCAAGGGCGGACGCTCGCCGCTGAGGCTGGCCTTTCCGCTGATCCTCCATCAAGCCGACGGGGCCTTCACGCCGGAGGCGGAAGCGATTCTCCGCGAGGGGCGCGCTCTGGCTTTTTGACGCGAAAGGCCCATACTGGCCGGAATCGTTCAGATTGTCAGATTGTGAATTTCGAGGGCTCTCCGCCATGAACGCCTCTCCGCCCCTGAGCAACGAAGTCCTTCAGATCGCCGAAGAGATGCGCGCCTGGCGCCGCGATTTCCATCGCCATCCGGAGCTCGCTTATCAGGAGAACCGCACGGCGGCCCGCGTGGCCGAGCTTCTGCGCGATTTCGGCTTCGACGAGGTGGCGACGGGGCTCGGCGGAACCGGCGTGGTGGGCGTTCTGCATGGCGCGGGCGGCCCCGCCGCCGAGGAATCCGGGCGCATTCTGCTGCGCGCCGACATGGACGCCTTGCCGATGGGCGAGGAATCCGGCGTCGATCACGCCTCGCTGCATCCGGGCGTGATGCACGCCTGCGGCCATGACGGCCACACCACCATGCTGCTCGGGGCGGCGAAGCTGCTGGCGGCCTCGCGGAATTTCAAAGGCACGGTCTATTTCGTCTTCCAGCCCGCCGAAGAAGGCGGAGCGGGCGCCGCCGCCATGATCCGCGACGGACTCTTCGAGCGTTTCCCGGCGCGTCAGGTCTTCGGGATGCATAACTGGCCCAACGCCCCGGTGGGCGCCTTCTTCACCCGCACGGGGCCGCTGCTGGCCGCCGCCGACGAATTCGCCATCAAGATTCACGGCAAGGGCGGACACGCCGCCCAGCCCCATCAGGGCCGCGATCCCATCCCCTGCGCTTCGGCCATCGTGCTGGCGCTTCAGACGGTGGTCTCGCGCGCGGTGGATCCGCTTCAGCCCGCGGTGCTCTCCGTGACGCAGTTCCATGCGGGCACGGCCTTCAACGTCATCTCCGAACTCGCCGAATTGCGCGGCACCGTCCGCAGCTTCGACGAGGAGACCCATGAACGCATCTACGCCGAGATGACCCGCATCGTCCGCGACACGGCCGCCGCCTATGGCCTGACCGCCGGGATCGAACGCAAGATGGAGGGCTATTATCCGCCGACCGTCAACGAGGCCGAGGCGACGCGCTTCGCTCTGGGCGTGGCCTCGGAGGTCTCGGAGACGGTGGTGGGCGACGTTCAGCCGACCATGGGCGCCGAAGACTTCTCCTTCATGGCGCGGGCGCGTCCGGGCTGCTTCATGCTGATGGGGACCGGGCCGGGGGCGCCGCTGCATGATCCGCGCTACGACTTCAACGACGAGGCCGCTCCTTGGGGAACGGCCTATTGGGTGCGTCTGGTCGAGCAGGCTTTGCCGCGCTGAAGCGGCGTCGGCGCCTCAGCCCTCCTGAGGCGCCTCGCAAAGCCGCAGGCCATTGCCGAAGGGGTCGAGGAGCGTCAGCTCCAGCCCCCAAGGCTGCGCCTCCAGACCGGGGCGCAAGTTCGGATAGGGCCGCGCCGTAAGCTCGGCGTGCAGCGCCCGGACGCCCTTCATCCGCAGGAAGACCACGCTTCCGGGGGTTCCGTCGCCGTGATGCATGCTCAGATGCAGCGCGAGGCCCGCCCGCGAAACCTGCATGTACAGCGGCATGCCCGGCGCGAAGCGATGCTCCCAATCGGGTTTGAAGCCGAGCCAATCCAGATAGAATTCGCGGGCCTTGGCCTCGTCGAAGATCCTCAGAACCGGATGGACCTCCAGAAAGGCGATCTCGGAAGCCGCGCTCATGAAGGCCTCTAAAGCTGGATTTGGGCGCCCACCTCGACCACCCGGTCGGCGGGGAGCTTGAAATAGGTGCTGGCGTCGCTGGCGTTCTCGGACATGAAGGCGTAGGCCCGCGCCCGCCAGCGCGGCAGAGTCCCTTTCTCCATCACCCGCAGGCTCCGCCGCGAGAGGAAGAAAGAGGTCTGCATGATGTCGGGCTTCCAGCCGTGCTTGCGCTCCAGCAGCAGGGCGCGCGGCACGTTGGGCGTCTCCATATAGCCGAATTCGAGGGTCAGATGGTAAAAGCCCATCTCCTCGTCGATGGGCTCCAGCCGGGCGCGCTGGGAATCGGAGAGGCGGGGCGTCGGGGCGGTGCGGATGGTCAGAATGGCCACCTGCTCATGCAGGGCGCGGAAATGCTTCAGCGTATGCATGAGCGCCATGGGCGCCGTGGCGGGCTCCGAGGTCAGGAAGACCGCCGCCCCCGCCACCCGATGCGGCGGCTTCAGCTTGAGGCTGCGCAAAAGGGCGTCGATGGGGATTTCGTTCTTGCGCGATTTGGCCGCCACCGCCTGAGCCCCGAGCCGCCAGCTCTGCATGGTGAAGAACACGCCCGCCGCCACCAGAAGCGGCGCATAGCCGCCTTCCCCGAGCTTGCGCAGATTGGCGGTCAGGAAGGCGAGATCCACGACGAGGAAAGGCGCCATGAGCGCCGCCCCCGCCAAGAGCGGCCATTTCCAGACCCGCCAGGCGACCAGACCGGCCAGCAGGCCGGTGAGGACCATCTCGCCCGCCACCGCCACGCCATAGGCCCCCGCCAGAGAGGAGGAGGTCCGGAAGCTCAGCACCAGCGCGATCACCAGCGCGAACATGATCGCGTTGATATGGGGCATGTAGATTTGTCCGGCGTGCTCCTCGGAGGTGTGGAGGATGCGCAGACGCGGCAAAAGCCCCATGCGCACCGCTTGGCTGGCGTAGGAGAAGGCGCCGGTGATCACCGCCTGACTGGCGATGATCGTCGCCAGAGTCGCCAGAATCAGCCCGAAAGGCAGCAGCCAGCTCGGAAAGAGGCTGAAGAAGGGATTGGCCGCCGCCGCCGGATCGGCGATCACCAAGGCGCCTTGGCCAAGATAGTTCAGCACCAGAGCCGGATAGGCGAAGCCGAGCCACGCCGCCCGGATGGGCGCGCGTCCGAAATGGCCGAGATCGGCGTAAAGGGCCTCCGCGCCGGTGGCGGCGAGGAACACCGCTCCGAGGATCGCCAGAGTCCGGCCTTCGCCCTCCAGCAGCAGCCGCAGCCCCCACATGGGATTCAGCGCCTGAACCACCTCGGGATGCGCGAAGATGCGGACCAGCCCCATCAGCCCCAGAACCGCGAACCAAACCAGCATGATCGGCCCGAAGAGCTTCGCCACTTTGGCCGTGCCGCGGCTTTGGGCGAAGAAGAGCCCCGCCAGAATCAGGATCGCCAGCGGCAGAACCGCCGGCTGAGCCGAGGGAATCAGCACCGTCAGGCCCTCCAGCGCCGAAAGCACCGAAACCGCCGGAGTCAGCACCGCGTCGCCGAAGAAGAGCCCCGCGCCGATCATCCCGAGGAAAATCGCGATGATCCGCCATTTGCCCCCCGCCTTCTGCGCCAGAGCCACCAGCGAGAGCGTGCCGCCCTCGCCTTCGTTGTCGGCGCGCAGCAGGATGAAGACCGTCTTCAGGGTGATGATGATCGTGAGCGTCCAGACGATCAGCGAGAGCACGCCGAAGATTCCTTCAGGCCCGGAATGGGGGCCTGCGGCGATCAGCGCCTGTTTGAAGGCGTAAAGCGGGCTGGTGCCCACGTCGCCGTAGACCACGCCCAAAGCCCCGAGCGTCAGAATCCAGAAGCCGGGCTTATGATGAGGGGAGCCGCCGTCTTTGGGGGCGGGAGCGGCGGATTCGGGAGAAGGCGAAGACATGGACCCATCCGCCGGAAGGCCCGCCGCAGGAAAGCGGCGACGGGCCTCGGCCGAAAACGGCCCGCGGCGCGCGAGGTTAGAGGAACACGCGCCGAACGTCCAGAGTCGACTCCACGCCGATTTGAGCCTTATGCGTTTTCAGCCATGAATCGGCCTGTCTGCGCCCGGCGTCGCGGAGGGTTTCGAGCACGCGCCAATCTGGGAAAATCTTGGTCGTCGGCCCGAGTCCGCGCATCAGAAGATCGTCGCTGATCTCATGCAGCCGCAGCTTGCGCCAGCGGCCTTGCGCGAGGTTTCCCGAATCCACCAGCCGCGCCACGAAGTCTATGGCCCGGATCTCGGCCCGCAGAGCCGCGCCGAAGCTGATTTCGCTCACGCGGTCGGAGATTTCTCCGGCGCTTTTGGGCAGATGCTCGCGCAGATCGGGCTCCAGCCGGATGATCATCAGATCCGAGCTGCGGGTGTCGTAGGTGATCGGCCAGAGCGCCGGATTTCCCGTATATCCGCCGTCCCAATAGGTTTCGCCGTCGATCACCACGCCTTGGAACATCTGCGGCAGACAAGCCGAGGCCAGAATGGCGTCCACGGTCAGAGTCTCGCGGCGGAAGATGCGGCCTTTGGCGCTTTTCACATGAGTCGCGTTGACGAAGACCGCCGGACCCTCGCCCGCCTGCAAGGATTCGTCGGTGACGAACTCCAGCAGCACCGAGCGCAGAGGATCCAGATTCAGCGGGTTGAGCTTATAGGGCGAGACGTGATTCTGCAGAAACCCGAGCCCCACGTAGAAGGGGTTGGTCTCATAGAAATTGCGGATGGTCTCCACCGGCGGCTTGATCCCGGCGCAGGCGGCGTCCCAGAGAGCGGGCGGAATCGCCAGACTCCGCTCCGCCACGCGCCGCCAGAAGGCGCTGAGCCGACGCCGCGCCTCTTTGCGCCCGCCTTCGCCCCATCCGGCGCGCAGCACGGCGGCGTTCATCGCCCCCGCGCTGGTTCCGGTCAGGGCGGAGATCTCCAGATCCTCCTCTTCGAGAAGACGATCGAGCGCGCCCCAGGTGAAGGCGCCATGCGCGCCTCCCCCTTGGAGCCCCAAAGCCAGAGCGGGGCGGCTCACAGAGCGGTCCAGCCGCCGTCGACGGAGATGGTGGTTCCGGTGATCTGGGCGGCGTCCTCGGAGCAGAGGAAGGCGGTCGTCCCGCCGAGCTGCTCGACGGTGGCGAACTCCCGCGAGGGCTGGCGCGCGAGCATGATCTTTTCGAGGACTTCCTCTTTCGTCATGCCATGGGCCTTCATCTGGTCCTCGAGCTGGCCCGCGACGAGGGGCGTCCAGACATAGCCGGGGCAGATGGCGTTGCAGGTGGCCTTGATCTTCTCCTCGGCGAATTCGAGGGCGATGGTCTTGCTCAGGCCGACCACGCCGTGTTTGGCCGCGACATAGGCCGATTTATAAGGCGAGGCGGTCAGGCCATGGGCCGAGGCGATGTTGACGATGCGGCCCCAATTGCGCTTCTTCATGCCGGGGATGGCGGCGCGGGCGGTGTGGAAGGCCGAAGACAGATTGATCGCGATGATCTGATTCCACTTCGCGACCGGAAAATCCTCGACCGGCGAGACGAATTGCACGCCCGCGTTGTTGACGAGGATGTCGACGGCGCCGAATTCGGCTTCGGCCTTGCGGATCAGATTCGCGCAGGCCTCGGGGTCGGACATGTCGGCCTGCACATAGAGGGCGCGGGCGCCCCCCGTGGCGAGCTTGGCGACCTCGGCGGCGACGGCGTGGTCGGCCTCCGTGTCGGAGAAGGAGTTCAGAACCAGATTCGCCCCGCGCGCGGCCAGAACCTTCGCGATGCCGAGGCCGATGCCGCTGGTGGAGCCGGTCACGACGGCGGTTTTGCCGGAAAGTTCGCCCATTTGGATCTCCTCGGAAGGCTCTCTCCTCGGGGCGCTCCGCCCGGCCGGAGGAAGCTGGGATGTTGCGATGCGGAATGACGGGCGGAATATAGGCTTGGAATCCGGCGCGGTCAGCCCCCAAAGCGCGGAGGCGCCCGCGCTCCGGGCGCCCTCTCTGCGGATGCGCCCGCGATCGTGAAGCGTTTTCCGGATGATTCCCGTCGCGGTTTCATGACAAACTGCGCGAAAATCCGAAGGAGAAACGCGGTGCTGATGAAGATCCTGACGCTGGGGCTGGCGGCTTTCGGACTTTGGATTCTGCTGCGCCGGGCCTTCGCGCCTGCGCCGCCCAGAGCTGAGGACCCGGCCGCGCCGCGTCCGCGCCTTCAGGCGGAGGATCTGGAGGCCTGCCCTCATTGCGGGGCTTATAAGGCGCCCGACGAGCCTTGCGCCTCCTGCCGCGAGCGGTCCCGGCGCGATCAGCCGCCGGGCGGCGGCAGCGGGCGGGCGTAAAGCCCCGCCGTCGTCAGATCCTGAGGATCGATGTCGAAGGCTTCGGCCAGAGCCGCCTTGACGGGCGAATGAGGATCGGCGTGGGCGCCCTCGCAGGCGATGAGCAGGGCGTCCGGGACGAGGGCCGCCAGACGCGCCTCGATTCCGAGGGCCTCCGTCGCCCGCGCGAGGCGCGCCGAGATCTGAGCGCGGCTGATCGGCGCGCCGGTTCTGAGGCCGAAGAGGGTCACGTCGTCGCCGCTCGGCTCCAGAGGCGCGGCGGCGAGGAGCCAGGCGTCGATTCCCTCGCCGGCTTCGGGCGCGAAGGGCAGGGCGGCGAGGATCTTCGGCGCGAGGGGGCTCGAATCGAGGCAGGCCCGCCACCAGACTTCGCCGTGGGAATCCGGCGAGAGATCGCCCGGCGCCACGCCCGCCGCAGGCTCGGGGCCTTGCAGATCCTGAATCATCCGCCCCGCCGAGGAACGCCCCGTCAGAGGCGTCAGAGCGCCGAAGCGGGTGCGGGCGGCCTTCCAGACGCGATCGCGCTCGGGGCCTTCGCCGGGGGCGTAGACGGAGACCGTCAGCCCGCCCTGCATGACCACGGAGCTGGCGATCAGCTCATGCCAGATGGCCGCCGTTCCGCCGAAAGGCATGGGCGAGCTGGAGAGCCGCGCGATCCGGCGCAGGATCTGCGCTTCGCGGGCGGGCCGCAGAGGCGTGGAGGGGGGCGTGGAGGGGGGCGCGGCGCCGTTCTGGAGAGCCGTCGGGTTCTCGCTTTCGCGGGCGGCCTGTTCGCGGGCGGCCTGTTCGCGGGCGGTCTGACTCGCGGCTTGCGCCGCCTTCAGCGCGCGGACCTGCTCGACGAGTCGGGCGCGCTCCTGAATGGCTGCGAGAATCCGGTCGTCGACGGCGTCGATCTGCGCCCGAACCGCGGCCATGGCCGAATCCGCCTCCGGCGTTCTCATGATGCTTGCTCCCTCCGCGCTCGCCTCGCCTTGGACTTAGAAGATTTCCCGCGAAAACGAAACCGGTTTCCCGTTTAGGAGCCCTTCAGCGGCCCTTCCTGCGCGCTCTTCAGCCGCGCCGCGCCCGGAGCCGCGCCGGGGGCCGCTCCCGACTCGGGGCCGCCCTCCGGAGAGGGTTCGGAGGCCGCCGCCAGACCCGGCCCCAACCCTGGTCTCTGGGCCGTCGCGGGGCGCCAGCGCCAAGGCGCGGCGGCGGCTTCCTTGGCGCCTCCGCGCGGCAGGGCGTAGATCTCCTTCACCGCCTCGACGATCCGCAGCCCCGCCAGACGCTCGGCGCCGATCCGCGCGCCCGCCCGCTCCAGCGTCGAGGAGGCCCGCAGCCAGAATCTCCGGTGGCTCGGCGGCGCGTAAAGCGCGGCGGCGCGGCGATGGGGGGTGAATCCGGCTTCGAGGAGCAGCCCTTCGAGCTGCTCGGCGCTGAAGGGGCGTCCGAAGGCGAAGGGGGTGGTCTCGCGCCGCGCCCAGAGCCCCGTGCGGTTGGAGACCACCGCGATCAGCCGCCCGCCCGGCGCCAGCGACCGCCAGACCTCGCCGAGCAGGGCGGTGGGATTCTCGCAAAGCTCCAGCGCATGGGCCAGCAGGATGCGGTCGAAGAAGCCGTTGGAGAAGGGCCAGCCGCCCTCCTCGACGAGGACGCAGAGATTCCCGCCCTCGCGCGGCCAATGGACCGCGCCCTGATGGGCGGGCATCAGCGCCGCGACGCGCTCGGCGCCGCCTTGGCTCTGGTGCAGGAAGGGCCGCAGAAAGGGGAGGGGATAGCCGTATCCGGCGAGGCTCTGGCCCTTCAGATTCGGCCAGAGCGCGCGCAGGACGCCCTGCGCGTGGCGCTGAGTCATCGCGCCGAGCTGGGTTTCGTAAAACTCCCGCAATTGCAGAACGTCCAGCCGCACGGCTCCTCCTCACTCCTCCGCGGCCCTTCTCGCGAGGCCGCGGCCGATCCTGAGGCCAAATCATAGCTCATCGCGCCGGCGAAGGCCATGAAGGGCGCGGAGCGCGGGATTCAGCGCGTCGGGACGGGCTTTTCGCCGCGGTAGTCGTAGAAGCCGCGCCCGGCTTTGCGCCCGAGCCATCCGGCTTCGACGTATTTCACCAGCAGCGGGCAGGGGCGGTATTTGCTGTCCGAGAGCCCTTCGTAGAGCACGTTCATGATGGCGAGGCAGGTGTCCAGCCCGATGAAGTCGGCCAGCTCCAGCGGGCCCATGGGGTGGTTGGCGCCGAACTTCATCGCCGTGTCGATGGATTCCACGCCGCCGACGCGCTCGTAAAGCGTGTAGACGGCTTCGTTGATCATCGGAATCAGCAGGCGGTTCACGATGAAGGCCGGGAAATCCTCGGCGAGGGCGGGCACCTTGCCGATGCTCACGATGAGGTCGCGGATCTGGTTGAACACGGCTTCGTCGGTGCCGATGCCGCGGATCAGCTCCACCAGCTTCATCACCGGCGGCGGATTCATGAAATGCACGCCCATGAAGCGCTCGGGATGGCCGCTCACCGCGCCGAGCCGCGTGATCGAGATCGAGGAGGTGTTGGAGGCGAGGATCGCGTTCTCCTTCACATGGGGGCGCAATTCCTCGAAGATCCTGTTCTTGACCGCCTCGACCTCGGAAGCCGCCTCGATCACCAGATCCATGGCGCCCAGCTCGGAGAGGGCCGAAACGGGCCTGATCCGCGCCAGAGCGGCGGCCTTGTCGGCCTCGGAGATGGAGCCCTTGCGCAACTGGCGCTCCAGATTGCGGTCGATGACGGCCAGCGCGGCCTGAATCGCCTCCGGCTTGAGGTCGTAGAGCCCGACCTCGCGCCCTGAGAGGGCGAAGACATGGGCGATGCCGTTGCCCATTTGCCCAGCCCCGATCACGCCGACGGTTTTGACGTCCTGCATCGCCCGCTCCCCCTCAAGCCGCGCCCGGAGGCGGGCGCTCATGTCCCTGCGAAATGACGAGGCCAAACTAGAAGCGGCGGCCCGCACGCGCAAGCGCCGAGGGGGCGCAGGCGAGGGGAGAGCCCGCCGCGGAATCCGCCGCGGAAGCCTCCGTCCGGCGCGCCTTGATCCGGATGTCTTCGCCTGCGCGGCGTGATCCTCGCCCGGCCGAACATGGGGCCCGCGGAGAGGCCGTCCAGCCGGAGAGAGGCCCCAAGGAGGCCGCGCGATCCGGGCGCGCTTGGGTCAGGGCGTGGCCCGGAAGCCGGAGGCGGCCTGATCCGGAACGACGTTTCGCGTATGTTGGGGGACCGGCGCGCGAGCCTTGAGGAAAATGGCTCGGGAGGAGGGATTCGAACCCCCGGCCAGGCGGTTAACAGCCGCCTGCTCTACCGCTGAGCTACTCCCGATCAGCGCCGTGGCGGGCTTATAGCGCGGAGCTTTCGCCGTCGTCCAGAAGATTTTGCGTCAACTTGGGGCGGTTCGTCGCTCAGCGTCTTTTGCGCCGCGCTTCAGGCGGATTTCCGAGGAGGGATCGGGCCGCCTCCCGCTTCCGGGCCACGCCCTTTGCGAATCCTCAAGACTTCCTTGCCGCGTTGCGCTTCCTGTTCGGGGGCTCTACAGTCCCCGCGCCTGATCCTTGGACGGAGGACGCATGCGAATCAAGGTCGGCCGGTTTCTGTTGCGGCTCGCGGACAGCGAAGAGGATCTGCGCTCGGCGCAGCGCCTGCGCTACGCCGTCTTCGTCGAAGAGCTGGGCGCGGAGACCTCGGCGGAGAATCACGCCGCGCGCTTGGAGGCCGATTCCTTCGACCCCTTCTGCGAGCATCTCATCCTCATCGACGAAGAAGCGGTCCATGAAGACCCCTTGGACAAGGTGGTGGGCGTTTATCGTCTGCTGCGGGGCTCCGTGGCGCGCAAGGGGCCGGGATTCTACTCGGCCAATGAATTCGACCTCAGCCCGCTTGATTCCTATCCCCGCGAAGTGCTGGAGATGGGGCGCTCCTGCGTGGCCAAGCCCTATCGCGGGGGCTCGGCGATGCAGCTGCTCTGGATGGGGCTGGCGCAATACATCGACATGCACGACATCGGGCTTTTGGCGGGCTGCGCGAGCTTCCACGGCTCGGATCCTCAGGCCATCGCCGAGCCGCTGAGCTATCTGCATCAGCGCAAATTGGCGCCGCCGGATCTGCGTCCGCGGTCCTGGGCGCGCCATTACGTCGCCATGGACATTCTGCCGCCCGACCAAGTGGACCCCGTCGCGGCGGTGAAGGCCATGCCGACGCTCATCAAGGGCTATCTGCGGGCGGGCGGGCTGGTCGGCGACGGCGCTTATGTGGACCACGCCTTCAACACGGTGGACGTCTGCTTCGTCGTGGAGACCAGCCAGATCGCCAATCGCTACCGGAATTTCTACTCCCGCCAGAGCCCGGAGCATCTGGACCGGCTGCTGGGATGACCCAAACGCCTTCCGCGACTCCCGCTCCGCCTGCGCCGGAGCCGTTCAAGCGGCGTTTCGCGCCGCCCGATCCTCTGCCGCCGCCGACGCTGCGCGAGAAGCTGCGGGCGGTGCGGCGGGGGGCGCTGATTCTGGCCGTCACGGCGATTCTGGTGCCGGTCTATCTGCTGGCGCGGCTTTGGCCGGGGCGTCAGCCGGATCGCTGGATGGCGGGGATCTGGGGGCGCATCCTCGTCTGGATCCTCGGCGTGAAGCTGGAGATTCGCGGCGCGCCCATGAAGGAGCCGGGGGCTCTGGTGGCGAACCACGTCTCATGGATCGACATTCTGGCTCTGGCGGCGGCGGCGCCCGCGCATTTCGTCTCGAAATCCGAGGTGGCGCATTGGCCGGTGGTGGGCTTCATCGCGCGCATCGCCGACGCCGAATTCATCGACCGCCGCCCGGCTCAGGCCCGCGAGCATGAGGCCCGGCTCGTCAAGCGGATCCGCGAGGGGGATCTGCTCTGCTTCTTCCCCGAGGGCACCAGCAGCGACGGACTCGTCGTGCTGCCCTTCAAAACCACGCTCTTCGCGATCTTTCAGGCCACCGGCGCCAAGGCTCAGCCGGTTTCGCTGAAATATACCCCGCCTGCGCATTTGCCCCGGCGGTTTTACGGCTATTATGACGATCTGAGTTTTGGAGACTCGGCCGGCGCCGTGCTGGCGCGCTCGAAGGGGGGGAGGCTGACCGTGACCTTCCATTCCCCCGTCGACCCGACCGAGATCCCGGATCGCAAACGCATGGCCGCCTTTTGCGAGGCGCAGGTGAGGAGCGCCGCCCTATGATCTCCGCCCGGAGCGTCTCGACGAGGATTTTCGCCTGCGGCTTGCTCGGGAGCGTTCTGCTGGCGGGCTGCGCCACGTCGCGCCCGACCTCCGGCGAGAGCCTCGGGCCGGGCTACGCGCTTTATCCGGGGGAATGGAAGGGCGGCTCGGTCACCACGCTCGCGCTGCGGGCGCGGGAGGACGGCGGCAAGGTCTCTTTCTGCGGCGCCTACGCCACGGTTCCGGGGCCGGACGGGCCGGAGCTGGGAATCGACGCCTATGTGGGGAATCTGCTGCGCGGCGCGCGGGTGGGGATCGGCGGCTCCTGGATGCTGCTGGATCTGAGCTTCCTCGCCGATCACGGCGCGGATGCGGGCTTCGCCAGCCGTCCGGCCTCCTGCGTCGTCACAGATATTCCCTGGCGCGCGCGCTACGCCTCCACGCCGCTGGACTTCATGGCGCCGGGCTTCTTCGGGCGGCCCTCCGAGTGAGCCGCCCTTTGCGGGGGGCTCACTCCCTGCGCGCGCCGAAGCCGCCTGAGAGGCTTTCCGAACCCCCGTTCAGCGAGAAGATTCCGCCGACCTCCGTCGCGCCGGGGCCGTAGAATCGCGCGTCGAGGCTTCCGGCCAGACCGCCCGTCGTCTCGACCCGGCCCGAGAGGCGGCCGTCCGCCGCCGCGCTCAGGGCGCCGCTCATATTCAGGGATTCGTCGAAGATCGTTGCGCCCGCCGCGTCGCGGCCGACCGAGCTTTCCGTGGTGCGGAAGCTGGCGGTGCGGCCGGCGAAATCCGCCTCAAGCCGGGCTTTGGCGCGCAGGATTTGGAAATCGGGGGAATCGCCTCCGACGACGCGCATGCCCACGGCCTCGCCGAGGAAGGTCGCCTTGCCGGATTTCGGCAGATCGGCGGCGGCGGTCTCCTGCCCGACGCTGACCGCGCCGAAGCGGTTCAGACCGGAGGAGGCGTCCACGTCATACCAGAAGCCGAAGGTCTGATGCTCGAAGCCCGCCTGATCCGGCGCGGCGATCACGGCGGCCAGCGTGCGGCCCGCCTTGCTCTGGTAGCCGACGAGCAGGCCGTCGTCCACGGAGAGCTGCTTGTCGTCCTTGCTCCAGGCGGTGGAGAGATGCGGGGTCGTCAGAGCGATCTCCGAGACCGCGCCCGCCGCATTGCGCGTGAGGCTCAGCTCGACGGCGGAGACGGCGGAGAAATCCGACATCCGGGCGATTTTCGCCGTCTCGTCGTCCTGAACGGCGAAATCTCGGCCGAAGCCCTGCGCGACGACCTTGCCCGGCGCCGCCGAGAAAATGGCGGGAGTCGAGGCGAAGGAGGAGGCGCCGGACCCTCCGCCTCCACCGCCGCCGCAGGCCGCCAGAAGGGTCGGGGCCGCAAGCGCGGCGAGGATTCGCAGGAAGGCGGATTGTCCCATATCGCTCTCCGAGCCGGCGGGTGAAGGTTGAAATCTTCACCTTCGGAGAGCAAGGACCGCGCCATGACGGGATTTGCGCGCGGAATCCTCAGGAATTGAGGCTTAGGCTCAAGGTTTGAACGCGGATTTGTTCCAAAAATCATGGTTTCCAGAGGTTTTCCGGAAATATCCGCCCCAAAAGGGGACGGTCGGCCGGCTGAGAGCGCTTTCAGATCAGGCGGGGTCCTTCAAACGCTCTCAGTTTTGAATTGGTCGCGGCTTCGCTGGAAAACGCTTTAGTCCGCCCAAGGAGGCGGATAGCGCACGGCCTCCAGATAAAGCCCCTCGGAGGGCGCGAGAGGCCCGCAGGCGGCGCGGTCGCGGGCTTCGAGGATGCGGCGCATCTCGGCAGGCGCCCAGCGCCCCGAGCCGACCAGCGCCAGACTCCCCACCATCGAGCGCACCTGATGATGCAGGAAGCTGCGGGCGCGGGCGGTGATCTCGCAGCCTTCGGGCGTCGCACGCACCGCGAATTCGTCGAGCGTCCGCAAAGGCGAATCCGCCTGACATTGCGAGGAGCGGAAGGTGGTGAAGTCATGGCGTCCGAGCAGATGGGCCGCGCCCTCCGCCATGGCCGCGAGGTCGAAGGGCGCCTTCACCCGCCAGGCCAGCCCCTTGGCGAAGGTCAGAGGCGCGCGGCGGTTCACGATCTTATAGCGGTAAAGCCGCTCCAGAGCCGAAAACCGGGCGTTGAAGCCGAAATCCACGACCCGCGCCGCCAGAATCGCCACGGGATCATGCCGGAGATGATTGTTCAGAGCTTCGGTCAGGCGGAAGGGATCCCAGTCCTTTTCAAGATCGCAATGGACCGCCTGCCCCATGGCGTGGACGCCCGTGTCGGTGCGTCCGGCGGCGATGACCGGGGGCGCTTCGGGCTCCAGCTTGCGGAGGGCCTCCTCGAGAGTCTGCTGCACGCTCGGGGCGTTCGCCTGACGCTGCCAGCCCGCGAAGGGCGCGCCGGAATATTCCACGATGAGTTTGAAGCGCGGCATGGGGCCTCCGAAAGCGGATCGGGCGGAAAGGGACCGGGGCCTTTTGGCCTCTCGGCGCCGGGACCGCAAGGGCGGGCCTGCGCAAAGCGGCCTCTCCCCCTAGACGCGGGGGGCTTCGCGGGCGCATGAAGGCCGCCTGAGGCGGGCGGGACAAGCCGCGCGAAGGAGATGAAGTCATGACGGCGCGGGCGCTCATGCGTTTGGCGGCTTTGCTGGCCGCGGCTTTGGCGGGGGGCGCTCTGGCGGAGTCCTTGGGGCTTCCGGCGGGCTGGCTGCTCGGCGCGACGGCGGCCTCGTTGGTTCTGGCGGGCCTCGGGCATGATCCCAATCCGCCCAATGGGCTGCGCGACGCGGCTTTTCTGACTCTCGGCGTGATGCTCGGCTCCAGCGTGGACGAGGGGACGCTTCAGGAGGCCGCGCGCTGGCCCGCGAGCTTCGTCATTCTGGCGGCGGCGGTGGTCGCCATGATGGTCTTGGGCGCGCGGCTTTTGCGCCAAGGCTTCGGCTATGACGCCAATACGGCGCGTTTGGCCTCGGCGCCGGGAGCGCTCTCGGCGGTGATGGCCACGGCCCTCTCGACGCCCGGATGCGACGTCGGGCGGGTGGCTTTGCTCCAGACTCTGCGGCTGATCGTGCTGGTGGCCTTTCTGCCCGTCGCGCTCGACGCCGCTTTGCCGCCGCCTGCGGCTTTGCCCGCGCCGGAGATTCTCAGAGATCCCTTCGAACTGGCGCTGGTCTTCGCCGCGGGCGGGCTCTGCGGCTGGCTGCTGACCCGGATCAAGACGCCTGCGGGCTATGTGATCGGCGGCCTTCTGGCCAGCATGACGCTGCATCTGACGGGCGTGGTCCATGGGCGGCCCTCGGTCTGGTTCGCCGCGCCCGCCTATGTGGTGGTCGGGGCGCTGATCGGAGCGCGCTTCCTCGGCGTGACGCGGGCGGAGCTGCGCGCGGCCTTCGGAGCGGCGGCGGCTCTGGTGGTCCTGCTGCTGGCGGTCGGCGGAATCGGGGCGGCTTTGGCTTCATGGGCTTCGGGCGTGCCCTTCGCGCAGGCGGCCCTCGCCTTCGCGCCGGGCGGCGCCGAGGCCATGGCGGTGATCGGCCTGACCATGGGCTTCGAGGCGGCTTACGTCGGGTCGCATCACATCGCCCGGATTCTCGCCTTGTCGCTGACGGCGCCTTTCTGGCTGAAACGCTGATAGTTCTTTTTACGTTCTTGTCTCTTGCGCGCCGCCGCGCCTCCGGCTAGGAAGGCTTCATGACCCAATCTTCCGACTCCTCGTCCGCCGACGAAGGCCGCATCTTCGACGAGCCGCTGACCCGAGCCCTTGGGTCGCGCTATCTGGCCTACGCCATTTCGACCATCACCCATCGCGCGCTGCCGGACGTGCGCGACGGGCTCAAGCCGGTGCATCGGCGCGTTCTCTACGCCATGCGTCAGTTGAAGCTCGATCCTTCGCTGGGTTATAAGAAATCGGCCCGCGTGGTCGGCGACGTGATCGGCAAATACCACCCTCACGGCGAGGCCTCGGTTTATGACGCCATGGTGCGGCTCGCGCAGGATTTCTCCACGCGCTATCCGCTGGTCGACGGCCAAGGCAATTTCGGCAATATCGACGGCGACAGCGCCGCCGCCCAGCGCTACACCGAAGCCCGTCTGACCGAGGTCGGCGCGGCGCTCATGGAGGGGCTCGAAGAGGACGGCGCCGACATGCGCCCGACCTATGACGGCTCCGAAAGCGAGCCGGAGGTCATGCCCGCGGCCTTTCCCAATCTGCTGGCCAACGGCGCGAGCGGCATCGCGGTGGGCATGGCGGCCAGCGTGCCGCCGCATAACGCGGGCGAGCTCTGCGACGCGCTTCAGATCCTGCTGAAGAATCCGAAGACGCCTTTGGACGACTTGATCGCCCTGATTCCGGGGCCGGATTTCCCGACCGGCGGCGTTCTCGTCGAGCCCGCCGCCGCCATCCGCGAGGCCTATCGCACCGGACGCGGCGGATTCCGTCTGCGGGCGCGCTGGCGCACCGAGGATCTCGGGCGGGGGCAATGGCGGATCATCGTCACCGAAATCCCTTATCAGATTCAGAAAGAGAAGCTCATCGAGCGGCTGGCCTCGCTGATCGAGGATAAGAAATCGCCGCTTCTGGCCGATATGCGCGACGAATCCGCCGAGGACGTCCGCATCGTTCTGGAGCCGAAATCCCGCGCCGTCGCGCCGGAGGCCCTCATGGAGGCGCTCTTCAAACAGACGGATCTGGAGACGCGCTTCCCGCTCAACATGAACGTCCTCGATTCCCGCCGCACGCCTCGCGTCATGGCGCTGAACGAGGTGCTGCAAGCCTTCCTCGATCATCGGCGCGAGGTGCTGCTCCGGCGTTCCAATCATCGTCTGAACAAGCTGAGGACGCGGCTGGAGCTGGTCGAGGGCTTTCTGATCGCCTATCTGAATCTCGACCGTCTGATCGAGATCCTGCGCGGCGAGGAGGAGCCCAAGCCGCTGATGGTCGCCGAATTCGGTCTGACCGAGACTCAGGCCGAGGCCATCCTGAACATGCGCCTGCGTTCTCTGCGCAAGCTGGAGGAGATGGAGCTCCGCAATGAGCGCGCGGCGCTGCTCAAGGAGAATGAGGAGCTTTCCGCCCTCGTGGACAGCCCCGCCAAGCAGAACGCCCGCCTCGCCGCCGAGATCCGCGAGACCAAGCGCCGTTTCGGCCCCACGGCCAAAGGCGGCGCCCGCCGCACCGAAATCGCCGAGGCGCCGAAAGTCGCGGCGCCGCCCATCGAGGCCTTCATCGAGCGCGAGCCGGTGACGGTGATCCTCTCGGAAAAGGGCTGGATCCGCGCGATGAAAGGCCATCTCGCCGCCGATTTCGAGGCCAAGCACCGCGACGGCGATAAAGAAGCCTTCCGCCTCCACGCCGAAACCACGGACACCCTGATCGCCTTCGCGGCCAGCGGCAAGGCTTACGCCCTCGCGGCGGATAAGCTGCCGGGCGGGCGCAGCCTCGGCGAGCCGGTGCGGCTCATGGCGGATCTGGCGAACGAGGACGAGATCGTGGCCTTGTTCGTCCCGCGCCCCGAGGGCAAGCGCCTGCTCGCCTCTTCGGACGGGCGCGGCTTCGTGGCTCTGGAGGCGAACATGCTCGCCCAGACCCGCGCGGGGCGTCAGGTGCTGACGCCGGAGGCGGGCGCTCAGGCGAAGGTCTGCGCGGCGGTGGAGGGCGATCACGCGGCGGCGGTCGGCACGAACCGCAAGCTGACGGTCTTTCCGCTGGAGCAAGTCCCGGAGATGACCCGCGGCAAGGGCGTGACGCTGCAACGCTATAAGGGCGCCGAGCTTTCGGACATCCGCACGCTGAACCTCGCCGAGGGCCTGAGCTGGACCGAAGGCGGCGGAAGGCGGCGCCATGAGCCGGATTTGGCGGCCTGGCTCGGGAATCGCGGCGCGGCGGGGAGCATCGCCCCGCGCGGCTTCCCCAGAGACAATAAATTCGGCTGAAGCCTCCGGCGCGGCTCCGGCGCGCGGGGGCGGGCTTCTGGGCGTCCGCTCCGGCTCTTGAAAGGGCCGGAGGGGCGCCTCTCCGCATGAGGGCGATCCATGACCACGGCGGCTTTTCTGGCGGTGCTTTGCGCCGCCGCGCTCCATGCGGGCTGGAACGCCATCGTCAAAACCAACGCCGACCGCTTTTTCTCCATCGCCGCCCTGACCGTCGCGGCGGGCGCGATCTCGGCGGCGGCTCTGCCCTTCGTGGGAGGGCTTTCGCCCGCCGCATGGCCTTGGCTGGCGGGTTCGCTCGTGGCCCATACGGGCTATAAGCTCTTTCTCGCGCGGGCCTATCAGCTGGGCGACATGGGGCAGGTCTATCCCATCGCCCGGGGCGCCGCGCCTCTGCTGACGGCCTGCGCCATGGCCGCCCTCGGCGAGCCCTTGTCTCCGCTCGCCTTCGCGGGCGTGGGGATTCTGGCGGCGGGCATCGCGCTGATGTCGCTGCGGGGCGGGCGGAGTCTGGTGCAGACGGAGAAAGGCGCCGTGGGGGCGGCGCTGATCACGGCGGTCTGGATCATGGGCTACACCATCCTCGACGGCATGGGCGCCCGCGCGAGCGGCGATCCTCGGGCCTATGCGCTCTGGCTCTTCTTCTGCGACGGCGTCGCGATGTTCGCGGCCTTGCGGATTCTGCGCGGCGCCGAGGGGTGGCGGCGGCTGACCCGGACGGGTTGGCCCGAATGGGTCGGCGGCGTCATGTCGATGGGGGCCTATTCCATCGCCATCTGGGCGGCGACGGTCTCGCCCATCGCGCTGGTGGCGGCTCTGCGCGAGACGAGCGTCCTCTTCGCGGCGTTGATCTCGGCGGCGATCCTGCGCGAGCCTCCGACGCGGGCGCGCCTCGTCGCGGCGCTGACGATCCTCTGCGGGGTGGTTCTGGCGCGGCTGGGATGAGCCGCGCCGGAATTCGTCAGAGCCTCTTCACAGCGTCGGGCCGCCGACGTTGGCCACGCGCAGGATGTTGGTGGAGCCCGCGCGTCCGAAGGGCACGCCCGCGATGATCGCGATCTTATCCTCGTCTCCGGCGAATTCATGCGCCCGCACGGCCCGCACCGCCTCCGCGACGGCCTCGCCGAACATCTGCACCTCGGGCACCTTCACGCAATGCAGGCCCCAGACGAGCGTCAGCTTGCGCGAGGTCGAGAGCAGCGGCGTCAGCGCGAGGATCGGCACGCGCGGCCGCTCGCGGGCGGCGGCCATGGCGCTGGTCCCCGAATGGCTGAAGCAGCAGATGGCCGCGAGCTGAGTCGTCTCGGCCACCTGCCGGGCGGCGGCGGTCATGGCGGCGGCGGTGGTGGCGGCGGCGGCGCCCCGGGCGGCCTCGACCACCTGACGATGCAGCGGATCCTGCTCGACGGTCACGGCCACGTCGTTCATCACGGCCACGGCCTCGACGGGATAATGCCCGGCCGCCGATTCCGCCGAGAGCATCACCGCGTCCGCGCCCTCGAAGACGGCGTTGGCCACGTCCGAGACTTCGGCGCGGGTGGGGGTGGGGGCCTCGATCATGCTTTCGAGCATCTGGGTGGCGACCACCACCGGACGTCCGAGGCTGCGCGCCAGCCGCACGATGCGTTTTTGCGTGGTGGGCACCTGCGCGAGGGGCATCTCCACCCCGAGATCGCCGCGCGCCACCATCACGCCGTCGGCCATCTTGAGGATGGATTCGAGATCCTTCACCGCGGCGGGCTTTTCGATCTTGGCCATGACGAGCGCGCGTCCGGCGACCAGCTCCTTGGCCTCGCGCACGTCCTCGGGGCGCTGGACGAAGGAGAGGGCGATCCAGTCGGCGCCGATTTCGCAGGCGAATTCGAGATCCTGCTTGTCCTTGCGGGTCAGGGCGGCGAGCGGCAGCACCACGTCGGGCACGTTGACGCCCTTGCGGTTGGAGATCACGCCGCCCACCTCGACGCGGGTTTCGGCGAAATCGGCGCCGCAGGATTCGATCTTCAGGCGGATCTTGCCGTCGTTGACGAGCAGAGTCGAGCCGGGCCGCAGGGCCGCGAAGATCTCGGGATGGGGCAGAGGCGCGCGATGGGCGTCGCCGGGGGCCTCGTCGAGATCCAGCCGGAAGGCGTCGCCCTCCTTCAGCTCGGCGGCGCCGTCCTGAAACACGCCCACGCGCAGCTTGGGGCCCTGAAGATCGGCCAGCACCCCGATGGGCCGTCCGGTTTCGGCCTCCAGAGCGCGGATGTGCCCCATGCGGGCGCGGTGGTCCTCATGGGAGCCGTGGCTCATGTTGAGCCGGAAGACGTCGGCGCCTGCGAGGAACAAGGCGCGGATCTGATCGTAATCGGAGGAGGAGGGGCCAAGCGTGGCCAAGATCTTCACGTTGCGTCGACGCCTCATCGAACCCTCCTGGCGGCCAGCTGAAAGGGGTGGGGGGGCCGAACCCCCGCAGAGCCCCCTTTAGGCTCTATAGCTCAGCCAAAGCGCTTTGTCTCAAGAGCGGATGGGCCGATTCTTGCTTTCTGCGTCCTCGTGCGGAAGAATCGAACCTCGAGGCTCCGCAGGCGGGGCGAAGCGCCGCCGCCGCCGGGGCCGCGGGCCTTTTCGCCGGGCGCTCTTGCGGCCATTTGGATCTTTACAGCCGGGGCGGGGGACGTCATGAGGAAGTCGCGCCCGCAGGACCAGACCCGCGCCGAGCCCGCGCCGAGCCCGCGCCGAGAAAGAACGCCCATGACCGACGCCAAAGCCAAGAACTCCGCCCGAAACGGGGCCGCTCCGCGCGCCCACAGCACGCTCGACGCCGCCTTTCTGGAGGCGCAGCGCAATCCCGAGGCCTCGCCCCGCTTCTTCGACGAGCTGATGGCGACCACGCTCTTCATGCCCATCCATGACGAGCCCGAAGAGACGCTGACCGGCGGACAATCCATTTCGCCCATCGTCTTCGAGGTCGAGGACGAAGAGACCATCCTCGTCTTCGACAGCGAGGAGCGCCTCGCGGAATGGGCCACCGAGCCGGTGAACTACGTCGGGCTGCCCGGCGCCGCGATCTTCGAGATGTTCGACGGGCGCGAGCAGGTCGGCTTGAATCTGGGCGTCGCGCCCTCCTCGCTGATCATCACGCGCGAGAATGTGGAGTGGCTCCATGAGCGCGCGCTCGAAGCCACCCAGACCGAGGAGGTGCCCGCAGGCGCCAGCCTGCGCGTCGAGCCCCCGACCGAGGCCCCCCGCGAGGCGGTGGCGGCTCTGACCTCGCGGCTGGCGGGCTTCCGCGCCGAGATCGAGGAGGCGACGCTCTTCCGGCTCTTCGTCGAGGGCGCGGACGGCCGCGAAACCAGCCGGCTGGTTCTGGCTCTGGCGCCGACGGCGCTCGGCGCCCATCGCGCCGACGAAGTGGCGGCGGCTCTGGCCAAGACGGCGCGCTCTTCCTTCTCCATCGCCGAGCCTCTGGAGGTGACGATCCTTCATCCGGGCTCGGAATTGCTGGAGAAAGCGCGCAATGTGGGTTTGCGCCTGCCGATCATCGATTTCGGCTCCCTCAACTGAGGGGGTTGAATTCTGGGCGGGCTTGTCTGAGGCGAAGGAGGCGCGGCGATGTTCACAGGGATCGTGACCGATCTGGGCGAGGTGCTGGCTCTGGAGCCTCAGGGCGCGGGTCTGCGGGTGCGCCTGCGGACCAAGCTCGATCTTGAGGACGCGCCTTCGGGCGCCTCCATCGCCTGCGCGGGGGTCTGCCTGACCGTCACCGCCAAGCGCCGCGAGGGCGAAGGCTGGAGCTTCGACGCCGACGTTTCGAAGGAGACGCTGGATAAGACCACGCTCGGGCTTTGGCGTCCGGGGCGGCGGGTCAATCTGGAGCGGCCTTTGCGGCTCGGCGACGAATTCGGCGGCCATGTGGTTTCGGGCCATGTGGACGGCGTCGGCGAGGTGGTTTCGGTCGCGCCGCAGCGGGATTCGACGCGCGTGCGTTTCCGCGCGCCGAAGAGCCTCGCGCGCTTCATCGCCGAAAAGGGCTCGGTGGCCGTGGACGGCGCCTCTCTGACGGTCAACGCCGTGCAGGGCGCGGAGTTCGAGGTGAATCTCATTCCGCATACTCTGGCGGCGACCAGCTTCGGCGAATTGACGCCGGGCCTGCCCGTGAATCTTGAAATCGATCTTCTCGCCCGTTACGTGGCGCGTCTCAAAGACGCCGCTCTCGAAGGAGTTTGAGCCATGGCCGAATCCGAGGCCCCCGTCGGCCCGCCGCCGCAGGTCCCCGCCGGAACGCGGGTTCTGCTCGTCGTCGCGCCCTTCTACCGCGACATCGCCGATTTCCTGATCGCAGGCGCCAAGGCCCGCCTCAAGGAGGCCGGAGTCGCCGCCGATCTCGTCGAGGTGCCGGGGGCTCTGGAGATTCCGGGCGCCGTGGCTCTGGCGGTCGGATCGGGGCGCTATGACGGCTATGTCGGGCTCGGCTGCGTCATTCGCGGCGAGACCACCCATTATGAGACCGTCTGCGCGGAATCCGCGCGCGGGCTGATGGATCTGACTCTGAAGGGTCAGGCCGTGGGCAATGGAATCCTCACCGTCGAGACCCGCAAACAGGCGCTCAAGCGCGCCAATCCCGAGAAGATGAACAAGGGCGCGGGCGCCGCCGACGCGGCTCTGGCGCTCATCGCGCTGCGGACGCATTGGGGCGCGCCGGAGACGGCCGGAACGCGCAAATCCAGCTTCGCGCCGGATTCCGAGCATATCGTCGTGGCCTCTGCGGGAGCGGGCCGACATGGCTGATCCGATTCCCGAATCCTCGGAAACTCCGGTCCCCGAGGAGAAACGCCCGCAAAAGCCCGGCCATCAGGAAAAGCGCCTGATGCGCTCGGCGGCGCGCCTCGGCGCGGTGCAGGCGCTTTATCAGATGGAGATGACCGGCATGGGCTGGCGCTCGGCCCAGCTCGAATTCGAGGCCCATCGCCTCGGGCGGGTGGTCGACGAGGCCGAATACCGCATGCCGGATCTCGGGCTCTTCCGCGAGATCCTGCGTGGAGTGGTGGAGCGTCAGGGCGAGCTGGATCGCCTCATCGACGGCGTTCTGGCGAAGGAATGGCCCATCGCGCGGATCGACCCGATTTTGCGGGCGGTCTTCCGGGGGGCGGCCTATGAGCTGACCGCCCGCGCCGACGTGCCCGCCCGCGCGGCCATCGTGGAATATGTGGACGTGGCGCGCGCCTTCTTCGACCAAGGCGAGGAATCCCGCTTCGCCAACGGCGTTCTGGACGGCCTCGCGCGTCAATTGCGCCCCGGCGAGTTCTGAGCGGAGATCCGAGCGGCCCGCCGGATGCGCGGGCCTGCGCCGCTTCCTATGTTCCTGAAGGCTTCGGCGCTCCGGCCTGACCGGAGAACGCCCGGACCCCGGCGGTCTTTCGCCGGAAGGGAGCGGTTCCTGATCCGGCGCCGGAGGGGCGTTCCCGTCTGAAGTCTTTCGGCGTCTTCCTCACAGGGGCGCGTCATGACGCAGCTTCTCTTTTTTCTCGCCGGAGCGGCCTATCTGGCCCAATTGGCTCTGTTCGCGCGGCTGCATCTGCGGGGCGGGCGCGATCCCGTCTCCGAGGCGGTGAGCGATTACGGCGTCGGGCCGAGCAGGCGGCTCTTCGCCCTTTACGGAGCGGCGGGAATCGCGGCGGCGGCCGTGCTCGCCGGGGCGCTGCTCGCGGATGGACGCTTCCCCGCGCAGGGCTGGCTTTATCTTCTGGCCATGGCGGCCCTGAGGCTCGGGGTTCTGGCCTTCCCGACCGATCTGGAGGGCGAGCGCCTCACGCGGAGCGGAAAGGCGCATTATCTCTTCGCCGTCGCGAGCTTCGCGCTGGCCTATATGGCCGTGGACGCCCTGTCGCCTTCCGCCGCGAGCTTGGCGGCGGCATGGGCGCGGCCTGTGTTGAACGGCTTGGGCTGGGTCGTCGCGGCTTCTCTGGCGGGAGTCGTGATCTGCCTGATTCCGGCGCTGCGCCGGATCTTCGGGCTGGTCGAAAGGATTTTCCTGCTCTCGGTCCTGCTCTGGCTGGGGATCTTCGCCTTCGCCATGGCCGGATGATCAGCCGGATGATCAGCCGAATGATCAAAAGGCGCCGTTCTTCAGCAGCCCCGCGACCCGCGCGCCGAGATCCTCCATCTCCTCGTCGCGCACGCCCTCGGCGCGCAGAGCCTCCAGCGTGCTGAAGAGATAATCCGGATTGGGGCCGCGCTTGCCTTGGGCGCGGGCGATGATCGCCGCCTGATCCGCGAGGCTCAGGCCCCCGGCGTGCTGCGGATGGCCTAAGCGCGCCAGATAGCAGACCGCCTCCGCCGCGCCCCCCGCCTCGTCGAGCAGCCGGACGGGCCGCCAGGCCTCTTCATAAGCTCCGGTCACCAGCTCGCGCGCCCGCAGCCCCGCGAGAGTCTCCTCCACGGCGGCGGGCGCGATCCGGAAAGCCACGCCCCGGCAGGTCGCGTCCTGCGCGGGCTCCAGCGTCAGCACCAGCCCCGGACGCTCCGCCGTGCCGCGGTATTCTGTGGACCATAAGGCGAACCTTCGGGCGCAGCCCTCCAGCAGGGCCGGGCGCCGCTCGACATAGGGAAAATCGGGATTCCACATCAAAGAACCATAGCCGAAGACCCAGAGATCCTTTTGCGGCGCCATATTTCCTCGCTCCTCGCCTTCTCATGCGCATGGGGAAGCTCTATATAGGGCCCGAGTGTGAGGAGGGCGAAACTTCGCCGAAGGAGCGTGCATATGGGTAAGATGGGCAAGGGCCTCGTCGCGGTGGTCGCTTTAGCCGCCGCCGCCTGGGTTGGCGGCTGGTTTTTCGTCAAAGGCAAGATTCCGCAGGCCGTCGCGCAGCAGACCGCGGCGCTGAAGGCCCATGGGCTGGACGTGACGCATGGTCCCGTGACCGTCACCGGCTTTCCCTTCAAGCATAACGCCCGCATCGAGAATCTGGTGGTCTCCTCGACGCAGGAGCAATTCGGCCGGAAGGTCGCGGCGACCACGACCATTCCGTGGATCGAAGGCTCTTGGGCGATGTTCTCGCCGAGCAAGGGCCAGATCACCGGCATGGCCGAGACCTCCAAGATCGATCTGACCTTGGACGACCGCCGCTTCTCCGGCGATCTGAAGATCGTCAATCTGCGCGGCTCGGCGGACGGCTCCGACTCCGCGGCCGCGGCCTATGATCTGGCCGCCGACTCCCTCGGGGCGACGCTGACCGGCGCGCTGACCGACGCCCAGAAGCTGGTCCCCGGCCCGAAAGACTTCTCCGTCGCCGCGGGCCCCCTCACGCTGAAGGGGACCACCGGCGCCGCGATGGATCTGGAGAGCGTCCTCTCGAATTTCTCGGCGACGACGCGCAGCGCCATGCCCAACCCCGCCTTCGGCGAAGAGGGGCTGGTCGACAGCGTGGCGACCATCGGGTTCTCCAGCCTGACCTCCAAAACCTCGCGTCAGGGCGGAACCCAGCGCGGCGAGATTCTGCTGCCCGCCTTGACGGATCTGAAGATCAAAACCGGCGACCGCCCTGAAATCGCGCTGCCGGTGAAGTCCACGAACGCCCGCCTGAGCTTCGTCGACGGGCCGGAGAAGATCGACTTCACTCTGGTCGGCGACGCTCTGAGCTACACGATGACTCAGACCGAAGGCCCCATCACGGTCTCCAGCGACGCCGGTTACGGGAAATTCGAATTCAAAGGCTCCGCCGATAAGGCGACCTTCGCCCAATTCGACGCCGCCAAGCTGGAGGCGGGCGTCTTGCCCGATTTCTCCAAGGTCGACGCCCGCTTCGAATATAAGGCCGCCGATTCCTACGTGGCCATGAAGTCCACGCCGAACGAGGCCGCCGAAGCCGATCCCTTCAACTCCATGCCGCCGGTTCCGGCTTTCAATCTGGACGTGAAAAGCGGCGCGAACTCGGGCGTGGTCGGGCTGCAGAAGGGCGTCTTCGACATTTCCGCCTCTTCGGCGGCGAACGTCTTCGCCTTCTCCGGCCCCGCCGAGGTTTCGGGCGACGTCGGCGACCTCGTCGTGAATCTCAAGGGCCCGCTGCTCGCCGCCGAGGCGCCGCAGCCCTTCGTCTTCGAATACGACTTCGACAAGGTGAACCTGAACGAAGGCGCTTGGGATCTGATCGATCCCACCGGGGCGCTGGACCGTCAGGTCAACCGCCTGCGGATCGCCTTCTCCGGCGACGTCGTCGTGAACGCGAGCCTCGGCGATCAGGAGGCTCTTGAGGCGGCCATGGCGGCCGGGAAGGCGCCTTTCTTCCCGAGCCGCGTCAAGATCGAGGACGTGACCGTCGACGCGCTGGGCCTCGTGGCCAAGGCGAGCGGCGAAGCCTCCCTCGATCCTGCGAATCCCTCGGCTCCGCCGCGAGGCGAAGGCTTGGTCAGCCTCAAGAACTGGAGCCCCTTCCTCACGTCGCTGGTGAACGCGGGCTTCGCGCCGCCGGACGCCTCGGCCATGGCCGAGGGCATGATCGGCATGCTCGGCGAGGAGAACGAGGCGGGCGAGACCGTCTTCCGCATCGCGGCGGGCGAGGACGGCGTGCTGACCGTCAACGACAATCCCATGGCGGAGCTGCCGGGCCTCGTCGGCGCCGCGCCCTCCGCGGAGGAGGAATGGCCCTTCGAGGAGGATCTTCCGCTGGACGAGGAGCTGAACGGAGTCGAGGAGCAGGAGCTTGCGCCGCTCGACGCGCCGGAGGCTCAGACGCCTGCGGTCGCTCCGCCCGCTCCGGCGCCTCTGGAGGCCGCTCCCGCCCTTCCCGCCCCGGCCGCGCCCGAAGGCGAGACCGAGGGAAGCCTTGAGCGGCTTCAGCAAAACCTCGAAGAGGGGGCCCACCAGCTCCATCAGGAGGCGGAGCAGGGGATCCAGCGACTTGAGGAGGGCGTCCGCGAGGGCGTCGAGGGAATTCAGGAGAGCCTGCCCAGCGGCGAGCGCATCCTTCAGGACGCCGAAGGCGGCCTTCAGCAGCTGCAGCAGGGCGTCGAGGAGATGCGCGAGGGCCTGCCGAGCGTCGATCAGCTCCGGCAGGACGCCGAGGAAGGCGTCCAGCATCTGCGCGAGGGCGTCGAAGAGGGCGTTCAGCAGCTTCAGGAGCAGGCTCCGAGCCTCGAAGAGATCCAGCGCGGCGCCGAGGAGGGCGCTCAGCATCTGCGCGAGGGCGTCGAGGGCGGCTTGCGGAATCTCGGCGACGAAGCCGAGCGCCTGCGTCAGGAGCTTGCGCCGACGGCTCCGGCCGCGCCTGCGCCGACTCAGCCCTGAGCGGCTTTCGATCTTAAAGTGAAAACGGCGGCGCCGGGGTCATCCCCCGGCGCCTTTTTCATGCACCCTCCAGCACCGAGCCTTCCAGAGTCTCGCGCACGGTCAGACGCAGAGTCTCAGGCGGGGCGCTTTCGAAGAGCCGCGCTTCGGCGCCGGTCATCCAGACCTGCGCGCCCAGATCCGCCAGAGCCTGAAACAGCGCCGCGCGGCGTCCGGCGTCGAAATGGGCGGAGATTTCATCCAGCAGCAGCACCGGCGGCGCGTCGTCGAACTCCGCCAAGGCGCGGGCGTGGGCGAGGATCATCCCGACCAGCAGAGCCTTTTGCTCGCCGGTGGAGCAGAGCGCGGCGGGCGTCTCCTTGGCGGCGTAGACGGCTTCCAGATCCATGCGATGCGGTCCGATCAGCGCGCGGCGGGCGGCGGCGTCGCGGGGGCGGCCCTCGGCGAGGCGGCGGCGGAAGGCGGCTTCGGCTTCTTCGGGCGCGAAGCCCTCGGCGAGAGCCTCCTCCGGCAGGCCGGTCAGACTCAGGCGGGCGGCGGGGAAATCCTCGGAGGCCTCTTCGGCCGCCGCCGACAAACGGCGCAGCGTCTCCACGCGGGCGAGGGAGAGGGCGGTTCCGGCGCGGGCCATCTCCTCCTCTAAGGCGCCGAGCCAGCGGGAATCGGGAGACGCCTCCTCCAGAAGCCGATTGCGCTCGCGCATGGCCCGCTCATAGGCGAGGGCGCGCTCGCCATGCTCCGGGACGAAGGCGAGGGTCAGGCGGTCCCAGAAGCGGCGGCGGTCGCCGGGGGATTCGAGAAACAAACGATCCAGCGCCGGAGTCAGCCAGACCAGCCGCGCCGGAGCCCCTAAAGCCGAACGCCCCACCTCGCGGCCGTCGAGCCGCGCGACGCGGCGGCCTTCGGAATCCGCGCCGACGCGCAATTCCGCCGAATCGGCTTCGATCTCCGGCGCGCGCCAGAGGACTTCGACGGCCCAGCCCGCGCGCTCGGGACGGCGGGCGAACTCCTCCGGCGAGGCGCCGCGCAGGCCGCGTCCCGGGGCTAAAAGCGAAAGGGCTTCGAGAAGATTGGTCTTGCCCGCGCCGTTGGGGCCGGTCAGCGCGACCGAAGCCCCGGCGGGAATCTCAAGCTGAAGGGCGCTCCAGGAGCGGAACCGCGCCAGACGCAGCCTCAGAGCCGCCCGCGCCGGAGCCCCGCCCGCCATCACACGCGCATCGGCATGACGACGTAGAGCGCGCTTTCGTCCTCGCCGTCGCGGGCGAGCATGGGGGCGTTGGGATCGGCGAGGAAAAAGGCCGCGTCGCCCTTCTCGATCTGCCCGAGGATGTCGAGCAGATAGCGGGCGTTGAAGCCGATCTCCAGAGGCGCCGCGCCATAGCCGACGAGCAATTCCTCGGCGGCGCTGCCGTTGTCGGGGCTGATCACCGAGAGGGTGAGCTTATCCTCCTCCAGCGTCAGCTTGACGGCGTTGGTCTTGTCGGTGGCGACGGTGGCCACGCGGTCCACGGCGGCGGCGAGCAGCTTCGGATCGGCGTGCAGGCGCTTGTCGTTATGGCGGGGAATGACGCGCGAATAATCCGGGAAGTCGCCCTCCACCACCAGAGAGGTGAGCACCACCGGCCCGCAGGCGAAGCGCACCTTATCCTCGGAGACCGAGACCTCGACCTCGGCCTCGGCGTCCTCCAGCAGCTTGCCCAGCTCGGTGACGGTCTTGCGGGGCAGAATCACGCCCTTGGCGGGCATGGCCTCGGCGCCCTCGGGCGGATCGGCCTCGATGCGCGCGAGGCGATGGCCGTCGGTGGCCACGGCCCGCAGACGCCGGACGCCGCCCTCGGTCTGCGCCAGATGCAGATAGACGCCGTTGAGGTAATAACGCGATTCGTCGGAGGACATGGCGAATTTCGCCTTATCCAGCATGCGCTTGAGCGCCCCCGCCTTCATGACGAAGCGCGCGGCGTATTCGGCGGCGGCCATGCGGGGAAAATCGGCGTCGGGCAGGGTGGCCAGCTCGAAGCGCGAGCGCCCGGCCACGATCTCCAGACGCGCGGCGGCGGGATCGTGGCTCAGCGAGATCTGCGCGCCGTCGGGCAGCTTGCGGATGATCTCATGGAGCGTCTGAGCGGGGGCCGTGGCGCCGCCCGGCGTCTCGACCTGAGCGGCGGCGCTCTCGACGGCCTCGATGCCGAGATCCGTGGCGGCGAGGGTCAGGCGTCCGTCTTCGGCGCGGAGCAGCACATGGGCGAGAATCGGCATGGTCTGCCGCCGCTCGACGACGCTTTGCACATGGCTCAAAGCCTTCAACAAGGCGCCGCGTTCGAGAATCGCCTTCATGGAGCCGTCCTTCGCGCTGATCCGACGATGAATCCGGGTTTTTGGGGAATCCGGGTTTTTGGGGCGGCAGATTAGCCGCCCGATTCGCAAAAGGCCAGAATCTTGCGCGTTCTGCGCCGACGTCGATCCGCGCCTCAGGCGCCTGACGCGAGAGCCCGCGCGAAGAGCGCCGGATCCACATTGCCGCCCGAGGCGACCACCACGACGGCCTCGCCCTGAAGCGCCTCGCGCCGGAAGAGCGCCGCCGCCAGAGAGGCCGCCCCGCCCGGCTCCAGCACGATCTTCAGCCTTGCGAAGGCGACGGCCATGGCGCGCAGAGCCTCTTCGTCGCCGACGGCGAGGCCCGGGCCGAAGGCGCGGCGGCCGATGGCGAAAGGCAGGAGGCCGGGGCTCGGCGACATGAGCGCGTCCTGAATGGAGCCGCCCACGGCGTGATTGGTCCGGATGGCGCCCGCCTCCAAAGAGCGCGCCCAATCGTCGAAGCCTGCGGGCTCCACGGTGCGGACGGTCAGGCCCGGCGCGCGCTCGGCGAGCGCCAGAGCGATTCCGGAGGCCAATCCGCCGCCCGAGGCGTTGACCAGAACCTCGGCCTGCGTCGCGCCCGCCTCATGGGCCTGCTCGGCGATCTCCAGCCCGACCGTGCCTTGTCCGGCGATGATGAAGGGATCTTCGAAGGGCGGAACCAAGGTCATGCCGCGCTCTTCGGCGAAACGGCGCGCGATGGCGGCGCGGTCTTCGGTCAGGCGGTCGTAAAGGACCACCTCGGCGCCGTAGCGGCGGGTGGCCCCGATCTTGGCGGCGGGGGCGTCCTTGGGCATGACGATCACGGCGGGCATTTCTTGCAGATGGGCCGCATAGGCCACGCCCTGCGCGTGATTCCCCGAAGAAAAGGCGACCACGCCCCTGATGCGGGCCTCGCCCTGCAAGGCCGAAAGCCGATTCCATGCGCCCCGGAATTTGAAGCTGCCGGTCTTCTGGAGGCATTCCGCCTTGACCAGAACCCGCCGCCCGGCCTGTTCGTTGAGGAAGGGGTCTTCGAGCAGCGGCGTGCGCCGGGCGACTCCCGTCAGTCTTCCGGCGGCGGCCAGCAGATCCCCGAAATTCGGCGGCGCGGCTTCGCCCGCCGCGGCTTTGGAGGCGGGGCTCACAGGGCGCGCTCGCGGGAATCGAGGCGGGCGAGGAAGGCGTCCAGAGCGTTCAGAGCCTCCGGCTCGTCGAGGAAGGGCGCATGTCCCCGGCCGCGCACGGTGGCGGTCACGAGATCGGGTTTGACGCGGCGCATCTTGGCGACGGTCTCCAGAGTCAGCAGATCGGAGTTCTCGCCCCGGATGAGCAGGGTCTCCTTATCGGCGAGCGCGCGGAACTGCGGCCAGAAATCGCCGCCCGGCGCGTTTTTCGCGGCGGCGAGGGCGGCGTCGCGCATTTTGGGGTCGTAATCGAGCTCAAGGCGGCCTTCGGGGGTCTCGCGGAAGCTGCGTTTGGCCCAGTCGAGCCATTGCGCTTCGCTGAGCTGGAAATCCGCGGCGTTATTGGCCTTCAGAGCGGCGACGGCGTCGGCCCAGCTCTCCAGAGGCTCGGGGCGGATTCCGAGATAGCCGAAGATCCGCGCCAGCCCTTGCGGCGCGAGCTCCGGCCCGACGTCGTTCAGCGCCACGCCCCGCACGAGATCCGGGCGGACCCCGTTGAGGATCAGCGCCTGAAGCCCCCCCCGCGAGGTGCCGACGATGGCGCAGGGGCGGCGCAATTCGCTGGAGACGAGCTGCAGCGCGTCGCCGACTTCGACGATGAGATTGTAATTCTCGAATTTCGGATCATAGCTCGAAGCGCCGCGCCCGCGGGCGTCGAGGGTCAGCACGCGGCGGTTGGAGGCCAGACGGCGGGCGAGCGGATCGAAGTCCTTGCTGTTGCGAGTCAGGCCCGCAAGGCAGATCACAGGGGTGCGCTGAGAAAAGGGCGATCCGTAATCGCGAAAGGCGAGGGTCAAGCCGTCGGCCGCGCGGAAGCTCCGCGCCCGATGGCCTTCTTGCGCCGATTCCATAGCCCCCACCCCATCTTGCGCGGCTTGCTGCGGCGAAGCGCTCCGCGGGCCTCTGATCGTCCGAAGGCCGATCTATGGGCCTCTGATCGTCCGAAGGCCCCGGAACGCCCCATTCCGGGACGGAGAGTAACGCAATCGGCGCGCAAGGCAAGGGAAAAGGAACTCGCTTCTCGCGCGTATTCTCGATTTTTCGATAAAGCCCTGCGTTGAAAAACTCAAATCAAGGCTTTGAATTTTATGACGAACATCAGGAATTCCTCAGGCGCCGGAGTTGCGCCGGCGCCTTTCAAGGATGAAAAACACGTTTACCGTTGAGCCAGCCGATGATCAGGAGCGGGCTCGCCCAAACGGAAGCGGTAAACGTAATAACCCTCCACCACGCGCTGAACGTAATTGCGCGTTTCGGAGAAAGGGATCGATTCGATCCAATCCACGGCGTCCACGCCCGGCGCGCGCGGATCGCCCAAAGCGCCGATCCATTGGCGCGCGCGGCTTGGTCCGGCGTTATAGGCGGCGGCGGCCAGAACCACGGAGCCCTCGAATTGATCGAGCACCCGCTCCAGATAGCAGGCGCCGAGCCGGATGTTCGCTTCGGCGTTCGCGGTGAGCGAGGCGGAGTCCGAGGGCGCGGCGACGCTGCGTCCGACTTCGCGGGCGGTGGCGGGCATGAGCTGCATCAGCCCGCGCGCCCCCGCGCGGCTGACGGCCTGAGCGTTGAATTCGCTTTCCTGACGGATGATGGCGTAGATGAAGGCGGGCTCCACTTGGGATCCGCAGCCCGAACGCGCGGGCAGAGGCGCCAGAGGATAGGAGGCGTTGGGCAGCAGCACGCCCTTGACCAGCGCCTGTTTGCCGACCGCCACGCCCGCGCCCCAAAGCTCGGCGTCGAGGGCGGCTTGTCCGACGCTGCGCAGCCCCGGCTCGTCGAGGTTGCGCGCCAGAGCCCCGAAATACTCCTGAGTCCGGCGGGCGTCGCCGGAGGCCGCGACGGCGAAGCCCATGCGCGCCGCGTCGCGCCAATCGGCGGGCGGCGGCGGAGAGGCTTCGGCGGCGGCCGGAGCGCGCAGCCCGTCCACCGGCGGCCCGCCGAGCTTGGTGGCCGCCAATTGGCCGTAGAAGGTGGTGGAGAAGGCCGCCGCCCGCTGACGCCAGGTCCGGGCGGCCGGAGCGTCGCCCGCGCGGGCCGCCGCCTCCCCCGCCCAATAGGCGCCGCGCGCGCGGCTGATGGGCATGCGGGCGGTCTCGTAGATTCCGCCGAAGAGATTCCGCGCCGCGCCGAGCTCGCCGGTATGGCGCAGGGCCATCCATCCGGCGAACCAGTCGAGCTCCGCCTGATCGCCGCCCGGCGCGATTCCATGAGGCGCCGCCAGATCGAAGGCGCGGCGATATTGCTTCGCCTCGAAGGCTTGGCGCGACCAAAGCCGCCGCCGCTCCGCCCAACGCTCCGGCGCGCCGAGCTTGCCCTCGCGGGTGGCTTCGAGCAGCATGGCTTGCGCTTCGGCGATCAGACCGCGTCCGTTGCGCCAGATCATCCGCCCATGCGCCACGCCCGGATGCGCCCTCAGGGCGGCGGGCAGGGCCGCGAGCAGCCCATTGGCCTGATCCTGGCCGCGCAGCAGCGCCAGCCGCGTTTCGGCGAGCCGCCGAGCCTCCGGAGCGGCCAGCGGGAGCAGGCGCTGAGCCTCGGCGAGCCTGCCCTCCCAGAGCAGCCGCTCCAAGCGGGCCTCATGGGCGCC
This sequence comes from Neomegalonema perideroedes DSM 15528, assembly GCF_000374145.1. Lineage (GTDB taxonomy): Bacteria > Pseudomonadota > Alphaproteobacteria > Rhodobacterales > Rhodobacteraceae > Neomegalonema > Neomegalonema perideroedes. The sequence continues at coordinate 48,918 of NZ_KB893653.1, read as the reverse complement.
GCGGGGCAGGGAGGCCCCATGGCGGGCGATCAATTCGCGCTCCTCGCCCGCGTCGAAGACCAGCCCCGCCCAAGCCCGCGCGGCGACCGCCGCGGCGTCGGCCTCGCGGCCCTGAGCCTTGAGCGCGTCGGCCAGACGCAGAGCGCCGCGGGCCGTCAAAGGGGCCTCCGCGCCGAAGAAGGCGACCACCCGCGCCGGAGGCGTGTCGGCGGGCGTCTTGCGTTCGGCGATGCGGCGGATCGTGGTCTCGGCGGGCCAGCCGCGATGCTCGGCGAGCCATTCGGCGGCGGAGTCGAAATCGGCGGCGCGCTCGTCCTGCAGGCGCAGCCAGCGGATCATCTGCGGTCCGGCGGGGTCGCCCGAGCGATGGGAGGCCGTGGCGGCCGCGCCCCAGTCGCCTTTTTCGGCGGCGGCGCGGGCGGCGCGCAATTCGCGCGCGGCCGCGTCGGAGAATTCGCTCAAAGGATGGGCCGGAGCCTGCGCCGCCGCGCAGAAGCTCGCCAGAAAACCCGCCAGAACGCCGATCCGCCTCATCGCCTCACATCCCGCTTTTGCGCGCGGCGCGTCCCCGAACGCCCTGAACCGAACGTCTTTGGGCCTTCTCAGCGCGCTTCGTCTTCGTCGGTCTCCTCCGGCGGGTCCGCGGCCATGGAGAGCAGGGCCTCGAGGGGCGCCTGGAGCAGCGCCTCCCGATGGGTCGCGGCCAGCACGACCTTCGGCGCGGCGCCCGCTTCATAGGCCTCGCGCCAGCGCGAGGCGCAGAGGCACCACCTGTCTCCGGGCTTCAGTCCCGCGAACCGAAATTCAGGCCGCGGAGTTGACAAATCATTGCCGCGAGTCTTGGAGAAGGCGAGAAACTCCGCCGTCAGCACGACGCAGACGGTGTGCGAGCCTAAATCCTCGACGCCCGTGTCGCAACAGCCGTTGCGGTAAAATCCCGTGAGCGGCTCGCGCGAGCAGGATTCCAACGGCCCCCCGAGCACGTTGCGCGAAGGCGCGCGGCGGCGGATCACGATCACGGGAGGATTAGGCGAGCCGCTCATCCGGAATCTCCGGCCGGGGGGTCCGGCGTAAGAGGGGGCGTCAGTCCTTCAGACGCATGATCAGGCTGGAGGTGTCCCATCTGCCGCCGCCCATGCTTTGCACGTCGGCGTAGAATTGATCCACCAGCGCGGTCAGGGGCAGTTTAGCGCCGTTGCGGCGGGATTCGTCCAGAACGATTCCGAGATCCTTGCGCATCCAGTCCACGGCGAAGCCGCGATCCGGCTGGAAGGCGCCCGAGGCCAGCCCTTCGGCCATCCAGCCATGGCGATTCTCCATCTGCCAGCTTTGCGCCGCGCCTTTGGACACCACGTCGATCACGGCCTGAGCGTCGAGCCCCGCCTTATCCGCGAAGGCCAGAGCCTCGGAGAGCCCCTGCACGACTCCGGCGATGCAGATCTGATTGACCATCTTGCAGAGCTGCCCCGCGCCCGAATCGCCCAAGCGCCGGCAAAGCTTGGCGTAGGCGGCCATGACCGGCTCGGCGCGGTCGTAGGCGGCGGGGTCTCCGCCGCACATGATCGCCAGAGCCCCGTTCTCGGCGCCCGCCTGCCCGCCCGAGACCGGCGCGTCGATGAAGAAGAATCCGCGCCGGGCCGCCTCCGCCGCCAATTCCCGCGCGACCGCCGCCGAGGCGGTGGTGTGGTCCACGCAGACCGCGCCCGGCGCCATGGCCGCGAAGACTCCCTCCGGCCCGAGGGTCACGGCGCGCAGATCGGCGTCGTTCCCGACGCAGATCATGACGAACTCGGCCCCTTCGGCGGCTTGGGCGGGGGTCGGAGCGGCGCGGCCGCCGTGCTTGGCGACCCAAGCCTGAGCCTTCGCCGGGCTGCGGTTAAAGACGGCGACCTCATGGCCCGCCCGCTTCAGATGTCCGGCCATGGGAAAGCCCATGACTCCCAAACCGACGAAGGCCGTCCGCGCCATGATCCGCGCTCTCCTGTTGATGGAAGCGCGCCCCGAACCTCGGAAAGCGCCTTGCGCCTCCTATCGTTTTGCGTCGCTTCGAGCCCCGCATGGAGCGTTGACCGCTCCGCGCAGGACGGATACGCCCCCAAGGTGGCGGGACGCGGCCCTCGGGTCAAGTCCGCCGGGCGTGAGAGCAAGGCGGCGGACATGGCGGCGGGAGCGGCGATGGGAGGATTTCTGCGGGCGGTTCGGCGGCTGACGACGGCGCTGCTTTTGGCGGGCGCGGGCGGACTCGCGCTGGCCTGGTTTCTGGCTTCGCGTTCTCTGCCCGATTACGGAGGCCGCCGGATCGCGCCGGAGCTTTCCGCCGAGGTCGAGATCCTGCGCGATTCGCGGGCCATGCCGCATATCTTCGCCGCCTCCGAACATGACGCCTTTTACGCCCTCGGCTACGCCCATGCGCAGGATCGGCTCTGGCGGATGATTCTCGCGCGCAAGACCGCGCAGGGGCGTCTGGCGGAGATCTTCGGGCCCTCGGCCTTTCGGCTGGACGAATATCTGCGGGCGCTGAATCTCACGGGCCGCGCCGAGGCCAGCCTCAGCGCGCTGAATCCCGCGACGCGGCGGATTCTGGATTCTTACGCGGCGGGGGTGAATCTGCGCCTCGCCGAGGCGCGGACGGGCCTCGGGCGCGGGGCGCCGGAGTTTTGGGTTTATTCCGATCCGCTGGAGGATTGGCGGCCCGCCGATTCCGTCGCGCTGCTGAAGCTCTTCGCGCTCGGCGCGAGCGGCGCCCAAGCCGAGGAGCTGCGGCGGGCGCTTTTGCTGAATCGTCTGCCGCCGGAGCGGGCGCTGCTGGTCTTCGAGGCCGAGGGCGCGGCGGATCTCTCGCCGCCGCCCCCCGAGATGGGGCCGCCGCCGCCGCCGCCCGGCCCTCCCGCGCGCCGCTCTCCGTCGCCGATCCCGGATCGCGACGCCGAGCGTCTGGCGCCTCATGTGGGGCTGGCGGCTTTGGCCAGCCCGGGCGCGGCGGGCGCCTCCAACGTCTGGGCGGTGAGCGGCGCGCGCACGGCGGCCCGCACCCCGATTCTGGCCAATGATCCGCATCTGCCCCTGACCGCGCCGACGCAATGGCATATGGCGCGGCTTCAGGCGCCGGGCTTGCGGGTGATGGGCGCGACTCTGCCGGGAATCCCGGCGGTGATCTTCGGCCGCACGGCCCGCGTGGCTTGGGGCGGAGCGGCGCTCGGGGCGGATGATCAGGATCTCTTCATCGAACGCATCGCGCCGGGCGACGGCTCGGCCTATCTGACCCCGGAGGGCGCTCAGGCCTTTCTGGAGCGCCGCGAGATCCTGAAGGCGCGGGGAGCGCCTTCGCGCGAGGCGACGATCCGCGAGACGCGCCACGGCCCGGTCCTGCCTCTGGAGCTCTTCGACCTCGCGGCGATCACGCCCGAGGGCCATGTCCCGGCTCTGGCCTGGACGGGGCTCGCCGAGGACGACACGACCCTCGACGCCTTCCTCGGGCTGAACCGCGCCCAGACTCTGGAGGACGCGCTGCGGGCCTCCGAGAAGATCGTGGCGCCGGCTTTGGCTCTGGCGGTCGCCGACGAGGGCGGCGTGGCCATGACGGCGGCGGGCCGGGCGCCTCTGCGCCCCGAGGCCAGCCGCACGCGGGGCTATCTGCCCGCCATGGGCTGGACCGAGGAAGGGGATTGGCTCGGCTGGATGGAGCCGGAGGATCTGCCGCGCGTGGTGCGTCCGCCGGAGGGGCGGGTGGCGGCGGCCAACGCCAAGATCGGCTCGGAGGCCTATCCGCGCCATATCTCCTTCGATTGGGACGCGCCTTGGCGTCTGGCGCGCATCGAGCGTCTGCTGGAGCGCGATCCGCAGACGGCGGCGGGCTTTCGCCAGATTCAAAACGACGTGGGTTCGGATATGGCCATCGCGGTCTCGCCGGTGATTCCGGGGCCGCTCTGGAAGGCGGAATCCGAAGGAGCTCCCCCGACCGATCCGCGTCGTCGGCGCCGTCTGGAGGCGCTCAAGCGGCTGATGCTCGACTGGAACGGCGAAATGCGCGCCGAGGCCGCCGAGCCTCTGATCTTCACCGCTTGGCTCGACGTTCTGACCAGCCGTCTGCTTAAACAGGGCTTAGGCGACGCGGCGGCGCGTCTGCCGGGCGCGCGGCCTGAGTTTCTGCTGCGGGTCTTCGAGGCGGGTCCGGTCGGCGAAGCCTGGTGCGCGGCGGCGGGGTCTTCTTCGGCGCGCGGCTGTCAGGATCTGGCGGGCGAGGCCCTCGACGAGGCGCTGGACCGATTGTCCGAGACTTGGGGGCCGGACATCTCCGCCTGGCGCTGGGGGCGGGCCCATCCGGCGATCCATCAGCACGACCCCCTCGGCGAGCGGCGGCTTTTAGGTCTGGATCTCGGCTGGATCTTCGACATCGTGCATGAATCGGGCGGCGACGATTATACGATCAATCGCGGCCTGATGCGCTGGACCGGGCCGCAGCCTTACGCCAACCGCCATTCGGGCGGCTATCGGGCCATCTACGACTTCGCCGACCTCGACCGCTCGGTCTATGCGCTGAGCACGGGGCAGAGCGGTCATTTCCTCTCGCGCTTCTACGCGGATTTCTCCTTGCTCTGGCGGGCGGGAGACTACGCGACGCTCTCCATGCTGCGCGAAGACGCCGAGGCGGGCGCCGTGGGCGTGATGCGCCTGACGCCGCCCTAACCTCCCCAAGGCTCGCCCATGCGGGCGAGCCATTCGGCCTCCTCCAGCGGCGGGCCGATCTCATGGCCCTGCGCGTAATCGAGCCCCGTCCGGCGCAGAAGCTCCAGATGCCGGGCCGAGCGCGCCCCCTCGCCGACGCTCTCCATGCCGAGCGTCCGCGCCAGAGCCCCGAGGCTCTCCAGCAGCCGCGCGCCCTGCGCGGAGTCCGTCGCCCGCTCGACCAGCGCGGCGTCGATCTTGAGCAGATCGGCGGGCAGGGCGGAGAGCCTTTCGAGATCGCTGTGGGCGGCGCCGAAATCGTCCAGCGCCACGCGGAATCCGGCGGCCCGCACCCGCTCCAGCCGCCGCGCCGCCGCGGCGTGGTCGCTCAGCGCGGCGGATTCGGTGATCTCCAGAACCAGCAGACCCGGCGCGCAGCGCGCCTGAGCGCAAAGCCGCAGAGCCATGTCGGGGAAATCCTCCGCCTCCAGCTGCTGCGGCGCGACGTTCACCCCGAGCCGGAAGCTCCGGTCCGTCGCGCGGCTCCAGCGGGCGGCGGCTTCGGCGGCCATGCGCAGAGCCGCCTCGCCGAGCGGCAGAATCAGGCCGCGCCGCTCGGCTACGGGAATGAAGCTCGCCGGGCCGGGCGCGGCGGGAGCGGTCAGCCGCAAAAGGGCCTCGGCGCCGGAGATCCGCCGCCTCCGCAGATCGAGCAGCGGCTGATGGAGCAGCTTCAGCCCATCCGTCTTCAGCGCGGCGCGCAGGAGGGCCTCTAAGGCGGAATCGGCGCGCGTCAGCTCCCGGCGCAGCCTCTGGCGGGCCTGAGCCGCCGCCGCCCGCCAGATCCGGAGGTCGCGCCTTCCGGCGCCCGCCATGTCGGGGCCTTTTTCGACAGAGGCCCAGCCCATGGCCGCCTCCGGCGCCAGCCGCAGGCCGCCCACCGCCAGAGCGGTCGAAATCCGCGCCCGCATCCGCTCGCCGAGCGCCCGCGCGCCCTGAGAATCGGCGGTCGCCGCCACGAGGAACTCGAAGCTTTCGCCGAGGCGGATCCGCAAGCGGTCCTCCGGCCTCAGGCCGTTGCGCAGCCGCGCCCCGAGCGCCGCCCCCGCCGCCCGCCGGAGCGCCGGATCCCGCAGACTTTCGGCCTCTTCGTTCTGAAAGCGCGCCGAAAGCCGGATCAGCGCGCAAACCGCTCCGCCGCCGCGTCCTCGCCGCAGGCTCCCTCGTCCATCAGATCCCACAGAGATTCACCCGGCTTCACCCGCGTCGCTTCGCCCGCGTCCCGTCGCGCCCGGAGCATTCAAATCACGTAAAACGTCCGCGCATCATCGCGTATCCGGAGCGTCCTCCGCAAGCAGGGAAAAGAGGAGATGGTCCTCCGGACGGCCGTTGACCTCCAGATAGCCGCGCGCCAAGCCTTCTTGCTGAAAGCCCAGACGCCGCAAAAGCCGCTGCGAGGGGAGGTTGGCGGGCAGGCAAGCCGCCTCCAGCCGCCGCAGACCGAGCTTCCGGAAGGCGTGGCCGCGGGCGGCGTCGACGGCTTCGGTCATCAGGCCGCGTCCGGCGTAGGATCGGCCCATCCAATAGCCGATCTGCGCCGAAGAGGAGGCGCCGCGCCGGATCTGGGTCATGGAGAGCCCCCCCACCACCTCCTCCCGGCGCTCGCGCAGGAAGAGCAGCCAGAAGCGCGCGCGGTCGGCTTCGGTCTCGGCGCGCATCCAGGCCAGCCGCCGCCGCCAGGAGGCGCGGCTGAGATGGTCGCTCGGCCAAAGCGGCTCCCAGGGCTGGAGGAAGTCGGCGCTGGCCCGCCGCACGGCGATCCAGGATTCGCCGTCGGCGGCGCGCGGCGTCCGCAGGATCAGCCGCGCCGATTCGAGCCGTTCGCCGTCGCGCGCGGGAGGCTCGGGCGGCTCCACCGCCTCCCGGATCCTCCGGAGAAGATCGAGGGGCGTCCGCATCTCAGCCCGCCAGCCTTTCGACGAAGGCTTCGGTCTCCAGAGCCTTGTCGATGGGGCCGTAGAGCGCGAGGGCCGGGGCGCGCTTCAGAAGATCGGCGCCGAAATCGCGGAGCTTCGCGGCGTTCGCGGAATCAACGCGGTCGAGGGTCTCCTCCGTGGGGACGACGCGGCCGTAGGTCAGCAATTGCCGCGCGAGCCTCTCGGCGCGGCTCATGGGCGATTCGCGGCTCATGAGGATGGAGGCGCGGATTTGAGCCCGGGCGCGGGCGGCCTCCTCCTCGGAGAGGGCGGAGGCGCCTTCCTGCAATTCGTCGACGAGCGCGCCCATGGCCTCGCCGATGCGGGCTTCGCCGACTCCGGCGTAGACGGTGAATTCGCCGCTGTCGCTCTGGCTCTGGGCGAAGGCCGAGACGGTGTAGCAGAGCCCGCGCTTTTCGCGGATCTCCTGAAACAGCCGCGAGGACATGCCGCCGCCCATGGCGGTGGCGTAGACCTGCGCCAGCCCGAGCTTCTCGGCCTCCAGCGCGCCGGGGGCGGGCAGAGAGAAGGCGACATGCGCCTGCTCCAGAGATTTCTTCTTGCGCTTGACGCCGCCGGTGAAGCGGGCGGGGGCGAATTCGGCGCGGGCCTCGGGGGCCATGTCGCCGAAGAGCCCTTCGACGAGCTTGAGGATCTGGTCATGGTCCACGGCGCCCGCCGCGGCCACCACCATGGAGCCGGGCTTGTAATGCTTGCCCATATAGCCCTGAATCTGCTCGCGCTTCAGAGCCTTGACCGTCTTGCGCGTGCCGAGGATCGAGCGCCCGAGGGGCTGGCCCTCATAGCTGACTTCCTGAAGCCATTCGAAGAGCACGTCGTCCGGGGTGTCGAAGCATTCGCCGATTTCTTGGAGAATCACTTCGCGCTCGCGCTCCAGCTCCTGCGGATCGAAGACCGAGTCGCGGAGGATGTCGGCGAGGATGTCCAGCCCGAGCGGAACGTCTCCGGCGAGCACGCGCACCACATAGGCGGTGGATTCGCGGGCGGTGTAGGCGTTGATCCAGCCGCCGACGTTCTCGATCTCCTCGGCGATGCGCCGGGCGCTGCGGCGTCGGGTGCCTTTGAAGGCCATATGTTCGAGGAAATGGGCGGCGCCGTTCTCGGCGGGGGCCTCCGAGCGCGCGCCCACGTCCACGAAGACGCCGAGGGCGGCGCTTTCGAGATGGGCCATGCGCTCGGTGGCGACGCGCAATCCGTTGGGCAGGCGGTCGACGCGGATCATGCGCGCGCCTTTCCGCGGATATGGGCCTGAACGGCGGCCAGATCATTAGGCAGGCGCGTCACGCGCTCGGGGCGCGCATGGAGGTCGGCCAGATGCGGCGGCGGCGCGGGACGCTCGCCCGTGGCGGCCTCGACGGCCTCGGGGAACTTCGCCGGATGGGCCGTGGCGAGGGCGACCATGGGCAGGCGCGAATCGCCTCTCGCGCGAGTCGCGGCGGAGATCCCGACCGCGCTATGCGGATCGACGAGGAAGCCCGCCTCCTTGCGGATTCGCGCGATGACGGCCTGAGTCTCGGCTTCGTCGGCGGAGGCGGAGTCGAATTCGGCCCGCAGCCGCTCCAGAGCCTTGGGCGGCAGGGCGAATTCTCCCTTTTCGGACAGATCCCGCATCAGCCGGGCGGTCGCGGCGCCGTCGCGGTCGAGCAATTCGAAGACCAGACGCTCGAAATTCGAGGAGATCTGAATATCCATGCTCGGGCTGCTGGTGGGGAGCGTCGCGGCGGCGCGGCGGTAGATTCCGGTTTTCAACGTGCGGTCGAGAATGTCGTTGGCGTTGGCGGCGACGACCAGCCGCCCGACGGGCAGGCCCATGCGCTTGATCGCCCATCCGGCGAAGATGTCGCCGAAATTCCCGGTGGGCACGCTGAAGAAGACCTCGCGCCCCGGCCGCGCCCCGAGCGCCGCCAGAGCCCGGACGTAATAAACGCTCTGGGCCAGAACCCGCATCCAGTTGATGGAGTTCACCGCCCCGAGATTCAGCCCGTCCCGGAACTCGAAATCGTTGAACATGGCCTTGAGCAAGGCTTGGCAATCGTCGAAATCGCCCTCGACGGCGAGGGCGTGGACGTTGGCCTCGACGGGCGTGGTCATCTGCCGCCGCTGGAACTCCGAGACCCGCCCATGCGGATAGAGGATGAAGACGTCGACGTTCTCGCGGCCTCTGAAGGCCTCGATGGCGGCGGCGCCGGTGTCGCCCGAGGTCGCCCCGACGATGGCCATGCGGGCGTTGCGCCGCGCCAGAGCCGCGTCGAAAAGCTGGCCGATGAGCTGCATCGCCACGTCTTTGAAGGCGAGGGTCGGGCCGCGGAAGAGCTCCATCAGCCAGTCGTTCGGGCCGATCTGGACCAGAGGCGCCACCAGCTTCGAGTCGAAGCGGCCATAGGCGGCTTCCAGCAAGGGGATCAGCTCGGAGTCCGGGAAGGCCTCGTCCATGAAGGGCCGCAGGACCCGCGCCGCCGTCTCGACGTAGCTCAGGCTCGCGAAGGCTTCGAGATCGGCCTGCGAGAAGCCCGGCCAGCTCTCAGGGACGTAAAGCCCTCCGTCGCGCGCCAGCCCCGTCAGCATGGCCTCTTCGAAGGGGAGGACCGGAGCGGCGCCCCGCGTGCTGACGTATCGCATTCGTGAAGTCTCCATGTTCGATCGGCGCCGCCGCCTTGCGGAGGCGCGCCTTACTATCCCCGACCGCGCGGCGATGGAAAGGGGGATCGGGGCGGCGGGCGCGTTCTGCGGCGCCGCGCCGGGGTCCGTTCGGACGGGGCTCTTGAGGATTTGCGCCGGGGGGCGTCAGAGCCTCAGCGTCCCGTCTCCTGAATGCGGATCTGGCGGGCGCGCAGCAGAATGGCGTCCTCCAGCCTGCGGGCGGTGTCGGCGGCGACCGGAGCGTCGCGCCATCCGCCGAGTCCGTCGCTCACCTGCCGGTTGACCACCACCTCGAGCCCGGCGGCGTTGAGGTCGGCGCCGCGCACATAGGCCGTGGCCTTGACGCGCTCGTTGGGATTGGTCCCGATTCGTCCCCAATCGGTGGTGATCGCCCCGCCGAGCGGATCGGCCGAGGCCAAAGGCAGAACCGACAAAGTGTCGAGCGAGGCCCGCCAGAGATAGGCGTTGACCCCGAGCGTCTCGACGGCGCCGCGCCGGTTCGAGGCCGCGCCGAAGAGCTTCAGCCCGCCGGGGCCGAAGAGGCCGGGCTTGGAGGTTTCGATCGGATCGGGCGGCCCGACCTCGACGCCTTTGGGGGTCGAGCATCCGCTCAGAACCAAGGCCGTAAGAGCCGCCGTCGCGGTCGCGCGCGCGCGTTTCGTCATTGGGATATCCCCTTCAAGGGTCTTCCGTCGGACCGAGCCGCCGGAGCCGTCGTCTTCGGGCGCCGCCTCGGGCGCCGAGGCGCAAGAGCGGAATTCCTGAAAAGAATCTAAACAAGGGCGCTCCGGATGCCAAGCGCCGCAAACCGCCTCCGGAGGGGTAAAATCCGAGGCGTTCGAAGTAAAAACTGTGTCCGGCTTGTAACAACGCGACCCCGTCGTCAGGGGTGGTCCTATTCCGACTTGACCAAAGAGGCCCCGATCAGGCTACAAAGCGCGAGGTGGAAGAGCGTTAATCGGCTTTCGCCGCGCATGCAAACGAACTCACACTACAGTGCGAGGGACCAAATGAAGAAGATTCTTTTCGGCACTTCCGCCTTGATCGCGACGACCTTCGCGTCTGTCGGCGGCGCCTCGGCGGCCGGCCTTGAGCTCGGCTTTTCCGGCAGCTACACCTTCGGCGCCGGCTATCTGCATTCCAAGGCCTTCACCGACCGCACCTCCCGCGGCGCCTTCATCGCCGACGGCGAGCTGATCGCCACCGCGCGCGGCACGCTGGACAACGGCCTGACCTTCGGCGCCCGTCTGGTCTTCCCGATCGAGACCGCTTCCTCGCCGAGCATCAACCAGAACAACTGGACCATCGGCGGCCACGGCGACCACTACACCGAGTCGGTGGGTTGGGTCGAAGGCGGCTTCGGTCGTCTTGAAGTCGGCCATGAGGACGGCGCGCACGACCGCAGCACCCCCGGCGTGTCCGGCACCTGGTTCAACGCGGCCAACGGCGGCGGCTTCCTCTTCGATTATTTCGACACCACCGACGGCGGCTGGAGCTTCGACGGTCGCGAGACCAACGATCGCCTGAAGGTCACCTACTGGACCCCCTCCTTCTCCGGTTTGAAGGCTGGCGTCTCCTACGTGCCTGACGCGACCCGTCCGACCCGTCACACCAACACCGCCCTGACCACCAGCGACGACGCTTGGGAGTTCGGCGTCCGCTACACCGGCAACTTCAACGACGTCACCGTCGACGTCGGCGGCGGCTACACCATCGACCCCGCCGGCCGCAACAGCGACGATTCTTGGGCTGTCGGCGGCAACGTCGGCTTCGGCCAGTTCACCGTGGGCGCGGCCTATGAGGACGACGGCAACGGCTGGGACGGCTTCGGCGTCGGCGGCGCTTACAACACCGGCCCCTGGACCTTCGGCGCCGCCTATGGCCGCGGCGACTCCATCACCCGCAGCAAGGGCGACGTCGCTCAGGGCGCCTCGCTGGGCGTCGACTACGAGCTCGGCCAGGGCGTCGTGATCTCGGCCGGCGTCGAGTGGGTCGATCCGCCGAACGCTTCGGACCGCTTCGGTGCGGGCCTCGTGACGCAGCTCTCCTTCTAAGGATCGCCTGCGCGCGCCAGTATTCGACTTTTGAGCGGGCTTAGGCCCGCTCTTTTTTCGCCCTGATTGTTCTTGAAATATTCTAGTTTTTCGCCTGTATGAGAAAAAGCCCGGCTCCTCTGGAGCGCGAGTTTTCACTTTCGCGGCGTCCCCCAACCATGGTATAGATCGGCCCGCTACCGACTTGCGGATGACTTGAGCTTCGGAAACGAGCTGAAAAAACGGCCGCTGGACGGCTGAGCTTTCGTTTGGACGCCGAATTTCAGGAGCATGCGATGACCGCTGGCACCGTCAAGTGGTTCAATCCCGAAAAGGGATATGGTTTCATTCAGCCCGAGACCGGAGGACAGGACGTTTTCGTCCATATCTCCGCCGTCGAGCGCGCTGGCCTCACCACCCTCACCGAGGGGCAGAAGATCAATTTCGAGCTGATTCAGGACCGTCGCGGCCGTTCTTCGGCGGGCGAGCTTCGAGTTACGGCGGCGCGCTGAACGCACGTCCGCCTTCATGCTCTTGAAAACGGCGAAAGCGGCCTGCGAAGGCCGCTTTCGTCGTTTTAAGGCGGTCCTCAGGCGCGGATCGGCCTTCCTCCTGCGGGCGCGCCGGATCCGAGGGCGGGCCTGCCGCCTGCGCCGCCCTTCCGCAAGCTGTTTCGTCTTGGTTTTCCGGGTCTCGTCTTGCTGAAACCCGAGGCGCCTGCAAGTAACGGAGCGCGCCGTGACTTGGCGCGGCGCTCCGACGAGGCGGCCGCCTGCTCTCCGGCGGCGTTTCAGAGCGTCGCGGGGCGGGTCCGGCTGACGCGAAAGACGCTCTCGCGAGAGGCGTCGGGCCGGGAGCCTCAAGCCCGAGGCGGGCGGAGTTCCGGAGGGGCCGCAAAGCGAATCCGCCCCGGAGAAGCCTCCGAGGCGGATCAGAAATCTTGAGAAGAAGGCCGGTTCGGCCGGACCGCGCGCAGCGGCCTCACGCGAGGCGGCTTCCGGCGTAGATGGTCGTCAGATTGGAGACGCGGGCGAGGTTGCGGCCGTAGACGTCGCCGGCGACGACCTGCTGCTCGGGCTGAGCGCCGTAGCTCTGCTGCACGACGAAGTCGATGTCGCCGCGGCTCAGGCCGATGTCGGCCAGCTGGCGGTCGGTCATGGAGCCCAGTTCGGAGGCGAGGGCGCGGCTCTGAGCCTGACGGGAGAAGTAGGAGACGATGCTCTTGAACATGATGCGATCTTTCTAAAAGGCCGTTGCGAGGCGGTGGTTTTTACTCTCGGATTTTCCCGATCGCCGGATGCGAGGAGGAAGTTCCGCGCCGCTCTCTTGTGCAATGCAATATAGGCGAAAACCCCCGAAACTCCAATCCCGCTCCGGCGCATATCACCCTTGTCGGCGGCGCAAGGCTCTCTCAAAACGATTTGAAAGCCTCTGAGCGGGCGGAAATCAGTTTCTTGCGCGTTCAAAGGAAAGCCTGCTCCGAAATCGCTTCGCGGGCGCAAAAAAGACGCCGCGCCCTCTTGGAAGGCGAAAATCACCGGCTCCGGAGGCTTCTCGGGGCGACGCGCAAAGGCGGTCCGCCGGTCGGCTTGAGGCTCAGGCGGGTCAGAGGCCGCACCTCGGCGCCTTCCACGGGCGCGAAGCTCAGACGGCGCAGGATCTCCGCCAGAATCAGAATCGCCTCGGTCATGGCGAAGCTCGCCCCGACGCAGATTCTCGGGCCCGCGCCGAAGGGCATGAAGGCGCCTTTGGGAATCCGGGCGGCGCGCTCCGGCGCAAAGCGCTCGGGGTCGAAGGCGTCGGGCTTCTCCCAGAGCCGCCGATGACGATGGACCGTGTAAAGCGGGATGATGAAGACGTCGGTCGGGCGGATCTCCAGATCCCCGAGGCGATCCGGCCCCACCGCCGTCCGCAGAGCCGCCGGAATGGTCGGATAGAGCCGCAGAGCCTCGTTCAGCGCCTGCTTGAGATAGGGCAGGCGGGCGACGTCGGCGGCGCGGGCGGGGGATTCGCCCAGAACCTCGCGGATTTCGGCGGCGGCGCGGTCCTGCGCCTCGGGATGGGTCGCGAGGAGATGGAGGCTCCAGGCCAAAGCCAGAGCCGTGGTCTCATGCCCGGCCACGATCAGGGTCAGGACGTTGTCGACGACGGCCTCGTCGTCCAGCCGCGCGCCGGTCTCGGGATCCGCGGCGGAGATCAGGCGGTCCAGCAGATCGGGCGTTTCGGAAGAGGCGCCTTGCGCACGGCGCTCGCGGGTCAGCTTGCGGAAGGCCTCGCGCAAGCCCGCCACCGCCCGGGCGCCGCGCGCGACGCGGGGCCTCGGCAGCCATGAGGGCGTCTTGACGAGGTCCAGCGGCCCGAGCCGCCCCGCCGTGTCGAGATAGACGTCCACCGCCTCGCGCAGCTCCTGACGGTCGAAGCCCATGTCGCCGCCGAAGAGCACGGCCATGATGACGTCGTAAGTGGCGTAGGCGGTTCCCTCCGAGGCGCGGACGATTCCGCCGGGCGTCTCGGCCCAAGCCTCGGCGAGCTCGATTCCGGCGCGGGTCATGGCGGCGGCGTAGCCCTCGAAGGCGCGGGGCTGGAACAAGGGCGCGATGGCCCGCCTTTGGCGTCGCCAGACTTCATCCTCGGCGAGGATGAGCCCCTCGCGCAGCCCCGGCCCGAGGATCCGCCGCGTCAGGAGGCTTTTATGATAATTGGCGGCGTTCTCGACGAGCAGACGGCGCGTCTCCTCCGGCCCGGTGAGATAAAAGACCCGCGGCCCGAAGCTCGTCGGCTGCTCGACGAGGAATTCCTCATAGGCGGCTTGCGGGACCATCTCCATATCGTCGGCGCCGCGGAGCATCCGCCAAAGCGCCTGAGCCACGTTCAGCGGCTTGGGCGGCGGCGAGAACCGCGGCGGAAGGACGGATTCGGCCATGAAGCGCCTCCTGATCTCGTCCTGCGGATATGGGCGCTCGGCCCGGCGCCCGCAATTTCAGGCGGCTTTCCGTCGCAGCAGCCGCGCCGCCAGCCCGAAGCCGAGGGATTCCACGCCTTCGGGCCTCCCCGCCGCCCGCCAGAGCCCCCAGAGCGCCGCCATATAGGCCGCCGCGCCGAGTCCCGCCGCCGCGAGGCAGAGCAGGACGGGCGGCGTCCCTTCCGGCGCGAGCCGCAGCCCCGTCCAGACGACCAGCGCCATGGCCGCCGTCGCCCAAGGGATGCGCCGCCCCGGCGCGAGGGCCGCCCGCAAGGGCAGATCCAGCCGCTTCAGCGCCGCCCGCAGATTCAGACTCAGATAAACCCCGCTCATGGCGACCACGCCCCATGCGCCGCCTTGCAGCCCGTTCAGCTTGAGCCCCAGCGCCATGCCGCTCGCGCCCACCGCCAGAGAGGCCAGCGAGATCGGCGCAAGTCCTTTGGGCGCTCCGGTCGCCATCAGCACCGGCTGACAATTTCCCGCCGCCGCCGTGCAGAATCCCGCCAGCGCGAGAATCCGCAGCACCGGCGCGGCCTCGGTCCATTGCGGGCCGAAGGCGAAGGCCACCAGCGGATCCGCGATCAGAGCGACTCCCGCCGCCATGGGCGCCGCCGCCAGAGCCACCGCCGCGAAGGTCACGCCGAAATCGCGGCGCAGGGCGGAAAGGTCGTTTTGAAGCTTGGCGTAGCCGGGCAGCAGCGCCCGCCGCGCCGGAGCCGCGATCTCGGTCGCGGCCAGATGGGCCAGCTCATGGGCCAGCAGATAGAGGCTCACCGCCCCCGGCCCGAGCATCCGCCCGATGAGCAGAGCGTCGAATTTCTGGCGCAGGAACTCCACGACGTTGAAGGCGAACATCCATTTCGCGTAGTCGATCACCTCGCCCAGAGCCCGGAAGGTGAAGCGCGGCCGCCAGGGCGCGAGGCGATAGGAGAGGATCAGCCCCAAAGCGCCGCCGATGAGGATTCCCCCCGTCAGAGCGCGGGAATCGGGCCAGAGGGCCAAAGCCAGCCCCATGGAGGAGAAGGTCTGAACCAGCCTCGGGAGCGCCACATAAAGGGCGTCGCGGCGGAAATCGAGCCCTTTGACCAGATTCACCGCCGCCGGACTGCGCAGGCCCTCCATCAGCGCCCCGAGCGCCAGAGCCTTGGCGATGGGCGCCAGAGCGGGCGCCGCGAAGAACTCCGCCGCCCAGCCCGCCCCGAACCAAAGCCCCGAAGCGATGAGGATTCCGCGCAGCAGCGTCAGAGTCCAGACCGTGTCGTAATGATCGCGCCCGGCCTCTTGGTCGTGGATCAGCACGGCGTTCAGCCCGAGATCCGAAAAGGCCTGAAGCGCCAGCATCAGAGCCATGGCGAGCGTCACCACGCCGAAATCGGCGGGAGTCAGCAGCCGCGCCATGAGCGTCAGACTCAGCAAGCCCGCCAGACGCGGCAGCAGCCGCGCGCCGATGGTCCAGAGCGCGCCGCCCGCCGCGCGGCGTCCGATGTCGCTCGCGCCCTCCTCCTGAGTCTTCGGGTGAAGAGCGGGCGGCGGAAGGGCGGGGGCGGTCATTCGGCGGCGAGGCCGAGAGAGGGGGCGGCCTGAGGCGTTTCGGCCCGCCTTCGCGCTTCGACGAGCCGCCGCAGCCGGGCCTCCAGCGGGGCGAATTGCTCGGCGCGGGACAGGCCCTCGCGGATGGCGGCGGGCAGAATCGGCGAGGCGCCTTCCGAGCGTTTGCGGGCCAGCAGCCCGCGCAGCCAAAGGGCGATCTCCTCGGGATCGGTCGAGACCAGCCCGAGGCCCTTTTCGCGCATGAGCCGTCCCGCCGCGCCCTCGGACCAGCCGGTGGCGAGGGTCGGACGCCGCGCCGCCGCCAGCTCGAAGAGCTTGCCGGGGATGGTGCCGCCCTCGCGGGGGTCGTTCCAGCCGAGCAGCAGATTCACGTCGGCGGCGTATTGCCGCGCCACGATCTCGGCGTGGGAGATGGAGGGATGGGCCTCGACGCGGATCTTCAGCCCCCGCGCGGCGGCTTCTTCGGCGGCGGCCTGCAAGCGCGGATCGCCGTAAAGATCGAGCCGGATCGCGGATTGCTCCTCGGGCGTCAGCCGCGCGAGGGCCTCCAGCACGGGGGCCATGTCGCGGCGTCCCGGATAGATCGCCCCGGCGTAGAGCAGATAAAGTCCGTTCGGCTGAAGGTCGGGCCGGCCGCTGTCGAGGGGCTGGTCCTCGGGGTCGAAGCCGTTCATGGAGAGGACGATCTTCTCGGGGTCGTAGAGCCGCCCCAGCTCCTCCGCCCAAAGCGGCGAGACCACGCCGATCAGCGAAGCCTCCTCCATGAGGCGGCGCTCCATATGGCGGTCGAGCGCCCGGCGCCATGCGGGATGGTCGGCGTAGGAATCCCCCGCCCAGCGGTCGCGGAATTCGAGGCCCCAAGGCACGTCTCCGGCCAGACGCGCCAGATCCCGCGCCAGAGAAATCGAGGAATGCGGCGGCGCGCTCACGTAGATCACGTCCGGACGCCAGCCGCGGAAGATCGATTCGCCCGCCTTCAGCGCCGCCGGACGCCAACCGCGCTTGCCGTCGGGCAGGCAAAAGGCGAGTTCGTAGCTCCGCCGCGCGAAGGAGCGCGCCCGCTTGCGCAGACTCCGCCGCGCGGGCGGCGGCGCGCCATGGCCGCTGGCGGCGGCGGAGGAGGGCGCGGGCGCGCCGAAGACCTTCGCCAAAGCCTGATCGGGCAGCAGCCGCCAATCGGTCCAATCGGTGCGGAAGACGCGCCAAGGGTCGATTTCGAGGTCATGCGGCCCGGCCAGAGGCTGAGACTCCGCCGCGCAGAGCACCCGCAGATCCCATCCCGCCGCCAGAAGATGCTTCGCCAGCTTCGACGGGCGCCGCGCGCCTAAAGGCGCGTGCGGCGGAAAATGGAAGGAGACGAGCAGGATCTTCACGGGGCGCGGCCTCCGGCTTCAGGAGGCTCGAAGATAGGACGCGGGACTTTCGGGAGAGTTTACGTCTTCACAGCAGCCGCCCCATGGCGGAATCGGCGGCCTCCTGCGCGAGGATGGCGGCGAAGCCCTCCCGATAGCTCGGATAGGCCCAGCAGATCCCCAGCTCCTTTTTGATCCGCGCGTTCGAAACCCGCTTGTTGTCGGCGTAGAATTCGCGGCCCATCTCGGTGAGCCCGGCCTCCTCCACCGGAACCTCCGGCGGCGGGGCGCGGCCCAGCAGGCGGGCGGCGGCGGCTATGGCCTCCTCGGGCGGACAGGGATGGTCGTCGGTCGCGTTATAGACGCGGCCCGGCCTCGGCTTGAGCAGCGAGGCCGAGAGCGCCAGAGCGATGTCGTCGGCGTGGATGCGCCCGAAGACCTGTCCCGGCTTCACCGCCGTGACGCTCCGCCCCGAACGCAGCTTTTCGAAAGGCCCGCGTCCCGGCCCGTAGATGCCCGAAAGCCGGAAGACATGGACCGGCAGCCCCCTGCGCGCGCCCAGCTCCAGCCAAGCCTCTTCGGCGGCGATTCGCGCCCGGCCCCGCGCCGAGACGGCCCGCAGCTCCGAATCCTCGTCGACCCATTGGCCGCCCCAGTCGCCATAGACCGAAGTCGTCGAGAGATAGCCGAGCCAGCCCACCCGCTCCGCCCGCCGCCCGAGCGCCTCGCCCCAGCGGGCCAGCACGGGATCGACGCCTCCGGCGCCCGGCGCCGCCGAGACCAGAACCGCCGAACGCTCGCCGAGCATCTCGTCGAGATCGGCCTCCGCCCAGAGCCGCGCCTCGACGCCCTCGGCTTCGGCCTGAGCCTGTTTCTCGGGGCTGCGGGCCGTGGCGAGGAATCGCCAGCCCGCGGGCTCCAGACGCCGCCTCAGCGCCGCCGCGCTATAGCCGTAGCCGAAGAAGGCCATGCGTCTCATAGGCTCTCCCCTCATCCTCCGAGGCCCGCGCCGTCCCAGACCAGCTTGAGCCCCGCCCCCAGAAGACACATCTGCGTCAGGCCGAAAAACCAGCGATCCGAGAGGCGCCGATGCGCCCAAGCCCCCGCCCAGACGCTCAAGGGCGCGAGAGGGGCCAGAACCAGCGCCATGGTCAGCACATCCGCGCGGAAAAGTCCAAGCGCGGCGTAAGGCGGCAGCTTGATCAGATTCGCGAAGGCGAAGAAAGCCGCCATGGTGGATTGAAACCGCGTCTTGTCGAGATTCTGCGAGAGCAGATGAATCGTGGCGGGCGGGCCGCCCGCATGGGCCGAGAAGCTGGCGAATCCGGCCAAAGCGCCCCAGAATCCCGCGCGCTTCGCCGAAAACACGGCGGGGCGCGGCTTGAGCCGCCCCTTGACCAGATTCCAGACCACGAAGCCCAAGGCCAAAGCCCCGAGCATCAGCCGCAGGGAATCGGCGTCGAGATGATGGAAGGCGGCCCAGCCCGCGCCCACCCCCGCCAAGGCGCCCAGCGCCATGGATTTGACCTGCCGCGCGTCCCAGAGCCCCCAGAAGCTGCGCACCGCGAAAAGATCCATCAGGCAGAGCAAAGGCAGCATCACGGCGGCGGCTATGGCGGGCTCGCTGGTCAGCGCGAGCATGGGCGTGGCGAGGAATCCGGCGCCGGGGGCGAATCCGCCCTTGCTCACGCCGGAGACCACCGCCGCGCCGACGGCGGCGGTCCAGAACAAGGCTTCAGGGCTCATCGCGGGCCGCGCTCTCTCCGGCGTGAAGACGCCGCCCGGAGCGGCGGCTCCGGACGGCGTGACGGGATGTCGTCCTCCTCCCGCGCAAGGCTGCTTTGCGGGCGGAGAGGTCCGGCCTCAGCGGCGGTTCTGCCGGGCGTAGAACACATGCTCGCCGATGGTGGCGGTGCGTTTGAAGGCCTGGCTCCAGCTCGGCGAGACGGAGCGCGCATGATAATGCGTCGCCTTGTCCTTGCCGCCGCCGGCGCTGATTCCGCGCCGCTCGCCGCCGAGCACCAGCTTGGCGATCTCCTGAGCGCGGCGATAGGCGCGCTGGTCGGCGACGACCTCGGGCTTGCCGTCGCAGACGAAGGAGAACTGACAGGCGAACATGCGATGCTGGCCCTGATAGACCACTTCGCAGACGCTGTTGGGGAAGGCGGCCCCTTCGACGCGGTTGAGGATGACCTCCGCCACGGCGATCTGGCCGTCGTAGCTTTCGCCCCGGGCCTCGAAGTAAATCGCGTCCGAGAGGCATTTGGCTTCGGCGGCCGCGTTGGCGTCCTTGGTGCGGTCGCGGGCGCGGCCGGTGGGATTGGCGTTGGCGCGCGCCTGACGGGCCGCCGCGCCGACCGCGTCGCGGCCTTCCTTGAGCAAGGCGTGGGCGCCGGTGTCGAGGGCGGTCAATCCCGAGAGATCCGCCAAAGAGGCCACCCGCAGTTCAGGCGCGGCCTCAGGCGTGGCGATGGAGGGCAGGGCGCCGCCAAGGCCGAAGCCCTGAACCACGCCGAGCGCGTAGCCTTCGTCCTGCAGACGCCAGACGGTCGAATGGGCGTCGGCGGGCGTCGCGGAGACTCCGACGGCGGTCAGCACGGAATCCGCGCTCTCGCCGACGGTGAAGCGCATGACGTCTTCAGCCAGAAGCAGAGCCATGGGCGGCTCGGCTTCGGAGATTTTGTCCAGAGTGGCCGAAGCGTCCACGCTCGCGAAGAGCGACAGGGAGGCTGCGGCGAGGGCGACCGACCGAAGAGCGAAGCTGCGCGAGCCGCTGGGTCGAACCGCCGAAGAGACCTGCGATGTCTCCATGGATCCTTACGCATGTTTTCGGTCGGCTTGTCAGGCTCTGACCGCGGTTTCGCGGAAGCCGGCCTCCTCAAGAAACGGAGCCGCGGCCTTGAGCGCCTATTCAAGCGCGATCCGGTGACGGAAAGCTTTACGCGCCTTCACGGACGAGGGCGCCGCAGTCTCCCGTGACTGGGTTACTGAAAAGTTGCAGAATTAGTTACCGAACGGCGCGGACTGTAGCTGAATTCAAAACAATCGTCCAGATGGAGGCGCGCGACCGCCCCTTTCACGCGAAAGAGTTAAGAAATTCAGCCTCCAAGCGGGCGAAAACCCGCTCCAGACGGGCCTGCGCGGCGGCCTCTGCGACGAAAGGCGCATCCCCGGCGCTCCAAAGGCGCTCCGGCGCGGCGCGGCGGAGCAGCTCCAGACCCGCCCGGCCGTAGGAATCCCGCAGGGCCTCGCGCATCCATGAGGCGGCTTGTTCGGCGCGTTTCTCCTGAAGAGAGTCGGATTTCGCCAGAAAAGCGAATCGTCCCTCCGCCTGCGCGACGAATTCCGCGAGGCCCTCGCCGGTCTGAGCCGAGAGCAGCAGAGTGGGGGCCTTCCAGCCGTCGAGGCGCGGCGGCGCCAGAGACATGGCCGCCCGCAGATCCGCCGCGGCCCGTCGCGCGGGGGCGCCGAGATCCGCTTTGGCCACGGCGAGCACGTCGGGCGTCTCCATCAGCCCCGCCTTCATGAATTGCAGAGCGTCGCCGGAGGCGGGCTGAAGACAAACCGCCACCACGTCGGCCAGAGCGGCTATGTCGATCTCCGATTGTCCGACCCCGACCGTCTCAAGGATCACGCGGTCGTGAACCGCCCGCATGAGGATCGCCGAGGGCCAAGCCAAAGCCGCCAAGCCTCCGAGCCTGCCCCGCGAGGCCAGCGAGCGCACGAAGACGCCCGAATCCTCCGGCGAGACGCTGAGTCGGGCGCGGTCGCCGAGCAGGGCGCCGCCGCTCTGCATGGAGCTGGGGTCCACCGCGATGACTCCGACGCTCAGGCCCTGTTCGCGCCAATGGCGGATGAGCGCGTCGGTGAGGGTGGATTTGCCGACGCCCGGCGGGCCGGTCAGCCCGAGGACGAAGCCTTGCGGATCGGCCCAAGCCTCATCGAGCAAAGCGAGGGTTTCGGGCGCGCGCGGCGCCCGCTCGATCAGCGTCAGCGCCTTGGCGAGGGCGGGCTTGCCGCCCGCGCGCAAAGCCGCGAGGCTCACGAACCCTTCTCCATCCCGGCGAGCCGCCCCAAAGCGCCGCGCAGACGCTCCAGATCGGCGCGGAGCTGGCCGAGGCGCTCTTCCTGCTCCTCGATGACCTCGGGGGGGGCCTTGGCGCGGAAGGCCTCGTTGGAGAGGCGTCCGGCGAGGCCGGATTCCTCTTTAGCGGCCTTCTCGACGGCCTTTTCGAGACGCGCGCGCTCGGCGGCGACGTCGATGACGCCCGCCACCGGCAGATGCGCCACGCCGTCGCGCAGAGTCACGGCCAAGGCTCCGGCGGGGGGCTTGCTCGCCACGGCCAATTCGCTCAGCCGCGCCAGACGCCGAATCAAAGCGCCGTTGCGCTGCATCCGCAGGGCGGCTTCTTGGGTGAAGTCGGTGAGGACAAGCTCCAGCTGCGCCGAGGGCGGCACGTTGACCTCGTTGCGGGCCGAACGCACGCCCTCGATGAAGGCGACGATCCAGCCCATTTCGTCGTCAGCCCCGGCCTCGGCGAAATCGGCGGCCGCGTAGGTCGGCCAGCGGGTGAGGGCGAGGGCGTCCTCGCCGCCGGTCAGCCGCCAGAGCTCTTCCGTCACGAAGGGCGCCGCCGGATGCAGCAGCTTGAGGATCTCGGCCAAGGCCCAGGCGGTGACGGCGCGGGTCTCGGCCTGAACGGCTTCGTCCTCGCTGGCGAGCAGGGGCTTGGCGAACTCCAGATGCCAGTCGCAGAAGACGTTCCAGATATGGGCGTAGAGCGTGTTGGCGTAATCGTTGAAGCGATAGGCGCTCAGCGCGGCGTCGAGGGCCTCGCGGGCGCGGGCCGTCTCGCCGACGATCCAGCGGTTGGAGGCCTGCTTCACGCTTTTCGGATCGAAGCCCGCCACGCGGAAGCATTGATTCATCTCGCAGAAGCGCGCGGCGTTCCAGAGCTTCGTGACGAAGTTCCGCGAGCCCTCGATGCGGCCTTCCGCCAGCCGGATGTCGCGGCCCATGGCGGCCATGCTCGCCAGAGTGAAGCGGGTGGCGTCGGCGCCGTATTTGTCGATCATCACCAGAGGATCGATCACGTTGCCGACGGATTTCGACATCTTCCGTCCCTTTTCATCCCGCACGAGGGCGTGCAGATAGACGTCGGGGAAGGGCGTCTCCTCCATGAAATGGGTTCCCATCATCATCATGCGGGCGACCCAGAAGAAGAGGATGTCGAAGCCGGTGATCAGGACGCTGTTGGGGTAATATTTCGCCAGTTCGGGCGTCTGGTCCGGCCAGCCGAGCGTCGAGAAGGGCCAGAGCGCCGAAGAAAACCACGTGTCGAGCACGTCGGGATCTTGCGTCAGGCGCACGCCGGGGCCTTTGGCGGCGCGGGCGGCCTCATAGGCTTGCGTCTCGGTCTCTTCGCAATAGAGGTCGCCGTCCTCGTCGGTCCAGACGGGGATCTGATGGCCCCACCACAGCTGACGCGAGACGCACCAAGGCTGGATGTTCTCCATCCAATGGAAGAAGGTCTTGTCCCAATTGGCGGGAAAGAACTTGGTCGCGCCGTTCTGCACGTCCTGAATCGGCTGGGCGGCGAGCTTCTTGGCGTCCACGAACCATTGATTCGTCAGATAGGGCTCGATGACCACCTTCGAGCGGTCGCCATGGGGAACCTTATGGGGATGGTCGTCGATTCCGTCGAGGAGGCCCTGCGCCTCGAACCAGAGGACCACGCGCTTGCGGGCCTCTTCGCGGTCGAGTCCGCGCAGCTCCTCCGGGATGCGTTCGAAAACCCAGCCCTCCGCAGGCGCGGAGCCGTCTTTCGCCTGATCCTCGAAGCTGGCGTCGGCCTTCAGCTTGGCCGAGGGCGTGAGGATGTTCCAGAGCTGCTGGGCGGCGGCTTCCGGATCGGTCGCGACGAAGCGCTTCCAGACGTCGAAATCATTGAAGTCATGGGCGGGGGTGATCTTGACCGCGCCGGTTCCGGTGGCGGGGTCGGCGTAATCGTCGGCGATGACCGGGATGCGCCGGTTCGTCAGAACCAGCGGCAGGTCCACGAATTTTCCGACCAGATCCGCATAACGCGCGTCTTTGGGATTCACGGCCACGGCCATGTCGCCGAGCATGGTCTCGGGGCGGGTGGTGGCGACCACCAGATAATTCCGCTCCTCCCAAGCCGTGGGCCGGCCCTCCTCGTCGAATTCGACGGGGTGGCGATAGGAGATTCCGTCCGCCAGCGGATAGCGGAAGCGCCAGAGCTTGCCCTTGACGTCCACCTGCTCGACTTCGATGTCGGAGATGGCGGTCTCGAAATGCGGATCCCAGTTGACGAGGCTTTTCGCGCGGGTGATCAGCCCTTCCTTGAAGAGCTGCGTGAAGACCCGCGCCACGGCCCGGCTGAGGCCCTCGTCCATGGTGAAGCGCTCGCGGGTCCAGTCGCAGCTCGCGCCGAGGCGCTTGAGCTGATTCACGATGGTCCCGCCCGATTCGGCCTTCCAGTCCCAGACGCGCCGGAGGAACTCCTCGCGGCCGAGATCCCGGCGCGAGGGCTGCTGTTCGGCGGCGAGCTTGCGCTCCACCACCATCTGAGTCGCGATTCCGGCGTGGTCGGTGCCCGGCTGCCAGAGCACGTCATGGCCCTGCATGCGCTTCCAGCGCACGAGGATGTCCTGAAGCGTGTTGTTGAGCGCATGGCCCATATGCAGGCTGCCCGTGACGTTGGGCGGCGGGATCACGATGCAGAAGGGCTCCGCTCCGGGTTCGGCCCCGGCGCCGGCGCGGAAGCAGCCGGCCTGCTCCCAGAGCGCCGCGACGCGCTTTTCGGCCTCGGCCGGGTCATAATGCTTCTCCATGGTCATCGCGGCTCTCCGGGTGTTTTCGCGCTTTTCCGTGATCGGAGGCTAGAGCTAGACGATTCCGCGGGCGCGAGACAAGAGGCAGGGAGGCGGGACTCGCCAAAGCTCCGGCGGCGGCGCAGACTGCGGCGCCGAAACCTCCGGGAGAGAAAGCCCATGCCCGCCCTGACGTTTTATCATGCGCCCCGCTCGCGCAGCTTCGCGGTTCTCTGGCTGCTGAAGGAGCTGAGCGCGGATTTCGAGCTGAAGGCCGTCTCCATCCGGCGTCAAAGCGGAGAGGGCGCGCGCGATCCCGCCAATCCGCATCCTTACGGCAAGGTTCCGGCGCTGATCCATGGCGGCGAGACGGTCTTCGAGACGCCCGCCATCGCGCTCTATCTGACGGATCTTTACGGCGCGGCCGGGCTCGGCCCTCTGCCGGGCGAGGCGGGGCGCGGGCGCTATCTCAGCCTTCTGGCGCATTACGGCTCGGTTCTGGAGCCCGCCGTCGTGGAGAAGGCCGCCGGACGCGCGCCGCACGGCGCCGCGGGCTGGCCTCCGGCGGAGACGGTCGCGGGCTATCTGCTTGGGCTGCTGGAGGAGGGGCCTTGGTTCTTAGGCGCGCGCTTCTCGGCTCTGGACGCGCTGTATGGCGCGGCCTTCGGCTATTTCCGCCAATGGGATCTTCTGGAGGCGACCCCGCGCCTGACGGCCTATCTCGAAGCCTGCCGCGGGCGCCCCGCCTTCGCCGAGGCGCAGGCTCTGGACGGCGCGGTCTGAGCCTCAGCCGGTCAGACGCGCCTCGCGGGCTTCGGCCTGCGGCAGACGGATGGTGATGGTGGTGCCCCGATGGGGCGCCGAATCGATGTCCATGGTCCCGCCCATGCTCTCGACCAGCCGCACCGCTCCGGCGAGGCGCAGGGTGGCGCCGAATCCGATGTCCACATAGGCGGTGCGTTCGGCGAGGAAGGGCTCGCGCACGCGGCGGAGCATCTCCTCCGACATGCCGATTCCCTCGTCGTCGATGACGATCCTGACCTCCGCGCCCTCGCTCTCCGCCGAGATGCGCACCGTCCCGCCCGGCGAGGTGAAGGTCACGGCTTGGGCGATCAGCCCGCGCAGAGTCTGCGTCAGGGGCCGCGAATCGGCCAGCGCGAAGAGCGGCGCGCCGGAGAACTCCAGCCGCACGCCGCGCTTTTGCGCCGCGCCCTCCGAGAGGGCCGCGCAATCGGCGAAGATGGCGGCGATGGAGGCCTCTTCCTTGGAGGGGACGCCGGGGCCCTCCTCCTCGGCGAGGGAGAGCAGATCCTCGACCATCCGCAGCAATTGGCGTCCGCCTTCGAGAATGGCGTCGAGATGGGTTTTGATCTGGCCGTTGGAGGCTTCCGCGCTTTGGGCGGCCTGAGATTCCTGCTGATGCCGCAGCAGTTCGGCGAATCCGAGGATGGCGTTGAGCGGCGTGCGGAATTCATGGCTCATATTGGCGAGGAAGCGGCTCTTGCTCGCCTGCGCCGCCTGCGCCTTCTGCACGGCCTCGGTGAGGCGGCGCTCCTGCTCCATGGATTCGCGGGCGTCGCGGGCCAGCAGCAGGCATTCGAAGAGCGCGCCCGGACGCGGCGGCCCTAAAGGCCAGAGGGAAAGATTGAGCGGCGCCTCTTCGCGGCGGGTCTCATGGCCGCGCAGACGCAGCTTGCGTCCGGTCTCCTCATAAAGCGCCCCTTCGAGCGCCATGCGCAGCTCCGGCGCGTCCTCGGCGGCGATCAGGGCCTCCAGAGGCCGCCCCAGAGCCTCGCAGGGCTCGAAGCCGAAGACTCCGCGCATGGCGCCATGGGCGGCGCGGACGCGGCCGTCGGAATCCACCTTGAGGACGGCGTCTCCGCCATGCTCCTCGAAGAGCGCCATGGCGGCGCGGACCTCAGCTTCTCCGGCTTCGGCGCGCCGCGTCCGCTCCTGCCCGAAGGCGAGGGCGAGGAAGGCCAGAGCGCCGAAGACCACCGCGCCGAGCGCCGGGCCGACGCCGCCCGCCCCCGAAGCCGCGGCCGCGACGGGCGCCGCCGCCAGAGGCGACATGCAGAGCGCCATCAGCGGCGGAGAGGCCCGGGGCGCGTCGGGCTCCAGCAGAGGCGCCAGCGCCCAGAGCGCCAGCAACACGCCCTCCTGACCGGGAAACAGCGCGGCGAGGGAGGCCGCCACCAGCGCCTGAGCTCCGGCGACGAAGCTCCAGATCTCTTCGCGCGGCTCGCCGATCTTGGCGCCGAGGGTCAGGCCCGCGAGGCCCGGCCCCAGCGCGATGAGCGCGAGGGTCCAGGGCGCGCCCGCCGCCAGAGTCGAGCCGGCCAGCCCAAGGCCGGCCGCCAGACGGAACATCCCTCGCCGCAGCATGGGCCTGCGGTCGGAGGGGGGCCGCGCGGCGGCTTCCGGCGCCGAGGCGGGAGCGAGCGGGACGGGAGCGAGCGGGGCGGTCATCCTGCGGCCTTATTGGCGTCGCGCGCGGCGCGTCCGAGCCGGTTCAGGGGCAGCCAGACGATCATATGCGTGCCGACGCCCTTCTTGGACTGGATCTCCAGCTCGCCGCCATGCAGCTTGATGAGCGATTCCGCGATGGGCAGGCCGAGTCCGGTGCCGTCGCTCTGGCGGGCGAGTTCGCTGTCGAGCTGTCCGAACTGCTCGCGGGCGATCTCGACCTCTTCGGGCGTCATGCCGATGCCGGTGTCGATCACCGCGATGCGCAGGCCCTTGGGCTCCAGCACCTCGGCGCGCAGCGTGACGCGTCCGCCCGGCGGGGTGAACTTCAGCGCGTTGGACATCAGATTCAGGATCACCTGTTTGATGCGGCGCTCGTCTGCGGTCAGGCTGGGCAGAGGCTTGGGCACCTCCATGCGGATATGGAGTCCGGCGCTGGCGGCGCGGTCGTGCATGAGGGTGCGGCATCCGGCCAGCAGGGCGGCGAGATCCACGGTCTCCTCGACCAGCTCGATGCGCCCGGCCTCGATCTTGGCGAGGTCGAGCACGTCGTTGATCAGCGAGAGCAGATGACGCCCCGAAGAATGGATGTTCTGGGCGTAATCGCGATAGCGCGCGTCCATGGGGCCGAAGAGCTGGTCCTTCATCACCTCCGAGAAGCCGATCACCGCGTTGAGCGGCGTGCGCAGCTCATGGCTCATATTGGCGAGGAACTCGGATTTGGTGCGGTTGGATTCCTCGGCGAGGGCGCGGGCCTCCTGCAGGCGGCGCTCGGCCATCTTGATCTCGGTCACGTCGAGCATGAAGCCATGGGCGAGCATGGGCTTTTCGCCCTTGTCGCCTTTGCCGCGTCCGGCGACGAGGGTCATCATGTTGCGCATGTAGACCACCCGCCCCGAGGCGGAGCGCACGCGATATTCATAAGTCGTGAAGTCGCCGGAGCGCAGCTTGCGCATGCCGTCGAAGATGACGGTCTGGCGGTCGTCGGGATGGACGTGCTCCACCCAGAATCCGACCGCGTACCAGGAATCGGGCGGATACCCGGTGAGGGTCTCGATCTGCGGGCCGATATAGGTGAAGCGCTGCTCCTTGAGGTTGGCCTGCCAGGGGATCACGCCGGTCGATTCGGCCAGCCGCTTGAATTGCTGCTCGCTGATCTTAAGCTTGCGGACGTTCTCCTTATATTGCGCTTCTTGGGCGCGGAGCGTCTTGGCGGCCATTTCGCCGCGCGAGCGCTCGCCCTGCAGCAGGATCCAGGCGAGGCCCGTCAGGCCGCCGCCGACCGCCAGCACCAGCATGGAGGCGACCGCGCCCACGCCCGGCGCGCCCGGCGTGACGCCGACCAGATCGAAGCGCTGGGCGTTGAAGCCGAAAGAGAGGCTCCACGGAGATTCGGCGCCGCGCATGAGCGCCATGCCGCTGGGCTGGGCGAAGCTCGGCTTGACGGCCGCGGCGTCCAGCGGACCATAAAGCACCCGGGCGTTGGCGGTCCCGGCGAGCAGGCGGGCGTCGACCAGCGCGCCGACCACGCCCTTCAGCCGCCCGAATTCTCTGGGCTTCTGCGGCGGGGCCGGGACTTCCTCATATCCGGCTTCGGGATTTTCAGGATCGATGAGCCGCATCTCCGGCGCGGGCGCTTCAGGCGCGGCGATCAGAGGATCGAGCATCCAGACCACGGCCTGAGGCCCCGTCTCCAGATTCAGGGCGTGGATGGGGTCGCCGTTGGGCGCGATCAGCGCCGAGACCATGGCGCGCTCTTCGCCGATGGACTGGCGGAGCGCGTCCTGAGCGGCCTGCATGGCCACATAGGCGGCGGGCAGGCGGTTGCCTGCGGTGAAGGGGAAGGCGCCGCGCTGGGCGTTATGGCCGGAGGCGAGGAAGCGCAGAGGCAGGAACAGGCTTTCGCCGCCGCGCGTGAGGCGGGTCATGCCTTCGGCGTTGTGCATGGCCATCAGCTCGGCGGCGGCCTGATCCTCCACGGCCTGAAAATAGCCGACGGCGCGCACCGCGGGCGAGGCCTGAGCGGTCTGCGCGGCGGCCTCGCGGAAGATGCGGGCGAACTCCGGCGAGTCCTGCGGCTCCTGCGCGGCGGCCAGAGCGGCCTCCATGCGCTCCAGAGCGCTGCGGATGGTCTCCAGCCGGTCGGCCGCGGCGGCCTGAGCCTCCGCGAGCTGGCGCGGGGTGTCCGCATGGCGGTCCAGAGTCTTGGACGAACCCAAGAACAACAGCGCCGCCGCGGCGAACAGGACGCCGATCGCCGCCACGGCGAGAGTTTGCGAGAGTCGCCCCAACATGTCCGGCTTGATCCATCATCTGAGAAAGCGCCTGCTGAGGGCGCGCCCCTACAATGGAAAGACGAGGGCTAAATTTTGGTGAACGCGGGCTGAAGGCGGCGGCGGATTCCTCCCGGACGCGTCTTCACGGTTCGGCGCCTGCGCGCGGCGGGCCGCGCGCGGGGCCTTACGCCTCTGGTTTCGCAGGCTTCAGGCGAGGGCGAAGAGCAGCCCCGCCAGCAAAAGGCGATAGATCACGAAAACGGTCATGTCGGCCTTTTGCAGATAGCGCAGCAGCAGCTTGATCGTGGCGCAGCCGACGAGGAAGGTCAGAAAAGAGGCGAGCAGCGCGTCGCGCAGGAAGGCGGAATCGGCCTCCATGGCCAGCTCTCCGGTTCCGGCGAGGCCCGCCGCGAGGATCAGCGGCACGGAAAGCAGCAGCGAGAACCGGATGGATTCGGTGCGCGTCAGCCCGAGGAATCGTCCCGCCGTGGTGGTCACGCCGGAGCGGCTGGCGCCCGGAATGAAGGCGCAGGCCTGCGAAAGCCCGATGATCAGCGCGCCGCCCCAGCCGAGATCCTTGATCTCTTTATTTTCGGGGAAGAACTTATCCGCCACGTAGAGCGCCACCGCGAAGACCGCCATGCCGGCGGCGATGACCTTGAGCGAGCGCATATGCGCGCCCTCTCCGCCCATGAGGTAAAGCCCGAGCCCCGCCGCCAGACCCGGAACCGAGGCGAGGACGAGCAGAAGCGCGAGCTTCGCGTCCTGCTCCTGAAACCGGCCGCGCAGAACGAGCCAGAGCCCCCGAAAGACCCGCCGCACCTCCGGCCAGAGGCAGACGAAGATCGAGCAGAGCGTCGCCAGATGCAGCGCCAGATCCACCAAGGGCCCCTGATCGGGGAAGCCGCCGAGCTTGCTCACCAGCACCAGATGCGCCGAGGAGCTGATGGGCAGGAACTCGAAGACGCCCTGAACCAGCGCCAGCACGAGGATATGCAGAAGGGACATTTCGGATGCGGACTCCGCCGAGAAGCTCCGGAATTCGGGAGCGGCGGCGCAGGCTAGTCCAATCCGCGCGGCGGCGCGAGGGCGCGAAAGCGCAGAGAGGGCTGGAACCTCCCGCCGACCTCCAACCTCCCGCTTGAACCTCCGGCGTCGGGGCGCCCATATGAGAGGCCTTATTCCTGTCGAGGACCTCCCCCCATGGCGTCTCCCCTCCTTCCCTTGTCGATTCTCGAACTCGTCCGCGTGACGGAGGAGACGGACGCCCGTCAGGCGCTGCTCAACGCGCGGGATCTGGCGGCCCACGCCGAGGATTGGGGCTTCAACCGCATCTGGGTGGCCGAGCATCACAATATGTCCGGCATCGCGAGCGCGGCGGTTTCGGTGGTGCTCGGGCATATCGGCGCGGGCACGACGAAGATCCGGATCGGCGCGGGCGGGATCATGCTGCCCAATCACGCGCCCTATGTGATCGCCGAGCAGTTCGGCACTCTGGAGCGGCTGTTTCCGGGGCGGGTGGATCTCGGGTTAGGCCGGGCGCCGGGCACGGATCAGCTGACTCTGCGGGCGCTCCGCCGCGAGCCCGAATCCGCCGACCGCTTCCCCGACGACGTTCTGGAGCTTCAGGCCTTCCTCGCGCCTGCGGGCGAGGGCCAGCGCATCCGGGCGGTGCCTGCGGCGGGCACGGAGGTGCCTTTGTGGATTCTCGGCTCCAGCCATTTCGGGGCTTCTCTGGCGGCGATGCTGGGCCTGCCCTACAGCTTCGCCTCGCATTTCGCGCCGGACGTCCTGCTGACCGCTCTGGACATGTATCGTTCGCGCTTCCAGCCCTCGGAGCAATTGCGGAAGCCTTACGCGATGGTGGGCGTGAACGTGATCGCCGCCGAAACCGACGCCGAAGCCCGCCGCCTCGCGACGACTCAGCAAATGTCCTTCGTGAACATGTTCCGCGGCGCCCGGGGCCTGAGCCAGCCGCCCGTCGACGACATTGAAAGCTATTGGACGCCTCAGGAGAAAGCGCAGGTCTCGCGGATGCTGGCGCGCTCGGTCTACGGCTCTCCGCAGACGGTGCGGGCGGGTCTGGAGGCGCTGGTCGAGGAGACCAAAGCCGACGAGCTGATCATCGTCTCGGACGTCTACGACCACCAGACTCGGCTGAAGAGCCTGCGTCTGATCGCCGAAGCCATGGGCTTATGACCTCTGCGGCTCAGGATCTCTTGAGCGCCTGCCCATGCCGGAAGACGACGGCCTCGCCGCCGGAGAAGGTCAGACTCAGCGTCAGGCCGCCGCCGTCCTCCACCGTCTTTCGGCAATTGATCCGGCCCGCCCCCGCCCCGAGGCAGGAGAAGCCGAAATCCTCCATGCGCGAGGAGAAGCCCTTCTCCGAGAGGCGGAACTCGATTCCGAGATCCTCGCCTCTCAGTCCGAGCGAGGGGCGGAATCTCAGGGCGGCGGCGTGGCGCTCCTCCAGAACGGCCTGAGAAATCCTTTCGATCTTGGTCGAGAAGAGGGTGTCCCGTCCGCTTTCGCCCCTGAAGCTCTTGGCGAGGACGGCGGCGGAGAAGGTCAAAGCGATCAGAAAGAGCTTCAGCATCGCCGACATCGAATCGCTCCCGCTGGAGTTGGCCTGTCTCCGGCTTAAGGGCGAAGCTTCGACGTTCGGTTAAGAAAAGCGCTTCAGGCGGGGCTTTCAGGAGGCTGAAAACCCTTCATGAAACACCACGTTTCCGGCGGGGCGCGGGCCTTCCAGCGTCAGGGCGAGGAGATATTCCGGCGGGACGCCCTCCAGCTTCAGCGCGGGATCATGGCGGAAGCCGAAGCGGCGGTAATATTCCTGATCGCCGACCAGA
This sequence comes from Neomegalonema perideroedes DSM 15528, assembly GCF_000374145.1. Lineage (GTDB taxonomy): Bacteria > Pseudomonadota > Alphaproteobacteria > Rhodobacterales > Rhodobacteraceae > Neomegalonema > Neomegalonema perideroedes. The sequence continues at coordinate 17,290 of NZ_KB893653.1, read as the reverse complement.
AGGCAGCCTTTCGCGCCCTGCGCCTTCAGCCGCGCGAGGCCCTCGCGGACGAGGGCGCCGCCGATTCCCCTTCCGTGCAGATCGGGCCGCGCCGAGACCGGACCCAGCCCGAACCAGCCGGGATCCGCGCCTTCGATCCTCACCGGCGAAAAGGCGACATGCCCGACCAGCTCTCCATCCTGAATCGCCACAAGGGAGAGCGTCAGGGCTCCGGCCGCGCGCAAAGCGTCGACGACCGCGCCCTCCGTCCCCCGGCTATGGGCGTTGAGCTTGAAGGCCGCCTCGGTCAGCAGCCGAACGGCGGGCGCCTCTTCGGGGCGCTCTTCGCGGATTTCGATCTTCATGGACTTCCTTTCTGAATGCGGATCAGGCCCCGCACCCGCTCTTGAAGGGCGGGGATCATCTCGCCTTCGACCCAGGGCCTTTGCGCGAGCCATCCGTTGTTGCGTCCGCTGGGATGGGGCAGCGGCAGAATCTCGGGCCAGACCTCCCGCCAGGCTTCGACGCTGGCGGCCACGCCGCCCCGCCAATGCGCGCCCAAGACCCATTTCTGCGCGAAGAGTCCTAACGCGAGGGTCAGCCGGATCTCCGGCAGGGCCGCCATGAGCCTCGGACGCCATGTGGGGGCGCAGACGGGGCGCGGGGGCAGATCGCCGCCTTTTCCGGCTCCGGGATAGCAAAAGCCCATGGGGGCCAGAGCCACGAGGCCGGGGTCGTAAAACTCCTCGCGCGTCAGCCCGAGCCACGCCCGCAGCCGCCTTCCGCTGGCGTCGTCGAAGGGCCTTCCGCGCTCATGGGCGATATGGCCGGGCGCATGGCCGACGATGAGGATCCGCGCTCCGGCGCCCGCCTGAAGGATCGGACGCGGGCCGAGCGGCAGATCCGGACAGATCCGGCAGGCGCGGATCTCGGAGAGCAGAGCTTCAAGGGATGAGGCGGCCATGGCCTCAAGCTCGGCGCGAGGCGCCCAAAAAGCAAGAGGCGCGGAGTCTCCTCCGCGCCTCCAAAATTCAATCGGCCGAAGTTCAGCCTGTCCGAGCCGTCAGAACTTGCCCACCGCGTTGATGAACCAGCCATGGGCGTTTTGATTCAGGTCGAAAAGATCGTCTCCGAAGGCGGCGAAGTTATAGCCCGCGCCGAGTTCGAAATTATCGCCGAAGCGCCGGTAGACCGCCACCAGAGCGCCATGACGGGTCATGTCGGCTTCGAGGTCGTGCAGCACGCGCCATTCGGCCATGGCGTCCCAGTTCTCGAAGATCCGGACCTTGGCGTGGGCCGCGCCATAGGTGAGCCGCGTGGCGGTCCAGCCTCCGGCGTTGCGGTCCTCGCGGATCTCGCCGTGCTTATAGGCGCCTTTGGCGCCGAAGGTCAGGCGCGGCGTCACGCGGTAGGAGGCTTCCGCCGAGACCAGATGGGCGCGCTGATCCACGTCTCCCGAAACCTGCTCCGGAGCGGGCAGGTCGTAGAGATAGCTGTAGCGGGCCAGCAGGTTCAGACGGTCGTTCTCGACCGGGCGATAGGCCAGCCCCACCGAGGCCTCCCAGAAGCGGGCGTCGCGGGCGGAATCCGCGCGATTATCGGTGTGCGAGACCGAAGCCTTGGCCAGCAGCGTGGTGGAGGGCGTGGCCTCGTATTTGGCGCGGGCCGTGGCGAGCCACTGGTCCGTATCCTCGCCCTCGCCCCGGTCGCGGCGATATTCCGCCTTGCCCGCCAGCTCCAGCCGCGAGGTCTTCCAGCGCGCCGAGGCCGAAACCGCATCCCGCTCGACGTCGCCGCCGTCCAGATCCAGATCCGAGCGCTGATAGCTCAGGCCGAGGCTCAGATCGTCCAGAGGCCGGATCTCCGCGCCGTAAAGCTGGCTGGATTCGAATCCGCCGTCGCGCCGGACGCCGAAGAGGTTCTCCTGATAGACGTCGAGGCCGTTGGCCACATTGGCGCGCTGGCCGAGGGTGAAGGCGTGGCGGCGCTCGTCCTCGCGGTCGGTGGAGTGGGTGTAGCTGCCATAGACCACGTGATCGGCGCTGCGCTGATAATCCACGCCCACGGTGGCGCCGTTTCCGCGCTCTTTGAAATGGGCGTATTCGGCGTGGGCGGTCAGGGCGTCGGAGAGGCGGGCCGAGAAGCCCACCGCGCCGCCCGTGGCGTCCACGTAGTCGCCTTCCTCCATGACCGAGGTCTGACCCCGGACATAGACCTTGGCGCCGTCCATCACCTCATAGGACAGACGCCCGCCGAGGATCAGAGCGGAGATCTCCGGCTCGCCGCGGGCGATCTCCTCCTCATAGCGGGATTCGAAGGAGAGGCCGAAGCGGCCGAAATCCTTGTCGATCTGAGCGGCGGCCGTCCGCTCCTTGTCGCCGTCGAGATATTCGCCTTCATGGGCGCGCAGGGCGAGGCGCAGATCCTCGCTCGGGCGCAGCTCCACCGAGCCGCCGAAGCTGCGGCGGAAGCCGTCGAGCGCGCTTTGGACGTTGGAATATCCTTCGTCGCGCTCGCGCCACCAGGCTTCGGCCTCGCCGGCGAGCGAGCCGTCGAAGATCTCGGCGAAATCGGCGCGGGCCTCGATTGAGAAGGCGTCGCCTTCGACCGGGCGTCCGAGCGAGCCGGAAAGCTCATGGAAGGTCAGGCCGCCGTCGTCCGAGGCGCGGATGTCGGCGCGCTCGAAGGAATTGCTGCGGGCCCATTCGCCGCGGATATAGGTGCCGGGCCTCCAGCGCAGCGCCACGTCGGCGCCCATCAGCTCATAGGCGCGGGCGTTTTCGGCGTTCTCCTCGACATAGGTTCCCCCGATCTTCAGATGATCGCCGAGCCAGGCCAGCGCGCGGCCGCCATAGGTCCATTCCTCGGCCTCGCCGAAATCGGGGACATATTCGTAATCGGCGACCAGAAAGACCATGTCGTCGCCGAGGGCGCTGGTGGAGATCACATTCGTTCCCGAGCGCCCCGCGAAGCTGCGCAGCGGATTGGTCAGCAGCACGCGGCCCTGAATGTCGTTGATCTCGTAATCCTTGCCGGGAACCAGCGCGACGCTCTCCAGCACGCGGCCGCTGTCGCGGTCGCGGATCTCGACGCGGAGCTTCTCCGAACCGGTCACGATGTCGCGCTGACGCAGGTAATAGAGGCTGCCGCCGGTGCCGATGAATTCATTATGCGCGGCGGCGGTGTTGGGCTGCGAGGCGAAGCCCTTGGCTTGGAAGCGGGCTTCGCCATAGCTGGTGGCGGCGCGGCTGACGTATTCCGCCCGCGCGCCGTAGAGCGAGCGCTCATAGCGGGCGAGTTCGGTTCCGGTGAAGCCGGTGTTGAAGTTGCCCCACATCAGGCTTGAGTCGCCGTCCTCGACGCGGACGTAGAACTTGCCTTGGGTGTCCACGTCGGAGCGCGCGACCGAGCCGTCGCCGTAGACGGGGTAATAGCGGTCGGGATCGAGGCGGCGGAACATCTTCCGGGGATCGCGGTAATCGACGAAATCGTCGAAGATATGCTCGATCTCGTTCTCGTGGGTGTCGGCCTGAGCCGTGATGAGATAGCGGCCCTGAATCTTGCCCTTCAGATAGAAGGCGAGGCGCCCGTTGGCGAAGACGTCCTCCTGAAAGCCGTCGGTCCCCACGGCGGCCTCCAGCGAATCGGAGACGAAATCCTGACCGATGGTCAGATCGGCGAGGCCGACCATGAAGAAGCTGTTCTCGGGCACCTGCGCGGCGACCATGCGGCTCCAGACCACGCCGTCGGGGGCGGCCAGCTCGACGGGGATCTCATAGACGCCGGGGCGGCGCAGGCTCTCCCAGACGAATTCGCCCTTCTCGTTCACCGGGATCTCCTCGCCGGAGACCGCGACCAGCCAGCCCGGAGGCACGCCCGCGCCGCGCACCGCGACTCGTCCGCCCATGATCGGGATGGACTGGCGGGCCAGCGAATCGCGGCCATAGGCCGAGCGCGCCGGACGCTTGAGCGTGGGATGCTCCGGATCGGCGGTGAGCAGCAGATCGCGGGGCTTGGTCTCGTCGCGGCGGCCTTCGGAATCATAGGCGCGCACGACGTATTTCAGATTCTCGCCGGGGCTCAGCGGGCGTCCGTCCGAGACGGCGCCGTCCCAGACCACGGGATCCCCGAGCCGGGCGCCGGTCAGCGTGGCGAGGGGCCGGGCGCGATTGCGGTCGGCTTCGCGGAAGAGGACGACCTCCCAGCGGTCGATGAAGGTCGGGTAGTTCGAAAAGCTGTGGAAGACCGCGGGCCCGGCCAGACCATCGCCAGCCAGCAGGACGGCGCTGGGCGCGACGGCGTCAAGCCGGGGATCGGCGCTCTGGGCGTCGGCGACGGCGGTCAGGCTGGCGCCGAAGGGCAGCTCGACGAGGCTGCGGACGCTGACGTCGGCGCATTTGGCCTCAGGGCAGATCTCGCGCGGACGGGTCGCGAAGGCGGGCTTGGGCGGCTCGGCCGCGACCGGCGGCGGGGGGGGCGGGGGCGGCGGCGCGACGACCGTCGTCTGCGGGACGGGGCAGGCGGCCCCGACCGGCACGGTGATTCCCGTGTCGAGGCAATAGCGTCCCGTCACCACCGGCTGAGGGGCGGGAGCGGGCGTCGGGCAGGCTTCGCCGGGCCTCAGCGCCCGCCCGAGGGTCGGGCAGAAGGGCGCGGGCGCCATAGGGCCCACGAACGGAGGAGGGGCGAATTGCGGCTTCGGCGTTTCGATCACGCCGCGGCTCAGCGGAAGCTGGACGGCCTTTCCGGCGCCGGGGGCGTCGGCTTTGGCCTCTTGGGCGCCGAGCAGCGCGCCCGCGAGGGCGAAGGCGCGCATGGGTCCGGCGCCGGTCGCGTTCGATCCGAAGATCATCTGAAAGAGACCCTTCGAAGGTTCGGGCTGGGGCGCGGGATGCGGCAGCGGAAGCGGCGGCAGGGTCGGGCCGCCCGCCGGGACCGGCGAGAATCCGCCCGTCCCATGGGCGGGGGCGCCCATTCCCTGCGTTTCGGAGCGGACCGTGACGCGGCTCATGATCTCGGCGGGGAGCATCCCGGCGAGGGCCTGACGCACGGCGGCCACCCGCCCCGCGTTGAGCGCGGCGTCGGTCTTCCCTTCGCAGGGGCGGCATTCGACCACGACCTCGCCGCCGCCCTGCGTGAGCAGATGCTCGGCCGCGGCGGTCAGCGCGCCCGCCTGAGCCGGATCGATGGAGGCGGTTCCGGGCAGGAAGCAGACGGCGCCGATCTCCGCGACCTGCTCAGTGAAGAAGCCTTGCGGGGCGGGGCAGCTGACGGCGAAATTGGCGGCCTGCATGGGGCCTCCGGTCAGGCGCAGGCGCTGCGGATTGACCGAGACCACGCGCGAGCCCATGGGCAGAGAGGCCTCGTCCAGCTTGATCAGCATGTTGCTGCCGCGCAGACGATCGGTGAAGCGCCCGTCCGCGATGTGATAGCGGCCATGGGAGTCGGTCTCGATGACGAGGCCCTCAACCGTGGCGAGCCGCGCCCCGGCGACGCCGCTTTCGGCGCGGCATCCGCTCGTGATCACGATGGTGAGCAGATGTCCGCCGCCCGGCGCGGGGGTCACGGCGCGCATCATGCGCAGATCCCCGCATCCGGCGAAGCCGCCCGGAAGCGGCGCCTGAGTCCATGAGCCGTCCGGCGCGAGCGCGGCGTCGAATCCCTCGGCGGTGACGAGCCGCAGGGCGGGGATCTCAGGCCGGGCCAGCTTGGCGCGGAGGACGATCTTGCCCGCCTCGCCGCCCGCCCCGACATGGAGCGGCGCGAGATCGCCGAGCGTCAGCCCGGAGGCGAAGTCTCCGGTGAGGGGCTCGGGGCCGAATCCGCGATCCACGGTCAGACCGCCGGGCAGGAGCGCGCCGGGGGCGAAGCCGCCCGAAAGCGTGATCCGCGAGGCCATGGGCTGATCCTGCCAGCCGTTCATGTTGCAGTCGTACCAGACCTTGCCGAAGACGACGGAGTCGTCGAAGACCGTCGAGCCTTCGAGGATGATGATTCCGCTGCGGCCGGTCTGGATGGGCAGGAAGCGCCCGAATCCGTCGCGGCGATGCAGAACGGCGAGGTTCTCGGCGTAGCCCGGAGGCGCGGCGTGGGAGATCCGCATGGCGTAGCCGACCCTGAGGCTTCCGCCGGGCTGCAGCGTGATCGGCCCGAAGATCGGATTGCGGCCTTGCAGCGAGAAGGGGACGACCTCCTCAAGAACGCCGTTCGCCTGCTCGACCGAGAAGGATTCGGCGACGTAGTTCAGCCAGGGCGAGGGACGGTCCTCGATATAGACGACTTCATTCGCCGATCCGGTGTTGCTGACGGAGATGCGGAAGACCACGGTTTCGCCCGGCGCGGCGGCCTTGTCCGGCGTCTCCTTCGAGACGCGCAGATCGACGACGGCGAAGTCCAGCGCCAGATCGACGTCGCTCAGATCGCCGTCCGCGACGACTTCGGTGCGGGTGGAGAGATCGACGCCGAAATATCCCGAATCGGCGGGCGGCTCGACATGGGCGGTGTAGCGCCCGCCCGAGGGGCAGGTCGGATCCGCCCCGAGCCGCAGCCGCACGCCATAAGCGCCGTCGGCTCCGGTGGTCTGAGGCAGCGAGCCTTCCGCGAAGCAGACGGACGCCAGCTGGCCGCCGAGCGGTCCGGTGAGGCTGACCAGAGCGCCGGGGATGATCTCGCCGGTGGTGGCGTCGCGCACCACGCCGCCGAACCAGATGGTCGGGGGGGCGGTCGGAACGGGGGTCAACTCCAGATCGGCCTGACCATTGGAGCCGGGGGTCAGCGCAGCGGAGCCCGAATCGGAGCCCTGATAGCCCGCAGGCGGCGTAACCGAGGCGGTGAAGCTTCCGCCCGTCGCCGGACAGGAGGCGTGGGCGCCGAGGCTGATGACCGCGCCATAGGCGCCGTTCGCTCCGGTGGTCTGAGGCGAGGTCCCGGAGGCGAAGCAGGAGGAGTCCAGCGGCCCCGAAGGCCCGGTGATGGTCACCACGGCGCCCGGGATGGGCGCGCCGGTGGCGGAATCGGTGACCACGCCGCCGAAGCCCGCAGGGGGAATGACGACGGGGATGGGGGTCAGCTCCAGATCGGCCTGACCACTGGAGCCGGGGGTCAGCGCAGCGGAGCCCGAATCGGAGCCTTGATAGCCCGCAGGCGGCGCGACGGAGCCGGTGAAGCTTCCGCCCGTCGCCGGACAGGAGGCGTGGGCGCCGAGGCTGATGACCGCGCTATAGGCGCCGTCCGCTCCGGTGGTCTGAGGCGAGGTCCCGGAGGCGAAGCAGGAGGAGTCCAGCGGTCCCGAAGGCCCGGTGATGGTCACCACGGCGCCCGGGATAGGCGCGCCGGTGGCGGAATCGGTGACCACGCCGCCGAAGCCCGCAGGCGGAATGACGACGGGGATGGGGGTCAGCTCCAGATCGGCCTGACCATTGGAGCCGGGGGTCAGCGCAGCGGAGCCCGAATCGGAGCCTTGATAGCCCGCAGGCGGCGTAACCGAGGCGGTGAAGCTTCCGCCCGTCGCCGGACAAGAGGCGTGGGCGCCGAGGCTGATGACCGCGCTATAGGCGCCGTTCGCTCCGGTGGTCTGAGGCGAGGTCCCGGAGGCGAAGCAGGAGGAATCCAGCGGCCCCGAAGGCCCGGTGATGGTCACCACGGCGCCCGGGATGGGCGCGCCGGTGGTGGAATCGGTCACCACGCCGCCGAAGCCCGCGGGCGGAATGACGACGGGAACGGGGGTCAGCTCCAGATCGGCCTGACCATTGGAGCCGGGGGTCAGCGTTGCGGAGCCCGAATCGGAGCCTTGATAGCCCGCAGGCGGCGCGACGGAGNCGGTGAAGCTTCCGCCCGTCGCCGGACAAGAGGCGTGGGCGCCGAGGCTGATGACCGCGCTATAGGCGCCGTTCGCTCCGGTGGTCTGAGGCGAGGTCCCGGAGGCGAAGCAGGCGGAATCCAGCGGTCCCAAAGGCCCGGTGATGGTCACCGTCGCGCCGGGAATGGGCGAGCCGGTGGAGGAATCGGTGACCACGCCGCCGAAGCCCGCAGGCGCGAGGCGCCCCAGCTCCAGATCGATCCGCTGCGATTCGTCCAGCGCGAGCGAGGAGCTGTCCCGATCGCTTCCGCTATAGGGCGTGTTCCCGGCGGGCGGCTGGGCCTCCACCCAATAAGTTCCGCCGATGGGGCATTCCGCGCGCGAACCGAGGAGAATGTGATAGAGATAAGCGCCGTCGGCGCCGACGGTCCTTTGCGCGGGCGGCGTGGCCAAGCAGGCGTCGGGCAGGGGCTGGCCGTTCGTCCCGATCACGACGACCCGGGCGCCGTCGATGGGCGCGCCGGTGGCGGAATCCGTCACCACGCCGAAGAGCTCGGCGGCGCGCGGCGCGCGGGCGTCGAGCGGGATATGGTGGTTGAGGATGGGCGTGGTGATTTTGGTGGCGCGCCATTCGCTCCAATAGGGCGCGGGCGGCCATCCTTCCGGCGCGGCCAGATCGTCGGAGACGAAATAGGCGCCGCCCCGGGCCGTGATTCCGTAGGCCGCGAAGGAGTCGGGCGCTCCGCCGCCGGCGGCGGGGCTCAGCGAGGAGGCGACGTAATCAGGATGGGAGACGCGCATCTCCATCCGGACGGGCGCCACCGTATCCGGACAGCTGGCGTGCTGGCCATGTTCGAGCACGACGCTGTAGACGCCGTTCGCGCCCGTGGAGAGGATGCTGGTGATCGGCTGGCCGGTTCCCGGATCATATTCGGGGGCCTCGTTCCAGTAGAGATAGCAGGAGGAGTCCAGCGTCTCGCCCAGATCGACGTTCCAAAGCCCGACCTGCGCGTTTTGAACGGGCTCTCTCGTGCGCGAATCATAGACCACGCCTGTGAGCAGGACCGCGCCGAGGGCCGGAGAAGCCAAGGCGCCGAACGCCAGGCCTATCGTCAAGCTTTTGATCCAGCTTTGGATTTTGAACATATCGCATCCCTCGTCTCGTCCTGCTCCTTACGGATTCGGACGCGGGCCTCCTCTGGCGGCGGCCTGATCTTTGAGGGCAGCATGGCGAAGCGCCCTTGCTAGAGCGTTGAGGGAAAGCCGCTCCGCGAAGAATTGGGACGCGCAAAGCGCAAGCGCGCTTAAGGATGCGTTGAGGGATCTGAAGGAGAAGCTGCGAAAGGCTTAAGCGAAACTTGCCGGGAAAGCCGTTTCAGCGGGGTCTGCGCTGGACAAAGCCGCGCGGAGGCGTCATTCGAACCCCGTTTCAGCCCTTTGGAGGGCCGGATCCGGATCGGATCCTGGGGAGAGGCCTGATGACGAAAATCTATAAAATCTGCGACGAATCTTTTTGGCGGGCGGCGGAGTCCTTCGGCGTCTTCTCCGGCTCGGCGGATGATCTGCGCGACGGCTTCATCCATTTCTCGACGGCGGCGCAGGCGCGCGAGACGGCGGCGAAGCATTTCGCGGGCCGTTCGGGGCTTCTGCTGATCGCCTTCGAGGCCGAAGCCTTGGGGCTTGAATTGCGCTGGGAGCCTTCGCGGGGCGGGGCTTTGTTTCCGCATCTGCATCGCGCCCTGAATCCTGAGGAGGCGCTTTGGTCCGAGCCTTTGCCGCTCGGGCCGGACGGCGCCCATGTCTTTCCGCCGGGGATGATCTGATGTTCGACGCCGCTTTGCGCCTTCTGCCGCCCGAGACCGCCCATCGCCTCGCGCTTTGGGGTTTGGCGCGGGGCTTCGGCCCCCGCTTCGCGCCGCCCGACGACCCGAGCCTCGGCGTCGCGCTCTGGGGCCGGAGCTTCTCCCATCCCGTCGGGCTTGCGGCGGGCTTCGATAAGAACGCCGTGGCGGTTCCGGGGCTCTTCGCTCTGGGCTTCAGCTTCGTGGAGGTCGGCGCCGTGACGCCGCGTCCTCAGGCGGGGAATCCTCAGCCGCGGCTGTTTCGGCTGACTCCGGATCGGGCGATCGTCAACCGCATGGGCTTCAACAATGCGGGGCTTGAGGCCGCGCGGGCGCAATTAGACGGCTTGCCGGAGCATCCCGGCCCGGTGGGGGTGAATCTCGGCGCCAATAAGGACTCCGAGGACCGCGCCGCCGATTATGAAGCGGGGATCCGGGCCTTCGCGCCTCTGGCCGATTTCCTGACGATCAACGTCTCCTCGCCCAACACCGAACGCCTGCGCGACCTTCAGGGCGCGGCGGCTCTGGACGCTCTCCTCGGCCGCTGCCTCGATCTGCGCGATTCCCTCAAGGCGGAGGGCAAGGGCGCGGCGCCGATTCTGCTGAAGATCGCGCCGGATCTGAGCGCCTCCGAATTGGCCGACGTGGCGGAGATCTGCCTCGCGCGCCGAATCGACGGCGTCGTGGCGACCAACACCACGCTGTCCCTGCGCGACAAGCTGAAGGATTCTCAGCGCGACGAGAAGGGCGGACTTTCCGGCGCGCCCCTCTTCGAACTCTCGACTCGAATCCTGCGCGATCTCCGCCGCCTGACCCGGGGCGAGATTCCTTTGATCGGCGTGGGCGGCGTCTCGACGCCGGAGCAGGCTTGGGCGAAGATTCGGGCGGGCGCTTCGCTGGTTCAGATCTACAGCGCGATGATCTACGCAGGCCCCGGCCTCGCGACGCAGATCGCGCGCGGCCTGCCCGAGCTGATGAAGCGCGACGGCTTCAAGACCATCGCCGAGGCGGTGGGGACGGAGAAGCCGTAATCCTTTCGCGAAGAGCGCCGATCCGGAGAGCCTGTCCGGATCGCGCTGCTCAGGGTGTTTCGCGGCGTCTTGGCGCCCTTTAGACATGTTGCTTTAAATTGCATGATCTCTATACGCCTCTTCCTGTGAGGGTGGATTTGAGAATCCTCAATTCAGGAGAAGCGATTGCACGTAAGAATTTGGACGAGCGTCATGGCGCTCGCGCTTTTGGGCGTCTCCGGCTGCGCCACGATCACGCGCGGCACGAAGGACGCCTTCGTCGTGGAGACCGATCCTGCGGGGGCTCAGGTTTCGACCAGCAACGGCCATTCCTGCGAATCGACGCCCTGCACGATCAAGATGCCGCGCCGCTCGGAATTCGCGGCGACCATCACGAAAGAGGGCTATGAGACCTGGACCGGCCAGGTGACGAATAAGGTCTCCGGCGGCGGCGGCCTGGGCATGGCGGGCAACGTGGTCTTCGGCGGGCTCATCGGCGCGGGCGTGGACGTCGGCACCGGCGCGATGCTCGATCTGACGCCCAATCCTCTGGTGGTGAAGCTGGAGCGGCCCGGCGCGGTCCCGGCCGCCCTCCCGTCCTCTGTCGCGATTCAGGCTCCTGCGGCTCCGCCGCTCGCGGCGGTCGTCGCGCCCGTCTCCTCGGCTCCGATTCAGGCTCAGCCTCTCGGCTACGCCGCGGCTCAGGATCAGGCCCCGCCGCTGGGCTCCATCGTTTATCCGGCTCCTCAGAGCGGGATCGTCCTGACGCGCTGAAGCGGTTTTTGGGGCCGTCCGCCGCCTCACTCCGCGCGGACGGTCCCCGAGACGCTTCCCGAATCGCCGCCGCCCTCTTTCGGGCCGAAGACTCCGCCGCGCCCGAAGATCGGGTCGAAATGCTTGATGAGCGCGGAATCGAGATCGGTCATGGCGGCGGGGATTCCCAGATCCGCCAGACTCGTGACTCCATGCCCCCGGATGCCGCAAGGCACGATTCCGCCGAAATGGCCGAGATCCGGCTCCATGTTCACCGCGATTCCATGAAGCGTGGTCCAGCGCCGGATCCGCACCCCGAGGGCCGCGATCTTATCCTCGCGCTCCGGCGCGCCTTTGTCGGTCCTGCGCACCCAGACCCCCACCCGACCCTCGCGCAACTCCCCCTGCACGTTGAACTCCGAGAGCGCCCGGATGATCCATGCCTCCAGCGCCTGCACATAGGCCCTCACGTCGGGCCGACGCTTCTTCAGGTCGAGCATGAGATAGACGACCCTTTGCCCCGGCCCGTGATAGGTGAATTCTCCGCCGCGCCCTGCGTCATAGACGGGGAATCGCTCGGCTTCGAGCAGATCGGCGCGTTTGGCGCTGGTGCCTGCGGTGTAGAGGGGCGGATGCTCCAGCATCCAGACGAGCTCTTCGGCCCCTTGGTCGCGAATCGCGGCGGCGCGGGCCTCCATTTCGGCCAGAGCCTCGGGATAGGGCGTATAGCCCTGCGAGATTCGCCATTCCACCGCCATGTCCGCCTCCTTCGCCGCGCTTGCTCTTTTCCTATGGCTAATCGTCATGACGGGGCTTGCGCAAGTGCGGGAGGCTTTGCTATATGGCCGCGCAATGCGGTCGTGGCGGAATGGTAGACGCACTAGCTTGAGGTGCTAGCGCCGCGAGGCGTGGAAGTTCGAATCTTCTCGACCGCACCAAGATATGACCCCGGCGCCGAGCGCCGGGGTTTTTCTTTGGCCGGGGCTCAGGGCGCGGCCAGCACGGCGCGGCAAGCCTGAGGCAGATCCTCCATGGTCAGATCCGGCGCTTTAGGCGCTTTGGGATCGGCGGGCTTATAAGGCGCTTCGGTGTACCAATAATCCAGATCCTCCCCGCATCCGTCTCCGGCGGGAACGGCGGCCTGCCTGACGCAGAGCGGCGAATCGGCGGGACAGGCGAGTCGGACGTGGAAATGGGCGTCATGAGCCCACCAAGGGCGCACTTTGGCCAGCCATGCGCGATCCTGCGGATGGGTCTCCTGACAGAGCTTCCGCTTGATGGCGGGATTGACGAAGATCCGCTCCACTTCGGGGTCTTCGGCGGCGACCCGGATCATGGCGCGCGAGGTCTGCGGCCAGAGCGCTTCGTCGAGATTATGACGTCCCTCGACCACGTCGAAGCTGGAGACGTCTTCGCGCTCGCGCAGCGTCGGCCGGACGGGCAGCAGGGGCCTGAGCCAGACGTCCACGTCCAGCCCGATCTGATGCGAGGCGTGTCCGGTGAGCATGGGCCCTCCGCGCCGCTGGTTCATGTCGCCGACGAGAATCCCCGGGAGTCCGAATCGCGGAGCTTGGGCGCTGAACCGGGCGATGAAGTCGATGAGCCGCGGATGCCCCCAGTTCCGTTCGCGCGAGAGCCGCATGACCGACCAATGCGGCCCGTCGATGGGCAGCTCGACGCCCCCCGCGAAGCAGCCTTTGGCGTAGGAGCCTATGGCGGCGGGCGGCAGGGCGGCGGGCGTCCTGACTCCGCCGAAGAGCGCCTTGGCGGGGCCTGTCTGGTCGCGCGGGGCGACCTGAGCCGCGGCGGGGCCGGGGAGGGCGCCCGTCAGCCCGAGGGCCGCTGCGAGGGCGAGAAGAAGGGGGCGCATTCGAGGTCTCCGAATCTGGGGTCTTCCGAGGGGGTCCGCGCCTAGTCTAAGGCTTTCATTCGTCAAGATTAACCCTGTGCTGACGGGCGTGTCCGAAAGGTCGCGTCCGCCCCCCTCCGGAGGATTTTTTCCCCCTGCGCCCCAAAGCGTCTTGCGCCTGTCATGGAAAGGCCCTATCTCCGGCCTCACGACGCAAACGCACGCGCCTCTGGCCTCCAAAGCTATGCAGCGACGGTCCGCGTCTTCTTTGGTCTCGACGGGCGGCGCAGGCCGTTCGCGTCCGAGGGGGATGGACTATGAACGCAGCTCTCATGGCCGGAGGGGCGCAAGCGCGCCCTGAGCGGCACGACGACTCCCAAATCTCTGAAGATCGCCGAGAGGGCCACCACGCCCCCGAGCTTCGTCTCGTGCAGGCCCCGCGTCCGAGGACGCCGCGCCGCATCGCCGAGCATCTGGCCCGGACGAGCTACGACGCCGCGACTCTGATCGTGGACGTCCAAGGGATCTCCGAGCAATACGACCGCCTCGCGCGGGGCGTGGATCCGGCGCGGATCTATTACGCCGTGAAGGCCAATCCGGAAGCTCCGGTTCTGGCGATGCTGGCGGCCAAGGGCTCGCGCTTCGACGTGGCCAGCCGCGGCGAGATCGACATGTGCCTCGCGGCGGGCGCGACTCCCGACCGCCTCTCCTTCGGCAACACGCTGAAGAAAGAGCGCGACGTGGCTTACGCGCGCGGCCTCGGCCTCGATCTTTTCGTCTTCGATTCGGAGGAGGAGCTTGCGAAGCTCGCCCGCTCCGCTCCGGGAGCGCGGGTCTTCTGCCGCCTGCTCATGGAGACCAGCGAAGCCGACTGGCCTTTGTCGCGCAAATTCGGCTGCCCTCCCGAGGAGGCCGTCCGCCTGAGCCTCATGGCCCGCGATCTCGGCCTTGAGCCGGTGGGCTATTCCTTCCACGTCGGCAGCCAGGCCCGCGAGCCCGAGATGTGGCGCGGGGCCCTCGACGAGGCGGCCCGCACCTTCGCCATGTCCCGCGAGGCGGGTCTGAACCCGACCCTGATGAACATGGGCGGCGGCTTCCCGGCGACCTATGAGAAATCCGTCCTGAACGCCGAGGTCTACGCCCGCCGGGTGATGGAGTTCGCGCGTTCGGCCTTCGGCGGCGAGCTTCCCGCTCAGCTGATGGCGGAGCCGGGCCGCGGTTTGGTGGCCGAGGCGGGCGTGATCGAGACCGAGGTGGTCCTGACCTCCCGCAAGCGCCCCGAGGATCCGGTCCGCTGGGTCTATCTGGACGTGGGCAAGTTCACCGGCCTCCCCGAGACTCAGGACGAGGCGATCCGCTATGTGCTGGAGACGCCCCATGACGGCGGCGAGACCGGCCCTTGCATCCTCGCCGGCCCGACCTGCGATTCGGCCGACGTGATGTATGAGAAGGCGACGATCCAGCTTCCTCTGGCCCTTCAGTCCGGAGACAAGGTGCGGATCCTCGCGACGGGCGCCTACACCTCGACCTATTCGGCGGTGGGCTTCAACGGCTTCGCGCCTTTGAAGGTGGTCTGCGTCTGAGATCCCGGGGCCGCAGGGCCTGAATTTTCGAACCCCGTCGCCCCATCCCCCGGGCGGCGGGGTTTTTTCATCTCCGGATTTTGGCGCTTCTGTTTCATTTCGGATCAGATCGCCCTTTCGACGGGGCTCCGCCTCTCTGAGGAGGGCCTCCCGCCTTTCCCGGAGGCTCCGGGCTCGCCGCGCGAGTCTTCCTCTAAGCTCCTCAGAATCTTCCGTCTCATTTCCGACTCCGCCGTCTTAACGCGCAGACCGCTTCTTTGGCGCCTCCTTTGCTCCTTTTTCCGCAGCTTCATCGGTTTCGTCTCAGATTGGGGCGTTTCTCGGAGTTTTCCCTACGGGCGGTCAGCCGGAGACAGGATCATGTCCTTACATCACCAATCGGATGCGACGGGGCGTCGGCCGCTTCGGGTCTGGGTTCTTCTGAGCGTCGCGGCGGCGGCTTTGGCGGGCTGCGGCGGCGGCTCCCGCCACGCGATGATCGCGGAGCCGACTTACGTGTCCATGGCCGACGCTCAGGCTTTCACCTTCGCGCTTCAGCAGCGTTATCTTGAGCTTTCGACCCGGGCCTATGACCGCGGCGACCGGCGGGGCGCGGATTTCTACGCTCTGCGCTCGATCATGGCCATCGAGGGCAAGGCGACCGAGCTTCTGACTCCCCGCGAGGCGGGTTTGAGCGGTCCTTTGGCCGAAGAGGCGACGTTGGCGCGTCGCCGCCTGATGGGAGTCTTCGACGAGGGCGTGCGGATCCACGCCGCCGAGGACGCGGCCCGCGCTCAGGCTTTATTCGATTGCTGGCTGCGCGAGGCCGGCGCGGGCGCGGATCCCGGTCAGGTCGTGACCTGTCAGGGCGCGGCCCTGACGGCCCTTGCTCGTCTTGAGGCCGCGAGTCGCGGCGCGCCGCGTCTGGCGGGCGAGCTTCCGCCGCAGATTCTCTCCGGCCCCCCCTCGCTCCAGACGTCTTTCCCGGCTGGCGCCTTTCCCATGGGCTCCGCTCAGGTCGTGGGCCCCGCCGTTTCTCAGGAGATCGTCTTCACGGCTCCCGCCCCGACGGCGACCGTGCGGACTCAGGTCCATCTTCCGGGCTCCGCGCCTCTCTCCGCGCCTGCGGGCTACGCGCCCTCCGCCATGGCGACGAGCTATGCGCCTGCGGCTCAGGCCCAGCTTCCTTATGCGCGTTATCAGGTGACGGCTCCGGTCGAATCGCAGCGCGGCTCGCCTTCGGCCCCCTATGACGCGGCGAGCTACGCGGTGAATCTGGATCTCCCGACCGCCGCCCCGCCTCCGGTCGGCGTTCTGGCCATGCCCGCGCAGGGCTTGAACGGTCCTTTGCCCGCGCCCGCCCGCGCCGGGGGGGTCTCGGCCTCCGCCTCCATCCCGACGCCGGGTCCGGTGCTGGCGCCTCCGTCTTGGGCGGGGGCTCAGGCGGCGGGCTTCGCGCAGGCCGCTCCGCCGAGCGTTCAATATGCGGCCTTGCCGCCCGCTCCGGTCGGAGTCGTCCTTCACGACGGCGGCCGCGGCGAGGCGCCCGCTCCTGCGCCGCGCGGCGAGGATCTGGCGATTCTCTTCCCCGCGCCGATGGGCGGATCTCTGGCCGCTCCTTCCTCCGGGCCTTCTTTCCCCGCCCCGCCCCGGCAGAGGGCGCCGCAGCCGGTCGCCGCGAGCCCCGCGCCTGCGCGGCCTTCGGCCCCCGCGCCGGAGCCGCCGCCTCAAGCTCAGGTGGTTTCGCCTCAGGCGAGCGGCCCCGATGCGGGCCGGGCCATGGCGGCCGAGGCTCAGGCGCGCCCGCGCGGTCTTCCGGTCTTCTTCGAGTTCGGTTCGAACGACCTGACTCCCGAGGCCGAGGACATCCTCGACGACGTCGCCGCCGAGGCCCGTCGTTTAGGGACGAAGAGAATCAGCCTTGCGGGCTTCACCGACAGCGCGGGCTCGATCCGCTATAATCAGCTGCTGGCGATGCGCCGGGCTCAGGCCGTGCGACTCGGTTTAGAGAAGCGGTTGGGTTCGAACGTGGTCTTCGAGGTGCTTCCGGCGGGCAAGGCGGGGCAGGCGGTGGCCACGGCGGATGAAGTGCGCGAAGCGGCCAATCGGCGGGTGGAAATCGCGCTTTTGCCCTAAGGTGATGATTTTATGACGAGATCACCCTTTCAGGCGGCCCAATGGGCCGCCTTTTTTCATGATTTTGAAAAAAAGACGTCGTTTTCCTGAAAATACTTCTTGCCCCCCACAATTTCCCGGCCTATAAACCGCTCACCGACGGCGCTGACGCTTCGGCGGACGGCTTCGCAGTCTCTGAAATTTGAAATTAGGTCTTGACCTGATGGAAATGAGGGGCTAGAAAGTCGGCCAAGGACGAAGCGGCGGACACGCCGGACGCTCATTGACAGATTGAAGAATTGAGGAGGTATGCGGGCGCTTGGGGCTGATCCTGAGTGACGCACGCATATCGGGAGAGAGGGATTTGAACCTTCGGGTTTGAG